>NZ_SRLH01000001.1:0-252134 GCF_004745595.1 Flavobacterium humi
CCAGAATGCTACGGCTACGGCCTTAAGTGCTACAGGAACGAATTTATTATGGTATACAGCAGCCACCGGTGGAACAGGCAGTGCTACGGCACCAACCCCAAGTACGGCTACGGCAGGATCGACTACATATTATGTGAGCCAGACGACTTCAAGTTGTGAGAGCCCACGAGCGGCCATTACGGTAACGGTTAGGGAATTGCCTAAGCCGGTATTGTATCCGGGCTATGTTTGTGTGGACAGCCAGACAGGAGCCGTATTGAATACCTATACCCTGGATGCAGGGCTGGATAATACCGCTTTCGATTTTGTATGGTACAACTTGAGTTCAGGGACAGCGGTACCGATTGCCGGTGAAACCCAAAACATGTATGTGGTGACTACTCCGGGTACGTATGGTGTCCAGGCGGTGAATGTCGCTACGGGCTGTACTTCGCTGCGGGTAGATACTACGGTGGGTACATCATCGCCTCCGCAATCCATCACGGTGGAAACCTCGAATTATTTTGCAGAAGTGCAGACCATTACCATCAATGCGACCCCGGCAGGCAATTACGAATACGAGATTGACAATGGAGGATTCCAGAGCAGCAACGTGTTTGCCAATGTTGGTTCGGGTGACCATATTATCCGTGTAAGGGATGTAAATCAGTGCGGTGTGCTTTCGGTAAATGCCACCATTATCGACTATCCGAAATTCTTTACGCCAAACGGGGACGGTTATCACGACCGATGGAATATTTCGGCTTTGAGTGGTCAAGCTAATGCAAAAATTTATATCTTTGACAGGTTTGGTAAATTATTGAAAGAGATCCGTCCGTCGTCTACAGGATGGGATGGAACCTTCAACAACTTACCTTTACCGGCAACAGATTACTGGTTTATCGTGTATTATACCGAAGAGAACCAAGATAAAGAGTTTAAATCCCATTTCGCTTTAAAAAGATAAATGATAGCATACAATAAAAAAGGCTTCCAATTTGGAAGCCTTTTTTATTTATAAAGAAAATGTAGATTTTTTATTACGATCCTTATTATTTGTTAGCGTTATATACTTTTAAAGCTTCTCCGAGGATCTGAACCGATTTGATTAAATCTTCTTTTTTGAGTACATAAGCAATCCTAACTTCATTCTTGCCTACACCCGGAGTAGAATAAAATCCTGCGGCAGGAGCTACCATAACGGTTTCGCCATTAAAATCATAAGTTTCAAGCAACCATTGCGCAAAATCATCGGCATCCTGTACCGGAAGTTGTGCGATGCAGTAAAACGCTCCTTTTGGCGTGGCTACTTTTACACCTTCGATTTTATTCAATTCGGTGATAAGCGTATCGCGGCGTTCTTTGTATTCTGTAATGACTTCGTCAAAATAACTTTGCGGGGTATCAAGAGCAGCTTCGCTGGCAATCTGTGCAAAAGTAGGAGGGCTTAGTCTTGCTTGTGCAAATTTCATAGCAGTGGCCATAAGGTCTTTGTTTTTCGAAACAATGCAACCAATACGGGCTCCACACATGCTGTATCTTTTGGAAACAGAATCAATCATGATCGCATTTTCCTCAATCCCGGGCACATTCATGATAGAATAGTGTTTGTATCCATCGTATGTAAATTCGCGGTACACTTCATCTGCAATTAAAAACAGGTCATGCTTTTTAACCAGCTCCGCCAATTGTTGTATTTCTGATTCGGAATACAAATACCCGGTTGGATTTCCAGGGTTGCAAATCAGGATGGCTTTTGTTTTAGGGGTAATCAATTTTTCAAATTCTGAAATAGGAGGCAATGCAAATCCTTCATCCAAAGTAGAAATTACCGGTATTACCTTTACGCCTGAAGCGGTTGAAAACCCATTGTAATTGGCATAAAACGGTTCCGGGATAATGATTTCGTCACCGGCATCCATAGTACTTCCCATCGCAAATAACAAGGCTTCAGAACCTCCTGTGGTCACAATAATGTCTTCTTTGTTGATAGGAAGCCCGATTTTTTGGTAACTCAGCGCTAATTTAGTCCTGTAGCTGTCAAATCCTGCAGAATGGCTGTATTCCAATATTTGAATATCAGCGTTTTTTACTGCATTTAAAGCTACTTCAGGAGTTTTTATGTCCGGTTGCCCAATGTTTAAATGGTATACTTTGTGGCCTTTTTTCTTTGCAATTTCCGAGTAGGGAACCAGCTTCCTGATAGGAGATTCCGGCATTTGATGTCCTTTGTTTGATATTTTTGGCATGATAATAAGATTTGAAATGCAAATTTGCGATTTTTTATTAATAAATGGCCCAAAAAAGTGTTGGAATATTGTTAATACTAATTTTTCTTGCAGTATTATTGCTAACTTTATAAAAACACCTGTTGATGAAGAAAATTTACTTGTCTGCTTTTTTTGTACTCTATTTTTTGACCGCATTTTCCCAGGAAGGGTTTCATTTTATTTCAGATAAAAAGAAGATAACAATCCCTTTTCAGCTTAGCAATAACCTGGCTATCATTCCCATTAAGGTCAATGGGGTAAGCCTTAATTTTTTATTAGACACAGGAGTTGAGAAAACCGTTCTTTTCAGTTTGGAAGATACAGATTCGCTTCAGTTCAATAGTGTAGAAAAAATCAAGATAAAAGGTTTGGGCGATGGCAAATCGATCGATGCGCTCCATTCCAAAAAGAACAAAATTGCCATTGGTGATTTAGTAGATGACAACCATGAAATTTACATAGTCCTGGATCAGGACATTAATTTTTCTTCACAATTGGGCATTCCGGTGCATGGTATCCTGGGATACCATTTTTTTAAGGATAATTTCATCGAAATCAATTACAGCAAGAAAAAGATCATCGTTTACAAAAACAGCGAGGCCTTTCCACCAAAAAAACTTAAGAAATTTGAAGGAGTGCCTCTTTCATTGGAGCTGGAAAAACCTTATATTGAAGCTACGGTAAGTTTGAATTCCAAAGAAATACGGACAAAACTTTTGGTAGACACCGGCGGAAGCGATGCTTTGTGGTTGTTTGAGAATAAAAATACGATTACCGTGCCGGAGAAATATTTTGATGATTTTTTAGGCCGGGGTTTCAGCGGGGATATTTACGGAAAACGCTCCAGGATCGATAAAATAAGGATTGGGGAAAAAGATATTGATTTTCCAACAACTTCCTTTCCGGACGGACAATCGTTGCAAAGTGTGAGTATGGTGGAAGGAAGGAACGGTTCTTTAGGTTCCGAAATTTTGAAAAGGTTTACCGTTCTTTTCGATTATGCCCATAATAGAATGTATTTAAAAAAGAACCTTAATTTTTACGATCCCTTTAATTACAGTATGAGCGGGATTGAATTCCAGCATTCAGGGTTGCAATGGGTGGAGGAAAAGGTTGAGCTGAAGACTGAATTTGTAAAAAGCGAAAACACAAAAACGGTATTTGATGACCGGCCTACCAATGTGAAATATGAATTTAAGTTAAAGCCTTTGTATGAAGTTTCAGCCGTCAGGAAAGATTCGCCCGGTGATTTGGCAGGGATTAAAAAAGGAGACATCATCAGGAAGATCAACGGAAGAAATGCTTTCAATTATAAATTGCAGGAAATCAATGACCTGATGCAGTCAGAAGAAGGACGTGTGATTTTCCTGGAGATTGAGCGTAATAAAGGAGAGATTTTAAAAATCAAAATCCAACTTAAGAAAATACTATAAAAAAAGCCCCGTTAAGGGGCTTTCTATTTTATTTTTAGTTGCTTGGCAAAGTCTTTTTCTTTTCCATCATATTTACCTGTTCGGGAACGATAACGGTACCTTTAATCTTAAGGGCCACTTTACCGCCTTCAAAGTTTACCGCATTGGATTCTACGGTTATGGTTTTACGGATAGGGCCTGGGTTCATATTGTATTTGACATCGATTTTACCCGTTTTCCCAGGTTTGATCGGCTCAGTCGGCTTGGTAGGAACCGTACATCCGCAAGAGGATTGAACATTTGTAATCACTAGATCCTGATCTCCGGTATTTGTAAATTCAAAAGTTCTGATCCCACTATCGCTATCTTTAGTTACAGTGCCGTAATCGATGGTGTTATCTTTGTCTTTAAACTCAATTTTTGCTCCTGTTTGTGCTTGAGATGTAAAACCAAAAGCCGCAATTGCCATAAAGGTTAAAAATTTTTTCATTATCAAATTAATTAATATTATTAGTAAAAATAGTTTTGTTTCTGTAAACATACAAATATTTTAACGCACTTTTTATATTTGAGCAGTTTACTTACTTTTGCATACAGTTGCAAAAAGCATACCAAAATTTGTTTTCTTTTTTTAAGGCAAATGAAAGAAGTTTTTTACAACCAATTAAATATAAACGAATCAACGATAAAACAGCATATGTCAATCCCAGCCCAATTTGAAGCGAAAACAGCAGAACAGAAATGGTATGATTACTGGATGAAAAATAATTATTTTCATTCGAAACCTGACCATAGGACACCTTACACCATAGTAATTCCTCCGCCCAACGTCACAGGGGTTTTGCACATGGGCCACATGCTGAACAATACACTCCAGGATGTACTGATCCGCCGCGCACGCCTAAAAGGTTTTAATGCCTGCTGGGTTCCCGGGACGGACCACGCTTCTATTGCTACGGAAGCCAAAGTAGTGGCTAAACTGAAATCCGAAGGAATCAACAAAAACGACCTGACCCGCGAGGAGTTCTTAAAGCATGCCTGGGAATGGACCGACAAATACGGTGGGACTATCCTCGAGCAACTGAAACAATTGGGTTGTTCCTGCGATTGGGACAGGACCAAATTTACGATGGATCCCGATATGTCGGCTTCCGTAATCCGCTCGTTTGTAGATTTATACAACAAAGGGCAGATATACCGCGGCTACCGTATGGTAAACTGGGACCCGGAAGCCAAAACAACATTGTCTGACGAAGAAGTGATCTATGAAGAACGCCAAGGGAAATTATACCATTTAAAATACCAGATCGAAGGATCCAACGAGTTTGTAACCATTGCAACTACTCGTCCTGAAACCATTTTAGGGGATACGGCTATCTGCATCCATCCGGAAGACGAGCGTTATTTCCACCTGAAAGGTAAAAAAGCGATTGTTCCTATCTGCAACCGTGTCATCCCGATTATTTTTGACGAATATGTGGATATGGAATTTGGAACAGGTTGCCTTAAAGTGACGCCGGCCCACGATGTAAATGATAAAATACTGGGAGAGAAGCACAACCTGGAAATCATTGATATTTTTAATGATGACGCCACATTAAACAGTTTCGGGTTGCATTATGAAGGGAAAGACCGTTTCGTAGTGCGCGAAGAAATAGCCAAAGAGCTTGAAACAATTGGTGCTTTGGCCAAAGTTGAAAACCATATCAATAATGTCGGGACTTCAGAAAGAACAAAAGCCGTTATTGAGCCGCGTTTGTCAGACCAGTGGTTTTTAAGGATGGAAGATTTGGTGAAACCGGCCATCAAAGCGGTTTTGGAAACGGAAGAAGTAAAATTATACCCGTCCCGTTTTAACAATACGTACCGCCATTGGTTGGAAAACATCAGGGATTGGAACGTTTCGCGCCAGTTATGGTGGGGACAACAGATTCCTGCCTATTATTACGGTGACGGAAAAGAAGATTTCGTGGTTGCCGAAAATATCGAAGACGCTGTAAAATTGGCACAGCAAAAAACAGGAAACGCATCTTTGCAGGTTTCAGACCTGGTTCAGGATGCTGATGCACTAGACACCTGGTTCTCGTCCTGGTTATGGCCAATGGCCGTTTTCGGAGGAATCATGAATCCTGAAAATGAGGATTTCAAATATTATTACCCAACGAATGACTTGGTTACAGGTCCGGATATCTTGTTCTTCTGGGTAGCCAGGATGATTATTGCAGGATATGAATATGCCGGAGAAAAACCGTTTACCAACGTATACCTGACCGGATTGGTACGTGATAAGCAAGGAAGGAAAATGTCCAAGCAATTGGGTAATTCCCCGGAACCGCTTGGCCTGATTGAAAAATTTGGTGCCGATGGCGTACGTGTAGGATTGCTGTTGAGTGCTTCTGCCGGTAATGATATCATGTTCGATGAAGAATTATGCAACCAGGGGAAAGCGTTCACCAATAAAATATGGAATGCTTTTAAATTAATCAAAGGATGGGAAGTATCGGATGCGATTGCCCAGCCGGAATCTTCCAAAGTGGCGATTGAGTGGTTCGAGGCCAAGTTGCAGCAGACTTTGGTTGAAATTGAAGATAATTTTGACAAATACAGGATTTCAGATGCCTTAATGGCAATCTATAAATTGGTTTGGGACGATTTCTGTTCCTGGTTCCTGGAAATGATCAAGCCGGGTTACCAACAGCCTATAGACAGCGTTACTTTCGCCAAAGCGATAGAAATGCTGGAAGCTAACCTGAAATTATTGCATCCGTTCATGCCTTTCCTGACCGAAGAAATCTGGCAGCATATCACGGAAAGAACTCCTGAGCAAGCGCTTATCATTGCCGAATGGCCTAAAATAACGTCGGTAAATGAAAAACTGATTGCTGATTTTGAATTCGCTACCGAAATTATTTCCGGGATACGCACCATCAGAAAAGATAAGAACATTCCATTTAGGGATGCGGTTGAACTAAAGGCGGTAAACAACGAAAATGCTTCAGCGTATTTTGATGCAGTGGTGATGAAATTAGGAAACATCTCCGCTATGGAATATGTTTCGGATAAAGTAGACGGCGCCTTGTCCTACAGGGTAAAATCGAATGAATATTTCATCCCAATCACCGGTAATATCGATGTGGAAGCCGAAATAACGAAACTGACCGAAGAATTGAACTATAACAAAGGGTTCCTGAAATCGGTACAGGCAAAACTGTCCAACGAAAAATTTGTGGCAGGAGCGCCGGAAAAAGTAATTGAAATGGAACGCAAGAAAGAAGCCGATGCATTGGCCAAGATTGCAACCTTAGAACAAAGCTTAATGAGCTTGAAATAAAAAAAGAAAGCCCTTCATTTGAAGGGCTTTTTTATTACACATACATGTTATTCGAGCCGGATAAACATCTTATGGAAATTCAGGATCATCCTGTCAAATTTCTTGATGACGTCCTGGCCAATGTTCCCGTAAAAATAATCGGCCCTGTCTTTCGGGGCATCCAGGATCAGGCTGGTCCCGTCGATACTGATTTTCTTCCCAAACAATTCCGGAGCATAATTGATGGAAAATCCCTGGTGTTCTTCCAAACCGCCGGCACCACCGAATTTTAAAGTGGTTTTCGGGTATTTGGCATCAATTTCCTGCTGGTTGGCGAGGTAATACTTTGTGTATAAGATCGTTTCATTGGCACCGGTATCAAAAGTATACTGCTTGTTTTCCATAAAAATAAGCGGCGTAAGCCCATCCATGGACATGTTGGAGCTGCCGGTAAAAGTGGTTTCGGTTTTAGGGACCATAAAATAACCGTCCTTTGTGATGTGCACTTCCTTCAGGGCTGCAATGACCGGATAGCCGAGAATGCCGTAAATCTGGTACCCTATCTGCGGAAAGCCCAGGTCTTCATCGTTAAAAACCAGGAAAACCGCATTCCGGATTTCAATGGAACCCAATACCATCTTATCGCATACGGCAAGCTGCGCTATGACTGTTTTGCCGGTAATGGCACCTACTTCGATATCTGCCGGGATAATCCGCATCTGCAGGCGTTTGGCCACTGATTGTATGGTGGTGGAAAGATTGGCTCCGGTATCAAAAATAAAATCCAGGGAATCTTTACCGGCCGGGACTTTAAGGTTATCGAGGCCCGCTTTGTCTTTATGGAGCCGGATGCGGCTATCGTCTTTTATGACGATTTGCTGTTTTGGAATGTTTTCCAGGGCAGACCATATTTTGAGGTTGTTTTTGAAATCGTCTATTTTCTCCGTGGTCAAAAGTGACGGGTATTTTTTCAGCAGGGTTTCCGCTGTAATTTTGGCTTCTTTGTATTCGAATAATTTCAGGGAATTGTCTTCTTTTATTTCATAAAGCCGAAGCTGAAGCGAATCAGGCAGCTGCCTTGCATTATTTTGCAGCAGGTTTTTTATTTTTTCATTCGAAGCTTCCAACCGGTTAAAAGCATTGTCCAGGTAAATTTCCGTAAAGGTTTGGTGGACAGGCGAAAGTTGTGCCTTATAGCCCGCATATACATTTTTGGCCTCAAAAAAGCTCTTATGTTTCAGTAAAGTATAAATCTGGCCGAATTTTTCTTTTTCAGTCTGGCCGAATGCTGTAAAGCCGGCGGATAACGATAGGATAAAAATCAGGCACTTGCAGGACGTTCTCATGGTGTGGTTTTTTCGAATTGGAGTATTACTTTGAATCTTTCGATTTGCCTTCTGTGCCGCAAAATATGCACAATGGCATGTTCCATCATTTGCTCGATATCGTATAGCTGGCCCCAGTTGGTATGGATTTTTTTTCCGGAATCGAATTCTTCCAGTTCAGCATCCCGGATCCCGGCAAAAGTGTCCCTGGTAAATTGGATCACCTGGTTCAGGTCCGCCACATATTCGGAAGCAGATTCCCGGTTTGTTTTTTCAGGACGCTGTGTGTTTTTGTTTTGCAGTGCCCGGACATAGCTTGCGTAGGAATATCCGGAACTCACCACGTGGGCCAGAATCATCTGGATAGAGGTACAATCCGGGTTTTGTGTGTGGGGATCTATCGGGAATTGTAAATCGGGATTTGGAATATCCCGGATGGTATTTTGCAGTTCCGCAATGGCTTTTTCATATTCCTGAAGTAGGGCATGGACTGCGTTTTGGCTGTTCGTATTGTTCATCTGTAGTTTGTATTGGATAAAAATACTTTTTTTTCCTGAAACCAGATGTTAAAGATATGTTGTAATGAAGGTCATGGCAAAAACCATTTTTTCCAGTTGGGTCCAGTAAGAAAAGTTACCCACTTTATTCCCTTCAAATTATAGACAGCCTTTTTATTTCTTAAATATCAACAAAATCAGTTTCGTTTATAGTGATGCTTTGTGTCGTCAGGGTTTCTGCATTGCTGGCAGGAAAGGAATAGGTTGCTTTCTGCATGGTCCCATTGGTTTTGGCCCTCATTATAGTGACTGTTTGCGGATAGTATTTGGAAATGTAGATCCTTTTGGCAACAGCCGAACCTGAATTAATCCGGGAATTCTCATCTGAAAAAAATGTTGTGTCGTGGGAAATATACAAAGGGAAACCTGTTGCACCAGTGGCATTGAAGGTGATATCGCAAGGATATAAATAAAAAAACTGATTGGTACTGAAAGTAAAGCTGCCTCCCAGGTTCATAATCGGAATACCATTAGTGCCTCCCCAGTAATGCTGCTCATCAATAGGCGAATTGGCTAAAAAAAACGTATAGGATGATCCTTTGCCTGTTGTTTTGAAAAGGAAATCATATTCCCCATTTGAATTGGTAGAAGAGGAATCTATCCATCGCTCAAAATATTCATTGACATACAAGGATCCGTTTTTTTGCCTGAATTCCCCAATTTTCACTTTGACATCCGCAATGGGCACCCCGGAATGATCGGTAACCCTGCCTGAAACCCTTGTTTCAACCCCTGACCGTATTGTATTTTCTTTGTCGCAACTCAATAATAGTAAAAATAACAACAAGCAGGCTAATGTGTTTTTCATAGTGTTTTTTAGTTTTTATAGTATTTTAACAGAAGTCATGCTCAAGGAGCCGGCCAGCAGATGATCATTGAACAAGGACAATTCTTCGTTTTTGTCCTTTAGTCCCAACGCATACACCAGAGGCAGGTAATGGTCCGGAGTCGGAACGGCTAATTGTATGGCCGTGCCTTGCTTGCCATAGTCTATAATAGGTTGGTAATTGCCGTCCAGCATCCAGTTATTGATTTTTTCATGCGCTTCGATAGCCCAGTCAAACCCATAATCTACTTTGTTGAAATGATGGAAATCGACCAGCCTTAAATTGTGGATGATATTGCCGCTGCCAATAATCAGGATGCCTTTATGCCGAAGGGAATTCAGTTGTTTGGCCAGTTCGAAATGATAGGAGGCAGGTTTGGTATAATCTATACTTAGCTGGATCACGGGGATATCCGCTTCGGGGTACAAATGTTTGATAACACTCCAGGCGCCATGGTCCAGGCCCCATTCTTCATCCAGTTCCACTAGTGCCGGGCTTAGCAATTGCCGGGTTTCTTCGGCCAGTTCCGGGCTGCCTTTTGCCGGGTACTGTACTTGGTAGAGTTCCGGTGGGAATCCTCCGAAATCATGTATCGTTGGCGGGAATTCCATAGCGGTGACTTTTGTGCCTTTGGTAAACCAATGCGCCGAGATGCACAAAATAGCATTGGGTTTTGGCAATGTTCTGGCCGCCTCACGGAATCCGGCCACAAACTGGTTTTCCTCGATCGCATTCATAGGATTGCCATGGCCCAAAAACAATACAGGCATCTTCGCCGTAGAGGGAAAAGCACTTGAAATGTTATGTAAGCTATTTAAATCCATGACGTTATTATTTTACGATGATTTCATACTTATCCAGCAAGCCCTTGATGTTTTCCTGGGAAAAAATGGCTTTCTTCAGTTTGGTTTTTTCAGGATCGATCGAGAAGAAATAACTCGAATAAAAATCGGCTTTATTGGCAATGGCATCTGTAAATACCGCCAAATGCAGGTTGCAGTTGTCAAATAAGGCTTCGGTTAAATCGGACTGCATAAAATCAACGCTTACCATGCTGCAATTGGTAAAATTCATATTCCGCAGCTTCAGGTTGTAAAACATGGAATAGTCGAGCTTGCAGTCTTTAAAATGGAATTCATAAATTACCTGGTCGGTCATCGCAAAATTCACAGCGGTGAAATCACAATTGAAAAATTGCACGTTCCGAAGGCCTACATGCCCCAGTTTTGCTTCTTTAAAATGACAAAAATGAAAAGTGCAGTCTACAAAAACAGTTCCCTGAAAGATGCACTGGGTCAGGTCGCAATGGTTGAAAGTACAGTTTTCGTATTCTTTTTGCGTGATTTCGTATGGTGAGAAAGTGATGTGGCTGAAATCTTTATCGTAAATATAAGTAGCGTCCATTGTCGTGTATTTGAACACAAATATACATATTTAGGAATTGGCAATTTTGGTTAATTTTTCCAGATTGATGGGTTTGCTGATGAAACCACAGATGCAGCCATAGGTGCTGGCTTTCTCGATATCTTCCTTCGCAATCGAGGAACTGATGATATAAATATAGATCTTTTTGTCAAAGCTTTTTTTGAGTTCGCAAAATTCGTCAAGGAAATCCCATCCGTCCATGGCAGGCATTTCAATATCCAGCAGGATGATGTCGGGTATGCTTTTCTCTTCCCTGAAAAAATGCAGCGCATCAAATCCGTCCGTAAAGGATTGCCTCTGCGAAAAAAGATGGCTTTTTTCTATGATTTTTTTGGTGATGAGCTGATAAATAGGATCATCATCAATGATGCAAATCGTTTTTAAGGTCATTTTTTGAAGTAAATTTTAAAAGTTGTACCCACATTGATCTCACTTTCCACTGTCACTTTGCCTTGCATGGTATCAATTTGGTTTTTGGAGATGAACAGCCCGATCCCTTTGGATTCGGGATTGTTTGTAAATGTTTTGTACATCCCAAAAAGTTTCTTTCCGTTTTTCTTTAAATCGATACCAATTCCGTTGTCTTTTATTTCAAGTACAATATATTCTTTTTCTTCGTACGAATTCAGTTCGATGACAGGATTTCTTTCCGGATGATGGTAACGGACGGCATTGAGTATAAAATTAAGGATAACACTGTCCAGGTAGGCCGGATTGTAATTAACCGTAACGGAGCCGGGTACATTGTTGATGATTTTCGCTTTCGAACTCTTGATCTGGTTGCTTAAGATTTCCAGTGTTTTACTGATGACCGGCTGCAGTTCCAGGGATTCGATTACGGGGTTTACCTGCGTTTGGATGGAAACCACTTCATTCAGGTTGTCCATAGTTTTGTGCAGGGTATCCGATACCGATTTGAGTAGCGCCAGGAGTTCTGTTTTTTCCGTTTCGTCGTCGCTTTCCTCAATTAGGGTAGCCAAAGACTGGATGTTGCTGGTATGCGAACGAAGGTTGTGCGAAACAATATACGAAAAATCCAAAAGCCTTTTGTTTTGCTGCGTGACCAGGTTTAAGGTGTTGTTCAGTTCCAGCTCAAACTGTTTGTTTTGCGTAATATCGATCAGGATGCCGCGGAATTTGATCGAATTGTCGTTTTCGACAAAAATACTCACGATATCCTGGAGCCAGACCGTATTCCCGGATTTGTCGATCATTCGGTATTCCAAAACATGCGGCGTTCTTTT
The DNA here is from genome assembly GCF_004745595.1 of Flavobacterium humi. Lineage (GTDB taxonomy): Bacteria > Bacteroidota > Bacteroidia > Flavobacteriales > Flavobacteriaceae > Flavobacterium > Flavobacterium humi. The sequence goes on from NZ_SRLH01000001.1 coordinate 12,350, forward strand.
TTTGGAATATTCCGAAGTTTGCGCTGTGACCCAATCCCTGTCTTCCGGATGCATATGGTTGTACCAAAAATCTTCATTTTCTAACCATTCTTCAGATTTATACCCTAAGATCGCTTCCGATTTTTTACTGATAAACGTTACCCCGGGCTTGTCCGGATAGCCTTCCCAAACAATCCCGTCGATAGTATTGATCAGGGATTCGATATTGTTTTGCGAGTTGACCAAAGCAAATTCGTATTCCTTACGTTTGGTAATATCCTCTACGATAGTCATGTGGGTATTGGGCATTTCGTCTTTTTCCCAAAGCGGTGTAACGGTAATGTTCACCCATATTATAGTGCCTTTTTTGTGGAAATACCTTTTTTCGAGCGAAAAACCTCCGAGTTTGCCTTCTTTTAGCAGTTCCATTTTTTTCAAATCGGCATCCAGGTCATCGGGATGGGTAATCATCATAAAAGTGATCTTTTTGATTTCCTCCTGGGTATAGCCTATGAGCTCGCAGAATTTGTCGTTCGCATCGATAAAATTTCCTTTGATCGAATTGGTATGCGTAATCCCCAATCCGGCATGTTCAAAAATGGATTTGAAAAACAGTTCGTTTTTAAGGAGTTTGTCCGTCTGGATTTTTACCTGGTTCTGAAGCTGTGACGGCCGCTTTAAAAAAGAAATGACAAACACCCCACAAATGGAAGCCATGAGCATTGCCAATAAAAATATGGGCGTCAGGGATTTTATTATCTGAAGGTCGTTTTTCCGGATTACGTATAGTTTCCAGTCGCCTTCGGGAATCGAAACGCTTTTGTATAATTTTGATTTGAAATCCTGCGGGCCGGGAAGGAAAAACTCTTCCTTTTGAGTCTCGATGTTGCGCTTTGAAAACTGGAAATAAAAATTTTGGTTGTGGAAGGTCTCAATCCCTGTAGATTTCACAAACCTTGAAAACTTGATGATCACAGCCGAAAACCCCCAAAACTTATCTTTTTTATAAACGGGCAGCCTTCCCACAATGCCAAGGCCTCCTTGCTTGAGTTCTACCGGGCCAACATAATACATTTTTTTTGAAGCAATTGCTTTAAGGGCCGCCCCGCGGTGTACCGGGCTTTTGAGTATGTTGAAATTCGTGGCCGCTTCATTGCCGGTCATCGGATACGTGTACTTGATGACACCATTGGGCACCAGCTGGACAGCATCGATAAAATTATTGGAGTTTAAAAGCTGCCGGCCTACCGCCTGAAAATTTTTGGGTTCCCCGTTATCGTCTATGGTAAGGGCAAGCCCAATGGTTGTGGCGTAGCTGTTTTTTAAGGATTGCTCGATGTTTTGCTCCACAATATTGAGCGCGATGGTCATTTCATTGGTTTCCGATTTTTTCAGGACCTGGTACCGGAGCATCACAGCAAGATCCAAAATGGCAAAAATGAAGAGGAAGACAAGGATCCCGGAAGTTTTGGGGCGAGAAAGAAACCAGCTGCTGTACGGCGTTATTTTTTTCTCGGTGTTCATATTATCTCTCTTGAAATTCGTGTTCTTAAGGCGTAAAAATAACTAAAAATCAGAGAATTATTGTAGTAGGCACATAAAAAATGATGCAGGATGGTAAAATACAGAAATGCTCTTAATTGAAAAGGGTTTCCGGCTATGGCTGAAGATTTCATACTACCGAAATGTTTTTTTTTTGTTAAGAATCGGGATTTTTTTTTTTCTTTCGATGCTTTCCTTAATTTTGTGCTCCAAATGAGAGTAATTGTATTTTTAGCCTACTTGTTTATCCATCTGCTCGGCGGCGGGGATTATACGCATGCAGGTACCTCTCATCCGCCGGTAAACCATTCCTTTACGCAGGACCTTACCCAAAAAGGCCAGGCCAGTTTTACCGATACCAATCATATCAGTACGATAATCGAAGATGGAGACCTTGACCTTGACGAAGAAGGCCTTAACGGTACCAATGTCAAAACAGGAGGTTCCTCCAAATTTGCCGAAGCACGGTTCTGCCTGCTGCATAATTGTTACATCACCGGATCCCGTCCGTATACCGTACATCGCTCTCAAAGGCAACTTACAATTTTTACGCCCTTTTGCGGCTATTCTTCCCCAATTTACTTTAGGCAAAGAGTCCTAAGGATTTGAAAAACACATACATCGGTTGCCGAAATGTAATCATGTATGCTCTTTAGCGTATACCAAACATTTACTTCTTACCTGTAAGGCATTGCATGCTTTATAGCGGCGACTGATGCTTTTACCTCACAAGGGACCACTTTGGTTCCAAGTATACAATCGCTTAATTTCCATTTAATACCATGAAAAGAAATGCCATGTTCACAGGCCTAATCGCCTTGTTGTACCTAACAAGCTGTACAACTAAAAAAGAAGAAAAAGAAGAAGCTGTAAAGTTTACGGTTACCAATCCCGTACAAATCGACACTTCATTCACCAAACAATATGTTTCACAGATCCGCTCCGTGAGGAATATTGAGATCCGCGCCCAGGAAAAAGGATACTTGCAGAATATTTATGTTGATGAAGGGCAGTTTGTAAAAGCAGGCCAGCTATTGTTCCGGATCATGCCGAAAATGTACGAGGCAGAATTGCTCAAAGCACAGGCAGAAGCCAAAGCGGCAGAAATAGAACTTCAGAATACCAAAACCTTAGCCGATAAAAATGTCGTTTCCAAAAGCGAGCAGGCCATTGCCAAAGCCAAGTACGAGCAGGCTAGAGCCGAAGTTTCATTGGCTCAGCTTCATTTGTCGTTTACAGAAATCAGGGCCCCTTTTGACGGTACCATAGACCGTATCCCTGAAAAACTGGGAAGCCTTATAGACGAAGGAGAACTGTTGACCAGCCTTTCGGACAACAGCAAAATGTTTGCCTACTTTAACGTATCCGAACCGGAATACCTCGAATACCAAACACACATCAGCGCAAGGGCAAGTAGCAATGTCGGTTTGCTTTTAGCCAATGGGGAACCTTTAAAATACAAAGGAAGGGTAGAGGTCATCGAAAGTGAATTTGACAACGAAACCGGTAATATCGCCTTTAGGGCAAGTTTCCCCAATTCGGATAAATTACTCAAAAACGGCGAAACCGGTTCGGTACTGATGACCGTTCCCGTTAAGAATGCCCTGATTATCCCACAGAAGGCCACATACGAAATCCAGGACAAGAAATATGTATTTATCGTAGGTAAGAACAACGTGATCCGATCCAAGGAGATTGCCATAAAAGGAGAAATGCCGGATTTATATGTGGTGGAGAACGGTATTACGTCAGCAGATAAAATCGTGCTGGACGGTATCCAGAAAGCCAACGATAACGACAGGATCAAATTCGATTACCTGAATCCCAAAGATGTATTGTCAAGATTGAGATTGAAAGCAGAGTAACGGCTTTAACTATTTAAAAAAATAAGATATGTTTAATAAATTTATACAAAGACCTGTCCTGTCGATTGTAATATCGCTGGTTATTGTCTTTTTGGGAGTGCTCGCCATGACCAGTTTGCCGGTTACGCAATTCCCTTCGATTTCGCCGCCCAAAGTGAACATCACAGCTGATTATCCGGGAGCCAATGGCGAACTGATGATCAAATCGGTGGTTATTCCCCTTGAAAGAGCCATCAACGGAGTACCGGGAATGAAATACATCACTTCAGATGCCGGAAATGACGGGGAAGCTTCAGTCCAGATCGTATTCAATTTGGGTACCGATCCCAACCAGGCCGCCATTAACGTACAAAACCGGGTTTCTTCCGTTATCAATAAATTACCGCCGCTAGTGGTACGGGAAGGGTTGAAGATTACCCGTGAAGAACCTAATATGTTGCTGTATATCAATTTATTCAGTAAAGACCCGAAAACGGACCAGAAATTCCTGTACAACTTTGCCGATATCAATATCCTTTCCGACCTGAAGCGTGTCAACGGAGTAGGGGTTGCGGAAATTTTAGGGAACCGTGATTATGCGATGCGTATCTGGCTTAAACCGGACAGGATGCTGGCCTACAAGATTTCTGCCGATGAAGTCATGGAAGCATTGAGCGCGCAAAGTTTGGAAGCCTCTCCAGGGAAAACGGGCGAGAGTTCCGGTAAAAGATCACAAGCGTTTGAATATGTTTTGAAATACAAAGGAAGGTATACGACTCCGCAGGGATACGAAAATATTGTGGTGCGTTCCAATGCGAATGGCGAAATGCTCCGGTTGAAGGATGTAGCCGATGTAGAGTTCGGAAGTTCCATGTATGATATTTATTCGAGCATCAACGGGAAACCTTCTGCAGCCATTACCGTCAAACAATCCTACGGGAGCAATGCCAGCCAGGTTATAGAAGATGTCAAAACCAAAATGGAGGAATTGAAAAAATCGTTCCCAAAAGGCATGGATTATGAAATCAGTTACGATGTGTCCAAATTCCTGGACGCTTCCATCGAAAAAGTAATCCATACACTTGTTGAAGCTTTTATATTGGTAGGTATCGTCGTATTCCTGTTCCTTGGCGATTGGCGTTCCACCCTTATCCCGGCTATTGCCGTACCGGTTTCGCTCATCGGTACGTTTGCCCTTATGCAGGTGTTCGGGATTACCATAAACCTTATTACGTTATTTGCACTTGTTTTGGCCATCGGGGTCGTCGTCGATGACGCGATTGTCGTCATAGAAGCCGTCCATGCCAAGATGGAAGAAGAACATCTCTCGGCCCGGAAAGCGACCAAAAAAGCAATGGTCGAAATAGGCGGAGCCATTATTGCAATTACCTTCCTGATGGCCGCGGTATTTATCCCGGTTGCTTTCATGTCGGGCCCGGTAGGTATTTTTTACCGTCAGTTTTCCATCACCATGGCAACGGCAATCATCCTTTCGGGGATAGTCGCTTTAACACTGACTCCGGCATTATGTGCCCTGATGCTGAAAAACCTCCACGGGAAACCACGTCCTAAAAATTTGGTAAACAGGTTCCTGGATGGCTTTAACAACCAGTTCAACCGTTTATCGGGAAGGTACCAGAAAATATTGGCACTTTTTATCAATAGACGATCGGTTTCCATTGGTGTCCTGCTGGCATTTTGCACGGGAATATTCTTCATCAACAACAGCCTTCCTTCCGGATTTATTCCAAGCGAGGACCAGGGGATGTTTTATGCGATTATCCAAACCCCGCCGGGATCTTCATTGGAAAGGACCAACCAGATAGCCGAAGAACTTCAGAAAGTAGCCGAAAAACTCGATGGTGTGAAATCCGTATCGGCTTTGGCAGGTTATGAAATCCTGACCGAAGGAACCGGATCCAACACCGGGACCTGCCTTATCAATTTAAAAGATTGGAAAGACCGCCATCAGAATGTAGAGGAAATCATCAAGGAACTGGAAGAAGAAACGAAAAATATTTCGGGTGCGACCATCGAATATTTCCAGCCTCCTGCCGTTCCGGGATATGGTGCCGCGGGTGGTTTCGAATTGCGATTGCTGGACAAAGCAGGCTCCGGGGATTACAAAAGAATGGAAACCGTCAGTAAAGATTTTGTGCGTGAGCTGAAAAAACGCCCGGAACTGACGTCGGTATTTACGTTTTACAGTGCCAGTTTCCCGCAGTATATGCTCGATATCGACAATGACCTGGCGCAGCAAAAAGGAGTAAGCATCGAAAATGCGATGAACACCTTATCAACACTTGTAGGAAGTAATTATGAAACCAATTTTATCAAATACGACCGACAATATAAGGTAATTGTGCAGGCTTCCCCACAATACAGGGCACTGCCGGAAGATATCCTGAAATTGTACGTAAAAAACAACCGGGACGAAATGGTGCCTTTCTCTTCTTTCATGAAAATGAAAAAAGTATACGGTTTGTCTGAAATAACGCGGCACAATATGTACAATGCTTCCGAGATCAGCGGTGCTCCCGCCATCGGTTACAGCAGTGGGACCGCCATTGAAGTGGTGAAAGAAGTAGCCGAGAAAACACTTCCGAGAGGGTATGGCATTGATTGGGCGGGTATTTCAGCCGATGAGGTAGCCAGAGGAAACGAGGCCATCTATATCTTCCTGATCTGCCTTGGTTTCGTATATCTGGTACTGGCAGCACAATACGAGAGTTTCATACTGCCGCTTGTGGTAATCCTGTCGTTGCCGGCCGGGATTTTCGGTGCCTTTCTATTCTTGAAATTATTCGGGCTTGCCAACAATATCTATGCCCAGGTAGCCTTTATCATGCTCATTGGTTTGCTGGGGAAAAACGCCGTACTGATCGTGGAATTCGCGGCTCAAAAACACAGCCAGGGCGTTTCCGTGCTCGATGCGGCTATGGAAGGTGCGGCAGTGCGTTTCCGTCCTATCTTAATGACATCGTTCGCTTTTATTGCCGGTTTGATTCCGTTGGCCTTAGCTTCAGATCCTGGCAAAATAGGAAACAGGACATTGGGTTCGGCGGCGGCAGGAGGAATGCTTGTCGGTACGGTCTGTGGGGTCTTGATTATCCCCGGCTTGTATTACATTTTTGCGAAAATTTCAGAAAAGCACCAGTTCTCTAAAAAAGACGACGAAAATCCATTTACCGAATATTTGAATGATAATGAATAAGATAAAATTCTATACATATTGTGTCCTGCCGGGTATTTTCCTGGCAGTGGCAAGTTGTGCCCCGAAATTGGCCCCGTTGGCGGAAATCAAAACCGTACCGGAATCCTTTGGCAAAAGCACCGATACCATCAATACGGCAACCACTTCCTGGCGTACCTATTTTAAAGACCCTAATTTGGTCAACCTGATTGATACTGCGCTGCAAAACAACCAGGAATTGCAAATCACGCTGCAGGAAATCGAAATTGCCAAAAACGATATCCGGATCAGAAAAGGTGCCTTGCTGCCTACCATAGGATTGCAGGCTGGTGCCGGATTGGAAAAAGTGGGCCGTTATACCAGCCAGGGCGCCGGGGATGCTGCTACCGAAATAGTCCCGGGGAAAGAAATGCCGGACCCTTTGGGGGATTTGAAAGTCGCAGCCTATGCGAATTGGGAAGTGGATATCTGGAAGAAACTCCGCAATTCCAAAAAAGCGGCGGTAAGCCGATACCTGTCTACTGTTGAAGGCAAGAATTTCGTCCTCACGAACCTTGTGGCCGAAGTTGCCGATTCGTATTATGAATTGCTGGCTTTAGACAGCCAATTGGAAATTGTAAAGGAGAATATCGAATTGCAGAAGAATGCCCTCGAGATTGTAAAGATCCAGAAAGAAGGCGCCAGGGCAACCGAACTCGCCGTCCAGAAATTCGAAGCGGAAGTATATACCTCCAGAGGGATGGAGTTTGATATCCTTCAAAAAATAAAAGAAACGGAAAACAGGATCAATTTCCTGTTGGGGCGTTACCCGCAGGAAGTGGCCAGGAGCAAAGGCAATTTTTTAAGCCTGATGCCTGCTGCAACCCATTCCGGTATCCCATCGCAATTATTGGCGAACCGTCCTGACATCAAACAGGCGGAGTTGGAGCTGACCGCCGCAAAGCTGGATGTAAAAGCAGCCCGTGCCGAGTTTTATCCTTCGCTGGATATTTCAGCGGCGGTAGGATTGCAGGCTTTTAAACCGTCTTATTTGTTGCGTCTACCAGAGTCGCTGCTGTATTCCGTTGCGGGAGACCTGGCCGCTCCTTTAATTAACAAGAATGCGATCAAGGCTGAGTTTTTCAATGCCAATGCACGACAGCTCCAGGCGTTGTATAATTACGAGCGTACTATTCTGAATGCGTACATCGAGGTTTCCAACCAGCTTTCCAGAATAAACAACCTGGAACAAAGCTATGGTTTGAAATCCCAGCAGGTAGATGCCCTGAACAAAGCGATAGACGTGTCGAAAGATTTGTTCAAATCCTCCCGGGCCGATTATTTTGAAGTCCTCATGACCCAGCGTGATGCCCTGGAATCCAAATTAGAATTGGTAGAAACCAAAAAAGAACAACTTGGCGCCTCGATCCATGTATACAGGGATTTAGGTGGTGGTTGGAAATAAGCAATTGTGATGGAGAAGCCGGTTTGAAAAGACCGGCTTTTTTTATGAAGAAAGAAGGAAGAAGGAAGAATAAAGAGAATAGAGCAAAGAACAAAGAGCAAAGAACAAAGAGAATAGAACAAAGAACAAAGAGTCAAGAAGTTTTGTGATGGAATTGATGATCTAAATAAGCGAATTAGCGAATTAATTAATTCGCTAATTAAAAACCCAATCTTTCCAAGCCCCCACTTCGCCCTCACAGCATAATCCGTAGAAAACAACAAGTCATGAAGCGGCAGCGTTCCGCATAGCGAGGAAGCATGACGAGCGGCTCGGAGCGCGGAGCGGAATGACGCGGTAGTTTTCAGGATTGTGATGTGCAGGCTTGATTTTTGGTACTTTGTATCAAGGCAAAGTACAAGAAAGAACAAAGAAACAGTCAGGAAAGCATAAAAACAGAGATTCCTCCTTCGTCGGAATGACAAACGTTATATTGAAATTGTACCAATAAAATAGAGCACAATCTTAGCTCACCAAGCATTTATTTTCATTTGTGTTCGCTGAACCTCATTCTTCGGTTCCTCCACCACGAACTTAAAAAGAAAAGAAAATAAGAAACAGGAAAAATGTTTTGTTGCAAATTTTCTAAAAAAAATAATTTGCAACAGAAAGTGTGGCAAAATTTTTCAAAATATTTTTTTTGCCACAAAATGTGTGATAATTTTTTTTAAATTAATTTTTTATCACAGAAAGTGTGGCAAAAATTTTTGGAATACTTTTTTTGCCACAAGAAAAAGAAGAGAAAAGAATCAAGAAACAAGAGTCAAGAGGGGACTTGTTTAAGCTGAAAAAACAAAGCCCCGGTACAACCAGGGCTTTGCATTACAAATAGGTTTTGTTTTCGTGGCCGGATCATCCTTCTTGTTTCACCTCTTCAGATCCCGGCCGGCACGTCATGTTGATTGAGGCGGTCCTGCTTATGATTCTTGCTTTGGGTTATTCCATGCTTACGATGATGAATTCGCTTCGCCTGTTGGCCTGGTGTTCTTCTTCGGTGCATGTTACACCGTCAGCACAGTGGTTCACCAATTGTGTTTCACCATAGCCTTTTGCTGTTATCCTGCGGGCTTCTATACCGTTTTGTACCAGCCATGCCATGGTTGATTTGGCCCTCCTGTCAGACAGGCCTTCATTGTATTTATGGGTTTGCCTGCTATCGGTATGGGAACGGATATCGATTCTCATCTTTGGATGCTGTTGCATTACCGCTACTATTTTTTCCAATTCAAAAGCGGCATCCGAACGGATAAATGATTTGTCCAAATCAAAGTAGATAATCGGGATGTCTAGGATTTTTGCCAAATCGGTTCCTTCCTTGACAGGTTTGATACGCTGCTCCAGCTGCAGGGATAATTCTGAATTTCCTGTGGCGTTCTCAATGGTGATTTTCCCTTCCTTGGTTTCGTATTCTGCTTTCTCCGCCCGGATGTAATATGTTTTCCCGCATTCCACTTCAAAAACATATACGCCCTTCTCGTTGGCAATCGTTTCTTTTAGTAACGTAAATTGTTCATCGAATAAACTTACTTTTGATCCCGGCAATACCATTTTTGTTTCCTGGTCTGTAATTATCCCCGATAATGATTGTGCACATACAGGTTCACGCCATTCTTTAAAACGATAGATGTCATCATAACCATGGCCGCCTTCCCGGTTGGACGTAAAAAAACCGCTTTGGGTTTTGCTGTCTATCAGGAAAGCAAAATCGTCCTGTGGCCCATTTATCGGTTCCCCGATGTTTTTTACTTCTTGAAAACGATTGTTATTTCCCAAATTAGAGACAAATACATCCAGGCCTCCAAGCCCCGGGCGTCCATCGCTGGCAAAATACAATTCATTATCTTCAGACAGGAATGGAAAGGTTTCCCTTCCTTCCGTGTTGATGGTCTTTCCAAGGTTTACCGGATCCCCATAACTGCCGTCAGCATTGATTTTGACACTGAACAAATCAGATTGCCCCAAAGTGCCCGGCATATCGGAAGCAAAATAAAGGGTCTTTTCATCGGGGCTCAATGCCGGATGGGCTACGCTATACTCATTGCTGTTAAAAGGCAATTCGATTACATTGCTCCATTCCCCTTGCTTTAAGACGGCTTTATAGAGTTTTAGCAAAGTCGAATTTTCAGAGTCTTTCCCTTTTTTTCCATTCAGGTAATTATTCCGGGTAAAATACATGGTTTGGCCGTCTTTGGTAAACACCGGAGTCGATTCGTGGAACCTGGAGTTGATAATTTTAGTAAAGCGCACCGGCTTTCCCATTGCACCGGTTGGTTTTATTTCGGCACTATACAAGTTGGTATAGGACTGATTGGTCCATTTGAATACTTTTTTGAAAGCTCCCGAGGTATCCCGTGCTGAAGCAAATACAAGTTTGTTGTTTAAGAAGGAACTTCCATAATCGGAATATTCCGAGTTGATCCCGGCATCGGATATATCATAGCGCCGTGAGTTGGCCTTGATCTCTTCGAGATAATTTTTTTGGCTGGCATATAGTTTCGCCCTTTGGTCATTTCCTGATTTCTTATTGAATTCTTCCATCATTTTATTGGCCTTTTCATAATCCCCAATTGATTTTAGGGTTTGCGCGTACCGGTAATAGTATTCGGCTTCCTGGTTTGGGTTCATAGCAAAAAGCGCCTTGTACCATTTTTCGGCCTTGGCCAATTCGGCATTAAAATAATAGGCATTGCCCAGTTTTTGAAACATCTTTTCGTCTTTGTACCCTTTTTCGGCTACACGCTCGTAAGTGGAGATAGCATCAACATAATCATACCGGTCGTATTTTTTGTCGGCTGCTTCTACTCTGGTTTTTTGCCCATAGCTTTGTGAAGCCAGGATGCTAAAAAGTGTACTATAAAGGAAGGTTCTGATTTTCATAATTCGTACTGTTTAGAAGAATCTAGGAGATATTATTTTATTGAATTTGGTAAACAATTCGTAGCGCAGGAATATCTCGTGAGATCCGGAATTGTATTTTCCTAAAGATGTCGTGTCAAAATCGTAGCTGTAGCCAATAAACCAGGAACTGTTTATCTGGAAACCTGCCATGCCGCTTAAGGCAGCGCTCCATCGGTAAGACAAGCCGCCTACAAATTTCTCGTTGATTAAGAAATTGGCGGATGCATCAACCTGCAATGGCGCTCCCGGGACATATTTGGTTAAGGCCGACGGCTTGAATTTTACAGCAGGGCTTATGTCCAATACGTATCCAGCCATCAGCAGATAATTTATTTTTGGCATAACAATCGTACTTGTTGAGGTTCCCTGGAGATAATGATCGGTTTTTATCAGGTATGGTGCCGATAATCCTACATACGCCTTGTCGGAGTACAAATAAAGCCCGGCCCCGATGTTTGGCGACAGCTCATTGTTGATGTTATTCTGGAAAACAGGATCTCCGCTTTCCTGGGTAAGCTTCGTAAAATCGGCATTTAGGATATGGAGACCGCCTTTTATCCCGAAAGCCAGTTTGTAACTTTGACTCACGGGAATGGTATACGAGAAATCAGCGGAAATGTCATTTTCTTCCGAAACGCCTATCTTATCATTCACTACAGACAATCCCAAACCGATACTGCTTCCGCTGATGGGCGTATTTATGGAAAACGAATTCGTTACCGGCGCGCCATCCAAACCGACCCATTGGTTGCGGTGCAAAGCAAAAATAGATATGGCCGGCCTGGAGCCTGCATAAGCAGGATTGAAATTTACCGTATTGTACATGTATTGCGTAAATTGCTCCCTGTTTTGGGCATGGGCGGCAACAGACATAAACATAATCAGTACTATTATTATTCTTGTTTTCATATGAAGGTGTTTTTTATCGTTCTCTTGAAGGGTATCGATTTTACTGCTTTCGGTTTTAATTCCATTTCAACTCCAGGAAACCTGTCAGATGAAAAGCATTGGCCCTTTTGTCTGTGTAATTGATGATATAATAATAAGTGCCTTCCGGTAATTTTTCGTTTCGGCTTACCGTTGTGCGTCCTTCGGAAATCCCGACGAATCCCCTGGTAGTGTCATTTGTGTATTGATTGCGTTCAAATACCAAAACACCCCAACGGTTGTAAATCTGGACCGTATTTGTCGGATAACAATCAAAGGCATCCAAGGCTTCGATATTGAAGAAATCATTAAGGCCATCCACTATTCCCGGAGATACGGCATTGAATACCTTTATTTTGTTTATTTCCTCACATTCCGGGCATATCACATTGATAATGACAACATCTGCCGAAGGTGTCGAGGTACATCCCGAGTCATTGGTTACGGTAAAGTTGTACGTCCCCGGTTGTAAATCCGTCACTTCTACAGTTGGGGTATTGCCTGTTATCCCGCCCGGATTAATGGTCCAGTTCCCTGATGGCAAACCGCTTAATACTACACTTCCTGTAGTTGAAGGACAAATGGGTTGTGTCGTAGCATCTGTTATTGGTGCTGAAGGCGTTGCCAATACATCTGCATTGCTAAACGGCGCAGAAGCCCCGGAAGTACAAGTTCCGTTAGAAGTAATCACGGAATACGAAACCCCGATGGTCATTCCTGAGATTAACCCCGTAGTATTCACCGTTGGTCCAGTCGGAGTAAAAGTATAGGTGTTTGAAGCACTGTAATTGCCAATCGCGCTCGTTCCTGGAGCAAAACAAGTTGGAGGAACTGAACTTATTGTCGGAATCGCAGGCGTTACCAACATCGCCGCATTGCTAAACGGTGCCGAAGCTCCCGAAGTACACGATCCGTTGGAAGTCGTCACGGTATAAACCATCCCGATTATCATTCCCGAAATACCTCCGACAGCATCTACTGTTGGCCCAACCGGAGTAAACATGTACGTATTTGAAGCGTTGTAATTGCTGATTGTGCTCGTTCCTGTAACAAAACAAGTTGGAGGAGTAGTACTAATTGTCGGAATTGCAGGCGTTACCAACATAGACGCATTGCTAAACGGCAACGAAGCTCCCGAAGTACAAAATCCATTAGAAGTAGTTACGGTATAGGAAACCCCAATGGTCATTCCTGAGATAAGCCCGGTTGCATCTACCGTTGGCCCTGCCGGAGTAAAAGTATACGTATTGCCCGCACTGTAATTGCTGATCGTACTTGATCCTGTTGCAAAACAAGTAGGAGGTACCGAACTAATCGTCGGTATAGCTGGCGTTACTAAAATATCGGCATTGCTAAACGGTGCCGAAGCTCCCGAAGTACAAGTTCCGTTGGAAGTCGTCACGGCATAGGAAACCCCTATCGTCATTCCTGAAATAAGACCGGTTGCATCTACTGTTGGCCCAACCGGAGTAAAGGTATACGTATTTGAAGCGTTGTAATTGCTGATCGTACTTGATCCTGCAACAAAACAAGTTGGCAGCGTAGAACTAATTGTCGGAATTGCTGGTGTTACCAACATTGCAGCATTACTAAATGGCGCAGAAGCTCCCGAGGTACAGCTTCCATTAGAAGTAGTCACGGTATACGAAACCCCAATGGTCATTCCTGAAATAAGTCCGGTTGCATTTACCGTTGGCCCTGTTGGAGAAAAAGTATACGTATTGCCCGCACTATAATTGCTGATGGTACTTGATCCTGTTGCAAAACAAGTAGGAGGCGTAGAACTTATTGTCGGAACGGCAGGTGTCACTAAAATATCGGCATTGCTAAACGATGCAGAAGCTCCCGAGGTACAGCTTCCGTTGGAAGTCGTCACGGTATAGGAAATTCCAATGGTCATTCCTGAAATAAGACCTGTTGCATCTACCGTTGGCCCAACCGGAGAAAAAGTATAGGTATTCGATGCACTGTAATTGCTGATCGTACTTGATCCTGCAACAAAACAAGTTGGCAGCGTAGAACTAATTGTCGGAATTGCCGGTGTTACCAATATTGCAGCATTGCTAAACGGCGCAGAAGCTCCCGAAGTACAGAATCCATTAGAAGTAGTTACGGTATACGAAACCCCAATGGTCATTCCCGAAATAAGCCCCGCAGCATTTACTGTTGGTCCTGTTGGAGAAAAGGTATACGTATTGCCCGCACTATAATTGCTAATCGTACTTGATCCTGTTGCAAAACAAGTTGGAGGAACCGAACTAATGGTTGGTACAGCTGGTGTCACTAAAATATCGGCATTGCTAAACGGCGCAGAAGCTCCCGAGGTACAGGTTCCATTAGAAGAAGTTACGGTATACGAAACTCCTATGGTCATCCCGGAAATAAGTCCTGCAGCATTCACTGTTGGCCCTGCCGGAGTAAAAGTATACGTATTTGATGCGTTGTAATTGCTGATCGTACTTGATCCCGTTGCAAAACAAGTAGGCGGCGTAGTACTAATTGTCGGAATAGCCGGTGTTACCAACATCGCCGCATTATTAAACGGCGCAGAAGCTCCCGAAGTACAGAATCCATTAGAAGTAGTTACAGTATACGAAACCCCAATGGTCATTCCCGAGATAAGCCCCGCAGCATTTACCGTTGGCCCAACCGGAGAGAAAGTATAGGTGTTGGAAGCACTGTAATTACTAATCGTACTTGATCCTGTTGCAAAACATGTAGGAGGTGTAGAAGTTATTGTCGGAATTGCTGGTGTCACTAACATCGCGGCATTGCTAAACGGCGCAGAAGCTCCCGAAGTACAGGTTCCGTTGGAAGAAGTCACGGTATAAACAGTTCCGATTATCATTCCTGAAATAAGACCCGTAGCATCTACTGTTGGTCCAACCGGAGTAAAAGTATAGGCGTTGGAAGCGCTGTAATTGTTAATGGTACTTGTTCCTGCAACAAAACAAGTTGGCAGCGTAGAACTTATTGTCGGAATTGCCGGTGTTACTAACATCGCCGCATTACTAAATGGCAACGAAGCTCCCGAAGTACAGAATCCATTAGAAGTAGTTACGGTATACGAAACCCCAATGGTCATTCCAGAAATAAGCCCGGTTGCATCTACCGTTGGCCCTGCCGGAGTAAAAGTATACGTATTGCCCGCACTGTAATTGCTGATCGTGCTCGTTCCTGTTGCAAAACAAGTAGGAGGCACTGAACTTATCGTCGGTACAGCTGGCGTTACCAAAATATCGGCATTGCTAAACGGCGCAGAAGCTCCAGAAGTACAAGTTCCATTAGAAGAAGTTACGGTATACGAAACTCCTATGGTCATCCCGGAAATAAGCCCCGCAGCATTCACTGTTGGCCCTGTTGGGGAAAATGTATAGGTATTCCCAGCACTGTAATTGCTGATCGTACTAGATCCTGTTGCAAAACAAGTAGGAGGAACTGAACTTATTGTCGGAATTGCCGGTGTTACCAACATCGCGGCATTACTAAACGGCGCAGAAGTTCCCGAAGTACAGCTTCCGTTGGAAGCGGTTACAGTATACGAGGTTCCAATGGTCATTCCTGAGATAAGACCGGTTGCATTCACTGTTGGCCCAACCGGAGAGAAAATATAGGTGTTGCCCGCACTGTAATTGCTAATCGTACTGGTTCCTGTTGCAAAACAAGTAGGAGGCGTAGAAGTTATTGTCGGAACTGCTGGTGTTATCAACATCGCAGCATTACTAAACGGCGCAGAAGCTCCCGAAGTACAGGTTCCATTGGAAGTAGTTACGGTATACGAAACCCCAATGCTCATTCCTGAGATAAGTCCTGCAGCATTCACTGTTGGCCCTGTTGGGGAAAAAGTATAGGTGTTGGATGCACTGTAATTGCTAATCGTACTGGTTCCCGTTGCAAAACAAGTTGGAGGAACCGAACTAATCGTTGGTACAGCTGGTGTTACCAACATCGCGGCATTGCTAAACGCCGCAGAAGCTCCCGAGGTACAGCTTCCGTTGGAAGCGGTTACAGTATACGAGGTTCCAATGGTCATTCCTGAGATAAGACCGGTTGCATTTACTGTTGGTCCAACCGGAGAGAAAGTATAGGTGTTGGAAGCACTGTAATTACTAATCGTACTTGATCCTGTTGCAAAACATGTAGGAGGTGTAGAACTAATCGTTGGCACAGCTGGTGTTACGAGCATAGCCGCATTACTAAACGGTGCGGATGTTGCTGCAGCACAAATGGCATTTGCCGCTACCGTTACAGTATAGGAAGTCCCGATAACCATTCCGGAAATAAGGCCCGAGGCATTAATTGTTGGGCCTGCGGGAGAAAAAGTATACGTGTTGGAAGCACTGTAATTGCTAATGGTACTCGTTCCGGCTGCAAGGCAAGTAGGAGGCGTAGTACTTATCGTTGGAATTACCGGAGTGCTGTTTACAGTTACCGTAGCTGTAGCCGTTGCGGTACAGCCATTTGCTCCCGTTACGGTTACCGTATAGGTTGTCGTGCTAAGGGGTGTAGCAACAGGATTAGGGATATTAGGGTCACTCAATCCTGCAGCCGGGCTCCAGGAATACGTTACTCCTCCGGTGGCAACTAATGTAACACTTGGTGAAGCACAATTCGTGGTTGCAGTATTGGGTGTTACACTGGCGGTGACCGGTGTCAATATATCAAAAATGGTAAATGGGTCTGATGGACTGAAAGTAAAATTGATATCAATCATATGCAAGGCTACTGTATACGTTTCACCATAATGTAACCCGGTAATCACTCCTCCCATGCCAACTGAAACATAATTAACAGGATTACCGCCAGAATCATAAAATATATAACTGATATTGGGATCGTCCAAATAATTATCTATAGTAGCGGTGCCAGCAGCACTACAGCTTGGATTTGTGGTAACCACTACAGGATTAACAACTCTTCCACAGCCAAATCCGTCATTACTGCTTGACGAACCTGATGGTAGCATCCATGTAATACTTGTTGTTCCTGATTCCACATTCGGAACGACATACACATTTCCGGTATTGTTGTTAAAAGCAAATAAAGTCCCACTTTCATCTACCCAAATAGCACCAAAATCATTGCCGGAAAAATCATTGCTTGCACTTGGATTTGTAAGATTTAAATTTCTGGTGGTAAGATTGTTTGTAGCTTGGTCAATAATGACTAAACGACAGCTTGTAGCCGAAATGCCCTTCATTCCATAATATGCTCCTGACGCTGCGAGTGGACTTTTGTAATAAGCGTAATCAAAACATCTATTAAGATTAAGGTTAGTGCCATTTACGATATAACTAGTAAGTCCGGCAGTGGCAACCTGGCCTGTAAAAACTACATTTACCGCATTGAACCGTGCTAAGTTATCACCATTCTGATCCCTGACATATATATAATCATCTACGGAAAACAAATTGTCATAAATACTGATACCGCCCGACCCCGTAAGATCAATTACACCAACATAGGCAAAATTATTGGCCGGATCAAAAACCCTGATATCCCTGGACGAATGATTCCCATCTCCCCGAATATACAACAATCCTGTGCTGGTATTAAATGCCGAGGCTGCTCCAGAGGCAAAATCAAGGCCTGTTGTAAGGCTTTGTATGTTTATAAAGCTTCGGCTGGGAAAATCATACTCATAAACATCCACATGCCCGTCATTTCCATCTGGAGCTCCTTTGGTCTGATACAATGAATTAAGCCCTGCACAATTCTGCGCTCCTAAATGAGAAGTTGAAAAAAAGACAAGGAGTAAAAATATATGCTTAAAATTAAGTCTTTTGGGTGTAAAATTTTCCATATATTAAATCTGTTTTTGATAAATAATCATCTCGGTTCCACTATAGTTTTTTAGTCGTATTCTAAAATTTCCACGTTTTGCAAAACAACTGTGTTGGCCTTCTTGGTACTTCAAAATTAGGCTCAAGATTATTTTTTAGCCCCTTTTTTTGTAGGAGATTAGTACCTGTTTATAAAATGAGACTACTCCTTTTTTACCCCGGTGGGCTGTTTTTACGGAAGAGGAATGAAAGACGGCCAAAAAACGGCAGGTTGGAAAATAAACTACAACACAATACAATTGATTTTGCCGTTATAGGAAAGTAAGGTTGCACCGTTTGATTCTAAAAAAAGAAACCAATTCGTTATTTTTGCCTGTCGAAATTACAGCGTCATGAAGATTTTTTCTTTTCCGCCCATTGCAGATGCCTATTCAACTGTATTGATACTGGGAACCATGCCGGGGATACAATCCATCCGGCTCAATGAATATTACGGCCACCCCAGGAACCATTTCTGGAAACTGGTCAGTTCGGTTTTTGAAGAACCGTTCCCAGCCGATTACGATCAGAAGAAAGCCATGCTGCTCCGGAACCGCCTGGCTTTATGGGATACACTGCAGGCCTGCGAGCGCGAAGGCAGCCTGGATAGTGCCATTGTAAAGGAAGTGCCTAATGACCTTGCCTCGTTCCTTGACAATCATCCTGGCATTGAAAGCCTTTTTTTCAACGGGCAAAAAGCCGCCGCTTTTTATAAAAAATACATTGGCCTTACTGAAAAATATACCTTTGTAACCTTGCCTTCCACAAGCCCGGCAAACGCCGGAATGACTTTTGAAAACAAGTTGGAACACTGGAAGAAAATAGTATTGTAACGGTTTCCGGCAGCAGAAAAAGGCTAGTCTGTTTTTGGCGGGCGGTTTCCTTCCTCTTTTTTCCTGAAATATTCAGAAGGCGTTTCCCCCGTGGCAATTTTAAAAGCCTTGAAAAAAGTGTTCCTGGAATTGAATCCGGCTTCATTTCCGATACCTTCAAGCGAAAATTGCGACCATTCCGGGTCATACCGGTGTTGGATGATATAGGCTACCCGGCAATTGTTGATGAAACTTTTATAATTGATGCAAAACTCCTTATTGATAACATAAGACAGGTGGTGCAACGGGATTCCTAAATCATTGGACAGATCTCCCAGCGAGTAATTCTTGATCAGGAAAATCTTCTCATTCTGGATAAACGATTCGATTTTTTCCTTGTACTCCTTTACCTTCACAGGCGATAATTCAAAATTTTTGGAAAGCATTTCTTCCTCTTTTTCCCGTTTAAGGGTATCGGTATTACTGAAATGGCTTAATCCGTACAATATCTTTGGCTTGAACATAAGAAGGATGATGCAGGTCAGGATAAAAAATACCGGATGTATAACCGAAAATTTAAGGTAAGCATAGTTGCTAAAAAGGAACAGGCCGCTCAGGGAGATCAGCAATGATATTACATGGATGCCCGTAAGCCTTGTAATCCAGTACCAAATATGGTTGTTGCGGATAATCCACAAAGGGTTTTTTTTATGGAACCGCAGCAATGTGACAATGGTCAGGACAATGTACAGGCACCACAATCCGGTTTTCAGCAGCACATGGGCATCCATCGGTAACATAAAAACACCCTGGCCCGGCAGATAGTTGGGATACAGCAGGTATAGCGTTAAGAAATGCTGCTTTTCCTGGACCGGAAGCAGGTAAAAAGGAATGAGCTCAATGCAATGCAGCAAGGCAGGTGCAAAATGAAGGAGATCCCATTTGCTGATCCTTTTGGCCCTTTGCAGTACCGATTTGACATATAAATACAACAGTGCCCCCGGAAGGAAATCAATCGGGAAGCTTGTAACCCAAAGATAGGCATGCTCAAGCAGCGGCACTTTTCCTTGGAAAAAAGTCCAGGACCCGATGACCATAATGCAGGAAATCAGGCAGAGCAGTACCAGGATTTTGTAATACAAATGAAATTTGTTCTGAAGGACAATAATCAGGACGCACAACAAACTCATTAAACAACTGAAGTAACAAAAGGTTAATAGGATGGTATTCATTATCTGGTGTTGTGAAGATTTGCTGTTTTGACGTTTAGAAAAAAAGCACAGGAATTATATCCCGTATTTTCAGATTTGCCGGTGGGAAAGCACAGGAACTTCCGGATACGGATTTTCCATATATAATTGGGGTGGCATCGAAATGATTATTTTCAATCTGAACCATAGAGGATTTCTACAATTGGCTATGCTGTTTAGTATTGGCGTAGGTTGTAAAAAGGAATTGGGGTTTCCGTTGCGAATATAAACTTTCTTTGTAAAAAAAAACGCGCTGTATTTGTTAAAAAAAAGAGGTTTTTTTGGGTGGAAGCTTAATTGTAATCAGATGAAAAAACAATACATTCATTTTCGGTAAATTGGAATTTAATATAATCGAATTGTGTTCCGAAATTAAATTATCCTGTATGCTTGCTCCATTTTAACGGTATCTTCTGGAGTGGGTGTTTTATCTTGAAGAGGATTCAGACTTAAATGAATTGATAATCCCTTCCATTTTTCCAATCAATTTATCCTTGTAATGAATATTAGTCCAGGACATTATTTGATATAAGTTCTTATTATCCTCAAGTAATGCATACCTGAAAAATACATTTTTACCATTGCCTAAATCTTTTCCACTCATGGAGAAAACAATTGCATTGCAGGAGTTGATTTTAGTAGTGCCAAAATCGTTGATTTTTAAATCTTTATAAATTTCATCAAAATGATTCGTAACAACTTTGTAGTATCCAAATAAACTAGGTGTTGCATGATGGACTTTTAACCTGATTGCATTTTCGAAACTTTCTTTAGTCTCTTCTAATACAATAAAATACAAATCTTCTTCTACTTTTTGGAACTGTACTTTAGCCAACTCATTCAGAGTATAGGCTCTTTCCATGTCATTTGGAACTTCCAACGAATAATTTTCTGTGAGGATTGTTTCATTTTCTGCTTTGTTTTCAGAATGTTTGCAGGAGGAAATAAATACTAGTAATATTCCTAAAATATAATTTTTGACTGCCATGATACAGCGGTTCGTTTTAGTGGATTCCTGCCAAAGATAGGCCTTTTCGCGAAATACGCTACGCAAGCAACTGTTACCAATAACAAAAACTTCTATTGCACTTTAAACAACCCTATCGTATAATCAAGCAATTTTTGATCCCCATAATCGCCATGCCCCGGGATAATGATTTTGGCATTCGGGTATTCCACCTTGAGTTTTTCAACCGTATTGGACCATTCGGAGACATTTGCATCGCCTAAATACCCTTTAGAGGCATCTATGGCTTTTATCAAACAACCGCCAAAAAGTATGTTTTCTTTAGGGAAATACCCAACCACATTGTCTTTCGTATGCCCTTCTCCAAAAAACTTCACAATGACTTTTTCACGGCCAATTTTTAAGTGTAACGAATCATTGAAACTGTTTTCAGGAACTGTAAAATGATGTTCCTTGGCTAGCGTAATGGTTTTATAATAAGCATAAGAAGGGACATTGTTTTTATGGAAAGCGCCCAAACCACCCAAACAATCATCGTGGAAATGCGTCGGGATGATGGCTTTGATCTTGCAATGCAATGTATCTTTTAACCACGCTATCAATAGTTCCGAACTTTTGTCGGTTGTTGGCGTATCGAAAACAATAACCTCATTATTGTCCTTCACAATTAATCCGTTGCAGGGAACATTCCCAAAATCATCCGTTTGCATGTATGAGGTATGCTCAAAAGCATTTTCGGCAATTTGAGTGATAATCAAATCCTGGGATGTATACACTTCCTTCGCCTTGAATGCCTCTTTTTTCTGCGAATGGCAGCTTGTGGCTGTTATGGAGATGATGATTAGTAAAATGGAGGTGATGTTTTTCATTTTGGGTATTGTTTATTATCAGCCGTCACTAATTGAACATACTAAATTTTATTTTTTCTTCCAGTTCTTTTATTGAAATGGAGTCCTTTATTTCTGAAGAAAAATCCACAATGATATCATTCGGGTTCTCTTCGTCATATTTCATAGAAAAATACTTGTTTACTTTATCCTCACGGCCTTTAGGGCATCCGCCTGCGCTTGTTCTATATTTTTTACCGTCAATATAATACTTTACAAAAGCTACGCTGCTTTTCCCACGCTGTTCGCACAGGGTAAGTTTGCAAATTGTACTTTTACCATTATTTAGAATCTTATTGTAGTGTGAATTTTCTTTAAACCAAAAAATTACCGCAAATACAATCATCGATAAAATGATAAGTTTATAAAAGTTTTCCTCTTTCACTGACAATTGGTTTTATTTTTTAATTCTATTTGTTTACTGTATTGGGTAAATCTTTTTCAGTATATTCAAAACTATCTTTTTTTTTGTTTTTGAGTTGAATTTCTATTTAAGTAGTATTGAAACTAATGGGCTGATTATTTTCTGTAAAGATAAAATTTTTCGTGAAGGAGAGCGTGAAGTTAAAAGTAAATGAGTCAAACTGCTGTTGTGTAAAGCTTTAATATTTCGTTTTAAGCTTTTCAATAAATACTTTTGCTTCATTTTCATTCATTCGAAGCGCTATCTTATCAGCTTCGTGATTAATTCTATCCTCGTCGAAAACGTATAAATCTTTATAAATGAAATCAGATAATGAATGCATGAAGGTTGAAGGAGTATTTTCGATTTGTCTGTAAAAAGCTTGTATGACTTCATATTCTATAAATGCCTTTTTTTGAATTCTTTTATTGCGGTTATCCTTGAATCATCTTTAATGTTGTCTGAATGTTTGAAACTATTGTTAAGATTTTGTAATTCATTTATTTCAACGTAATATTTCACCTTTTTGATGTTAATATTTTTTTCTTTTAAAAATTCCGAAACAAATTCCCATTTAAACATTTTACTTTTGGAAACCCCGTTCTTTTACTTTCTCCTAAAAAAGATTAAGCTTCTTTATTTTTTCTATTCCAAAATACAATATAAAACTAATTCAATCTCAAGTGCCATTATTACAATGCCTAAAAACATTAGATACCTAATAGATTTAATATGCCAAATATTCAATTCATTCTCAAATGCATGTAGTATAAAATTATGCAGAAATACCGACGTTTAGTATGGTTTTAATATCATAGTTTTGCGCCCAAATTAAAAAAATAGAAATGGGTAAATTTATTACTTTGTTAGTACTGCTAACCAGCAGTATGGGGTTTTCACAAAAATTAAGCTTTGACTATGACGCAGCAGGGAATCAAATTTTAAGGCAGTTATGTACTAATTGTCATTCAAAAAATTCAAATGGCCCATCAAAAGAGATTGCGGATATAAAAGAAGAAGATCTGCAAAAATTTTACCCTGAAGATGTGATTTCCTATTATCCCAATCCCGTAAAAGAGCAATTATATCTTAAATGGGAATTGATAAACAACAACAAAATGAATACTATTCAACTGTATGCATTGAGCGGCCAATTACTAAAACTGTATGACAAATTAGAAAATACAGATAATTATACAATGTCTTTCCAGAATTTGCCGCAGGGCCTATATACCTTATTGTTATCCTATACCAATGGAGAACAGAAATCAATTAAAATTATAAAGGAATAAATACCTCCCATGAAATTAAAATTACGTTTATCAGCCTTACTATTTCTAATAGCCAATTCATTATTTTCACAAAATTACCATGATACCCAAGGCAGGCTTGAGGTTTCAAGTTCAGGTCAGACAGTGTATACGTTACCTGTTGCCATGCCGCCGAGTATTAAAGATGTAGGCCCGGTTATTAATCTTACTTATGTTAGCGGGCAAGCTGGTGGTATTGCAGGACAAGGATGGAATATCAGTACCGTATCAAGTATAAGCCGTATGGCAACCCGTCAGGATATTGATGGGATGAAGGATGGGGTAGACTTCGATGACAATGACAAACTAGCACTGGACGGACAGCGATTGCTTAAAAAATCTGGAGAGTATTGGGCCGATAATTCTACTTATGAGACAGAAGTCCAATCGAACACAAAAATCGAACTGAAAGGGACAGGAAGCACTATTTATTTTATTGTCACTGCTCCGGACGGATCCAAGACATGGTACGGCAATTACGGAGGGATGAATGCAACTGATGCCACTGCTTTCTATATTGTACGGTTCGAAGATACTAACGGTAACTTTATGACCTATCATTATGCGAAGCCTTATAATAAAAGCCTTTGCATCACTGAAATCCGTTTCAGTGCCAATGTTACAACGAATGCAACCCCTCTCAATAAGATTGTTTTTACCTATAAGGAAGCAGCAAGAAAAGAAAATGCTTATATAAAAGGGATAAAAATTGAGAAAGTCGAGCTTTTAGATAAAATCGAAGTATTCACCAACAGTTTGTTGTTTAGAAAATACCAATTGACCCATGTAACTGATGCCGATGGATATCAAAGAGTAAGCCAGCTGCAGGAATTTAACGGCTCAAATGAAGCAGTAAACCCAGTTGTTTTTGAATATAATACCACTGGTAGTGATGGTTTTATTTATTCAAACACCTATACTGATGCTTTGGATTTATCTACCAGTCCAGACATGGCAGGTGATTTTGATGGCGATGGGCGCTTGGATTTTATCACTAGTAAAAATTTGTATACCAAATTGTTTCAGGGAACTGGCAGTGTTTACAGCTTGCCTTTTTTGGGATCTGCAAGGCAACGATTTGCAGCGACTACCTTGACCAATGGGAAAATAAACCAAAAGCAATCCATCGTTTATTCCAATGAAAGTCTTACGAGTGTTGAATTTAAAATTTATAATCTTGACAATGCCACAGTGGTGAACAGCTATAGTAAAATTATTACTATGGATAATGTTGGTTACTGTGATGATCTTTGTACTCAATTTATATATGATGAAAATGGAAATTTAGAGCCTGAAAGCCCACCTTCTAAGTGTACCAGTCCTACATTTGCTAAAAATTCGAACCAATATCTGGAAGGGGATTTTAATGGAGATGGCCTTTCGGAAGTCCTTATTTTAGGCTCGTATCAATCGAAAAAATATGTAACCAATCCTCAGACTGGCGGCCGTGGTGTTTCATCCCAATCTTCAGAAACAGCAAAAGGAGAAGAACCAGGCCCTAATACATGTCATTGGGAAGAGAAAGTAGGGGATTTTATCAATTCTGCACGTTTGGTGGATTTAAATCCTGCAGTTTCTACTGCCGAGAATACCGCAGGAAATGTTGCTTTAGTTGACTTTTCTCTTTTGCAGGTAGGGAAACGCTTTGTTATGGATTTCAATTCGGATGGAAAATCAGATATCCTAATGATTGATGACGACAAGAATTATAAAGTTGTTAGTTTTAAACAATTGCAGTCGGCTCCTTGGATCCAGCTAGAAGTAATTGGCCAAGGAGTGATGGATAGTTATTCCAAAACCAAACAAATCCTTTTTGGGGATTATAATGGTGATGGTAAGCCGGATGTAATGGTTCCTGAAGCAGATGGTAATGGATGTGAAGGATGTAGCCAATGGCATATTTATTACAGCAATCCGAACCCGGCCGGAGGAGCATTTTTTGTAAAAGAATCGCACAATATTGTAGAGTATAGGCCAAGTTCCGGTAATGCATACAGCCACGAATGGCATTACAGCAGTTACTATGCATTGGATATCAACAAAGACGGGAAGTCGGACTTGGTAAGGGTTTTTAGGGTTTTATACCAGCCGGATCCTTTTTTTGATCCTAAGAATATCGATTCTCAATGGAATATATCCAGTTATATCAATACTATCGGATACAACAATGGTTTTACGGCAGGTTACGGATCAATGGATATCGGGAATATTGACGATAACTCCCTTCCAATTCCATTGGTAAGTAATTACAAATACCAAGGTTTTAATAGTGAGGTATTAATGATTCGTTACCATGGTAATAACGCCTTTGACAAAACAGTCAGTTATGTTAATTTCTTCAAGAATTATACAGAGGAAAATTTATTGAAAAAAGTAACACAATCCGGAGGTGCGATTGTGGATGAATTGACATATAAAAACATGGAGCCGGATCCAAGTTCCAATGGACTTGGAAGCCCGGATGGTTTTTACTCTTCTGAAGATGCCCTGCAATATCCGTTTATTGAGATAAAACAATTGCCGACCACAAAATTGGTTAGTCAATTGAAAAACACATCGGCTGGGGTTACAAAATTCCAGGATTTCAGTTATTTGGGATATGTTGAACATGTAACAGCTTTAGGATCTATTGGTTTTAAGAAAACGGCACGTAGTGGATGGTATAAAAATCCTGGTGATAAAAAAACTTGGAACGTTACAGAAAATAATCCTTTACAGCGTGGTGCCAATAGTAAGACATATATACAATTATTAAGCAGCCCTTTTTCGTTTGCCAATAATAGTACTGGCTTAATCAATAAGGTTGAAAACTTATTTACAGAAGCAACAGACCCAGTTACAAAACGATACAGCATTTTACTGGCGAATCAAAAAACAACAGATTACCTGACCAATGTTGTGAGTGAGAAAGTATACAATAATTACTCGTCTGATTTTTTATTGCCTACCAATGTTACGTCAAATGCTTATTTAGGAACGACACTCCAAGGGACAACGAATATTGTTACTGTTTACGATAATGCAGGCAATTTTATAGGGCGTCCAAAGCAGGTGACAACAACAACAACTGCTTATTCCAATACACAGGTGAGTATTGAGAAGTATTCGTATGACAATGGTAATTTGACCGGTACCGAAAAGAATGCCAACGGAGCACCCGAAACCATTGTAGAAGCCATGGCGTATTTTCCGAACGGTTTGTTAAAAAGCAAAACTCTTAGTGCGACTGGGACAAATGCCACAAATTCCGTTTCTCCAAGAACAACATCATATACGTATGATACGACAAACAGATTTGTAAAAACAATTACCGATGCAGACAATTTAGTTACCACCAATAACAGTTATGACAGCAGGTATGGGACAGTATTAAGCCAAACCAATCCGTATGGGCTTACTACAGTGAGTGTATATGACAATTGGGGTAAGCGAACTAAAATAACCGATTTTTTAGGGAAGAGTATCACGTATGCTTACAGCAGGGCAAATAATGTATATACTACTACAGAAACCGGTGATGATGGCAGCGGGAATAGTATTGAAAGCGATGCTTTGGCAAGAGTTATCCGCAAAGGCAGCAAGGATATTTCTGGTGTATGGAATTATATTACTACTGAATATGATTATTTAGGGCGGAAAACAAGAGATAGTGAGCCATATGCCTCAACAGGTTCTCCTTCGCAATGGACCAGTTATGAATACGATGATTATTCAAGGCCGATTAAAACCACTGCCCATACAGGAAAAATAATTACGACTACGTATGCCGGATTAAAGATTACTGCAAATGATGAAGTCCTGACTAAAAGCAAGACTACGAATGCTAATGGCCATGTGGTATCTGCTACAGATACCCCTGGAGGAACAATACTATATAGTTACGATGCTGTTGGGAATTTACTGGAATCCAATTATGATGGTATTGCAACCACGATGAAGTATGATAAATGGGGAAGGAAAGAAGAGCTGAAAGACAGTTCGGCAGGAACGTATACGTATACTTATAATGCTTTTGGGGAATTATTGACTGAAACGGTACTTAATAAAGGAACAACAAGTTATACTTTAGATCCTGTTGGGAAAGTACTGACCAAAACTGTCCTGGGCTTTTCCGATACAGAGAAGACCAATATCAAGAGTACGTATACTTACGATCCTACTTATAAATGGGTTACCGGTATAGCGGTTACAAATACTTATGATGGTAACAGTAGTTACGCTTATACGTATGATACTCCGACCAAACAGTTGAAAAAAACAGTAGAGACGCTGCCTGGACCAGTCGTTTTTACAAAAGAATTGACTTTCGATACTTTTGGTAGAATTGATACCGAAATAACAACAGGTACAGCCCACGGTAAAACCAGTACCAAAACAATTAAGCATACCTATAAAAACGGAAAAGGATATCAGATGTTTGATGGAGCAAATCTCCTTTGGCAAGCTGACAGTGTAAATGCCCGAGGACAGCTTACTGGAGCAACACTTGGTAATGGTTTGACTATTACTAATACTTATGATGCTTATGGTTTTCCGTCGCAATTCAAACATGATAAAGCAGGAACAACTCCTGTGAATATCATGACCTTGAATACTACGTTTGAACCGAAACGTGGTAATCTGACCAGTCGTTACAATAGTATGTTCGATATCAAGGAAGATTTTCAGTATGATACCTTAGACAGGTTAACACAATGGAAATTTGAAGGAGAAGTTATTGTAAACTGTACTTTTAATACAGGTGTTGATGGTTTTTATTATTATGAATTTGACAGTGGTGGGTCTGTAACCAGATCTGGCAGCAGAATTAGGATAACTACAAATGCGGAATATACAGGGACCGAAAAGAAGATCCTAACCAATGCTGTAATAGGCAAGACGGTAAAAATAAAAGGAGATTATGCCTGGACAAGTGGTAATAGCAACGTCCACTTAATGATTGTTGAAAGAAACCCCCTGAACTCCAATTTTATTGAAACGGATTTAGGAATTGTTAGTACAGGGACTTTTCAAAAAGAATACACAGTACAAACGTATACCGATGTCTATTTTAGATTGGGGATTAAAGAGGATGTTATTCAACCGGGAGTTGCTCCTTCAGCTACTTTTACCCTGGATAATTTCATTGTAACTGATTTTTCAGGAAATACACAAACGTATGATGACAGGGGAAGGATAACAGCGAACAACCTTGGAACGTATAATTACAGTACAAGTGCCAAGCCTTATCAACAAACTTCAGTAACTCCATTATCTAGTGAAGCGAGTGGTTTTTATCAGTCAAGAGGTAATTTGAATGTCACCTATAATGCTTTCAAAAGCCCGGTGCAAATTGAAGAAATTGGAGTTGACAAAGTTAGTTTTGCCTACAATATGATGCAACAGCGAAGCGCAATGTATTATGGAAGTACTAATGATGATAGACTCGTAAGACCTTACCGTAAATATTACAGCGGTGACGGCAGTATGGAAATAAAATATACGTTAGCAGGTAATGTTGTTGAATTTATAACGTATATTGGTGGAGATGCTTATAACGCTCCAGTTGTATTAAAAAGCGATGGTACGGCCTATAATTATTATTACCTGCACCGTGATTACCAAGGTAGTGTCCTGGCAATTACAAACGCGACCGGTTCTGTTGTAGAAAAACGAGCTTTTGATCCTTGGGGGAATGTAACGAAGGTACAGGATGGTACTGGCAATAATTTAACAAAGCTTACGTTTTTTGACAGGGGTTATACTGGACATGAGCATTTGCAGAGTGTAGGGCTAATCAATATGAACGGAAGATTATACGACCCTAAATTACACCGTTTTTTACAACCGGATAATTTTGTACAGGATCCTTATAATACCCAAAATTATAACCGTTACGGTTACGTTCTTAACAATCCGTTGAAATATACTGATCCTAGTGGAGAAGAGCTTATTTCAGCCATAGCGATAGGGGCATTTGTTGGAATCATGTCCTATATGACCATGGGAGTCTTTAATGATACTGATGTTACCTTTTCCGGGATATTAAAGTCTAGCTTTGTGGGTGCGGTAAGTGGGGCTATTACCTGTGGTATTGGAAGTGCCGTAAGCAGTATCAGTAGTTTTGCCATGAGGGCAACAGTCCAGGCACTAGCGCATGGGACATTCCAAGGGCTAGTGAGTGGTGTGCAAGGAACTGGTTTTTGGACAGGATTTGCTGCAGGTTCCATTTCGAGCGTGGCAGCTAGTTTATATGGAGGTGTGGGTTATGAAGCCGCTGGTTGGCATGGTTTAGCAGGCTGTTCAGGAAGCAGTGATGTAGGAATGATTATCTTCGGTACTGTAAGTGGTGGTGCAGGAGCTGCTCTTACTGGAGGGAATTTCTGGCAGGGAGCTGTAACTGGTTTGGTTGTGAGTGGTTTGAATCATGCGATGCATTCAGAAGGTAGTGCAGATGATAACGGTTATGATGAAAAAGGAAATAAAATAAATGATAAAGGAGGAGATGAAATAGACTATCTATATAGGAAAGGTAAAATTATAGCTTCAAAAAAAGTTTTTAGTTTTACTGACGAATCTAGTGAAATAACATCGGATTATAGAGCCTATGGGATAAAAATTCATTCTGAAGGAACTGGATTAATATTTTCTGAGGGATTAAAAGAAGTGGGATTGATGTATGTCTTTGGTAGGGCAACTGAATTATTTACATCAGCTACAGGAGGACTTAAACAATGGATAAGGATTGGCCCTTCGTTTAGTCGTGCCTTAAATGAACCAATGGCTAACTCCATTCGTTGGGGAGCATCGCCAAGATATTTGAACAGAATACGAAGTGATCAATTTCAATTGTTAAATTATCGTATCAGGAATATGAAATTACCAGGTAACAGCTGGAGAGTAATCGATCCAGGTCATTTTCACTTAAAAAGATTTAATTAAAAGATGAAATATTTTAAATTCTCACAGCCTAAAAAGAAATTAGGAGTGAATAAAAAAGAAACTATAATAAGTAAAATTTTAAATTTTGCTTTTTCTTTTATTCCAAAAGCAAATCCGAAATATGATAAATTGATACAATTTGTTGATGTTTGGTATATAGAATATGATGATGTAAATGAATGTATTGAAAAAGAAATTGGCTTAAATGAAAATTATCAAGTTATTTTAAAGATGCCGTTTCAGAATGAATATGGGTATT
The DNA here is from genome assembly GCF_004745595.1 of Flavobacterium humi. GTDB lineage: Bacteria > Bacteroidota > Bacteroidia > Flavobacteriales > Flavobacteriaceae > Flavobacterium > Flavobacterium humi. The sequence goes on from NZ_SRLH01000001.1 coordinate 42,847, forward strand.
GGTTAGATACAGATATGAAGTTTGAAGATTTCCAAAATAGATTTGGTATAGAAAAAATTGATGAACCTGAATTTTTTAAAAAGTGGAATGAATTGGAATAAGTTTGAAATAACTAAAGAAATTATTTCATCCCAAGAACAAAATTGCCATACGCAAAACTCCACAGTTACAACTGCGGAGTTTTGTCATAAATAAAAATAATGCAATTATAATGATTCATACGAAGCTAAAATTAGCTATTTGTCTTTTCTTTATTACGATGATTTCCCTGGCACAAGGAGAGGCCAATATCTGGTATTTCGGTAATCATGCAGGATTGGATTTCAATAGTGGTAACCCTGTGGCTTTAACTAATGGTCAACTGAATACGGAGGAAGGTTGCGCAACATTATCCAATGCTGCAGGCCAATTGTTGTTTTATACAGATGGTACTACAATCTATAACAAAAACCATCAGGTAATGCTAAATGGTACAGGACTGATGGGGAATAGCTCCACAACGCAATCCGCTACCATTGTTCCCAAGCCAGGCTCTGCAACCTTATTTTATGTTTTCACAATAGATTATGAAGCACATGCAAACGGCTTCCGGTATTCTGTTATAGATTTGACTTTGGATGGCGGTTTGGGAGGTGTAACGGCCGATAAGAATATTTTAGTTTATACGCCCACTTTAGAGAGTATAGGAATTACAAAACATGCAAACGGAACAGATTACTGGATCGTTACCCATGGTTGCAACAGCAATACTTTTTATTCCCATTTACTGACATCTTCAGGATTATCATCAACTCCGGTAACAACGAATGTAGGAGCAGTAATTACGGGTATTGGCTTTTATTCGGCTGGAACTATTAAAATTTCACCAAGTGGATCCAAATTGGCATTGACGAGCGTATCAGATATTGCACAACTTTTTAATTTTAATAATAGTACAGGTGTCATCTCAAACGGACTGACATTATTAGCAGAAGGTGGGGAGTTGTATGGCGTTGAATTTTCGCCAGACGAATCGATCTTGTATATTTCAAATGCGTGGCACAAACTGTATCAATTCAATTTGTCAGCTGCTGATATACCTGCTTCAAAATTTACCCTTTATGACGATAACAAGTATCCGGGAACGCTTCAGTTAGGGCCTGATGGTAAAATTTATATGGCAGTTATTAACCAAAATAAAATAGCGGTAATTAATAATCCGGATGTTGTAGGTATTGGCTGTAATTTCCAATTGGATGCAATTGATTTAGCTGGAAAAATAAGCCTGAGCGGTTTGCCTTCTTTTAATCAATCCTTCTTTTTCAATCCTTCAATAGAACTGGAAAATGCCTGCGTTGGGCAAAATACTCAATTGGAATTAAATACCAATCAAACTATAGTAAGCGCAACTTGGGATTTTGGCGACGGTTCTCCAACAAGTAATGCGATTATTGCGAATCATACGTACACAACGGCGGGAACTTACACCGTAACGGTTACGGCAACAAGTCCGGTAGGAACGAATACAAAAAGCCGGAATATTGTTATTTCAGCCATGCCGTCGGCTACACAGCCACAAGATATGTTGCAATGCGATACGGATAATAATGGTTTGTATGCTTTTGATTTGACTACTAGAAATACATTTATTTTGAATAGCCAAAATCCAAACCAATTTACAGTGAAATATTTTGCAAATGCTGCAGATTATTCCAATAATGTAGCCATTGCAACGCCAACCGGTTACCAAAATGTAGTGGCTTACCAACAACAAACTATTATTGCGGAAGTTTCCAATAATGCCAATACAAATTGCAAGGCCACCACTACTTTTGCCATAGATGTATTTGATACTCCATTGCCAAATTTGCCTGTAAACATACCAGCTTTAGCCTTGTGTGACAATACTACAATAGGAACTGATACTGATGGTCGTATTCTTTTTAACCTGAACCAAAGAGCTGCTACAATATTGAATGGCCAGTCGCCTTCACAATTTTCGATTGTATATTATACAGATGCAGCGTTAAGCAATCTTATAACTACTCCGGAGAATTATTCGAATACCAACCCGACAGAAACAATTTATGCTAAGGTAGTCAATAATGATAATCCAAGTTGTATGGCTATGACTTCATTTACTATTCAGGTATTGTCATTACCAGTTATTACATCTACAGTAACCCTGAAGCAATGTGATGATAATACAGATGGCTATAGTATATTCAATTTAACGGAAGCGAACAATACGATTTCGACTAACCATGCTAACGAAACTTTTGCTTATTTTGAAACACTTTCTAATGCCCAAAGTAATATACTCCCAATTCAGAACTTTACCGCTTATCCCAATCAAATTGTAAGTAATGATGTGGTTTATGTGAGGATCAGCAATTCGAATAACTGCTACCGTACAGCACAATTGAATCTTAATGTGTCAACAACCCAGATTCCGTTGAATTTTACAAGGAACTTTACGGTTTGTGATGATAGTGCTTCAGGAACTAACACCGATGGTATTGCTGAATTTGATTTCAGTAGCGTGACCAATGAGGTACAAAACCTTTTTCCGGCCGGACAACAATTAATTATCACCTATTATAAAAATCTTGCCAATGCCTTGGCAGAAAATAATGCCATAACCGATATTTCCAATTACAGTAACATTGGTTACCCGAATAGCCAAAATATCTATATTCGTGTAGACAGTCAGGTCAATAACGATTGTTTAGGCTTGGGAAGTCATATTACGTTACATGTGGAAAAAATTCCAATTGTTTCTCCACAGGAATTAAAGCATTGCGATGATGATCAGGATGGCCAATTTGGTTTTGATACGACCAATTTACAATCCAATTTATTGAATGGATTGACTAATGTTACAGTGTCTTACTTGGATCAAAATAACAACCCATTGCCGAGCCCGTTGCCAAATCCATTTGTATCGGCTTCACAAACGGTAAAAGCGGTAGTAACTAACAACACTCCGACAGCTTGCAGTTATGAAACAACCATTAGTTTCATAGTAGATGATCTACCAGAAGTTTTTCCTCTTCCGGCATCGTTAACAACTGCCTGTGATGATGAAACAAATCCGGTGCTTCAGGATGGAAAATATCCATTCAATACTTCAACATTCCAATCAACGATACTGAATAGTCAAGCAGGTATGACTGTTGCTTATTTTGATGGAAACAATAATCTTTTGCCAAGCCCATTGCCAAATCCATTTTTATCTGGAACGCAAAATGTAAGGGTAGAAGTAACCAATCCATCCAATACAAATTGCAAAACCGTTGCAACGATTCCTTTTATAGTAAACCCTGTTCCTAATATCAGTTTGTTGGGTGATGAATTAGTTTGCAGTAACAATACCACTTTCACAAAAACCATTGATGCCGGAATCCAGGATAACACGCTCACATCAGATTATACTTATGTGTGGAAACTGAACGGAGCGGTTATTCCCAATGAAACAAATTATTCTCTTACAGTAAATCAGGAAGGAATTTATACGGTTGAGGTTTTTAATAATCTAGGTTGTTCACGAACAAGGACAATTACTGTAACAGCTTCCGATATTGCCACTATTACCAACGTTGAAGTTACCGATTTCTCGAGCGATAATTCTATCGTTGTACATGTGACAGGTAACGGGAATTATGTATACAGCCTGGATAATAGTATTTTTCAAACATCGAATGTGTTTTTAGGTTTGGAAGCGGGGATTTATACAGTATATGTGAAAGATTTGAATGGATGTGGTATTGTCAAAGAAGATGTAAATATTTTAGGGATTCCAAGTTTCTTCACACCTAATGGGGACGGTTACCATGATTTTTGGAATATTAAAGGAATAAATAGAAATTCAAAAGGAATTGTTCATATTTTCGACCGCCTTGGAAAACTTATCAAACAGATCAGTACAAATTCCCAAGGTTGGGATGGAACTTTCAACAACCAGCCATTGCCTGCTACGGATTATTGGTATATCATTAAGCTTGCTGATGGGAGGGAGTTTAAAGGGCATTTTGCTTTGAAGAGGTAATGAATTAGGTTATTCAATTGATTACAATTTTCGTTGCTAGCCAAGTTGACATAAGAAACATTAAAATAAAAAATCCCTTTACTTAAAAGGGATTAGTGTGTTTTTGTTTACTTTAATTTGTGATGATTTGTATGCTTTACTTCCCAATGCAGAAATTAGCATTCAGTATTTACTGGTGTTTCCAGCTTTTTCGGTACAAAAATGGTACAAATTTGTACCATATATCACAAAAATAGAACAAAGTATCCTTATTGAGATAACATAACTCATGGGAGTTGTTTCATGCAAAAATAATATAAATTTTGAATGTTGATTATATCATTAATATAAAAAAGCTAAATCATACATGATTAGAATATTCAGAGATGAAGGTTAAAAAGAGAAAAGTTCAGAAATCTAAAGTAACCTAGATTACTGAACTTTTTTTAAATATCATTTTGGATTTCTAAATAAGTTTTTACTCGACCTGATTTAATCCATTTCATTAACTCATATTTGTAAAAATAAATATGTTTGCCTCGTTTATTAAATGGAATTTCCCTTTTGCATGCTTTACTATAGATTGTCGATACTGATAGATTTAAAAGTTTTGATGTTTCTTGAATGTTGAGTAGTTCATCTTGATTTTTTCCGGTAGGGGAGATTCGTTCAATCATTTTTTCCAAATGCTCTAATTTATCATAAAGCGTTTTCATCATTATTGGTATCTGGTCAAAAGTAAATGGTTTCATGATAATTTGTTGTTTAAAATCTTATGTAAAATTATGTATTGCCATGACAATGGTTTAATTAAATAGAAATACGTATTTCTAAATGTATTGCATAAGAGATAAAAAGCAGTATAAATACGTATTGTCATTTATTCTGTTTTATTATATATTCCCATCAAATTCAAGGAAAATAATTTGCAAAATTGTTTTTATAAAGTCAATCAAATAAAACTAAAAACGTATGGGAGAATGGTCAAAAACGGTAGGTGAAAAAGGTGAAAAAGTAGTCGACTTTTTCTTTAAGGATATACTCGGATTCAACTCTGTTACACCAAATGAAACAATAAATTGTATTAAAGGCACAAAACATAAATCTAAAACAGCAAAAGGAGAAAAAACTACTCATGGTATTGATGCATTAATTAGCAGTAAGAGTCCTCTTGAAGATCAGTTGCTGGATATTGTAGTTATATCTTCTAAATATACTGCAGATGAATACCCTAAAAACCCAAAGACAAAGTTTAAAGAGCACTTTGAAGATTTGGCGTTTACACTTGAATGCTTCAAAAATTCAAAACTGTATTCCGAAACAAACTATAAATTTAGCGGAATAACCAGAACGGAAATTACAGGTGTTCTTGTATGGCTATCGGACAAGAGCCCAGAAGACTACGAGCTTATTCCTAAAATTGCAAATATGCAAATTGATGCTGACCTTATTTTTGACAAGATTATTGTCATAGACAATAATCGTATGGATTTTCTGCATCAAACGGTATTTAGGGCAAAGGAAGTATATGGTATCGACAATGTAAAATTTGTATATCATAATACTAGCTTAAATATCATTGGTTTAAACTCGGTAAGCTACGGAGATTTTATGCCTGTGCAATATCTCTTCGCAGATATAATCCCAGTGAGAATTGAAAAAGGTAGCGATGTGGAGTTTCTTATCTTTTGTAAGGACAGTTTCTCAAAAGATAATTTTTCCAAACTTCTTTCTTTTGCAAATAGTTTCGATCATTTAGCCTCGGCGAAGAAAACAATTTTATCTTTCCCGGACTACAACGAATTATATCATAAAGGTGCAGTAGAAGGCGAGTTGTCTAAATTTCCTAAATACATCTTTAATCAAAACCTTTTACTTCGCAAGTACCCATCGGATTTTAGAAATAGTTAAAAATGGAAAAAGATTTTTTGCCACAAGGCGACCACATAAGACAATTGCTTGTTAACGCGAGTATTTCAACAACAAATATTAATGGATTGCTTCGGGATAAAGGTGTTTTTCTAGGGCATATAGAAAAGAATAATTCAATCCCGTTATTAATGAAAACTCTCGTAAGTCCTGCTGATTTTCACGATTTGCATGAAGCACAAAAGAAGAAAGAGGATACGATTAAATTTAGAACTGCAACGATTAAATGTACTGAAGATGTTGATTTAACAAAAGTTTTTTCGGTTCCAATGGATCTTGCTGGAAAAATTAAAGAAGTACATAAGTATGAGCCTAATTTTAAGCTTTTGGGGACGCCGACATTTTATATTGAGGACGAGACTGCTATTTTTGACTATAAAATTGAACGTGATAACTTTCTTGAAAACTGGACCAGTAATAAAACCGAACATTCAGGAAAGGTTTTTGTCAAAAAATCAAAGGATGGGAATCTCGAATTGTCGGTCGAACAAAATTCAACTTCAAAAGAAACTATTTTGATAAATGAGCTAATCGTTGGTGAAGTAAAAAAGCTACTTAAAGACCAAAGCTTCATCAAACCAGAGGACGATTTTATTCGCATTAAATTCAACGATTTCACAAACGCTCAAAGGATTCAATTTTTCTACTCCTTCACTAAAGAGTTTTGTATTTATCTTAAATTTCAGTCTATTACAGATATCGACCTTTACCTTGATGAGGAACAAGAGTCACATGTAGACATTAAAGCTTTAGTCGATGAAATAGATTCATTAAAGATAAACGGACGAGGGCTTCAAAATAATCCATTGCTCAAAAACAACCAATATCATGACAAGCTGATTGTAGGCTCAATTTCGCTTAGGTATAGTTTTGATATTAGAGGCGTTAAAGGAATAGCTAATCTTGTTATTGCATTCCCAGACTATATTGCAAAAAAATCAATTAATGCAGAACTACAGATTTCACTTAATTTCACGATTGAAAAAGAACATAAGAGGACGACTACCGAAACGCAATTAAGGAAAGAGCTGTATGCTTTTGTTGAGAAACACAAAATAGCAAATTATTCAAAATTTAAAACACCATAAATTATATGGAAATGAATTGCCGTTACTAGAACTCTCATCATAGATGAGAGTTTTTTCAGACACATCTAATTCTTCACAACAGAATGATAAACGTAAAACAATTACTAGTATTTAATAATGTCTTTCCAGAAGATCAAGAGGAACCAATTATCAGCTATTTGCGAAACGTCTCAAGAGAATCATTGTTGAAGGCTATCGGTTTTTTTAATACAAAGCCACTACCAAACTATGACAATTTTTTTAGTAATCCAGAGGTACATAATCAAATAGTTGGTAAAGTCAATATTTACCTATTTAATAACCGAATCGATACAAGGCCAGAAGTAGTCAGCGGACAAACTGCTTTAAAATTTGCAGAAGTAGTTCTGTCTAACTCCGGTGAATTACTTGAAAATAATACTAATGATTCTCCAGATGACGACGAATTAAATTTGTTTAAGGCATTTTTATGTATTAATACGGAACTCATTAGTAATCAAGTTTTGGATAATGTAAATGAAGATAACTTTGAAAAACTGGTAGATTTCAGTATTGTATTTACATTTCCATTTGCAGATCTAGCCATTTCCGAAAATGACGGCCTCGAATTTTTAAATTTGCTTTATGCTACCTTTTATAAAGTCGAAGCACTGTTTAAATTTCTTAATTCTAAACAGGAATATTCAAATCTCAAAAAGGAATTCATTGCATCCTTCAACATTTCTACGGAAGAGGAGTTCATAGAACAAATGACATTTTTGTTTGGGAAATTACTTGAATTAAAAGGGAACAACGGCTATCTGTGGAAAGTTGAAGATAAGAACGCACAGGCATTCCTAGATTCAATGGTATCGGATGACATAGCTCCTGATGAAGATTTTACAAATATTAAAAACAATCCCATCTATAAGATTGAGGATAATATATATTCAATTATCCATTACTTTTTTGTAATTGATAAATTTTACAAAAGTGCCAAGTTCAAACTGAAAGATCTTTATGAAAAAGATAAATTATTGAAGTCATCACATGGAAATTTTTTCAGCTTTTTTAACAGTGAATTTTCTGAGAACTTTCTAATGAAAAACCTACTCGACGAAATATTTTCAAAAAAATACTTTGTAAAAAAACCGGCAAGAGATAAAGAACTTCCTGGTGAACCTGATTATTACGTAAGACATAATAATGAAGTATTCATCTTTGAAAACAAAGATGTACTCATTGCTAAAGGTATTAAAGCGTCGGCTGACATTAATCAAATTAATGCTGTTTTAAAGACAAAATTTTTGGTTGATGGAACAAAGAAAGTTGGTATTGGACAAATCGTAACCACAATTGAAGAAATTGGAAGCAAGCATTTTAGATTTGATGATTATGTGAATTCCAAGAGTTTGCTCACAATCTATCCAATTTTACTTGTACACGATAGAATATTTCAAACATTAGGCATTAATTACAGGCTTAATCAATGGTTTAAAGAACAATGTATTGAAAGGCTTGGTAAATTAAATGAAACTTTCAATATTAAAAGCCTTACTGTGATTGACATTGACACCCTAATCCTCTGGCTTCCGTATTTGCAAGTCAAAGACAAGAATTTTAGAGAAGTTCTTAATTCTCATTTGCACAAAATGAATAAAAGTAAGAAAGTTGACAATGCTCCTGATTATGCTACAATGCTTTACAAAGCAAAACAAAATTTATCTGAGCAATTATCACCGATTTCAAGAAGGAAAATACCATATAATATTGATCTTGAAAAACTCATGAAAAGATTTAAAAATGTTATAAAAGATGAATAGCTTAAAAACAGATTTTTCGAGTTGTTTTTGAAGGTGAAATAATAAACTATGTCCCTTAAAGATAGGAGATGTTATTACATTAGATAATTGGATGAAAGGTCAAATAACTGAAATAAAAATAACTATTTATTGTTAATAAGAAAGAATATTTTTCTGTTAATTATTTAAATACTAACCTTTTTCATATATTTAAAGTGTTTTAAGCACATCTTATTGATGCGAAAATTACTATTATTATAGAATTTCTTCCCCAATCCACCAAATATTTAGTGTTGAATAATTTGTAAGATTAACTTTTTAATATTTGTGGTTTATGACAATCTCTAAACTAAAAATTCATTTAGATGAAACGGTTAAAGATTCCCCTCTTTTTAAATCAAAAGAAGAATTAAGCATATGTAAACCTGAAATCTTTAAGTATGGAGTCTTTGCAGAAGAGATTCCTATGAAAATTTCGGAATCAGATTTTGACTACTTGCAATCTAAGATTCCTGCCTATGAGATGCTTTATTCGGATTTTTTATCAATCTATGCTGATAGAATTGAAAATATTTCAAAAGATGATCGAAAGAAGAAATTACTTTCGGAAGTTATTGGAGTTGCTTTTGGAATTAAATATACAGTAGAACTACTTAACACCAATCCAAACAAGTTTAAGAAAATTGGAGTGCCTGTAAAAGGGAAGTATATGGATTACTCTATTATTGTTAATAACAGAGAGTATGAATTGGAGACTAAAGGAACTGTAAGTAAATCTTATAGCTCTTTCAAAAAGGATATACTCAAAAAAAAGAGTAATAAACATAACAAAGATGTTTATCTACGCTTTGGTACAATTGCTATGATTAATAATGAGGGTGAAGGGAAATTATCCAGATGTGTTGTGGTTGACGATCCACCAAATGAGGACAATATTGAGAAAAATAAAAGCTCATTTAAGACACAGTTACTAAATTATGCGATGTTTCTTAGTTATATTTTGGATTCCAAATATTACAACAAATATATTAGGCCCTTGAAATCAAAGAAACTTCAACGAGTAAGGATTGATAATAATAAATTCTTTGCAAAATACATCTTTGAAGGTAAGGCATATTATGGAGAATGTTTTGATTATCGCCTTATAAGAGAAGATTTTGATACACTTCAATACAATAATCCACAGGATTTATTTACCCTAAAAACCATAAAGTTTGGTAAAACAAAATTTTTTATTGGCATTGATGAAAGAATTATTGAGAGAATAAATTCTCAAGATATTTCATTTCTTGAGAATTTTAATGAGGAGAGCAAATGCCATATTAATGAGGATTCTTTTCAGTTTTTAGATAAAGACGGGATACTTATTGTCAAATCGAAAGATGGCTGGGATAGGCAATTAGATGTACTATTCACGGAAAAAGAAGTTAAGAGGCGTTTGGGCTACTCTTTAAACTACTCTTTAGGATTTAGTCACAAGTGCGGGGCTCCCTGCACCAGTAAAGACAGGGAAGGAAAACCATGTGAGATTAAGACATTTAGGGAGAAATGCCATTTTCACCGATAGGCAGATAAAATAGATATAGAATTAAACAAAGCTTAAATAGATATTCATGAGTACACAGTGGGATAAGTTAATACAGATTGACCGATCATGGGTTGATCAACAGCTGGATCATCATTTTAAGGAAGTAGATAAAAAGATTAATATAAAATTGTATACAGTTAAAATATCTGGAACGCAAATTTTACCTGATGGTCTTGTTGAAAAGCTACACGAAATGCTTCCTGATTATATATATAGTACAAAGGAAATAGCCAAGATTGGGGAAAGAAAAGCAGCTCTTAAAGCAAATCATTTTTTTGGACAAAAAGATCCAAAAGCTGATGGGAAATATGGAGAATTGCTACTTTTTGCATTAGTTGAAAGTGTCCTTGGATGTAAAATGGTAGCGCACAAGTTGAGATCTTTGAGTAATTTTAAAGACCAAGTTAAAGGTGGTGACGGAGTTTTTTTAGGAGATTATCAAATTTTTGATGGTAGGGTAGAAGCTGCCTATCTCATCGGGGAATCAAAAATAATGGGACAGTACAGTACTGCATTAAATGATGCCTTGGATTCGGTGAACCGGTTTTGTGGAAATTCAAGTTCGCCAGAGTTTCGTAGCACTGAATTAATCGTAGCTAAAGAAAAGCTTTTTTTAGATGACGCTATGGATATCGATGAACTCTATGATCGGCTCACTCCAACATCGGAACTTTACAAGTCACAAATCATTGTACATCCTATACTTATAATGTATGATGATACGACGATGAAAAATTGTGAACGGGACAACAGCGCAACCCGAAAAGACTTGGAAGATAGTATTCAAAAAGGGGTAGCTAAGAATAAAGAGCAGATAGTCAATTTTATAAAATCAAAGGTTGCGACCTATCCTGAAGTGGCGAAAGTTTATGTTGACTTTTTTCTTGTGCCCTATAATGATGTGAATAAATTCCGAGATACGATGTACTATCATATCCATGGTATAACTTATCCCCGAGAATAATGAGTGGATTACAGAACAACTATAACAAAATTTTCAATCATCAATTACTCAATAAAATAATTGATGACCTGACTTATAATCAGTTCTTTTTTCAGTTAAAAAAGGGTAAACCCTTATTGCCAATTTCTTTTGAAGACTTAAAAAAATGCATTTGGTTAAGCTCGATATTGGCTGATAGCAGCGATGAGAACCACCGAAAAAAAGTGCAGCTCTTTGCCAGTCTAGCATACCTCCAAAATTCGGAAGATGTCAATATAACGAGAGCTTGTTACCTATTGTGTTCCAGAGTAGGTAATCTTACAGCAACACGGCTTTTTAAGAGGTTAGAAAATGGTCACTATGATGAGATCTTCTTTTCTTTTGACGCTTTACTCAATTATGAACTAGCAAATGAATGGAACGACAAGCTGGTGATTTCGAACAAAGAACATATCGTAACCTCTAAGTTTCAAAAAGGATTATGGAATACATTGAATCTTGGAGAGCGGGTAGCGATTTCTGCGCCAACTTCAGCAGGTAAATCCTTTATTCTTAAAAAATATGTAAACAGATTACTTCTGGAGCATGATGCATTCCGCATCTTATACATTGTCCCTTCAAAAGCTTTGATTAACCAAGTTAGTGAAGAGTTTAGAAAGGAAGTCAATCTGAAAGAAGTTGATGTAAAGACCGCTTTCATAGATGATGAAAAGGGAGAAGCCAAACAAAAGGAAATTTATGTCCTTACAGCAGAGCGTTGTCTTAGATTAATAAAAGAAGCATCGAAAGGAGAATTTGTCCTTAACCTGATTTTTATTGATGAAATTCAAAATATTGAAGATGAAGAGGGAAGGGGGTCGCTTCTTGAATATGTTTTGAAAGAATTATTTACATTATTTCCGAAGGCGCAAATCATTATTGCCGGGCCCAATATCGATGATGCCTCAACCCTTTTTTTCAAGATATTTGATATTGAAGCTGTTGCCGTTGAGACTAGTGTTTCTCCAGTATTCCAGATAAAGACGATTGTGAGGCCGACGGAAGGAAACAAACTAAAGGTTACTCTAAAAAACCAATTAGGCAGAGAGCAAAGCTTTGAACTTGAAACAGAGACCAATATCTCTAAAATGATTAACAGCAGCTATGCTAGGGGTCTTGCTTCAATCATAGATTATTTCTCTACCAACGAGCAAAATATAATCTACTCCCCAAGGACGGACTATGTAGAGACATGGGCATTAGAATATGTTAACGGTACTGTCCAAGAGTTTAAAGACGAGATTGGGGAGACACAAACTAAAGAACTCATTGACTTCCTTAGAGAGGAAATCCATCCTAAATATCATTTAATCCCTTGTTTGGAGAAAAAAGTTGCCTTCCATCACAGTAAGCTCCCAGATATCGTACGTAAAGAGATTGAAGATGGTTTTTTGGAAGGTCGGATAATAAATCTTTTTTGCACCTCCACCTTGTTGGAAGGGGTTAATTTACCTGCAAATAATCTTTTTATTGTGGCGCCAAAGAAGATGAATGATCGCCTTTCAGCTTTTGAATTTGGAAATCTTATTGGAAGAGCTGGACGGATCAGAGACTGCCTTTATGGTACAATCTATTGTGTAGAGAGAAGCATCAATGATACCTGGGCTGAAGAGTACTATGATAAAGTTTATTCTAAGGAGGTAAAATCCGTAACTGAAAAATCACTTGATGTTGTGACAGAACTTGTATCACAGCTTGATAAACCTATTGAGGAAATTACCGAGGCTAAACATAGGAATACCTCCATATCTCTTCGCCATAAATACTTACAGGGTGAGGAAGCCCTGATTGATTATCTATTTAAGAAAAATGTTGAGCAGAGTAATGTAGAACATATTATAGGAAAATTAAGGACACTTTTGGGTAGTGTGGAAATTCCCCATGAGGTCTCAAAACTGAATCCTTCAGTTGATCCAATACTGCAGAACACCTTATATCTTAAGATTAAGGAGGAAGGGATCTCTCAATGGGCAGTAAATCACAACTCAAATTTTTATGGAAAGATTACGAAAGAGGATAAAGATAATTATGCCTTTCATGATACCAGTTTTTATTGGCAACTAGTAAGTATTATGGAAAGACTCGATACTATTTTTGAAATTTCAAAAGAGGCGTATTTCAGGCATAATATTTCAGCATCTATACGTCAGATATGTTTTTATGGACTACGCTGGCTGAATAGTTCATCTTTACATGATTTGATACAGAATGATATAAAATTCTACAGCAATCACAGTAATGAAAAGAAAAAAATTGATCCTGAGAATGATGGAGATGTAAATTTCCGAATTAACGAGGTAATCAAAATTAATAGTACGCTTGTATCTTATATATTAGTTAAATACCTAAAACTTGCCAATGATATAATGGAGCCTTTGATGAGTGATAATCAAAAAGAAAAGTACAAATTCTCCCTTGGCTTGCCGACAATGCTTGAGTTAGGGTCTACAGAAAATGTAGTAAAACTTCTTATTTCAAGGGGGATATCAAGAAGTGTTGCGATAAAAGTTTGGGGTGAGTTTAAGAAAGTATATGGAAATGAGACTATGGATATTTTTGAGTGGTTAAAGACTAAGGACAAACTCAATCTTAAGCCGATTTATAATCGCTATTTAAAACGGCTAAAGCTTCTGAAAAGCAATGAAAACGATTTTGAAGTATAATGCTTATATTTTTACTTTAAAAACCTTCAATATCCTTTTTAGCAACATAAGTAAACTTTCCCTTTAAAAATTTACTTACGTTGCTTTCGAATTAAATCCAAAAAGTAGTCTTGGTAATAAGGTGAGAAATAAAACATTGTATTAATAAGGAATATAATTATCAAGATAGATTACTTCGATTATACTATTGTAGTAGCTAGGCAGAAAGGCTACTTTGTGTCGAATGTATGGAGAAAGTGGATAGCTCTACACTGTAGATTTTATAATCTCGATGTAAAATTGTTAGATTGAGAATATTTTTTTAAGGAACAAAGCAAAACATAAAATTTATGAGTGGAGCAATGGAAGAGGCAATGCGCCTGGAAGAACTAGGACTGAACACGGTACCCGATACAAATGTGTGTGCAAAACATATAGACGAACCTGTAATAAGAAATTTTATTCGCAGAAATGCATCTCGAGGATATTGCGATTATTGTGAGAAGACAATATCTGTTGTTCCTTTAGAGGATCTTATGGAATTCATTATGGAGGCAGTTGTAAGATTATATACTGACCCTGCTAACTTCATGTCGTATCAATCCAGTGAAGGTGGTTACCTTGGAAATGTGTATGATAGCAATGAAATTCTTCAGGAGCATTTTGAACTTGACATACCAGACAATAAACTGTTCAATGATGTATTTGATTCGCTTGACCTGAACAAACCTTGGGCCAATGAGATGGAATATTATGATAGTCCTTCGGATATTATGTTGTACAGTTGGAACTATTTCAAAAAGGTAGTAAAACATAGATCACGGTATTTCTTCGGACTCGTTAAGGATTTTAATTCAGATGATTACCGTATCGATTCAGATGATATGCTAGACGAAATTGGTGATAGTATAAAAAAATTCGGCTTGTCAAAGGTACTTCCTCAGGGCACACCACTGTATCGATGCAGACAGCACAAAAAAGATGATATTTCAGTAAACACAGCTGAAGGAATGACATCGCCTCCAGAAAAATATGCCATAAATCCAAACAGGATGAGTCCTGCTGGTATTTCCATGTTTTATGGTGCATTTGAGTTGGAAACATGCCTTTTAGAAACGCTGGATTTAAAGGATACTGAGCTGGATTATTTTACGACTGTAACTTTTATTTCGAAACGTGAATTAAATATTATCGATTTATCCTCACTTCCAAATCTTCCAAGCCCTTTTGACCAAAAAAAACAGAAAGACCGCTTTAGGATTGTCTTCATGAAAGATTTTGTTAGAGATCTCGTAGCTCCTATTGAAAGAGATGGACAGGTTCACATAGAATATGTACCCACGCAGATCATTACCGAGTATTTTAGATTTCCTTTTTCTGATAAATTGAAAAAGGAAAAGCGAATTGACGGTATCATATATCCTTCTTCGAAAAACGGAAAAAAGGCATGTGTACTTTTTTTTGATAACATGGAGAGCTTTACCATACTTGATATGGACTCTACCTCATTAAAGACAAGCAAACTTGTGTATGCGTAGTTTGTAATGAAGAGAGCTGCCTGCTATTCCAGAAAGAGCCAGTAACGAAGGAGCTCTTTTTTAACTTCTCGTAATCTGCGCTGAGCGGGGTTTAGGTTTTTTGTTATCAAGTAAAAAAGATCAGTCAGCAAAAGCTTGCTTTCAAATATGTAGCCATGAGAATTTGGAGAATCAATATTTGATGCTTCTACTGTATCGATATTCTCGTCTACAAATATATCATTTCCAATCTGTCCCAAGCGAAGGCGTCCGCGTCTTCCCCAACTTGAAACTCCTAAAGCACCATCATGGTCAGAAGCGTAGATTGTCCTGCGAAGGCCAATATTTTTAAATTCAGGCAATATAGTATTGCGAAACTCTTCTTGATCTATATCTGATGCGCCAAGGATAAGCTGGTGGATCTTTTCAAGATGTGCTCCCATGGAAGAATTACGTCTTAAAGAATTTAAGGACAGGGTCGTGACAAGGGTTCCCATACTATGGGCGATGATATGTATATGTTCTAACTGTGTATTCAGCAATAATTGCTTTAAAAAATCTTCCAGAGCTGGAAAACTGCTTCTGGCTTTTGCCTCGTCAGAAAGATAGTCGACATATTTAGCACTTGAAGGCCAACTAAAGAAACCAGAAAATCCAGTAAATGGTAAATCCCAAGCCAATTGGGCTGTTCTTCTGGCGGCATCTTCAAATGAATTTCTATAACCATGAACAAATAGCAGTGCATTTTTTTCTGGTGCATCATTTATGACAGTATTAAATTTAGATATAAAATCTGTCCTGTCCAGCGGCTGGACTTTATTTACCATAACATGCTTATTGTCATCTTCTGGGAATTCCCATATTATACGCCTCGGCCTTTCCAATTCACCCTGTACATGCCCCTTTGGAATATTAACTTCGCAAAGACCTAGCTGGAGCTCATCCAAATCAGATCCATAAATCTGCTTATCATCATCTATTTTTAATGCATTTCGATTTGTTCCATAGAAAAGGGTAATTTTCCCTCCCTTATCCTGTTTTGGAAACATTCTGTCTATATTTTCAAGCCTTTCTACTACCTTATAATAATGGTTTTGCTCATACTGTATTACAGGCATAAGGTCATAGATTCTCTGAATACCAGTTCCAAATTGCTTTTCTATTTTACCCAATTCTCGGTTACCCAATGTTTGGATTTCTTCATCGTCACGAAAAACAGGAACATTTATTTCCTTGAGGGCACTTTCTTCTATCCAATTTATTGAAATTTTTACTGTGGTTTCATCAGTGATTTCTTTTAGACTTACGTACCCAATCCTATCAATATTTTGGTGATGTACCCCAAAAATCCTATCTAGGGGTTGGATGTTTTTTGTTTCTGTGATTGCTTTTGCCAATTCTTTTACCATGTACTTGGTTGAGCCGGGATTAGTTTGCGCGACCTGAATAACCAAATCATTTTTGGGCTGTGAAATATTGTCTACGATCTCATTCCATTTGAATATAATTTCACTGGTTTTGCCTCGGTCTATTGTATGTTTAAATTTCGTTTCTTTAAGCTGAATGGCATAATACCTCCCATAAGGTCTTTCAACAGGGACTAGAGATTTATTCATAATAGAAGATTAGTAAGGTTGGAAAATCTCTAAATTACTTAAAATTCTAATATGATATGAACCCTTCACAAATAACTAGGGTATTTTTCTCATATTTAGTTTCTGATTTCCAACAAATATTTTAAATTTCTAAAGACGATTTATCCTAAAAAATATTATCAAACAATACGTATTTTTACCTGATTTTACATCACTAATTTTAGTTAGAAAAACTTTGAGTTGTTATAATAAAAAGAAAAGAACAATCGAAAGATTCGTCTTTTTAAGAAGGAAACTATATTGGAATAACAAATTATATAGGTGTCTAATCTTTTACTTCAAAAAACCTTCAATATCCTTTTTAGCAACATAAGTAAACTTTCCATTCGAAAATTTATTTATATTATTTCGTTTTATAAGATTATATAGAGCCCCGCTTGAAATATTAAATTTCTTTTGTATTTCAGTAATGGTGTAGCAGTCTTTAATTTCAGCCTGTTTTCCTTGTTCTGTAGGCTGTAAAACTATTTCAAATCCAATTCGTGGCTGATCAAATAAAACATCAATATCACTCCGTCTGATTAAGGTTTTCCTTTTTGAAAAGTTATGGGCATTTATTCTTTTGGTATTAATCAAACGATAGACGGTTTTAACAGAAAAACCTAAAAGCAATGCCAGTTGTCTTACTCTTAAAAATTCTTTGTCTTTAAGATCAATAAGCGGCTGGTTTTTTATTTTGATTGTTTGAAGGTTAGAGTTTTCAATTTTCTGATTTTTTAACCTTCGCTTATAATCTTTGCTGGCACATTTTAGGGAACAATATTTTGTTGTGGTTTTCTTTGCAAGGAATTCTAAACCACAAAATCCACATATTTTATATACTGAAATATTTGAGCTCATTTCTAATTATATTAGTTGGAATTATAAGACTGAAAAGTAGTTAAGAATACTTAAGCAACATTTTTTGATTTGGGAAAAATTATTACAAGTATACTTCTTAAAGTATCAACACTAAAATGTTTAATTACCCTAGTAAATATAAGCCTTTCTATCCTAATATTTATGTTTCAGGACGTGTTATAAACAGTTTAAAAATTTGCTAATTTCGCTGATAGAAATTAACATGCCAGTATTTATGGGAGCTAACAGAGTTTAAAGGACAACGTGGTACATTTTTGAACAAAATAAAACAAAGAAAAAATCATAAAAGCTGTTAATTTTCCAAGAAATTTAATCTTTTTTGATGACTTTAAGCAGATTTAAGAGGTTTTAAGGGTCGTTATTTGCCCCAAAAAGACAAAAAAGGTAATTTTTCTGTTCTGAGGTACAATTTGGGTACAAAAAGTGGGTTTTTCAGTGAGGAAAGTAGGATTTTTAGTTAAATTTTAACATAAAATTAAGTTAAATATGTTAAAATTATGTTAATTATTTGCCGATACAAAAATTAGCAAAAATATTCCCCAATAGCTCATCATTGGTCACCTGGCCGGTAATCTCTCCAAAATAGTACAAGGCCTGGCGGATGTCAATGGCCATAAGGTCTGATGGTAAGTGGCTCTGCAGCCCGAACTGCACTTTCTGGATTTCTTCCAGGGCCTTGATCAGGGAATCGTAGTGGCGCGTATTAGTCACAATGGTTTCGTTGTTGCGCAACGCACCGGTATTCACAAAGGAAAGCAGCTGGTTTTTCAAATCTTCCACTCCTGTGTTCTGTTTGGCCGACAAAAGCAGTACTGCCTCCAGTTCGCTCTTCAAAAGGGCCTGTTGCTCCAAGGCCAATGTGTCCGATTTATTGACAATCGTAATCAGGGTTTTCAGCGGGAACTGGTTCCTGATCTTTTCCATTTCGATTTTTAACTGGCCAATGCCGCCATCAATGCTAAACAATTGGGAACCGTCTACAAGGTACAGCACCACCTGGGCCTGTTCCATTTTTTCGAAAGTTTTCTTAATCCCGATATTCTCCACAACGTCTTTGGTTTCACGGATGCCTGCCGTATCGATAAAACGGAAACCGATCCCGCCAATAACCAGTTCGTCCTCAATCGTGTCACGGGTAGTTCCGGCAATATCAGACACAATGGCGCGCTCTTCGTTAAGCAGGGCATTAAGCAATGTAGATTTCCCCACATTGGGTTCGCCCACAATGGCTACCGGGATACCGTTTTTAATCACATTCCCTACGGCAAACGAATCAATAAGCCTTTTCAGGACAAACTCAATCCGTTTCAACAGGTCATGGAATTGCGTCCTGTCGGCAAATTCCACATCTTCCTCCGCAAAATCAAGTTCGAGTTCAATCAGGGAGGCAAAATTGAGCAATTCTTCCCTAAGTTTGGCAATCTCGTTGCTGAACCCGCCGCGCATCTGCTGCATGGCAATCTGGTGGCTGGCTTCATTATCGGAAGAAATCAGGTCTGCCACCGCTTCGGCCTGCGACAGGTCCATTTTCCCGTTCAGGAAAGAGCGGAGCGTAAATTCCCCGGGCTGGGCCATACGGCAGCCTTTCCGTAACAATAGCTGGATAATCTGCTGCTGGATATAGGTGGAACCATGGCACGAAATCTCGATCGTATTTTCGCCGGTATACGAATTGGTTCCTTTAAAAATGGAAAGCAACACCTGGTCAATCACCTTATTTCCGTCCAGGACATGGCCTAAATGGAGCGTATGCGATTTTTGCCGGGTAATGTCTTTCCCATGGATGGATTGGAATACCTCCGAAGCGACAACAATGGCTTCTTTTCCGGAAATCCTAATAATAGCGATCGCGCCCGCACCCGAAGGAGTGGCCAGAGCGACAATAGTATCGTGGTGGTTCATCTAATGATTTGCAAGATTGTGAGCGGCAAAGTTACGAAGATTTTCGCAAGCGGAGGTAGTCAGGTAACAGTTGCTAGTGGTCAGTCGCAGTGAAAAGATAGCGTAACCAGGTTTAAAACCCTTCAAAAACCCCCAAACCGAACAAGGCGAAGTCGTATTTGACAGGGTCGGCAGGATCCAATAGGCGTAAATTGGCATCCAGTTCGGCCAGCGCTTTGGCATCGTTTTGTTTCCGCAACAGGAGTTCGAGCTTACGGGCTACATTCCCGGAATGCACATCAAGCGGGCAGGAGAGGGCAGCGGCTGGGATGGTTTCCCAAATGCCCAGATCGACGCCGTTCTTGTCCTTCCGGCAAAACCACCGGAGCATCATGTTGAGCCTTTTGGCCGCAGAGCCGTTCATCGGGTCGGAAATATGTTTTTGTGTCCTGGGAAGGTGTTCGGTTTCAAAGAATACCTTTTTAAATTCGGAAATGCTTTGCTGCATCGAGTGCGTTTCCTGGTGTTTTGCAAAAACCGCTTCCAGGCCGTTATGGTTTTGGTAAATGTGCCGCAGGCTTTTGATAAATCCGATAAAGTCCTGTCCGTTGAAAGTCCTGTGGACAAAAGATTCCAGGTGGCTTACATCCTTTTCACCAGAAGACATTACAAAATCATAAGGAGAATTCCCCATCAGGGCCATCATCTTTTTGGCATTCTCGATAATCATCTTGCGGTTGCCCCAGGCAATGGTAGCTGCCAGGAAACCGGCAATTTCAATATCTTCTTTAAGGGTATAGAGGTGCGGTATTTGTATAGGGTCGCTTTCGATGAAATTCGGGTGGTTGTATACCGTTACCTTTTCATCCAAAAACGCTTTCAGTTCTTGTATAGGCATGCTTAAATGGAACCTTTGATCGTATCGTAGGTAAAGATTTTAATATTTTTGACTTCCCTTTTGATGGCGCCGTTTTTCATGATCAGTTTCCGGTCTGCCATATCGGCAAGCTCATCGTTATGGGTTACGATTACGAAAGTCTGGCCCAGTTCGTCCCGCAGCTTAAAGAACAGCTGGTGCAGGTTCTGCGCCGTATTGGAGTCCAGGTTCCCCGAAGGTTCGTCTGCAAAGATAATGGCCGGTTTGTTGATCATGGCCCTGGCTACAGCCACACGTTGCTGTTCTCCGCCCGATAATTCATTGGGTTTGTGGTGGATGCGCTCTCCTAATCCTAAATAGGTGAGCAGTTTTTCGGCTTCCACTTCGGTGTCATGCTTGGGCTTATTGGCTATAAACGCCGGAAGGCACACATTTTCAAGCGCCGTGAATTCAGGCAGCAGCTGGTGGAACTGGAAGATGAACCCCAAATTAAGGTTCCGGAATTTAGACAAGGTCGCGTCATTCATCTTAAGGACATCTTCCCCATTTATTTCCAGTACGGTGCCGTTGGTATAGGAAGGATGGTCCAAAGTACCCAAAATTTGCAGCAATGTGGTTTTTCCTGCACCGGAAGCACCAACAATCGATACAATTTCACCTTTCTGTATATGTAAATCCACTCCTTTTAAAACCTGGAGCTTGTCGTAGTATTTCTGGATATTGGTTGCCTTAATCATGAAATCAATTTTCACAAAGTAACGAAGAATTTTGTGTATAATAAAATCTAAATCAACACATAGTGCGTATATAGTTATAAAATTTCGTTAACACCGGATTTTTTGGTTTTGCATTTCCTTAATTTTGATAAAAAGCGACAGATGAAAACTATTTTTATTCCGCTGATGGCACTCTTTTTCCTGGGCTGTCAGTCTGATAAGTTAAAGAAAGCCAATGTTATAAATAAGAAACAAGTTACAATGGATTTGAAAAAAGGAAATGAAGTGGCAATTTTTGCAGGAGGTTGTTTTTGGTGTACCGAAGCTGTATTTTTAGAACTGGACGGAGTGCAGAGTGTCAAGCCGGGCTATATCGGCGGGACAATCCCGAACCCTTCCTATGACGATGTCTGTTCCGGTTATTCCGGTCATGCCGAAGCGATACAGATTGTCTTCGATCCGGCCAAAATTACTTATGGAGAATTGCTGGAAGTGTTTTTTGCCACACACGACCCTACGACTGTCAACCGCCAGGGCGCCGATGTGGGTACGCAGTACAGGAGCGAGGTGTTTGCCACCAATGCCCAACAGAAGGAATTGGCTTTGACCTATATTCAATTGCTCAACGCACAAAATACGTACGGAAAACTTGTGGTGACAAAGGTTTCGGATGCCCCGGAATTTTACATCGCCGAAGATTACCATCAGAATTACTACAACCAGAATAAAGAGAAATCGTATTGCTCGTATGTCATTACGCCCAAAGTCGATAAGGTAAGGGAATTGTTCAAGGACAAGCTTAAAAAATAGTTTGGCATTAGTTTTGTGAGGTTGAGTACTAACTTTTAATAGAAAAGAAATGTCACAAGAAATACAAATAGAAACAAAGACCGGGCCCAATTACAAGATGGCCAAGCTTATCATTGGTATTTTCCTGGACCTGATAGGGATGGCTTCCTACCTGGTTCCGGGATTAGGGGAATTTACAGATATTATCTGGGCTCCCATAGGTGCTTTTATCCTGGCCATGATGTATAAAGGAACGGTAGGTAAGATAGGGGGGATCATCCAGTTTGTGGAAGAAGCCGTGCCCGGGATCGATATCATCCCAACCTTTACAATAGTCTGGTTTTACGAATATTATATTTTGAAGAAAACAGCCGGATAATAAACAAAAGCCTCCATCCTAACGGGGGCTTTTTTTATTTTTGCCCTTCTTTGAAGAGGAAGCCCAATCCCATACCGCGGAGCATCTTTTTTTCGAAATTCCAAAAGAAGGCAAACTGGCCGGACAAAAATCCGAAGGCCAACAGTAAAACCTGGTACACTGGTAAAATGATGATGATTTTGAGCAACAGGTATACCAGATAAGGCAGGCTGTCTTTGGCAATCCCTAAAAACTCAAGAATAGGCCTTGTGACCATCATACTGGTAGAACCGGTAATGGCAAACACTATAAATATAACGGTAAGTTGAAAATTTGACGTTATTCCCCAACGTTCTTTGAGCTTTTTCATCAAAAACGAATTTTAGCAAATATATAAATTTACCTTGGCGGGACAATGCCAAAAAGCCTTTGATTGTATTTGTTCTGAAAATAAACCATATAGTTGTAGATCAGGTAATTTACTTCATAGCCATAATGGATATTGCTGTCGTAATTGATCTGCATTTCATATAAATTGGGATTGTAGCGTGAAGGCTGCAGTGCCCGGTTGTTCCATTCGGATACATACAATCTGTTTTTATCCTCCAGGTAGAGTTCGGAATGATAGCCTCTCGGATAAGAACGGGAAGCCAGCCAGCTGCTGAAACCGGGATCGATTATGGTCACTTCATATTCCAGGTCCTTATTGGCTATGGTAACTGTATCGCCTTTTACGGCAGAAGCATTGGCGTTGTCATTAGTACTGATGCTTTGTGTTTTGCATGAAATAAGACTAACGAACACTAAAAATAAAAGAAGTCGTTTCATGATTTGTAGATTTAAAAAACCACGCTTGTAAGGGCGTGGTTTGGGTTATTGTTATTTTCCGAAAATACTGCTTAAGAATCCTCCAAGGCCGCCTTTTTTGGTGGCAGCCGCAACTGCATCGCCCAATCCGAGCTGCCCGTCACCATCCTGGTCCAGTACAGATGTCAATACGGATCCGCTACCGCCCATGGTTGGTGTTTCCTGGTTTTGGGAAGCCTGTCCTCCGCCCAATAAGCCACCTAAAATATCTGTCAGTCCGCCACCGCCGGGTGTTGTTCCTTCTTTGTTCAAGCCGCTGTTCATGGCACGTTTCGCCAGGTATCCCATAAGGATCGGAGCGGCTATTTTAATGATCATGGCTACCTTATCGGAACTGACACCGGTATTCTGGCTGACTTCATTTTCAACATTTCCCTGGTTTCCACCCAGTACATGCCCTAAAATGCTTCCGCCGTCAGAATGGTCCCCGCCGGTAATGAAGCCGGACAGGTTATCAAGGATGCTGCCGTCGTGCTTTCCTCCCAAAAGGGCTCCCAATAGGCCGCTTTGCCCGTCAGGGGTTGCCGCGTTATTTTGCATGGCACCTACAAGGGCCGGAAAAGCGGAAGACAATACCGAAGAAGTTTCCTCTTCACTGGTTCCTACTTGTTGCCCGACACCCGATATGATCTGCTTGCCAAGGTCACTCTCTAATAAATCCGTCAATCCTGCCATTTTAGTATCATTTATAGTTGGTAAAACAAAACATAAATGTAAGAAATAATTTTAGATTTCGTGTTTTAATAATGTTATAATTTGCTCTGCCAATTCAACGCTTATGCGCTCCTGGGCTTCGAGTGTAGCCGCCCCGATATGCGGTGTCATGGATATCTGCGGGTGCATCAGGACTTGTACGGCAGGCGTTGGTTCGTCTTCAAAAACATCCAGTCCGGCAAACAGTACTTTGTTGTTGTCCAGGGCTTCGATTAACTCTACCTCATTGATGATGCCGCCACGGGAACAGTTGATGATCCCCACGCCATCTTTCATGATGCTGAATTCTTTGGCACCGATAATATAATCCTTCTGCGCCGGCACGTGCAATGTCACAAAATCCGAATGTTTCAATAAGTCTTCTATAGGTTCGGTAAAAATTTCCACATTGATGAACTGGTCGTTGTAAAAATCGACCTTAATGGCTGCCTTACCTACAAAATTGTCGGAAGCAATCACTTTCATCCCTAATCCCAAAGCCATTTTCGCTACCGATTGCCCGATGCGGCCAAACCCGATAATACCGATGGTTTTCCCACGCAATTCAATACCGTTGGCATAGGCTTTTTTCAAATCATTAAAACGCGTATCTCCTTCAAGAGGCATGTTCCGGTTGGAATCGTATAAAAACCGCACACCCGAAAACAAATGGGCAAAAACCAGTTCCGCTACCGAGTTGGAAGAAGAAGCAGGCGTATTAATCACCTGGATGTCTTTGGAAATGGCATAATCGACATCGATATTATCCATCCCGACACCGCCGCGGCCAATGATTTTCAGGGAAGGGCAGGCGTCTATGACATCCTTTCTGACTTTGGTGGCGCTCCTAACCAAAAGCACCGCTACCTGATGCGTGTTAATATAATTGATGATCTGTTCTTGGGCTACTTTGGTAGTAATGACTTCAAATCCGGCGTTTTCAAGAAGTGTGATCCCGGCCTTTGAGATACCGTCATTCGCTAATATTTTCATTTGTATTGTTTAAATCCGTTGTTGTTTTTTTTTTATTTGAAGCTGTTCCTGCTTTCGCCTTTATCTCGCTCCGTTTCCCTTCGCGAGGATATCGGCTCTATCAGGGCTAGGATATGGAGCTTTCCAGTTCTTTCATGGCCTCTACCAGCACCTGGACACTTTCCAGCGGCAAGGCATTGTACATGGAAGCACGGTAACCGCCTACGCTCCTGTGCCCTGTCAATCCGGATATCCCGGCAGCTTTCCATATCTTGTCAAAAGTTTCGGTATGTTTTTCATCGTTTAAAACAAAAGTGGCGTTCATGACACTTCGGTCTTCTTTTGCTGCAGTTCCCGTAAATAAAGGGTTTCGGTCAATTTCAGCATACAATAAAGCGGCTTTGGCTTCATTGATTTTTTCCATTGCCGGTATCCCGCCCGATTTTTTGAGCCATTGCAAGGTGAGCAAAGAAGCATAAATAGGAAAAACAGGAGGAGTATTGTACATGCTTTCTTTAATTATGTGCTGCTGGTAATCAAGCATGGAAGGGATATGACGCCCTGTTTTGCCCAGGATTTCTTCTTTTACAACCACTAAAGTTGTTCCTGCAGGGCCCATGTTTTTTTGTGCCCCGGCATAAATCAGGTCAAATTTTGAAAAATCCAGGCTCCTGGAAAATATATCCGAACTCATATCGCACACTATTGGGATATGTAGCTGTGGGAATGATTTCATTTGTGTCCCGAAAATCGTATTGTTGCTCGTACAATGGAAATAATCGGCATCGGACGGAACGGTAAAATCCTTCGGGATATGTGTGTAATTCTCAGCTTTGGATGAAGCGACAGTTACGGTTTCGCCAAAATATTTCGCTTCTTTAATGGCTCCGCTCGCCCAAGTCCCGGTGTCCAGGTAGGCGGCTTTTCCGTTGTCTTTCATCAGGTTGTAAGGAACCATCAGGAACTCCAGGCTTGCCCCACCATGCAGGAATAATGCCTGGTAGCCTTTTCCTTCCAGGCCTAAAAGCTCCAGTACCAAAGCCCTGGCTTCTTCCATAACGGTCACAAAATCTTTGCTTCGGTGAGAAATTTCCAGGATAGACAAATCCAGGTTGTTAAAATTTAAAATAGCCTGCGCCGATTTCTCGAAGACTTCCTGAGGTAAGATGCAAGGTCCGGCGCTGTAGTTGTGTTTTTTCATTGTGTTGTAGTTGTTGTGAAAAATAAAGACACAAATTTCGTGAAAACAGAACGAAAAAAAACCTAATTGTTTTAAACAATTAGGCAAGATTATTAACAAAAAGCGTCGTTTTTACTTACAAAGACGTTAAAAAAGCAATTGTATCCACATTGTCCGCATAATCCCAAAGTTTTGGTTTTTGCGTCTGCCCGAAAGCCACACTGTTTGGTGTCAGGTTATTGGACACGACACACTGGATTTGCTCCGCTTCTTCTTCCAATTTGGCCTTAACGGTTTCCAAATCGTCATAAAATTCATAAAATACGGAAGAAATAGGCGAAGCATAACTCGTATCTTCCTTAATGGTCATAAAGCCATTGTCGAGCAATTTATAAAGGCTCATTAGGAATACCGCTTTATTATAATCGTAATTGTTGGCGTATTTTTCATATTTGATGATGTCCTGGTACACAAAAACTGACTCGAAGAAATGCGTAAAGTCATACCCTTGCGGTACAAACAGTTTGGAAACATTACGGCATCCCAACCCAAAATACCTAAAAATGTCCTCCCCAAGAAGGGTCAGGTCATCTGTTGTTTCTTTCCCGGTGAGGAGTGCCACGGAATTCCTGCTTTTACGGATAATGCTGGGTTTGTCCTTAAAATAATATTCGAAATAACGGGCCGTATTGTTGCTTCCGGTGGCAATAACGGCGTCAAAATTTTCCAGTTTGCCTTCGGCGAAAGTAATCCGGTTTTTAAACCTTGGCTCGGCCGAAATAAGGTAATTGGCCAGGAAAGGCAGCAAATGCTGATCGTCCGAAGATGTTTTGACCATAACATTATGGCCTGAAATCAAAACAGACAAGAAATCATGGAACCCTACCAGCGGAATGTTCCCGGCCAATACCAACCCGACTGTTTTTGGTGCGGTATCAGGGAAATCATAATGGGAAACCCATTGGTCAAGATTGCCTTTGGTTAAAGCTTCGGCCCATGAATGTATGGAATGGTACACCTGTTCGGGAGTATACCAGCCGTTGTGGGATTGGGATAATTCGATCAAAGAAACAAAGGCTTCATAAAACAAATCATTCTGCCTGGCTTGTGGGAGCGGCTCATTTTTTTCTAATGAAAACTGACTCAAAAAAGTCCCCAAATCCGTAAAGGCCGATTTTCTTTCTTCTAATGTCATTCGTAATATTTGTTTATGAATGGTTTTGATTGTATTTTTGTGCAAAATTAAGCTTTTATTAGCATTAGTCAACAGAAATTTTAAACAGCTTGCGGCAATAGCGCGTAAGGCATAAAGCAAAATAGATGGCAATCATTATAACAGACGAATGTATCAATTGCGGGGCTTGTGAACCGGAGTGCCCTAATACCGCAATTTACGAAGGTGCCGACGACTGGCGATACAAGGATGGGACGAAATTAAGCGGGAAAATAATCCTGCCAGATGGGACTGAAGTCGATGCGGATGCTGCACAAACCCCTATTTCAGACGATATTTATTATATCGTTCCAGGGAAATGCACAGAATGCAAAGGTTTTCATGAAGAGCCGCAATGTGCTGCGGTTTGCCCGGTCGATTGTTGCGTTCCCGATGATAATTTTGTGGAAGACGACGAAACCTTGCTCAACAGGCAGTCTTTCCTGCATAACGAATAACCTGAGGATAAACCTGGTAAAGAGGATTTTTAAAAGTCCTCTTTTTTTAACTTTGATAAATGAGAATGACAATGAGGAGAAATTTATGTTTTATTTTGTTTTTAATTGCCGGATGTGCTTTTGCTCAAAACCTGGAGTTTACCGTAATTGTTAAAGATATCCAGACCGGTTTGCCCATAGAAGAGGTTACTATAACTTCCCTAAAAAGCAACCAGGGCTTTTTATCCAATAAAAACGGAGAAGCTATCATCAATCTTACAAAGCCTTCGGATTTGAAATTCGAGCATTCGCTTTATAAAAGCTATACGGTGAAATTCAGTGAATTGGATAAAAAAATCAATGAGGTTTACCTGGAAAGCAATGCCATGCAGCTCGAAGAGATTATCCTGACAAGCGAGCATCCACAGGATATTTTAAAGGAATTGATTAAAAATTCACTCACCAAAATAACCGTTCCCGTAAACCTGAAAGTGTATTTAAGGGAGTTTTACAAAAAAAACGACCAAATTGTCTTTTTTAATGACGGGCTGATCAATTTCCAGATTTTGGGGAATTCAAAAAAGCTTAAAACCGATATCCTGGTCGAACAGAACCGCGCGGTTGGCTTGCTTGATATCGATATAAACTCGGAATTGTTAGGGTATGACCTGAACAATATCATCGAGAATTATTACCAATTCGAATACCTCGACGAAATCCTGGCATCCAGCGCCAAGCGAAAATACGAGTTCCAGGTCCGGTCTTTTCCGGGCAATGAAGATTATTTGGTCATCAAAGTTACGCCGCTGGAAGAAGCAAGCGGTGTTTTGTCCGATTTCACGATCATGTACGACCGGAATAAGATGATTATTATGGAAGTTGGTTCGGTCGTTCCGGAATCCCGTATGGTAGATTTGAGAAGGTCTTTTTTAAGCAGTGATAAAATCTACAAGCTGGAGTACAAGAATACGTTCCGGGTAGATAATGACCTGTATTATCTAGCCAATTCGAAAGAAGTGATCGGTTTTGAAAAAAAGTATAAAAAGCAAAAAAGAAGGATTGAAGTCAACAACCACATGATCACGACAAACTTTGACAAGCAGATTTTCAAATACAGCAATCAGAATGTATTCAAGGACAAATCCCTAATCAACAAGAAGACAAAATTTTTCAGTAATTATTGGGATGTGGAATCCGGTTTCATTTCTACCAAAGAAGAAAAAGAAATCATTGAACGTCTTGATACGCAGTAAAATAAATTTATAAAATAAAAAAAATCCTGAGTTTGTTGCTCAGGATTTTTTTATGTGTTGATTTACGGTTTTATCAGGTCGTATTTTTCCATAGTGATCTTATCCGTTTTTTCATCGTAGGTTTCAAGCACCAGGTTTCCGTCTTTGTCAAAATACCCGACAGATGTTTTGTTTTTATTTTTAAAGATGTAATTATTGTTCGATGTTTTTCTTAAAATCGCGGCTTTTTTACCGGTAGACCCAAAAATGGAATAACCGCTTTTGTCCAATGCTACCTGGTATTTTTGGCCATTTAGGTTGTAATAAGAAGAACGGTCAACATCTACCACACGGGTCACACCGTCCACACTTACTTCAGTGGTGGCCGTTACCTGGACCGGAGTGTCTTTCATTTCTTTGTTCAGAGGATCCGATTTTTCTTGTTTCATTTCGATATGCTGTACCTCGTTCGTTTTCTCCTTTTTAACAATTTGTTTCTCTCCGTCTGAATCTTTGACGGTCGTAACCGTAGTTTTCACCTCAGATTGTACATTAGTATTCTGGCCATATCCTAATACTGCCGTAACGGTTAAGGCAAAACATAAAAATAAATTTTTCATAAGATTTCGATTTAAGTTAATAATTTTTAAATATACTCTTGAAAAACAAGTAATTACTTACATAATATCAAGATAAAGTTACAAAATTATCATTGAAAAAAATTGAATTAATTGTGTTTATAAATCTTATATTTGCACACTTTTAAAATGAACTTAAACCCGCTGGCCCAAAACGGTTAGCTGTAAACTGAATATAGAATGAAAGCAGGTATTGTAGGCTTACCGAATGTAGGGAAATCAACTTTGTTCAATTGTTTATCGAATGCCAAAGCGCAGAGTGCCAACTTTCCGTTTTGTACTATCGAACCGAATATAGGCGTAGTGAACGTACCGGACCCAAGAATCAACAGATTGGAGGAATTGGTAAAACCGGAGCGTGTCCAGATGGCAACTGTTGATATCGTGGATATTGCCGGCCTTGTAAAAGGGGCAAGCAAAGGAGAAGGTTTGGGGAACCAGTTTTTGGGGAATATCAGGGAATGTAATGCCATCATCCACGTGTTGCGTTGTTTTGACAATGACAATATCGTTCACGTAGACGGGAATGTAAACCCAATCCGGGATAAGGAAACCATTGATATCGAATTACAGCTCAAAGACCTGGAAACCGTTGAAAAACGTTTGGAAAAAGTAAACCGTGCCGCTAAAACCGGAAACAAGGAAGCACAAGCTGAAAAAGCACTGCTGGACAGGATCCGCGAAGCATTATTACAGGCAAAATCAGCCCGTACGGTAATCCCGCAAAACCAGGATGAAGAGGCCTTGATGGAAGATTTCCAGCTCATTACTACCAAGCCCGTATTGTATGTTTGCAATGTAGATGAATCTTCGGCGGTGAACGGAAACAAATATGTAGACCAGGTTAGGGAAATGGTGAAAGACGAACAGGCGGAAGTAATTGTGCTTTCGGTTGGGGCTGAAGCCGATATTACAGAATTGGAAAGTTACGAAGAGCGCCAGGTATTCCTGGAAGATATGGGCCTTACAGAGCCTGGTTCTGCGGTTTTGATCCGTGCGGCATACAAATTACTGAAACTGCAAACCTATTTTACCGCCGGTGTAAAAGAAGTACGTGCCTGGACCATCAATATCGGGGATACTGCGCCAAAAGCGGCAGGAGTGATCCATACCGATTTCGAAAAAGGCTTTATCCGTGCCGAAGTGATCGCTTTTGACGATTTTTCTAATTTCGGATCGGAAGCCAAAGTAAAGGAAGCCGGTAAACTTCGTGTGGAAGGAAAGGAATATATCGTAAAAGACGGAGATGTGATGCATTTCCGATTTAACGTATAGTTTTTATGAGAAGATATTTAGTGGTTGTATTGGCGTGTTTTGCCATGACATTTGGTAATGCCCAAAATAAAATTAAGTTTGGAATAAACGCAGGATTGACTTATTCTAGTTTCCGGGGCAATCCGATGGTAGAAGATTTTAATGCGGGTTTTTCGTATTTGACAGGAGTTTCCCTGGAGTATTTTTTAAAGGATAACCTATCACTTAAAGGAAATCTTAATTACGAAAGAAAGACTGCTGCCAAAACATTCTACCTGACATCTGTTTATATGGATCCTTCCGATCCCGCTTTTTCTACTAATAGAAGCTTCAAGCAAAAACTAAATTACGATTATTTGGTATTGCCGCTTCTGGTTAATTATTATGTAAACGGCAAAAAGGATTTGTATATCAGCGGAGGATGCTTTACAGGATATTTGTTAAAATCAACTATAGCTTCAAAAGGTTATAGAGATGAGGATACTACTGATTTGGATACGAAAATTGACATGGGCCTTGTTTTTGGCCTCGGGAAAAAATTCAAATTAAATGATAAGAACGAGATTGGTGTCGAATTAAGGGAGAATTTAGGATTGGTCAATACGAGTGATGTTGAAGTTTATCGCAATGGTTCCATCAAAACCAATGCGGTCAATTTAATAGCCACCTGGAATTTTGATATATAATTCGTGAAAAGCTGAAGAATTACTAAAAAGCGAAACGTTTTGTTTCGCTTTTTTTTATTATATTTAATCAAAAACGTAAAGAAACATATGAAAATTATAGCCTTTGGAGGAAGTAACAGCAAGCATTCGATCAATAAAAAACTAGCGACTTATGTATCGCACCTGTTTCAGGATTATGAAGTGGAAGTGTTGGATTTGAATGATTTTGCCCTGCCGTTGTTTAGTGTCGATTTAGAGAAAGAAATCGGGCAACCGCAACTGGCAAAGGACTTTCTGGACAAAATCGGATCGGCAGACCTGTTGGTGGTTTCCATGGCCGAAAACAACGGGAATTACAGCGCGGCTTTCAAAAACCTGTTCGATTGGGCTTCCCGCCAAAATAAAGAAGTTTTCCAGCAAAAAACCATGCTGCTGATGGCTACTTCTCCCGGAGGTAGAGGAGGCGCTTCTGTCCTGGAAATCGCCAAGACCGCTTTTCCCCGATATGGAGCAAATATCAAGGCTGTTTTTTCATTGCCGAATTTCAACGATAATTTTGATATTCAGCATACTATCATTTCCAATCCGGAGCTGGACCATCAGATTAAAGAAATCGTGGCTGGTTTTTAATTTCCAGCGGCATTTTTGGCTTGAAAATTGTTATGGGTTAACAAAGCCAAAGAATTATGAAAAAACTCATTTTGTGTATTGCATTGCTGCCCTTTCTTTCGTGTAAAAACGCTCTTGAGGAAAGGGATGTAGGCCTGCGCTTCTATTTTGAAAGCCCGCAGCCTGCCAACGATCCGGAATTATCGGTATTCCCAAACAAATTCAGGGGAATGTATCGTAATGCAGATTCCACTTTTATCACAATTAGCGATAAGTTGATTGTATCGGAACACGATTACGGATTCAGGATCCATAAAAAAG
This sequence comes from Flavobacterium humi, assembly GCF_004745595.1. GTDB lineage: Bacteria > Bacteroidota > Bacteroidia > Flavobacteriales > Flavobacteriaceae > Flavobacterium > Flavobacterium humi. The sequence continues at coordinate 75,577 of NZ_SRLH01000001.1, forward strand.
ACCTGGATTCGTTACGGGATATTTTCGAATTTGTCAATGGAAAACTTATCGACAAGGAAACCAATAAACCCATTGAAAGCCATTTTGTGGGCGATTCCCTGCAAATTTCCAACAAACAGGTTGACACTTTATTTTATATATCAGCAACAAACAAAGTCAAAAGAATCCATGGGGATTTAATTCTTAACAGAAAAGATTCTGTTTTTTGGAAAATAAAAATATTACGCCTGGAAAAAGATGTCCTCAAGATCAAGTACCTTTATTCTCTGGAAGATGTGAGAAGGATTGATTCGATAAGCAAATCTAAGGCAAGAAAGCTGGATTCAGTTTCTTATCTTTTCAAACCGGAAAGAAAGGAATTCAAAAATATACTCAAGGTAAAAGGTTTAGGAGCTGAAAATGAATTTAAAAAAATATCCCGATGAAAGTGATCCAAAAAACAATCGGAATTATCGGCAAAACCATTTTAGGGATATTTATTTTCCTGTTCCTGTACGCAATTTCAGTTTTCCTGATTTCTAAAATTACTGTCAACAGCGATGTTTCCCAAAAAGGCAAGGAAATAGAGATTTTTATCCTGTCCAACGGCGTCCACACGGATATTGTCGTTCCCGTTACAACGGAAATCAAAGACTGGTCTACAGAAATCCTTTTTGCTCAAACAGCTTCCAAAGATAGCCTGGCCCATTATCTTGCCTTTGGTTGGGGCGACAAAGGTTTTTACCTGAACACGCCTACGTGGTCAGACTTGAAGGCCAGTACGGCATTCAAAGCGGCATTCAATTTGAGTACATCGGCGATGCACACTACTTTTTACAACAACCTGAATGAAGGCGAAAATTGTAAAAAAATCAGGATTTCTACAGAGGAATACCAAAGATTGATTGCTTTTATCGAAGAAAGTTTCCAATGGGATGCCAATCATAAAGTGCAGTGGATTTCCGGGCACAGTTATGGCAACCGGGATGCGTTTTATGAAGCCAAGGGAAGTTATAATCTATTTTATACCTGCAATACCTGGACGAACAACGCTTTAAAGGCGGCTGGCCAAAAAGCAAGCCTTTGGACGGTTTACGATAAGGGAATCCTCAACCATTATCCATAAATGAAAATGCCACTCGGTTTGAGTGGCATTTTTTTGTTCGTATCTATTGCAATTTCAGGTTTAGCCTTGCGTAATAATAGGCTCCGCTGAATCCCATCTGTACGGCATCCCAATAACCTCCCGCTTCAACCCAGTCATCCTGCTGGTCCGGGTAAATATTGAGAAGGTTATTGCTTCCCAAGCTTAGTTTGACGTTATCGGACAATTTAAACCCAAGGGTCAGGTCAACAACCATTTTTGCGCTGTACGTATCCGTTGCGGCCTGGATCTGATTGGCAAATGAGCCTCCATAATTGGCAACATCCTCATATACTTGGTAATCCAATAGTTTCACTTCACTGAATCGGGTTATTGCGAGTCCGGCATCAAACCATTTCACGCCATAATTCAGGTTTAAGGCAAATTTATTGGCCGGAGCAGATGCCAATAAAAAGGCTTTGTCCCTTTCCCCGAAGAACGTTTGTTCGTCCAAATCCCTGTTGTTCACTTTTGAGATTTCCATATCATTGATATTTCCGACGAAAGTGGCTCCAAAACTAGAACTTCCTATTTTTTTCTTCCAGGAGAAAACAAAATCAATCCCTTTGGTTTTTGTATCGACACCGTTTACGAAAAACTGGGCCTGGTCTACATTCATCCCTAATGAGGAAGCGTCAAAATAACCGGTCAAAACAATCCTGTCCTTTACGTTGATCATGTAACCGTCTACGGTAGCAGTGAAATCACCGGCTGTTGCCGTAAGCCCCAATGATGCATTTATGGCTTTTTCTTCGTTCAGTTTGCCAATTCCAAAAGATCGTGTCACCTGGCTGTCATTGCTGGACAGCAGGATTTCAGATGCTCCTGAGCTGCTAAAATTCGTAAAACTTGTGTTGTAATAAACCTGAGCCAAGGAAGGCGCCCTGAAGCCTGTACTTACAGAACCTCTCACGTTGATTTTGTCAGTAATCTTATATCGGGAAGCTATTTTGCCATTGAGTGTGCTTCCGAAATCGCTGTAATTTTCAAAACGAGCCGCGCCACTGATCAAAAACTTATCGGTAATGTCAAATTCTGCATCCGCATAAGCAGAAACATTGGAACGGGTCCTGTTTACTTCGTTTTTCGGGCTGTAACCCGGGAATCCTTGTGATCCTCCAGGCCTTGGGTCGCCTGAAATAGGATCGATAGGAGCTGTTTGTGTGTTCGGATCTGTAATAGGTTCGCCGTTAGTGTCGTATGTGGCATAAGAACCAATTTCGCCGGCAAATATTTCAAATCTTTCAATCCTGTATTCGGCACCAAAAGCCAAGTTCATCCCTTTAAGTACCGAATCGTAATTTTTTGAAAGGTCAAGGTTGATGGTATTTTGGCTCAAACTATGTCCTCCGGCGTCAAAGGCGGTAGGGGAATTGGCTTCCATTGAAGCATTTAAAGTCCCTTTAATCCTGTAATCGAAGATGTTTTTTCCGAATGTGTTGCTCAAATCGGCTTTCCAGCCACTTTCTGATTTGCGTCTAAATCCTACAGCTACCGAATTGTCTACAATATTGGAAGTGATTCTCGGGGTAAATCCTCCCGGATAAATGGATTCTACGACTCTCGCTCCATCATTCCTGGTAAAAGCGTAAGCATCCGTGTCCCTGTAATTCCTTCCTCCGAAAGCATAAAAATCCAATTTATCGCAAATAGGGATAGACAGGTTGGCCATGATATTGGCGCTGGTAATTTCTGCTTCTCCAAAACCTTTCCTGAAATCGAATCCCGGGCGCAATGTCTTTTGTTTGTTTAAAAATTCGGTTGTAAAATTGACGAAACCTCCTTTTTTTCCTAATGGGATACCATAATTGGCAGCCACTTTAATGGAATTCCCGTCTAATTTTTTGTTTTTCCCGAAAGTATTCCCATTGCCATTCTCATCAAGCCTGTAGCCTCTTGTGTTAGCTGTTCCTTCCGGAAAATCGCCATCGGCGTCTGTATTGTATGCGCCATAGGTAATTGCTCCGTTGAGTTCATTTACGTTATCGTTCAAAACGATATTGATTACTCCCGAAATAGCATCGGAACCGTATTGTGCAGCCGCGCCATCACGTAAAATCTCTATTCTTTTTATAGCCGAAGCAGGAATGGCATTCAGGTCGGTTCCGGTATTGCCGCGGCCCCTGGTCCCGAATAAGTTAACTAACGATGACTGGTGCCTGCGTTTTCCGTTTATCAAAACCAACGTCTGGTCCGGGCCCATACCTCTTAAAGAAGCAGGGTCCACATGGTCTGCCCCGTCAGATCCTGACTGTTTGTTCGCATTAAACGAAGGTGCAACATACTGAAGCAACTCATTGATTTCTATTTTTCCGCTTTGAGTGGTAACATCCTTGACATTGATGATGTCTATTGGCACGGCAGAATTGACAACCGTCCTTTTTGAATTTCTCGAACCCACCGTTTGAACCGTAATTTCTTCCAGATGGACATTTTCACTCGATAGGGTTACCTGCAATTCCTTGTCGTTGCTGTTGCCTGATACTTCCGTTTGGGTGTATCCGAGAGAAGAAACCTTCAAAAAGTATTTCCCGTTTTTTAATGTTACATTGATCTTAAATTTCCCTTCGATATCGGTGCTGGTCCCGTTATTGGTCCCGCTTTCCGTTACCGATGCGCCTGACAAGGGCTGCCCATCCTTGTCACTTACTTTCCCTGAAACCGTCATCTGCGCAAAACCGCCAAATGAAATTCCGATAAGGAAAAGCATAATCCAAAATTGTTTTTTCATAGTTAAGTTTAATTTGTTTTAATTTGGGATTAAAAATAGTAATTCCTACAAATAGACTGTTATTTTTTCAATAAAACTTGTTAAAAATTGTTAACATCCGTATTTTTTTAAGTTAAATAACCTGCTATGATTTGAGTTGTTTTTACAACAGTAATAGGATCTTCCCGGAAATTGACTCAAATGCAAATCTTTTTGATAACTTTATGCCCCGGCTATTTTATTTTTTAGCCATTTCCAGTACATTAGCAGAAATTCCAAAAAACCTTTATGCAAGAGCAAGATCAATATACTGAAGACAACATCCGTTCTCTCGACTGGAAAGAACATATCCGTATGCGTCCCGGGATGTACATCGGAAAATTGGGTGACGGTTCCTCACCGGATGACGGTATTTATATTCTTCTTAAAGAGGTGCTTGACAACTGTATCGATGAGTTTGTCATGGGTGCAGGGAAAACCATAGAAGTTACCCTTAAGGAGAAAATGGTCACCGTTCGTGATTACGGACGTGGGATTCCTTTGGGAAAAGTGGTGGATGTGGTTTCCAAAATGAATACCGGAGGTAAATACGATTCCAAAGCCTTCAAAAAGTCTGTCGGTCTGAATGGGGTCGGTACCAAAGCCGTTAATGCGCTTTCCAATTATTTCCGTGTGGAATCCGTACGGGACAACCAGCAAAAAGCCGCTGAATTTTCGGCCGGTAATTTAACGCTCGAAGAAGAGGTTATCGAAACGACCAAACGCAAAGGGACTAAGGTTTCCTTTATTGCGGACGAATCCATCTTCAAAAACTACAAATACAGGAATGAGTATATCATAAAGATGCTCAAAAACTATTGTTACCTGAATACCGGGCTGACCATTATTTACAATGGCGAAAAGTATTTTTCAGAGAACGGGCTTAAGGATTTGTTGGAAGAAACCATTTCCGATGAAGATATGGTGTATCCGATCATCCATCTTTTGGGTGATGATATTGAAGTAGCCATAACACACAGCAAGACGCAATATTCGGAAGAATATTATTCGTTTGTCAACGGTCAAAATACGACTCAAGGAGGAACGCATTTAGGGGCTTTCCGCGAATCTATCGTCAAAACCATCAAGGAATTCTACAACAAGCCTTTCGAGGCTTCGGATATCCGAAAATCTGTAGTTTCCGCCATTTCCGTGAAGGTAGAAGAGCCCGTATTCGAATCCCAGACCAAAACCAAATTGGGTTCTACGGATATGGGACCGAATTCACCATCAGTAAGGACATTTGTCAATGATTTCATCAAAACCAAATTAGACAATTTCCTGCACAAAAACCCTGAAGTGGCCGATGCGCTTTTGCGGAAAATCCTTCAGGCGGAAAGAGAGCGTAAGGAACTTTCCGGTATCCGTAAGTTAGCTAAAGACCGTGCTAAAAAGGCCAGCCTGCACAATAAAAAATTGCGTGATTGCCGTGTCCACCTGACGGATGCCAAAAACCCAAGGAGTTTGGAAAGCACGCTTTTCATTACCGAGGGAGATTCGGCTTCGGGTTCCATCACCAAATCGCGGGATGTGAACACCCAGGCGGTTTTCAGTTTGCGTGGTAAACCATTGAATTCCTACGGGATGACCAAGAAAATCGTTTACGAGAACGAGGAATTCAATTTGCTCCAGGCGGCACTCAATATAGAGGAAAGCATGGAAGACCTGCGTTACAACAACATCGTGATTGCAACCGATGCCGATGTCGATGGAATGCACATCCGCTTGCTGTTGATTACTTTTTTCCTGCAATTTTTCCCCGAACTGATCAAGGAAGGGCATTTGTATATCCTGCAAACCCCGCTGTTCCGTGTGCGTAACAAAAAAGAGACTATCTATTGTTATTCCGAAGATGAAAGGAAAAACGCTATCGAAAAACTGAAACCCAAACCGGAAATTACCCGATTTAAAGGATTGGGGGAAATTTCTCCCGACGAGTTCAAGAATTTTATCGGGGAAAGCATCCGCCTGGATCCTGTAATGCTCGACAAGGCAACTTCCATCGAAACATTGCTGGAATTCTATATGGGTAAAAACACACCTGACCGCCAGGAATTTATCATCAATAACCTGAAGGTAGAACTGGACGCGGTAGAAGAAGCTTAAAATCAATTTAATAAATAAGCCGTTAACCGAAAACCGTTAACTGTAACTATGAAAGACGAAGAAGAAGATAACATGCTCCCGGAGGATCAATCGGAAGAAAACCAACCTGAGAACGATTCGGAAGAAATGCCTGCGGACGATCATCCCGAAGGTAAATCCTTTGAAGGAGATCATTTTTACGACCACGCCGAAAACCCGGAAGATACCATTACCAAAGTAACCGGGATGTACAAGGATTGGTTCCTGGACTATGCTTCGTACGTAATCCTGGAGCGTGCCGTTCCCGCTATCGAAGATGGTTTTAAACCGGTGCAGCGCCGTATCATGCACTCACTCAAGGAATTGGATGACGGGCGTTACAATAAAGTGGCCAATGTCGTTGGGCATACGATGCAGTATCATCCACACGGTGATGCGAGTATTGGTGATGCTATGGTACAAATCGGGCAACGTGAATTATTGATTGATTGCCAGGGAAACTGGGGAAATATCCTCACAGGCGACAGTGCGGCGGCTTCGCGTTATATCGAGGCGCGTTTGTCCAAATTTGCCCTGGAAGTTCTATATTCTCCAAAAATTACAGATTGGGGCGTTTCTTATGACGGAAGAAGGGCAGAGCCGAATAACCTTCCGGTGAAATTCCCGTTGTTATTGGCTTCCGGTGCCGAAGGTATTGCAGTTGGGCTTTCCACGAAAGTGCTGCCGCATAATTTCAACGAGTTAATTGATGCTTCCATAAAAATATTAAAAGGCAAGCCCTTTACGATTTACCCCGATTTTCAAACGGCAGGAATCGCTGATGTGTCCAATTACAATGACGGAATGCGTGGCGGGCGGGTACGTGTGCGTGCCAAAATTTCCCAACTGGACAAACAAACGCTGGTCATTACCCAGATTCCGTATTCAACCAATACGTCAACACTGATTGACAGTATTTTGAAAGCGAATGAAAAAGGGAAAATCAAAATCAAGAAAATTGAGGACAATACTGCTGCGGAAGTAGAAATCCTGATCCATCTTTTCCCTGGGGTTTCCCCGGATAAATCAATTGATGCCTTGTATGCGTTTACTGCCTGCGAGACTTCGGTAGCACCATTGGGATGCGTGATCCAGGACAATAAACCGTTGTTTATCGGGGTTTCGGATATGCTGAAAATATCCACCAACCGGACCGTACAATTGCTCAAGGCCGAACTGGAAATCCAATTGGAAGAACTCAGGGCCAAATGGCATTTTTCGACACTGGAGAAGATTTTCATCCGGGAAGAAATGTACATCGATTTCAAATTGTATTCCGATCGGGAATCTTTGTATGCCTATTTGTACAAGCAGTTTGAGCCGTTCAAGAAATCATTTGTGCGGGAGATTATCGATGAAGACCTGCAAAGGCTGACTCAAATCCCGATGATCCGTATTACGCGTTTTGATTCTGACAAGGCTGATGATTTCATTGCCAAATTGGAAGATGAAATGAAAGAAGTACAGCATCATCTGGACAACCTGATTGATTTTGCTGTCGATTATTTTGCCAAACTGAAAGAAAAATATGGAAAAGGACGGGAGCGCCAGACCGAATTGCGTTCTTTCGATACCATCGAAGCCACAAAAGTAGTCCTGCGCAACACGAAACTGTATGTGAACAGGGAAGAAGGCTTTATCGGGACCGGATTGAAAAAGGACGAATATGTTGCGGATTGTTCTGATATTGACGACGTGATTGTCTTCCTTCGTGACGGGAATATGATGGTCACGAAAGTAGATGACAAGAAATTTATAGGGAAAGATATTATCCACATTGCCGTTTTCGACAAGAACGACAAGCGTACGATATACAATATGATTTACCGTGACGGGAAATCCGGTTCTTCGTTTATCAAGCGTTTCAATGTTTCGGGGGTTACCCGAGATAAAGCATATGACCTGACACAGGAAAAAGCCGGCTCGCAAGTGCTTTATTTCTCCCATAACCCTAACGGAGAAGCGGAAGTAGTCACTATTTTATTGCGCCAGGTGGGAAGTGTGAAAAAACTCAAATGGGATTTGGACTTTGCAGATATTGCGATCAAAGGCCGGGCTTCCAAAGGAAATACTGTGTCTAAATATCCGATCAAAAAAATCGAATTGAAGGAAAAAGGGATTTCGACCCTACGCCCGAGGAAAATATGGTTTGATGATACCGTACAGCGGTTAAATGTAGACGGAAGAGGCGAATTGCTTGGTGAATTCAGGCCAAATGACCGTTTGCTTATCATCAATCAGTCCGGAAAACTCAAAACCATCATTCCGGAGCTGGCAACCCATTTTGACGAAGACATGATCATCCTCGAGAAATGGCATCCTAAAAAGCCTGTTTCCGCTATTTATTTTGACGGAGATAAGGAACGTTACTATATCAAAAGGTTCTTGATCGAAAACGAGAATAAGGAAGAAACGTTCATCTCGGAACATGAGAAATCACAATTGGAAATCGTTTCAACTGATTGGAGGCCCGTGGCGGAATTGGTTTTTGCCAAGTCCAAAGGTGTCCAGAAAGAAAACCAAACCATAGACATGGAGCAATTTATTGCCTTAAAAGGGATTAAAGCGCTGGGGAACCAATTGACCACAGAGAAACTCAAACAGGTTAATTTACTCGAGTCATTGCCTTTTGAAGAGCCTGTAGAAGTCATTCCTGAAGACCTGGAAGTGAACCAGGACGTCGAAATTACAGATTTCAATATCGAATTGGATGAAGACGGGCAGATAACGCTGACTTTGGAATAAAAAAAAATGCCTTTCAGATCGAAAGGCATTTTTTTATACTGTAAAATTGAAATTAATTGGTAATATCGGAATCTTCCAGTTTGTCGTCAACAATTTTATTATTGTGGAGCTGTACCGGTTTTTTGCTTTTCTTCATTTTCAGGTTCAGGAATTCCACAAGCAATGAGAAGAAAATGGAGAAGTACAGGTAGCCTTTAGGAATGCTGGTCACCTCGGTACCGCCAAAGAATTTAAAATGTGCCATATGGGAACCTTCCGCCAAAAGCATCACGCCGATCAGGATCAGGAAAGACAGGCCAAGTATCTGGATAGTAGGATGGTTGTTGACAAACTTACTTACAGGTCCGGCAAAAATCATCATGATCGCAATAGAGATTATAATTGATAAAATCATGATTATCAAAGCGCCTTCATAGCCAAAACCGCCTTCTGACGGATCTTTCATGCTGATCAGTCCAACAGCCGTTAAAATACTGTCAAAAGAGAAAACAAGATTTAAGGCCGCAATCTGGATAATTGCTGAAGATAACGAATTGGACGCTTTTCCTTTTTCGCTTTCTTCTTCTCCTTCCAGTTTATGGTGGATTTCCGAAACCGATTTATACAATAAGAACAAGCCACCACCAAAGATAATGATACTCTGTCCCGTAATCCCGGCGCTGAAAAAGCCCCAATCCAGATGGAATAGGACGTCCTGAAGGCTCAAAACCCAGGTAATCCCGAACAAGAGTACAATCCTGAAAGCCATTGCCAGTAACAGCCCAATCCTTCTTGCTTTCGGCTGGTCTTCAGTTCTTAGCTTGCCGGAAACGATTGACAAGAATACGATATTGTCAATACCAAGGATGATTTCAAGAAAAGTTAAGGTTAATAATGCGATCCACGCATCAGGGTTGAGCAAAAGTTCCATTTTTATTTGTTTAGGTTAAAATTATCGGTGGTTAAACGTAAGTCAGTCGGTTTTTGTTACAGTTCCCTTTTGTTTTTTTGCATCGCCTACAAAAGAATATTCAAAAATATAGCCTTTCTTGTTGGTTGTCAGGATCTTCATGCTGATGGCTTTTTTTTCCTGCATGTTCTTCGGATGCAGTTTTTCCAGGACAAATTCGCAATCGTTGACCCAACGGACCGTAGCGGTATCGGTTTTCCCGTTAAAAGTTTCAATCTGTATGGAATCGTTCCGTTCAAAGGTCGAAACCAGTTTTTTCCCGTCTATTTCCTGTGTGAACTGGAATTTCCCGGTTTTAAAATCCTTGCAGTTCCGCTCCTGGTCGTAACAGGAAAACAATAACGGAAATATAAAGAGTACTAGTGTTTTTTTCATTTTTTAGGAGCTTTTTCCTGCTATCCGTTTCAATCTTTTTCTCTCGTCTGAAACGAGAGAAAAAGGATTTCCACTGCTATCAGGGCTATTTCAACTTGTTTAGTTCGTCGTGAGTAAAATGTTTTGTTGTTTTTTCTTTGGAAAACTTATCGGCGTTGTAATCACCGGATTTGTTTTTGGGAATGGAAAGGCTGTCCCATTCGCTTTTCTTGAGCATTTTGGCATAAAACACAATTTGCCCTACGTGGTAAGGATAATGCGCCAATTGCCTGTTGATGGCATCCATGACGGTATGGCCTTCGTTACGGATATAAACGATCTGTGATAATTGTCCCGGAGTTAACCCGTTGATGGCCTCGAAAAGGCAATCCCATCCCTTTTCCCAGGCTTTGAGCAATTCTTCCTTGGTATGGATAGTTTCTTCAAATTCGCCATCCCTGTTCCGCCATTCCTTTTCCCCGTCTGTGGTAAGGAAATCGGTCCAGCGGGAAAGCATGTTCCCCGACAGGTGTTGTACAATCACGGCTATGGAGTTCGTATCTTCATTTACGACAGTAAAAAGCTGTTCGGGTTCTAATTGCCCCATCGCTTTTTCCCCTAATGTCTTATAGTACAGGAAAAGCCTTTTGCTGCTTTCCAGGTAGGTATTATCTGTTTCCATGGAACATACTGTTTAAAATGGTTTTTAATCCTTTGAAAGTGAGGAATATGGCAAAAAAAGAAATGATGATCCCGATTCCAAGGACAAGATAATGCCAGGTGTTCTGTTTGTTTATAAAAGCATTATAAACAACGGAAGGCCCAATAAAATAGAGCGGTAAGGCCCAGGCAATATATTTTATCCCTTTGGTTAAGATGGTTTTGTCTGTGTGCATTATCGGTTATGGTTTTCAATGGCTTTTCGTACGTTGCCGTATTTTTCTAACAATGTTTTTGCCTGGTCATAACTGACGTTGATTTCTCCCATGATCATTTTTACGCCACGGTCAATCAATTTTACGTTACTCAATTGCATATCGACCATTTTGTTGCCTTTTACTTTTCCGAGTTGGATCATGGCAGCTGTCGAAATCATGTTAAGGACCAGTTTTTGTGCTGTTCCGGCTTTCATTCGGGAACTTCCCGTGACAAATTCAGGCCCTACGACCACTTCTATTGGGAACTGGGCTGTTTGTGACAATGGGCTTCCGGCATTGCAGGTAATGCATCCTGTAGGGATATTGTTTCTGTTGCATTGTTCCAGCCCGCCAATCACATAAGGGGTTGTTCCAGAAGCGGCAATCCCTATGACCATATCATTACTGTTGATATTCCATTGGGAGAGGTCTTTCCAGGCTTGTTCCTTGTCGTCTTCGGCGAATTCGACGGCTTTGCGGATCGCGGTATCGCCACCGGCTATGATACCGATGACCAGATCGAACGGGACACCGAAAGTAGGAGGGCATTCCGAAGCATCTACAATACCCAAACGTCCGGATGTGCCGGCACCGATATAGAACAACCGGCCTCCGTTTTTCATTTGGCTTACCACTTTGGAAACCAGCATTTCAATCTGCGGAAGCGCTTTTTCGACGGCAAGCGGAACGGTTTTATCTTCGTTGTTGATATGAGTTAGCAGCTCCTGTACCGGCATTTTCTCCAAATGCTCGTATTTTGAGGATTGCTCGGTGGTCTTGGTAAAAGTCATGAGTATAACATTGCAGTTGACAAAGTTTCAAAGTTATGAATTATAATTATAGTTATGAATTATAAGTTATGTCTTTGTTCTTGATTTTATTATTTTTTTTGAATGATAAGGATTGTTTAGAAAGATTGAAGAGATTCCTCTTTCGTCGGAATGACAAGATTACACAACGTTTTGTCATTCCGACGAAGGAGGAATCTCCATACGTTTCTTCTTTTCTTTTTACGGATCCTTTGGCTTTCTGACGCTCGCCTTTGAATACCAGGATGAAAGGATGACTTGGAAAGATTGGTTTTTAATTCGCTAATTAACAAATCTGCTCATTAAATCCCATCACTAAACTTTTTTGACTCTTTGTTCTTGATTCTTGATTCTTTCTTCTGTACACAGGCCTGCGTGAGGGATAGAGGCGGCATCCTTTTTTTGAGGCACGAAGAAAAAGATACAGCCGAAAGCCCGACCCTTGCGGTCACGCCCTGAATTATACAAAACAGGCCAAGGCAACTCCTAATATGATCATCGAGATTTTGGCGATGTTGAATTTATGGCCTTCGCTGCTTTCAAAAATAATGGTTGACGAAATATGGAATAAAATACCGATAACAACAGCTGTGATTTCAGCGTAATACTGTGTCAGGGCTGGGAAACTGTCGGAAACCCACGTGCCTAAAGGAGTCATGACCGCAAAAGTGAGCATGAAAAGGAACAGGGCTATTTTATTTAATTCGGCGTTAAGGAAAAAAGTGGTCAGGATAATGGCAATAGGCAAATGGTGGATGGCAATCCCTATGGCTAAATCATGGTGATGGCCTACCGGAAAGCCTTCCAAAAGGGCATGGAGGCACAAACTGATAAACAGTGCCCAGGGGATTTGCGTCATTTTACCGTGGCCGTGGACATGGCCGTGTTCCGCGCCTTTGGAAAAAAACTCGAGTATGATCTGGAACAAAATACCGACCATGATATATATCCCGATATTGTGGTGGTGGCTTTCGTATATTTCCGGCAACAGGTGGATTACCGTAAGTGACAGCAGGAATGAACCGCTGAAAGCCAGTAGCAATTTCAGGTTTTTCTTTCCTTTCGGCTTTAGCGAAATGGCTATGAAATAACCCAAAAGGACCGATAATAAAGGCAGGATATAATTCATTATTTAAAAATCATGATTAAGCGTTCTGATTCTTTTTTGTAGAATTTTCGCAGTTTGTAATCACCAAAAACATCCAGGAGGTAAATACCGGCTTTTTCCATCATGGCTTCAAAATCCGAAAGGGCCAAGGCTTGCACTTTTTCGGTATAATGGAATTTTTCGCCCTTGTCTTCAAAATCTATTTCTTTGTAAATATGCTTGTCTTTCACATAACGTTTGATATGGAAATCAATACCGTCGACGGTTTTGACTTCTTCTGGGACCAAATTTGGAATAACATAATCGGCATTTAAGAAATCAATCACCGCAAAACCATATTCGTTTAGGCTTTGTTTGATGGAAGACAACGTCTTGAAGTTATCCTCGTCATTTTCAAAATAACCGAAACTGGTGAATAAATTGAAGACCGCATCGTATTTTTCGTCAAAAGGAAGACGCATGTCATGTACCTTGAAATGCAGTTTCTCATTCGCATGCTGTGAAGCGATGGCGATGCTGTTTACAGATAAATCGGCGCCGGTCACCTCATAGCCCAATTGGTTCAGGTAAATCGAGTGGCGCCCTTTACCGCAGGCTAGATCCAATATTTTGGCTTCTTCGGGAAGGTTGAGGTAATGCGTAAGGTTATCCATAAAAAGATGTGCTTCGGCATCGTTTCTTTCCTTATATAAAATATGGTAATAAGGAGTGTCGAACCAACAGGAATACCAGGAAGCGCTATCTTTTTGCATAGGATTTATTTAAGCCCACAAATTTAATGTATTTTTGCGGAAAATTATGTAGAGCCGGGAAGAGTTTATCACAGGGGCCTGCAAAATTCATGAATGTATTAATTTTAAACAGGGCAATGGGATATTCTTATAGCCATTGATAGTGTGAAGATGGAAAATTTTAAAATGATCGCCAAGACTTTTTTTGGCTTCGAAGAAATATTAGCAAAAGAATTACAGCAATTAGGGGCACAGGATGTGGAAATCGGGACCCGCATGGTCAGTTTCGTTGGGGATAAGGGATTTATGTACAAAGCCAATTTATCATTGCGGACTGCCCTGAAAATATTAAAACCAATTTTTTATTTCAGAGCTACGAACGAGCAAGGGCTGTATAAAGGGATACAAGGCATTGACTGGTCTAAACACCTGAACTCCAGGAATACTTTTGTAGTAGATACGACGGTTCATTCCGATAATTTCAAACATACGCAATTCGTGGCCCAAAAAACCAAGGATGCCATTGTAGACCAGTTCAAGGCAAAATTCGGGGAAAGGCCGAGTGTGGATAAGGATTTTCCGGATTTACGCATCAACGTGCATATCGACAGGGACCAATGTTCTGTTTCATTAGATAGTTCGGGTGCTTCCTTGCATCAGCGTGGATACAAAACCGCTACCAATATTGCTCCTATAAATGAAGTCCTGGCTGCTGGAATGCTATTGCTTTCGGGTTGGGACGGAAGCTCGGATTTCCTGGATCCGATGTGTGGCTCAGGGACTATCCTGGCAGAAGCGGCTATGATTGCGTGTAATATTCCGGCCAATATCAACAGGAAAGAATTCGCTTTTGAAAAATGGAACGATTGGGACAACGAATTGTTCGACCAGATCATGAATTCACTCATGAAGAAAACAAAAGAATTCCATTATACCATAAAAGGGTATGACAAAGCGCCAAGTGCCGTGATGAAAGCCAAGGACAATATGCGCAACGCCAACCTGGATGATTATATTACCATTTCGGAGCAGAATTTCTTTGATACGGAAAAAGAGAACCAGGGCCCGCTGCATATGGTTTTCAATCCGCCTTACGGGGAACGTCTTGATATTCACCTGGAGCGTTTTTACAGGGAAATAGGGGATACCTTAAAACAGAATTATCCTAATACCAATGCATGGTTTATCACTGCCAACCTGGAAGCCCTTAAATTTGTCGGGCTGAAACCTTCCAGGAAAATCAAGCTTTTTAACGGAAGTTTAGAAGCAAGATTGGTAAAATACGAAATGTACGCCGGAAGCAAAAGGACGAAATTCAATCCGCCGGCAGGTCAAGAAAGCCAGGAGTAGGTTTTCGGCCCTGATTTCAGCTTCAGGGTAACATTCATAACTTATAAATCATAATGTAATGTCAAAAAAAACAAAATCGTTTCTATATAATTTCATTGGCTTTGCCATTATCTTTTTTACTGCCCGCTACCTGATTGCCACTTTTACTCATTTGGATGGGTATTGGCTTCCGCTTACGGCATTTGTGGCAGGCACGCTTCTGGCACCTAAATTCCAAACCGTACAAACCAAAGACGGAGAGAAATTATTTATGAGCTGGCTGTTTATCAGAGGGTTTAAGGAAATAAAATAATATTTTTAATTGCCCGCTACATTCGGATTCGTACTGTTGTTTATCGTCAGTTGAACCGGAGGTGCAGCCGGTGGAGCTGTTTTTCCGGGTTCTTCTTTTTTTCCGGTAGCCCGCAACTGGACTATTTTCTGTAACAAATCAAACCAAAAAGGTGCACCAAGGCATATCCCGAAGGCAAGTAGCAGGAACCCGATCATTTTCCTGCCATGAAAAGAAGCGTCCAGGATGTAGCACACTTTGAGTTTGATCCAATGCTTGTCATATAACGCCTTAACCGCTTCCTGATTATAATAAACAGTGCTGTCCTTATAGTTTTTCGGTGGAACGGGATTGTCTTTTTTGATGGCGGTTTCCAGGTGCTTTATCTCAGTGCCATATTTTGCATAAATGGAAATACTGTCTTTTTTAAACCCGTAATCTCCCCAGCCAAGAGCCAAAAGGTTATTCGCATCCTTAATGTCGCCGTTTAATTCCGATTTGATGTTTTCCACTTCGTTTGCATACACTTGATTTGGGATACTGTCCGTGTTTTTAGTAAGGTCCGTACTGGTTTTTTGTACCCTTGGGTCGTCTTTTAAGGCATCAACATCCCTTAAGGCTATTTCCACAAGTTTGCTCCGGGCATCTTTATCGGTGCTTAGTTTTCCGGAAATATCTAAAATATCTACATTAAAAGTAATGGCGATTATAATGCCCAGATAGAATAAGGTAAATTGTACCTGTCTTTTGTACCAGCCACTGATCCTGCTCATGCTGTCCTCAAACCATGTTTGCAATTGAAGGGTGAATGTTTCTATTGCCTGGCCGCTTTTTTCGAGGTACAAAGCCAGGATCTGCAATGTTTCGTGATCAATATAAATCCCTTTTTTCTTGAATTCCTCTTTCAGGCTTTCATCCGTAACACTTTGCAGGTACTGGACTAAATAGTCTATTTTAGTGATGGGTGGAAGTGCGTCAAAACCAGGCGATTGCGGGAAATTGGCTGTGATGTATGCTTCAATTTCCGTTTTATGGTCCTCTGCATAATCTTTTAGTACTTCAATCAGGATATCCGAAAAAGTTTCTTTGGAAAGATACGAAGGGATCGAAAACCGGTTGGTGCATCCGTAATTTTTTATCAGGGGATGGTCGTAAAAATGATTGCCCAACTTTCCCTTTTCTTTTGGCTTATAGCCAATTATGGAAAAAACAAATTCCTTACAGGTATTCCCGATGCTTTTTAGGGTATTGTCCAAGATCCATCTTTTATGTTTCGAACCCGACAGCATACCGTCAATAATCCCTTTTTTGAGCATCCTGGCCCGCAAGGCAAAAAGTGTCGCTATGGCTTCATTTACAGAAGTAGCCAGCAAACTGTACAATAAAAAAATGAAAATTAAACCGATTGCCGTATCTAATACTGGAGAGTTGATCATAAGTGGGCTTTTTTTGAAAATAAGTGTTAGGCTGGAATGAATTCACCGGAACCGGCATCGTATTTCATAGAAAACAATCCTTGGTCGGTTAATTTGGCCAGCGTATTTTTGACAGTGTTTATCCTGGGTTTATAGTTTGTTTCCCCTATCGTGCAGAGGTTTGAAAATGCTTTCTGATAATTTCCGTTGGTATTTAAAGCGGCAGCTATGCGGTCGTTTTTTGACCTTCCCTGGTGCCTGATGTCACAAATCATGGCGCACACGTAGGCAGGTGCATGATGGAGGTCAAAACGACTGTCGAGTGCTTTCATGTTTTCCTTGTAAAGTGTTATCGCAGTTTCTACCTGTATTTCTGTTTGTTGCGGATCATTAATGGTCCAATGTACAAAACGGGCGGCACAAATACGTTCCTGGGTTTCGATATCGTTTAGCGTAGGATTGAGGTAATCCATCAGGGCTTGTGTAGAATGGTCTGATTCCAGTTGGGAAAAGGTTCCATTATTGCTTTTGTAAAATATCCTTCCGTTTTGCAAGGCCAGTTTAGGGAAATACTCCCGGGCAACAGGCAATTGAAGCAATTTCTTAAAAAAAGAGACAAAATCACCGTTTGGAACATGGGCGGCATATTGCATGAAACCAAATGTGAATTTCGCCCTGTCATAGGTATTAAGGCATTTGAAGGAACCCTGGCTTTCCGCCATAGCAGTAGGATGGATGAAATAAGCCCAAAAGCCGTGCCTGGCTGCATGATCTTCCGGTTTGTATACTTGGCCGTTCGTAACGGTCGTGTTGAATAAGCCTAAATTCCCTTCATAATGAGTCCTGTACCCGATGATGAATTTTGCTTCGCCACTATTGATCCGCTGTGCGCTGAAAGCCGTTCGGCCGTTGGGCAGGACATTGCTTGTAATAGTAAAATCAATTGCCATTTTATGGTATAATTAAATGAAAGAAAAACAATTACAATCCAGATTATATAAACGGTTGATAAAAATGAGGCCCGTAAATTTAATAAATAAAATAGTACGTTTTTTAGCGGGCTGAATATTTTATCGAAATAAAAGAAGATCAGTGAATTAAGAGATTTTGTGGTATAAAAAAACCGGACTCAAGGTCCGGGTTCTTATTTTTTGCTTTTATACAAAGGGATGAAATAACTTAAGGTATAATTCCAGCCCACGCCAAATTTCCCGTCATATGTCCTGTTGAAACCCGGAATATATAAATTGTCAAAATTGTCCGGTTTTGTATTGGTAACCAGGTAATTCAACCGGGCACTGAAGCCTCCGTAAAGATTATTGAAAAGTTTTACTTTCATTCCGGCAACCACTTCGATCCATTGCGCAGATAACCCGCTGTACTTTGTACCGGCCGTAATTGCCGGTGCTTCGGGGAAATAAGTTGAGGTATCGTATATTTTGTAACTATTCAGTTCCTGGCTGAAAGAACTCACGCCGTAACGCAGCCCTACATGGATCATATTTTCCATATCGAGCCAGTTTTCATAAGAATTATGATCGAACCCGACTTTGAAGTACGTCCCTTTGGTGGTAAAATTAAGCCTGGCATCGTCTGTGGTTTTATTTTCATTCCCAAGTTCCCCGGCAATGTATATTTTTTTGGTCAGACGGTAATCGCCCACCAGTTCCAGGCCTTTATAATCCTTGTCGTAGAGCGTCCTGGCTATCTTTGATAAATC
Organism: Flavobacterium humi; assembly: GCF_004745595.1. Lineage (GTDB taxonomy): Bacteria > Bacteroidota > Bacteroidia > Flavobacteriales > Flavobacteriaceae > Flavobacterium > Flavobacterium humi. Next base: position 93,942 of record NZ_SRLH01000001.1, read on the forward strand.
GGCACCCAAACGCAAACCGTAACGCTGTGTTTTGGGAACAATCGTGTCGGTTTTTTTATTTTGGGCGAAAGCACCTGCCGCCAAAGACAAAAGCAGGATACTAAAAGAAAATCTTAACATGGACTTCATCTTCGTTAGCAATGTTATAATGTTGAATGGTAATTTCCTTAATCCAATTGTTAGGATCAGCAGTCAGGTTGATTCCGTTAGGGTTTGCAAGTGTGAAAAGCGTTTTGTAACCGCAGGCGCGGGAAATAAAAACATTATCCCGAGTATAATTGATCTCGAGTTTGTCTTCATTCCTGAGTGATACAATCGGGTTTTCAGCATCCAGGATGAAACTGTATTTGGTAACATCATCGGTTATTTTTAGCGGTACTTCAATCTTGCTGACACCATCAAAAAGGATGCCTTCGGTCAAACCTTCGCCAACTATTGCCAAATCATTTACCGTTTTCTTTACCGTAGCATTGTTGTTGTCATAAAACTCCACGATCATTTTAGGCGTCGTAGGAGTAACCGGGTCACAGATATCGTCTTTTTCGCAGTTCCATAAAATGAAAGCGAGGGCAAAAAAAACAGAAAACAATACTAATTTTTTCATAATTTGATGTTGCTGCCGGATGAAAAAGCACTTCTGGTGCATGTTTACGGCAAAATTATTCCTTATCGTTTTTCCAAAAGTACAACATTTTCCACATGATGCGTTTGCGGGAACATATCCACAGGGCGCACACGGGTAACTTTGTACATTTCATCCATCAAAGCCAAATCGCGGGCCTGCGTTGCCGAATTACAACTTACATATACTACTTTTTCAGGAGCAATGTTCAAAATCTGCTTCACCACATCAGCGTGCATCCCATCTCGCGGCGGATCCGTTATAATAACATCCGGATGGCCGTGCGCCTTGATAAAAGCATCATTGAACACATTTTTCATGTCTCCTACGAAGAATTCACAATTCGTGATATTATTGCGTTTTGCATTTTCTTTGGCATCGGCGATAGCTTCCGGAACGGCTTCCACACCAATCACTTTTTTGGCCTGTTTGGAAACGAATTGTGCAATGGTCCCAGTTCCGGTGTATAAATCGTATACCAGCTCATTCCCGGTCAATCCTGCAAATTCGCGCGTTATTTTGTACAATTCGTAGGCTTGCGCCGAATTGGTCTGGTAGAATGATTTCGCATTGATGCTGAAATGAAGGCCTTCCATCTCTTCCAGGATATAATCACGGCCTTTGAAAAGCTTCACGTCCTGATCGTAAATCGTATCGTTCGGTTTTCCGTTGATGACATATTGCAATGAAGTAATTTGCGGGAATTTCTCCGCCAAATGGTTTAAGATCAGCTCACGCTGTGCCGTATTTTCTTCAAAAAACTGGATCAGCACCATTATCTCCCCGGTTGAAGCCGTACGGATCATCAAAGTACGCAACAAACCTTCATGGTTCCTTGGGTTGAAAAAAGGCAAGTCATTTTCGATGGCAAAACGCCTGATTTCATTACGGATCGCATTGGAAGGGTCTTCCTGAAGGTGGCATTTGGTAATGTCCAGGATCTTGTCCCACATTTTTGGGATATGGAAGCCCAGTGCGTTTTTATCGTTTAGCTGTTCTTCGCTTTTGATTTCGGCTTCCGTCATCCAACGGGCGTTGGAGAAACCGAATTCCATTTTATTACGGTAGAAAAACTGTTTTTCGGACCCCAAAATGGGTTCAAAATCAGGCATTTCTATTTTGCCGATACGTTTTAGGTTATTATAAACTTCATTGTTTTTGTAAAACAACTGCTGCTCATACTTCATGTTTTGCCATTTACAGCCGCCACATACGCCGAAATGCTCGCAAACCGGCTGCGTCCTGTGTTCGGAATACTCATGGAATTTGATGGCTTTCCCTTCATAAAATGCTTTCCGCTTTTTGAAAGTCTGCACATCAACCACGTCGCCCGGAACGACATTTGAAATGAAAATTACTTTTCCGTCAGGAGCTTTCGCAACTGAAACGCCTTTTGCACCCGCATCAAGGACTTTTACCGTATCAAAAACGATTTTGTCTGTATTTTTTCTTCCCATGGGGCAAAAATAAGGATTGTTGGCAGTATTTAATGCATTATTTTATTTTTTCTGTTTTGTAGGATGTCCCGGCGGTTTGTAACCAAAAGAATTATGGCGTTTTTCCAAAAATGGTATATTTGGAGCCATTAATAAGGATGAAATAAAAATTACGATATGAAAACACATTTAGCTCTTCTTCGCGGCATCAACGTTTCAGGCCACAATATGATTAAAATGGAAGCTCTGAAAAGCACTTTGGAAAATATCGGTTTCCAGAACGTGGAGACTTATATCCAATCCGGAAATGTATTTGTGGATTCCGAAGAGGAAAACGGGCCGAGTGTTGGTTTTGCCATCAAACAGGAAATTTTCAAGGTTTTCGGACATGAAGTCCCGGTGATTGTTATTGGGAAAGAAGATTTGGAAGCCTGCCTGAAAAATTGTTCCTACTTGAAAGAAGCCGAAGCCGACACCAAAAAAATATACACCGCTTTTATTTCCAAAGAACTCGATCATAATGCGATCAATGACTTGAAAATAAGCCAGTTCAAACCCGATGAAGCCAGTGTTGACAAAAGCAGGATTTACATCAAATATGCAGTGGGAGCAGGTAAGACAAGGCTTGACCAGAAATACATCGAGAAAAAATTGAATGTGACGGCAACCATCAGGAACTGGAATACCGTTACAAAATTGCTTGCCATGTTTGAGGAAAGAGGAGTTTAACACCCGGTTATTCCTAACTGGCCCAAACTCCTCGATTTAGTATTACTGATTATACCCTTTTTGCGGGTTGTTTAATGTTTTGAGAAAAGCAACCAGATTACTGATTTCTGTTTTGGATAGTTGTAATTTATCACCCGGAAGGGTTTGGTTGTCAACAGTTATGCCAATGCCTGCACCTCCGCCAAGATTATAAAAATTAATGACTTCTTCCAGCGTTTTATAGACTCCATTGTGCATATAAGGAAACGTAATGGCACTGTTGCGGACTGTCGGTGTCTTGAACGCGTGTTTTTTAAGCGGTGACCTGGTAATTTCGTATTCGCCCAAATCGTTGTCAATAACTGCATTTTGTGTGACATTTTGAGAAGGAACGCCTAAAACCTCGCTTTCGGTGTCATTGTAAAAAGGAGGGACGCTTCCGTTAAATAAAGGGAAGAAATGACAGGTGGCGCATTTGGCTTTGCCCATAAATACATTAAAACCATCCTTTTCATTTTGTGTAAGCTGCGCTTTACCGCGAAGGTACTGGTCAAATTTAGATTTCAATCCTGACAGGGAACGGATATAGCTGGCTATGGATTGCAAAAGGCTTTTTTCGGTGATGTTGGCTTCTTTCGGGAACACATTGCGGAAAGCTGCCTGATAAGCACTGTTTTTAGCCACTTTTTCCAAGGCATTGGCAAAACTGCCGTGCATTTCGTCTTTGTTGTTGATGACCATTTTTGCCTGGTCTTCCAGGTACATGACCCGGCCGTCCAGGAATTGTACGTTCTGATACGCAGAATTGAGTAATGTAGGAGTGTTTCTCGATTTTTGACTGGCCATGACCGCTTTGGTTTTATGATCTGCGTAGGCTTGGTCCGGAATGTGGCAGGTGGCGCAGGATACCGTGTGGTCACCGCTCAGGATGGGATCGAAAAACAGTTTTTCACCCAAAGCAATTTGTGCCCCGGTGGGTTTCTGGTTGTAATTTGGTGCGAAATAATCAGGATTGAAAGCGCCTTCTTCAAAAACAGTCTGTTTCTCAAAATCGATGGCATTCGTATAGCGGTTGTTCTTGATTTTTAATTTTTGCTGGATTTTATTCAAGGCTTTTGAAAACGGAATACAATATCCAACAATGAAATCAGCGCGGTTGAACGTATTGAAATCCGGGTTATTGTCAAGGTAATCAAGTGTTTTTTTGGTAAGCGCGGCCCATTCTTTATCTTCGGAAAAAAGGGCAATCACATTGGAAATGCTTTCGATGGATGCTTTGGCTTCGGGAAGCGAATACAGCGCCACCGGCGAATCAAACCCTGAAATACCCAAACTCATCATTCGGACCATTTGGAGTTTTTGTGCTTCGAAAATATTGCTGTCGGAAAGCTGGATATTTTCAATATTGGCCTTGAGCGACTGGCAGAAACCGTTCAGGATGCCTATTTGCTTTTTGAGTTCGGCCGAATCGGTTTCTTCCGCAAACAGGAGTTCTTCCACTTTTTGGAAACCCGTGGCATATTCTACCTTTCGGTTGGTTTCTTCAATATCATTTTTATCAATAGGAGCGCCATTGATGTTTTTGGCCGTTTCAGGAAAATAAAAAGTAACGAAACTTTCTATTTTTTTATAACGGATACGGGCCTTTTTAAACGCATCCTGAACAGTTTTGATATCAGGCGAATGCTGGGCCAGGCTGTCGAGTGTTTTGGAACTTTGGGCAAATTGAGCATAATCCTGAACCAGGGCAAGTTTGGTTTTTCCTGCAGTATCCAGGTTTTTGTATTCCTTGTGGCAAGAGGATACTAGTGCAAGCAAGAGTAAAGCAATAATTTTTCTCATAGCAAAATATAAAATTAGGAATGCGAAAAACTCACATTCCTAATTAGTTGAATTTAAGAATTTTGTTGGAATTATCTTGGTAAGCCTTTGATTAGTATCACCTGGCTTCCCTGGTTTTCGTTAGGACGTACCGTACCGCCGTCAACGCCTTTGAAAGCATCGGTTTTCCAGGAATGCGACTGGATAGACAGCATGAAAGTGTCCGGAATGCCGATGGTCTCGGAAACATCGATCAAAGCGCCATATTCCCAGGAACCGAATACAGAACCGGAGCTTAAATATTTGTTTCCTGGCTCGCTGCGCCTGTGGTCTAATTCAAATACTACTTTTAGTTCTTTGGTAGCGATATTGTATTGGTAGATGTAAGCATCGTGGGTTTCGTCTCCATATCCGTTGGAATCTTCCTGAAGGTATACATAATTTTTGGTCACGCAGATGTTATCCACGTTTTGGAATTGTTTGGCTTTCCCGGTTCTGTTGTCACCATCCAAAACCAATGTCAGTTGCCCGCTTAACGGATTGTTCGCATCAAGTTCCAATTTGTAAACACGGCCGTATTTTGATCTTGAATTATCGGCATTAGGCCCTGAATTGTCCTGACCGGTAACGTTAAAATAGACTTCTCTTTCTTTGCCGCTTTCTTTTCTGTAATCGATATCTTCCACACGTCCGAAAACAATAGCGTTTGCTGCCTGGGCCGCTTGGTTGTTCTGCATTCCCGTATTTGTTTTCGCATCTGTGATTTCTACGAACTGCACCGGATAAGTGGTGTTTTCCGTCATGGTCCTTTCGTTGCTTACGCCATCAGTTCTTTTGATTGCGTATACTTTTCCGTTGTTTAGGTCACCAAGTGTGCTTTTATACAATACTAATTGTCCTCCGTAGGTTCCGGAATCGTCATCACCTAATAGCACAACTGTTTGCCCTGGGAAAGCTTGTTTTGGCAATGGTACGGCATTTTCCGCGCTCCATCTTCCAAAACCTGTAATTGGCCTTGGCGTGCTGTTGTTGGCTTTTGTATCGTAAGGTGTAAGGCCCATTACCTGAGATTCGCTGCTGCTTTCCCCGGCTGTTAGGAAAATTGGCCCAAACCCGTGGATTTCAGGAGTTACTAGTGTAGCAGAACACAACCTGTTCCCGGATCCGTTCGAATTCAAAATATATTCCCCGGCTACCGGTTTGAAGTTTTTATTGAATTTGATTTTGGAAACCGCAAAATTATCTTCATTATTTACCAAGAATGTAAAAGTACCGTCGTTGTTCCTGAATAATCCCGATCCATCAGCAGAACCTCCAAAAACATACCCAGGGCTTTCTGTAAAAGTGTCCTCACTTGAAAACAAGGCAAAAGTCTGAAGAGAAGTAAAACCGGTCATAGGCTTGATAAAGGCCGGTGTCACGGAATAGTTTTTCAATTCGACAGGGTTGCCTTCCTCATTATTGGAAGCGTTGTCATCGGAATTGCAGGAAATCATGGCAGAAATCATGGCAATGCTTAAAATGCTGTTTGTAATTTTCATTGTATTGTTTGTTTGATTAAATAAGGGCAAACTTAAAGACTTCATGTTATCCTAAAAGAGCGGAAATATTTTATAATTGTTATGATTAATTATAAGAAAAGGTGTATAAGTTAAACCAATGTTAGAAAAATGTTATTTGGGTTTTTGCCTCTGCGGCCGCTTTATAAAGAGAGAAACTAATTCCGGTAATATTTCCCGTTTACACATAGAATCATTATCTTGCGCATCATTACGATAGATTTTGTTTAAATTTAAAATGCTCAAGAATGTCAGTATTAGAAAAAATGAGTTCAGCTGAAGCGATTGCTTTGGAAAATAAGTATGGAGCGCATAATTACCACCCGCTACCTGTGGTTTTGAGCAGGGGTGAAGGGGTATATGTATGGGATGTGGAAGGAAAAAAATATTATGATTTCCTGTCGGCTTATTCGGCAGTGAACCAAGGACATTGCCATCCGAAGATTGTTGGGGCAATGATGGAACAGGCTCAGACATTAACACTTACTTCCCGCGCTTTTTACAATGATAAATTAGGAGTATACGAGGAATTTGTAACCAAATATTTCGGTTTCGATAAGGTTTTGCCTATGAATACCGGCGCCGAAGCTGTGGAAACCGCCCTGAAACTATGCAGGAAATGGGCTTATGAGAAAAAAGGAATCGATGAAAACCAGGCACAGATTATTGTGTGTGACGGAAATTTCCATGGAAGGACAACCACGATCATCTCTTTTTCAAACGATGAGAACGCCCGTAAAAATTTTGGCCCTTATACGGCAGGTTTTATCAAAATCGCCTATGATGATATTGAGGCTCTTGAAAAAGCGATTACTTCTTCCAAAAATATAGCTGGTTTCCTTGTGGAGCCTATTCAGGGAGAAGCCGGTGTATATGTGCCATCCGAAGGTTATCTGGCAAAAGCCAAAGCGCTTTGCGAGGCAAACAACGTGTTGTTTATTGCTGACGAAGTGCAAACAGGGATTGCCCGTACCGGAAAATTACTGGCCGTACAGCATGAAAATGTACAGCCGGATATTTTAATCCTTGGGAAAGCATTATCTGGAGGAGCTTATCCTGTTTCGGCAGTTTTGGCAAACGATGCCATTATGAATGTGATAAAGCCCGGCCAACACGGATCTACCTTTGGTGGAAACCCGATTGCAGCAGCTGTTGCCATTGCCGCCCTGGAAGTGGTTGCAGATGAAAAACTGGCGGAAAACGCAGAAAAACTGGGAATCCTTTTCCGTTCGGAATTGGATAAATACATCCAGACTTCAACGATCGCTACTTTGGTCCGCGGTAAAGGTTTGTTAAATGCAATAGTAATCAACGATACGGAAGAAAGCGATACCGCCTGGAATATTTGTATGTCATTGCGTGACAACGGATTGCTGGCAAAACCGACACATGGCAATATCATTCGTTTTGCACCGCCTTTGGTCATGAACGAAGAACAATTGCTGGACTGTGTCTCGATCATTATCAAGACTTTGAAAGCCTTTGAAAAATAAGAAAATAAAAAATCCGTCTCGTTAAACAAGACGGATTTTTTTATGACGGCAGGGAGTTATTGTCCCATCAATTCCCTCATTCTCTGTTCCATCAAAGCAGGATCTTGTAAAGCATCCATACCTACGGCGGCAATGATGAAAAGCATGAAGATCAAGTAAATGGCGCCTAAAACAATCCCGATAATACACAGGATTTTACCGGTTTTTATATTGTTGTAATTGCTGTACCAGTTTGGGTTTTCATTATAAAGCTGCGTGTCTTTTTTGGCCAGGTAAAGCCCGACAACGCCCAGGAGAACGCTTATGATCCCGTAACAACAGCAGGAAAGGATTGATACGATTCCCATGACGAGCACAACTGTCGCATTAGGCAGTTTTTGGGATTGGTTCTCAAAAGTTGAAAAATTGTTTTGATCCATGAAAATTTGTGTTTGGTTAAATGTGAGTTTGTTTATAAATATAGGAAATAATCATGATAACAGCATTTACGATAGCCAGCGATACCATGATTTTATGGTAATTCCTGGATTTGTCGACAAAATGGAGGCCGGTAACGGCAAAGAAAGCGATCAGAGTGTAAATAGCCGGAAACATATGGAAAGCCGCCGCAAATTCCCCTTTCAGGACCAGGAGTAACGCTCTTTGCGTGCCACAGCCCAAACAATCAATACCAAAAAGCTGTTTGTTGAGGCAGGGAATCATATAGTCTTCGATCTTCATATAGCAATTTTACAAAAAATAATGTTTTTTTCAAATGAAAACAATTCAAAGTTTCTATTTTTGGTACAAATCTATAAAACAATGAAAGTTAAAAACAGGTATATCATCGCTATGATTGTTATAGCGGTAGTATTGCTTTGGGAACAGACAAAACCGGCTCCTAATATCTGGATCCGTGTTATCGGTGTCATTTTGTTTTTTTATGGAATGATGCGCTTAAGTGCCAAAACACCAAGTAAAAACGAGGAAAACGAAGAATGATGTTTGTAAAAGGAGATAAGGTTTCTGTGCTCGATGATGCCATAAACGGAATAGTGTCCAAAGTTAATGGAAAGACAGTCACGGTGGAAACCGAAGATGGCTTCGAATTGGATTTCAATGCTTCGGAATTGATCCTGACCGAATCGTCGAAGGATTTTTTGAACGATATTGCCAAAACGAATTTTTCGGGCGTGGCCAAAGAAAAAGAAATCCCGAAACCAAGAAGTTTCGTAAAGGAAAAGAAATCCAGGAAAGAGGAATTTGTCCTGGAAATAGACCTGCATATCGAAAAACTCGTGCCCAACAAAAGAGGGATGAGCAATTACGACATCCTGAACATCCAGACCGAAACGGTAAAGCGCCAAATGGATTTTGCCCAGAAAAACAGGATTCCAAAAGTGGTTTTCATCCACGGAGTGGGAGAAGGCGTACTCAAAGCAGAACTGGATTTCCTGTTAGGCCGTTACGAAAATATAACCTTCCAGGATGCGAATTACCAAAAGTACGGATTGGGCGCCACAGAAGTCTATTTCATCCAGAAAAAGAACAACTGATTCCTATAAATGAGTATAATATATACCGAAAGTATAAGATCCTTCCGGAGCCGGGCTGTATCTGTAAATGCCTTTCCTGAAAGTGGTTTTATACAGTTTTATGGTGTGTTTGAATACATTCGGGTCTATTGTCGTTTCCGTGTCAACCGTTATGATTCCGCTGGTTGCGGCGATTCCGTCTTCAGCGATCCATTCTTCGGTTAAGGTAGGTGTTGCCGGTGTTATGGCAGCACAGAAATAGTTCGCATTCAGTGCTCCGGTATATACCCTGTACACCACTTTATTGGTCGTAGTGTTGATTAAAGCTGTCCTTGGGGAACCAACCGGTGTTGCTGCATTTGCAAATAAACTTTGATCCACTTCGAGTAGTAAGGCATTATTGTTATTGTATTTGAAAATAAGAGTATTACCGGTACAATTTTGAGTAGTCGCCGAATCATAATCAAAGTTCAGGTTCACGACATCCGTCCTGTAATTCCCGAATTCATAAGAATCATACACCACCTGTTTGTCAGGAGTATTGAAAGTAACGTTTTTAAATACGATATTGTGGTTGTAGGCGATAACGGTAGTCCCGTCTGTACCGAAAACCTGCGTAGTCGTGATTTCAACTGTCCCTCCGATAGCTTCCCATTCTTCCAGGACGGTTAAAGTTGGTGTTCCGCAGATAGTGGCAGTCGTGGCTGTTCCGCTGTATTTCCTGTATTTGATGGAAGTTGTACCTGTAATTGTGATGACCCTTGGCATATTGGCAGGGGTTACTGTGTTCTCGAAATTAGTGTCGGGAGTAGTAAGGACCAGGGCTTCCTGGGCATTTATTTTGTATAAAACATTGGAATCGGTACATTTTTGGATAGTAACATTTTCAAAGTTGAATGTTTCTACAATGACATCACCATTATCACAGCCGGTTACTGCTAAAACGCTTATCAATAGTACCAGGAAATATTTCATATCAATCAAATTTTAAACAAAAATACTATTTTTAAATTCTAATAAAAGTTTTGCCGGCCAATTTAATGAAATTTAAACGCCCTTACCCTGATTTTTCTTCAATGGCCCGCCTGGATGTTTTTTTGAAAAAAAATATGTAAGTTTGGGCAACTAAACTAAACCAAACATTCTAAATTTATGATTTCCGAAACCAACAAAACCAATTACCCTGCACTTTACACCCTGATTACGGTGTTCTTTTTTTGGGGATTTATTGCCGCAGGGAACAGTATTTTTATTCCTTTCTGCAAAAGTTATTTTTCGTTAGACCAATTCCAGTCCCAGCTGGTGGATTTTGCTTTTTATACGGCCTATTACATCGGTGCGCTTTTGCTTTTTGCCCTTAGTGACTTGAGCGGGAAAGATATTGTTGGAAAATGGGGATACAAGAAAAGCATTGTCTACGGGCTGTTGTTTTCAGCCTTGGGAGCGGGAGCCATGATTATTGCCGTAGAGGCGAACCTATATGCAGGAATGTTGGTCGGTTTGTTTATCGTAGCCTTGGGTTTTTCCTTGCAACAGACGGCTGCAAACCCTTTTGCCATTTTATTAGGAAACCCAAAAACTGGGGCCAGCCGTGTGAACCTTGGCGGAGGGATCAACTCCTTCGGGACTACTATTGGGCCGATTATTGTAGCATTGGCTTTATTTGGCGCAGCTACTTCCGTATCGGAAGAACAGATAAAAAGCCTGGAATTGAGTAAAGTCGTGATACTGTATACCGGCGTTGGTTTGCTCTTTATCGCTTCAGCCGCATTGTTTTATTTCTCTAAAAAAGTACCCGCAGGAATCGCTATCGAGCCTATGGAAAAAGCCAATAAGGCCCTGATGACACTGGTTGCGATGACCGTTCTTTTAGGAGCGTGCTTTGTTCCGATTTTCAAATCATACCAAATAGATGTCACTATTTTAAACGAGCAAGCTCTGGCAGATCTGGAATCCTACAGGATCCGTTTTTTGGTTTTGGCTTTATTTGTGGTTTTGGGAGGGATATTTTTCTCCTATGTATCCGCGCAAAAAAAATCTGAAGGTTGGGGTGCCATGCAATACCCACAGCTGGTTTTGGGGATGCTGGCCATTTTTACCTACGTTGGTGTAGAAGTTGCTATAGGAAGCAATTTAGGGGAGTTGTTGAAATTACCGGAATTCGGCAGTTTGGCTTCGTCCGATATCGCGCCTTATATTTCGATGTATTGGGGAAGTTTGATGATTGGCCGCTGGGCCGGTGCCATAAGTGCTTTTAACTTAAGCGGTGCTAAAAAAACAATAGCCTTGATTATCGTCCCATTAATCGCTTTCGGCGTTATCCTGAGCGTTAATATTATTTCAGGGAAAGATATGAAACCGTTGTATTACTACGTGGTTTGTGTATTGGCTCAAATAGGTGCCTTCTTTTTAAGTAAAGACAAGCCGGCCAGGACATTGATGATTTTCGGAAGCTTCGGGATTATAGCCATGCTAATTGGTTTGTCTTCCAGCGGGACAGTTGGGATATATGCTTTCTTGGCGGGAGGTTTGGCCTGTAGTATCATGTGGCCTGCCATTTTCAGTTTGTCCATTATCGGATTGGGGAAATATACGTCACAAGGCTCTGCGTTTCTGATCATGATGATTTTAGGAGGTGGGATCATACCGCCAATCCAGGGCAAATTATCAGATATCATCGGAATCCATCAATCGTATATTGTCGCTGTGGTTTGCTTTGGTTACCTGACTTTGTTTGCCGTATTGGTCAAAGGAATCCTGAAAAAACAAAACATTGATGTGGATGTCATAGAAACAGAAGGAAGCCATTAAGAAAAATCTTAAATATATATTAATGAAAGAATTCGGAGAAAGGTAATTTAGTACTTTTACTCCGAATTTTTTTTACCCTCACCCTATGAAATTCAACTGCATCAAAAATGTGTTTTTCTGCCTGGTTTTCAGCCTTTCTTTAGCACAATCCCAAAAGGAAATGTACAATTTGAGTATCCGGGCATATCAGGATAAAGACTTCGGGAAATTTTTAAAACTGACTCAAAAGCTTGACAGTATTCGGCCTTCGCATCCTACCTATACTTATAATTTAGCGTGTGCGTATGCCTTGAATGAAAAGCCAAACGAAGCCCTATCTGTTTTGAAGCAATGCGTTTTAATGAACCACGCCCTTAATTTTGAAGCCGAAAACGATCTCTCTTCCCTAAAAAAAACAGACGGCTATGCTGAAATTGTTGCATTGAAATCGGCACTCGAAATACCGGTTGCCACTTCTGAAAAGCAAGTGGTTTTATCAGAAAAAGAATTGCATCCGGAAGGTTTGTTGTATTTGAAAAATTCAAAGACATGGCTCGTTACCAGTATCCGGAACAGGAAAATCGTTTCATTTGACATACACACCGGAGCGTGCCAAGATTGGTTTGCAAGCCCGGACCTGCTTTCGGTTTTTGCCGTAAAAGCCGATAAAAAAGAGAAATTTTTATGGGCCTGTACTTCGGCTATGCCGGAAATGAAAGGGTATAACAAAGGGTTTGAAGGAAAATCCGAAATCATAAAGATTGACATCAAAACCAAAAAAATAGTAAAACGTTTCCCATTGCAAGGCAATCATGTGTTGGGGGATTTAGTGGTGGCAAAGAATGGGGATGTTTATATTTCAGATAGTGGAGAAGCCATTATTTTTAAAATTTCGGGCGATACAATCTCTATGTGGCTCGATTTGAAAAAAGAAGCGTTTAACCTTCAGGGATTAACTTTTAACGAAGGAGAATCACAGCTGTTCATTGCCGATTACATGAAAGGGATTTTAAGTATTCGGATGTCAAACCCGGAAGGAAGGAACTGGTTGCAATTCCCCGAATCCAACACTGTCAAAGGCATCGATGGATTGCTTTGGTATAAAAACAGTTTAATTGCCATCCATAACGGAGTGAAACCCATCAGGATTATGCGGTATTCGCTCCGGGACAATGAGATTATAGCTTCGGTAGCTTTGGACCATAACCGCCCGGAATTTGATGAACCGGCTTTGGGGACCCTTTCAAACGGAAAGCTTTATTTTTTCGCGAATGCGCCATGGAAAGCCTATAACAAGGATTTTGACCTCGATCTGACCCAATTTTCAAACCCAGTCTTATACACCAACACCTTAACGGAATAACATTTTATGCAAATCAATAAATATTACATATCTGCCTTTTCTTCTTTTTTTATTTGGGGGTTTTTCAGCCTGGCGCTAAAGCCATTGCATGAGTATCCTTCTTTAGACATTCTTTTTTACCGCGTTTTTTACGGGACGGTTTTATTGCTGGCGATCAATTTGTTTTTCAGGAAAGAAAAGCTTAAAAGTGACTTGAGGGTTTTTAATGATTTGGAAAAGAAGGTAAAATTCAAGACTTTTTTCTTAACTGTACTTGGTGGTTTCTTGTTGATATTCAATTGGTTCCTTTTTATTTATGCGGTGAACCATGTGAGTTTGAAATCGGCTTCGTTTGCCTACCTGATTTGTCCCATCCTGACCACCATCCTTGCTTTTTTTATTTTGAAAGAAAAGCTAAGCCAATGGCAATGGTTTTCGGTAGTTTTGTGCCTGATCAGTTGCGGGATCCTGTCTTATGGCGATTTGACAGGGCTTTTTTATAGCCTGGTCATTGCATTTACCTTTGCCCTGTATTTAGTGAGCCAGAGGAAAAACAACCAGTTTGACCGTTTTGTTGTGCTTACCGTTCAATTGGTGATTGCCTCGCTTGTTATTTTGCCTTTCTTCCCTTTTTACAGAGGAGAAACCCCGGCAGAGCCTTTGTTTTATATTTTATTGATCGTGATTGTGGTGCTATTTACCATTATTCCGCTATTCTTGAACTTATATGCTTTAAAAGGCATGAATTCTTCTGCTGTTGGGATTCTGATGTATACCAATCCGTTGATTAACTTCCTGTTGGCGATTTTTTATTTCCACGAAGAAATCAACCAGGCACAAATTATCTCCTATTCTTTGATTCTTATTTCCGTGATTGTTTTTAATGAAAAGCACTTCTTTAAGAGTAAAAAAATTAAGTAAGAATTTTCTCTTCTTAATTAAAAAACTAAATTTACGTCTTATTCAAGAAAAAAAATACAAATGAGAAAACAACTTATACTATTATCGCTTCTAATTGGAGTGCAAGTAGTAGCTCAAAAAAAACAAGCGGTCATTGCTGAAAAACCAATTTTCATTTCTTCTATTGAAGGCATGAAGGAATATAGTTTGAAAAATGGCATGAAAGTACTTTTGATACCAGACGCCAGCCAAAGCAATATGGTGGTAAATATCATCTATAACGTGGGTTCGCGCCACGAAGGCTATGGTGAGAAAGGAATGGCACACTTGCTGGAGCACATGCTGTTTAAAAGCACAAAAAAATTAGGCGACATCAAAAAAATGTTGTCTTCAAAAGGAGGAAATGCGAATGGTACCACTTGGTTGGATAGGACAAATTACTATGAGATTTTCCCTTCTTCGGATGAAAACCTCAAATGGAGTTTAGAAATGGAGGCCGACAGGATGATCAACGCAACTATTTTACAAGAAGATCTGGATAAGGAATTTTCAGTGGTTAGGAACGAGTTTGAAATAGGAGAAAACAATCCGCAATCGGTTTTATTGGAACGATTGGTTTCTACAGCATTTTTATGGCACAATTACGGAAACAGTACCATTGGTTCCAAAGAAGATATCGAAAGGGTTAAAGCCAAAACATTGCGTGTTTTTTATGAAAAATACTACCAGCCGGACAATGCGACATTACTCATTGGCGGGAAGTTCGATACGGAGAAAGCCCTGGAATATATTGGAAAATATTTTGCCGGAATTAAAAAACCAGCCCGTGTATTGGAAAAAACCTATACCGTGGAACCAGCTCAGGACGGAGAACGTTTCGTAGAATTGAAACGAAGTGGCGATGTGCAAACCATAGGCGCCATTTACCATACTATCCCATATGCCCATAAGGATTTTGCGGCCATCGATGCGCTTACGGAAATCTTAACTTCCGATCCGTCCGGTTACCTTTACAAGGCTTTGGTAGAAACACAAAAAGCCTCAAGCCTATACGCTTACCAACCCAACGTAAGAGATGCTAGCTACTTGTCGTTTACTGTAAATGTTCCCAAGGATAAAAGCCTGGATGAGGCCAAAAAAATATTTTTATCAGAGTTGGATAATATTAAAAATAAAACTTTTACACAAACAGATGTTGACAGGGCCAAGTCCAAACTCTTGAAATATATTGACAATACTAAGAACAATACGATCAACCTGACAATTTCACTTACTGAAATTATCGGTGCCGGCGATTACCGCTTATGGTTTCTTTATAGGGATGCTGTCGAAAAGCTTACTTTAGAAGATATAAATCAAGTTGCCAAAAAATATTTCCTTACCAACAACCGTACTTATGGCGTTTTTATACCTACAAAAGAAGAAGAAAGGGTAAAACCGGTTGAAGTGTCAGATGACAATATAGCCGCTTTAACGCAGTCTTATAAGGGAAAAGCAACAGTAGAGGATACCGAAACTTTTGAAAGCTCTATTACAAATATTAAAAATAATCTAATCGAATATAAATTATCAAGCGGTTTGAAGTATGCGGTGTTAAAAAAACCGGTCAAAGGCAAGAAAGTAATGGCTGATTTCAAGTTTCCGGTAGGGAATGCTACCGATTTAAAAAACAAATCTGAGGTAGGGTATATTGTCGCAGGTATGCTTAAAGCCGGTACTACCACTAAATCTAAAGAACAAATCCAGGATGCTTTAGACAAAATGAAGTCGGACATCTCTTTCTTTTTTTACGGACAGACCTTATCGGTTCGCCTTACTACTTACGAAGAATTTGCGGTACCTACTTTTGATTTGCTCCAGGATTTATTGACCAATTCGGTTTTCCCGGAATCAGAAATGATAAAGTTGATTACTGAGGAAAAAACAAACATCGAGGCTAATAAAAATGACCCTCAAAGTGTTGCTTTCGATGAAATTGACAGAAGATCGAATAAATATGCAAATGACCATATTTTTTATAGTGCGTCTCCGGAGGAAAAAATTGCTTCTCTAAACAAAATTAAAAGAGAACAATTAGTTGATTTTTACAAAACGATTTTAGGGGCTAACAATGGAATCGGAACCCTTATCGGAAACCTGGATGGTTCGGAAGCGACCAATCTTGTGGCCAAGACATTTGGAAGCTGGAATTCAAAATCCGTGTATGAAAAAGTACAGCCGGTTTATTTTGAAACCTCAAAATCGAATGATAAAATCAATACCCCAGACAAGGAGAATGCTGCTGTTGCGGGAAAAATCAGCTTTACTATGAATGTTAAGAACGCAGATTACCCGGCAATGGTCATGGCCAATGAAATGCTTGGAAGCGGTGGTTTTTTAACATCCAGGATCCCAATCCGTTTGCGTGAAAAAGAAGGGATTTCCTATGGAGCAGGATCTTATCTCAACATTCCTACAGATAACGAGGTTGCCTCTTTAGGATTCTATGCATTCTTTAATCCGACCAAAGTTGGAAAGGTAGAAGATGCCCTGGCGGATGAAATCAAAAAAGTAGTTACTACAAACGGTTTCACTGCTGAGGAGTTGAAAACGGCGATTGTGAGCTGGAAAAATGAAAGAAAAACAAGCCTTGGCCTTGACAGTTACCTATTGTACCTAATCAATACCAAACTTAATTACGGCACTCCATTAGAAGACTTTGAAACGTTAGAAGCAAAAGTGGACCAATTGACTGCGGATCAAATAAACAATGTCATTAAAAAATATGTGTCATTAGATAAGGTAATTTTTATCTATGCTGGGGATTTTGCCAAAAAATAGTGCTACCCCTTTGTAATACTGAAAAAATGCGTTGGTTTTCCGACGCATTTTTTTTGGATTTTGTATTTCTGCCAGACACAACATGACTTTTAAAAATGACACCTTGTCATAAAAATAAAGCCAAAAAAATAAAAAACTGACAATTTATAGCTGTCAGCAGTATTGGCACAATGATTGACTTATCGACTACGAGTTATTAAAATGATTATACTAAAACTAAATATAATAAAAAAATGGGTAAAATAATCGGAATTGACTTAGGTACGACGAACTCTTGTGTTTCTGTAATGGAAGGAAACGAAGCGGTAGTAATCCCTAATTCAGAAGGAAAAAGAACAACACCATCTATCATTGCATTTGTGGAAGGTGGCGAAATCAAAGTGGGTGACCCTGCCAAAAGACAGGCAGTAACTAACCCTACGAAAACGATTGCTTCTATCAAACGTTTTATGGGACATACTTTTTCTGAAACTACTGGTGAAGCAAAAAGAGTACCATATTCTGTGGTAAAAGGAGACAACAACACACCACGTGTGGATATTGACGGCCGTTTATACACGGCACAGGAATTGTCAGCAATGACACTTCAAAAAATGAAAAAAACAGCTGAAGACTATTTAGGTCAGACAGTTACGGAAGCGGTTATCACTGTTCCTGCATACTTTAACGATGCACAGCGCCAGGCTACGAAAGAAGCTGGTGAAATTGCAGGACTTAAAGTAATGCGTATCATCAACGAGCCTACTGCTGCTGCGTTAGCGTATGGTTTGGATAAAAAAGGTACAGACCAAAAAATCGCGGTATACGATTTAGGTGGTGGTACTTTCGATATCTCTATCCTTGAATTAGGAGACGGCGTATTCGAAGTATTGTCTACAAACGGTGATACTCACTTGGGTGGAGATGATTTTGACCAAACGATCATTGACTGGTTGGCAGATGAATTCAAAGCAGAAGAAGGAATCGACCTTCGTTTGGATCCGATGTCATTGCAAAGAATCAAGGAAGCGGCTGAAAAAGCAAAAATCGAGTTGTCTTCTTCAGCAGAGACTGAAATCAACTTGCCTTACGTAACGGCTACGGCTTCAGGACCAAAACACTTAGTTAAAAAATTATCAAGAGCTAAATTCGAGCAATTGTCTGATGCATTGGTAAAACGTTCTATGGAACCAGTTGCCAAAGCGTTGAAAGATGCAGGTTTATCTACTTCAGATATTGACGAAGTAATCCTTGTAGGGGGTTCTACACGTATGCCAAGAATTGCTGACGAAGTAGAGAAATTCTTCGGTAAAAAAGCATCAAAAGGAGTTAATCCTGATGAGGTTGTGGCTATTGGAGCTGCTATCCAGGGTGGTGTATTGTCTGGAGATGTAAAAGATGTATTGTTACTTGACGTTACGCCTTTATCTTTAGGTATCGAAACTATGGGTGGTGTTATGACAACTCTTATCGAATCAAATACTACGATCCCAACTAAAAAATCTCAAGTATTCTCTACTGCTGCAGATTCTCAGCCAAGTGTTGAAATCCATGTATTGCAAGGAGCTAGAGCGATGGCTGCTGACAATAAAACAATCGGGCGTTTCCACTTAGACGGTATTCCGCCGGCACCAAGAGGAGTTCCGCAAATCGAGGTGACTTTTGATATCGATGCCAATGGTATCATCAAGGTTTCCGCTACTGATAAAGGAACTGGAAAATCGCATGACATCCGTATCGAAGCTTCTTCTGGATTGACAGCTGAAGAAATCGAAAAAATGAAAAAAGACGCTGAAGCAAATGCTGATGCTGATAAAGTTGCCAGAGAGCGCATCGAAAAACTGAACGAAGCTGACGGAATGATCTTCCAGACAGAAAGCCAATTGAAAGAGTTAGGTGATAAATTATCTGACGAGCACAAAACAGCTATCGAATATGCTTTGACAGAATTAAGAATGGCACACCAATCTCAGGATTTGACTGCAATTCAAACAGGATTGGATAACATCAATGCAGCATGGAAAACAGCTACTGAAGCCATGTATGCACAAGGAGAGCAAGGTCAGGCTGCACAACCGCAACAAGGTGATGCTACTGATAACACTCAGGATGTAGAATTCGAAGAAGTGAAATAATCTTTCCCTATAAGAATGGAAAACCACGCTAAACAGCGTGGTTTTTTTATGTAGTATTGTGAAATGCTTTAGCAATCGCCCAAACGTGTCCAACCACGTCCGAAACGTCAGGTACCACGTCCTATAACGCCAGTCATGGCATTATAAGTTTAAATTATCGTACGGCGATCACAGAAATTTCGATATTGACATTTTTAGGTAAAGTAGCTACCTGGACCGTTTCTCGGGCCGGAGCGCTTTCTTCTGTAAAATATTTTCCGTACACGGCATTGATGCGGGCAAAATCACCCATGTTCATAATGAAGATGGTCGCTTTTACTACGTTATCGAAAGTCATGCCGGCTGCATCCAATAATGCTTTGAGGTTTTGCATTACCTGTTCGGTTTCCACTTCGATGGAATCTAAAATTAATTCCCCGGTTACCGGATCGGAAGCAATCTGTCCTGATGTGTATAACGTCGTGTCATTGATCAGGATTGCCTGGCTGTATGGCCCGATAGGAGCAGGGGCCTTGTCGGTAAAAATGATTTTCTTACTCATGATATTTTGTATTACTATGGATTGTTATTTTCGGATACTTAAAGCCTTCTGTCCGGAACATTTCTCTTATCCCACTTGATATCGCTCAATACCGACGAACTGATTCCGATGAAGAAATACCAGGAGGCGCGGTCACCATAAGGGTTCCAGTTGAAATCCATGCGCCAGCTCAATAAATCCCTTTCAAATCGAAGTTGGGTATAAGTTACCCCGTTTTGCACAAAATCATATCCGGAAGAAATCCCGGCTTTCCATTTTGGGGTAATGTCAATATCTCCGGAGAACATCAAAGAACTTTGCGAGATCTTATTCTGCCTGTTGTCATTGGTGTAGGACAGGGAATATGCCAGGCGAAGGTCCCAAGGGATTTTGGCATTGAAGAATCCTGAAAAAGGCTCATCTTCTTTGTCTTTGTCAAATTGGCTTTCGCGGCGGTCACTAAAGTCAGTGGTAGTCCCGAAAAGGTTATCTTCACGGCCTCCGTTCCTCAGTCCCTGATTGTTAAAGGAATCCTGTTTTTTGGTATCTTCCCTTTTACTGGTCAGTGCGTAGTTGACTGTCAAGCTTGCCCTGGTCATCCTGAATAGGCTTCCCCCGTTGTCAATATTGAACTTGTTGACAGTTTTCCCTTTGCTGTCAATAGCATAAGGGTCTAATGTTGCATTGAAGTTAATGTTCATCTTGTCCTTCAATATATTGGTTCCACCACTGATATCCAACGGAGCCCATGCCGGTTGGTCCTTTTCCGCTGATAAATTATAACGGGTGCTGAAATTCAAGCTGTTGAGCAGTTTTATTTTTTTGAGATCGGTTTTTGTAGAGTCCCGGTCTTTTACTTTTGCTTCCAGGGTGTTGCCTAACGTGAAACCCATGATGTTGGAATATGTCAGTCCCGGAGCCCCGAAAATGCCATTTTCAAAACGGGTATAACTTCTGATGGTTCCATTGGCATCGGCCACATAATCATCATAATATCTTTTGAAGCTTGGCGTGTATGTATACCCGATCCTTGGGGTCATCACATGTCGTATGGCTTGAATCCTGCTGTCTTTTTTGAAGTTGAAAGTACCATAAATCGTAGTTCCTATCCCGGAATTGAAATCATAAGTCCTGAAAGCGGAAAATCCGTTTTTATCAATGCTTTCCACAGTATTGGTAGTGGTGTTGTATTTTTTCTCGATGGTTTTCAGGTACCAGGTTTCCTGATAGTTGGTGCCGGCGGTAACACTGAAATGCTTGAAAATCTTAAAATTGGTATTGATCGGGATCGAATGCTGCAAACCGTTTTTGGCATCCCGGAACATCTGTGGCTTGAAAAATAAAGAATCGACAGTGTTAATCCTGTTTTCACCTCTTAAATTATACTGGAAGTTGATGTTTTTGATAATCCCTTTTTTGGAACCGTCTTTGGGTGCAAACGGGAAAATCTGGGCCACGCTCGCCTGCAATGTTGGCAAAGTCATGTTGATTTCTCCGGTATTGGTATTTTGCTGGTGCGATGCCGTAAGGGACATATTGACCTGTGGCACGGTATTGAAGGTTTTGGCGTACGATATCGAGGATTGAAGCGTGTTATTTAAAAAATTGGCGCTGTTCAATTGGTTTAACGAATTCTGGTAATATTTCTGGCTTCCCAAATTGACCGATGCTGAAAACCTGGAGCTTGGAGTAGCTTTGATATCAGGCGAATGCGTCCATTGAATGTTGTAAATACTGCTTTTGCGGTAATCGGGCAAACCGCGCTCGTTTTCAATCAGGTTTTCATACCTGAAATTAAAACTTCCCCTGAATTTATAAATCTTGGCATAATTGGTTTCGGCCCTTAACGCATAACTTCCGTTGGTGTAATAATCGCCGAGCAGTGCCAGGTCATAATGCTTGTTTAACGCAAAATAATAGCCTCCGTTCTGTAAAAAATAACCCCGCGCATTCGTATCGCCAAAGGTAGGGATAATAATACCGGAGGTGCTTTCTTCCGTCATGGGGAAAAAGGCAAATGGGACTCCTATAGGTGTAGGGACATCGGCAATGACCATATTGGTTAAGCCTGCCACTACTTTTTTGCCGGGAACCAGCTTGATTTTGCGGGCCAGGAAATAATACTCCGGGTTTTCAATATTTTTGGAAGTGGTAAAACGGGCATTTTTAATAAAATACACTGAATCGTTTTCACGTTTGGTGATTTCCCCTTTTAGTTTCATTTCGCCCTGGTCGGTACGGGAATTCCATATCAGGGCTTTTTTGGTTTTAAAATTGAAACGGATGGAATCCGGCTCCACGGTATTCGAACCTTGCTTGAAAACCGGGTATTGTGTGTAAACACCCGCCGAATCCTTCAGCCTTCCGGCGTAGACTTCGTCTTTTTCATAATCGATCACAATAATTCCGGCCTTGAGCTCAATATCCTTATAATAAACCTCGGCCTCGTTATTAAGTGTGATTTGTTTTTTCTTTTGGTTTATCGTAGCGTATTCCTTCGATTTATATTTTATATTGGCATCCAGCAATTGCTTCTTTTTTGCAACGGTGTCTTTTTTTACGGTATCGTTCGCTTTTGCTATGTTTTTGAGACCTATATTTACGCTATCTTGCTGTTTTTTAACGGCTAAAGGGGTCCTTTTTTTAGGCAGCTCTTGTGAATATGAAGAAATGCATCCAAAAGTTAATAAAAAAGGTAAAAAAACGATATGAAATAAGTTTGTACGCAACGCTATAAATACTATTTTTGTAAAATTATGGCTTAATTTTTGAAGTGACAAACTTACATCTATTTTTAGAAAAAAAATTACGCATTTAGTAAAATTATAACCTTTTAGGTCACTATAAAAAAATATCAGGTATGAAATTTAGATCCCATTTAAAACATTTTGCCCTCACAATTTCATTAATATCCGCTGTAAGTCTTTCAGCACAAACCAATTCCAAATTTAAAGTTACGCTGGATGCCGGTCACGGAGCCCATGATTTCGGGGCAACGTACCACGGATATGTCGAAAAGAACATCACTTTGGCAATTGTCCTTAAAGTAGGGAAGATACTGGAACAGGACCCGAATATCCAGGTGCAGTATACCCGTAACAATGATACTTTCGTAGATTTGGTCGAAAGAGCCAACATTGCCAACAGGGCAGATGCGAATTTATTCGTATCGATCCATTGCAATGCCAATAAAAACCAGGAAGCCTACGGAGCGGAAACGTATGTGATGGGACTTTCCAAAAGCGCTTCAAGCCTTGAAGTGGCAAAAAAGGAAAATGCCGTAATTACCCTCGAAGCCGATTATAAGACAAAGTATGCCGGTTACAACCCTAATTCCCCGGAATCTCTGATAAGCGCGACCATTGCACAGGAGGAAAACCTGGAGCAGAGCATTGAACTGGCCAGTAAGATCCAGGAAAATTTCGAAGAGAAACTCAACCGGAAAGTGAGAGGGATCCACCAGGCGCCTTTCATGGTTTTGCACAAAGCGTTCATGCCAAGGGTATTGGTGGAAACGGGTTTTATTTCCAATAAAGATGAAGGGGCTTACCTGAATTCGGAAGAAGGCCAGCAAAATGTTGCCAAATCGATTGCAGATGCTATTTTCAGGATGAAAGTGGAACATTTCGGAGGTTCCATGCCCACTATTGAAATCAAAAAATCGGAAAAACCGGTCGTAAAGGATTCAACTCCCAAACCAACAACGCCTGAAAAACCGAAACCATCTGAAATAAAAGAAACCAAAGCCGTAGATTCTACCAAAGCGGTTTACAAGATCCAGATCAAAGCAAGCGCTTCCAAAATTGAAACCAAACCGGTAAATTTCAATGGTTTGGATAATATTTCCTTTGTCAGCGAAAAAGGGTATTTCAAGTATATGTACGGTCAGAGCAATGATTATGAAATGGCCAAAAAACAGCTGCAGGAAGCTAAAACCAAAGGATATGGTTCTGCATTTATCGTAGCCTTCAGGAACGGAGTGAAGATTACACTCAATGAAGCCTTAAAACAATAAGCGCTTACTGATTTATTTATTAATTTTGTTTAAAATACTATAATTTTGAAAATCACTAGAGAAATTAAAACCGCAATACTGGTCATTGGTTCCATTTTATTATTTATTTGGGGCTATAGCTTTTTAAAAGGCCAGAATTTATTCAATAACCATAAAAAATTATTTGTTGTATATGACAATGTTGAAGGGTTGGCAGCCTCCGCTCCGATTACCATAAGCGGGAAGATCATAGGAAAAGTCAATTCGATCGAGTTGGGCAAAACCGGGAAACTGGTTGTAGAACTGCAGATTAACGAAGAGGATTTCCCGATTTCCAAAACGAGCGTCGCCCAGATATACGAGCCGGGCCCAATTGGAGGCAAACAAATTGCCATCATCCCTAATTATAAAGACAGGACTGTCGTGGCCGATGGCGATACGCTGGTTTCGGGCATAAAATTGGGTCTGACTGATGCTTTGGGCGAAAAACTGGCCCCGCTTCAGGAAAGATTGGATAAGGTTTTGACCAATGCCGATGTTCTTTTGACCAATGTGAATTCTGTTTTGGATACTAAAACACAGGCGAACCTGAAAAACGCCATCGGTGAATTAAATAAGACTCTTGCCAATTTTACCAAAGTATCGGGTAACATTGACCAGATCCTGATAGAAAACAAACAGAAATTAGGTTCTGCCGTGACAAATCTGGACAAAACGACACAGAATTTCGCGAAAATATCAGACGACCTGGAGAAGGCAAAGTTAGGGGAAACCGTTAAATCATTGGAAAACACATTGGCCAATGTAAATAAAATAATGGCTGATTTATCGGCTGGGAAAGGTACGATGGGAAAATTGCTCAAAGACGAAACCATGTATGCTAATTTGTCAAAAGCATCAAAAGAGCTGGAATTGTTACTGCAGGATGTCAGGTTGCATCCTACACGATATGTTAATGTCTCGTTTTTCGGAAAAAAAGAAAAACCATACATAGCACCTCAAGATAAAAAATAAGCAAACATTCAAACAAACCAACAAATATGAGTTATTTAGATAATATATTGTTCTTTATTATCCTTGTTTTAGGGGTAGGATATTTTACAATTAATGTCAAAAAGATTATCCGGAATATCAAACTAGGGAAAGATATCAACCGTTCCGACAAGCCATCCGAACGCTGGAAAAACATGGCCATGATTGCTTTAGGGCAGTCTAAAATGGTCAAGCGCCCTGTTGCCGGAATCCTGCATATTTTCGTGTATGTTGGGTTTGTCATTATCAATATCGAGGTTTTGGAGATCATGATCGACGGATTGATCGGTACCCATAGGGTTTTCTCTTTTTTAGGCGCACTTTATGATGTCCTGATCGGTTCTTTTGAAGTGTTGGCCTTTTTGGTTTTGGTTTCGGTGATCATTTTCCTGATCAGGAGGAATATCATCAAACTCAAAAGATTCATCCATTCAGATTTGAAAGGCTGGCCAAAATCGGACGCCAATTATATTTTATATTTCGAAGTCGCTTTAATGTCCTTATTCCTGCTGATGAACGCTGCAGATTATCATTTACAGTTATTAAATGTGGGCGAATACCATAGAGTAGGGGCTTTTCCGGTTTCCCAATTTATCGAGCCGCTTTTTAACGGCATGTCCGAAAGTCTTGTGATGCTGATCGAAAGAGGCGCCTGGTGGTTGCATATTTGTGGAATTTTGGTGTTCCTTAATTACCTGTATTTTTCGAAACACTTGCATATTTTACTGGCTTTCCCGAATACTTATTTTGCAGATTTGAATCCGGAAGGGAAATTTGACAACCTGGAAAGCGTGACCAAAGAAGTAAAACTGATGATGGATCCAAACGCCGATCCTTTTGCTGCACCGGCACCTGATGCAGATGCTGTCCCTGCTAAATTCGGGGCTTCTGATGTTCAGGATTTAAACTGGGTACAGCTGCTAAATGCTTATACCTGTACCGAATGCGGCCGTTGCACTTCCTCGTGTCCTGCCAACCAGACCGGTAAAAAACTATCCCCAAGAAAAATCATGATGGACACCCGTGACCGTTTGGTGGAAGTCGGGAATAATATAGATTTGAATAAAGGCACTTTCGTAGATGACGGCAAATCATTGCTAAACGATTATATCACTCCGGAGGAACTTTGGGCGTGTACTTCCTGCAATGCGTGCGTGGAGGAATGCCCTGTCAACATCAGCCCGTTGTCCATTATTATGGATATGCGCCGTTACCTGGTAATGGAACAAAGTGCCGCACCGATGTCACTCAATGCCATGATGACAAATATTGAAAACAATAGTGCGCCTTGGCAATACAATCAACAAGACAGGTTAAACTGGAAAAACGAACAATAATACGATGATTACCGAAGAGTTAGATAAGAAATTAGTTGCTGCCTCAGAAAACGGGCAAACCATCAGTCCTGTGTTGCCGGAAGGCGTAAAAAATTACCTGATAGACATAGACGGGACGATCTGTGATGATATCCCGAATGAAGAACCTGAAAGGATGCTTACAGCACAGGTGTATCCGGATGCTTTGAAAACATTGAATAAATGGTATGACGAAGGGCATATTATATTCTTTTTTACCTCAAGGACGGAAGAGCATCGGGCCTATACCGAAACATGGCTGAAACAGCACGGTTTCAAATACCATGGGATGATTATGGGCAAACCGCGCGGAGGCAACTACCACTGGATAGACAATCATTTGGTAAAAGCAACCCGGTACAAAGGGAAATTTACCGATTTGGTAGATAAAGAAGTAACAATTCAAGTCTTTGATGACGAACAGGAATAATTTTGATCAAACAATAACCGCATAACCGAATTTAACATATAAGAACATGTCAGAAAGTTTAATGGTGCCTACAATGGCCGAAATGCTTGCTCAGGGCAAACAACCGGAAGTTTTATTTTGGGTGGGTTGCTCCGGAAGTTTTGATGACAGGGCAAAAAAAATAACCAAAGCATTTGTACGTATTTTAAACCGAGCAAATGTTGAATTTGCTGTTTTAGGAACCGAAGAAGGCTGCACAGGGGATCCTGCGAAAAGGGCCGGAAATGAATTTTTGTTCCAGATGCAGGCCATGATGAATATTGAAGTGCTCAATGCGTACGAAGCCAAAAAAATCGTTACGGCATGCCCGCACTGTTTTAATACGCTAAAAAACGAATACCCGGAACTGGGCGGAAAATATGAAGTAGTCCATCATACCGAATTCCTGAAGTCATTGCTGGATACGCAGCGCCTGACTATTGAAGGCGGGCAGTTTAAAGGAAAAAGAATTACCTTCCATGACCCGTGTTATCTGGGAAGAGCCAATAAAATCTATGAAGCGCCAAGGGACCTGATCCAGAAACTGGATGCCGAATTGGTGGAAATGAAACGTTCCCGTGCCAACGGATTGTGTTGCGGTGCAGGTGGCGCCCAAATGTTCAAGGACGCAGAGCCGGGTAACAAAGAAATCAATGTGGAAAGGACAGAGGATGCCCTGGAAACAAAACCTGAAATTATCGCGGCAGGCTGCCCTTTTTGCAATACGATGCTTACCGATGGTGTAAAAAACAAAGAAAAAGAGGCGGAAGTCAAAGTGATGGATATAGCCGAATTAATTGCCAACGCCCAGGATTTATAATTTAAAAATAATAGTCTTCCTTAATTGAAAGGCAAAATAAAACACCAGATGTATATTCCTTTTGAAGAATTACCTTTAGAATCCAAAATTTGGATTTACCAATCCAACCGTAAATTTTCAGAGGAGGAAATTTCTGAAATTGAGGTTGCCACAAAAGATTTCGTAGCGAATTGGTCTGCGCATGGAACCGGTTTGGAAGCGTCTTATTTAATAAAATACAACCGGTTCATCATTTTTGCCGTAAACCAGGAAGTACAGGTCGCAACAGGTTGTTCTATTGACAGTTCTGTACAGTTCATCCAGGATTTGGAAAAAAAATACAATGTCGATTTGCTGGATAAAATGAATGTGACATTCAAGAACGGTGAGTTCATCGCACACAAAACCCTGATCGAATTCAAAAAAATGGCCAAGGAAAAAGCGGTTTCCGGGTCGACCATCGTTTTCAATAACCTGGTTAATACTATCGAAGAGTTCAACGATGCGTGGGAAATCCCGGCCGAAGAAAGCTGGCATAGTCGTTTCTTTTAAAAAAATATAATGAAAAACCTTGTTTTTAAGTTTTTGCTGTTTTCTGCCCTTTCCCTGTTTATGGTCAATTGTTCCGTAAGCAAAAACAATGCGGCAAAAAATGATAAAGCAGCCAAAACTGTTGATAATTCCTCAAAAATAAAGTTCCTTAATCAGTCAAAAGCCGGGTTTAATTTATTTGAAGACACTCCTGCGGAGAAAATATGGGTAGACAGTATTTATGCCTCGATGACTTTTGAAGAAAAATTGGGCCAGTTGTTTATGGTCGCGGCGTATTCCAATAAAGACACCGTGCACTTCAATGCTTTGGATAAATTGGTCAAAGAGTATAAAGTAGGCGGACTGATTTTTTTCCAGGGAGGCCCGGTGCGCCAGGCAAAACTGACCAATCGTTTCCAAGCCGAATCCAAAATACCTCTTTTTATCGGGAATGATGCCGAATGGGGATTGAGCATGCGTTTGGATTCCACTTACAGGTACCCTTGGAACATGACATTGGGAGCTGTCCAGGATATGAAACTTATTGAAGAATTGGGGAGCCAAATGGGAAAGGAAGCCAAAAGAATGGGCATCCAGTTCAATTTTGCGCCCGTAATCGATATCAATACCAATCCTAACAACCCTATTATCGGGAACCGTTCTTTTGGTGAAGACAAGGACGAAGTCACTAAAAGAGCTGTTGCTTTAATGAAAGGTTTCCAAAACCAGGGCGTATTTTCTACCGGGAAACATTTCCCAGGGCATGGCGATACCGAAACCGATTCGCACCATACCTTGCCAATGGTTAATTTCTCCAAAGAACGCTTGGAGGATGTTGAGTTTTATCCTTACAAAAAAATGTTTGACCTGGGCCTGGCTTCTGTCATGGTGGCCCATTTGAATGTTCCCAGCTTAGAATCACGGCCTAATTATCCTTCTTCGATTTCTTATAATGTAGTGACCAATATCCTGAAAAAACAATTGGGTTTCCAGGGTCTGGTTTTTACCGATGCGCTGAATATGAAAGGTGCGAGTAATTTTAAAAAGCCCGGGGAAATAGACCTGGAAGCTTTCCTTGCCGGAAACGATATTTTGCTTTTTGCCGAGGATGTTCCAACGGCCATCCAGAAATTCAAACAGGCCTATACCGACACGTTGCTTACCGACGAAAGATTGGATGCTTCGGTCAAAAAGATCTTAAGATACAAATACAAAGCAGGGCTAAACCATTACAAACCAATTGAGACGACTTCTTTATACAATGACCTTAACAGGCCTTTAAACGATGCGCTTCAATATAAATTGTATGAAAATGCGATTACGGTTATCAAAAATGAAAACGAGATTTTGCCGGTAAAAGATTTGGCACAATCTAAAATTGCTTATGTAAAATTAGGCGATGACAGCGGAAGCACTTTTTTGACAACATTGAAAAAATATACTGATGTCACTGAAGTTGCCAATCAGGATATCGACAGCCTGAATCTCGACCTGAAGCACTACAATACTGTTATCGTAGGATTTCACAAATCGGATAAAGCCTGGAAAAAGCATGAATTTACCGAGAAGGAATTAGACTGGCTGCAAAAATTAGCTGCCAATAATAATGTAATCCTCGATGTTTTTGCCAAACCATACACATTGCTGCCAATCAAATCTTTCGACAGCATCAAATCGGTTATTGTAACCTATCAAAATGGCGATATTGCACAGCAGGTTTCCGCAGAATTGATTTTTGGAGCTATTGAAGCCAAAGGAAAATTACCGGTTTCCATTGGCACGTTCTTTAAGGTAGGCGATGGGCTCGCTACCCAAAAATTGGACCGATTAGGATTTACGGCTCCTGAAAATGTGGGGATGAGTACCGAAGGATTAGCTAAAATTGAAGCGATTGCCCAAAAAGCCATTGACGGCAAAATGACTCCCGGCGCGCAAATCCTTGTGGCTCGCAAAGGAAAGATCATCTACCAGAAATCATTTGGTTTCCACACCTATAAAAACGAGACAAAAGTCAAAAATTCGGATATTTACGACATTGCTTCCCTAACCAAGATCATTTCGACTTTGCCAAATGTGATGCAGGACTATGATACACAGAAATTACATTTGGATACGCTTTTAGGCGATATGGTCCCTCAGGCAAAAGGTACCGACAAGGACTCTATAAGGCTGAAGGATTTCCTGTCCCATTATGCCCGCCTGCAGGCCTGGATCCCTTTTTATAAAACGACTCTGGATGGCAAACAGCATCCGTTGAAAAAGTATTATAAATTTACCGCCGGTAAAGGTTTTGAAGCTGAAGTTACTGAAAATCTTTACATCAGGAATGATTTTAACGATAGCATCATCAAAACCATCCTTGCCAGTAAGTTATTAGACAAAAAAGAATACAAATACAGTGATTTCACGTTTATTTTATTGAAGGAATACCTGGAGAAAACACGTCACAAAACATTGGATGCTATTTCGGAAGAGCAATTCTTTTCAAAATTAGGGATGAATAATACGCTTTATAATCCGTTGCATAAATTCGATATGGACATGATCCCGCCTACCGAAAACGACACCTATTTCCGTCATCAGGTACTGCAGGGGAATGTGCACGATATGGCTGCTGCGATGCAGGGCGGAGTGGGAGGCCATGCCGGAATTTTCTCCAATGCGGCCGATGTGGCCAAAATGATGCAGATGTACCTTCAAAAGGGAAGTTATGGCGGCATCCGCTTTTTTTCAGAAAAGACATTCAATGACTTCAATACCTGTTATTTCTGTGCCGAAGGAAACAGGAGAGGCCTTGGTTTTGACAAACCGCAACTCGAAAAAGAAGGCCCTACCTGCGGATGTGTTTCAAAATCAAGCTTCGGGCATACAGGTTTTACCGGTACCATTGCCTGGGCCGATCCTGAAACCGAAATAGTGTATGTTTTCCTTTCCAACAGGACTTTCCCGGATTCCAATGCATCAAACAGGCTTTCAAAAGAAAACATCAGGGAAGACATCCAGCAGATTATCCAAGCCGCGATTATTGAAAAATAATAACGTTAATTTTGTCTAAAATCACCTATTAAATTTTGTGGTTTTAAGTAAATTCGTAACATGAAAATAGCAATAGTTTGTTACCCGACTTTTGGGGGAAGTGGCGTTGTCGCTACTGAATTAGGTTTGGAATTAGCCCACCGCGGACACGAAATCCATTTTATCACATACAGGCAACCGGTTAGGCTGGCACTTTTAAACCCAAATGTGCATTACCATGAAGTGAACGTTCCCGAATATCCATTGTTCCATTACCAACCGTATGAACTGGCTCTTTCGAGCAAGCTTGTCGATATGGTCAAATTATACAAGATTGATGTGCTGCATGTGCATTACGCCATTCCGCATGCCTATGCCGGTTATATGGCCAAGCAAATGTTGAAGGACGAAGGTATTACAATCCCAATGGTCACGACCTTGCACGGAACGGATATCACTTTGGTAGGGAACCACCCGTTTTACAAACCGGCAGTAACTTTCAGCATCAACAAATCGGATGTGGTAACTTCAGTGTCGCAAAGCCTGAAAGACGACACCCTAAGGCTTTTTGATATCAAAAACGAGATCGTTGTTATCCCTAATTTTATTGAATTGGATAATAAGATAACGGAAAACATCCATTGCAAAAGATCTGTAATGGCAAGGCAGGAAGAACGCATTGTGACCCATATCAGTAATTTCAGGAAGGTGAAAAACATCCCGGATGTGGTGAAGGTTTTTTATAAAATCCAACAGAAAATCCCTGCCAAATTAATGATGGTAGGAGATGGCCCGGAAAAAGAAGAAGCTGAAAAACTGTGCCAGGAACTGGGCATCAGTGATAAGGTGATATTCTTTGGCAACAGCCACGAAATCAACCAGATATTGAGCTATTCTGATTTGTTTTTATTGCCTTCGGAAACCGAAAGCTTCGGATTGGCGGCCTTGGAAGCAATGGCATGCCATGTCCCTGTTATTTCCAGTAATTCGGGAGGTTTGCCGGAAGTGAACATCCACGGGGTTTCAGGTTATTTAAGCGATGTTGGCGATGTGGATGATATGGCAGAAAATGCCCTGGCAATCCTAAAAGACGACACAACCCTGCAACAATTCAAGGAAAATGCCCTGAACACGGCAAAACAGTTTTCCATCGAAAAAATAGTCCCTTTATATGAAGGTTTATATACGAAAGCAATTCAGGAATCAATATGAAAAAAATAGGATATTATCTTTTGTTTTTAGGTGTAATGGCTTGTGGTAGTGGTGCATCGAACACATCCGAAACCAAAAAATCGCCCAATGCCTTTGAAGTCATTTACAAAAGCACCTACAACGGCCTGCCGCAAAAAAAATATTATGTGATTGATAACAATGAAGACCTGAAAGTTCTTTTTTCCCAAATGAAGGAAGACCAGGTCCCGGCAATTGATTTTAAAGATTCAAATGTTGTGGTCCTTAATATGGGGCAGAAAAATACCGGAGGATATGATGTTTATCCGGAGAAAATCCTCGATGAGGGCAATACGATAGTTTTGACCATAAAAGAGGTTTCCCCTGGGCCTGGCGATATGGTAACCACAGCACTGACAAATCCGGTTTGTGTGGTGAAGGTCAATTCGAAGAAAGAGATCATTATTAAATAAAAAAAAACACCTTTTTAAAAGGTGTTTTTTGTTTTTAGAATCTGTATCGGATCCCCAAAGCGATATCCGGGCCAAAATTATCATCCCTGAAATCATCGGAATTGAAATAAAGCTCCGGCCTGAAATCTAGAGATAACTGGATAGGAACGTCAAAATTATATTCGATACCGATATCTCCTGCCGCAAAAAGGAAAGTCCCATTGTCTTCATAATTATTGTAGTCGTAATTCCAGCTTCCGATACCGCCACCAACACCGGCGTACCAATTAAATCCGTTATCTATGTTCCAAACCCATTGGTATAAACCGGCCAGTTTTATGGCGTCCACATGGTTGCTGTTTCTCCATCCTAAATCGAATTCCAAGCGGTTTTTAGAAGACAGGCCTCTTTGGTATGAGATTTCCCCACCAAAACCATCGTTATCTCCTAAACGCAAACCTAAGGCATTCTTTGAAATATCTTGTGCTTGTCCTGCAAACGCTAAACCTAGTAGCATAAATGCAGATAAAAATAAATTTTTCATAAGTTTTAATTTGTTTAAACTAAGTAATAAAAACGCTTTTTTGGCGCCATTTAGTATACTAATTTAACAAAAAAAAAATTATTAATATCATTTTCGCGCAGAATTAAAGTATACCTGGGTCAATAAATTCTCCATGTCAAAATTGTCATTTTCCTCATTTTCAATCGTTTGTATAGGATTGTTTGAGTACCTATACAATTTCCACCGCTTGTTGTTGTATTCCAAAGCCGTCAGGTTTTCAACCCAGTCACCGGAGTTTAAATACAGTGTTTTCCCAAATTTATTCTCCACTTCCTTGATTTTTGGCTCGTGGATATGACCGCAAATTACATAATCGTATTTTTTTTCAATGGCCAGGTCCGTAGCGGTAATTTCAAAATCACCAATAAATTTAACCGCTTTTTTGACGCTTGATTTTATTTTTTTGGAAAAGGAATACGGTTCTTTCCCCAATTTGTTCAGGCACCAGTTGATAAACCTGTTCAGTAAAATAAGGTAATCATAGCCCAATCCGCCCAGTTTTGCGATCCATTTGGAATGTTGTACCGAGGCATCAAAAACATCTCCATGGAAAACCCAGGCTTTTTTTCCGTCCAGCTCCAGCAAAAGCTTGTCCTGCAGCGAAAAATTCCCTACAAACGTATCACTGAATTTGCGGAGGAATTCATCGTGGTTTCCCGTCAGGTAATGCACTTTGGTCCCTTTTGAGGCACAATTGATGATTTGCTTGATGACTTTTAAGTGTTCTTTTGGGAAATATGACTTTCTAAATTGCCAGATATCGATAATATCTCCATTTAAAATAAGCGTTTTTGGTTTGATCGAAGCCAGGTAATTTGCTAATTCCTTTGCATGGCATCCATAAGTGCCGAGGTGGGCATCGGAAATCACAACTACTTCTACTTTTCTTTTTTTCAATGGTTATTGATTTGAAGTTTTGCAAATTAAGCGCCATATTATTAATTGAACTTAAATCGAATGTTAAGAAAAATATTATTTCCGGTACTTTTGAAGAGCTAAACTTTTAAACTTTAAACTAAAACAGTACATTTGTTTCAAACAAATAAAAATGGCAGGAAACAGCTACGGAACCCTTTTTAAAGTCACCACTTTCGGCGAATCCCACGGGGAAGCTTTAGGAGGCATTATTGATGGATGCCCGGCAGGAATCGCTTTAGACCTCGAGGCAATCCAGGCAGAAATGCAGCGCCGCAAACCTGGTCAGTCTTCCATAGTCACACAACGGAAGGAAGAAGATGAAGTCCGGTTCTTATCCGGTATTTTTGAAGGGAAAACAACGGGTACGCCCATAGGTTTCATGATCCCGAACACCAATCAGAAGTCTGATGATTATTCCCATATAAAAGACAGTTACCGGCCGAGCCACGCCGATTACGTATACGAAAAAAAATACGGCGTCCGTGATTACCGCGGCGGCGGAAGGAGTTCAGCCCGGGAAACGGCCAGCAGGGTAGTGGCGGGAGCTGTTGCCAAACAAGTGCTGCCGGATATCAGGATACATGCTTTTGTGTCATCCGTAGGGGAAATTTTTATTGACAAACCGTACCAGGACCTGGATTTTTCATTAATCGAAAGCAATCCGGTGCGTTGCCCTGATTTGGCTGCAGCCGAAAAAATGGAAAAATACATCAAAGAAATCAAAAAACAAGGCGATACAGTCGGCGGAACAGTTACCTGTGTTATCAGTAATGTCCCTATCGGGCTTGGCGAGCCGGTTTTTGACAAACTCCACGCCGAACTGGGAAAAGCAATGCTTTCCATCAATGCGGTAAAAGGCTTCGAATACGGCAGCGGTTTCTGTGGAGCCAAAATGAAAGGAAGTGAGCATAATGATCAGTATAACGAAGACGGAACGACCAGGTCAAACCTTTCAGGAGGCATTCAGGGAGGTATTTCAAATGGAATGGATATTTATTTCAGGGTCGCTTTCAAACCTGTAGCAACACTTATCCAAAAACAGGAAGTTTTAACCAATGCAGGCCAAATCATAGAACAACAGGGCAAAGGGCGCCATGATCCTTGTGTCGTGCCTCGTGCCGTTCCTATCGTAGAAGCTATGGCTGCCATGGTCCTGGCCGATTTTTACTTATTAAACAAAACCCAAAAATAATCCACATGCATACACATTCGCCTGAGGCTGAATCGACAAAGAAAAAATCATTCCTGAGTAACTTAACGGTACAAATCCTGATTGCTATGCTATTGGGAGGTGCCTTAGGGATGTTTATCCATAATAATTATTCTGAAGCAGCGGCAAAAGAATTTAGCGGTTACATTAAAATGCTGGCTACCATATTCATCCGTTTAGTTCAAATGATTATCGCACCATTAGTAGTCACCACACTAATTGTCGGAATAGCGAAATTAGGCGATATAAAATCAGTGGGGCGAATTGGCGGAAAAGCACTGGGTTGGTTTTTTACAGCTTCGTTCATTTCCCTATTGATCGGAATGTTTTGGGTAAATGTACTGCAGCCTGGAACCGGTTTGCATCTATCAGATGTTGATGTGTCGACTGCTGCTGAAGTAACTGATAAGACACAGGGTTTCTCGGCGCAGAATTTCGTGGAGCATATCATCCCTAAAAGTATTTTCGAAGCCATGGCCACCAATGAAATCCTGCAAATCGTCATTTTTTCGATTTTCTTCGGATTGGCAACTGCTTCCTTGGGAGAGTATTCCAAACCGGTTGTAAATGTTTTGGATAAGCTATCGCACATCATCCTAAAAATGGTCAATTATGTAATGAAATTTGCACCCCTGGGTGTTTTCGGAGCCATTGCAGGTGTTTTTGCCATTAAAGATGCAGTTGTATTATTGGAAACCTACAAGAACTTTTTAGGGTCGTTTTTCGTAGGGATTTCAACCCTATGGGTAGTGTTGTTGCTGGCAGGATATATTTTCCTGAAAGGCAGGATGACCCAATTGCTAAAGCATATCATCAGCCCTTTGGTTATTGCTTTCGGCACAACCAGCAGTGAAGCGGTTTTTCCTAAATTGACCGAAGAACTCGAAAAATTCGGTGTCAAAGACAAAATAGTATCTTTTATGTTGCCGTTGGGTTATTCGTTTAACCTTGACGGAAGTATGATGTACATGACTTTTGCCAGCATTTTTATTGCACAGGTTTACAACGTACACCTGGACCTGCCTACCCAATTGACCATGCTTTTTGTACTAATGCTGACCAGTAAAGGCATTGCGGGTGTGCCAAGAGCCAGCTTGGTTGTTGTTGCGGCTACTTGCGGGATGTTTAAAATCCCTGTG
Source organism: Flavobacterium humi (assembly GCF_004745595.1). GTDB lineage: Bacteria > Bacteroidota > Bacteroidia > Flavobacteriales > Flavobacteriaceae > Flavobacterium > Flavobacterium humi. Next base: position 130,209 of record NZ_SRLH01000001.1, read on the forward strand.
GAAGGAATCGCATTAATTTTGCCTATCGATCATTTCTGCGATATGTTCAGAAGTGCTACAAATGTACTGGGGAATGCTTTGGCTACTTCTGTGGTAGGGAAATGGGAAAAAGATTAATAATGTAATAAATAAAATGTTATATTTGATGTAATCGTTTAATCAAAACATACATCAATTATGAAAAAAACATTACTTTATTTAGTATTAATTGTTGGTTTTATCGCCAATGCGCAAACGGATTACTATACAGCGTTGCCCAATAACAATTCCACTTCCGGTAACGGAAGGGCACCTCAGGGAGCAACGAAATACAATAGAAGCATTTGGTTGATCACTGCTGCAGAAATGACAGCTTCAGGATTTACAAACGGTTCTGTTGTCAATTCATTGGGATTTAATTATTCGACTGCGCAAAACATTGCCACAACTGGGAATATTGTCATCTATTTGCAAAATACTGCCGATGCTACCAATACCAAAAGCACCACATGGGCAACTGCCATCGGAGGTATGACAACTGTAAGCAACGGAAGTGTTACGCTTCCAGCCGCTACCGGTACATTTGACATTCCCTTCGCAGGAGGATCCCCTTTTACTTATACAGGAGGAGCGCTTTATGTAGCCTTCGATTACCAAAATGCAGCCAATCCTATCGCTACTACAGCCAATGCAGCGTTGTGCTCCACAACTTTGGCCAACGGGCTTAAAAGTGCTTTCAGTGCTACAGCGGCTCCTGCCACTATTGCAGCTTCCAATTTCCGTCCGGAAACAAGATTGGGCAAACAGGTAACCTGCGCCAGGCCAACAGCTTTAGGATTCAATACGCCTGCTTTAAATTCAGCTAACCTTACTTTTAATGTGACAGCTGGCGGAACCGTTACCCTGGAGTACGGGCCATATGGCTTTGTACAAGGAACCGGGACTACTGTAAACAGTGTAACAAGCCCTTATAACGTAACCGGTTTGGCACCAAACAGTACGTACGAGTATTATGTTAGGAAAGATTGCGGCGGCGGTAACTTAAGCGTATGGGAAGGCCCGTATCCGTTCTATACTATTTTCCAGTCTACAGCACCCACTTATAATACCAGTTTCGAGCATGTTGATTTTCCTTTTGTAGGCTGGTTGGCCGTACCTAATAACACTGCCAATGCATGGTTCATCAATTATGGCGGGCCTGGAAGTGCTTTGGTACAGCAAGGCGAAAGTTCAGCGGTAGCGATTACACCGGCAGCAGCTGCAGCCAATGAAAGATTATTTTCAAGAGGCATCAATCTAACGGCAGGTTCCACAACGACTATAACGTACTATGTAAGGAATTACCAGGCAGCCACTACAGCCTTGGCCAATTACCAACTGACAGTAGGTACAGATCAGACCGCGGCTTCACAAACCACTGTATTAGCCACAGAAACAGGTATAAGCAATACTGCTTTTGCTCAAAAAACATATAATTTCACACCGCCTTCCACCGGTACATATTATTTCAGTTTCCTGCATAATTCCCCTATGAATCCTACGGCAAATTCTACCCATGCCTTGATTATAGACAATGTTACCGTTACGGAAGTGCTATCCACTAAAGATTTCCTATTCTCAAAAATCGCAGTATATCCTAACCCGGCAACTGATTTTGTTACCATTAGCAACACCGCTGCCATAGAAATCAATTCTGTAGAGATTGTAGATGTAAACGGAAGGATCGTTAAAGCCCTAACGCCTAAAAACACACCAATAACGCAAATCAATATTGCTGATTTGACGGCTGGTGTTTATTTTATGAATATCAAAACAAGCGAAGGTTCCGGAACAAAGAAAATCGTGAAAGAATAATAGTCAGTATCATAAATAAAAAAAGCCAAATCATTTGATTTGGCTTTTTTGTATTAAAATCTGTTGTCACCGTCGAGCAGGTTTCCTAAACCTCCGAGCAAGCTACCTTCTTCACGGCCGCTTCCTCCGGCTTTCGGGGCAGAAGCAATGATCCTGTCGGCCAACCTACTGAAAGGCAATGACTGTACATATACTATTCCCGGGCCACGAAGCGTAGCAAAAAACAATCCTTCACCACCAAATATGGAATTTTTGATCCCTCCAATGAATTCAATATCATAATCGACATCTTTCGTAAAACCCACGATACAGCCTGTATCTACTTTCAGGATTTCCCCGGCTTGCAGTTCCTTGCGTGCCAAAGTCCCTCCGGAATGTACAAAAGCCATGCCGTCTCCTTCAATCTTTTGCATGATAAAACCTTCACCGCCAAACAACCCGCGGCCTAATTTCTTCGAAAATTCAATCCCGACCGAAACCCCTTTGGCTGCGCACAAGAAAGAATCTTTCTGGCAAATGAATTTTCCCTGGTATTGAGTCAGGTCTATCGGTACTATTTTCCCTGGGTACGGAGACGCAAAAGAAACTTTACGTTTGCTGTTATCCTGGTTCATGTAGGCGGTCATAAAAAGGCTTTCCCCGGTCAGCATCCTTTTCCCGGCATTGAGCAATTTTCCAAAAACACCGTTCTGTTCATTGGAACCGTCCCCGAAAATGGTCTCCATCTTAATCCCGTTGTCCATCATCATAAAACTTCCGGCTTCGGCCACGACCACTTCCTGCGGGTCTAGTTCTATTTCAACATATTGCATTTCTTCCCCATAAATATGGTAATCGATTTCGTGTGCTTGCATGGTTTTGTTTTTTTTGATTATGAATGATTAGACACAGGAGCCAGCAAGATGTTACAGATAAAATAGTGTTTCTTTTCTCGCTCGGGTTTTATTCTTTGCGGTGGGCCGGTACGAATTAGCGGCCCAAAAATAAAACAGGCAAACCCGGTACAAACCAAACTAAAAAATGTAATTTTGCATACTTATTTTTTACAAAATGTTAGGATTAAAACTGAAAACAGACCCGAAATGGGTAAATATTGTTGAAACAAACATCGAAGAGATACTCACCGACCATGCCTGGTGTGAGCAGAAAGCGGCTACCAATGCCATTACCATGATTACTCATAATTCCGAAATAGAAGAATTAGTCACCGAATTGCTTGTCATCGCCCGCGAAGAACTGGAGCATCTGCAAATGGTCCATGACCTGATCAAACGCAAAGGATACCAGCTTGGCCGCGAACGTAAGGACAATTATGTCAACGAGCTCTTCAAATTCCTCAAAAAAGACGGAAGCCGTTTGCAGTCATTGGTAGACAGGCTGTTGTTTTCAGCCATGATCGAGGCCAGGAGCTGTGAGCGTTTTAAAGTGCTTTCGGAAAATATCAAGGACGAAGAGCTCGCATCCTTTTACCGGGATCTTATGATTAGTGAAGCAGGGCATTACACCACATTCCTGACATTGGCCAGGAAACATGGCAATGAAGCCGAAGTCAACAAGCGCTGGAAAGAATGGATCGAGTACGAAGGCAGTATCATCACCAAATACGGTACACAGGAAACCATCCACGGATAATAAAGCAAGAAGAAGATACCCATACAAAAGTATCTTCTTTTTTATTTTGCCTTACGGCTAAAACAGCCCTTCCTACTGCTTTGCCAGATGGAGCAACTGCAACGTGCAATTTAGCAACTGCAACGTTTGATTTAGCGCCTGCACTGTTTGAGGAAGCACCTGCAACGCAAAAACAAGCACCTGCAGCGTTTGATTTAGCGCCTGCACTGTTTGAATAAGCACCTGCAACGCAAAAACAAGTACCTGCAACGTTTGATTTAGTGCCTGCACTGTTTGAATAAGCACCTGCAACGCAAAAACAAGCACCTGCAACGTTTGATTTAGTGCCCGCACTGTTTGAATAAGCAATTGTAGCTTAAAACATCAAGCCTGCATATTACCGCACATCAGTTTGACCTATTTTTCTGTCAGGATTCACTTTTGATAACTAATTAATAATTGTATTTTGCGCAAAAATTAATAGTATTGAAAAATAAAACCCTTTTAATCATAGGCTTGGTTTGGCCGGAACCGGGATCTTCAGCCGCCGGGACAAGGATGCTACAGCTTATCGGGTTGTTCCTCAAACAAGGCTATACCATTGTTTTTGCTTCCGCAGCGCAGGAAAGCGATTTTTCTTCCGATCTGGAAACAATGGGAGTTTCTTCCCTTTCCATCGAATTGAATTCCGGCAGTTTCGATACCGCCATACAAAAACTCAACCCTGAAATTGTTTTATTTGACCGTTTTGTCACCGAAGAACAGTTTGGCTGGCGGGTGTATGAAAATTGCCCCAATGCCTTACGAATCCTGGATACCGAAGATTTGCATTGCCTGCGTTTGGCAAGGCAGGACGCCATAAAGAAAGGCATTGATTTCCAGCTTTCGGACCTGCTTTCAGAACCTGTGGCCAAAAGGGAAATAGCCAGTATCCTGCGGTGCGATTTATCCTTGATCATTTCAGAATTTGAGATGCAGGTTCTGGCAACTGTCTTTAAGGTCGATATAAGCGCGTTGCATTACCTTCCGTTGTTTTACGATCCTTTGGAAGAAAGCAGCCTGCCTCTTTGTAAGGAAAGAAAAGATTTTGTTTTCATAGGCAATTTCCTCCATGCCCCGAATTGGGATGCCGTAAAACAGCTCAAGGAGAAAATATGGCCGCAAATCAGGAAGCAATTACCTGAAGTATCCTTGCATATTTACGGGGCCTATCCTTCACAAAAAGCATTGGAGCTCCATAACGAAAAAGAACATTTCCTGGTGCACGGAAGAGCCGCCACTGCCGCAGAAGTAATCTGTAAATCCAGGGTTTTGCTGGCACCGTTGCGCTTTGGTGCCGGTTTGAAAGGGAAACTGCTCGAAGCCATGCAATGGGGCACTCCAAGTATAACGACCACTATCGGTTCGGAAGGGATTGCGGAAACTGCCCTTTGGAACGGGTTTGTAACAGATGATTTTGAAGCATTTGCCACAAAGGCAGTCCAATTGTACCAGGAGGAAATGCTTTGGCACCAATCGCAGGGAAAAGGATTTGAAACACTCCAAAAACGGTTCAACATCCATTCATTTGAAGAAGTATTCGAGTACCGGATACGTTTTATCCTATCCGACATTGCAGCCCACAGGAAACAGCATTTTTTAGGAGCGCTTTTGTGGCACCATACTGTTTTGAGCACAAAATATATGTCACGATGGATTGAGGAAAAGAATAAATAAGTGAATTTTTTAAAAAAATATTGTAATGATAATTTTATAACATAAATTTTGCTAATTTTATTAATAACTCGTCATGACACAGCGAAAAAGGTTTCTTAATAAATTTATTGATGTTTAAAAAATACTTTTTTCTTCTTTTAACCACGGTTAGTTTTCAATTATCAGCGCAGGTATATGATTTTCAGTGTATAAATCAGGATGACGGCCTGCCTTCATCTAGCATCAATGCTGTTTTTCAGGATAGCCGCAATTACCTTTGGATTGGTACCGAAGGCGGCGGATTGGTAAAATACGACGGGATCAATTACGAAGTATTTGACAGGAATAAGGGTTTGTCAGGGGAATTCATCACCGATATCACCGAAGACATAAACAACAATATCATCATCGGGACCCGTTACGGAGGCGTCCATGTGTATGACGGCCAGTTTTTCAGCAGAAGATTTAGCCGTAAGACCAAAGCACTTACGAATGATTTAGTTTATAAAGTATTAAAAACCGATCAAGGAATCATCGTAGTGGCCCAAAATGAGGTCATCAGGATCGATTCTAACTACCGCAGCACTACCATAGTGCGTTTCGCACAAAACCAGGAGCCGGTAAATTCCATCATCGAAGTAAGCCCTGGACAGTATCTTTTAGGCACATCAAACGGCCTTTTACTAATTGACAAATCAAAACTGTCTCCCTTTTATACCGATAAGATTTCCGGAAAGACAACGGTTTGCAAGGATCATAACAACAAGATCTACATCGGCACCGATAAAGGCCTGATGTTTACTTTTAAGGACAACAAACTCTCCGGCCCTGATTATATTGTAAGCCGTACGGGCAAGCCATATGCCATTAAGAATATTTTTGTGGGCAGGAGCGGCAATATCTGGTTCAGCAGTTATGATGACCAGGGGATATGCATGAATGCCAGATCGTATTTTTCCTATTTTGACAAAAGCAATGGTTTTGCGGGAGAAAACGTAAACGGTTTTTACCAGGACGGCAACAGGAATCTATATGTTACCACTGACGGCACAGGTTTGTTTAAATCGGGCGCGCAGCAGTTTATCTCGTATTCGAATGTGGAATACCTGAACCGGTCGGATATTTTTTCGGTACTGATAAACAAAGACAAAATATATGTTTCTTCCCGGCAAAAGGAAGTGGCCCAATTGCTTTTCGACCAGGAAAACCCTATTCGTCTCCTTCGCAAATTCCCGATCAAAAAGGCTACGGCCAGTATTGTAAATAAGGAAGGCAAAGTGGTTTTCGGTTCTGACAAAGGCCTGGCCATCATTGATGGAAGCACACTTGCTAATATTAACCTGCAGGCTTTCATAGACAATGGAGAACTGAATATCAAGAGCCTCTACCAGGATGACAAGTCAAGGTATTTTATCGGCACATTTGGAAACGGATTACTTATCGTAGACAAAAATTACAAACTGATCCAGAAATTCAATAAGGAGGACTTGCCTTTTTTTAGCAATTACATTTCGGTTATCCTTCCGGTCGCACCCAACAAATGGTATATAGGCACCAATATGGGTTTGTACCTGCTTAAAGAAGAAAAAAACAAGTTCTTTTTATCTAAAAAAATCATAGGTACCAATATCGAACTGGGCACACGGGACAGTTTCGGGAATTACTGGTTCGCAGGCGATAGGCGGATGAACGTGATCGTAAAGCATAAGATCAGAAGGAATTATACTGAAAAATCCGGGCTTTTATCGACTCTTTTTTATACGCTCATCGCTAATGAAGAAGGAGATTTGCTTATCGGGTCGAATTTAGGTGTGGCCAAGGCCAAAATAACGGCCCAGGGGAAAATACTGAATATCATCAATTATAATTCAAAAAACGGTTTCAGCGGTTTGGAAACCAATATGCGGGCGCAGTTTATGGATCATGAAGGCAGTATTTATTTTGCCACGATCAAAGGAATTTACCAATCGATACCCCATTACAGGATTGAAGAGAAGGTTGTCCCTAAAATCCAGATCATCAGCATTAATTTATTTAACGAAACCAATTCCTGGAATAAAAATGGCACCAACCACTGGATCAACCTGCCTGAAGAGAACCATGTCTTTAAAAATAATGAAAACCACCTGGTATTCAATTACCTGACCATCAATAATAAAATTACCAAGAATGCTTTGTATTCGTATAAATTGGAAGGTATCGAAAAATCAACCTGGTCCAGGCCCACGGCACAAAGGGAAATCAATTACTCCAATTTGAGTTTTGGGAAATACACCTTCAGGGTCCATGTGGTCAATAACCTGGGCATTCCAATGAGCGAGGAAGCTGCCTATTCGTTCAGTATAGAAAAACCGTTTTACCTGTATTGGTGGTTTATCCTGACTGCGCTTGGGATTATCGCTGCTATCCTGACCATCATTTTCAATAAAATCTCAAAATACAACAAAGATTTTGTCAAGAATTATTCGGAGAATGAATCTACAAACGAACAGTTCGGGCTGTATTTCCTGTTTTTAGGCATCACAGTCCCGCTGATTGATTTTATTATTGAGATAACAAATGTCAGGGAAACCGATACCTTAAAATTCAACCTGATTACGGGCCTGGTACTTATTTCGGTTTACCTGTTGAGCAGGAAATACAAATTTGTATACAATAACCTGAAATTCCTTTTTTCGCTTTTCCTTCTGATTTATACCATTGAAACAGTAAGGAAAATGGTAAGTTATCCGGAAAGCATCGCTTCTTATTTTGACTTCCTGATTATTTTTTTCCTGTCGTATAATATTTTCAAATCCATACGGATGTATTGGTTTTTTGTGTTTATGACCTTTGGGCTTGTGATCATATTGTATACGACCAATGGGATTTCGAGGGAAATTATGGTGGCTTACCTGTATTGCATTTTCATTATCGCCATTCTGAACCATATCCGTTATGTTGTCAATTTAAATGAAAACGACAAATTCCTTTTTGCCGATAATATCATCAACAAAGGCACTTCTTTGGTATTGGCAGTGAATAAAAAAGGTGAAATCGTGTATTGCAGTGAGACCATCAGCCAGATTTTGGGTTATGAGCCCGGAGAAGTAAAAGGGTTTAATTATTGGAATTTAACCGAAGATTCCGAATTCAGCCCTAAAAAATATGACATTAATCAAGGTTTGTATATCCGGAAATTAAAATGCAAAAACGGAAGCTACAAATTCATCCAGTGGAAAGATTCCAAATATTCCGATGACCTGTTTGTGGGTATCGGGCAGGATGTAACCGAACAGGTCGAAGTCCAGAACCAATACAAAAAACTGATCGAATCCGCATCGGACATGATTTACGAAGCGGACCTTAAAGGGAAATTTACCTATATCAACAATTTTACGGTCAAACTGCTGGGCTATTCCAGGGAAGAAACCATCGGCAAGCATTTTACGGCGTATATCAAAAAAGAATATATAGACGAAGTTGTCGATTTTTACCGAAGCGTGCCGCTGGAAGCCGAAGACATTCCCTATATAGAATTCCCGATCCTTAAAAAAGACGGGCAGGAGCTGTGGGTTTCCCAAAAAGTGACACTTTCCAGGAATACCGAAGGCAAAGTGATTGGGTATGCCGCTATTGCCAGGGATATTACCATCCTTAAGAACATTGAGATCGAGCACAATTTGCGCCAGGCGAAAAACGAAGCTTACAACAAAACCATTAACCAGCTGGTAACCAAACGGTACACTCATGCCGATTCTTTCCATACGATTGTAAACCAGATTTTGAAAGCCGCTGCGGAAGGATCCAATATCAGCCGGATCAGCATCTGGAATTATTCGGAAGATAATATCCATTGCGTGAGCATGTACAAGCTTGATGAAGATGAATTCACCAACAATTTCACCATCTATAAATCTGAAAAACCCATTTATTTTGAAGGGCTGGAAAATGATAAGATTATCATTGCTTCGGATGTTTACGAAAACCATTATACACAGGAATTCACAAAAGATTATTTCCCGAACAACAACATCAGGTCAATGCTTGATGTCCCTATTATTGCCAGTGGGGAAATGGTTTCCCTGTTGTGTTTTGAAACCGTAAGGGAAATGCGCAATTGGGACAATGACGACATAAATTTCGCGCGTTCGGTCTCCGATGTGATTTCTTTGACTATCGAATCCCAGAAACGCCTTGAAACGGAACAGCACCTGGCTTTCAAAACTGAAATATTATCGGCCATTGCCACGTCCACCAAAAAACTATTGCGAAGCAACAATATTCAGGAATTGTTCTCGGATGTGTTTTCCATTATTGGAAAAGCGACCAAGATCGACAGGATTTATTATTTCGAACACAATGCGGCCGCCAAAACCTTAAGCCAGAAAAACGAATGGGTCAACGATAATATAACACCGCAAATTGACAACCAGGAACTCCAGAATATGACCTACGAAGCCTGCGACGTATTTTTGGAGCAATTGCTGGAAAACAAATTTTTCAAGGCAGTCATAGACGATATCAAAAACCCGGTCATCAAAAAAAGATGGGTGGACCAGGACATTCTATCGATCCTTATTTTCCCTATTTTCGTTAAAAACCAGTTTTACGGATCTATTGGTTTTGATGATTGTACCAAAGGAAGGAACTGGACTGAAGATGAGGTTGGCGTACTGAAAATCCTCGCCAATAATATCGCTTCTGCCATAGAAAGGCTCGAAAACGAAACCTTGCTCCAGGAAAGTGAGCAGCGTTTCAGGCTGTTGGCCAATAATATCCCAGGAACCGTTTTCCTTTCCGAATACGATGACAAATGGACAAAAGTGTACTTGAATGATGAGATTGAAAAACTGACCGGTTACCCTAAAACCGATTTCCTTGATAAAAAAGTTTCCCTCATAGACCTGGTCCACCCGCTAGATAAAGAAAACCTTATCAATTACACCAATTCGGCGATCCTTAAAAAAGAAGCCTACCATGTCGTGTACCGATTATTACGGAAAGATGATGTGTACATTTGGGTGGAAGAATTTGGCGATGCCATCATCAAGGAAGGCAAAGTGGCTTATATTGAAGGTATTTTGGTCGATATCACGGAGAAAAAAGCCATTGATTCGGAAATCAAAGCCCGTGAATTGGCGGAAGCCTCCAGTAAAGCAAAATCAGAATTTTTGGCCAATATGAGCCATGAGATCAGGACTCCTTTGAATGCCATCATTGGTTTCTCAAACCTGCTCAAAGAAACAAAACTGGAGGAAAACCAGGCAGAATACATCTCAACGGTCAACCAATCGGCAAGTATTTTGCTGGAAGTGGTAAACGATATCCTGGATTTCTCCAAAATCGAAACCGGGAAATTCGATCTCGATTATCAAAAAACCAACCTTCACGAATTAGCAGACCAGGTAATTGACATTATCCGTTTTGATTCGGAACAAAGGAACCTTTCCTTAAACCTTTTTATTGATGAAAACGTTCCTAAATATGTTTCAATCGATGCCCTGCGGATCAAACAGATTTTACTGAACTTATTATCAAACGCGGTAAAATTTACCAATAAAGGAAAAGTTGAATTGCATATTGAACTCGAATCGCTGACCAAAACCAATGCAAGACTCAAAATTTCGGTTATAGACACCGGAATAGGTATCAAAAAAGAAAACCAGAAGAAAATTTTCGAGCCTTTCTCACAAGAAGACAATTCCACCACCCGGAAATATGGAGGAACGGGGCTTGGGCTTGCCATTTCAAGCAATATCCTCAAACTGATGAAAAGCAGGCTGGAGCTTGCCAGTGATGTCAGAAAAGGAAGTACTTTTTATTTTACCCTCGATTTGGTTTACTTTAAGGAAGAAGAACCACTTTCAGCCGTTGATATCAACCAGATCGATGTTGATTTTGAAGATGTACACCAGCAAAGCAAAGAAAACGAAATCTTCCAGCAACCTAAAAAAATATTAGTAATCGAAGACAATAAGATCAACATGCTGCTGGCCAAAACGCTGATCAAAAAAATCTTCCCCAATGCAGTAGTTTATGAAGCCAAGGACGGGAAAGTAGGAGTGGAGCAATGCAAGGCAACCCATCCGGACATCATCCTGTTGGACATCCAGATGCCAATTCTTAACGGTTATGAGACCGCTCAGGAAATCCGTAAATTCGATCCCGACGTCCCGATAATTGCCCTAACGGCAGGAACCATCAAAGGAGAAAGGGAAAAATGCATGGAATCGGGAATGAATGATTACATATCAAAACCCATTATTAGGGATTTATTTGAAAATGTGCTGTTAAAATGGCTGCAATAAAACCTAAAAATTATATTTGTATAACGCTAAACAATAAAAATTATGAAATGGCAAGGAAGACGCGAAAGCGGTAACGTCGAAGACAGAAGAGGTATGTCCTCCGGAGGAAAAGTAGTTGCCGGAGGCGGGATAATAGGAATTATTATTCTGTTAGTGAATATTTTTGGCGGTGAAAATGCCCAGATGCTCACCCCGGTACTGGAGCAGATGAACCAGCAGCCGGCCACCGAACAAACCCAGCAACGCCCGCTATCCGAAGAAGAAGAGTTAATTGGAAAATTCGTTAAAGTCAATTTTGGAATGATGGAAGACACCTGGTCCAAGATTTTCGCCGAAAACAATATCGATTACCGCAATCCTAAAATGGTCTTGTTTACAGACGCAGTTGAAACCGCCTGCGGAAGTGCGACGGCAGCTTCCGGCCCGTTTTATTGTCCCGGCGACGAAAAAGTATATATGGATATGGCTTTTTTCGAAGAACTCCGCACCCGTTTTGGCGCCAAAGGAGGTGATTTTGCCATCGCTTACGTCATGGCACACGAATTTGGGCACCATTTACAGACCGTTTTGGGAACCTCCGGCAAAGTGCGCCAGCTGCAGCAAAAAGTAGGAGAGGCAGAAGGCAATAAATTATCGGTGGCTTTGGAGCTCCAGGCTGATTTTTATGCAGGAGTCTGGGCGAGCCACAACAAAGATGTGCTCGAAGAGGGCGACATCGACGAAGCTTTAAGTGCTGCAGAAGCCGTTGGCGATGATGCCATCCAAAGTAAAATGCAAGGCCATGTCGTACCGGAAACCTTTACCCACGGTACTTCCGAACAGCGTAAACATTGGTTTATGAAAGGCTACACATCCGGCGATATCCGCCAGGGTGACACCTTTGCCGAGCTGGATAATTAGGAGCTATTCCTGCTGTCCATTGCAAGAAAACAACCTGAAAACATCATTTTATCATAACAAAAGGAGCTTCCGTCCGGTCGCTCTTTTTTTATGTAAAATGGTCCATGTTTTCAGGCCGTTTTGCTTTCCATTCCCATCAGGGCTAGGGGAAAAGCTTAAAATACAGTATATTTTATCCCAGCCAGCCTTCCCTGTCCAGGCTTCTGTATTGTATTGCCTCCGAAATATGGGACGCATTTACTTTATCCGTTCCCTCCAGGTCTGCAATGGTCCTGGAAACCCTTAAAATCCTGTCGTACGCCCGTGCGGAAAGGTTCAGGCGTTCCATAGCCGTTTTCAATAACTGCAATGAAGCTTCATCGAGGGCGCAATGTTCCCGGATTTGTTTGCTGCTCATCTGGGCATTGTAATGAATGCTTTCAAACCGTTCAAACCGCTGCGATTGCACTTCCCGGGCTTTGGTCACCCGCTTGCGGATTTGTGCACTACTTTCACCATTCCGGGTATCGGTGAGTTTTTCAAAAGGAACAGGAGTTACCTCAATATGAATGTCGATCCTGTCCAGCAATGGCCCGGAAATCTTGCTCAAATAGCGTTGCATTTCAGCTGGGGAAGAACTTACCGGTGCATCAGGGTCATTAAAATAACCGCCCGGGCTCGGGTTCATACTCGCAACAAGCATAAAAGAAGAAGGATAGGTAATGGTAAATTTCGCCCTTGAAATGGTAACTTCCCGGTCTTCCAGAGGTTGCCGCATGACCTCAAGCACTTCGCGCTTAAATTCCGGAAGTTCATCCAAAAACAGGACACCATTGTGTGCCAAAGAAATCTCTCCCGGTTGCGGGTAGCTTCCGCCACCTACAAGCGCGGCAGATGATGCATTGTGGTGCGGGCTCCTGAAAGGCCTTTGGTTCATCAGCCCGACATCTTTCACCTTACCGGCCACACTGTGTATCTTTGTGGTTTCCAATGCTTCTTTTAAGGTCATTGGCGGTAAAATACTCGGCAAACGTTTGGCCAACATAGTCTTCCCGGAACCCGGAGGCCCTATCAGAATAACGTTGTGCCCGCCTGCTGCTGCAATTTCCATACAGCGTTTGATGGATTCCTGTCCGCGGACTTCGGCAAAATCGAATTCGGGAAAATCGAGGGTTTTGTAAAATTCTTCCCGGGTATTGATTACAGTAGGTTTCAAGGTTCCTGTCCCTTCAAAAAAACGAATGACTTCCAATACATTTTCTGCACCATATACGTCCAGGCCGGCAACTATGGCCGCTTCTTTGACATTTCCTTTAGGAAGGAAAAAACCTTTATAACCTTCTTCTTTGGCTTTGATGGCAATGGGTAAAGCACCTTTTATCGGCTGCAGGCCGCCATCCAGCGAAAGCTCACCCATGATAATATACTTTCCGATCTCCTCCGATTGTATCTGCCCGGTTGCAGCCAAAATTCCTACGGCAAGCGTCAGGTCATAAGCGGAACCTTCTTTCCTTAGGTCGGCGGGCGCCATATTGATGGTGATTTTCTTTCCCGGGAGCTGGTACCCGTTATTTTTTAAGGCAGCGGCAATGCGGTAACTGCTTTCCTTAATGGCGTTGTCGGGCAGTCCTACCAGGTGGTAGCCAATTCCCTTATCGATATTAACCTTCTACGGTTATGGTTGTGGCGTCTACACCGAAAACGGCGCTTCCAAATACTTTCGTTAACATGGCGTATAAATTTGTAAGGCAAATATTATAATTTTTTTCTCTAAAATAAAAAAAGAAGGCATTTTTTACACCAAACGGATTAAAATTAAATTACAAAGATTTGCGCTGGCATTCAAAAAAACGATTTTTTACAATTACAATGATTTTATCATGAGCAACTTTGCAGTGTAATTTTAACATAAGAGCAATGAAAAAAATAATTCTAAAACCGATAATGATTTTGACGGTATTAAGTTTTGTGGTTACCTGTAATACAACTCATTATGTAACAAATAAAAATCAAGAAAAAATGTTTACAACAGAACAAATCAAAGAGAAACTTTCAAAAGTGGAAACCGGTGCAGATTTTCCTGCTTTGGCTACTGGCCTGAAAAATATCGGAGTAACTTATTATGAAACCAAAATGGAAGATGGCAGTAGTATTTTCCATGGTAAAAACGGATACGAACTGCCTACCGTGCCAAATTATGAGCCCATACTAATTGCTGATACGGTAAATTTAGAACAGCTGAAGATTGATATTGCAAACCATCAACAGGGAAAATCCGATTATTTTCAGATAAGCCGCCAAAGCGCAGATAACGGAGTTGAAAAATGGGCAGTATGTTTGGTATCTATGACCTGTACTTACATTGACAAGGCAGGAAAGAATGTTTGGGTGGAACACATTCCTCAATAAAACTATTTTTAGGATTGGTTTCATTTTATCTAAAAAAAGACTAAATCTGATGATTTAGTCTTTTTTGATAAATGATCTATTTGCCGTCATTAATATATTCCAGAATATCACCCGGCTGACAGTCTAAAGCTCTACAGATAGCTTCTAAAGTGCTGAAACGTACGGCTTTTGCTTTGCCTGTTTTCAGGATGGAAAGGTTGGATAATGTCAAATCGACTTTTTCCGAAAGTTCGTTTAATGACATTTTCCGTTTTGCCATCATCACATCGAGATTTACGATAATTGCCATAATTTAGACGGTTAGATCGTTTTCGTTTTGAAGATCGACTCCTTTTTTAAAAATAGTCGCAATAATATAGATTACAGCGCCCATTAAAATAAATGCCTGACTGTCTGCCCAAAATTGGTTCAAGTTGTCGGGAACAAAACCGTGATGCATTAAATTTTTAACGATCTCTCTGGCAATGTAACTCAATAGTCCAATGGAAAGCGTGTAATAACTCATCTGTGAAATTTGCCTCGCAACGAAAGTACTGAACGGTTTTGACAAATCCATTTTGTGCATTAGCCTGATAAGGGTGTAAAATAAGCAGGATTTTAAAATTGAAATGGTTAGGATGAAGCTATAGACACCGAAAAAAACGAAGCTACTGTCGTTATACATTTCAGATAAGTCTAACTTTTGATAAAGATTCGGGACAAATTCAGGCCTATACAGGCTGAAAAAGAAATTTACGATTAAGCCTCCTGCTTCAATGCACAAGCCGACAAAAATAAGCCAGGCTACAACATATAAGCCCCAAAATACGAAGTTGTTTGTTTTTGACATCATTGTTTAAATTAAAGTTGATGCGTCAAATGTAATCAATATTTATTGATAAACAATAAAATTTAGTTTTTTTTCAAAAAATATTTAGTGATAAATGAAGACAAGTAAAATACCGGCGGTTATTTTTATTGGAATTGTAAGGTAAATAGGATTCTTTCGTTTGTTTTTTTTGGGATCGGAAATAGCTGAAACTCCTTTTAATTACTGAGTTTTTCGTGTTTTTAGGAGCAGCGAGAGCTTTCATTTTTTTAGATAATCCAATTAATCTTCCTACATTTATAGGTAATCTCACTAACGTTCCCAGCATCATGAATTTATTGTCAACTATAGAAGAGAAAATCAGGCTCAACATTTTAAAAAGCTATGATATTCTGGACACAGATCCCGAAAGTGATTATGATAATATTACTTTTTTGGCTTCAAGAATCTGCAATACCCCTATTTCTACGATTACATTTATTGACCAGGACAGGCAATGGTTCAAATCTAAAGTGGGTTTTGAGCATAACGAAAGCCCCAGGGAGGTTTCTTTTTGCGCTTTAGCCATCCAAAGAACCTCTAGGACAGTTGTCATTCCTAATATTAAAGAAGATAAGGAGTTTAATATTATGAGCGTTTTAAACGGATTCGAAAAGGGCGGATTTTATGCCAGTGTAGCCCTAAGGGACCCTGATGGATATGATTTGGGCACTTTATGTGTAATTGACCATACGCCAAGGGAAATGACAGGCGATCAGTTGAAATCACTCGAAATCCTTGCCGATCAGGTGTGCAAATTACTTGAATTGCGTAAAAAAAATGTAAAACTCCTGGAAAAAAACGAATTGTTGAACCTGAAATACTCTGAATTAGAACATTTTGCCAATGTGGTTTCGCATGACATCAAATCGCCTTTAAACAATATTATTTCCCTGGTATCGCTTTTTGAGGAATATGCAGAAGGGAAATTCAATGAAGAAGGAAGGGAATACCTGGACTGCATAACGGCTTCGTCTTATCGGTTAAGGGATTATGTAGACGGTTTGCTGGAGTATTACCGGAGCGATACGGTAAATGTATTGCACAAAGAAGATATTTCCATAAACGAAGTGCTCAACAAGATCATCTGTGTGCTTGATCCAAAGCGGGAATATCATTTTATCCTTCCCGCAACGCCTGTAACGATCCGTTCGGTTAAGCCTGCCATTGAGCAAATCCTTTTGAACCTGATCAGTAATGCAATCAAATACAATGATAAAAAACCGGTCGTTATTGAAATAAAGTGCGAAGAATCGGAAAACGGAATCATGATTTCCGTAAAAGACAACGGTATCGGTATTGAAAAAAAAGACCTGGATGTTATTTTTTCATTCTTTACCACTTTAAAAAGAAAAGACCGTTTTGGCCATTACGGAACCGGGATAGGGCTGGCCACGGTGGAGAAAATCGTTCGAAAAATCAATGGGAAAATAAATGTGAATTCCATTCCAAACGAAGGGAGCGAGTTTACTATCATCCTTGATATATAAACCCGCTCCTTTATTTTCTGTACTGCAATCGTATTATTTCCCGAATTTCGAAATCCCGCTTTCCAGCCAGGCTTTGTACTCGTCTGCATCCGGCGTATAGCCTACAGGAGTATTCAGGTCTTTGCCTTCTGCATCGAGGATGATATAATAGGGCTGGGCATTGATGTTGTATCTCGAAATCTGGAAATCGCTCCATTTCTTGCCAATGGTAGTAATTTCCTTGCCGGTTGCTTTAGAAACATATTGTTCACCTGCAGGCAAATCCCGTTTGTCATCTCCATATAATGAAATCAGGACAACCTGGTCTTTTAAAATAGCGGCAATTTCTGTTGTGGACCAAACTTTTTCTTCCATTTTACGGCAATTGGCACAGGCATATCCTGTAAAATCCAGCAGGACAGGTTTGTTTACTTTTTTGGCATACGCCAATCCTTGCTCATAATCGTTAAAAGCAATCAGGCCGTTCGGACCAATATGTGCGTGCTCAGGAAGATCAGTTGTAAGGGCTGCAGTATTGGAATTATTGGTATATCCTACACCGTAAGGGCTTTCGCTATAGGTCATTGGCGGTGTAAATCCGCTTAATATCTTTAGCGGAGCTCCCCACATTCCCGGAACCAGGTAAAAGGTAAAAGCGGTAACAAATAAGGCAATAAACAAGCGGCCAACAGATATATTGGTAACCGGACTGTCGTGCGGTAAGGAAATTTTCCCGAACAGGTAAACGGCCCAGGCTCCAAAAACGGCAATCCAGATGGCCAGGAATACTTCACGTTCCAATAAATGCATCTGTAATACTAAATCTGCGTTGGACAGGAATTTGAAAGCGAATGCCAATTCCAGGAATCCTAAAGAAACTTTTACGGTATTGAGCCAGCCTCCTGATTTCGGTAAGGAATTCATCCACCCTGGGAACATCGCGAAAAGCATAAAAGGAAGGGCAATAGCCGATGAGAATCCCAGCATTCCTATAATAGGCCCGATACCACCAAATTTGGAAGATTCGGCTATCAAAGTCCCTACGATAGGACCGGTGCATGAAAAAGATACGATGGCTAATGCCAAAGCCATAAACAAAATCCCTATAAAACCGCCCCTGTCAGCTTGTTTGTCTACCTTATTTGCCCAGGAATTAGGCAATACAATCTCGAAAGCCCCCAAAAAGGAAGCCGCAAAAAAGAGCAGTAGTACAAAAAAGATAATGTTGAACCAAACGTTGGTCGATAAGGCGTTTAACGAATCGATACCGAAAATAGCCGAGACAATCAGGCCCAGTGCTACATAAATAATAATGATCGAAATCCCGTAAAAAATAGAATTCCGGATCCCGGCAGCCTTGGTTTTGCTTTGTTTGGTAAAAAAACTAACAGTCATCGGTATCATAGGAAATACGCAAGGGGTTAGCAAGGCAGCGAAACCGCCTAAAAAAGCCAGGACGAAAATCGTTAGCAAGCCTTTTTTCTCTTCTTTTTTACCGTCCGGTTTTCCGGTATTCGTATCGGTTTTTACCGTTTCTTTGGTAGCGGAAGTATCCGGAACCGTAATAACAGCTGCAGCCGTATCGATTTTAGTATCGGTAGGAGTGGCAACATCAGTCATTTTTACAGCAGCCATTATAGGCAATTTGATGTCAAAAGTTTTGTCTTGCTGAATACAGGATTGTTTGCAAACCTGGTATTCCACATATACCTGCGCTGATTTTGCATTGGGATTGGTCACTTTAATGACCTGGCGGAACTGCGCCTTATTTTCAAACAGGTATTCGTCTACCTCAAAAACATCGCTGTATACTTTTTTATACGGGCTTTCCGTCGTTTTGCCTATCAGGTCGTAGTTGCCTTTTGCGTTTTTGAATTTGAAAACCATTGGCAATGAACCTCCATCGGGCGTAAATTGCGAGTACATATGCCATTCGGGCTCTATGACAGCATCAAAAACCAAAACAACTTCGGTATCTGATTTCTTCTCTATGGAAGTTTTCCATTTAACCGGATCTAAAATTTGTGATTGGGCACTTAAAAAAGTGAAAAAAAGTAGGATTAGGGCATTGATTTTCTTCATTACTGTAATGCTAGTTGTATAATATTTTGTGTTGTTTCTGTTGCTGCAAACCGTTTGTCCGGACGTTTCCCGATAACCCAGGCTATCTGTCCTCCAGAACATAAAAGCCAGGTATTCTCTTTATCTATCAACGACATCTTCTCGTCCTTGAAATACTTGCTCAATTTTTTCTTCCCGTTCATTCCCAACGGATAAAAATAATCACCTTCCTGCCATTTTCTGATGGTTAGCGGAAATTCAAGCGTATCTTCGTCAACAAATATAATTGTATTTTTAAAAGTAGAAATGTCCGGTACTTTACAAATAGCAATTTTTAAGGGAACTTTAACGACATTTTCTAACGAATCAATATAATAAACAGGGTTTTCCTGATTTTTTATTTCTTCCAAAATCAAAAAATCACGGTCTTTGAGCAAGCGGTATTTTTCAGAAAAAACCTGTTTGCCGGATTGCGAGCGGACCAAGGCATAAATATCTTCCCAAGCCGAAAACCCATATTCCCGGAGCCATTGGTATAAATAGGAATTGTAATTGGGCAACCGTTTGAGTTTCTTTAAATCGAAGCGGATGGTGTCTTTTTCTTCTGATGCTACCTGCTGGTAAATTAGGATCGCTGCATCTTCAGCCATGACCTGGGCCTGCTGGAGATAGTCTTGCGTTTTTTGGAAACCTGCCGAAAAATTGGCATTAAGCTCTTTGAATACCGGAACCAGGTGATGCCTGATTTTATTGCGTAGGTAATGATCGGAAGCATTGCTGGAATCTTCCCGCCATAAAATATCGTTTTGATGGGCGTATTCTTCAATTTCGAGGCGGTTGAAAATCAAAAAAGGGCGTATGATTTGTTCGTTCTGCTCCGGAATCCCTGTCAGGCCTTCAATCCCGGTTCCCCTGGTCAGGTTGATCAGGAAAGTTTCCAGGTTGTCATCGGCATGGTGGGCGGTGAGCAAATAATCGAATCCCTCCGTTTCCAAAAGCTCATAAAACCAGTTGTAACGCAGTTCCCTGGCGGCTACCTGGGTTGATAATTTATAATCTTCTGCAAAGGATTTGGTATCGAAAAGAGTCGTGTATACAGGAATGTTGTGGGTATTGCCATAATCCTCTACAAATTTCTGGTCGCCGAAACTTTCCAATCCCCTAAGCTGGAAATTGCAATGGGCCAGCGCAATCTCAAAGCCCAATGTGCGAAAGGTTTCGGCCATGACCATGCTGTCGATGCCACTGCTTACCGCCAAAAGGAGCTTCTTTCCATTTAAAAAACGGAATCTGGCATTAAGGTGTTCCTGCAGTTTTTGAAGCATAAAGCAAAAATTATGGGCTATGGTAACCAACAACGAATGTACTGTTTTTTCCGCTTATATGAATGGAACCGCTTTCTTTTCCACAAAGAACATCTTGTTTGTGATATTTTTAAAAATGTTTTTTTGTAACGGTAATATAGCGTGGTTGACCACGTCTGGAACGTCAAATACCACGTCACCTAACGTGGTCAACCACGTCCCGGACGTCAAATACCACGTTGCATAACGTCAAACACCACGTCCGGAACGTCAAATACCACGTCGGGTAACGTGGTCAACCACGTCAGGAACGTCAAACACCACGTTGTATAACGTCAAACACCACGTCACCTAACGTGGTCAATGAGGTTATGGCTTTTTAGTTAAAATGAATGGAAACGGATGTTTCAGCTTAATACTTCCCGCATTGCTTTGGCCTTGAGCAGGCATTCCTCGTATTCGTTTTCCGGGATGGCGGCTGCTGTAATGGCGCTTCCCACCGAAAAGGAAAGGTATTTTGCTTGAGCATTGTATAAAATGCTCCTAATGACGACATTAAAGTCAAAATCACCTTCAGGGGTAAAGTATCCCACCGCGCCGCTGTACAACCCGCGTTTGGTCTCTTCGAGTGCTTCAATTATTTTTAGTGCCGAAACCTTGGGAGCGCCCGTCATGCTTCCCATAGGGAAAGTAGTCCGGATAATTTCGACTGGGGAAACCGTATGCGGTACTTCCGAAACTACAGTAGAAATCATCTGGTGCACCTGTTTGAAAGTGTAAATACCGCACAATTCCTCTACATGTACCGAACCTTTGGTGGCCGTGTGGGACAAATCATTGCGGACCAGGTCAACGATCATGATGTTTTCAGAACGTTCTTTCGGGTTTTGGGAAAGATCGGTTTTTGCTTTTTCATCCCATGATCCTTCCGGGAAACGCTTGGCTGTCCCTTTGATGGGCTGTGTGATTATCTTCGTCGCTTCCTTACGTAAATAACGTTCCGGTGAGGCGCAGAGGAGGTAATCGGTATTGTTTTTGAAATAGGCCGCAAACGGTGTTTGTGAGATGGCATTCAGTTTTTGATATATTTCCAAAGGATTGATCTGGGCATTTTGGGCAAAGAATTCCATGCAGAAATTCGCTTCATAAATATCTCCCCGATGGATGTGCGCCAGCATTTCTGTTATCTTACCGATGTATTTTTCTTTCGAAATCCGTTGCTCAATGTGTACCGCAGCATCGTTTTTAGTTATTTCTGCTACTATTTGGCCTATTTCGTCAAAATCACTTTCCCACTGGTCATCGCACATGTTCAGGTAGCAAATTTCCAATTGATTGCCTTTGAGCAAGAATATTTTTTTGGGCTGGAAGAAAAACAAATCCGGAAAAAACAACCCGTCGGCATTTTCCGAACGTAAGTCTTCGGTATCGTTTTTCAGGTCATAGGACAAATAGCCAAAAAGCCAGTCCCGCGATTGTGACTGGTATTGTTTTAAATCGTCAAAAGCGTTGTGATAGTCTGTTTTTATTGAGGTGAAAGCATCTACAGCCAATACGGCATCGTAACTTCTGTAATGTTCGGGATACTGGTTGCTGTCTAAAAAAACAACTTCACGGAACTGTTGTGACCAGAGCAGGAGTTGCTTTTTGAGCAAAATCGGATCGGGTATGTTTTTAAAAATGGATGTTCTCAAAGCGGGTTTCGGATAAAAAACAAAATTACAATAATATTATTCCTTCCGCCTATAATTTTTGGCACAGTTTTTAGTACAGGTTAAAAGAATTCGTTTAACATAAAAACCTACCGATTATGGATTGAAAACTACCTAATTATAATCCAACCTTAGTATTAATTAAAACCTGAATTTTTTTATGAAAACGATTCCAAAAGCCGGCCTGGTGCTCTTGCTTGCCGCCACCGCAATTTCCTGTAAAGAACAATCCAAAACAGAAGATGCTTTTTCCGACCAAAGCAGCCCAGCCATGGAAGAAGCCGTTGAAGCCCAGTCAAATGCCAAGGATAAGGCCATTTCTTCTTCGGCGGCAGTCCAGCCCAAAAATTCCAACAGGAAATTTGTCCGTACCGCGGATATCAAATTCCGGGTAGACAATGTGCCCCAATCAACGTATGCCATTGAGAATGCAACGGTTAAATTTGGCGGATTTGTGACTTATACCAACCTGCAAAGCACCATTTCCAGTAAGGATGAAACCAAAGTGAGCCAGGACAGTACGCTGGAAACCACAAGATATACCGTAGAAAACAATATTACCATCCGGGTGCCCAACACCAAATTGGATACGGTCATTAAAACCATCGCTAAACAGATAGATTTCCTGGACTACCGCGTGATAAAAGCTGATGATGTGTCATTGCAGATGCTGGCGAATCAAATGGCGCAAAACCGGAGCAACCGTTCTGAAAAACGCCTGGAAAATGCTATTGATACCAAAGGCAAAAAATTAAATACCATTGTGGATGCCGAAAATAACCTCGACGCTAAAAAAGAACAACACGATGCCAGCAAACTGGAAAACCTTTCCTTGCAGGACCAGGTGAATTTCAGTACGTTGACATTGCAGTTGTACCAAAGGGAAGGCATCAAGCAGGAAATGGTTGCTAATGAGAAAAGCATCAATGCTTATCGCCCGCATATCGGTTTACAAATCATGGACAGCTTAAAAACCGGATGGTTCATGCTGGAAGCTGTTATTGCTTTTGTTGTGCAGCTTTGGGGTTTGGCTTTGATAGGAATCTTGGCCTGGTTCGGGTATAGGAAATTCGGGAAAAAATAAAAAAAGAAGGTAAAATAAAAACCCGTTTCGTTCTTAAAACGGGACGGGTTTTTTTATAGTTCGATTGTAAAATCTTAAATGTGCAAAGCTCTTTTTCCGGTTGCATCCAAAGCGGCTTCTTTGATGGCTTCGGCAAAAGTAGGGTGGGCGTGGGACATTCTTGAAATGTCTTCGGCAGAGGCACGGAATTCCATAGCAGTTACTGCTTCGGCAATCAAATCGGCAGCACGGGCACCAATCATATGGATTCCTAAAACTTCGTCTGTTTTGGCATCGGCAAGGATTTTTACAAAACCTTCAATATCCGAACTCGCACGGGCACGTCCTAAAGCCTTGAAAGGGAAACTTCCTGATTTGAAATCGACTCCGGCTTCTTTTAGCTGCTCTTCCGTTTTCCCTACGGCGGCAACTTCCGGCCAAGTGTACACTACGCCAGGAATTAAATTATAATCGATATGTGGTTTTTGTCCTGCCAAATATTCGGCAACGATAACCCCTTCTTCTTCCGCTTTGTGAGCTAGCATGACGCCACGTACAACATCTCCGATAGCAAAAATATTGGAAGCCGTCGTTTGCAAATGGTCGTTTACTTCCACCTGACCTCTGTCTGAGATTTTAACACCTGCCTTATCTGCATTCAAACCGTCGGTATAAGGGCGTCGGCCTACGGAAATCAAAGAATAATCTCCTTCTAAAGTGATGATTTCGCCTTTGGCATTTTCGGCTTTGACCGTTACGGTATCTCCAGCACGCTCTACGGCTTGTACTTTGTGGGATGTATAGAATTTCATTCCTTGTTTTTTCAGGACTTTAGTCAGTTCTTTAGACAAAGCGCCATCCATTCCCGGAATGATCCTGTCCATGAATTCCACTACAGAAACCTGTGCGCCTAAACGCAAATATACTTGTCCCAATTCCAATCCGATAACTCCTCCGCCAATGACAACAAGGTGTTTAGGGACTTCTGTTAATTTTAAGGCTTCAGTTGAAGTAATGATCCTTTCCTTGTCGATTTTGATAAAAGGCAATGAAGAAGGTTTTGAACCGGTAGCGATAATCGTGTTTTTGGCTTCTATTTTCTCAACAGAACCATCGGCTTTGGTTATGGCAACAGTCGTAGCATTTTCAAAAGAACCAACTCCTTCAAAAACAGTGATTTTATTTTTATCCATCAGGAATTTTACACCTCCGGCAGTTTGATCTACAACGGCTTGCTTGCGGGCAATCATTTTCTCAAGGTTGACTTTTACATCTCCGGAAACTTCAATTCCGTGGTCTGCAAAATGTTGCAGTTCCTCATAATGGTGCGAAGAGGCTAATAATGCTTTTGAAGGGATACATCCTACATTTAGGCACGTACCACCCAAAGTGGAATATTTTTCGATAATGGCCGTTTTCATCCCTAATTGTGCGCAACGGATTGCCGCTACATACCCGCCGGGACCTGAACCAATAACAACTACGTCAAATGAACTCATAGTAATTTATTTATGTTGTGTTTTAAAAAATTTCGAGTGACAAAATTAAGGAATTTTGTTTACAAGGAATTGCTTTATTCGGGAAAATAAAGAAGCTTTTTTCTTTCTTCCGGATTATTGCTTTTTGGGGTATGAGATCTGTAAAGACCAAGCATAAAAAAAACCCTGAAAAAAGATTATCAGGGTTTCTAACTCAAAAAATTAATTAATTATACAGCGTCATTACAAGTATACACTTGAGGACATCCGATATATTCTACACAGTAGTATGGTCCTGTCACGGCTCCGCTGCAAGAGCATCCGCAAAGTGACAAGTCCGGTTTTCCTGCCATTCCGACAATCGTTTTTTGGCTTTCTTTAGAAAGCACTTCTACTCCGGAAAGGTTTAAAAGTCTTGATTTCATAATAAGTATGTTTAGGTTAACAGATTAAGAATCTTGGTTTGCGCAAGGATCGATAAAGCAAGGAGAGCAATAAGGTGGTTTTGGTTTTCCGCAAATGCAATGGCAACCGCCAGTAATAGGCCCGATACCTCCGTTGATTGCTTTTTGGTTCTCTTTTGAAATCACTTCCGCTCCTGGGATGTTTAAAAGTCTTGTTTTCATTTGTACTAGTTGTTTTCGATTAATAAAGGCACTAAAGTAGTATTTTATTTACAATAACAAAAATATATTACGTTAAAAATGTAATATTTTACATATGAAAAACGGTAGTGTTTTTTACCTCGCCAATCATAAATGTACTGTGTGTACTGCCAATATGCTGGAGCGTAGTGAGTTTTGTAACCATAAATTCCCGGTATTCTTCCATGTCTTTTACACAGATCTTGAGGATGTAGTCATAATCGCCACTTACATGGAAACATTCGAGGACTTCGTTGAGCAGGACCACTTCCTTTTCAAATTGGGAGATAAATTCTTTGGTGTGCTGCATAAGCTTGAGGTGGCAGAAAACCACAAAACCCTTTTCTATTTTGTTCCGGTTGAGCAAAGCGACATACCTGGAAATGATGCCTTCTTTTTCCAGTTTTTTAATCCGTTCGTAAACAGCGGTTACGGAAAGGTTTAGTTTTGAAGACAATTCCTTGGTCGTTTTCTTACTGTCGGTTTGAAGGAGTTTAAGCAGTTTCTTGTCAATCGTATCGAATATCATGATGGAAAATGGTTTTAGCAATCAAAATTACGGCTTTGGCAGAAAATAATAGCAGGATTAAGTACAAATGATAGTTTTATTTTCTAACTACTCTTCATGAGATGCGTTATTTTATGGAATAGGTTTCTTTTTTGCGTTGCAGGTGCTCCATCAAACAATGCAGGCGCTAAATTGTAAGTTGCAGGTGCTCCATCAAACAATGCAGGTGCTACATTGTAAGTTGCAGGCGCTTGTTTTTACGTTGCAGGTGCTCCATCAAACAATGCAGTCGCTACATTGTAAGTTGCGGGCGCTTGTTTTTACGTTGCAGGTGCTCCATCAAACAATGCAGTCGCTACATTGTAAGTTGCAGGCGCTTGTTTTTACGTTGCAGGTGCTCCATCAAACAATGCAGTCGCTACATTGTAAGTTGCGGGCGCTAAATTGTAAGTTGCAGGTGGTCCATCAAACAATGAAGGAGCTACTTTGTAAGTTGCGGGTGTTCCATCAAACAATGAAGGTGCTACATTGTAAGTTTCGGGTGTGGCCTTTTCTACAGAAATAAAAAAATCCCGCTCAAAGGGAACGGGATTTTTTTATAGTATTAAAGAAGATACGCTTAATCTTCGATGGTATCTTTCAATGGAGTAAAGTTTAAATGGCTCTTTTTAAATCCGTAACAGAAATAAAACACCAATCCGATAACCAGCCAGATCCCGAACCATTTCCAGTTGGAAACAGCCATTCCGGTTAATAGATAACAGCAGGAAATAAGCCCCAATAAAGGAATTAGGGACAGGTTTTTAAAGAAGGCCAAAAAGGACATTACGATACATAATATAAAGAAAATGACCATAGTGATATTGGCCGTCAGCTTACCGTCTGCCAGTGTAAGGGTCTCAGCGAAAAATGTCGGAAGGGTATAATTGATTATTGCTGCTGAGGCGATTACAATAAGCGGGAATATGAATTTTGAGTTGATGTAAGGAATCCTGAATTTGCCTTTGGTGGCGCGTTCGGCAATTTCGGCTTCACTTTGAGGGGATAGCATCAGTACGCCGCCGCACACCAATACGAAGGCAAATAATGTCCCGATACTGGTAAAATCCAAGACGAAATTCTCATCGGTAAAAAAGATAGGGATACCTACGACCAAACCGGTTACGAGTGTGGCAAAACCGGGAGTCTTGTATTTCGGGTGGATGGCAGAGAACTTCTTTGGCATCAGCCCGTCGCGGCTCATGGTCATCCAGATACGAGGCTGTCCCATCTGGAAAACAAGCATTACGCTGGTCATGGCAACAACGGCAGCAATCGATACGATGAACAGCATCCATTTCACTCCTTTTAAAGCAAAAATTTCAGCCAAAGGATCGCTAACACCTAATAAAGAATACGAAACCATTCCCGTGATTACCAAAGCCAGGATAATATAGACCACGGTACACACGACTAAAGAATAGATCATTCCGCGTGGCAGGTCGCGTTGTGGGTTTTTGCTTTCTTCGGCCAAAGTGGAAACGGCGTCAAATCCTATATAAGCAAAGAAAACGGCAGAAACTCCACCCATTACACCGCTGAAGCCGTTGGGCATAAAAGGAGTCCAGTTATTGATGTCGATATAAAAAGCACCTACTATAATAACCAGGGCTATGATCGCTAATTTGATGTACACCATGGCGTTGCTGATGTTCTTGGATTCTTTGGTTCCTTTGTATACCAAATAAGTGATAATCACATTGATAAGAACTGCGGGTAAATCGAAAATGATCCTCAAACTTCCGATCATGGGAGCATTCTGCCATGCCGTTAGGCCTTCTCCGGCCTTATTGTCCAAAAGGGCATCGTGCGCTGATTGGTAATTGATGGTAAGCCATTCCGGTAAATGGATACCGAAAGTTTCCAGTAAATTGGTGAAATAACCGCTCCATGAAAAAGCGATATAAATGTTACCGATAGAATATTCCATTAGCAAAGCCCAACCGATTATCCAGGCAAAAATTTCCCCGAAAGAAACGTAAGCATAGGTGTAAGCACTTCCGGAAACAGGTACGCGCGAAGCGAATTCGGCATAACACATCGCTGTAAACCCGCAGGCAATAGCACAAATCACATACAATAAAACTACTCCGGGCCCACCTGAGAAACAAGCATTTCCAATGGCACTAAAAGTACCTCCTCCAATGATGGCAGCAATCCCGAAAAAAGTTAAATCTTTAACATTTAATACTTTATTTAATCCTGAATGCTCTCCATCTCCTCCTTGCTGTAATATCGTTCCCAGCGGTTTTCTTCTGAATAGTTTTAAAAAAGACATAATTTGGTTAATTATAGTTGGTTAGTCCTGCTTTTTTTAGCAGGAAGCAAATATATAAAACTTACGGAATAAAACTTTTGATGTTCGATTTTTCTTATTAAGAATGATAGTTATTTACTATTTTAAAATAAAGATTAATAATCATTTTTGATGAAATCAGCTTTCTTAAATGCTTAAATTTGGGATAACCAACTAAAAATCAAATATTATCAGACTATGGAAAACAACACAAATCCTCACACAGCAGCACATAATCATAACGGGGAAGGCAAGTGTCCTTTTTCGGGCGGGAATGCAAAATTCAGTGCCGGATCCGGTCCAGGCAACAATGAATGGTGGCCCAACCAGCTCAAATTGGGCATCCTTCGACAGCATTCGTCCTTATCTGACCCGATGGGCGCCGATTTTGATTATGCTGCCGCTTTTAAAACCCTTGATTTAAAAGCATTAAAGAAAGATATTGTTGATCTGATGACTACTTCTCAAGACTGGTGGCCTGCAGATTACGGGCATTACGGGCCGCTTTTTATCCGAATGGCCTGGCATAGTGCCGGTACTTATCGTATTGCAGACGGACGAGGCGGTGCCAGTTCGGGGACGCAGCGTTTTGCACCTTTGAATAGCTGGCCTGACAACGCAAACCTTGACAAAGCCCGGTTATTGTTATGGCCTGTCAAGCAGAAATACGGAAAGAAGATTTCCTGGGCGGATTTAATGGTCCTTGCCGGGAATTGTGCGTTGGAATCTATGGGCTTTACCACTTTTGGTTTTGCCGGTGGACGCGCCGATGTATGGGAACCGGAACAGGATATTTACTGGGGTTCGGAAGCAGAATGGCTGGGTGATAAAAGATATACCGGGGACCGTGAGCTCGAAAACCCTTTAGCCGCTGTCCAGATGGGGCTTATTTATGTCAATCCGGAAGGGCCTAACGGCAATCCCGATCCTTTGGCTTCAGCCCGGGACATTCGCGAGACCTTTGGCCGTATGGCGATGAATGACGAAGAGACCGTTGCACTAATCGCCGGAGGGCATACCTTCGGGAAAACCCACGGAGCTGCCAATCCTGGCGAATATGTTGGGCTGGAACCGGCTGGAGCAGCTATTGAAGACCAAAGTTTTGGCTGGAAAAATACTTTTGAAAGCGGGAAAGGCGAACATACCATTACCAGCGGCCTTGAAGGGGCTTGGACCACAACTCCTACAAAATGGAGCAATAATTATTTCCAGAACCTGTTTGGGTTTGAATGGGAATTGACCAAAAGCCCGGCAGGAGCGCATCAGTGGAAACCTAAAAACGGAGCAGGGGAAGGGACAGTGCCTGATGCCCATAATCCTTCGAAAAGCCACGCACCAATAATGCTCACAGCAGATTTGGCTTTAAAGGTAGATCCTATTTACGAACCTATTGCAAGGCATTTTTTTGAAAACCCTGATGTTTTTGCAGATGCTTTTGCCCGCGCGTGGTTTAAGCTGACGCACCGTGATATGGGGCCTATTTCACGTTATTTGGGCCCGGAAGTACCTAAGGAAGAACTGATTTGGCAAGATCCTGTTCCTGCGTTGACATATAAACTGATTGATGCTGATGACACCTCTGCATTGAAAGCCAAAATACTGGATTCGGGATTAACTGTTTCAGAATTGGTATCAACTGCCTGGGCTTCTGCTTCGACTTTCCGCAACTCAGACAAAAGAGGCGGTGCGAATGGCGGAAGGCTGCGATTGGCACCCCAAAAGAACTGGCAGGTCAATAATCCGCTTCAACTGGCAAAAGTATTAGGTGTATTGGAAAATATCCAAAGTGAATTCAACAATTCCCGGACAGATGGCAAAAAAATTTCGATGGCTGACCTGATTGTCCTGGGAGGATGTGCCGCCATTGAAAAAGCGGTAAAAAACGGCGGGCATACTGCCACAGTACCTTTTACACCTGGAAGGACAGATGCTTCGCAAGAACAAACAGATATAGATTCCTTTGCCGTATTGAAACCGGAAGCAGATGGTTTCCGTAATTACCGAAAAACAGATTATACGGTTTCAGCCGAAGCCATGCTGCTCGATAAAGCGCAGCTAATGGCACTGACCGCACCTGAAATGACCGTGCTGGTTGGCGGGATGCGTGTCCTGGATGCCAATTTCGACAAGTCCAAACATGGGGTATTTACCAATCATCCCGAAACACTCACCAATGATTTCTTTGTCAATTTGCTGGATTTGAATACCGGCTGGAAACCGGTCCAGGATTCAAAAGACCTTTTTGAAGGACGCAATCGTGCTACCGGTGAATTAAAATGGACAGCCACCCGCGTAGACCTTATTTTTGGTTCCAATACCGAACTCAGGGCCATTGCCGAAGTATACGGATGCGAGGATGCACAGGAATTATTTATCAGGGATTTTATCGCGGCCTGGAACAAGGTCATGAATTCGGATCGGTTTGATTTGGTTTAATTGCTTGGAAATATATACGTTAGAAAAAGGCGGTTTGGCAACAGGCTGCCTTTTTCAATACCAAATAAAATTAAATTATAGTGAAATAAAAAAATATAATTAAAGTCTATTATGTAACAATCGGATAATGGCTACTTTTGCGTTGTTAAAAAATATTTAAACCATATACATTATGTCATTAGTAGGTAAAAAATTTCCAAACATTACAGTCGACGCCATTTCGGAAATGGGGGACAATTTAAGAATCAATGTTCTTGAGGAAGCAGTAAACAATAACAAAAAAGTGCTATTGTTCTGGTATCCAAAAGATTTTACATTTGTTTGCCCAACAGAATTGCATGCTTTCCAGGCTGCTTTAGGAGAATTTGAAAAAAGGAATACTATCGTTATCGGGGCTTCCTGCGATACAAACGAAGTACACTTCGCCTGGTTGAATACACCAAAGAACAACGGAGGAATTGAAGGAGTTACGTATCCTTTGTTAGCCGATACGACACGAAACCTTTCTAAAGCATTGGACATTTTAGATGCTCAGGAGGTATATGATGAAGAATCAAACGATATTTTATTGGAAGGCTCTAACGTAACTTTCAGAGCAACGTACCTAATTGACGAAACCGGTAAGATTTTCCACGAAAGTGTAAACGATATGCCGCTAGGAAGAAATGTGAACGAATACCTGCGTTTGGTGGATGCTTATACCCACGTGCAGACTAAAGGAGAAGTTTGCCCTGCCAACTGGGAAGAAGGTAAGGAAGCGATGGGAGCAGACAGGTTAAGTAC
The DNA here is from genome assembly GCF_004745595.1 of Flavobacterium humi. Lineage (GTDB taxonomy): Bacteria > Bacteroidota > Bacteroidia > Flavobacteriales > Flavobacteriaceae > Flavobacterium > Flavobacterium humi. The sequence goes on from NZ_SRLH01000001.1 coordinate 161,566, forward strand.
TGCTGCTTATTTAAGCCAAAACTAAGAACAACAATAATCCAAATAGTAATGGCAATAGCAATTTTCGGGTTTTGCTTGCAGGACTTGACTGTTGATATTGCCATTATAATATAAAAGAAACGTTATGTTAATAGAATTAAACGAAGATACTTTAGCTGATTTGGTATCCCAAAACGATAAGGTTGTGGTTCAGTATTCCGCCTCATGGTGCGGCAACTGCCGAATTATGAAACCGAAATTCAAAAAACTGGCTGCAGAAAACGAAGGTGTGGCTTTTGTATTGGTCGATGCCGAAAATTCCCCGGAATCAAGAAAACTGGCCAATGTTTCGAACCTGCCGACATTTGCGGCTTTTGTAAACGGGAAATTGGTTAATGAAACCCAGACCAATAAAGCAGAAGTTTTAACGGAACTGGTTAACGGGATAGTATAATTATGAAATTACCTATTATTAAGCACCTCACGCAGTTTGTTGAGGAAAACGACCAGGATTACCTTATTGAAACCATTGAAGTACTGGAAGCCCTGACCGAAGTCCCTTCTTTAAAAGATGAAGAACTGGATGTTATTGGAGAATTGATCTCGAATATGTACGGAGCACTCGAAGTCCATAAAATGGTCAAGGAAGGCAAGGATAAAAAAGAAGCCCTGAACGATTTCATGAAACGGGTTTTAGGCTCGATAGATAAATAAAAAAGCTCCCGGAGGAGCTTTTTTTTATGGTGTAAACACAGATTTGTAATTGTCCCAATAGCGGTAGATCAGGAATAAATTCCCTAAAATAAGTGCAATAGCGATTGGCAGTTGTTCCGGCGTCATGAACAGATTGATCATGAAAATGTTTATCGTTACCGGTAAAATCACGATATTGGCCAGGGTTACAAATTTCCCGGTTAAGAAAGACAGTCCGCAAAGCAGCTCTAATAATTTTGCGAAAGGCAAGATGTAAGTCGAAGCAACTATCCCTGATTGGAATGCTTTAAAAGCGCCGGTTGTCTCCGGTTCAGGGGCAAGTTTTAGAAAAAAGGCTAAAGAGGCGTAGATAAACAACAATCCCATTAAAGTCCGGACAATAATTGTAGCAATTTTCATAAGTGTTCGTTTTTTAGTTAATACTCAAAGTTACTAAATAATCTGCAAAGAAATTCTTAATATTTTCAAAATAATAAACCAGAATTATAAATTTATTGTTTTGTTTGACAGGATTTTAAGGAAACGAAAAACGGCTTTCAAGATTCCCTTTTGATGCCGGGGATTATTCTCTTTTTTTTCATTACTTTTGAAATTCTAAAAAAATATCAAAAATGGCACAAATAACGCTAAAAGGCAATCCGGTCAATACTATCGGGCAATTGCCGGAAATAGGATCACAAGCAAAAGATTTTCAATTGGTAGGGACAGATTTGTCCGTTTCGTCTTTATCGGATTTTAAAGGGAACAACATTGTCCTGAATATCTTCCCAAGTGTAGATACCGGGACATGTGCGGCTTCTGTCCGTAAATTCAACGAAAAAGCCAGCGGATTGGCCAATACCAAAGTATTGTGCATTTCACGCGATTTGCCTTTTGCACAAAACCGTTTTTGCGGTGCGGAAGGTTTGCAGAACGTAATCAATCTTTCTGATTTTAAAGACGGCAGTTTCGGGAAAGACTATGGCCTTACCATTACAGACGGGCCATTGTCAGGATTGCACTCCCGTGCCGTTGTGGTGATAGACCAAAACGGTGTGGTACAATATACGGAACAAGTGCCTGAAATCGTAAACGAACCTAATTACGAAGCGGCTTTGGCTTCACTATAATTTATTTCAATGGAATTCGAAAAAGACAATTCTTTTTTTACCGGGCGTTTAAAAAGTGTAGGTTTCGCTGTTAAAGGTGCCCTAAAACTGATTACCACAGAACATAGTGTGATGGTGCAATCCTCTATTGCAGTGCTGATGGTCATTGCTGGGATTTATTTTGACATTGACAGGTACGAATGGATGTTCCAGATTTTTGCTTTCGGGCTGGTACTCAGTATCGAAGGCCTGAATACAGCCGTAGAAAAAGTGGCCGATTTTGTGCACCCGGATTACCACGAGCGCATCGGTTTTATTAAAGACATAGCGGCCGGAGCGGTATTTTTCGCGGCCTTAACGGCTATTATAATCGGGCTTTTTATTTATTTACCACGATTAGTTTAATTGGTAATATTGACTATTTTTGTTTCAAAGTATTTATGTAAATGGCCAAATCCACTAAAAAAGAATCAACCCCTATAGAGCCGGGAGAAACGAGTTTATTGAGCCGTTTCAGCCCTTCGCGCCAGCACAAAATCGCTTTTGGCGTCTTGCTGGTGCTGCTTTCCATTGCACTTGCCGTTTCTTTTGTTTCCTATTTTGTCAATGGGAAATTCGACCAGAGCGAGCTGAATGATTTTGCAAACAGGAATTCACATGTCCAGAACTGGCTGGGCAAATTCGGGGCATTCCTTTCCGATTTCTTTATTTACAAAGGTTTTGGAGTCGCGTCCTTTTTATTTGTCAGATTGTTGTTCATCACCGGGGCGTACCTGGTATTGGATATGTCAGTTTCCAAATTGAAGAAAACCTGGTTCTGGGACATCTTCGTGATCATCATCCTATCGATACTTTTTGGTTTCTTCGGTGATTTCCTGCCGGAATTGGGAGGTGTTATAGGATATGAAATGAATTTATTCTCGCAGGATTACATCGGGAAATCAGGGACATTACTGGCCTTGATCTTCGGAATCGTGATCTATCTTATCTTCAAGATAAAAATTTCACCGGATAAAATAAAAGGGTTTTTCGAAAGTGCCAAAGCAGAAGCCAAAACAGACCTGGCTTCGCAAAACGACACCAATTCCACGGCTTATATTTTAGAAGAATTTGCCGTAGACGAGCCGGAAGAAGCTAAAGATTCCCTGATGACAAGCCCGAATAAGAAAGATTTCGAATCGGATGAAGAGGATTTGGGGGAAATTACACTCAAACCGATTTCCCAGTTCGAGATCAACAAACAGGACCTGAAACCAACAATTTCAACTGCATCGGAACTTTCTTTGGAACCTGCTAAAAAAGAGCCGGATGGTTTAGAGGAAAATCCTCCGCAAGAAAACGGTTTCGTCATCGAGAAAGTAGAGGAGGAGGATATTATCGAAGAAAACCTGGCTGCCCGTTTGGTTTCCGATTTCGGTGAATTCGACCCTACATTGGATCTTTCCAACTTTAAATTCCCGACTATTGACCTGCTTAAAGAATATTCTTCAGGCGGCATTACCATCAACCAGGCGGAATTGGAAGAAAACAAAAACAATATCGTTGAAACATTACGAAACTATAAAATTGAAATTGCGCAGATAAAAGCGACCGTGGGGCCATCGGTTACCTTATACGAAATCGTCCCGGAAGCGGGTATCCGTATTTCAAAAATCAAAAGCCTGGAAGACGACATCGCTTTATCGCTTTCGGCATTGGGCATCCGTATTATCGCACCGATTCCCGGAAAAGGGACCATCGGTATTGAAGTCCCGAACAAGAATCCAAGTATGGTTTCGATGAAATCGGTGATTGGTTCGGCTAAATTCCAGGAAGCAGAAATGGAACTGCCTATCGCTTTAGGGAAAACCATTTCCAATGAAACCTTTGTGGTCGACCTGGCCAAAATGCCGCACTTGCTGATGGCAGGAGCAACAGGACAGGGAAAATCCGTAGGATTGAATGCCGTTCTGACATCATTGCTCTACAAAAAGCATCCTGCAGAAGTTAAATTTGTTTTGGTCGATCCGAAAAAAGTAGAATTGACCCTTTTCAATAAAATAGAACGCCATTACCTGGCCAAACTGCCGGATGTGGAAGAAGCGATCATTACCGATAATTCTAAGGTAATCACGACATTAAATTCCCTTTGTGTGGAAATGGACCACCGTTATTCCTTGCTGAAAGACGCGATGGTCCGGAACATAAAAGAATACAACGAAAAATTCAGGCAGCGTAAATTAAACCCGGAAGCCGGCCACCGTTTCCTGCCGTATATTGTCCTTGTTGTCGATGAGTTTGCGGATCTGATCATGACCGCCGGCAAGGAAGTGGAAACACCTATTGCCCGTTTGGCGCAGTTGGCCCGAGCCATTGGTATCCATTTGATTATCGCTACGCAAAGGCCTTCGGTAAACGTAATTACCGGGATGATCAAAGCGAATTTCCCGGCAAGGATTGCCTTCAGGGTAACTTCAAAAATTGATTCCAGGACCATCCTTGACTCGGGAGGGGCAGACCAGCTTATAGGACGCGGGGATTTGCTGTACACCAACGGAAATGACCTGGTGCGTGTGCAATGTGCTTTTGTGGATACTCCCGAAGTGGAAAAAATCACAGAATTCATCGGTTCCCAAAAAGCCTATGCAACGGCGTACCTGTTGCCGGAATTTGTGGGCGAAGACAGTGGCATAACTCTTGATATGGATATCTCCGAAAGGGATTCCCTGTTCCGTGATGCGGCTGAAGTGATCGTAACGGCGCAGCAAGGTTCGGCATCCTTGATCCAGCGGAAACTCAAATTAGGGTACAACAGGGCAGGGCGACTGATAGACCAGCTCGAAGCGGCAGGCATTGTCGGCCCGTTTGAAGGAAGCAAGGCCCGTTCTGTGAATATCCCGGATTTGGTCGCTTTGGAGCATTTTTTTAATAATGAAAAAAACAATTAAAAATGAAAAAGATAATTGGTTTGATACTTATCGTTTTAAGTATTTCGGTTCAGGCCCAGGATGCGGCAAAAGCAAAAGCATTACTGGACAAAGTTTCGGCAAAGGTAAAAACGTATAAAAATATCCAAATCGAGTTTAAGTATACTTTGCAGAACCTGAAGGAAAACATCAATCAGGAAAACAAAGGGAACGTAACCTTAAGCGGCAACCAGTATGTGCTGAATTTTTTAGGCGTGACCAAAATGTGCGACGGTAAAAAATTATACACGATTTCTGCCGAAGACGAAGAGATTTCCATTTCGAGCGTCGGGAAAAACGAAGAAGATACCGATACGCCTGCGAAAATGCTGACTTTTTTCAACAAAGGATTCAAATATGCCTGGGATATTACCCAGAATGTGAAAGGAAAAAAAATCCAGTACGTAAAACTGACTCCTATCAGTTCCAAAGACGAGAGGAAAGAAATCCTTGTCGGGATCGATACCAAGACAAACCAGGTGTACAATACAATTACTGTGGGTAAAAAAGGTACTAAAGTGACTTTGACTGTTAATTCTTTCAAAACCAATTTAACATTGCCGAAAAATCAGTTTACCTTTGTCAAAAGTAAATACCCCAACTATTACATCAATAACCTGGATTAATTTGGAATGAAAATCCTCGACAGATATTTATTAAAAACCTACCTGATTACATTTACGTCCGTATTTGTAATCTTGTTTTTTATATTCGTCCTTCAAATGATATGGCTTTTCATATCGGAACTGGCGGGCAAAGATTTGGATTTCGGCTTAATTTTGAAATTCCTGATGTTCGGTTCGCCAAAGCTCGTGCCGATGGTTTTGCCGCTTACGGTATTGCTTTCGTCTATAATGACTTTTGGTGATTTGGCCGAAAATTATGAGTTCGCAGCCATGAAATCGGCAGGGATTTCTTTCCAAAGGACCATGAAAGGCCTCACGATTTTTATCGTCGGATTAAGCGTTTGTGCTTTTTTCTTTGCCAATAACGTCATCCCGTATTCCGAATACAAGTTTATCAATTTCAGGAAGAACATTGCGCAGGTAAAGCCCGCCATGGCTATTGCGGAAGGGCAATTTAGCACGATCGGGAACATCAATATCAAAGTCAATAAAAAATCGGGGGAAAAAGGGGAATTCCTGGAAGGAGTGACCATCCATAAAAAATCAAACCTCGGCGAAGGAGCCAAAACCGTGATACGTTCCAAAAAAGGCGAATTGATCAGCAGCGAAAAGTCAAACCTGCTTCAATTGGTGCTGATTGACGGCTATTATTACGAAGACATTACCCCGAAGAAATACGAAGACAGGCAGAAATTCCCGTTTACGAAAGTGTATTTCAAAAAATACAATATCAACATCGACCTGTCCAAACTCAATAATATCGATACCGACAAGGAACAGATTGCCAATACCAACAATATGCTGAAACTGACCGAGTTGAAGTATACGGTAGATTCGTTGACGGTCAATTATGATAAAGAACTTTTGTCCGTTGCGGACAATGCCTATATGCGTACCGGTTTGGGTACTGATGTGCAACCGGATTCCCTGCGCCCGAAACAGCCGAAGACACCGGAACTTACCAGTTTCCTGCTCACCAAAGAGAAACAGAAAGTATTTGAAATTGCGGTAAGCGACGCTTTGAGTTCCAAACAGAATATCGATATGAATGTCTTAATGCTCGAAGCAAAGCAAAAAGACATCAACAGCCACTGGTTGTCCATATATGAAAAATTTGTGATTGCTTTTGCCTGCCTGCTGATGTTCTTTATCGGCGCGCCGTTGGGAGCCATTATCAGGAAAGGAGGGCTTGGACTGCCTATTGTTTTTGCCATGCTGATTTTCATCACGTTCCATTTCCTGAATACATTCGGCAAAAAAGTAGCCCAGGAATCAGGGATTACGCCATTTATGGGCGCCTGGATTTCTTCGCTGGTGTTGGCGCCATTAGCCATATACCTGACCAGGAAAGCCATCAACGATAACGGTAATATCAATTTCGATTTTATAACCGAACCGTTCCAAAAATTATATACTAAATTTACACAACGCAACAAATCAGAATAAAATGGCAACTGAAACCATTAAATTGAATACCATTGAAGAAGCAATAGAAGATATTCGTCAAGGTAAAGTCATTATCGTAGTCGATGATGAAGACAGGGAAAATGAAGGGGATTTTTTAGCTGCGGCTGAAAAGATCACACCGGAAATGGTAAACTTCATGGCCACCCACGGGCGCGGGCTCATTTGCGCGCCGCTAACGGAAAGCAGGTGCAAGGAATTGGAACTCAGGGCTATGGTGAGCAATAATACAGACCATATGGAGACTGCTTTTACGGTTTCTGTTGATTTGAAAGGCCATGGCGTAACTACCGGGATTTCCGCTTCAGACCGGGCCAAAACCATTTTATCGTTGGTCGATGCCAATACCAAACCTTTCGATTTAGCCAGACCGGGCCATATTTTTCCTTTAATAGCCAAACAAGGCGGTGTTTTGAGAAGAACGGGCCATACCGAAGCCGCTATAGATTTTGCACGATTGGCAGGCTTTAAACCGGCCGGTGTTATTGTGGAAATCATGAACGAGGACGGGACCATGGCACGATTGCCGGAATTGTATGAAGTAGCCAAGAAATTCGACCTGAAATTGGTTTCCATCGAAGATTTGGTGGCGTACAGAATGCAGCATGATAGTTTGATCGTAAAAAAAGAAGATTTCGATATCGAGACCCGTTTCGGTACCTTCAGGCTCCGTGCGTACGAACAGACCACGAACAAGCAAATCCATATCGCACTTACCAAAGGCACCTGGAATACCGGCGAATCTGTCCTGACAAGGATCAATTCCTCACAGGTGAACAATGATCTGCTGGGCACCCTGACCAATAACGCAGACAAACAGCTTGACGATATGTTTAAGGTGATCAACGAGCAGGGGCAAGGCGCCGTGATTTTTATCAACCAGGACATGCAGTCGGTTAATTTGCTGAGCCGCATCCATGAACTAAAGGATTTGCAGGCACAAGGTGTGATGAAAGCGCCTAAAATTGTAATTGACAGCAAAGATTTTGGGATTGGGGCACAGATATTGCATGATATCGACATCTCAAAAATACGTTTGGTCTCCAATACGGCACAGGGAAAACGTGTCGGAATGATAGGTTACGGCCTTGAAATTACAGAATACGTAACGTATTAGGAATTTTTCCCTGTCGGTAAGTTTTTATAAATGAATGTATTACTATTCCGGGTTAAAAAAACTTTATTTTTTAGTAGATTTTATTTTTGATAATCAAAAAAGGTTCCTATATTTGCAACCGCAATCAGGAAATGATTGCGGTTTTACTGGAGAAATGGCAGAGCGGTCGAATGCGGCAGTCTTGAAAACTGTTGACTGTAACAGGTCCGGGGGTTCGAATCCCTCTTTCTCCGCAACACAAACCCTAATTACAGATGTAGTTAGGGTTTTTTGTTTTTCAATAATCAACTGCAATAAAACAATGAAGAAATTTTTTAAGATAATTGGAATCATTATATTGACACTACTGCTTGGTGTGATTGCTTTTTACTTGTATTGGACAGATTTCGGAACTAAAAGAATTCTATTTCAAGGCCCAAGAAAACCAAAGGTTGAAGTTCCCATAACATATACTATTGGCTGGTGGGCAAACCAAAAAGCACTCACCATTGACACTCTAGAGATTAAAGTCATTGAAAGCGAGTTAAACCTTTTTAATAGCAAATCATTAATTTCATACAACGTTGCGGGGCAATTAATATGTGAAAGACATTGGCAACCAAAAATAAAAGAGATTCACATCTCAGAAAGAATAAATCTTGATACACTTTTACATTGTGATAGAATTATTGAGATAACACCAGTAATCGAAGTTGGAGAAAACCGAAAAGCCAAAGGTTCGAAAAGCAATTTTTCCTTTAAAAACGAACATACTATAATTTCAAATCATTGGGGAATAAATAGAATTAAATTTGTTTGTGGCAATAAGGAACAGATAATTGAGTTACTGCAAAGAAAATAACAGTATTGCCAATAGCGGTTTGACGGAATAGCTGCGTTCGATAGCACAGATTTACTTTGTCTGTTCGGCTAAAGCCTTGGATGCAAATCCGTGCTATTGGGTAAATTAAAGTTATACATATCTAACTTATTACCGATATTTTATCTAGTTTTATCATCCAGATAAGCAAGTTAGCGGTAAGCTTAGCACAAATCTGGAAAATCAAAAACCTATCGGAACAAATGAGAAAATTCTTTTTTATTTTACTTTACACTCCATTTTTATTTTCGCAAAGTAATGAAGGAATAGATAATGATTTTTGCATAAAAACTAATCCGTTATCCCTTATTGATGTTTATGGTAGCTATTCGTATAGAATAGGTTTAGAAACTAAAATTTACAAAAATTTTGCTTTTTCAGCAGAAGTTGGTAATTATTTCAATTACGGAAAAAATGACGGAATAAGAAAAAATTCAAAAGGATACATTATAAAACCTGAAGTCAAATGGTATTTGAACAAAAACGGAAAAACTAATGGGGATTTTGTTTCGTTAGAATATACATATAAAGATATTTTATTTGATTGGAAAGATTCAATTCCGGCTATAAACAATCCTAATCGAGTGATGGATTATAGAATTCAAAAAAAAATAAATTGCTTAACTGTCAAAATTGGTAATCTAAAAGCTTATTCAAATAACTTAATATTTGAATGGTTTGTTGGAATTGGTTTAAGAATTTCTAAAGGTAAGGATTCTCTAACCGATGAAGAAAGAAATAGTATTAAAGCATTTGATGAAAGCGAAATTGCAAATGCTCAGAAAAATGTAAATTATATCTTGCCAAATTTAAGCCTCGGGATAAAAATTGGATATAGGCTATTTTAAAGCCTACCGCTAACAGATGTTTGCCGTTTCCTTCCCCAACAACTCCTCCTACAATTTTACACCCCAACTCCTAAAAACTTTTGTAACACCACTATTTTCTCATTGTCCAAATAACAGAGTAAGATGATTTACTCCGTTAAATTTTAAAGATGAAAAAATTAGAAAACAAAGTAGCCGTAATTACAGGCGGGAGTAGCGGGATAGGTTTAGCAACGGCTAAAGAATTTATCGCCAATGGTGCAAAAGTAGTCCTTTTTGGGCGTGGGAAACAAGCACTCGAAGACGCTATCCAAGAACTGGGAGCCAATAGTTTGGCCATTCAGGGAGATGTTACCCAACTTGCAGACCTGGAAAGATTGTATGCAGAAACCAAAGCAAGATTTGGAGGCATTGACATTTTGTTTATAAACGTAGGGCAAGCAAAATTAGCCCCAATTGCGGATACCTCTGAACGTTTTTTTGATGAAATGATTGCCATTAATTTCAAGGGCGCTTATTTTTCATTGCAAAAAGCGATCGGGCATTTAAACAACAATGCTTCGGTGATTATTACAACGTCCTGGTTCAATCAAATCGGTTTTGGAGGAAGCAGCTTATTAAGTGCCAGTAAAGCAGCGCTGCGTTCTGTTGTAAGGGTTGCCGCTGCGGAACTTGCCGAAAAAGGGATCCGGGTCAATGCCGTAAGCCCGGGGCCTATCGGGACGCCTTTGTGGGGAAAAATCGGCTTGCCGGAAGATGTCTTGCAAGGTGCTGCGGAAACGATTACCAATCAAGTCGCCCTAAAAAGGTTTGGGCAGCCTGAAGAAGTGGCAAAAGCAGTACTATTTCTTGCATCCGACGATTCTTCCTATATTGTAGGGCACGAAATGGCTGTTGATGGCGGTATCAATCAAATTTAATTCACTAAACTTGCCCTGTCTTACTAAATTAGGACAGGGTATTATATTATTATGGACAATCCTTTTACACTACATTATCCGGACCACACAGACACAGCACTTGTTGCATCAGCGATTAAGGGCGATAAAAAAGCGCTTCAGAATTTAATACTCAGGCATCAGGTATTTATTTATAACCTGGCGCTTAAAATGTCAAAAAATGTTGAAGATGCCGAAGATTTAACGCAAGAAGTATTTATAAAAGCCATCACGGCATTAGGGAAATTTGAAGGCAAAAGCAGTTTCAGGACCTGGCTCTACAGGATAACCGTCAATCATTTCTTGAACTCCAGGAAACGCAAAACCGAACTGCAGGTTTTTGATTTTGAAACGTATTTTGACTCGATCGATACTGTTCCAAACCATCCACTCAACGAAACGGAGGAACATGAATTGACAGATTCCATTGAAGAACTCCGGATAAGCTGTACTGCAGGAATGCTGCTTTGCTTGAACAGGGAGCAAAGGCTTGTTTACATCCTGGGCGAAATGTTTGAAATAGACCATAATCTAGGGGGCGAAATTTTAGGGATTTCACCAGGTAATTTCCGAATTAAACTAATGCGGGCCCGGACAGATTTATACAATTGGATGAATAAAAGATGCGGTTTGGTCAATGCCGGAAATGCCTGCCGGTGTTCCAAAAAAACAAGAGCCTATATAAACGCCGGTTTGGTGGATCCGGATAACCTCAAATTCAATGCCCGTTACAAAGAAAAAATATACGATTTATCAGGGCAGAAGGCCACGGAAATTACAGAAACCATCGAAGACCTGAACAAAAAAATATACCAAAGCCATCCGTTGCAGCAACCTTTGACCATTTCAAAAATAGTGGATGAGATTTGTAATAATAGTTTAATTAAGAGTATTTTGGATTTGTAGACATCATACAATTTATTTGTTTTTAAAATACAGTAACATCTGGTGTGTTTTTCCTTAATTAGAAATCAAAATTTTCAAAAAGAAAGAATATACTTACATATTTAGTAGGATTTTGCACTTTTTTTAATTTGTTTTACCGTATGATTTAACAAATAAAAAATGAAGAAAATTAAAGTGATTTTATTGTTGTCAATAATTGCTTTATGTTTACATTCTTGTGGAAATGAAATTCAGGGAACAAATATGCAATCCAATCCAACTTCTCGTTTTGTTTCGCTGAGCGAAATCAGAAAAAAACCAAAAAGTATTTGAAGCATTCCAGGAAATAAAACATAAAACAAACCTGGCTAAAAATTCGCGGCTTGTTTATTTGAGCTAGTATAATTTTTCAATAGATACCGATAAAATCCTATTAGTGGAAAATGGGGATTACAAATCCTATACTTTTCCCATTCAAAGAGAAGCGGGAAGCGGTAAAATTGAGAACCTTGTCCTCACGCAGAAAAACAATCAGGTAGGTGTTTATCTGGCAAAATATACTTTAAGTGAGATTGAAAAAGAGAAAATCGAAAACAAAGAATATGTAAATTTATTAAACAAGAGTGAGTTTTTAAACTTACAGCATCAAACGCAGGCTGAGCCTTGTTGGGAATTGGTAAGTGTACCGGTAGAATGGAATTCGCAAGGACAGGTAACTGTTTCTATGGTGTATGCAGTTGAAGTTGCATGTCCTGATGGAGGCGGTTCCTCTGGCGGCGGCGGATCTTCTGACAGTGGAAATGGTGGGACGGGAGGTTCTAATGGAGATGGTTCCGGCGATTGGAATGGAGGATTAGGAACCCCAGGCGGCGGTTCGGCAGGAAGTGGCGGCTCAACGGGAGGCAGTGGAGGAACCGACGGGCCAAATCCTGGCGCAGATCCCATTTTAACAGACTGGGATGGAAATCCTGTTGTCACTTATCCTGTTCTTCCCAGCCCTGAAATTATTCAAAAACATTTGGACGATTTGAATACTATTACAAATGACAACACCAAACCTTATAAAGCTAAAGTTGCCGTTTTACAGCAAAGTTTGAACGAGCCGTTAGAGAAAGGTTTTGAGTTCAGAACGAATAATGATGGAACATTGCAGCCAGCAATACAACCAATTTCTACTCCGACAGGTGTACATTTTAACATACCCGTGATTAATACCTTAGTAAGAATGCACAATCATACAAACACTCTTGATCCTATTTTCTCTGCAGAAGATATCACTGGAATGGCAGAGTTTTTTGCTGTGAAAGATGATTTGGGAGCTGATGATAAAGATCAAATTACTTCGCTAATGATAACAAGAACAGGAGCATTTGCGTTGAAAGTGGATAATCCTGATACTGTTGATGATTTTAATGATAGGAATAAGACTGGGCAAAATAATGACTATAAATCTACAAAAGAAACTATTCTTGAATCTTATAAATTAGAAGTCGTTAAATTAGCACAAGATGAATGTAATAATACATGTACTGATGAAGAATATATAGCCTTATTGGAACAATATTTTTTAGAATGGTTAAATAGCTGGGATACAGGGTTAGGATATTATCAAGGAGCATTGAATCCTGACGGGACTTATACTTGGATTAGAATAAATTAATATTAAAAAAGTAAAAATGAAAAATATATTAAAAATAGCGATTATATTATATGCTTTTCAAATCAATGCGCAAACAGTAAAACCTGCAGAGCAATTTTTGACTCCTGAATTCCTTAAAATGGATAATGTTTATTTTAAGGATGTCAATCATGTATTTGATAAGTTCTTAGGTACTTGGGAATACAGCAATGGCCCTTATTATTTAAAAGTCATAATAACAAAAATAACAAAACAGGAACAAGGAATTAGTAATGGAAAGAGAATGAGGACAAGAAAACATTTTTTCGACCTGATCAACTGTGATTATATCTATAAATATAATGGAGTAACTGTTTATAATGTAATTCCACCATATCAAGTGGTTAATGACAGTGTAATTGCCAGCTCAATTGACGGGCATTTAATCAACAATACAAATCAGGTAGAATTATCATATAATGAGCCATCAACAACTACTTGTATTAGAAATAGATTTGGAGAATTAAAGTTAACTTATATTACCGGTGCGATTCCCAAATTGCAATGGCTAAGAACTGATAAATTAACAAGTTGGCCTGAGTCTTACTGTACCAATGGTCAATTTGATATTTCAGAATACAAAATACCTGCGAATTTGGTTTTGACTAAAATATAAAATCCTTCATAGTTTAAATTTATAATTAATTCATCTTTACAGGAAAACCATTAAGTTGATTGATGCTAATAACACTTTCAAAATAAAAAAGAAAACCTAACCGAATAGTTAGGTTTTTCTTTTTTAAATCAGGATGTCGGTTTATTTATCCTATGATTTAATTATAAAATGCTGTAATAGTGAAGATTGTTTTTTCTGTGGCAAAAAAATAATTTCAAAAATTTTGCCACAAAACCTGTGACAAAATTTTTTAATTCGAAAAAATTGTCACAACTTTAGTGACAGAAAAATAATTTTAAAAAAATTGTCACAAATGAAAGATGATTCGATCCGAAAACTGCTGGGTTTTCCCCAAGAGGAAATTTCCATGCTATTGGGAGTGACCAGGAGTCAATTGGCCATGTATGAAATAGGCCAGCGTGACTTGCCGCTGGACGCTAAAAAAAAATTAACGACTATCTTATCGCATCTCCAGTCAACAAAAGAGGATTCTAAAGTAAAGAAGCAGTTTTTAGCATCGGAAAAGCAGAAAACACAACAATGGCTTGAAAAGCAGCGCCTGGAAATCGAGTATAAAAAACAATTGCTGGCCAGGAAAAAAGAGAACATCGAAAATAAAAGAGCAGCATGCTTCACCGCCCTGGAAGTAGTGGCTTTCCTTGAAACCCAACCATCAAATGCCTCGACCCCCTTATTGGAAGGCATGAAAGAAAAAATCCATAGAACCTTAGAGAAGCATTCTTTGCAGCAATTGGAGAGTTTGCGAATGGAGGAGGAGTATTTTAAGGTGTTGGGGGGAAGGAGTTTGTAGGGGAGCCAGTATAACTATCATTAGCTAACATAATCGGAAATATAAATTAAAGTAAAATGTCAAAAAAAATTATAATTGGTGCTGACGAGTTAATTTTATGGTTACGCAAAAATCAAAAAGCTAAAGAAATTCCTAATGATGAAATTCAAGGTTTAGGTAGAAAAATTTATGAACTAATGGTAAAAGAATTAGGTAGTATAAAAGTAGTTGAAAACAGCCCTTCATATTGGGCAAATATGATGGAAGACAAAAATATTGAGAAGTTTAATTTGCCGAAAACATCTGCCCAATATGAAATTGACTCTTCAAGAATAGGAGATTTATATGAAACACTATCGAGTTGGTAAAATTCAAATGAAAAACTGAACAGCTATTGCCTCTCTTACGTTTAATTTTAACTCTGTTGTGGGCTGGTTTAAGTTTAAATAGATATGTTCTAAAATTCTATCTTTTATTTTTTGGATTTTCCAATATAGATTGGAATCCAGTTTTTTAATTCTGTATGTCTGGAAAGTCTGATAGGCTTGCGTACCTGGATGAAATAAGTATGTTGGTATTTAAAAGAATCGTCCTTCAACCCCAAACACAACAACACCTCCAAAAAAACAATACCTTTACATTATCCGAAAAGGCAACCATGGCAGCAAGCATAGAGAAATACGAATTTAAGCCCGGGCTTCCGCAGGAGTTTGAAATCCTGGACATGGCGGCCTTGTATGAGGCATTTGCCGATACGTTGACCGCGCCGCACAGGACCAATTTTTACCATATCCTTTGGTTCCAAAAAGGAAACCCGACACATACGATAGATTTTAATCCGGTTGCCACAAAACCCAATTCGGTGCTGTTTTTAAATAAAGATGCCGTCCAGAAGTTTGATAAAAACGGCGGTTTTGATGGGAAGGTTGTTTTGTTTACCGATGGTTTTTTCTGCAAGACCGAAGCCGATACTAAGTTTCTGCAGTCTACCGTTTTATTCAATGATTTGTTTTCTATTGCACAAATTGAGCTGGAAGAAATTGCCCAAGAATTTAATCAATTATTTGCCTTGCTGGAAAGCGAATACAAAAAAGGAAACGATCGTTACCAGCCCGACATTTTACGGAATTACCTCCACAACCTATTGCTGGTATCGGAACGGGAAAAAAGCAAACAACATACATCAAACCTAAAAAAAGGAGCCGACCTGGATTATGTCATGCTTTTTAAAGATTTCCTGGAAGCAGGTTTCCGCAGCCAAAAGCAGGTAAGTAGCTATGCCAGGCAAATGCTCGTTACCGAAAAAAGATTGAACCAAGCCACAACCAAGATTTTAGGCAAAACCCCGAAAGAAATAATCGATGACCGCGTCATGCTCGAGGCGAAGCGCTTGTTGGCCCACACCACTGAAAATGTAAAGGAAATAGGGTATGGGTTAGGGTTTGAAGAACCTACGAATTTTATCAAATACTTCCGCAAACACAGCAATAGTACGCCAATTGAGTTTCGGGAAAACCATTCCCAGGCTTAAAAGTACCCTATAAAGGCACATTTTTACCTTTTTATTTTTGGGCATCCGTTGCAATTTTGCCTTGTCATTAAAACAAAACAAGATGAAAAAAATACTGATCGCTGCAACGGTAATTCTCGGCCTTGGATCCTTTGCTGCCTATGCACAGGACCAGCCGATTTCAAAAACTAAAAAAGAAAGAAAAATGGAAAACAGGCAAAAAGCAATCCGTTTGCTAAAAGCAATTGAAACAGGTGATTCTGGACCTGTAGGGTATATCAATCCGGACAAATACATCCAACATAACCTGGGCGCAGCCGACGGCCTTGCCGGTTTTGGGGCTTTGATGAAAACCTTGCCGCCCAATTCTGCCAAAGTGAATACGATCAGGGCGTTCCAGGATGGCGATTTTGTGTTCACCCACACGGAGTATGATTTTTTCGGGCCAAAAATCGGGTTTGATATTTTCCGTTTTGAAGGAGGGAAGATTGTAGAACATTGGGACAACCTGCAAACAACGGCAAAACCCAACCCAAGCGGGCATACGATGATTGACGGTGCTACTGAAATCAAGGATTTGGATAAAACCGAAGCGAATAAAGCGTTGGTCCGCGATTTTGTCGAATCGATTTTGGTACAAGGGAAAATGGAAAAACTGGCCGGTTATTTTGATGGCGACAATTACATCCAGCACAACCCGAATATCCCGGACAAGCTTTCAGGCCTTGGTGCCACACTTGAAGCACTTGCCAAGCAAGGGATTTTCCTGAAATACGATAAGATCCATAAAGTTTTGGGAGAAGGAAATTTTGTCCTGGTGGTCAGCGAAGGGCATTTCGGTAAAGAGTATAATGCTTTTTATGATTTATTCCGGGTTGAAAACGGTAAAATTGCGGAACATTGGGATGTTATCGAACCCATTCCAGCCAAAGAAGAGTGGAAAAACAACAACGGGAAGTTCTAAGGTTGCCTTGTAAAATAGGGAAAGGCGCAAATGAAGCGCCTTTCCGGTATTTATTATTTGATTTCGGTAACCAATTTACTGAATGGCTTTCTGACTTTTTTCAAACTTTCGTTCCAGTCGTTGGTGCTGTCCCTAAATCCGATAGGTAAGATAACGGCACTTTTGAGCCCTTTTTCGGTTAAGCCCAAAATCTTGTCATATTCCACCGGATTAAAACCTTCCATAGGCGTTGCGTCTACTTTTTGTTCGGCAGCAGCAGCGATGGCCATGGCAAAGGAGATGTATGCTTGTTTGGACGTGTGTATGGCATGCCAGTCTTTGCCTAAAGGCTCATAAGCGCTCCACAAAAAGTTTTTGTAATCATCCATTTGGTTCAATGGCAATTGTCTTTCCGTCAAGGTATAATGGAATTCATTTTCCAGTTTTTCCAGGCTGTAACTGTCCCAGGCTGCCCAAACCAATAAATGCGAACAATCGGTAATTTGTTCCTGGTTGTACGAAAAAGGCTTTAACTGCTCTAACAATTCGCGGTTGCTGATCACCAGGATTTCATACGGCTGCAAGCCTGAAGAAGAGGGAGCCAAGCGGGCCGCTTCGAGTATGTATTCTAATTTTTCCTGTGGAACAGCCTCGCCGTTCATCTTTTTGGTAGCATAGCGCCACTTCAGGTTATCAAGTAAACTCATAAGGTATGTTTTAAATTGTAAGCAAAATTATTAAACCTTTGTTACTTTTAGTAACTTTGTATCCAAAAGTAATAGTAACATTACGGTAACAAAGTAACTTATGGAAGACACACAATGTTCCGCCACGGAATGCAAAAAAAGGATAATGGCCGTCCATGATACGATGGATGTGCTGAGCGGCAAATGGAAAGTTTCGATAATTGCCACATTATGTTACCATGAAAGCAGGAGGTTTTCGGATATTTTAACAGATGTCAGCGGGATTTCGAACAAGATGCTGAGCAAGGAACTGAAAGAAATGGAAGTGAACAAGCTCATCAAACGGACCGTCCTGGAAACCCAGCCTATAACCGTCAAATACCAACTGACCGAATACGGGTTAAAGCTTAAATCTGTCATTGATAACCTGGCAGAATGGGGAATGGAACACCGGAAATATATTTTCCAGACGAGTAAGGAAGAAGTGCTTTAATGGTACATCGTATTGTTTTATAAAAACGAGAGTGCTTTTATTACAAAATATAAAGAGAAAACCCATCAGGGAATAAACAAAAAACACAACCATGGAAAGTAAAATGAAAATAGAGATATGGAGTGATGTAGTATGTCCGTTTTGTTATATCGGAAAACGGAAATTCGAAAAAGCATGGACAGGATTTGCCCATAAGGAAAGTGTAGCGATACTTTGGAAAAGTTACCAGCTCGATCCGGATATGCCCGATGATTATGCTAAAAGCACCTATGAATTAATTTCTGAAAAATATGCTATTTCTTTAGAAGAATCAGTGGCAATGCACGCCCAGGTAACTCAAACGGCAAAAGAAGCCGGCCTTGTATATCATTTTGAAAAGGCAATCCCGGCCAATACGCTAAAAGCCCACCAGCTGATCCAATTTGCAAAAACAAAGGAAAAGCAAGAAGAAGCTGAAGAGGTTCTTTTTCGGTCTTATTTTACAGAAGGCAGGAATATTAATGATTTAAATACTCTTTTGGAAATAGGGGAAACAATCGGTTTGGAAAAAATAGCCCTAAAAGAAGCTTTAGAAAATGGAACATACATCCCTATTGTAATGGCCGATCAGAGCGAAGCGCAGCAAATAGGCGTCCGTGGCGTGCCTTTTTTTATAATGAATCGTAAATATGCTGTATCAGGAGCACAGGACAGCACTGTTTTTCTTGAGGTTCTCGAAAAGGCATTTGCCGAATGGCGAACAGAGAATCATGAAATTAAACAAGAAGTTATCGAAGGGAACTCCTGCACCCCGGGAAAAAAATGCGACTAAAACCTATTTGAATTCTTTGTTGCCTAAATATTAAAAAAGGTGTTGGGCTTTCCCAAAGATCAGATAATTTTATTGTCTATGGCAAAGGCAAGGGCTTCGGTAAAATTTTTGACATCGAACGTTTCGAAAATCTTCCTTCTGTAATATTTGACGGTATCGGGTGAAACAAACATTTTTTCTGCAATTTGATGGATTGTCAAGCCCTGGGCATATAACCGGAGCATTTCCAGCTCTTTTTCCTTGAGTTTCGATTTTTTTCCTGCGATCCATGCCTTTTGGGCTATATCCAATTTCCAGAACAAATCGGTACCTTGTTTGTGTATGGCCACATTCCCGGCATGCTGGTTGTGCGAAAGGGACACGATGCACAATGATTTCCAGACGGCGCCGTTTTTGTTGAGGAAAAGCGGCGTTAGTTTATGGTTGATCAGGACAGGCTTGTCATATTTGCCCTTCAGGTGGAAATCGTAGGAGATACTGTAGGATTTGCGCTCATCGGTATTGGGCAGCTGGTCATAAAAATCAAACCCAAGGACATTAATCAGCCCCAATAATTCCAGGTCTTCCTGGGGAACATTGTTAAAATAGAAATTGTAGCCCATTTCCAGGACTTCTTCCGCCGTATAACCGCATAAAAACAAAGGGTTGTTCGATACATATTCAAATTTCATCTGCTCGTAATCAATCACATATACACTTTGGTAGGTTATTTTGGCAAAAGATCTCACCACATCGAGGTAATTGCCGAACTGAAGTTTGTCTTCTTCCTCGGATTTTATCCGGTTTCTGTTCAATAAGGCGCTTTTTTCATTTTCCATTGGATAAAAATACTAAAAACTACACAAAAGTGTAAAAAGGAATCCGGAACCTTTGCCTTTTTTTGTATAAAACTTTAGCGTTTCATCCTATGGAAAAAAAACCACTCTCCGAATGTAGCCTGGAAGAACTGCGCCAGCAAAGAAAGGATTTGAAATCAGCCATGGCCGGATTGCGAAACGGCTGGATTGTAGTTTTGTTGATTATGGCCTTCGTGTTAAAAAACCTGCTGCCTACATTTATTCCTTTGGCGATCGCAACCCTTATTCCTACTTATGCTTCCATGAACAAGATTGATATAGAAATTAAGAAGCGAGAAGAAATCAAACCATGATTTTGGATCAATACTGTAAAACCCATGAGACATGAATGAAAAATATTGTCCCCATTGCGGGAAAGATGCAAAACCACAAAGGATAGACGCAAAATATATTCTCCATGAAATTGAGCATGTCCTGCATTTCGAACGGGGCATTTTGTATACTATCCGCGAATTAACGATACGGCCCGGGCAGAATATCAGGGATTTTATCGGTGAAAATAGGGGCAGGCTGGTAAAACCGATTTTGTTTATTATTGTAACTTCATTGATTTATAGTGTTATAAGTCATTTTTTCCAGATTGAAGAAGGATATATCAAGCTTGATAATGGTAAACAGTATGCAGTTATTGCCATCAACAAATGGATCCAGGACCATTACGGATATGCCAATATTTTAATGGGAGTTTTTATTGCTTTTTGGCTGCGGCTGTTTTTCAAGAAGCATGGTTATAATTTTTTTGAAATCCTGATCCTGCTTTGCTTCGTAATCGGGATGGGAATGCTGATGCTTGCTGTTTTTGCCATTGTTGAAGGCATCGTTGGAATTCAGTTGATGAAGCTTTCGGTTACACTTGTTTTCATCTATTCTACCTGGGCGATAGGGCAATTTTTTGACGGAAGAAAACCGGTCAGTTATATAAAATCCTTCATTTCCTATGTATTAGGGACGATTTCCTTTGGTATTTCAGCAACAATTTTGGGTATTTTGATCGATTTGATCCTCAAACATTACTAATTTTCTTTTTTCAGATGTAAGCTTTGCCAAGAATTGTATAACAGTTCTCTATGGTGCTTGCTGTATTTTTATGGCATATCCTAAAACGAGAACGCATGCCAGAAGGTCCTTCCATAGTAATCGTAAAAGAAGAAGTACAGCAATTTGCAGGACACAAAGTGATTGCCGTTTCCGGGAACAGTACCATTGGCATTGACAGGATGGAAGGCAAAACCGTGCTTTCTTTTACAAGCTGGGGCAAGCATTTTTTGATTTGTTTTGAAGGATTTACGCTCAAAGTCCATTTTCTGATGTTTGGCGCTTATAGGATCAATGAAAGAAAAGAAAGTGTTCCACGGCTGAGCCTCGTTTTTTCCAATGGCGAAATCAACCTGTACACTTGTTCTATAAAATTCCTGGAAGGCGACCTGGACCTTTATTACGACTGGAGCGCAGATGTGATGAATGAAAGCTGGGATCCGGAAAAGGCAAAACGCAAACTACAGGAAATCCCTCAAAAGATGATCTGCGATACTTTATTGGAGCAGGATATTTTCTCCGGCGTGGGCAATATCATCAAAAACGAAGTACTGTACAGGACCCATACGCATCCGGAATCCCTGACCGGGAAAATCCCTTCGGAACTTATAGATACCATTATTGAGGAATGTTCACGTTACAGTTTTGAATTCCTGGAATGGAAGAAGCACTATGAACTGAAAAAACATTGGCTTGCCCACACCAAAAAAACCTGCCAGAGATGTAATTTGCCCATTGTACTGAAATATACCGGGCTCAAAAAGAGAAGAAGTTTCTTTTGTATCAACTGCCAAAAATTATACCAATGAAGCAGGAAGTCAACATCGGGTGTTCCAGTTTCAACAATGCCTACTGGAAGAGTATTTTCTATCCGGAAGAGCTGCCAAAATCCAAGTGGTTTGATTTCTATTGCACGCATTTCGGCACCTATGAAATGAATGGTACTTTTTACAAACCTCCTACGGTCAAAAGCATGGACAATTGGTACCATAAAGTTCCCGGGGATTTTTTATTTTCAGTGAAAGCGCCCAAAGACATAACCCATATTAAAAAAATGTCGGGTTGCGAAGGATTAATCGAAGATTTTTATACGGCTTGCCGTTTAGGCTTGCGGGAAAAGCTGGGCTGCATTTTGTTCCAGTTTCCTCCTGGTTACCAGTATAGCCCTGACAAATTAGAAGACATTTTAAAAAACCTTGATCCTAATTTTGAAAATGTGCTGGAATTCCGCCACAATAGCTGGTGGATCCCTGAAGTGTGGAACGAATTGTCCAATCATAACATAACTTTTTGTAGTGTTAGTTATCCTGGGCTGCCTGATACTGTTTTTACCGAAGCCCCGCTTGTTTACCTCAGATTGCATGGAAAACCCGAATTGTTTTATTCCGCTTATTCCCATGAAGAACTTTCTTATTTGAAGAACTTAATCTGCAGCAGCAAAAAAAGTAAAAAAGCATTTGTTTATTTCAACAATACGGCCAGCCAGGCAGGAATTTTGAATGCTTTGGAAGTGAAGGCCCTTTTAACACCTCTAACATAAAACAGCTATAGTTTGTTTATGATTTTAATAGTTCGTTTGGACTTTTATCAAAATAAACGGCCTAATCATTAAAATACATAAAAAGTTATATTTATAACTTTTTATGTAATAAAATAACAATACTTTTTATTTCTATATCCATCGTTGTTTTATTTATAATTTCTTCTGATAAATTACAAAAATTCTTAAAAATATCTTAAAAAACCTACAAAACAAATGTGTGTTATGGGAGGTTTAATAAATAATTAATAAATCCATCAACATATTGATTATCAAGTAATTGTATTTGTTTTTTGCTTTTCAAATTTCAGGAATTAGCAAAGGGATCACTTATAATAATAGGAATAAGGGTATTATTTTCATCACCTATTATTTAAACCAATAGCAATATGATTATGCAAAAAAAATTACGATTCACCAAAGTAATTGACTACTTTGATTTCGGCAAAAGTACAGGGCGGCTTCACAGCACGTTTTGGACACTTTTGCTTTTTGGAGTTGCAAACAGTGCTTTTTCGCAAACAACCCTGATCAATCCGGCAACGGACGGTGGGTTTAATTCCGGGAACACTTTTGCGGCAAATGGATGGACTGTGGCAAATGAAGGATCAGGTCCTATAAAATGGGCTGTAGGAAATGCCGCTTCCGGAATAACGGCAACAGGCGCTACGACAAATGGTTCGCCTACAGTAACCTTAACAGCGGCTAATGCCAACATCGCCATAGGCCAGATAGTGTACGGAAGTGCCATTCCTGCCAATACTTTTGTACAAGGTATTTCAGGAACGACCCTAACGTTGTCTCAAAATGCCATAGTCAGTGCCGGTGGTACTACTTTAGGTTTTGGAAAATATTCCGGAACGATGAGTGTGGGTGCTATCCAACTGACAAATGCTTCTATCAGTGCCAATACCTATTCGGTTGCGTTATCGGCGGCGAATCCAAATATTGCCGTAGGTATGGCTATTGCTCCCGTGCCAGGGTTTATCGGTGCCAATACTTATGTTGCCAGCATTAACGGGACAACATTAGGGTTATCAAGAGCATCGATCAACAATAGTGCGCTTGCCGTGGCCCAAACCTTGACTTTCTCGGCAACTTCCGCCGGAATTTCAGGTAATGCCGCTTATGTTACCAATGATAACGGAGCTTCTTATTCTTATGGAGGATACCCTGTAAACAGGACTGTTTATTTCTATAGGGATATTAATGTTCCTTCTGCCGAGACCGCAATGACATTAACTTTTGATGTAAAATCGGATCCTTCTTTCGGAGCGGGATGGCAAGTATGGGCAGCACCAATTAGCCAAACAGTAGCAGGGACGAATACTCAGGTAACGTCTCCTTTTACACACGGTGTTTCCTGGCCTGGTGCTACTTTGATCTCTTTCAATTCCAATCCGCAGGTTTCGGTGACCAAAGCTACGGCTTTTATCCCTAAATCTTTTGCGGGAATGCCTTTCAGGTTAATTTTCGTGTGGACAAATGGAACATCGGCAGGAACGAGTGCTCCGGCTTCCATTGATAATATTTCGCTTGTTTCAAGAATGCCTGAAGAAATTACCTGCGCGCATTCAGGACTTTGGTCCCAGCCAGGTACTTGGGACGGTGATAAAGTACCAACTCCGGCAGATACTGTCGTATTGGATAATGATGATGAGGTAGTGATGATCGATTCAAGATATTCAGGATGCGAGGATTTGATCCTGGCAGGATTGAATTCATTGGTGCAGTACGCCATCAGTTCGGTTATGGATGAATTTACCATTAATAATGATTTGAATATTGCCGCAGGTGGCGCCCGGTTTAACAACCATGACGGAACCAATGGTAAATATTTGAAAATAGGCCATAATATCGATGTAGGACCATCAGCAAGATTTGACAGCAGCCTTGGGAATACGGGTAATTTTTCCGGAAGATTGACACTGAATGGTTCTTTGCTTCAAACGATAACAGTAGACCCATCCGGTTTTATGGGAGGCTCGCTTCCGGGAACAAACGGATTCAGCAATGTGGCTGGTGTCCTGAATCAATTGGAAGTGACCAATACTTTTCCTGCTGCAACAAACGTAGTTTGGGATGTGAATGGAGTTAGGATTAAATCTACTTTGATTTTAACATCGGGGAGAATAAATGTGACTTCAGGAAACAGGGTTATCCTGGGAAGTTTCGGTTCTTTAAATGGCGTAACAATCCTTCCTGGAAGTGGTTTTACTAATGGAACGGTATCAAGATGGATGTCTTCTTCCAATACTAAAAATGTACAGCCGGGAACAGAATACCCTGGAACAGATAATAATTATAAACCGTTTTGGTATCCTTTTGTGAGCGGAGCAGGACTGGACAGGTCATTGTATTTGTTGCCTGATGCCAATCCTACAACAGCAGGAGAAGTAGCGGTAACGTATACAGATGCCAATACAGTTGCAGGAAGCCTTTCCATTGCTGACGGCAGTTACACGATCAATAAAAAATATAACGGGAACTGGGTTTTTACCACTCCTGACGGAAATGCGGTTCCTGCAGGTGCAGCGGTTTATTATACTACAGCTGGAAATCATAGGGTAGGAGTATATGCTAACGGCGCTTTTGAAGCGATAGACGGTACTTCAAGATTAATGAATGCGTCAGCTGCTTTGGCAGGTACTCATCAAGATGGTACTGCACAGCCATTTGCGTTTAGAAAAGATTTGTCTTTGGCAAATTTAACAGCAGCACCTGTTTATGTAGGAGTTGCCAATGCATCGGTTTTGAATACGGCAGCAGCCATTACTTCTGCAGGTTCAGGTGACTGGAACAATCCTTCCACATGGGTTGGATCTGTTGTTCCTTCTTGCGGAAATGTAGCTACGATTGCCAGCGGGCATACAGTTACGGTAACTACTGCGGCTGATGCTGCCGGTGTGATTATCTCCAAAGGAGGAACATTGGCAAACAATGCAGGCAGCACTACTATGACGGTAGGTTGTACGAACAACAATGCTGCTTTTTATAATTATGGTACGCATACAATGACAACCGGTAATTTGAAAGTAAACGGTTTTGTAGCGCATAAAATAGGAAGTTTCTTCAACCAGACTGGTGGGGAAATCATCATTGACAGTAATAATGCAGGTGATGCAGCGACTTCTGTTGCTTTTGGCGGAGCTTCCTGCAAAATTGAAACGGCTAATTTAGCACTGACAGGTGGTAAGATAACCATTGTTGATCCACTTGTAAATATCGGAACTCCGGCTTCTGCTACTTCTATCGGGAATTATTCTTTGAGTACAGAAGGGGCTGCCGGAACGTTTACCTATAACGGAAGCATTACCGGAAGTACAGCCAGTATGGGGAATATAGCGAATCTTTTTGCTGTAGGGCAAGTAATATCGGGCCATGCCAATATTCCGGCAGGTACTACTATTACCGCAGTAACAGTTGGGAATTTCGGTTTTCCTTTCCCTCCGGTTACTTTGACATTATCAGCTCCGGTTACGGCTCCTGTAGCTGCCGGGACTCCTTTGAACTTCTCTTCTATGGCAAATAATTGTGCCGCCGTAGTCCTTGGGATGGATGCTGCCAGTGCAAATTTAGCTTTGGGAACAGGCGTTTCAGGAACAGGTATACAGGCAGGTTCAGTAATTACCGGTATAGCGATTAGCGGTAATGATTATCCTACCAGCTTGGTTAAAATTACTTTGTCACAACCTGTAGCCGGTTTGGCCCCATCGCCAATTACCGCTCAGCAGGCATTGTCATTTGCCGGGGTAACACCAGGTTCTTATACTGTAATTTTAACTGCTGCCGATCCTGCTATAGTTATTGGTATGACAGTTTCAGGAGCAGGTATAAATCCGGGGACATTTGTAACGGATATGTCCGGGCCTAAATTGACTTTATCCGAACCGATCCAGGCGGGAGCTCCATCTCCTTTGGTACTGAATTTATATTCTTTCAATACACAATCCAGCGGTTCGTTCATTTATGCATCGCCGGTTAATTATGCTGCCGGTCTGAACCATACTTTACAAATCGGTGACGGTATCTCGACTCAGAATACGGCACTTGTATCTACAGGGTTCAATTGCCAGTTCCAGGCAATGGACGGATTGTTTTCTTTGGGGAACCTAACGGTTGATGCTCCAAACGGGGACAGTAGGTTCATGAACGTAAGCAGCAATAACATCAACAATAGATTCAATATGTATGTCCAGAATACATTTACGGTTACTGCCGGAAGTGCTTTCAGGAAAACATTTGCCAGCGGAACTGTTTATGTGGGCGGTAATATCGTAAATAACGGTACTATCAATTTCCCGTGGGCATCCTCTCCTTTATACCTTGGAAGTTTTACCAACGGTGTGGCCGGGCCGTCTACATTGCCTCAAACGATTTCAGGTTCCGGTTCATGGGTAGCAAACCAATGGGCATTAACCAGTGGGCCATCTTCAGGTTATGCTTTATCGGGCTTGACCATCAACAATACAAACCCGGCAGGAGTAACGCTTCAAGTGCCTAATTTCAGGGTTTGGTCATCTGTTACTTTGGCCAATGGTATCCTTCATACTTCGGCGGCTTATCCGATATATTGCGGTGTTTCCGATGTTACGTCCGCAACTTATTTTGGAGGTTCTTTCAGTATTACCAATGGAGGAAATACTTCTTATATTGACGGGCCGTGCGTGCATGCCAACAGGTTTGACAACACGCTTTCACAATACAAATTATTCCCGGTAGGGAAAAACGGAAAATACATGCCGATCTTCATTTCTTCAGCTGGAGGCGTAGAACTGATGGCTGAAGCTTTCGATACCAATTCGGGAACAGCAAATCCAGCGAATGCTTCTAATATAAGCGCTGAAAGATGGAAAGTGAGCAGAGTAGGATCTGCAGGAGCTTTTACAGGATATAATGTTAGGTTGGGAGCCTTGTCAACACCGGTTACTGCTTCTAATATCATCGTGCATTCCGCTACTGAAAACGGAGTTTACGATATTGTTTCCACTCCGGCTTCCGCTACTACTTTTGAGTTGGCTTATTTTGGTTCGCCAAACGTTCCGACACTTTATTTGGCTACGCCACAAACTGGAGGATTCTTAGGTAATTTTGCTTATGCACAAGGTGTTGCCTGCGCAGGAGTTCCTGCACCAGGAGCTACAATTGCATCAGCGGCTTCGGTATGTTTAGGGCAATCTACAACATTGAGCCTGACAACTCCAACAATTGGGGCAAGTGTAACGTACCAATGGCAAATTTCTACTAACGGTGGCGCTACATGGACAAATATTTCGGGAGCTACTGCAGCAACGTACATTGCGACGCCTTCTGCAGACACTTCTTACCAGTGTAACGTAACCTGTTCGTCAAGCACGGGGACTTCTGTTCCGGTTGCCGTGACTGTTTCGTCATCAAGTGCTTCGGTAACGCCTGCTTCGATCTGTACTGCGGGAACGGCTAATTTATCTGCTTCCGGAAGTACTATCCTAAACTGGTACGATGCACCAATAGGCGGTAATTTAGTGGCAACAGGTACTTCATTCAGCCCTGCTGTAACATCAACAACAACATATTATGTTTCTTCAGGAGCAGAATCTACAGGAGCCGTGAATACTTCGGCTTATACTGGAACAAGTGCTTCTACAGCTTTGTTTAAAGGAATTGCTTTTGATGTTACCAATAACCTGAAATTAAAAACAGTTACGGTTTATCCAAAAAACACTGTAGCACTTACACCGATAACCATCAGTTTATACGATGCTTCAGGAGCTATTGTTGCCGGGACAACTCCGGTTACTTTTACTCCGGCTTTAGTGACTGGAACCATCGGAACAACGGCTCAGGTGGTAACACTTAACTATACTATTCCTGTAGGAACAGGTTACAGGTTGGTGGCTACAAATGGTTTAGCGGCTACTATCAATACTTTGGGGAACAGTACTGGTGCCATTGCATATCCAACTAGTGGGCCTCTTAAATTGACAGGTAATGTTTCTGCGCTTAACGATGCGATCAGCACTACGGCCAATACGACCAATTGTTTCCATAATTTGACATTTGATGAGGTATGCGAATCAGTAAGGGTACCGGTTACGGCCACTGTGGCAAATACGCCGGCTCCGACTGGTGCTGGAATACAAGATTCTTGTGCTACTGGGACAATTGCTGATTTTGCGGTGACCGGAGCAGGTGGCGCGACCTTTACATGGTACAATGCTGCAACGCTAGGTACTGTTTTGCCGGTTTCGACGCCAGTGGTTTTAAACGCTTCTTATTTTGTTTCACAAACAGTAAACGGATGCGAAGGACCAAGATTAGCGATCCTGGCCCAGGGAGGTTGCCTTGATACTCATGATTTTGAGATTTCAGGCGTGCGATATTATCCAAACCCTGTAACAGATCAATTGACTATTACGGCGAAAGAAGCCATAACAAAGGTTGAATTGTATAATCTATTAGGCCAGAAACTGAAAGTTATAGAAGCTAATGGAACAACTGTCAGAATGGATTTTAATGCATTCGGATCTTCAACTTATGTAGTTAAGGTATATTCTGAAGAAAACGTTCAATTCTTTAGAGTGATCAAAAAATAGCAAATTACCGGGAAGTAAGGCAATCATCAAGGTTGCCTTGCTTCTCTTTTTTATACCAGATGATGTCTAACAACCAAAAAATTAAAAAAATGCAAAAAGAAATCCCCATATCTCATTGGGTAGCTATTTCGGAGCTTTTTCTTCAATGGAGGAAAAATTTCGGAATAAGTATCTTGCTGATATTTACATTTGGATTATTTTCAAATGCTGCTTTTGCGCAAATGCCGCTGGAAGATTTTACCAGTGGGATACCAGCTACCTGGGCTATTACCAGTAACCAGGCAGTTACGAACAACTGGGCACCCACAACTCCTACAGGAGGATACCTCTCGACACCGGGAGCTATGGTAAACCCGGCTTTAAATAATACGGTCGGCACCACGGCGGAGTATTATTTGATTACCCCTCAATTCCTGACAACAGATATTACTGAGATCAGGTTTTTTACAAAGCAAGGTAGTTTTTCCAATAAAGGAACGACGTACCAGGTAAGGCTTACCACAGCGAACCAGCCGGATATCAGTAATTTTAATGTGATACTGCAATCCTGGACGGAAGCCCAGCTGAATGTTTCAGCCACTACCTATGAAGAAAAAATTGTAACCATTCCTTCCATTCCGGCAGGAATACCGGTATATGTTGCCTTTGTTGCCATAACACAACAAACAGGGACCTCTGCAACCAGCGGGGATACTTGGTTTATAGACAATGCAAGGGTTATTTCCAGTTGTACTCCGGTAACAGGGATTACTGCTACGATGACTGCAAATGGAGGTGTCATTAACTGGACACATCCTACAGCGAATAATTTCCTGATTCAGATTGTCCCTAAAGATACTCCTTATGTTCCAGGCGGAGGGACTCCGGTAACGGGAACTTCTTATACTGCTTCAAGTTTAGCAGACGGTACTGCTTATGATGTGTATATAAAAACAGTTTGCGACGGTACTACGGCAAGTGCCTGGGCCGGGCCTTTTCCGGTTACCACAGCAAAGTTGGGACTGGATTGTGCCACGCCTATTGTGGTGCCCACAAGCATAACAACAACGCCATATGTTTTAAGCACCAACTTAAGTACATTCCATGATCCGCAGAATTATACTGTTTATGATTCTCAAGGATTGAGCTGCCAGCCTTTTGGTTCTACCCAGAACTGGCTATCGGGAGACCATGCCTTTTTGTCTTACACACCAACTGCTTCAGGATTGGTAAATATCAGCCAAGCGGTAAATGTTGATTATCCGTCAGGATGTTATAACACTTTATCTAGTGTGTTTATTTTTGACAGTTGTGCTATTGGAACCACGGCAAACTGCCTGGGTTCACTTACTACAGGACAGGGCAATAGTAACTCTTCCCAACTTCAAAATGTGTATATGCAGGCGGGGCAAACGTATTATTTTGTCATTTCTTCGCCTTTTACATACTATCCTGACCAG
This sequence comes from Flavobacterium humi, assembly GCF_004745595.1. Taxonomy (GTDB): domain Bacteria; phylum Bacteroidota; class Bacteroidia; order Flavobacteriales; family Flavobacteriaceae; genus Flavobacterium; species Flavobacterium humi. The sequence continues at coordinate 191,981 of NZ_SRLH01000001.1, forward strand.
GACGGAGCCAGTATTTGCTTTACATTTACTTTATCGGCACCATCTTGTCCTACTCCTGCAGGAATCTCTTATGATAACCTGACGCAAACGAGTGCTACTTTCTCATGGGCTAACCCTCAAAATTTAGTCAGTAACTGGGAATATATCGTGAAACTGGCTTCTTTAGGAGCTCCTACAGCTTCAGATACTGTAATTCCTACAGCAACAAACAGTAACAATATAGTTTCGCCGCTTATTGCAGCGACAAACTATAATATATATGTTCGTTCTGTTTGTGGCGGTACTCCGGGAGCATGGTCTGCACCATTTGCTTTCAGGACACCGTGTGATCCTATAACACCTCCTTATTATACAGGTTTTGAAGATGACGGCATGAATAGCTGCTGGTCACAATTAAACCTTAACAACGATAGTGATTTTTTCCACTTTGGTACTGATGGATTTGGTGAACCAGTAGCGAAATTACGCACTTCCAATGCAGAGAACAATACCAATGATATGCTTGTTTCGCCGCAATTCCATTTGGATGGGGTAACCCAGAAAAGATTGCGTTTCAAGTATAATATCTATGGCAACTGGGGGCTTATTGTAAATAATCCTACCGGTGGGCCGGGTTCTTTTGAAATAAAAATTTCCACTACAGGCGTTGGAGCGCAAAACTTCACCACCACCGTAATTCCTTTGACTTCTTATACGACCGCCTACAACTATATCGAAGCGATTGTTCCTTTGCCAAATATTACGGGAGATATCAATATTGCCTGGATAGTACCGCAAGGAGCTAACCAAACCGGAAGCTGGATATATATCGATGATGTACATGTAGAAGACTTGCCAGCTTGTTCAGAACCAAGTTATCCGGTAGTTACGGCAGGTTCCATAACCACAAATTCAGCGGAAGTTTCCTGGACAAACGGTTACAACAATACCCAATGGGAATTGGTAGCCCAGCCTTTAGGGACAGGTGTTCCGACTACTCCGGGGATTATCGTAAATACGAATCCGTACACGCTGACAAATTTAGATCCGTCTACGCGATATGAATTTTACGTAAGAGCTTATTGTTCGGCTACATCACAAAGTACCTGGGCAGGGCCAATCAATTTCAATACGTTGTGTATCGAACAACAGGTTCCTTATTTTGAAAGTTTCAATGATGTAGATGCCAATACGAAGAAATTCTGTTGGTCTACCAATAATGTTGATGGCGATCCTGCAGAATGGAGCATCTCCGGAACGGAAGCAAGTATCCGTCCGCAGCCTGTCAACTTCTTCGAACCTTTCTCCACGTATAACGATTGGCTGATCAGTGCGCCGGTTCATGCTGTTGGTACCAAAAGGCTCCGTTTCAAATATAGAGTAACAACTTCTGTATTTTTCCCGTCTCCAAGGGGGAATTTTGAAGTATTGATGTCATCCACACCCGATTTCAGTACGTATACGACTTTAATTCCGGCACATGATTTTACCAATGGTGCCTTCATGGAAGATTCTGTTTTATTGAATGGGACAGGGACAACATACATTGCTTTCAGGCTTCCGCCAACGATGGATAACCCATCTGCGACAGGAAATGTTGTCATTGATGATTTTGTCATTGAAGAAGCACCGGCATGTCCGAATCCTTCTCATTTAGCAGTTACCGCGATTACACCTACAACGGCCAATTTAAGCTGGAATATAGGAAATACCGAATCCCAATGGCAGGTCGTAGTTCAGGAAGCCGGAGGAGGAGTTCCTACTGGTTCCGGGACAGCCGTAAATACGACACCGGCTTACAATGCTACCAATTTAACACCGGATACTACGTACGAATATTATGTTATGGCAGTATGTAACGCTACGGAAAGCAGCGAATGGGTAGGGCCTTTTACGTTCAAGACTACTTGTAATCCGCTACCGACACCTTTCCTTGAAACGTTTGATTCTAATTCCAATACAGAATCCTGCTGGACAGTTGTCAATGGCAATGGTGACGGGAACCTTTGGAACCTGAACCAGCCGGTTAACCCAATTTTCGGGGATCAGATGGCTGCTTTGTTCACAGGATCTAATGGAAACAACAACGATTGGTTAATCACGCCAACCCTTACGGCACATGCCGGCCAGAGGCTTCGTTTTTACTATAAAGTACTGGACAGCTTTTTCGAAGAAGATTTGAAAGTAATGCTTTCGGTAAACGGAGTAGCTACGAATCAATTTACGCTTTTATATGAGAATAATACCGTAATCCCTACAGATGCTACCGGGACTGTTGCAGGTTCTGATATCATAACGTTAACGTCCACTCAAGGTGTGAAGATAGGGGATAGGGTAGATATTCCGGGTTGGGTAATCCCTTTTGGTTCAACAGTAGTTGCCATCAATGGTTCATCCATAACCATATCAGCGAATGCTGACGTAACAGCAGCAGGTCCTTTAAATGTTACATTCGTTCATCAGAATATTAATAATGAACAAGTTCGCGAGATGGTAATCAATTTAGACGGGATTACCACTGCGTCAAACATCAATATTGGATTCCATACACCTTTCTTTCCACCAAACCCGTGGAACTACAGAGGTCAGTATACTTTCATAGATAATGTAATTGTAGAAGATATTCCGGCATGTCCATCTGTAATAAATGCAGCGGTTAGCACTATTATGGATACCACGGCCGGAATTAATTGGGAAGCGGTAGGTTCTGAAACAACATGGGAGATTTCAGTACAACCATTTGGTACGCCTGCTCCGGTGGGCAGTACCCTTCCTCAATACCTGCAAACAGCCACTGCACATCCTTATACGATAACAGGGCTTGCACCGTCAACTAAATACCAGGTATATATTAGAGCGGTTTGTAGCGGAAGTTCACAAAGCGAATGGATAGGACCTTTGGAAATCTTGACAAAATGCGACCTTGCCAATATGTGCGAATACACTATTTCGCTTACTAATGGTAATACAGGACAAGTATATCCAGGATTGGATGTAATGCAAAACGGTGAGGTTTTACAAACGATTACGTTCCCTGTAGATGCACCTGACCAGCCTACAGTGGTTGACCATCAAGTGTATTTATGTTCCGGTATTGAATTTAGCCTATATTGGAATGGAATGGGAGGAAATGGGCTTCAATATGCTGAAGCACAAGCTGTAATTAAAGACCAGGCCGGAAATGTGGTTTGGACCAGCCCTCTTGGTTTGGGTACGGTTAATACCAATATTTATACGGGAATTTCGAATTGTTCTGTAATTACTTGCCCTCAGCCGACTAATTTGGCGGTAAGCAACCTTGGAGTGCTTTCATGGACTCCGGGCGGTTCGGAAACACAATGGGAAGTTTTTGTACAGCCATTAGGCCAAGGATCAATCCCACAATCTGGAGTTATTGTAAATACACCGAGTTATACACCGGTAGCTTCCGATTTTTATTCTCCTTTAGCAGGAACGAATGAATTTTTTGTAAGAGCCGTTTGTGGTTCCAATGATAAAAGTTATTGGACAGGCCCGAAAGTATTCATTAAAAACGACGAACCGGCTACAGCTATCAGGCTTACTGTAAACTCTTCTGAAGCTTGCGTATCACAAGGAACCAATGCTTCTTTCATCGGAGCAACAGTTTCGAATGTCCCAACATCGTGCACAGGTGCGAATGGCGGCGATATTTGGTATGAATTCATAGCGGCTTCAAAAGTTCAGGTTGTCGAATTGAGCAATTTCAACCCTGGAAGCTATTATGCCAGCGCTTTTAACGGAACCTGGCCAAAAATCATCCTGTCTTTATACGAAGTACAGCCAGACGGATCGCTTGTGGAGAAATCCTGCAGTGAAAATAATTCATTAGTAACGATGTATTCTTCTGAATTAACCGTAGGAAACCTTTATAAAGTACGCATAAAACTGGATGCTTCAGGAGCGAATGACAAGCGATTTGACATTTGTGTGAGCACGCCATCGGATATCTGTAATATGAATGCTTTCAATTATAGTTTTGAAAAACTGCCGATGCAGCATGTTACCGGGATTTCTACTATTATCGATGCCACTGTGGTACCGGGATGGAGAGTCAATACAGATTGGGGGACGATGTTCTTCCAGGAAGGATCTAATTCCGGCGATGTGACGCCTTATGCAGGCGGCCAATGTCTTCAGTTAACACAAGACGGTGCTGATGCCTGGGATCCTTCAGATCCTAATATCAAAGGATTATACAAAGATTTCGATACGTCTGAAATTACCGTAATGGATTATAGTTTTGCCAGTGCAACGCGACAAACCAACGGTACAGGTACAACAATTCAATTGTTTGCCGGGCCTCCAGCAGGACCTTTCACAGTAATTGCAGAAGATCATGCTGATAGTTTGATTTGGGATTTGATCAAGGGAAGTTATACTATTCCAACCGGTCAAGCCACTACACGATTTATTTTTAGAGTGAAGGAAAATGCCATCGGCCATATTTTAGACGCTGCTAATTTTAAAGCGAATACCGATATTGTAACAGAAGATACCACTTTGCCATGCAACCTGACATCTTTAACTGTTGAAGCTGTAGGAATAGGACAATGGATTGCAGATGACGCCAATCCTGGTGTTACTGTTATCGATGCTCCGGCCAATACGACAACTGCCATTTCAGGCTTTACAGTACCGGGTGTATATACTTATTACTGGAAAACCCGCTATTGCGAAAAACCAATCGTAGTTACCTATGAAGGTTTCACGCAAGTAGCCTCGGTAACTTCCCCGGTTGAATATTGCACGAGCCAGGCGGCTACAGCTTTAACAGCAACAGCACCGGCAGGGTATACTTTGCAATGGTTTACACTTCCTACGGGCGGTACCGGAGATGTTAATGCTCCAACTCCGTCAACGGCAGTGGTTGGAACAACAACTTACTACGTTGCTCTGGTAGATGCCGGCGGATGTATCGGGCCAAGAACCCCAATAGAAGTTATCGTAAACGAATTGATTACTCCTGTAGTCGGATTTGCCTATGATAAAGCATTGTATTGTGTTGGAGGGACTGCACCGGTTATGACAACAAATGCAGGATTCACAACAGGAGGTAATTTTACAGCTACACCATCAGGATTGTCGCTTAATGCTGGAACAGGAGCTGTTGCTCTTTCTGGAAGTGCTCCTGGAGTGTATACGATTACGTATGCTGTAACTGCCCAGGGTTGTAATCTTGCCGGAAGCGAGAGTGTGACACTTACAGTCAATGAAGCACCGGTAGTGGTTATTGAAGACGTTTGCGAAAACCAATCATTATTGCTCAATGCAAACCCGGTTGATAGTTCATTCGATCCGAATACTGTTGATTATCTCTGGACGAACGAAAGCAATACTGTAGTAGGTTCAGACAGTCCTACTTTTAATGTTGATGAGTATCTGGCGCAGAATCCTTCTTTAAGCCTGCCATTGACATTCTATGTTACTGTAGATGCGGATGGTTGCCTTGCTACGAAAGAATTTACCGTGACAAGCAATCCGTGCCGAATGATCCCTAGAGGTATTTCGCCAAACAATGACGGTTCAAACGATCAATTTGACCTGACGGGAATGGGAGTGAAGGAGTTAATCATCTTCAACCGTTACGGCATGGAAGTGTATGCATTCAAAGGAGAATATACCAATCAGTGGAATGGTTTGTCCAATAAAGGGAATGTGTTACCTGATGCCACCTATTTCTATACTATTGTCAAGCAAGATAACACGACCATTACGGGTTGGGTATATATCAACAGACAACATTAGAATCTAAATAAGAGCAGCCTGCCTGCCCAATATGTGTGGGTAGGCTGTAATTAGTAACGTAAAGCAATACAAAGCTGAAATGAAAAAAATATATTTTGCAATGCTTCTGATGGGTGCCATCACCACAGAAATACAGGCGCAACAGGATCCTCATTATACACAGTATATGTATAACATGAATGTGATGAATCCGGCTTATGCGGGATCAAAGGAAAATTTGGCAGTAGGGATTTTGTACAGGGATCAATGGGTTAATGTTGACGGAGCTCCGAAAACGGCAACGCTATCGGTACATAGCCCAGTAGGGAAAAACGTAGGTTTGGGACTTTCTGTCATTTCAGATAAAATAGGGCCGGTTGAAGAGAATAATGCATATGCGGATTTTTCCTATACACTAAACCTGGGCGGAGAACACCGTTTGGCCATGGGGATAAAAGCCGGGGCTACGTTTCATAAAGCCGGGCTTTTCAGTGACATCGGAAACGGATATGTGCCTCAGCCGGGAGATGTGGCATTTAGTGAAAACGTAAGCAATACCTATTTAAACATCGGAAGTGGTCTTTTCTATTATACACAGAAATATTATTTGTCCTTTTCTGTGCCTAATATGTTGGACAGCAAGCATCTGGATGTTTCCGTAAACGGAGATGAGTATAATTTCGGGAGTGAAACGCAACATTACTTTTTTACAGGAGGATATGTTTTCGAATTATCGGAAAATACAAAATTCAAACCTTCATTTATGTTGAAATCAGCCTTCAAAGCACCCACTTCCTTAGATGTTTCGGCCAACTTTTTATTTTTTGACAAATTTGAATTGGGAGGAACATACCGTTTGGAAGATTCGTATGGTGCCATGGTAAATTATGGTATAACACCTTCTATAAGAGTAGGGTATGCTTATGACCGCGTCATTTCGAATTTGAAAGCAACAACGGCTGCTTCTCATGAGTTCCTATTGTTGTTTGATTTGAATTTCCCTAAAAAGACATCGATATCTCCAAGATATTTCTAATAAAAAGAAGCCATAAAAATGAAAAAGAACTATATAAAAATAGGTTTGCTGCTGCTCATGACCACGGCATATGCACAAGACAAACATACCAAAAAGGCAGACGAGTTTTTTGGAAGTTACCAGTATGTCAATGCCATCGGGGAATATCTTAAGCTTGCCGGAGATGGAAAAACGTCCCCGTATGTTGCCAAACAATTGGCTGACAGCTATTACAACATCAATAATATGGATGAGGCTTCAAAATGGTATGCACAAGCAGTAGTATCCAAAACCGATGCCGAAACCCATTACAATTATGCACAAGTACTGAAAACTTTAGGTAAATACCAGGAGGCCAATGTCCAAATGGATGCTTTTGCTGCTTTATTGCCTAATGATGCCAGGGCCAAAGAACATAAGTCTAACCCCGATTATATCCCAAGCCTGTCCAACAGGTCCAAGATGTTCGACATAGCCACCACGAATATAAAAGCCAAAGGAAGCAATGATTTCGGGGCGGTTTTGTCAAACGACAATACTTTGTATTTTGCCAGTACCCGGAATGCTTCAAAAAAGAAGGACAAATGGGCCAACCAGCCTTACCTTGATGTTTTTCAATCGGCCCGCCAGGCAGACGGGACATTGTCTGAACCGGTGCAGGTAAAAGAATTGAATACGGCTTTCCACGACGGGCCCGTAACGATTAGCCATGATGGCAATACGCTGTTTTTTGCCCGCGACAGGCATAGCGAAGGACAATATGAAAAAGACAAGAAGACCCATGTAAAAGTCGGGCAGCAAGGATTGTACAAAGCGGTTAAAATCGATGGGCAATGGTCTAAAATCGAGGCGCTTCCGTTTAACAGTTCCAATTATTCCGTATCTAATCCTGCTCTGAGCAAGGACGGCAAAACCTTATATTTTGCATCTAACATGCCGGGTGGTTTCGGGGAATCGGATATTTGGAAAGTAAGCGTGGAAGCCAACGGTTATGGGACACCGCAAAACTTAGGTGATAAAATCAATACGCCTGGAAAAGAGAATTTCCCTTTCATCACCGAAGAAGGCATATTGTATTTTGCTTCGACAGGAAAACAAGGATTTGGCGGACTGGATGTTTTTAAGATCGATACAAAAACGAATGAACCGGCCCAAAATTTAGGAAAACCGGTCAATTCTGAAAAAGATGATTTTGCCTTCAGTTTCAACAATACGCTTAATGTAGGTTACTTTTCTTCTAACAGAGAGGGATCCGATGCTATTTTCTCAGCATTGGCCATTTGCAAAGCGGAAGCCATCGCCTTTGTGACCAATAAAAAAACGGGCGAGCCTATTTCCGGAGCTTCGGTATCGATTGCTGATGCAAAAGGGAATATAATTGCTGCCCAAACAACTGATGTTTCCGGGAAAGTGGGTTATAATGTAGAATGCCATACGGAATATGTTTTTCAGGTAACGGCTCCGAATTTTGAAAGGGCAGTGTTCCCTATCCAGAAAATAACTTCAGGAGAATTTGTTGTCCAGGCCGGGCTAACACCTATGGAAGTGATCATCACAGACACAGAAGTAATCCTGAACAATGTGTATTTCGATTTCAATAAAAGCAACATCACTACGCCGGGAGCAGCCGAATTGGATAAATTGGTCCAGGTCATGAAGGATAATCCTGCCATGGTGATTTTCGTAAAATCTCACACAGATTCAAAAGGTAGTGCCGCATACAATCTTAAATTATCTGAACAAAGAGCGCAGGCTACCGTTCAGTATTTGATTTCAAAAGGAATCGGACAGGAAAGGATTTCAGGCAAAGGTATGGGTAGTACTTCACCTAAAATTGCCTGTGGTTCTAATTGTACAGAAGAAGAGCATGCCCAAAACAGACGCTCTGAGTTTATTATCGTAAAAAAATAATGGGGATTTTTTACATCGTACTGAAAAGCGAAGGGTTTTAAATACAGAAAAGGCGGCCCCAAAGTTAGTTTGGTAATTTTTTGAATTGGGGTTTGCCTTTATGTAGATTTTTCTGTTTTTAATTTTGGTAAACTAGGTTTGGCCCGTAAAAAGGCTAAACAAAAAGCCCACTCACCCGAGTGGGCTTTTTTTAGGGTCAAAAAGTGAAAATAGTATAATAAATACAGAAAGTAATGTAAGAGGTTTGAGAAGTAAAGGCGATAGATTTGACCATAACCTTAAAACTATCATACGATGAAAAAGACATTCATTTTAGGAGCAGCCCTGGTCAGTGCAATAATGCTTTCAGGCAGCCTGCAATCCTGTAAACAGGAAAACAAACAGGAAGATCCCAAAGAAGCGGCGGAAGACATGAACGACGCCAAATTTGAAACAGATTCTTTAGAAAACAACGCCGAATTCCTGGTTGATATAGCAGATGTGGATTTGACTGAAATTGAAATAGGGAAGCTGGCGCAGAAAAAAGGCAATACGCAACATGTGAAGGATTTCGGTAAAATGTTGGTAGACGATCACACCAAATCCCTTACGGAAGTCCGGAACCTGGCCATAGCCAATAATGTTACACTTCCTGCTGCGCTTACTGAAAAAGGAACGGAGGCATACAACAAGCTTAATGAAAAATCTGGTGCCGATTTTGATAAACTTTTTGCAGATATGATGGCAGACGGGCATGTAAAAGCAGTCGATAAGATGTCTGAAATTGCAGATAAAACCACAAATGCGGAAATAAAACGCTGGGCAACCGATCAGGTGGGCATTTTGACAGGACATCTGGAACATGCCAAAAGAATACAAGAGGAAGTGAAGAAAAAATAGTTATTTTTTAAGTAAAATAATTTGGTTAGTTTACAATCCTAAAAGGGAACCCGCTTGGGTTCCCTTTTTTCATGCAACGTTATTTTTCGTATGTTTTCATTCACTTCCAGGCTGATGTTCCTGTCTTATTTTAACTTAGTATAGAGTTTCCAGAGCACAAAAGGAGCAGCACACAAATCGATTAAAGGGTTCTGGGGGTTTTTCTTTACAATATGCAATACGGCAGACAGCGTTATGCCGCTTAAGGCAAGCCAAAAGATAATGTCTGATTCGGTTGCTGCTTTTTTGGATGGATTTTGATTAGCCGTATTTTCCATAGTCTTATTGTCATTATGTAATGGATTTTGGTTTCAGGTCTGTTTTGGCCGGTCCGCTGATTACTTTCCCAAATGGTGTAAAACGGGAACCGTGCAAAGGGCAGTCAAATGATTTTTCCTCATCGTTCCATTGGACGATACCTCCCAAATGTGGGCAAACTGCGCTGCAGCTGTGTAATTTTCCCTGTTCGTCACGATAGAGTGCGATTTTTTCCAAACCGTGGGAAAGTATCGCGCCTTTTCCTGCAGGAAGCATAGAAGCTTCAGGCGTATCTCCGGAAGACAACCAGCCTTTGGTCAGGTTTACCACCATATGGCCTACTTCCTTGATGTAATCGTCTCCGGTCTGGATGGTAATTCTTGAAGGATTGTAAATGTCTTCCCAAGGGTTCTTGTTCCCAAGGATCAGGTCGTGTATCAAAAGGCCTCCGATAGTGCCGTGTGTCATGCCATTCCCCGAATCCCCGGTAATGATGTATATGTTTTTATCTCCCGGATTCCTTCCGATGAATGCTACGGCATCAATAGGTTCTATAATTTGCCCGGACCATTTATAATCGGCTTCGGAAAAATAAGGGAAATGCAATATGGTCCAATCTTCCAGGTTTTCAAACCGTTGGGCTTCGGAAATATGTTCATCGCCCGCCAAACCAGTCTTATGGTCTTCTCCTCCGGAAATCAAAAGGTCGTGCTGGTCATCAAAAGACTCCAGGCGGACATAATGATATGGTTTTTTCATCCATTGGGAATTCTGGTTGCCCGTGTCCCACCATAAAGCATACGGCAATTTCCCCTTTGGGATTTTGGCCGCGATGACATAAGTCCGGTACGCCCATTGTTTGGTATGCATGGTGACGATATCATTTACAGGTGAATTGGTGGCTACAATAATATGGTTGGCCCTGATGGCGAACCCATTAGAAGTTGCTCCTGTGTGGGATATGGCTGATGCTTTGGATTCCGTATAGATTTCACCGCCCAAACGGATGAAGGCATCAGCCAGTCCTTTACAATATTTTAAAATATGAAATTGGCCTTGCTTTGGGAACTGGATACAATTTCTTTTGTTATCTGTCGAATAATAAGGAATCCCGGGAAGCATTTCCGTAGGCAGCCCTATTTTTTGGGTTTCTTCAAATTCCTTCTGAAGGTTTTCTTCGGGATCGCTCGGATCTGAAAACAGGTACCCGTCCACATTCTTAAAATTACAGTCGATTTTCTCCGAGTTTATGGTAGACTCAATCCAGTGCAGTGCATATTTATGGCTTTCGGCAATTAGTTTTGTTTTTTCGTAGCCAAATATTTTTTCCAGGTCGTAATACCGGTCATCAAGTGCGTAGGTTATGTGTGCCGTTGTGCGACCGGTTTCTCCGCTGCCCAGGTAGCCTTTTTCCAGCAGGATGACTTTCTTTCCCGATTGGGCAAGGCAATAAGCGGATGTGAGTCCGGCAATACCGCCTCCTATAACCAATACATCAGTCGTTTTGTCCTGATCTATTTTTCTGTAGGCCAAAGGCATCATGGTGTCGATCCAAAAGGAGTGGAGTGTACCGTTGGTTATATTTTCATCAATAGGGTCAGCTGTTTCCATAAGTAGTCAATTTGGGGAGAAAAGGGATAATGTGATAAATGCGTTTCAATTGCCTTCCACCCAATTTAAAGCTTCATTGAAGGAATTTTTTTTGTACCCGCGGAATTCTCCAGGTGAAATAGAAGTAAAACCGTTGGTAAATGAAAGAATGGAATCAGAATCAGTAACGATGGCTGCCCGGTTCCATTTTCCGGAATTTTTGAGCCCAAGCATGGCATCGTCCATCCAGGCTTGGGGTGTAAATTTTTCAAGGTCCGTATCAAGTACCAGCAAGAAATTGATTTCTTTGATTTGTTGTGCCAAATGTGCCACTTCCGGAGCTACTGTTTTTTGGTAATCTTCTTCGGTAATCTCTCCTAATGCCCTAAAAGCAACGACATTGTCCGGGGCGCTGATTTTCTGTATCATTTTCGGTTGTATTTAAATGGTGGTATTTTTTGTTCCTAATGTATAATCCAAGATTTGTACCTTCAAATATACTTTGACTTATGATTTTTAATTTTACAACATTCTGCATAAATCTTATAGAATAAGCAGGCGGTTTCAATACCGTTAATTGTAATAATATGTGGTTTTCCCGTAATAAAATCCGGGAATCATCGCTTATATTTACATATAGGTTACTTATTTCACCCCCAAATATCTCCCATCATGTTTGAAAAAGAATATGAATACTACATAAAAAACCAGAACCGGTTGGTTGAAGAATTTGACAATAAATTTATTGTCATTATGGAAAGCGAGGTTATCGGTGCTTACAAATCGTATAAGGAAGCGTACTTCGGAGCTCTTAAATTTGGGAAGTTCGGTACTTTTTTCATACAATATTGCTCGTCGGCAAAAAGCATCTACAATACTACTTTCCCATCACAAATCATCATTAAGCCCCAAGCGGAATGAGCACTGCAATTCGGGGATTTTGAAGTTAGTTTAAAAAGACAACCCCGTACCAAAATGATACAGGGTTGTCATTAATGCAATCTACTATATGACACAGCACTTCCCAATTACTGTGTCATATTTTTTTAAATCAAAAGCCGTGCCATTTTCCTATAATCTGACCAAAAAACATGAAATCGCCGGTTTTTTCAAATGACAATCAAAAATTCCCTAATGGTATTCAGTGAGATGAAAATCATTAAAATTCAGGATTGTGAAGGTGTTTTTTAAATAGTATGTTTGACCATTGTTTTTTTGCCTTATGAAAGGATGGTACCAATAGTGTAATAATTAAGGAATTGACTATGAATGTAATACGTATAATTGTAGAGGAAAGAAAAGACGGTTTTTCCGCATATATCGATAAAATGGAAGACATTTATGCGATAGCCACTACCATGACCGAACTCAAGAGCACCATTTCAAATGCCATCCGGCTTTTTAAAGAAAAAAACACTGAAGAAGCCCTTCCGGAAATACTCAAAGGGCAATATAGGCTCGTATATGTTTAGGACAAACCTACGGCAAAGTAAAAATCATTTCCAATTGTTTTCGGTTTACGGATAAAGGGATATTTTTTACGAGGCTGTTCCTAAGCCAGATACCCGCACTATTTTCGAAATGGGCCATTTTTCCCAACGCCCAGCTGGTATTTACAATGGAGTGTGCTTTTTTTACCCTTATTTTTTCGTATTCCTTACACCCTTGTTCAAAAGGCATCCCCTGCGCGAGGAGTTTCCCCAAAACATAGGCATCTTCAACGGCCTGACAGGCACCTTGCCCTAAATTAGGCGTGGTCGCATGGGCAGCATCGCCAAGTAGGCAGCTGTTTCCGTCCTGCCATTTGGATATTGGTTTAAGGTCAATAATATCGTTTACTATAATTTGTTCCTTCGGGGTTGCCAAGATCAAATCCAGCATATCGCTGTGGAATTCCCCAAATAATGATGCGAGGTCCGTTTCTTCTGTTTGATCCTTTTTGGAATTTACCACGGCAAACCAATACACTTTTGTATCACTGATTTTTGAAAAACCGAAACGTTTCCCTTTTCCCCAGGCTTCAATGGCCTGATGATGGTATTTTTGGGGAAGCTGTATCTCACAAATGCCCCTCCAGCATTTTTGGTTTGCGGATCGTATGGTGCTTTTTGGAAACAGCTGTTCCCTTACGACTGATTTTATTCCGTCGGCCCCAATAACAAAGGAGCTTTTTAGGGTAGAACCATCTTCAAAAGTCAGGTCATAAATTTCTTTTTTTTCAATTTGGGAAAGGCGCTTGTTCAAATGAATACGATCGTAGCCAATTTCTTCCGCCAGGATTTTCTGCAACTCGCCACGGTGTATGGCAATGTTGTGTACACCATATTTCTGTTCGTATTCCGAAAGGTCCAAAGAGGAAAGAATAGCACCTTGGGCGTTGGTGATTTTAATATGGGAGATGCTGTGCCCGGCTTTTTCAATTGTATGATGAATGCCCAATTTTTCAAAAACCTGCATGGCGTTATGGGCCATGATAATTCCTGCGCCAACAGGCTTGATTTCCGGGGAACTTTCATAAATAGCAGCCTGAATCCCTTGCTGCTTCAAGGCAAGAGCGGTTGTCAACCCTCCGATTCCGGCTCCGATTATCGTTATGGGCGATGTGGTATGTGTCATGGGAAATTGTTGTATGTGACATTTCAAAGATACGAAAGTATTGGGAAACAAGCGGGTTTCCGACCGGCTATAACACTAAAAAAACAGGTAATTATACCTATAAAAATCCAATGAAAAACAGCTAGGTTTACTTTTTGAATTCCATTGGAATGCAACCCTATAAAATTGAGAAGCGACCATGGCCAATATAGCCTTACCTTTTTTTATGCAATTTCAGTCCCAGAGCAATTGGTGCTGGGCTGCCAATGCTGCGAGCATATCGGTATTTTATAATGGCGGGTCAACTGTTACGCAATGCATGGTGGCCAGTTTTTGCCTGAACCGTACAGATTGCTGTTCGACTGCGGCTTCGGTTTGCAATGTTCCGTACTACCTGGACCGGGCGCTCAAAGTGGTAGGCAGTTTCAAGCAAGTTGTCAACCAACCGGTGGGGCTTCCATTCATTAAAGCTGAAATTGACGGCCGGTGTGTCATTGGTGCACGGATCGGATGGCAAGGCGGCGGCGGGCATTTTGTAACGCTTTTCGGGTACAATGACATGACAAGCAATAGTTTTGTGTATGTGGCCGATCCTATATATGGCGGTTCGTATTGCAACCTGGCCAACTTTACAAGTTCTTACCTGAATGCAGGAAAATGGACGGATACGTATTTAACGAAAGGACAATCGAAAATGTTACATTTCAATACTTTAGATGAAAACCTTATTGACCGCGCCAGGAAAATGGTGCCGTTGCAATTGAGCGATACGTTTGCCCATGCCAAAAAGCAAGGAAAACAGCCTGAAATGATGGGGCATGATATTTACAATATTGATATGGAACAGCTCAAAGGCAATGGCCAGGTCATTTTAGAAAAAGTAGGCGAGAGGCTACTCGACAAGGACAGTAGTAAGGGAGATACTTTCCTGTATGAATTTGACCATTCCGATGAAAAGACAAATTTGAGCCGGATCGTATACGGGGATAATTATGCGGACCGTTATTTCGATGTTTTTGAGGCTTTGAAAAAGGAATCGCTGAAAAAGAAAGAAGATTTTAAAGTAAGTGCGGTTCGTTTGCCTGCGCTGAAAGTTGATGCTGTATGGCTTGAAGGTGTCGGAAATACTACCGAAGAATGGTTCATTCCTTTGTTTGCAAACGATTTTTTAAATACAAACGAACGATACAGTAAAACTGAATTTTACGAGCTGCTTCTGAAGCATGCGGCCGATACAAAATTCTATGATGACGATAAGCTGGGTGGGTAACCTTTTAAGCAAGGATATCATGGGAGTGCCTTTCTGTAAAGCAACTCACTCAAAGCGTAAAGTGCCTCTAAAAAGGGCACTTTTTTTAATTATAACACTTTTTTATAAAAAAATATAAATAAGTAAGCGTTCATTCATTTATTATTATATCTTTGCTCAACTATTATTTTTGGTTTATGCGCACAAGAGATACAAATAAAGAAGACCTGGTTAAGCAAAAAGCAATTGAAATGCTCGTAACATATGGCATAGAAGGCTTTGGCATGAACAAGCTGGCTAAAGAATGCGGGGTTTCTGTGGCGACACTTTATATTTATTATACTGACAAAGAAGATCTTATAAAGAAAATTGCCGTTGAGATCGGGCAAAATTTCTTTAGGGAAACACTTAAGGATTTTTCGCCGGAAATGCCTTTTGTAGACGGGCTTCGCAAGCAATGGGAAAACAGGGCCGGTTTCATGATGTCCTTTCCGAAAGAAGTGGCGTGCTGGGAAGTCCTGCAGAATTCTTCTTATAGCGATTATATTATCCAGGAAAGCTTTAAGGAGTTTAAAAATACCATGATCGCTTTTTTCCAAAATGCCGTAGAACGAAAAGAAATGATCCCGATTTCTAAAGATGTATTCTGGAGCATCGCATACGGGCCGCTGTATTCTTTACTGCGTTTCCATGATAAAGGCAAAAGCCTGGGCGGTTTTCCTTTTACCCTGACCAAAGAAATACAAAACGAAGCTTTCGAGCTCGTCATAAAGGCATTAACCCCATAAACCAACACCGATGGATACAGATTTAAACCACATACTGATATTTGCCACCAATATAAAAACCCTCTCCGACAAGCAAAAAATAGCAGGCCTGCTTGATGTAAACCCTGCCATACAGCAATGGAGCATCGACCAGGAAGATATTGACTGCGTGCTCCGCATAGTAAGCCCTACTTTGTCGGTAAACCAATTAATAGCGATAGTTAACCAATATCATTTTGAATGCAAAGAATTATAATCAATTAAAAACATGAACGAACAAGACCAACAATCATTAACATTTACAGGCTATCAGAAATTTGTAATTTTCTTATTGGCCATTACACAATTTACAGTTGTGCTCGATTTTATGGTAATGTCCCCATTGGGTGATATTATGATGAAAACACTAAAAATCACTGCGTCGCAATTTGGGGTTGCGGTTTCAGCCTATGCCTTCAGCGCCGGGATTTCCGGATTGCTTACAGCCGGTTTTGCCGATAAATTTGACCGGAAGAAACTCCTCATTTTCTTTTATATAGGATTTGCCCTGGGGACTTTGTTCTGCGCTTTGGCACCCAATTACCACTTACTGGTTGCAGCCAGGATTATCACCGGTATTTTCGGAGGAGTAATCGGATCAATTTCGATGGCTATCGTAGCGGATTTATTCAGCCTTCAGCAAAGAGGGAAAGTAATGGGATTTGTCCAGATGGGATTTGGCGTGAGCCAGGTGCTGGGTATCCCGATCGGTTTGTATATTGCCAATTCCTGGGGATGGCACATACCTTTCTTATGGATTGCCATAATGGCTGCAGCAATTGCCTGTGTTTTATTTCTGAAATTGAAACCCATTACAGCACATCTTGCCTTGCAAAAGGAAAGATCGGCTTTTGAACATTTATGGCATACGGTTGCCCAAAAAAACCACAGGATAGGGTTCCTGGCTACGGCTTTGCTTTCTATAGGAGGTTTTATGATGATGCCTTTTGGAAGTGCCTTTGCCATCAATAACCTGAAGATAACAGCAGCTCAATTACCATTTTTATTTTTGGTTACCGGTTTGGCTACGCTTTTTTCAATGCCTTTGATTGGGAAATTGAGCGATTCTGTGAGCAAGTTCAAGATATTTGCATTTGCAACGATCCTGGCCACGATTATCATCAACATTTATGCTCATTATTCGGCGACACCTTTTTGGATTGTTCTGGTAACCAATGTTTTGATGATGGTTTGCATTATGAGCCGAATGGTGCCTTCTACCGCTCTTGCCACTGCCATACCGGAACCGCAAAACAGGGGCGCATTTATGAGCATCAACTCCTCTTTGCAACAAATGGCCGGAGGTTTCGGGGCGATGATTGCCGGAATGATCATTGTACAGAAAAACAATTTCGCGCCATTGCAGCACTATGATATTTTAGCCATGATTGCATCATGCATTATGCTGGTTACCATTTACCTGGTGTATAGGGTAAGTAGGATTGTAGTGACAAAATAAAAACAGAACGGGGAATTATTTCCCCGTTTTTAATTATTGCAATTGTTGTCTTTTCCAGGAGATGATGATGTCATCCGTAACTGGATTGATCCGCAGGTCAAATAATTTGTCGGCCTTGCTCGGTGTAAGGACAATTTCCTTGTTATCGAAAGTTTTCACCAAGGCATAATTGATGTTAGGCCTGTTGCTGTCTACCGGATCCGGTAATTCTACAATTGACGGGTTTACCGAGGTTATCTTCTGGGTTGCCGTTTGTTTTTTATGGATAGGATAAATGGTTTCCATTTCCCTGTAGTGGAAGGTTAATTTTGAAAAGCCTCCGCCACCTCTGGGCCTTCCGTCAGATTTACAGGTAATTTTCCCTTTGATTTGCTGTTCGGTCTTAAAATCAAAACTATGGCCGCCACCATGCCTTTGTTCCCAGGAAACGGCTGCCACGGAATTGGAATCAAATAATCGGCCGCCGGTTGGATTCAGGTTGAATGCCACTGTATTTCTTCTTTGGTTGCCCAACCAATCGCTTGGTCCCGTGGAACATTGGCAGCTATAGGAAATATAATCTGAAAATTTCAATTCCGGTAGTTTTTGTTCGTAAAAAACAGTCAGATCGCCAATATTCAACGGAGCAATCGGGATTAAGAAAGGCTCCTGTTTTATTTTTTTGGTTTTGAAAAGCCCTTTGTGCCAATGAAAGACTATTTTGGCATCGGCGTAGTAAATATCGGCCCTGCCGGAAGGAATGTCAGCCGAATCGATGCGGAATACCAGCTCATTGTAATTGGTTTGTACCGGTTTGATTTTCTTCCCGTTCAATTCGACATACATTTCTTTGGTTTGGTCAAAATTCTTGCCTTTGACCTTGAACGCGTAATATTTACTATAGTCTTTGATGAATGTCCCCGTTTCGTATTTGAAAATGCGGGGTTCTTTCTTCTTAATCAGGAGATTGTCAAGTGTTTCGGAAATTTTGGTCGCCACCACATCTATATTATCGATATCTTCCTTAATGGCCGTATCCAGGTCATTGGAGAGGTTTTGAATCTGGTTGAATAAGGCCAGTTGGTTCTCCCGAAGCACTTTGTCAGTATTCCCGATGGTTTCATTGATATCTTTGCGAAGGCGCGCCGATAGTGAGAGCATCATATTCCCGGCATTTCCGATGGCATTTGTAGCCAGGTTGTCGATGGTTTGCAATTGCTTGGTCATGGTGGCATCGATTTCGTCTAAAGCGATCAAGGCCGCCGCTCCGGTTACCTGCGAATAGCAGTTGTTCAGGCAAAATCCTAAAAGGATCGTAAAAAGTAGTTTTTTCATAATGTGTTGATTTAAAAATTGGTTTAAATAAAATATTGAGTAAGCTTTTTTTGAGAAGTTGAAAAGGCCAAAGGGTTTATTTCAGCACATTTAATGAAAGAAGCCAATATTCCTGTTTGGCCAGCCCTTTCATTGGGTCGGAACCTTTATTGAAGCTGCCACCAATAGTAACTCTAATAGGAGTGTTTAGTAAAAATACTTCGGCTTTGGCCTTCAAAAGACTGGTATAGCCTTCATCATTAGCTGTGTTGTTTATCATATCCTTTCGGCCTGTGTAGGTGACGCTCAATTTTACAATTCCTTCTTGAGGTTTTTCTTTTTTAGTTCCATCTAGGGTAAGAACACCACGTTTTTCAGGTTTATTGAAATAAAGCGCTGCTGAACCGGAAAAAACAGGTCGTAAGATGAAGCCTTCCTTATTTTCATCGCTTGCCTTGAAATTGTCTTGCAGTTGAGCCCCTAAAAAGAAAGTTGGAACAAAATTTACCCTTTTCCCGAAGGAGTTGTCCCTGTTGAATTTTAAAAAAGAAGAAGTGGTACTTGTCATTGTAAACATCATGTTGCTGACAAGGCTGCTTCTGTTTTCAATACCGTCGTATGCATATTTGGGATCAAATATTACATACAGCATAGTCTTAGTACTGTCCGGCACTTTAGAAAACCTCCATTGGCCCTGGTAGCCGGCTTCTAAATTTTCCTGTTCTTTTTCCAGCAATGTGTTTTTATGGAATTCTGCCTTTACTTTCGTTTTCCATCGCTCCTCAACTTCTGTATTTTCTGGTTTGTTAAGCTGGTAGGAAACGCCGAGGTTGATTACATAAGATTCTTGCTTGTCTTTAGGAAAAGTGAACTGCAATTGTGCGGGTTCGCCTATTTGCTCGTATGTTTCCATAGATTCTGAAATGGCTATTCTTTTCAGGAAAACCTGCCATTTCGCAGATTCCAATTGCCTGTAAAACATCCAGTTGTTAAATTTCAAATTAGGGAAAACCAAAGTATCGGTGGGTACGATAATTTCAGTGTCGGTAATCTTATTCTGATTTTGGCCATTTGCCAATTGTAACCCCAGCAGGAAGCAAAGCAAAATTGCATTTCTCACCTGAATCGGATTGTGTAGGATTTTGCTCAAACCTGATGCATTTGCCTGTGTTGTTTTTTTTGTTTCCATGATTTTTAGTATTAGTTATTCTTGTATCCAAAATGTTTTCGGTGGCAGGATTTATTCTTATTCCAAAGGTATTCCTGCACCTGGCCCTTGACAATAGTGGAAACCCTACTTCCAATCGGTTTTTTACCTAAACAGTTGAAATTACTGGCGAAGCACTAATTATTAAGAAAAAAGTGATATTTTAGCTTAAGTTGCCTATTGGGGGAATCCCTTGACGGAAATAGGGTTTTGCCTATTTAAAAGAAAATGGGAATGTGCAACCTTTGTAACGAAAACCTTTAAAACATTATAATCATGAAAAAAATAGTACTTTTTTTATTGTTCCCATTGTTAATGGTGGGATGTAAACCTAATGATGATAAACCGAAACCTAACGAAGGCAAGCCTGCCGATGCAAGTGAAATTCAAGAAGGAAAATGCGGGGAAAACTTAATTGTAATTGATTCCAGCAAGACAGATAGTAATTGGAGATCCCAGAACGAGAGATTTTTTTGCGAATTGAAACTGCCAACCAGGAAAGATAACCATACCCACAACTATTATATCATTGATTTGGATAAAGTGAATGTGCTCAACCGGGATGAGGTGGGGAAGTGGCTTAAAAAAAACACGAAATTTATCTGCTACGAAGAATCGTATCAATATATTGAAAAACAGCACGATATCGAAATCACTCCGGTTTTGACACAGCAAATAAGTAATTTGAATAAAGCAACCATAACATTTAAAGATCTTAAAACTGAAATCTCCAAAATTTCCAATTTCGACACTTTATACTATGATACTTATGTACAATTTTCATTAGAGTCCGGAAAAGTGAAAGTGACACCTTTTGCTGATTTTGATTATACCAAAAACCTGTATTCAATCCCTTTGTTGAAAAGTATTTTATACAATAACCGAACCATTAGCGATCAGTCCTATTTGGAGTTTTATGATGTTAGTACTGACTCTGGCAAGCAAATTATCGTATTCGGTATCAGGGATGCCACCAACCTGGTTTTGTTTTACGATATATCCGTAAACCCGTTTTATTTCAATTTCTTTACAAAATAATACCATAAGAAATGGACCTGATAGCTTTGTATATCACTTTTACTTTTTTCTTTTTCTGGAAAAACTACACCGATAGCAGGACTAACAGGTTTATTTTTTTGCTGTTGCTGCTTTCTGTCATAAATGAATTTTTGACTTTGCATTTAGTCAGGATTGAATTTCCTTATGCCTTGAACACAACGGTTTTTATTGTGATTCATAACTTAATCTGGCTGTACATCTTATATTTAAATACGAACCTGAAAAGATTGATTTCCTTTTGTTTGTTGGCTTATCTGATATTTTCCCTTTGCAACTTGCTGTTTTTGGAAGGACTGCACGCATTCAACTACAATTCTTTTATCTTGGGCGCTTTTATGTACATGGCTTTGTTTATCTATGAAAGTTTGCTACAGCTGAAAAAAGAGAACCTGGCCTTTTTTATGTCTGCCAAGTACATTTTATTAGCGGCTCCGGTTTTATTTTTTTTAGGTTTTAGTTTTGTTTTTGGTTTCAAAAGCCATTCGCTTGGGGATATAGTCCTTTTCAACAACGTAAGCCTTTATGATTTTATAAGCCATTTTGTTAACGTAATTTATTACACGCTGCTGAACATTTATGTTTACAGGGAAAAAAAATTAAAAAATGCTGCATGATGTTGCCTTCGGGATTGTGATAGGACTGATTTTTGTCAGCCTGGTAGTACTGTTTTGTGTGCTATTGGTAAAGCTTTATATCCAAAAAATAAAAAACTATACGCAGCAGCTTTACCAGAAAGATATTGATTTCCAAAAAACCATAAACACCACGATGGTGGAAACCCAGGAACAGGTACTCAATAACATTTCACAAGATCTTCACGATGATGCGGGGCAACAGCTTACGTATATTAATTTCCAGTTGGAAAACCTGAAGCTGGAACATCCAAAATTCCGGGAAATATTGGAACCCGTATCACAATCTGTGGGCCAATTATCGCAATCCATCCGCAATATCAGCCATTCCCTCAACAACCAATTGCTTTTGCAGCAGGATATAGTCAAAGCAATTATTACAGAAACGGAGCGGCTGCAGAAAAACCCCAAAACAGCCATCATATTGGAAGTCACCCAGGATGTAAAAAAGGAACTGAGCACTAACGAGAAAATAGTAATTTACCGTATTTTCCAGGAAATAACCAATAATTGCTTTAAGCATGCACGTGCCACCCGGATCGATATACAAATCAGGACCCATCCCGCTTTTGTACTGCGTGTGGCCGATAACGGGAAAGGATTTGCGTATCCTATCTTTGAGGAAGGCAAGCATACGTTAGGGCTTCAGAATATGAAACAGAGAGCAGCAATTATTCATTACGAGCTGGTTATAGAATCCAAAATCACCGAAGGTACCGCCATTACACTTTCGGAAAAATTATAACGCTTATGGAACAAACCACAATATGTATTATAGATGACCATGCCATTGTGCGGCAAGGGCTAAAAGAACTGCTGCATAAGATTGGGCATTATAAAGTCATCCATGAATTTGACAATGGGGAAGATTTCCTTGAAGCCTTGCCTTTAAATCCCAAACCTGATATGTACATCCTGGATTATTCCATGCCCAATATGAATGGGATACAAGTTTTGGAAGCATTGGAAGAAAAACAGGAAGAACACAAAGTTTTGCTGCTGACACAACATTTTGACGAGCAAATCATCAATGACGGATACCATCATGGAGCCAGGGGTTTCCTGCATAAAAACTGCACAGCCCAGGATTTGAAATTCGCTATTGATAACATTATTAAAATTGGGTATAACAACATCACGGAAATCCTGAAAAGAATCCGGAATTATACGGTAACCCCTGAAAACGAAAAAAAACAGATCCAATTGTCGGATAGGGAACTGAATTTCCTCCAGCTTGTTTGTGATGAGAAAGAGTTTACCTATGAGCAAATGGCCGATATCATGAGCTTGTCCGTCAAATCAATCGAAGCATACCGGACAGCACTTTTCGAACGGTACGAAATCAAATCAAAAGTTGGATTGGTGCTGTTTTCACATAAATACAGGCTTACGGCTCCATTTCTGTAAGGATTGCTTTGAAAACCGTGATCTGCATCACATAACCTTTTGGCATTTGGTACTTTACTTTGTACTAGGATTTACTGCATGGTCCAGAAAGTATTTTTATAAGCGGAAAATCAGTAAATTTAAAGTACAAAATAAATATAGGAATATAATTATTTAAAAGATGTGGTATCAAACTAAAATAACAGAAGCCCTCGGTATCCAATATCCCATCATTCAGGGGCCGATGGGAGGCGGTTTTTTCTCCGCAGACCTGCTGGCGTCCATTTCCAATGCCGGCGGTTTGGGAAGCCTTGGCGCCTATACGATGACGCCTGGTCAAATTTTGGAAGCAACCAAAGAAATTCAATTAAAGACCAACAAACCTTATAATCTTAACCTGTGGGTATCCGATGTAGACGAGCGCCTGAAAGACTATCCGCAAGAAAAACTCGCCCGCATTACAGCACTTTTCAAACCTTATTTTGATGAACTGGGTATTCCTGTCCCGGAGCTGGTAACAGATATTCCTTCAAAATTCGAGCAGCAGGTAGAAGTTCTTTTCCAGGTCCGTCCAGCAGTATTTAGTTTTATTTTTGGCATTCCATCTCCGGAAATACTAAAAGAAAGCCGCCGTTTAGGGATCAGGACTGTTGGAGCAGCTACTACGTCCGATGAAGCCATGATGCTCGATGAAGCAGGTGTAGATGCCATTGTTGCTGCCGGTTTCGAAGCTGGCGGGCACAGGCCGTCTTTTCTTAAGCCCGCACAGGATTCCCTCATAGGGACCTTTACACTCATCCAGCAGCTCAGGGCAAAAGTAAGAAAGCCTATTATTGCTGCAGGAGGTATCATTGATGCCAATGGTATCGCCGCGGCACTTACCTTGGGAGCTGATGCCGTTCAGATGGGTACCGCTTTTTTAACCAGTGAAGAATCTGTGGCAACGCCCGAACACAAAAAAATACTTTTATCGGGAAACCATACCGTACTTTCCAAATCCCTAACCGGACGGTTGGGCCGGATGATTGACAACCGGATATCCGGGGAAGTGGCCTTTGAAACGGAAGTATTGCCTTTCCCGCTTCAAACCAGGCTGATCGCTCCTCTAAAGGCGGCAGCTATCGCCCAGGGAAAAACCGAGATGATGAGTTTCTGGTCGGGCCAAAACAATACAAATCTCAAGAACTGGAAAGCAGCGGAATTGATGCAATGGCTTATCGCCGAAACAGGCAGGATACTCGATAAATAAGGCCTTTTGCCTTGACAATAAAAATGTAGTTTACATGCGAATTATATAAAAAAATGCCCTGCCCATATAAGTTGTTTTACACGTATTTATGTCAAATTTGTAAGAGCAATTGATGATCAGCTAACAACAATGGCGCTATTTTGCAGCCGCCGTTATTCAATATATACCACGTGAGATTGCATAAGTATGTTAAGAAGAGTTTGAAAATACTTGGCTGGACAGTAGCTTCTATTGTTGGGCTGTTCCTTCTTGTGGTGCTCTTGCTCCAGATTCCAGCCATACAAAATCTGGTCAAGAATAAGGCTGTTGCTTATCTTGAAGGCAAAATCCATACGCCTGTCCGTATTGGCAAGGTAGCGATCGGGTTGCCTAAAAAAGTCGTTTTGGAAGAAGTGTATTTCCAAAGCCAGGCTGGCGATACGTTACTTTCCGGCGGAAAAATAGCCGTTGATATTAGTTTGTTCAAACTCTTGGATGATGCTGTAGAAATCAATTCCGTCCAGCTGGAAAACATCACGGCCAATATAAAACGCGATAAGGATTCTGTTTTTAATTTCGATTACATTATAGATGCTTTTGCTTCGAAAGAACCTAAAAAAGACAGCAAACCGACAGAAATTTCCCTTCACAAGATCAACCTTTCCCATGTGAAGGTACGTTTTGATGATGCTGTTACGCAAAACAACCTGAATGTTTCCCTGGATCGTTTTGAAACCCGGATGCAAGTATTTGATATAGCCCAAATGGATTTCGACATACCCAGGATCCGGCTTCAGGGATTGAATGTAAAGCTCAAACAAGGAGAACTGCTTCGGGAAATTACCACAAAAACCATTGTAACCGCAGACTCGGTCATCAAAAAACGTCCCGACCTGAAAATCAGGCTGGGAGAAATTGACTTTGGCGACATACGGGTGAGTTACGATAATGCCGGTACAAAACTCAATAGCGGGCTTTCATTGGATAAATTACGTATTATATTTGATGAAACCAATTTGCCCAAACGTCGTATTGCCATTGAAAAATTCGAATTGGAAGGAATGAAAGGAGGCCTGACCATAGGGAAGTTTGACCGTAAACTGACTATCAATACACTTCCGCCGCAAGAAACCCCGGACTGGAAACTTAGCCTTGCCAACGCCAGTATCAAAAAATCAGACTTTCGTTTTGACGATGAAAATGCCCCCAAGGCAATCCGAGGTATTGATTACAAACATTTAGATGTAAAGCAATTGCAAATGGAGGCCGAAAACCTGGACTATACCACCGCTGGGTTTTCAGGGACTATAAAATCGTTTGGCGTAAAAGAACAGAGTGGCCTTGAAGTGCAAATGCTGCGCACAGATTTTGCCTATACGAACCATGGGGCAAAACTTAAGAACCTCTATGTAAAAACACCCCAAACGCTAGTCAAAGATGAGGTTACCGTAGCCTATCCGTCCCTGGAAGCATTGAAGGAAAATCCCGGGCTTATGGGAATCAATGCCAATATGCAAAAAAGCCGCGTGTCCTTTACCGATATTTTGCTATTTGCCCCGGAACTAAACCGCGTACCGGTATTCCAAAACAACCCAAATGCCGTAATCAACATAGACAGCCGTATTGTCGGACACCTGAATGACCTTCTTATCCGGGAATTAGACGTTAGCGGTATCGGGAATTTTCATTTGGCCGCCAGTGGCAGGATTATCGGTTTGCCCGATGCCAAAAAAGCCTGGTATAACCTGAATATTAAAAACCTGCAGGTAGGAGCAAGGGATATCCGCCAGTCTTTAGGAACGAAAGCCTTGCCGTCCGCTATTCAATTTCCGGAACATTTGGCGCTTAAAGGGACTTTTAAAGGAAAAATAGACAATTTCAATACCAATGTGTCATTGAACAGTACATTTGGAGCGGCCCGGGTAAAAGCGGATTTTGACAATCGGTTTAAAAACAAGGAAAAATATAACGGTATTGTGGCTTTGGATCGTTTCGATTTAGGCAAAATGATTAAAAACCCTTCTATTGGCAAAATCAGCCTGAAGGCCAATGTTAAAGGTGTCGGGCTCAATCCCAAAACGGCTTCGGCTACAGTAGACGGTTTCATGCAGCAGGGCATTTTTAACGGATATGCTTACCAAAACCTGGCCGTAAAGGGTACAATCTTAAACGGCCGTTATAGCGCTACGGCTGAAATGAATGATCCCAACCTGGATTTTGATTTAGTTTCAAAAGGAGGATTCGACGGTATTTATCCGCAACTGGACCTGAAACTGAATGTTGATATCGCTGACCTGGAAAAACTGAACCTGCATGCCGGGCCATTAAAATTAAGGGGCGAATTCGATGCCGTAATTCCTACTGCCGATCCAGATTATCTCAACGGGAGAGCCACGGCGCACCATGTATTTGTTGCCAATGGGAAAGAACAGTTTTCATTGGATTCCATCAGTATTACCGCCACAGCAACTGCCGAAAAAAAGACACTTCAGCTTACATCCCAGTTTTTAAAAGCCAACATTGAAGGGCAATACCAAATGACCGAAGTGGTTACAGCGCTAAAAAATTCAATAGCCCGATATTATAACAGTAATCCGTCGGCCCCGAAAAAAAACACAAAACCCCAGCAATTTGATTTTAATATCACCGTCAGCAACGATCCAATCGTAATGAAACTGGTTCCGGAAATTAAACGGCTGGAACCGATTACCATCAATGGCCGTTACAATAGCGCCAACGACACCATCGTATTGAATGCCTCCATCCCGAAAGTCGTTTACGGCGACAATACCATTAGCAACACGGTCCTTAAAATTGATACCAAAGACGATGCGTTGGTTTACAATGTTGTGATAGATGAGGTTCAAAATGCCCAGTTCCGCCTGCCTAACACTAAATTGGAAGGCAGCCTTAAAGACAATACACTTGCTTACAGATTGCAATTGCAGGATGATAAAAACAAAGACCAGTATAGTGTAGGAGGAACCGTGAAAACCGTTAATGGTGCTACCGAAATCCATTTGTCGCCCGAAAACCTATTGCTCAATTACCAACAATGGGCCTTATCCGAAAACAATCTTATCCGGTTTGGTGCCAAAGGAATCTATGCCAATGATTTTGAACTGCGCAATGGAAACAGCGTTGTCCAGCTTCAATCCCAATCTGAAAACGCCAATGCGCCGCTCGTGCTTCATTTTACCGATTTTGACATCGCCACGCTGTCCCGCATGATACAAAAGGAATCGCTGGCTTTCGGAGGCCTTATCAACGGAGATGTAATGTTTGAAAACCTGGCAAACCATCCGGTTTTCACTTCTGACCTTACAATTAAAGGCTTTACTTTCAAAAAAGAAACAATAGGCGATATCAGCCTGAAAGTCAACAACCAGGTGGCCAATACTTACGCTGTTTCAGCAGCTATTACCGGACAAGGGAACCAGGTTTCCGTTGAAGGAGTGTACCAGAATAATGACAGCAGCTTTGATTTGAACCTCGACCTGCAACAATTGAATTTAGCCAGTATCCAGCCTTTTACAGCAGGACAGCTTTCCAACAGCAGCGGTTTTGTATCCGGGAAATTCCATATAAAAGGAACAGCAAAACAGCCGAAAGTCATTGGGGAACTTCAATTCCATAACGGTGCATTTACGGTAACTACCCTGAATTCGGCCTTTCAATTACTGAATGATAGCATCACTTTTACAGAAGAAGGAATGCAGTTTAAAAACTTCAGTTTGTCAGACTCGGAAAACAATGCGCTGTTGCTGCGGGGAAAAATGGACACGCCCGATTACCGTGATTTTGCCTTTAATTTAAGGATAGATGCGGATAATTTCAGAGTGACCAATTCTACCGCCAAAGACAATGACCTTTATTACGGAAAACTGTTTGTCGATACACACCTGCGTGTGAAAGGCGATAGCAACAAGCCGGTAGTGGAAGGGAATATCAAAGTTAATGAAAATACGAAGCTGACCATTGTATTGCCGCAATCGGATCCGTCCATAGCAGACCGTGAGGGCATTGTAGAATTTATAGATCAGGACGCTCCTTTGCTCGACAAACGATTCACCATCGCCAAAGATTCCCTGAATCAGTCCAAATTCAAAGGCATGAATGTTTCGGTAAATATTGAAATAGATAAGGAAGCCGAACTCACGATGATCATTGACAAAGGAAACGGGGATTACCTGAAACTCAAAGGAGAAGCACAACTTACCGGAGGCATTGACGAATCCGGCAAAACAACATTGACCGGCCGTTACGAACTAAAGGAAGGAGCGTATGAAATGACCTTTAACTTCCTGAAAAGAAAATTCGAAATCCGCGAAGGAAGCTATATTTTATGGACCGGAGAACCTACAACGGCAGACATCAACATCACAGCCGTATACAAAACTCAAACGGCACCTATTGATTTGCTTGATGACCAATTGGGCAATGTTTCCCCAACAGTGAGGAACACCTACAAACAGCGCATACCGTTTGAAACTTTGCTGAAAATGAAAGGCGAGTTGCTCAAACCCGAAATATCCTTTGATATTACGTTGCCTGAAGGGAATTACAATGTTTCCTCGGAAATTGTAAGCAACACCCGCGCCAAGCTGGAACAATTGCGCCAGCAGCCGGACGAACTCAACAAACAGGTATTTGCCTTATTGCTGCTAAACCGTTTTATTGGAGAAAACCCTTTTGCCAGCGAATCCGGCACTGGGGCTGAAACCTTGGCAAGGCAAAGTGTCAGCAAGATTTTATCACAACAGCTCAATAACCTGGCCGGCGACCTGATTAAAGGAGTCGAACTCGATTTTGACCTTGAATCTTCAGATGATTATACCACTGGTGCCAAAGCCAACCGTACAGACCTGAACGTAGGGGTTTCCAAACGTTTGCTGGATGACCGTTTGAAAGTTACCGTGGGAAGCAGTTTTGGTATTGAAGGGCCGGAGCAGGCCAACAGGGAAGCCACCAATATCGCCGGAGATGTTTCCCTGGATTATCAATTGTCCAAAGACGGAAGATATGTCCTTAGAGCCTACCGCAAAAATGAATACCAGGTTGCGTTGCAGGGTCAGATAATCGAAACCGGGGTGGCCTTTATCATTACCATGGATTATAACAAATTCAGGGAACTTTTTCACCGTTCGGAAGAAGAAAAGGAAATGAACAGCGACATGAGGAAAAAAAGAAGGGCCGAAAGAGAGCTAAAAAAACAACAGGAAGCCCAGCAGGAAACCCCAAAGGAAACTGAAGACAAAAAAGCATAATATGAAAACACAACACCGGTATTATTTCCTTTTTCTGATCGTGCTGTTTGCATCGTCCTGCAGCAGCACCCGCTATTTGCCGGAAGGCGAGCTGCTGTATACAGGCGGAAAAGTAAAAGTGATCGATACTGCGGTTTCCCGCAAAGAACGCAAATCACTGCAAAAGGAACTACACGGATTGTTGCGGCCTAAACCGAATTCCAGGATTTTGGGGTTGCGCCCGAAATTATTTTTCTACAACCTGGCGGGAGAGCCCAAAAAAGAAAAAGGGTTCCGGTATTGGCTTCGGTATAAAGTAGGGGAACCGCCAGTGCTTTTCAGCCAGGTAGACCTGGATTACAATACTCGTTTGTTGCAGAATTATTCGGAAAACCGAGGTTATTTTAAAGTCAGGGCTTCCGCAGATTCCACCCGGAGGGGCAAACGGGCCACCGCCGAATATGAAGTGCAGCCAGGAAAGCAATACCATATCAAAGACGTTACATTCCCAACAGATTCTACTACACTTGGCATTGCGGTGGCTGCTACCCAGGACAAAACGCTTCTTAAAACAGGCGAAGGTTATGATCTTGATCGAATCAAAGCGGAACGCATCCGTATCGATGCCCGATTGAAAGAGCAAGGGTATTATTATTTTGGCCCCGATTATCTTAAAGTGCAGGTTGACAGTACGGTAGGGAGCTATGAAACGGATCTTATCGTTAAAGTGAAGGAAGAAACCCCTGCGGCCGCTAAAAAAGTGTTTACCATCGGAAAGATTGTCATTTATCCCAATTATGCCATCAAAGGAGGCAATCGCCATATAAAACAATTGGAAAAAGACAGTACAGCAGTGGAGCATTACCACGATTTTACAATTATCGATAAGGAAAAACTGTTCAACCCGCGTATTTTTGACCGGACTCTTTATTTTAAGAAAGGAGACCTTTACAACAGGACGGCCCATAATCTTTCCCTGAACAGGCTTGTAAACCTGGGGACTTTCAAATTTGTCAAAAATCAGTTTACGGTTTCCGATTCGTTAAATACGGTACTCGATGCCTATTATTACCTGACTCCGCTCAAGAAGAAATCTATTCGTGTAGAAGTCCTGGGCAAAACCAATTCGGCCAATTATACCGGGACAGAATTGAGCATCAACTGGAGCAACCGCAACACATTCAGAGGTGCAGAATTATTCACGGTTTCCCTTTTTGGAGGATTGGAAGTACAAATGTCAGGGCAAAATAACGGTTTTGACGTCTATAGGGTAGGATCGGAAGCGAGCTTGATCTGGCCCCGTTTCATTGCTCCCTTCCGATTACGCTCTTCCAGCGGGTTTGTACCAAAAACAAAGGCCACCATCGGTTACGAATTCCAGAAAAGAGAACAATTGTACGCCTTGAATTCCTTTAAAGGATCTTTCGGTTATTTGTGGAAGGAAAACATCCGTAAAGAGCATCAGTTGAATATTACCGATATTCATTATGTGAGTCCAAATAATGTGACCAATTTATACAAAGAACAAATTGCCGTTAATCCTACCTTGGCCAAAGTCATCGAAAAACAGCTTATTTTCGGGCCAACTTATTCCTACACGTACACCAATACGATGGAAACAGCCAAAAAACACACTATATATTACAAAGGAACGCTCGATGTGGCCGGAACTCTTGCCGGATTGATTTCAGGGGCAAATGTAAAAAAAGGGGATACCACCAAAGTTTTCGGCGTTGCTTTCAGCCAGTTTGTAAAGCTGGAAAATGATTTCCGCCATTACCTGAAGCTGGGCCCGGAATCCCAATTGGCCAGCCGCATCATTGTTGGCGCCGGATACGGATATGGCAATGCTACGGAACTTCCGTATATTAAACAGTTTTTTATTGGCGGGACCAATAGCATCCGCGCTTTCCGTTCCCGGTCTATCGGCCCTGGGGATTATTTCCCCGCAACCGAAACAAGCTCTTTCCTTCCGGATCAATCGGGAGATGTCAAACTGGAAATCAATACGGAATACCGGGCAAAATTATTCAGTATTGTAAAAGGAGCCGTATTTATCGATGCTGGAAATATTTGGCTTATGCATAAAAACCCTGAAAAACCCGGTGCTGAATTTTCCAAGAAATTCCTGGACCAGATGGCTGTTGGTACCGGAGTCGGGCTGCGTTTCGATCTTTCGTTTTTACTGCTCCGCACAGATTTTGCCTTTCCCTTAAGGAAACCTTACCTGGAAGAAAACCACCGCTGGGTACTCAACCAGATTAATTTCGGAAGCGGTTCCTGGCGCAAGGAAAACCTGATCTTCAACCTGGCTATCGGTTATCCATTCTAAAAAAAACATTGGCGAAGTTTACATTTTGTCACTCCTGAAAGTGAAAATAGTATAATAAATTCCTGAAGTAATGTAAAATTTTTCAGGCAGTGACAGCATACTTTTGATACTGACTTACATACGATTGAGTGTGTATCCAAATCTATTATTAACTATTAAAAAAGTAAAAATGAAAAAACTAGTATTAGTACTGCTTCTTGCAGTAAGTTCTGTCAGTATGCTGGCACAGAAACCAAAAGTTGTCACCAGTGATAAGACAGGTTGGCATAAAATAGGAGAGACCACAGTCGATTTTAAAAATGAAAGCGATCAGATCCTGGTGCTTGGCGCAGACCGTTTCGCTTCTGTTAAAATTAAAGTTACCGACGCTCCCATCAATTTAATTTCTTTTGACATCTTTTTTGAAAATGGAGAAAAATACAGTGTAACGGAAGGCCAGGAAATCAAAATCCCGGCCGAAAGTAAAACCGTTGCCCTTGGCGGGGAGAAAAGTATCAAAAGCGTGTCCTTCCGATACCAGACTCTAGGCAATAGTACAGGAAAAAAGGCCCACGTTGAGCTTTGGGGAATGAAAACCAACGCGGATAAATAAATCCGGGATTGCTACAAGAACCGGCAAAGCCAGATAGCAAAAACTAACGACGCCATTACTTATAGGCCGGAAACATAAAAAAAACGAGGGAATCTTTCCCTCGTTTTTAATAATAACCAATCTGTATTCTTATTTGATTGTAACCACTTTCCTGTTTGGCAACGGGATAATGGCTGTGTACACGTGGCTCAAATCACCAGGTTGTAAGCCGCCATTGTCGGAATGGCAATAAAAACAGGAACCGTTTGCGCTGTATTGTGTTCCGTTCTGGATGTATGTTTCCATGCTGCAATTCGCCAGCTGGCTTGTTCCAATAGCAACACCCGGAGTTGTCAGGGTTGGGGAATAACTGGTTCCTAAAGGACCCG
Organism: Flavobacterium humi; assembly: GCF_004745595.1. Taxonomy (GTDB): domain Bacteria; phylum Bacteroidota; class Bacteroidia; order Flavobacteriales; family Flavobacteriaceae; genus Flavobacterium; species Flavobacterium humi. Next base: position 224,849 of record NZ_SRLH01000001.1, read on the forward strand.
CGCCACCATCTGTCCAGGTGGCTCCGATGAAAAGGTATTTTTTCCTCACATCACCATCTTTTAAGTAACCGCGAACGGCATTATTGATGGCTAATATCTCGCTATTGGATGCGGCAGGGCTAGCGTCTTCGGCATTAGGCTGCATATTGTAACCGCTTCCCCAAGGTTTGGTACGTCTTGTATTACTTGGGCTTACCGTATAACCTGGCTTGCTTTTGATGCTGTCTGAAGCAAAATACATATGCGATACATTGGCCGTGTCTTTTACATCGGAGTTCAATAACCATCCGTCATTTCTTTTGTCCGGTGCTACAGTAACGGTTTTGCCTGTATCATCAATGTATTGGTATGCCGCGTTTGGAGCGCAGTTTTCATGCTCGAATGTAGCCCAAACCATTTCAGGATGGCCATCGGTACTTCCCACAATATGCATTCCGATCAGGGCCAGTTTTGCTTTTCGCTCTCCGCTAACCGTCCAGGCTGTAGGTGTTTTGGTATACGTGGGGATAATGGCTTCCACAATAACATAATCTTGCGGGTTTTTCAGGCTTTCTGCCACAACCCAAGATGTTTTCAATTCCATGGCTAAAGTGTTCGGAGCCCTTACAGCACCGCCTCTTTCTTTGGCGTAGGCCACAACACTATCACGCGTGGCAGCAGTTGTTGGGAATGTATTTCCGCTCATTTTCCCGTTCTTTTGGGCAGTCAGGTATTCGGCATACACATCATTGGCCATCGAGATGTAATAAACGATGTTGCCGTTTTTATCCATAAGGACATCATCTGTTGCCTGGGCCTCTTCACTATTGATTGACCGTACCAAATCGATATTGGCCATAGCTCTTAAAAGTTGTCCTTTTTTATGCGGGATCAGTTTTCGGACCCCGTTTTGTTTCGGTGTGATGGTATAAAAAACAGGAGATTCCATTACCGTATTCCCGCCTCCGTAAGTGCCATCGGTATCCGGTGAAGTGATCCACAGGAACATTTGCTCGGACCATTTGTAAAAATCACAATTGTTGTTGTGTACAAAAGTCACACTGTTTTTAGGCAGTACGGCACCATTTTCGGAAACCGACCCTGATTTGAACCAAGTGTTGAACTCTTTTTCTGGTAATTGACAAGTGGAAGAAACGTTTTGGGGCAAGTAGCTTGCTTCCTGTTTCACATCCGATTTGCATGCCCATACAATGCTTAGCAGTACGCCGCAAATAACACCGATTTTCAATACTCGTGTTTTCATAATTGATTTGTTTTTGGTTGTTCGTTCTATAAAGATAATAATATTATTCCTAAAATACTTACAAATATAATGTATTGAAAGCAAAAATAAATGAGTAGAAATACCTGTTTTTTATATGCTTTTTTTAGAATTCTTACTTAAAAAATTTTGATTGTTTTTATATTGGTTTTAGCTAAAAATTCAGAATTTTTTTATAAATTTAACTAAAGTTATTTTCCACTTTTTTTAAAGTAAAATGGTCATTAACAATACACTATAAAGAAGCAGCCATTTAAGTCTTCATTAGTAATCCTAACATTTTATTTTCATTTAGATGAAGACAGAAAGCAAAGACATGATCCAGGATCAGGAAAAAGACAGCGATGCCCGGTCGTTGCTCCTGGAAGGACTCCCGATAGCCGTATTTACTTGTAATTGCGAAGGTTTGCTCACCTATTATAATGCCATTGCCGAAGGATTGTGGGTACATACGCCTGTCATACAAAAAGATCCTTGGTTCGGTTCCTGGAAATTTTATAAAGAAGACGGTTCTTCTATGTCCAGGAATGAATTTACCACAGTCAAAACGCTGAATGACCGAATGGCGGCCGCATCCGGCAAGGTTATCATAGAAAGGGCCGATGGCGTGCTGATTCCCGTATTGCCTTTTTCCAAACCTGTTTTTGACAAGGAATCCGGAAAGATGACCGGTGTGTTAAACCTGCTGGTCCCAGTTGGCGAGAGTACGGAAACAGACCTTAAAATTGCGGATAATGAAATGGAATTCAGTGATTTGTCTGGATTTTTGGATGAAAAAGTAGAAGAAAGGACATTACTGTTGAAGAAAAGCGAAGAGCGTTACCATAAAATGATTGAAGAAGTAGAAGATTATGCTATTTTGCTCCTGGACCGGGATGGTAATATTCTAAATTGGAACAAAGGTGCCGAAAAAATCAAAGGGTATTCGGAAAAGGAAATATTAGGCAACAATTTCAGGCTTTTTTACCTGGAAGAAGACCGTATGAAAAAACTCCCGGAGCAGCTAATCACACAAGCGGCCGAAACGGGAAAAGCCATGCACGAGGGCTGGCGCCGCAAGAAAAACGGGGACAGGTTTTGGGGGCAAATCGTGATAACGGCATTGCACGACCAGGAAAACAATATTATCGGTTTTACAAAAGTTACCCGTGACCTGACCGAAAGGAAACTGGCTGAAGATCAAGCCCGTAAGCTTACCCAGGATATAGAACTAAGGAATACGCAACTCGAGGAATACGCACACATTGCTTCACATGACCTTCAGGAACCGCTCCGGAAAATACTCACTTTTGCAGGATTGCTCAAACGGAATCCGGATGATAAGGAAGCCACTTTGAGAAACATCGAAAAAATCAATTCCTCAGCCGAAAAAATGCTCAAACTCATAAAGGATATCATGCAATATTCGCAGCTTTTATTGACCGATGAGTTGTTTGAGATGAATGACCTGAATACTGTCCTGGAGAATGTCAAGGATGATTATGAATTGCTCATTGAAGAAAAAAAAGCGGAAATCAATTGTTCAGGCCTGCCGGTTGTGAGAGGAATTCCCATCCAGCTGCATCAGTTGTTTTATAATTTGCTTGGCAATTCCCTTAAATTTTCGGGCGAAAACCCGGTAATCACCATTATTTCTGAAAAAGCCGAAAGAGAAGAAATACAACGTTATCCGCAATTAGAGAGCAATACATCGTATGTAAAAATAACTTTTAAGGACAATGGTATCGGTTTTGATCCGTTGTATGCCGATAAAATATTCAAATTATTCGAAAGGCTGCACACCGAAACGCCGGGAACAGGAATCGGCCTGGCGCTCTGTAAAAAAATTATTGAGAACCATAAAGGCCATATACAGGTTAGCAGCGAGCTTGGAGTAGGAACCGTTTTTACCCTATTCCTGCCGGGTTGATTTTAGGAAAGATTAGCCACATTTTCAACATCCGTATAAACCCATCTTTATGGAAATCAGAATTGAAGCCCTCCAAATAGCCGAATCGTTTAACATTAGGAAATTCCGTGCCGAGTTCCGTGTCGAGCCTTTTTCAGGCACTACTTCAGAAGTATTTTATACATTGGAAGACACCAACCGTTTTCTGTATGTTTTTGATTATGGAGTGGTGGTTTTCGGAAATTACGACGCCATCGCCAAAAGCGAATTCATCAATTTTATAAAGAATTATGCGGTGCATCCCGTAGAACTGAATTTATTTGAAGAATACAAGATAGTGACCGATCCTGAAGCACAAAAAGCCCTTGTCAAGGACGATACGGTTACAATACCGCAAATTGATGCTTCGGTCGTACACATCGTAATGCTCAATACGGGCCAGTCGGTCGCGCTGGAATATTACGAAATCCTTACAGACGAACTCATAACGTCTTCCAAGCATTATATCCTCGAATTGGAGCAGTCGGGAAGGCTTAGCATTTCCAAAAAAAACCTTCTTAAATACATAGGAAAAGTATTGAATGTCAAGAACAGCATTGTAGACAATTTGTATATCCTGGACGATCCCAACCTGGTATGGGACAACGAAGAACTTCATTTGCTCAACCGGCGTTTGAAGATGAATTTCGATATCAATCCCCGTTTTAAGGACATTGATTACCGGCTCCAGATCGTAGAAGACAACCTGACGCTTTTTACAGATGTGCTCAATGTAAGGGAGAGTGCCCGCCTGGAATGGATCATTATTATACTGATTATTATGGAAATTGCCATTGCACTTTTTTTTCATTAGCGACGGCTAAAAATATGGCGCTTATTTAGTACCTTTAGTACCGCGTAAAAGTAACGTTTATTCCTTTTTTACGTCTAAAGAAAAAGCACGCAACCATACAATACAAGCTGTAGCAACACCATGAATTTCAATCAGTTTAAGGACAGTCCCTTTATAATCAAAATCTCATTTAACAAAGTACTAGAAGCTTTGGAGAAAATAGCCGCGTCCGATGTAGATTACCGGTCCAATTACGCCAAAGCGCTTATTGAAAAATGTAAGCCTTTCCCCGAATTAAGAGATGGGGTGAGCACTATGGAGCAGATTAATGAGAATGAGGTACTGATTAACCATTTGCTTGCCGATTTGTTTCCTACTGCATTGACAAACAACGAAATAAAAGCTGTCACGGTTCCCTTTTTGAATATTACCTTCAATTATACCGAGCGTTTCAAAAAGATCATGAACGAGGCCGGTAGTGATTTCGATTTTTATATCCGGGATTTTGACCAGCATCAGTTTTATATCATGAGTTGTTCCCTGATACTCAATGCCTATTACAACCAGCATTTTGATTTCAGTAAACCTTTGTTTTATGATATTCCCGATGCTCAAGGAATTATGAAGCATTACAGGATCATGTACAATGCAGATTTCCTGGAAATCATTCCTACGGAAAAAGCGGTAAAACTCACGCAGGAAGATATCGATATGTTAATTGACAATTTCGATAATGTCGAACTCTGGAAAGAGAAATTCCCTATGGAAAGCTGGATTCTAAAGGGTTTCGGTATTGTGCTTCTTTTTGATGCCACTGCCGAAAATGCCGTATCGAACCTAAAAAGCGACTTGTTAAAAGTAAACGGTGACGAAAATAATTTCAACGAATCCATCCAACGTATTTTCCGTTCGATTTTTAAGATTCCGGACCTGAGGATCGGTTTTACTTCTTTCATCCAGGAAGAAATAAAATTCAACCACATGCCCAATAAAAAGCAGGTCAACAGCTTTATCCTTTCCGGGAATTTGGAGATGAAATGCCAGAATGCCGTAAACAGTGTTGTTTTTAAGACATTAATCGAAGAGAAGAAGCGCGTGGCTATTTCCGATGTCAAGAAATTTTCGGAAGCTCCGGAGAATGAAAAATTCGGATGCCATTTGCTGGCACAGGACATCCAAAGCTGTATTTTGGCTCCTATAGTCAAGGATGACAAGATTTTAGGGATTATCGAGTTGGTTTCTTCCATGCCGAAGGAATTGAACAGCCTTAATGCCAATAAATTAGATACGGTCATGCCATTTATAATCGATACCATTGAACGGTATGATTCGGATTTCCAAAATAAGATCGAGGTGGTCATCCAGCATGAATATACGACCATCCATCCAAGCGTGTACTGGAAATTTCAAAAAGAAGCACGGAAATTCATCCTGGAAGAAAATTCCAATCCGGATTATATTTTTAAGGAAATCGTTTTTAAGGACGTCTATCCGTTGTATGGCCAAATCGATATCAAAGAGTCTTCCGATACCCGGAACAAAGCCGCCCAGACCGATATCAAGAACCAGCTGAATTCCCTGATACATATCGTAGAAGCCCTGCATGCCGAATTCAAGCTGGACATTCTGGAACAACGCAAATTTGAGCTGGAAGGTTTTTTCAAGGAAATGTTCTCGAGCCTCAAGGCCGATACCGAGCAGCAAATCCAGCGGTATATCGAAACTGAAATCCACCCGGTACTCAAGAAGCACGATACCAGTGATTCTGTCAAAACCTTAATTGAGGATTATTTTGGCGAGATAGATGAAGTGACTGGTGCTTTTTATCAGGAAAGAAAGAAATTTGATAAAACCCTGACCACCATCAACAAGAAAATGAGTTTATTGCTGGACAGCAAGCAAAAAGAAGCACAGGCTATTTTCCCGCATTATTTTGAAAGGTTCAATACCGATGGTGTAGAGCACAATTTGTACATTGGAAATTCCATCGCGCCACAGGCAAATTTCGACCTGAATTATCTCTACAACATGCGTTTGTGGCAGCTCCAGGTTTTGGCCGAGATGGAAAGGGAACATTATGCACTCAAATCCTCATTGCCGTACCAGTTGGAAGTAACCTCGCTGATCCTGGTCTTCAGTTCCCCGATAACAATCCGCTTCAGGATGGATGAGAAACGCTTCGATGTAGACGGTTCCTATAACGCCCGGTATGAAGTGGTCAAAAAACGGATTGACAAGGCCCTGGAAAAAGGTTCGGCCAAACGCATCACCGAAAAAGGAAAGATCACCATCGTATATTCCCATAACCATGAAAAAAGCGAGTATAAAAAATACATCGAATACCTTCAGTTCCAGAAAGTCCTCGAGCCTACCGTTGAGTACCTTGATGTTGAAGACCTTCAGGGCGTGTCCGGGCTAAAAGCGATCAGGGTTAAAGTGATTTTGGATAAAGATAAAGACGCTAAAAAATCGTAATCCTCCCTGAAAATCAAAGGCCTGAATTCATAAACGCCCAGCTGAAAGCAAATACGGAGCAGATAATCCCGATCATGAAAATCATATAGGTAATCCTTAACAATTTGTATTTCCGGTCAAGGACCAATCCTAAATAATACAAATCCCGGATCATGGAATTGTATAAATAATCCCTGTCTTTCATTAATTCGTTTACGGCCCAAAGGTATTCGTCGATAGGCATTTTATGGAAATTCCCGAAAAACAACAGGTTCACTTTCTTATCCTCGATGTCCTGCCGTGTAAAAGTCCCGCTGGTTACTTTCGGGCGTGTTGACATAATGGCAAAGATTATCGAAACCACGCTAAAGAGTAATAATACAAAGGTAGGAATGATCAAATGGACATTTCCCGGACTGTCTAGTTTTGGGATCAAAGTGGACAAGGCTATCGAAATGATAATGGCATTAACCGAAAGCAGGATGTTGGCCTTGCTGTCGGCAATATCGCTCAAACGGGTATGATTGCTCAGGGTTACCCTAAACATGGTATCGACACCTCTTTCCGGACGTTCCAGCTTTTCCATTTTTTTCTTTTTGATATCCGATTTGCTCAAGGTTTTGTCCTTTGAAAGCTTCTGGATTTCTTTTTGAAGCAGGAAGATGTTTTTGTCTTTGGCTGCCTGCCAGTTTTCTTTGGCAAAATCCGTAAAATAGTGATGGCACAACACCAGCATTTTTTTATTTTCCGAAGCCCATTCCAGGTCCGTGAAGGTTTTGTCTTGCGTTAATTTCCATTCTTCCCGCAATAATTCCCCAATAGCAATGTAGTCAGGACTGGCAAAATGTGAATAATCGGCGTCCTTAATGATTTTTTCTGCAATTGTGGCTGGCGTTTCATGGATTTCGGTTGTCTTAATCAGCGCCGAAACCTTAGCAATATACGCTTCGTCTTTGTTGTTTTTTTCGAGAAAATCGCGGGCAATCAAAACGCTTTGTTCCTCATGTTTGGCAAAACCTTTGATGTAACCCGTGTCATGTAACCATGCGGCAACCAGGATGATTTCGGCTTCTTCGTCTTTTATCCCTTCGTTGAGAACCAGGTTTTTTGCGGCTGTGACGACTTTTTGGGTATGGTTGAAATTATGATAAGTATATGAAATAGAAAGATTATCTTTGAGTAAATTAAAAACAAAATCTTCTGTTTTTTGTAAAATATCCATATGTGTTTTTTTAACTCCTCTAATTTATGAAATTGTTTTGGGTAAATATATTAATAAAACGAAATAGTGCCATACTAAATTGTGTATTCCTGGCCTTGCTTGTACAATCGTGTGCGACAAACAGGGTGCAATTCGGGGCAGCAACCCCGCAGGAACCGGCTGTGGCAGCAACAGATTCCATAAAGAAAACCCATACTTTCTATCTCATTGGCGATGCCGGCAATGCAGATGGGCCCCAGGCGCAAAATACACTCGGGTTACTGGAAAAAAGGCTGGAAAATGCAGGCAAAAACAGCACCCTTGTTTTTTTAGGAGATAACATTTACCCGATGGGAATGCCTTACGGCCAAAACGGTCCGGAACGCGCTGCCGCCGAAACGAAGTTGATGAACCAACTGAAAATCACGGAACATTTTAAAGGCAAAACTATTTTTATCCCCGGGAACCACGACTGGTACCATGGGATCAAAGGGCTCCAGGAGCAGGAAAATTTCGTCAATGATTACCTGACAGAAAAAAAAGCCTTCCTGCCCAGAAAAAGCTGCGGCATTGAAAACATAACCATTAACGATCAATTGAGCCTGATTGTAATTGACAGCCAGTGGTTCCTGGAAGATTGGGATAAACAGCCGGGCATTAATGACGATTGCGATATCAAAACACGAGAAGATTTCTTTTCCGCTTTCGAAACCATCATCAACAAAAACCAAAACAAGACTACCCTTATAGCCATGCACCATCCTTTAGTGAGCAATGGGCCGCACGGCGGGCAGTTTTCATGGCGGAAACAATTGTACCCTTTGAGTTCAAAAATACCATTGCCGGTTATCGGTTCTTTGGTCAACCTGCTAAGGAAAACCTCCGGAATAAGCCCGGAAGACCTTCAAAACAAACAATATACTGCCTTTATAAACAGGATCAAACCCATTATCCAGAACAAAAAAAACATCATTGTCTTTTCCGGGCATGAGCACAACCTTCAGTACATAGAACACGAAGGAATCCGGCAGGTCATAAGCGGATCGGCTTCCAAAAAAGAAGCGGCCAGGGCCATTTATCCTGACAATTTTTCCTATGGAGGCAGCGGTTACGCCCAATTGGAAATAAAAAACAACGGAAGCGCCAATGTCGAGTTTTTCAGTACCGAAAACAACCAGGAAAAATCATTATTCCGGCAAAATGTCCTGGCGGCGGCTACTATTGTTACCGATACTGTTTTTCCTGTAAACAGGAACAAATCGGTAATTGCGACGGTTTATACCGAAAAAATGACCGATAAAAGCAAATTCTATACCTTTTTATGGGGTCAGCATTACCGGAAATACTACAGCACACCGGTTGAAGCCCCAAATGTTTCGCTCGATACGCTGCATGGCGGATTGAAGCCTACCATTGCCGGAGGAGGACATCAATCGCTTTCGTTGCGCCTAATGGACAAAAACGGCAAAGAATATGTTATGAGAGCCCTTAAGAAAAGCCCTTCGCGTTTTCTTCAGGCGGTTGCTTTCAAAGATCAGAATGTTGAAAAGGAATTCAAAAATACCGTAGCCGAGACTTTTGTTTATGATTTTTATACCACGGCCCATCCTTACACGCCTTTTGTTGTTGGCGACCTGGCGGAAAAAGCAGGTATTTACCATTCTAACCCGCAGTTGTTTTATATCCCGAAGCAAAACAGCCTGGGGAAATTCAACGAAGGTTTCGGGGATGAATTGTATATGGTAGAAGAACGCCCTGTTGATAGCCAGAAGGAAGTAACCAGTTTTGGCGATCCTGACAAGATTGTAGGGACTGATGATGTGCTGGCCAATATCAGGAAAGATGAAAAATACCAGATTGATGAGGAAGCTTATATCAGGGCAAGGGTTTTCGATATGCTCATTGGCGATTGGGACAGGCATTCGGACCAATGGCGTTGGGCCGAATATAAAAAGAAGGACAAAATAGTCTACAAACCTATCCCTCGTGACCGTGACCAGGCTTTTACAAAGACCGACGGCAATTTACTCCGCTTACTGATGAATATCCCGGCGTTGCGCCATATGAAGTCATTCAGGAAAGATTTCCCAAGCGCCAAATGGTTCAATGCCGAACCGTATCCGCAGGATTTGGCGTTCATAAAAGCAGCAGATAAGCAAGTATGGATCAGACAGGTACGGGAAGTCACTTCGGCCCTGACCGATACGGATATCGACTATGCATTTTCAAAACTTCCGAAGGAAATACGGGATGATGCCACTTCCAATACGTTAAAAGAAACATTGAAAATCCGTAAAAAAGGACTCGAAAAATTTGCATTGGCGTACCATGATTTCCTGCAGAAAAGGATTTTAGTTGTAGGAACTGATAAAAAAGACAAATTCACCATTACAAGAATGCCGGGCGGGAAAACCCAAATCATCATCAGCAGGATTAAAAAAGAAGGAGAGGAGCAGCAATCTTCCCTCGTATATGACAAACGGGCCACAAACGAAATCTGGGTCTATGGCCTGGATGATGATGATATTTTCGAAGTAAAAGGAAAAGGCTCCAAAGAAATCACCATCCGCCTGGTGGGAGGTCAAAACCGCGATACCTACACTGTTGAAAACCCTAAAAGGATAAAAATATACGATTACAGATCCAAAGAAAATACTTTTACGGCCGGCAATAAAGCTGCAGTCTTTCTTTCAGATGATTACCAAACCAACGAATACAACTACAAAAAGCCAAAATACAATGTCTTTTTCGGATTGCCGTTAGTGGGTTCAAATCCCGATGACGGGCTGAAAATAGGTGCTTCGTTAAGCTACATGAAATATGGTTTCCACAACCATCTGTATTCGCAGAAACACAACCTGAAAGGCAACTATTATTTCGCCACTGACGGTTTCGAATTATTCTATAAAGCCATTTTCCATAAAGCGGTCGGCAATTGGGATTTTGAAATCGATGCCAAGTACACCACGCCTAATTTCAGTATGAATTATTTTGGTTACGGAAATGAAACCCGCAACGACGATGCTTTGCTCGGGATGAATTACAACAGGGTCAGGATCCAGCAGTTCACTTTCAATCCTTCTTTGCGAAGAACAGGAAAGTACGGAAGCGATGTGCAAATCCAGCCGGTTTTTGAAAATATAGAAGTAGAAAAAACCCAGGACCGCTTCGTTAATGAGCCTGGCATAGTAAGTAAAGAAGTTTTTGATTACCAGCAATTTGCGGGAATCAACCTAAAGTATGGGTTTGAGAATTATGACAACGCTTCCAACCCGACAATGGGTATGACCTTTTCGGTTTTGGCCAGCTGGAAAACCAATCTTTCCCAAACCAACAGGAACTTTTCTTACCTGGAAGGCACCTACGGCATCAGCCATAAAATCACCTCAGACGGGAAGTTTATTTTCGGTACGCTCCTAAAAGGGAAAATCCTTTTAAACAATAATTTCGAGTTTTACCAGGGAGCCACTTTAGGAGGCGATTACGATTTGAGAGGTTTCAGGAAAGAAAGGTTTTTAGGAAAAGAATCCTTCTTCCAGAGTTCAGACTTAAGATGGAATATCGGTAAGATCAGGCAGAATATTGTCCCGATGACATACGGGATTTTGGGCGGATATGATTACGGACGTGTTTGGCTCGACACCGAAAAATCAAACAAGTGGCACCAGTCATTTGGAGGAGGAGTCTGGCTCAACGGCTTAAATGTAGTGACGGCCAGGATTACCTATTTTAACAGTTCGGACGGCAACAGGATTGCGTTTGGGCTGGGCTTCGGATTTTAACAACTTAAACTATACGATTATGAAATTTACAAGAAAAGCAAGCGCCAATTGGAAAGGCACCGGAATGGAAGGCAAAGGGACCATTTCTACCGAAAGTACAACCCTAAGCAACGCACAATTATCCTTCAAAACCCGCTTTGAAAACGGAGTAGGGACCAACCCGGAAGAACTTATCGGAGCAGCCCATGCCGGCTGTTTTACCATGCAATTGAGTTTCCTGTTGAGTGAAAAAGGTTTCGTGCCCGAAAATCTTGACACAGAAGCCAAAATCACTTTTGAAGACGGTACCATCACCCAAAGCCACCTGCAGCTTACCGCCAAAGTACCAGGCATTTCAACCGAAGATTTCCAGGAAATAGCCCAAAAAGCCAAAGAAATTTGCCCGGTTTCCAAATTATTGAAAGCAGACGTTTCCTTAACGGCGACATTGTTGTAATAGAATAATTTAAAAAAAATAGTGTAGCAAAAGCCAGTCAAACGATTGGCTTTTTTGGTTGTATCCACCATTCAATTAAAATTTTAAAGGAAAATATATTTTATTTAAAACTTTATCGTAATATTGCAATATTAAGTTAAAGATAATGGGAACAACAAAAACAGATCTTTTTACAGCAAAACAAAACGAAATTGCAATACTGGCCAAAGCCATGGGGCATCCTGCCAGAGTGGCCATTATTGAATATCTTTTAAAAGCGGACAAATGCATCTGTGGCGACATCGTTAATGAGCTTCCACTGGCACAGCCAACTGTTTCGCAGCATTTGAAGGAACTTAAAAACGCAGGGATCATAAAAGGGAATATCGAAGGTAATGCAATCTGTTACTGCATCAATGAAAAGACATTCCATATTTTAAAAGATTATTTTACAAAAACAGCAACAGTTCTCAAACAACAATGCTGCTGATCGCATCAAAAAAGTATAATTAAAATGCTGCCGGCATTTTTTTTAACCATAACCATCGTAATAATACGATATAAACAGACTAAATTATGAAACTATCAGAAGTAAAAAGCATTTTGCCGTCTTTAGAAGATGTGGCTTTTCAGTTGGAAAACGGAACCTTCATCCCGGAGCATTTCCATGTTACCGAAATCGGGACAGTCACAAAACACTTTATTGATTGCGGGGGCACTATCAGGAAGGAACAAGTAGTCAATTTCCAACTTTGGGATGCCAACGATTACCAGCACAGGCTCAAACCGATGAAACTCATGCGGATCATTACACTTTCAGAAGAAAAATTAAGCATTGAAGACAACGAGATTGAAGTCGAATTTCAAGGAGAAACCATCGGAAAATACAATTTGGGCTTCAACGGGAAGAACTTTGTCCTGCAAAACAAAAAGACAGCCTGCCTGGCTTCGGATAACTGTGGCAGTTCCCCAAAAGCAAACATAGGTTCAAACCAGCCCAGCAATGCTTCAAGCTGTGCCCCAAATTCAGGATGCTGTTAGTTATGAAAGAAAGACTCATTAAATTTAAAAAGCCAATCATCATAACGACTTCGGTCATAGTCTTGCAACTGTTTTTCGGTTTTGACCCAAAGTTTTGCATTATCAACATAATTTGGTTATTCGTTTAACATATGGAAACAAAGAAAATCCTGGTTTTATGCACAGGCAATAGTTGCAGGAGCCAAATGGCAGAAGGGTACTTGCGTCATTTTGCAGGAAACAAAGCAAAGGTTTACAGTGCCGGTGTTGAAACCCACGGCGTTAATCCAAAAGCCATTGCTGCGATGAAGCAAGACGGCATTGACATTTCAAGCCACACCTCCAATCACATTGATGAATATTATGGTATTGATTTCGATTTTGTCATAACCGTTTGTGATAATGCGAAGGAAAATTGCCCATTTTTTCCAACCAAAGCTCAAAAGTTCCACCATAACTTCCCGGACCCGGCCAAAGCCACCGGCACAACAGAAAAAATCGCTTCGGAATTTTATGCAGTAAGGAATTTAATCAAGCAGTACTGCCAGGAATTTATCAAGGACAACCTTTAATGGTTTTCCAGTCAAAACCACCTTTTTTTCAGTAGGCATTTAGTAGTTTGCATAGCCTTGTGCAATAGTTAGGCTATGCAAATCTTACCTGCCCCTCATCTTCCAATATTTTTTTCTGTCCCTGCGGGTTTTCTCCCCAATATGTGCACTCACAATAATGACCAGTATTGCCAGTGGGAATTCATACCATTTCAGTTTATTATGTACCTTGTCCAATTGTAAGAGTTTAAATCGTTGTTATCCAGGTAATAGGCGTATTGCGTTCCTTTTGCTCTGGCAATACAAACAATTCGGGGGGTGACAGTCGTATGCCTCATTTTGCCATAGTTCAAACTTATGGTAAAATCCGTAAGCGCACAATCCTCAATTTCAATGATATTTGCCTCACTAAATTTAATGAGGCCTTCTGGGTTATTTCTGACTTTTAGTAAAGCATATGTAGAATCATACTTTTGCACAGCCATGTGTATCGTTTGCACAGCCATGTGTATCGTTTGCACAGCCATGCGTATCGTTTGCACAGCCATGTGTATCGTTTGCATAGCCTTGTGTACCGTTTGCACAGCCACGTGTATCGTTTGCACAGCCACGTGTACCGTTTGCACAGCCTTGTGTATCGTTTGCACAGCTTTGTGTACCGTTTGCACAGCCACGTGTATCGTTTGCACAGCCTTGTGTAGCCTGTTATTCCGGCAGGGCGTACTCATACACTTTCCCGCCCGTTTTTTTTATTTTTTCGTCAGCAATGACAATAGTAGTGTTGTTTTTGAAAGCAATGGCTTCCTTTTGGGAATAATGGTGCAGGTCCAGTTTGGTCGTTTTACCCTTAAAGAATGCATCACCGCTATAATCCTCAAAAAGCCATACTTTACTATGGCTCAGCAGTACAATCCTTTTTCCGTCGGGGCTAATGGCCGCAGCAGTTATAGCGCCATTGTTGTAATTCTCACCCGTTTTGAACGAATCCAGCAATTCGGCTTTATGGTTCCCGGCAGCATTCGGGATCCGGTAGAGCAGGGTGGTCCCGTCAAAATTTTTGCTCCTGTTTTTGGTAAACACATACAAATAGTTTTGATACAGGATAAAACTTTCCGCATCATAAAACAGTTTGCTTTTTTTAGGAGGGAAATCCGTCTGCTCCGGATAATAAAAACCTATTTTTTCGGTGGTCTTTACTTTTTTTGAAGCCATATTTTCCGCCGTGATTTTATAAATGGCCAAATCCTTCCTTTCATTGGCATTATTTCCAAAATCACCTATATATACATTCCCGCTGCCATCCGAAGCAATATCTTCCCAATCCACATTTTTCACTCCTTCAATAGTAATTTCAGAAGAAACTTCCCCGCTCTTGCCCAGTTCGTACACCACATTCTCATTGCCGCTGTCTGCAATGGCATAATAGCTGCCCTGTTTTGGGTTATAGGCAATCCCTGAAATTTCTTTGAGTTTTTTAGGCAAACCAAATAAGGTTACCAAAGCGTTTTGTTCATGCTGCTGGCAGGAGCACAGGCAAATCAAAAGCAATACTGTTTTAGCGGTTCTGGTCATATGCAAAAGGTTTTTGGATAAATATAACGCTCTTCATCTCACAAAATTATTACATTTTAGGGTATGAAAAGCGTTAATTGCCTTACGGATTTAAAATTCCGCAGGAGTTATCGTTATATTTTGGATGTTTCCAAAGAGGTCCTTGCAGTATCAAGATAGCTTTCATAAGCCGCCCGTGTGCCTCCCACAAGGACTTCAAATGTGTCCTGCTCCAGTCCTGTTAGCAATTCAGAAGCCACTACTTCCGGGGCAATCCCGTTTTCGCCACCCACACCTTTGGAAAATTCCGTATTGACCAGCGGCGGCATCACTTCAAATACTTTTACCGAAGTGTCGCTCAAAAACCTTCTCAAGGAAACAGTATACGAATGCAATGCGGCCTTGCTGGCGGCATACGTGGCCAGTTTTTGGCTTGGGACCAGTGCCGCCACAGAACTCACGTTTACAATCCCGGATTCGTTGTTCGCCCTTAATACAGGCAATAGTTTTTCAGTCAGGCGGACTACGGCAAGATAATTGGTGAGCATTTCCTCCTGCGCTTTCTCAAAAGCATTGATGCCTTTTTCAAGCATGTCATACACAAAAACCTTTCCCGCGTTGTTTACCAAAAGGTTCAGGTCCGGGTAGTCGTTTTCTATTTTTTGGGCCAAAGCCGTAACGTCAGCCTCAAGGGTTACGTCACAAACGATATAAGAAGTGTTTTCCAGGGCAGCCGAAGCGGTTTTAAGGCGTTGCTCATCGCGTCCGGTAATAATGACCTTGTTGCTACGTGAGAATTGTTTTGCCATCTCAAACCCAATCCCGGAACCGCCTCCGGTAATCAGGATCGTATTATTGCTTGTTTTCATATGAATTGATTTTAATTATAATTTTTCGATAACTACGGCAGAAGCACCTCCTCCGCCATTGCAAATAGCTGCCACTCCGTATTTTCCGTTTTCCTGCTGCAGTACAGACAACAGCGTGGTAATAATCCTTGATCCCGAAGACCCTATCGGATGGCCCATGGCAACACCGCCACCATACACATTTATTTTATCCGGGTCAAGGCCCAGTATTTTTTGATTGGCCAAAATAACGGCCGAATACGCTTCGTTTATTTCGAAATAATCAATATCGCCCAGGGTAAGGCCGGCCTGCTCCAGCGCTTTTGGTATGGCTATAGATGGGGAAGTGGTAAACCATTCCGGAGCCTGTGCCGCATCTGCGTAGCCTATAATCTTTGCCAAAGGCTTTAATTGGTATTGCGCCACTATGTCATCGGAAACCAAAAGCAAAGCACTGGCCGCATCATTAAGATTGCTTGCGTTGGCTGCAGTTATCGTACCGTTTTCTTCAAAAGCAGGTGGTAATTTCCCTATTTTCTCCGGGATGATTTTGTAAATATCCTCATCGTCAGCCAATAGTGTTGCCCCTGTTTTGGAAGGAATGCTTATAGGGATTATTTCTCCTTTAAATTTGCCGGCTTCTGTGGCTTGTGTTGCTTTTTTATAGGAAGAAAGGGCATAGACATCCTGCTCTTCACGGGTAATGCCGTATTCCCTTACACATATTTCCGCTGCATTGCCCATGTGGAAGTTGTTATAAACATCTGTCAGGCCATCTTTTAAAAGGCCGTCAATTAGAGTGCTGTGCCCTAGTTTATTTCCCTTTCGCTGATAGGTATAATGAGGGGCGTTGCTCATGCTTTCCATCCCGCCGGCAATCACAACCTGGTCAATGCCGAGTTGGATTTGCTGCGCCCCGAGCATTACCGCCTTCATACCGGAAGCACATACTTTGTTTACGGTCGTGGCATCGGTTTTATCCGGAATACCCGCAAAAATAGCCGCCTGGCGTGCCGGAGACTGGCCCAGGTTTGCTGACAGGACATTGCCCATATACACGGCATCTATTGCCGAAGCAGGTATGGAGGTGTTTTGCAGCAGGTTTTCAATTGCTATTTTGCCTAATTCCGTAGCACTTAAATGCGACAGGCTTCCCAAGAAACCTCCTGTTGGTGTTCTTTTTGCTAAAATGATGTTTACGTTTTTCATTGTTTCTTTTTTGGTTTATACCAATCGGTATATTATTGATTAAAAAAAATTACAGGTCGTCTATCAGCTCCATGATACTGTTCATCGAGGTCTTGAGGTAACTGGTAAGACCGGTTAGTTTTACCAGCATTACCGTCCCTTCGATAAGGGTGATAATCAGCAGGGCTTTTTCGGCTGCATTGGTTTCCGGTTTGAATTCATGGGCTTCTTTGCCTTTGTTTATCAATGCTGCCAGGTTTTCATTCCAGGCCAGTATGGCATCCTTTGCATGTTTGCGAAGCTCCGGATGGGTATCATCAGCTTCCGTTGCGGTATTCATAATAGGGCAGCCACCCACAGGAAACTTATCGGTTAAAAAATCCAGGTACAGCTTTGGGATGCATTTCAGTTTGTCCCGGTACGATTCTTTTTGGGCTATTTCGTCTGCAATAAGCTTTCGCACCTTGCTTAAATTGTATTGGAAAGCAGCCACGGCCACTTCATCCTTATTTTTGAAATTGCCATAAACACTTCCTTTGGTGAGCTTTGTCGCTTCCGTAATATCATTGATCGAAGTTCCCGCATAACCTTTCGTGTTGAAAATAGGAGCGGTTTTCTCAATGATAAATTGCCGTGTTCTTTCTGATTTGCTCATGTTACTTTTTGAATGCATAAAATTATACCAATTGGTATATTTATAAAAATATTTGATGTTAAATTTTGTTAAGGTGTTCAAAATGACTATAAAAACGTACTGTTTTATACAAACTCAGCATGCCGGAAGCAGCTTGGAGGAGCAACAGGCGGAAATGTAAGGACAGTTATTTAATTTTTCCGGTTCATTTTAATTATCGGCAGAAAAGAAATAATCCGTACATATATCCATAAATTTGCGTTACCATAATTAAACAACAACCAATGTCTGATCGGGATAAACAGTCTAAACTTTTTTGCCTGGAAGGGGTGCGTGATGTGGAAGCCCATACCGGGAGCCCCATACTTCCTTTTTTAGAATATTTAGCGCTTGAGCAGGGTATTACGAATATTTATAAAACATGCGACGGTATCGAAAGCCTGGAAGAAAGCTTGAATGTATTGCTTTATGAAGACCGTAATTTTAAGCATTATGAGATTTTGTACCTGGTATTTGAAGGAGAGGGAAATACCATCGTTTTGGATAATTACTACTATAGTTTAGAAGAAATTGCGGAATTCTTCGAAGGCAAGCTCAAGGGAAAGATCCTGCATTTTGCCAACACCAAAAGGCTGGATTTGGATGAGGAAGCCGCTCAATATTTCCTGGATGTTACCGGTGCCAAAGCCATTTCCGGCTACGGGAAGAGATTTCCGGTGTTGAGTACGGTACTCGATAACCATTTTTTTGCCTTATGCCAGGAATATGACGATGTGGTGACTATTGTGGAAACCCTTTTCGAGAGCCAGTATGCGCTTTGCAAAGCCATGGATTTCCGGTTGTATTATTAAGCCGGTCAAGCCGAAAAACAAAAGGAACAGCTCATGCCATTCCTTTTTATTTTTGATTATGCTGTTACTGCAGTCTGGATGATTTTCCTGTCTGCCGGCCTGAAATACCATGATAGTATGGTTAGGGCCAATAACAATAAGGAAGGAAACAATTCATTCATAGAATCCGATGCGATATGGGAAAATACCGCGCCGGTCATAGAAAAGAAAAAACCTGCATAAGCCCATTCTTTCAATAAAGGGGATTTTGGGATCAGTATGGCTATGCTTCCTAAAATTTTCCAAACACCCAAAAGGGACAGGAAATACGTTGGGTATCCTAAATGGGTAATAAAATCTACTTTTTCTTTTAGTTGGAATACCTGTACTATTCCTGTGGATACCATTCCTAATGCAAGCCAGAGTGTGGAAATCCAATAAACGATTTTAATTGTCTTTGTCATAATGTGTTATTTTAGTTGGGTTAGGATTTGTTGTATTCTGTTGTGTGCCATGTTGATACCTTGCGCAAAAGGCAATTTGAGGATCTGGTCGCGTACTTCAACCGATTTGTAGAGCACATGCATGGTTAGTTTGCTTGTATTTGCATTGATTTCTTCAAAATCGAGGTATTCGAGCTGCACCGCAAAAGGGGTATTTTCCATTTCAAATGTCCTTGTGATTTTTTTATTTGGGGCAAATTCATGGATTACTCCACTGAAACGGTGCTTGTTTCCTTTAGGGTCAGTTGTTTCAAATTCATAGCCGCCATGTCTTTTATTTTCAAGCTTCAATACTTTGGTGCCCATCCATTGTTCGACAATTTCAGCTTCCACATAGGCCTTGAAAAGCAGTTCGAGTGGCAGGTCAAATTCTCTGGTGATGGTAATTTCCTGTGTGCCTTCTTCGGCATCGATTTTTGTCTTTAGTTCCATAAGGTTTTATTTGTTGATATGTTTTTTCATAATACTTTCCAGTGTATTGAACCGGTCGTCCCACATTTTGCGGAAAGGTTCTATAAAATCAGCTACTTCTTTCATCTTTTTTGCATTGATATGATAATGGATTTCCCTGCCGTGCTGTTCTTGTTTGAGCAGTTCACACTCGGTGAGTATCTGCAGGTGTTTGGAAACTGTCGGCCTGGCAGTGTCAAAGTTTGCTGCTATGGCACCGGCTGTCATCGAATGCGAAGTGACCAATAATAGGATTGCCCTTCTTGTTGGGTCCGCAATGGCTTGGAATACGTCTCGTCTTAAATTCATATGAAGTTATTTGACTACAAATATATATGTAGTTATTTAACTACGCAAATTTTTTCGAAGGAAATTTAAAATTTATTTCGTAATTACATGATAATCATATAACTATGGTCGTAAATTGTATAACATACCTCTTTTTAATTACTCTAATTTTATTTTAAATAATTAACAACAAAACCTAGTAATCATGGAACATTCAAAAAAGAGTACCGAAAACAAGAGCTCAGCAAAAGGGCCAACCGCTAAATCGGACAGCAAAAAAACCGAGGCCAAAAAATCGGATTCCAAAGCAACTGACAAGGATTCCAAATCAAAAGCATCAAAAAGCAGTATGTAATTTTTAAAATCAAATAAAATGGAAAATCAACAATATGGCAATACAGGTAATGATAACCGTGCCAATCAAAACAGGGAAAACGAAGACACCAGATACGATCGTGATAACGACACAAATTCCAACAGGAATGACGGGAATTTAGATTCTGACAGATCCAGGAACCAAAGCAACCCGGACCGCGACAGGAATCCTGAAGACTCCTTTAACAATGATCCCAACTCCAACCAGAGGGACCGCAGCAAAACCGGAAACGACCGCGACGAAAACAGGGAAGACCGGGACGATGAATTTGATGAAAACAGGGAGAAGGATGAAGACGAGTACCTGCGGAGGGACCAAAAGAGAGAAAGACAAAACCCAACATCCGGTGATATCGGCTTATAGCCGAAAATAACAGGATTTCCCAAAAAAAATCAATTTCGATGCTGAAGAACAAGGATAGCATCAGAGGTGTACATAGTTAATTTTTAGTTTAGTTAGAAACCTGTAATATGATGTATTACAGGTTTTTATGAAAATTTTATTCCTGTTTTTTTATAAAATCAACTATGGAATGAACAAAATCCCTGTTCTGCTCATAATATAAAATATGGCCGCCGTTAATTTTTACAATCGTTTGGTTTGGAAAATGAAAAGATTTATAATGGTCTTCCCCAATAGCATGGTCTTTCTTCCCAGTAATTACCAAAACAGGCATAGCGGCAGCATTGGTGACAATCGTAAAATCCTTGAGGTAATCATCATTGGCAAATGATTTTTGCGCAAAGGAAAAACTGCTTTTGTTGGTATCATCAATACGATGCAAAAGGTCTATATTTTTTTGGTTATCCGATAATAATTTGTAAACCAACCCTTTTTTATCAAATTCACTCCTTACCTTAATTAAGGTATTTAGCAATGAATCATCAGGAGTATTATAAGAAGTGCCCATGCTCGTATTCATATAATTTATTTGATTCTGTATGGAATAATTCAGGTTTAAAGTGCAGTTGGCCAAAATAATCCCTTTTACGTGAGAAGGGTATTGAAGGGCATAATTGGTAGCTAGTATTCCCCCGAAAGAATGGGCTAATAAATACACTTTGTCAGCATTGTATCGGATCCTTATTTCCTCAATGTCTTTTAACATGCGGTTCAACGAATAATCATCGTTTTTTGCATCTTCTGACCGTCCGCTGCCTCTTTGGTCATAATATACCATTGTTAGATGATCTTCCAGGTTCCGGCCTCCTAAATCTTCAAAGGATTTACTCCAGGCGCCAGGGCCTCCGTGGATAAAAATGCATATTGGCCCGGTTCCGGATTTTTTAGTGAAAAGTTTTACATTGTCATCAGTTACAATATAATCAGGAACAGCATTTTGAGCATGTATTTTGATGTTTAGGAAAAGAATCAGCCATAAAAGCCAACTGTTTTTTAGGATTGTAGTCATTTTTTCTTACGTTTTTAGGTTATAAGCTCCCGATTTATTTGCGGTTAATTTTCAAATATACGCAAGTCTGTCTACAAATAGAAGGGCAGGTTCCATTCAAAATAAACAGCAGTAAGTTCGGAAGGGAATCGTATATTTAAAATAAAAGTCTACATTTGGCAAAAAAATCACAAGAAACTAAATGACAGCTATTTGAGGTTTTCAAAAAGTGTGCTATTAGCAAAGGATTTGCGATAAAAACGGAAATATGAGAAAAATTACTTTAGTATTATTTATACTTATAAATTATGCATCGTTTGCACAGGTTGCTTATGAGCAAAAGATAGCAATTGATGATTCGTTTGGCATAGCTGGACCAAATGATACCGCGGTTGCAGATATTAACAATGATGGTTTTGATGATGTAATTGTTGCAGGATCCACAAAAATCGGATGGTTTAAAAATACCAACGGTACAGGGAATTTTTCAAAATGTACTATAATTACCAACGCCAATTCAAGCTATGACAATGTGGTTGCAGGCGATATGGACGGCGATAACGACATTGATATTGCCTTTTCATTCTGGGGAAATAATATCGAACAGTTTTTTTGGTGCAAAAACCTGGACGGCCAGGGTACTTTTGGCACGCCCATATTAATTATCAATGCTAATTCGCCTATGCGCAACCATATCCAGGTCATAGATGTTGATGCAGACAATGATTTGGATATTTTGTGTTCATCGAGTACTTTTTTGACATGGTTTGAAAACACGAACGGCCAGGGAAGCCTTACAGGCCATATTATTGCCGGTTCCTACACCAGTTCTGCTACCAGTGTAACTGCTTTTTATGCTTATAATGCTGATTCCGATGCTAGGGCAGAAGTAGCATTAATTGTAAATGGGGTTTTATGCTGTTATAAGATTAATGCCAATTTCACTATCACGAACCTGGATTCCATCACTTCAAGCCCATTTTCCGATACCATCAGTGCGGCCGACATCAATAATGACGGGTTTGCTGATATTGTTACTTCATATAGTAACGGTAACTCAAAAAAACTACAATGGTTTAAAAACCTGACAGGCGCAGGATCGTATGGAACAGCTCAAAATCTTGTTACACTGCCAACGCCTACCACATCTGTTGGAAACGATAAAAGAGTCCTTGAAATAAAAGATTTGGATAACGATTCAAAACCTGATATTTTACATATTGATTCCAATGTCCAAAATGTGGGCTGGTACAAAAATTTGGGGAATAATACCTTCGCATTGCAGCAGGTTATTGCAACCAATGTAAAAAACGTAAAGGATGTCATGTATTTGGATGCGAATGAAGACGGGCGCATTGACGTACTTATTGCTTCACATGATAATAGCAATCTGTCATGGTATAATAACACGAATGGCGCCGGGGTTTTTGGCACCGGAAATAAAATAAGTTATTTAGCCGCTGGCCCGGATAAGATTGATGCCGGTGATATTGATAACGATGGTGATCTGGACTTGGTTGCTTCATCGGGCCCGGTTGGCTGGTATAGAAACACTAACGGTAATTTTAGCGAACCGCAAAATTTCATTACCGAAGACATTATAAATGCTTCCGATGCCACCCTTGGTGATATGGATAACGATGGCGATCTTGATGTGGCTCTTTTCTCCTGGTATCAAAACAATGGCGATTTGAGCAGCATTGTCTGGTTTGAAAACACAAATGGCTTAGGCAGTTTTACACAACAGCACCTTGTGGTTTCCAATACTGAAAAAATTCAGGCCATACGATTGGTAGATATTGACCATGACAACGATTTAGATATTATTTGCGGATCTAACAATAATGTAATCTCCCTTTATAGGAATAACGGCAACGGGACATTTGCCGCACAATCCATTTTTTCAACGTACACTTATAACAGGTATTTGCTGGATATGGTTGTTGCTGATTTTGACAATGACAATGATCCTGATGTAGCGGTAAGTTTCAACAATAACGAAATTGCCTGGTACGAAAACAGTGACGGGCTAGGGAACCTTTCGACCAAACACGTAATTGTGGCCACGATGCATTATCCAATCAGTATTTTTGCCGCTGATTTGGATGGAGATAATGATAAAGACCTGATTTTCAATAACAGGTTCCAAAACCAGGTGGGTTATTTTAAAAACAACGGATTGGGAGCATTTGGTGCTGCAACCGTAATTCCTATTCCCGGTTTATTGCATCCAAGTATCGCTTTTGCACAGGATGTCGATAATGATGGCGACCAGGATTTGTTTTTTGATAATGAAACCGGTTCAAAACTATCTTATATGCTAAATGATGGATTATCTAATTTTTCAAGCCCTTATGAAGTGTATACTTCCAATTACAATGTTAGTTACAATAAGAACATTTCCAGTATTGTTTCAGCCGATATAAATGCAGATGGGAAATTGGATTTTGCCTTAACCGAAGTCACTTTAAACAAGGTTGCCTGGTTTAAAAACCTTGGTTTATACCAAAATAAAATCAAAGGGACCGTTAAGCTTGATGCTGACGTAAATGGCTGTACTGCTGCGGATGCCAATGTACCGAATGTTTTGGTTACCACACAAAACGGAGCAAATACTTTAGCAACATTTACGCAACCTGACGGCACTTACGAATTAATAGCAAACCAAGGTAATTTCAATACAAGCATCACCTCTCCGATACAAAATTACAGCAGTAACCCGGTATCGCAAACCACTAATTTTGCCTCTGTTGGCCAAACTGAAACAGTTGATTTTTGCTTGCAGCCAACGCAGTTAATTGATGATTTGCAGGTAAAAATATACCCTTTGCAGCAACCACGGCCAGGTTTCAATACCAGTTATAGGATTGTGGTTTACAATAACGGAACCAATCCATTGAGCGGGACAGTTGCTTTTACTTACAATAATGCTAAGCTGAATTTCATTTCAACTTCACAGGCAATTCAATCCCAAACGGCTAATTCGCTTGTTTTTGCATTTACGAATCTGATTCCATTCCAATCCAGGAATATTGATGTTGTACTTCAGGTAAAAACAATTCCAAATGTGTCGCTTGGAGATGCACTCCAGTTTCAGGCGCAGTTAAGCGGAGTAGGAAACGATGTTCATCTATACGATAATCAGTTTGCATTGCATCAGACAATTATTGGCGCGTATGATCCGAACGATATAAACGTCCTGGAAGGAAATGAAGTTTTAATTGATAATGCCGATGAATACCTGCATTACATCATCCGTTTTCAAAACACAGGAAACAGTTTTGCCAGCAGGGTCCGGGTAAGTAATATCCTTGATAGTAAATTGGATTTCAGTACGTTGCAACTCGAAACAACAAGCCATGCAGGTAAGGTTGAAATTACAAACGGAAACAATGTTGATTTTATTTTCGATGCCATTTATTTGCCAAGCTCAAGCCATAATTTCAATGCATCACAAGGTTTCATCTGTTATAAAATAAAACCAAAAAACAATGTGGCAGTAGGGGATATCATTACCAATAATGCCAATATCTATTTTGATTACAATCCGGAAATTGCCACTAATACCGTTCAGACACAAATTGTAGCTGCGCTTAATGTGAATGATTTTACCGGTGTAAATGATTTGGTTTTGTTTCCAAACCCTGTAAAAAATTGGTTGAATATCAGTACAAGCATCACAAAATATAAAGTGGAAATTTATTCACAGCTGGGACAATTGCTGTATGAAGTGAACGACCAGGGCAAAATAGATTTCAATGGTTTTAACCCGGGTATTTATTTCGTAAAAATAATCGATGACAACAAAAACAGTGTTTCCAAAAAGATTATAAAATTATAAGAAACACCTGAAATTTAGATCAACAAGTAAAAGCTGCAACAAAAAGTTGCGGCTTTTTTTATTTAAAAATAGGACTATTGGAAAATCCGCAAAGCGATATGCATTTTTTCATTGTTTTTTGAATCATAGCCTTAGCCGTTCCCTTCCTGCGCTACTTCTCTGTTTACTGTAGTTAAATGCCTTGTTTTTAACAATTTATACATAAATACCTTACAAATTTTTTTTGTAATAGCAATACCTTTAATAGAAAGTAAAAGATTACAAACTCTACCCCCGCTATTTTTTACTTCCGATAACCAAAACCCAGCTGGTTCACTTATTTTATTTTTTCAATTTAATCGAACATCCAGGCAGGGAAAGAAGCGGATTAAACTGTAACTAATTAAAATAACAGATATGAAGACAAAAAAATTACTTCTCATTGCGGCGTATTTGAGTTGCACTCAGATAAACGCGCAGGAAGCCATAGCATCCTCAGGGGGAAATGCCTCGGGGATCAATGGCAGTACTAATTATTCGGTGGGACAGATGGTCTATAGTACCAATTACGGGGCGACAGGATCGTTAATGCAAGGGGTGGAGCAACCCTTTGAGATTCAAGTTGTGCTAGGGGTTGATGACTTTAATATCAGCCTTGCAATATTGGCCTATCCCAATCCAACCACCAGCTTACTTTACCTACAGGTGAAAAAATACGATTTCGAAGGTATGCAATATCAGTTATTCGACCTTAACGGAAGGTTGCTAGACAAGAACGTAATACGTTCAGAAACAACAACCATTCAAATGGAGAGATACCCCATGGACCTTTATTTGCTAAAAGTATTTGATCACCATAAAGAAGTTAAAACATTTAAAATCATCAAACGAACCTAAATCATTTAAAATTATCAGATATGAAAAAAATATACATAGTAACATTTTTGTTATTTGCTTCGATGACGGTATTTGCTCAAGGGCAAAATTCCATGAGTTACCAAGCGGTAATCAGAAACGCCGCCAGCGAACTAATAGTAAGCCAACCCGTTGGCATGAAAATCAGTATTTTGCAAGGTACAGCCACAGGTCCTGCTATTTATGCAGAAACACAAACACCTATTTCAAATGTAAACGGCCTTATTACACTGGCTATTGGTAGTGGAAGCCCTGTTACAGGCACTTATAACACTATCAACTGGGGAAACGGCCCTTATTTCATTAAAACAGAAACAGATCCTACCGGAGGAACAAATTATACCATTGTGGGTGTAAGTCAATTGTTAAGTGTTCCTTATGCCCTTTATGCAGTCAATTCAGGAAGTTCGATAGCAGGTCCTATGGGTCCACAAGGTCCGGCCGGTTTGAACGGTTTGGACGGAGCTACTGGTCCAATGGGTCCACAAGGTCCGGCCGGTTTGAACGGTATCGATGGTATCAACGGATTAGACGGCGCGACAGGTCCAATGGGTCCACAAGGCCCGGCAGGTTTGAACGGTATTAACGGATTAGACGGAGCAACCGGTCCTATGGGTCCTCAAGGTCCGGCAGGATTAAACGGTATTGATGGAATCAACGGATTAGACGGCGCGACAGGTCCTATGGGTCCACAAGGTCCAGCCGGTTTGAACGGTATCGATGGTATTAACGGTTTGGACGGTGCCACAGGTCCTATGGGTCCACAAGGTCCAGCCGGTTTGAACGGTATCGATGGTATTAACGGTTTGGACGGTGCCACAGGTCCTATGGGTCCTCAAGGTCCGGCAGGATTAAACGGTATTGACGGAATCAACGGATTAGACGGCGCTACCGGTCCAATGGGTCCACAAGGTCCGGCAGGATTAAACGGTATTGATGGTATCAATGGTTTGGATGGAGCAACAGGTCCAATGGGTCCACAAGGTCCAGCCGGTTTGAACGGTATCGATGGAATCAATGGTTTGGATGGAGCAACTGGTCCTATGGGTCCTCAAGGTCCGGCAGGATTAAACGGTATCGATGGTATCC
>NZ_SRLH01000001.1:252233-622601 GCF_004745595.1 Flavobacterium humi
GGTCCAATGGGTCCACAAGGTCCAGCCGGTTTGAACGGTATCGATGGAATCAATGGTTTGGATGGAGCAACTGGTCCTATGGGTCCTCAAGGTCCGGCAGGATTAAACGGTATCGATGGTATCAACGGATTAGACGGAGCAACAGGTCCAATGGGTCCACAAGGGCCAGCAGGATTAAACGGTATCGATGGAATCAATGGTTTGGATGGAGCAACTGGTCCTATGGGTCCTCAAGGTCCTGCAGGATTAAACGGTATCGATGGTATCAACGGATTAGACGGAGCAACCGGTCCTATGGGTCCTCAAGGCCCGGCAGGATTAAACGGTTTGGACGGTGCCACAGGTCCAATGGGCCCACAAGGTCCGGCAGGATTAAATGGTATTGACGGTGCCACAGGTCCTATGGGTCCACAAGGTCCGGCCGGTTTGAACGGTATTGACGGTATCAACGGTTTGGATGGAGCAACTGGTCCTATGGGTCCTCAAGGTCCGGCAGGATTAAACGGTATCGATGGTATCAACGGATTAGACGGAGCAACCGGTCCTATGGGTCCTCAAGGCCCGGCAGGATTAAATGGTATTGACGGTGCCACAGGTCCAATGGGTCCGCAAGGTCCGGCAGGATTAAACGGTATCGATGGAATCAATGGATTAGACGGTGCAACCGGTCCAATGGGTCCACAAGGTCCAGCCGGTTTGAACGGTATTGATGGAATTAACGGATTAGACGGTGCAACCGGTCCTATGGGGCCACAAGGTCCAGCAGGTTTGAACGGTATCGATGGTATCAACGGTTTGGATGGAGCAACCGGTCCTATGGGTCCTCAAGGCCCAGCCGGTTTGAACGGTATCGATGGAATCAATGGATTAGACGGTGCAACCGGTCCAATGGGTCCACAAGGTCCAGCCGGTTTGAACGGTATTGATGGAATCAATGGTTTGGATGGAGCAACTGGTCCTATGGGTCCTCAAGGTCCGGCAGGATTAAACGGTATCGATGGTATCAACGGATTAGACGGCGCAACCGGTCCTATGGGTCCACAAGGTCCGGCAGGTTTAAACGGTATTGATGGTATCAATGGCTTGGATGGTGCAACCGGTCCTATGGGTCCACAAGGTCCGGCCGGTTTGAACGGTATTGACGGTATCAATGGTTTGGATGGAGCTACTGGTCCAATGGGTCCACAAGGTCCAGCCGGTTTGAACGGTATCGATGGAATCAATGGTTTGGATGGAGCAACTGGTCCTATGGGTCCTCAAGGTCCGGCAGGATTAAACGGTATCGATGGTATCAACGGATTAGACGGAGCTACAGGTCCAATGGGTCCTCAAGGCCCAGCAGGTTTGAACGGTATCGATGGAATCAATGGATTAGACGGTGCAACCGGTCCAATGGGCCCTCAAGGCCCAGCAGGTTTGAACGGTATCGATGGAATCAATGGATTAGACGGCGCGACAGGTCCAATGGGTCCACAAGGTCCAGCAGGTTTGAATGGTATCGATGGAATCAACGGATTAGATGGTGCAACCGGTCCTATGGGTCCGCAAGGTCCAGCAGGTTTGAACGGTATTGATGGTATCAACGGTTTGGATGGAGCAACCGGTCCAATGGGTCCACAAGGTCCAGCCGGTTTGAACGGTATTGACGGCATCAATGGATTAGACGGTGCAACGGGTCCAATGGGTCCACAAGGTCCAGCAGGTTTGAACGGTATTGATGGTATCAACGGTTTGGATGGAGCAACCGGTCCAATGGGTCCACAAGGTCCAGCTGGATTAAACGGTATTGATGGAATCAATGGATTAGACGGTGCAACCGGTCCAATGGGTCCACAAGGGCCAGCAGGATTGAATGGTATCGATGGTATCAATGGATTAGACGGAGCCACCGGTCCTATGGGTCCGCAAGGTCCGGCAGGATTGAACGGTATCGATGGTATCAACGGATTAGACGGTGCAACAGGTCCAATGGGTCCACAAGGTCCAGCAGGATTGAACGGTATTGATGGTATCAACGGATTAGACGGAGCAACCGGTCCTATGGGTCCACAAGGTCCAGCCGGTTTGAACGGTATTGACGGCATCAATGGATTAGACGGTGCAACAGGTCCAATGGGTCCACAAGGTCCAGCCGGTTTGAACGGTATCGATGGTATTAACGGATTAGACGGTGCCACAGGTCCTATGGGTCCACAAGGTCCAGCAGGTTTGAATGGTATCGATGGTATTAACGGTTTGGATGGAGCAACCGGTCCAATGGGTCCACAAGGTCCAGCAGGATTGAACGGTATCGATGGTGTCAACGGATTAGACGGAGCAACCGGTCCAATGGGTCCACAAGGGCCAGCAGGATTGAACGGTATCGATGGTGCTACTGGTCCTATGGGCCCACAAGGTCCTCAAGGCCCACAAGGCCCGGCAGGAAATGTAGGAATGACTTCGGGTTATGTACTTATTGGCGATGTTGCTTCAGGTATCAGTACTGCTGTTGGTGGAGGAATAACTTTCGCTACTAAATCCAACAGCGGAAGCGCTTCAACGATCACAGTATATTTTGCAGATCAGGGAAATACGAATTTTGTACCGATGATCAGCCTTATCAGCCTTGGCACTCCTGATGACGATAATGATGTCGAAACACCTGTAATTGCGAATGTGACTCCAACTTCTATCGAGATCTTTTTAAATGAAACAAATGGCACAACACAAGATTTGCGTATCAACGTTATGCTGATGCCATTCTAAAAATAGGTAATGATCAGTTTTCGGGTTAGGATAGATTTCCTGATGTGAATGCGTATCAATGGAAAAGCTACAACAGAAACAGTTGTAGCTTTTTTTATGTCTGATAATCGATTTTTTTCTGATTGAAGATGAAGGTAAATAAAAAAGGAACGGTTTGAGCCATTCCTTTTTCTGTAAAAACGATTAAAAATCAATGTTTCATAAGATGATTGATTAGCCATTCGAAAATTTCCTTGATCTTTTCTTCAATCAATTCTTCGGCAGCGTTAAAAGGAGTGCCGTCAAAAAACTTCGGAACTGTTCCGTCACCAAAAGGGCTTCCGTGTCCTTCATCGATAGATTTCCTCCATCGCTCGGCATGGGTCCGCCATTCTTCCTGGTCTACCAATGCCGGTTCTGAAAACCAGACGTTCCATGATAGTAAATTACCGGGTTGGAGCATATTGCCTGAAGCTAAGTTGAAAGCATCCATGATCAATTGGTTGAAATCATCCACAAGGGCAACGCCGGTTTTTTGGATCGGCCCGATTTCTACCGCAATATTGGCGACAGACCAGGCTACATCATAATGAAGGGCAAAATCGGGGTTTGGAAATAAATCCGATATCCCCGTACGTACCGGAAATACCGGCTGGTCAGGATTGCCGGACAAATGTGTCGTTACTACGATTGCATGTGATTTGTGGGAAGGGAACGGCAGGTCGCTATGCGCAAAAAGGTCCCATAACATTTTAACAAAATAATTTTGGTGCGCGCTCGGGCTAAACCAGATTTTGCCTACCACCGTCATATCGGCGGCAATTTCCTTATTGGTTTCATTGGCCCAGCCTCTTTGCCCGGTAACGGTCACTTCCACATTCATACAGCCAATTTTATGGATGTAAATCCCTTGTTGCGGGCATATGATGGAATAAACCCTTCCTTCATCGGTATAACCTAGCCTTGAAATATAAGGCGCGAACATCGTATAACATCTTTTGGGATCGAGCTGTCCTTTTTCGGTTTCCCAGCTAAACTCCGGCCATTTTACAGGTTGTTGCCGCTGTAATAAGTTAATATTGGCCATATTGTCCAATAAAGGCAATGAGGAAAGGTCAGGATTGGGATAGGCAAAGGCTGGGTTTGACTCTGCGAATCCGCCTTTCCATCCTGGAGGAATGTTGTTTTGAATAGGTTCCATAGTGTGTTGTAATTTTGTTTATAGTTATAATCTTACAAAAATAACACAATAGGAATGGCTGGTTTAACGTATAAATACCTGTTTATTAAGTAGGAGTCAGGGCAGAAAAAAATCTAAACTGTTTATTTACGTTTGATCAAATCAAAATAGCGGTTCGGATAATCTGATATTATACCGTCAACACCCATGTTGATTATCTTTTCCATGTCTGCCGTTTCGTTTACCGTCCAGGGGATTACGTTTATTTTCTTTTGGTGGAGATATGCCACGTTTTCAGGATTGAGTAAAATAAATTCCGGGCTGTATACTGTTGGTTTAAAGCCTAATATCGTTAGGTTCTGTGCTACGGAAAGCCGGTTTTCAACCAATAAGACAGTTTTAATTCCGGGTTCTATTTTATGCAGGTATTGCAAAGTCCTGACATCAAACGATTGAATATAAACACTATCAGTTATATGTTTTTCCCGAAGGACTTTTAAGAGCAGGTCAACAAAAGCATGCGGTTTAGGATGGAATACGTCATCTCCTTCTGCAGCACTTTTGGTTTCTATATTATAATAAATATGTTTTTTAGGATATTTCCGTCGGATATAATTGGAAACGCTGTCGATAACTTCCGATAAAAGAGGCTTGTATGTCCTGATTTTTTCCTGGTCAATAAACCTTGGATGTATTTTGGATCCGCAATCACACTGACGAATGGTGGCATAATCCATTTGGTACAGGTTAAAGTTTTTTTCGTTGGCTTCCGTGATTTCATTTCCATTGCGGTCGAGGCATATCTCATGCGACAAAAAAGGTTCGTGTGAAAGCAATACCTGGTTATCCGCCGATACGACCACATCAAGTTCTAATGTAGTCACGCCCAGGTCTACCGCTTTTTTCATGGCTTCAATGGAATTTTCCGGCAGTAAACCCCGGCAACCTCTATGTCCTTGAATATCAAATTCCTGTGAGAATATAGGAAATGCAGCCAGTAGGAAAGCAATAAGAAGGGACTTTTCCATCGACTAGATCAATTTCAGGTTTTCAATCAGGTAATCAATATCTTCCAAAGTATTATAATGGCTGTATGAAATCCTTAAACTAGGTTTCTTCAGGTCTTCGTCTGCGAGGATTTCTGCCAAAACATGCGATGGTTTGACACTTCCGGACTGACAGGCGCTTCCCCTGGAAACCGCAATCCCTTTCATATCAAGATGGAATAGGATCATGGCAGTTTTTTCTTCCGGGAAAGGCAAAAGGACATTCAGGATATTATAGAATGTTGTAGCAGGATCCCCATTGAATCTTACGCCTGGAAAATGAGTTTTGAGTTGTGAAACAGTATACTCTTTCAATCCTGAAATATATTTTTCTTCTTCTGTTAGATGAGTGTATGACAATTCCAAAGCTTTTGCCATGCCGGCAATATTATGCACGCTTTCAGTCCCGGCCCTTAATCCTTTTTCCTGGTCGCCGCCAAGCAATAAAGGCGTTAGTACCAAACCTTTTCGTATGAAGGCAAAGCCGATCCCTTTCGGGCCATGGAATTTGTGGGCACTCGCTACCAGGAAATCAACAGGCAATACCTGTAAATCCAAAGCAGTTTTTCCAATGGATTGTACCGTGTCGGTATGGAAGTAAGCGTTATATTGTTTGCAGATTTTGGCAATCCTTTCCAAAGAAAGGACAGTCCCTATTTCATTGTTTACATGCATCAGGCTCACTAAAGTTTTTCCTTCAACGGAAAGCAAATCAGTAAGATGCACGATATCAATTTCTCCCGAAGGCAGGACATTGACATATTCAACCGTAACAGGGTTTTGGCTTTGAAGGATCTGTACCGTATGCAAAACGGCATGATGCTCTATTTTACTGGTTATGATGCGGGTTACCTTCAGGTCTTTGATGCAGGACTTAATGATAAAATTATTCGCTTCGGTAGCGCAGGAAGTAAAAATAATTTCCTGTGCCGAACAATTCAGGCTTTTGGCAATGCTTTTGCGGGAAAGCTCAATCAGGTTTTTGGAATTCCTTCCGAAAGCGTGTGTTGATGACGGATTTCCAAAATCTTCCGCTAAAACCTTGGCCATTTCAGCAACTACTTCCGTTCTTATTTGTGTGGTGGATGCGTTATCCAAATATACTTTTTTCATCGTGCGCAAAGATACTAATTTTATATCTTTGAGGATAAATTTACTGCCTTGAAGAAAATACTGCTTTTGTCTGATACCCACAGTCATATTGACGAAACGATTTTGAAATATGCCGCTATGGCCGACGAAGTATGGCATGCCGGGGATATTGGAAGCCTTGAAGTGACCGATGCCATTCAAAAATTGAAGCCTTTAAGGGCTGTGTATGGCAATATTGACGATGCGAAAGCCAGGCTGGAATTTCCGTTGCATAATCGTTTTATGTGCGAAAATGTTGCCGTCTGGATTACCCATATCGGTGGTTATCCCGACAAATACAATCCGGCTATCCGGGCAGAATTGCAATCAAATCCCCCAAAATTATTCATTTGCGGGCATTCCCATATCTTGAAAGTCCAGTTTGATAAAAAACTGAATTTACTGCATATGAATCCTGGCGCCGCCGGTAAAAGCGGTTTCCATGCCGTAAGGACAATGCTTCGGTTTACCATCGATAAGGACAAAATCCAGGACCTGGAAATCATCGAATTAGGAAAAAAATGATCTAGAGGTCTACGTTGATGATGATTTTTGTCCCTTCGTTGAGTTTTGTTTTGATTTCCATGTCCCCATTCATGTTTTTGACGCGCGCACGGATCTGAGTGATACCAAAACCGTTGGATTTGCTGATGTTTTTCGCCTCAAACCCCTTACCGTTATCTTCAATGGTAATGTGGAGCATGTTGCCCAACTCTTCCAGGCTCAATTTGGATTTGGAAGCATTGCTGTGTTTGATGACATTGTTTAGCAACTCCGAAACGATAAAATACATTTTGGTCTCGAATTCGGGATTATACCGCCTGTCTTTCGGCAAGGTGGAGAAAAACTCAAAATGAAGCAAGGAATTGGAATTGTTTTCGCATAAATCCTTCAAGGCAAACTGAAGCCCGAGCTTTACTAAAAGAGGAGGGACCAGCTCGTGCGACAAATCCCTTACTTTATCGTGTGCATCCTTGAGCAGTGTCCTTGTTTTTTTCAAATCATCAATCTGCTCCTTGTTTAAATTGCTTTCAAAAGCAGACAAATGCAAACCTACCGAAGACAACAAAGCACTTACATGATCGTGCAGGATCCCGGAAATCTTATTCCTTTCCTGGTCCTGGCCGTCAAGAGTGGCACTGATGATCTTGAACTGTAAATTACTGTCTATGTCTTTAAGCCTGTTTTTCTGTTTCAGGAGCAGGTTTTGGTAATAAAAATAAAAGATGAAACCGGCCAGTATGAATAAGGAAGCAAACAGCAGCAATATTTTCTGGTTTCGGGCCTGCCTTTCGGTGAGGAGCTTCTCTTTTTCCTTGTATTCGTTTTCTACTTTGTTGATGGCATATTTGGTTTCGATTTCCTGATTGATTTTTTCCAGTCTCCCGGAAGAAATACCCTCAATGGCATCGATGTATTTTTCGTTGTAAAGCAATGCGTTTTTATAATCTCCCAGCTTGTCATAGGCGTACGAAATGTTCAGGTAGGCATTTCCGATTACTTGCTGGTTGTCCATTTTCGGATACAATTTCAATATTTCAAAATACTGCTGGATGGCTTTTTGATAGTTTTTCTCAGCATTCATATAAAAAATGCCGAAATCATTATTGGTGGCCGCTATGTAATCCTTGTTTTTGGTTTGTTTGGCCAAAACAATGGTGCTGTCTAAATATTTTTTAGTGAGAAGGTCATTTCCCTGTGCGATGTAATATTTGGAAAAATTGCTGTAGTTTTTATATTTTTCGTTTACATCAGACGATTTTTTACTGTAATAATCAATCTTCTTTAAGTAATATTCAATACTGTCGGATTGTGTGTCATAATGGATTTTGAGCAGTCCCTGATAGGATTTCAGCAGCAGCTCATTATTGCCCAGGCGGGCGGCAATTGTTTTAGCCTTATTGAGGTATTTTTTGGCTTTGGTATATTCTAATATTTGGCCGTTTAGGTTGCCAAGGCCCCTGTAAATCAGTACTTCTTTTTCAAGAAGGTTGTTTTTTTCGGCAATATCGCGTACACCGTGAAGTACGTTTAGGGCGTTTTCGATATCGTTGAATTTCCGGAATAATTCCGATTTTTTAATCATGATGTCACAATAGGCATCATATTGTTTGTTTTCCAGATAAGAATCCGATTTTTTGCGGACATAATTAAGGGCTTTGATGGCGTTGTTATTCCCCAGGTATATCGCAATAGAATCCGTCTCGGCCCTCATCCCCGGTGTTGGGGATGAAAAGCCAAAACAGATTTGTGTAGCAATCAAAAACAGGATTGCGGATAATTTAGTATAAAAGAAATTATTCTTCAATGGTGGTTCTCGGTTTTCGGATGATAGAGCCGCTTTTTTCGTATTGCTCGAAGGTAACGTCAAGAACATTGCTTATATACGGTATGGTTACCGTGTCACCCCTGAAAGTTGTAGAAGGTTCTTTTTCGCCAGGATTCAGTTTTATGGCGATAGTATATTCACCGCTTGTTTCCGACAAGTTAAAAAAAGTATTGTCCGGAATCTGGAATGAAACTAAAAAATCAGTTGCGTTGATTTGTTCAAAAGAGTAGGCCCCTAGCATGTCGTAAGTCATAATATTTGGTTTTTAAATGTTTAATTTTCAATCAAGTTATGTTTGGCAGCAAATATTACCAATCCAACAGAACTTTTCACGTTTAGTTTTTTCATCAGGTTTTTGCGGTGTGTTTCAACTGTGTTGACACTTATATCAAGCATTTCACTGATATCCTTTCCGCTTTTCTCCTGGCTTATAAGATTCAGGATCTCCAATTCCCGGGCCGTGATGCTTGAGATGATTTCCTCAGTATTCATTGCCTGGTTTTGGGAATTATTGGTGAAGATATTAAAAATCTTATCTTTTATGGTAGAAGAGAAATATTGCTCGCCGTCTGCAACAGTACGGATGGCATCAATAATATTCTCACCCGCGCATTGTTTGGTCAGGTATCCGCTGGCGCCAAGTTTGACCACTTCTTTGATAAGTTTGGCATCGTCATAACTGGATAGGACAATCACTTTGCAGGTAAATCCTTTCTCATTAAATTCCCGCAAAACCTGTATGCCGTCTTTCTCGGGCATGTTGATGTCCATCACTAAGATATCGGTACCGTTTTTGGCAACTCTTTCTACCAGATTTTCCCCGTTTAGCGAAAACCCGACAACTTCGAAATTACTGTTTGTTTTTAAAACGGCCAGCATGCCATCAATAAGTACCTGATGGTCATCGGCTAAATGTATTTTAATTTTATTTTCCATAATGTCTAAAAGATGTTTCAAATGTAGGGGAATAAAAATCTACTTGAAATACCTAAATTTAATGATTTTTACCTCACTAATTTCAGTTAGAAAAAATATTTTGGAAGAAAGGGGATTGTCTTTAAAATTAACAAAAAATCCGTTCACAATTCGGAACGGATTTTTCTCGCACTAATAAACTAAGATGAAAGGTTTATCTTAATCGATCCACAGATTTTACGAGATCTTCGTCCTTCTTGATGGCTCTGTTGGCCAAAACCAACAGAAAGATAGTCCCGATAGGAAGAAACATCCCAATACCCTTCTCGGAAACCGCGGTTTCTCCAGGTAGGTTTAGTGTACGATACACAAATAATCCTAGTAAAATTAAGTTCAATATTATGTTCAATCTGTTCATCACAAATTGATTTTGCCTTTTTTTGAATGATAATATACTTAATAGGGACAGGGTAGTGCCCAACCCGAAAAGAACCGTATACAACATGCTTTGCATGAAATAGAAAGGTGCGCCATTCTCAAGTTTCCACAAATGGAAAACAAAAGGCAAGGCACCGGTCATTATGACCGCCAATCCTAAATAGATACTCTGAATTCTTTGAATCATTATGAAAGTAGTATTATGTAACAAAAATATATTTTCTTTTGATAAAAAACTATTGTTTACTTAAATAAAATTTGTAATATTGCAATAACAATCCGTAAGCACTTCATACTTCGGAACATAAGTTTCAAAAAAAATCTCAATCCATCTATCATCCAAATTAACTTAATTCTAATTCTAACATCTATTTATGTTTGATATTTCTGTTTTAAAAGAAATGAAGCTCTCCGAGCTACAAGAAATTGCTAAAGTTGCTAAAATTGCTAAATTCAAAACACTTAAAAAAGATGAATTAGTTTATCAAATTTTAGATTACCAGGCAGCAAATCCTGAAAAGATTGCACCCGAAAAAATAACCCCTGAAACCAATACCGAAGCTGAAAAGCCAAAAAGAGCCAGGATCAGTAACGCCAAGCCTGCAAAAGCAAACAATAGTGCCCCGGTAAAAAAAGACGTTCCACAACAGGAAATAACGTTTGAGGAAACCCCAAAACCGGTTGTAGACAACAAAAAACAGCGTCCGCCTAAAGTTATCAGGTTCAAAAAAGACGAAAACAATGTCACTCAAGTTGACAAATCACATAAAACCCACAATAAGGCCAATAAACCTGCCGTTGAAGTTACCACAGAAGAAACAGCCGTAGAAATTGCTCCGGCACCGGCTCAAGGAATTGAAAATTCCGCCCAAAACCCTAATCAGGCCAATCCTAGGCCGGCCAATCCAAACCAACAAAACAACAATCCGAACGCAAAACACAAAAAGAACAATAATTTCAGGGAACCGGATTACGAGTTTGAAGGAATTATAGAAAGCGAAGGTGTTTTGGAAATGATGCCTGACGGTTATGGTTTCCTGCGTTCTTCCGATTACAATTATTTGGCTTCGCCGGACGATATTTACCTTTCTACCTCACAAATCAGGCTGTTTGGCTTAAAAACTGGAGATACCGTAAAAGGAGTGGTGCGTCCTCCGAAAGAAGGAGAGAAATATTTCCCGCTGGTTAAAGTTTTGAAAATCAACGGCCATGATCCGCAAGTAGTGCGAGACAGGGTTTCTTTCGAACACCTGACACCGGTTTTCCCAACTGAAAAATTCCGTTTGGCCGAAAAAGGAAGTTCCATCTCCACCAGGATTATCGATTTGTTCTCACCAATAGGAAAAGGGCAGCGTGGTATGATCGTGGCACAGCCAAAAACCGGTAAGACAATGCTTTTAAAGGACATTGCCAATGCTATTGCGGCCAATCACCCGGAAGTATATTTGTTGGTTTTGCTAATTGACGAGCGTCCTGAGGAAGTAACTGATATGCAGCGCAGTGTACGTGGTGAAGTAGTGGCTTCAACCTTTGACAGGGAACCACAGGAGCACGTAAAAATCGCCAACATAGTGCTTGAAAAAGCAAAACGATTGGTGGAATGCGGCCATGATGTTGTTATTTTGCTGGATTCGATTACCCGTTTGGCCCGTGCTTACAATACGGTTCAGCCCGCTTCCGGTAAAGTATTGAGCGGAGGTGTAGATGCCAATGCCTTGCAAAAACCGAAACGTTTCTTCGGGGCAGCCCGTAACGTGGAAGGCGGCGGTTCCTTAAGCATCATCGCAACGGCACTGACGGAAACCGGCTCAAAAATGGACGAAGTGATCTTCGAAGAATTTAAAGGAACCGGAAATATGGAGCTTCAGTTAGACCGTAAAATTGCCAACAGGCGTATTTTCCCATCGGTTGACCTGACTTCTTCCAGCACGCGCCGCGACGATTTATTGCTGGATGAGAAAACAATCCAGAGAATGTGGATCATGCGCAAATACCTGGCCGATATGAACCCGGTAGAAGCCATGGAATTCATAAACGACCGCTTCAAGAAAACCAGGAACAATGAAGAATTCCTCATCTCGATGAATGACTAAAAATACAAAATCCCGTCCGGTAAAGGCGGGATTTTTTTTGCTATGGCGTGACCACAAGGGTCGGGCTATCCGTTGCAATCTTTTGTATGTTGCGCTTGCGCTTCACATTCAAAAGGATTTCCACTGCTATCCCTCACGCAAACCTATCTCGTAAAAACCAATGTATTTCCTTTTGACAAATTGGCATCAAAAGCATAGCCTTCATAATTAAAACCTTTTAAGCCTTCCAGTGTTTCAATATCATGATCGATGATATAGCGTACCATCATCCCGCGGGCTTTTTTGGCAAAAAACGATATCATTTTCAGTTTTCCGTCTTTATAATCTTTGAATTCAGGAGTAATCACGGGTACTTTCAGCTTTTTGGCATCCACCGCCGAAAAATATTCATTGCTGGCCAAATTAACAAATAGCTCGTTTTTTTTCAATTCTTTGTTTAGTGCATTGGTAATGATCTCTTTCCAGAAACCGTATAAATTCTTGTGTTCTCCCACAACCAGCTGCGTGCCCATTTCCAAACGGTAAGCCTGCATGAGGTCTAAAGGTTTCAAAATCCCATATTGGCCCGAAAGTATGCGGAGCTTGTTTTGGAGTACCGGCAGTTTTTCTTCAGGAATCGTAAAAGCATCCAATCCTATATAAACATCACCATTGAAAGTATATACGGCCGGCCGTGCATTTTCGGGAGTAAAAGGCGTTTTGAATTT
Source organism: Flavobacterium humi (assembly GCF_004745595.1). Classification (GTDB taxonomy): domain Bacteria; phylum Bacteroidota; class Bacteroidia; order Flavobacteriales; family Flavobacteriaceae; genus Flavobacterium; species Flavobacterium humi. The sequence goes on from NZ_SRLH01000001.1 coordinate 264,797, forward strand.
TTTATTGCGCTGCCAGTTCAGTTCTGCCAGGTTCTCGGAAATATCCATTAATTCCGAAAGGTCTTTGGGTTTGAGTTTTTTCAGGACAGCAACAATTTCTTTGGTATGCTTTAAAAAAGCAGGTTTTGAAAACTGGCCGTTAGGCAAAACTTTTTCAAAATCTAATGATTTGGCTGGCGATACTACTATTTTCATTCTCTGGATTTAATCGTTTTATTTTGGCGTAACAAATATAATGATATCTGTTCGCCGAATGATTTAAGAATAAAAAAAATCCCTGCAAAAAGGGATTTTTAATACGATAGCTACGATCGTTAATTGTGCATAATAACAGCGTCAACTACGTGGATCACTCCGTTTGATTGGTAAACATCTGCAATGGTTACTATAGATTGGTTTCCTTTTTCGTCAGTGATGACTAATTTTTTGCCCATCATTTTGCACCAGATCTTACCACCTTGAACAGTTGTAAATTCTGCAGTCCCGTTTCCGGCTTTTATAGCTGCCGCGATGGCTTTGCTGTCCATTTTCCCGGCTACGACATGATACGTCAGTATGCCTTGGAGCATTTCTTTGTTTTCTGGTTTGAGTAAGGTTTCTACAACTCCTTTGGGTAGTTTGTCAAAGGCAGAATTGGTTGGGGCAAAAACGGTGAACGGCCCTTTTCCGGATAGCGTTTCCACTAAACCTGCGGCTTTTACTGCTGCTACCAAAGTAGTGTGGTCCTTTGAATTGACAGCGTTTTCAATAATATTTTTCGCCGGATACATAGGAGCTCCACCCACTGTTACCGTTTTTTGTGCATTGGCGGTTAGTCCCAATGTTAAAGTAATTCCGAGAAGGGCCGCTGTTAAAAATTTTTGTGTTTTCATGTTTTATAATTTTTTGTTATAAAAGGATTTACGCAACGAACCTGAATTTGGTTTTGCAATAGTATATTTTAACTTTTTTTTAAGAAAAGCGATTTCATCGTTTGCCATAAAAAACCGGGCAAACAGGCTGCCCGGAGTAGTATGAATGGTTATATGTTTTTTTTATAAAGGTTTTGGTTTTACTTCTTTGGTTGAAATGGCCGAGACCCTGTTGTCAGGATCTACGACAACCGTCAGTTCCCGCTTGAAGTATTTTTTCTCATAACGGATGTTATACCGGAAAATGTATTGGTCATTCACTTCATCGTGCATGACATCTATCAGGTTTAAAGACAGGAACCTTCCATTCCTGATATTGATTTTTTTGCAAGTGGCCGAAATCCTTTCAATTGTAGCATTCTGAATTACTTTTTCTGTGGCTTCTTCTTTGGAAAACGGCCTGAAGCGTGACGTATTGCACGTTTCCAACAACCTTTGCCCAACATCGTATGCCCTGTTTTTTTTGGCAACATCAACATCGCTCAGGTTTACGATCACAATTGATTTTTCAATTACGGCTTTTTTACTTTTGCAGGAAAACAGGCAAAAAAGACAAAATAATATAAGTATCCTTTTCATTATCAGGGTATTTGTAATAGTAACGTAAAAGAAACCAATTTACGTATAAAAGATAGAAAAGAAAAGGAAAAATAGAGAATAGAAGCAAGAAGCAAGATGAAAGAAGCAAGAGAAGGCTGGCAAGGCTCCATAAATGAAAACGCCGGAGGAAAATTCCCTCCGGCGTTTAAAAAGTATATCCTTTATTTTTTAGTATAAACTTGGGTATTGAACCGGATTGACTTCGTGCATGATCGCATAGACTTTTTCAAAAATGTCCTCTACGGATGGTTTCGAGAAATAATCCCCATCAGTACCATAAGCAGGACGATGTGCTTTTGAAGCCAATGTTTCAGGGTTGCTGTCCAAATGCTTATAAGCTTTCTGATCGTCTATGATTTGCTGCAGGATGTATGCCGAAGCACCTCCGGGTACATCTTCGTCAATGACCAATAGCCTGTTTGTCTTGGCTACTGATTTCACGATATCGTGGTTTACGTCAAACGGAAGTAATGACTGGATGTCAATGATTTCTGCGTCAATTCCTACTTCCAGCAGTTCTTTCGCAGCCTGTTCCACCAAACGCAATGTCGATCCGTAGGAAACCAGGGTAATGTCGCTTCCTTCCTTAATTGTTTCTACTACACCGATCGGTGTTTTGAATTCGCCTAAATTGGTTGGCATTTTTTCTTTCAATCGGTAACCGTTCAGGCATTCTACAACAAGTGCAGGCTCATCGGTTTCTAATAAGGTGTTGTAAAAACCGGCAGCTTTGGTCATGTTCCTAGGAACCAAAACATGAATTCCCCTAATCGCATTGATAATCATCCCCATAGGAGAACCGGAATGCCAGATCCCTTCCAGACGATGTCCTCGGGTCCTGATGATAAGCGGCGCTTTCTGGCGGCCCGCCGTTCTGTATTGTAAGGTAGCCAAATCATCGCTCATGATCTGAATGGCATACAAAAGATAATCTAGATATTGGATTTCGGCAATAGGGCGAAGGCCTCTCATAGCCATCCCGATTCCTTGTCCTAAAATGGTCGCTTCACGGATTCCGGCATCGGCCACGCGAAGTTCTCCGTATTTTTCCTGCATCCCTTCCAAACCTTGGTTTACATCACCAATGTTTCCGGCATCTTCTCCAAAAATCAAAGTTTCAGGGTACTTGCTGAAAATAGCATCAAAATTGTCACGTAGGACCAAACGGGCGTCTACTTCTTCAGCTGTATCGTCATAGGTTGGCAATACTTCTTTCGCAGAAAATACCGTAGTTTCCGATTGTGAAAACAAATGCGAGCTGAATTTCGGCTGGATTTTTTCGGTATAGGCTGTAATCCAAGCGGCTAGTTGGGCCTTGTTGTTTTCTTTTACGATCAAGCGCAAAACCTTGCGGGCCGTAGTAATAATATCTTTTCGGATTGGTTCTTTTATCGAAGCCAGGTCGTTGGCGTATTTTTCAATGAAAATTTTATTCTCGCTGCTAGCCGATACAGACGTCAATAAAGCAACCAATTCCTGCTGCTCAGCTTTAGTTGGCTCTACAAAAGCGCTCCAGGCTGCTTTTTTTCCTTCTAAAACATCTTTTTTGCTTTGGGAATCAATTTCATCCAATTCATCAGGAGTGGCTAAATTGTTTTCAACAAGCCAATTGCGCATCTGCAATAAACAGTCAAATTCAGCTTCCCATCCCAAACGTTCCGCATTTTTGTAGCGCTCATGGGATCCTGAAGTAGAATGCCCTTGAGGTTGCGTCAATTCCTGAACGTGGATTAAAACAGGGACGTGCTGTTCCCTTGCAATATCCGATGCTTTTTGATAAGTTTCCACCAAAGTAGGGTAGTCCCAGCCTTTTACGGTCATGATTTCATAGCCGTTGTTGTCTTCATCGCGCTGGAAACCTTTCAATATTTCAGAAATATTCTCTTTGGTCGTCTGGTATTTGGCATGAACCGAAATACCGTATTCATCGTCCCAGACACTCATTACCATAGGAACCTGTAAAACCCCGGCTGCATTGATGGTTTCAAAAAACAAGCCTTCAGAGGTAGAGGCGTTCCCGATGGTTCCCCATGCCACTTCATTCCCTTCTTCGGAGAAATTGGTTTGGGTTATCCCGCTTACGTTTCGGTATATTTTCGAGGCCTGCGCCAATCCTAATAAACGAGGCATTTGCCCGGCTGTAGGAGAGATGTCGGCACTTGAATTTTTTTGTTGTGTCAGGTTTTTCCAGTTTCCGTTTTCATCAAGGGAATGCGTAGCGAAATGCCCACCCATCTGACGGCCCGCGCTCATTGGATCATGAGCCAAATCGGTATGGCCGTAAAGGCCTGCAAAAAACTGCTGGATGGTCATCTGGCCGATAGCCATCATAAAAGTCTGGTCCCGATAGTAACCGGAGCGGAAGTCGCCATTTCTAAAAGCTTTCGCCAATGCCAGCTGCGGAACTTCTTTCCCGTCGCCGAAAATCCCGAATTTGGCCTTGCCCGTAAGCACTTCTTTTCTTCCTAAAAGACTGCATTCGCGACTTATCCTGGCAATTTTATAATCATTAATCACTTCGGTTTTGAAATCCTCAAAAGTCAACGGCTGTTTTTCTTCCACTTGTATCATAAAATTATCAATGTAATAAGTACAAATTTATATAAAAACTATATATGATGTACATCTATTGCGAAAAATATTTTTGAATTATATGTAATTTTAAGTTTGATTACAAAGGTTTAATTGTTGATTTGTTTCAAAAAGTAAAAAATTAACAAATAAAATTCAATAAAATATAAAATCTATAATGATTTAAAACCATTTTCGGGTAAAAAGGCTGATTAGGGTCCTTGGTGTGAAGGTCACTACAAAACGTATTTTTTCCTGGTAATTTTTTTGCCCCAATTCAAATCCGTTGGTAGAATAAACCGGCAGGAAAAGTTCAAAATAATCCGGGACCAAATTAAGATGGATTCCGCTGTCGTAAGCAAATTGCACGCTTTGGTTCCTGTTTTGGTAAAAACCGGCATCACCATATAATTCAATCCAATGCCAGATAGAAGAAGTGGCATTTACCGTAGTCATCCATTTGTTGGCGAAAGGGTTATCCAGTTTTGATTTGAAACCGCCTTCTGCAATAATGATCTGTTGCCTGAAAAAACCGGTATTTTCCGATCTTCCGTAAAAATTATAATCGAACAGGATGTCTTTAGGCCTGTCAAGCCCAAATGCATAGGTATTGAGGTTTTTATTATACAAGAACATACCGGCAAATACCCTGAATCCTAATTGGTAGTTATTGGCGAAAAGTTTCCGGTACACAATCTCAGAGGTCATTTTGCCAAAATCCCCAGAAAAGGTAAAATCGGATCCAAGCCCGAAACCTTTGGCCATTTCAAAATCCTGGTACGAATAACTGGCGTCAAAAACCGAATAATTAAGCGGTGTTTGGTTTTTAGGGCTTATCAAAGGTGATTTTTCCTTGTTTACGATTATTTCCCGTAAGGTGACAAATTGCTTTTTATTGCTTCGTAAGTCCAGGTCCCGGAACCGGAATTGGATGGATGGGCTTATTTTGGTATAGGCGGCATCTTGGATGTAATGGAAATAAGAAGCGCCAATTCCGTAACGGATGCCATATAGCTTTTTATTCCTGATTTGATGGTTTAAGGAAAAAGCGACAAGTCCTGTGAGCGAATTGGTGTTGGTGGAATAACTCGGGCTGATATTGTAATAAAAGGGCTTCTCCAAAAATGATTTGTTTTTGAAATTAAGGGAAATGATAGCACCGTCATATAAATTGTAGCCCACGTCCGGAACGTAAAATACCTGGTTGTATTTCGGGTCTTCCAGGTCTTTGAGGAAATTGAATTTTATAGGCCTGTTCAGGGAGAAAAAACTCCGTAAAGACTTGGTATTGTTCCTTAAATTGTTTTCCGGGAATTCGTTTCCTTGGTTCAAAACCAGTTTGTCGGCATAATGTTTTGGAAAAACCAAAGTAGTGTCCGTAGCCATATTCTCAAGCCATTTTGTAAAGATGACTTTTCGGTCTTTTATGCCGGTAAGTGTCACAGGTACAGACTCTTTTGAATTTTTATGGATGGTTACCGAGATGGAATCCTTGCTTTTTTCTTTTTTTCCAAACGAATAATCGATGAGCGCATTCGAATAGATTAAATTCGGGAAGAACCAATCTATGTTTTTGCCTGCGTTTTTCTGGACAATGGCTTCAAAGGTTTTGGCATCTGTTTTCTGCTCTTTGGAAAGGCTTACAAATTCCCGGAATGATTTTTCAACTTCTCCATTTCCAAGGTATTTGTCCAGGTACATAAAACTAAGCCCTGCTTTGTATTTCCCGGCAATCTGTTCGTTAAATTTGATAAAGGTTTCCTTCGAATCGCCAATAGGCTGGTCCAGGTTTTTCCGCACCATCAGCAAATACAAGAAGTTATACTGCTGGTTGAACTGCGCGTTGGCAATATGGTAGCTTTTTGTCAGTTTATAAGAAGATAAGTTTCCTAGAAGCCTCATATCCGGGTGGTTGTCTTCAATGTATTTCATCATCAGATATACCTGCATCGCATCGAAAATATAACCTTCCTTGCGAAGGTCAATGGTGAGTGTCGACTTCAGATAATTGTACAGATAGGCTTTTAAAAACTTGATTTCATAAATAAATTCATCCGGGAACGGGCTCAAAAAAGCCGGAAGCTGGTTCAGTCCGTAAAAAGGATTCCGTTCGTAATCTACCTGCGAAACCATGATTTTGCCTGTCGGCAATTTCCCCAAATTAGCCGAAACATACGTAACGACCCGGTCTATGACTATTGCTTTCTGGATTCCGTTGAGCCTCGAATCATAAAGGTTGGTTTCTACCTGCACCTGGTCATTGGTAAAACTTTCAAAACTGGCATTCTTCTCAATGGCAAACTGGATATCGGTGGTATTTCCGGAGGTAAAAGAGACTGTGTTCCCGTTTCCTGTGAGCGATTCCTTTGCTATGGCAAGCCCGGAGGTGATTTTATATTTTTCCGGAAAGGTAAAATCGAGTGTTAATTTTTCAATTGTTGCATTGGCGATATCTTCCAGGTTTTCGTTGCTATAGGTGGCAAATTCGCCGTTTTCGGAAATCCTGGCCACAGATAAAAAACAGTTTTTCAGGTAATAATTGCCTTTGTCATATCCGAAACGGGTAAACTTTGCATCAGGGATTTTCAGTGCATACGATATTTCAAGATCTGTTGACTGGCCCGGTGCCAAGGGTGAAGGCAAAGCAACTTCGACAATATCAACCTGGCCCAACAATCGGTTCCAGCCTGCTTCTGAACCATTTATGAGCAATTTGCCTATTTCCGTCCTTCCTCTTTCCGATTCACTAGCCAGGTGGAAACTCCTCACAAACTCATCTGAAAACCGTTTCCCCAAGCGGGAATATTTATCCGAATAAGCATTATTCCAGTCGTTAAGGACTATCTTACTAATAGGTACGTTTGAAGTATTGGTAAAACGGATAGACTGGCCAACCTGCAGCGAACGGGCCACAGTGTCCAAAACAACAGTCATCTTAATTTCCTGCTGGCCATAATTTTTGGTCATTATGAGCAGGAAAACAAATACAAAAGATGCTTTTAAGGATACGTTCAAGTTTTTCAGGATTAATTTAACCGCAATGTAATACAATTATCAAGTTTATATAAGGCTTCGGCGTATTTTTAAGTGTATCTTAATTACGGTCAAACTCTTTTTTGTACATTTATAAGATGTTAAATTATTGATTTTTAATAGTTTGAAAATTTATTTTCCTAAGATTAAAGAATTGTCAATTTTTGCATAAAATCCTCATTCCTACTATAAAAGTAATATATTGCGTTCCCTAATTTTAAGGTTATGATAAAAAAATTACTGTTGCTTTTATTGTTTACCCACATCGGATACTCGCAGGTTGTGATCAATGAGTTGGATTCCGATACGCCTTCCACAGACGATAAGGAGTTTATCGAGCTCAAATCGACCGTGCCAAACACATCGCTTGACGGTTATGTCCTGGTTTTTTTCAACGGGGCCAATAACCAGAGTTACCTTACCATGGATTTAGACGGTATCACCACAAATTCGAACGGTATCGCTACCATCGGCGCCAGCCTGTTATCTCCCGTGCCCAACCGCTATTTGCCTTTTGACAGTATCATCCAAAACGGCCCGGACGCAGTCGCTTTATATTGGGGCAACGGATCGGATTTCCCGACCAATTCATCACCTACAATGACTAATCTTATTGATGCACTCGTTCATGAAACCAATGATGCGGACCCTACAGCCTTAATGGCAGCCTTGGGCGAAACCGTATCCTATGACGAAGGCGCCACTTCGGCCTTAGCCACTTCACAATCCATCCAGCGTAAAACAGACGGGACGTACGAAGCCAAAGCCCCAACGCCCGGAGCCAACAACGATGGCAGCGGCGATATTTACAACGGGATTACCATTAGCGTAAATACTTCCCACAAAAATGAAAACCAAAGTTTCGACATTACCTTTACCACACAAACCAACGTCACCGCAGACCTGAATTTCAATTTTACCTTGGCAAACGGGACCTTTACCACAGCCGATTACACAGGAAGCACCTCCGTTTTCATCGCTACAGGTTCCAATACGGCCACAAAAACCATTCAATTGGTAGATGATGCCTTTGATGAAGGAGACGAAATCCTGCGCATCAAATTTGCTGCCATTCCAACCGGTTTTGTCAAAATGAACGACAATATTGACATCAGGGTTATTGATAATGATTTTACCACCGCACCATGGGGGACACCGCTTAATCCTACACACGGCTTGGTTGCCAACACAATGCCTGCCGGTTATTACGATAGCCTCGAAGGTTTGTCCGGCGCCGCTTTAAAACAAGCCCTCCAGGATATTATTGCCAATCCTTCAGTGGTAAGGGCCCACAATTATGGCGATGTAACCGATATTTTAAAAGTGGCCGACCAAAATCCCCAGAACAGCAACCAGGTCTGGATGATGTACGTCGAAGCACCTCGGGCCAAACTCGATTACCAAACCGGTAGCAGCAACATCGGCACCTGGAACCGGGAGCATATTTACTGCCAGTCCCGCGGCGGTTTTACAGACGGGACTTCCGGCACGGCCGATGGTATCAATGTCTGGCTGCCTACCAATGCTGACGATATTTTGTCCGGTCATGCCGATGCCCATCACATCCGGGCAGAAGACGGCCCCGAGAACAGTTCCCGCAACGAAAGAAATTACGGTTCCGATTATAACGGTCCCCTCGGAAATCAGGGAAGCTGGCACGGCGATGTCGCGCGGGCTGTTTTTTATATGTGCGTCCGCTACAACGGGCTGAATGTTGTCAATGGCAACCCTGCGCAAAACCCTGACGGTTTTATCGGGGACCTGGCTACATTGCTGGCCTGGAACGTATCAGATCCTTCAGATGATTTCGAAATGCACCGCAACAATTACATTTACACCTGGCAATACAACCGAAATCCGTTTATTGACCATCCGGACCTTGCCGATCATATCTGGGGCACCAAAACAACCGTTCCCTGGTCTGCCAGTTTGTCGAATCCGGATTTCGAAGCCTCCAAAATCGTCCTGTATCCCAACCCGGCAAATCATTACATCATGATTTCAGGAGTAAGTACCGATGTCCCTCTGGATATTTATTCGACGACCGGAATCAAGGTCTACAGCGGAATCTACAAGCATGACAGCCATCTCGATCTTTCGTTGCCGGCAGGCGTGTATATGGTTACATTTTCGCAAGATGAGCAATCAATCACTAAAAAACTGATTATACAATAATAAGTTCTTTGCACAGCCTTGTGTATCGTTTGCATAGCCATGTGTAGTGTTTGCACAGCCTTGTGTACCGTTTGCATAGCCTTGTGTAGTGTTTGCACAGCCTTGTGTATCATTTGCATAGCCTTGTGTATCGTTTGCACAGCCTTGTGTACCGTTTGCATAGGCTTGTGTATCGTTATTATTGAAGGGAGTATTCCGGGAACATAATACCAGCATAAAAAAAGCCCCTGGTCAAGAGGCTGTTTGCTATAATATTTCTTCGATGTTTTTTTTGATGTTTTCCGCAATTTTTGCTGTTGGCAAATCATTCTCATCATGCCCGAAGGGATCTTCAATTTCCTCGGCAATAAGTTCTAAACTTGCCAGCACATAAAAGATGAAGATCACCACAGGGATGGTATAATTCCCTAAACTGAACACATACCCAAAAGGAAGCGTCATCACATAAAAGAAAATGAATTTCTTAAGGAAAACACTGTAAGAGAAGGGGATAGGAGTGTTTTTTATTCTTTCGCAGGCACCGCAAATGTCCGTAAAAGCAGTCAGTTCCGGATTGATATAAAGCAGTTGTTCCCCGGTAATCTTATGGCTTTTGTGCAATTCGTTGACTTTTTTCATCAACAGGCGGATCACCTGGTTGGGCTTGTGTTTCTTATGGTCGATATTGATATCGAATTCGTCAAAAAGCTCCTGGCTTATCTTCTCGTTCTTAAGATGGAGGTTCAACGTACTGGCATAGTACGGAATGATTTTCCTGAAAAACAATTTGTCGTCTTTCTCCACAAGGATCGTATCAAGTTTTAAGGCTAAATTCCGGCTGCAGTTTACCAATGCTCCCCATTGTTTGCGCCCTTCCCACCATCGGTCGTACGCGGTATTGGTCCTGAAAACCAACAGCAGCGAAATCACAAAGCCAAGCATGCTGTGCATGGTATTGATATTCTTCAAATGGATATCTTCCCCTAATTTGAAGTAATCCAAAATCAGGTAATCCAGCACCCAGCAATACACAGCGATTCCTGCCATCAGCGGGAACAACGCCCGGAAGGTGTCCGCTTTGTGAAACCGGAAAATAAACGTGAACCACTCTTTAGGGTTATACGAAATCATGATTCTCTATACACGCGTGTTAGTTCGATTCTTTCAGGGGCATGGAGCACCATTGGGAATTTTTCAACCTTAACCGAACTGCTGTCCAGGCCAAATGCTTTTTCTTCAGATAAGGAGAATTTCCTAAAGAAGAAATAGGTGTTCATGATCAGTTTTTCGTGCCAATGCATGAAACTGTCGTTGGAAAGGAATTTTTCGGACAATACAAATTTAAAGTCCCCGATGATATTGTTTTTGCTCAACGATTCGTAACGGCTGGTAATGTCCACTTCTCCGTTTTTCACCATATCCTTGATTACTTCCTTAAACATCAGGTTGATTTTGGTCGGTTCCCTGAAGCCTAAATTAAAATCGATCCTGTACAGGTCGTCCTGGATGATTTCGGTTACTTTATATTCTTTTTTATATGGCTCATTGGTCACATTCACATGGATAAACCAATACAAATCGGCTCTTTTAGGGCGCTTCTGCAAAATAGAGTACATTACTTTTTCCTCGATTTCATCCACCCTGTTGGCATTGGTCATGTACACCAAATGCGTCGCATATTTAGGAATGGATAAATCAACACTCAATTCGGCCAATACCTTTTTATAGTTGTCGATTTTCACGATTTTGGTATAAGTCCTGCTGATTTTCTTGGCGGTGTGCCAGATGGTCATTACAAAGATCAGTAGCGCGGCAATGATGATGGTCACGTAACCGCCATGAGGGAATTTGTCCAGGCAGGCAATCAAAAAGCTGATTTCAATAGACAGGTACAATAATATGATTGGAATGATGATAAAGGCTGCGGTTCTTTTCAACACCATATAATACATCAGCAACAGTGTTGTCATGATCATGCACAATACGATGGCCAGCCCGTAAGCCGCTTCCATTTTCCCGGATTCCCTAAAATACAAAACGATCCCGATACAACCCGCTAATAATAACCAGTTTATGGAAGGAATGTACAATTGCCCTTTTAAATCGGTTGGGTATTTGATTTTAACTTTTGGCCAGAAATTCAGGCGCATCGCTTCATTTATCAGTGTAAACGAACCGGAAATTAAGGCTTGCGAGGCAATTACAGCTGCCATGGTGGCAATTACAATTCCGAAAGGCTGGAACCAATCGGCCATAATAAGATAGAAAGGATTGCCATTGTTAGCATTGATGCTTTCCAGTGTTTGCCCTTCGTGTTTGATCAGGAAAGCACCTTGCCCGAAATAATTCAGAAGCAGTGCGATTTTTACAAAAACCCAGCTGATACGGATGTTCTTCCTTCCGCAATGGCCCATATCCGAATACAATGCTTCCGCTCCGGTAGTACATAAAAACACAAAGCCCAATACATAGAATCCTTCCGGATGTACTTTTAACAAATGATAAGCATAATAAGGGTTTACAGCGCACAAAACATCGGTATTGTGTGTAATTTGTATGGCTCCCAGTACGGCCAGCATACCAAACCAAACGGTCATCATAGGAGCAAAAAACTTCCCGACCAATTTAGTACCGAATTGCTGGATGGTAAACAAAACCACTAAAATCCCAATAACAATAGGCACGGTATTGATTTCAGGGAAATAAATCCGGACTCCTTCTACGGCAGAGGAAACAGAAATAGGAGGCGTAATGATACCGTCGGCAAGCAAGGCACTTCCTCCAATAATGGCAGGAATGATGAGCCACTTCACTTTCGTCCTTTTAACAAGTGCATAGAGTGCGAAAATCCCACCTTCACCATTGTTATCCGCTGAAAGGGTCATGATGACATATTTTAAAGTAGTCTGCAATGTAAGCGTCCAAAAGATCGCCGAAATCCCTCCTAAAACAACATCTGCATTAATTCCGTGTGAGCCTATAATGGCTCTCATTACATATAAAGGTGAAGTACCAATATCTCCGTAAATAATTCCCAGTGTGATTAATATCCCTCCAAGTGTATATTTACTGTGAAGATCCTGATGTGATGAAGCACTCATGTTTCTATTATTTAAAAGGTGTCAAAATTAAAATATTTAATTCGATTTGATTCTATTTTTTACTAAAATTTCTACAAAAAACTGTACTTTGGGTCTTTAAAAAGATTTTATGAAAAAAATGGTTTTGACAGCTATCGCCATCAGTTTGCTTGTGTCATGCGGGACGAATAAGGCAGGGATTGCCGCGCCAATGTATTCCCATATCAAAATAGACACTTTATTTAGCGGGAAGTTAAGCTGCCGGGCTTTGGCCGTAGACGGGAATACCGTCTGGTATGCAGGCAACAATGGCAATTACGGCCGTATTTCCTTAAATGGAGAAACAGATTCCAATTGGAATATGAGCCGGGAAAACCAAAAAATCGAGTTCCGTAGCATGGCACAAACTTCAAAATATGTTTTTATGTTATCGATTGAAAATCCAGCTTTGCTCTACCGTATTGCCAAAGATGGCTCGGAAATAAAACAGGTGTATGAAGAGCATCATGATAAAGCATTCTATGACAGTATGCAATTTTTTAATGATACAGATGGAATGGCTGTTGGCGACCCGACCGAAGATTGCCCTTCCGTTATCAGGACAGCAGACGGAGGTGCAACCTGGCAGAAAATCCCATGCAGTAAGTTACCTAAATTAGCCGAAGGCGAGGCTTTTTTCGCTGCAAGCAATACAAATTTAATCCTAAAAGGCACGAAAGCCTGGATAGTTTCCGGTGGAAAAAAGGCCAGGGTTTTTTATTCCGGTGATAAAGGCGATACCTGGACGGCCTACGAAACGCCAATCATCCAGGGTCAAACAATGACAGGAACCTTTACTGCTGATTTTTACAACGAATCCATCGGGATACTTGCCGGCGGGAATTATGAAAAACCGGAGCAGAATTACCAAAACAAAGCCATTACCCTTGATGGCGGCAAGACATGGAAACTCATTGCGGATAACCAAGGTTTCGGATATGCTTCTTGTATACAATATTTTCCGGGTAGCGGAGGCAAAAGTATCGTTTCAGTAGGAGCGACAGGTGTTTTTTATTCCAGGGACGGCGGATTGGCCTGGCAAAAATTAGCCGATGATAAAGATTTCCTCACCATCCGTTTCCTGGATGGCAAAACCGCTGTGGCAGCCGGGAAAAACAGGATTGTCAGGATTACGTTCCAGTAAAAAACAGCGTCAGGTTTTTAGTTCCCGAAACGCCTGCGGTTTTTCATCTGCTGGAGCAATTTGGTTTTAAATTCCACTTCCAGTTGTTTGAGCATGAGTATCTTTTGGTTTGGGATGATTCCCTGTAAATCTTTAGCCAGTTGGCGTTTGTTGTTCTGGATTTCCGTTTCCAGCTGGTCTTCCTGTTCCATTAATCGTGCAGTTTCTTTGTCGGAAAGCGTTGCAACATTTTCATGTCTGAGCTTGAACAACAATTGTTTTTTCTGGCGCTGGAGTTCTATCTGCTTGTCATCGAACTGATTGAAAACCGGCCAGAATCGTTGTGCTTCTTCAGTTGACAAATCCAACCTTTCGGAAATGAAAGCCACACGAAGCGCTTTGATTCGTTCCACTCGTTTATCTGTATTTTGGGCAAAAACCATGCAGGACAGCATCAGCAAAAGTAAGGTTACGATTCTTTTTCGGATGAGCAAAGTGCCGGTTGTTCCGTTGCATTGCTTTTTTTGAGAAGGACTTATAGTGTAATTGGATTCCATCTTAATTTAAGTATTCGTTAATATACGCTTCTGATTCAGTGTGGTATAGGTTTAGAGAATTTTCAACTGCAGAAATATCTTCATCGGATAAAAGAAGGGCAATATCTTCAGTGGTTACATCGCTTTCATAGGCCAGGTATTCCTGATCAGCCACCACATTTTCAGCAGTATCCTGCGCAAAATAAGCCCAGGTCCCAATGGCAATTATAAAAATGGCTGCTGCGCTTGCTATCCAGGCCGGCCTGCGTTGCCACAACGGAATAACTTTCATCCTTTGAGGGAGTTGGGCCATCATTTTATCTTCAAACTGCTCAAAATAGTGCTCCGGAACCTTAAATCCCGGGGTTATTTTTGGATCGTTATCTAAATCAAATTGTTTCATATAGTGTTGGACAAAATTAATTGTAAAAGGTTTAATCTGTATGTAAAAAGTCCTGAATCTTTTTGACAGCATGGAAATAAGAAGCCTTCAGCGCTCCGACAGAAGTACCTAAAGCATCGCTTATTTCTTCGTATTTCAATTCTTCAAAATATTTCATTTTAAAGACAAGCTGTTGTTTTTCAGGCAAAACAGCAATAGCTTTCTGTAATTTCAACTGGATTTCGTTACCGTCAAAATAGACATCGCTTTCCAGCTTGTTGATGGCCTTCTGTTGTACTTCTTCATTGGAAATCCCTTGTTTTCTGGCTCTTTGCTGCATGAATGAAATCGCTTCATTGGTAGCAATCCGGTACATCCAGGAATACAGTTTGCTTTCGCCTTTAAAATTACCCAAATTGGAATAGGTCTTAAGAAACGTATTTTGCAACACATCATCGGTATCATCATGGTTCAGCACCATATTCCGGATGTGGTTGTACAAAGGCTTCTGGTACAATTGCAACAACTTCCTGAACGCCTCATTTTGAGTTTCAGGGTTTAGAAGTTGTGCAATAAAAGCTTTTTCGTCTTGCAAAAGGAAATGATTTTTAAGATAAGACTAAAGATATTGAAAAAGGTTTAATAATACTTTGCTTTTTGTATCAGGGACATAAGGTGTGGTCAACCACGTCCCATAACGTGGTAAACGGGGTTCGGAACGTCAAACACCACGTCCCATAACGTGGTCAATGACGTCTGGAACGTCAAAAATGACGTCTTATAACGTGGTAAACGGGGTTCGGAACGTCAAACACCATGTCCCATAAGGTGGTCAATGACGTCTGTAACGTCAAAAATGACGTCTTATAACGTGGTAAACGGGGTCCGGAACGTCAAACACCACGTCCTGTAACGTGGTCAATGACGTCCGGAACGTCAAATACCAGACTCTCGGGACACAGGTAATCAGGTAATTAGGAATTCCGGAAAGAAATGGATGGTTTTAGTGTATGGTATTTTGATAATTCCAATCGAATATTAAAAATCTTAGTAACTTAGCCCCTTTGCAACCCAAATTTTTTTAAGGATGATTAAAACGGTAATTTTCGATATGGATGGTGTCATTGTAGATACGGAACCTGTTCATCATTATGCTTATCACCAGCATTTTAAGGAATTGAATATAGCTGTTTCGGATGAAATGTATGCGACGTTTACCGGAAATTCGACCCGGAATGTTTTCCAGAAACTCAAAGAGCATTTCAATCTTAAGGAAGATGTGGAAGATTTGATCCTGCGCAAACGCCACCTGTTTAATGAAGCGTTTGATACCAAGCCTGACCTGGAATTAATCGATGGTGTCCTGGAGTTAATAAGAGATTTACATGCCAACGGAATACAATTGATTTTGGCTTCTTCAGCATCTAAAAGTACTATAAACAGGGTTTTTAACCGTTTTGACCTAAACCAATACTTCACCCATAAAGTGAGTGGGGAAGACTTTCCGAAATCTAAACCGCATCCGGCGATTTTCCTGCATGCTGCTTCTTTATCGGTTGCTCCCAAGGAGGAATGTATCGTCATCGAAGACAGTACCAACGGGATTGCTGCGGCAAAAGCAGCGGGTATTTTTTGTGTCGGGTACCACAGCGAGAATTCAAAAGACCAGAATTTATCGCAAGCAGACCATGTCATCCATGATTTCAATGCGTTGGAATTTTCCGTTTTGCAGCGTTTGGACGTATAATTAGTCCAGGGCTTTTTTATACACTTTCAGGCATTTTTCCCGGGCTTCTTTATGATCTACGATAGGTTTCGGATAATCAGGAGTTTCCAGTTCCGGGATCCACTTTTTGATATAAATAAGGTCTTTGTCAAATTTTCTGATTTGCTCCGTAGGATTGAAAATCCTGAAATAAGGAGCGGCATCCACACCCGAACCGGCCGCCCATTGCCAATTCCCGATATTGCTGGCCTGTTCGTAATCCAACAGCCGGGTTGCAAAATAGGTTTCGCCCCAGCGCCAGTCAATCAGTAAATGTTTGCAGAGAAATCCTGCTGTAATCATCCTGACGCGGTTGTGCATATGCCCGGTTGCATTCAATTCCCGCATTCCGGCATCTACAAAAGGATAACCAGTTTTCCCTTCGCACCATTTTTGAAAGAAATCTTCATTATTTTCCCATGCAACAGCATCGTATTTTTCTTTGAAACTTTTTGTGGCAGTATGTGGAAAATGCCATAAAATCTGGGCAAAAAATTCCCGCCAGATTAATTCTTTAAGAAAAGTCGTGTGGCTGCTTCCTGCTGCTTTCGCGATGATTTTCCGTATGGAAACGGCTCCAAAACGTAAATGGGCACTCAGCATCGATGTTCCAGAAAGTGCAGGATAATCCCGGGTATTTTGGTAATCGTCGATTAGTTTTTCGGTAATGTCATAGGGACTTACTTTAATGGTAGAAGATTTAAAACCAATGGATTCCAGGCTTAAAAAAGGGTAATCGTGAAGTGCTGTTTTCTCCAATTTACCTTCAGAAGGGTAGTGCAGGATTTTTATTTTACGGAAGTTTTCCATCCATTTATGGGCATACGGAGTAAAAACCACATAGGGTTTGCCATCTTCTTTGACAATGTCGTTTTTCTCAAAAATCACCTGGTCCTTACTGGTTTTAAACTGGATGCCATGAGTTGTAAAAAGCTGGTTCAGTTCCAGGTCCCTTTTCCGCGCATACGGTTCGTAATCATGGTTGGTGTATACGGTCCCGATTTTGTTTTCGGCAATAAGCTTTTGGAAAATTTTTAACGGTTTCCCTTTAAAAACAGCCAATGATTTCCCTTTTTGATGCAATTGATCCTGTATCTTGGAAAGCAATCCGTGGATAAAAGCAACCCTGGCATCGTCTTTGGGCAATTGGGAAAGAATGGTTTCATCGAAAATAAAAACCGGCAGGACCATAGGGTCATCCTGCAAGGCATGCAGTAAACCGGCATTGTCATCCAGTCGTAAATCGCGTCGGAACCAAAAGATATTCATCATTTATAGTGTGGAAAATGTAAAAATATAAACTTTGGCTTTAGGTTTAGGATAATGGTTGCTATTTTTTTAAGGAATAAGGCCTGTATTCTTGGCTCTTGTTTCTTTCCGCTAATTTTTGGTTTTATACTTTTCTTAACAATTGATATCGGTTTGAAATTTTATCTTTGGGAAAACAAATTTATATCAAAATGGGAAAATTTATAGTTGCATTAGCCCTTCTGGCTGCATCTTTTACAATTGAAGCACAAGTTAAAATTCCACAGGCAAGCCCGAAAGCAACAGTGATTCAGACTGTTGGGCTTACTGACGTAGAAATTGATTACCACAGGCCAAGTGCCAAAGGAAGAGTTGTTTTTGGTGATTTGGTCCCTTTTGGAAAAATATGGAGGACCGGTGCCAATGAAAATACAATTATTTCGTTCAGTGATGATGTGGTTATTAATGGAACGGTACTGAAAAAAGGAAAATATTCACTCTATACCATGCCCAAAGCGGACAGCTGGGATGTGATTTTTTATGCTACGACCGATAATTGGGGTAATCCGGAAACCTGGGATGATGCCAAAGTTGTTTTGAAAGTGAATGCCAAAACAGAAATCCTAAACAGAAATGTGGAGACTTTTGAGATCGGGATCAACAATACGGATAACAATTCGGCAACGTTGGAATTTTCGTGGGAAAAAACCATGGTTGCAGTAAAATTTGAAGTTCCGACACAAAAAACAGCATTGGCCAGCATCGATAAAACATTGGCCGGTCCTGCCGCCGGTGATTATTATGCCGCTGCACAATATTATTTCCAGTCTAACGGTGATTTGAATAAAGCGTTGACCTATGTAAACAAGGCCTATGACATGAACGATAAAAAACCGTATTGGTATACTCGTTTAAAATCTCAGATCCAGGCAAAATTAGGCGATAAAAAAGGTGCTGTGGAAACTGCCAAAATATCCTTGGCTGCCGCACAGGCCGCTAAAAATGACGATTATGTGAAAATGAACCAGGACAGCATCGCAGAATGGACTAAGAAATAAAAAAAACATATATTTTAAAATGAAAAACGTACTCCTTAAAAGAGTACGTTTTTTTTAGCTGATATAATTCCAAATGTTCTTTTTCTTGGATAATTCGATGAAAACCCTTCTTAAAGTTTGATGTTCGGGTTTTTCCATCGAAGCATCTTCCTTGAGGAGTTTCAGGGCATGGTGCCTGGCCAGCAGCAGGATTTCCTTATCCTTGACCAAATCGGCAATCTGAAGGTTCAGGACGCCGCTTTGCTGTTTGCCCATGATATCGCCCGGCCCGCGGAGTTTTAAATCGACTTCGGCAATTTCGAAACCGTCATTGGTCCTCACCATTGTTTCCATCCGGGTTTTGGAATCATGACTGAGTTTTTGCCCGGTCATCAGGATACAATAACTCTGTTCCGCGCCACGGCCCACACGTCCTCGCAGCTGGTGTAATTGCGATAGGCCGAAACGTTCTGCACTTTCAATAATCATCACACTGGCATTGGGTACGTTGACGCCCACTTCGATTACAGTCGTAGCCACCATAATATTGGTTTTCCCTTCCGAAAAACGTTTCATTTCAGCATCTTTTTCGGCGGCTTTCATTTTTCCGTGAACGATAGAGACGGCGTATTGTGGCAAAGGAAAATCACGGGAAATGCCTTCGTAACCATCCATAAGATCTTTATAATCCATTTTTTCAGATTCCTGGATTAGTGGATAAACAATATAAATCTGACGCCCTTTAGCGATTTCATCCTTTAAAAACCTCCAGACTTTCAATCGGTTACTGTCATAACGATGGACTGTTTGTATGGGTTTCCGGCCGGGAGGCAATTCGTCGATTATCGAAATATCCAAATCTCCATAGAGGCTCATGGCCAATGTCCTGGGTATCGGCGTTGCTGTCATGACCAAAATATGGGGCGGGATGTCATTCTTTTTCCAGAGCTTGCTTCGTTGTTCCACGCCAAAACGGTGCTGTTCATCAATAATGGCAAAGCCTAAATTCTTGAACTGTACCTTATCTTCCAGCAAAGCATGTGTACCGATTAAAATATCCAGGCTTCCGTTCTCAAGTTCCTCATGGATGATGTTCCGTTCCTTAGTTTTTGTAGAGCCGGTGAGCAGTTTGATATTCAGATTAAGGGGTTTGGCCAATTCAGTAATGCCGTAAAAGTGCTGGTTTGCCAATATTTCCGTGGGTGCCATCAGGCAGGACTGAAACCCGTTATCCAATGCCAGGAGCATGCTCATCAGGGCCACAATGGTTTTCCCAGAACCCACGTCACCTTGCAGGAGCCGGTTCATTTGTGCATTGCTGCCTAAATCGTTCCGGATTTCCCGAAGGACTTTTTTTTGCGCACCTGTCAAATCAAAAGGCAAGTGATGGTTGTAGAATTCCGTAAAATTTACGCCTACTTTATCAAAAGGATGTCCTTTTATTTTATGTTTTCGAATTAAATTCTTGGTAATCAGTTGCAATTGGATAAAAAACAGTTCTTCAAATTTCAGCCGGAATTGGGCTTTTAGCAAAAGTTCCTGGCTTTTTGGAAAATGAATGTTAAATAACGCGGCATTTTTAGGAATCAATTTCAATTCTTCCAAAATATAACCGGGCAACGTTTCGGTAAATAATGCTTGTGTTTCGGTAAATAACTGCATCATCATTTTATTGACGGCTTTATTGGTAATGCCTCGCTGCACTAATTTTTCAGTCGACGGATACACCGGCTGCATGGCTGAACGCAGGTTTTGTTCATGTTCGGTTAGCAATTCCATTTCCGGATGCGCCATGCTGAACATAGTATTGAAGGAGTTCGTTTTCCCGAAAACCACATAAGGGATATTGAGTTTTACACTTTCCCGGATCCATTTCTGGCCTTGGAACCAAACCAGTTCCATTTGGCCTGTATCATCTGTAAACGTAGCTACCAAGCGGCTTTTCCCTTTGGCAAACTCAACTGTTTTCAGATGGATGATTTTCCCCACTACCTGGACTTCTGCCGTAGTGTCCTGCAATTCATTGATTTTATAATAGCGGGTCCTGTCAATATAACGGTTCGGATATAAATTGATCAAATCCCCGTATTTGAAAATCCCCATTTCCTTGCGCAGCAAATCCCCACGTTGCGGGCCAACGCCTTTAAGGTATTCAATAGGAGTTTCCAGGAGGTTATTCATGGTTGTGAAATCAGGGTCTTTTGATTTGAGAAGTAGCGAAGATAAACTTTTATAAAAAAAATTAAAAATTAAGGCAGAAATATCTCCTGTTTTTCCAGAAGAAAAAAGTATAAACAACTAATATATGAAAATAAAAATTAAAAAACACGTATAAATACCTGTAAGTATTTTCTTAATTATTTTTAATTTTAGGTAAGAAAAGCAGTTTGGAAAATACATTAAAAAAACAGCCCTATGAAAAATTCAAATACGAATGCTGCCTGTCATTGCAAATCAAATGCCTGCCCGAACCAGGAACGGAAAACGCCAAAAGGGATAAAAAAGATATTAGGTTCGGTACCGTCTGTAGTATTGAGCATCCTGGTGGCGGTTTTCCCGAAATGCCCTCTTTGCTGGGCGGTTTATATGAGTATGTTGGGAAGTTTCGGCTTGGCCAAAATACCTTTTATGGGGTGGCTTTTGCCGGTTTTTATAGGCTTTTTAGGTCTCCATTTATGGTTGCTTTGGAGAAGGACCGGCGAAAAAGGATATGGCCCTTTTGTAGTGAGCCTTATTGGTTTTTCGATATTGCTTTCCGCTAAATTGGCCCGTTTGGACCTGGAATGGATATCTGCTTCAGGAATGCTTTTTATAGCTGTAGGTTCCTTCTGGAATAGTTTTTCAGCCCCTAAATTACATATCGTTTAAAAATCAAAAACCAAAACATATTTTTATGACAACACCAAAACAAATCAGAGTACGGAGGTCATTGCATGATGTCCAAAAGGATTACGGAAACGGCAATACCAAAGAATTGGAAAATTTAATGAGAGCCTGGAAAGGAATCAAGGAACTTCCGGCAGATGACCCGAATTCCTTTTTTATGATTGGCGGTTTCCATGGCGAACCATTCAGGGGAGCAGGCTGGGGGAACGGCTCTTACTGGGGCGGGTATTGCAATCACGGGAATGTATTATTTCCTACTTGGCACAGGGCTTACCTGATGCGGTTGGAAGAAGCCCTTCAAAGTATTGCCGGATGTGAGGATGTGATGTTGCCTTTTTGGGATGAAACCAATGAAGAATCCCTTGCCAAAGGAATTCCGTGGGCATTGACCAATGAAAAATTCACTTTGGACGGCGTGGAGATTGATAACCCGCTGCGTTCTTTCATCTTCCCTAAAAATATTGTGGATAATGTCAATCAGGATCCTGTAGATTATTCAAAACCAAAAGGATATGAAACGGTTCGTTATCCGTTATCGGGATTGATGGGGCCAAATGACATCAAGAAAACCACCGTTCACAATGCCCGTTTCCCGGATTATACCAAGAATGTCGAAATACTGAACAACAATGTTATCAACTGGCTTAATTCCTATATTATTGTAAAGCGCAAAAAAATCCCGACAAATGTGCATCAAAAATACATTGACAGCTTAAACGCACCAAATTTTACGGTTTTTTCCAATACGACTTCTTCTGCAGAATGGAATGACAACCTGGAAGACGGAAAAAGCCCTGTCGTTCCTTTGGAATCCCCGCACAACAGTATCCATTTGGCCGTAGGCGGATGTGATATTCCTACCTATGACCGTTCTCCTATACGTGGTGCCAATGGTGATATGGGAGAAAATGACACGGCCGGTTTGGACCCGATTTTCTATTTCCATCATTGCAATGTTGACCGGGTTTTTTGGTTATGGCAAAAAAAATACGGCAAAACAGACCAGCTTGAAATCATTGCCGAATATCCGGGTACCAATACAGTGGACAGCCAAGGGCCAACTCCGGGTGTTGCTCCTAATTCCTGGCTCACACTGGAAAGCCCGCTGACTCCTTTTAAATTAAAGGAGCGTGATATGGAACGCATGTATACTTCTTTGGATTGCATCAATATAGAAACCCAGTTGGGATATACGTACGGAGCAGGTTCCCTGGACGAATATGCGGTACCAAACCTATCGGCTAAAAACCAGGAAGAAAACACAGATGCCAAAGTGCTAAAAGTATCAAAAATTAATCGTGGAGGCATTAACGGTTCGTTTATGATCAATGCTTTTGCCATGATTGACGGCAAAAAAGAACTTATAGGCACGGAAGCTGTTTTAAGCCGATGGAGTGTTCAGACCTGTTCAAATTGCCAGACGCATATTGAAGTTAAAGCTTTCTTTGAATTGCCGGAAACCGGAGATAAATTAATGAAAGGCGTGCAAAGCCAGACCGATCCTGAAATTATTGTCGAAGTCAGTGACCATGAAGACCTGCTTATGACAAATGAGTCTGTAAAAATGCTCAAAGGCACCACACAGACCGCTCCGACTTTTAGAGTAGAAATAGTATAACCAAAGTATTTATAATTCGTCCCGGAAGAGATGGTAAGGAAACTTGCCGTCTCTTTTTTTAATGGTTTTTAAGGTTGGCAAGGATTTCACGAGCCGCAGGAGTATCCATTTTTTCCAGTTCTTCCATCATTTGCAGTTTTTCGCTTTCTTTCAATTGAGGAATAGGCTTGAGGAATTGATCCTGACGGGCTTCTTTAAAAAACAAGGCATCCGTCCATTGGTTACGGGTTCCGTCAATGACCAGGTGGATCCTATTTTCCGTGCCCCGGTTTGCTACCGAATGTGTAAAATTAGCATCAATGTACCAGCATTCTCCTTCATTCATGACCAAACGCGTGCCATCGAGTATAAACTCCACTTCACTGTTAGTGATTATGGGAATATGCAATCGGAATGAACCGTCTTCATACCCTAAACAATAATCTTTATGAGGCTTGATTTCGGCCCCGGCAGACAATTGCAATAAGCGGACAGCGGTTTTTTCAAACAGGAAATTGTCCAGGATTTCTTTGAAATAAGTGCAGGAATCCAATATTTCGGTATAAATGACCTCTTCTGTCCCGGAATGCAAAGCATAGATATTATCCGATTTTCCGCCCACGGCCATAAGGGCGATTGAAGTCCATTTGCCACTGTAATCATTGGTATTGTAATGGTCTGTCCAGTTTTTGCCGATGACTTTCCGAAGGTCGTTTTTTAATCTTTCGGTATCAAAAGCGAAAGGGAATTTAATTGAGCGTACCAAGTTTTCCATAATCCTAATTTCTTAACCATTGCTGCATTGCCGGAAAAGGCTCTTTGTCTTCCTTTAAGGCGCTGTCCTGCCCCAAAGTTAGCCCCGCCCATTCCAGGAAAGGCAATCCGATGTAATTTTTATTTTTATAACTGTCAATAAGCCAGTCTGAATTTCCTTTATAACCGTTAGGATGGAAAACAACATCAAAAGCAAGCTCCAGGTGGCAGGAAGCCGCATATGACCACAGCATCGCACCAATTTCATCACCCTGCGTGGGCCATTCTTCCGGCATGGTTTCAGTACCGATGTGTTTCCTTTCGGCAGCGGGAGTCACCGCCAAATGGCCTGCTTCATGAAGGATATCGCCCGGGTATTTCAACTTCTGGTAATCAATAATCAGGTAATTTGGCCCAATGGCAAGCCCGGGCAGGAAAGTGGTGCCATCCAATTCCTTTTCAATAACCCGGATACCGATTTCTTTCAGGAATGCTAGTATTTTTTGTAATTCTACGGTCATAGTATCGTTATTTTGGAAGCAGGTCGCAATACCAGAATCCATAGTCAAAAGGGTCGGACGTATTGGTATCGCAGGCCGTGCCGGAAGGCTCTTCTTTTGGTTTTTCGTATTTGCGGTAGACAATTTCACCCACTTCGAAGGTAATCGGCTTAGAAAAAACCGGGCCGTCAAAAGTAAAGGTATGAAACTCTCCGTTTTCGCCACAAACATCAACATCATCAGGCAAATCAGCTATAAATTGCGCATCAATGACCCTTCCTGCAAAACTTTTATCAAGATGGCGTTCGTTAACACAGGTAACAATAGTTTTAAAACCCAAATCGAGAAACTCCTGGATCAGTTGTTTTGTTGGGGTGTTCCAAAGCGGGAAAACACCTTCCAGTTGCATGGAGGCCAATTTTTCTTCGCGGTATTTCCGTAAATCTTCCAGGAAGATATCCCCGAAAATAGAAAGAGAAACTCCTTCTGATTTAAATTTCACCATGGTTTCCCGGACTACATTTTCGTACACTTCCATAGTGGGCATCTCGGGAATCTTCATCATATACAACGGCAAGCCAATGCTTTTTGCCTGTTGTTCCAAAAGCTCCGCACGCACGCCATGCATGGAAATCCGGTTGTATTGCTGGTTAACGCTTGTCAGGAGCGAAACAATCTCGATATCAGGATTCTTCAGGGTTTTGTATAAAGCCAGCGCCGAATCCTTGCCGCTGCTCCAGTTAAAAATAGCTTTCTTTTTCAAAAATGATGTAATTTGAAGGTAAACTTACAAAAATGTAGCGAAAAGTTTAGGCAAGCTTTGTAACTTTGAAATTCTTAGTGCACAATATGAAACATTTTTCCCTTTTATTCCTTTTATTTCCTGTCCTTTGCTTCGGGCAACAAATCCGGAAAGTAGATTTTACTATAATGGAAGGCGTGGTTATCCCAAATCCTGCCGAAAAATCCATAACCGGCGATATCCTGTATCATTTTAAAGTGAAAAGCCCGATCGATACCATAAAAATCGATGCCCAGAAAATGAGTTTTACTTCGTTGAAAATCAATGGTAAGGAAGTCAGGTTTAAAAATACCGGTAAGGAATTGCTGCTGTTTGAAGGTTTTAAAAAAGGCAAAAACATATTGGCTTTCTCGTATAAAGCCGTACCGAAACAAGCGCTTTATTTCATTGGAGAGGGGAATTACCTGCAAATCTGGACGCAAGGCCAGGGGAAATATACCAGTCATTGGCTTCCTAGTTTTGATAACGGGAACGAAAAAGTTGTTTTTAACCTTTCCGTCGTTTTTGACAAGCAATACCAGGTCGTATCCAATGGCGAGAACAATTCTTCCAGTAAAAATACCATTGCGCTTACGCACGACAAAAATCATTCTGTTTTCAGCTATTCGATGCGGCAGCCGATGAGTTCTTATTTGGTAATGATGGCCATCGGAAAATACGACAAAGAGGTTTTGCAGTCAAAATCCGGGATTCCTCTGGAAATCTACCTGAAACCCGAAGACAAAGATAAATTTGATGCTACATACAAGTATTCCAAAGAGATATTCGATTTCATGGAAAAGGAAATAGGAGTGAAGTACCCATGGAAAGTGTACCGCCAGCTTCCGGTAAATGACTTTTTATATGCCGGCATGGAAAATACTTCCGCTACGCTTTTTTCGCAGGACCTGGTGGTGGATGCCGTAGGTTTTAATGATAAGAATTACATCAATGTTAATGCGCATGAGCTTGCACATCAGTGGTTTGGAGATTTGATTACCGAAGAATCCGGCCACGATCACTGGCTGCAGGAAGGCTTTGCGACGTATTATGCACTTCTGGCGGAAAAAGCTCTTTTCGGCGAAGACCATTTTAATTATGAACTGATCAAAATCACAGAAGAATTGCAGGCGGCTGCCAAAACAGACACGATTCCCATCCTGAACGGCAAAGCCAGTTCACTAACGTTTTATCAAAAAGGAGCTTTGGCCCTGTATATGCTGGATGAAAAAATAGGGCATGAAAATTTCCAAAAAGCCGTTAAAAAATACCTTCAGCACTATAAATTCAAGAACGTGGTAACCGAAAATTTCCTGGATGAAATCAAGAAAGTATCGGCTTATGATGTGACAGCTTTCCGAAAGGATTGGCTTGAAAAACCTGGTTTCAACCTCGAAGAAGTAACCGCCGTTCTGCACAAGAACAAATTTGCAAAGGCCTATTTGGAGCTTCAAAAAATGCAGGATATTCCTTTTGAACAGAAAAAAGAACACTTCAAGTCTTTGTTGAAATCAGGTGTTTTTTATCCTGTAAAACAGGAAGTTATACGCCAATTATCTGAAGTTTCGATGGAAGATAAAAAAGAATTGCTCCTGTTGGCTTTTCATAGTAATGACATAAAAGTGCGACAGGCCATTGCCGAAACGTTACTGGAAATTCCTTTGGAACTAAAACCCGAATACGAAAGCCTGTTGGAAGACCCGTCTTATAAAACCCGTCAGATAGCCCTGCAGAATCTATGGGTGAAATTCCCGGAAGACAGGGTCAAACTGGTTGAAAAATCTGAAAACTGGGTTGGTTCAAACGATAAAGACCTTCGGATTACCTGGCTTATGCTGGCTTTGGGAACACCTGGATACCAACCGGAGAACAAATCGAGATTGTATAAGGAAATGATTGATTATGCCTCTGTAAATTATGACAGTACCATCCGCCAGAATGCCTTGGAAATGCTTTTAAAAATAAACCCTACTGATGAAAGGGTGCTGCAGTCCCTTGTCAATGCTACAACCCATCACAAATGGCAGTTTGTCGCTTTTGGAAAAAATACCATTCGGGCAATGCTCAAAAAAGAGGAATTCAGGAAGGCTTTTGAAGCTTTGCTTCCCAAATTGACAGGAAAAGAGCAGGCTTTTTTAAAAAACGAGCTTAAATAATAGAGGAAACTTCGTGCTTAAGATACGCCAAAGCAACCACGCAAGGAGATTCGCCATCGAGCAAATCACTTAAAATAGTTTCGCGCAGTTTGTCGGCCGTGTCTATTTTTTCACTCATATTGGTTTTACGGATGTTTTGGATGATAGTGTTTTTGGCCGTTAAAATAATGGTCCAGCATTCATCGGTAACATAAATTTGTTGTGTCAGGTTGTGTTCGAATTCCTGTTCGATGCTGTAAATCAGCAAGTTTTCATAATCATTGGCATTATTCGAAACCGGAGCCACACGGATCAGCAATTTAGAAGGATTGATCCTTTCCAAAAACAGTGCCATGCGTTCGTATGCCTGCAGGCGCAAAGGCAATGCGTCTTTTTGGTTTTCTTTTTGCAACAGCCATCGCCTGGTGTTCTGCTGGTCATTAAAATAAGCATTGAACAGGTAGTAAGCCACACCTCCGGTAATCAAAGAAGGAATGGTATAGGCGATTATTTCGATAATTTTAGTAGCGTCCATAGGAATTGTAATAGCTATTGGTTGTTGAGATACGGATTTCTTCGGGCAAATAAACGAATAATCAAATAAACTTAAAAATTTAATTGTAATAAACCTTTTGTCAGCGTATTTTTGGGGTTTGATTTTTATTATGCAAAAATATATTAGCCAACTTAATGAAGCCCAACAGGCACCTGTCTTGCAGAAGGATGGGCCAATGATTGTCATTGCCGGTGCCGGCTCTGGGAAAACACGTGTACTGACGGTTAGGATTGCCAATTTGATGCACCAGGGAGTGGATGCCTTCAATATCCTGTCACTCACTTTTACCAACAAAGCGGCGCGTGAAATGAAGAAACGTATTGCCGATATTGTGGGGAATTCGGAGGCTAAAAACCTTTGGATGGGGACTTTCCACTCTGTTTTTGCGAAAATCCTCCGTTTGGAAGCCGATAAATTAGGATACCCAAGCAATTTTACGATTTACGATTCGCAGGACAGTGTCCGTTTATTAGGGTCGATTATCAAGGAAATGCAGCTGGACAAGGATATTTACAAACCAAAACAGGTTTTCAGCCGGATATCGTCCTACAAAAACAGTTTGGTAACCGTTAAAGCCTATTTTAACAATCCGGAACTCCAGGAAGCTGATGCGATGAGCAAAAAACCGCGTTTGGGCGAAATATACCAGCATTATGTAGACCGTTGCTTTAAAGCCGGCGCCATGGATTTTGATGATTTGCTGCTGAAAACCAACGAATTGCTAACGCGTTTCCCGGATGTGCTGATGAAATACCAAAACCGGTTCCGTTATATTCTGGTAGATGAGTACCAGGATACGAACCATTCGCAGTACCTGATCGTAAGGGCATTGTCAGATCGTTTCCAGAACATTTGTGTCGTTGGGGATGATGCGCAGAGTATTTATGCTTTCCGCGGCGCGAACATCAACAATATCCTGAATTTCCAGAAAGATTACGATAACGTGACCATGTACCGGCTGGAGCAAAATTACCGTTCGACGAAAAATATTGTAGAAGCGGCGAATTCCATTATTGAAAAGAATAAAGTCAAATTGGATAAAGTAGTCTGGACAGCTAATGACAACGGGCCAAAGATTAAAATACACCGAAGCCTCACCGATGGGGAAGAAGGACGTTTTGTAGCTTCTACTATTTTTGAGGAGAAGATGCAAAAGCAGATGATGAATAGCGAATTTGCAATCCTCTACCGTACCAACGCACAATCCCGTGCCATGGAAGACGCGCTCAGGAAGCGTGATATCCCGTACCGTATTTATGGCGGATTGTCTTTTTACCAACGTAAGGAAATCAAGGACGTTTTGTGCTATCTGCGACTGGTAATCAATCCTAAGGATGAAGAAGCCTTAATCAGGGTCATCAACTATCCTGCCAGGGGAATTGGAGACACTACCGTTGAAAAACTGACCGTTGCGGCCAATCATTACAAGCGTTCCATTTTTGAAGTGATGGAACATATTGATAAAATCGATTTGAAACTGACTTCCGGGACCAAAAACAAATTGCAGGATTTTGTTACCATGATCAAGAGTTTTCAGGTCATCAATGAAAACCAGGATGCGTTTTACCTGGCAGACCATGTGGCCAAAAAAACCGGTTATATACAAGAATTGAAGAAAGATGCGACACCGGAAGGGATTGCCCGCATTGAAAATATAGAGGAATTGCTAAACGGTATCAAGGATTTTACCGAAGGCCAGAAAGAAGTTGACGGTGCCCGTGGTGCCTTATCGGAATTTTTGGAAGATGTAGCCTTGGCCACCGACCTGGACAATGATACCGGTGACGATGATAGGGTGGCTTTGATGACCATCCATTTGGCCAAAGGGCTTGAATTTCCAACAGTTTTTATTGTCGGGATGGAAGAAGATTTGTTCCCGAGCGCAATGAGTATGAGTACCCGAAGCGAACTCGAAGAGGAACGGCGTTTGTTTTACGTAGCCTTAACCAGGGCGGAGCACCAGGCATACCTGACCTATGCGCAATCACGCTACCGTTGGGGAAAATTGACAGATAGCGAGCCTTCACGGTTTATAGAAGAAATTGACGGGCAGTTTTTAGAATACCTGACACCTACCGAGACGAGTTACCGCTATAAACCAATGATTGACCATGATATTTTTGGTGATGTAGACAAATCAAAATTACGCCTGTCGAAACCTGTTGCCGGCACGCCACCTAAATACATCACAGACAAGGAACCGGTTTCTTCAGTAAACATCCGGAAATTGAAACCCGTTGCCAGCAATTCGTCTGGGAATAGCGCCAATTTATTCGACAATAAACTGGTAGCAGGGAATATCGTAATGCACGAGCGCTTCGGAAAAGGGGAAATCCTGAACCTGGAAGGAGCAGGCGCCGATAAAAAGGCGGAAATCAAATTTGAAGTGGGCGGTATTAAAAAATTACTGCTTCGGTTTGCGAAATTGGATGTGATTGGATAAGGAGCATCAAGAAGGATGAGTCAAAGAAACAAGGAAAATACAGGAATAAAAGGTATATTTGTTTGTGTTTCTCCCTTACTATAAAAAATAAAACCATGGCACAATTCATCAAAATATACGAAGACAAGACCAGTGAAGCGGCTATTGCCAAAGTCGTTAAGGTCCTGAGAGAAGGCGGATTGATCATTTATCCTACGGATACCGTTTATGGTTTGGGCTGTGATATTACCAATACAAAAGCATTGGAGAGGATTGCCAGGATAAAGGGCATCAAACTGGAGAAAGCTAATTTTTCCTTTGTTTGCCATGACTTGAGCAATATTTCCGATTATGTGAAACAGATCGATACCTCGACTTTTAAGATATTAAAACGTGCCTTGCCAGGGCCTTATACTTTTATTTTACCAGGAAACAACAACCTGCCGAAGGAATTCAAAAAGAAAACAACTGTTGGGATCCGTGTGCCGGAAAATAACATTGCTTTGGAAATTGTCAGGATGCTCGGAAACCCTATTGTTTCTACATCGATACATGACGATGATGAAGTCCTGGAATATTCCACAGATCCAGAATTGATCTTCGAAAAATGGCAAAACCTCGTAGATGTAGTCATTGACGGCGGTTACGGAGATAATATCGGTTCTACAGTTATAGATTTATCGGGTTATGAGCCTGTTGTGGTTCGTGAAGGAAAAGGGAGCCTTGATATTTTATGACAATACCAATAATATTCCACTAAAAATTTGTAAATTAGTAGGGTATTTCCAATTATTTTTATAACAATCGAAAATTAGGTACAGGAAGCTATAGTTTTATATCTCACGTATAAAAGTATGCAGTCTGGTTTTACCGTTTTTCTATTAAATGGTGTTATCGAAAGAAATTGGGAAATATGGAAAAAGCAGGTCGTGAGACCTGCTTTTGAAGTTTTATGCCGTGCTGTTTATTGCTGTTTTTTCATTTCCTTTTCGATCATTTCATAGAACTGGTCGATTTTAGGCATAATGATGATTCTCGTCCTTCTGTTTTTGGCGCGGTTTTCAGGCGTGTCGTTTTCCACCAAAGGAATGTAATAGCTCCTACCGGCAGGAATCAATTGTTTTGGGTTCACACCCAGGTCATTATGTAAAACCCTTACAATGGAAGTCGCTCTTTTTACAGATAAATCCCAGTTGTCCAGCAGAACAGTATTTTTGATAGGCACGTTATCCGTATGGCCTTCCACCATACATTCGAAATCAGGTTTGCTGTTTACGACCTTCGCTACTTTGGCCAAAACGCCTTTCGCCCTGTCGCTTACATCGTAACTTCCGGATTTGAATAAAAGGTTATCGGCAATGGAAATCATAACCACTCCTTTTTCTACATTGATATTGATGTCCGGATCGTCAATTCCTACTTCGCGTTTCAAACTTGTTACCAAAGCCAGGGTTACAGAATCTTTTTTGGTTAATGCATCTTGCATACGGCTGATTTTCAAGTCTTTTTCTTTGATGGTTTCCAAAGCTTTTTCAATATTTTGAGCCCCTTGAGTAGTAAGGGTTGTCATATTGCCCATATTGTTGATCAGGTCGGTATTGTTCTTTTTCAGGAATTCATTCTGATTGGCCATCGCCTCTTTTTCAGTCAGGCATGCGTTTAATTTTACGGTGCAGCTGTTTAATAAATCCTGAATTTCTTTGTTTTGGGCTTCCAGTGCGGCAATTTTTTTCTTTGTTCCGCACGAACCCATTACCAGTGAAATTACTGATACTAAAAAGACTAATTTTCTCATAAACTTGTGAATTTAATTTACTTTAATTTTTCAAAGAGGTTGTCATTACTGATATAATAACGATAAACGATCGAATTTATTTTGTAATATTTTTCAGATTGGCGAATATCGCGCTTGTTTGAGAACTTAAAGATACGACTATAAAAGGAATAATGCGCATGCAAAACAGAGAACAAGTGTTTCGGCTTTCCCTGTGTGAGGAAACGGATGCCTGCAATCCCATCCAAAACCATGCGGATAAAGAGCGTAACGGCCATTGTTTTCGCCGGAAGGTTTTTGGTCAGCATCCAAAGCGAATTCCTGAAATTCAGGAACGTTTTCTTCGGGCTGCCGGCATTTAAGGTAGCACCGCCAACATGATAAACCGTTGAATTGCCGCAATATTTGATAGTGTAGTTTTTATTGAAAGCACGCCAGCACAAATCGATTTCTTCCTGATGCGCAAAAAAATCAGGATCGAAACCTTCCAGTTCCCGGAATACTTTTTTACGGATAAAAAAACAAGCTCCCGATGCCCAGAAAATCTCACAAGTGTCGTTATATTGCCCATTGTCTTTTTCCAAAGTTTCAAAGATACGTCCACGGCAAAATGGAAACCCGTATTTATCGATAAAACCGCCGCCGGCACCGGCATATTCAAAATATTCCTTGTTTTTGAAATCCAGTATTTTAGGCTGGATGATGGCTGTTTCCGGCTCCTTTTCGAATAAGGAAAGAATAGGGGCGAGCCAGTTTTCGGTAACTTCTATATCCGAATTGACCAAAGCATAAATATCTTCTTCCACAAACTGCAAGGCTTCATTATAGCCTTTGGCAAAGCCGAAATTGTCGCTGTTGGAGATAATTTTAACCGAAGGGAAATGTTTTTTTACAAAAGAAACCGAAGCATCGGTTGAAGCATTATCGGCAACATAAATTACCGCTTCGGGGGAATACCGGATAACGGAAGGCAAGAACTGCTCTAACAAAGCTATTCCGTTCCAGTTCAATATGACAACTGCAGTATTGGGCATTTTTATTTTGTTATGGGATATTTGGTTTCTTCCGTCCTGATCAGCGCATTCAATTCATCCGGGGTTACTTTTCGGGCGAATGCATCGGTAAAAACCTTTGTTATTTTGGTCGCCGTCGAAGCAGGGTATTTTGCCATGAATTCCTCAAATTCCTTTTGGCTTTCCGGATAGAGTGTCATGTTTTCATAATCGAAATTGGCGGTATTGTCTAAACCGTAGAGGTAATTGGTGAGGTAATCTTTGTACGCTTCCTTTGCTTCCGGATACAACATACTTTCCGGGTATTTGGCCAGGAAATTTTCCCAATTGATGACCCTGTCGGACACTTCTTTGAGAGAAATGACAAAACCGGCATCGGCTGCGTATAAAGTCGTATTGTCAAAGGCTTCCAGTTTGAGGTAAGCCACATAATCTTCCGGCAGGTCATTCTTGAAAATATCCAGGTAAAAATTAGGGACAGTGCGTATTTCGGCCATGCCTTCACCAATTTCCCATATTTCCACATTGGCTTTGGTAAACGATTTCACTTTGGTTTTCACAGCACCGGATAATACAATCCTGGCGGTTTTTTGATCGTAAAACTGGTAATATTCGTCCAGAATATTCGCATTGGCATCGTTCAGCTGGCCTATGATGGTTTCAATCTCCTGGCGGAAATCCTTATAGACGGACACGGCATTTTCCTTATTGAGTTTGGCTTTTGCCGCAGCTGTTTCGCTGACAATTTCAGAGGTTAATTTTTCCGTTTTCGAGACCTGGATTTCCCTTGGCGCTTTTTTTGCCGTTTCAGGATGTACAGGAGTGGTTTCTGTTGTAGTAGCCTCGCTTTCAGGTGCTTTTTGATCCTCTT
The DNA here is from genome assembly GCF_004745595.1 of Flavobacterium humi. Lineage (GTDB taxonomy): Bacteria > Bacteroidota > Bacteroidia > Flavobacteriales > Flavobacteriaceae > Flavobacterium > Flavobacterium humi. The sequence continues at coordinate 298,564 of NZ_SRLH01000001.1, forward strand.
TTTTACAGGAAAAAAACACAATACCTAAAAACAGGCATATAACGCTAACAACTATTTTTTTCATTCTTTTATTAAACTTTAGTAAAATCCGGAAGATCCCGTAAAAACTGATATTGTTCTTTTTCGAAATCCATCTGGCAAAAATAATGATTTAGTCCGTTGGTTACCATTAAATATTGCGATTCCAGCGCCATATTGTAACGGGCAATCTGATCGAAAGTGTTTTGGGAAATGGAAACTTCGGGCGCTTTGCATTCAATAAGGAGGAATAATGAGCCGTCAGGGCGGAAAACCACGATGTCATAGCGTTTGGTCAAACCGTTTACCTTTATGGATTTTTCTACGTTGATATAGGATTTGGGGTAGTTTTTATGCTGCAGCAGAAACTGGACCACATGCTGGCGCACCCATTCTTCAGGTGTAAGGATTACAAATTTTTTACGGATTTCATCAAACACAGCGATTTTATTTTCACTATTTTTGAGCCGGAATGAATACGCAGGGAAATTCAGTTTTTGCATATCGCAAAGCTATTATCAAATAACCAAATAAACAAATCGACTTATTTTGGATGAAGTTTTAAAAATCATAAAAGAAATTCAAGCCGGAAACATACGGCCGATTTATTTTTTAATGGGAGAAGAGCCCTATTATATTGATAAGCTGGCTGAATTCATAGAACAGAACATCCTCCAGGAACACGAACGTGATTTTAACCAAACGGTATTGTATGGGCGCGATGTTACGGTTGAAGATATTGTGGGTAATGCCAAACGTTTCCCAATGATGGCTGACCGCCAGGTGGTTATTGTCAAAGAAGCGCAGGAATTGTCCCGCACCATCGATAAGTTGGAGGCTTATGCCGAAAACCCGCAGCCAACCACGGTTTTGGTCATCTGCTACAAATACAAAACGCTGGACAAACGTAAAAAAGTAACCAAAGTACTCGAGAAAGCCGGTGTTGTTTTTGAAAGCAAGAAATTATATGAAAACCAAGTGGGAACCTGGTTGGTAAGAGTGTTACAAGGGAAGAAACTCAATATAGAGCCCAAAGCCGCAGCCATGTTTGTAGATTTCCTGGGGACAGACTTGAGCCGTATCGCCAATGAAATTGATAAACTGGCTATTATCCTGAAACCCGGCGCTACCATTACCCCGGCGATTATTGAAGAAAATATAGGCTTTAGCAAGGATTTCAACCCATTCGAATTGCGCAAGGCGATAGGCGAACGCAACCAGCTCAAGGCGTACCAAATAGCGGACCACTTTGCCCAAAACCCGAAAGATAACCCTATTGTGCTTACGATAGGCTTGGTATTTAGCTTTTTTTCGCAATTGCTGCAATACCACGGATTGAAGGATAAAAACCCTAAAAACGTAGCAGCGGCATTAAAAGTAAACCCTTTTTTCCTGAAAGATTACGATGTAGCATTGCGAAATTACCCTATGAAAAAGGTGAGTGCCATTGTTGGGACATTACGTGATATAGATGTCAAAAGTAAGGGTGTGGGTGCCAACGCCTTGCCTCAGGCTGATTTGCTAAAGGAAATGTTGGTGAAGATTTTTAGTTAACAATTATTTTGTATTAATTTGAAAATCAATGTATTGATTTAAATGATGCTTAAATAAATATTGTTTCTTTCTTTCAAACGAGAATATTTTATAATTTAGGGGAGAATTATAAATCAGGACACCATGAGGACCTTAGAACAATGGTTTGACGAATATGCCGTAAGCCATCAAAACCCGACAAACAAAGCCATTCATTACATTTGCGTACCGGCTATTTTCTTTTCAATTGTGGGTTTGCTTATGAGTATCCCCAGTTCTTTTTTAAGCAATTTACTTCGGTTAAACCAACCACTGATTGAAAATTGGGCATTTGTAGCGTTGCTGCCAGTGCTTATTTTTTATATCCGGTTGTCTGTCCCGATGGCTGCCAAGATTGGTATTTTTGCCTTTTTATGCCTCCTCCTTAATTTTTATATCGGAAAATGGATGCCACTTTGGGCTTTTTCTTTAATTGTGTTTGCCGTTGCCTGGATCGGGCAGTTTTACGGACATAATATTGAAGGGAAAAAGCCTTCTTTCCTAAAGGACCTCCAGTTCCTGATGATCGGGCCGGCCTGGGTCGTGCAGCATTTGTTTTCAAAAAAATAAACCTTCATAATAATTATGTTAACAGATACTTTACAGCAGTTTTTTGAGAGGGACCTCAATAAACTCAAACAGGAAATTGCAGCCTACACCAACGAAAAATCACTCTGGGAAATTGATAAAAACATTGCGAATTCGGGCGGTAACCTCTGCCTGCATTTAATTGGGAACCTCAATTGGTTTATCGGGGCCACTTTCGGGAAAACCGGATATGTAAGAAACCGCGAATTGGAATTTTCGCAGAAAAGCGTCCCTCGCCAGGAACTGATCAGGATGATTGATGAAACAATCCCGGTCGTAAAAAAAGGGCTTGAAGCCTTAACGGAAGAAGACCTGAAGGCCGATTATCCTATTATCGTATTTGAAAAAGCCACCACAACAGAACAGTTTTTGGTGCATCTTACGACACATTTATCGTACCATTTGGGGCAGATCAATTACCACAGAAGGCTTTTGGATATTTAAAATTTTTAAATTCAAATGAATGAAGAAGAAAGCACCTATCTCGGCATAGGTAAGAACATACCCGGCGCCCAGCAAAGCCAGATGTTCGGCAAATCTTGTTTTAAGAGCGGCGGAAAAGCCTTTATCTGTTTCTTCCAGTCGGCAATGGTTTTCAAGCTGCAAGGGGAAACACACCGGGAAGCGTTATCTTTGGAAGGAGCGCAGTTGTTCGATCCTTCGGGTAAAAACAGGCCTATGAAAGAATGGGTGCAGGTGCCTTTTGCTTTTCATCGGAAGTGGCCGGGCCTAGCCGAAAAAGCTTTGGAGTATGTAAACGATTCACAATAAGAATGCAAAAAGAGGTATCTTGCAATTACAAACCATCAAAAAACAAAACGTATGAACCCGATTTTTAGAAATATCCTGGCAGTTTTGGCCGGTATTGTGATAGGAAGTATCGTCAATATGGGCATTATAACCGTTAGCGGCTCTGTCATTCCTCCTCCGCCAGGTGTTGATATGACTACCATGGAAGGACTGAAAGCCTCTATGCACTTGCTTGAGCCCAAACATTTTATCTTTCCTTTCCTGGCACATGCTTTAGGAACATTGGTTGGAGCGTTAGTGGCGGCTCTTATCGCTGCTAATAACTATAAAAGAATTGCATTAGGAGTAAGTGTGTTTTTCCTTATTGGTGGAATTGCAAATATTGCCATGCTTCCGTCGCCCATCTGGTTTACGGTACTGGACCTGGCTGTTGCTTATATTCCAATGGGTTATCTAGGCTGGAAATTTGCCGGAGGGAAAAAATAAAGCAAGACACAAACCCGGAATTATCAATTACAGAATTGCCTTTTTAAATATGTTAATTATTTTCTAAAACAATAAAAAAAGCGATATTTGCGCCCTCGAATCTTCGAAATTGAATTTAATACGAAAAGAAAATGATGAATAAAAATACGGTATTGGCTTGGGCAACATTGATTATGATTGCAATGGGACTGATATTAATTGGCTTGGGGATTTTCAAGTATGATGATGTGGCCGGATGGGGTTTTGGCGCCGTTGGAATCGGTTTTTTGGCGAATGCCTGGGTTTTCAATGCCTTGAAAGGAAGGGTCTAGCCTTTGTTGAATCCTATTAATGACCTGGAAACTTTTAAAAATTAGGTATAAAAAAACGTTCCGATTTCCCGGAACGTTTTTTGTTTGAAATTACTTTTGGGATAGCGTTTTCAATAGCGCTTCCAAGTTGGCAACCGACATCGTAAAACCTTCTTTGAAACCCATTTCGATCATTTTTTCCATACGCTCAAGCGATTCATTGTAAATAGTGATACGAACGTTCGTTTTTCCGTTTTGTTCCGTAAATCGATAATCCCATTCTGATCCGGGCAATTGCGGATTTTCATTTTCATCGGCAAAAGCATTATGCATTTTGAAATTGGTTTTTGGCGCAATGGCACTAAATTCCTGTATGGCCCAATGTGCTGTTCCTTCCGGGCTAACCATGGCATAAAACCTTTTTCCGCCTTCTTCAAAATTCATGTATTTGGTTTTAGCTGTCCAAGGTTTTGGGGCAACCCATTGGTCTAATAATTCTGCTGTTGTAAACGCTTCCCAGACCAACGAAAGCCCGGCATCGAATTCCCTGTTAATAATTACCGTTTTTGTTGCGTTGTCAACGGTAAAATCTGATTGCAAGTTGTGGTTCATTTTTTCTGTTTTTTAATAGTTGCTAATAAATCGTCTAGTTGGCTGAATTTGGTTTCCCATATTTTTCTGAATTGTTCTAACCAAATGTCAATATCTTTCATTTTTTCCACTTCTAATTTGTAATATATTTCCCTTCCAAGTTGTTCCTGAGAAATCAAATCACATTCCGAAAGTATCTTTAAATGTTTTGAAACTGCTTGTCGGCTTGTTTCAAAATGTTCTGCTAAAGTGTTTGGCGTCATAGCCTGCAAGGCAATCAATGCTATGATAGCCCTTCGGGTTGGGTCTGCAATGGCTTGAAAAACATCTCTTCTCATTGTTCGGGTTTTAAATATGAAACTATATGGTTGCAAATATACGTGCAACTTTTTGGTTGCGCAAATTTTTACGGAAGTTTTTTCAGTACTTCCATTATCAAATGATTGTAATCCTAATATTCCGCCATCATCATTTGCATTTTTTTTATTTAAAACTATCTTTGTAGTCCTAAGATTTGCTTTGTGATAGGAATAAGTGAAGCCTTCTGTTTGAATAGCTATTTTAAAGTGGCAACTTTTAAATAAAAATTCGGATATTTAGGAAAGATTAAAAACAGTGTAAATCTTAAATAATCAAATAATTAATAAAAATTAAAATTTTATATGTCAGACGATAAGAAAGTGATTTTCTCGATGTCAAAATTGAGTAAATCGTATCAAGGAAGTGATAAACAGGTTTTAAAGAATATTTACCTGAGTTTTTTCTACGGAGCCAAAATTGGTATCCTGGGTTTAAACGGTTCGGGTAAGTCCTCATTATTGAAAATCATCGCAGGCGTAGATAAAAACTACCAGGGAGATGTGGTTTTCGCACCGGGTTACACTGTAGGTTATTTAGAGCAGGAGCCGCAGTTGGACGATACAAAAACGGTAATTGAAGTGGTTCGCGAAGGTGTTGCCGAAACAATGGCGCTTTTGGACGAATTCAACAAAATCAACGATATGTTCGGTTTGCCGGAGGTGTATGAGGATGCCGATAAAATGGACAAACTTATGGACCGCCAGGCCGCTTTGCAAGATAAGATCGACGCTTCAGGTGCCTGGGAAATCGATACCAAACTGGAAATCGCCATGGATGCTTTGCGTACGCCCGAAGCAGATACTCCGATCAATGTGTTATCCGGAGGGGAAAAACGACGTGTGGCCTTATGCCGCCTGTTATTGCAGCAACCGGATGTGTTATTGCTGGATGAGCCAACCAACCACTTGGATGCGGAATCGGTACTTTGGTTGGAGCAGCATTTGTCGCAGTACGCCGGAACGGTAATTGCCGTAACGCACGACAGGTATTTCCTTGATAATGTGGCCGGATGGATATTGGAACTTGACAGGGGAGAAGGTATTCCGTGGAAAGGGAATTATTCTTCATGGTTGGATCAAAAATCGAACCGTATGGCACAGGAGGAAAAAGTGGCGTCAAAAAGAAGAAAAACGTTAGAGCGTGAGTTGGACTGGGTACGCCAAGGTGCGAAAGGCCGTCAGACCAAACAAAAAGCGCGTTTGCAGAACTACGATAAGTTATTGAACGAAGACCAGAAAGAACTGGATGAGAAATTGGAAATCTACATCCCTAACGGACCTCGTTTAGGTACTAATGTGATCAATGCCAACCATGTAGCCAAAGCATATGGCGAAAAATTATTATACGATGATTTGAATTTTACGTTGCCTCAGGCAGGTATTGTTGGAATTATCGGGCCAAACGGTGCCGGTAAGACAACTATTTTTAAAATGATCATGGATGAGCTCAAACCGGACAGCGGTGAATTCGAAACGGGAGAAACCGTAAAAATCGCTTATGTAGACCAGTCGCATTCTAATATCGATCCTAATAAATCCATCTGGGAAAATTTCTGCGATGGCCAGGAGTTGATCATGATGGGCGGGCGCCAGGTGAATTCAAGAGCGTATCTGTCCCGATTTAACTTTGGCGGAAGCGACCAAAACAAAAAAGTGAACACATTATCAGGTGGGGAAAGAAACCGATTGCATTTGGCCATGACCCTGAAAGAAGAAGGAAATGTGCTTTTGCTGGATGAGCCAACGAATGATTTGGATATCAACACGCTTCGTGCCCTTGAAGAAGGTTTGGAAAATTTCGCGGGTTGTGCCGTAGTTATTTCGCACGATAGATGGTTCCTGGACAGGATTTGTACACATATCCTTGCTTTTGAGGGAGATTCCCAAGTGTATTTCTTCGAAGGCGGTTTCTCGGATTATGAGGAAAACCGTAAAAAACGTCTGGGAGATGTTGCCCCAACGCGAATCAAATATAAAAAATTGATCAGAAGTTAAAATAAAAGCGGCCAAAAAGGTCGCTTTGTTTTTATATAATAGGTTGCTTTTTAATTTTCTTCTGAATTTTATATGTATTTTTGAAGGAACTAATTCAGTTGAAATTTATTTATGGGAATAACATCAAATAGATTTTGCCTTATCTTATTGCTGATATCGTTTCAGTGGTGCTTTTCGCAAGAGCCCACCGTTTCCAAAAAAGATATCCAGTCCAAGATAAATGAAGCAAGCTTGGCCTTATCTGATTTAGATGCGGATAAATCGCTGCATTTATCACAAAAAGCGTTGGCAGAAGCAAATGCCATAAATGACAATGTGCTTATCGCAAAAGCCTATAATGTCATCGCTACCAATTTCCTTGAATTTTCAGACAGCAAAGAAGCCATTGTGTATTATAACAAAGCGCTTTACCATGCTAATTTAACGGATAATGACACGATTAAGGACTGGATCCTAAACAATCTCGGGAATGCCTATACTTATAAAGACATTGATTTTGACAAAGGAATCGATTATTACAAGCAAGGCTTGGTATACACCGAAAAAACCAAAAACCCAATCCAGATTACCTACAATGCCTTAAATATTTCAGGGGCTTATTTTGACAGGGAAGAATTTGACAAAGGGTATCCTTTTTTGGTGAAAGCCAGCAAATATATTGGGCTCCATGACGAAATCGAGGCAAGGATTACGCTTTTTTCCCAGCTTGGCGGTTATTACAGCCATTTGAAACAGAATGAGAAAGCGGAGGAAAACTTTAAAAGAGCGATTTCTTTCGGGGAACACGAAAAAACGGATTTGCTGGATTCCTATCTTGCGGAAGTATACAATGATTTCTCGAAGCATTATTTCAAAAATAAAAACTACGAACTGGCCTATCATTATTTGCAACTGTACCATGTCCTGGAAGATAAAATCTACAACCTGGAACGAAGCAAAAATGCCAGCAGTTATGAAAACAAGATCCAGATAGACGAATTCAAACGCCAGATCAGCAATATCGAACAGGAAAAAGAGCAAAAGACAAAAAGCCTTCAAAAGACGCAGATTATCGTTTTTTTGTTTGTGATTATCTTTCTTATTTTATTATTGCTGCTCTATAGTTTATTCAAAAACAACAATACTAAAAAGCAAAGCAACAAAGCGCTTCAGTTTGCCAACTATGAGCTTCAGATCGCTAAAGACAAAGCCGAAGAATCAACCCGGCTCAAATCGCAATTCGTATCCACGATAAGCCACGAATTGAGGACGCCGCTGTATGGTGTTGTAGGAATCACGGACATTATCGCCGATGAGCACCCGGAAATAAAGAACAGCCCGTACCTGAAATCGTTAAAGTTTTCCGCCCAATATTTACTATCGCTGGTAAATGATATCCTGCAGGTTTATAAAATTTCGGAAAAAAAAATCGTTTTGATCAATTCGGTTTTCAATCTAAAAGAAGAACTGAACGCTATTTTGGGAAGCCTGCAATTCCTGGCCTTTAAGAACAACAATGAAATCTGCCTGGAATTTGATGAAGACATCCCAAAATGCATCAATTCCGATAAAGTCAGGCTGTCGCAGATATTTATGAACCTGATTAGCAATTCCCTTAAGTTTACCGAAGAAGGAAATGTCATCATCAAGGCGAATCTTATGGAGAAAAAAGACAATGCCTGTGTCATTCATTTTGAAGTGATAGACAACGGGATTGGCATTTCCAAAGAAGACCACGAAAAGATATTCGAGCAGTTTGTGCAAATCGAACGCAGGGACGATGATTACCAGGGAACTGGCCTCGGATTGCCTATTGTGAAAAAATTGATCCAGCTTTTGGGTGGGGAAATACAATTGGAAAGTGAAGAAAAGAAAGGTACTAAGATCAGTTTTGACATTCGTTTTGAAATTGTTGAAGAAACTGTAAATCCCATTTCCAACGAGCAGGATACCCTTTCGAAACCAAGCAAAAAACTTCATGTGCTTTTGGTGGAAGATAATAAGATAAACCAGGTAGTCACCCAAAAGATCCTGGATGGTTTCGGGTATGTCACGACTATTGTCAATGGCGGTTACGATGCTGTTGCCATACTGAAGGAACAAAAATTCGATATCATCCTGATGGATATCAATATGCCAAAAATAAACGGTTTTGAAACTTCCATACTTATCCGCGGCCTGGAAATCACCACACCAATCATCGCGCTCACGGCATTTGACAAACAGGAAATTATGGGCCAGATAAAAAATTCAAGCATGAACGGAATCATCGTAAAACCTTTTGAACCAAGGGTCTTAAACGCCCTAATTATAGAATTGGTGGGATAAAACGAGCCTGCTTTTCAGCTAAAAACCTCCTGGTTCTGTAACAAGCCAGGAGGTTTTCTGCAAAAATAAAAGCAAGTAGTGAGAATTACTTTTACTGCATTTTGAGGACTTTAAAAATCGAGCGTCTGTTCAATTGGTGAGCCGCTTCGGAGCAATCTGCACCGTCTTTGCAATCATTGACAAGATTATATTCCCCGAAACCTTCATATTTTTTAATGCGTTTCGGATCTACTCCTCTTGAAATCAGATAATCATGTGTGGAATTAGCCCTTCTTACGGATAAGGCTTCATTGTATTTGAAACTACCGCGGCTGTCTGTATGCGAAGCAATCTCAATAGCCATTGTAGGATAGGTAATCAGCATAAGATCAGCGACTTTGTTTAATTCTACCGAAGCATCATAGCGTATGTTGTACTTGTCGAAATCGAAATAGATGTTTTCAATATTTACACCGGCCAATACATCGACATCCTGAACCGGATCAAGCTCAAAATCAACAATGACGAAGGTTTTCCCTTTTGAATTCCTTGTGTCACCAATTTTAGAAGGTTCCGCCATGTATTTCGGGTGTGATGCTTCCAGTGTGTAGGTAGTTTCCCGGTCCACATTGATGCTGTATTTTCCTTTGGCATCGGTAACCAAATCCGCAATCTGGTTGCCGTCTTTGTCTTTTATCACGATTTTGGCATCCTGTATCGGCATTTTATTGATGGCATCGGTTACGGTTCCTTTAATAGAAAAAAGCGGAACCCTGTCAAAACCGTATATATCATCATCACCCATGCCGCCTTCTCGGTTTGAGGCAATGAAACCGGTTTCGCCCGAATCATTCAAAAAGAATGAAAAATCGTCCATACTGGAATTTACAGGCATACCAAGGTTGATGATTTCCTGGATATTTCCTTCTTCATCTAAAATGGTCGTGAAGATATCCAACTGGCCGAGGCCCAGCAAACCGTCTGAGGAGAAAAATAAATTTCCATCGGAATGAACAAACGGGAAAAGCTCGTTCCCTTCGGTATTTACCTTATTGCCAAGATTCACAGGCGTTCCAAAGGATTCCCCGTCAACACTTACTTTGTAAATATCGCTTTTCCCAAAGCCGCCCGGCATGTCAGAAGCGAAATATAAGGTTTTCCCATCGGCTGAAAGACTAGGGTGACCTACCGAATAATTGGCATTGTTGAATGGCAATTCCTTGATATTTGTCCATTTATTGTCTTTGTCCAGGGTTGCGCGGTATATTTTAAGGTTGCTTGTCCCTTGGGCATCTTTTCCTTTTTTGTGGTCTGTAAAATTGTTTCGGGTAAAGTACAGGGTCTTTCCATCTTTGGAAAAAGAAACCTGCCCTTCGTGAAACCGTGTATTTACATCTCCTTTTAATTTTTCGGGTTCAGAAAAACTATCTCCGTTTCGGGTAAGCTGGAACAACTCCAAAAACGGCTGGCTGTTCCAGGAGTAGGTTCTTTTGATACCAACTCCTTTGTCCCTGCTGGAAGCAAATGTGATGACATTGTTTTTTTCTGTGGCACCAAAATCACTCAATTCGGAGTTGAACGGTACTGTTTTTGAAAAATATTGCTGCTTGATTTGATAGATGTTCGTAATGAAATTTTCATCTTCCATTATTTTCTGCACCCGTGAATCAATTACGCCCGTTTCCTTGTACTTGCTGATCCATATTTTGGATTCGTCATATTTTTTGAGCGCGCGCAGTGCCATCGCGTAATTCAGGTAATATTCAGGATCTACTTTTTCCTGTTTGACTACATCTGCATAATATACTGCTGCATTTTCCGGGTCGCGAAGCATCGAATAACAATCGGCCAGGCGTCTTTTGGCGTAATCAGCATTGTAATTATTTGCCAACATTTCTTTGTAAACATCAATCGCTTTTACGAATGAAAAACTATTGTACAAAGCATCTGCTTTCTTTTGTTTCCCAAACTGGGCCGAAGCCGAAGGGATATTTCCAAAAACTAAAACAGATATCAGAATATATTGTAAGACTTTTTTCATAATTCAATCATTTTAGGTTAGAAATAGCGAGGTGATTTGTATTTCGATTTATCGAATTTGAAATCGAAAATGAGGAAAATCTCATGGGAGCCGCTGGTGTAAGGTTTGATTTTGGATATAGGATAATCATAGGCATATCCTATACGGAACTGGTCTGTTATGGCAAAATCCACTAATGCGCCAGCTGAATCATCAAAACGATAAGAGCCGCCAATCCAAAGTTTTTCATTAAATAGAAAGGAGAGCGTCGCGTCGTAGGACATAGGAGATCCTTTGGTGTATTTTACCAGGCCTGTCGGACGCATTTTGATACTGCCTTCCTGGTTAAGATCGAAAACATATCCGGCAATTCCATAAAAGTGAGATTGTTCCAATGCTACATAATCCCCGGTTTTATTGTAATCGTTTTCTACCAGTTTTGGAGAAGAAACTCCAACATACCATTTTTGCTGGTGAAGGTAAAGCCCTGCCCCGATGTTTGGTGTCCAGCGATTAAGTTTGTCTTGGAAATACGGGTCATTGTAAACATCCGGATCATTAAACAGGACCTCATCTATTTTATAATGGCTGAAACCTCCTTTAATCCCAAATGCAAGCTTTGTCTGTTCGCTTAAATTGATAGTGTATGAGAAATCTGCGTATACATAACTAAAGTTTTCATAACCCAACCTGTCGTTTATAAAAGAAAGCCCTACACCAATGTGTTCGTTTCTTAACGGAGTATGGGCAGAAAGTGTTTGTGTGGTAGGACCTCCGTCAAAACCAACCCATTGGCTTCGGTGGAGCCCTACGATGGATAATGCTTCCCGGCTTCCTGCATAAGCAGGATTTACCGAGATAGTATTATACATATATTGTGTGAACTGCGGTGTTTGCTGCGCTATCGCTCCAAACACATTTAGAACTATAATGATTGTTACATATATATTTTTCATAACCGTTTAGTTTTTAGTTCCTAAATAAATATACCCTTTAAAGATATCAAACCCACTATTTACAATGTTTACAACGTAGTAATAGGTACCTGATGGAAGATTGCTGTCGGTCACTCCGTTTCTGGCTTTTCCGTCCCAATCGTTTTTATAATTTGGATTTTCATAAACCAAAGCGCCCCATCTGTTAAATATTTTTACATCGTATGTAAATCCGCAAGCCTCAAGGCCTCCAATCACAAAATAATCATTGTAAGTATCATTATTAGGAGTAACCACTTTTGAAATTTTCAACTCGTCTATGGTACATGGTAAAACCACACAATCATCATTTATAGTCATATAAATTTCAATCACCCTAGGACAGCTTCCGTTTTCAATAGTATATCTGTATACATAGAACCCGACTTGGAGATTATGAGGATTTAAGATGCTTCCTGTTAATGCTCCTGAATTGTTCACATCTACCCAGGTTCCTTGAGATTCTTCCGGGCTTAGATTTAAATAACTGAACAAATCAACACTGGAATCATCTGTACACAATGATTTGTCAACATGTGAGAACGGTTCGCCAATCGTTACATATATCGTTTGGGTGAATTCAGATGAATTTCCACAACTATCAGTAGCTGTCCAATGTCTTATTATAGTATATGTATATTGTGTCTGATCCTGAATATTTTCAGTATAAACAACATTTACGGTTGCAGAACAATTGTCTGTAAAAACAAGTTCCGGTTTAGGAGGAATCTCGTTACAGCTAACATTTAGGACTTCATCGGCTGGAGTTGTAAGTACCGGTGCTGTCGTATCCTGAACGGTGATGGTTTGTGTGTGGGAAGTATTGTTTCCGGCACAATCCGTAGCGGTCCAGGTTCTTCTGATGCTATAGTTTGAAGAACAACCTTCGTCATTATGGATAATGTTTTCCACAAATGTTATTACTACTTGATTGTCGCAATTATCGGTAGCATTCAGTACAGCGGCTTCCGGCACATTATCGCATTGTACGGTTACATCGGCTGGAAGAACTTCAGCAACAAATACCGGCGCTGTAGTATCTTGAACAGTAATGATTTGTGTGTGGGAAGTATTGTTTCCGGCACAATCAGTCACGGACCAGTTTCGTGTGATAGTGTAATTCGAAGCACATCCGTCATCCTGACCGCTGATATTCTGAGTATACACAACGGCAACTTGGCTATCGCAATTGTCTGTGGCAGTAAGAACTACCGCTTCCGGCACGTTGTCACATTGTACGGTTACATCGGCTGGAAGAACTTCAGCAGCAAATACTGGCGCAGTTGTGTCTTGAACGGTAATGATTTGTGTATGGGAAGTATTGTTTCCGGCACAATCGGTCACCGACCAGTTACGAGTGATAGTGTAATTCGAAGCACATCCGTCGTCTTGTCCGCTGATGTTTTGAGTATACACTACGGACACTTGGCTATCGCAATTGTCTGTGGCAGTGAGAACTATCGCTTCCGGCACATTATCACATTGTACGGTTACATCGACTGGAAGAACTTCAGCAGCAAATACCGGTGCAGTCGTATCCTGAACAGTGATGATTTGCGTGTGGGAAGTATTGTTTCCGGCACAATCAGTCACAGACCAGTTTCGGGTGATGGTATAATTCGAAGCACATCCGTCATCTTGTCCGCTGATGTTTTGAGTATACACTACGGACACTTGGCTATCGCAATTGTCTGTGGCAGTTAAAACCACCGCTTCCGGCACGTTGTCACATTGCACGGTTACATCGGCTGGAAGTTGTCCGGAAAATACCGGTGCGGTCGTATCTTGAACAGTGATGATTTGCGTGTGGGAAGTATTGTTTCCGGCACAATCAGTCACGGACCAGTTTCGGGTGATAGTATAATTCGAAGCACATCCGTCATCCTGTCCGCTGATGTTTTCAGTGTACACGACCGCAACTTGGCTATCGCAATTGTCTGTGGCAGTTAAAACTACTGCAGCTGGGACATTATCGCATTGTACGGTTACATCGGCTGGAAGCTGTCCGGCAAATACTGGTGCGGTTGTGTCTTGAACAGTGATGATTTGTGTGTGGGAAGTATTGTTTCCGGCACAATCAGTCACCGACCAGTTTCGGGTGATGGTGTAATTCGAAGCACATCCGTCATCCTGTCCGCTAATGTTTTGAGTATACACTACGGACACTTGGTTGTCGCAATTGTCTGTGGCAGTGAGAACTATCGCTTCCGGCACGTTGTCACATTGCACGGTTACATCTGCTGGAAGAACTTCAGCAGCAAATACCGGCGCTGTAGTATCTTGAACAGTAATGATTTGCGTATGGGAAGTATTGTTTCCGGCGCAATCAGTCACCGACCAGTTTCGGGTGACGGTGTAATTCGAAGCACATCCGTCATCTTGACCGCTGATATTTTGAGTATACACTACGGCAACTTGGCTATCGCAATTGTCTGTGGCAGTGAGAACTATCGCTTCCGGCACATTATCGCATTGTACGGTTACATCGGCTGGAAGAACTTCAGCAGCAAATACTGGCGCAGTTGTATCCTGAACAGTGATGATTTGTGTATGGGAAGTATTGTTTCCGGCACAATCAGTCACAGACCAGTTTCGTGTGATGGTATAATTCGAAGCACATCCGTCATCCTGTCCGCTAATGTTTTGAGTATACACTACGGACACTTGGTTGTCGCAATTGTCTGTGGCAGTGAGAACTATCGCTTCCGGCACATTATCACATTGTACCGTTACATCGGCTGGAAGAACTTCAGCAGCAAATACTGGCGCAGTTGTATCCTGAACAGTGATGATTTGTGTGTGGGAAGTATTATTTCCGGCACAATCGGTTACCGACCAGTTACGAGTGATGGTGTAATTCGAAGCACATCCGTCATCCTGACCGCTAATATTTTGAGTATACACAACGGACACTTGGCTATCGCAATTGTCTGTGGCAGTTAGAACTACCGCAGCAGGGACATTATCGCATTGTACGGTTACATCGGCTGGAAGCTGTCCTGCAAATACCGGCGCTGTAGTATCCTGAACAGTAATGATTTGTGTGTGGGAAGTATTATTTCCGGCACAATCGGTTACCGACCAGTTTCGGGTGATGGTGTAATTCGAAGCACATCCGTCATCCTGACCGCTGATGTTTTGAGTGTAGACAACGGCAACTTGGCTATCGCAATTGTCAGTGGCAGTTAAAACCACTGCAACTGGCACATTATCGCATTGTACGGTTACATCGGCTGGAAGCTGTCCGGCAAATACCGGTGCAGTTGTGTCTTGAACAGTGATGATTTGTGTATGGGAAGTATTGTTTCCAGCACAATCAGTTACCGACCAGTTTCGGGTGATAGTGTAATTCGAAGCACATCCGTCATCCTGTCCGCTGATATTTTGAGTATACACTACGGACACTTGGCTATCGCAATTGTCTGTGGCAGTTAAAACCACCGCAGCAGGCACATTATCACATTGCACGGTTACATCGGCTGGGAGAACTTCAGCAACAAATACCGGCGCTGTAGTATCTTGAACAGTAATGATTTGTGTGTGGGAAGTATTGTTTCCGGCACAATCGGTCACGGACCAGTTTCGGGTGATAGTATAATTCGAAGCACATCCGTCATCCTGACCGCTGATGCTTTGAGTGTACACAACGGCAACTTGGTTGTCGCAATTGTCTGTGGCAGTTAGAACTACCGCAGCTGGGACATTATCACATTGCACGGTTACATCGGCTGGAAGTTGTCCGGCAAATACTGGTGCAGTTGTGTCTTGAATGGTGATGATTTGTGTGTGGGAAGTATTGTTTCCGGCACAATCGGTCACGGACCAGTTACGGGTGATGGTATAATTCGAAGCACATCCGTCGTCTTGTCCGCTGATATTTTGGGTATACACTACGGCAACTTGGCTATCGCAATTGTCAGTGGCAGTTAGAACTACCGCTTCCGGCACATTATCACATTGTACAGTTACATCGGTTGGAAGTTGTCCGGAAAATACCGGTGCGGTCGTATCCTGAACAGTGATGATTTGTGTATGAGAAGTATTGTTTCCGGCGCAATCAGTCACAGACCAGTTTCGGGTGATGGTGTAATTCGAAGCACATCCGTCATCCTGTCCGCTAATATTTTGAGTATACGCAACGGACACTTGGCTATCGCAATTGTCTGTGGCAGTTAAAACTACAGCTGCAGGGACATTATCGCATTGTACGGTTACATCGGCTGGAAGCTGTCCGACAAATACTGGTGCAGTCGTATCCTGAACGGTGATGATTTGTGTTTTTGTTGCAGTATTTCCGCAATCATCAGTAGCAGTCCAGGTTCTTGTTAACGTATAATTGCTTGCGCAAGTACCATTCGCTCTTGTTTCTGAAAAAGTAACAGCAGGAGAGGAATCGCAATTGTCAGTGGCGGTCAATACTGCCGGAGCAGGGACAGCGTTGCATTGTACGGTCGCATTTTGAGGAGCGTTGCTTAAAACAGGCGCTGTTGTATCATTGATTTTAATGATTTGATTACAAGTTGTAAATGGAACCCCATTGTATAACAGCGTGTAAGTCCTAACGAAATCGGCGCCATCTCCATCGGTACAAATTACAGTATCGCCGCTATCAGAGCTGGTCATGGTTACTGTTTTTCCACAGGCATTGAAATTAAAGACATTGCTAGGATTTGTAAACGCTGCAGGGATGCTACAAGCTTCGGAAGTTACACTGGAAAGCAAGCAAGATGCCGAAGGAATGCAACATGAGGCAACTGTAACCAATTTTGGCTGGCTCGAAGTTGTCGTAGGCGGAGTGTTGCTGTCTGTAATGGTTAACGTTACCTGATAATCTCCAGGACCATAACTTGAAAAATTAATTGTTAAGGGTGATCCTGAAAAAGGAGAGTTTAAAATAGGCACTCCGTTTTTGGTAATGTCCCATTTATAAGAAGTATAAGGTGTTACACCTCCAGTAGTAGTTGAAGTAAAAACATACGTTTGTGCCAAATTACCCACTGGGCAAGTTCCCACTGCGGTAAAATCTGGTTTGATAGGCGTAATCACTATAAAATTGGTAGTCAAATCATATTTATAGCAATGCGGGCCTAGTTGGCAATCTGTTTCGTTACAAACGTTGCTCATACTCGAATTCCCCCATCCGATGATAATATTCCGAAGGGATAAGACCTCACCACAACTCCAATTGATGGAATTTGGGTACGAAGGCATGTAAATGTAGAATGTCCCGGAACTGGTCGTGGCACAACTCTCATATTTAACATGTTGCTGAAGCGCGTTATCTACAAAAACATCGGCTTCAATCTGCGTACCGTATCTGGTGGTCGCATTTTGATCTAATGTAATTTTTAAATAACCGTTAATTTGCTGACCTTCCAAACAGGTTGTCGGTAATGGCAGGTAGCCGCCCGAACCATTGGGAACGTCAGACACCAATTCTACCTTCTTGATGCTTATGTCATTGGAAGAACAGTGGTTACATTCATAGGTAGTTTGGGCAAAAGTGAAATCATAATACAAGATCAGTACTAATAAAAGTAGTATTTGTATAACACTTTTTTTCGATGGTAAAATAGTAGTGTTTTTCATAAACTTGATTTTTTAGTTTAAAAAAAAGGATAAAAACTTCAGGCCATAATCATAAATGACTACGACACAAGAGGTAAAACAAGAAAAGCTTCTATTATTTTTTTGAGTTAATCAAGTTGCAAACTCAGGGGTGGTATTTGAATTTGCGTTTTTAGAAATTTTGTTTAAAGCATTTTAATTACTTTTAACATTGCTAAATTATTATATTAAATTGTACGATGGTTATTTACGATTCGTTTTTCGATGAAAGGGACAATATCATCTATGAATTAACATTTTTTTTGGGTTTGGGCTATAAAAACCGTAAAGAATATTAATTTTTAACTAATTAATTACAGTTATTTTATGAAATCTTTGATTTTAATTAGACATGCGAAATCCAGTTGGGATTTTCCTGTTACCGATAAAGAAAGGCCTCTTTTGGAAAGCGGCATCAAAAACATCAAAAAAGTAGCCAGGAAAGCTTTGGTATCTCTTCCACAAAAGAAGACTATTTGGAGCAGCACCGCCACTAGGGCAAGCCATACGGCCAGGTTGTTCTGCGAAACCGCGTCAATTGGCCAGGACAGTATTGTTTTTAAAGACAGCCTGTATACATTTGACGGTGATAAACTCGAAAATGAGATACGGAAATGCGAAAATGAAACAGAAAACCTAATTCTTTTCGGACATAATGAGGCAATTACAAATATTGTCAATAAATTTGGGGATCGATTTATAATGAATGTTCCTACAGCCGGTTTCGTCCACTTACAATTTGAGCAGGATCGCTGGCAGGATATTGGCAAAGGAAGCATTGTAAAGGTTATTTTTCCAAAAGAAATTACAGAATGAATGGTATCGAAAATAGGTATTTAGACCGGGAAAAAAGCTGGCTGGCTTTTAACTTCAGAGTGCTTCAGGAAGCTGCAGACGAACGGGTCCCGTTATTGGACAGGATGCGTTTTTTGGGGATTTTTTCCAATAACCTGGATGAATTTTTCAGGGTAAGGTATGCGGCCATTCGTCGCTTGAGCATGGCCGGTGTATCGGGAGAGAATATCCTTGGCGGTATTTCTGCGCAGAAATTGCTGAAGGAAATCACCGAAACGGTTATCGACCAGCAATCCGAAAGTTTGCGTATTTTGAGCATTATTGAAAAAGAGCTCGAAAAAGAAAATATTTTTATCATCAATGAAACCGAAATAAATAAACAGCAGGCTAATTTTGTAAAGGATTATTTTATCCAGAAAGTAAGCCCCGAAGTCGTGACCATCATCTTAAATGACCTGGCCGAATTCCCCTTGTTGAAAGACACTTCAGGCTATCTGGCGGTAAAATTGGTCATGAAACCCAAGGAACCTGTATCGATCCTGGAAAAACTGAAGGTTAAAAAAGAAATCAGGTATGCCGTTATCGAAATCCCCAAAACCATTAACCGTTTTGTGGTTTTGCCTTCCAATAATGACAAGCAATATATTATGCTCCTGGACGACCTTATCAGGCACAACCTGCATAAAATATTCAATATTTTCGATTACGAAAGCATTTCGGCACACATGATAAAAATTACCCGAGATGCGCAATTGGACCTGGACAGCGACTTGAATAAAAGCTTCATGGAAAAAATTTCATCCAGTGTAAAAGACAGGAGGATAGGGGAGCCGGTGCGTTTTATCTACGACCAGACCATTGATAAAGATACCCTGAAATTCTTCCTCCATAAAATGGGGATTGATGCAAAAGACAGTATCATTCCCGGCGGAAGGTACCATAACCGCAGGGATTATATGGATTTCCCCAATTTGGGAAGATATGACCTGTTGTACAAAACAAACACGCCATTGCCGGTTGAAGGCCTCAGCCTGGAAGGAAGCATCCTGAAAAAAATCGAAGAAAAGGATTATTTGGTCAATGCACCATATCAGTCTTTTTCCTATATCATCAAATTCTTGAGGGAAGCTGCTTTGGATCCGAAAGTATCGGCTATTAAAATCACGCTGTACCGTTTGGCCAAGAATTCCCAAATCGTGAGTTCGCTGATCAATGCTGCCAAGAACGGGAAAAAAGTAACGGTCCAGATCGAATTGCAGGCCCGTTTCGATGAAGCCAGCAATATTTCGTATGCCGAACAGATGCAAACCGAAGGAATTGAACTTATTTTTGGTGTAAAAGGACTGAAAGTACACAGTAAAATTTGCCTTGTGGAAAGGATTGACGACCATGGGAAATTAAAACGCTATGGAATCATCTCTACAGGGAATTTCAACGAATCGACCGCGAAAGTCTATACTGACGTGACCTTATTTACGGCGCACCAGCAAGTTTTGAAGGATGTCTCGAAGGTTTTCGAATTCTTCCATATCAATTACAGAGTGCACCGTTACAAGCATCTGATCGTTTCGCCGCATTACACGAGATCCCGTTTTTACAAATTGATAGACCGCGAAATAGTCAATGTCAATTTAGGGAAACCCGCCTATATCAAATTGAAAATGAATAGTTTATCCGATACCAAAATGATCGATAAATTATACGATGCCAGTAGGGCCGGGGTTAAGGTGAAACTGATTATCAGAGGGATATGTTCTTTAATTCCGGGCGTTAAGGGAATGAGCGAAAATATCGAAGCCGTATCAATTGTAGACAATTACCTGGAGCATTCGCGCGTGTATATTTTCTGCAATGACAACAATCCTGAAGCGTTTATTTCTTCAGCCGATTTCATGACCCGTAACCTTGACACCAGGGTGGAAGTTACTTGCCCGATATATGATGCCGGTATCAAAAAAGAGCTGATCGATACGTTTAATATTGCCTGGAAAGGAAATGTGAAAGTCCGTTACCACTCGGAAAAATTAGACAACAAATACCGCATGCGCGGGGACAAGCCTATTTTCAGGGCGCAATTGGAAACCTACAAATATTACAGGGACAAGATTGAAGTAGTCGCTGAAAAATTATAATTTCATTACAATAACCGAATCAAAAATCAAGGATGATTTCAATAAAAAAATATGCTGCGATTGATATAGGATCGAATGCTATGCGGCTTTTGATAGCCAATGTTGTGGAGCAGCAAGGTAAAGAAACCCAGTTTAACAAAAGCGCCCTGATCAGGGTCCCGATCCGTTTGGGCCAGGATGCTTTTACTGTGGGGGAAATTACCGAAGAAAATATTGATCGGATGGTTGATGCCATGAAAGCCTTTAAGTTGCTGATGAAAGTATATAAGGTCGAAAAATATATGGCCTGTGCCACTTCGGCGATGCGTGAGGCCTATAACGGCAAGGAGGTGGCTGAAACCGTTAAGAAAAAAGCAGATATCAAAATTGAAATCATTGACGGAAAGAAAGAAGCCGCTATTATCGCTTCGTCCGATTTGCATCATTTTATCAAAACCGAACAAACCTATCTTTATGTAGATGTTGGCGGCGGAAGTACTGAATTTTCCCTGTTTTCCGATGGTAAAATGGTCGCTTCCAAATCTTTCAAGAACGGAACGGTGCGTTTGCTGAACAATATGGTAAACGATATCGTGTGGGAAGAAATTGAAAAATGGATCAAAACAACTATCGAGCCTTATGAAAACGTAACACTTATCGGTTCCGGCGGGAATATCAATAAAATTTTCAAATTATCTGAAAAAGCGCTGGACAAACCATTGTCGTACATGTACCTGAATTCCCAATACCAATACCTGAATTCCCTTACTTACGAACAGCGGATTGCCGAACTGGCCTTAAACACAGACCGCGCCGATGTTATCATCCATGCGCTTCGTATTTATCTCAATGCCATGAAATGGAGCGGAGCCACTAAGATTTATGTCCCTAAAATCGGACTTTCTGACGGTATTGTCAAAGCCATGTATTATGGTAAGATATAAATGAAGAACGGGTTATGAATAATTTTCTGACCCTTTTTTTATAGGTCCAAATCAAAAGTTTTCCTTAAAAGGTCTAACGCCGGGTTCATTTCCTTCATCCGGTCGTATTTTTCCTGAGTGGTAAAAGCCTTTTTAACTTCTATGGTTTCGTTTATCGTAACTTCAATAGTAATATTATGGTTGTGCAGTTTTCCACGCAAATAGCCTAATAAATCATGCTTTTCCCCTTCAAAATCAATCTTTGAGCTTTCATTCGGCAGTTCATGCACAATAGTAGTGCCTTGCAGTTTAGGATCGTTTAGCAATAATAAGGATTCCAGGATTTTGTATCCTTTATCACCCAATCGGTTGGCATATTTGACCCATTGTTCCAGCATTTGCGTTTCCGTGAAAGGTTCTGTTGGCAATTCATCATGGTGCTTTTCAACGGGTTTCAGCTGGGCTTCCAGTTCTTTTTTTGCCCTGATGCTTCCTAACGATAAAGCGGAAACCTTGGGAACATCCGGTTTGGAAACAGCAGGTGCAGCTTCGGGTTTTGGAGTTTCGGTTCTCTTGATTTCTTCTTTGGGAACCACTACTTCTGCTGCAATTTTTGCAGGTTCACTGTTAGGGGTAACGGCCGGTAAGCTATCGGTTTTAACTTCAACAATAGAATAACTGTTATTCCTGAAATGTGTGGGCGGGATTATAAATTGTTTAGCTTTTTTTTTTCTCCATCAAAAGTGATAGAGGCAAGCTGCATAAGGCAAAGTTCCACCAAAAGGCGTTGGTTTTGGGATACTTTGTATTTTAAGTCGCAATCGTTGGCCAGGTCAATCCCTTGCAATAAAAATTCCTGGGATGCTTTCTGCGCCTGTGCTCCATACAATTTTTGTGCTTGTTCTCCGGCTTCCAGTAAAATAAGGGTAGCAGGATTTTTACTCACCAGTAAATCCCTGAAGTGTGAAGCCAATCCTGCCACAAAATGGTGCCCGTCAAAACCTTTAGCCAAAATGTCGTTATACGCCAAAAGCAATTCAGGAATATTATTTTCGAGTATTAAATCAGTTACTTTTACATAATACTCAAAATCAAGGACGTTCAGGTTTTCGGTAACGGCTGCACGGGTCAGGTTATTTCCACAGTAGGAAACGACACGGTCAAAGATGGAAAGAGCGTCACGCATGGCACCATCCGCTTTTTGGGCAATGATATGCAAGGCATCGTCTTCAAAAGTAATGTCCTGGCTTTTGGCCACTTCAGCAAGATGTTCTTTGGCATCTTTTACAGTAATCCTTTTAAAATCAAATATCTGGCAACGGGATAATATCGTTGGAATGATTTTATGTTTTTCGGTCGTAGCCAAAATAAAAATGGCGTGGCGAGGCGGTTCTTCCAGTGTTTTCAGGAAAGCGTTGAATGCCGCCTGGGATAACATATGGACCTCATCGATGATATATACTTTGTATTTCCCGGTTTGCGGCGGGATCCGGACCTGGTCGATCAGGTTACGGATATCGTCCACGGAGTTATTGGAAGCTGCATCCAATTCAAAAACATTGAAAGCGAAATCCTCATACGGGTCATCATATCCTTCCTGGTTGATTTTTCGGGCCAAAATACGGGCGCAGGTTGTTTTTCCTACACCTCGGGGACCGGTAAAAAGCAGGGCTTGTGCCAGGTGGTTGCTTTCTATGGCATTGAGCAAAGTATTGGTAATTGCCTGTTGCCCCACAACATCCTTAAACGTTTGCGGGCGGTATTTACGGGCTGATACTATAAATTGTTCCATAGAAAATTATTGGATAGCAAATATAGTTTTTAATTTAAATATTTCGAAAGTTTACAGAATGAAAGATTGATTATTCCCGTATTTTTTTCAAAATAATCAGGCTAGGGCTTCGGCAATGGTTTCCCGTTCCAATAACCTTACTAATGCCCTTTCTTCAGGCTGGAGGTTCCCCGGATTCTTACGGGGTTTGTACTTCCAGACCGATCCTTTTACATATGAGGCAATTACTGTGGGATGGACATAATATTTTCGGCATACAGACCGCGTGTTGCCTAATTTGGAGGCGACGCTATCCAACACTTCGATGATTTTTTTATGGGACTGGCTTTCGTTTTCAGGTTTTTCGGCATCCAAAAAAGAAGACAAAGCATTTACGCTTGCGGCCCAAACCCTGTAATCTTTCGCTGTAAAATCCTCTCCGGTGGTTTCTTTCAGGTAATTATTCACATCGGAAGAACCAATGGTATGCCTGTGGCCGTCATGATCATAATACTGGAACAGGTCTTGTCCCGGTATGTCCTTGCACTTTTTGACCAGGTTGGCGAGTTTGCGGCTTTGCAGGCGTATGGAATGTTTGATGCCTTTTTT
Source organism: Flavobacterium humi (assembly GCF_004745595.1). Taxonomy (GTDB): domain Bacteria; phylum Bacteroidota; class Bacteroidia; order Flavobacteriales; family Flavobacteriaceae; genus Flavobacterium; species Flavobacterium humi. The sequence continues at coordinate 322,309 of NZ_SRLH01000001.1, forward strand.
TCCAGTAAATTCAAAAGAGATGTTTTGGCCCTTAAAAGCAACATGCTTATCCTGCAGGGTAGTGAGGCCGAAGGAATGATAGAGCTCTTTGTAAGCGCTGTTGCCAATGCGGATGTTGGTCATTTCGATAAGTTTGACCACTAAAGCGATTACTTTTTCGTAGGGAAGCCCTTTTTTGTTCAAATCCCGGTTGACGGCTTTCCTAATCAAAGGTAAGACCTGTGCAAAACTGCGCAGCCTGTAAAACTTGGATTGGTTTCTTATTTGGTTCCAATGGGTGTGGTAGCGGTATTGTTTCCGGCCTTTGGCATCATTTCCGGTGGCTTGGAGGTGGCCGTTTTCAAAAGAAGAAATCCAGACATTTTCCCAGGCGGGAGGAATGACTAATTTTTGTATCCTGCCCAGTATTTCGGGATCGGAAACTTTGGCTTTGTCCTGATCGATATATATAAAACCGTTGCCTTTTTTGATGCGGTAATAACCTTTATCGCAGTTTGGGGCATAGCGCAGCCCCACCGATCTGGCCGTGATTTGAGGATCCCGTCCTATTTTTTCCAATTTTGACTGCAACCTGTTCATGGGAAAGAGGTTTGCCTATTAAGGCTCTTTTCGGGCTTTGATGGAGATGTCGGAAAGGATTTTGGCGGCATCGTTTTCGGAATTGGCGGCAAAGCCTGACACAAAAACACCTTTTTGGTTGTCTGAAATTGATTTTATGCCATAAACCGTAGCTTCATCGTCCGGATCGCTGTCTCCTTCATAACGGTAAATGTGCACAATTTCAAAATTGGCAGGGTTGGCGGTAATTTGAGTGTCGTTGATATTAAAATCAATGGTAAAGCCTAACGCTTTTAGCTCTTCGAGTGCTTTGGAAACACTTGCATAATTATAGGTATGTGCCATCTTTAGCTGAAATTATAGTTGTAAAGAATAAATTTACAAAAAATGCATCAGAAATCGAATCAATTGGCTTTGAAAACTGGCATTCAAAAGTATTTGTTGTAAGTTTGCACCGCAGACCGCCTTATCGTTCCCGGTTTTATCGGGAGAGGAAAGTCCGGACACCAAAGAGTAGCATAGCGGGTAACGCCCGTCCGTCGTGAGGCGAGGACAAGTGCAACAGAAAGTATGTACAGGTAATGCTGTAGTGAAACCAGGTAAACTCTATGCGGTGAAATGTCAAGTATATCAGCATTTAAGGGCGACTCGTCCGTTGTTGAAGGGTAGGCAGCTAGATCCCGTTGGCAACAGCGGGACAAGATAAATGATAAGGCTCCGATGTATCGGGGACAGAATCCGGCTTACAGGTCTGCATTTTTTTGAGTTTCGTTTTTCTTCTTCACACTCAAAAACAATTTCCATAAAATTATTCTTTTTGTCTTTTAGGTTACCGATACACAAGGCTGTGCAAACGATACACGAGGCTGTGCAAACACTACACAAGGCTATGCAAACGATACACGTGGCTGTGCAAACGATGCACAAGGCTATGCAAACGATGCACAAGGCTGTGCAAACGATACACAAGGCTATGCAAACACTACACAAGGCTGTGCAAACGGTACACAAGGCTGTGCAAACGATACACAAGGCTATGCAAACGGTACACAAGGCTGTGCAAACACTACACAAGCCTGTGCAAACGATACACGAGGCTGTGCAAACTATAATTTACCGGATCTTGAACTCCAACCCGATATTGCGGATGCTTTCGATGGAAATGTTAGGGTCGTTGGAGAAATATTTGCGGATGCGGCTGATAAAAACATCCATGCTCCGGCCGGAAAAAAAATCATCATCTCCCCAAATGGCCTGTAAAACCTCGTGCCGCCTGATGAGCTGGTTTTTGTTTTTTAGTAAAAAGAGGATCAGCGACACTTCTTTTTCGGTAAGGCGCTGGATGTGGCTGTCCAGTTTCAATTCCAGCCGAGAGGCATTGAAGATATATTTGCCCACTGCCATTTCCTCTAACGGATTGATGGTATTGGTTTTTTGCCGGCTGCGTTTGAGGATGTTGTTCAGGCGCAGGACAAGTTCGTCAGCTTCGAAAGGTTTTACGATATAATCATCGGCACCTAATTGCAATCCTTTGATTTTGTCTTCTTTTAGTTTTCTGGCCGTGAGGAAGATAAAAGGGATTTCGGGGTGGCTGTGGCTTATTTTCCCGGCTACTGTAAAACCGTCCATTTTAGGCATCATGACATCAAAAACGCAAATGTCAAAGGTTTCTTTTTGGAAAACGGATAGGGCTTCTTCTCCGTCTTTTGCCCAAATGACCTGGTAATCGTACAATTCGAGGTATTGTTTGAGGACGGCGGCAAAATCAAAATCATCTTCGGCAAGCAGGATTCTTTTTGTCATGGTTTCGGTATGAAAAACAAATTAATAAAGGGACGGGATGGTGATCCTGAAGATGGCTCCTTGGCCCAAATCACTGATGACGGCTATTTTCCCCTTATGGGCTTTGATAATCTGGTCTACATAATACAGGCCCAGCCCCAATCCTTTGGTATTGTGCAGGTTGCCTTGTTCTACCCGGTAAAATTTGTCAAAGAGCAGCGAATGTTTGTTTTTTGAGATCCCGATCCCGTTGTCCTGGATGCTGATGTTGAATTGGCCGTCGTGCAACGATGTCTGGACGATGATGGTATTGGAGCCATATTTGACGGCGTTTTCGAGCACATTCAGAAGGGCTGTGGTGAGATGGAATTTATCGAGCAAAAGGGTTGTTTTGCCGGTTTTGAATTCTGGCGTGATGCGGATGTTTGGGTTTGCCATCTGAAAATCAGCGATTATAGAATTAAGGAAAGGTTCTATCGTGATTTTTTCTTTTTGCAGTTCGATTTCGCTTTCGCCCAAGGAATTGGTCAGGACCTGGTCTATCAGTTGCTGCAGGCGGTTATTTTGACGGGAAACCGTTGCAATCAGGCTGTTGAAATGCTGTGGGTTTTCGCGGATGTCTTCCCTTTCCAGGATTTTGGTGGAAATGGCTAAGGTGGATAAAGGCGTTTTTAGCTCGTGGGTGATATTGTTGATGAAATCGGTTTTGATATCACTGATTTTTTTCTGTTTGATCAGGGCCCGGATGGCTATCGCAAAAAGGGTTACCAAAGTAAGGATCGATAAAAGGGCAAAAGACAAAACCAGTGCCATGCGCTTTAAAATAAGGGTTTCCCAGTTTGTCACCGAAACATAGAGGGCATCTTCTGTAAGGAGTTTGTAATTGGAGTTTAAAACATTCCCGCCGGTTGTCCCTACATAATTCCGGATCAGGAAAGCATTGTCTAAAGAGGTTAGGTTTCCGTATAATTTATTGCTGATGAGCGGTTTTTCGGCAAAAACAGTATCGGCTGCCTTATTGTTGTTGTAAATGACAAATTTATTGAGCACAATAGCGAAATCCAGTTGGATGTCCGGGATTTCTTTTTCGAATTTGGATTGGAGTTTGCGGGTTAGCTCTGCCTTGAACTTGTTGTCCAGGATAGCGTTTTTGACCCAGAAACGGTTTTTGTTCTCCTGGATGTAATTAAGCGCCAAATGACGGTAGAGCATGTCTTTTTTGGTGAAAACCGTAGAATCGATATCGCTGTAATCGTTGGTGATGGCTGCGATTTTATTGCGTACCTCGGTGTGGAATTGCTCAATCTTATATTCATATGTCGTTTTGATCAAATAAAACTGTATGGCAGAAAGCGCCACAAGCACGACTACGGAGAATAGGATTAATACATTGATTTTCTTTTTCATCATTTCAAAAATACCTTTTTTATTTCAAAACCAAAACCATTAACCCAGCATTAACCCAGCATTAACTTTCGGAATCAAAATTTGCGCCCACATTTGCATTTGAAACGGAATGTCTAATGAAGAAAATTATAATAGTTATGCTCTTGATCTCAAAAAATTATGCTTCCAGCCAGAAAAAACCGGAAGATTTTGGTTACCGGCAGTTATCCTTCAAGTTTCAGGATGATAAGGTTGATTTGATTGTGATTTCCAAAAAAGGAGAAGAGAAAATCCCGAAGCCGTTGTTTTTTTTCTGCCAGGGCAGTTTGCCCAGGCCTGTTGTCATTTATGATGAAAAAGGATTGTTTGGCGTGCTTCCTTTTGACGAATCGCCACTTTTAAGCTGTTACCATATCATAATTGTGGACAAACCTGGCGTTCCCATTATAGCCAATGCGAATGACCTGGCCCCGGATTTTAGGTACCTGAAAGACTTCAAAAAAGAGCTTCCTCCAAAAGCTTATACCGACAGGAATTACCTGGATTATTATGTTTTCAGGAATAATTTTATCCTAAAACAGCTTTATAGGGAACGTTGGGTGGATAAAACGGAATTGGCAGTAGCAGGTCATTCCGAAGGAAGTTCCGTAGCGGCGAAAATGGCTTCGCTCAACCCTAAAATAACAAAATTGATTTACTCGGGCGGAAACCCTTTTGGCCGGATAGCCACCCTTTTGGAACAATCCGGAAATGCAAATGAAATGTTAGAGTATTGGAAGGAAGTTGTTCAAAATGAAAATATTATAAATTATGAAGGTGGTGATACTTATAAAGCAACGTATAGTTTTTCGATGCCGCAAAGAGAGCATTTGATACCGTTGAAAATCCCCGTTTTGATAACCTATGGTACAGAAGATCCTGCCGCCGGCTACAATGACTTGTTCCAGATTGAAGTGATCCGGGAGCGGAAGAAAAATTTTAAATTCATTCGTTATGAAGGTTTGGAACACAATTTTTTTTCGCCGGATGCGAAAGGGAATAGCAACCAGGATACAAATTGGGATGTTGTAGCCCGGGATTGGTTAACCTGGCTAAATAATCAATAAAAAAATAAGATGAAAAATGTATGGATCGGGCTGCTTGCGGCAACGGCTTCTATTGCCGGGTTTTCCCAAAATGAAATCAAAAAAGACACTCTTGCCACACCATTGGAAGAAATTGCCGTTAAAGGAAATGCAAAATCAGTTAGTATCAAAAACGGAAACATAAAACTGGATATTCCAAATAGTGCGTTTAAAACAGTTTCAAATTCTCTGGATTTGCTCTCTAAATTGCCTAAGGTACAAGTGAGCCCGGACAAAGAAAGCATATATGTGGTAGGAAAAGGACAGGCGTTATTGTATATCGACAACCAGAAAGTGGAAATCAACGAATTGAATTCGCTGGCCGTAGAAGACATAAAATCAATCGAAATACTTCAAAATCCTTCATCCAAGTACGAAGCAGCCGGAAGGGCAGTTATTTTAGTAACGCGTAAATTGAGTAAAAAGGAAGGCCTTAAAGCCATGATAACCGAAAATGCTTCTTTTAAAAAATACTTCAATAATTATTTTGGGACCCATTTGGATATAAAAAAGGGCAAACTGGAAATACGGAGCAATTTCAATTACAACCAGCTCGTAGTCTGGGAAAGCAACGGGAATGATTTTTTAATACCAAGTGAAGGAATTGCCATGGATTATTTGGTTAAAGCGGTAACCAAAAGGCCGCAGTTTGTGTTTGGCAGCGGTATTTTTTATAAGATCAATGCAGATGATTACCTTTCTTTTAATGTTAGCTGCCGCACGCAGAAAGACAAGTTTGACATCACAACCATGACTTACAGCAACATACAAAACATAGAAAACAGGATTGCAACAACCAATAGGAACAACGAAGACAGGCAATATTACAGCGCATTTTTCAATTACAACCATGCTCTAAAAAGCATTGAAGGCCTGCTGTTTACAGGATTTCAATATACTAATTTGAATCGGGATATGTCTGGCCTGATTTATGACAATTACAACGATACCGGTTTTGAGCCGGTGCAAAAAAGGAACCAGGAATTTGCAGTTTCGGTTTTTTCCGGAAGGGCAGATTTTGAGAAAAAATTCAAAAATGAAACAAAGCTGGAACTGGGAGCATTATTTCTGCAGGCCCGTTCGGATAACGGCTCTTTGACTGAAAACTTCAACCCTGAAGGCAAAACAGATACGCAATACCTGTATAAGGAAAGGAACAGTGCTGCCTATTCCCAATTTTCAGGGACGCTGAAAAAATGGCGCTACACTTTGGGATTGCGGGCCGAAAATACTTATGTGAAGGGAAAAATCCAATCTGAAAAAGGAATACTGGTTGCTCGGAATTATACCGATATTTTCCCGAAATTAGAAGCCGAACTGCCCATTGACAGCACAAAATCGGTTTCGTTCAGGTACGCCAAAAGCATCTCAAGGCCCGATTTTTCTTCCCTAAGCCAGGCAACCGCCTACATAAACCCTTATTTTGCCTTTTCTGGCAATAGCAACCTGGATCCTTCGCTTACCGATGAGATTACGGTAGATTTCCAGCGGAATGAAATGGCAATCGGGATCAGTTACATCCAAAAAAAACACCCGGTTTATTACGGAAGCATCTATGACAATACGCAGCATTTACTAACGCTAAAACCTATCAATTTTGAAAAAGAATCCGGTTTTAATTTCGAATTTACGATGCCTTTCAGCTATCGTTTCTGGAGCACGACCAATGTTTTCAGTGCGGTTTTGAATAAAGTTGAAGACAATGCGGCAGTTATAAGACAAGCAAAGCCTTACGGATATTGGTATTCCAACAATACATTTAAACTGCCAAAAGAATTTACGTTGATGGTAACCGGTTGGGGGCTGACCAGGCAGCAAGAAGGGATTTTTGAAAGGAAAGGGATTTTTACGCTCGACGCTACTGTTTCAAAGACTTTCCTGCAGCATTTTGACTGTACCTTGAGCTGTACGGATATTTTCAGGAAACTCAATACGTTCGATAATTATACGGTTAATGCAGTAATGGCGAAAGGCCGTTATTTTTCAGATGCGCACATGTTGTCCCTGTCTGTGAAATATTCTTTCGGGAAGCTTAAAAATCAAGGGTTTAAAGAAAAAGATATTGATGAAAACGCCAATAGGATCCGATAATCTAGCTGTCGTATTCTTCTTCGTCCGAATCGATTTCTTCCTCTTCGTCATCATCATCTTGTTCCAGCTCAAAGAATGTAAAAACAGAACCTCCGTACGTTTTTTCCATCGAAAAATGATCCAATTGCTCCAATTTTGTGTATTTGGAATGTTCAACAATCATCATTCCGCCGTTGTCCAGTAAATTATTCTCAAAAACCAATGTTACGATTTTCTCAAAGGCAGACTGGTCCATTCCATACGGCGGGTCGGCAAAGATAATATCATAGGTGCCTTTAGCTTTTTCCAGGAATTTGAATACATCGCTTTTTATGGCTGTAATATCAAAATCAAATTCGTGGGCCGTTTTTTTGATGAACATGACACAACCCATATCGCCGTCGACGCTGGTAATAGGAGAGCAGCCCCTGGAACCGAATTCATAGCTGATGCTTCCGGTGCCGGCAAACAAATCCAAAATACGCAATCCGTTGAAATTGAAGTTGTTGTTAAGAATATTAAACAAAGCTTCCTTGCACATATCGGTCGTAGGGCGAACCGGCAGGTTTTTGGGCGGGTTGATGCGCCTTCCTTTATATTTCCCGGAGATTATTCGCATGAGTGTATCAGTGTAAAGTGCTGTAAATATTCGTATTTGGATAAATTATCCCGCAAACTGTAATTGTCGTAAAAGAAAGAAACGTTGCGTATGTATTTATAGGCAATCTTGTATAAATCGCTTTCCGTATTGATGTTCCCGATGAGTTTCACCTGAACGGTTTCCGGGTTTAACTGCAATTGTTCGGCTGTAAATAAAATGTAATAGATGAAATCCTGTTCGGTTTTATACTCAAAAGAATTGAATAACAATAGCTTCTGGTTTTTTACGGCAACAATCTGGAAATTATCTTTTTGGATATGGATGTAAAGTTGGGGTTCGTCAATATTTTTGGAGCAATCCAGCACTTTTTTGACCAAAACGGAAAAAGAATGCTTGTAATTAAAGCTTCCAAAATAATCAATCAGGAAATTATTGATGTTTACATAAGGAATGTACACCGTGTTCATTTCGTAGTTGGCCACGGCATCATACGTAAAAAAATCGGACTCAAAAACCTTTGTATTGTATTGAAGGTAACTGCTTAACACATTTTCGTCAAATAAAACCGAAGGCACAAAAGTGAGCAGGTTGTTGTTGTGCAAAACAGTAATTTCATCAAACGGGCTCTGCAGGGCAGGAGTTTCATTGAAAATTTTTGTCAACGAGGATTCGATCTGGTGCGGGTTTGAAATATTATCAATCGCAATGTTATCGGCCAGGATGATCCTATTGTCCAAGGTATCTTTTATGCAATAGGAAACATCAGTTAATGAAATCTGAAGGGCTAAATTTTTATATTTTTTTTCGAGAATGGTAGCGTTAGCGGAAGACATTATGCATTTGATTCGTTGATCAGCAAAGCTACAATTTTTTTTAGTTTATTGAATAGCCCGGATGATTTTCATGCGTATCTTTGGAATATAATTTTAGACCCGCATAAAAATGAACTCCCAACTGTTTTACAGTATTTTACACAAAAGATTCCCGTTCAGGCCCACTGTAAAGCAAGATATTTTTTTTCAGAAAATAGCTGATTTTATCACAAACAAGAATAAAAACGAGGTTTTTGTCCTTAAAGGTTATGCAGGAACGGGAAAAACCACGGTCATTTCCACCATTGTTAACAATTTGACGGAAATCAACAAGAAATATGTGCTTTTGGCTCCAACGGGCCGTGCGGCAAAAGTAATAGCCAATTATTCGGAGAAACCCGCCTTTACCATCCATAAGAAAATTTATTTCCCTAAAAAAGGGTCGGGCGGAGGTGTCAGTTTTACGCTGCAGCCCAACAAACATAAGAATACTATCTTTTTTGTGGATGAATCTTCCATGATTTCAGATGTAAATACCGAATCAAAACTATACGAAAACGGTTCTCTTTTAGACGACCTGATTTCTTATGTATATTCCGGCGATAACTGTAAAATGATTTTGTTAGGTGACACGGCTCAATTACCTCCGGTTCAGCTAGATATAAGCCCTGCTTTAAATACTGAAACATTAAGTATCCATTATGACAAAGAGGTTTTTTCGATAGAATTGGATGAAGTCATGCGCCAGGAAGAAAATTCGGGAATCCTTCATAATGCCACAGGGTTGCGCGATTTGCTGAAAGACAGTTTTATTACCGAATTCAAATTTGACCTCAAGGGATTCAAAGACATTGTCCGCCTGGTCGATGGGTACGATATCCAGGATGCGATCAACAGCGCGTACAGCAATTATAGCATTGAAGATACGGCTTTTATAGTGCGTTCCAACAAACGGGCCAATCAGTATAACGAACAAATCCGGAGCAGGATATTAGGGAAGGAGAGCGAACTTTCTACCGGAGATTTTTTAATGGTCGTAAAAAATAATTACTTTTGGCTCAAAGGCAGTGACGAAGCAGGATTCATAGCCAATGGAGATATTATTGAAGTATTGGAAATCAGGAGTATAAAGGAATTGTATGGTTTCAAATTTGCTTCGGTAAAAATACGGATGGTCGATTATCCGAACCAAAAACCATTTGAAACCGTGCTTTTGCTGGATACGATTTCGAGCGAATCGCCATCATTATCCTATGAAGAATCGAATAGGCTCTATGAGGAAGTCATGAAAGATTATGAGCAGGAAACCACCAAATACAGGAAATTCCAAAAAGTAAAGGAAAACGAATATTTTAACGGTTTACAGGTTAAATTTTCTTACGCCATAACGTGCCATAAATCGCAGGGCGGTCAGTGGAATACCGTTTTTATAGAGCAGCCGTATTTGCCCAACGGAATTGACAGGGATTATGTCAGATGGTTGTATACCGCTGTTACAAGAGCGAAAGATAAACTGTATCTCATTGGTTTTAAAGAAGATAGTTTTTCAGCGGATTAAAAGTAGTCGTCATTCATCAGTTTGTATAAATTCAATAGTATAAAAAAATAAATACTTTTTCATGAAAATAATAGCCGTTATCCCCGCCCGATATGCTTCTACACGATTTCCTGCAAAACTGATGCAGGACCTGGGAGGGAAAACCGTTATTGTAAGGACATACGAAGCTGCGGTAAACACTCAATTATTTGATGATGTTTTTGTAGTTACCGATTCAGATAAGATTTATAATGAAATCATTTCCAATGGAGGAAAGGCCATCATGAGCATCAAGGAACACGAATCCGGGAGCGACCGAATCGCCGAAGCTATTGAAAACATGGAGGTTGATGTCGTTATCAATGTCCAGGGCGACGAGCCTTTCATCAACGCGGAACCGCTTGAAAAAGTAATTGAAGTTTTCAAAAACGACATACAAAAGGAAGTCGACCTAGCTTCGCTTATGTTTGAGATTAAAGATATTTCCGAAATCCAGAATCCCAATAATGTCAAGGTTATTGTAGACCAGAAAGGTTTTGCGCTGTATTTTTCACGTTCGGTCATTCCGTATCCGAGGGAAGAAAATGTGGGTGTGAGGTATATGAAACATATTGGTATCTATGCTTTTAGGAAAGAAGCCTTGTTGGATTTTTACCGTTTGCCGATGCTATCGCTGGAAGCTTCCGAGAAATTGGAGCAGCTCCGTTACCTGGAATATGGAAAAAGGATCAAAATGGTGGAAACTACCCACGCCGGCATTGGGATCGATACCATAGAAGATTTGGAGAAGGCCAGGGAAATTCTTAAGAACCAAGTCAAGTGATGGCTTTTAAAGACAAACTTCCAGTAAGTTATTTACTGTTTACCAACAAAGGCAGGATTAACAGGTTGACTTACTTTACGGTATCGGTTTTTATATGGACCGCCTTTTACATTCTTTTCAATGTTCTGGAATGGACTATTTCCTATTCGGCCACACTCGTATTATACCCTTTTTTATTCTGGGCTGTAATCGCAACAGCAACAAAAAGGTTGCATGACACTAATTATTCAGGGAAATTTCTAGCGATTGTCCTCATACCGGTTTTAGGTCCTTTGGTTTTGTTCTATCTATTGGCTTTTAAAAAAAGTAATGCGGGTAAAAACAAGTTTGGGCATAACCCAAATTTTGCTCCCGATTATTTTGAAAACGAATATACAGGTACGATTCCAGATTTGAAGCCAGAGGAAAGAATAATTGATGATGTCACGCAGTTGAATCCGATAATTGTGTCGGGAATAGAAACCCCGGAAAGTATTGAAAAACTTCAGGACATAATTAAAAATGCAGATAGGCCTGTCTCCATTGGAGGCGGAAGGTTTAGCATGGGCGGGCAAACGGCAAGTCCTTACAGCTTACATATAAATATGAGAAAGCTGGATAGAATAATTAATTTTTCAGTTGAAGAAAGAACTATTGAAGTCGAATCCGGAATCCGGTGGTGTGATATTCAAAAGCTTATCGATCCGTTTGGTTTAAGTGTCAAAACAATGCAGACTTATGCCAATTTTACCGTAGGAGGAGCATTAAGTGTCAATTGCCACGGCCGTTATATAGGTTTGGGCGCACTTATTTTATCGGTAAGATCGATAGCTATAATTTTAGAAAACGGAGAACTGAAACAGGCTTCACGGGAAGAAAATGCAGATTTATTTTTTGCTTCCATTGGCTGTTATAACGCGATTGGGGTTATAGCCAGTGCTACGTTCGACCTGGAAGAAAACAGTAGGGTAGAACGTACTCATACACTGATAGATAGAAAGGCTTATCCGGCTTTTTTCTTTACTAAAATAAGAGAGAATAAGGATATCGTTTTTCATAATGGAGACATGTATCCTCCATCTTTTAAAAAAATAAGAGGGGTCAGTTGGGCAAAAACAGAAAAAAATACGACGGAGAAAAACCGATTAATGCCTCTTGAAGCTTCTTATCCGCTGGAAAGATATTTTATTGGAGCTTTCAGTAAAAGTAAATTTGGCAAATGGAGGAGGCAATATATTTACGATCCGCTGTTGTTTTACAAAACTAAAGTTCATTGGCGGAATTACGAAGCCGGTTATGATGTAGCAGAATTAGAACCCGAATCAAGAAAGCACAATACCTATGTTTTACAGGAGTATTTTATTCCTGTTGGGCAATTTGATACATTTACGGATGCGATGAGTGAAATATTTCACAGGCATAAAGTAAATGTGATTAATGTTTCCATAAGGCACGCCCATAAAGATGATGGTTCATTACTGGCATGGGCAAGGGAAGAAGTATTTGCTTTTGTAATTTGGTACAAGCAAAATACAGATGCTGTTGAAAAAAACAAAGTTGGAGTATGGACAAGAGAGCTGATAAATGCAGCCATCTCTGTGGAAGGTTCTTATTATTTGCCTTACCAAGCCCATGCAACGAATGCACAATTTCATCAGGCTTATCCGGACGCCGCAAGATTAATGGAATTAAAATCGAAAATGGACCCGAAATATAAATTTAGAAATATAATCTGGGATACATATTACCAACCTAAACAAAATGAATATGACCAATAAACCATCGCAATTTAAAGCCGTATTTTCAGATACAAAATGGAGTGATGATTTTTACCGTTTTTTGCAGGTTATTTTCCACCTGTATCCTGAAGATAAATTTCACCACCTTATTGCCAAAACCGCCAAAGAGAAAGTTTCGGATGAGGAAATATTCAGGTCCGTGCAGCATAATTTGCCTAAAATTAAGCCATTCCTTTCCGAATTGACTTTCGCTTTGCCAGCTTTGAAAAAGCAAAAAAAAGAAATGTCAAACCAGGTTTTACAGCTCCTGGGAAACAAAACCACTATTGATGGCTATCTGGAAATAGGTTCTACCGGACGCTACATAAGTGAACTGAAAAAGCATATCAAACTCAAAGGTAAAATTTTCCTGACCAACGATATTGAGCCCAGTAACGCAATTGGTGATATTATGGAAAGAGGGCAATTCAGGAAAATGGGGCGTTTTTTCAATTTGAACAATTACCAGCCTATTACCCAGGCGGAGATTGCCGATGAAAGCATAGACCTGGTAACATGCCACATAGGACTGCACCATTGCCCGCCTGATTTATTGGAAGGTTATTTAAAATCGATTAAAAGGATCCTGAGAAAAGACGGTTTGTTTATTATCAGGGACCATGATGTCAAAACAGATGAAATGGCAACATTCGTTTCGTTGGTCCATACCGTTTTTAATTTAGGATTGAAGGTTTCATGGGATATCGATAAGACGGAATTCAAATCATTCAAACCTGTAGAAGAATGGGCCGCCATTATTTCAAGTTATGGTTTCCAGGACATGGGCAAACGGATATTGCAGGAGAGAGATCCTTCAGACAATACATTAATGGGTTTTATAAAGCTTTAAAAATGAAACGCTTACGAATATTAACATTTTGCTCCCTTATTTTGGCAGCTGTCATTTTCTTTACCAAAAAAAGAAACCCGACAACTATTGCCCAGGGAAATGGATTGGTGATACAGAAGAAGTGGCTGCAAATCAACAAAAACCCCCAAACACCACTAAAAAGCATTCGCCCGGCCGATCAGACATTCTTGACTTTTCCGGAATGGTATTTGGTATTCAGCCCGGAAGAACAGGCCGATTATTTCAAAAGGAAAACATCCACCGGCTTTCCTTTTATGAGCCATACCCGGCAAATTTGGGAAGGGTATTACATTGTAAATGAGCAGATAAAATATAATTTCCCTACCAATACAGGCTATCATTTTATGATAGGAGTGATCGGGACAAGTGCTTCTCTGGAATATTCTATGAAAGCATGGTATGAAACAATAATAGGCCGCTTAACAGATACAGATCAGGTCGTTACAGATGAAGACCGGTTTAATGCCAAGTATGCGAAGGACTATGTTGATTTTATAAAAGACAGGCCATGGTATGAATTTGATTTCAAGAGCCAATTGGTCTCTTTTTGGTCTGAACCTTCTTTTTTGGGAAATCATTTTTTTCGGAAAATGGAGCGCAAATACCTGCTTACTTCAGAGTTAATGGTAAAATTCGCTTATGGCAAACTAATAGGGCTGGGCACAGAAACCGTATATGACCAGGCATTGCCTACAACCGAAGTGTTGGTAAGTTCGGTTCCGGTAGCGGTTCCGGGTTTACAAATCATTACAAAATATACGGACAAATCAGCATTAATAAGCCTTCCCCGTTATGACAAATTTAATCCCGCGATTGTAGATTTGGCAAGAAATGGGTTTATCTTTAAAGAAATAGCCGGGAATAATTCGGCCATATTGCTTACGATTTTAGTTTCACCAGATGAAAAAACAACAATCAAAAATGCACAAATTGTTTTCAAACAGCCATTTGCATCTAATCCGAAGATGGAACGAATCGCTTTGGCAGTTCCTGTAAAAGAGCTGAATACATTGCTTTTGCAGTTAGATGCTGATAAAATTAAGATTGAGCATATTTTTGATTTTTAGGAAGATTACCGGCTAACGGTTTATTTCTCCCAAACAAACAATTCATTATCTCCTTCAATATTTGAAAATTTCCGGATTGTTTTGCACTTGTCCTCAAGCAGTTGCAGGTAATTGGCATTCCTGATCTGGTCGCTGTTTGTCGATACGATTGTATTGAAAAGCACGGTTCCTGTTTCAGTAAGGCAATCCAGGATGTTTGCGGTGAACTTTTCATCAAACAAAAAACCGGGCATTACATTATCCTGGAAAATATCAATAATGACCAAATCAAATTTCTGAGTGGTTTGCTGCACGAAACTTTGCGCGTCACCAATAATGATTTCCAGGTTTTCAATTTGGTCTAACCCAAAATAACGATTGGCCAGGTCAATGGCAACTTTATCCAGTTCGACTCCGGTTATTTTCCCTTTATAGCCAACTTCGTCAATTAGCGATTTAATGACGCTTCCGCCTGCAACACCAAGAACGGCAATATGTTTGCACGCTTTCACTTTTTCAAAACCGATTTTCAAAAGCCCAAATTTTAATACTTTTTGCAGGCTTCCATACGAAAAATTGGTGTTCTTGGAATCCAGGACCAATTGGCCGTTATTCCAGGCAATTTCCAGGCTAGTATTGATTTCCGATTTTTTTTGATGTATTTTTATAGGGATAATGAAGCTTAAAAACTTTTTGATATTCATTATTTTTCATTTTCTATTCGTAAATATAATGCTATTTTTGGCCAAATTTTCGCTATGAAAAAAAAGATATACCAATTTATTTTCTTCAGGTTGATGGGGTGGGAAATAAAAGGAACCCTTTCTCCGGAAATTAAGAAATGCATTATGATTGTTGTGCCCCATACGAGTTGGCATGATTTTTACATCGGCCTTTTTGCCAGAGGGATCATTGGCTTGGAAATGAATTGGGTAGGGAAGAAAGAATTGTTCCAATTTCCCTTTGGAGCCTATTTCCGATGGATGGGAGGCGAGCCGCTCAACAGGAAAAAAAATGAAAATAAGGTAGATGCCATTGCCGATGTTTTTAAAAACAAAGAAACTTTCCGTTTGGCCATTGCTCCGGAAGGCACCCGGAAAAAAGTAGACGAATGGAAAACCGGGTTTTATTACATCGCGTTGCAAGCGGGTATTCCGATAATCCCGATCGCTTTTGATTTTGGTAAGAAGGAAGTGAAAATTTCCGCGCCATTTTTCCCAACCGGAAATAAAGAGGCAGATTTTGAAGCTTTAGGAAAAAACTACGTCGGTGTTACCGGTAGGATTCCTGAATATAGTTTTGTTCCAAAAAATAATCATTCGGGAGTATAGTTCCTAAACGTCCCGTTTTTATAAAAAACCACAATTCGGTCAATTTCCGGATTGTTTTGGGGATTGTCCAAAATTCGCGTATTTGAAAAATTATTTAAAAAATTTTCATTTACGCGATTTTTTTCAGGCATAGGATCATCCGAAAATAAATCAGGCTGATTTTCCGTTTTGGTTTCCGGGGCTGCATCTTTTTCAGTTAGGGTGGCAGAGACTGGAAAACTATCATGATTACTTTCAGATTTTGGAAAATTACCTTTTCCATTTAAGATCCAATACAAATCTACTTCCGGAAAATTCTCTACAATTTTTAAAATCAAATCAAGACTTGGCTTGTTCCTTCCAGACAAAAGGTGAGACAAGCTGGACCTTTGCACACCCACTTTATCTGCAAAAGCAGAGGCAGACAAGGAGTAATAATCCAAGATTATTTCAAGTCTTTTAATAAAATCATCAATGTTTACCATTGTAAATTAATTTAGTAATGATTGTAAGTTACAAATGTAAACAAAAGAAATGAAATAACCTATTTTACAATTGTAAAAAGGATAATAAGTTATTATTTAAGTTTATATAAAACACTTTAAGTATTTGATATTTAAAACTTTAAATTAGAATAATGCATTTGTAAATTTAATATATTACTAAGTGTTGCGTAGGTTTATCAACGGCAATTAAAACTGTTTACAAAAGTAATTAAACCTGCATTTTCTCTTGTTTACAATTGTAAAAAATAAGATGTTTACTTTTGTAAATAGAAAAACAGGCTATGGATTTTATTACATTATTCTCAGAAATCAAAGAATCAAAATTATTCGGCAGGTATATTGCAAACGACCATATTGAGCCGATACTTGAGGGGCTTCCGGCTGAATTTGAGGTTTCAACCATCGGTAAATCTGTAAAAGGAAAACCTATTTATGCTGTTACTGTCGGCACCGGAACAACCAAGATATTGATGTGGTCCCAAATGCACGGAAATGAATCGACAACAACTAAGGCATTATTTGACCTGTTTAGTTTCTTGAAGACTGACAGCCCGGAATCGACCCTTATCAAAAATAAATACACCTTATTATGTATCCCGATATTAAACCCGGATGGTGCCGAGGCTTATACTCGCGTAAATGCCAATGAAATTGATCTAAACCGGGATTCGGTAAACCTGTCGCAACCGGAAAGCAGGCTTATAAGGAAAATGTTCGAAACTTTCAACCCTGATGTATGCTATAACCTGCACGATCAGCGAACTATTTTTGCGGCCGGAGAAACAAGGAATCCGGCTACGGTGTCTTTTTTGGCGCCGGCCTACAATGAAAACAGGGATATTAATGCTGTCCGGCAAAAAGCAATCAATATTATTGTGGCTATGAATCGGGAACTGCAAAAACACATTCCTAACCAGGTAGGGCGTTTTGATGACTCGTTTAATATCAATTGTATAGGAGATATGTTTCAATCGTTGAATGTTCCTACAATCTTGTTCGAAGCCGGTCATTTTCAGGAAGATTACCAAAGGGAGGAAACCCGGAAATATATCTTCATCGCATTCCTGTCAAGCTTGCTAAATTGTTATGAAAACATCAATTCTGATGAAAATATCGAATTGTATTTAAACATTCCTCAAAATAAGGCTATTTTTTACGACTTTGTTTATAGAAAATTCAAAATAATTTGCAATTCATTAAATATAATCACTAACTTTGCCGCCCATTACAAAGAAAAACTGGTTGATAATAAAATCGTGTTTGAAGCGTTCTTTACCGAAGTAGGTGAGGAAATAGAGCATTTCGGACACCAGGAATATGACGGAAACGGCGGAATTTACTCGGACGATACCAATAATGTTCCAATTATTAACAAAAAAGCGGATTTTTATTTAAATAAAAACATAGAATTTGTTAATGGTTTGATGAAAATGTAATAAATTTGTTACTATTTTAATCAAAATTTAATTTTTGAGTTTTATTACTAAAGAAAATATAATATTAAATAGCTAATTATGAGTAAGTTTCGTTTAGATGAAGTTGACCATCAAATTCTTGACATGTTAATTGATAATACAAGAATTCCATTTACAGACATCGCAAAAAAATTGTTAATTTCAGCAGGGACTGTACATGTTCGAGTAAAAAAATTAGAAGATGCAGGAATTATTCAAGGTTCTTCCTTAACCCTTGACTATGAAAAGTTAGGTTACTCATTTATCGCATATGTTGGTGTGTTTTTGAATAATACCTCCCAAACGAAATTCGTATTGGAAAGAATCAACGAAATTCCTTACGTAACGGTTGCTCACGTGACTACAGGTAAGTTTAATATCTTTTGTAAAATAAGAGCTCAGGATACAAAACATGCAAAAGACGTAATTTACATGATTGATGATATTGATGGTGTGTACAGGACCGAAACGATGATTTCCCTTGATGAAAGCATCAACGACAAAAAAAGACTGATGCATACGATTTTTAAAAATATGTAATTCCTAAAGACCTTTTTTAAGGTCTTTTTTTTTATTTTTAAAGTATGAAAAATTTACTTGAAACCGATTATGCTCCTTATTATTCATTATACATCGATCAGGTGGAAGAAGAGGATTGCATTGAAGCTTTGGAAGAAAACATGACTGATTTTGTTCAGTTTATTGAAGACATCCCTTCCGAAAAGCATGAATACCGCTACCAGCCGGAAAAATGGTCTATTAAGGAAATCGTACAGCACATTATAGATGCCGAACGTATTTTCGCCTATCGCGCCTTGCGGTTTGCCCGTTTTGATAAAACACCTGTTCCTGGATTTGAAGAAAACGATTATGTCCCTGTTAGCGAATCCGATAAAAGGGAAATGAGCGATTTGCTGCAGGAATTCCTGTTGGTTAGGAAATCAACAATCAAATTATTTGAGAGTTTTTCAGAAGGAATGCTTTCTAATAAAGGTACGGCTTCCGGGCACGAAATTAAGGTCCTGGCACTCGGATTTATAATTTCAGGGCATGCCATCCATCATCAGAAAGTGATTCGGGAACGGTATTTGAAATAAAATAAAACTCTTTAAGTAATTAAAGAGTTTTTTTATGCCTATGAGTATGGTTTGGCTTCGTGAATAGGCTTTCCGAATAATAATCGGCGACTATTTTAAAAGATTTGTTCTTATTAATCTTACACATTAATTTTAGTCGCATTACATAAACTTTTGACGAAGCTTTGAATTCATTCGAAAGAACAGATTGCTGTTGATTTTTTGTAAAGCACTGAAAGTCAAATATAATAGTAAGCAATGCTTAAACCGATTTTATATGCTAAATTTGTTATGCCTACTTTAAGATAAAAAAATATAATCAAAATTATTTTCGATATGGATAACCTGCAAGCAGCAAGGCAGTTTTTAAGCCTCTGCTGTAATTTATCAGAAGATGCCTTCTCTTTATCAACAAATATGTGGCAGACAAAGTCGTATAGCAAAGGAGAAAAATATAACAAATGTGGGCGCATTTGCAGAACATCATCTTTTATATTAAATGGATATTTTAGGACGTATAAGGTAGACCCTGATGGTGAGCAGAGAAATGTTTTTTTGCACCCTCCGGGGCAGACTCTTGTTTCATTTGTGAGTTTTGTTCAGCAAATCCCGTGTGACTATGATATTGAGGCAATTACTGATGCAGAAATAATCAGTATAAGTTATGACGATCTTCAGAGATTGTACAAGAGTTCGATCGAATGGGAAAAAGTGGGGAGATTGTTTGCAGAATACGCTTATAAATTAGTGGAAGACAGATTTTTAGGCTATTATGACCTTTCTCCGGAAGAACGGTATCTAAAGTTGATCGATGACGCCCCGGAAATCTTTAATGTTGTGACTCTAAAAGATATCTCATCGTTCCTCGGAATAGAATTTCAATCATTGTGTAGGATAAGGAAAAGGGTTTCTGAACGGAAAAGTTAACTTAAGTTAACTTTTTCTCAAATGCTAATTTTTAACTTTATTAAAATTTAAAGATTATGACATTAGAAAAAAAACCTAAAATCGTCTTCTGCCACGGAATTTGGGCAGATGGTTCATGCTTTAGCAAGGTAATCCCTTCGTTGCAAGCCGATGGGCATGATGTAATTGCAGTTCAATATGGGTTAGACTCATTTGAAGAAGATGTAGCAACAGTTAAACGTACGATTAACCGCGTTGGCGGTCCTGTTATTCTTGTTGGCCACTCCTATGGCGGAGCAACAATTACAGCTGCTGCAAGTGATGAACGTGTGGTTGGGCTTGTGTATATTGCCGCTGTAGCGCCTGCTGTTGGCGAAACTGTACAGGAGCAACTTGAGAAATACCCTTCAGACATTTTCACACGTGTTGAAGTGGCAGATGGCCGCGCCTGGATGCTTCCGTCAGGAACCGAATTCTTTGCCGGAGATCTTTCTGCGGAAGAGCAAAAGTTAGTATGGGCCACGCATTATGCACCTGCACATGATTTGTTCACTCAACAAAAAATCGCAAAAACACCATGGGATAGAATGCCAAGCTGGTATATTTTATGTACGGAAGACCATACTGTCCATCCGGACCTGCAACGCTGGGTTTCTAAAAGAATGGGGGCGAAAGTAACCGAGATTGTAAGTAGCCACGTGCCGATGCTTTCACAGCCCGAAGTTGTGATTGATGTTATCCGCCAGGCGGCAGCATCTGTTTAAAGATACTATTTAGAACCTAAATTAGAGGCCGCTTGAAGGCGGTTTCTTTATTGCCTGTAAATAAAAAAAGCACTCGATTTGAGTGCTTTTTTTGTGGGCGATGAGGGGTTCGAACCCCCGACCCCCTCGGTGTAAACGAGGTGCTCTGAACCAGCTGAGCTAATCGCCCGTAATAGGACTGCAAATATACAGTTTGATTTTATAAAAACAACTGTTTTTTTAAATAATTATTGTTTTTTGATATCTCTTAAGACGGCCCTGTCGTCATAATTCTCAATAATAACTTCAATAGGCTGGTTTTTAGTTGTTTTTCCTATGATGGTATACAATTTCCCGTTCGAAAACTTAATGTTGCTCCTGTCAAAATCAACATCGCCATACTCTAAAGTATTTTTAACATCGATGGTATCCAGCCAGTCTTCGGCGATTTTCTTTACGGCAACATCCGAATAGACAAAAGGTTTTGTCCTGATATTGTTTAAAACCCTGTCATTTGGGAAATAAGTACAGCGGGTGTGTTTTTGGTTTAAAACGAAAAATAGAAACACGCAACCCACTACAAATCCAAAAAGGTAGTAACTCAATCTGTAAGCAAACTTCATAAGAATTAATTTTCCTGCAAAAGTAAGAAGAATAAAGCTTAAAACACAATTAAGTTAATATCTCTGTATGTTAAATCGAACCATTCCCCGATGGTTTTGTTTGTCAAGATGCCATGATAGTAGTATACGCCGTTTTTAAGGCCGCTATCGCAGCGAATAGCGCTTTCAATACCTCCGTCGTCGGCTATTTTGAGTAGGTAAGGGGTGATGATATTGCTGATGGAAAGCGAAGCGGTTTTAGAATACCTCGATGGAATGTTAGGTACACAATAATGGATAACACCGTTTTTGATGAACGTCGGGTTTTCGTGGGTTGTAATTTCGGAAGTTTCGAAACAGCCTCCCGTATCAATGCTGACATCGACAATTACAGCGCCTTTTTTCATATGTTCGACCATGGTTTCAGAAACCACGATAGGTGTCCTGTATTTCCCTCTCATAGCGCCAATAGCCACGTCGCAACGTCTTAATGCTTTAATAAGGGCTTTGTTCTGAATGGTCGAGGTGAAGATCCTTTGGTTCAGGTTGTTCTGTAAACGACGCAGTTTTGTAATGGAATTGTCAAAAACCTTTACGCTGGCACCAAGCCCGATAGCGGTCCTTGCGGCATATTCTGCAACGGTGCCGGCGCCCAGGATTACCACTTCGGTTGGTGGTACGCCTGTAATATTACCCAAGAGCAGCCCGTTTCCGGATTTGCTGGCTGTCATTAATTCTGCGGCAACAAGTACAGAAGCCGTTCCTGCAATTTCGCTTAAGGATTTTACGGCAGGAAAGGACCCGTCTTCGTCTTTAATGTATTCGAAGGCGAGAGCGGTTATTTTTTTCTTTTTAAGGGCTTCGAAATATTCTTTTTTCCTTGTTTTTAGCTGTATGGCGGAAATGATGATGGTCTCCTGGTTCATCATTTCGATTTCGGCTAAAGTTGCCGGCTCCACTTTTAATATCATGGGGCAGCTTAGGACTTTTTGGGTATCGTTGGTAATTTCTGCCCCGGCATCACAATAATCTTTGTCTGAATAGCTTGAGTTTTCTCCGGCTCCGGCTTCGATTAAAACCCTATGGCCGTGGGAAGTGATCGCATTCACAGCGTCCGGAGTCAGGCAAATGCGGCGTTCCTGGTAAGAAGTTTCTTTCGGAATCCCTACAAATAATTCACTTTTGTGTTTAGCGATTTCAAGCTTTTCTTCTTGCGGAAGTAATTGTTGTTTGCTAAAAGGGGTAATGGCCATGATGCGATTATTATTTGGCACAAATTACAAAAAATCTCATAATTATTGAAGCTCAATCAATCTTTTACCGTCATTTAAAACAGAAATGGTAATGATAGAATGTTTTTCAGGGATTAAATCCGGGATGTTTTCCGCCCATTCAATAAAGCACCAGTTGCCGGAATACAGATATTCGTCTATTCCCATGTCCAGTGCTTCGGTTTGGTTTTTCAACCGATACATATCAAAATGGTAAACTACCTGATTTGTAGTGGTTTGGTATTCGTTAACTAAAGAAAAGGTTGGGCTACTTATTGGGTCTTCAATGCCTAGTTTTTCGCATAAGGATTTGATAAAAGTAGTCTTGCCGGCTCCCATTTGCCCATGAAAAAGGATTACTTTTTCGGGGTTTTGGGCCAATATTTTTTCAGCGGTTTCGCTTATTTGGTCAAGGTTGAATTCGATCTTCATTATTTCTTAGGACTAAAAACTAAAAAGGGAACAATCATTTCTTCCAGTGAAATCCCGCCGTGCTGGTAAGTGTTTCGGTAATAACTGACGTAATGGTTGTAATTGTTGACATAGGCCAGGAAATAGTCGTTTTTGGCAAAAATATACGAACTGGTCATGTTGATGATAGGCAAACCGATCTTCCTAGGGTCTTTGGCAGCGTAAACCTCTTTGTTTTCATAGGTTAAGCTACGTCCGGTCTTGTACCTTAAATTCAGGCTGGTGTTCTTATCCCCAATTACCTTGGAAGGGCTTTTGCAATTGATTGTCCCGTGGTCTGTAGTGATAATAAGCTTAAAGCCAAGTCTTTGGGCTTGCTGTATGATTTCCAGTAAAGGTGAGTTTTTGAACCAGCTCAGGGTTAGGGAACGGTAAGCCTTGTCATCGGAGGCAAGTTCCTTTACGACGTCCATATCTGTTTTGGCGTGGGAAAGCATGTCGACAAAATTATATACGACAGTTACCAGCTTGTTGTCTTTCAAGGCTTTGAAGTTCTCTGCTAGTTTCTTTCCGTTGGCAAAATTGGTAATCTTGAAATACTCATGGCTGATATTGAGCCCCAGGCGTTTGAGCTGTGCAGTCAGGAATTCGGCTTCGTATAGGTTTTTTCCACCGTCTTCCACATCGTTTTTCCAATATTGCGGGAACTGTTTTTCCATATCAAGAGGCAATAGGCCCGAGAAGATGGCATTCCTGGCGTATTGTGTGGCAGTAGGAAGGATGGCGAAATAAGGGGTTTCGGCTTCTAACTTGTAATGGTTGTTGACTACGTTTTCAAAAGCTTTCCATTGGTCGTAACGAAGGTTGTCAATTACGACAAAGAGTATGTTTTCCGGCTTTTTAAGCTCCGGTACTACCAGTTCCTTAAAGAGATTGTGCGATTGTATCGGTTTGTCTGCTTTAGGTTCGAACCAGTCTTCGTAGTTTTTCTCGATAAATTTCCCGAATTGCGAATTGGCTTCGGCTTTCTGGGACTCGAGGATCTGGAACATGTTCTGGTCGTCTATGTCTTCCAGTTCCAGTTCCCAGAATATGAGTTTTTTGTAGAGTTCCACCCATTCTTCATAGGAATTGACCATGGACATTTCCATAGCGATCTTACGGAATTCCTTTTGGTAATCCAAAGTGGTCTTTTCTGAAATAAGGCGGGAGTGGTCTAGGTTCTTTTTCAAGCTGAGGAGAATCTGGTTCGGATTGACCGGTTTGATCAGGTAATCGGCAATTTTAGAGCCGATGGCCTCTTCCATAATATACTCTTCCTCACTTTTTGTGATCATGATGACAGGAGTGGAGGACTTTTTTTCCTTCATTTCCGATAAGGTTTCCAGCCCGCTCATCCCGGGCATATTTTCATCCAGGAAAACAATATCGAAGTTTTCCTCCTGGAACAAATCGACAGCATCGCGCCCGTTATTGCAGGTGGTTACGTTGTAGTTTTTCTTTTCGAGGAATAATATATGTGGCTTTAACAAATCGATTTCATCATCGACCCAAAGGATTTTTATACTCATAACGGTTTAATTTCTGTTGCAATTTACTATTAATTAAACACAGGATTCATAAAAATATTGTAAAAAAAGGGATTTTATATTGTTATAGGCAAGTGGATTTGCCTGGTGCGCCTGATACGGCAAAAGAAGGGGCCACAGTACGTTTTGCTATTGTTGAAAGCTTCCTGAAAAGGGATACTGCACTTTAACTGCACTTTAAGAGCACTTTAAGAGCACTTTAAGAG
Organism: Flavobacterium humi; assembly: GCF_004745595.1. Classification (GTDB taxonomy): domain Bacteria; phylum Bacteroidota; class Bacteroidia; order Flavobacteriales; family Flavobacteriaceae; genus Flavobacterium; species Flavobacterium humi. The sequence continues at coordinate 346,750 of NZ_SRLH01000001.1, forward strand.
CAAGTAGTAGGAATTGGATCAGGAAGAAATCCTATAGCGGAAAATAAGCAGCAAAAACAGCAGTCAAATAACATATTCTATTGAAAATGTATTAGTTATAATTAAATTCAAAACTGTTGAAGCCTTCATTTGCCTGTTTTTACATATTTCTAAGGATAATAGTACAAAAAAATGCTTCAAAAAAGGCGCCCGTTTTCTTATGCTTCTCATAAAATCATATATTTGCCGCCTAAATCAAATTAACTTAACTATGAAATTGAACACTCTTGTCTTGCTTTTTTCGGGTGTGGCTTTGTTGGCTACCGGCTGTAAAAAAGAAAAAGAATTTGATCCAAATGCGCCGGATGCCTTGTTTACCAACCGTGATACTTTGGTAAATCCTGCGGATGATTTCTTTATGTATGCCAATGGCGGGTGGTTTGGCAAAAACCCAATCCCGGATTCGGAACGAAGCAATGGTATTTTCAGGACCATACAGGATACCATCAATAACCAAATCATGCAGATCTGTGAGAAATCTGCACAAGCGAAGGCCGAAAAAGGAAGCAACAAGCAAAAAATAGGGGATTTTTATGCCTCAGGGATGGATACTATTGCCATTGACAAAGCCGGCATCAATCCTTTACAAAAGGAAATGGCTAAAATTGATGCTGTAAAAGACGTACCTTCTTTACTTAATACAATTGCTTATATGCATACTATCGGGACCAGCCCTGCTTTTGGTTTCTACCTGGGCCAGGACGATAAGATAAGTACGAAATATGCTTTGTTTTTCTCCCAGGGCGGATTAGGTTTGGGGAACAGGGATTATTATTTCAATACCGATGCGGAAACCACCAACATCCGTGCGGAATATGTGAAGCATATGGAAGCGATGTCAAAACTGATGGGTAATGATGCCGATGTGTCAAAGAAAAACGCTGTAGTGATCATGAAGCTTGAAACGGATTTGGCCAGGGCTTCCAGAAAGTTGGAAGAACTTCGGGATCCGGTAAAGAATTACAATAAAATGGCCATTGGGAAATTTAAGGCAATGACACCTAATATTGACTGGAACAAGGTTTTGCCGCAGCTTAATGTTGTTGCTAAAGCAGATTCTGTGATAGTTGGGCAGCCGGAGTTTTATGCTTCTTTAGACAAAATGGTAACGTCGTATTCTGTTGAAGAATGGAAAACCTACCTGAAATGGAATTTGGTAAACAGTTATGCGTCTTTCCTAAGCAGCGATATCGAAAAGCAGAATTTCAAATTCTACGCGACTGTCCTGAGCGGTGTCGCCAAGCAAAAACCAAGATGGAAACGTGTGGTGGAACAAACCGACGGTTCTTTGGGAGAATTGATAGGACAGGTGTATGTTGAGGAATACCTGCCAAAAGGAACGAAAGAAAAACTATTGGAGATAGGCAACAATATCCGCGACGTATATGCCGAGCATATCAAGAAACTGGACTGGATGAGTGCCCAGACCAAAGCAAAGGCATTGAACAAACTTTCAAAAATTGTCATGAAAGTAGGGTATCCTGACAAATGGAAAGACATGAGTTCCGTTACTATTGACAAAGGTTCTTATTGTGCTAATGTGATGGCTGTGAATAAATGGGATTACAATTATATGATCTCCAAATATGGCAAACCTGTTGACCGTACGGAATGGAGCATGTATCCGCAAACCTACAATGCTTATTACAACCCTAGCAATAATGAAATTGTAGTGCCTGCCTGTAACATATTGGTTCCGGGATATGAAGGAAGAATGCCGGATGACGCTATTTTGTACGGGATTATAGGAGGTTCGACTTTCGGGCACGAAATCACGCATGGTTTTGACGACCAGGGAAGCCAGTATGATGAAAACGGTAACCTGAACAATTGGTGGACTAAGGAAGATTTGAAGAAATTCAAGGAAAAAACCAAACTGATTGTGGCCCAGTTCAATAAATATGAAGCATTGCCGGGCAAATTTGTGAATGGTGATGCCACACAAGGAGAAAACATTGCCGACCTTGGTGGTGTGGTAATGGGGTATGAAGCCTTCAAGAAAACGGCACAATACAAGGAAAATCAGAAAATTGCCAAATTATCCCCTGACCAGCGTTATTTTCTGGCCTACGGATATGCCTGGATGGTTAACATCAAGAACGAGTCGTTGTCACAGCAAATCATGACCGATGTGCATTCTCCGGCGAAATTCAGGATTAACGGGCCGCTAAGCAACATTCCTGAGTTTTATAAGGCTTTCAACATCAAGGAAGGAAGCAAAATGCGCCAGGCAGAAAAAGACAGAGTGATTATCTGGTAATATTATAATCCAAAAACAAGACCCTTTTGAAGTTTATTTCAAAAGGGTTTCTTTTTTCAATACATCAAATTCCTATATTTGTATAAATCAATTTTTTGTGAGCAATACCAATAAGCTAAAAATTTTCAACGACCCTATATATGGTTTTATAACCATTCCGGACCCATTAATTTACGATTTAATCCAGCATCCTTATTTTCAGCGTTTACGCAGGATTTCCCAAATGGGCTTGTCTTATTTGGTTTATCCGGGTGCGAACCATACCCGTTTCCACCATGCTTTGGGCTGTTTGCATATCATGCAGAAAGCCATCCAGGTGCTTCGGTTTAAAAGCACACAGATTTCCAAGGAAGAGGAAAACGCGCTTTATATTGCCATTTTGCTCCATGACATAGGGCACGGGCCGTTTTCGCATGCGATGGAACACAGTATCGCCGAAGACGTGCACCATGAGGAAATTTCGTTGTTGTTCATGGACCGGCTTAATGCCGAATTTGAAGGAAAACTAAGCCTCGCCATCCAGATATTCAAAGGGGAATACCATAGGAAATTCATGCTTCAGCTCATTTCAAGCCAATTGGATATGGACAGGATGGATTATCTCAAAAGGGACAGTTTCTATTCGGGGGTGGAAGAAGGGAAAATAAATTCGGACCGCCTGATCCAGATGATGAATGTTGTGGATGATGTTTTGGTTATTGAGGAAAAGGGTATTTATTCTGTTGAAAAATTCCTGATGGCCAGAAGGCTGATGTACTGGCAGGTGTATTTGCATAAAACCAGCCTGGTGGCCGAATTGATTTTGACCAAAACCTTAAAAAGGGCCAAAGAGCTGTATCAGAAAGGCATCGTGATAGAATGCAGCAAACCGTTGTTCTTTTTTATTGAAAATAAAATCGCATTGAAGGATTTTACGGAAGATACGCTCAATAAATTTGCCCAATTGGATGATTCCGATATTATCGGGGCTATAAAAAACTGGCAGTTCCATGATGATTTTGTGCTGAGTTCGCTGAGCAAAATGATCATCAACCGGGATTTGCTGAAAATTAAGATGGGCGAGGAAAAATTCTCTTTGGCAGAAGTCCAGGAGCTGGCAGGACAATTTTCGGAAGAGTATGGCGTTGGTATTCAGGAGGCTAAGTATTTTGTGTTTAAAGGCAAAATCAAAAACCAGGCCTACAGCAAGATTGCCGAACCGATCAGGATACTCAAAAAAGATGGAGGAATTGAGGATGTTGCCTTGCTTTCCGATCAATTATCGCTCAAAGCATTATCAAAACAAGTGACCAAGTATTTTCTGTGTTTTCCAAAACAACTCAATAAAAACTAAAGTTTCTTTTCAAAATTTTATATTTTTGTCACAATGAAATTTACAGCCGAACAAATAGCAGGAATTTTAGAAGGGGAAGTAGTAGGAAATCCTAACGCTGAAGTCTCCAGATTGTCTAAAATAGAAGAGGGGACGGAAGGTTCTTTAACATTTTTGGCCAATCCCAAATATATTAATTTCATTTACGATACAAAAGCGACCATAACTATTGTAAACAGTACTTTTGTGCCGGAAAATGAGATTACCACCACACTGATAAAAGTGGAAGATGCTTATAAATCATTTTCTAAATTATTGGAATTTTACAATCAGATCAAACTGAACAAGGTAGGTATAGAAGTGCCGTGCGTACTGTCGGAAAGCGCAACACACGGGGAAAACTTCTATTTGGGGAGTTTCGCTTATGTTGGCGAAAACGTCGTGATTGGCAACAATGTCAAGATCTATCCGAATTCGTTTATTGGCGATAATGTGAAAATTGGGGACAATACTATTATTTTTGCCGGTGCCAAAGTATATTCGGAAACGGAAATAGGCAACGGTTGTACCATTCATTCCGGTGCTATTGTGGGTGCCGACGGTTTTGGTTTTGCCCCGAATGAAGAAGGGATTTACAGCAAAGTACCGCAAATAGGCAATGTGATCCTGGAAGATAATGTAGATGTGGGCGCTTGTACAACCATAGACCGTGCTACGCTGGGTTCTACCATTATACGCAAAGGAGTAAAGCTGGACAACCAGATCCAGATTGCCCATAATGTTGAAATAGGAGAAAATACCGTTATTGCCGCGCAAACCGGTATCGCGGGATCTACTAAAATAGGGAAAAGCTGCATGATAGGTGGCCAGGTAGGAATAGCCGGGCATCTGAATATCGGCAACGGAGTAAGGATCCAGGCGCAATCGGGTGTCGGGAGAAATATAAAAGATAATGAAACATTGCAGGGAAGCCCTACTTTTGGATACAGTGATTTTAATAAATCCTATGTCCATTTCAAAAACCTTCCTAAAATAGTATCAGAATTAGAAGAACTAAAAAAGAAAAACAAATAATTATGGTTAAGCAAAAAACCATTCAGTCAGAAATTACGCTTAAAGGCGTTGGATTACACACAGGGAAAGAAGTTACGATGACTTTTAAACCGGCTCCGGTAAACAATGGTTTTACCTTTGTCCGTGTGGATCTGGAAGGGCAACCCATCATTGAAGCCGATGCTGCCTATGTTGTCAATACGCAAAGAGGTACCAATCTTGAAAAATTAGGAGTGATGATCCAGACTCCCGAGCATGTTTTGGCCGCTCTTGTTGGTTGTGACCTGGACAATATCACTATTGAACTGAATGCTTCGGAATTGCCAATTATGGACGGTTCTTCAAAATATTTCGTTGAAGCGATTGAAAAAACCGGGATTGTAGAACAGGAAGCGGAAAGAAACGTATACGTGGTGAAGGAAGTCATTTCCTATATGGATGAGGCAACAGGTAGCGAGATTATCGTGATGCCTTCAGACGATTACCAGGTAACGGCTATGGTTGATTTTGGTACCAAAGTCCTTGGAACCCAGAATGCAAGCATGAAGCATATTTCGGAATTCAAATCGGAAATAGCGGATTCCCGTACGTTCAGTTTCCTGCACGAACTGGAAACATTGCTGGAACATGGCCTGATTAAAGGCGGCGACCTGAACAACGCCATTGTGTATGTTGATAAGGAAATCTCCGATTCTACCATGGACAGGCTCAAAGTGGCTTTTGGGAAAGAAAAGATCTCCGTAACGCCAAATGGTGTTCTGGACAACCTTACCCTGCATTACCCAAATGAAGCGGCACGCCATAAATTACTGGATGTAGTAGGTGATTTGGCACTTATCGGGACCCGTATCAAAGGGAAAGTCATTGCCAATAAACCCGGGCATTTTGTCAATACGCAGTTTGCCAAGAAAATATCAAAAATCATCAAAACGGAACAAAAAAACCATGTCCCGGTGTATGACCTGAATAAGGAACCGCTAATGGATATCCATAAAATCATGTCAATGTTGCCTCACAGGCCGCCGTTTTTGTTGGTTGATAGGATTTTGGAAATGTCGGACACACATGTGGTAGGATTGAAGAATGTAACCATGAATGAAGATTTCTTCGTAGGGCATTTTCCCGGAGCTCCGGTGATGCCTGGCGTCCTTATCGTTGAAGCGATGGCCCAGACAGGAGGGATCTTGATTTTGAGTACCGTTCCGGATCCGGAAAATTACCTGACCTATTTCATGAAAATAGACAATGTTAAGTTCAAACATAAAGTATTACCAGGCGATACATTAATTTTCAAATTAGACTTGCTTTCTCCGATCAGAAGAGGGATTTGTCATATGCAGGCCAGCGCTTACTCGAACGGTAAGTTGGTCGCTGAAGCGGAATTAATGGCACAAATCGTTAAAAAACAATAACATATGAATCAACCTTTAGCCTACGTTCATCCTGGTGCGAAAATCGCCAAAAACGTTGTAATTGAACCTTTTACTACTATTCACAACAATGTGGTCATTGGGGATGGAACCTGGATTGGTTCGAATGTTACGATTATGGAAGGCGCCCGTATAGGTAAAAATTGCAATATTTTCCCGGGTGCGGTAATTTCAGCGGTGCCTCAGGATTTGAAATTCGGAGGTGAAGAGTCACTTGCGGTAATAGGAGATAATACCACTATAAGAGAGTGTGTTACGATAAATAGAGGAACGATTGCTTCCGGGCAAACCACTATAGGGAACAATTGCCTGATTATGGCTACAGCGCATATCGCGCACGATTGCCATATTGGTAACAATGCCATCGTTGTAAACGGTGTAGCACTTGCAGGCCACGTTACTATTGGTGATTTTGCGATCATCGGAGGTTTGGCGGCTGTGCACCAGTTCATCTCGATTGGTGACCATGCCATGGTTTCCGGAGGTTCGCTGGTTCGTAAGGACGTACCACCTTTTACAAAAGCGGCAAAAGAACCGTTATCCTATGTGGGTATCAACTCTGTTGGGCTTAGAAGGAGAGGGTTTACGACTGAGAAAATAAAAGAGATCCAGGATATTTACAGGATTTTGTACCAGAAAAATTACAATACGTCACAGGCTTTGGCTATTATCGAAGCTGAAATGCAGGCTACTCCTGAGCGTGATGAGATTTTGGATTTTATCAGGAATTCTTCAAGAGGAATTATGAAAGGTTATACAGGGGTATAAGCAGTTAAAACAGAAACAAACATAAAATAAATACTTAAAAAATGGCATCTACATCAGATATTAGAAACGGATTATGTATAAAATTCAATCACGATATATATAAAATCATTGAATTCCTTCACGTAAAACCAGGGAAAGGCCCGGCTTTTGTGAGAACAAAATTGAAAAGCTTAACTACAGGGAAGGTTTTGGACAACACTTTTTCGGCAGGCCATAAAATTGAAGATGTCCGTGTGGAAACACATACGTTCCAATTCCTGTATGCAGAAGGAACCCAGTTTCATTTTATGAACAATGAAAGTTTTGAACAGATTACATTAAACAAAGACATCCTTGATGCTCCGGATTTGTTGAAAGAAGGAACTAATGTAATGGTTCAGATCAATACCGAAACAGATTTGCCGCTTGCTGTAGACATGCCGGCTTCCATCGTTCTTGAGGTTACCTATGCAGAGCCTGGAGTGAAAGGAAATACAGCAACAAATGCAACAAAACCTGCAAAAGTGGAAACAGGGGCTTCGGTAAACGTTCCGTTGTTTATCAATGAAGGGGATAAAATCAAGATAGATACTGCTACAGGTTCTTACATGGAGCGTGTAAAAGAGTAATCCGATGAAATTCTCCCAAACACATACACTAAAAGAAATTGCGACTATTATTGGTTGTGAATTCGTTGGTAAAGCTGATTTTCAAGTTTTGGGTATGAATGAGATTCATGTTGTCGAACCTGGAGATATTGTGTTTGTCGATCATCCAAAATATTACGATAAAGCTTTACAGTCGGCGGCTACGATAGTTTTAATCAATAAAAATGTCGATTGCCCGGAAGGTAAAGCTTTGTTGATTTCCGACGATCCTTTTAGGGACTTTAATAAATTGACGCATCATTTCAGGCCATTCCAGGCTTCGAATGCTGCTGTTTCAGTTTCTGCCAAAATAGGAGAGGGGACCGTTATCCAACCCAATACCTTTATCGGGAATAATGTGGCGATTGGCAAAAACTGCCTGATCCATTCTAATGTTTCCATCTATGATAATACGGTAATCGGGGATAATGTCATCATCCACGCGGGGACTATCCTTGGCGCCGACGCTTTTTACTATAAAAAACGCCCGGAAGGCTTTGACCAACTAATTTCAGGAGGACGGGTCGTTATTGAGGACAATGTCGGGATTGGCGCTTTATGTACCATCGATAAAGGTGTTACAGGCGATACTACCATTGGTGCCGGGACAAAAATTGACAACCAGGTCCATGTGGGGCACGATACGATAATCGGTAAAAAATGCCTTATCGCTTCACAAACCGGTATTGCGGGTTGCGTGGTGATTGAAGATGAAGTAACCCTTTGGGGCCAGGTAGGCACTACAAGCGGTATTACGATCGGGTCGAAAGCCGTAGTCATGGGGCAAACAGGGGTAACCAAATCTATTGAAGGCGGAAAATCCTATTTCGGCACTCCTGTAGAAGAATCCCGCGAAAAACTCAAACAGCTGGCCAACCTTAAAAAACTCCCTGAAATACTTAATAAACTCAATAAAAATGAAGGCTAAGGAAATAGTTAAGAATTTTTATAAATCGGATGCTTTTCGCGACAGCGCATTACTGGATACTTTCATACATCCTGATGTTACCCTGGACTGGAACAGCAGCAAAGGATTCCTTCAGCTTAACAGGGAAGAAATGCTGAAACTTGCTTCCGAGATGCAGAAAGCCTACGATTCGTCCAGGATTTACATCACACATATTATAGAGGAGGAAGATACTGTAAGTGTCCGGTACATCCATTATGTAAAGACGATCGAAAATCCAAGGGAAGAAATGATTTTAGCGCATTTCATGGTGATTTGGGAACTAAAAGCAGGAAAATTATACCGGGGATTCCAAATGAGCCAATTAAGTTAATTTATTTTAAAAAATAATATAAAAGTACATTTCAAAACCTTACTTTTGCAACACAAAAAATAAACTATATAAACAAAATATCATGAGTGTTTTAGTCAATAAAGATTCAAAAATAATCGTTCAGGGATTTACAGGAAGCGAAGGAACATTCCACGCTTCTCAAATGATTGAATACGGAACAAATGTTGTAGGTGGTGTAACTCCTGGAAAAGGTGGGACAATGCATTTAGACCGTCCGGTTTTCAATACGGTAAAAGACGCCGTAGACCAGGCTGGAGCTGATACAACTATTATTTTCGTTCCACCGGCATTTGCTGCTGACGCTATTATGGAAGCTGCCGATGCAGGAATCAAGGTAATCATTGCCATTACCGAAGGTATTCCTGTTGCGGACATGATTAAAGCCAATGAATATATCAAAGGGAAAAACTGTCGTCTGATAGGCCCTAACTGCCCAGGTGTGATTACGCCGGGAGAAGCAAAAGTAGGTATCATGCCAGGTTTTGTTTTCAAAAAAGGTACTGTAGGAATCGTTTCAAAATCAGGTACTTTAACCTACGAAGCAGCAGACCAGGTTGTAAAACAAGGTTTGGGAATCACGACTGCTATCGGTATCGGTGGAGATCCTATCATCGGGACTACGACCAAACAAGCCGTTGAATTATTGATGAACGACCCTGAAACCAAATGTATCGTTATGATTGGTGAAATTGGTGGCCAATTAGAAGCGGATGCTGCACATTGGATCAAAGCTGACGGTAACCGTAAGCCAGTTGTAGGTTTTATTGCCGGTGAAACTGCTCCGAAAGGAAGAACAATGGGCCACGCCGGTGCAATTGTGGGTGGTGCTGATGATACTGCGGAAGCTAAAAAACGTATCATGAGAGAAAACGGTATCCATGTAGTAGATTCTCCTGCTGAAATCGGTAAGAAAGTAAAAGAAGTTTTAGGTTAATCCCTAATAGAATATAGAAATCTAATGCCCCACGATTTTCGTGGGGTATTTTTTTTCGGATTATTGATTTAAAAAAATATAAGATGTATAAAGAGTTAAAGAAATTTAAAACCGGTAACAGCTTTGCTTTCACGGTAAATGACAGCCTGGAAGAAGTTTGCAACGCACCGGAAAGCGGGAGCGGTGTTTTTTTGGTTTACGATGCGACCAATGAAGAGAAAGAACTGATCATGGTCGGATCTACCGGAACGATCCAAAATGACGGAACCTTGAAAACAAAATCAGGTGGTTTGTATGACAAAATCGTAAACGGGCATCAGTTTGCCAAAACCGGAAGGAAATATTCCTGGCCGGCACAAATGAAAAAAGAAAATATCAATGCTCTTGAAGTGGTTTGGTATGATACCTTCAATGCTAAAAACAAAGTGATCCCAACGTTTGTAGAAGGACAGGTTTTGCAAAATTTCCTTGATGAAAATGAGAGGCTACCACGATGGAATGTAGCGTTTTAAGTATCAAGAATTAAATAAAAAATTAAGGCTTAAAATAAAAAACTCCGCAACTTGCGGAGTTTTTTGTATGCTTAAAAGTTCGGGCTTAAATTGTATTTTTTGTAGAAATTATCCAGGGCTTCCACCACTTCGTCTTCCGTATCCACAATTTTTATCAGGTCCATATCGGTTGGGCTTACCGTTTTTTCCTGATCGATCATGATGGTTTTGACCCATTCGATCAATCCGGCCCAAAAGCTGGAACCCACCAGGATAATCGGGAATTTCCCTATTTTTTTGGTCTGGATCAGGGTAATCGCCTCAAATAATTCATCCAAAGTGCCAAAACCTCCCGGCATAACTACAAATCCCTGTGAGTATTTGACAAACATAACCTTTCTGACAAAGAAATAATCAAAATTCAGGTTTTTATCTTTATCGATATAAGGATTAAAATGCTGCTCAAAAGGCAATTCAATATTCAATCCTACCGAAGTTCCTTCGCCACGGTGCGCCCCTTTGTTCCCGGCTTCCATGATACCAGGACCACCGCCGGTTATCACTCCATAACCCGCTTTACTGATTTTGTAAGCGATTTTTTCAGCCAGTATATAATATTTATCCTCCGGTTTTGTTCGGGCAGACCCAAAAATAGATACGCAAGGCCCAATCCTGGCCATACTTTCGTATCCATTGACAAACTCCGACATAATTTTAAAAATCGCCCAGGAGTCGTTGGTCCTTATCTCGTTCCAGGTTTTTTGTTTTAATTTATCTTGGATCCTGGAATCCTCATTTTCATAATCATTAAACGACATATTCTCTTTTTTATATTTTATTTTTTAGGAGCTGTTTCCCGCTATTCATTCCAATCTTTTGTTTTTTAAGGAAAAAACAAAAGGATTTCCATTGCTATCGCGGCTAAAAAACAGCCTGCTAAAGTAATTCTTTTTTTAGAAATTGCGCAGTGTAGCTTTTCTTATTTTTAACTATTTCTTCAGGAGTGCCTTTGGCAACTACTTCTCCGCCGCCTTTTCCACCTTCGTAACCAATATCGATAATGTAATCCGCGAGCTTGATGACATCCATATTGTGCTCAATAATCAATACCGTATTGCCCTTGTCCACCAGTTTGTTGATTACGTCCATCAGTACCCGGATATCTTCAAAATGAAGACCGGTTGTAGGCTCGTCCATGATGTAAAACGTATTCCCGGTATCTTTTTTGGATAATTCGGTGGCTAATTTTATACGTTGTGCTTCACCACCGGAAAGTGTGGTACTTTGCTGCCCGAGCGTGATATAGCCCAAACCGACATCCTGGATTGTTTTCACTTTCCTGTAGATTTTCGGGATATTTTCAAAGAACGGAACCGCTTCGTCTACAGTCATGTTCAATACATCCGAAATCGATTTCCCTTTGTATCGAATTTCTAAGGTTTCCCTATTGAAACGTTTTCCCTGGCAGGTTTCGCATTCTACATACACATCGGGCAAGAAGCTCATTTCAATAGTCCTCACACCGGAACCCTCGCAGGTTTCACATCTACCACCTGCTACATTAAAACTGAACCTTCCGGCTTTATAACCACGGATCATGCTTTCAGGAGTCATGGTAAACAAACTGCGGATTTCCGTAAAAACTTCCGTATAAGTTGCCGGGTTGGAACGCGGTGTCCTTCCAATCGGGCTTTGGTCAATATCGATGACTTTGTCTATATGTTCAAGCCCTTCGATTTTTTTATACGGCTGCGGCTTTTTGACACCATTGAAATAATATTCGTTCAGGATAGGGTAGAGCGTTTCATTGATTAGCGTTGATTTTCCGCTGCCCGAAACCCCGGTTACACAAATCAGTTTACCCAAAGGCAGTTCAATGGAAACATTTTTGAGGTTATTTCCCGTGGCACCTGTCAGTTTTATGGATTTTCCGTTGCCTTCCCTTCGTTTGGCCGGAACTTCGATTTTCATTTCCCCATTGAGGTACATCGCAGTAATGGTATGCTGCTTCAATATTTCCGCGGGCGTTCCTTTGCTGATGATCTCACCACCAAATTTTCCGGCTTTCGGGCCAATATCAATCACATAATCAGCACGTTCGATCATGTCTTTGTCATGCTCCACGACAATTACCGAATTACCGATATCCCGCAATTGCTCCAGGGAATGGATCAGTTTTTCGTTGTCCCGCTGATGCAATCCGATACTTGGCTCATCCAATATATACAGCACGCCCACTAATTGCGAACCGATCTGGGTTGCCAGTCGGATGCGTTGCGCTTCACCTCCGGAAAGGGATTTGGAACTACGGCTCAAGGCCAGGTATTCCAAACCTACATTTACCAAAAAGTGCAGCCTGTCCTTGATTTCCTTGACAACTTCAATAGCAATTGTTTTTTGTTTGTCCGATAAATGACTGTCTAAAGTATCAAACCAATGAGTTAAATCCGAAATGTCCATGTTGGATAATTCGGCGATGTTCTTATCATTGATTTTGAAATAGAGCGCTTCTTTTTTCAATCGGGAACCCTGGCATTCCGGACATTTCACTTCGTCCATGAAATCTTTGGCCCACCGTTTTATAGTAGTCGAACCGCTTTCGTCATGTTGGGTTTTGATAAAATTCGAAATGCCTTCAAAATCGATTTTATATTCTTTGGTAACCCCGGCGGCTTTGGAGGAAATTGAAAATTTATCTTTTCCTCCATTAAGGATCACCTCCATTGCTTCTTCGGAAATAGTCTCGATAGGATCGGTTAATTTGAAGCCGTATTTTTCCCCGATGGTTTCCAGTTGTTTGAAGATCCAGGAAGATTTATAATCGCCAAGTGGGGCAAAACCTCCATTTTTAATGGATAATTTTGGGTTAGGGATTATTTTTTTAAGGTTGATTTCATTAACAACGCCCAATCCGTTGCAATGTTCGCAAGCCCCTTTGGGAGAATTGAACGAGAACAGGTTTGGTTCCGGGTTCTGGTATGAAATTCCGGTGGTAGGGCACATCAGGTTTCGGCTGAAATAACGTGTCTGGTTAGTATCCTGGTCCAGGATCATCAGCACATTTTCGCCATGGTACATAGCGGTGTGAATGCTTTCGGATAATCTTTTTTCGCTTTCAGGGGAATTTTCAACCACTAACCGGTCTACAACAATTTCGATATCATGGGTCTTGTAACGATCCAGTTTCATACCGGCAGTCAAATCCAGGACTTCGCCATTGACCCGGACCTTTAGGAATCCCTGTTTGGTGATTTGCTGGAACAATTCGGCATAATGCCCTTTCCTTGCCCGGATTACGGGAGCGAGTATATTAATTCGTTTTCCGATGAAATTTTCGGTAATCAAGTCCTTGATTTGCTCATCAGAATAGGAAACCATTTTTTCACCGGTATTGTAACTATAGGCATCTCCGGCACGGGCAAACAATAATCTGAGGAAATCATAGATTTCGGTAATTGTCCCAACTGTGGAACGAGGGCTTTTACTTGTAGTTTTCTGCTCAATGGCAATTACCGGGGACAATCCATCGATTTTATCAACATCTGGACGTTCCAGCCCGCCCAAAAACTGGCGTGCATAGGCCGAAAAGGTTTCTATATAACGGCGCTGCCCTTCGGCGTAAATGGTATCAAAGGCCAACGAGGATTTACCCGAGCCTGAAAGACCGGTAATTACAACCAATTCTTCACGGGGAATGGAAATATCAATATTCTTGAGATTGTGCACCCTGGCACCAATAACTTCAATAGTATCTTCGGTATCTAGCATAATTTTAGGCAAAACACAAAGGTACATTTTTTGTGTCAAAATTTAGTGTAACATTGTTAAGTTTCCAAATCCTTCTGGATGTCTAAATTCCTGAATTTAGGAGAAGCCAAAGCAGTAACACCAACCACGCCAATGGTCATAATTCCGCCAAAAACAACGGAAGGGACCACACCCATCAGTTTTGAGGTAAAACCGCTTTCAAAGGCACCCAATTCGTTTGAGGAACCCACAAATATGGAGTTTACAGACGAAACCCTGCCCCGCATATGGTCTGGAGTGTATAATTGAAGGATAGTGGATCGTATTACTACTGAAATCCCATCGGCTACACCGCTCAAAAACAAAGCAGCCACCGAAACCCAAAAATTGGCCGACAGCCCGAAAATAATAATGCAAACCCCGAAAACCAGTACCGCCAGCAATAATTTTTTCCCGGCATTGGTATTTAAAGGCATGGAAGTAGCAATAAGCATCGTAATCAGTCCGCCAATGGCAGGAGCAGCCCTTAGTATCCCGAAACCTTCGGAGCCTACTTTTAAAATATCCTGGGCGAAAATCGGCAATAAAGCAACGGCACCTCCAAATAAAACGGCAAACATATCCAAGGATAAGGCATTTAGGACGGTTTTGTTCTGGAACACAAAAGTTATTCCTTCTTTAAGGCTTGTAAAAATCGGTTCTCCTAATTTAGGATTGATAATGGGTTTTGCCGGAATTTGGAATAAGGCGAAAATCCCGAAAATAATACTAATCACCACTAAAAGCATCGAAGCAAAAACACCAATGCCGCCAATGGTAAATCCTGCCAGCGCCGGCCCGATAACAGCCGCAACCTGCCAGGTAGAACTGCTCCAGGCCGCTGCGTTGGGTTTTTCTTTATTGGGTACGATCAAACCTAGTAAACTAAAAACGGACGGGATGATAAAGGCCCGGATAATACCACCTAAAAATACAAGGGCATAAATACCATTTAAAACGGTGTTTTTAGAAAGGGTTTCCGAAACTTCCGGTTTGAGCAATACACACATCAAAATACTGATCAAGGCCAGCCCTGAAAGGCATTTGACCAACATTCCCTTCTTTTCGTTCTGATCGACGATATGCCCTGCGAACAGCGCCATCCCGATAGCCGGGATTACTTCCATTAAACCTATAAGCCCTAATGACAGCGGGTCTTTGGTTATTCTGTACACTTCCCATTCCACCAATACAAATTGCATGGACCAGCCCAAAACAATGCCCAGCCGCATCAATAAAAACCAGCGGAACTCTTTTATTTTCAACGAAGAAAACGGATCTTTTTTACTCATGATTTTCTTTAATATCTCTTAATTTTAATTGTAAGCTTATCGTATTGTTCCATTCGTTTTCATCAACAGAATAAACAATGTCAAACGTTTTTTGATTTCCGGTAAGCATTTTTTTAGGGGCCAGGCCAAAGCCAATGGCAGCAAATCCATCGCCATCGCCTTGTTTTACAAACAACCGCAAGTGTTCTTCGTCTTTGCCCAGGGTTTTTCCGTACCCGGTATCATAGACCTGCCTGGACAGGAAAACCGGTGTCATATTTTGCGGGCCAAAGGGCTCGAATTGTTTTAATATCCGAAAGAATTTAGGATCGATGCCGTTTAATTCCATTTCCAGGTCGGCTGAAATTTCGGGAGTCAATAAATCAGGGTTAATTGTTTCCCGGACCACCTCTTCAAATTTATCCTTAAAAGCACTGTAATTTTCTTCCTTCAGCGTCATTCCGGCCGCATACATATGCCCGCCAAATTGTTCCAAATGTTCCGCACTGGCTTCCAAAGCATTATAAATGTCGAAATCTTTGACAGAACGTGCCGATGCCGCCAATTTGTCGCCGCTTTTGGTAAAAACAATCGTTGGGCGGTAATGCGTTTCAATCAGCCTGGAGGCAACAATTCCTATGACACCTTTGTGCCAATCCTCCTGGTATACAACGGTTGTGAATTTAGCTTCTTCGGCGTTTTCTTCAATTTGAAGGAGCGCTTCCTGCGTAATCTGTTTGTCAAGATCTTTCCTGTCGGCATTGAATATCTCAATTTGGGAAGCAAATGCGGTGGCTTGTTCCAAATCGAATTCAGACAACAATTCGACTGCATAATTGCCGTGTTTGATCCTTCCGGCAGCATTTATTCTCGGCGCTATGATAAAAACCACGTCCGTTATTGTAAGCACTTTCTTTTTTAAGTTCTGGACCATTGCCTTGATGCCTGGCCTTGGAGCCGAATTGATAACCTCTAAACCGAACTTCGCCAAAATCCTGTTTTCTCCCGTCATCGGAACAATGTCCGCAGCAATGGCTGTCGCGACCAAATCGAGATAAGGTATCAGGTCATCAATCGTTTGATTCCTATTTTGGCCTAAAGCCTGAATCAGTTTAAAACCTACTCCGCAACCGCACAATTCATCATAAGGATAACTGCAGTCGGTTCTTTTGGGGTCTAACACAGCTGTGGCGTCTGGCAGGATATCTCCCGGCCGATGGTGGTCACAAATGATGAAATCAATATTTTTCGCTTTGGCGTATGCCACATGATCGATTGATTTGATACCGCAATCCAGGGCAATAATCAGGCTGATCCCGTTATCATCCGCATAATCGATCCCTTTGTACGAAATGCCGTAGCCTTCGTCATAACGATCTGGAATATAGGTGTCTATATGAGGGTAATAGCTTTTCAGATAAGAAGAAACCAAAGAAACGGCAGTAGTGCCATCTACGTCATAATCACCAAAAATCAAAATGTTTTCATTGCTGGCTATGGCGGCTTCGATGCGCGTAACTGCTTTGTCCATATCTTTCATCAAATACGGATCATGCAGGTCGCTTAAACTGGGACGGAAAAACTGCCGTGCCTGCTCGAAAGTTTCAATACCGCGCTGCAATAACAGAATGGCAATATTTTCGTCTACTTGTAAAGCCTGCGAGAGTTCTTTGATTTTTGCTTGGTGGGGTTTTGGTTTAATGGTCCAGCGCATACTATTTTATATGGAGTGTAAGTTTTGAATCCAAATTTACTACAAAATTTGAAAACAATTTGTTAATTAAATTTTTTAAAATCCGAAAATAATTCCGTGAAATCCCGATAAAAAATGGTTATTTTGAACTTTAATACCATTTAAAAAAATCAATAAATGCAGATTCAGGGCCAAATTGTCGATATCGAAAACAAACGGATTTATCCGGGGGAAATTGTGGTTGAAAACGGAGTGATCGTTTCCATTACGGAAAAAGAACATAACGTGAAAAGTTATATCCTTCCGGGGTTTATCGATGCCCACATCCATATAGAAAGTTCCATGCTCGTACCGTCTGAATTTGCTAAAATTGCTGTACTCCACGGAACGGTCGGAACGATTTCGGACCCTCATGAAATTGCGAATGTATTGGGAAAAGAAGGCGTTTATTATATGATTGACAACGGTAGGGAAGTCCCTTTGAAATTCCATTTCGGTGCACCTTCCTGTGTTCCTGCCACTTCTTTTGAAACAGCGGGAGGGATTATAGATTCCGAGGAAATCAAGGAATTGATGGCTTCACCCGATATTTTCTATTTGTCTGAAATGATGAATTATCCCGGTGTTTTATTTGATGATCCGGAAGTCCTGAAGAAAATACAATGGGCCAAACATTTTGGCAAACCTGTTGACGGCCATGCTCCCGGATTGCGGGGCGATGCCATCCGGAAATACATTTCTGCCGGGATTTCGACAGACCATGAATGTTTTACTTTCGAGGAAGCGCAGGAAAAACTGTCCTTGGGCATGAAAGTGATTGTCCGGGAAGGAAGCGCCGCCAAAAATTTTGAAGCCCTGATTGATTTGCTTCCTGAGCACTATCAAAATATGATGTTCTGTTCCGATGACAAACATCCTGATGATTTGATTTTAGGACACATTAATTCGCTTTGCGCCCGCGCCGTGGCAAAAGGAATCGATGTTTTTAAGGTATTACAAGTGGCCTGCATCAATCCTGTAAAACATTATAAAATGAATGTAGGTTTGCTGAAAGAAAAGGATACTGCCGATTTTATCGTAGTGGATGACCTGATTCATTTTAACGTGCAGAAAACATATATTAATGGTGATCTGGTCGCTGAAAATGGGATTTCATTTGTAAATCCGGTAGCTTTTGAGACTCCGAATAATTTCAACATAACAATTAAGGAAACTTCCGATTTTGAACTTTCGGGAACAGCCTCAAAAATAAGGGTGATCGAGGCTTTGGAAGGACAGCTGATTACTAACGAATTACATCATTCGCCAGCTATAAAAGACGGCAAATTGGTTTCGGATACGGAAAACGATATCCTTAAAATGGCTGTAGTCAACCGCTATTACGATGCGGCTCCGGCGATTGCATTTATCAAGAATTTCGGATTGAAAAAAGGTGCCATCGCGAGTTCGGTAGCGCACGATTGCCATAATATCATTGCTGTAGGCACTTCTGATGCCGAAATTTGCAAGGCCGTGAATCTTTTGGTGGAAAACAAAGGCGGAATCTGTGCCGTAAATGGTTCGGAAAGCAAAATATTGCCGCTTCCCGTAGCAGGAATCATGAGCGATAAGGACGGTTGGCAGGCCGGCAGGTTGTACCAGGAAATCGATACAATGGCCAAAGCATTAGGCAGCCCGCTCAAAGCGCCGTTCATGACACTTTCTTTCATGGCATTGTTGGTTATCCCGGACCTGAAACTATCCGACAAAGGATTATTCAGCGGAAATACTTTTTCGTTTGTTGATTTGGAAGTTTAAGGCTTTTTCAGCTGCAACGCTTTTCCTTCAAATTGAATTCCGTTCCAGCCCGTTTTGATGAAATTCCGGATGTTTTGATGGTTTGTCCCGTTGGGATGGTTCAGGACTTCGTCAAAGTAATAGGTGCCAAAACAAGCCAGTGCTTCAGACGGTGTCAAGTTTTGCAAAAGGCCGAAAGCGAAGATTTTACAGGAACCTGAATTTTCACCGGGCGCATTGTATTGGTCCCCGTTTTGAAATCCGGTAGGAGTAAAATCATAATATTCTTCAATAACGGCAATGGTGTCCGAAAAATGGATGCTTTGCGGTTCCAGCCTTACAATATCCAGGAATTGAGCGATACTTCTGTTAGTCATGGTTTTGCGGTTCTTTTTTAGATTCCTTAACCGAAATTTTTCCGGCTACAACGACCACGATTTCCCCTTTGGCAGGTTTTGCTTCAAAATGCTTCAAAACATCTTCTGCGGTTCCCCTGACGGTTTCTTCGTGGAGTTTTGAAATTTCCCGGGATACTGAAACTTGCCGGTCTGCGCCGAAATATTGCACGAATTCGGCCAATGTTTTGGTGAGTTTATGTGGCGAAACATACAGGATCATCGTCCTTGTTTCTTCCGCAAGGGCCAAATAGCGTGTCTGGCGGCCTTTTTTATCGGGCAAAAAACCTTCAAAAATGAATTTATCGTTCGGAAGCCCGCTATTGACCAATGCCGGTACAAAAGCTGTGGCGCCCGGCAGGCAGTCTACTTCAATATTATGTTCCACACAGGCACGGGTAAGCAAAAAGCCCGGATCGGAAATGGCCGGCGTCCCTGCATCAGAAATTAAAGCGATATTTTCGCCCGCCTGGATACGTTTGATGATGTTTTCAACCGTTTTATGCTCGTTATGCATATGGTGGCTGTGCATGTGCGTTGCGATTTCGAAATGTTTCAGCAGTTTTCCGCTGGTCCGGGTATCTTCGGCAAGGATCAAATCAACTTCCTTAAGGACTTTAATAGCCCTGAAAGTCATGTCTTCCAAATTACCGATAGGAGTAGGTACCAAGTATAATTTACCCATTTACAAGAATTTATTTTCAACAAATTCCATGAACCGCTCTGCAAATTCATCTTTTCCTTTCCAGTTATTATAGTCAGGTTTTACAAGCTCATCGATAAAATTACGGGCATCTTCAAAGGTATCGAAAGTACTCAATTGGGACACCACCCGGTTAAAATCCTCGCTGCTTCCCCCGAAAAGGTTTTTTTCAAAAGCGATGCGGTCGTTCAATCCTATGTTTATGCCTTTGTTGAGCTTATCATTAAGGTTGGTTGCCGGTTTTGGGTCAGCTTTTTCAAATACGATATCTTTTCCTTCGGTAACATCCACAAATACGGTTTCCACCTGGATTTCGGGAGCAGGTTTTTCAAAAATCACTTCCTTGCCATCGTGTACATCGCTAAAAACTGTTTCCACATGGACTTCAGAAGCCGGTTTCTCTTCAATTTTATCGTCTATGATTTTTGCTATTTCTTTTGAAATTTTGGCATCTTCCTGTTTTTTAAGATCGCTTACACGGTCAAAAATAGGATCGGCAGTTACGCCGCCCAGGATCTCATCAATGGAAATTTGCTTTTTATCCGGTTTCGGGATTTCTATTATAGGGGTTTCGGCAACGGTTTGAGGTGTTTCGGCAACAACTTCTTTCTCAATGGTTTCAACTATTTCTTCGGTCTTCTTAGGCTCTTCTTTTGGTACTTCGGGAGCTGTTTCCGTTTTAGGTTCCACCACCAATTCGTGGTCTTCCTTTTCAGTAATTTCGGCTACGATTATCTTTTCGTCAAAATCAAAAGCCTTTTCCAGTTTCTTTTCAATTTCGGGCAAACCGATGGTTGGTTTTAGGTCACTGAAATTCTCTTCAACAAATAATAAGACAGATAGCTTTTCGTATAATTTTTGGGCTTCATGGTGCAATTCCCGGACATCTTCTTTGTGTTTCAATTGCAAAATTCTGTGGGCTATGCTAATTAATTCGGCTTCTAACTTTTTTTTCATAACTTTTAAAATTATAATGAGTGAGGCGTATCTTTTTTAATAAATTTGTTGTGTTACAAAGTAATAAAAACTATTCATTTTTATCGTTATAAAAATAAAAAATGTTTCTTGAAAATACAGTAAATCATAAAGAACAATTTGGTTGGATTGAAGTCATCTGTGGTTCAATGTTTTCGGGTAAAACCGAAGAATTGATCCGCCGGCTGAAACGGGCGCAGTTTGCCAAACAAAAGGTTGAAATCTTTAAACCGTCAATAGATACACGCTATGATGATGAAATGGTAGTTTCCCACAATAAGAATGAAATCCGCTCGACTCCGGTTCCGGCCGCTGCCAATATCCGCATCCTGGCACAGGGCTGTGATGTGGTAGGGATCGATGAAGCGCAGTTTTTTGATGATGAGATCGTAGCCATCTGCAATGACCTGGCCAATTCGGGCATCAGGGTAATTGTTGCAGGTTTGGATATGGATTTTAAGGGAAATCCTTTTGGCCCCATGCCGGCACTAATGGCCACGGCGGAATATGTGACAAAAGTGCACGCCGTGTGTACCCGCACCGGAAACCTGGCCCATTACAGTTTCAGGAAAAATGACAATGAAAAATTGGTCATGCTGGGAGAAACGGAAGAATACGAGCCTTTGAGCCGCGCCGCCTATTATAACGCCATGAAAAAGAACCAGGAAGAGAATCCCGATAAGAAAAAATAACAACCTTGAGCGTTACTTTACAAAATATCATTACCGCCATACACGCCAAAGCTAATATTGACAATGCTTCCGGCGTTATCGACAATGTATCTATAGACAGCCGGTCGCAGCAAAACAATAATAAAACGCTGTTCTTTGCCCTGGTAGGCCCAAACCACGATGCACATATTTATATTGAAGACCTGATCTCAAAAGGTGTGAAGAATTTCGTTGTAAACTATATCCCTGAAATCCTGAATGATAAGGCCAATTTTTATGTTGTGGACAATACACTTGCGGCATTGCAGGATTTTGCGTCTTATTACAGGAGCCTGTTCGATTTTCCTGTCATAGGTATTACGGGCAGCAACGGGAAGACCATCGTCAAGGAATGGCTTAATTTCCTGTTAAGCCCTGATTTCAATATTATTAGGAGTCCAAAAAGCTACAATTCGCAGGTTGGTGTGCCTCTTTCTGTTATTGCAATTAATGAAAACCACAATTTGGGTATTTTTGAAGCCGGCATTTCCACAAGCGGCGAAATGATCCATCTTCAAAAAATCATCAGGCCCAGCATTGGGATCCTGACCAATATCGGAACGGCGCATGACGAAGGGTTTTCAGACATTTCCCATAAAATAAAAGAAAAACTAAAGCTTTTTTCAGGAGTTGACATACTCATATTGAATAAAAACAAAACCGTCGAAGCCTTCATAAAACCGGAAATCAAGATTTTTACCTGGAGTACGAATGACAGGACAGCCGATGTTTTTTACCAAAAGCATACCTTTGAAGACCATTCCATCCTAAACATCACATACCGGGAAAAATCATTTCAGGTACGGATCCCTTTTACAGATGAGGCTTCCGCCGAAAACAGCATGCATTGTATCCTGGCGATGCTTTATATGAAGTACAGCCTGGAAACGATAGTGGCCCGCGTCAGTGAATTGTTCCCGGTGGAAATGCGTCTGAAAATAAAAACAGGGATTAATAATTGTACTTTAATTGACGATAGTTACAGTTCTGATTTTCAATCGCTTAAAATAGCACTGGATTTTTTAGAAAACCAAAAGCAGCATAAGAAAAGGACACTAATCTTATCGGATATTTTTCAATCAGGGCTTTCCAATGAAGAATTGTATGCCCGGGTTTCACACCTGATTGTGTCCCACAAAATAAGCCGTGTAATTTGCATTGGCGAAGTTATTTCCCATTTCAAATACAAATTTTTGAATCCGGTTTCTTTCGTTTCCACAGAAGAATTCATAGCGGCTTTCGATAGTTTGGAATTTGCCAATGAAACCATACTGATCAAAGGATCGCGTCAGTTTGAATTTGAAAAAATCGTGTCGCTCCTCGAGGAAAAAACGCATGAAACCGTGCTCGAGATCAATTTGAATGCGATAAGCCATAACCTGAACTTTTTCAAATCAAAACTGGACCCTAAAACCAAACTGATGGTCATGGTGAAAGCCTTTGGGTACGGAAGCGGAAGCTATGAAATTGCAAGGCTGCTGGCCCATCATAAAATTGATTACCTGGGCGTTGCTTTTGCTGACGAAGGAATCGAACTCCGTAAAGCAGGCATAGATTTGCCTATTATGGTCCTAAATCCGGAAATGACGAGTTTTCCTTCCATCATCCAACATTACCTGGAACCTGAAATTTACAGTTTAAGAGGTTTGAAAGCCTTTTTGAAGATTGCTGCAGAGAAAAACCTGGACCAATATCCTGTCCATATCAAAATTAATACGGGAATGAACCGTTTGGGCTTTGATGCCGAAATGCTCCCGGAACTGATCGCTGTTTTGAAGGAAACCAAATTAGTATCCATAAAAAGTATTTTGTCGCATTTGGCAGAAAGCGATAACCAGGAAGACAAAACATTTACAAACCAGCAAATTTCAGACTTTGACAGGTTATCCAAAACTATAACTGAATCTCTGAAAATCAATCCGATACGACATATCAGCAATTCGTCTGGAATCAGTAATTTCCCGCATGCCCAATTTGACATGGTCCGCCTTGGAATAGGTTTGTACGGCGTTTCAAATGATGCTGAAGAAACAAAAATGCTCGAAAACGTTGGGACCTTAAAATCGGTTATTTCACAATTACGAAGCATTGATCCGGGAGAAACAGTAGGGTACAACCGGCGGTTTTCTGCCAAAAGGAAGACAAAAGTCGCAACGGTTCCTATTGGTTATGCCGATGGTATTTCGCGCCTTTGGGGGAATGGAGTAGGGTATGTCATGATAAACAACCAGAAGGCACCCATTATTGGCAGCATTTGCATGGATATGCTCATGGCCGACGCTACAGAAATTAATTGTTTTGAAGGGAATGAAGTGATTATTTTCGGCAAAGACCCTACGGTTACAGCCATTGCCGAAGCAATACATACTATTCCGTACGAAATCCTGACCAGCATCTCCAGCAGGGTAAAAAGGGTTTTCTACAGAGAATAACTGTCAAAATGTTAATTTTATTTAAATAATAATGTTAAATTAGCTTTGTATTTTAAAGTAAATTAACCTAAAAACAAATAAATTATGGGATTCATTTCGGAATTTAAGGAATTTGCCATGAAAGGCAATGTTGTTGATTTGGCCATTGGGGTTATTATTGGTGGTGCTTTTGGGAAAATCATAAGTTCGTTAATTGACGATGTCATTACGCCATTATTGCTTAAACCTGCATTAGAAGCTGCCAACCTTACTGAAATAGAGCAATTGACAGCATTTGGAGGTGTAAAATACGGTGTTTTCCTTTCAGCTGTTATTAATTTTATAATCGTAGCTTTCATTTTATTTTTGATCATTAAAGGAATCAATAAAATGAAAAAACCAGAAGCTCCTGCTGCTCCAGCCGGGCCTACCCAGGAAGAACTACTCACGCAAATCAGGGATTTGCTAAAAAATAAATAATAAAAAAGGAGGATTTTGAAATCCTCCTTTTTTATTCCCTGACCTTAAACCAGCTTTTAAAATTTTGCGGGATGCCTAATAGTAAAAGCAATACCAATGGCAGACACCAATTGGCGGACCTTTCCACAAATTCCACAAACCGCTCTCCGGATATAGGCCTGCTCAAAGCTGTCATAAAGGCCCATAAAATAGCCCATCCAACTACAAAACGTATTGGATAAAGCAATACCGTAAAAGCGATTATGATGTCCGCAATGCCGATATATGGCATCAGGGCAACAGCCTGTCCTTCTGAAAAGCCATAGCAGGTAAGCAATGGAATCCATTTTGGATTAATGCATAAGGCCACTATTCCATGGCCTAAAAAGGTACCAAAAACACCAATTTTGGTAAGGATTTCTATTTTATTCTTCATATTAGTAAATAAAGCCCTGAATTGAAATGTCCAGGGCTTTTTTGGTTCTTATTCACGTATCAGTATAGCACTGTCTTTTTGGTTGTCCATTTGGATTTCAAACACATAGACTCCTTGTTTTAAAGAAGAAGCATCATATTTGTATACAAATTCAGTCTCTGGTTTTGTTGTATTCTCCTGAGCCACCAGATTCCCTTTTATATCAAAAATGCTAATCAGTACTTTTCCTGTGTTTGGCGAGCTGTAGGTTACTTTAAAACTCTCTTTTACAGGGTTTGGCGATAATTTGATAGGGTAAAAAATATTTTTTGGATCTCCTTTCCCTAAATTAGTCTTATTGATACAGAAATTGTCTATAACTACATTGGAATCGTCGTAAACCGTACCGCAAAGCGAAGTGGCCGTAACGTCAAATTTGACAAAATGATAGTCTTTTTTAAAGGTCTGCAACAACCCGGAAGTCCCCGCATCATACAAAGGCGCTCCGGCACCGCCGCAAACCACTTCGCATCGTCCTTCTGTAGGGCCGCTTCCGTAAGTTGCCACGGCATTGGTAGTGCTCACATTTCGGTTGATTGGCTTAAACCTTTCGTATAAATGGTCATGTCCTGTCAAAATCAAATCAACACCATAGTCATCAAAAGCTTTCCACCAGGTTCCAAATTCCGAATTCATTTCATTGGCATGCGGCCCAACGGTATAAAAAGGCTTGTGGAACGAAATGATTTTCCATCTTTTATTGACATTAGCAGCCAGTGTATTGGTCAGCCATGTCCTTTGCGCAGCATTGGTAGGTGTTTCGGTATTTAAGCAGATAAAAATAGCGTCCCCATATTCTACGGCATAGTACAATTCAGTACCGGTAGGGGAATATTTAGGCAATTCAAAGATATTTTGATAATTAGCCGCACTAGACACATCATGGTTACCCTGGGCATGGAAAAACAACTGCTTGTCAATTAGGTTTTTACCATAATCAAACCAATTATCCCATTGGGCATTTGTATTGCCATTTTCTACAATATCACCATTAAACAAAACGAAATCCGGGTTTTTGGATTGTGCCAAATTGGAAATTGTTTGCCATACACCTACGTTGGAACGGCTGTCGCCAATGGCCAGGAACGTAAAATCGCTTGTATTTAAAGGAGGTGCTGTCTGATAGGTTTTTTGTCCGGTCCAGATATTGTTTTGCGAATCATACAGTTCGTAATATATTGTAGCGTTTGGCGTCACAACAGGGAAACTGTAATTGAAATACTTATCGGCATAACCTGCCCTGGAAACCCCGTTGAAAGTCCCTTGTTCATAAGTATTAGTGTAGCCCCATTTGATCTTATCGGCAGTTCCGGTATTTCGCCAGGTAATGGTAAGCCCGTCAAGCGGATTTTTGGAAGAACCCCAGTGGATGTGTTTTTGTGAGGTTACTACAGGAGCCGTAAGATTACCAATCAACTCAAGGTCAAAACTGATGTCGGAGCTGTTTCCTGCGTTTTGATGGATTTCAACGGCAATAGTATTGTTTCCGGTAACAAATGTCCCAGCCGGAAGGGTTGTAGATTGAAAACCCGCCCCGTCATCGCTGGCCAGTGTTGCCAATGTTGCGGATGTGGCGTTTGCTGCCAAATTGTTCCGGTATACTTCCGTACCGTTTACATATACCGCAACACCATCGTCTCTTTTTACTTTCAAAGTATAATTAATAAAAGAATTGGCATTTGCTACAGCAAAGGTTTTCCTGAAATAAGTGGTTACATATTTGTTGGAAGAACTCGAGCCATAACTTACCACAGTAGCCTCATCTCCATCTCCGTAACCCAATTGCGCATTGCCTTGCAGCCATCCGGTTTCAGTAAAAACTGCCGCTCTCCAGGCAGTACCCTGGTTGGATCCGTTGTCCAGGTATTTCCAGGATGAACCCGTTGCCACAAGTGTGGTTTGGGAAAAAACTGTGCCGGCTGTAAAACCGAACAGGCACAGGTAAAATAATTTTAAAGTTTTCATTAGTATTGTTTTTTTGTAGTATTTAATTTACAAATATCTTATTTTTTTATTTAAAACCTATTTTTATACCATTATATTTTTGTTACCAAAAGTTTACATACATTATATAATTTTATTTAAAAGTGTTATTTATATTAAATTTCTGTAGTAATTGTGTAAAATAACAGCGTTTTATATTTTTTCTTTAAGACGGAAAATACACTCATATTTTAGAAAAACAATTGTAACCAAAATGTTGTAAACCCGCTTACATTCAGCTGAAATGGACATTATCTCACGAAATAATATCATTTTGTGTGGTTTTGTTTTTTTGTATTTTTTTAACATCTTAATTATTTACTTTTGTCTTTTAAAACAATAACACACACATCAAATGAAAGTAGCCGTTGTAGGTGCCACCGGAATGGTGGGCGAAGTAATGCTTCAAATTTTAGCGGAAAGAAATTTTCCTGTAACCGAATTAATTCCAGTTGCTTCTGAAAAATCCGTAGGAAAGGAAGTTGAATTTAAAGGGAAAAAGTATAAGGTTGTCGGATTGCAGACTGCTGTGGATATGAAAGTTGACATTGCCTTATTTTCTGCCGGTGGAGAAACTTCTTTAGCCTGGGCGCCTAAATTTGCTGAAGTGGGTACGACAGTTATTGACAATTCTTCTGCCTGGAGGATGGATCCGACGAAAAAACTGGTTGTGCCGGAAATAAACGGTTCGATACTTACAAAAGAAGACAAGATCATCCCTAATGCAAACTGTTCCACCATACAATTGGTTATGGCATTGGCTCCGTTGCATAAAAAATACAAAATCAAAAGAATTGTTGTTTCAACCTACCAATCCATTACCGGGACTGGAGTAAAAGGAGTACAACAGCTAGAGAATGAATACTCAGGAATCCAGGGGGAAATGGCCTATAAATATCCAATCCACCGAAATGCCATCCCGCATTGCGATAGTTTTGAAGATAACGGTTACACGAAGGAAGAAATGAAACTTGTTCGCGAAACCCAAAAAATATTGGACGACAGGACCATTGCCGTTACTGCTACAGCCGTTCGTGTCCCTATTGTTGGAGGCCATAGCGAAGCCGTAAACGTTGCTTTTGAAAATGATTTCGAAGTAAACGAAGTACGAAGCATCCTTCATAATACACCGGGTGTTGTTGTCCAGGATAATGTAGACACATTTACCTACCCAATGCCTTTATATGCACAGGGGAAAGATGATGTGTTCGTAGGCCGTATCCGCCGTGACGAAAGCCAGCCAAATAGCTTAAACATGTGGATCGTAGCAGATAACCTTCGTAAAGGAGCGGCTACCAATACGGTTCAGATTGCTGAATATTTAGTGAAAAACAATCTGGTTTAATCACCATTTAAGATAAAAAATCCGTTAAATGTATGTTTAACGGATTTCTTTTTTACATTTGTCCTGAATGAAAAAACGCCTGCTCATAGTAAATTTCTTCGTCCTTGCGGCAATATCCTTTACGATATTGTATCAATCGGCGCATTCCTTTGAGCATTTGGTCAAGGAGCTTACTACCGAGCACTGCCACCATAAATACAATTCCAATAGCAAAGCGGAGATTACGCACAGCCATCACGATTATGACAATTGTTTTGTGTGCAAATACTCGTTTAGCAATTATATCCCGGCAGAAATTTACTCGTTTGAGTTTTTTAATGCCGTTTCCGATACTACCCGTTTGTTTGGTTACGGAGAAAAATTAGTTTTCTTTACCGGTAGCTCGTATTACCTGCGGGGGCCTCCTGCCATTATTGTTTAATTCCGTTGCCGAATCTCTTAATTTCGGCCGAACTTATTTTTAAACAATAAACAATCTTATTATTATGAAATCTTTTTTCGTAACCCTTTTGTTAGGGTTTTCGCTGTTTTCCGCTGCACAAAACACAGTAAGCGGTACTATTACGGCGGCAAATAACAAACCACTCGAATTGGTGTCGGTAGCTATTCCTGAGCTTACTATCGAAACGCTTTCTGATGCCAATGGAAAATATGCCATCAACAATCTTCCCAACGGGAATTTCAAACTGATCTTTACTTATTTTGGGTACGAAACCCAAGCTGTCACCATACGCCTGAATCAAAAAGAAACCATTGTAAATAGCACGCTTGAAGAATCGGTAAACCATATGGAAGAAGTGATTGTTTCTACCGCATTCAACAAAATGCAATCCCAGAATGTCATGAAAGTGGAGCATAGTTCCATCAGGGAATTACAGCAAAAAGGCGCCGCTACTTTAATTGAAGGACTGGCAACAATACCTGGAGTTTCGCAAGTTTCAACAGGAACTGCCATAGGAAAACCCGTAATCAGGGGATTGAGCGGCAACCGTGTCCTGGTGTATACCCAAGGTGTCCGGTTGGAAAACCAGCAATTTGGGGAAGAACACGGCCTTGGACTGAACGACAGCGGTGTGGAAAGCGTTGAAGTCATAAAAGGCCCTGCTTCGTTGCTTTACGGCTCGGACGCGTTGGGTGGTGTTTTGTTTTTCAATCCGGAAAAATTCGCCCAGCCCAATTCTTTTTCGAGCGATTTTAGCCAAAAACTATTTTCCAATACTAATGGAAGCAATACTTCTTTCGGCCTAAAATCTTCTTCTGAAAACTGGAAATTCATGGCTCGCGGCGGTTATAATTCCCATGCCGATTATAAAATACCCGGCGGAAACAGGGTGACCAATACACGTTTTGAAGAAACCGACCTGAAAACCGGTATCGGTTACAGCAATTCCAAATTTGCCAGCGTTTTACGCTACAACCTGAACAATTTGAGTTTGGGCATCCCCGAAGAAATTGCAGTGCAAACCACCAAAAGGGACCCCAATTACCCACGGCAAGGAGTGGTGAGCCACATTGTCAGTCTTCATAATAATTTCTTTTTCAAAAATTCGAAAATCGATGCCGATTTCGGGTATATCGCCAATAATAGGAAAGAATTCGAAGACAGTTCAATCCCGGTTTTACACATGGATTTGAAAACATTCAATTATGATTTGAAATATTACCTTCCGAAATTTGGGAAACTGGAAACGATTCTTGGTGTGCAAGGGATGAATCAAACCAATAAAAATTCAGGAGAAGAATTGCTGATTCCGGATGCCGTTACTACCGATATTGGCGTTTTGGCCACCAGTAATTACGAATGGAAAAAAAATATATTCCAGGCAGGAATCCGTTTTGATACCCGGAAAATCAATACGGAAACCCACGGAATAGCCGGTTCGGAAGGTTATTTTGAAGCCATTGATAAGAAATTCAACAGTTTTAATGCCTCTCTTGGCTATAAAACGCAATTGATGGACAATCTTTCGGTCAGGATAAATATAGCTTCCGGTTTCAGGGCTCCCAATTTAGCCGAATTAACCTCAAACGGAGTGCATGAAGGCAGTAACCGGTACGAGATCGGGAATCCTGATTTACAAAACGAGCAAAACATCCAGACGGACCTGAACGTGGAATATGGGAATTCCCATTTCGAATTTTTCGCCAACGGATTTTACAACCACATCAACAATTATATTTTTATTTCACCTAACGGGACTGTCATTGAGGACAATAACGTGTATGATTACGTCCAGTCCAATGCGTTTTTGTATGGGGGAGAAGCGGGAATCCATTTTCATCCGCACCCTTTGGATTGGCTGCATTTTACCAGCAGTTTTGAAAGCGTTACCGGAAAGAAGGACAATGGTGGTTTTTTGCCTTTGATCCCTGCCAATAAATGGAGCAATACACTCCGGGCGGAATTTGATTTCCGGGATTGGTTCAAAAAAGCGTTTACATCAATAACGGTCGAAAATACGTTCGCCCAAAACAAGAATAGCGAATTTGAAACAAAATCAGGAGGATATGCTTTGGTGAATGCCAGTTTGGGAGGAAAAATCAATTTGTTGAAACTAAAGTTCGACCTCACGTTGAATGCCAATAATTTATTGGACAGAAATTATGTTTCACATCTTTCCAGGTTAAAATCGGAGGGCATTCCCAACACGGGAAGGAATATTGTCGCAGGATTGAATTTCAACCTATAAATGAAAAAGCCAGGATAATCACCTGGCTTTTTTTTATTCTAAAAATTT
Source organism: Flavobacterium humi (assembly GCF_004745595.1). Classification (GTDB taxonomy): domain Bacteria; phylum Bacteroidota; class Bacteroidia; order Flavobacteriales; family Flavobacteriaceae; genus Flavobacterium; species Flavobacterium humi. The sequence continues at coordinate 377,684 of NZ_SRLH01000001.1, forward strand.
AGACTTCAATTCGGGAGAAGGAATCATGCAGGCTTCCTGTTTGCCGTACCATTTGTAACGGTTTTTGGCTACATAATCATACATAAAATCCCTAATTCCAGAAGGTATGATCCTGAAAATAGTGCCATATGTAAAAAAACCACCCAGGTATTGGGCAATTTTAAGAGCCGCCCCGGACTTGTAATAATAGGCTTTTCCGGGCTCATACAAAACAATACTGTCTATTTTTTGCCGGGAAATCCCAATGTGGGTTAGAATTTTCTGGCCTATGTCAGATTGTAGCGACGTAAACCGGAAAATATCCTTTTTGTCATGCCGGATCACATATTGGACGGAAGAATTACAAAGGTTGCAAACACCGTCAAACAATATGATTTTTTTATCTTTTGGTATATCCGCTATTTCCATTTTAGCTCTTATTTTGCTTGTACGAATTCTAATTCCTCAACATTTACCTTTGAAGTGAAGATGCCATAATTGACAGTCGCTTTATTTTTTTCGATATTGTCAATCGTTCCTACGGATTTTCCATCTTTCATACGCACCCTGTCGCCAATTTTAAGGATTACTTTCGGTTTTTCAGGCTCAAGAGAGGCTTTTCTTTTCTTCTCTTTCTTGACTTCGCGGATTTCTTCCACCTTGACTTTTACTTCCTCTATAATCACTTTTTCAATGGCTGCCTTGACCTTCACTTCCTTAGGTGTAAGCTTTTTCCGTTTGGAATTTTCAATCTCGACCATTTTCAGGAATTCACCAATAAGGTCTTTTTTATTTTTGGTATTGAAATATTTCTCCGAGATATCATCAATCTTCTGGCCCATATAAATCAGTCGCTGGTTGGCATCGTATAACTCCTGGTAGCGCTCCAATTTGTCCTGTATCTTCACATTGATGCTTTCCATTTTTTTGCTTTCCTCACGGGCTTTGCTTTCCTCTTCCTTAAGGTTTTGAGACGTTTTTTCCAATTTGGAACGCTCTTTCTGAAGGGTTGCAATAGTTTTGTCAAAACGGACTTTCCCGCCTTCAATCTTCTTTTTGGCACGATTGATCAAGCCATACGGAATACCGTTTTTCTGGGCTACTTCAAAAGTAAAGGAACTTCCGGCTTGCCCTAAAACGAGCTTGTACATGGGTTCCAATGATTTTTCATCAAAAAGCATATTGGCATTGGTGGCAAAAGGCAATTCGTTGGCCAGGATTTTCAAATTGGAATAATGGGTTGTAATGATCCCGAAAGCTTCCCGGGCATAGAATTCCTCCAGGAAAGTTTCTGCTAGCGCACCGCCCAATTCCGGATCCGAACCGGTCCCAAATTCGTCTATAAGGAATAGGGTTTTTGAATTGCATTTCTTTAGGAAATTATTCATGTTCTTCAATCGGTAACTATAGGTACTCAAATGATTTTCAATAGATTGATTATCTCCGATATCGGTCAGGATCCTGTCGAAAAGACACGTTTCGCTTCGTTCATGAACAGGGATCAGCATACCGGACTGCAGCATCAATTGCAATAATCCTACTGTTTTTAAGGAAATTGTTTTCCCTCCGGCATTTGGACCCGAAATGACAATAATCCTGCTTTCATTATGAAATTCAATAGTTTGCGGATAAGTAATTTCTTTTTTGGCTTTGTTGTTCAGGTACAAAATAGGGTGGAAGGCTTCCCGGAAATACACCCTTCTTTCTTTGGTAATTTTTGGAAGGATACCATTGATCCTATTGGCGTATTTGGCTTTGGCAGCAATCACATCTATATCGCTTAAAAACTCCTGGTATTGTATCAGAAGCGGTAAATAAGGGCGGACAATATTGGTCAGGTATTTTAATATCCTGGTTATTTCTTCTTTTTCCTCATATTCCAGGTTGCTTAATTCCCGGGAATATTTAAGCGTGGTTTCGGGTTCGATAAAAGCGATGCTCCCGGTTTTGGAACTGCCTAAAATAGAACCTTTCACTTTTCGCCTGTACATAGCCAAAACGGCCAAAACCCTACGGTTGTTTACAAAGCTTTCCTTGATATCGTCCAGGTATCCCAACCCGTGGTATTGCGTCATGGCAAGGCCGAAGCTCTGGTTGACTTTCCCGCGGACAAGGTTCATATTCTTGCGGATTTCCAATAAAGCCACAGAAGCGTTGTCTTTTATTTCACCATACTTATCAACGATTTCATCTATGGAACGGATAATATCCTTAGTGAGTTCGATCTGGCTTGATTTGGCATATAAAGTAGGGTAATAATCGTCAAATTTTTTAAAATACTGAAGCAGGGCATTTGTCGTTTCAGACAAAGTGGCAATTTTTCTGAAGCTGCCTACTTCCAGGAAACTGTCTTCAATGGCCAGGAATTTTATTTCATGCGAAATGGCATCAAAACTATGATTCGGGATGGCATTGTTGTTTTGAAAGGAAGACACATATTCAGAGGTTTGATGCAAAGCAATCCTCAATGATTCTTCGTCTTTGAAAGGTGTGATCCCCAAAGCTTTTTCTTTTCCTATATCGGTATTGCAAATGGCCGATACCGTTTCTAAAACCGTTGAAAATTGTAAATCCTGAAGTGTTTTTTCGTGTATTGAAATCATTAGTAAAAATAGCAAAAGACAAAGTTACAAAGATTATTGCATCTCTTTACGCTTTGGGATCAGGTCAAAGTGATATATTTGTAAAAAAAGTAGCCGATGCAGCCCAATATCCATCCATCATGGTCGCCCATTTTTGAAAAAGAGCAGCCAAAAGAGTATTTCAGCAAGCTGATGCACCAGGTCGATGAAGAATATTCCAACTTTACTTGTTTCCCGCCTAAAGATTTAATTTTCAATGCTTTTGATCAATTTCCATTGGAAGATTTAAAGGTCGTCATTATCGGTCAGGATCCTTACCATGGAGAAGGAGAGGCGAACGGGTTGTGCTTTTCTGTAAATGATGGTGTAAAAATCCCGCCTTCGCTAAAAAATATTTTCACGGAAATCAATAACGAATATGGGCGTGTTTTTTTTCCGACATCAGGCAATCTTGAGCCCTGGGCAAAACAAGGGGTTTTGTTGCTGAATGCTTCGCTTACGGTACGCAAAGATTTGGCCAACAGCCATAAACATTTAAAATGGAACCTTTTTACAGATGCTGTAATCCAGTATATTTCGGATAATTCCGAGCAAATCGTTTTTTTGCTTTGGGGAAGTTTCGCCCGCAAAAAAGGCCTTAAAATCAATAGGGAAAAACATTTGGTACTCGAAGCAGGCCATCCGTCCCCATTGAGTGCCAACCGAGGGTTTTGGTTCAAGAACAATCATTTCAGGGCAACCAACGATTATTTGAAAACCATTGGGAAAACGGAAATAAACTGGTAACAGGTTTTTAATTCAGCGTAAGCTCACCCAGGATTTCCTCGCTCATGAATTTCCCGCCGGGATAATAAGCGGTATAATCCAGGTTCAGCCAGATTTGCCCGCGTTCGTCAATATGGTAATGGATTTCCTTGTTTTTGCTTTCTTCCGTAAAAAGTACTTTTTTAATCAGGAAAATCACGTTATCCAGGTCTTTTTGGCTCCCGATAAGCATTTCCGGGTAAATATGCTCGTCCGTATGGATCAGCCTTGGAACGCCGCCAACTGCTTTTACACCGGCCGCCATTAAAATAGCATGATCGTCGCAATCTCCGGAAAAATGCTGCAAAGATTCGGAGGCGGAAGCGATATAATCATTTCCTTTAGGATCGTTTACGTAATTCCACCGGGTCTTAATTTCCTTAAAAACAGCAAAACATTGTATGGTTGTCCGGTAATAGCCGTAGCCTTTCATTTTTTTTATATCTGCAAAATGCTTCGTTGTTGCCGAAAGTGCAAAATTCCTGACTTTGGGATTATCAAAATCAATAGCCCGCAATACCTTGGATTTGTTGGGGAAAGGAAGTAATTTGCTTACAATGATATCTTGAGGATACGGATTTTCTTCCATGGTGTACATCATAGAACGGTAATCGTCATATACCCGGTAAAAACTATATTCACCGAAAATTGTCCCACACAAAAGAATGAGAAGATAACCGAAAATACAAATGATGATGATCGTTTTCAGCACACGTAAAATAAGCTGGAAAGCCACCAGGATGATTATAAACAGTAAAATCCTGTCTATCGGGAATTTCCAATGCGGATTGATGAAATTTTGATGGGCAATGATGAAAACAGGAATCGTCAGCAAAATATTCAGCAGGAAAATGACAATACTATCCCACGGACTGGGCAAAGAAAATTTTTCCCTGTATTTTGAAATAAATCCTTTAAAAGTTGTCATCAGCTGGTTAAAAAGATAAAAATAAGTATTTATTTAACTACAGCTTCATATGAAATTTTATTTTCAATAATTTTTAACTCAAATAATTGATTTTGAATGGTATCGAAAGTGTTTTTGTCTAATTTCTTCTGGGACCACCGGGTCAGGGAAAGCCATTCCTGTATGTCTTCGGTTTTCTGGTTGTATTTTGAAGCCAACGTCCTGTCAATACTTGGGATTTCCTTAAATTCTACCGTAGTGCTGTTGATGACCTCCAGGACAAGTTCCACCGAAGCCGTGTGGTTTTTAAGGAATTCATTGCGGACAGCGATTACAAAGCAAGGCCACGGCGTTGGGCAATCTGCAATTCTCCTGAAAGTGCCGTTATCCACCAATGGTTTTGTCATAAAACGTTCCCACATGAAATAATCGGCTTTGCCCGCTGCAAGGGCTTCCACCGCGCCATCAATGGTGTTGACGGTTTCAAAGGAAAGAGTATCGGTTTGCCAATTATTGTTTTTGGCGTTCACAATAGACATCAGGTGCGAGCCGGAACCCAGGCGGGAAATGGCTGCTTTTTTATTTTCCAGATCCGATAATTGCTTGTATGGGGATTTCGCATCCACATGGATTCCCCAGATTAGCGGCGATTGCACATATACCTGGATAATCGAACTGTCATTTCCGGCGGCAATATCCTTCATAATCCCTTCGGTAAGGATGACAGCCATATCGGTTTGGTCATCACGGAGCATTTGGCACAGTTTTCCGGTACCTTCGGGAACATCAGTCCATTGCAGGTCTATGCCTACGACGTCAAATTCCCCGTTATCGATACACAAATGCCATGGTAGGTTGAAATGTTCTGGAACACCGGCTATTCTTATTGTTTTCATTTTGAATATTCTTCTAATGTTAATTCGTACCAGTAACACGGAATGTCATGGTGCAGGTATTGGCCATTTTGCTGTAAGCCGATTTTTTGTAAAATAGTGTTGGAACCTATATTATCTATGTGTGCCGAAGCATAAACCGCCGGGACTTTCATTTCTTCGAAAGCATATTCCAGCCATTTCTTCGCCGCTTCAAAACCATATCCTTTGCCCCAATGGTTTTCCTGCAGCCTGTAGCCGATATCATAGTAATCAACATGATTGTTTTCGTGCTCCGTGATAAATTTCAACCCGGCCCAGCCAATGGTTTCATTGGTTTCTTTCAGGACGACAGCAAATCGGCCGATACCGTTTTGCTGGTATTGGTTGCGGATGTTTTCAATATAACCGCTGCATTGGTCTATTGATGTCACGGGATTGTTCCCGAGGTACAGGTGGACATTCGGATTGCTGTCCAAAAGGAACATGGCTTCTGCGTCAGAAGGCAGGATTTCCCTTAAAAAAAGCCGGTCGGTTTCTAATTTCAGGTTCATATTTTAACGTGCTTTTAAATGGGACAAGATGATTCTAAACCCATCGGGATCGAGGAACATTTTACCGTTTTCATTCCAATAGGGATTTTTAGCTGCAATAACCGGAATAGCATTCTCAGACAGGTTCCCCAATAACTGATCGTATTCGGAAATTGTGCCTGGGTACAATACTATGATATCATCTTCATCTGGAAAATGATTGGCTTTCTCATTCGAAACAGTAAACTCGAAATGCCAGCCTGCATCTGGTTTTCCAATAAAAATACCATCATAGCCGCTGTGGTTTTCAAAACCGCCGAGCCATTCAAATTTTAAAACATCAATATAGAAAGATTTTATTTTTTCTAAATCGTTGGTATGCCTTGCAACCCGTAAGTCCATATTTAAGAGGTCATTTTCCCTAAAGTATACGCAATAAGCTCATCTACCGCTTTATACGGATCTGCACTAAAAGTCCCGTCTGCACGGTTGGCAATAATAGCGTTAAGCGATAATGTTTCATGGCCTAAAAGTTTCCCCAAGCCATAAATCGCAGCAGTTTCCATTTCTAGGTTGGTCATTTTGATACCATTGAAATTGAAGCTATCCATCTTGGAGTTCAAACTTTCATCCTGGATATTTAAACGCAATACACGTCCCTGAGGACCGTAAAAACCGCCCGCAGTCCCGGTAAAACCTTTATGGATCTTTTCACTTTCTATAAACTGCTCTAATTTTGAAGAACAGGCAATTACATACGGCCTTCCTTTTTTCAGATCCCAGTTCGTATGGGAAATAAAAGCGTCTTCAATAGCTTGTTCCGAAATATCCTCAATCAGGTAGGAGCGGAGCATATTGTCCAGCCCAAGCCCGTATTTGGACATTACGAAACTATCCACAGGAATGTCTGTTTGCAAGGAACCCGATGTCCCGATGCGGATAATGTTTAATGAAGTCAGGTCTTTTTTAGGCAAACGGGTTTCCAGGTCGATATTGACCAAAGCGTCCAGTTCATTCATGACAATATCAATATTGTCAGGGCCTATTCCTGTTGACATTACGGTAATCCGTTTGCCTTTAAGGGTCCCGGTTTGTGTTTTGAATTCCCTTTTTTGGGTGGAAAATTCAATGGTATCGAAAAACTGGGTAATTTTCTCTACACGGTTCTGGTCCCCGACAAAAATAATGTCATGGGCAATATGTTCTGGTTTTAAATTTAAGTGGTATACACTTCCGTCCGGGTTCAGAATTAATTCTGATGATTTTATTGATGTCATATATTTTTAGCCGCCTACGCGTTTTACTTTAAATCCTTTTATTTTGAGAATTTCCATGATTTTATCGCGGTAATCTCCCTGAATAATGATGGATGCATCTTTGAAACTGCCGCCAACACTAAGTTTTGTCTTGATTTCTTTGGCCAAAGCCTTAAAATCCTCTTCGCTGCCTTCATAACCTTCAATAATCGTTACAGGCTTTCCTTTGCGTTTCTCGTATTTGCAGATCATGGGGTCTTTCTGGATAAAAAGCACATGATCCTCTTCCTGGGTTTCTTCCGGTTCTTGGGAAGGGATATGGTCCGGGAATAAATTCTTTAACTGATCTTGTAAATCCATTACGTAAAATTATTAAAAAACAAAAGTACGGATCTTATAAACCCGTACTTTTTATCTATTTAGATTTAATTATTTTTTAATCAATCCCAAATCTACCAAACGCTCATACAGGAATTCACCGGCAGTGATATCTTCGTATAATTTCGGATGGTTCTCATCGATACATTCCGGAAGGCAGTTAAGTGACATATCGCTCACAGGGTGCATAAAGAACGGGATCGAAAAACGGGAAGTGCCCCATAATTCCCTTGGCGGGTTTACCACCTGATGGATCGTGGATTTCAGTTTGTTATTGGTGTGACGGGAAAGCATATCCCCAACATTGATGACCAATTCGTCCGGTTCGGCTACGGCATCAATCCACTGCCCGTCGTGGTTCTGGACTTGAAGGCCTTTCCCCTGGGCACCCATTAATAAGGTAATTAAGTTGATATCGCCATGGGCAGCAGCACGAACGGCTCCGTCTTTAGGTTCATCAGTAATAGGAGGGTAGTGTATCGGTCTTAGGATACTGTTCCCCTGGTTTGCATATTTATCAAAATAAAATTCATCCAGCCCTATGTAAAGCGCCAAAGCCCTCAATACATAAACACCTGTTTTTTCAAGCATCTGATAGGCTTCTTTTCCTACTTCATTAAAATGCGGAAGTTCCTTAACCTCTACATTTGCAGGATATTCGGCTGCATATTTAGAATCGGCATCCACATATTGCCCAAAATGCCAGAATTCTTTCAAATCTCCGGCAGAACGGCCTTTAGCGTGCTCTTTCCCGAAAGAAATATAGCCTCTCTGGCCACCAATCCCCGGGATTTCGTATTTTTCTTTTACTTCAAGGGGAAGAGAGAAAAAATTGCGTACTTCGGAATAGAGATCCTGTACTAATTTGTCATCTAAAAAATGACCTTTTAATGCTACGAAGCCAATATCTTCGTATGCTTTTCCGATTTCATTTACAAATTTTTGTTTACGTACCGGGTCACCCGATAGGAAATCACGTAAGTCAACACTTGGAATGTTTTGCATCTTTTAAAAAAAATATGTTAATAACTTACTAAAGGCGAAAAGCCTTCATATCACAAATATAGAGATAAATTTTTTATTGAATTTTTAAAAGTTATCAACAACCTAAAAAAATATCACAAAACAAGGCTTTCCTGTTATTTTTTTATATTTTTGAGGGCGATTTAAAAAAGTACATCTCTATGAATTTTGACAGAAAAAATCTGAGTAACGACCAATTATTAGATTTATATAAAAAATTAATCAAACCGAGGTTAATTGAGGAAAAAATGCTCATCCTGATCCGCCAGGGAAAAGTATCCAAATGGTTTTCGGGAATTGGCCAGGAAGCGATTTCAGTAGGGATAACTTCTGTTTTGGACAAAGATGAATATATTTTGCCAATGCACCGTAATTTAGGTGTTTTTACCACGCGTGAGATTCCTTTGCATCGTTTGTTTTCGCAATGGCAAGGGAAAGCGAACGGGTTTACCAAAGGACGTGACCGCTCGTTCCATTTCGGTACGCAGGAATATAAAATTATCGGGATGATATCCCATCTCGGGCCGCAATTAGGAGTTGCTGACGGGATCGCTTTGGCCAACAAACTAAAGCAAAACGGAAAAGTAACCGCTGTTTTTACCGGTGAAGGCGCCACTTCTGAAGGAGATTTCCATGAAGCATTGAACATTGCTTCGGTATGGGAACTTCCGGTTTTATTTGTTATTGAAAATAACGGATACGGCCTTTCCACGCCAACAAACGAGCAATACCGCTGTGAAGACCTTGCCGATAAAGGAATAGGCTACGGAATGGAAAGCCATGTGGTTGACGGGAACAATATTTTGGAAGTATTCAACCTGATTTCAGAGCTTAAGGCTTCGATGCAGGAAAACCCGCGCCCTGTATTGCTGGAATTCAAGACGTTCCGTATGCGTGGGCACGAAGAAGCCAGTGGTACAAAATACGTACCGCAGGAGCTAATGGACATGTGGGCCGAAAAAGACCCTGTGGAGAATTTCAGGAATTACCTGAAAGCGACAGCCGTTTTATCTGAAGAAACAGATGAGGCATTCAGAGCCGAAATCAAAAAGGAAATAGATACCGATTGGGCAAAAGTACAGGAAGAGCCTGAAATCCAGGCCAGTTTAAGCGAAGAACTAAACGATGTGTACAAACCCTATGATTTTGAAGAAGTTACACATTCGGAAGAAGTTGAAAACATCCGTATGATCGATGCCATTTCAAATGGTTTGCGACAGTCTATGGAACGCCATGGAAACCTGGTAATCATGGGTCAGGATATTGCCGAATACGGCGGTGCTTTTAAAATCACTGACGGCTTTGTAGCACAATTCGGAAAAGAAAGAGTACGCAATACACCTATATGTGAAAGCGCAGTTGTTTCGGCCGGAATGGGACTTTCCATAAACGGGCACAAAGCCGTTGTAGAAATGCAGTTTGCCGATTTCGTTTCGACAGGATTCAACCCAATTGTAAATTTATTGGCAAAATCCCACTACCGTTGGCTGGAAAAAGCCGATGTTGTAGTGCGTATGCCTTGCGGAGGTGGTACACAAGCCGGGCCTTTCCATTCACAGACAAATGAAGCCTGGTTTACCAAAACACCTGGGCTTAAAGTCGTATATCCTGCTTTCCCTTATGATGCCAAAGGATTACTGAACACGGCCATCAACGATCCGAATCCGGTCATGTATTTTGAACACAAGCAATTGTACAGAAGCATGTACCAGGATGTACCAAAGGATTATTATACCATACCGTTTGGGAAAGCGTCCCTGATCAAGGAAGGGGAAGATGTAACCATTATTTCCTTTGGAGCAGGAGTGCATTGGGCTTTGGATACTTTGGCCAAAAACCCGGAGATCAAAGCCGATCTTATTGATTTGCGCTCGCTACAACCCCTGGATTGGGAAACGATCTATACTTCGGTAAAGAAAACCAATAAAGTCATTATTTTACAGGAAGATACTTTGTTTGGTGGAATATCCAGTGATATTTCTGCCATGATCATGGAAAATTGTTTCGAATATCTTGATGCGCCGGTGCGTAGGGTAGGAAGTCTGGAAAGCGCAATTCCTTTTGTGAAAGCGCTGGAAGACCAATACCTGCCTAAGGTTCGTTTTGAAGAAGAACTGAAAGAATTATTAGTGTACTAATAAGGTTAACTATGATTAGAGAAGCCGTCCTGTTGTGGGGCGGCTTTTTTTGTAATTATGAATTATGAGAGATTTCCTCAATCTTTCCAAGCCATCCAAACCCGCCCTTAAAAAGAAATGCATAAAAACAACGAAGAAGCAAAGCGGCAGCGTTCCGCGAGACGAGGAGGAACGACGAGCGGCTCGGGACGCGGAGCGGAGCTTCAAGGTAGTTTTTGCGCTTTTCTTTTTACAGGCTTGATTTTTTGTTTCTTTTGCATCAAGGCAAAAGAAAAGAGAATCAGAATATAAATACTAAAAAAGAATCTTATCCAATTCCGGAAGATACGTTTCTCCCACAGGAATCTCATCCTGATGTACATAGACCGCTTTTTTGCTTTTTTGCTGTACTTTGTCGATGCGTATGATATAGGAACGGTGGATTCTCAAAAACTCCAAAGGATCCCGTACCAAGGAAAGGAAATCGCCAATCTTGCCCCGTACCGTATACGTTTTTGATGCAGTGACAATATCAATATAATTGCCGGAAGAACGCACAAACAATATTTCCGAAGTCCTGACCCTTATTTCTTTCCCGGATTCCTTAAAGGCAAAATAGTCATCTTTTCTTTTGATTCGTTTGAGTAAAAGCCGAAGCAATTCCCGCACGATATCCTCATTATAGCTCAATACCCTTATTTTAAAGAAAAAATAGATCACCGCCCCGAAAACAAGCCCCATTATGCCCAAAAACCAATAGGTTTTCCAGAAAGGCTTATCAATATGTATAGGCAGCATGACACATTCTTTCGAAAAACTCCTGCCATCGTCAAGGACTTTTACCAACAGCGTATAATCACCGGGAGGAATGTAGGCATAGGAAAACTTCCTTTCCCTTGTGGTTTTCCATTCTTTATCGAGCCCTTTCATTTTATAGCGGTATTCTATTTCTTTATTCCCGGAAAAGGAAACGGCTTCTGCTACAAAATCGATCTGGTTTTCATTGTAACTTAAATGCATTTTCTCCCTGTTTCCTTTATAAAGATTGCTGTTGATGTAAAGGTCCTTCAGCCTGAGGAAGTATTTTTTTTCAGAGAGTAAAGCGTCAAATTCTTTTTTGGAAATAACATTGAGCCCTTTGCCTGTACCGATATAAATTGAATCATTGATGATTTCGACATCCTTGATCTGATTGCTCAGCAAGCCGTTTGCCGTAGAAAGGTAATCTACTTTATAACTTCCCGACGAAGCAAAACGGATCCTGTTGAGGCCATAATTAGTACAGGCCCATATGGTTTTGGGGTTTTCTATATAGATTTCCGTGACGATATCGCTCGATAATCCTTTTGTTTTATCAATAGTCTGGACGGTATTTTTTATAGTGTTGTAAATCAGGACTCCTTTTCCTAAAGTAGCGCCATACAAAATGCCATTGTGCCGGTCGTAATCGATATCATCAATCCTGTTGCTAAATTGGGTTCCTTTTTTCTTATAAACCTTGCCATTTACCATAATTTTCAAACCTTCCATAGTGGCCAGGTAATTCTTCGGGCCGATACGGGAAATGTCATGTACCCTGAAAGCCAGGGTATCGGATAAAATCCTGTCTTTCTCCCAAATGGTGCATACGCCAAATTGGATAAGGCACAAGGCTTCAGGATTGTCATCGGACATTTTGGTTACCTGGATAAAATCATTTCTATCGAGTGTATTGCCCAAGTACAGTTTGTTGTTATGGGAAAAAACTGTGGCGCTCTTATACTCATGAAACTGGACATAAGCAGGATAGCTGGTTATGGCTTTTTTAAGCCGGATAATAGGCTGTTTTTTTCCTTTTTGGTAAATATCACCGTTGTAGGTCCCGATGAAAAGGTTTCCGTCATTGTCTTTTGTCAGGGAATGTACGACTTTGTTTTCCATCTCAAACCTTTTAACCTGATGGGAAGAAGCGTAATACACTCCATAATCGTTAGTGGTTACCCATAAACCTCCGTAGCAATCCCTGAAAACATTGCTCACAGTGGCATGCGGCAAATAATGAGCCACGCATTTCCCCGTCAGGTCGAAGATGCGCAACCCGTTACTCCTGTACCCAACCCAAAAATGGCCTTGTCCCATTTTCCCTCCGGATATGGGTTGCGATGTGCCATTATTGATCTTTAAGGAAGGACTGTTCGGAGACACTATTTCCACCACATTTTCGGAAACCACCAGTTTTTTCCCTTGGTCGAGGCTGACAATATTCCGCAGGACGGCCAGATTATTCGGTAAAGTCAGAGGAGAAGGGACTTTAGTATCTGAAGCAAAAAAAACTTCCTGCTGGCTATTAATCTTTCGGTTAAAAAGATCGGGCGTATAATTCTTGGTTTTGATCATTACCTTCCTGTCAATAATAACAGGTTTGCAAAGCTCGGAAGTTTTCCCGTTTGCATCTATAGAGAACAGGGCCATTCCGTTGGAAAGGAAAACCGTACCGTCCTTATCTACGGCCAGGTATTTGATAAAAAAAGAAGTTTTACTGTATTTGCGCAAAAAAGCGGTGATGCGGTTGTTGTATTTATACGGTACAAATTGATTGCTGCCGTTTTCAAAGTAAAAGACCTTTTTATTAAAGGTACTGCACCATACCGTCCCGTTTTGCTGTGGGTAAAAATCGAAAACGGTAATATCGGTAAGGCCGTCTTTGGGTTCGTAACGTTTGAATTCGTATCCGTTATACTGGCAAATCCCCCTGTCTGTAGAAAACCACATGGCTCCGTTCTTATCCTGGAAAACACCGTATACTTCATTGCTTGGGAGGCCTTCTTCTGTAGTGAAATTTTTAAACTCCTGTGCTTTTGCTGAAAAATAATGAACAAATAAAAGAATAATAACAGTATGCTGTAATTTCATGTGAGTATGGCGGTTGTTAATAGCTATTATCGGTACTTGGCAAGATGGAAAGCCGTCCAAAAATAACAATAAAATTCGCTCAAAGAGAAAGAGCAGTGTTAAAACACAGGCATAAATTATTTTACCCAGCAATGACAATACATGAGAAGATTTCTTACAGGTAAAGTCACGGAATTTCCGTTAAAAACAAGGTTTCAGGTAAAGTAAGGAGCAAGGTTTTCAACAAGCAAAATTATCCCATAAAACGATCGGTTCATCACAATTGAAAATTTCCGGAAAAAAAGCATACAGCCATTCATCACTATTATAACAGGTATTCATCACAAAATCAAAATTTTAAGATTTAAGTGCCGGAATCGAAAATACTTTTGTAGGAATAACTTTAAAACCATTTTTATGAAAAAAACATTATTAGCGCTTAGCATCTTTTTGATGTTTGCCAGTTCCAACGTATTTGGAGCCATTACGGTAACTTTGACCACTTCTGCCATTACAAGGAGTACCACTTACCCTGCGTACTATGACGTAAAATTACAATTGAAATGCCAAGACAATTCGTTGTGTAATGCCGGCTTGTTTACGTTTAGCGTAGAAAGGAAATTAACAACCGACACGAATTGGAGCCTAATAACATTAAATATGCCTTTTCCTGCAGATACCACACCGGACGGGGCATATCTTAATTACGGCTATGCACTGCAATTGCCTGGAAAACAATATATGTATAAGGTAAAGGTTTCGTATTCCGGCAACGGATGTTCTGCCACGCCTACTTATACCGGTTATGTAACTTGTCAGGGAGCCAAACCAGACTTTACCTTAGGGACTACCGGAATTACTTTCTCTGATCTTGACGGCCCGATAACATTATGTAAATCCTCACAATTGTATTTTAATCCTGGATCATGTGAGTTGGAAACCAAATATTATGTAGGAATTACGCCTTGCAACCGTTGGTGGGATGTGGGGGATAATGTTGGAAATGGCCAGTGGTATCTCACCCAGGCGCCAAATCAGAACAAGGCAATGACTGAGGTAAATGGAGGTCCTTTATTGGGTGGTGTCTTTGATTCTGGGACACTAATTGGCCAGGATCGTTATTACAGGATTACTGTTGCCACAGGAGAACCTGTTTGGTTTACCAAATCTGTTCTTATCAGGGTAGACGAGGGCTGTAGAGTTGCGGTGGTTGATGTCAGGGATTCGGAAGAAATACCTGTCGAATCTTTAATAAAAATCTATCCCAACCCTGTAAAAGACAACCTTATAATTAATTTGGAAAACAACAAGTTAATCAAAAAAGTTTCCTTCTTCGACATGAACAACAACCTGGCAAAAGAAGAGCAATACAAAGGAGCAGACAATAACGCTGTGATTAATATCGGTGCATTGAAAAAAGGACTGTACCTTATCGCGATTGAAACAACAGACGGTATCGTTAGAAGTAAAGTGGTAAAAGAATAGTTTGAAATAGTACCTATTAAAAAACCCCGAAAGATATACTTTCGGGGTTTTCTTTATTTCAAATAAGGAAATTAAGATTCCTGTGGGCAAAATGCATCGGTTAATTGTTTGCAGTTGTCTGCATGTCCTACTACCAGTTGCCCATTATCACAACGACAAGCCAGAAGATCTCCTCCTTTACCGTTGATTGATTTTTGCTCGTTTTTGCTTAATTCTTTTGCTCCGTCTAATTTTAAGATGTTTTTTAACATGACTTATGGTTTTATTTGTTAGTTAACCCAATATTTTTAAGGCAATTGGGGTTTTACGCCTTTTCCTACCGAGGCATTTTCAGTACGCAACCCAAAACGCATCGTAAGAATTATTGTATAAATGTATTTATTTCTGTTTACATTCAAATAGGATATTGTAAATTTTTTCTTATTTTAACATTCTTCAGGGATTCAAAAAATCATTCCCTGTGATAAAAAATGCAAGTCAAAAAAAATCATCACACTTTAGTGATCAAATTTTAATTTAGATAAAAATTATCACAGAAATGTGATTAAATTTATCCTTCAAAAAAAATTATCACAATTAACTTTTAGTATATGATAAAATCACACCTATTTCGAGAAGCCCTGGGTTTGACCCAGGAAGAAACAGCTATGCTGTTGAAAATTACCATAAGCCAACTCGCCATGTTTGAAATAGGACAGCGAGATTTGCCCGTAAATGCCAAACTGCAACTGATAAAGATGCACAACCACGTCATTGCCAAACAGCAGGAAAAAATGCAGCATCCCATTGTAAGGAACGATGCCGCTAAAATAAAGGAGATAATAGCCAAAGAACTATTGGACAATCAGTACGCGCAATTGGTACTGGAACGCAAAATAAAAGAGGCCAAGCATAAGTATAACAAAAGTATTTCCGCTTTGCAGTTGGCCGAATACCTGGACTCGCTGCCTGCGGAAGGGGAAATACCAGACAAAGGCCTTACGGAAATAATACACGACAAAGCCATTAGGGGAATCGAAAAATACGGGCTGCCGGTCCAAATGAAATACTCCATCAAGCTGCAAGCCCTGCAAAACCATCAAAAAGAACTGGAAAAATCTGGCAAGGCTTAACACAGGCTATGGCTTTTGTGTAATGATTACTAAATCTGTGTTGTTGATTACGTAAAGTTACGTGGGTAAAAATCAGGCAAAACTACCCGTACTTTCTATTGTTGTGAGATGTACCTTTAGGTATAACTATTTAACCACAGCGGAAACCGAAAAGCTTAACAAAGAGTAGGTACCAAAAACAACTAGATTATGTCAAACAACCTAAACGGAACTGACGCCACAGTTCAACACGAAGTAAGCAGGGAAATCGTAGCCCATGATTTTCAAAATGCAATGACCGGTAAATTGGATGATGCCACCATTTCATCCGTAAAAAAACAAATCCTTTCCGCTTCTACGGCGTATCCGGCAAACGGAAGCGTAGCAAGTATGATTTTTTACCTGCAATTCCAGGTAACCGTAAAAAACGGCGGTAAAACATTCAACGGAAAAGGAGGAGGAATTTCTTCTCCAGGTGGGGGAGCCTTGTTCGGGGATGTGTATACCGATGACATCAACCGTTTGTATGCCAACACTGTCAGCATGCAATTCAATTGTGCTTTTGCCTACACCAGCATCTTGTTCTTTGACAAAAGTTCCAATTTGCTGGGAAGTTTCCAATCCGGTTCTGTTTCAACAGTAGCAGGTGTTGGAGGAGGAAGCGGTTCATGGTCTTAAAATAGGCTTTGACCCTTCAGATGAAACGCCTTGGTTGGTATACAAGGCGTTTTTTTTATTCAAATTCCTGGATGAAAATGATTATCCGGTCTTTTTTGATTCTTTTTCATTCCCATTCATTCTAAAAATAAAATCGTGGAAAATATACTCGTCCCATAAAAGAACTGTTTGGTCACAAGCGTTCCAATCCACAAAAAGCATAAAGAAAGATTCGTCACTATTTTATCGGGATTTCGTCACAAACGCTTATTTTAAAAGACATTCACAAGGGTTTCCATTTTAGTTTTGCACTATAACTTTTAAACAAAATTACAATGAAAAAACTTTCAAGATTAGTATGCGCTGTTGCATTTTTATTCTTTGCATCCTGTGAAAAAGATGATGCAGTACTTTCAAACGACCAAAACAATACAGTTAGTGAGGCAAAAACAGGCAGCCGTTATATGGCTTTTGGCGATATCATGACCATTTCCCATGTACCAACCCGAAAATTCTTTACCGGTGAATCTAACGGCGATGCAACCATTAACAAGACCTGGAGTACTACTTCGCCTTGGCTTAATAGCGTATGGATGCCTTGGGCAAGGTTTAAGATTGTAAACCCGAACAATCCAACTTCGACCGCACAGGTAAAAACAGGAGATGAAGTGGCTTTTAAGTGCCTTAACAATAATTTATATATCACTGCAGAATCATGGGACGATGATGTAAGCGTAAACAGGACAGCAATCGGGCCATGGGAAAAATGGAAAATCTATGCGCCAAGCAACACCACGGTTGGAAACTTAATATTTTATGGCTCTGTAGATTACATGTCATTCGTATCCTTAGAATCTGTTTGGGGCAAATACCTCAGGCCGGATGCTTCAGGTTTTGCAAAAGCAGGAGCACCTTTTGATTCGACCGTTTCGGTTCTTAGCAATCCAAACAGTTTCCAATTAACAAGAGAATAGAACGTTTATTGCAATACATTCAAACGCCCTGGTATCCGGGGCGTTTTTTTATGAAGTATATATTGGTATTCTAGTTTTTTTTTATATCATTGGTATAATTATCAATGTGAATAATAATACAGAAAATACCATGAGCGAAGCAAGGAATGATTTCGGTAGAAAACCAATTACCCGAAAGACAAAAAAATTACATCCAAGGGTAGATTTAACAGCAATGGTAAGTATTTCGTTCTTACTTATTGTATTTTTTATGCTTAGTTCTTTTTTATCACGACCAACCAGTATGGATTTAGGAATGCCGGGAAGGGGAAGAGGTTGCGGAGGTGGGGGCTGCTTTTTTGGAACTGATGTCAGAATGATGACCCTATTGATAGGAAAAGATAACCATATTGTGAGTTATTTTGGAGACATGCCGTATCTGTATGAGGAACCAAAAACCTTAACGTATGGAGAAAATTCTTTGCGTAAGGAATTGACTGAAAGAAGCAACAGAGCCGTCAAACATACCGGAGACCCTAAAAGAGGGCTCATTGTAATTATAAAACCAAGCAAAGAGTCTGATTATGGCCATTTAGTAACTGTTTTAGACGAAATGGCAATAACAAAAATCCCAACTTATGCCGTAGTGGATATTTCGCCGGAAGAAGAAAAATTATTAGCCGATAAATAAACATCCGGTAATTTAAATACTGATTTATTTTTAGTTTATTATAGAAAAAACGCTCTGTTATCAGGGCGTTTTTTAGCATAAAAGAAAAACCGCGGGGAAGTGCACACGCCCGCGGTTTCCAATAAAAAACTATGAAATATGATGTGGTATTTTACTTCATAGAAAGATTTAGGGAATACGTCCCCATCGTAATTTTTGTTCCTGAATTGATCCTTTTCAAATATACTTCTACAGATTCTCCCGTACTTAACGATACTGTCCCGGCAATAGAGAAGCCCTGTACAAAACCACTGTTCGTATCGGTAAAAGCTTCGGTTGCAGTAATTGGCGTCACAACAGAACCTGTAGCCGGAGTGGAAACCTTGGCCAGGTAATATACATACTGTGCATTGCTACCACCACTGACTTCCAGGTACGCCACATTAGCAATTACCTGAAACGACCTTGTTTTTTTTCCCATATAGGTTAGCCTGTTGTTTGTAGGTGCGGTAAAACGGTATAAATTGGAGGATACGGTCGTCCCGGTTAATTTATACGCTGTATTGATTGTTGTGGCAATCGTATTGGCCGGCGCACCGCTTCGGTCAAAATAGAAAGCCCCGGTAGCATAGGTATCTCCTTCATTAGGGATCCCGGCGCAACGGACACCCCAACTGTCGTTAAAATTATAACCAGAATAGGTTCCCACCGTATAAGGATTGATGTACTTCCCGGTGGTAACTGTGCCTGTAAAGACAACCGCATCCATTACGGCGTCTCCGGTTATGGTCGGATTGGCAGAAACATCAAAACCTACTGCAGTCCCGATGACTTCGGTAAAACCGCCTTCTTTTTCGATAAGGCCGAAAGTCCCCTGATAGGTTTCATAGGTTCCTGTATTGGTCCCGAACCAAGCTGCGTTGCTAATCAGTAATTTAGTGATATCTTTATAGATTATACCCGTAGTATTCCCAGCAAATTGCACGATACTCATAAAAGCCAATGCGAAATTCTCAATTTTTCCGATGCTCGCCGAACTGGCTATGATACAATCCCTTAAGATCAGGTTTTGTGTTTGCCCGCCGGTTCCCAATAAGTTAAAAACCTGTCCGGACGACGCTACAAGAGTGAGGATTTTAACAGAGCCTCCTTTATCTCCTTCAAAAAGATTTCCAGTAGTCCTGACCAATTTGTCCTCGCCGGCATCCTGACCTACAATATAGGCATTGTTCAAATCGATAGGGAAATTAACAACAATGGTACCGTTGACCTCATAGAGTGTCGAGGTATCCAAAACATATTTTGTTCCGCCGCCTGCTGCGAGTTCGGTAGCCAATACCGTCGCCAGCACATCTGTAGATTTGATCAGTTTGTATTTCAGGCGGCCTTCCTTGTCCCCGAAAACCTTAATCCAGGCAGAAGTGGAAGTGTCATAATAATGAAAAGACTTGATATCGGTATCATAAACCATTAAACCGTTAGCGGGCGAAGCAATGGCAATCCTTTGTGCGGTTGTCATTCTTGGGGCCAATAATCCTTTGGTGGTAGAAGTAATATCCAAAACCGAACTGGCGGCCGGAGTCGACGTTCCGATACCTACCTGTGCACTGAGTTGCATGGCGGAAAAAAGCAATAGGCTGTAAGTAAGTATCTGTATAAATAGATTCTTTTTCATAAGGGCTAATTTTGTGGTATTATTTTTAGAAAACTAAAAGATAAAGTTACATCAAACGATTTGCTGATTGGTGTAATTAAACCGTATCATTTGTTAAAACAAAAGTTAAAAAGTGCTGATAGTCAAACACTTATGTGTAAATATAACCTTACAAAAAATGCTTCCTATTTTTTATTTTCAACAAAATGTAAAGCAGCCGACACTGTTTTCCGACACAAAAATTAAATTTGTTTTTTGAAATTGCCCTTTCATATTTATTGTGTATATTCAAACTTCTTTTCAAGACGCAAACCAAGCAAATCAGCCTTTTTAGTATGTATGAGGAATTAAAATACTGGTATTTAAGAGATCATAAATTATTTAGGGTATTGAGTTTTGCCCAAATAAAGCAACTGTGCATTATTGTCGGTTTTAAGAAAGCCAATAAAGGGGAAATCATTTATTTTTCAAATTCCGAAACCCCGAGGATTTTCCTGCTTAAAAGAGGCGCCATCAAAATCGTTTCTTTAGACGAAGATGGAAATGAAACCATTAAGGATATTGTCCAGAAAGGGGATCTGTTCGGTGAACTTACCCTGGAAAGCGACAGCGTGGTCAATGAATATGCAAAAGTACTAACGGATGAAGTTTCCATCTGCAGTTTCCTTTTGTCTGATTTTGAAGATTTGATGCTCAGAAACCCCAACCTGGCTTTGGGATATACCAAATTTGTCGGGCTGAAGATGAAACGGCTAAAAAATAATTACTCCAATTTGGTTTCCAAAGATGCCCGTACCCGGCTGATTGCTTTCCTTAAGGACTGGGCCGAAAAGGAAGGTGTATTTGAAAACCAAAAAGTGACCCTTGGGAATTACCTGACCCAGAACGATATTGCCCAAATCATATGTACCTCGCGACAAACCGCCACAACATTGCTCAATGAAATGGTGGAAAGCGGCCTTTTGGAATACAACCGGAAGGAAATCATCATACCTGATATTTCGGTGCTGTAAAAAAAACATCCTGTTTGTAAAGTAGCCGACAAAAGCATTTTTCAGCCGTTTATACTTTTACAGTATTAATTCTAAATGTATCTATTATGAAAAAAGTACTGTTTATTGTTCTCCTTTTCTTGAGTTTTTCAGGGTTTTCACAAACAACTAGAAAAACGGCCCATCTGAATTTAGAGGGCAAAGTAGCGCTCCAGGGTTATGATCCTGTGGCGTATTTTAAGCAAAATAAAGCGGTAAAAGGCAAGAAAGAATTGGCTTCCGAATACCAGGGAGTTGTTTATTATTTTTCTTCCAAAGAAAATGCGGCTGCTTTTTTGCAGCATCCCGCCACTTATGAACCCCAATATGGCGGTTGGTGTGCTTATGCCATGGGCGATTATGGCAAAAAGGTTGAAATCAACCCTGAAACCTTTAAAATCACAGATGGCAAATTGTATCTTTTTTACAACGCTTATTTCAACAATACCTTAAAAAGCTGGAATAAGGAAGAGAAAAAACTAAAAGCCAGCGCGGATATCAATTGGAAAAAAATTCAAAATTAACAGCGATGAAAACGATTTATATCAATAGGATTTTAAAAATAATAGTGGCCATAATCCTGCTCCAGACCTTATTTTTTAAATTTACGGCAAACCCGGAATCGGTCTATATATTTACAAAACTTGGAATAGAACCATATGGCAGGATTGGGTCCGGTATTGTCGAATTAATAGCTTCTATATTGTTATTTGTAGACAAAACCAGGTTTTATGCGGCATTTACAGCCATGGGGACGATGCTGGTAGCCATACTTTCGCATTTGTTTGTATTGGGGATAGAAGTGAACGATGATAAAGGAACTTTGTTTATCTTAGCCTTGATTACGTTTTTTTGCAGTTTGCTTTTGATGATCAGGTATAAAGACGATATTAATTTCTTAAAACGGTAATTATGGATTTTAGTGCTGTACACCATACGCTTGGCGATTTAAAAAAGTTACTTGGCCAGCTGCCTGATGAAGATTATACTGCTTCCATACATTCTCTGGGAGATTCCTCCATTGGCCAACACACCAGGCATATCATCGAATTGTTTCAGTGTTTGCTGGATTCTTATAAAAATGGAAAGCTGAATTATGATGACAGGAACAGGGACAAACAAACAGAATCCGACAGTTATTTTGCTATGGCTTGTATTGACGCCATCTTGCAATCCATCGAAAAAGAAAACAAAAGCCTCATCCTTACACAAATGATTTTAGAGGAGCCGGTGGTCATCGAAACCAATTATTTCCGGGAAGTCCTGTACAACCTGGAACATTGCATACACCACCAGGCGCTTATAAAAGTAGCGGCTTACCAGCTGGAAAACATTGCAATTCCTGAAAATTTTGGCGTTGCACCATCTACAATCGAATACCGGAAACAATGTGCACAGTAACTTTTGTAAACAGCAACGGTAAGATTATCATTACATCCAACAGGGATGAAAAAGTGCTGCGCCCCAAGGCAATTGAGCCCAGGAATTACCTGATCCACCATAAAAATGTTTTCTTCCCAAAGGATTCCAAAGCAGGAGGGACCTGGTATGCTGTTGATGAAAATGCAAATGTGATTGTCCTCTTGAATGGCGCTGCCGTAAAACATATCCCCAAAAGCCATTACAGGAAAAGCAGGGGATTGATACTTCTGGATTTGATTGGTTCTGAATGCATTACAAGATATTGGAACACTATCGATTTAGATGATATTGAGCCTTTTACACTCGTCGTCCTTGAAAATATGGAATTATTCCAATTGCGGTGGGACGGGCAGGCGAAAGAAAGTATCCAGCTGGACGAAACCAAGAGCCACATTTGGTCGTCTTCAACCTTGTATCCTATGGAAATCAGGGAGCACAGGGCACAATGGTTTTCCGCTTTTTTAGAAGGGAAAGAGACCGTATCGGAAACGGGCATGATGGATTTCCACCGGTATACGGAAGAAGGGAATCCGGAAAACGGTTTGGTCATCAACCGAAACGAAACCCTTAAAACATTAAGCATTACACAAACCGTTATCGAAAAAAACAAAGTTGTGCTCCGCCACCTGGACCTTATTCAAAATGAGCAATTTATTAATTCCTTTATTGTCATCTGATGCGCTTATTTTTACATAAACTGGCCCATTGGGAATACTGGCCGTTTACGATAGTATATATCCCGATTTATTTTTTATGGGCGTATTATGCCTTGAAAGCCAAAACAATATTCTTTTTCAATGCTTCCAATCCGGGGATGAAAAACGGGGGATTTATCATGGACAGCAAAAAAGAAATCTATGACCTGATCCCCAAAAAGTATTATCCTGCGACCGAACTGGTAAAAGAAGGAACCTCTTTTGCTGCTGTAAAAACTGTACTGGAAGAATCCACTATTGTATTTCCGCTGATTGCCAAACCGGATATTGGGCTAAGGGGTTCTGCGGTGAAAAAAATCCATACCATCGAAGAATTGGAACAATACCATGACAAAGCCAATTTTGATTATTTGCTCCAGGAATTAATTCCGTATGAAAACGAAATAGGCATTTTTTACGTTCGGTTCCCGCATGAAGACAAAGGAAGGCTTACCGGGATTGTCAGCAAGGAATACCTGACCGTTACAGGGGACGGAATTTCCAGCATCAGAGAATTGCTGCAAAAAAACAAAAGGCATGCCTTGCAGCTAAAAGCTTTGGAAAAAGAATATAAGGAAGCATTATCTAAAGTTTTAGATAAAGGAGAACTAAAAAACCTGGTTCCTTATGGGAATCATTGCCGGGGTACCAAATTTACAGATGCAAGCCATTTGATTTCGCCCAAATTGCAGGAAACCATAAATGAAATGTGTTTACAGATTCCCGGGTTTTATTTCGGAAGGATGGATCTCATGTATGAATCGCTGGCTTCCCTGGAGCAGGGAAAGAATTTTGCCCTGGTAGAATTAAACGGCGCAGCGAGCGAACCAACCCATATTTACGATCCGGCACATTCGATTTTCTTTGCCTGGAAAGAGCTAGCGCGGCATATTTCCTATATGTTTGAAATAAGCATTGCTAATAACAAAAGAGGCATTCCATTTTTGAGCCACAAAGAAGGAATGGTGCAATACAGGCTGCATTTGGAACAAAACAATAAGATTGTACATTTTTAGCATGAAACTATTTAAAAACATCCTTGTCGGTTTTGCGGTCAGTTTTGTGGGTTCGATACCATTAGGCTACCTGAGTGTTATCGGTTTCCAGATTTATTCAAAAACAGATCTCACCCAATTGGCATACTATCTTTTTGGGGTTGTACTTGTAGAAGGAATTGTGGTGTACGCCGCTTTGCAATTGGCCCACAAATTGGAATTGAACCAACAATGGAAACAGAGGATTTCGGTTTTTTCCATTTTCTTTTTGCTTTTCCTGGCGTATTATTTTTATGCTTCCAATGCGGACAGAAGTGGAGAACCCTCTGATTATAAGGCATTGTTCCAATATCCCGCCTTGTTTACCGGTTTGTTTTTCAGCGCTACGAATTTTGCCCAGGTACCGTTTTGGATGAGTTGGAATATCTATTTGGTTAATGGCAATTATATTTTCAAAGGACCGGTTTTGAACTTTTTGTATGTAATCGGGACACTTTTAGGGACGTTTTCAGGAATGTTTGTTTTAATTGTAAGCATCGGAAGTATTTCCCATTCCGGGATCATCCATCAAAATACATTTTCCAGATGCATTCCCTTGCTATTTATAGGTTTGGCCGTTTTTCAGCTCTATCAGTTTTTTAAGAACAGGAAAAAACTATCCTTAAAATAAAAAAAGCCCGTAATGGGCTTTTATTTATAACATCATACCGCCGGAAACTTCAATACGCTGGGCATTGACCCATTTGGCATCTTCAGTACACAAAAAGGCAACGACACTGCCAATATCGTCCGGAAGCCCGACACGCCCCAAAGCGGTTGCTGAAGCTATGGATTTATTCATATCCGCATTGTCACGCACTGCGCCGCCGCCAAAATCGGTTTCTATAGCGCCGGGAGCCACCACATTGGCTCTTATTTGCCTGCTGCCCAATTCTTTGGCCTGGTATTTTGTAAGTGTTTCGATGGCGCCTTTCATAGCAGCATAGGCCGCAAATCCAGGAAAAGAAAAACGCGCCAAACCAGTTGAAATATTGACGATACCTCCGCCATCTGCCATTAATGGGAGCGCTCGCTGGGTCAGGAAGAATGTTCCTTTGAATTGGATATTAAGTAGTGTATCAAACTGTTCTTCAGTTGTTTCCATATAAGAAACATGAATGCCGATTCCTGCATTATTAACCAGGTAATCAAATGTTTGTGTTTGGAAAGTAGCCGATAAAACTGCTGAAACTTCCTTAAAAAAAGCATCAAATGTTTTCGTTTCCCCAACATTCAATTGGATAGCCGCTGCTTTTTGCCCCAACGCCTCAACCAGGCCGATTACTTTTTCCGCTTCTTCTTTTTTGCTGTTATAGGTGAGAATAATGTCCAAACCTTTTTTGGCAAGGCTCAAAACCATTTCTTTCCCCAAACCCCGGCTGCCACCGGTCACTAATGCTATTTTACTCTTTGTCATTGCTTTATGTTTAAATTAACAAGACAAAATTAGGGAGTTGGACGTCAAAAAAATGGTGACTGTTTCAGTATTTTACCTGGATTTGGGCATCAGGACGGATTCCCGGTATTGTTTTGGAGTCAGATGGGTAAAACGTTTGAAAAATTTTGTAAAATTGGAAGGGTCAAAAGTCAGGAAGTGGGCAATTTCGGAAATAGACATTTCATTTTCTTCCAGTTTGTTTTTGGCAATAGCAACGATATGTTCTTCAAAAAAATAGCAAGGTGCTTTTCCCGTTGTGAGTTTTATGGTATTGCTCAAATGTGTCGGGTGGATAAACATCTGGCTGGCAAAATCCCGGATTTCATAAAATTCAGCCGTTTTACCTGCCAGGAAATCATTGATGTGCTGTTCGACAATGGCCAAATACCCAACGGTTATCTCGTCTTTCCGGGCTAATATTTTCTTTGGTATTTTGGTTGTCATTTGTATTTATTATACTATTTGAGGTTTGTATTCGGCCTTTTTATTCAAAAAAGATCCAAATGCTTCCAGTTTTTCATGGAATAACTCGTCAATTCCCCTGTTTTCGGATTGAAAGAGATCGGTTTCGATAATAACAGATTCTTTTTTGATTGTCCTTTTCCATAAACCGGCCACTTTTCCGTTCAAAACAATAATCGGGTAAAAAATCCCATTATTGGATATGGTTTTCTTGTGGTTTTCCAGCAGGAGGGAAGCCGTCCTGTTTTTATAACTGATCAAAAACTCATCAAATGCCGGCAATAAATAAAGCGATGGTGTATTGCCTTTTGGCATCGGCACATGTTGCAAAAAATAGAAGGTATCGGAATCTATCGTTTCGGACATCAATCCTGATTTTACCATTTCCAGCGCAGCCCGGGCATCTTTAATTGGCAATCCCGACCACCAGATAAAATCCTGTAATGTGGCGGGGCCATGGCTTGAAAAATAGGTTTGGGCTAATTTGGCCAGCGATTCTTCTTTTGTGAATTTTTTTGTTTGCTGCACCCTTTCCGGGAGAAGCGCGTAGGTCTGTTTTTTACCTTTAGTGGCGCCACTGCACACAATTCCTTCCATTTCAGCATAAACCAGGATGTGGGATAAGCGGTTGTCATTGGTTGCGATTCCGGCATCATTCAATAACGAAGCGATTTCTTCCCTGGTTAAATGATGGTGCCCGGCCAAAGCTTTTTCGATTATAGCATTGCTTTTTGACAATACCGCCTCGGAAAGTTCCAATTCTTTTAATCTTGGCCTCATGTTCGATTTTATCTGGGGAGAAGACAATTCCAGGAGCCAGTATATATCGTCACAAGAGGCGAGGTGCCAGGTAGGTCGCAATAAATGGGTCCGGATGATTTCGCCTTTATCTATGGCTTCCTCCACCGAAAGGTCGGTTGATCCTGATAATCGGGTTCCCAAAGCCCATTTGGACATGGCGTAATCCTGTGCCTGCATAACACCCATCCAGCCGACCAGGTCTTTTGCCTTTTCAAATTTTGAATTGACAATTTGCTGATTGTTCAGGCGGATGTTTGAAATGTCTATTGGCTCCATCTTTTTAGTCTCCGTTTAAGGCAATTTGAATTCCGGATTGTAAATCAGGCCAATGACATTGCCCCAGGGATCTGTCACGGTTGCCACAACAATTTCACCACCTACATTTTGAGGAGCTTCATGGGTTTTGGCTCCCAGGCTTAAGAAATGGTTATAATCCGATTCGATATCGTTTGAACCCCAATAACTTACTACAGCATCTGTTTTAGGGCCCGATTGTTCTTCAGGCTGCAATCCCAGCTCATATCCGCCAATGGAAAAACCTACATAAAATGGCTTGTCAAAATACGGAAGCGCCTGGAAAGCTTTGGCATACCAATCTTTGGCTTTATTGATATCGCTTACTTTATAAATGGTGGTGCGAAGCCCTAAAATGGATGTTTTCATAATTTAATATTTACCGCTTAACAATTCCCCTCCGATATTGGATTTGGCTTCGATGCCTAATTTTTTCATCATTTCATAAGTGGTGCATACCGCTGCAGAAGTAACCGGGATACCTATTTCTTTCTGGATCAAATCAATAGCTTCCAACGAAGGCATCTGCACACAGGCTGAAGCGACTAAAACATCTACGCCTTCAAGGTTCAATCTTTTGTAAATTTCCAATAAATTCATCGGATCTTGAGCAGCAACTTCCAAATTATCAGGAATTTCTAAAGCAATGGAATCTACCACTTCAAAACCCTGGTGTTCTATGTAATCCACAACCAAATCCGTCAACGGACGCATATAAGGAGTAATGACGGCTACTTTTTTGGCTCCCAAAACTTTTAATCCGTTAATCAAAGCTCCGGCACTGGTTACAATAGGTGTCGGGAAATCGTTGGCAACCGTTTCCTGGTGCAGGTTTACTTCGGAAACGCAATGATACCCACGCCCCATGCTCATAATGGCAACCAGGCAGGCATATCCCATAACATCCACATGCGCATCTGATAATTCCTGGGCACATTTCAAACTCATGGCATCCATGGCTTCAAGTTCTTCTTTGGTTACCTTTTTCATCCGCATACGGCTGGAATGGAAAGTAAAACGTTCCGGCAAAATGGTTTCGCGCGATCGGAAAACAGCCGGGATTTCGGTTTCCATAGTCACATTTGAGGAAGGCACAATTTGCCCTATTCTGTATTTTTTCATTTTAAATTTCTTTAACGGTATTCACAATTGTTCCAATGCCTTCAACGGTAGCTTCCACCACATCTCCATCCCACATCCATTCCTGCGGATTGCGGCCGGCACCTACGCCTGCAGGGGTTCCCGTTGCAATAATATCGCCGGGTTCCAGGGTAAAAACCGTACTTAAATCTTCAATCAGGTCGTTGATGTTGAATAACATAAATTTTGTATTGGAATTTTGCTTTTCAACACCATTTACTTTTAAGGACAAAGAGAGGTTATGCGGGTTTGGAATTTCGTCTTTTGTTACCAAAACTGGCCCCATAGGAGCAAAAGTATCCTGTCCTTTGGAAACAATCCATTGACCTGAACGGCGGCAATCCCTGGCCGAAATATCATTGATTACGGTATACCCGAAAACATAATCCATAGCATCAGCTTTAGGGACATATTTTCCTGTCTTACCGATGATTACCGCTAATTCCACTTCCCAATCCAGCTGCTGCGTAAGTTTGGGATTGTGCAAAATGGCTGTGTTTGTGGCGGTAACGGTTGTAGGTGGTTTAGAGAAAATAACCGGTTGTTGCGGCAGTTCGTTGGAAGTATCCAAAGTCCTGGCGCTTTCCGCTACGTGTTCCGTGTAATTCAGCCCGATGCCGATAATATTTTTTCTGGGTTTCGGGATGGGCGCAAGGAAAGTCACGTTCGATAGCGGATATTCGCAGTTCGATTTCTCTTCGGGCGTTAAACTATCAAGCAAAGCCTGTATTTTGGCCACTTCGGGCAAGCCCAAATCTATTAATTCGAGCATTGTTTTAGGAAGTGTTTCCTTTTTGATTTTGGCAACATCTTCCAGGTCGATCATGTGGTTTTCCAGCACAACGCCTAATCTTGGTACGGTATGGTTTATAGTGTAAGTAGCTAATTTCATTTATTTTGGGTTTCTTTTTTTGAATAAAATTAATATTGATTTGGAAATTTTGTCATTCTCGATACATTACAGTACCTGATGCCCGTTATTTTCCGGATATTCTTTTTCCTGGTACAAGCCAAGCTTCTCAATTACAGGCAAATCATTGAAAGAGAAAAGGCAGGCATCTTCTGTTTCCGACAGGTTCACATGTTCGTGCCAAGCCCAGGAAGGCACGCAAAAAATATCCCTTTCTTTCCAATCGAAACGCTTGCCGTTAATAATGGAATATCCTTTTCCTTTGGCACATTGGTATACAAAAGAACCTGTATGTTTGTGCGCTTTGGTATGTTCGCCGGCGCGAAGCAATTGTATGGAAGCTCCCATGGTTTGCATGACATGCCCACCTGTCAGCGGGTTGGAATATTGCATGATAATCCCGTCATAAGGAGACCCTTCATTCACTTTTGCAGCTTCGAGCAAGGCCGGATACACATCTTTCCAGGCATATTTGAATAGGGGAGAATACGGTTTGTCCCAATTGGCATCCTGTGGTACCAATCCGGCTCCGCTGTAGGTCAGTGGCAAATAATTGGCTGGTGCCGTAAGAGGTTGTTTTCCATCAAAAACGGCATAATCATTAGCTTCCAGGGCATTTACCAAAGGAATATCCAAACCATCCTGCCAAATACAGGTCTTCCCGTTTTCGGCAACACCATGCTCATGCCAGGCGCTGTTTGGCGTAATTACGAAATCATTTACTTCAAAAGTGACTTTGTTTCCGTCTACAACCGTATAACCGCCTTCGCCTTCCATGATAAAACGAAGGGCAGAGGCCTTATGACGGTGCGCCGAAGTACTTTCTCCCGGGCGGGTCACCTGAATTCCGGTATAGAGCCAGCCCACGGCAGCGCTTACGTCTTTGCGCTTATCGTTGACCAAATACACAACACGCCTTCCGGCTTGTTCCGGAGTAACCAGTTCGGATGATTTAAGTACCAGTTCGCGTAGGTTATCATATTCCCAAAGCATGGGAACGGAGGAAGAACGGGGTTCCCAGGGCTCGATATCATTGGCAACCGTCCACAAGGCACCGGCGCCAAGGCCTTCCAATTCTTTGTAATAGGCTTCGAGTTCAGGAGTATCTTTTACCCTAGCACGCCCAATTACGTCATCGTTATGTATATCTTCCATAATTATTTCTTATTGAATTCTTCGTTGTTGTCAATAAAAGTGATTTTTCTCGTCGGGCTGATATTGACACGCAGGTCAAAAATATCAAAACGGTTGTAATGCCCTAAAATATCATGCATTTGTTTCGGCTGGATGCATTTCTGCAAATCGATTTCGGCATAGACAATTCCTTCGTCATCAATCAGAGGTTCTCCAATAACAGCTCCGTTTGGCCCTATAAATCCTGAAAAAGCCGATTTTTTACGCGTTAAAAGCTCATCGACATTAGGAACTTCAGGACGTAAGGCATCCATGATTTCTTTTGAAATGGTAGAACAGGAAACAATAGTGAATAATTTCCCTTCAAAGGAATGCGCGGCTGCCCGTATTTTAATCGCTTCGGCCATATCATAATCGGGTGGGGCAACGGGAAGTGAAATATAATTGGCGATATGGATCAGTTCTCCTTGTGATAAAAGGGTGAAACGCGCCAAAGTATTCGTATTCTCGCCGCAGGCTAATGTTCCGATCGGCCCGATTTCGGTATCGTAGACTTTAAGAGATGATCCGTCACCCGAAGTCCAGGTTAGTTTTTCAGCCCAGGTCGGAACTAATTTCCGGTGCTTGCCAATAATGTTTCCTTGGTTATCAATGATAAGATTGGTGTTGTAAATTTCGCCATAACTCCTGCCACGCTCGTTAATACCGATCACGACATGCATGTTATGTTCTTTGGCGGCCTGGTACAAACGTTCCATACCCGGATCTGTTACAGTTACCGAGTTTTTATACAGTTCCTCATACCATTTGCTGCCCTGTACAGGAGTCATTATCCAGTTCCAGTACGGATAACCGGCAATGAAAACTTCCGGGAAGGCAATTAATTTAGCTCCGTTCGAACTGGCTTCTTTGATAAATGAAATGGCTTTGTCAATTGTTTTTTCAGCATTGAGGAAAACAGGAGAAGTTTGAACGGTTGCCGCTTTAAATTTTGGAAAATCCATTGTTAGTTGTGCATTATGGTTAGCTATTCTATTTTTTTATCTGTTGAAAGTTACAAGCAAAATCAAATTACGAATTTACTTATTTTTTGTTTCATTTCCTCTGAAAACGGCTCCGCTTTTATACCGTTCCGATCTTCATTGAAAGCCACATTCACCAAAGTTACTTCGCCTTCAAGGCATGTTTTTCCAGCTTCATCTTCAAACCGGAACCCACACAGGACTGAAGCGCCTCCAAGATTTTGTACCCAAAGTTTTTTGGTGAGGATTTCTCCTAAACGGGCTGCTTTTTTGAATTGTACTTTCAGGTCTACTGTCGGGATGCCGTTGGTTTCATGTATTTTGGAAAACGGACGGTCCAAAGCTTCTTCAAACCAGTCTTCCACTAGGCAATTCAGCATTTCGAGGAATCTCGGATAGAATACGATTCCGGCGTAATCAACATGTTGAAAACGGATTTTTTCTTGTTTTATAAAAGGTTGGTTCATTCGGTTATAATTAATTTAAAACTGTTCTGCCGCGGCTTTTTTCCAGAAAAACAAAAAGGGAGAAGGCACGGTATTTTCATTCAAAAGGCAACCCGTTTCAATTTCAGGGTACATTTCGTAGTAGGTTTCTATTTTTGTTCCGCTCACCCTGGCACTAATTACCGTCCGGTCTACATCATCAGGATGCTCGAGCCCCGCGGAAGCCATTAATTCCATTGCGCTTTTGACCGTTTCATGCTGAAATCTTGCCACTCGTACGCTTTTTTCTTCAGGGACAAGCCCCTTGACTAGTTTAGGATCCTGCGTAGCTACGCCGGTAGGGCAGGTGTTGGCGTGGCATTCCAAAGCTTGTATACAGCCAAGGGCAAACATCATCCCTCTGGCAGAATTGCAGACATCGGCACCAATGGAAAGGCATTTGATGATATCGAAACCGGTAATTACTTTTCCGCTGGCGATAATCTTTATTTCGTTCTTGATCCCGAAACCGTTCAGGCAGTCGTAAACAAAAGCCAATGCTTCACGCAACGGCATTCCCACGTGGTCTGAATATTCCTGCGGTGCCGCTCCTGTTCCGCCTTCGCCACCATCAACAGTAATAAAATCGAAATAGGTTTTGGTTTGCACCATGGCTTTACAGATGGAAATAAATTCCGATTTGTTCCCAATGCAGATTTTCATTCCGATAGGTTTTCCACCCGAGCCTTTTCGAAGCAATCGGATAAAATCCATCAGTTCCAAAGGAGTTGAAAAGGCGGAATGCCGTGGTGGCGAAATAATATCGTTGCCTTTCTCTACCAAACGGATGGCTGCGATTTCATCGGTTACTTTTTGTTTGGGCAAAATTCCGCCATGGCCTGGTTTTGCACCTTGGGAAAATTTGATTTCAATCATTTTTACGTTTTCCAAAGTGGCTCTTTTGACAAATTCCTCATAGGAAAACTTCCCGTTTTTGTCACGACAGCTAAAATAGCCGGTTCCGATATTCCAAACCACATCACCGCCAGGTTCCAAGTGATAGGGAGAAAGGCCGCCTTCTCCTGTATTGTGATAAAAACCACCTTGTTTAGCGCCTGAATTCAAAGCCAGGATAGCATTTTTGCTCAATGATCCATAACTCATGGCACTAATATTGAACAAACTGGCCCTATAGGGTTTTTCGCATTGGGACGAACCGATTGCAACCCTTGGGTTTGGATTTACTTCCGAAAAGGGAATGGCTTTAATACTGTGGTTGATCCATTTATAACCCGGTTCGTATACATTAAGCTGTGTCCCGAAAGGCATCGAATCGGTTTCTTTCTTGCTTCTTTGGTATACCAGGCTTCGCTGTAACCTGTTGAAAGGTTTGCCTTCCGTATCTGTTTCAACAAAATACTGGCGCATTTCAGGCCCGATGGATTCCAATAAATACCGCATCCGCCCTAGTAATGGAAAATTTCTTTTAATGGTTTGTTTCGATTGGAACATATCATGCAGCCCCATACTGATTAAAGGAATGAAAATCAATAACAGCAGGCTGAATTTCCAATTTACGTAAATAAGCATCGCTGTAATGGAAAGTACTGTGATGCTGAAAATGATAAATACTTTTCTCATAAGACTTCTATTTTAATTTAAATCTCTGAATTTTGCCGGTTTCCGTTTTAGGCAACGCTTCTGTAAAATTAATTACCCTTGGATATTTGTACGGAGCTGCTACTTCTTTGAACCACTGCTGTATAGATTCAGCCAATTGATTTGTTGCTTTATCTTTATCTTTTAAAACCACATGGGCGCAAACCAACATTCCGCGTTCTTCATCGGGCAAACCGACCACGGCACATTCCAGGATATCGTCGTGGGTTAAAAGTACGCTTTCTACCTCAATTGCAGCGATATTATAGCCGGAAGATATGATCATATCATCACCACGGGCCACAAACCAGAAAAAACCTTCTTCATCCTGGCGGAAAATATCACCGGTAAGGTTCCAGCCGTTTGCTACATATTCTTTTTGTTTCTCTTCACGGTTCAGGTATTTGCAACCTGTGATTCCGCGTACGGCCAGGCGTCCTGGCGTATTTAAAGGCAATTCTTTTCCTTGCGGGTCAATGATTTTTCCTTCATAACCTGTAATGGCCACACCTGTTGAGCCGGGTTTCATATTTTCTTCATTGGAAGAGATGAAAATATGCAGCATTTCCGTGGCGCCAATGCCATCAATGATTTTCAATCCGGTTGCCGCATGCCAATCTTCCCAAACCTTTAAAGGCAATGTTTCTCCGGCAGAAACGCATTTGCGCAAGCTGGAAATATTATATTCGGAAGCTTTCGCGGTAAGTACCCTCCAAGCTGTTGGCGCCGTAAAACATATGGTAACCTTGTGGTTTTGAATAGCCTGAAGCAATAGATCAGGTGTTGGTTTTTCGATTAAAAAAGTAGACGCACCGAAATACATCGGAAATAAAACCAATCCTCCCAAACCAAAAGTAAAACCCAAGGGCGGGCTTCCGGTAAAAATATCGTTGGCAACCGGCTGTAGGGAATATTGCGGGAATGCTTCGCAGATATTCAGGATATCTTTGTGGAAATGAGTGGTCATTTTAGGCAATCCTGTTGTTCCTGAAGTAAAACCGATTAGTGCGATACTGTCCGATTTCGTATGGTAATTCACAAACGTTTTCGGTTTGCCGACCATCAGGTTTTCCAGCTCCGCCTGGCGATAATAGCAAATCCTTTTTAAAAACGGGGAGATGACCAATTCCATTTCTTCTGTTAACGAACTGTCGCACAACACATGTGAAATTTCGGCACAATCAATAATTGTCGTAAGTTCTTTTGAACGCAGTAAAGGCATGGTGGCTACAACAATTCCACCGGCTTTCAGAATAGCATACCAACAAGCAACCATCATGGGGTTATTGGCCGAACGGATCAGTACCCTGTTTCCTGATTTGAGCCCAAGATCATCTATCAATACATGCGCAATCTGGTTGGCTTTTTCAAATAATTCCCTGTATGTCCATTCTTCTTCAAATGTCCGAAGGCAAACCGCTTCACCATGGCCGTTCTGGATATGATAGTCCAGGAGCCTTTCCACGCAGTTGAGCATATCAGGATGTTGGAATTGCGGCAAGTCCGTAAAAACATAATCAGGCTGCAAATCCAGGCTAGGCAATCTATTATGTGCAAAATTATCGTCGTAGTGCTTCATGGCTTAGTTTTTCTTGTGGCTTTCCGGTTTGAGTGCTTTTTTCATTCCTTCTGTAGTTTTTCTTTCAGAAGCTTTCAATGGATATAAATGAGAGGTTCCCGCCATGTATTGTTTTGGAATGTCCTCCGGTTGAAATCCTTCGTATGCCTGGGCGTTCCGTACAAAATTAGGATCTAAAAGCAATGGCCTTCCCAAAGCGACAAGATCGGCCCTTCCGTTAAGCAAAATCGTGTTGATTTGATCGATATCCTGGATATAACCTGTTGCAATGGTCGGAATATGAACCGTATTGCGCACCATATCCGAAAACGGAGTCTGCCACATCCTGCCTACTTGAGGCTTTTGATGGGAAACCGTATTTCCTGTCGAAACATTGATAATATCGGCACCGGCATTTTTGAATGCTTCGCAGATAAAAACCACATCGGTTTCAGTAATTCCGCCTGCAGCCCAGTCCGAAGCAGATATCCTTACTGACATTGGTTTTTCTTTTGGGAATACCTTTCGCATTTCAGTAAAAACACGCAACGGGAACCGCAACCTGTTTTCTCGGCTTCCGCCAAAATCATCTGTGCGGGCATTGGTTAAAGGAGATAGGAAAGAGGCTAGTAAAAAACCATGATGTGCCTGTAATTCGATCATGTCAAAACCAGCTGCATCTGCATGTTTAGCGGCTTGGACAAACTCTTCGGTAACTTTGTCCATATCTTCCAGGGTCATTTCTTTTGGAACGGACATTTTCTCGTTAAACGCAAGCGGAGAAGCGGAAATAAGCCCCCATGCAGCTTCCAAAGGTTCGCTACCGGTGGCTTCCCAAGGCTTTTTCACGGCACCTTTCCGACCGGAATGCCCTAATTGGATGCCTATTTTTGTTTGGGTATTGTTATGGATGAAATCGGTAATTTTTTTCCAGCTTTGCACCTGATCTTCATTATAGATACCGGCGCAACCTAAAGTAATCCTTCCAGTTTGTGAAACCGCCGTCATCTCGGTCAGGATTAGTCCAAGGCCTCCCAAAGCACGTGTAGTATAATGGGAGAAATGCCAATCGTTTATCAATCCGTTTTCGGCAGAATATTGCCCCATCGGCGACATTACGATCCTATTTTGCAATACCATTTCACGCAATTGGAAAGGGGTAAAAGCGGCAGGTGTTTTAAGGTCCGGGCTTTTTATTTTGGAATTGAATCCGGCCAGGACTTTTTGAGGGAAAGAGGCATCGCGGATGGCCAGGTTCTCGAAAGTAACTTTTTTGGAACGGGTCATGCACCCGAAAGCAAACTGCATAAAATCATGCTGGATATGCCTGTCCATATGCTCAAACCAATCCAGGGAAACATTCGCGGCATGCTGGATCATTTCAACACGGTTCCTGCGGGATTTTTCATATTGCGCAAATGCCTCGAGGACATTGTTTTGATTTACCACTACAGCATCCGAAAGCGCGATGGCACATTCCATGGCCAATTTTGTCCCGGACCCAATCGAGTAATGGGCCGTAGCTTTGGCATCTCCCAATAAAACAATATTGTCTTTGTGCCATTTCCCATTGGTTACATACGGAAACTGGCGCCAGTGTGATTTGTTGGTAATCAAAGGGTGCCCGTCCAGTTCTTCTTTAAAGATTTCGGCAATTTTCCGGACTGTTTCCGCTTCGTTTTCCACTTCGAACCCGGCTTTTTTCCAGGTTTCATCAGAACATTCAAAAATCCAGGTACTCATCCCGGCTTCGTATTGATAGGTGTGTGCTACAAAAGTGCCAAAAGGGGTTGTCCGGAAAAAATACGTAAAAGCATCCAGCGGTTTTGTAGAACCCAACCAGACAAAACGGTTTTTCTGCAGGGTAACTTTAGTTTCAAAATCTGAAGCAAATTGCGTTCGGACAACGCTTCCAATCCCATCGCAGGCCACGATAATATCGCTGTCGTCAAATTGGGTCAGATCGTCTATATTTTGTTCGAAATGCAGGTTAACGCCTTCTTCGGTGCACCGTTGCTGTAATAATTGAAGTAATGTTTTTCGGGAGCAGCCACAAAAACCATTACCTGAAACACTTACATTTTCGCCATCCCGGGCTACGACAATATCGTCCCAATAGGCAAATTTACTGCGGATCAGCTCATAAGACCGGGTATCCCTGGTAAGGAATTCGCCTAAGGTTTCATCGGAAAAAACCACTCCAAAACCAAAACTGTCATCTGATTTGTTGCGTTCGTACACATCAATCTGACAGTCGGGAATGGCTTTTTTTGTCAATATCGAAAAATAGAGTCCTCCGGGACCTCCACCAATTACTGTTATTTTCATATTATTTTTGATTCAGGTGCTTGAAATTTAATTTGTATGGAAAATGACTTAGCCTCTCTTAATCGAGAAAATTTCGCCCAATTTGGAATAATTGGAACCCGCCAAACGGGCTACGGGCTTATAGGTTTCCATATTGATCTTAAAGTCGTCCAATAAGACACTTTCATCCACATGGAACAGTATTACACGACCTATAATTATGGTGGCGCCGCCGTGTTTATGATCTTCCAGCGTATAATGATGCACCAGTTCGCATTCCATCTGTATCGGGCTTTCCTTTACCCTCGGGGCTTTCACTTTTACCGATGGGAGAGGAGTGAGGCCTGCCAATGCAAATTCGTCAACTTCTGGAGAAACGGCCTGCGAAGTGGTATTCATCTGTTCCACAATGGCTTCCACGACCATATTGACTACAAACTGGCCGGTCGCCAAGACGTTATTCAGAGTGTCTTTATTGGAATTGTTGGTGCGGACAGTCGAGAACAATACATGCGGCGGATCTTCTCCAACGGCATTAAAAAAAGAAAAAGGAGCGAGGTTTGGTACCCCTTCTGCGCTAACCGTAGAAATCCATCCGATGGGCCTCGGAATTACTGCTCCGGTCAATAATTTATAGGTAGCTTTTTGGTCAATTAGCTGTGGGTCAAATTCCATTGAATTTTGTGTTGTATTGCTACAAATAAACTAAAAAAAATGCGGAATTTGAAATATTTTATGGCCAACTTATCATAATTTTGCAAAAAATCTTTTACCGCAAAAACCATGTCGTATTACAAAATTGAAAACTTAGAGCATTACTTTAAAATGTATAAAAAATCGGTCCGGGAACCTCGAAAATTCTGGGATAAGATTGCTGATGAAAATTTCGTCTGGTACCAAAAATGGGACAAAGTATTTGATTTCGACATGCAAAAAGCCGAATTTAAGTGGTTTGTTGATGCAAAAGTGAATATTACCAAGAATTGTATAGACAGGCATTTAGCCCGCAGGGGAGAGAAAACAGCTATTATTTTCGAACCCAACAACCCAAATGAAGAAGCGCAGCATATCAGTTATAACGAGTTATATGCAAGAGTGGCCAAAATGGCGAACGTACTTCGGGACCAGGGCATTAAAAAAGGGGACAGGGTTTGCATTTACTTGCCGATGATCCCTGAATTAGCGGTTTCGGTACTGGCCTGCGCAAGGATTGGTGCGATTCATTCGGTAATATTTGCCGGGTTTTCCGCTTCAGCCGTGGCAGCCCGTATTAGTGATTGCGAATGTAAAATGGTGATTACTTCCGATGGTGGGTTCAGAGGCAATAAAACAATCGATTTGAAAGGAATTGTAGATGAAGCCCTGGAAAAATGCCCAACCGTTTCTACTGTATTGGTGGCGCAAAGAATCCATACTCCCATACCGATGAAAGAAGGGAGGGACCTTTGGCTACAGCCATTGCTTGACGAAGCCATTCCTAACAATGTAGCAGAAATAATGGATGCTGAAGACCCTTTGTTCATCTTATATACTTCCGGTTCGACCGGGAAACCGAAAGGAATGCTGCATACCATTGCCGGTTATATGGTTTATACGGCGTATACCTTCAAGAATATTTTCAATTATGAAGAAAACGATATTTATTGGTGTACTGCGGATATTGGCTGGATAACAGGCCATTCCTATATTTTATACGGGCCACTTTTAAACGGGGCGACCACCGTTATTTTTGAAGGGATTCCGTCGTATCCGGATTCAAGCAGGTTTTGGGAAGTGATTGAAAAACATAAAATCACCCAATTTTATACCGCACCGACAGCCATTCGGGCCTTGGCCAAAGAAAGCCTGGATTATGTCCAGAAATTCCCTTTAAAATCATTAAAAGTGATTGGTTCGGTAGGAGAACCTATAAACGAAGAAGCCTGGCATTGGTACAACGACCATGTTGGAGGAAAGCGCTGTCCTTTGGTAGACACCTGGTGGCAAACGGAAACGGGCGGCATCATGATCTCACCGGTTCCTTTCGTAACCCCAACAAAACCAACCTATGCCACGCTGCCTTTACCAGGAATACAACCCGTTTTGATGGACGAACTTCGAAATGAAATTGATGGGAACCAGGTTACGGGAAGTTTGTGCATCAAGTTTCCATGGCCGGCAATGGCCCGGACCATTTGGGGCGATCACCAGCGGTTTATAGACACCTATTTTAAAGCTTTTCCAGGGAAATATTTTACCGGTGACGGGGCTTTGCGGGACGAAGTAGGCTATTATAGGATTACCGGCCGTGTAGATGACGTGATTATTGTTTCAGGCCATAATTTAGGTACGGCACCTATTGAAGACGCCATTAACGAGCATCCGGCAGTAGCCGAAAGTGCCATTGTAGGTTTCCCTCATGATATAAAAGGAAATGCCCTATACGGATTTATTATCCTGAAGGAAGTGGGTGAAAGCCGTGTAAAAGAAAACCTCGAAATTGAAATTAACCAACTGATATCAAACCAGATAGGCCCTATTGCAAAATTAGACAAAGTGCAGTTTGTGTCCGGTTTGCCCAAAACGCGTTCCGGGAAAATCATGCGCCGTATATTACGGAAAATAGCAGAAGGGGATTTTTCCAATTTTGGGGATACTTCCACTTTGCTGAACCCTGAGATCGTAGATGAAATAAAAGAAGGGAAACTGTAAATAAACAACCAAAGCCAATATCTTTACAAATAAAACCATAGCTTTGCATTTGATTTTCAAAATTTTAAAGCCTTAAATACAATTTATATTTGATGAAAAAAACTACTTTTTTTAAAGCGGCGACTACTGTCTTTATTTTTTCTTGCTTTTCTTCCCATTCTCAAAACCTAAAACCTTTTTCACCCAGGTATGATGCTGATGTAAAAGGAGATATGCTTTTAATTGGCAATAATATACTAAACAGGAAAACAGCTACTATTGAGCCTGAAATCTCTTATAATGGAAGTGGTTTCAATTCTGATTTTATCATGGAATATATCGATATTGATACTGATGCCGCGACTTTTAGCTCCAGTAGTGCGAATTTGACAAATCCAAGGCCAGGCGGGGACAATTGCTATAAAATCGTATATGCTGGGTTGTATTGGGGAGCTATGCTTCAAACAGGAAGCAGGGCCGATATCAATAAAGTAAAATTAAAACTGCCAACAGGCGATTATAATGACATAACCGGGGAAATTATTTATGATACCAACCTAACGCCCATAGGAAATGATAATAATAAACCATATGCCTGTTATGCCGATGTAACTTCTTTAATAACACCATTGCAGAATCCGGCAGGAACGTATACCGTAGCAAATGTCTTATCAAGTGAAGGGTCAAACGGAGGTACCGGTTTAAGTGCCGGATGGTCCTTGGTTATTGTATATGAAGATCTTTCTTTGTCAAGTAAATCAATTGTGACTTTTGATGGTTTCAGCGGTATTGGAGGAGCGACTGTATTAGACATCCCGATTTCAGGATTTAGGACTATCCCTTCAGGACCGGTCAATGCAAAATTTGCCATGGCAGCTTTGGAAGGGGACAAACCTATTCAAGGAGATTATCTAAAGATAAACGGAAGTACGATTTCAACTCCTGAAAGAGTAGCTGACAACTTCTTCAACAGCAGCATTAATATTGCAACAGGCCCTTTTACAAACAGAATACCCAACAGCAGCAACACTTTAGGTTATGATACAGGTATTTTGAATATCAATAATCCTGCA
The DNA here is from genome assembly GCF_004745595.1 of Flavobacterium humi. Classification (GTDB taxonomy): domain Bacteria; phylum Bacteroidota; class Bacteroidia; order Flavobacteriales; family Flavobacteriaceae; genus Flavobacterium; species Flavobacterium humi. The sequence goes on from NZ_SRLH01000001.1 coordinate 418,591, forward strand.
AATACAGTCATTGGGAACAATGTTACGAGTACAACGATTCGTTTGGGAAGTACACAGGATGTTTATTTCTACTATTTCAATGCTTTTGCAGTCGAGATTATTGCTCCGAAAATTTTACTTTCTACCGAAGTGGAAGATCTTGCCGGGTCTCCGATTAACACTGCAAATGTAGGGCAAGCGGTCAATTATGTAATCGGATTTGAAAATATTGGAAACGATAATGCAACCTCTTTTACCATTAAAGACATCCTCCCTGGCAATGTGTTATTCAACCCCGCTGATTTAATCCTGCCTCCCGGAGTCTCCTATACCTATAATGCGGCTACCCGTATGCTGCTGTTTACAATTGATAATAGTTTAGTAGAAACCGGCGATCCGCGAATCGAGATTATAGTAAAAGTAACGATGTATCCTTCCTGTAATGATTATATCAGCTCTTGCTCAAGCTTTGTTCAAAACCAAGCCTTTTCGACTTATTCCGGGACATTGAGTTCCAACGTGTTTTCAGATGAAGGCAGTACTGCCGTGTTTGAATCCTGTAATACAGCACCAGTAACACCTACAATCTTTACCATCAATTTGAATAGTTGTAATTTTACAACAAACGAAACCCTTTGTGGCAGTGCCGTTACCCTAGTTGCAGCTGAAGGTTACCAAAGCTATAACTGGTCAGGTCCTGGAACCATAATTCCTGTGCCAGGGACAAATAACCGGGAAATATCAGTTGACACAGCTGGGACTTATACTGTAAATGACCATGCAGGTTCGGCTAATTGCCTTTCTATTGTCGAGACTTTTATAGTTACTCCTTGTTTGAGTACAGAAGACATACAGAAAGATGAAATGAAGCTGTATCCGAACCCGGTTACTGATATTTTTACCATTACAGGCAACATGGTAATTGAAAACCTCATTATCTATAATCCATTGGGGCAAGAAATAATTTCATTTGAAGGCAACCGCAAAGAATATGTCATTGACCAGATTCCGTCAGGTACTTATATAGCTAAAATTCAAGCGCAAAACGGGATTTACATTGCCCGGATACTAAAAAAATAAACCTTTATTCATATAACTAAATCAAGGATTGAAAAGCAACTTTTCAATCCTTGATTTTTTATTTAAGGCCCAAGCGGGATTTTAATTTCAGGAATAATAAGGCGATGGAAAAAGCATCGTCCGCACTGGAAACCCTGTCCGGTTTCTGGATTTTATACTGCGATATCAATTCCAACAATGAGAAATTCTTATCATTGATATCATGGAGTTTTTTGTGCATGATTTCAATATCCAGCGCTTCGTTTTTAATGCGCCCGCAATCCAATTTATCCAAAGCCTCATTAATGATATCGATATCAAAATGGATTCTGTGCCCAACTAAAATACTATTGCCGATATATTGAATAAAATGCTCAATTACAGCATCTTCAGATTCATACCGGTTTTCATTTATAGAAATTTCGAGGCTGTCGCTAATCAAAATGGTATCGTTTACAATGGCAACGGCACCAAAAGAGACCACCACATCTTTTTTCGGGTCGATCCCAGTGGTTTCAACACTCAACGCAATGTACCGATTTGATTTCTCATCAAATTTAGCGATATATTCCTTCCAGAATTCCGGATAGGGTTTGTTGATGTTTTTAATCCAGTCAAACATATTTTTATGAAAATTGTGTTAGTTGAAATTTGTCTTTAATCAGTTCTTCCAGGTTACGGAAAGGCATTAAAGCATGCTTCAGTTTTTCTTTATCTGTTTTGGAAAGCTCATCGATATCGATAAATTCTCCGGTATTGTCATTTTTCAATCCTTCCATAGCCCTGAATTTCGACAATACCAGGAATGCTTCAGCACATTCGAGGTATATTTCGGCATGGTTTGCATCGGAAATGGCCAATTGCTTGAACCTTGAATACGTATTGTTGATTCCTTTTATCCCGAAACTCAACACCAATAACCGCGCACATTCCGTTAAAGGCATCAATCCTTTGGTCTTGATATCGAATTTTCCTTTGTTTTCGCCTTCTTCTTCCAGGTTGAATTTTTTAAAGAAATTGAGCGGCGCCGGTTTTCTTAAGGCATCATTTCCCAGATAATCGTAAAAAAGAGTATTGTTCTTGACGTTTTTGAAAATATTCTCGGTAATCGCGTTCTCAATGCTTTGTTCTCCGAAGGCAAGTTCATAATCAAAGAAAATCGTACAGCTTTCATTGGTGTTTTCACCTGGAGTATTAATCCAGCTATTGTATTGTTTTACCCAGTCTGTCAATGACTTACATAAATTTGTATTGTTGGCAACATGGCCATATGGGCAATGCAGGAAACCAACTTGTTCCAATGTTCCTGTGGTTTTTTTGGCCAGCTGCAGGAAATAATCTTTGACATCGCGGTATTTTTCGGCTGAAACATCTTGAAAAACCAATATATTATCATGGTCGGTATACAACAATTGCTCTTTACGCCCCTGGCTTCCAATACTTAAGAAAGCAAAAGGGACAGGAGGGGAGCCCAATTCCAAAATAGCCTGTTCGACAGCTCTTCTGACAATCGCCAATGTAACTTCGCCGGCAATCGCATTAATATGATTGAGCGGAATATTTTTAGAAATGGATGTTTGAATGATACTCGTTAAACTTTCCCTGACATGCTTGAGTTCTGCCGCAGAAAGCGACCGTTTGATTTCTTTGAGCAAAACGCCCGGATTGTTGGCCTGGGCAGCAATTAAATCATTTTGCGAAATAATCCCTTTTATAGGTGTTTTATCGGTACCGTCTTCCGTAACACACAAATGGTTCAGGTTATGGGTAATCATCACCAATTGAGCTTCCGCCAAAGAAATATTCTCAGGAACGGTCAACACGGGAGAAGTCATTATTTTATCTATGAAAGATTGAATCCCATGCTTCCCGGTAGCGACTTTTGCCCGGAAATCGGAATCGGTTACAATCCCTTTGGCCAAATTGTTTTCGACAACAAGAGCACTTTCAATCAAATTATCACTCATTAATTCAGCCACTTCCTTTATGGAATCTTCTCTTTTAACCTTTAACGGGTTTTTATTATAAGTCAAGGATTGAAAATAGGACACATCAGATTGGTTATCAGATAAATGAAGATTATCCGAAAGGAAATTCCGTGTATTTTCCTTATCCAGCGGGTTGCGGGTATTTGTGGCGAAACTTTCCAATAAAAAGTTCAGGACTTCTGAATTCTGCAGGGCAAAAGGCTTAAAAACATCAATTGGAATAGCGTAAACGATGCTTTCTTCGCGTGCTTTTGCAGTCATTTGGTAATTATTTTTGGCAAAAAACGGTCGCAACCCAAAAATATCGCCAGGATAGCATTTGTTCAGCAACGATTCTTCGGCATCAGAAATTACGGTAAGATGGATAACACCGGAATTCAGTACATAAAACGAATCATGTAACGAATCATTGATCTGGAATAACGTTTTGTCTTTTTCCAGATTGATTACCCGGATAGCGTTTGCGATTTTCTTCAAGTCATCAAAGCTCAGGTAATTAAAAGGCTTGTATGCTTTTAAAAAAAGGGCGACACGTTCTGTAATGGAATTGCTCATAGCTGTACAAATTACTAAAAGGTAAATTTACAGACAAATTTTGTAAGAAAGAAGTGTTATTTGAAATATTCTATTTTACATAATATAAATTATAGTTCAAATAGAGCGACTAAAAACAAGGCGTTTTTAGTCTTCCTGAGCGAATATTTTCTCTCTGTATTTCTTGCCAATCAATAACAGTAAACGCACTTTATAGTCGTCAACAAGCCATTCGCGGTAGTTTTTGCTGCATTGGCTTAAGCATCTGGTATAAATTTTCATGCGGTATTCAATATCATCCGATAATTCTTTGGATAAATTCTTCGCATCAATTAATTCATCCGTATTATCAACACACATAGCCGCATGCTGGTCCAGGGATTTCTCCAGGACAACTTTTGAACGCAGGTTTAATGAAATGGCTAATTTGTGTTCCGCTTCGATATCAAATGTAATGTCGGTGCTGTTTTTGAACTTCATGCGCAATTCGTACGGCATCTCATATTTGAAATGTGTTTCGATTTCTGCATCGTCACGAAGGTTATCCAAATAATATTCAGGCGATTTGAAAATATGCTGCCAATCTACCGGTTCGTTCCATAATCCGAAACGTGCGGCATTATTTCCTAAATCGATTATCGTAAATTCTTCCTTATTGGGCAATTTCCTGGAACCGCGGCCAATCATCTGGAAATACAAAGTCAGTGATTTTGTGGCACGATTGATTATAATGGTTTCTACCGTAGGTTCGTCAAATCCTGTGGTCAAAATCCCCACAGATGTTAAAATTGCGTCCGGAGTGTGCTTGAACCAGCGTAAAATCTCTTTCCTGTCTTCGGAACTTGTCGTATTGTCAAGATGCCTTATCGAAAATCCGGCTTCCTTAAATGTATCGTAAACATACAATGACGTGTTGATACCATTGTTGAAAATCAGGGTTTTCTTTCCTTTGGATTTCTCTTCGTACGCATGCAGCAATTTATTTTGCATGTCTAATTGCGAATACAGTTCATCTGAGGATTTTACAGTATAATCCCCGTTGATGCCTACTTTTAGGCTGGATAAGCCAACATCGTAGCTATAGGTTGTTGCTTTGGCCAAAAAACCATTGTCAATCAGTTTGTTAATCGGGTCTCCAACAATCAGTTCTTTGTAATTCTCATACATCGGTAATTTGATGTTAGAACTTAAAGGCGTGGCGGTTACTCCTAAAATAAAGGAGTTTTTGAAGGAGCTTAGCAGTTTCCTGAATGAGTTGTAATGGGCTTCGTCAATAATAACCAAACCTACGTTATCAATACGGAGTTTTTCGTCGTTAAGCCTGTTTTTAAGGGTTTCGACCATCGCCACAAAACATGAATATTCGTTTTGGTCCGGAAGTTCCTTGACTTTGGAATTGATGATCTTGTTTTTGACATCGAAGCCTTTAAGCATTTTTGACGTTTGCTTGCAAAGCTCGATCCTGTGGGTCAAAACTACAACTTTTTTATTGTGGGTTTCGATATATCTTCTCACGATTTCCGAAAAGATCACGGTTTTCCCTCCTCCTGTCGGTAGCTGGTACAACAGGTGGTAATTGCCGTTTACAGTATCCATCCGGTCAAAAATAGCGTTGATATCACGAGCCTGGTAGTCGTAAAGTACCTTTTTCTCTTCTATTTCCTGCTCTAGCTCGTTGTAAGACATATCTGCTTTTCAATTTTTGCAAAAGTACGTCTAAAAAAGAGTTTTTTGACAATTTAATTTAAAAATTGGCAAAAATTAATATTCAAGGCGCTCAATTATTGCATTAAATTCATAAGAATTAACCCAATGCAAAGCAACCGCTCTTTCGCTTGCAGCCACTGCCCTGCTTCTGAAATCATACAAAATCCCCATTTGGATTGTATAACTGATGGCCTGTTCGAATGAATTTAGCATGCTTTTGTAAAATAATTCTTGTTTAATTACTTTTTCGGAAGCATATGCCTGGGCAATCTCAATATTGTAAAACATAATGTCGGCGATTATGAAAGGATCGACCCCGAGTGAAATAAAATGCTTGATGTATTTTTGTGCGACAGATCTTCGCAACTTGGCTTTTTTGCCTCGTATGGGAAAATATTCATTGGATATCTTAAGCTTGCATTCTTCTAAAAGCCTGTCTTCCTTTGGGTTAAAAGCAAAATCATAGTACGTTTTTACAGAAGCAAATTTCTCATACAATTCGATAATCTGCTCCTGAAGCTGTTCCTTGCTCAATCCTGACACATATTTTTTTAAATCTCTTTTGCTCATTGCCTGGAAATTATACTACAAATGTAAATTACTTTACGCTTCGATACTTTAATTATCAATGATAATTCTTAATTTTGCCGTATTCACACTTTATTACCTATAAAAATGGTCAGGATTTTTAAGTTTACAGCAATTCTGGAAGGAATTTCATATTTGGTTTTGTTTTCGAATATGCTTTTTATCAAACCTACAAACTTGGAGCTTTATAGAAAATTGTTATACCCAATCGGGATGTCACACGGATTATTGTTTATCGGGTATATCCTGATGGCTTTTTTACTTAAAAACAGCCAAAACTGGAACTGGAAGGCTTTTGCCGAGATTTTGGTCGCTTCTGTTCTTCCTTTTGGTACTTTTTACATTGAAAAGAAATATTTAAAGAATGCTTAAATTTACGGAAAAACTTTTCGGGTGGTGCTATAAACTCTTAATGAAACTGGATTTCAATGAGACTATTGCCGCTTACCTGAGCCTGGTTGTAAATATTGCGATACTTTGTTTTATCGCCTATTCCGTGTATGTGGTTTTTAGGTTCATATTGGTTACCATCATGGCGATTGTGGCCAAAAAAACCAAAACAAGATTTGACGACCTGCTGGTTTCCAACCAAACGGCAAAATATATTTCGCACCTTATCCCACTGGTTTTCATTTATAAATCGGTTCCGATCATTTTAAAGCATTTTATTTATTGGGAAGGGATTTTCGGGCGGTTGGTAGCCGTTTATATCATTTTATTGGTTTTATGGATTATCCGTTCGATCCTGAATGCACTTCGGGACCACCTTAAAAATATCCAGGAATATAGTGACAAACCTATAGACAGTTACGTCCAGGTTATCATGATTGTGCTTTGGATCCTTGGTGTAGTGGTTATTGTTGCGAAGATTTTCGACATCAATACAGACACACTGGTAAAAACTCTTGGAGCTGTTTCGGCAGTACTTATCTTGATTTTCAGGGATACTATTTTAGGTTTTGTGGCCAGCGTACAGGTTTCGGTAAACGACATGGTCCGTATCGGCGACTGGATCACTATGGACAAATTTGGTGCTGACGGAGATGTTATTGAAATTAACCTGGCTACTGTAAAGGTGAGGAATTTTGACAATACGACTACAACTATCCCAACCTACAGCTTGATTTCAGACAGTTTCAGGAATTGGCGTGGTATGATCAATTCCGATGGAAGAAGGATAAAACGCCATGTCCTGATCAAAACAAGCAGCATCCGTTTTATACAGGAAGAAGACCTGGAAGGATTTAAGAAAATCCAATTGCTGAAAACCTATATCGAAAAGAAACAGTCTGATATCAATAAGCACAACCAGATGCATGCCATTGACAAATCCATTCCGATCAACGGCAGGAACCTGACTAATTTTGGCCTTTTCAGGAAATACCTGACCAAATACCTCGAAAATTATCCGGGCCTTAATAAGGATATGACCTTGCTTTGCAGGCATTTACAGCCAACAGCCCATGGCATCCCGTTAGAAATTTATGCTTTTTCGACAGATAAACGATTTGTGAACCACGAATACATCATGAGCGATATTTTCGATCATATCATTGCCTCGGTTTCGTATTTCAACCTGGAGATTTTCGAAATTCCTTCCAATAAAAATGCCGTTTCTGAAGCCTAGTCGTTTTTAATCCTGTTTCGGACATATTCCACATGCGTTTTCCCGTGGGCGGCAGGTTTCCCTTCCTTGTCCAGGTTGACCATGGTTATCGAATCTACTTTGAGGATAGTTTCACGGGTCATCATGTTGCGGACTTCACATTTTACCACCATAGACGTGTGGCCGAATTTTACCACTTCCAGGCCAATTTCAACAATATCGCCCTGTTTGGCCGAACTGACGAAATTAATTTCGGAAATATGCTTGGTGACAACTTTCGGGTTTTCGAGCTGGACGATACAGTATAAAACCACTTCTTCGTCAATCCATGCTAAAAGGCGTCCGCCAAAAAGAGTGTGATTGGCATTTAAATCTTCGGGTTTAACCCATTTTCTAGTGTGGAATCTCATAATGCAGATGTGTTATTTTAAGATACGTTTTCAACACTAAATTACTAATAACTTTTTGAAATACCGGGAATTTCAGCCATTGATATTTGCTAACTTTAAAAGAAAAAGATATGGAAAATCGCGATGAGAGTATTGTTGACTTAAGAGGCGAAAGTATTGGAAATATCACAGTGCAGTCTTCAACCGAAGAAGTTTTCCAAAACAAGACGCTGCGCCCTATCCTGAAACTGCAAAATGACCTATTTATACAGGTTTTCATTAATTATGCTATCAAGCAAAAAGGTGGTTTTTTTTCGCTTGCTCCGGAGAAAAAAATGAACTATATCGAACATGTCATCCAAAGGGACATCAAATTCCGGAATTCGCTCAAAGGCATGGTTATAGGTCTTTTTACGGTAGAAGAATATTTGAAATACATCCAGAATTCATCAAACCTGAACAAAAGAATGATGAATTTACTGATCGAAAGGCTAAAAAGCCAGGTACAGCTCCTGGAAGAAGAATAAGGCTAATACAGGCTTTCCCCGTTTAAATTGGTGCCCAGGACATCGCTCATGTAATCAAAAAAGGGACGCATTGCCAAAAAAGTATGGAGTATTTCTTCCTTAAAATTTTTATCGAGTACTTCCTTGTCCGAAAAACGACGGTATACCAAATATTGTTTTTTCCGGATCAAATCAATGGCCGGATGCTCTTTATCAAAACCTTTTGGTGCTGTCTTCAATTCCTGCCCCTGCAAAGTACCAAAGGCCTGGCTGAAGTTTTTTTCTGCAATAATCGAACGGATGTAAGAATCGTCCAGTTCAAATTCTTTCCTGATCCGGTTAAGATCTTCCGCATTCGGTTCCCAAAAACCACCTCCGATAAAACTTGCCTGAGGCTGGATATGCAAATAATAACCGCCTCGCAAATAGGGCTTTGTCCTGTCAAAACTAACACTTAAATTATTCTTGTAAGGTGTTTTGTCCTTGGAAAACCGGATGTCACGGTAAATCCTGTGGATCTGCATTTTTTCAATGCTGTCATGCGCTGCGAAAGCGGCATTGATTTCCTGCAGAAATGTTTTAAATGCTTTTTGGTGCTCTTCAAAACGGGCCTTATTTTCGGCAAACCATTCCCTGTTATTATTTAGCTGTAATTCTGAAAGAAAATCCAATACTGGTTTCGAAATCATTTTTTTATTTTAAAAGTACACTTTTTGCGGCCAACTAAAAAATTATCGGGCTCTTGATTCCAAAGTATCCACAACATGTTGCAGCGTGAAGCCTTTCGCCTGCAGCAAAATAAGGTAATGGAACAATAAATCGGCGCTTTCGCCCAGGAATAGAGCATCATTTTTGTCTTTGGCTTCGATAATGACTTCAACGGCCTCCTCTCCCACTTTTTGGGCAATGGCATTGATGCCTTTTTCAAATAAGGAAGCGATATAGCTTTTCTCCGAAAGGCCGTTTTCTTTTCGCTGTTTTATGGTTTTTTCCAATTCTGTTACAAAACCAAATGACTGATTGTTAACATCTTGCCAGCAAGTATCTGCACCCGTGTGGCAAGTTGGCCCGGTGGGATTTACACTAACCAATAGCGTATCTTTGTCGCAGTCTTCCTTGATAGCAACCAACGTCAAAAAGCAACCACTCTCCTCCCCTTTGGTCCACAAACGGTTTTTGGAACGGCTGAAAAAGGTAACTTTCCCCGTTTCTAAAGTCTTACTCAAAGCTTCCTGGTTCATGTAACCGAGCATTAAAACGTTTCTGGTCACAGCGTCCTGCACAATGGCCGGAACCAGGCCATCTGTATTTTTATCAAAATGAATGTTCATAAATTCGGTTGTTTAAATTCTTATGGGAATAGATTGGTTTTTGAGGTACGATTTGAGTTCCGGAATCCCGATTTCGCCATAATGGAAAACGCTTGCCGCCAAAGCTGCGTCTGCTTTTCCGAGGGTGAAAACTTCTTCAAAATGGGCCATTTTCCCTGCCCCGCCTGAAGCGATAATAGGAATATTTACTGTTTTTGAAAGTTGGAGCAATGCCTCATTCGCAAAACCGTTTTTAACTCCATCATGGTTCATGGAAGTAAATAAAATTTCGCCGGCACCGCGTTGTTCCACTTCTTTTGCCCAATCGAAAAGATCAATTTCCGTTGGGATCTTTCCGCCCGAAAGGTGTACTTTCCACATACCGTCGACCTGCATGGCATCAATGGCTGCAACGATGCATTGGCTCCCGAAAGCTGCCGCCAATTCATTGATCAAATCTGGCTTGTTGACCAATGATGAATTCACAGAAACCTTATCTGCACCACAGCGGAGCAACAGGTTTACATCTTCAACAGAAGCAATACCGCCTCCAACCGTAAAAGGAATAGCGATAGATTTCGCGATTTCCTTAACAAGCGGAAACAAGGTTTTTCTTCTTTCTTCCGTTGCGGAAATATCCAGGAAAACGAGTTCGTCCGCTCCAGATGCGGCATATTTTTCGGCTAATTCCAGAGGATTCCCCACTTCTTTTACATCCAGGAAATTAATACCTTTTACCGTTTGCCCGTTTTTAATATCGAGGCAAGGGATGATTCGTTTGGTAAGCATTTTCAAATAGTTTTTAAAATAAATTCCTCCAATTGTTTCAATGTGATTTGATTCTCATAAATCGCTTTTCCGATTATAGTGCCTTCGCAGCCAAGCTTTGCCAGTTTAGGCAATTCTTCAACATTTGAAATACCTCCGGACGCTATCAGGTGGATATTCATGCAAGACGAAAGGATTTCGCCATATAGCTCAAAATTAGGCCCTTGTAGCATGCCGTCTTTGGAAATATCAGTACATACAACATATTTAATTCCTTGATTCTGATGCTTTTGTATAAACGGAATTACGCTTTCATCGCTTTGTTCCAACCAACCCGAAATTGCAATTTTAGCATGGTTGGAATCTGCTCCTAAAATAACTTTGCCCTTACCATACTTATGCAACCAACTCAGGAAAACATTCGGTTTTTTAACCGCTATGCTGCCTCCGGTAATTTGATTGGCACCACATTCAAAGGCAATCCTTACGTCATCATCGCTTTTCAGCCCGCCTCCAAAATCAATCTTCAAATGGGTGCGGGAAGCGATTTGTTCGAGTATTTTGTGATTGATAATGGTGTCGGACCTGGCTCCGTCCAAATCAACCAAATGCAGGTATTCGATCCCGTGCGCCTCAAATTGTTTGGCCACTTCCAGCGGGTTTTCGTTGTATATCTTACTCGTATTGAAATTTCCTTTGGAGAGGCGCACACATTTTCCATCAATAATATCAATGGCTGGAATAATCCTCATAGTGTTATAGTTTTAAAAAATTATGTAAAATTTGCTGCCCGTACTTCCCGCTTTTTTCAGGATGGAACTGAACACCGTAAAAATTATCTTTCTGCAGCGCTGAAGCATACTCAAAACCATAATGGGTAACCGAAATGGCTTCTTTGCAGACCGGGGAATAATAGCTGTGTACCAGATACATATATTCATTCGGCTGTATGCCTTCAAACAATTCGGATTTTAAATCATAGATCGTATTCCAGCCCATTTGCGGGACTTTAATCCCGATATTTTGGGGGAATTTTTGTATCGATGTGTCAAAGATCCCCAACGCATTGGTATTTCCTTCTTCAGTGGCATTGCATAACAATTGCATCCCCAGGCATATCCCTAAAACAGGCTGTTTCAATACAGGAATCAACTGATCTAATTGAAATTCCCGCATCTTTTTCATCGCTGAAGCCGCCTCTCCTACTCCCGGAAGAATGATTTTTTCTGCCGACGTTATTTTTTCCCTGTCATGGGTCACGAAACCTGTATGACCAAGCCGTTCCAATGCAAACAATACACTTTGCGTGTTGCCTGCTCCGTAATCTATAATGGCAATTTTCATTATAAAAGCCCTTTTGTGCTTGGTAAAATCATTTTTTCCGCATCACGACGAACAGCAGCCTTGACCGCTTTGGCGAAAGCCTTAAAAATAGCTTCGATTTTATGGTGTTCATTGCTCCCTTCTGCTTTGATATTTAAATTGCATTGGGCTCCGTCTGTAAACGATTTGAAAAAATGAAAGAACATCTCCGTTGGCATCTTACCGATCATTTCCCGTTTGAAATTGGCTTCCCAAACCAGCCAGTTCCTTCCACCGAAATCAATGGCGGCACTTGCCAGGCAATCATCCATAGGCAGGCAGAAACCATATCTTTCGATGCCCAGTTTGTTTTCCAATGCTTTGGCAAAAACCTCGCCCAGCACAATCGCAGTATCTTCAATGACATGGTGCTCGTCTACCATCAAATCACCTTTGACATCAATTTCCAAGTCCATTTGGCCGTGACGGGCGATCTGGTCTAACATATGGTCAAAAAATGCTATTCCGGTACATATGTTGCTTTTCCCAATGCCATCAAGGTTCAGGCTTATTTTTATGTCGGTTTCGTTTGTTTTCCGGGTTATCGAAGCGGTCCGGGTCCCTAGTTTTAAAAACGCATAAATTTTTTGCCAATCATTAGTTTCCAAAGCAATGCAGTTGTTTAATTCTTCCGCTTTTAATGAAATTTCATCACTACCCAAATGTGTATTGTCCTGGATTAGAATGGCTTTCGCTCCTAAATTCTTCGCCAACTCTACATCTGTAAGCCGATCTCCAATTACATAAGAAGCAGACAAATCGTATTCTTTGGAAAAATACCGCGATAATAAACCAATTCCCGGTTTGCGTGTGTTTTTATTTTCGTGGGCAAAACTCCGGTCTATAAAAATGCTATCAAAAATAACACCTTCGTTTTCGTAGGTTTTCAAAATAAAGTTATGGATAGGCCAAAAAGATTCTTCAGGAAACGCATTTGTGCCCAGACCATCCTGATTGGTAATCATAACTAATTCATAATCAAGTTCATTTGCAATCCTACTCAGATAAGGAATGCATTTGGGATAAAAAACCAGTTTTTCGAGAGCATCAATTTTTCCGTCAGGAACCTCTTTTATTAGGGTACCGTCGCGATCTATAAATAAAACTTTTTTAGCCATTTGCAAATGATTTTAATGTATTGATTAACAGACTGTTTTCTTCTTTTGTACCGATGGTTATCCGCAAGCAATTCCCACAGAGCGGATCTGAGCTTTTATTGCGCACTACGATTCCTTTTTCAATTAATTGGTTATAACGAAATTTCGCATCATCTACACTGATTAGCAAGAAATTAGCATCTGAAACATACACTTTTTTAATGAAATTAACCTCAAGTAATTGTTTAGATAACAGCATCTTATTTGTTTTAATATTGAATATTTTATCATTAAAGAATTTTGGCTCAGATAATTCTTCCAGCACTTTGTCTTCCGTTAACCGATTTATATTATAGGGTGGTTTTATTTTGGACAGTTCCGAAACGATTTCTTCGGAAGCATATAAAACTCCCAACCGGACGCCCGCCATGCCATAGGCTTTTGACAACGTCTGGATGATTACCAAATTAGGATAATCGTTCAATTTCCTGAGCCAGCTTTCCTTGCTTGAAAAATCAATATACGCTTCGTCCAAAAGCACCAATCCATGGCAACTTTGCAGCAATGTGGCAATATCCTCATCTGAAAAAGAATTTCCGGTGGGATTGTTTGGTGAGCATACGAAAATAATTTTGGTAGCAGCATCAATTTTCTCCAGTATTTGCCGAATGTCCGGTTCGAAATTTTCCAAAAGCAGGACTTCCCTATTTTCTACAGCATTTAACTGAGCCAAGACACTATACATGCCGTAGGTTGGCGGAAGTGTTATGACATTATCCTGAAGCGGTTCGCAAAATGCCCTGAAAACCAAATCCAACACTTCATCGCTTCCGTTTCCCAATAAAATCTGGTTTTCGGGCACGTTTTTAAGTTTTGACAAAACTTCTTTTAGCCTTTTTTGCTGCGTATCCGGATAACGGTTGATGCCATTTTCATACGGATTTTCATTCGCATCCAAAAAAACCATGCCGTCACCGGATGCCGTAAATTCGCTTCTTGCAGAGGAATAAGGCTGCATGGCTATGATGTTTTTTCGGAGTAACTCTTTAATTTTCATCTGCTAACGATTTTAATCGGATGGAAACTGCATTTTTATGCGCCTGCAGGCCTTCGGCTTCCGCCATGATTTCTATTGTTTTTCCTATATTCCGTATTCCTTTTTCGGTAATTTTCTGAAAAGTCATCGATTTTAAAAAACTATCCAGGTGGACACCGCTGTAATTCCTGGCGTACCCGTTGGTTGGAAGCGTATGATTGGTCCCCGAAGCATAATCACCGGCGCTTTCCGGCGTATAGTTTCCAATAAAAACAGAACCCGCATTGATGATCGCATCAATAAGATACTCTTCCTCTGTACTGCAAATATTAAGGTGTTCCGGCGCGTATTCATTGATCATCGCAATGGCTTCCTGTGTACTTCCAATGAGGATTAGTTTTGAATTTTCCAATGCTTTTTCGGCTATTTTTTTGCGAGGCAAAGCAGCCAGTTGAAGTATGATCTCTTTTTTCACTTCTTCCAAAATACGGGCAGAAGTCGTAATCAAAACCACCTGGCTGTCCTGACCATGTTCAGCCTGGCTCAATAAATCGGCAGCGACAAATTTCGGATTGGCTGAAGAATCGGCAAAAACCAATAATTCGCTGGGCCCGGCCGGCATGTCAATAGCGATGCCAAACTGCGTTGCCATCTGCTTTGCGGCCATCACAAATTGATTGCCCGGCCCGAAAATCTTGTACACTTTAGGGATCGAAGCAGTGCCAAATGTCATTCCGGCAATGGCCTGGATCCCTCCCACTTTTAGCATCCGGCTAATCCCACAAAGATTGGCAGCATATAAAATAGCCGGATCAATTTTGCCCGACATATCAGGAGGTGTGCAGAGCATAATCTCCTTGCATCCCGCCAGTGTAGCAGGAACCGCTAGCATTAAAATAGTGGAAAACAACGGAGCTGTCCCGCCGGGAATGTATAAACCAATTTTCTGGATGGGCTTTTTCTCCAGCCAACACGTGACTCCTTCAGTAGTTTCGACCACAATTTTTTCGGTTTTTTGAGCACTGTGGAAGGTTTCGATGTTTTTTTTCGCTTGAGCTATCGCTTTTTTCAGATCCTCAGGAACCAAACCAACCGCTTCGTTGATTTCTTCAGGCGAAACCGTAATATCCGGAAGCGAAACACCATCGAAAAAGGACGTATATTTTGCAATAGCCGTGTCTCCTTTAAGTTTTACTTCTTTGAATATTTCTTTGACAATCCCTTCCATATCTGAAAAAGATGCTGGGCGTTTTAAAATTTCCTGCCATTCGTTTTCTGCAGGATATATTATTTTCTTCATATCACTTGTTTTTAGGAAACTATTTTTTCAATTGGACATACTAAAATCCCTTCCGCACCGGCTGCTTTGAGCTGATCGATCACATCCCAGAATTTCTCTTCATCAATTACAGAATGTACGCTGCTCCAACCCTTTAGTGCAAGAGGCATTACTGTCGGGCTCTTTAAAACCGGTAGGATTTTATTCACTTCGGGGATTTTTGCATCGGGTATATTCATCAGGATGTATTTTGATTTCCGTGCACGCAAAACAGATTGGATCCGAAATTGAAGCTTGTCCAGGATACTTTTCGCAGCGGTTGAAATGGAAGGCGAAACAGCCAGGACGGCTTCGCTTGTAAGGATTACCTCGACTTCTTTCAAATTGTTTTTGAATAAAGTACTTCCGCTGGAAACAATATCGACAATAGCATCGGAAAGGCCTATATTTGGAGCTATTTCTACCGATCCTGAAATTTCATGGATTTCTATCCCTACTTTTTTAGACCGAAAATAATCCGAAACGGTTTTAGGATAAGACGTGGCAATTTTTAGTCCATTCAGGTCTTCTATAGTATTGTAATTAAAAGATTTAGGGACCGCTATGGAGACTTTGCATTTTGAAAAACCCAGTTTTTCCACGATTTGTATGGCCTGGTTTTTTTCTGTTAAAAGATTTTCGCCCACTATGGCCGCGTCTACCACTCCATCAACGAGGTATTGGGGAATATCGGAATTGCGGAGAAAATAAACTTCTAACGGGAAATTGGACGCTGCGACCTTCAACTGGTCATTTCCATTGGTAACAGAAATCCCGCAATCTTTCAGGATTTGGACGCTTTCTTCGCTGAGGCGCCCCGATTTTTGGATGGCAATTTTTAAAATACTCATGATTTGAATTAATTTTATGAGTATACCAAAAGGAAGTTATGAAAAACAAAAAACCCGTCTGATATACTCAAACGGGTTACTAGTTTATATGGTTATTACAATACCATCACTACCTCGCTCGAGCGTGGGACAGATGATGATGATGTAATTGATTTAAAAACATAATTCTTTTTGTTAGGTGCAAATGTAAGCGGATTCTTTTGAAAGAAGCAAATTTATTTTCGAAAAAAGTGTTTTTATTTTTTTTCAACAGATTCGGATTCAGCCGAATGATTAGCATTTACTGGGTTTTTCCTGATTTCCGTATGACGGATTTCACCGCCGGAAGTGCCTACTGATTTAGACAATACTACTGAAACAAGCGACAAAACCACGGCTAAATAAGCCATGAAATTGGCTTTGGAATGCCTTTTCCCGTTCAGGTATAAACCGAAAATGGAAACGATTCCTAAAGCGTATAACACTTTCATAAAACCTTCTGCCAGTTCTTCATGTTCATGGATCAAATCATGCGAAATACCTAAATTTTCAACAATATCTTCTGCTTTTTCACCAGTAAACATGGAGATTTTGCCCATAATCATGCAAATAATAAAAATAGTATATGCCGTGTTGATCAGAGGCGTGTTTTTCCTGATGATCCCATAAAGCAAAATACCAAAACCAAAAAATAATCCGATAATTGGGAAGTGGTTTACCACCATGTGCAAATGCGCGTCGTTCATACGTTTGTTTTTTATAAATGTAATACTTTTATTTGAAAGTAAGCTGTACTATGGTATCCTGGTTGATTTGACTGTTGATTTCAATGTCGATTTTTAGTAACCCGCAAAGCCTCTCGACAATTGACAATCCTAGCCCGGTGCCTTTTATTCCGTGTTTTTTTGTCAAATCGGAACGAAAGAAAGGATTGAATATCTTATCCAGTTCTTCTTCAGGAATGCCTATCCCCGAATTCAGGACCTGCACTATGATTTTTTTTCCGTTTTGCACGAGAGATATAGATAAAGTGCCGCCCTCATGGCTGTATTTTAAGGCATTAGATATTAAATTGGAAAAGATAATGGCTACCATATCATAATCGGATGTAACATGGAAATCCGCTTCAAAAAAAGTTTTACACTTGATTCCCAATTGATTTGATTCTTCCGAATAACGGGCCAAAACATCCAGTATCAAAGCATTCAAATATACTGGTTCCTGTTTTATGTTTTGTTTCTGGTTTTCAAAACGGGCCAATAATAACAATTCGTCTACTAATATATTCAAGCGGTCAACTTCTGTGATGCAGAATTTTATTTTTTCTTCATATTCTTCTTTTACACGAGTTTTACGTATCAGAACCTCAAGTGTACCTTTAATTGAAGTTAAAGGAGTCCGAAGCTCATGAGAAGCATCAGATGTAAATTGTTTTTCTCTTTCAACTGCATTTTCAATCCGGTCCAAAAGACTGTTGATATTCCTGGAAAGTTGATGGAGCTCGTCTTTATTCTGCGGCAGCGAAATCCTGTATTTCAGGTTATCCGGTGTAATTAAATTGGAGGTTTCTATAATCGAATTTACCGGTTTTATACTTCTTCCGGCAATAAACCGGGCAAAAAAGAACAATATCAGAAGTACGATCGGATATAAAATAAACAACACCCGGCTCAAATTGTTCAGCACTGAAGTCGCATCTTCCAAAGACATTGCGATGAGCAGGTATGCTTTGACTTCTCCTTTTATAAAAATAGGAACCTGCGCCTGGCGGATGATTTGTTCTTTAAATTTTGTCGTGTAGAATATTTCCGAAGTTTTTTTGTCCAGGCTTAAATTATGTTCTTTAAGATTGGGCGATTTTTCGATGGAAGCTCCTTTTGTATCGGTAATCTGAACAAATACCGGATCAATATTGATTTCCTTATGTTCCCTTTCTTCCCATTCTTTTTCGTTAATCCAGACAATTTTCTCTTCATCGAATTTCATTTCCTTGAAATGATTGTCAATTTCATGCCTGATATCCGCATTGACATCATTGAAAACGCTCCATCGCACAATAGCGTATATAACTACGAAAACAAACCCAACCAACAAGGCTGTTGAGATTATATAGTGCAAGGCAATCCTGTTTTTAAATGAAAACTGCGGCATAATTAGTGAGTATCATCCGCCATGTAGCCTACTCCGCGGATTGTTTTGATAAATTCTTCTTCTTTATTGATTTTCAGTTTTTTACGGATGGCATTCATAAAAACATCAATTACTCCCGTATCGTATTCGAAATGGATACCCCAAACATTTTCGATGATTTCGTTCCGGGTGCAGACCCTTCCTTTGTTTTCGATCAGGTATTGCAGCAAATCGAATTCCCTTTGGGTAAAATTCACCTCCTGGCCGCCGGCTAAAACGGAATGTTTCAGCAGATTTATCTCAATATTGCCCAAAGTAATTATTTTAGCTGTTCCCTCATTTCGAAAATGGATCTTGATGCGCTCCAGGAGTTCTTCAAAGCTAAACGGTTTTTTTATATAATCATTCGCCCCAGATTTTAAACCTTCAATAGTTTCCTGGATCGTGTCTTTTGCCGTAAGAAATAGTATGGGTGTTTTCTTGTCTTTTTCCCTGATTTTTTTGCAAACCTCAATCCCGGTAAGCTTTGGCAGCATCCAATCGAGCAGGATCAGTTCCGGTTTTTGCTTTTTGGCCAACGCAATTCCCTGTAATCCGTCTGTTGCAACCGATGTTTCATACCCTTGTTCTTCAAGTCCTTGCTTCAAAAAGTTGGAAATCCCGGTTTCATCTTCAATAATTAAGATACGCATGGTTTGTTTCAGGTTTAATCAAATGGTTTGCTGTAGTACAAATATACTCTTCTTAAGCAAAACTTAAGTTTTTTATGTTTTTGATTTTATAGGTTTGTTCACATTATTTTTACAATGAAAGCCCTGAATAAAACCACTCCTTTTTTGTATTTGCTTCTTTTTTACGGAGTTACAAATACTATTCTGAGATTGACGCTTCTTTTCAATCCTATAACGCAAACCAATTTCTCCTTTTTGGACCTGGTCAAGATTTTTGGGTTGGGAATCATTTCCGATGGGTTTGTTTTCCTGTTGGCCGGAAGCATTTTGTGGCTCTACCTGCTCTTTTTATCCAATGAAAAATTCAGCAAACCATGGGGCTATATCATTTTCGGTATTTTAGCAGGATTGTTGGTATATGTATCCTTTTTCAATACGATACTCAATGAATATGGCGGCGTTTTGCCTGAAATCGGGATGAGTTTCATTGGGCTGAAAACCGTTTTATTCGGATTATTGCTTTTTTTGCCGAAATACCGCAATCCTATCCGGTTAGGCTTGTATTCCATTACTATTTTCATTTTTGTTTTGGCCATCATCCAGAATGCCGTCAGCGAATACTTTTTCTGGAATGAATTTGGGGTAAAATACAATTTCATTGCTGTTGATTACCTGGTATATACCAATACCGTAATTGGCAATATCATAGAATCTTATCCTGTGCTTCCTTTGTTTTTAGCTATTGGGACGCTTTCATTCTTGACCACTTTTTATATTGTTAAAAAAACCCGGGCATATTTGGAAAACCTTCCGGATTTTGTAACCAAAGTAAAAATTACCGCTGCTTATGGAGTTTTGTTACTGATTTCACTGCTGGCAATTCCTGCATTGGCTTCCACCGAAAACTCTCAAAATATCTTTAAGGACGAACTACAGGCAAACGGTATTTATAAATTTTACCTGGCCTTTAAAAACAGTGAACTTGATTATTTCAAATTTTACAAAACATTGCCCGAAAGAGATGCTTTTGCGCTTTTAAAACAGGAAATGCCGGGAATTTCCAACAATTCTTCTGCACGGCAAATTACATCCGACGGAAAAGAAAACCATAAAAACGTCGTCCTGATCACGGTGGAAAGTTTGAGCGCAGATTTTCTAAAAACATACGGAAATGACCAGGAAATTACCCCTTTTTTAGATTCCCTGGCCACAAAAAGCTTGGTATTTACTGATTTATACGCTACCGGAAACCGGACAGTAAGAGGTTTGGAAGCCGTTACATTGTCTATTCCGCCAACAGCCGGTGAGAGTGTCGTGAAAAGAAAAGACAATAAAAATAAGTTTTCAACCGGGAGCGTTTTCAAGCAAAAAGGCTACAATGTCAAATTTCTGTATGGAGGTGATGCTTTTTTTGACAATATGGAGGATTTTTTCAGCGGAAACAACTATGATATCATCGATAAAAAGAGATTTTTGCCCAGCGAGATTACTTTTCAGAATGTTTGGGGCGTTTGCGATGAGAACCTTTTCGATAAAGCCATTACTGTTATGAACGAAGAATCGAAAGAGAATAAGCCTTTCTTCAACCATATCATGACTGTCAGCAATCATAGGCCTTACACCTATCCTGAAAACAGGATTGATATCCCGGCCGATGCAAAATCCCGTGAAGGCGGCGTCAAATATACAGACTTTGCCATCAGGAGATTTTTTGAAAAGGCAAAAAAACAGCCCTGGTTTTCCAATACCGTTTTTGTTATCCTGGCGGATCATTGCGCTTCGAGTTCCGGAAAAACAGAATTGCCAATGGAAAAATACCATATTCCGGCGATGGTTTTCGCTCCGGGCTTCGTAAAACCTGAAAAATTCAACACCTTGATGTCCCAAATTGATGTGATGCCAACGGTCATAGCCTTGCTGCATTTTCAGTACCAAAGCAAATTTTATGGACAGGATGTATTCCAGGCAAATTATAAACCAAGAGCGTTTATTGCCACGTATCAGGATTTAGGTTTTGTGAAAGACAATATTTTGACCGTCATTTCGCCAAAGCAGAAAATAAAACAATTTGACCTTATTGCTTCTTCCAAAAACACAGCGGCGCCAATACATTACGAAGAAAAACCCCGTAAAGAGCTAAACCAGGATTTGGTCAATCAAACGATTTCCTTTTACCAAAGCACATCGGAGATCTTAAAAACGAATAAATACCAAAAACTCTGATGCTTAAAGCAATCCGTTGTATTTTCGGATAAACCATTCGGCAGCAAACAATATAGCTAAAAAGAGTAAGATCCAAACCCAATCCAGCAACGGAGATTTTGTGGTAATGGCTTTTTGTACAGGAAGATATGTTTCGTTTTTCAATAGAAAATCTATCAGTTTGTCTACCTGATGCGGATAATAAACAACACCATTGGTATTGCTTGCCACTTGTTTTAGTCTTGGCACGTCCGGATTCACGAACTGTTTTTCAATCTCGAAATCCAACACTTCAAAGCTACTGGTGTAAGAGGTTTTGCTGTTGTTTTCTTTTACGGTAAAACTATAATTACCAGCACTTAAACCTTCAATATTCACTTTGTACTCGGCATTTCCTTTTAAGAAATCGAAAATTTTGGTTTCGTTTGTTTTCTTGTTTTTCAGATGGATGGTCAAGCGGGCGTTTTCGTCAAATTCAAAGTTTTTGTTGAAATATTGAGCAGAAATTTCAATGGTTTCCCCGGAATTATAAAAACTTTCATTGGAAACGATTAATGACTTTTTAGCAGCATTGGATGCCAAATACTGAATAATCTTATTGGCAAAAATATCAAATTGCTCAAACGATTTTGTCCTGAGGTGGCTTTCAACGCGCCATTTCCATATATTTTCCCCAAAAAGGAAAGCGTTCCGGCCGTTTGCGCTTTCTGCAAAAAGCAATAAAGGACTATCGGTCTTGATATTCCGTATCCTGGATTGCAACAGCGTGGTGGTATTTCCTTTTAAAACAATCGTCCCAAAAGGGTTTTCCAACGGCGGAAATTGTTCAAAACCAATATTGTCCAAAGCAAAAGCATTAAACTGGCTATTAAAATCGGCTGAATATTCTTCCTTCTGACCCGACATTCTCAGCTGGGCCTGATCCTGGTACTGGTTGAGCAAATTAAAATCCGTAGCATTTCCCGTAATGGTCCACGTATTTATTTTGAGTTTGCTGTTTTGGTCCAGGACCGATTTGAATTCGGCATTTGGTTGGTATAAAATCAGGACATTGTAGTTTTGTAGTTGACTGATATCCTTTGGTTTGATTATAGTTACCTTACGTTGTTGATTAGATTCGATAGCGCGTTTTAAAGCACCTAGGTCGGGATGGTTTATAGCCGAAATCAAAGCAATTTCAGAACGTTGGTCAATTACTTCAACAGCAAAATTCTTAACATTGTTGTACTTATTCTTTTCGTTTTCAGCAGAAGAAATCACGGCTTTGTACGTATGAACTCCTACTTTATCAGCATTCAGCAATACGGAAATCTGCTGTGATTTTTTAGAAGCCGAAAAAAAGACGTTTTGTTTGTGGATCGTCGTATTCCCTTGTTGAATGCTAAAAGAAGCGTTCACATTCTTATTGCCATTGTACTGCAGGAAAACTTCAACCGGAAATTTATTTTTGAGAAAAGCGTATTTGTTGACATTCAGCTGGTTGACCTTCAAATCCAAAAAGGATGTCGTGTCGCCTAAAACCAAAGGATACACCGAAGTGTTCTGTTGGAAGCTGTACACATAATCCTCTCCTATGGTCTGATTTCCATCGGATAACAAAACAACCGGAAAACTTTGGTTTCTGTACAACTGCTTCAGGTTTTGCGCCGCTTTATGGATATTGGATTGCTTTCCCTTAAAATCCAATGGTATCCCAGAATAAAAATCGTCGTCAAAAGAATACAATTGCACATCATATTTGGCCGCTAACTCACTATTTGCCATTAACTTACCGGAAAGCAGCCTGGCGGTACTGTCCTGTTTCAGAAAATGTATCGATTCCGAGTTATCAACAATAATAGGCAAAGGCGTTTTAACGGTTTCAAATGTTTTCTTTGAAATAATAGGGTTTATCAACAACAATAAAATCAAAAAAACAGAGGCAAAACGCAAAAAAGCCAAAAACAAAATCAGCTTTGACTTGTTTTTGACTTTATATAAATATTGGTAAAATGACAGTCCAAACGCTACTCCAATAGAAAGCAGTATCAATAAAATAGTGTTTGAAGTCATTTTCTCAGGATTGTTTTAAATGAATATCCCGGTTCATGAAAGAATCCTTCAAAAACCGGAACATGGATAATATTAAGTAAGCATTCCTCCGTCAACATTCATAACCTGCCCGGTTACATACGCACTCATGTCAGACGCCAGGAAAACGCAGGCATTGGCAACATCTTCAGGTGTACCGCCACGTTTCAACGGAATATTCTCCCTCCAGCCCTGCACTACTTCTTCGTTTAATTTTGCGGTCATTTCCGTTTCGATAAAACCTGGGGCAATAGCGTTGCAACGGATGTTTCGCGAGCCTAATTCCAGTGCAACCGATTTTGTAAATCCGATAACACCTGCTTTTGAAGCGGCATAATTCGTTTGTCCGGCATTTCCTTTCACACCCACAACACTACTCATATTGATAATCGAACCCGCACGGTTTTTAAGCATAATCCTTTGTACGGCTTTTGTCATATTGAAAACCGATTTCAGGTTCACATTGATCACATGGTCAAAATCTTCTTCCGAAATACGCATCAGCAGGTTGTCTTTCGTAATCCCGGCATTGTTGATCAAAACATCAACCGTACCAAAAGTTTCCACAACATCGTCTACTAATTTCTGTGCTTCATTGAAATCTGCCGCATTGGATTGGTATCCTTTGGCTTTAACGCCCAAAGCCGTCAATTCATCTTCTAAAATTTTAGCCGCTTCCGCAGAAGAACTATATGTAAATGCCACATTTGCGCCGTATTTTGCAAAAACTTCTGCAATCCCACGTCCTATTCCTCTACTCGCTCCTGTAATTATAGCGGTTTTTCCTTCTAATAATTTCATCTTAAAGTTTGTTTGTTTACAATTGAATTCCGAAACAAATATAGAAATTGTTTACTGTTTAAAAAAAACTTACGATTAATTAAATATTTGCTCATATGTGCTTTTAAAAAAGGGCAACTTTTTTTTATACTACGCACAACAATATATATCTTTGCGATGCTGCAATGTATTCCCTGAAAAGGATATTTTCCAATGGGTTGATTAGCTGCGGTGCAATTTTAAGGATTTTACAGATTACATTTAAAATAAATATTTACGAATGAAAATTTCATATAACTGGTTAAAACAATTTATCAAAACGGATTGGGATTCCGAAAAAACAGCTTCCATGCTTACCGATTTAGGTTTGGAAGTGGAAGGTGTTGAAAAATTCCAATCAGTCAAAGGCGGATTAGAAGGTATTGTGGTTGGGCATGTCCTTACCTGCATCCAGCATCCCAATGCTGACAAGCTTAAGATCACTACCGTTGATTTAGGTACCGATGCGCCTCTTCAGATTGTTTGCGGTGCCAGTAATGTAGCTGCAGGGCAAAAAGTACCTGTTGCCACCATTGGTACCGTATTATATGATAAAGAAGGTAAACCGTTTGAAATTAAAAAAGGGAAAATCAGAGGCGAGGAAAGCCACGGTATGATTTGTGCCGAAGACGAACTGGGCCTTGGAGACAGCCACGAAGGGATTATGGTCCTGGACGAAAAACTGGCTCCCGGGACTCCTGCTGCAAAGGTTTTCAATATCGAGAATGACGAAGTGTTCGAAATCGGTTTGACACCCAACCGTGCAGATGCGATGAGCCACTGGGGAACTGCCCGTGATTTAAGGGCCGGAATGCTGCAAAGCGGTACAAATGTTGAATTGATCACGCCTTCGGTTTCCAACTTCAACGTTCAGAAACGCACACTAAAAATCGATGTGAAAGTCGAGGATTCCAAATTGGTACCAAGGTATTGCGGGATAACCATTTCCAATGTAAAAGTGGGGATTTCCCCGGCCTGGCTGCAAAACAGGCTAAAAGCCATCGGAATCACCCCAAAAAACAATATTGTAGACGTAACCAATTATGTGCTCCATGAGCTAGGGCAGCCGCTGCATGCTTTTGATGCTTCCAAAATACATGGGAAAATCATTGTGCAGAATGCCACCGATGGAACAAAATTTACAACCCTTGATGATGTAGAACGCACATTAAGCAGCGAGGATATCATGATTTGTGATGAAAAAGGCCCGCTTTGCATTGCAGGTGTTTTGGGTGGGAAAAATTCCGGTGTGACCGATAATACGACTACCGTATTTTTGGAAAGCGCTTATTTCAATTCTGTTTCCGTACGAAAAACAGCCAAAAGGCATGCCATAAATACCGATGCTTCTTTCCGTTTTGAAAGAGGGATCGATCCAAGCATTACCGAGTATGCCCTGAAACGTGCCGCTATCCTGATCCAGGAAGTTTCGGGAGGTGAAATCACTTCGGATATTGTTGACATACATCCTAAAAAAATAGAAGACCATCAGGTATTCCTGAACCTTGAGAATGTTAACAAGCTCATCGGGCAGGAAATTTCGGATGATGTCATTAAAAAAATATTGGTTTCACTTGACATTAAAGTGAATAGTATTTCTAAAGTAGGTTTAGGCCTTGTCATTCCCGCATACCGCGTAGACGTTACCCGCGAAATTGACGTTATTGAAGAAATCCTGAGGGTTTACGGATACAACAATATCGCTTTCACGCAAAAACTCAACGCATCCACTTCTCATTCCTCAAGAACTGAAGATTATAAAATCCAGAATATTGTGGCCAATTTATTGGTAGGGAGCGGATTTAACGAAATGATGGCCAATTCCCTGACTTCGCCAAGCTACATTGCCTTAAGCGACAGTTTAAATGAAAGCAATAATGTGTTAATGCTAAATCCTTTAAGCAATGACTTATCTGCAATGCGGCAGTCGCTGCTTTTTTCAGGGCTGGAAGCGGTATCTTACAATATCAACAGGAGGAACCATGACCTGAAACTGTTTGAATTCGGGAAATCATACCATAAATTATTGTCCGGTTACCAGGAAAACAACCACCTGACCTTGCTTGTAACCGGTGACAGGAACCAGGAAAGCTGGACTTCGGCCCAAAAGCCATCTGATTTCTTTTTGTTCAAAGGATATGTTTTGGCCATCCTGGAAAGGCTCGGATTGAATAAAATCATGGCAATGCCTTTAAAAACAGATGTATTTGCCGAAGGAATGATCTATGAAATGGGGAATTCGACGTTGGTGGAATTCGGAACGGTTAAAAAATCGGTCTTAAAACATTTTGATATCAAACAAGAAGTATTTTTTGCCGATTTCAACTGGAGCGCTATCCTGAAACAGATTTCAAACAATATCAAATATACCGAAATCCCGAAATACCCTGAAGTAAGACGTGATTTGGCCTTGCTGCTGGACAACCAGGTAGAGTTCGCGCAATTGTTCGAATCTGCTAAAAAAACGGAAAAAACCTTACTAAAGGAAGTAAATCTTTTTGATGTGTATGAAGGCAAGAACCTTCCGTCAGGCAAAAAATCCTACGCGATCAGCTTTATACTCCAGGATAACACCAAAACATTGACCGATTCGCAAATTGATAAGGTAATTAGCAAGCTGGCACAAAATTTCGAAACTGAATTTGGCGCTACGCTCCGCTAAATCCTAAATTATTATCCCATTACAAAAGCCTCTGTATTATTCAGGGGCTTTTTTTATGGTGAATGTTAAACTTGCCTTCTTTATTGCAATCCAATCTGTAAATCATTAATTTTATGGATGTTAAACTTCTCCTATGCTTTTTAACAATATCAATATTGAAGAAAAACTAATGGCCGCACGTACTGCATCCGGCCCTTTGCAATACGCGCAAAGCATTCTAAATGACCAAGGGCACACTCATGAATTCACAGCTGTCAACAAACTATATACCAACGCTTTGGAAACCTCCAGGATTTACCACATCCGGACGATTCAAAAAATATGTGTCGATTACCGCTTGCGTTTCCTGGACCGGAAGTATTACAAAATGGACATTCCCGAAGAGGCGCAACTCCAGATTGACCATATAGAAAGCAGCCACCAAACGGTACTCCACAGCTTCAAGATCATCGCTCCCGCAAAGGCCTTAAAATTGAAGAATGCAGACGATCCTTTATTATTTGTCCCTATCGGAAATGATTATTATTACTTGGTGCATAAATGGGGAAACAACCTCAATGCACTTCGGAAATGGCGGGTACTTCCCTTTAAGAACCTGGGAACCATGATCCTGTCAATCCTGATAATGAGCCTGTTGACTACTTTCCTGATTCCTTTTAAAAGTTACGGCCATGAAAACTACAATACCATAAAACTCATCTCTTTCCTGTTTATTTTCAAATCGTATTGTGCCATCCTTTTGTATTATTGTTTCTGGAAAGGGAAAAATTTCAGCATATACAACTGGAACAGTGAATATTACAATTAAACAACCAGAGCAGTACCAATGGATTTCCATTTCTTAATCTAAATTAAGTGCTTTTGCCCCTATCTTAAAGTAACTTTGTGTAACAATAGTAAAAACAAACACAATGGCAACAAAAAATATAGCATTAGTAGCTGCTCCTGGCACTCCGCACTTTGTAGGTGACGGTTTCAGAGTCCATAATTTTATACCGGGCGCTCCCGGCTTAAGCATGGAACGAATGAGTCCTTTTATCATGCTCGATTACAATTCCAAATACCATTTCCCTCCTTCCGAGATACCAAAAGGTGTTGGCGTGCATCCGCATCGTGGTTTTGAAACAGTCACCATTGCCTATAAAGGAAAAGTGGCCCACCATGACAGTGCCGGCGGCGGCGGGATTATTGGCGAAGGCGATGTACAATGGATGACAGCCGCGTCAGGAGTATTGCACAAAGAATACCATGAAAAGGAATTCAGTAAAACAGGCGGAATTTTCCAGATGGTACAGCTTTGGGTCAACCTTCCGGCAAAAGACAAGATGTCTGCACCTAAATACCAAGGGATTACCAATGAACAGATTAGTAAATATATACTGCCCGAAAATGCAGGTACCATTGAAGTCATTGCCGGGGATTATAAAGGGACAAAAGGCGCTGCGTCTACCTTTTCTCCCGTACATTTGCAAAATGCGAAATTAAACAAAGGAGGAAAAGCAGCCTTCTCCTTCCCGGCGCATTACAATACCGCTTTGCTGGTCATTGAAGGAAGCATCAAAATAAATGATTCTCAAACCGTAGCCACCGATCATTTGGTTTTATTTGAAAACAAAGGAGAAGATTTCACGATTGAAGCCCTTGAAAACACTATTGTTTTGGTGCTAAGCGGCGAACCGATCAAAGAGCCTATCTTTGCGCATGGCCCGTTTGTCATGAATTCTCGGGAAGAAATTATAGAAGCTTTCAATGACGTGAACCTGGGGAAATTTGGGTATCTCGAAGATTAAATACAAACGGCCGGGCAATCATCCGGCTGTTTTGACTCATTACAAAAACATAACCATATCCACTATGAAACCAGAATATACTGAAATTAAATTATTTAAAAACGAAAAAGACCATCAATTTGAAATTACTGTCAATGGCTACAAAGCCCTGATTGTTTATAAAGAGCAACCTGGGATTATTTCACTCATCCATACGGAAGCAGCTCCCGAACTCGAAGGCAAAGGTGCCGCTACGGCCGTGATTGAAAAAACACTCGATTATATTGAAGCAAACAAGTACACCTTAATCCCTCTATGTCCACTGGTTTTCGCTTATATAAAAAGGCATCCGGAATGGAAAAGGATCGTCGACAAAAGCTTCAAAGGGTTTGAACAATCCTGATTTAGCCATAAATAATAGCATCCAAACTAAAAATTACCTAATTTAAGCCTTTACAAAAAGAGTATGTCAAACATCAAACTTATCATAGAAGAACGCGCCGCCAACATTGGCAATTTCATGGTTGGCCGCTTGCTTCCCTTCCGGGAGAAACGTACCGTTGGCCCTTTTGCTTTTATCGACCATATGGGCCCTGCGCACTTAAAAGACTATCAAAACCTGGATGTCCCGCCCCATCCCCACATCGGGCTTTCCACACTGACCTATCTTTTTGAAGGCAGCATCATGCACAAAGACAGTCTGGGCACTGAAGTCGAAATCAAGCCTGGAGCCGTAAACTGGATGACTGCCGGCAAGGGGATCGTACACTCGGAAAGGACGCCACAATACCTTCGTACCTCAGACAAAATGCTCCACGGGCTCCAGATCTGGGTGGCTTTGCCTAAAGAACTGGAAGAAATGGATCCGGCTTTTGCCCATGTAGAAGAAGAAGATATCCCGCATTGGACCCAAAACGATCTTTCCTTCAAACTCATTGCCGGAGAAGTCCTGGGCCATAAATCCCCGGTTCCGGTGCACAGTCCTTTGTATTTTATCGAAATTAAAAGCACATCAGCCCAAAAAATCAACCTTGGGGACCATTTATTTGGAGAAAGCGCGCTCTATATCCTGGAAGGCAACATTACAAGCGAAGGAACGGTTTTCGGGCCCAAACAAATCCTTATCGCCAATGACAGCAAGCTCTGCGAATTCGAAATGGGCGAAAATACCACAATTTATATCTTCGGAGGGGAAGCTTTCCCTGAAGAACGGATTATCTTCTGGAATTTCGTCTCGACTTCCAAAGAACGCATCGAAAAAGCCAAAAAAGACTGGGAAAACCAAACATTTCCAAAAGTTCCCGGAGAAACCGAATTTGTACCCCTTCCACCACCTGTAAAATTCTAAAGACATGACAAAAATAACCGCTCACATAGGAAAAGAATTGTACAAGACCCAAATCAGGTCCGGCAACAATACCATTATCGCAGACGAACCCAAAGAAGCCGGAGGCCAGGATTCCGGATTGGCACCAAGGGATTTGCTGGCTTCCTCCTTAGGCGCCTGCACAGCCATTACCCTTCGCATGTATGCCAACCGAAAAGGCTGGGACCTTACCGATGCCAAAGTCGAAGTAACCTTGCAATGGGACGAAGAAAAATCCAAAACAGTCCTAACCCGCAAAGTAGCCCTCTTTGGTACACTAGACGATACACAAAGGGAATCATTGTTGAAAATAGCCAACAAATGCCCGCTCCATAAAATGCTGTCCAACCCAATAGAAATTGAAACTTCTTTGGGATAAAAATGTGTTCCTATGAGATTTGAAACCATACAGCCTGCCGAAAGACTCAAACCTTACATCAAACATTTGGTCATTTCCGAAAATGCCGAAAAGCAGGTGTATAAAATCTTTCCATCAACCGGCCTGGTCATTGGTTTCCAGTACAGAGGTTCCCTCGCCCTACTGAAAGACAATCAGCAAAACAACTTGTCATCAGCAGGGATTACGGGTATTTCCGATACGTTCAAGGTTTTCAGCAATTCGGCAAATATCGGGACGATTTTGGTTTTCTTTACCGAAATTGGCTTGGCGCACTTTGCCTCCTGCCCTGCCAACGAACTCTTCAACCAAAGCCTCTCCCTGGATGCCATTTTCAACAAACAGTTTATAAACGACACCGAAGAAAAACTCTCGGCCGCAATCACCGACAGGCAAAGGCTGCATATCGTGGAGCAGTTTTTACTTTCCCAGCTCAAGAACATCCATCAGGACAAACTCATTATGGAAGGCGTAAAACTCATCTACCAAACCAAAGGAGCCATACGCATAAAGGAACTGAATGAAAAATTAGGCACCAGCCAAAGCCCGTTTGAAAAGCGGTTTCGGAAAATTGTCGGGACAACGCCTAAAAAATTCAGTTCCATCGTACGCTTCAATACGGTTCTGCAAGAGCTTGATTCCCCAAAAACCTTAACTGATATCTGTTACGAGAATAATTTCTTCGACCAGGCCCATTTCAGTAAAGATTTTAAGCAATATACGGGCGAGGCTCCCGAGAATTTCAAGCGTCATTTGTAAAAAAACGATTTTTTACAATTACAGGTTTTCCAATTATCGGAATTTTGGCATAACAATTTAAAATCATACAGTTATGTTTACAGTAGAACAAATCAAGGTGGCACATTCAAAAGTAAAAAGCGGAGCCGATTTCCCGCAATATGTGCAGGACCTCATTCAATTAGGGGTTACATTTTATGAAACGTATGTTACCGATGGCCATACCGATTATTTTGGCAAAAACGATTACAAAACCACTTCACCGGCAAAATACGGGCCTCTTTCCATTGCGGAAGAAAGCGATAACGAATCCTTTCAAAAAGACCTAAAAGCACACCAGCAGGGAGCATCCGACTATCTTACCTTTTGTGGCCAATGCGCCAAATATGGTGTCGAAAAATGGGCCGTTTGCATGGATCAAATGACCTGTACGTATTATGACAAAGCCGAAAATGTGCTATTGGTAGAAAAAATACCAATGCCTTAAAAGAAAGCTTTCGCAAAAGGTTGGTAGAAACCATTATGCACAAGGTAGAAACTCTTTTGCATATGGTAGAAATGCTTTTGCATACGGTAGAAGCTCCTTTGCACTCGGTAGAAATACTTTTACACTCGGTAGAAATGCTTTTGCACTCGGTAGAAACTCTTTTGCATATGGTAGAAGCTCCTTTGCACTCGGTAGAAAGCCTTTTGCATATGGTAAAAGCCCTTGCATAACAGCAAAAGGTCTTTCAAACCAAAACAAAAACAAAAAACCCCGTCGCGTTATGGGTACGGGACAGGGTTTTTACACATTATTTACCGGCTTAGTCCACAACTAACTTCGCCGTAAATAACTTTCTTGAATGTATTTTTAAGATGTAAACCCCTTTTGGCAAATCCTGCGTAATCAAGGAATACTTATTGTTGTTTACATTTTTGGTGGCATATACCAATTTGCCTTCGGTATTGAAAATCTCTATTTCATCAATAGGATAGTCCGATTGGATAAACGTTTGCTTGTTGGCCTGCGACGGATTCGGATACACCTTCAACCCGTTATCAATCTTGAATTCATCATTGCCCAAAGCACCATCTACCACTTCAAAAGTCACCCTGTTCGAAACCTCGTTATACGAATCATTGGTAAACATCACTATAAAATAATTCCCTGCTGCTGTTGGCAATTCCGGGCTTACGATATTCTTGGTACCTTCGGCCAAACCGTTAAAATACGTATAGCTCACCAACGGGTTTATATTCGGGTTATCCCCTTCGTGGTAAATGCCCAGCCAGTCTTTTACAATCCCGGGAGCATCGGTCCAGGAAGCCGAAATCTGTTCTCCCAGGTCGTATGTAGGTTTGTTGATCCATAATTCGGTAACGATTTCCCCAATCTTGAAAAATACTTTGTTCCCGATAGCATTGAAACCATCCTGAAGGTAATATTCGGCATAATAATATCCTTTTGGCAGCCCGCTGAAAGTTTTCGCTCCCGAAGCAGTCGTCACATATTGCCAGCTTGCCGAAGCAATTCCTGTTCCGGGCGTAATACCCATTTTGTAAATACCGATCCAATCATTGGCAAGTTGCGGCCCATTGCTAAAATTAACAACCACAGGCATTCCCACCGAATATTCTGCCTGGTCTGTGCTTAATACCGGTACCGGGCCTACATAAAAGTATTTTCTCGGTGCTATTTCCGTATAGCCTCCGTTAGAGAATATGGCGGCGTAATAACGGCCTTTATTAGGTAATCCGCTGCTAAAATTGATAAACCCGCTGGCGCTTCCGTTGGTGTATTGCCATGTCTGGGAAGGCGAACTGCCTCCAGGCGTCTGTCCTTCTTTATACAAGCCGATCCAGGTGGAAGTACTCGCCGGGGCATCCGTAAAATTCACTTTAATGGCTGCATTCTGCGCATACGTTACGGCATCAGTAGCAATCTCCGTGTTGACCGTGTTACTTCCTGTGATGGTAAAGGTTTTGGCATCACTCCATGGAGACCATTCCAGGTTGCGGTCGCGGTAACGTAGCCTTACGTAATACTGCCCGTTCGGGATTGAGTTCGAAGCCAACGTCATTTTAGTAATATCGATACCCAAATTGATATTTACAGTAGAATCTTTTTTGGTACCATATTTACCATACAGGTTTTCAAAATCACGGTACACTTCCTTTTTAATAATATCGAAGGTCGCTGTTTGCGAAATCTGGAATTGAGTCGTATTTAGCAATTCGTTTGTTGTAGTGCTGTAAGCAGAACCCGAAATTGTTACAGGTAGCGTCACACTGGCAGGAAAAGTATTGGTTACCGAAGGTTTTGCTGGTGCCTGCTTGTTTTTATAACGATGGAATTCATCCATCAGCTGATTGTTCTTCCATTGGTCCACACTTCCTATGGAATAACTTTCCACATCCATTTTACCGTTGGTTACATCAATATCGACAATCTGGTAAATCCAGTTGCAAATGGTTTTCTGGACATCTTCAAAATCCTGCTCCGTCGAAGAACCCCAATACTGGTCCCAGGCTGTTCCTCCCGAAATAATGTTGTACGTAGGCGTATTCTTTAACTGCCCACGGTGGTACAAATGATGATGGGCGCCAATGTGCATGATATATTTCGGAGAAGTTACCAACAACGGAACCGCTGTATTCCTAACCCATGTAGAAATATCGCCCACATATTGCTCCGCTTGGTAAGGCCTGTGGCTCAAGGAGAAAATCCATTCTACGGTATTATCCGTATTGGCCGCTGCCAAAACCTGTTGCAGCCACGTTAATTGTGCCGCTCCCGTATGTTCCGAACTCATACTGATAAACAAAACATTCCCGGCTTGCTGTGCGTAATAATTTTCTGTTCCGGAAGAAATCCCCTTATAAGACAATTCGCTTACATAAAAATGATCGTAATAGGAATTCATTCCTAAAGTTCCATAGGTTTCGTGGTTTCCTACCGTAGTCTGGATCGGGATATTCCCGGAAAGTCCTCTGTTCTTTTTGAAATGTACATTCTCGTAATGGTCCAGCGTTCCTACATCTACCTGGTCTCCCACCATAAAAGTCATCGAGATATTATCATCCGGCGATAAGGAAGCACCCCATTTTTGTTTTATTTTCCTTTTGGCCGCAGATACCAAAGAATCATAACGCGGTACGGCTTTGAGCTGGTTGTCGCCCATGATCAGGAAACGGATATGCCCGTCTGCTGTAGCGGCCTGCCCCGGGTTCGGGAAAGTTTTAAAAGAATAAACCGAAGATACGTCTGTTCCGGTTTTTATCCTGTAAAAATATTTGGTATTTGGCGAAAGCCCGGTCAGTTTCACACTATGGTAAAAGTAATTGCCAGGATAACCGGAATCGGTAAAAACATTGGTATTTCCGGTAACGGTAACAGTAAGGTTCGCAGCCGTAGTGCCATATTCTACAACAGATTGCGTGTTGCTGTCTGTTTTCCAGTTAACATAAATGGAAGTCGGCGTGGCATTTTGCAAATACGGGTATAAGGTTTGTGCTTTACATACCGTAACGGTGCATAAAAACAATAAGAAAAGGTACATTTTTTTCATGGTTGTAGTGAGTTGTTTTGACCAAGCAAAAGTATTTCACCCATCTTCAAATGGCTTTAAAACAATGTTACTCTTCGTTTACCCTTACGAATCCTTAATGTTATTTGTGTTAATTTATTGTAGTTTTTTACTTATATGAAAGGTTTTTGCCGAAAAAAATATAACATCTGACAGAAATTCTATAACACCTTTGCTTTCTTGTTTTCATACCTTTATTACACAAACAGACCGCTTATGCGTCAAATTCTAAAAGTCATGAAAAGCAATGCAATAAGATTAGGAATGCTACTGATGGCAATGTCATTATTTACAAGCTGCGAAGCCATTGAAGGCATATTTAAGGCTGGAATGGGTTTCGGTATATTTCTTGTAATTGCCGGAATAGCAGTTGTTATTTTTATCATCAGTAAAGTTTTTGGAAAAAAAGGAGGTTAATTCCTGACTTATGTAGTGAGAGTCCCACCCCGTTTCTTTTTTAAAAAAGCGGGGTGGTTTTTTTATATATTTACAGAAGAAGAATTCTTACAAATCATAGGCTACATGAATTTTAAAAGCTGCCCACCTGATGATGCCATTGCGCTGTTTGTCAAAGATATCCTCATTTATGAAGAGCCTGATCCTGTTGGGCAAACGGTCCTGCCTTTCTTCGCTGACGGTTATCCGGGGCTTTTGTTCCAGGAAACGGAAAACGGTTTACGGGTACATCCCCATGATAAGGAAATGCCGGTGTTTTTCCTTTACGGGCAAACCATCAAACCTATCGAACTGGTTATGGAAGGCCGATACAGGCTCATTATCATACAATTATATCCTTTTGTGCTGAAGCAGTTTTTCGGCGTTGACCCCAAAAGCATCAACGACAATTGTTATGATTTGTCACAATTAGAGAATAAACAAATCACAACCACTGTTGAACAGTTGCAAAATGAACAGGGCTTGCAGCAAAGAATTGGTATCCTGACGGATTTCCTTCACTCGTTTTTCCGGGAGAAGAAAGAATCGCTGGATTTCAAAATTCGGCAATCGCTCCAACAAATCCTCGACCACAAAGGACAGTTGAGCATCACAGATCTTTGCATGGCACTGGGATTGAATGAAAGGACACTCGAAAGAAGGTTTCAGAATGAAGTAGGCGTTTCTCCCAAGCAATTTTCAAAAATCATCCAATTCCAGCAATCATTGGAACAACTCATGGTAAAAGATTACGATAAACTGACAGATGTGGTCTATGCGAACGGTTTTGCCGATCAGTCCCATTTTATAAAAGTATTCAAGGCTTTTACAGGGAAAACACCTAAAACATTTGTGAAGGAATAATTTTTTTGCCGCTGTCGGTTTTGTTCTATTTTTAGAATCCGTTAATAGCAAACTTTGCAGTATAAACCATTAAAAATTATACTATGAAAACATTGCTGCTTTTGATTCTATGGGGAACTATCGGAAATCATACAACAACTACCGGCCCTGGCGACGGCAGGATAATATTCGAAAACGAATGTGCCAAATGCCACGGATTGGACGGGACCAAAGGCAGGTTCGGAGCCAAAAACCTGCAGAAAAGCAAATTAACCGATGCCGAATACCTTAAAATTGTTTCCAATGGAAGGTTTATCATGCCCGCCTGGAAAAAAAGATTGACGGGAGAACAGATAAATCAAGTCATTAACTATATAAAAGAACTTAAAAAATGAAAACAACAGACATCATCCTGGTCATAACCACTACATTTTCAGCCTTAATCGCAGGACTGTTTTATGCATATTCCTGCTCGGTCAATTTAGGTTTGGGCAAATTATCCGATGCAGATTATATCAAAGCCATGCAATCCATCAACCGTGAGATACAAAACCCGGTCTTTTTTGCCTGTTTTTTCGGGACTCTTATCTTAATACCACTCAGCGCTTACCTGAATTACCAGCAGCAAACAAGTGTCAAATCCTGGTTGCTCCTCATAGCTGTATTTACGTATGCGATAGGCGTTTTTGGCATAACCGTCGTGGGGAATGTCCCTTTGAACGATGCCTTGGAAAATTTCAACATCACTAATGCTACACCAGACACCATCCGTGACCAAAGAGCGTTGTTTGAAACCAAATGGAACGCCTTCAACACCATCAGGACTGTTTGCTCCCTTATTACAGTTATCTTATTGATTATAAGCTGTATCAATCAAAACAAATCGTTGGAAGTTGCTGCATAATATCGAAACATAAAAACTTTTTGTAACATTTTAAAAAAATGGCTACTTATTTAATAAACAGACATTTAGTAATCATTTAAATCAAAAAACATGGAAACAAAAAAGCATACAGTTAAAGATTGGCTACAGAAGCATCCTTCCGTTATTGTCCTCGCTATTGTTGTCATTTCGTATTCCGGTTATCTTTTTGGCCAATGGATGCACACCGCAACGCACTAATCAATTTAAGTTCGTACCGAAAAACGACAATAAAAAAAAAAATCCCGCTATGTGCGGGATTTTATATTTAAGCATACATTTTCTTTCTCAATTCCTGGATTTTATCATCCTCAAGGTATTCATCAAAGGTCATGTAACGGTCTATGACACCATTTGGTGTAATTTCCAATACCCTGTTGGCAACCGTTTGGGCAAACTCGTGGTCATGGGTTGTAAACAAAACAGAACCTTTAAAATTCTTCAGGGAATTGTTAAACGCTGTAATCGATTCCAGGTCCAGGTGGTTTGTAGGCTCGTCCAGCATCAGCACGTTAGCGCGCATCATCATCATCCTGGACAACATGCAGCGTACCTTCTCTCCTCCTGATAAAACACGTCCGGTCTTTAGGGCTTCTTCTCCGGAGAAAATCATTTTACCCAAAAACCCGCGAACATATACTTCATCACGCTCTTCTTCGGTTTTTGCCCATTGGCGCAACCAGTCAACCAACGTTAAATCATTTTCGAAAAAACTGTGGTTGTCTCCCGGCAAATAGGATTGATTTGTAGTGATTCCCCAGTCAAAAGTCCCGGAATCTGCCGTCATATTACCATTCAGGATTTCGTAAAATGCTGTTGTAGCACGTGAATCTTTTGAGAAAACGACAACTTTATCTCCTTTTGCCATGTTCAGGTCTACATTTTTGAATAAAACATCGCCATCAATTGAAGCACTTAAATTCTGCACGTTCAATATCTGGTCGCCTGCTTCTCTTTCGGTATCGAATATAATGGCCGGATACCTTCTGCTCGACGGCTTGATATCTGCCAAATTCAGTTTATCGATCATTTTCTTACGGGATGTCGCTTGTTTCGATTTCGCGACGTTGGCACTGAAACGACGGATAAATTCCTCTAATTCAGCCTTCTTTTCTTCCGCTTTCTTATTCTGCTGTGCTCTTTGTTTAGCGGCCAGCTGGCTTGACTCATACCAGAAAGTATAATTTCCTGAGTAATGGTTTATTTTTCCAAAATCGATATCGGACACATGTGTACAAACCGCATCCAAAAAGTGACGGTCGTGCGATACAACCAATACTGTATTTTCATAATTAGCCAGGAAGTTCTCCAACCATCCTATAGTTTCAAAATCCAGGTCATTCGTAGGCTCATCCATAATCAGCACGTCAGGATTACCAAACAAGGCCTGCGCCAAAAGGACACGGACCTTAAGTTTTCCTTCCATCTCACCCATCAGCGTATAATGATAATCTGCCGAAATACCAAGGTTGGAAAGCATTGTAGCCGCATCGGAATCTGCATTCCATCCGTTCATTTCTTCAAACTGAACCTGAAGTTCCCCAATCCTGTCTACTTTATCGTCTGTATAATCTGCGTACAAATCATCCATTTCTTTCTTAACGGCAAACAAAGTCTTGTTTCCCATCAGTACGGTTTCTAAAACCGTATAGTCGTCAAACATATTATGGTTCTGGTTCAAAACCGACATACGTTTGCCAGGCTCAAGGATCACTCGGCCGGAAGTCGGGTCAATATCCCCTGAAAGTATTTTTAAAAAAGTAGATTTTCCAGCACCGTTTGCTCCGATAATTCCATAGCAGTTCCCTTGGGTAAAGGTCACATTCACTTCGTCGAACAAAATTCGCTTACCAAATTGTACTGATAAATTTGAAACTGTTAACATTGATATATTTTTTATAAAAGTGTTGCAAAAGTAGAAAAAATAGTGGAGTTTTGAACTAAGAATAACATTAATTATCAATGAAAAGCCTATTTTGCTTTCTATTTGCCTTAACTTCTTTGCACGGTTTTTCCCAAACGGAAAAGCTCTTTTATTATAGTGAAAATGATTCTCTTATTGGTGTCAAAAATGAAAAAGGGCAAGTCATCATACCGGCCAAATACTGCCTGATGTCATTCGCTACCATAAAAAACAACCCTATCAAAGAGAATGTCATCCTGTTCTGGATTGCCAAGGAAGGCCCGAAAGCCTACGACCGCAAAGGGAACTTTCTTTTTACACCTTATATATTCGACAATGGGTTTGATGATTTCCAGGAAGGCTGCATGCGGTTTACGGAAAATAAAAAAATTGGGCTCGCCAATAAAAATGGCACAGTAGTCATCCCTGCCAAATACGATTGGATTTCTCCTGTTACCTTTGGAATAGTCAATTATTGCAACGGCTGTTATTGGGATAGGTCAAAAGATGAGGAGCATCCTGCGTTAGTAGGCGGAACCTGGGGCTATCTTGACAAGGCCGGAAACGAAATAGCATTAACAAGAATAAGGAACCATCCCAAGGATATCAAAATTAAAAACAACGAGTTTATCCCATACCAATTCCGGTATACGGCTAAAGAGATCGGTATTCTGGATTTTTTTGAAAAAAGGAAAGAGCTGATCATCACGATCAACCATCTGGTTTACCCTAAAGAAAATTTTTCGTTTGAAATTACCGAAAGGCCAACAGAATCCGAACCTTATTATATTATCCGATCGTTCGAACTTTTAGAAGGTTATGCCGTAGGCTCGAATTATTACGATGATTTCCAGAATTTTAAAGTTTCCGCAGACGGCAAAAAATATTATGTGACCCATATCGATTTGGTTGACCATAAAGAATATTCAGAATATGTAGCCCGAAAAACCGAAGTGGACAAATGGATACAAAAAGAGTTGCGAGCAGTTAAAAAATAATGCTATTTTTGAGCGGTTTTGTTTATAATATCTATAAGTTTAATTTAACTGTACATTAACAACGTTATATGCGATATAAAAATATATTTGCTCTATCATAAATAAGTTTCAATGATTGCCTATTTAAAAAAACTACTTCTTCTATCACCTATAACTTCAGTTGCATTGCTTTGTTCCTGTAATCAAGGATTCAAGGAGCAAGGCTATACGGCATATTTTGGAGGTGAAATCATCAATCCCAATTCCAAATTCGTCTTTCTCTGCAAGGACAATGAGGTAATTGATACCATTAAACTTGATCAGAACAACAGGTTCCTGAAGAAGTACGATTCTTTGGCCCCGGGCATGTATACTTTTAAGCATGACCCTGAATACCAATACATTTATTTTGATAAGAATGACAGTTTGATGATCCGCCTTAATACCAATGAATTTGACAATTCACTGACATTTTGCGGCCGAGGGGATGAAAAAAACAACTTCTTAATGGAGCTTTTCCTTAAGAATGAAGAAGACAAAAGCAGCTCATACGATTTATTCGATAAGGATTTTAAGACATTCTCAACTACTATAGACAAGGATTATGCCGCCAAAAAAGCTTTTTATTTAAGGCGTCAAACGGAAATTGGCTGGGATAAAGGCTTTGATCTGTACGCGAAGAACATGCTGGATATGAACTACCTGACCAAAAAGGAGATGTATCCATATGTACATAAGCACCGTACCAATAAAAGTGTTTGTAAAGATTTGCCTAAAGATTATTATGCCTTTAGGAAGAATATTGACTATAATAATGAAAAACTGACGACTTTTTCACCTTTTGTAAGGTACCTAACCACCATGTTGAGCAACGTCACCTGCAAAAGCGACAGTAAAAAAATGTTTGAGAACAGCGTTAAAAAGCTCGAAATCGCTGATTCCCTTTTTACAAATGTGAAGATCAAAAATGCCATATTGAACAACATTACTTTCATGTATCTCCTTGAAGATCAAAACGTAACCAACAACAAGGCATTCCTAGACAAATACTTCCAGCTTTCTACCGATAAGGAAAAGCAGAAA
This sequence comes from Flavobacterium humi, assembly GCF_004745595.1. Lineage (GTDB taxonomy): Bacteria > Bacteroidota > Bacteroidia > Flavobacteriales > Flavobacteriaceae > Flavobacterium > Flavobacterium humi. The sequence goes on from NZ_SRLH01000001.1 coordinate 459,224, forward strand.
GAAATCAAGAAAATTGGCGAATCCATACAGCATTTGGCCATGGGCAAAAAATTACCTGTTGTTGATCTAATCGATTTGCAGGGCAAAGCAGTAACCAATGAACAGGTTTTCACTAAAAACACCGTTGTTTTCTTTTGGACCACCGAGGCAAAATCGCATATGGAACATGTCCATAAATTAGCGGCGGAACTCACCAAAAAACATCCGCAATGGAATTTTGTATCGGTAAACATTGACGATTCCCCGGAAAAGTGGAAAACAACGCTTTCCAAATACAATTTCAAGAATACGATAGAGCTTCATGCTACCAATTTTGAAGATTTAAAAGAAAAATGGGTGATCACCAAAATCCACCGTGTCATGCTTATCAATGCGAACGGCACTATTAAAAATGGATTTGTGAGTTTATTCGATGCCCAATTTGAAGAATATCTTAAATAAACCAAACATTTTTTTTTAAGAAAGAAAAAAGCGATTTCATTTGAAATCGCTTTTTTTGTTATGCCTGAATAAAAAATTATTTATTCCCTTTTTCGTAATCCGCGATAAACTGCGCAATACCGATATCCGTTAACGGGTGTTTCAACAATCCAACGATAGAAGACAATGGCCCGGTCATTACATCTGCACCAATTTTAGCACAATTCACAACGTGCATCGTGTGACGTACTGAAGCAGCAAGTATCTGGGTTTCAAAACCATAATTATCATATATCTGACGAATTTCATCAATTAAATTCAAACCATCGGTCGAAACATCATCCAATCTCCCTAAGAAAGGCGAGCAATAAGTAGCGCCTGCTTTAGCGGCCAATAAAGCCTGCCCTGCAGAAAAAATAAGCGTTACATTGGTTTTGATCCCTCTGTCAGAAAAATATTTACACGCCTTGATCCCTTCTTTGGTCATCGGTAATTTCACGACAATCTGCTCATGCAGGTCCGCCAACTCCTCACCTTCTTTGATCATTCCTTCAAGGTCCATGGCATTCACTTCGGCACTAACATCTCCATCCACAATATTGCAGATATCCACATAATGTTTCAAAATATTATTTTTCCCGGTAATCCCTTCCTTTGCCATTAACGACGGGTTTGTCGTAACTCCATCAAGAACTCCCAGTTCCTGCGCTTCCTTAATCTGCTCTAAATTAGCAGTGTCGATAAAAAATTTCATGTTTTGTTATTTAATTAAGTTGTGTACTACTTTGGGCGTAACCCTTCTCTCGTTTCTAAAGACGAGAGAAGGGTCGGGCTTTCCGCTGCAATCTTTTCTTTTACATTCCTTCCGAAAATTAGGGTATTTGGCCTCAAAAAGAAAAGGATTTCCGCTGCAATCCCTTACGCGAACGCAAAATTACAATTTATAATGATTCATTAACATTTTCTCGTATACTTTATCTGGCAATGCCCTTTTGAGTACAATAGAAAATTTCTGCATAAAAGCCCCTACTTTATAATGTATTTTAGGGCTTGGGTTTTGCATGATACTGTAAATAGCTTCAGCCATTTCGTTGGGATTGCTGCCGCTGTCTACGTGCGTATTCATCTCCTGGAGCGTGTTCCCGTAAGGTGTTTCATAAGCAGAACCCTTAATGACCGGTGCGTGGTAACGGCCTGCGGCGATATTAGTGGCAAAATCGCCCGGGGCGACATTCGTGATATGGATGCCAAAAGATTTGGTTTCCATACGCAAGGCTTCGGTAATTAGCTCCAAAGCACCTTTTGACGCCGAATAAACGCCACGGTACGGCAATCCCATATAACCCGCAATAGACGTGATATTGATGATCAAACCGGATTTTTGCAAGCGCATTTGCGGAAGGACAGCTTTCATCACTTCAATGGGGCCAAACAAATTGGTTTCAAAATTATTCTTGATTTCGGCTGTTGGGATTTCTTCGATTGGCCCGGTAATACCTACTCCGGCGTTATTGATTACCACATCAAGCCTTCCGGTTTTCCCGATAATCTCGCTAACCGCTTTATGGATGGAACCAACGTCTCTTACATCCAATGCAACCAAAGGAAACACAGAACCCTGGATCTTTTCCGGGTTTCGGCTCGTACCGAAAACCAAGTATCCTTTTTGGTGTAAAAACTCCCCGACAGACTTCCCTATTCCCGAAGAACCGCCTGTAATTAAAACTACTTTGCTCATTTTTATATTTTTATAGTATCGAAATCCCCAGGCCGGGCCTTTCCGACAATTCAATTTTCCCGTTCACTACCTTACTTCCGCCTGCAATATCATTGGCAATTAAATTCGCTCCGTCCAAATCTGCATAATCCGTTAATGGCGCTAAAACTGCTCCTGCCGAAATTCCTATTGTAGATTCGGTCATGCAGCCGATCATGGTTTTAAATCCCAGTATTTTAGCTGTGGCAATCATCTCCAAGGCAGGTGTCAGTCCTCCGCATTTGACTAGTTTGATATTGACACTTTTATAATGTGGCTGTAAAGTACGTAAATTTATCGTGGATTGGCAATCTTCATCGGCCATCCAATTCGCAAATGAATTTTGATGCAAAACCTGATAATTCTCCGTTTGCATGGGCTGCTCCAAATAATCAAACTTCGCGGAACCTTCAAAATCCTCAAGCCAGAGGCAATCTTCTTTTGTGAAACTCCCATTCGAATCCAGGGCAATGTTCCTGTCCATCCTTATTAATTTCCGGACATCCTCCTTATTGAACGTATTGCATTTTATTTTGAATTTATTCCAGGAAGAGGATTCTATTTTTTTAATCTGTTCTTCCACTGAAGCGATGCTTATCGTAATGGAAGACTCCGGAATATGGCCAAGGCTGATGGCATTTAGCTCGCAAAAACTCTTGTTTTCCAGTTTCCCAAACAAATCCCAATAGGCACAATCTAGAGCAGATCGCAAGAAACTAGGCAATTGCAAACTTTCCAGAAAAGCATAAAATACCGAAGGAAAGACAATCTGATGGTTTTCAATCAATGACTGTATAGAAGTTAATTTATCGGTAAAATCATTTAAATTGATATGGTAATAATCGATGGCAGTACATTCGCCGTATCCGGAAATCCCATTTTGCTCCAAAGCAACCACAAGAGCTTCCCTATGGGAATAATTCCCGTATGAAATGGAAAAAGTTTCCTTAAGTGCAAACCGCGTAATTTTCCAGGATAAATTCATAAAAAAATGGGAATGACTATAAACAAAAAAATCTGAACAACGTCAGATTTATAAAAAATGGCAAGCGACCTACATCGCACCGCTCAACCACATACCTTTGCTGCGTTCCCACCCTGGAGGAGTCTGCAGGAGCTGGTCGTGTAGGACTTGCCGCTGCAAATATACAATCTTTTTATATTTTTGCAAGCACATTGTTTTATATAAAATCGTGTTGTATATTGTAATCACAAATTTTTAAAAAATGAAAAAGCATAACCAGTTCGCTATCATATCCTTAGTTTCTTTATTGGTCAGTTGTGGCGATGATAAAAAAAATGCAGAAAATTTATTTTCCATCGATGATTCTCAATTTAAGGCCATGTACCATAAGGATGACCATTTAAATTTGACTATAAAGAATAACGCCAAAAAAACGATTGACTCTATTGTTTATTTTAACAATGATGCAAAAATCGGGACGGCAAAAGGCAATGCCAAATTCGATTTTGCGCTCGCTTCCGAAAAATTAGGCTATCAGAACCTGAAAGCGGTAGTATATTATGAAGGGGAACAATCGGAAACGGAAACCCGCATAGAAATGGTTTCCACCATTGAACCAAAACAATTGAATTATAGTATTGTAGGGACTTTTCCCCATGACATTACAGCTTTTACAGAAGGTTTCGAATTTTACAATGGAGATTTATTTGAAAGTACCGGTCAAAAAGGTGCTTCAAACTTCAGGAAAACGGACCCTAAAACCGGGAAAGTGCTGCAACAGGTAAATCTTCAGCCGCAATATTTTGGGGAAGGGATCACTTTTGTAAATGGCAAACTATTTCAATTGACCTGGCAGGAAAAAACAGGTTTCATTTACGATGCCACTACCCTGAAACTGGAAAAATCATTTGCTTTTGATAAAAATATCGAAGGATGGGGAATGACTAATGACAAAAAGTTTATCTACCAATCCGACGGAACGGAAAAAATCTGGAAAATGAACCCGGAAAACCAGAAAATGGTTGATTTTGTCAATGTATACACAAATGCTACCAAAGTGACCAGCATCAACGAACTGGAATGGATCAATGGGAAAATTTACGCCAATATCTGGCAGAAAGACATCGTTTTAATCATAAACCCGCAAAATGGTGCTGTTGAAGCTTTCCTGGATTTGTCGGATTTACGCAAAAAAACCAATGCTACCGCGGACGATGTGTTAAACGGAATTGCTTATAACCCAAAAACACAAACTATTTTTGTTACCGGTAAAAACTGGGATAAAACCTTTGAGATAAAAGTGAAATAATATTTGAAATTAATTTGTGGTCGGTCCCAACCTTTTTGCAGAAAAACATCTCAATATATATAGTAACCTATAATTATTGAGTAAGATGCCGCAAAAAATAAACATAACCATTCCAAATCCCTGCCATGAAAACTGGCAGGCTATGACTGCTACGGAAAAAGGCCGTTTCTGCAGTTCCTGCCAGAAAAACGTATTTGATTTTACCAATTCTTCCGACAGGCAAATCATTGAAGCCTATAACCAAAATAACAATCTCTGCGGACGTTTTTTAAATAACCAGCTAAACCGTGAACTGGTTAAACCAAAGGAAAAGAGCCCGTTTTGGCTGGCAACAGCTTCTACAGTTTTGAGTTTTTTTGCTTTAGGCACCCACGAAGCGATTGCCCAGGGAAAGCCCAGAATGGTCCAGACGGATGTTAAAACTGTTTCTGAAAACAATCAAGATGCAACGGTAAACCTGGAAAAAGAAATTTCCGGGGTCGTGACAGATACATTAGGCCCATTACCGGGTTGTACTGTTATTATAAAAGATACTAAAAATAATACCGTTACAGATTTTGAAGGTAAATTTTCCATAAAAGCCAAGGAAGGCGATATTTTGGTATTTTCTTTCTTGGGAATGAAGGATGAGGAGCTTCAAATAACGAGTGCCTCTTTTTATACCATTAAAATGAAAGACAGGCCTATGGTATTACTAGGAGAAATCGTCTATTGTAAACGCAAAACTTTTTTCGGAAGGATATTCCATAAAATCGGAAAGATATTCCGATAAAAAAAGTCCCGCTTAGAACGGGACTTTTTATTATTTCTTTATTTCTTCTTTTTAGCCGGCGCTGAATTTCCTTTAACTGCCTCATATTTGGAGATAGCGGCGTTATAGGTGTATTTTGTAGAAGACGATTTGTCTTTAAGGGCAAAATCCCCATCGGTTAAAAACTCAAAAGCAAAACCGGAATTCCTCATGCGCTCCTGTGTTTCCGAAGCATTTTTAAGTTTGTCCAAAAAGACCGTTTCCTTGATTTTTACAGCTGTTTGCGTATTCCCGATCAGTAGGGTCTTGGTTGCCGGGTTCCAGATCTGGGATTCGGTGATGGTTGTTTCTTCTTTTTTCAGTTTTGTTTCCGACACGCTTTTTTCCGTCCAGGTAATCAGGTACATCGCAATCCCTTTGGCAGTAAATGGCGTTATCTTGCAATCGGTAGGTGTTCCGGCTGCATTGAATTTCTTCAAAAGCAAAGTGTCTTTCTTTGCTCCGTTTTTGGTAAAAAGATAAAAATTGCTCTTTACCAGTTCGGCCGAAATATTCCCCGATTTAGCAATTACAGGAGAAGCCGCAGCTACTTTTGATGTTGATTTCTTTTTTTGGCAATACATGCTTCCGCAGAAAAGAAGCAAAACTAATAGCATGGTTTTTTTCATAATTTAAGGTCATTTGGTTGTGGCAATATACAAAAATATTTAAGCCTTCAAAATAAAAAATCAGGATCCGGATGATGTTTAACATTTATATTTTGCTGAAACCGAATACAATAATAAAGGACTGGCTACAGAAGGGAAAACGCCGTTACAGAGTGAAAATTGCTATTACAGAACAAAAAATGCTACCACAGAAGCACAATAGGCACTTACAGTAGTGTAATGAGCTTTTACATCATGGAAATAGACATTTACAGCAGTGCAATAAGCATTTACATCAGAGAAATAAAGGCTTACAGTAATGATGTAAACCTTTACAGAGGTTCAGTGTACTGTGACAGTTGCAAGGTAACTATTTTGAAATGGCATTCAATAACAGCTGAGCAGTAGCTTCGTTTGTGGCCAAAGGAACATTATGCACGTCGCACACCCGGATAAGCATATTGATGTCCACCTCGTGGGGATGGCTCGAATTCGGGTCTTTGAAGAACAACACCATTTTGGTTTTCCCCTCTGCAACCCTGGCGGCAATCTGGGCATCTCCTCCCATGGGCCCGGAAAGCATTTTGGTTACTTCAAAACCGGCTTTTTCAGCTTTGCTTCCGGTTGTTCCTGTAGCAATCAGCGTAATATTTTCATTGTGGAGAATAGCGGCGTTTTTATTTAAAAACTGAACCAGGTCAGCTTTCATCCTGTCATGGGCTATGATGGCGATTTCCATGTTATCTGTTTAGAATGTGGTACTCAATTAATCCGTCGATAGGGCGCCTAAGCACATTTCCCATTGTAATCCCGTGCTTATCCAGGATATTTTTCAATTCGTCTTTAAGGTAGAAGGCGATCGAGCCGATAAAATGGACAGGCACCTCTTTATAATTGCTGAATTGCTTGATATACAGTTCGACAAAAGCTTCCATTTCCTCACGGATGAACTGCTGGCAAAATTCGGTATCCTTGTGTTTGATCAGGAATTCCGCGAAAGTGGCCAAATAGGCATTCGGGTTAGGCTCTTTGTATAAATTCTGTTTGACCGGGTCCGGTTCTACATTATAGGTAGTTTCAAATTCACGGGCCAGTTCGGCTGGCATTTTATTGAAATAATAGCCTCGCAGCAAATGCCTTCCAAAACGGTTCCCTGAGCAATCATCCATAGCGATATACCCCAGCGACTGCACTTTTTGGTGCAATATCCTTCCGTCAAAATAACTGCAGTTCGAGCCTGTGCCCAGGATGCACACAATGGCCTTTTCGTTTTTGGGCGTAGTGGCGTAAACCGCTGCGTATGTGTCCTCGTGAACGGTTACGGCAGCACTTGAAAAATAGGCTTTGAATACACCTGTCAGGAAATCTTTCATCCTGTCGGTACCGCAGCCTGCTCCGTAAAAAAACAGGTGCGAGACATTGCTTTTATTGTACAGGATGTCAAATTTGTCGTCCAGTCGGGAGATTAGTTCCTCCTTGGTGAGGACTTCCGGGTTCAATCCTAGGGTTTGTGTGGTAAATAATACTTTTCCGGCATCATCAATAGCAATCCAATCGGCTTTTGTAGAGCCGCTATCTACGAGTAATTTCATTGTTTTTTGTGTATGGTGTTAGTTGGTTTGGTTGTAGCCCCGATGGAGACGATATCCTTTTTAAATGATAGCCAAATAGTATTTTTACTGATGGGCCGGCATTTAAAAAGATAAAGGCGAGAGCGGGAAACAGCTCCAAATATAAATAAAATATCCCGCAATGAAACGGGATATTTTTGATTTGGAGGTTTATTTTAATCCGGCGATATGTACCGATAAATCGATTAATTTGCTGGAATATCCATATTCGTTGTCGTACCAGGAAACGATTTTGAAAAACGTCGAATTGAGCCCGATTCCTGCTTTTGCATCTACAACGGAAGTCAGGGTTTCGCCTACAAAATCCTGGGAAACGACATCGTCTTCGGTAAAACCAAGGATTCCTTTCATGGATGTTTCAGAAGCGTTTTTCAGGACGCTCATGATTTCTTCGTAAGAGGTTTCACGGCTTAATTTGACTGTCAAATCAACCACGGAAACATCGGCAACAGGTACACGCATTGACATTCCGGTTAGTTTTCCGTTTAATTCCGGGATGACCTTCCCTACTGCTTTTGCCGCTCCTGTAGAAGCTGGGATAACGTTTATTAAAGCAGCTCGGCCTCCGCGGAAATCTCTTTTGGATGGGCCGTCAACCGTTAATTGCGTAGCCGTTGTGGCGTGTATGGTGGTCATCAAACCTTCTACAATTCCGAAATTATCGTTAATGACTTTGGCCAGTGGAGCCAGGCAGTTTGTAGTGCAGGAAGCGTTGGAGACGATTGTGTCCGAGGCCTTTGCCTTGTCATGGTTGACACCCATTACGAACATTGGTGCATCTGCTGACGGGGCGGAAATGATTACTTTTTTGGCACCTCCTTTAATGTGGGCCTGGGCGGTTTCCAAGGTAGTGAAAATACCGGTGCATTCGGCTACGACATCTACTCCCGCTTCGTCCCATTTTAGTACGGAAGGGTCTTTTTCGGCCGTGACCCTGATGGTTTTGCCGTTTACGATAAGTTTTCCGTCCTGCACTGCTACCGTTCCGTTGAAGCGGCCGTGTACAGAATCATATTGTAATAAATAAGCCAAATGCTCTACATCTAACAGGTCGTTGATAGCTACAACTTCTACATTATCCCTATTGAAGGTTTCCCTAAACACGATTCTTCCAATTCTCCCGAAACCGTTAATTCCTAATTTTACTTTCATCTTCTTTACTTTAGGCAAAAGGTTTACACTCCTGCCGATTCTAATTATTTTTATTCTATTCTTGTTTACTATATTTTAGGTAGACATGATATCGGAAACCCTGAGTAATTCCATATCGATTTCGGAACTGCCTTTTATGGCCTGCTCCAATGGGGTAAGGTTCACTTTATCGCAAAGTAGCCCGACCATGAAGTTTGATTTGCCTTCGAGGAGCGATTCGACAGCTTTTACCCCTAATCTCGAGGCCAATACCCGGTCAAAGCACGAAGGTGAGCCGCCGCGCTGCATGTGCCCTAAAACGGATACACGGACATCGTATTCCGGCAGGTTGGCTTCTACGTAATCTTTGAGTTCGAATACATTTTTCCCAATTTTATCCCCTTCGGCAATTACGACAATACTGGATGATTTCCCCGAAGCTTTGCTTTTTTGAAGCGATTCGAGCAACCTATCCAATCCTAAATCTTCTTCAGGAATGAGGATTTCTTCGGCTCCGGCCCCAATTCCTGCATTTAGCGCTATATGGCCTGCATCGCGCCCCATAACCTCCACAAAAAACAGCCTGTTATGCGAACTGGCAGTATCCCTGATTTTATCGATTGCTTCCACGACCGTATTCAGCGCTGTATCATAGCCCAAGGTATGGCTGGTGCCAAAAATATCGTTATCGATTGTTCCGGGAATCCCCATGACAGGGAAACCGAATTCGTTATTGAAGATTTCGGCACCGGTAAAAGTCCCGTCACCACCAATAACAACAAGGGCATCAATGTTATAATCGGTCAGGTGCTTGTGTGCTTTCTGACGGCCTTCAACGGTCATAAATTCTTTGGATCTTGCTGATTTGAGTACTGTTCCGCCTTTGTTGACGATGTTATTTACAGAACGCGGTCCCAATTCCTTAAAATCGCCTTCAATCATCCCTTGGTAACCCCTATATATCCCGATACATTCAACATTATGGAAAGCACATGTGCGGACAACAGAACGGATAGCCGCATTCATACCCGGAGAATCACCACCAGAGGTCAATACTCCAATTTTTTTTATTGTTTTAGACATTCATCAAATTATAGTTATGTAAATTTAAGAAAGAAAGGCGATTTTAAAGCGGTCAAATGTTAAATTATAACAAATACTTATGATATAAGCATTTTGACCATGGTAATTTAAAAAAGCGCTTTAATTCGCATCAGGAGCCACATCCTGCCGCGGTTTTGGTTTCTCGGCCGGTTTTTTCTGGCGATGGTCCGTAGGCTGGATAAAGTCGGGGAACAATTCGGAATCCGGGACTTCGTTTTTAGATTCTTTTTCTTTCTCTTTTTTTATTTTCTGTGAGGCAAATATCTTATTGAGGAGTTCTTTGAAGGTATTGAAATCTACTTCATACGATACTCCGACTCCTTGGGTATACCCGATTCCTCCTTCTCCAATATAACTGATATCGTTTTCGCGGTTAAAAACCCTGGCCTTGAGCGAACCATCCTCATTAAGCCTTAACTGGACTTCCACATCGCCCACAATAACCGATTCATTCAATCCGCCAACCGGAACTCCTAATTTACCGTTTATCGTTATTTTATCACTGATTTGTGTAGAAAGCGTCACTCCTACTTCACTGTCTGCCTGTAATTCCGGGCTTCGCCTGTCGCTTTGCTCATAATAAGGAGAAAGTTTGAACTTATCGTCCTGGCTGGAAAATATATCATCAAACAAACTGTTGGCTTTTTCCAGAAGGTTACCGGTTATGGCATTCTCCGCCACTCCTTTGTCGCTTAAGAAACTCCCGGAGGAAAGCAATGCGATAGCCTGTGTCTGCCTTGTATCGTTATCACTCAGTTTATAATCCAGCTCCGATTTCTGCACAGAACCCAAAGTTGGGAAATTGATGGAGATTTCCGGGGTTGGGCTGGTAAGTTTATCCGTTAATTTTATGACTACTTCGGTATCCACTTTTTTATTGAAGGACGGATTATCCAATAAAACCGACGGATTGGCTTTTGTCGTATAAACCGCTTCCATATTTAAGGTCGCATCCATCGGGTTTCCGCTCCAGGAAATGGATCCCAGGGGCTTAACCTTAAATTTCTTGTCTATGATACCGCCGTATTTGAAATTGTATTCCCCTTCGTATACCTGGAAGTCACCCCACATTTTGAACTTGCCCAGCGTATTGATTTCCATGAGCAGGTCTCCCATTCCGCGACCTTTAAGCGCATGACCGTTCCTGTCGATAAGCACTTCGATTTCAGCATCTTTGGTAATGGCGAATTCAAACTTAAGTTCAACACCATTGTATTTTTTGGTTTTGGCTGTTTTTTTACCATTGACCGCTACGTCTTTGGAAGATTTGAACCGGATATAATCTTTTTCAGAAGTAGATTCGGTATCGCTGATAGGGATTTTTATCGAAGTCCCTTTTCCTGATTTCGCATTTACATTGATGACCAAATCATTAATTGGCCCTTTTATGGAAGCATCCCCGTCAATAAAAGCGGTACCAAAATACAGCGCATCGTCGGAATCTTTGGTATCCAATGCCAAAAACCTGCTGGAGGAAAGGTTCAGGTCCAGGAACCAGTTGGCAAATTTATTGTGCCTGATCCCTCCTGTCAATACGCCTTTTGTCCCGTATTTTGAATCAATCAGATCAATATTCCTGAAGGAGAACTGATGCTCCGTCAAATCGACCACCGCATTGTTTTCCATGTTGTAATCTACGTTCAGGTACGGAATTTTGAGTCCTGCCTTATTGAGGTACAACCGGCCCGTTATATCAGGGTTTTCCAGGTCGCCTTCAAACTTTGCCGATCCTGAGGCGAACCCGCGGATGTTTTTGATGACCTCGCCTCCGAGCGGGCTGAATACGGCCATATTAAAGCTGTCCAGCCTTAAATCCAGGTCCAGTTTGGTGTTTTTCCCTTCGATGGCCACATTACCTTCGGCTGAAAACGATTCCATTCCTTCATTGCGCAACACCGAATGGATATTGAAATTTTTGAACGAATCATCGCCTTCCACTTGTATGTCCAGTTTTCCAAGCGCCAGATCATTCACTTTCAAGCTATCAATTACCAATGACGATGAGGGTTTGTAAACCGATTTGTTTTGTTTGAAGTCAATCAGCCCGTTTACTTTCCCTTTAATCCTTAAACTATCGATGGAAGGTGTTATTTTATCAAGATTGACATCTTTGAAAGAAAGTTTCAGGTCTTTATACGTCGAATCCCGCAAAACTCCCATTAGTTCCATTACCTGGTTTTCGTGGGACATCGCAATCCTTTCGATAGAAAAATCAGTCAGCTTTTTGTTGAAAACAATCTTGTTGTCTTTAGCCTCATTTTCATTGATAAACCACAAGTAATCTTTAAAATTCACCTCCGATTTCTTGATTCCCACCACACTGTTGTTGTCTTCATTGATGGTATGGTACAAGTTCAGGTTGTAATAATCTTTCCCTTGTTTGCCTCCTTTGAACTCCGTCCTGAAAAACAAAGTATCATTCGCCGTGACGTTGATCAGGTTCAGGTCTGAAATCTTATAGTATTTCGTCCTGATACTGTCCATTTCAATATACGCGTTATACAATGGATTCTTGTTGTCTATATCGATATTGATATTGTCAAAATAGTTATCGTAAGCTGTTATGCTCGGAGATTTGAAGTTGAATTTAAACTCGTTGCTGTCTGAATTGATAGACCCTTTCATAAAGGTATTTTCGCCCAGGGAAACTTCGGGTAAAAATATTTCGACCAATTTGCTGTAAACGTTAAAATCAAATTTCAGGAACTGCCCTTTGCTCACTTTATTGGGAGAATAATTCGCATACAAGCTTCCCAGGGAATTTTCGATTAATTTCGGGAGCTGTTTGAACTGGAACTTCCCTTCGATTTTCCCTTCTACAATATCCGGGGAATTGATAGTGATTGTCCTCACCTTGTTTTGATCAAAAGTGGACTTGATCACGAAATCATCAAAGAAATACGTGTCTTTGTTATTCTCATAGGAAGTCTGGTTGATGTACACTTCGCCATGAAGGTTGTCTACACTGTTCCCTTCCAGTTTCATCGAAACATCGCCCCTGAAAACCGAAATGGAATCGGCCGTATACAATTTCAGGCTCTTAAGGTTCGCATATTCCACATTGGCATGGAAATCGTATTTGTTTTCCTTATTATTCAGATCCAGCGCACCGTCAAATCCCATCTGGAGGTTCGGGTCATGGACATTCAGTTCGCCTTTGAAAATGGAGTTATCCATGGTTCCGTCGACCACGATATCCTTATAATTGTAATTGTTGTAATAAAGGCTTTGTATTTTCCCTTTCACCTGAGTACTTAAGTATTTCTGCGTAAAACCTTTACCATCAACATCAAAATCCAGGTTTACGATACCGATATCGGTCCTGCTCAAAAACTTGCCCAGGTCAAAATTCTCGAGCTTCACATTACCCACATATGTAGCATTATCGATATTATTGATATTGGTCATATTCAGGTTGGACTTGGCATTTCCCAAAGCCGTCCGCAGGAAAATATCGGCTTTAATAGTCGCCAACGTAACTTCTGTGGTTCCTGAAATAGTGAATCTTCCGAATTTTTTAAATGTAGTAGGCAGGTTTTCGCCCAAAATCCTTGGCAAAATCGCATTAAGGTTGCTATAGGTAGAAGAAATCTTGGAAAAATCCCCTTTCATGTAAAAATCGTTTTTCTTTTTGGAAAAAAGGTTCTTAAACCTGAAATCGCCTATAATTTCAGAACTGTTATCGTCTATCAGTTTTAATTTTTTTGTTGAGAAATCATTCAGTGTCCCGACTAGTTTCCCGCTAAAATTAAACCTCTGGTCCTTTCCGAATTCTCCATAAAAAAGAATCAGGTCATTGGAGGAAACCGAAGCCTTATTTACGTTTACATTGAATAAAACCTTATTGTTGAAGTCTGAAAAATCTTCTCTTTTGTAAAGCAATGCGATAGATCCTTCCAGGTTGGATTGAGGTGTTTTCAAATCCAGGTTTTCCAGCAGGATATTCTTTTTGGTATACGTGAAATTGGACGTAAGGTTATCCACAACAAGGCCTCTATGGTCTACAAAGGACATTTCCTCGATCTTGGTTGTCACGTCCGGGCCTAAAATCTTGAAATTGGTCGTGTTTGCATTTAATCTCTTGATATCCAGGATTTTTGGGGTGCTTAGATTTTCATCCACTAAAATAAAATGGCCGTTTATGACATGGATGTCCTTGGCCGTAAGCAAAAACTTTTTGTTGGAAGTGCTTTTTTTCCCGTCATCAAAAAGCTTGATGAATTTATCAAGGTTGTTTTCTTTTTCTCCCTTATAATTCCACAAATGAAAATCCAGCCCATGCAGCCTTACTTCTCCGAAATGCAGGTCACCATCAATCAGTTTCTTAAAATCAAGGATACTTGTCTGAAGCGTGTTGATATGGAAAAGCGTATCTTTTTTATGGTCCTTGACCAGGACTTTCTTTAACTTGATGCCCCCGAATATCGTAAAAGTTGCTTTGTCTACGGAAATATCAGTGCCGTAATCCTCATTTAATTTCTCGGTTACATATTGTGCGATTTTCGTTTGGACGGAAGGTAAAGAAAGGGTAACACCAAGCGCTAACAATAACAAAATGAGTCCCAAAAGGAAATATAATGTAATTTTTCTAAATTTTTTGAGACGTGTATTTTTTTTATTTTGTTCCAAGAATAATGCTTTCCAAAAGGTAAAAGCCCTAAAAGGATTTCATTTGATAAAAAATCTTTATTTTTGGGCTTCGATGTAAAATTAAATATTTTTAATCGGTTTATCAAATATAACGCAAATTCCGTGCCTTTTATGCAACAAAAACCAATTTTTATTCTGGCTATTGAAAGTTCATGCGATGATACGGCCGCTGCAGTATTACAAGACAGCAAAGTTTTGTCCAATATTGTAGCGCAACAGGCTATACATGAACAATATGGAGGAGTTGTGCCGGAATTGGCTTCACGCGCGCACCAGCAAAATATCGTACCGGTCATTGACATCGCACTGAAAAAAGCCAATATCGACAAATCCGAACTTTCGGGTATCGCCTTTACGCAAGGCCCGGGCCTGATGGGTTCTCTTTTGGTGGGAAGTTCCTTTGCCAAATCGATGGCGATGTCACTCGATATCCCTTTGATGGCCGTCAACCATATGCATGCTCACATTTTGGCCCATTTTATTGATGAAGAAGGGTTTGACAAACCTGAATTTCCGTTTTTGGCCATGACCATTTCCGGAGGGCACACACAAATCGTAAAAGTGAAGAGTTTCTTCGAGATGGAAATTATTGGCGAAACTACCGATGATGCCGTTGGCGAGGCTTTCGACAAAAGTGCCAAAATACTCGGATTGCCCTATCCAGGCGGTCCTTTGATTGATAAATATGCCCAATTAGGAAATCCAAAAGCGTTCTCTTTTACAAAACCAAAGGTAGATGGGCTTAATTTTAGTTTCAGCGGATTGAAAACACAGATTTTATATTTTGTGCAGAAAAATGTAAAGGAAAACCCGGATTTCATTACGGAAAACCTTAACGATATCTGCGCTTCGATACAATATACCATCATCCAGATCTTAATGGACAAACTCAAACTCGCTGCGGTTGAAACAGGGATCCATCAGATTGCCATCGGCGGAGGCGTTTCTGCCAATTCCGGAATCCGGGCGACTTTAAAAGAAGGCGAAAAGAAATACGGCTGGAAAACTTTCATCCCAAAATTCGAATACACAACTGATAATGCCGCCATGATTGGGATTGTAGGCTATCATAAGTTTTTGGAAAACAAGTTTAACGATGCTTCAGTAGTATCCAAAGCAAGAATTGAATTTTAATATGCAGCTGTTTTATAATCCCGACATCCATCCCGGCAACACCGAATTTTCTTTTGACAAGGAAGAAAGCAAACACATTGTTAAAGTATTGCGTAAAAAGGAAGGCGATATATTACACGTAACCAATGGCCTGGGCGTTTGTTTCACTACTGAAATTTTTGTAGCATCCGATAGGAAATGCACTGTAAAAATCCTAGAAACCAATACGGCCGAACCTACCGGTTTTTATCTCCACCTTGCTGTCGCACCAACAAAAATGAACGATCGTTTTGAATGGTTTCTGGAAAAAGCCACCGAAATTGGGATCCATGAAATAACACCTGTCATTTGCGATCATTCGGAAAGGAAAATCATTAAGACGGAACGTTTTGATAAAATCATACAATCGGCCATGAAACAGTCTTTGCAGTTTTATTTACCCAAACTCAACGAACCTGTTTTATTGAAAGATTTTATCCTTCAGGCGCACCCGGGCACTTTATGCATAGCCCATTGTGAAGAAACGGATAAGAAATTATTAAAAGAAATCATCAAGCCTGAAGAGCGTTATACCATACTGATTGGCCCAGAAGGCGATTTTTCCGAAAAAGAAATCAAATTGGCCTTGAGCCACAATTATATTCCGGTATCTTTGGGGAACACCCGATTGCGGACCGAAACCGCTGCCGTAGTTGCTTGCCACAGTATCGTTTTTGCCAATGAATAACCCGTAACGAGTCTTGAGATAAAAGACACAAGATCTTAAAAATGAGAAAAATAGTATATCTTTTATTGCTTGTTTCAACATTCGCTTCCTCTCAGGAAATTGCGCTTTTAAAATATTCCGGAGGCGGTGACTGGTACGCCAATCCGACTGCTTTGCCTAATTTGATCCGATTTTGCAATCAGAATATCAATACCAAAATAAACCCTAAACCTGTTACGGTTTCGCCCGGAAGCCCGGATATTTTCTCCTACCCTTTTATCCATATGACAGGCCACGGAAATGTGATTTTCAATGACCTTGAAGTGCAAAACCTTCAGAACTACCTATATTCAGGAGGCTTCCTGCATATTGACGATAATTACGGAATGGATCAGTATATCCGTAAGGAAATCAAAAAACTATTCCCTAATGATGATTTGGTTGAACTGCCTTCTTCCCATGAAATCTTCCAGAAACCATTTTCTTTCCCGAACGGATTACCAAAAATCCATGAACACGACGGAAAAAGAGCACAGGCTTTTGGAATATTTATTAACAATAAATTAGCATTGCTTTATACCTATGAATGCGATTTAGGAGACGGCTGGGAAAATCCAGAAGTCCACAACGACCCTCAAAATGTTAGGGAAAACGCCTTAAAGATGGGCGCGAACATTATCAGCTACATTTTCAAGAATTAAACATCGCTTTTCGTATTGTATTTGTTTTCAGCAAGTTATTAACAAACGTGCATTACACAGTTTTGTTAATTTTTTATGTTAATAATTTTGTCAATTATAATTATTTTTATAGTATTGCCAAACAATTAAATAAAAAACTAATAAATTATTAACCAAACCAAACAAATTATGAAAAAAATGTTATTGTCTGTTTCCGTGTTATTCTTTATGTTTTCATGCCAGAAAGATGACACTACAGATGTTCAATCAGAAACTGGAGCAGTTACAGCCGGACGTTATTGCGCTTCCCACGAAGTGTTAGAAAGACAGCTTAAGGAAAACCCTGGATTAGCACAGAAAATGGCTGAAATTGAAGATTTTACCAACAATGCAATTGCGTCAGGACGTATCGTAAACGGTAAAATGGAAATTCCTGTTGTAGTAAACGTATTATACAAGACTGCATCGGAAAATATCTCTTTGGCCCAAATCCAATCTCAGATTGATGTTCTAAACAAGGATTTCAATGCCCTGAACTCTGATTATAACACACCTAACAATCCTTATTCAGCTGTAAGAGCGAATGTTGGAATTAATTTCGTACTAGATCAGGTAATCCGAAAATCTACAACGAAAACTTCTTGGGGAACTAACGATGCCATGAAAAAAACGTCTGGCGGCGGGATGGCAGCAGTTTCTCCAACTACCAAATTGAACCTATGGGTTTGTACAATCGGTGGTGGAATCCTGGGTTACGCACAATTCCCTGGAGGTTCTTCTTCAACTGATGGTGTTGTTATCGATTCAAGATACTTCGGTAACACTGGAACAGCTACGTATCCTTTCAACTTAGGAAGAACAGCTACTCACGAAATCGGTCACTGGATGAACCTACGTCACATCTGGGGAGATGCAACGTGCGGAAACGACCAGGTATCTGATACTCCTGTTCATAATACTGCTAACTACGGTGTTCCGGCTGTTGGCCACAGAAGTACTTGTTCAGGAACTCCGCTTGAAATGTACATGAACTACATGGATTACACAGATGACAGAGGTATGTATATGTTCTCTAACGGACAAAAAGCAAGAATGGATGCTGTATTCGCTGTAGGTGGCTCAAGAGCTTCTTTCAGATAAGCAATCCTTAAAATAAGATACAATGAAAAACTCGCTCTAGCAGCGGGTTTTTTTATTATATTCGTTTTAAAATACGTAAAAATGACTTCAAAAATAATTGCCAACGGAATCGTTAGGGCTGTTTTGATATTGGCCGGGATAGCATTGGTTTTGCTTTTTATTTTCCAGATCCGGGCCGCTATCGCTTATGTAATCATTGCTTTAGTGCTTTCATTGGTAGGGAATCCGATAGTCCGTTTTCTTAAACACAGGTTGAAATTTAAAGATACTTTGGCCGCTATCACGACTTTAGCACTGTTCTTCCTTATTATTATCGGTTTTGTTTTGATGTTTGTTCCACTCTTAATTTCTCAGGGAGAGAACCTTTCTTTACTCAATACCGCTCAAATGGAAGCCGATTACAGTGCTTTGAGCATAAAAATAGCAGATTATTTAGGATTGCATGATTTTGACCTGAAGCAATTGTTTGAAAAATCGGGGATTAATTCCAAAGCAGGCATAAACCTCCTATCCGGTTTTTTAAATTCCTGTGTCAATACCTTAAGTAGTGTTGGGGTTGGGATTGCTTCTGTCTTTTTTATTACATTCTTTTTGCTGAAAGACAAGAAAAAATTCAATACGGTCTTCAAATGGATCTTGCCCGATGCACATGAAGACAAGATTTTAGCTTCTTTGGACAAAACCAACCATTTGTTATCCCGCTATTTTATCGGTATTATGCTGCAATTGTTCATCGTATTCCTATTATACCTGATTGTCCTGCTGATTTTTGGGGTGCAAAATGCTTTTATAATCGCTTTTTTATGCGGACTACTGAATATAATACCTTATATCGGTCCGCTTATTGGAACTTGCCTGGCGGTAGTTTTAACCATGATTGGCAACCTCGGAGGGGATTTTGTTTCGGAAACCCTGCCCACAACCCTTTATGTTATGATCGGTTTCTTTGTCGTCCAGCTCATTGACAACAATTTCAGCCAGCCTATAATTTTTTCGAACAGCGTCAAATCGCATCCGCTGGAAATTTTTCTTATCATCCTCATTGGCGGGTATTTGTTTGGCATTGTAGGGATGATTTTTGCGGTCCCGGCCTATACCGTCCTGAAAGTGGCAGGAAAAGAATTCCTGCCTGAAAATAAAATAGTCCAGTTATTAACTAAAGATATTTAGTTTTGAGTTTTAAAATATTAAATACTGATGTCCAGGATTTTATAAACAGTTCCCTGAAAGTCAACTTTACAAAAACAGCACTGCTTAAAAACCCGTTTCCTGACATTCCCTGGAATGAGATTTTAAATCAGATTGCATCAAAAAGCAAAGCACAGGAAAAACTCCCTACCTGGTTTTCGCAGGAAGGAATAATGTACCCCGGCAAAATTTCCATTGAGCAGACTTCTTCTGAAGTAACTGCCAAGTACAAAGCTTCTGTTGTTTCGGGTGAAAGCCTGATTGACCTGACTGGAGGTTTCGGTGTTGACGACTATTATTTTTCAAAAAAAGTAAAAGAGGTTGTCCATTGCGAATTAAAGGCAGAGCTGTCTGAAATTGTCAGCCATAATTTCGATGTTTTAGATGCCGGAAACATTACCTGTATCCAAGGGGATAGTTTGAAAACATTACAAAAGCTAAACCGTCAATTTGATTGGATCTATATTGATCCTTCCCGGCGAAGCGATGCAAAAGGAAAGGTTTTCATGCTTCAGGACTGCTTGCCGAATGTTCCGGAAAATCTCGAAAATTATTTCCTTTTTTCAAAAAACATACTGATTAAAACCGCACCGATATTAGACATTACAGCTGGATTAACGGAACTAAAAAACGTAAAAACTGTACATATTGTAGCCCTGAATAACGAAGTGAAAGAACTTCTTTGGGAAATCCAACAAGGTTACACAGGCGGAATTTCGGTAAAAACGATACATTTCAGCAAATCCGGAGAAGAGAAATTTGAGTTCACACTTCATTCAAAACCTGAAAACATCACGTATTCACTTCCTAAAAAATACATTTACGAACCCAACAGCGCGATCCTTAAATCAGGAGCTTTTGACTTGATTCCCAACGTTTTTGCTTTAGAAAAACTGCACCAGCATTCGCATTTGTACACTTCGGACCAGATTGTGGATTTCCCGGGAAGGGTTTTCAGATTGGCTCATTTCTTTGAATTCACAAAAAAGAACATGAAAGAGCACCTTCAGGAAAAAAAAGCGAATATCACCACGAGGAATTTTCCGGAAACGGTTGAGAATATCCGGAAGAAATTCAAAATAAAAGACGGTGGGGACACGTATACTTTTTTTACAACAGATGCAAATAACAATAAAATTGTTTTAATTTGCGCCAAAATTTAAGCCTTATGAGAATTTTAGTATTGTTTCTTTTTTTAGCATTTCAGCCATTGGTTTTCGGACAAAAGCCTTGTCAATATACCACGAATGTAACGGATAGTTTAGGCACGCTTAAAGAAACAAAAAGCTGCCTGGTGTATGAAAAAGTGTTCGGGAATACAGCCCAATTAATTTTTTTATCTTTAATTTCAAATGACGGCATGCCGGTGTTGCATTTGCAGGTTATCCAAAAAAGCAACGATTTCATATCACCAAAATGCATTGACAAAAATTCAAGAATCTATTTTCAGCTGTCTAACGGTAAGATATTCACTTTGGCAAATTCTTCAGAAAACGAATGCGGCAGCCTGGTTTACAATGATACCGAAAAATTAAACAACCGTTTATTAAATGCTTATTTTTTATTTCTGAAAGATGATTATCAGGACTTTAAAAAATTTCCAGTAACCATGATGCGTATAAAATACGACTCAGAATCAATCGATTATATTTTACCAAAAGAACTTCATGCGGAAAAAGTGGAAGGAGTTTTTGAACCTGAGGACTTCTTCATCAATAATTATCCTTGCATTGAAAACTAGTCACATTTCCAGGTAAAATTAGACAGTTTTTCTTTCCTGGAACCTGTTAGGTTGTAATGCCACCATTCGGAATCCAGAGCTTCGAAATCATGTTTGAGCATGATTTTTTTGAGCAGCTTCCTGTTTTTAAGGATTTCCCTTTCCAGGTTTGTATTGCTATGACTGGATTCCGGTCCGAAAAAATCAAAAGGCGTTCCCATATCCAGCTCTTTCCCGTCCTCGTCCACCAATGTTATATCAACCGCTCCGCCCCTATTGTGTATGGAACCCTTTGAAGGATTGGCAACATAATTGGCATCGGGAACAATAGCCCACATTTTTTTTTGTACATCGAGAGGCCTGTAACAGTCAAATATTTTTATACGATAGCCCTTTCTTTTAAAATGTTTGTTGGCTTCCAGTAATGATTTAACAGTTTTCAGCCTTAAATAGCACGCCTCACAATCGTAAATCTTCGCTTTCAGGAAATTATCTTCGGTGGCATACTTCATATCCAAAACAAAATCAGAACTGTAATCCTTCAGGTTCACAAATACGGAATCATTTACTTCAATGGTATCCTGGGCTATATCCGGCAACGGGATCATTTTTTTATTGGCATTCCAATGAAAGGAATTAAAAGCCAAAGCGCTGTTGATGATTAAAAAGGGTAAAATGAAAAACTGCAATTTCATCGAAATGGGATTATATTTCAGGAAAGATACAAAATATAACCGTTTTTATTTTCATCCCGTTTCTGTTCACTCCTAAATGGCTCTCTAATTGTCCTTATCCGTAATACTATGAATGTATTTGAAGTTAAGAAAAATTTCAATTAACGTTTAAGGCAGGATCGTATTAGGCGGCAATGGCGCTTCCCTATTATAAACCATTATATCTGCCACCTGCTGTGCGATTTCAGCTCCATCAATTTGGTCCACCAGATACAATGCCCCGTCAATACCAGATGTGACGCCACCAGTAGATACGATATTCCCATCCGCTACAAAGCGTACATTTTTGATAAAATCAATATCGGGATATTGCTTTTGAATATCCTCGAGTGCTGCCCAATGTGTTGTCGCTTTTTTAGTATTGAGCAACCCTGTCTTGACTAGAAAATAGATCCCAACACAAACCGACATAATGGTTGCCCCTTCACTTTGCGCTTGCTTTTTTATCCACGTTACCAACTCATCTGAACCGCTACCGTAGGGCTCTGGGCTTCCCTCCGGCATAATTTGCCCGGGAATCACAAGAATATCCGGCTTGGGGCAATTGCTAAGTGTATATTCCGGTATTATACGAACTGCCGAATGTTCGCTTTCAATAACCCCGGCCGATTCTGCAACTGTAAATACCCTGTACTTATTATTGTTATAACGATTTGTCTTTATGAACACATCAATTGGGCCATTCATATCTATTACCTCTACACCTGGATAAATCAAGATAGCTACGTTTACGTTATTTTCCATATAACTTGAAGTTTAGTTAAAAGATTCTTTTTTACCTTATATTATATTTTTCTCAAATGCACATATTGCAGACTTAATGTCGTAGAATGATGGGTTCTGGCAAATGGCGCACACAGCTAATTTATAAAAAGCGGGATTTATTAACAAGGGTATTTTTACGGGTTTTATACCTGATTCGAAATATATGGACCAAGACAAGTTGTATGCCTTCCGGTCAGATTGCATTAAATAAAGTCCTGAAGTTGATTGGATGAGTTGATTTTTTAGCAAACTTTCATTTTGTAAAAAGTCAACCAATGATATGAATTACAGGTAAACAAAAAAATGAAGAATTTTGTTTTGCAAAGATCAATTATTACATCTTAAAAAGGCCAAAAGAGAAATACCGGAGTTATAGAAACAAAAAAACCACCCGGTTAGAGTGGTTTAATCGTGAACGCAGAAGGATTCGAACCTTCGACCGCCTGCTTAGAAGGCAGGTGCTCTATCCAGCTGAGCTATGCGTCCATTATGTCATTATTGTCGGGGTGGCAGGATTCGAACCTGCGGCCTCCTGCTCCCAAAGCAGGCGCGATAACCGGGCTACGCTACACCCCGAGACAAAAAAAGCGGAGAGACAGGGACTCGAACCCTGGCGACCGTTACCGGTCGACAGATTAGCAATCTGCTCCATTACCACTCTGGCACCTCTCCTTTGCGTAAAGACTTAACCTTTTTTGCGGTTGCAAATGTAGGGCATGAAACCTTTATTACCAACTTTTTTTTCCTCTTTTTTAGGTAAATTTTGATATAATTTTTAAAAGTGTTAAAAATCAACAGTATACAGCATTATTTTTTTTTGAATAAATGATAAATTAATTTCAAATTACGGTTAAATAATGTGATTCCATCCGTTTGAATTCTCTCTAAAATTAGTAAATTCGCAAAAATAATTTTAGAAAATCATTCAAAATGAAAAAAGTTGTTATCGTATCGGCTGTACGTACACCAATAGGAAGTTTTATGGGAGCTTTATCAACGGTTCCTGCACCGCAATTAGGCGCAATCGCCATTAAAGGAGCTCTTGACAAGATAAACCTGGATCCGGCTCTGGTTAATGAAGTATTCATGGGGAACGTAGTTCAGGCTGGCGTAGGACAAGCTCCTGCCAGGCAGGCGGCTATTTTTGCAGGTCTTTCCAATGAAGTGGCTTGTACCACTGTGAATAAAGTTTGTGCTTCAGGAATGAAATCTGTGATGATGGGCGCACAAGCCATCATGTGCGGAGATGCAGAGATTGTAGTAGCGGGTGGAATGGAAAACATGAGCATGATCCCACATTATGTACATTTGAGAAACGGTGTTAAATTCGGGCCAACCAGTATGGTGGACGGAATGCAAAAAGACGGACTGACAGATGTTTACGATAACAGCGCCATGGGAGTATTCGCAGATATGTGTGCTACCGAATATAATATTACAAGGGAAGACCAGGATAATTTTGCCATCCAATCGTATGAGCGTTCCGCAAAAGCATGGGAAGCAGGTAAATTTGACAACGAAATCGTTCCGGTTTCTATCCCACAAAGAAAAGGAGATCCTATCGTGGTTTCCAGAGATGAAGAATACACGAATGTGAAACTGGACAAAATCCCAACTTTAAACGCTGTATTTACAAAAGATGGAACGGTTACGGCTGCCAATGCATCTACTATCAATGACGGAGCTGCTGCGATGATCCTGATGAGTGAAGAAAAAGCTTTAGCGATGGGCTTAAAGCCGCTTGCGTACATTAAAGGATATGCTGATGCCGCACAGGAGCCAAAATGGTTTACAACCGCTCCTGCAAAAGCATTGCCAATTGCCTTGAAAAAAGCCGGTATTGCCACTTCCGATGTGGATTTCTTCGAATTTAACGAAGCTTTCTCTGTGGTAGGTTTGGCCAATACCCAAATTTTAGGCCTGGACGGCAGTAAAGTAAACGTAAATGGAGGCGCTGTTTCCCTAGGACATCCACTGGGTTGCTCAGGAGCCAGAATTATTGTAACTTTAATAAATGTCCTGGAACAAAACAATGCTAAAATTGGTGCGGCAGCTATCTGTAATGGTGGTGGCGGCGCTTCGGCAATTGTTGTGGAAAGAGCCTAATTTTAAGAAAATACCTAGCCCTGATTGAAGCGGAAATCCTTTTTGTTTTTTCTTTAAAAACAAAAAGATTGCAGCGAAAAGCAGGAAATAGCTTCAAATAAAAACAAAAATGATGGATTTTGGATTGTAACTAATCCGGAATTCATCATTCCAAATTTAAAATAACCTGAATGTTCGGAGTTTGTAATTTAGCCAATATTCCTTTGCGATTAGAGCCGAGTGACCGTAGCGAATTAGTTTCGCAGGTCTTGTTTGGAGAACATTTTACTGTTTTGGAACACAATCCGAAATGGTCAAAAATCCAGTTGGCGTATGATGGCTACGAAGGATGGATCGATAGTAAGCAGTTTCAGGAAATTACTGAAAACCAGTTCCAGCAACTCTCAAAAGACAGTATTGTACTGAATAACGACCTGATTGAATATATCACTTCGCCTGATAATTTGCTGATGCCTATCCCTTTGGGGGCTTCGCTGTCTTTTCTGAACCATGAGGCGATCAATACCGAAAATTTTTTCTTTGAAGGGTTGAAAACCAGTGGGATCAAACCCAAATCAAATCTTATCAATACGGCGTTTATGTACCTGCATACACCTTATTTATGGGGCGGAAAAACTCCTTTTGGCATTGATTGTTCGGGTTTTACTCAAATGGTTTACAAACTGAATGGCTACAAGCTTTTGCGGGATGCCTCGCAACAGGCAAACCAGGGAGAAGCCTTGAGTTTTATCGAAGAAAGCGAACCGGGAGACCTGGCTTTTTTTGACAATGAGGAAGGCAATATCATCCATGTGGGTATTATTATGGAAGATAATTATATCATTCACGCCAGCGGGAAGGTCCGTATTGACAGGCTTGACCATCTCGGTATTTACAATGCGCAGCTCAACAGGCATACTCATAAACTACGGGTAATCAAAAAAGTTATATAAAAAAAACGTTCGCTTAATAAGGCGAACGTTTTTTTTAAATGCTATTATTTCTTAATTTTTAGCTTTAAGTGCTTTGTATTTTTCGGTCATATCCAATGCGTTGTAAACATTTAGCAATGTTGACCTGATGTCTTTATCATTTGCGAAAAGCTGTTCGGCTTTTTCCAAATAAGGCAAAGCTGATTTGTACATGGCTTCGCGTTTTGCTTTAAGCGCATCGTATTTTTTATTGTCTGCAGCGGAAGTCCCTAGTTTATTCATGCTTTCTACAATGTCTTTTTCATTTGAAAGTTTCAAAATAGCCAAATTAACGTAAGCATTTTTATAGTTAGGATCGATTTCAATCGCTTTTAGGTAATTTTTTTCTGCTTCTGCGTCTCCGCCTTTGAATTTAGAAGAAATAACACCCAGGTTGAAGAACAATTCCGCATCGTTAGGCCTTTTTACCAACGCTTCTGAAATTAGCTTTTTGTATGTAGCGTAATCTTCCGTTTTTAGGTATAGATCCGCTTCGGCGAGAAGCAACGAAGTGTCATCCGGATTAAGCGATCTCGCATCGGAAATTGATTTTTTTGCCGACGGGATATCGTTTTTCATGATATAAATCCTGGCAATATTAGTATAGATTTCACCTCTTTTAGATTCTACTTTTTCCACTTTTGGATCTGAATGCGTACCTATTTTCACAGCATTGTTCATAGCCGCCATAGAAGGGAAAACCTGCTCCTGGTCATTAAGCTTGCTCTTGGCTACATAGTTGGTCGCTTTCCCGGAATAATTCATTTCTTTCAGCTTGTTGTAATAATCCAGGGCCAAATCAAAGTCCTGCGCATTGGAAGCTGTTCCCGCAGCATAGTACAACATGATGGTATCCTTTTTGTCTAAAGTATAGATCTGATACAGTTTTAGCGCACTTTCCTTGTATTTTTTTTCATTATTGTCTGCAACGGCGCTATTTCTAAGTTCTCCTATCACTTCCTGCAATGAGGCCTGCGCTTGAGCCGTGTATTTTGATTTTCCTGATTTTTTTTCAACTTCCATTAAATCATTATACGCTTTTGCAGCCTCACCAAGGTTTTTGTCTGCCTCTATTTTCTTTTTGGAAAGATCAAAGTATGTATTCCCTTTTAGGAAATAAAATTGTGCTTTTTGAGAGTCGTCAGCATTTGCAATTAATGATTCTGCCTGGGTCAAGGCAGTTTTTGCTTCTGCAGGATTTCCTGCTTTCAAAGCTTTTTCAGCTGCTTTTAATTCGTCTTTCTGCGCAAATGTCGACACAGAAAAAATCAATGAAGAAGCTATTACTAAATTTTTGATTTTCATTATGTAGGTATTTAATAGATTTTAATTATTCCTGATCTTCTGCTGTTTCCGGGCTGTCATCTGAAACATCTTCTGACGCAAATTCGTCGGTAATTTCCTCAGCATCAACATCTTCTTCCTCCTCACGTAACACTTTGGCTACAGCCGCAATGGAATCTTTTCCTTTAATATTAATCAAACGAACCCCTTGCGTGGCACGTCCCATAACCCTTAAATCGGAGACCATCATACGGATCGTCAAGCCTGATTTGTTAATAATCATCAGATCGTCCGCATCGGTAACATTGTTGATAGACACCAAAGCTCCTGTTTTTTCGGTAATGTTTAAGGTTTTCACTCCTTTTCCACCACGGTTTGTAATACGGTAATCTTCTAAAGAAGAACGTTTTCCGTACCCGTTTTCCGAAACAACCAAAATTTCACTGTTCATATCATTAACAGAAACCATGCCAATTACTTCATCGTTGTCGTCTGCCAGTGTAATACCGCGGACTCCCGAAGCCGTTCTTCCCATAGGACGTGTCTTTCCTTCTTCAAAACGTACCAGTTTTCCGGATTTTACCGCTACAAGCACCTGGCTTTCACCATTGGTTAATTTAGCTTCCAATAATTCGTCGTCTTCGCGGATAGTAATGGCTGCAACACCATTTACCCTTGGCCTTGAATACAATTCCAATGAAGATTTCTTAACCTGTCCTTTTTTAGTCACCATAATCAAATAGTGGCTGTTGATGTATTCCTGGTCTTTTAGGTCCTGTGTACAGATAAATGCTTTTACCTTATCATCGTTTTCAATGTTCACCAAATTTTGGATCGCTCTTCCTTTTGCCGTTTTGCTTCCTTCCGGAATTTCATAAACCCGCATCCAGAAACATTTTCCTTTTTGGGTAAAGAACATCATGTACTGATGGTTCGTTGCCACAAACATCTGCTCAAGGAAATCCTGGTCTCTTGTCCCGGCCGATTTTTGTCCGACTCCTCCCCTGTTTTGTGTCTTGTATTCGGAAAGCGACGTACGTTTGATATAACCGGCATGCGAAATGGTAATTACCACCTGCTCATCGGCAATCAAATCTTCAATACTTACATCACCTCCGGCATATTCGATGGTTGAACGTCGCCCGTCACCGTATTTGTCTTTGATTTCGATCAGCTCGTCCTTGATTACCTGCATCCTCATTTCTTTGCTCGCCAATAAATCCCTTAAATAATTGATCAATTTCATGATCTCTTCATATTCGGCACGCAATTTATCCTGCTCCAGTCCTGTTAACTGACGAAGACGCATCTCGACAATTGCTTTGGCCTGAATTTCGGAAAGCTTGAAACGTTCGATTAATTTCTCTCTTGCTTCATCTGCATTTTTAGAGGCACGGATCAGCTGGATAACTTCATCGATATTGTCCGAAGCAATGATCAAACCTTCTAAGATATGCGCTCTTTCTTCCGCTTTGCGCAAATCAAACTGTGCCCTGCGGGTTACCACATCGTGGCGGTGTTCAACAAAATAGTGGATTAGGTCTTTAAGGTCCAGCAATTGCGGACGTCCTTTTACCAATGCGATATTATTAACGCTAAAAGACGATTGTAATTGTGTGAACTTATATAAAGTATTCAATACGACGTTCGGAACCGCGTCACGCTTTAGGATATATACGATACGCATACCATTCCTATCCGATTCGTCACGGATATTGGCAATCCCTTCGATTTTTTTATCGTTGACTAAATCAGCGGTTTTTTTAATCATGTCCGCCTTGTTCACCTGATAAGGGATTTCGGTAACAATAATGGATTCGCGCCCTTCAACTTCTTCGAAATTTACTTTGGCACGCATCACAATTCGACCGCGACCGGTCTTGAATGCCTCACGGACACCTTCATAACCATAAATAACACCTCCCGTTGGGAAATCAGGTGCTTTAATATGGTGCATCAATTCATCAATCTCGATATCGTTGTTGTCAATATAGGCCAATGTACCATCTATGACTTCAGATAAATTGTGAGGCGCCATATTGGTGGCCATACCTACCGCAATACCCGAAGCTCCGTTGATCAAAAGGTTAGGAACGCGGGTTGGCATTACTTTTGGCTCTTGAAGCGTATCGTCAAAGTTCAGCTGGAAATCAACTGTTTCTTTTTCGATATCCGCCAAAATCTCTTCTGACATTTTTTTCATTCTTGCCTCGGTATAACGCATCGCCGCCGGGCTGTCCCCATCTACGGAACCAAAGTTACCCTGGCCGTCTACCAATAAGTAACGCAAGCTCCATTCCTGCGCCATACGGACCATGGCGTCGTATACTGAAGTATCACCGTGCGGGTGGTATTTACCCAATACCTCACCTACGATTCTCGCTGATTTTTTATGTGCTTTATTTGAATAAACCCCTAATTCGTGCATCCCAAACAAAACTCTTCGGTGAACTGGCTTTAAACCGTCTCTCACATCAGGTAGGGCACGCGATACAATAACCGACATCGAGTAATCGATGTAAGCTGATTTCATTTCGTCTTCAATGTTAATTGGAATTAACTTTTCTCCGTCAGACATAAGTATTTCTGTATTAATTTATTTTATTTTCAAAACGTGCTAATATACGGATTTCTGAAATTTTAACAGCCATTTGAACCAACATATTTCAATGATTTATTAACAAATTTCCCAGCTATAATGGTTAATAAATAAAGCATAAATTCTCTTTTCTTTCTCGATATTTTTTTGTCAATTAGCTGACAGTACTTTTAGAAGGGAATGATTTTTGCATATGGTTTCCTAAATCACTAAATTTACATTAATAACCACACTATTATGGACGATAATTTTTCACCAAGGGTAAAAGATGTCATTACGTACAGTAAGGAAGAGGCATTGCGTTTAGGCCATGATTTTATTGGTACCGAGCATTTGATGCTGGGGATTTTGCGGGACGGTAACGGATCTGCCATCAATATCTTGAATAACCTTTCGGTAGATTTGGAACATTTGCGAAGGAAAGTAGAGATCTTAAGCCCTGCAAACCCTAATCCTGTGGCCGGAAACGACAAGAAGAACCTGCACTTGACCAGACAGGCCGAGAGGGCATTGAAAACCACTTTCCTGGAAGCGAAGGTTTTCCAAAGTTCTTCCATAAGTACAGCACATCTTTTGTTATGCATATTGCGCAACGAAAATGACCCTACGACCAAGTTACTCAATAAATTAAAAATCGACTACGATGTAGCCAAAGAACAATATTTAACTATGATGCCAAACGAAGAAGATTTTCAGGATAATTTTCCTAAAAACGAATCGTCTTACAATGATGATTCAGGACAAGATGACAGTTTAAAAGAAGGGAATTTCAATAATCCTGCCAACAAGTCGAATAAAAAATCCAAAACACCTGTTTTAGACAATTTTGGACGTGACCTGACCGAAATGGCGGAAGAAGGGAAATTAGACCCTGTAGTAGGCCGTGAAAAAGAAATTGAACGTGTTTCTCAAATTTTGAGCCGTAGAAAAAAGAACAACCCATTGCTTATCGGAGAACCCGGAGTAGGTAAATCTGCCATTGCAGAAGGGCTGGCCCTGCGGATCATCCAAAAGAAAGTATCCCGGATTTTATATGGAAAAAGGGTTGTTACCCTAGACCTGGCAAGCCTTGTAGCCGGTACAAAATACCGCGGGCAGTTTGAAGAGCGTATGAAGGCCGTGATGAACGAACTCGAGAAAAATGACGACATCATCCTTTTTATTGACGAGATCCACACTATCGTCGGTGCTGGTGGCGCTACCGGTTCGCTGGATGCTTCCAATATGTTCAAACCAGCTTTGGCAAGAGGCGAAATCCAATGCATCGGAGCTACGACACTTGACGAATACCGCCAGTATATTGAAAAAGACGGCGCGTTGGAAAGACGTTTCCAAAAAGTTATTGTAAACCCAACTTCTGTTGAGGAAACAATCACCATTTTGAACAATATCAAAAACAAATACGAAGACCATCACAATGTAACCTACACTCAAGAAGCAGTGGAAGCCTGCGTAAGGTTAACAGACCGTTATATGTCTGAACGTTTCTTGCCGGACAAGGCTATTGATGCTTTGGATGAGGCCGGTTCCCGTGTTCACATTACCAATATCGACGTACCGAAACAAATTTTGGATTTGGAACGTCAATTGGAAGAAGTACGCGAGTTGAAAAACACCGTTGTCAAACGCCAGAAATACGAAGAAGCGGCAAAACTCCGCGATGACGAGAAAAAACTGGAAAAAGACCTGGCAATGGCGCAGGAACTTTGGGAAGAGGACTCTAAAAACAACCGCATCCAGGTCACGGAAGACAACGTTGCCGATGTCGTTTCGATGATGACCGGAATCCCGGTAAACAGGATTGCACAGACCGAAAGCAACAAACTGGCCAACCTGCCGGAATTGATCCAGCACAAAGTTATTGGACAAAACGATGCGGTACTTAAAATTGCCCGTTCGATCCAACGTAACCGTGCCGGACTGAAAGACCCTAACAAACCAATCGGTTCATTTATTTTCCTAGGCCAGACCGGTGTTGGTAAAACACAATTGGCTAAAGTACTTGCCAAGGAATTGTTTGATTCGGAAGATGCCTTAGTCCGCCTGGACATGAGCGAATACATGGAAAAATTCTCTATTTCCCGACTTGTAGGAGCACCTCCGGGATATGTAGGTTATGAAGAAGGAGGGCAATTGACTGAAAAAGTACGCCGTAAACCATATTGCGTGGTGCTTTTGGACGAAATCGAAAAAGCGCATCCCGATGTTTTCAACATGATGCTGCAGGTGCTTGACGACGGTTACCTGACCGATAGTTTGGGACGAAAAATCGATTTCAGGAATACGATTATCATTATGACTTCCAATGTCGGAGCCCGTCAATTGAAGGATTTCGGACAAGGAGTAGGTTTTGGTACGGCGGCAAAAATTTCACAGGCAGATGAAAATTCAAAAAGTATTATCGAAAATGCCTTAAAGAAAACATTTGCCCCTGAATTCCTAAACAGGATCGACGATGTAATCGTGTTTAATGCCCTGGAAAAAGAAGACATCAATTCTATCATTGAAATCGAATTGAACAAATTGTATGCCCGTGTGAAAGATTTGGGTTATTCCCTTTCTTTATCCGATAAAGCCAAAGCCTATATTGCCGAAAAAGGTTTCGACAGGCAATTTGGTGCAAGGCCTTTAAAAAGAGCTATCCAGAAATATGTTGAGGATGTGCTTGCCGAGGAAATCATCACTTCCAAAATCCATGAAGGTGATAAAATGGAAATGGACCTGGATCCGGACACGCAGGAACTCAAAGTTTCGATCATAAAAGCTGAAAAACCTACTAATTAAGTAGGTTTTTTCTTTTTTAGGAAAAAAGTACTACTTTAGATTCTTCAATTTAATTATCATGTCTGAAAAAGTAATTGTAGGAAGCGAAGAATGGTGTTCCTTCCCTACTCTAAAAATCCCGTTTATCAAAGCCCGTGTAGACTCCGGGGCCAAAACCTCTGCGCTGCATGCAGTCAATATAAAAATGTTCCAAAAACACGGTGTCGATTGGATTCAATTCGATATCAATCCGTTACAGAACAATGAAAAAGCGGTTATCCATTGTGAAGCACAGCTTGTAGACCAGCGCGTCGTAAAAAGTTCCAGCGGGTTCCGGGAGAAAAGATATGTGATCAGGACTGAACTGGAACTTGGTGAAGATACCTGGGGCGTCGAACTAACGCTAACCAACAGGGATTCCATGGGATACAGGATGCTTTTAGGGCGTGAAGCCATGTTAGGCCGATTGATTGTCGATCCTGAAAAAAGATTCCAATTGGGACAGCCTTCCACCGAAAACCTAAAAACACATTATTATACGGAAACCCACAAAAAAGGATTGAAAATAGGCCTTCTGGCCAGTAATCCCGAACTGTACAGCAATAAAAGGATTATCGAAGCAGGAGAAATGCGTGGCCATGAAATGCATTTCCTGAATTTGAAATATTGCTATATGAAACTAGATGCAACAAAACCTGAAATCCATTACCGTGGCGGAAGAGTCCTGGATGATTTTGACGCGGTGATCCCGAGGATACGCCCAAGCATGACCTACTACGGCTGTGCTTTGACAAGGCATTTCGAGTCATTGAAAGTTTTTGCCCTCAATTCGGCATCAGCCATCACCCAATCCCGTGATAAATTATACTCATTGCAGTTGTTACTGAACAACGGTGTGGATATCCCTACAACCGGTTTTGCCAATTCCCCTTTAGACACCGACGACCTGATCAAAATGGTAGGCGGTTCTCCCCTTATTGTAAAATTATTGGAAGGAACGCAAGGAAAAGGTGTTGTTTTGGCCGAAACCAAAAAAGCTGCAGAATCGGTAATCAATGCTTTTAAAAGCTTAAATGCCAATATATTGGTTCAGGAATTCATCAAAGAAGCCAATGGAAAGGATTTGCGTTTGTTCGTGGTGGACGGCAAAGTGGTCGCAGCCATGCAACGGGAAGCCGCTCCAGGGGAATTCAGGGCGAATATCCATATGGGAGGAACGGCTTCTATTGTAAAAGTTACGGCAGAAGAAAAACGAATTGCCATCAAGGCTTCAAAAGCAATGAACCTTAAAGTGGCCGGCGTGGACATTATCCGCTCGGCAAAAGGGCCGTTATTGCTGGAAGTAAACTCTTCTCCCGGATTGGAAGGAATTGAAGGCGCCACGCAAAAAGATATCGCCGGGGAAATGATCAAAGCGATAGAGAAAAATTTTAAATGGCAATAATCGCATGAACCCTTACCTTGACATTATCCTCAGAAGTGTAGCCGTATATTTCTTTATGGTACTCGCACTGCGTTTTTTTGGCAAGAAAGAATTATCGCAATTAAATACCGCCGATGTCATCTTGGTGCTCCTGATTAGCAATTCGGTGCAAAATGCCATGGTAGGAAGCAACACGAGCCTTTTAGGGGGCTTGCTGGCTGCTTTTGTGTTGTTTTTGGTGAGTTTTCTTTTGAAAAAGATCATGTTCAACTCCAAAACCATCAATACTTTCATCCAGGACAAACCGGAAATACTGATCCATAACGGTAAAATCGATTTCAGTATCCTGGCCAAGCTGGGAATTACTTCGGAAGAACTGGAAGAAGCCATGAGGGAACATGGTGTGCAATTTTACAAAGAAGTGCGTTTGGCGATGCTCGAAATAGACGGCAACATCAGTATTATTTCGGGGAAAGAAGAATTAAGGCAAACACACCACAAACGCAGGATACATAAAACTTTGAGCAAATCTGTATAAAAACGATTAGTATGAAAACAGCCGATCCTAATTTTGCCATGGCCGAAATGCTTATACGCAAGCCAGCCAGGGAAGTATTCGAGGCTTTTGCCAACCCGGAAATCACTACTAAATTCTGGTTTACCAAAAGCAGCGGAAAAATAGAAACCGGTGCCAAAGTTGACTGGACCTGGGAAATGTACAACCACACGGTAACGGTTTTTGTAAAAAAAGCCATCCCTGACGAACTCATCAGTATTGAATGGGGAAATTATCAAGAAACCACAACGGTTGAATGGACTTTCAAACCGATTAGTGAAAATGAGACTTTTGTGAGTATCGTAAACAGTGGCATCAAAGGAAATGCAGCAGAAATTATCGCGCAGGTACGGGATTCGACGGAAGGTTTTACTTTAGTCCTGGCCGGTTTGAAAGCGTATTTGGAGCACGGCATCCAATTGAATTTAGTAGGTGACCGATTTCCACAATAACAAGTATCCATACCATGAATAAAACCAGATTAGAAGCTTTTAGCGATGGCGTTTTGGCCATTATCATCACCATTATGGTCCTGGAACTGAAAGTCCCGCACGGATCCGACTTTGAATCCCTGAAACCGCTGTTCCCTATTTTCCTGAGTTACCTGCTCAGTTTCACGTATATCGGGATTTATTGGAACAACCACCACCATATGATGCATACGGTAAAACAAATTTCGGGAGCGATGCTTTGGGCCAACCTCCACTTGCTTTTCTGGCTGTCCCTGATTCCGTTTGTAACCGCCTGGATGGGAGAAAACCACATGGCTCCGTTCCCTATGATCTTATATGGCGCTAATCTTTTAATGGCCGGTATTGCGTATGTTATCCTTCAGAGTATCATTATAAAAACCCATGGCCCGGATTCTGTTTTAGCCAAAGCAATAGGCAAGGATTACAAAGGAAAACTCTCTCCTATTATGTATCTTTTGGGCATTGTGTGCGCTAATTTCAGCCCGATGCTTTCAGGGATCATTTATTTTTTAGTGGCGATGATGTGGCTCATTCCTGATAAAAGGATTGAAAAGATTATTCGCAACGGATAAGGATTCTCATTTTAAAAAACCAATTCCAAACCAGGACAAATTAACCATGAAATACAAACACATCATCATCATTTTTGTTTTAGCTTCTATTATTACAACTCTTGGAGCCTTGCTGAAAATCATGCATTGGACAGGTGCTTCCTCATTATTGCTGATAGGCATGCTGGGTGAAGCCTTTTCAGGTGTACTGTTGATTATCAAGCTTGCAGCTTCTAAAAACGATTTCCTGGATAAATAATTTGCCTTAAAAAGTATTCCTTTGACGGAAGTACTGCTATTGCTTCGAAAATACGCTCCTTGTATTTTGGAAAGGAATCGTTTTGTTTTGAAAAAAGGGGCGCTATTTTGCAAAGCAGTGCCTCCTACTTAAAACAAAGTAGCTTATCCTTAGAATAAACCTTCACCAATTTAAAATAAACCTTCACCAACTTAAAACAAACCTTCACCAACTTAAAACAAATGTTCTCCAACTTAAAACAAAGGTTCTCCAACTTAAAACAAATGTTCTCCAACTTAAAACAAACCTTCACCAACTTAAAATAAACCTTCACCAACTTAAAACAAACCTTCTCCAATTTAAAACAAATGTTCTCCAACTTAAAACAAAGTACCTTCTATTTAAAATAGACCTTCAAGATTTTAAGAAAGAGTTGTCTCTTTGCATAAAAAAAACAGCCTGTATATTTGTGTCATACAGGCTGTTGTGGTTATTTATGGAGTATGCTTTCCTTATTCCATGTCATCGATCTGGAAACTGTTCAAAAAAGCAATTGATTTTTCGATATCATAATGCAAAATACGATCCTCTGTTACCAAAGGTACTTCTTCACGGTATGCTTTGAGGAACATTTCGATAAAATCACTGGATTTCAAAGGCCTTCTGAATTCGATTGCCTGTGAGGCATTCATTAGTTCAATAGCCAGGATGCGTTCCAGGTTTTCTACTATTTTCAAGGCTTTGGTAGCAGCATTCGCCCCCATACTTACGTGGTCTTCCTGCCCGTTTGAGGAAACGATGCTGTCTATACTTGCCGGTGTGGCCAATTGTTTGTTTTGGCTTACAATACTCGCTGCGGTGTATTGCGGGATCATAAATCCGGAATTGAGCCCCGGGTTGCTTACCAGGAATGCCGGCAATTCGCGCAAGCCTGAAATGAGCTGGTAGGTCCTTCTTTCGGAAATACTTCCCAATTCGGCTACGGCTATTCCCAGGAAATCCAAGGCTAAAGCCAATGGCTGCCCGTGGAAATTCCCTCCGGAGATAATCATATCGCTTTCGATAAAAATATTGGGATTGTCAGTTACCGAGTTGATTTCGGTCCTGAAGACTTTCTTCGCATAATCGATGGCATCTTTTGAAGCACCGTGCACTTGCGGGATACAACGGAAAGAATACGGGTCCTGGACATGTTTTTTAGGCTGTGCTATAATCTGGCTGCCTTCGAGCAATTCCTGGAAACGTTTTGCCGTATTGATTTGCCCTTTGTGCGGGCGAACCAGGTGGATAAGCTCATTGAAAGGTTCAATGCGCCCGTCAAATCCTTCTAAGGAAATGGCGCCGATTACGTCGGCCATATAGGTAAGCCTGGAAACTTTCAGCAAAGAATACACACCATACGCACTCATGAACTGCGTACCGTTAAGCAGGGCAAGCCCTTCTTTGGATTGCAATACAATAGGCTTCCATCCCATTTTGTCCAATACTTTTTGGGCCGGCTGGCGGAAACCTTCATAATATACTTCTCCTTCGCCAAGCAATGGCAATGATAAATGGGCCAAAGGTGCCAAATCACCGGAAGCACCAAGGGAACCCTGTGTATAAACCACCGGAAGGACATCATTATTGTAAAAATCAACCAAACGCTCCACAGTGACTAATTGCACTCCTGAATTTCCGTAGCTCAAGGATTGGATTTTAAGCAGCAGCATCAGTTTTACGATTTCCTGAGGCACTTCGTCCCCGGTGCCGCACGCGTGTGACATCACCAGGTTTTCCTGGAGCTTGGTCAGGTTTTCGTTTGAAATGGTAACGTTGTAAAGCGATCCGAAACCGGTATTGATACCATAAATGGGCGTTTCGTTCTTTAGCATTTTAGCGTCCAGGTAGGCGCGGCATTTCTCTATATTTAATTTGGCTTCTTCTGAAAGGGCGATTTCTTTTCCTTCGTAAACGATCTGATTTATTTCTTCTATTGAAATAACATCTGAAGTGATATAATGTGTTGGATTCATTTTTATATTTTGAAAGTTCAAAATTCCGTAAACAATTATTAAAATGCAAGATTTATTATTAGTATTTCGTTATGATAATTTGTTACCCATATTTTCTATATTTGGACAACTAAAAAAAGACCTGATTATGAAACACACACTTTATTTGGCATTGGTAGTATTGCTGGCCTCGTTTACTACGCCAAAAGAAACCGTTACGCTTTCCGGAAAGATCACCAATACGGAAGACGGGAAAATCAAATTAAGAGGCGAAGGTTTTGAAAAAGAAATCAAACTGAACGCTGACGGAACCTTTTCGGAGACTTTTTCGATTGATTACCAAGGGTTTTATCTCCTTTCGACAAAAAACAACCGTGGCGGGGTTTATTTAGGGCAAGGAACCAAATTGAACATTGCCGCTGATGATAAAAACTTTAGCGGGACTTTGCTGTACACCGGAAAAGGAAGCGCCGAGAACAAATACATGCTCGAAAAATCCAAAATCGTCATGGCTGTCAGCAATGAGGAATTGTACAAACTGGATGAAGTTCCTTTTTTGAAAAAAATCGCAGACATGAAAACCGCTATAACGGCCGTTTACAAAAGCACCAAGTTTTCCGATGCTTATTTTAAGGAGAAAGAAGCGCAAAACATTGCTTATTTAGAGCAGCTCCAGCTTATCAATTATCCTAGTTACCATACGCATTACGCTAAAATACAAGATTTTAAGGCTTCGGAGTCTTTTCCTAAATTCGATGCGTCGATCAATTTGGACAATGAGGCAGATTTCCTGTTCTCGAATACCTACAAACAGATTGTTGAGGCTAAATTTAATGAAGGTATTGCCAGCAAAGCAGGTGAAGATGCCGAATATATAGCTGCTTTTGCCGTTCCGGAAATTAAAAAAATCAAAAGCACCGCCATTAAAAATGCCCGCATCCAGAATGTGGCGTATGAAGTTGGCGCAGGAAACCCAAATGCTGCGAGCCTTTACAATGAATTGATGGCGCTTTCCACAGATACAAAATTCAAGGATGACCTTACTGCAAAATTCAACAAAATCAAAACACTGATTTCCGGGAACGCATCTCCGAAATTTGAATATGAAAATTTCAAAGGAGGGAAAACAACACTGGAAAGCCTTAAAGGGAAATATGTGTATATTGATGTATGGGCCACCTGGTGCGGTCCTTGCCGACGCGAGATCCCTAGTTTGCAAAAAGTGGAAGAGGATTACCACGGGAAGAATATTGAATTCGTAAGCCTTTCTATTGATGCTAAAAAAGACTACGACAAATGGAGAAAGTTCGTGGAAGAGAAAAAATTGGGAGGTATCCAGTTGATTGCAGACAATGACTGGAATTCTAAATTTGTTACGGATTATGCTATTGAAGGCATCCCAAGATTCATATTAATTGATCCGAATGGAAATATTGTTTCTGCAGATGCGCCACGTCCTTCAGACCCAAAACTGATTGAAAAATTCAAGGAATTGGGAATATAATATTTTTTTAAATTATAGGAAAGGTTGCTGAAAGGCAGCCTTTTTTATTGGATGTTTTCCTACATTAGCAAAAAAAACAAATGAAAGTTTCCTTTATCTTCATACTAGCATTAATTACAACCGCAGTATTCCCAAATGACATTGTGACCATTACCGGAACAATCAGCAACGCTACAGATAAGGAGTTGTATATTATGGGGGATTCTTTTGAAAAAGTTATCAATGTAAACGGTGACGGTAGTTTTTCGGATTCTATGGAAATCAAATATAATGGGTCATATTCGTTTTACACCAGAAACAATTTCACTCATATCTATTTAGAAAAAGGCACCAGGCTTGTTATAACTGCGGATGATAAAAACTTTGGCACCAGTATCTCATTTCAAGGAGACAATGCTGTAGAAAACATGTATTGGCAACAGAAAAAAAATATCTTCCATAAAGGAGAAGAAGCAAGCAAAGTATTATTCTCATTGGGTGAAGCCGATTACTTAAAAAGCATTTCCGAATTAAAAAACAATGTTGTCCATCTATTTGAAACCACTCCGTTTACAAATGCCCGTTTTATAGAATATGAAAAAAGGAACATCAATTATTTAGAACAGCTACATTATATAATTTATCAAAAACTGCATATTTTCCATACTAAAGAAGAAGGATTCAGGACTTCCGACAGTTTCCCTCAGCCGGATCCATCCATTGATCTCGACAATGAAACGGATTATTACTTTTCAGACGAATACAAATACCTGATTTATAACATTCTTTATAAAAAAATTCTCCAATCAACCGAAAAAAAACCGGCGTATACTTTTGCACTTTCATTACCGGAAATCAAAAAAATAAAGAGTAATGCAATCAGGGCTTTTTTTATCGAATATGTTACA
The DNA here is from genome assembly GCF_004745595.1 of Flavobacterium humi. Classification (GTDB taxonomy): domain Bacteria; phylum Bacteroidota; class Bacteroidia; order Flavobacteriales; family Flavobacteriaceae; genus Flavobacterium; species Flavobacterium humi. Next base: position 498,961 of record NZ_SRLH01000001.1, read on the forward strand.
GAAGAATTACATTATGAGAATCCCGATGCAGAGGTTTTGTATAATGAACTGATGCTATTGACTTCCGATGCTGCCAAAAAAGAAGAACTGACTTCTAAAATCAATGCTATTAGAAGCCTGAAAAAAGGTAGTGTATCTTCCGGTTTTACCTATATGAATTTTAAAGGTGGAGAGACATCATTAGAGGGTTTAAGGGGGAAATATGTATATATTGATATCTGGGCAACCTGGTGCGAACCTTGTATTCAGGAATTTCCTTCCCTTAAAAAAATAGAAGAGCAGTATAAAAAGAGTAACATTGTTTTTGTAAGCATTTCCGTAGATGACAAAGGAAGCATCGAACAATGGCGTAAAATAATCGCAAATAAAAAATTAGACGGTATGCATTTGTTTGCCGATAATGGTTGGGACTCAAAATTTATCAAAGCATATGCGGTTAAAAGCATCCCAAGATTCATATTAATTGATCCGAATGGAAATATTGTTTCTGCAGATGCGCCACGTCCTTCAGACCCAAAACTGATTGAAAAATTCAAGGAATTGGGGATATAATATTTTTTTAAATTATAGGAAAGGTTGCTGAAAGGCAGCCTTTTTTTATTGGATGTTTTCCAAACTTAAAAAAGCTTTTCCCAAATAAGCAATGCAATCTGAAGCAATAAAGGAATGATGACCTGTTTCCGGCAGCGCAATATCAGCAGCTGCACCATGCAGGTAAACCCCTAAAATAGCTGCATCTGTAAGTTTATATCCCTGAGCGGCCAACCCTGTGATGATGCCCGTGAGTACATCGCCGCTTCCGGCGGTAGCCAAGGCTTGGTTGCCGGTCGTATTTTCGTAAACCATATCTTTATCGATAGTATAAGTAGGAGCTCCTTTGGCCACGACAATTAGTTTGAATTCCTTGGAAAATAATGTGGCTTTTTTTATCATATCTTCTTTGGAATCCCACGTACCTATCAATCTTTCCAGTTCTTTTGCATGCGGTGTAATAATGGTGTTTTCAGGCAGTAAAGACAGCCATTCCTTATTCCGGGAAAGGATATTCAATCCGTCGGCATCAATAACAAGGGCGGTTTTGTTTGCTTTGACAAAATTAAAAAAGGCATGCTGCGTGTCCGGGTGCTGCCCCATCCCTATCCCAATGCCAATGGCTTGTAGCGATAGATCAAAATGTATCGAGACGATGTGTTCCATGTAATCATCTGTAATGACCATAACCTCCGGAACCGCGGTTTGTACAATGCCGTAACTGCATTTTGGGACATAGGCCGTAACAAGGCCCGCTCCCGATTTCAGGCATGCTTTTGATGCCAGGCAAACGGCACCGGTTTTCCCGTAACTCCCGCCAATGATCAGTGCATGTCCCTGAACGCCTTTGTGGGCAGATGTAGCAATAGGAATAAACCTTTTGAGGATTTCGGCTCTATCGATTTGAAGGAAATTTTCCATAACCGCACTTTTAAGACACCCTTAAATTTACGACAGTTATGCGTATATAATTGCATTTATTAAGAAAAACTTTACTGTAAGTGCTTATCGGATGCAAAAAAAAAGTATATTTGTTTGAATGTTATACAACAATAGCACATATAACTTTACTGCTACAGCTAAATCCTCAGCTGCAATTTCTGTTGTTTTAACATCAACTACAACTACTACCCCTCTGGGGTATACACTTTACATATAATCCATAGGTCTTTTGTGTTGTCATAACACAACCAACGTTATTTCCGGATAACACTTTTCAATCCCATTTACATTAATCTGGCCAGTCATTATCCTATTCAGGATTTGTCATGGCTTTAAAACAGACCATCATGAACGTTTTAAAATTTGGAGGCTCCTCTGTAGCCAATAGCCACAATATCGTAAAGTCAATAGCCATCCTGGCGGAGAAAAAAGGAAAAAAAATAGTAGTTGTATCTGCCTTAGGTGGTGTCACAGATGCTTTAAACACTATAATCGATACTGCAAAAAACGGCGATAAAAGTTATATTCCCGAACTCTTAAAAATCAGGGACAGGCACCTGGAAACAGTACAAGAACTCTTACCGGAAGAAAACCGGGATTCCCTGAACAGTTATATAGAAAAATGCTTCAGCCATTTAGGATCCTTATTGGAAGGCTGCTGCTTATTGGGCGAATTGTCAAGCAAAACAACAGATATTATCTTATCGTACGGCGAATTGCTTTCCTCACGGATCCTGTACGAAAAGTTGAAATTATCATTCCCCAAAGCAGTCTATGCCGACAGCCGGGAATTGATCAAAACAGATGCTAACCATGGTAATGCAAGTGTTTCTTTTGAAACTACTGATTTTTTGATCCAATATTATTTTGATAAAAACCAGGCGGAAATTACCATTATGCCCGGTTTTATTGCCGAAAGCCATGAAGGCCATACCACTACCCTGGGCCGCGGAGGATCGGATTACACAGCAGCCATACTAGCCGCCGCGCTAGATGCACAACAATTGGAAATATGGACAGATGTGAGCGGGATGTTTACGGCCAACCCAAAAATCGTTAAACAAGCTACGCCAATTCCGTACATTACCTATAGCGAAGCGATGGAACTGTCTCATTTTGGGGCCAAAGTGTTGTATGCGCCAACCATCCAGCCTGTCCTGAACAAGCAAATCCCTGTGTACATCAAGAATACGTTTGAGCCTTTGGCACCTGGTACTTTGATTAGCAATGCTAGCCGCCTGGAAAATACAAATCCAATCAAAGGCATAAGCCATATTGATGCTATTGCTTTGATAACACTTGAAGGATCAGGGTTGATAGGGATTTTAGGCGCTTCCAAAAGGCTTTTCAGTGCTATTGCCAGAGAAGCCATAAATATCATTTTCATAACCCAGGCTTCTTCTGAACATTCCATATGCATTGGCATTTCGGAAAACCAGGCTACAAAAGCAAAACGGGCCATTGATGCGGAGTTTCAATATGAAATCAAACAGTTCAAAATCAATCCGTCATTGGTAGAAGAAAATCTCAGCATTATTGCCCTTGTGGGCGAAAATATGAAAAACCACCAGGGATTAAGCGGGAAAATGTTCAGTACATTAGGCAAAAACAATATCAATATCCGGGCGATTGCCCAAGGCGCTTCTGAACGGAATATTTCAGCCGTCATCGCTAAAAAAGACGTTAAAAAAGCGCTGAACACGTTGCATGAAAGTTTTTTTGAAGACAATATCAAACAACTCAATCTTTTTATCAGTGGTGTTGGGAATGTTGGCGGGAAATTCATCGATCAGGTCAATCAGCAAAAAAAATATTTAAAAGAACACCTGAAGATCAATATCCGGGTAATTGCCATATCCAATTCCCAAAAAATGCATTTTGACGAAGATGGAATCCATCTGAACCATTGGAAAGAAGTCCTGCAAAACGGAGAAGAAAACTGTATGGAAGCATTTATTTCAAAAGTAGAAAAACTCAACCTGCGCAATAGTATTTTTGTCGATAACACGGCAAACACAAGCATTGCCGGCATTTATGACCGGTTTTTAAAGCAAAATGTAGCTGTTGTGACCTGCAATAAAATTGCCTGTTCTTCCGGGTTTGAAAACTATAGGAATTTAAAAGTGTTGTCTCAAAAATACAATGCGCCATTTTTGTTTGAAACCAATGTGGGCGCGGGCCTTCCTATTATTGATACCTTAAAAAACCTAATCGCTTCCGGTGACAAGGTGCACAAAATACAAGCCGTGCTCTCGGGCAGTTTGAATTTTATCTTCAATAATTTTAACGAAAACAATAGTTTTTACAATGTTGTAAACCAGGCCAAAGAAGAAGGATATACAGAACCTGATCCCAAAATCGATTTGAGCGGCGTTGATGTGATGAGAAAGATCCTCATCCTGATCCGGGAAAGCGGTTATGCGATGGAAATTGACGAAATTGAAAATGAATCGTTCCTGCCCAAGGAATCCCTGGAAACTTCCTCTACCGAAGATTTTTTCGCTTCCTTGCAAACCCATGCGCCGCATTTTGAAACTATGTATCAAGAAGCCATAAAAAAGGATTGCCGCCTGAAATATGTAGCGCAATTCGAAGAAGGGAAGGCAAGTGTCGGGTTACGGTACATCCAAAAGGAACATCCTTTTTACCATCTGGAAGGAAAGGACAATATCGTGCTTTTTTACACAGACCGGTATGCCGAACAGCCTTTGCTTATTAAAGGCGCCGGAGCAGGTGCTGCAGTAACCGCTTCTGGGATTTTTGCAGATGTTATCCGAATAGGAACAATTTAAAAATAAGAAAAATGGAAAAAATACAACTTTTTTGCCCGGCAACTATTGCCAATTTATCTTGCGGATTTGATGTTTTTGGTTTGTGCCTTGATACCATTGGCGATGAAATGATCCTCCGTAAAACAGCCGAAAAAGGCATTCGGATTACGCAAATAACGGGTGCCAACCTGCCTTTGGAACCTCAAAAAAATGTAGCCGGAGTGGCAGCTATGGCCTTACTTGAAGAAATAAACCCCGGATTTGGGTTTGAGATCGAAATCCATAAAAAAATAAAAGCCGGCAGTGGTATAGGAAGCTCTGCAGCCAGTGCGGCCGGGGCTGTTTTGGGAATCAATGAATTATTGGGCAGGCCTTTCTCCAGAAAAGAACTGGTCCGATTTGCCATGAAAGGAGAAGCTTTGGCCAGCGGAAGCGAACATGCCGATAATGTGGCTCCTGCCCTTTTGGGTGGATTTACGTTAATCAGAGGTTATAATCCTTTGGATATCATCAAAATAGAAAGCCCACCCGAACTGTTCGCTACAGTAATCCATCCGCAGATCGAATTGAAAACATCCGAAATGAGAGCCGTCCTGGAACCCATGGTTCCGCTAAAAAACGCCATCACGCAATGGGGCAATTTCGGAGGGCTGATTGCCGGATTGTATACGAACGATTATGATTTGATACAACGTTCGCTGCATGATGAAATTATTGAGCCTTTACGGGGGAAATTTATCCCTAACTTTGAGCTTATCAAAAAATCTGCCATGGAAAACGGTGCTTTGGGCGCAGGGATTTCCGGTTCGGGCCCGTCTGTTTTTGCCTTGAGCAAAGGGTTTCATACCGCACAAAAAGTAGCGCAAGCCATACAGGATGCTTATAAAGATACCGGGATCCCTTTTGAGATTCATGTTTCAAAAATAAATGCTGAAGGCATAAAAATAATCGATTAATAACTATTGGAAAATGAAATATTACAGCCTGAACACTAAAAACCATACTGTTTCTTTTCGGGAAGCCGTCATCAACGGATTGGCACCCGACAGCGGTTTGTATTTCCCTGAAACCATCACTCCGCTTCCCTCCTCTTTTTTCGATACTATAGAAACCCTTGATAAAGAAGAAGTTGCCTTTCATGCCATTCGGCAATTTATTGGTGATGAAATCCCGGAAACGGAACTGAAAAAAATCATAATGGAAACAATATCTTTTGATTTCCCCATCATCCCTATTGAGGAAACCGTTTTTGCATTGGAACTTTATCATGGCCCGACCATGGCTTTCAAAGATGTTGGTGCCCGTTTTATGTCACGCTGCCTGGGTTATTTTAATCGGGCCAATGAACAAAAAAACACTGTCCTTGTGGCGACATCCGGTGATACTGGAGGTGCTGTGGCAAACGGTTTTTTAGACGTCAAAAACATTGAGGTCGTCATATTGTACCCTGCTGGGAAAGTAAGCCATTTCCAGGAACTCCAGCTTACAACTTTGGGCGGGAACATAAAAGCCATTGAAGTAAACGGTTCTTTTGATGATTGCCAGGCGATGGTGAAAAAAGCTTTTTTGGATACAAATCTTAAGGAAAAATACCTGACTTCTGCCAATTCCATCAATATTGCCCGGTGGCTTCCCCAAATGTTTTATTTCTTTTTTGCGTACCGGGAATTGAAAAAACACGGCAAACCCATTATCGTTTCCTGTCCGAGCGGGAATTTCGGGAATATCTGTGCGGGAATTATGGCCAAACGCCTTGGGTTGCCTATTGCCCATTTTGTGGCTGCTACCAATGCAAATGACACGGTTCCAAGATTTATGGAAAGCGGGAATTATGCTCCAAAACCAACAATTGCGACACTTTCAAACGCTATGGACGTGAGCGATCCGAGCAATTTTATACGGATTCAAGAACTGTACAATAATGACTTAAAATTATTTGAAAACGATTTCTCCGCTTTTTGTTTTACGGATGAAGAAACCGAAATTGCTTTGCAAAACATTTACAACCAGCTAAATTATATCGCCGAACCACACGGGGCAATAGGCTATCTCGGGCTCAAAAAGGGATTGAAAAAACATCCCGGAAGCATTGGTGTTTTCCTGGAAACGGCACATCCAATCAAATTTTCGGAAATTGTAACATCCGCTTTACATATAGAATTGCCGGTGCCGGAGCAAATCCAAAAGATTTTGGACAAAAAGAAAACAAGTATTAAAATAGACACATACGAAGAACTCCAAAATATCCTGCTTGGTTAATCCCTCGCAAATTGCCTTGCTGATACTTTGATACTCAAAATAAAAAGAATAAATTAGCGACTTCAAATTTTATAACATTACTAAATGAAAAATACAGCATTAACGCACGTTCACGAAAGTTTAGGAGCTAAAATGGTTCCATTTGCAGGTTACAACATGCCTGTACAATATGAAGGAGTAAACGCAGAACACGAAACAGTCCGCAACGGAGTTGGTGTTTTTGATGTTTCCCACATGGGTGAATTTTTCCTGAAAGGTGAAAATGCATTGGCTTTAATTCAGAAAGTAACCTCAAATGACGCTTCAAAATTAGTAGACGGGAAAGCGCAATATTCCTGTTTGCCTAACAACGAAGGCGGAATTGTAGATGATTTGATCGTTTATAAAATTGCCGACAATCATTATATGCTGGTTGTAAATGCCTCCAATATCGAAAAAGACTGGAACTGGATCTCCTCGCACAACGATTTGGGCGTGGAAATGATTAACAATTCCGATGCGTATTCGTTATTGGCCATCCAAGGACCTAAAGCTGCTGAAGCTATGCAATCCTTAACAGCTATCGATTTGGTCAACATGCCTTATTATTCGTTCCAGATTGGGGAATTTGCCGGTGTGCAAGACGTGATCGTTTCCGCAACAGGTTATACCGGTTCAGGTGGTTTCGAAATTTATTTCAAAAACGAAGACGCAGAAGTAATCTGGAGCAAAGTATTTGAGGCCGGCGCCGCTTTTGGCATCAAACCTATCGGATTGGCCGCCCGTGACACATTGCGTTTGGAAATGGGCTTCTGTTTGTACGGAAACGATATCAATGATACTACGTCTCCGTTAGAGGCCGGTTTGGGGTGGATCACCAAATTTGACAAGGAATTCACCAATTCTGACAATCTCAAGAAACAAAAAGAAGCTGGTGTTTCCAGAAAACTGGTAGCCTTCGAAATGCAGGAGCGTGCTGTTCCAAGACACGATTACGAAATTGTCGATGCTTCCGGGAATGTTATCGGGATTGTAACTTCAGGAACCATGTCTCCTTCTATGAATGTTGGGATCGGCCTGGGGTATGTGCCTACTTCATTGGCTGCAGCCGATAGTGAGATTTTTATCCGAATCAGGAAAAATGATGTTCCTGCCAAAGTGGTCAAATTGCCTTTTTACAAGAAATAATCATATTTTTTTTATACATAATTAAGGATTAATTTTGTTCCGGAGTTTTCCGGAATTAAACAGAATAGAAATGGGAAGAGCGTTCGAATTTAGAAAAGCAAGAAAAATGAAACGTTGGTCAGCAATGGCAAAAACGTTTACAAGAATTGGAAAAGATATTGTAATGGCCGTTAAGGAAGGCGGCCCGAATCCTGAAACAAACTCACGTTTAAGGGCGGTTATCCAAAATGCAAAAGCGGCAAATATGCCAAAAGATAACGTAGAACGCGCTATCAAAAAGGCATCCGATAAAGATACGGCAAACTTCAAGGAGGTTTTATTCGAAGGGTATGCCCCGCACGGGATTGCCATTTTAATTGAAACCGCAACGGACAACAACAACAGGACCGTAGCGAATATCCGAAGCTATTTCAACAAATGCAACGGGACAATGGGTACTCAAGGTTCTGTCGAATTCATGTTTGACCATACTTGTAATTTCCGCATTCCTGCTGAAGGCCAGGACGTAGAAGAACTGGAATTGGAAATGATTGACTTCGGGGTTGAAGAAATTTTTGCCGATGAAGACGGGATTTTAATGTACGCTCCTTTTGAAAGTTTCGGTGCCATCCAAAAAGAACTGGAAAACAGGAACATGGAAATTTTATCTTCAGGATTTGAAAGGATTCCGCAGATAACCAAAGAATTAACGCCGGACCAAGTAGCCGATGTTGAGAAATTATTGGAAAAAATCGAGGAAGATGATGACGTGATGAACGTATATCATACCATGGTCGAACTATAATTTTTTACAACGCAATACACTAAAAAACTCTGTCCCTTTTTACATCGGGATGGAGTTTTTTGATTAAAAACAAACAACCCGTCAACAGTATTACTTACTTTTACCTAAAAAAACATGGCCAGATTCAAAGAAAATGATTTGCCCAAAGCAAAACTCAATAAGGACACACTCAACAAATCCCTACTGATATTCAGATACGCCGGGAACCATAAATGGAAATTTTATGTAGGGCTGCTCTTTCTGCTCATGACCGGAGCCACCGCCCTTGCTTTTCCTAAACTGATGGGAATGCTGGTAGATTGTGTCAATGCCAAAGATCTGGCAAAAGCCAAAAATATTGCCCTTCTCCTAATGGGGATTTTATTTTTACAATCCTTTTTCTCGTTCTTCAGGTTATCCTTATTTGTGAATTTTACTGAAAATACCCTGGCCAATATCCGGCTGGCCTTATACAGCAACCTGATCAAATTGCCTATGTCGTTTTTCTCGCAGAAACGCGTTGGTGAACTCAACAGCAGGATCAGTTCCGATATTTCCCAGATCCAGGATACCTTAACCTCTACCATTGCCGAATTCCTGCGCCAGTTCATCTTAATCATCGGAGGTGTTATTTTCCTGGCAACCATCAGCCCGAAACTAACCTTAATGATGCTTTCCATTGTGCCGGTTGTTGCCGTTGCCGCAGTAATTTTTGGCAGGTTTATCCGCAAATATTCCAAAAAAGTACAAGACCAAGTTGCCGAAAGCCAGGTTATTGTTGAAGAAACGCTGCAAGGCATCAGCAATGTTAAAGCATTTGCAAACGAATGGTATGAAATCGCACGGTACGAAGGCAAAATTTCAGAAGTCGTAAAACAAGCCATCAAAGGTGGAAAATACAGAGGTTATTTTGCATCGTTTATTATTTTCTGCTTATTTGGCGCTATTGTGGCCGTGGTTTGGTACGGTGTGAATTTGTGTATCAGTGGCGAAATAAAAGGTGTCGGCGAATTGATCTCTTTCGTATTGTATTCCACATTTATCGGTGCGTCGTTTGGCGGTATCGCCGAATTATATGCCCAGATCCAAAAGGCCGTCGGAGCTACCGAAAGGGTTTTTGAGCTGTTGGATGAAACCCCAGAAAAAATAAACACTTCTAAAATCCAGTCAAAAGAAAAGATAAAAGGAAATGTAGCGTTCCATAATGTGGCATTTAGCTATCCTTCCAGAAAAGAAATACAAGTACTTAAAGATGTGAGTTTTACTGCAGGATATGGGCAAAAAATCGCTATTGTAGGACCAAGTGGAGCCGGGAAATCAACCATTTCTTCTTTATTGCTCCGATTTTATGATATCGAAAAAGGAACCATATTAATTGATGATAAGGATATTTATGAGTACGACCTGGAACATTTGCGCGGCAACATGAGTATTGTCCCGCAGGATGTTATTTTGTTTGGCGGAAGCATCCGTGAAAATATTGCTTACGGAAAACCGGACGCCACAGATGAGGAAATAACAATGGCTGCAAAACAGGCCAACGCCCTTGATTTCATCACTGGTTTCCCTGAAAAATTCGACACTTTGGTAGGAGAAAGAGGCATCAAGCTTTCCGGTGGCCAGCGCCAAAGAATTGCCATAGCACGTGCATTATTGAAAAACCCAAGCATCCTGATATTGGACGAAGCGACTTCATCGTTAGACAGCGAAAGCGAAAAACTGGTTCAGGAAGCCCTGGAAATCTTAATGGAAGGCAGGACGAGCATTATCATAGCGCATAGGTTATCGACCATTAGGAATGCGGATACTATTTTAGTCCTCGACAAAGGTGTCATCAGCGAAAAAGGGACACACAAAGAACTGCTGAAAATGGAAAACGGGATTTATAAAAACCTGAGCAACCTCCAGTTCAGCGATTTTTAGTATCCATTAGCTATGGGAGTCGTAAATGTAAGAACGGATTCATTTTATTGTTATAATTTTTTTGAGAAAGATCGCAAAATTGGGCGTTTTAGCTATAAGAACAAACGGCTGTTATTGGCTGTTTATGAGTCCGAAACCAATAAGGATACTTATTATTTCGCTTGGGAAAAGGGCCGGATTGGCCTTGACTTAAAAATTACTCTAGGGGACAAGGATATTTTTGGCATAAGAATACAGAGCAATTATAATTTTGTAATTACAGATTTTAGAAATGGAGAAAAATATATTTTCTATCCTGCAAATCTATTTAATAAAGGATATTGGCTGAAGCATGAAGGGATAAAAATCATAAGTTTAAAACACAAGTTCAATTGGAAAAAATTCAGGACTGAACGAATACTAAATTCTATTGCAAATTGCGATGAGAACCTATTCTTTATAGTGCTATTTTGTGAAGTTTACTATACTCTATAAAACTATTGGCCACAAAAAAACTCCAGCATCATCAACTGGAGTTTTTTATATCTCTAATCCTTAAAATAAGGAAATCCGTTTCTATTTGATAAATTCTATTTTTTGGGCTTCTTCAGCATTTACGCTATCGAAAAAACCTTGCGCATTCATCCATTCGTCGCTGAATACTTTACTCATGTATCTTGAGCCGTGATCAGGGAAGATGGCAATTACATTGCTGTTTTCATCGAATTCGCCTTCTTCTGCATATTGTTTAACCGCCTGCATAACAGCTCCTGAAGTATATCCTACGAAAAGTCCTTCCGTTTTGGCTATGTTTCGGGTCATGTGGGCACTTTCCTCATCGGTAACTTTAACGAACTTATCGATGATATCAAAATCCGTAGCGGTAGGGATCAGGTTTTTGCCCAATCCTTCTATTCTGTAAGGGTAAATTTCGTCGTTGTCGAATTCTTTGGTTTCATGGTATTTCTTAATCACCGAACCAAAAGCATCCACCCCTAATATCCTGATATCCGGGTTTTGCTCCTTTAAGTATTTTGCAGCGCCGGAAAGTGTCCCTCCGGTTCCGGTACAGGCAATTAAGTGCGTGATTTTCCCATTGGTCTGTTCCCAGATTTCAGGGCCTGTAGTTTTGTAATGCGCCTCAATATTCAGGTCATTAAAATACTGATTGATGTATACCGAACCTTTTGTTTCCTCATGCAGCCTTTTTGCCACATTGTAATACGAACGTTCATCATCAGCAGATACATGAGCCGGGCAGACATATACTTTGGCACCCATGCTGCGTAACATATCTATTTTATCAGCGGAAGATTTTGAACTTACGGCAAGGATACACTCATATCCCTTAATGATACTAACCATCGCTAAACTGAACCCTGTATTACCAGAAGTGGTTTCAATAATAGTATCGCCCGGTTTCAATATCCCTTGCCTTTCAGCTTCTTCAATAATGTATAATGCAATTCTGTCTTTAGTGGAATGGCCAGGATTAAAGGCTTCCACTTTAGCATAAAAATTACCTTTTAAACTTTCAGTAATTTTATTGATTTTAATAAGTGGTGTATTACCAATCAGTTCCAATACATTATTGTAAGCTATAATATCTTTTCCCATATAATAGTAAATCGTGGCATTAAATTTTGAATTATAAATATACCCAAAACTCTGCAAATCTATAAAAAAAATTTCAATTACTTTAGAATTCCTTCTAAATCTAATAAAAAACTAAATTCTTTTGCTATCTCCTTCAACGCTTCAAAACGTCCGGAAGCCCCGCCATGTCCGGCGTCCATATTAGTATTCAAATACAATAGGTTGGTATCGGTTTTTAAAGTCCTCAATTTGGCGATCCATTTTGCCGGTTCCCAATATTGCACTTGAGAATCATGCAATCCGGTCGTTATTAACATATTAGGGTAATTTTGTTTTTTGATGTTGTCATAAGGCGAATAAGACAACATGTAATCGTAATATTCCTTTTCGTTCGGATTTCCCCATTCGTCGTACTCTCCTGTGGTCAGCGGGATGGAATCATCAAGCATGGTAGTGATGACGTCTACGAAAGGCACCTGGGCAATCACTCCGTGGTACAATTCGGGTGCGGCATTGACAACAGCGCCCATTAGTAATCCTCCTGCCGAGCCTCCTTCGGCATATAAATGTTCAGGCGAAGTATATTCTTCAGTGATTAAAAACCTGGAACAGTCAATAAAATCAGTAAAGGTGTTTTTCTTCTTTAACAATTTCCCGTTTTCGTACCATGGTCTTCCCAAATCTTCCCCGCCGCGGATATGTGCTATGGCAAAAATGAACCCGCGGTCCAGCAAACTCAGCCTTGTGGTTGAAAATGTGCAGTCCATCGAATAGCCATACGATCCGTAAGCATATTGCAACAAAGGATTTTTACCGTTTTGGGTGATATCTTTCCTGTGAACGATCGAAATAGGAACTTTGGTCCCGTCCTGAGCTGTAGCCCAGATTCTTTTCTCCGTATAATTGTTTTTATCGAAATTCCCACCCAAAACCTGTTGTTCCTTCTTGATTTCCTTGGTTTTGCCTTTCATGTTAAAATCAATGACGGAAGAAGGTGTAGTCAGGGATTGGTAGCCATAACGAAGGATATCGGTGTCAAAATCAACATTTGTCGTGGTAAAAGCCGAATAGGTTTCGCTTTCAAAAGGCAGGTAATATTCCCCTTTTCCGGACCATGGCATGATACGCAGTTGTGTCAGGCCGTTGGCGCGTTCTTCCACAACGAGGTACTCTTTGAAAATTTCTATGTCCTCCAGCAATACTTCCTCGCGGTGCGGGATGACATCGGTCCAATTTTCTTTCGATGTCGCATTTTCAGGCGTTTTCATCAGCTTAAAATTAGTCGCCTCGTCCTTGTTGGTCAAAATATAAAAATGGTCTTCAAAATGCGAAATACTATATTCCAATCCTCTCACGCGGGGCTGGAAAACCTCAAAAGCTTCGTTAGGCGTATTGGCATTTAATGTCCTGTATTCGGAAGTCAACGTGCTGGAAGATCCTATCACCAGGTACTTTTTAGATTTTTCTTTGTAGATATAAACGCTAAAAGTATCGTCTTTTTCATGGAAAACCAACGCATCATCTTTAGAATCGGTTCCTAAATTGTGTTTGAAAATCTTATCGGAACGCAACGTTTTTTTATCCTGGTTCGTATAGAAAATGGTCTTGTTGTCATTGGCCCAAACCGAACCGCCGCTGGTATTTTCTATCGTGTCCGGAAGGATTTCCCCTGTAAGCAGGTTTTTGACCCGGATCGTATAAATCCTCCTTCCTTTGGTATCGACCGCAAAAGTAGCAAACTGGTTGTCCGGGCTTACGCTCACTCCGCCCAGCTGGAAATAAGCATTGCCTTTGGCCATTTCGTTGCAATTGAACATAATTTCCTCAGGAGCTTCCAAACTTCCTTTCTTACGGGAATAAATTGGATAATCCTGTCCTATTTCGAAACGGGTAATGTAGTAATAGCCGTTGTACAAGTACGGAACAGACTGGTCGTCTTCCTTAATGCGGGATTTCATCTCCTCAAACAAGGATTTTTGAAAGTCCTTCGTATGGGATGTCATTTCGTTGTAATAGTCATTCTCCTTGTTCAGGTAATCAATCACTTCAGGGTTTTCCCGGTCGTTCAGCCAATAGTAATTATCGATTCTGATGTCATTGTGCTTTTCAAGGGTATGCGGAATGATTTTAGCAACCGGAGGAAATATCGTAGTCATTTTTTTAGCATTTAGAATAATAAATGTTGTGCAAAAATAACATATAAAAAACCAAATAGAAGCAGTTTTTTTGTTGTTTTTGTGGGGTGAAATGTGATAATTTTACAGCTAATTTAAAAAAAACGGAAATGTTCGGAGATATCATGGGAATGATGGGGAAACTGAAAGAAACCCAGCAAAAAATAGAAGAAACTAAAAAAAGGCTTGATTCGGTTTTGATAGACGAGCAAAGCACTGACGGACTGCTTAAGGTAACCATAACCGCGAACAGGAAAATAAAAGCGGTTTCCATTGACGATTCGCTTTTGGAAGACAAGGAACAATTGGAAGATTACCTGCTCTTGGTTCTGAATAAAGCAGTTGAAAGGGCTTCTGCAATAAACGAGGCCGAACTGGCGGCTGTTGCCAAAGACGGCATGCCAAACATCCCGGGAATGGATATGTTCAAATAAAAAAGAGAGGTTTTTTCCTCTCTTTTTGTTTATTTTCAATTATACCGATACTTTAGGCAGCATTTCCAAAACATATTCGTGCATCACCTGACGGTAATCGAGGTGTGTTACGATTCGTAATTTGCCCTGTCCCATCGAACTGATATGGATTCCTTTTGTTTTCAGTTTTTCGATGATGGCTTTCTCGCTTAAATAAGGCTGGATGGAAAATATTAAAATATTGGTTTCCACAGGCTCTACCGAAGCCACCCACGGCAATTGTTTAAGGATGCCTCCCAATTCCTTAGCACGGCGGTGGTCGTCTGCCAAACGCTCTACATGATTGTCCAGGGCATAAATCCCTGCGGCAGCCAAATAACCTGCCTGGCGCATTCCTCCGCCCAGGATCTTACGGACACGCAATGCCTTTTTTATGGTTGCCGCATCGGAAACCAGGACCGATCCTACCGGCGCACCCAATCCTTTTGACAAACAAACAGAGATGGTATCAAACAATTCCCCAAATTGCCTTGGCGATTGCTTTTTGGCTATTAGGGCGTTCCACAAACGCGCGCCATCCAGGTGGTACTTCAGTTTATTTTGCACACAAACCTGCTTGATTTCTTTCAGGACATCTATATCATAACAAGCGCCACCACCTTTGTTTGTAGTATTTTCGATACTGACCAGGCTAGTTAACGGCGCATGGTAAAATTCCGGGTCGTTAATGGCATTTTTAACAAGGTCTGCCGTAATCATGCCTCTGTCCCCATCCACCAGGTTGCAGGAAACGCCGCTATTAAAAGAAGCTCCGCCGCCTTCGTAATGGTAAATATGGGACCATTTGTCACAAATAACCTGCTCTCCAGGATTGGTAAGCAATTTTATAGCGGTTTGGTTGGCCATGGTCCCGGAGGGAAAAAACAAGGCGGCTTCCATGCCGAACATTGCAGCTACTTTTTCTTCCAGGGCATTTACTGTCGGGTCTTGCTTGTATACGTCATCCCCTACTTTTGCCTGAAACATGGCTTGCAGCATTTCCTGTGTGGGCTTTGTAACTGTATCGCTTACTAAATTTATTTCCATAATTATAAAATGAATGGTACTTTTGCTTATTCAAGTGATGAAACTAGCCCCGATAAAGCCGGTATCCTTTTTGAGGATGGGCCTGAGCGACAGCGAAGGCATATCCTTAAAAAGATAAAGGCGAAAGCGGGAATAGCTTCCAATAAAAATGTAACAAAAATAATATTATTTATGACAAATACCGAACAAATAAAAGGTATTGTAGAGCGCCTTGGTGCGTTGAGGAGGTATCTTTGACATTGATGCCAAATTAATCGAAATTACTAACGAGGAAGAGAAGACCTTTGCCCCTGATTTTTGGAACAACGCCAAAGAAGCCGAAGTCATTGTCCGGAACCTGCGTTCTAAGAAAAAATGGGTCGAAGATTATGAAAAAGCTGTCAATTTAAGTGATGAACTCCAGATTGCCTACGATTTTTTCAAAGAAGGAGAGCTTACCGAAACCGAACTGGATGAACTGTATGACACGATCAATAACCATATAGAAAACATCGAGTTTAAAAACATGCTTTCGGAAGAGGGCGACAGCATGAGCGCCGTCCTGCAAATTACAGCCGGTGCCGGTGGGACCGAAAGCTGTGACTGGGCCTCGATGCTCATGCGGATGTACATGATGTGGGGCGAAAAAAGCGGCTACAAAATAAAAGAACTTAACTTTCAGGAAGGCGACGTAGCGGGTATTAAAACCGTCACTCTCGAATTTGAAGGCGATTATTCTTTTGGTTACCTCAAAGGGGAAAACGGCGTGCACAGGTTGGTACGGATCTCGCCTTTTGACAGTAATGCCAAACGGCACACTTCCTTTGCTTCGGTGTATGTATATCCTTTAGTGGATGATACGATCGAGATTGAAATCAATCCTGCGGATATAGAAATCACTACGGCGCGATCCAGTGGTGCCGGCGGGCAGAATGTCAATAAGGTGGAAACCAAAGTCCAGTTATTGCACAAGCCCACGGGAATCCAGATACAATGTTCCGAAACACGCTCGCAACATGACAATAGGACGCGTGCCATGCAGATGCTCCGCTCGCAGTTATACGAAATCGAGCTGAAAAAGCAGATGGAACAACGTGCCGATATTGAAGCCGGGAAAATGAAAATCGAATGGGGCTCGCAAATCCGTAATTATGTTTTGCATCCGTACAAGCTCATCAAAGATGTCCGGACCCAGTATGAGACAAGTGACGTTGACGGTGTGATGAACGGAGATTTGGATGAATTCCTCAAAGCCTACCTGATGATGATGGGACAAAAGGAAGAAAAATAAAAAAAGGCCTAAACTACTATTGTTTAGGCCTTTTCCTTTGGATATGATTAGCTTACTGTTGCATTTTGAAATAATAATCAGCCGAATGTTTCCCACTTCCGTAGAAAAGGAAAAAAAGGCAGATGACAAAAAGAAGGAATGACAATATTAAATTGCCCACGTGCATTTCCCCGATAAAATTGATCAGGAATGCGGCTAACAATATCGGAAGCTGTGCTGCGATCGCCCATCGGGTCAATAATCCGAAGACAATCATAATCCCGCCAACCATATGGGCAGCGACAATATAATGCACAAAAAGCATCCCTCCTCCTATATTCTTGATCGGAGCGACCAATTGGGTGTAATATTCGGTATCCGTAAGAAATGAAATCCCTTTGACAAACAAAAATATCCCTACAATAATCCGCAAAACGTCTACTGGATAATACGTGTGGGCGTTGGCCCATTTATTCAAGCTCTTAACAGTTCCCATATTAGTTTAGTTTTAAAATTACTAAACTAATTTAGTAAATCTGATAGAAATAACCTACTTAAAATCAGCTTTTTATAAAAAAATTATTTTTCAGCACCTTGATATTATCCATCGATTTTACTTTTTCTGCCAGCTTTTTCCATTCGCTTGTAGGCTGAAGCCTTACTTTTTTACCCTTGATGGTAATGTCAACCGGCATGGCAAAACCAGGTTCGTCTGCTTTCCAACGAAACTCAATGTCATTTTTCTCTTTCCGGAATTCCAGTTCGGGGATATTCGTATAACGCAAGTATTGATTAAAAACCGGGGTTAGGTCCGTTCCGGATTCCGCGTTGAAGAAATCGACAACCGTTTGCGTATCAATGATTTTCTTCCGGTATGTTTCAGAATATTTCAGTAGCATTTTCCACCATTTGGCATCGTCGTTTACAATATGCCTGATCGTATTGAGCATCAAGGCTCCTTTTGGGTACATATCGCCCGAACCTTCTTTATTGACACCATATTGGCCGATGATTGGCCTGTCATTACTAACATTGTCTTTTAAACCGTTAGCGTATTGCATGGCTTTTTCATACCCAAACTGGCATTCGATGAAAACAATTTCAGAATATTGCGTGAAACTTTCATGGATCCACATATCTGCAATATCTTTACTGGTGATGCTGTTTCCGAACCATTCGTGCCCACTTTCGTGGATGGTGATAAAGTCAAACAGCAGGCCGACTCCCGTACTGGAAAGATCATTGCCCAGGTAGCCCTGCAGATAATGGTTACCATAGGCTACGGCACTTTGATGTTCCATCCCCAAATAAGGGGTTTCCACCAATTTATAGCCATCATCTGTAAAAGGATAGGCCCCGAATTTCGATTGGAAACAATCCATCATCGGTTTTACTTCTTCAAAATGTTTTCGGGCTTTCTCTTCGTTTTCGCGCAATACGTAATAATCAAGGTCCAAGCCCTTGTGATTGTCGTGGATATGTGCGTAATCAGCTATATTGGCTGTAATATCATAAGTATTTATCGGGTTTTTAACTTCCCAGTCCCAACGGGTATAGCCGTTTTTCAGATCTTCGCTTCCCAGGAACCTTCCGTTGGAAACATTCATCAATCCGTTCGGTACCGCAATTTTAATGCTGGCGCCATTGTCCGGTTCGTCGCTCTGGGAATCTTTTACAGGATACCATAAACTCGCCCCTGTTCCTTGAACTGCAACCCCAATCCATGGTTTTCCTTTCGAATCCTGTGTAAAAACAAATCCGCCATCCCATGGAGCCCGTTTGGCAATAATCGGTTTTCCTGAATAATAAAAGCGTAGTTTCTGGTCTGAACCTTTTTTCAATTCGTCGGGAAATGTTATGAAAACAGCGATTTCCTCCCGGATGAAATTCAATTTTTTTGCATTGAAGACAATACTGTCAATTTGCATATTTTCAAAAAGGTCCAACTGGATTTTACTGGTATTTTCAACTACTTTAAAGGCAATGTCATTATAACCCACGATTGTTTTTTCGTCAGGGTTGATTTTGATATTCAAATCATAACGCTGTACGTCGAAGCATGTCCTCTCCGGCCGAAGCCCTCCTTGCAGGGAATCCCGCCGTGTCGCGGTTTGGGCCGAAAGCTGTTGGAATGCAATGATAAAAAGAGAAGTAAGTATGGTATTTTTCATGGCGTTAATTTAAAAATAAAAAATGACCCTGTAAAGTTAGGAGCAGATTTTATTATGCAGTTTTATTTAGGCTTTATTTAACGGAATTTGACCGTATAAAAACACCCGGGTGCTCAAGGGCTTGCCGGGTGCGAGTGTTGTTGGGTTATGCAGTAGTGGAGCTGTTTTATTCTAAAACAAGCTGGCTTGACTTAAAAATTTTGCTCCATTTTTCTTCAAATGATTTTGAGATTGTCTTTTCCTTGACGCCTACAATGTTCACATACAGCGTCGCATCTCCCTGGACAATATAATACACCTGCGATTCGGGTTTTGAGTTGTTCAGGTATTTTTCAACTTCAACTTTAAAAAGGATCCAGGAATTTTTGATGCCGTCTTTTTTCTCAATCAGGGTCAATTTGGCTCCGGGCGCAGTATTCTTGGTTTTCGAATAAAAAAGATTCATCGCCTTATCCATCGGGATGTTCGATACATTTTTAAGGGAGAGCATTGTCCCGATAATGGTCCAATTGTCCAGCGATTCTTTTTCGGGAATCAATTCCATAAAATGGGATGCCTCATTTTCCTGGCTGGAACCAACTTTCCATTTGTATTCTTCCGGCCAGACTACCTTTAAATTTTCAATTTTGCTTTGTGCTTGCACTGCCGCTGCTGAAAAGAACAGCATCAGTAAAAAGAATAGTTTTCTCATTTTTGTAGGTTTTAGAGATTTTAGGTTTCATTTTTAACTATGTAAAAATATAGATTCCTTTTGAATAAAAACAAGAAAAAGATTACAAACTTTAGCAAAAATGCATTTTATTTTGTATTGCAGGCCAAAAAAAGATATAAAATTAGAGAAGTAACAAAAATTTAAGGTTTAAGAGCCGCTTTTGATATCGTTTATGATCCAATCCATTTCAGGGTCGGTGCCTTTGATCCTGTCTTCTAAAGCGGGTACGATTTCCTTGTCGGGAAAAATACCCCGTCCTTCGGTAGCGCTTTGATAATAAGGCCTTACAGACATCAAACCGATGCGGGCTTTGAGTTTCGATTTCGGCAAAGTAACCAGCGGCATAAAGCCTGCAACAGAGCCGTTGTAAGCACCTCCGGTTTCCTCACCAACAAAATAAGCCCTTTTGGACCCTTTTAAATCGGAGGAAATGATGCTTGAAGCGGAAAAACTGCCACCATTAATCAATACGTAAATTTTACCGGAGAAGGCATTTTGTTTCGGTTCCTTGATTTTGGAGCGCGAAGTATGGTAATAATACAGCCCATCTTCCCCTTTCCTTACTTTAAAAAACATAAAGCCATAATAGATTGGGGATGCAATTCCTTTGGCTACTTTGGCACCAATCCCACCGCTTTTAAAATATTCGGCACGGAAAAGGCTTGTTTTGGAAGTTACCTTATAATCCTGTGTAAAAACGAAGGAAGTATCTGCTAAATAAGCATATAGATTGGCAATTTCACTCATTCGGCCACCACCATTGTTCCTTAAATCAATAATTAAAGACTGGGATTTATGTTTCTTTATCTTTTCAAACGCTTCTTTGTAAAAAGTGCTGTAATCACCATTTTTAAAGCCTTTTATGGTCAAAACGGCAACACTGCTGTCTTTTTCCATAAACCTAAGATTCCTCATATACGTTTTGGAATCTTTGTCATATCCTTGAACGAACTTTTTAAGATTTAGCGCTCTTTTAGCCTCTTTGCTTAAGGCAATTTTGGTTTTTTTCCCAGAAGAAACAGTATCTCTTTTGATGCAAACAGTCCTAATGCTATCATTGAATTTCAAATGGTAAACGATGCTGTCTGTCAGGCCATGTTCAAAAGTGTAAAACATCTTGAGCGACTTTGCGATCCTGTTCTTTTTGAATGTCTTATTGAAACCGTCAGAAGCAAACCAATTGTCGTATTCCTTCATAAATGCCTGTGGTGACTGGTTGTTCATCAGCAAAACTTCGGTCCCCGTCTGTATTTTTTTATGGTTGGATTTGTTTTTGACGATATACAATTTATCGTTGAATATTTCGAATTCAAACTGCGTAATCGGGTCAATCCCTTTTTTGGCTATCGCTTTTACTTCTTTTTTGGTATATTTTTTCTGGTTCGGAAGTAAAATCAGGTGCCCTTGCCCAACAGTACTGATGACAGGGCTTAATTTTTTGTAAAAATCAAGGCTTGTCATAGGACGAATTACTGTTGCCTTTAAGCTGTCAAACTTATAATCCAGTTGCTTTTTTGAAATGTACCAATACAAATCCGGATGCATTTTCTGCATTTTCCCATAGGCGAAATCGATATCGCTTTTGATATCTTCCACAGGAATCATATCCTGGATATGCGCATTGTGCTTTTCAACCGAAGCACATCGGATAAGGAACAATGCAGTAATGCAAAGAATTAGAATTTTTCTCATGGAACGGACTTAAAAACTACTGAAAAGCTTGTTTATTTACACCTGGATCACTCCCAAATTGAACTGTTTCTCAATTGGCGCATGGTTTGCAGCCTCGATTCCCATGGAAATCCATGTCCTGGTCTCTAAAGGATCGATGATCGCATCTGTCCACAAATGAGCGGCAGCATAATAAGGGGAAACCTGCTCGTCATAACGTGCTTTAATCTTATCAAACAATTCCGCTTCTTTCTCCGGAGTGATCTCTTCTCCTTTTGCTTTTAGCGAAGAAGCTTCGATCTGTGCCAGTACTTTAGCCGCTTGTGTCCCGCCCATTACGGCCAATTCGGCGCTTGGCCAGGCAAAAATCAACCTTGGGTCGTACGCTTTGCCGCACATGGCATAATTCCCGGCGCCGTATGAATTCCCGACAACTACGGTAAATTTCGGTACCACCGAATTGGAAACCGCGTTGACCATTTTGGCACCGTCTTTAATAATCCCACCATGCTCGGATTTGGAACCTACCATAAATCCGGTCACGTCCTGAAGGAAAACCAACGGGATTTTCTTTTGGTTGCAATTCGCTATAAAACGAGTGGCTTTGTCTGCAGAATCGGAATAGATGACACCGCCAAACTGCATTTCGCCATTTTTGGTTTTCACTACTTTGCGCTGGTTGGCAACAATCCCTACGGCCCATCCGTCAATTCGGGCATAACCGGTAATGATGGTCTGGCCGTAACCTGCTTTGTATTCGTCAAATTCGGAATTATCAACCAAGCGGCTGATGATCTCCATCATATCGTATTGTTCATTCCTCGCTTTTGGAAGGATTCCGAAGATTTCGTTCGGGTCCAATTTCGGTTTTTCCGCTTTGATCCTGTTATAACCGGCTTTTTCGTAATCACCGATCTTACCCACGATGCTTTTGATCCTGTCTAGAGCCGCGGCATCGTCTTTCGCTTTAAAATCGGTTACACCAGAAATTTCGCAGTGTGTTGTAGCACCACCAAGTGTTTCATTATCAATAGTTTCACCAATAGCCGCTTTGACCAGGTAGCTTCCCGCCAGGAAAATACTACCCGTTTTATCTACAATTAGGGCTTCATCGCTCATAATCGGGAGATAAGCGCCACCCGCAACGCAACTTCCCATAACTGCCGAGATTTGGGTAATTCCCATACTGCTCATAATGGCATTGTTCCGGAATATGCGTCCGAAATGTTCTTTATCGGGGAAAATTTCGTCCTGCATCGGCAAATACACACCTGCAGAATCTACCAAATAGATAATAGGAAGCCTGTTTTCCATGGCGATTTCCTGTGCACGGAGGTTTTTCTTGGCCGTAATCGGGAACCAGGCGCCTGCTTTTACAGTAGCGTCATTAGCCACGACAATGCATTGCTTTCCGCTGACATACCCTATTTTGACTACCACGCCGCCAGACGGGCATCCACCATGTTCCTTGTACATTCCATCACCGACAAAAGCACCTATTTCAATACAGTTTTCCTTATCATCCAACAAATAATCAATCCGTTCCCGGGCTGTCATTTTGCCTTCTCCATGTAGTTTGGCTATTCTTTTTTCGCCTCCGCCAAGCTTGATTTTAGCAAATCTTTGTCTGAGGTCGGAAAGTAAAAGTTTGTTGTGGTCTTCGTTTTTATTGAAGTTAATATCCATTGTAATTGTGTCTGTTATTTTTTTGCGTCGCTAAAGTACAAAAACGTTTTTTCTAAATTCCTTAATTTTTTTAACATTGCGTTTTTTTTATACGAATCAGAAGGCAGCTATTGATAACAATAAATTAAATTGCAATTAACATTCCTTTCAATATAATAAAACTCCTTTGCAGGTCAAACCAACCTTCAAATGAAATCATTCCTATATTGTATTGCTTTATGGTCTGTGCAAACTGCTTTTTGCCAGGACCTGAAGGATTTAAAACAACTCAAAAAAACAGAAGTGGGATCCTTTCAGCCCGCTTCTGAAAAAAATACCCTGAAAAAATTCCGGATCGGGCTCATTTACGAATCCAACGGCTTTTACGGAAATGCGCTGGAATACTACAATCAGGCTTTGGACAATTATAAAGGCAAAATCAAGGACAGTTTATACGTGATTGTGAGCAACAAGATTGGCGGCATTTACAACACAACCCGGCAATACAAAGACGCACTGGGTTTTATCAACGATGCTTTTAAAGTTTCAAAAGCATTGGATTATAAGGTAGGATTGGCTAATGCATTAAGCTTGTTAGGAGCCAATTACGAAAAACAGGGCGAGTACCTCAAAGCATTGGAATCGGAAAGCAGGAGCCTGCACTATCTATCGGTAAAGGCCAATAAATTCGAAGTCGCCAAAGTGTATGAAAACATCGGCAGCATTTACGAGGACCTGCTTCAATTTGAAAAGGCATCGCAATTTTTCCATAAATCATATGCTATCGTAAAAGCGACCAATACCCGGCAGGAAGCCAATGTTTTGAACAATCTGGGTGACATCCACAGGAAAAAGGAAAACTTGGATAGCGCTATCGTGGTGACCAATCAAGCATTGCAATTGTCATTGGAACTAAAAGACAACCATTTGCTGGAAAGTGCCCATAAAGACCTGGCCAAATCATTTGCCTTGAAAGGAGATTACAAAAAAGCCTATACCTATAGGATTGAAGCCGAAAAATTCAAAGAACTCGCTTTATTGAATGAAAACAAGAAACAGGTAAACCTGCTGCTGACTGATTTTGAAATTGACAAAAAAGAATCCCAGATCAAAATCCTGGAAGCGCAAAACAAATCGGGCAAGACACAGCTTTTGTTGGCATTGGTGCTTTCGGCCTCGGTAATTATCATCTTGCTGATCCTTTATTTGTCGATCCGGAAGAAAAGGATTGCCAATGCAAAAATCCAAAAATACGAGCAGGAAAGGCTACAATCAGAACTGGATAAAAAATGGGCCGAAGAAAAAAACATGCAAAAGAACCTGGAGCTGAAAACCGCGGCATTATCCAATTACAGCCTCCATATTGCCCAGAAAAACAAAATGCTTTCCGATTTGTCCCTCAAACTGAAAAATATGGCCGGCAGGAAAACCATGAATCATGAAAACCTGATAAAAGACTTATATGTCGCCATTGATTTTACGCTTCAGCAGGAAAACGAATGGGAAGATTTCAATATTTTCTTTGAGGAAATCCATCCCAACTATATCAAAAACCTTTCCGATGCGGCTATTGAAACCCTTTCCCCTACCGAATTGAAACTAGGCATTTTATTGCGCCTTAATTTGTCGTCCAAAGAAATTGCCTCGATTTTGAGGGTTACACCCGATAGTGTCCGTGTGGCAAGGCACCGGTTCAGGAAAAAACTTCCGATTGATTCCAAGAAGGATTTGGTTAATTTTTTATTGAGCCTTTAACGCTTTTCAGCCGTTTCTTTTGCTAAGGTAACCGAAATGTAAAATCCGCATTAATGTTGCCTTGTTATTACACCGAATTGCCATCCGGTATCTTCTTTGTTGCTGTGGTTTATTTTCCGGAAACCATTATGGAATCTAGCTTTGGCAAAAAAATAAAACTCAAAAAAATGAAAAATCAAATTATTTTTAAAGGGTTGTTTGTAACGGTATTTTTACTGTTTGCCATAACTCAAACGATGGCACAAAACGGCTCCGTAAAAGGAAAAGTCATCGATGAAAACCATTTCTCCCTTCCGGGTGCAAGGGTGTTTATCGAATCCTTAAAAAAAGAAGCTTCCAGTGATTTTGAAGGAAGTTATTCCATAGTATCCATCCCAAAAGGAACGTATAGCCTGAAAGTATCCTACCTGGGGTATACCGCATACGAATCCTCCATTACTATTGAAGAAAACAGGACTTTAAACCTCACGATCCAGTTGGCTCCTGAAAAATTAGTCCTGAACGAAGTCGAAATAGAAAGTTATCGCGCCGACGGTCAAGCCAAAGCTTTAAACACGCAAAAAAACAAGGAAAACATTGTCAATATCATTTCAACGGACCAGATTGGCAAATTCCCGGATTCGAACATTGGCGATGCCGTAAAACGCGTTCCCGGCATCACTATGCAAGTCGACCAGGGAGAAGCAAGGAATATTATTGTACGCGGTTTATCGCCGCAATTGAATTCGGTTACCCTAAACGGAAGCAGGATTCCTTCAGCCGAAGGCGATAACCGTAATGTACAAATGGACCTGATCCCGACCGATATGATCCAGACTGTCGAAGTAAACAAAGCCGTAACCCCTGACATGGATGCTGATGCCCTTGGCGGATCGGTCAACCTGATTACCAAAACTTCCCCGCAGAAATTCCGCTTGTCAACAACATTGGGCAGCGGTATCAGTTTTATTACCGATAAACGCATCCTAAACGGCTCATTCCTGCTGGGCAATAGGTCAAAAAACGACAAATTGGGCTGGCTCGTTTCTACCTCTTTCAATGACCGGGATTTCGGAAGCGATAATATAGAAGCCGAATGGGAAGACAAATTCGAATACAATTCCGGAGATCCTGATAATTTGGAAGAAGTAAATGTAAATCCGTATGCCAAACAGGTGGAAGCCCGTGAATACAGGATCCAGCGCATCAGGCGAAGTGTTTCCGCTAATTTGGATTATAAAATTGACAATGCCAATGCCCTAACTTTCAAATCGATATACAATTGGCGGGATGACCGGGAAAAGCGTTTTGCCTTCGGACAGGAAATTTTGGATGGTGAAGATATCGAAACCGGGGATTTTACCATTGATGCAAACGGTAACTTGCAATCTTTCCCTATTGAAGCCACTCGGGAGAACAAACAAGGAATTTCCGGCGGAAGGCATAAAAGCGCCCGGCTGGAAGACCAGCGCATGCAAAATTACAGCTTGGGTGGCAATCACTTAATCGGCAGCCTGCAGCTGGATTGGCTTACCTCCTATGCCATGGCTTCCGAGAAAAAAGACCACGAACGTTACGTCGCCTACAAAAGCGAATACGGTATCCAATACAACAATGACCCGAAAAAACCTTGGTTTACTCCAATAAATGAAGCTGATGCAAACTATAATGCCTTCGAATTTGACGAATTGACAGACGAAACCAGCAAAACCAGCGAAAAAGATATTAACCTTTTGGTCAACGCACAAATCCCGGCTTCATTAATCAGCGGGCAAACCGGAACCTTGAAATGGGGTGCCAAAACCCGCCTGAAAAAGAAAACCAGGAAGAATAGTTTTATGGAATACAGTCCGCTTGGAGCAGAAATGGAGTTGCTTGGCGATATTCCGACCTTACATTATTCTGACCCTGATTTTTTGGCCGGAAGCCAATACCAGGTGGGTACGTTTGCCAATCCTGAGTATATCGGAAGCCTGAATTTAAATGACAGCTCCGTTTTTGAAGCCGAAGACAAACCGGAAGAATACCTTACGGCTAACTTTAACGTAAAAGAAAACATATATGCGGGTTTTGTGATGATGAACCAGAAGTTTTCAGACAAATTCAGTGTTTTGGCCGGAATCCGTTTCGAGAACACCACAATCAACAGCAACGGGAATGAAATCTCTTTTGACCCGGACGGGGATTTTGAAGGGACAAACCCTGTCAGCGTCAAAAATTCCTATACCAACTTTTTACCAGGCATCCACCTGAAATACAACATCACCAACAACACAATCTTAAGGGCTGCCTGGACCAATACCCTGGCAAGGCCGAATTACATTGACCTGGTTCCGTACAAAGAAACAAACCGTGAAAAAGAGGAAATTTACGTCGGAAACCCAGACCTGACGCCAACCACTTCGATGAATTTCGATATGATGGCCGAGCATTATTTCAAATCGGTAGGAATCATTTCCGGAGGTGTGTTTTATAAAAAAATAGATGATTTCATTTATAAGTTCCAATCGGAAAACGCTGACGGATACGATGTCTTTACACCTATGAACGGTGATAATGCCTCTGTTGCAGGAGCCGAATTCTCGTTCCAGCGCCGCCTTGACTTTTTGCCTGGTTTTGCCAAGAACTTCAGTATATATGCCAATTATACATATTTGACTTCCAAGGCAAAAGGTATCCGTAATGAAGACGGGGAAAACCGGGGAGATTTGGATTTGCCGCAATCAACGCCTCATATGGTCAATGCTTCTGTGAATTACAGCACCAAAAGGTTCAGTTTGCGCCTGTCCGGGAATTTTTCCGATGCTTACCTGGATGAATTGGGCAAACGTGATTTTGAAGACCGTTATTACGACAAACAGTTCTTTTTGGATTTCAATGCCAACGTCTCCTTTAACAAAAACCTTAGCTTCTATCTGAACCTGAACAACCTTACCAATCAGCCTTTGCGCTATTACCAGGGAACTGTCAATCGTGTTTCCCAATTGGAATATTATGGAAAAACACTCAATTTAGGTTTAAAATACGATCTTTATTAATTCAAAAAAGGAATCCAAGAAATGAAAAAATACAGCCTTTTATTTGTAGCAATAACAGCACTATGCAGCTGCAGGGAAGAAAAACCGGCAATGCCAATAACACCAGACGCCATAACCCAGAAAACCATAAACGACACTGACGATCCTGCCATTTGGGTCAATCCGCAGGACGCTTCAAAAAGCATCATCTTCGGTACAGACAAAGAAACAAACGGGGCAATCTATGCCTTTGACCTGCAAGGGAAAATCATCGAAAGCAAAACGCTCCGGGGCATGAAAAGGCCTAATAACGTTGATTTGGCTTATGATTTCAAAATCAACGATACATCAAAAGTGGCCATCCTGGCTTTCGCCGAAAGGGAAAAACAGCAAATCCGGGTATTTTCAGTTCCGGACATGAAACCCCTGGATAATGGCGGTATCAAGGTTTTTGAAGATGCAACCCTGCCAGATTTCAAATTGCCAATGGGCATTGCACTATATCATTCTCCTGTGAGCGGGAAAATGTATGCGGTTGTGGGCCGAAAAACCGGGCCAAAGCAAAATTACCTCTACCAATACGAATTGCAAGCCCAAGCCGGTCAGATAAAAGCGGTTTTGGTTCGGAAATTCGGGGACTTCAGCGGAAAAAAGGAAATCGAAGCCATAGCTGTAGACAGCGAAAACGGTTTCATTTATTATTCCGACGAAGAATTCGGTGTACGGAAATATTATGCGGAACCAAGCAAAGGAAATCAGGAAATCGCCATTTTCGGTCAAGATAAATTCCTGACAGACATTGAAGGTATCGCTGTGGCAAAAACTTCAGAAAAAGGCGGTTACCTTATCATTTCGGATCAGCAAAGAGGGCTTTTCAATGTTTTTGACCGGGAATCGAACCAATTTATCAAAGCCATCAACCTGACAACTGTAGAAACTGACGGTTGCGATGTAGTTACTGCAGATTTGGGCGGAAAATACACAAAAGGAATCTTTGTTGCCATGAATGATTCCAAAGAATTTTACCTATACAGCTTCGGCAAGATTTTACAGGAAATTGAAAAATAAACTGCTGCAAGTACAATCAAAAGGGCTATTTTTTTAGCCCTTTTGTTGTTTTACAAATACTTATGCCCCATATTTGCTGCCATTTTCCCGCTTTATTTTTCGCTACAACCTGAATTAGACAATATTAACAAAAGGTTAAAAATATTAATATGAGTTTTATATTAACTTAACGATAACTTAACGTTGCGCCAATACTTTTGCACCATCAAAAACATTATAATATGTCTATAAATAACATTTTTCAATTTCTTGTTCCAAAGGATAAAAAATTCTTCCCATTATTTGAACAAGCTACCTTCAAACTTGTACTTCTGGCTGAAACATTACACGAAGCTGTAAATGTCCCGAAAGACCAAAGAGAGGATTATCTTAAGAAAATAGATGAACTGGAAGCGCAAATTGAAGAAATCAACCACCAAACGCACTTAGAATTAAGCCGTAATTTTATCACTCCTTTTGACAGGGAAGATATCCATACCCTTATAAAATCTATTGATGCCGTTTCAGACAACCTGCAAGGTGCAGCGAGCAGAATGCGTTTGTATCAAATTGAAAAAATCACCAAATCGATCCGTAAACTTACTGAAATCACTCTTGAATCCTGTCAACTGATCAAAGTGGGCGTGGCTCAGCTGGAAGATCTGAAAACTCCAAAGAAAATTTCTGACGTTTGCAAGCGTATCAATAAATTGGAAAGCAAGGCAGATGTGGTTTTCGATAAGGCCGTTGCCGATATTTTTGAGAACGAATCGGACGTAAAAAATATCATCCGATACAAAGAAGTCCTTTCTTCTCTTGAACAGGCGACAGATAAATGTAAAGCGGTTTCTAATATCCTGGAACAAATTTCTGTAAAACATTCTTAAATCTATTAAAGCTTTTTTAAGCAATATATACTTATGGAATTTACCTTACTTATAGTAATTATTGTTCTGGCATTGATATTTGACTACATTAATGGTTTCCATGATGCAGCCAATGCTATCGCTACAATTGTTGCAACAAAAGTACTTTCACCATTTCAGGCGGTGGTTTGGGCCGCGTTTTTCAACTTTTTGGCATATTGGGTTTTTGGTTTTGGCGTAGCCGATACTGTGGCCAAAACAGCCAACACCATGGAAATAAACCTTGTCGTCATCCTGGCAGGAGTTATTGCGGCTATTATCTGGAATTTATTCACGTGGTGGCAGGGAATCCCTTCCAGTTCGTCACATACGCTGATTGGAGGTTTTGCAGGAGCAGCGATCGCACATGCAATAGCCGCTCACGGTTTTGAAGGATATACCGTTGTGGAAGAAGGAAAAAACATTACAAAACACTGGTACAACATCGTAACCTGGTACAAAGCAGGAAAAGACGGAGGAATGCCAACAGGTGTTGCCATCATTATCGCCTTTATCGTATTGGCTCCGTTGTTAGGCGCGCTGGTTTCATACTTAATCTCGATATGGTTGTTAAATGCCTCCAAGAAAAGCATTTATCCTAAAATATTCACCGTATTGCTAATGGTTGTGACCATTTGGTTTGTAGAAAGCCAATTGAAATATTACAGCGAAATCGAAAAGCCAAGATTTGATTCGGTATTTTGGAGCGTTGTCTTTGAATCCCACAATATCAAATGGTTCATTGTTGCTTTTATCGTATTATCTATTAGTTCTTTCTGTTTGATTTTCAGCAGTTTGAGCCATAGCCAATCCGATTCATGGCTTCGAAAAATGCAATTGCTTTCTTCTGCTTCCTTTAGTTTAGGACACGGAGGTAATGATTCTCAAAAAGTTATGGGTATCATCGCAGCAGCCGTAACAGTATATATCCATACGAGTGGTGTGGCCCACGGTACCTTGCCGGATTGGCTGGATGTTGTCCTGCCGGAAGGCGACAGTTCGGGCAAAATGCCGGGATGGATTCCTTTAGCATGTTATACAGCTATTGCTGCCGGGACATTGAGCGGTGGTTGGAAAATCGTAAAAACGATGGGATCTAAAATTACCAAAGTAACTTCTTTTGAAGGTGTTGCAGCTGAAACTGCAGGAGCCCTGACCTTGTATTTTACCGAACATTTAAAAATCCCTGTAAGTACAACGCATACCATTACCGGTTCCATTATTGGTGTCGGGTTGACAAAACGTATCTCCGCAGTACGTTGGGGCGTAACCGTAAGTTTGATTTGGGCCTGGGTACTGACAATACCGGTATCTGCTGTATTGGCAGCCCTTATCTACTACACTTTGGCGCTCTTTATGTAATCAAAAAAGATATAGTTTTACATATAAAAAAACCTGCAGCTTGCAGGTTTTTTTATTTACAATGACTTTACAATTTCGTTCCTTTTTACTTTTCCCGTCCCGGTTTCTTTAAATTTAGGTACAAAATGGACCGCTTTTGGCTTTTCATATTGGCTCAGTGCTGAAAAAACCTGTTCTTTCAAATCATAAGGATTTCCCTCAATGACCAGGATTAATTTCTGCCCTAATCTTTCATCGGCTATGCCAGCCACAAAAAAACGATTGGTAATAGTATGCGAAAGCTTTTCCTCGATTTGTTCCGGGATGAGTTTTATCCCTCCGCTATTGATCACATTATCATAACGCCCGAGCCAGCAAAACTGATTTTCGGAAATCAGTTCCACAATATCATTGGTTATAAGGTCCCCTTCAGTAAGAGTTGGCGCCGAAATAACCAGGCATTGCCTTTCGTCTTGCGAAATAGTGATATTGGGCAAAATAGTAAAAGCCTTCTCGCCTACTCTTTTGGCCGCAATATGCGTAACGGTTTCCGTCATGCTGTATGTTTCGTAAGATTGACAAGGGTTATGGATTAGTTTTTCTTCCAAATTTGGATGGACTTGCGCTCCGCCAATAATCAGTTTTTTGATATGATGCAATTGAGGCAGGGAATTTTCCACCTGGAGCGGAACCATTGCAGCAAAATCATAATGGCTGCTGTTTTGGTCCAAAGGATGGGAACTTGGCGCCACAAAATCCAAATCAAACCCTAAAACAAAAGCCCGTACAAGCATCATTTTTCCGGCAATATATTGTACCGGCAAGCAGCAAAGGGCTTTATTTCCTGCCTTTAAATCAAAAAAAATACCGGTAGCCATTGCTGAATTGACCATAGCCTGCTTCTGTACCTTAATGATTTTAGGTTTTCCCGTAGTCCCGGAAGTCTTGACTTCGACATAGGGCTTGTCATCAAACCAATTCAAAACAAAACGACCGAAATCCTGTTCGGCATCCAAATCACTTTGGCTGTAATCCTGTGCCGCCTGAATCAGGCTTTCTTTAGTAAAAACCAAGCCGTTCAGCTTGAATTCCTTATGTAAATTATGATATGTGAGTACTGCCATTCCCGCTGTTTTCTTCTGGAATTGTATGTAATTTCCCGGTCAGTTTTTCTTTCCAGCCTGACCATTTGTATTTTTTACTAAAGATAAACAAAAGGATTGGGAATAAAATGATAACTGGAAATACCACATCAAAACCTGCAGTTGGCTCGGAAATATCCTTTAAAATCGAATGCGTCTGGAATACCGACCAATCGGAAGTGACCAATAATGCCCCGATCAGGTTATTCGCTGCATGGAAACCCAATGATAATTCCAGGCCGTCATCCATCAGGGTTAAAATCCCGAGGAAAAAACCGGTCCCTACATAATAAATCAAAGTGATATAACCCATCTTTTCAACTTCGGGGTTTGTAATATGCATCAATCCGAATAAAATAGAAGTGACCAAAAAAGGAATCAACCTGCTGTTTGTAACCACACCAATGCCCTGCATCATATAACCCCTGAAAAAATATTCTTCAAAACTGGTTTGCAAAGGGACTAATATAACGGCCAAAAACAGGAAAATAAAAAAAGGGACAGGCTTGAAATTGAAAACAAAACTTTCAGGCTCGCTGAAATAAGCGATGACTGTCAGGCCAATGGTAATGATGGTCCATAATCCAAAAGAGAAAAAAACCCTTTTCCAGTCAATTCTGGGCCTTGCCGTGGTCAGGCTTGTAATACTCTGCCGATGGACCACTTTTACCCAAAACAGCAATCCCAGGCACATCATAGATAAAGGAGCGATAATCAGGACAAAAGTGAGATTGGTGCCCAACTGGTCAATGAGCTGATCGATCATGTCGTTTGCGTTAACGTCTTCTGACATGATATAATTCACGGACATCAACCCAAAAAAACCGCCAATCACGATTAAGTATAAATAAATATTGAAATTTTTATTCCTGATTTGCTCTATAAACATATTAAAATGGTTTCTGGTTACCCAAATATGTTGCATTTACAGTAAATTTGTTACATTTTTGGCTTATTATTTACAATTCAATACGTATTCATGATTACCATTTACCACAATTCCCGCTGTTCAAAATCAAGGGATGGCGTTTGTTTCCTTGAAGAAATGCAGCAACCGTTCGAAACTGTCAATTACCTGGAAAATACCCCTACGAAAGCCAAATTAAAAGCATTGCTTAAAAAATTGAAAATGACTCCTATTGAATTGGTTCGGAAAAAAGAACCGCTTTGGATCGAAAAGTACAAAGGCCAGGAATTAAACGATGATGAAATCATTCAGATTATGGTAAAAAACCCGATACTAATTGAACGCCCTATCGTGGTAAACGGAAATAAAGCAGTCATTGCCAGGCCAATAGAACGAATCAATGAAATTTTATAATTCTTCCCAATTAACAATACTTTGGCAAAAATAAAAAACCGGCATATTATTTTTGCACCAGCAAAAAACAAACTATGATTTCGATAAAAAAATTCACAATTCTTACCTTATTATTGGGTTTTATGTCTGTGTTTGGACAACAGAAACCAGAAGTAAAAAAAATTTCCATAACAGGAAAAATAATTGAAAAATCAAGCTCATTACCTCTTGAATACGCTACGGTAACCCTATCTGCTTCCGCTACAAACAAAGTGGTTTCGGGCGGGATTACCAATTCGAAAGGCGAATTTAAAATTGACATCAATCCCGGGACTTACAACATAAAATACGAGTACATTTCTTTTAAAACCATTGAAATTAAAGGGAAAAACCTATCGGAAGATACGAATGTAGGGACCATTTCCCTCGCCGATGAAGCCCAGCAGCTTGATGCTGTTGAGATCCGTGTGGAAAAAACATCCGTTGATATCAAACTGGACAAAAAAGTCTATTCGGTAGGGAAAGATATTATGGTCCGCGGCGGAACTGTCAGCGACGTTTTGGACAATATCCCATCTGTTACGGTAGATGCGGAAGGTTCGGTAGCCTTAAGAGGAAACGAAAATGTAAGGATTTTAATTGATGGGAAACCTTCAAATGCCGGAAACATCAACGATGCCCTGCGCCTAATCCCGGCAGAAGCTATTGACAAAGTAGAAGTAGTTACCAATCCTTCAGCACGTTATGATGCGGAAGGCGGTGGCGGTATTTTAAACATCATCCTGAAAAAAGGCAAGAACCAAGGCATCAACGGAACATTTGTTGCTTCAGCCGGAGACCCAAGGAATACTGGTCTTTCTGCAAACCTGAACTTCAAACAGGAAAATTCAAATTTCTTCACGACAATAGGTTACAACAACAGGAACAATCCCGGAAACAACAAAATCGACCAGGAAAATTTCAATCCTGACGGAAGTTTGAGATCGGTTCTTAACGAGCGTAGGAAAAATGAGCGTTTCGGAGAAGGGCTGAATGTGAATTTTGGTGTCGAACTTCTGCTGGACAAATCCACTTCTTGGACCAACAGCTTGAATTTCAGGAACAACAATGGCGGAAACAAAGAAAATGTCCTGTATTACAATTATGACAACAACAGGCAGTATATCAATACCAGGCAGCGTTACAACGATTTGGTTTCCGAGAGTGAAAATGTGGAATTCAGTTCCAATTTCGTCAAAAACTTCAAAAAAGACGGCCATAAACTGACAATTGACGCCTCTTTTTCATTAAACAGGGATGATGATTTCTCTAAAATTGAAGGAACTATAATTGATGACGGCAGTTTTGTTTCTTCTGAAACAGCCAAGAACATAAACAAGCAAAACAGGAATTTATTCCAAACCGATTATGTATTGCCAATAGGGAAAAACTCCCAGTTTGAAGCCGGTTTCAGAGGAAATTATGTTTCATTGCTGGCCGATTACCAGGTACAGGAAAAGAAAACCCCGGACGATTACTTTACCAACATAGATGAATTTACCAATAAGCTGGAATATAAGGAAAATGTAAATGCTTTCTACTCGCAATTTGGATCAAAGATCAATAAGTTCTCCTATTTGCTTGGGCTTCGTTTTGAAGATTCAAAAATTGATGTCAATCAGTTAACGACCAATATCTACAAAACAAAAAAATACAACAATTTATTCCCAAGTGTCTTTTTGACGTATGAATTTTCGCAAAACAGCAGTATTTCCTTAAATTACAGCAAACGTATTTCAAGGCCGCGTGACCGTTTCATCAATCCTTTTGCCTCATACACGAGCAATGTGAACCTTTACCAGGGGAATCCGGACTTGAATCCTGCCTTAAGCGATGCCTTCGATTTGGGTTATTTGAGGAAATGGGAAAAACTGACGTTAAATACATCTTTGTATTTCAACCATACGACTGATTCTTTTGAAACGGTTAAAAAAGAGCGTGGCGATGAGATTGACGGCATTCCGGTCATTATCAGCACTCCTTTCAATTTAGGTAAAAATGACCGTTTAGGGTTTGAATTTACACTGAATTACAATTTCAAAAAATGGTGGAAATTAAATGGTAACTTCAACTTCTTCAACAGTAAGAATTCTGGAAGTTATACGTATACCAAAACAAACAATGAAGTGGTTACCCAAAATTTCGACAGAAATGCCAGCTCTTGGTTTACCAGGATAACCTCAAAAGTGACATTGCCTTATAAAATAGAATGGCAAACCAACGGAACCTACAACGGGCCTCAAAAAACCGGTCAAGGAACCAACAAAGGAGTTGCAGCGGCTAATTTGGCCTTCAGTAAAGACATCCTTAAAGATATGGGAACCATTTCCTTGAATGTAAATGATGTTTTCAACTCCAGGAAAAGAATCCAGGAAATCCAGTTGCCTACGGTAAACACATACAGTGAATCGCAATGGAGAACACGCCTTATTACGGTTTCTTTCACCTACAGGTTCAATAAGAAAAAAACAGAGAAGGATACCAAACAGAAGCAACAAAATGATAATAACGGTGATCCGGAGTTCATGGGATAACATAAAAAAAGGTACGCTAAGCGTACCTTTTTTTATTGGAATACAATCCTTAACTAGATTGTTCTTGTTTCTTTGCTCTCTTTTCTTTATATAGTTCCCATAAAGCTCCGCCAACCCAATATTGAACAAAAGCGACAAGGAAAAACATCAACCAAAAACCCATGGTTAATATGGTTAAGAAAAGTAAGAAACCTAAATACTGTTGAAATTCAAACATGTTTTCCGGAATTTTTTTGAATACTTCACAAATGTAACTGTTATTATTGGGTTAACCAATACTTATCATACATTTATTTTACAAAGCCCTTTTTTTCCCTTCTTATAATGACTAATTTTATAGTTCCGAATCCAATACCAAAATCGGAAAACAACAAGGTTCAGGATAAAAGGAAAACACATGAACAATCACATAATCAATACTACAAATGGAATACAGAATTGAAAAAGACACTATGGGGGAAGTCAAAGTCCCGGCAGATAAATACTGGGGAGCCCAAACGGAACGCTCCAGGAACAACTTCAAGATAGGCCCTTCGGCTTCCATGCCAAAAGAAATCATAGAAGGTTTTGCTTATTTAAAAAAAGCGGCTGCCTTTGCCAATTGTGACCTGGGCGTGCTTTCTGCACAAAAAAGAGACGCTATAGCAGCCGTATGCGACGAAATCCTCGCAGGAACTTTAAGCGACCAATTTCCCCTTGTTATCTGGCAAACAGGATCAGGAACCCAAAGCAATATGAATGTCAATGAAGTCATTGCCAATCGTGCACAAGTGCTGGCAGGATATGCAATCGGGGAAGGCGAACCGGTTATCAAAGCCAATGACGATGTAAACAAATCGCAGTCTTCCAATGACACTTTCCCAACCGGTATGCACATTGCGGCTTACAAATCTGTGGTGGAGACCACGATTCCCGGAGTTGAAAAATTACGGGATACGCTCCGGGCGAAAGCTGCCGAATTTATGAATGTGGTCAAAATTGGCCGTACACACCTTATGGACGCCACTCCGCTTACTTTGGGGCAGGAAATTTCCGGTTATGCCGCACAATTGGATTACGGGCTGAAAGCAATCAAGAATACGCTACCGCATCTTTCCGAAATGGCACTGGGCGGAACAGCCGTAGGGACAGGACTGAACACACCGGCAGGCTACGATACCAAAGTAGCAAGTTATATCGCTCAATTTACTGGCCATCCTTTTGTGACGGCTCCAAACAAATTCGAAGCACTGGCTTCACACGATGCTATTGTCGAAACCCATGGGGCACTCAAACAATTGGCGGTCTCTTTAAATAAAATCGCCAATGATATCCGCATGCTGGCTTCAGGGCCACGCTCCGGGATTGGTGAAATTTTAATCCCAGAAAACGAACCGGGTTCTTCTATCATGCCAGGAAAAGTAAACCCGACGCAATGCGAGGCACTTACCATGGTTTGCGCACAGGTCATGGGCAATGATGTGGCCATTTCCGTGGGCGGGATGCAAGGCCATTACGAACTGAACGTATTCAAACCGGTCATGGCGGCAAACTTCCTGCAATCTGCACGGTTATTAGGAGATGCCTGTATATCGTTTGACGAACACTGCGCACAGGGAATCGAGCCCAATTACAGCCGTATCAAGGAATTGGTAGACAATTCGTTAATGTTGGTTACCGCTTTGAATACTAAAATCGGGTATTACAAAGCCGCAGAAATTGCACAAACCGCACATAAAAACGGCACGACGCTCAAAGAAGAAGCTGTTCGCCTGGGCTATGTAACCCCGGAGGATTTCGATGCCTGGGTTAAACCCGAAGACATGGTAGGGAGTTTGAAATAACTAATTGGAAACAAACCAAGACCTGTGGCAGAAAT
This sequence comes from Flavobacterium humi, assembly GCF_004745595.1. GTDB lineage: Bacteria > Bacteroidota > Bacteroidia > Flavobacteriales > Flavobacteriaceae > Flavobacterium > Flavobacterium humi. The sequence continues at coordinate 536,950 of NZ_SRLH01000001.1, forward strand.
GTTGCAGGTTTTCTGTTTTTAAAAACATCCAAATCAAACAAAATCCCATTCCAAAAATACATCAGAGGCAGTACAATTGTTTCATTCTCACGGCATCAATCGCTTTGTTTAAAGGAATCTCCAAAAAATACTCCAATTGCCATTGTTGGGTTTTCAAGGCTTGCTTATTCAGTTCTTTTTCCCAGGGCGGATACACACGGAAAGCACGTTTGCCTTCTTTTACAGCAGTAGACAGGATCCCTTTTTGGGCGAGTACTGCTGCCGGAAACACAAACTGGCCAAAATCCTCCCCTTTTCGGGTATTGACAATAACCAGGTCAATTGCATCGGAAGCATCAAATGGTGCAGTAATGCCTGCATGGTTCCTTTTCCATACCGTTACAAAATGACCCACTTTGGTTGGGGTAATCTTAGCGGACCGGAAAAGCACCTTCCTGTGATTCAATTCCAACTGGCAAGCATTATAAGCAATACTTTCCTTTTCCAAATGCAAAGGGGAAACTGTTATGCCGAAAGGATCAAATACCCGTTCTTTTGTTTCTTTTAAAAAACCGGCCATGATAAGGGTGTCCCTCATAAATTCTTTATTTATTTTGGAATTAAAGGCCTTTTATTTCATTGGAAATCAACTGTGTTTCAGAAGTATCCGTATTGAGCTTGGTCCCATAATTGATAATCGCTCCGGCAAAAAGGTCCAATTCGTTGCGTTCCTTGCCGGCATTGACGTCCAGTTGTAAAGATGTTGGTGTGCCGTAGGGGAAACTTTCCGCTTTTTCAAATGTTTTCTCGATGATATCCGAAGGAATACCAATAATAAGATTATCTGTAATCGCCTTGATTTCTTCCATAATTTTCCGGGCTCTTTCCTTTAGCGGCCCTTCTTCGCAAATTTGCCCTATGGAACTGTTATAACGCGCCGATACCATTCCGAAACTGGCAATAAAAAAGAATTTTGTCCAGATATCTGCGAAATTGTCTTCTTTATAAATTACATCCGCTCCGCTATCTTTGAGGAGTTTGATTACCCATTCCGCTTCGGTATTTTTATTGTGCGGGTCCTTCCCTAATATGATTTTACCGGTGGCTCCTTTGTGCTCAACAATCCCTTTAGTTTTAATATGTGAAGCCACATAAACACAAGCTGGTAGGATTGTCCCGGTTGTAATGATCTTTCGTACCCTGTCATAAATATCAGCACCGTTCATCAACGCAATAAGAATGGTATCCCCGGTCACTTTATCTTTAATTTCGTGGCAAACACGTTCCAGGTCGTATTCTTTTACGCAAACCAGGATCAGGTGCGCAGGTTCTTTGATATCCGAAAGGGACGAAATCAGGTGGTCCGGCTGTATTACGGCTTCAGCAGCTTCTTCCGAAAGCAAAGTGAGTCCGTTTTCCTTGACTATTTCGTAGGTTTCGCCTCGGGCTGCAAATGTAATTTCGGAATCCGGATTGTTTTTGTTGGATTGCGCCAATTTAAATCCGAAATAACCGCCTACACCGCCCAGGCCTATTATGGTTATGTTTTTTGTTCTCATTTTTAGGGTATTGTGGTATTTATCTTAAAACGCCGAATTGGTTTCATTTAGTCTGTTATCTAACAAATTTAAGGAAAATCAGGCAGTAATAAATTCCTTTTCCAGAAGAAAACATTCCCTCACATCTCAAATGAAACAATAACCGGCTTATGGTCACTATATTGCTTCCAATCGTGGTATTCCCCTATCCGGACATCGTTCATTCTTTTTATAAAATAAGAAGACGCGAAACAATAATCCAGATGGTATGGTTTGTCCTCGTGACGGTACATAAATTGGGTCGGATGCGCTTCTTTTCCCTGAATTTGCTTATGAAAAACATGATAGGTACTGAAAATCTTATACGACTCCAGTTTTGCTACTACATCGGAATGGTTTCCTTCTCTTCTGGGACGGTCCCAAATGGTATTACTATTGAAATCTCCCAGTAAAATCACTTTGGATCCGGATAATAAATCCTCATAATGGCGCAGCGCTTTCCATACCTGGGTTACATATGCCCCGTCTTTATCCTTCGGGTTATTGGCCCAGACGGCAAATAGCGTAAAACGGGCCTTACCTCCTGTTACCGCAATGGGCAGGATATTCTTAAAAGCAGGATTGTGGCAATCCATCAGCTTGAACCTATAATCGCCGTACGAAAAAACACAAAGCCCTTTGTTAGGATTTTCTCCATACCAAAGCATATCGGCAGGCAATGGCACACCTTCGGGAAACCGCAGTTTGTCCGGATGCTCACATTCCGGCACCACAACTATATCCGGCTTTTCCTCCAGGATAAACGCCGCTTTCTTGCGGAAGGCCATGTTGCAATTCCAGGCAATGATTTTCAGTTGTGTCCTATCCATACACTCAAAAGTCGTTTATTTTTGGGGTATGGCCAAATTATCGCCCCTCCTTTTTCTCCATTATTCCACAGGCAGTGTGTAGTTTGTCATCAGGAAATCTTCCGAAAAGCCCATTTTTAGATAGATATTTTTCCCCATGGCAGACGATTGCAAAGTGGCATATTCCACATTCCGGTCTATGGCTTGGTTAATGAGGAACTGCATGATTTCCTCGGCAAACCCTTTTTTGCGCATTTCAGGAATGACCCCGACACCATGAATGCCAATCACATTATCTGAAAACAACACCATGGCAGTGCCAATTGGATTTCCTTCAAAATACGCCAGGTAGAATTCAACTACCGTTTTAGACCGGTCGACAACCTCAGCATCGATAGTATAGCCAAAAGAAAGAGGATAGATTTCCGCCCAAATATTTGCTTCTTCTTTATTATTTATTTTTTTGAAAACCAATCTATTATCACATTTTACCTTCTGGTTAAGTTTTAGTGACATTCCAATCTGTTCCGATTTTTTTACAAAGCCTGCCTTTTCAATTATCTGATAACTATCGCTTGCAAAATCATCCCAATGCGAATAGGACAAATTACCGGCAGAATCCTTAATCAATTGAAATGCTTTTTGCAAAGAAGGTTTTTCGGGCTTGTGGGTGAACCAGAGTTTTTGGGGCCAATCGGAATGCGGAACTTGCGTAAAGTGGTACTTTTCTTCAGTATGGAATCCTTCAAACGGAAGGCTGGCTATTTTCCAAAGGCTGGTTAAATTTTCGATGTTTTTATGTGCGATATTTTTCATGATACATTATTTAGCATTGATACATATAATTCCGATGACCATGGCGGCAACACCTATGATTTTTTTGAAGGTAATGGGATCCGCAGGGATATTAAACCATCCAAAATGACTTGCAGCAAGCGAAAAAATAAGCTGACCGCACAAGCCCAAAGACATCATCCTGGCAATGCCAAGTTTAGGAATCGTAAAATAATAAAGTGTAATCCCCATGACACTGAACAGCCCGCCGATGCACCACAAATACCACGGAACTTGTTTCGCATTATCCAAATTGGGGATTCCTTTGGAAAAAAACAAGACTAAAAGCAACGCGAACACGGCACTGCTCACAGAAGTTGAAATGGCCGCCAACAACGGCTTTTTGAGCAAAACGCCCAACTGTGCATTAAAACCAGCCTGAATGGCCAGGAAAACGCCTCCCGCAAATGCTATTATAGTTACTAATGATTGATTCATAAGGCAAAGTTAGTGCGTCATTTTGACGTTTCGCTTTACCTATGTTGAGTGGGTTATTTTTCTTTTAATTCTTTTCGGATGCGGCTCAATTGCGTAGGGGTTATCCCTAAATGCGAGGCGATGTGCTGCAACGGGATCCTTTGATCAATACTGGGATGTGCCTTGAGGAGCTTCAAATAGCGGGTTGTGGCGTTTTCCATGACAATGGAGATCTCGCGTTGTTCTTTGTCGATAATCCAGTTCCTTTCGAGATATGCGATATAAAAATTTTTAAGATCCTCGTGAGCATAAATAAGCGCTTTGTATTTTTTGTAATTAATGGTAATGATGGTAGAATCTTCAATCGCCTGAAGCGTAAATTGCGACGGGACACCTAATAATGCAGAAACCGTAGAACCTGCAAATTGATTCTCCAGGAATATATTTTTGTTGTAAGTACTACCCGTTTCATCACTAAAAAAGGCAATCATCGCGCCCTTGCAGAGAAAGTGAACATTTCTGGCCACCTCGCCTTCCTGCAGCAAAACCTCATCCCTTTTGAGCTCCCGGAACTGGATTATCTCTTCCAATAGCGCAAAAGAGGCTTCGGAAACCGGGTAATATCCAAAAAGCGTGGTTTTGAAGGAAGAGAGGTGTTCTTTCATTCTAGTTAAAAAATAATTTTTACAGCCATTTACTCCACACCCAGTTCTTTAATCATATCGACATACTCGTCACTGGTAAATTTATATTTCTGATTTAAGGCCGGATGGAGGTGCTCCAGGTAATAGGACCTCACGTCCATGGTTGTGGAAGTGGCAAAATACGAACGGGTCACAATAGCCAGGTCATTCATATGGTCCATAAAGATTTCTTTCACCTTTGGGTAATCCCTTTCAGCCAACCCACGGAAGGCATAACAACGGATGGTCGGGTCTTTATGATCCGTCAGCCCAACCAAATCCTCATCCGTGGCAACGGCCAACAATTCTTTAAACTCCTTATTCGAATCCGAATTGGTTTCCATCTCGTAAATATTCGCTCCAATAGCCAGGTCTGTCACTAATTTTTGTATTTCGTCCTTGACTTTTAAGTTTTCATTGTACTTGTAAATTTCTTTCTTTTTTTCGCAATTGCAAAATATCCCAAGGATCAGGATAAGGAGTAATTTTCTTTTCATTTGTAGGTTAGTTTGTTTTTTAGCTATACAGTGATTTGGGAGCAACACGTATAAGGTTATATATTTTTACTTTTGATTCCCTGCATCGGTTTTTACAGTCAATTTTGTTGCAAATATAGAATCTGTTTTCAATTTTCCTATTCTCAGGCGTTTATATTCTCAATATGGCGTCAAAAAAAGTTTTGCTTATTCCTTTCTGGTTTGTTCGATAATCTTCTCAAGGCGCTCAATCTGCTGCTTCTGCATCTGGATAAGGGCTTCTTCCTGCTGTATGATCAGGTGGTCGATTTTTTCGTGCAGCAGCCTTATTTCCAGTTCCGATTTTAAATTGATCATATAATCATTTTTAGCCCTGTCCCGGTCCTTTTCCTCTTGCCTGTTCTGGCTCATCATAATAACCGGTGCTTGCAGGGCCGCAATACAGGACAAAATCAGGTTCAGCAATATGAAAGGATACGGATCGAAGCTTTTGTTTACCAGGAATAGCACATTTGTCAGTATCCAGATTACTAGAAACCCTACGAAAGAAAGGATAAAGGTCCAGCTTCCGCCGAATTCCGCAACTTTATCAGCAATCCGCTGCCCGAAAGTATCGTCTTTTCCTTCATCGCCATCTACCTTATCGGTAATTGTAGTGCCGTTATTCAAGGAATCCATAACGGTTTGTTCGCTTTTGGTCAGTTGCCGGATGTCTTTGAGTAACATTGTTGACATATGATTGTCGCGGTAAGCCCCAAATTCTTCTGCGGCAATAGCGTCGGAAACTTTAAATTCCGGGTATTCCTTTTTAATCATCTCAAAAATAGACTTGCCAACATTCTGTCCCATAATCTTATCGGTTTCCGGAAATTCTTTCCCCGAAATAGCGCTTTTAAATGTTCCCATATTTGCTTGCTTGTTTTATCAATACCATTTTTTCCATTTGAAGTAATACACCATCCCTATGAAAAGGAAAAACATAATGGCAAGGATGATAAAATACCCATATTGCCAATGCAGTTCCGGCATATTGTCGAAATTCATGCCATACACACCCACGATAAAAGTCAGGGGCATAAAAAATACCGAAACCACCGTCAGCGTCTTCATTACTTCGTTCATTTTGTGGCTTTGCGCCGAAAAAAAGTAATTGGAAGCGCCTTCCAGCGAAGTCAGGTCGTATTCTATCTGTTCCAGGAGTTCCAGGCTTTTTTGGTGCAGCCTTTCGAAAAAACTGTAATTATCCTGTTCTATAGCATTGAAAACATTGTCGTCTTTCATACTTTTGATGGAATACAGCGAATCTCTCAGCGGTATGATGGAACGCTTAAGGAAGTTGAAATTATCGCGGTGTTTTTCAATCTGCTCCAATAAAATCAGTTTGGTGCTGGTTTTGGTAAGGTTGATCAGTTCCTCGACTTTGTCTTCCTCGGTTTCAATCGTGATATAGAAATTCTCCATAACCGCATCCAGTAGCAGGTACAGCAGGTAATCGGCTTTTTTCTCGCGGACAATGCCCGAATGTGTCCTGATGCGCTCCCGTATATGTGAAAAGAAATCGCTTTTCTTCTCCTGAAAAGAAGTAAGAATGCCGTTTTTCAGCAAAAAACTAATCTGTTCCGCATTGATATTATCTGAATTCTCAATCGGCAGCAATGATTTGATATTGAAAAACAAGATGTCATGGTACTCTTCCAGCTTGGTCCTTTTGGTTGTATTGAGGATATCGCCCAGCATAAAATTATCGGCATGAAGGAAATCGCCCACTTGTTTAATGATGCGCGTATTGTTCAAACCGTGGATATTGAGCCAATTTGTTTTGGAAAGGTTTACAGCATGTTCCAACTGGTCAAAGGATCCATCCGAACATTCGGTCAGCTCATCTGCATCATACACAAACAATTGCATTTGTGTAGGGACATCCTTGTGGATCCCGGTATATTCCAACAATGACGGAGCGACTTTTTTTCCTTTTTTATATCTGATTTTACGCACTGTAAATAATTTTTCCATAAAGATAAAAGTATTTCAATTTCATTAGTAGTTTTACAAAAAAATATTCGAATGAAAATTCTTATCACCAATATAAAAGAACTACTCCAGATTCGCGAAGCGGCAATTGATAAAGTTTCCGGCGCAGACATGGCCGTTTTGCCTAAAATAGACAATGCTTACTTACTTATCGAAAACAACCTGATCGCAGATTTCGGCACAATGGAAGACTGTCCTGACATAAGCACCGGCCAGGTTATCGATGCCACCGGAAAAACAGTTTTGCCTTCCTGGGTAGACAGCCATACCCATATCGTATATGCCGGGAACCGCATCCAGGAATTCGCAGACCGCATCAACGGCTTGAGTTATGAAGAAATTGCCAATCGTGGCGGCGGTATCCTGAATTCGGCCAAAAAACTAAACGAAACCCCGGAAGAAGAGATCTACAACCAGTCCAAACTGCGCCTGGAAGAAATCATGCAGCAGGGAACCGGTGCCGTCGAAATCAAATCCGGTTACGGGCTGACGGTTGAAGGAGAATTAAAAATGTTGCGGGTCATCAAAAAACTGGCGGAAAATTATCCGGTAAAAATCAAGGCTACATTCCTTGGCGCCCATGCCTTTCCTATGCAATATAAAGAAAACCATGCGGCTTACCTGGATGTTATCATTAACGAAATGCTCCCTAAAATAGCCGAAGAAAAACTAGCCGATTATATTGATGCTTTTTTAGAAACCGGATATTTCTCCGTAGAAGAAACAGAACGCATCATGGCTGCCGGGAAACAATATGGGCTAATCTCGAAAATACACGTGAACCAGTTTACGGCCATTAACGGAATTGAAGCCTGTGTAAAACACGGAGCGCTTTCTGTAGACCATCTTGAGATTGTTACCGATGAGGATATCGAAGTCCTTAAAAACAGTGATACCATGCCGGTTGCCCTTCCAAGCTGCTCTTACTTCATCAGTATTCCTTATACGCCGGCGAGAAAGATGATTTCAGCAGGATTGCCTTTGGCACTCGCCACAGATTTCAACCCTGGTACAACACCTTCCGGAAACATGAATTTTGTAGTGGCAACAGCGTGCATCAAAATGAAAATGACTCCTGAAGAAGCCATCAATGCCGCAACAATCAACGGTGCATATGCGATGGGGATATCCGCAACCCACGGAAGCATTACCAAAGGTAAGCATGCCAACCTTATCATCACAAAGCCGCTTGCCTCCTATTATCAGCTCCCATATGCTTTTGGTAGTAATTTAATTGACCAGGTTATTATTGAAGGGCAGCTTTTATACTAATAAAAAAGTCTTCCAAACATGTGACTTTGGAAGACTCTCTAAAATAACTAACTAACCAAAACAACCAATATTTATCGTAAGTCAAAGGTGGTTTTTGATGTACAATCCGCCTTTGTGGAAAAATTTCATGTTATATCCCTTTTTAGTTTTCTGTCTGTGAAACCATTAGGGGATTTTTTCGTTTTTTATGTTACTCAAATATACAACAGAATTTCAAACACTTCCAAAAAAAATCGTTAAAATGCAATATAAACTCGATTATGTTATATTATTAAAAATAAATTAACAAGTTTATTGAATGATTTTCTTTTAATTAACAAGCGTTACGGTTAAACCTTACTTGCTGTTTTACAGTCAATTACCTGAAAAAAAAGCACTTTTTTAAGCTTTTTTCATATTGGTTTTTCGGTTGGTCACTAAAAAAATCATAAATTTGAGAGAAAATAAATCAGTTTTTAAATAAAAATCTATTTTTGCTTCTGTGAAATGGTTTACTACAATATTAGCGCTCTATTTGGTAGCACTCTCGTGCCTGCCTTGCAGTGATATGGAAATAAGCCGTTTAGAATTTTCACACACACAAACATCTTCGCATCACGACGGTGATTCCCATGAGCAAAACAAGGATATGTGTTCTCCATTTTGCATTTGCAACTGCTGCGGCTTGCAATTTTTAAGTTTCCAGCCCATCAACACGTATGAGGTACCGATTATCTCCACGATCATCAAGATCGCTTTACCTTCTTACAAATCTGTATTAGCTTCCAGTTTTTTCGGAAGCATCTGGCAACCGCCTCAGTTAGTATAATGATGCCCGAGTAATTTCGGGTTAGAAAATTGTGCAAAAGCACCACTAATGGCAATGTCTTATTTGCCGGTTTCTAATTCATTATAGTATTTGATCAATGTTAGACAAGATTATACAATTCAGTATAAAGAACAAATTCGTTATACTACTTTTTACCCTTGTGCTTCTGGCCTGGGGTAGTTATTCCGTCCGGCAATTGCCGCTTGACGCCTTACCTGATGTAACCAATAACCAGGTGCAAATCATCACTACTGCTCCAACTTTGGCCAGCCAGGAAGTAGAACAGCTCATTACCTATCCTTTGGAACAATCTGTTAAGACCATTCCCAAAATAGTCGAATTGCGGAGTATTTCACGCTTTGGGCTTTCGGTAGTTACTGTTGTTTTTAAAGACGACGCAGATATTTATTGGGCCAGGGAACAAATTTTCCAACGCATAAAAGAAGCCGGGGAAAACATCCCTAAATATGCAGGAACTCCCGAACTGGCGCCTATTTCTACCGGTCTTGGCGAGATTTTCCAATACGATGTATATGCGCAAAAAGGATACGAAGGTAAATACGATGCCGTACAGCTGAGGACCATTCAGGACTGGATCATCATTCCGCAATTGCAAGGTGTTGAAGGTGTAGCCGAAGTAAGTACCTGGGGCGGGAAATTAAAACAATACGAAATCGCCGTCAATCCGAACACATTAAACAGCCAGGGCGTGACCATCACAGAGATTTTCAATGCATTGGAGAAAAACAATCAAAATACCGGTGGCGCTTATATCGAAAAAGACCAATATGCCTATTTCATCCGCGGTGTCGGAATGGCCTCCGGGGTAAACGACCTGCAGAATGTGGTGATCAAAAACCGGAACGGAGCGCCTGTTTTGGTACGCGATGTTGCCACGGTACGTGAAGGAATCGCTTTGCGTTACGGGGCATCTACTAAAGACGGTAAAGGGGAAATTGTTTCCGGCCTGGTTTTGATGCTCAAAGGAGAAAACTCCAGCGCAGTGGTCGAAAGAGTAAAAGAAAGAATGGCTCAAATCAACAAAACCCTGCCCAAAGGCGTTGTGGCGGAACCGTTTATTGACAGAGGAAAACTAGTAGACCATGCCATCGGGACAGTGACCAAAAACCTTATCGAAGGCGCATTAATCGTCATATTCGTCCTGATATTGTTCCTCGGGAACTTGCGGGCCGGATTAATTGTGGCTTCGGTAATTCCGTTATCGATGCTATTCGCTGTGATACTGATGAACTATTTTGGCGTGAGCGGCAATTTGATGAGTTTGGGAGCCATCGATTTCGGGATCATAGTTGACGGTGCCGTTATTATTGTCGAAGCTACGATGCACCACCTGGCAAAACTCAAAAAGAAACAGGAACTGACACAAGAAGAAATGGATACCGAAGTATATCTTTCCGCTTCCAAAATAAGGAACAGTGCGGCTTTTGGTGAAATCATCATCCTGATTGTGTACCTTCCCATCCTCGCATTGGTAGGCACTGAAGGCAAAATGTTCAAACCCATGGCCATGACCGTAGGATTTGCAGTAATCGGTGCTTTTGTCATGTCATTGACATACGTTCCGATGATGACTTCTTTGTTTTTATCTAAGAATACCGGGCACAAAGACAATTTCAGCGACAGGATGATGGCTTGGTTCGAAAGCAAATATACTCCCCTGCTGAACAAAGCACTGCAGTTGAAAAAAGCCGTGCTTCTCGGTGCGGCCGGGTTATTTGCCCTGGCTTTCTTTACGTTCCAAAATATGGGTGGGGAATTCATCCCTACCATCGAAGAAGGAGATTTGGCTATAAATGCCACAATCATGACCGGAAGTTCCTTAAGCCAGATGGTCGAAACCACTACCAAATACGAGAAAATCTTAAAAGCAAAATTCCCTGAAATCAAGACCATCGTATCCAAAATAGGAAGCGGCGAAATCCCAACCGACCCAATGCCGATTGAAAGCGGTGATTTGATCATCGTCCTGAAAGACAAAAGCGAATGGGTTTCTGCTGATAATTGGGAAGACCTCGCTAATTTGATGAAAGAAGAAATGGAGGCGATTCCCGGAGCAAATATCGAAATATCGCAGCCCATCCAAATGCGTTTTAACGAACTGATGACCGGCAGCCGAAGCGATATAGCCATTAAGATTTTTGGCGAAGACCTGGAAGTCCTTGACAGCAAAGCCAAAGAAATGATCGCTAAAATCAGTTCCATTGAAGGCATCGGTGACCTCAAAGCCGATAAAGTGACCGGATTGCCTCAAATTACCGTAAAATACGATTATAACAAAATTGCTTTATACGGGCTGAACATAAGCGACATCAACCAAATCATCCGTTCCTCATTTGCAGGTGAAAGTGCCGGTAAGATTTATGAAGAAAGCAAACGTTTCGATGTGGTGGTACGGCTAAACAAAGACAATCGCGGAGATATTTCGGATGTCAGCAATTTATTCATCCCATTGCCAAACGGCCAGCAAATCCCGCTGTCGCAAGTCGCCTCAATAAGTTATGAGCAAGGCCCGGTCCAGGTAGCCCGAGAAGACGGGAAACGAAGGATAACCGTAGGTTTAAATGTCCGCGGGCGGGATATCAAAAGCGTAGTGGAAGAAATACAGGAAAAACTGAAAACCGGTTTTTCACTACCCGCAGGCTACTACATAACATACGGCGGGCAATTTGAAAACCTTATCGAAGCCAACAAAAGGCTTTCCGTAGCACTTCCTATCGCTTTAGGGCTAATTATAGTGCTATTGTATTTTACCTTCAACAGCCTAAAACAATCCTTACTGATTTTTACGGCAATTCCGCTTTCGGCTATTGGCGGTGTCTTTGCCTTGTGGCTAAGAGGGATGCCTTTCAGTATTTCGGCCGGGATCGGTTTTATTGCCTTATTTGGAATCGCGGTATTGAACGGAATCGTGCTCCTGTCCTGTTTCAACCAGCTCAAGGCGGAAGGCATCACAAATCCTCTAGAAAGAGTCTTTTTGGGCACCAAAACAAGATTAAGGCCGGTATTGATGACCGCTGCCGTGGCTTCGTTAGGATTCTTGCCAATGGCCTTATCGACCAGCGGTGGCGCCGAAGTGCAAAAACCCCTGGCCACTGTAGTCATCGGCGGATTGGTTTCGGCAACATTGCTCACACTAATTGTATTGCCCATCCTTTATTTAGTATTTGAACACGGAATAAAACGAAAAAACAAGATGAATACTTCAACAATCACAATAATTGCCCTTTTGGCAAGCACATTCGCTTTGGCCCAAAACAACCAATCAGTCACTTTGGAACAGGCCATCGCATTGGCTAAAAAAAATAATGCTACCCTGAAAATCGCCGATAAGGAAATCGAAAAACAAAACGCTTTGAAAAAGACAGCCTTTCAGCCGGATCCTTTGCAGGTCCAGTACCAGGGCGGACAATTCAACAGTGCGGCTTATGACCATAATGTATCGGTCCAGCAATATTTCCCCATCGGAAAAACCACAAAAGCCAACAGGCAGCTTCAGGAAGAATTGGCAAGACTGGCGGAAAAACGCAAAGCGATGTCTGAATATGAAATCGAAAAAGCGGTAGCCTTAGCCTATTATCAATATTTATACGGTGTTGAAATACAAAAACTTAACAACGAACTCAATGCCATTTATGCCAAATTTCTCCAAAACGCGGAGCTTCGCTTTAAAACCGGCGAAAGCGGCAATATCGAAGTCATCAGCGCCAAAGCTAAAGTAAAAGAAATCGAAACCCTGAAAACGCAAATCGCATACGACCTGGCCATTTACCAAAGGCAATTGCATTATTTTATCCAGGGCGACACTATGGTTATCCCAGATCCGGCATCTCCTTTGCAATACAAAAGCGTATCAAATAGCGAAAGTTCGAGAGCGGAAAACCTGGTAAACGACTATTATAGACAACAGGTTTTAGTCAATCAAAAAGAAACCAATGTTTTTAAAGCCCAAAAGATGCCTAAATTAGGAGTAGGTTATTTTGCCCAGACAATTGAGTCCAAATCATTGTTCCAGGGGTTTACGGCCGGTTTGCAGATTCCGCTTTTTGGTGGTGTGAACTCGGCCAGGGCCAAGGCATCGGAAATTAGCGTTTCGCAGTCCCAAATAATGCTTGACCGGAACAGATTGGCCTTTCAGCTGAAAAAAGAAGAATTACAGCAGGAGTTCGATAAACAGGAAAAAGCGCTTCAATATTATCAGGACGAAGGTTTGAAATATGCGGCGCAAATAATCAGTACGGCGCAAAAAAGTTATGCGAACGGCGATATGAGTTATTGGTCCTACATCAGTTTTTTAAACCAGGCCATAGATATCAAAAAGCAAAATGCCGAAGCTGTTAATTTGTATAACCAAAGTGCCATACAACTGGCGTTTCCATCCATCCCTAACAATTAATTACCGTAAGATGAAAAATATAATAATCCGCAAAATATCCCAATTCCTGCTTTCTTTTGCAGTATTGCTGATCGTTTCCTGTACTGAAAAGAAAACCGAAGAAAAGCACGGGGAAGAAAAGCCATCAACAATAACAGCACTAACCGAAGTACAGGCCAAAACCATCGGCATTGAAACCGGCAATATTGAAATGAAAAACCTCAACACGGTTATCAAAGCCAATGGCTATACTGCCGTTCCGCCACAAAACCGGGCCGATGTCTCTACACTGATTGGCGGTGTGGTGAAGGATATTTTTGTTTTGGAAGGAACTTTTGTCACCAAAGGCAAAACATTGGCAACCCTTCAAAACCTTGACGTTTCGGAAATGCAGGAAGAATACCAATCCGCAATGGCCAATATTGAATACCTGGAGCAGGAATTTATCCGTCAGAAAACCTTGAGCGAAGAAAATGTCAATCCGCGCAAGACATTCCAGGAAGTAAAATCAAAGCTGGCTTCGGAAAGAGCTAAGGCGCAAGCGGCAAAAAACAAATTACAGGCACTCAATGTCAACCCGAAAGGAAGTACTTCCTTAGTCCCGATTGTAGCCCCGATAAGCGGTTATGTCGGGAAGATCAGCATTACAAAAGGGGCTTTTGCAGAAACAGGTGTGACGCTTTTTGAAGTGGTCGACAACAGCCAAATGCACCTTGACCTGAATGTATTCGAAAAAGACCTCGGAAAAATATCCATCGGGCAAGAAGTCGATTTTGTGCTGACAAACCAATCTAATAAGTCTATCAAAGGAACCATTTTCGGTGTCAACAAGTCCTTTTCGAACGAAAGCAAAACAGTTGCCGTACATGCCAAAATCAATCCGGCCGATGCCAAAGGCCTAATCCCGGGGATGTATGTCGCGGCGAACATCAATATCTCGAACCAAACAGTCCCGGCTTTGCCTAAAGATGCGGTTGTGAGAAACGGAGATAAATATTTTATTTATATTAGAGAAGCGAAACAAGCCACTAAAAAAGAGGAAGGGCATGAACACAATGAAGAAGCAAAAGAACATGCCGAAATCCTCTTCAGAGCTGTGGAAGTTGCTCCTGGAACTACAGATTTGGGCTACACGGAAGTAAAACTGATTGAAGAAATCCCTTCCGGTGCCGAAATCGTAATCAAAGGAGCCTATTATATATTAGCGCAGTCAAAAGGCGGCGGCGAACACGAACATTAATCAATTTCTAACTTATAAATCATTTGCAATGAAAACCATATTCTTACAATCCATTTTCATATTGGCGCTGATATTTTTGGTTCCAAACCCGGCAATGGCGCAAAAAAGCAATCAAAAGGCAATAATCAAGACTACTTTACATTGTGATCATTGCAAACAATGTGAAACATGCGGGTTAAAATTCAATACGGAAATGCTCAAGATAAAAGGAGTGAGAATGTATGAGCTTGATGATGCCAAAATGACTTTTACGATTTATTTCAATCCGAAGAAAACCAACTTGCAAGAAATCAGGATAGCCATTTCAAAGCTGGGCTACGATGCCGATGAGGTAAAAGCCGACCCAAAAGCGTACGAAAGTTTAGATGGCTGTTGTAAAGCATAAACGATGGAACACAAACATACATACGATGCACAGGGCAAACAGCTTTGCTGCACCGAAGAGGGAAAAATCTACACCAAGGCCGGTGCCAAAGAGTTACTCCAGGAAGACGGCTGTTGTACTGCCAAGCATACAAAACACGCAGGGCATTCGCATGACGACGGCCACAATCATGACCATACGGAAGCAGGAAATCCTTTCAAAATGTTCCTGCCGCCTGTTATCTCTTTGGCTTTATTGTTACTCGCTATAAGTTTTGACCATTACTTCACCCCTGCCTGGTTTACGGGATGGATAAGGACAGCTTGGTATGTAATAGCGTATGTCCCTGTGGGTTTCCCAGTCATTAAGGAAGCTTTCGAAAGCATCCGCAACGGTGAGTTCTTTTCCGAATTCCTATTGATGGTCATTGCCACTGTCGGGGCGTTTGGCATCGGCGAATACCCAGAAGCGGTAGCCGTAATGCTTTTTTATGCCGTAGGCGAAGTATTCCAGACCTTAGCCGTTACAAGAGCCAAGGCAAACATCAAATCCTTATTGGACCAACGCCCGGATGAAGTGACTATCCTTGTTGGAGATGCTATGCAAACCATCAAAGCCGAAGAGGCTAAAATTGGCGATATCATCCAATTGAAAGCAGGCGAAAAATTAGGTTTGGATGGAGAATTGGTATCCGATACCGCTTCGTTCAACACTGCGGCCCTGACCGGGGAAAGCAAACCGGACACAAAAGTAAAAGGGAATGCGGTTTTGGCCGGAATGATCAACCTCAATACGGTTTCCCGGGTAAAAGTAACCACTGCTTACACCGATAGCAAGCTTTCTAAAATTTTAGAATTGGTGCAGAACGCTACCACGCAAAAAGCCCCAACAGAATTATTCATCCGGAAATTTGCCCGGATTTATACACCAATTGTAGTATTCCTGGCGGTTTTCATCGCCTTCCTACCCTATTTCTTTGTAAAGGATTATCTCTTTTCAACCTGGTTGTACCGGGCTTTGGTATTCCTGGTTATTTCGTGCCCATGTGCTTTGGTCATCTCAATCCCATTGGGTTATTTCGGGGGGATTGGTGCGGCAAGCCGGAACGGGATCTTATTCAAGGGAAGTAATTTCCTGGATGCCATCGCCACCGTGCAAAATATTGTGATGGATAAAACCGGGACCATGACCGAAGGTGTCTTTAGTGTACAGGAAGTTGTTTTTGACAAACAATTTGACGAAAAAGAAATCCTGCAAATGGTCAACGCCCTGGAAAGCCAAAGTACGCATCCCGTAGCGACAGCCATACATGAATTTATAGGCAAAACAGATACTTCCATCAAACTTGAAAATGTGACAGAAATCCCGGGGCTAGGATTACAAGCAACCGTTAACGGGAAAAACCTGTTGGTGGGCAATTTCAAGCTGATGGATGCCTTTTCCATTCCTTATGGCATTAATCCCGATTCAATAGTGTATACGCTCATTGCAGTTGCCTATGGAGATACGTTTGTGGGATACCTGACTATTGCAGATGTTATTAAAGAAGATGCGCTGGAAACCATCGGTAAACTTAAAGCATTGAAGGTAAAAACCACGATGTTAAGCGGCGATAAAAGTACGGTAGTGCGGTTTGTTGCCGGCAAATTAGGTATTCCGGATTCCTTTGGGGACTTGTTACCGGAAGACAAAGTCAATAAAATAAAAGAAATAAAAGCCAAAAATGAGACCGTTGCTTTTGTTGGCGATGGTGTAAACGATGCTCCAGTAGTAGCCCTGAGCCATGTGGGTATTGCCATGGGCGGTTTAGGAAGCGATGCTACCATTGAAACCGCAGATATTGTCATTCAGGATGACAAACCGAGCAAAATCCCGATGGCTATCCGGATTGGGAAAGAAACCAAAAAAATAGTCTGGCAGAACATTGCTTTGGCCTTTGTCGTAAAAGCGGTGGTCCTAATCCTCGGAGCCGGAGGTTTAGCCACGATGTGGGAAGCTGTTTTTGCTGATGTTGGTGTAGCCCTGCTAGCCATCTTAAATGCTGTCAGGATCCAAAGGATGAAATTTTAATTCTCATCTTTAACAGCCCTTGTACTCTTTACAAGGGCTATTTTATTAATCTTTACGCCAGGAAGTGGTAAATCTATTTTAAAATTTTGAAGGCCGGCCGGGCTTATTGGGTATTTTAAATATATTTGTAGAAATATAGTATCATCGCAAACTTTAATATAAACATATCATGACATCATTTCATTGGCTTTTGTTCTTCTTATTATTGCAGGTCATCCACTTTTTAGGGACCTGGAAATTATACGAAGCAGCCGGCAGGAAATCCTGGGAAGCCGCTGTACCGGTTTACAATGCCATCGTTTTAATGAAAATCATCAACCGGCCAACCTGGTGGACCTTACTGCTTTTTATTCCTATAGTAAACCTTATCATGTTCCCTGTTGTTTGGGTGGAAACTATCCGTAGTTTCGGGAAAAATACGGCATTGGATACTTTTTTGGTACTGATTACCTTTGGCTTATACATCTATTACATCAATTACACACAAAAACCGGAATACATCAAAGACCGGAGCCTCAGCCCTAAAAATAAAACAGCCGATACCATAAGCTCATTGCTTTTTGCCATAGTGGTGGCCACGATTGTACACGGATATGCTATACAGCCTTTTAATATTCCTTCTTCTTCTTTGGAAAAATCATTGCTTATCGGTGATTTCCTTTTTGTAAGCAAGATCAATTACGGAGCGCGTCCTCCAATGACGGCTATAGCAGCTCCAATGGTACACGACACCTTGCCTTTACTGAATAAAAAATCATACCTGAGCTGGCCTCAATTGCCGTATTTCAGGCTTCCGGGTTTCCAAAAAATCAAAAACAACGATATTGTCGTGTTCAACTGGCCGAGGGATACTTTGTTCAACATGTACCTTCCGGCTGATAAAAGATACGACAAGCCGGTCGATAAAAAAACCAATTACGTAAAACGCTGCGTGGGGATTCCTGGCGACAGTTTATCGATAAAAGACGGTATTGTTTTCATAAACGGAAAAGAATTGATTTTACCCGAAAGAGCCAAGCCTCAATACTCGTATAAAGTGGCTTACGACGGAAAAACCCCAATCGATTTCCCTGCGTTGCTAAAATCTATGGACATTACCGATCCTGCGGGTTTTCTGGATGATTCCAAAAGAGATACGATATACTTCAAGTCCTTGACTTTTGCCGCAGCGGAACAATTGAGGCACATCCCTGGGATTACAGGCGTAGACAGAATCATAACACCTGGCCCGGAAGACGGTATTTTCCCGGATTTCAAGGATGGAAAACCTTCGGTAAGCAACCATTGGAGTTGTGACAATTACGGCCCTATATACATTCCTGAAGCCGGAAAAACAGTTGCCCTGACCACAAAGACGCTTCCGTTTTATAAATTAATCATTACCGAATACGAAGGGAATACGTTGCGCGAAGACGGAAATGACATTTATATCAACGACAAAAAGGCCACTACATACACCTTCAAACAGAACTATTACTGGATGATGGGAGACAACCGCCATAATTCGCTTGACGCCCGTTATTTTGGCTACACACCTGAAGACCACATTGTCGGGAAACCTGTTTTTATTTGGATGAGCCTCGACCCGAACGAAAAAGGACTTAAGAAAATCCGTTGGGACAGGGTTTTCACGACCGTTGGCGGAGATGGGCAGCCACAATCCTATTTCAAATATTTCCTGATTGTGCTGGCGCTTTATTTCGGCCTGGATTATTTTATAAAGAAACGCAAGCAGAAACAGGCTTAAAAAAATATTGAAAATTCAAAAAAAGCTATAGATTGTCTATAGCTTTTTTTACGCTGAAAATCTACTGGCAAATAAGATATGATCGTTTCTTTGCCTCTCGATTCAATCTCCTTCCACCCAATGGATGGCCTGTACAAATGCATCTTTTTTGAAACCCCGGAATTCGCCAGGAGCCAAATAACTGAAACCATTGGTAAAGGCTATTACTTTATCGGAATCCGAAACGATCGCAGTCCTGTTCCATTTGCCGAAATTCTTAAGACCTAGCAATGCATCCTGGACCCAGGCCCCTGCTGTGAAATTATCAACATCAGTATCCAAAACCAATAAAAAATTAATTTCGTCCAGTTCCTGCACTAATTGCTCCACGGCCGGAAGTACTACTTCTTTATAATCGTCCTGCGTTACTTCTCCTGTTGCCCTGAAAGCGACTACGTTGTCAGGTGCTTTGATTGTTTCTATCATGGTATTGTTGTTAATTTGTTTGATACAAATGTAGCCACTGCTTTTTCTCTATTATTTATAGCATTTGCGTTTAAACTTACAGGATATCTATTTAAATGATGTGGGAATTATATAGCATCAGGTTACAATGCTATAAAACAACATTTGCGCAGCATTCCTAAATTTGAAACAGTAAGGATATAATAAGGATCCCCGGAATTTAAACTAAAAGCCATGTCACTGGTCAAATACAATGAGAAGAGAGATTTTGAGCAAACGGACGAACCGAAAGGCAAAATAGGGAAATCCGAAAGCGAATTGATTTTTGTGGTGCAAAAACATGCCGCTTCCCACCTGCATTATGACTTCCGCCTGGAAATGGAAGGTGTGCTCAAAAGCTGGGCGGTTCCAAAAGGCCCTTCTCTCGACCCTAAAATAAAACGCCTGGCAATGATGGTAGAAGACCATCCTTATAATTACAAGGATTTTGAAGGTATTATCCCTGAAGGGAATTATGGTGCC
The DNA here is from genome assembly GCF_004745595.1 of Flavobacterium humi. Taxonomy (GTDB): domain Bacteria; phylum Bacteroidota; class Bacteroidia; order Flavobacteriales; family Flavobacteriaceae; genus Flavobacterium; species Flavobacterium humi. Next base: position 556,616 of record NZ_SRLH01000001.1, read on the forward strand.
GGCAATGTGATTGTATGGGACAACGGGACATACCTGCCGGCGGAAGACACCAAAGGAAAACCGGAAAAACAACTGAAAGAAGACCTGCAAAAAGGACGCTTAAGCTTTATCTTGAAAGGCAAAAAGCTTAAAGGGGAATTTTCATTGGTAAAACTCAAAGGCAAACAGGAAAATGCCTGGCTATTAATCAAAAAGGATGACCAATTCGCTTCAGAAAAAGACATTTTGGGCCAAAACAAATCAGTCCTGAGCAAAACCACTTTGGAAGCGATGGCAAAGCAGCAGGAAAAAGCAGCTGGTGTAAAAAAAAAGCCCTGACAAAAACCAAACAACCTGAAAAAGGAACCAAAGCCCGGTTCATAAAACCGATGCTGGCCCATACTGCTGAAAAACCTTTTGACGGCAACGAATGGCTGTTTGAGAATAAATACGACGGCTACCGGGCCATAGCAGTAATCAATCCCGGGGATGTGATGCTGCTCAGCAGGAATAAACTTTCCTTCAACAGCCCTTTCGGCCCCATTGCCGAAGCACTCGGAAAAATGAGCCACACAGCGGTATTGGATGGCGAAATAGTCGTTGAAAATACTGCCGGCCGTTCTGATTTCCAATTGCTGCAAAACTATATTAAATCTGGCAAAGGCATTCTGAAATACTACGTTTTTGATATGATGGCTCTCGACGGGAATGACATCACCCATTTATCATTGCTGGAACGCAAGGAATTGCTGCGGTTGTTATTGCTTCAGGAAAAACCGGCCGGTGTATTCTATTCCGAACACGTATTGCACAAAGGCACGGCATTCTTTAAAAAGGCTGTTACAAACAAAAGCGAAGGCATCATAGCCAAAAAAGCGAATAGCCCATATGCAATTGGCCAAAGGAGCGGCAATTGGCTTAAAATAAAAATTTCACAACAAGAAGAAGCCTTGATCATCGGGATAACGGCACCTAAAAAAAGCCGTCATTATTTTGGAGCGCTGCTATTGGGGCAATATGACGGGAAAGACCTGAAATACATTGGCAAATGCGGGACCGGTTTTACCGAAGTATTATTAAAAGAACTATACGATATGTTCCAGCCTTATTTTACAACAGCATTGCCCCTGGTTCAAAAGCCAGCGCTCCGCGATACCGTCCAATGGATCAGGCCGAAATATGTAGCGCAGGTAAAATTTACCGAATGGACCCAGGACAACCATCTCAGGCATCCGGTTTTTTTAGGGCTGAGAAAAGACAAAACCCCAAAAGAAGTACAGTTTAATGCAACAACAACCACCATGAAAAAACCAGTTCCTACAGCAAAAAGAGAAAATGATTTTGATGTCAAGGCAGGGAAAACAACACTCCATCTTACCAATCAGAATAAAATTTATTTCCCGGATGACGGGATAACCAAAGGGGATGTTGTGGATTATTATATTAAAATAGCAGATTTTATACTGCCGTACCTTAAAAACCGTCCGCAATCGATGAACCGCTTCCCTAACGGTATCAAGGGCCCGAGTTTCTATCAGAAAGACATCGATATTGACAAAACCCCAAGCTGGCTAAAAACCGAAAAAATCTTTTCAGAATCAAACCAGGCAAATATCGATTACCTGATATGTAATGACAAAGCCACACTATTGTACATGGCCAATTTGGGCTGCATTGAAATCAATCCCTGGAATTCCACCCTTAAAAAACCGGATCATCCGGACTGGATAGTCATGGACATCGATCCCGAAAAAAAAGATTTTACCGCTGTGGTAAAGGCCGCTCTTACCGTAAAGGAAGTGATGGACGAACTGGAAACCGATTGCTACTGCAAGACATCCGGAGCTACTGGTTTGCATGTATATATCCCGTTGGGGGCCAAATACCACTACGATACCGTAAAAATACTGGCACAGCTTATTGCACAGGAAGTCCATGCGCGGATACCGGAACTGACGAGCCTTGAACGGAGCATCAAAAAAAGGGAACATAAGATTTACATCGATTACCTGCAAAACAGGAAAGGGCAAACGTTGGCGGCACCTTATTCGGTAAGGCCCAAACCCGGTGCTACGGTATCAACTCCTTTGGAATGGCAGGAAGTAAACGATTTGCTGTCTCCGTCGCAATTTACCATCCATACGATACTGGACCGCTTGGAGCAAAAAGGCGACCTGTGGAAACCTGTTTTGGGAAAAGGGGCTGACGTGGCAAAAATCCTGAAAAAACTGGAAGCCGGGAATAAAAGCTAGGAAGATTTCTTCTTTTTGGTTTCCAGGCTAGCTTTGAGCATTTCCATTAAATCCCCACTCTGTTTGTGTACAACCCTGAGTTTGGGCGCTGCCTGTTTCTTGCCTTTGGCTTTGTCCTTGATGATTTTCAAAAGCTTGGCTGAGTATTCATCCTTGTAACTGGTAATATCGAATTTTTCGGTAAGCTGTTCGATGAGTTTATTGGCCATATCCATTTCTTTCATTTTGGCTTTGGAAACGGGCGGTAACTTGAGTTCGTCGGTGTTCCTGATTTCCTGTTCCCATCGTATCCGGTTGAGTACAATGACTTTTTTATAAGGCTTCAGGATGGCCAGCCCTTCCTTGTTCCGGAGCACAAAACTGGTTACTGCGACTTTTTTGGAAGCTTCCAACGCGTCTCTGAGGAGCGCATACGCGTTCATGGCGCCTTTATCAGGTTCGAGGTAATAGGGTTTTTCATAGTAGATGCTGTCAATTTCGGTTTCTTCGGTAAAACTTAGTATATCGATGGTTTTGGTCTTTACGGCATCAGCAGCTTCGAAATCTTCTTCTTCCAGTATAACGTACTGATCTTCTATTTTATAACCTTTTACAATATCGGTATAGGCGACTTCCTTTCCGGTAGTCTCGTTTACGCGTTTGAATTTTATGGGCGCATTGTCTTTTTTATCGAGCATATCCATATCAAGGGTGCTTTCTTCGACAGCGGAAAATAATTTGATGGGGATATTGATTAGCCCAAAACTGATAGAACCTGTCCATATCGATCTCATAATATTGCAAATTAATGATTGTAAATTTCGTTCAATTTAGCCTATCGGTACTTATAGAATCTTGGCTGTTCGTTATAACATTTCCAGTGTGGTAAGGTCGTATACCATTTTGTATTAGTATATTTGGGCAGTATTTTCAATGGAAAAAATGGACGATTATACCAGTTTCAGGATAACGGTCCCGGAGGCATTCCAGGAGGTTTTCTCACATCTTTATTTTGCTGCCAACCATACCAAGCAGGTCATCAGTAAAACACTGTACCCGAGTTACCAAACCATCATGATTTTTAATTTTGGTGCCAAAGCCTCTTTGGTTTCCCGACAGGGCGCCACAATAGAAATGGATAAATGCCTGCTCCTTGGCCCGATAAAACAGGCTTTTGACTATACATTGCCGGTGGGTTCGGAAATACTGGTGGCTAATTTTAAGGACGACGCCTTTTACCGCTTTTTCGGGAGCGCTGCCTTACCCGGGAACATCCCGTTTGATCCTGACGGCCTGCTCGATGAGAACTGTTTTACCAGCTTATGGCACGAACTGCAGGAAATAGGTACGGTAGCGGAAAAAGCCGATTATGTGTTTCGTTTCTGCCAGCCGTATTTGAAAGACCGGAGCAGTACCTTTGAACCAATTGCCCATTTCAGGGAACAGGACAATGCACAAAGCCCTATCAAGGTTATTGCCGAAGAAAGCAGCCGGACCCAAAGAAGCATACAACTCAACCATAAAAAGTATTTGGGCTACAGCGCTAAAGAAATTAGCCGTTACCATCGTTTCCTAAAGGCCACGGGACTCATCCGGGACTGGGCTTCCGAAGGGACAAAACCGGACTGGCATGACATTATCAGCCAATGCGGTTATTATGACCAGAGCCAGTTTATCCATGACTTTAAGCACTTTATCAACCTTAGCCCGAACCAATACCTGAGATTCCAGCAGGATATCTGTTTTGCAGAACCGGGCTAGCCTTTCGTTTTCTTACAATTTTAGGATAAGTGCCTGTTTTACTTTTGCCTTGTTAATCTTAATAAAAGCAACAAAACATGAAACATCTTATTATTTATGCGCACCCTAATCAGGACAGCCTGAACAACCTTCTAAAACAAACCGTTATCAAAACGCTGGAAGAAGACAAGCACGAATTTGTAATCCGGGATTTATACGAGCTTAATTTTGATCCGATCCTATCCCTGGACGATATGCGCGGGCAAAGAAGCAGGCAGGTCGCGGCCGATATCAGCCGGGAACAGGACTATATTTCCTGGGCGGAAACCATTACCTTCATTTACCCTATCTGGTGGACCGGCATGCCTGCCATCATGAAAGGCTATATTGACCGTGTCATGAGCTACGGTTTCGCTTACCAATATACCCAGGGCGTACAGGAAGGGCTGTTGGGCGGCAAACAAGCCGTGATTATCAACACGCACGGAAAATCGAATGCGGAATACAAAACAACCGGGATGGACCAGGCGTTGGTGCTCACGTCAGACAAAGGCATCTACGATTACTGCGGGCTGGAAATAAAGCAGCATTTGTTCTTTGGCCAGGCAGACAGGGCTTCTTCCGAAAGCATTGAAAACTGGATTACCGAGGTACAATCCGTTTATAAATAGTAGGAGCTTTTTCCTGCTGTACGCTTTATCTTTTTGTCCCGTTCTAAAGAACAACGGGACAAAAAGGATATCGCTGCCATCAGGGCTAGGGGTTTGGCTTTTGGAAGACAAATATGCTATCAGGGCGATACATTCCTAAAAAACTTCCAATCTTTATCTTTAGCTTTGTGAGGAATACAAAAGGCCAAAGCCATTACCTAATAATACACTTTATCACATGACACATACCGATATTATCATCCTGAACTTTGAGGAAATCCGAAGAAGGAGCACAAAACTCTGGACGGCACTAACACCGGAAAATTATTTTTGGCGGCCGGACGTAAAGGCGATGACCTGTATTGAAATGGTACGGCATATCCTGGAAGGAGAACACCTGTTCCATAAAATTGTGGAAAACCGCGGGAACATTGGGGATTATGTTTCTCCCTGGGAAGGCAGGCCGTATACCTCTATCCAGGACGAACTGGGTTTTGCACAGCCGTTCCGCGATATGTTTTTTGAAACCATACGGTCTTTCAGTGCTGATGACCTGAGCAGCATAGAGATTGTCCGCAGCGAAAAAGGGCAACGCAGGAAACTTGGCGACTACCTGCAGCGGATTGCGTACCACGAAGCGGTCCATACGGGACAAATGCTGGCATACTTCAGGACGCTGGGGCTGGATAGGCCTGTAATCTGGGATTAATAGCCTACTGCTGAATGTGCTTGCGGGTATTGATGTATCTGGAAGGACTTGTGTAGGTTTTTGCATGGCTTTGGTATGGAGTAAACAGCTCTTATTATGGATCATATGTAACTAATCAACTATTTAAAAGATGAATTTCTTCAAAAATATTTTCAACAAACCAAAGAAAAAACAACCGGAAGATTACTTTGAAACAACCATAACCGAAAAGTTTGTAAGGGTTGAGCATCCTGAAAGAGAAGCTGAACAAATATTTTGGGAAGATGTTAATGAAATAAAGTTTATAAATACCGACCAAGGGCCATTTGCGCCCGACATTTGGCTGGCATTAATTGGAGAAAACTCCGGTTGCCTGATTCCTCACGGAAGCACAGGCTGTGAAAAAGTGTATGATATCGTTTCAAAGTTTGAAAATTTTAACTTTGAAAATGTAATACGATCAATGTCATCTTGTGCAAATGAAGAATTTGTAGTGTGGAAAAGAACCTAAAATATGATTCAATAAAACCCCTATCTTTAGCAGAAATTAACTGTTTCCTTAATCTTGTATACTATTGCAAAACATTAAAAAACATAAATTAGGGGTAGAATGAATCAAAACACAAGAAGGCAACTGACTCTTTTTTTAGATAAAAAATATACCTCGGAAATTGAAAAAATCCGGAAAAAATACAATCCGGAGCAATTCAGGATCATCCCTTCGCATGTGACATTGTGCCGGGAAGACGAGATTGAAAACATGCCCCGGGTCCTGGAGAATTTAAAAGCTTTGGCTCTGAAGGCAATTACGGTCAACCTTGGTGAAATAGTACGGTTTTCAAATGACAAAGGGGTTTTAATTGCAGCAGGCGAAAACAATTCCGAATACCATCATTTGAGGGAAAAAATCCTGGAAAATACAGGCGCAACCAAACGATTGGCAGCACCGCACATCACATTGATGCACCCCAGGAATTCTTCCTGTACAACCGAAATTTTTGAGGAAATACTAAAAACCGACGTCCCAAAAGCCATCGTTTTTGAAAAGATTTCAATAATCGAACAGATTGGCAACGGAAAATGGAATGTCGTTGGGGAATATGGGATTTAAGTATCTGGTTTAATTTAAATTAAGGAAATGAATATAATTGAAGATGGTATAGGAGGAATAATTTTGAATGCTCTTTGGAAGCTCCTGAAGGTAATCGGAACGTTAATCAGGTGGCCGTTCCTATCTTCAAAATTAAATGTTGAAGAAATCTATCAGCAAAATCTAAGCGGAGTAATTGGCATGGTTTTTCTCGGAGCAGCAATAACTTTTACGTTTTTACTGTCGTAATACAATGACTTAGGGTATATTCACAAACATCAAATAAAGCTTTAAATGAAAAAAATAATAATTGCCCTTTTTTGTATACTGTTTTTATCGTGTAAGGGAAATGATGAAGAAAGAATCCTTATTTACAAACAACTTATAGAGTATCGCGATGAATTAAAAATGAATTCAAAGGAGATGGATTATCTTATTCATACCCAAGCCCAAAAGGATAAATACTATAAAAGGCTTATTGGGAATCAACGCGAAATCTTAGTTGAATACGAAAAAGCTTTTGAGAAACTAAAATTCAAGGAAAGAAATGCCATAATCAAGCTACGCGATTCATTTAACACTGAACGTGAACATCCGCTGTTCCTGCATTTTGATACTTCCGATTATAAGAATGTGTCTGACACTGTTTTTAACCGGTTAATGGAAATTGATTTTTATAAATCAAAAAGACGTTTCCAAGATATGTACTTACTCAAACGTCGTGATCCTATTTAATAGTTATTCCGAAACGGAGTCAAACACTTACTATTTTTCGCTCTTATTACCAAAACCCTACAAATCATCCGGCTCAATATGAATTAACACGTGGCCCAATTGCGGGAGTTCTTTTCGTAAGGTATTCTTGAGCTTATGGGCGATGTCATGCCCTACTTTTACCGAAAGGTCCGCTTTTACGGTAGCATGGAGGTCTACGTGGTATTTGAGGCCGGCTTTGCGGATGTAACACTTTTCGGTATACAGCACGCCTTCTACCGTTACGGAAATGTCCCTTATTTCCTTCACCAGGTCATCGTATAAATGCTCGTCCATTATTTCCCCCAAGGCCGGCCTGAAAATCAGGTAACTGTTGTATAGGATGAAAACCGAGGCCAGTAAGGCAGCCCAATCGTCTGCGGATTCGTACCCTTTCCCAAAATACAAAGCAATTGAAATCCCTACAAACGCAGTAATGGAAGTAATAGCATCGCTCCTGTGGTGCCAGGCATCGGCTTTGAGGGAAGAACTGTTGGTTTCCCTGCTTTTGCGAATGACATACTGGTAAGAAGCTTCTTTCCATAGTATTATCCCTCCCAGGACAAACAGCGTCCATGCTTTAGGCAAATCGTGCGGTGTCTGGATATTGATGATGCTTTCATAGGCTATAACGGTGGCTGATGTGATCAGGAAACCGACCACGAGGAACGTGATCAGCGGTTCAGCCCTGCCGTGCCCATAGGGATGGTTCTCGTCTGCGGGCCTATTCGAATATTTTATCCCGAAGAGTACCAAAAAGGAGGAAAAAATATCGGCCGTGGATTCTATGGCATCGGCGATTAGCGCATAAGAGTTCCCGAAAAAACCGGTAGCCCATTTCAGGATGGCCAAAACGGTATTGCCTAAAATACTGAAATAGGTAGCTTTAATTGCTGTCTGTTCGCTGGAAGTTGATGCCATTCTATAAATTATGTTCCAAGGTTGGGGCAAATTTAGGGATTAATCGGTTGTGTTGGGTACAAAAGATGATGGCGAAATGGCAGTTTGTTTCCAAAAGCGGCAATAATTAGGTTTTGAATGCCTCTGATTTGTCCTTGGCCATACGTTAAAAGGATTTGAAAAAACTTCCAGATCATCTGAAATCAGTAACTTTATATCCGAATTTGTGGAATAACCGGCCAAAAAACAAGCCTCAAGACCGCAACTACCATAATCCGACAAAAATGGACAATCCCCTAACCTATTCCCTTATCAAGCCGGAGTCTTTGCTGGCTGATTTTGTGCATTGTTTTTCTTCGTTGCAGAACCTGTCGGGTTTTGGGGAAGGTGTCATTATCCCCAATGGGAAGATCGATCTGCTTTTTTGCAAAACGGAAGACCATACATTCCAGATCGTACTTATGGGGCTGGAAACCAAACCCAAGCTGATGCCCAAACGGGGTATCGAAGCTTTTTTTGCGATTAGTTTCAATCCTCTTGCATTGGAATACCTTTTGGGCCAAACCACAGCGGCATTTGTAGACAGCGGCAAAGAACTACCCTGCAATTTCTGGGACTTTGCCATAGAAGACCTGGATGATTTTGAAGCATTTTGTAAAAAATCCTCCCAAAAATTATTGTCCTTGTTGCCCAAAACGATTGATGAACGCAAACGCAGGTTGTTTGAACTGGTTTTTGCCGCCGACGGGGAAATAAATGTCAAAGAACTTTCTGAAAAAATAGCCTGGAGCGAACGGCAGATCAACCGATATTTTAACCGGCAATTGGGGATTTCCTTAAAAACGTATTGCAATATCCTTCGCTTCCAGGCTTCGCTGCCTTATATCAAAAAAGGGGAACTTTCGCCACAGCTCAACTTCACCGACCAATCCCACTTCATTAAAGAAATCAAAAAACTCTCGGGTGTTTCGCCTAAAGAACTGTTCAAAAACGAAGATGACCGATTTTTACAATTTTTGGTATATCCCACACCCTAATTTTGCAGCATAAAATTTAAAATTATGCTATTACAGAATAAAAAAATCGCAATTGTTGGTGCTGGCCCTGGAGGGTTGACGCTGGCGAAACTTCTTCAAATGAAAGGTATCGATACCAAAGTATATGAAAGGGATTTCGATAAAAATGCCCGTGTCCAGGGTTCTCCGCTTGACCTTCACGACGATTCGGGACTGGCGGCCCTGCGAAAGGCTGGCTTGCTGGAAGAGTTCAAACAGCATTTTATGGTTGGTGCCGACCGGATGCAGATCATGGATGAGCATGCCAGGATATTCTTCAGTGACCACGATGAGAAACCCGAAGAGGATTTTGGGCATGAACATTTCCGCCCAGAGATTGACAGGGGCGTTTTACGGAAAATATTGCTGGAATCCCTTGCTCCGGAAACAGTGGTTTGGAACAGCCATTTTAGTTCATTGGAAGCTCAAAACGGCGGCTGGCTGCTGCATTTTAAGAACCGTCCTCCGGAATATGCCGATATGGTCATTGGTGCGGATGGAGCCAATTCCAAAATCCGGCCTTATATAACCGATAGCAAAGCTTTTTATTCGGGTGTTACGATGCTGGAAGGTGTTATTTATCAGGCCAGTAAAACGGCTCCAAAGATCAATGCATTGCTCCGGGGCGGCAAGATAATGGCCTTTGGGAATAAAAAAGACCTACTGATGGGACAGAAAGCCAATGGCGAGATCGGGTTTTATGCCAGTTTTAAAACGGAAGAAAATTGGGCTGTAAACAGTGGTTTGGATTATGCTGACAAACAACAGGTACTGGCATGGTTCAAAAAGGAATATCCGGAATGGAGCAGCGTTTGGCATGAATTGTTTGAAAGTGCCGTTGTCCCGTTTATCCCCCGCCCTATTTATTGCATGCCACTGGACCAAACCTGGGAAGCTTTGCCCAACCTGGCCCTACTGGGAGATGCAGCGCATGTAATGCCTCCGTTTGCTGGCGAAGGGGTGAATATGGCCATGCTGGACGCTCTGGAATTGAGCGAAAACCTGACCGGCGGGCAGCACAATACTATGGAGGAAGCAATCGCCTATTATGAAACAAACATGCGCAAAAGAGCTTCACAAAGCGCCCTGGAATCATTGGAAAACGGGGAACGGATGCATTCGGAAAAAGCATTGGATGTTATGCTGGGCTTTTTCTCGAATCCTTGAAAAAATAGTATCATAAGCCATAGGAATAGGAATTCTTTTGTATGGATTAAAAATTAGCATATCTTTGGAAGTATGCATATTATCCTCTTGTCTTGGTATTATTGGATATAGTAACGTTAACAAATCAATTATTTAAAAATATATGCTAACTATCTTCAATAAAGAAAGAACAAATATTTGGGAATTTTTTGCATTAGAAATAAAAGCAAAATTCATCAAAGGAATAAGTTGGCGTTCAGACAGGACGGAAATCAATCATAACGGTAGAAAAATAATTTTTGACAATTATACATTATGGTCGGGAAAATACGGCCAGATCATGACAAGGGTTGTGGCACCAATAGTCATTACTGATAATTTTCGCTTTGAAATTTATCGCCAGACATTTCCCAGAAACATAGGAAAAATATTTGGTGCCCAAGATATAGAAATTGGCAGGCCTGACTTTGACAAAGAATTTATCATTAAGTCAAATAATGGATTGAAAATTAAAACACTACTTCAAAATCAAGAGATTAGACATCTTATATTTTTACAGAAAGAGGTCAATATTGAAATCTCTGATCATAAAGGTGTTTATGAGGAAAAACTTCCTGAAAATCATTTTGAATTGTCTTTTTATGCTGATGGGGAAATTAAAGATATTGAACAATTAAAATCGTTACTTGGACTTTTTAAAGCAATGCTTGATAAACTTGATGAAATGAAAGCAATAGCAACTCCCTGAAAGCAATAAAGGGTATTACTTAACCAAATATATAACATAATGGCAAAAACAAAGACTACTTACACAGGCCAGAACGTCATAGATTTTGTAAACTCGTATGTTGAAAACCCGCAAAAGAAAGCAGATAGTTTCCAGTTGATTGAACTCCTGCAAAAATGGTCTTGCTCTGAACCCAAAATGTGGGGGCCATCCATTATCGGATTTGGGAATTACCATTACAAATACGCCAGCGGGCACGAAGGAGATGCTCCTGTCCTGGGTTTTTCGCCCAGAAAAGCAGCTTTTTCCCTTTATATCTACTCTGATACTGAAAAAAGTAAATTATTGCTGGCCGATTTCGGTACATACAAAATGAGCAAAGCCTGCATGTATATAAAAAAACTTTCTGACATCAATCTATCGGTTTTAGAAGCGCTTTGCTACGAATCGATCAATTACATCAGCGAACATCATGAATGCTCCTGTAGGGTAAAGTAAGAAATGAAAATTATGAAATACATCACTGTGCTTTTTTTACTTTTTGTCCAATTGGGGCATGCTCAAGTAGATTATTTTAATGGCAATTATACCATTTGCCCAATACCGAATGACAACAAATCTAAAGAAAGCTTCAAATTAGGGATAGATTGTATAAAAGCCAATTTATTTATTGGTGGCGCAAACAAACTATTTTTAGATTTAATAAAAAAAGACAGCACTTTTTGCGATGCGTATTTTTTTGCAGGTTATACATATCGCCTTTCCAATATGGATAAGGAAGCTTTGGCTTATTATTACATTGCAGATAGTTTAAGCAACAATAAGACATTGATTTTTAAACAAAATGTAGCTTTTATGGCTTCTAAAAGAGGTTCTTTTAAGCTTGCCAGAAAGAAATATAATGAAATGAAGCAGTTTTTCCCTGAAAGCCCGGAAGGGTTTTACGGAATAGCTTCAACTTCGATTTACATTGGCGATACTGAAAATGGTTTGAAAAATTTAAATATCGCGATTGAAAAATACAAGGAAAGTGGGATAAAGCTTAGCGAAGAAATTTACCTTATCAAAGGAATACTTTTGACTAGAAATGAAAAATACACCGAAAGTATAGAAGCATTTGAAAGATTGGGTGGCAAAATCACCAAAAATGATGAATATAGAACAAATTATGCTTTCAGTTTGATTAAAGTCGGAAAAGCAAATAATGACGAAAAATTAATCCAAAAAGCAAAAAAAATTTATGAAAAAATCGAAGATAAAACAACTCTTTCTGAAGTAATGCTATCTGAGTTTAAATAGAGGAAGCTATACAATAGAGATAATTTACAACAGCATTTTCGGGAATTAAAAACCAAATCAATTAAAAAAACACACTTATGAACATACAGGAACAAATAAACGAATACATAAACAGCCAGCCGGAACCGAAACGTAGTGAAATGGAGGAATTGCACCAAATCATCCTGGATATAATGCCCGAATGCAGGTTATGGTTCCTGGATGGTAAAAACAGTGATAATAAAACGGTTTCCAATCCTAATATAGGCTACGGGCTGCAGATTATGCAATATGCCGGTGGGAAAACCAGGGAATTTTATCAGATTGGGATGAGCGCCAACACCACTGGGATTTCTGTTTACATCCTTGGTATCGAAGATAAGTCCTATTTAGCCCAAGCCTACGGAAAAGACATCGGGAAGGCAAGTGTAAGCGGGTACTGCATTAAGTTCAAAACACTCAAAGACATACATATTCCTGTTCTTGAAGCAGCAATACGGTACGGGATTGAAATAGAGTAAGGGCTTTTTTACATTGTAATTACATAGAATATCTTTTTTTAGGAGCCAATCCTGCTCTCCGCTATATCTTTTTGTCCCTTTTTTAAAAAACGGGACAAAAAGGATGCCGCTGCGATCAGGGCTAGGGCAATTGCTTTTCAATTTATATCTATTCTTCCAATGCTTCATCAAAAAACAAAACTTATTTACACAACCTGAAGATTTGCAATCGAATTCCCCTTGTGGCAATTTTTTTGAAATTATTTTTTTTGCCACAAAAGTTGTGGCATTTTTTTCAAGTTCAAAAATTTTGCCACAAAAACTGTGGCAAAATTTTTCACTATTATTTTTTTGCCACACAAAATCAATCCTTTTTCCAATCTTTACAAGTTTCCCAATTGGTCATTATATTTTGCATAGCTGCAAAACCACGACTGAACAAAAAAATAATGGAGCCCTAAGACTCCATTATCATTACTGTCGGTTGACAGGTTGCTTTTCAAAAGCTTTTTATTTCTTTTTAGGCTCCTCTTTTTCGGTCTTGGTGTCCATCATTTCCATGAGTTTCATCCCCAAAAGGCCGCTGATGCCTCCTTCTGAACCGCTTGCCCCGGAGATCAGCACATCAGGGATTACCTTGATATTCCCTTTACCGATTTCTTCCGTGATCTTATACTTGGTAAAGTTATCGCCACCCATGGCAGAAACCTGTAACTGATAAGCTTCCGCCGTAGATTTACCAATAGCCATGATTTTTTCGGCTTCGGCCAAACCTGTTTTGGAAATCCTTTCGGCATCCGCGCTTGCTGTCAGCTTGGTTGCTTCCGCCTGTGCTCCCGCTCTTGCTTTGGTTGCTTCGGCTTCGGCATTGGCACGCATTTTTGTGGCTTCCGCTTCTGCGTTGACATTCAGTTTTAAACTGGTCGCATCACCTTCCGCTTTTTTAACAGTAGCATCTGCAGTCCTTTGCGCAATTTCAACACTTTGGGACGCTTTTACGATTTCTTTCTGCATATCGGCAATAGCAGTTTCTTTCTCCATTCCCTGGCGTTGTTCCTGTGCCATTTTCTGGGTTTGGTAAGTCTTTTGTTCTTCCTCGGCGATCTTTCTGTCAGTCAATGTTTTCATCAAAGAATCCGGAGGTACAATATCCCCTATCAGTGTATCGACAGCGTTTACGTTGTATTCATCCAAAACTACCTTAATATGGTTCTTAGCCGATTCCTGGCGCTCTTTTCTGGTACTTAGGAAAGAAATCACATCGCTTTCCTGAGCCGAATTCCTGAAATAGTTACCAATGGTAGGCTCCAGAACTTGTGAAACCAGGTTGGTCATACTTCCGAAACGGGCAATCACTTTAGGCGCTTCGTTTGCCGGGACGTGGATAATCTGGGAGACATCCAGGTTGAACGGGAAACCATCCTGGGAACGTACTGTAATGGTTGACAGGTTATGGTCCAGGTTATGCGATTCGCTTCGGGCATCGGCCCAGTTCAATACCAGGTTTGTGGTAGGAACGGCTTCCAGTTTGGTCGTGTATTTGTTTAAGGCATATTTTCCAGGGCCGAGAGGTTCCATCCATACGCCTCGCTGTCCTTTGGATACGATATTACCATGTTTGAAATGTTCTCCGGTCACATCCAGCCCGTCCTCGCCAATATAAGAAATCACCACACCTACATATCCGATAGGCACATCGGTCATAGGATTTTGCTCGATCTGGATGGCCCAGGTATTGATATAATATGACCCGGCCAGCATTACCTGCGGCTGCAAACCTCTGTTTCCACCCTGGTTCAGGAACTCGTCGCAGTCCTGGAAATTATTATGGCCTTCTACATACTTACCGGCAATCTGACCAATTGGAATGGGATCTCCGTCAAGGGCTGTTACGATACCGATCATGTTTTCGAAAATCTTCACCTGTTCTGCTATCACAATCTCAAAAAGGAAGGTGTTGATACGGTACGAACCTGTTGTAATAAAAGCGGTCTGGCGTCCTTTCTGCCCTCCATTATCAAGAAAGGCTTTGGCATCCTGGAAATTATCGCTGAATACTTTACGTGCCAAAATCCTACCGGTCGGGATTTCCTTACCGTCCTTACTTAAGACCAATCCGATTTTTCCTTCCGGAATAATGGTAAATGGGCTCATATCGACTGAATACTGCCAGATCCACATGCCCCAATACAAACCGGGAGCCAGTGTCTGCGCCTGGAAACCTGCTTCGCCTTTGGTAGCGATGATACGTCCGTCCGGTAAAGATCTGTCTGCACCAAAAAGCACGAATTTCTTGGTTACCAAACCTATTCTGTTTTCCGGGACAATAACCATCCCGAAGAAAACCCGCAGTACGAATTTGTAAAACAAGACAGATAATACCACAAGGATTATCCACCAAAAAGAGAAAATTGTTGTCATTTAATTAGGTTTTGAATGAATGTTTGTTTTGTTTTTGATTTTTAGAACCGATTAATAGAAGAATGATTTGTAAATTCGATGGCTATCGATTTTGGATCCTTGGCATCAGCCTGATTTTGAATCCCTTTTGAAGTTACAACACCTTTGTGTCATTATTGAATATTAATTTCTTTAAAATCGATAATTATACGATAAGAAAATTCAAATGTTACAGAAACCTATTGAATTATTTTTCATAGGATTTAAAACTGTTGTAAATCAAGCATATAAAAAATCCGCCTTGTTTTCACAAAACGGATTGTTAGGGGTAGCCAAAGCCTATTTTAGTACGCCCGGTTATTCTTTTTTAACGGCAGTGACAGCATGGGCATTCATTTTTTTCTTGTTATTCCTGATTTCGGTAACAATTATTTTGGCAGGCGCAGTGCCTAAATTTTTGGCCATATGGGTCACTGCCGGGATGTACATGGCTTCGCCAGCTTTGATATCGGCAACGACCGGAGCTTTGCCCTTGTCTGTAATTTCGAGTTTTGCATCTGTTAAGGCATATGCTACATGATTGGGATGGGAATGCCATGGAACAATTTCACCGGGAGCAATTTCCAGTTCCAATACCCGCACATTTTCATTTTCCAGGACAACTCTTTTATAAATCGAAGGAGCCACAACATGAGGATCCTGCCCATACAAATAGGTGCCAAACATTAGGAATAACCCAATGAACCGCACCGTTGGAATTAGCTTCATTGTTTTCATTGTCTTTTATTTAAATTATTTTTCAGTTTGTGTGGCATTTGCCTGTTTCCTGCCGTTTAATGTGGTACGTGTTTGCGCAGCGAAAAGATATCGCCGTTTTTAAAAATGTAAGTGTGATAAAACCTGACAGTTATGGAGAACTTCCGGAGAAAACCAGTTTTTGGAAACCAAAGCAGGACAACCGCTTTTTCAGTGTTACAAATGTAGTGAAAAACCAGCAATAAAGTACTGATTTTCAAACGAATATCAAATACATAGAAATAAAAAATCCGTCTTGCTTTCGCAAAACGGATTCCTATAATGACAGTACTACTGTTTTTACAAATGGATCACTTCGCCATAAGCATCGGCTACGGCTTCCATAACCGCTTCACTCATGGTTGGGTGCGGGTGGATCGATTTCAGGATCTCATGCCCTGTCGTTTCCAGTTTACGGGCAACAACCGCTTCTGCGATCATATCGGTCACTCCGGCACCAATCATATGGCAGCCTAACCATTCTCCGTATTTTGCATCGAAAATCACTTTTACAAAACCGTCAGGAGTCCCGGCAGCTTTTGCTTTTCCTGAAGCCGAGAAAGGAAACTTCCCTACTTTGATCTCATATCCTTTTTCTTTAGCCGCTTTTTCAGTAAGGCCTACAGAAGCAATCTCCGGAGTCGCATAAGTACAGCCCGGAACATTCCCATAATCAATCGGGTCTACATGCTGGCCTGCAATTTTTTCCACACAATTGATTCCTTCAGCAGAAGCAACGTGAGCCAAAGCCTGCCCAGGCGTTACATCTCCAATGGCATAATAGCCCGGAATATTGGTCTGGTTGTATGCGTTTACTAAAATCTTATCCTTATCTGTAGCGATACCTACTTCTTCCAGTCCGATACCTTCGATATTTGTTTTGATACCAACAGCTGAAAGTACAATATCCGCTTCCAGGATTTCTTCTCCTTTGGCTGTTTTTACGGTAGCTTTTACACCTTTTCCGGATACATCCACTTTTTCAACCGAAGCATTTGTCATCACCGTAATACCTGATTTTTTCAAAGAACGCTCAAATTGTTTTGAGATATCTTCATCTTCAACAGGCACAACATTTGGCATGAATTCCACAATAGTTACCTGGGTTCCCATCGCATTGTAGAAACTTGCGAATTCCACCCCAATCGCTCCCGAACCTACTACAATCATAGATTTAGGCTGCTCTGCAAGGGTCATCGCCTGTCTGTAACCGATGATTTTCTTACCGTCCTGAGGCAGGTTCGGCAATTCGCGGGAACGGGCACCGGTAGCAATGATGATATGGTCTGCACTATATTCTGTTACTTTACCGTCAGCCGCCGTAACGTCTAATTTTTTCCCAGGCTTAAGTTTTCCGAAACCTTCAATAACATCGATCTTATTTTTTTTCATCAGGAACTGGACACCTTTGCTCATTCCTTCAGCAACACCACGGGAACGGGAAACCACGGCAGAGAAATCCTTATCGAACTCTTTTACCGTCAATCCGTAATCGGACGCATGCTTGAGGTATTCGAAAACCTGTGCTGATTTCAACAAAGCCTTGGTTGGGATACAACCCCAGTTCAAGCAAACGCCTCCAAGGTTTTCCTTCTCGACAACCGCTACCTTAAATCCTAATTGCGATGCTCTGATGGCTGTTACATAACCTCCTGGCCCACTTCCTAAAACAATAATATCGTATTTCATATTTCAGTATTTAATTTCAGTTAGCGAAAATAAGCAAATAGTATGTACTACTAAAATATTTCAATGTTTTTTTAGGGCGTTTTAACCTGCTATCCGCTGCAATCTTTTTTGCCATGTTTCCTGCATCCGCTTTGCAAGCGAGCGGTACTTAAAGACAAAAAAGGATTTCCGCTGCTATCAGGAACGCAAAATCCGGTATAAAAACATATTCTAATGTATGAATTTGCCACTTTAAAACTTTCCACAGCATGACTTTATGACTTTACACTAATAAATCGTACCTTTGCGCCTCAATTTTTGAAACATGAGATTACATAGGAATTTAGTTTACACAACGATAGACTCTTTAAACGCAATTTTTAACGAAGGGGAATATGCCGATAAAGTAGTGGCACGAGCCTTAAAAAAAGACAAACGCTGGGGAAGCTCCGACCGCAAATTCGTAGCCGAAACCATCTATGAAATCGTACGCTGGAAGCGCTTGTATTCTGAAATTGCAGAAGTCAAAGAACCTTTCGACCGTGACAATATCTGGCGGATGTTCGCCGTATGGGCGGTACTTCGCGGTTACCCAATCCCGGACTGGCGCCAGCTGGACGGAACTCCTGAACGTAAAATAAAAGGACGTTTTGACGAATTGTCAAAAATAAGAGCCATCAAGGAATCCATTCCGGATTGGATGGACGAATTGGGCGTAAAGGAACTGGGAGAGAAAGTCTGGGCTACCGAAATCGCGGCCCAAAACCAGCAGGCAAAAGTTATTTTGAGGACCAATACCTTAAAAACAACCCGTGACAAACTGCGTTCCATCTTAATGGATCTGAACATCGATACGGAAACCCTGAAAGACCAGCCGGAAGCCTTGGTACTTAAGGAAAGAGCAAACGTTTTCTTAACAGATGCCTTCAAGGAAGGATTGTTTGAA
Organism: Flavobacterium humi; assembly: GCF_004745595.1. GTDB lineage: Bacteria > Bacteroidota > Bacteroidia > Flavobacteriales > Flavobacteriaceae > Flavobacterium > Flavobacterium humi. Next base: position 575,162 of record NZ_SRLH01000001.1, read on the forward strand.
GTACAGGATGCTTCCTCACAATTAGTAGCCCATTTCCTGGATGTAAAACCCGGGATGAGGGTCGTGGATACTTGTGCCGGCGCGGGCGGGAAAACGCTTCATATTGCTTCTTTAATGGAAAACAAAGGGCAATTGATCGCTATGGACCTCTATGAAAGCAAATTAAAGCAATTAAAATTGAGAGCGAAAAGAAACAGTGCTTTCAATATCGAATACAGGATTATCGACACAACAAAAGTCATCAAAAAACTGCACGAAAAAGCCGACAGGGTCCTAATTGATGCACCTTGCAGCGGTTTGGGCGTTTTAAAAAGAAACCCGGACGCAAAATGGAAACTCCAGCCTGAATTCATCGACAATATCCGCAAAGTCCAGGCAGAAGTCCTGGAAAGCTATTCTAAAATAGTAAAGCCCGGAGGAAAGCTTGTCTATGCCACTTGCTCGGTCTTACCCTCTGAAAATCAGGAGCAAATTAAGAAATTCTTAACCTCTGAGACTGGAAAAAACTTTACCTTTGCCAAAGACGTGAAGATTTTAGCTTCCGAATCAGGTTTTGACGGATTCTATATGGCTTTGCTGGAAAGAAAAGCATAATACCATAGTATTTTTCATACGTAAAAAGGCCAAAAACAAAAATTTGTTAAAATTCTAATCCAATATTGGAATTTTAATGTAAGTTTGCTGCCCCAAAATTTAAAAGCACATTATAAGCATTTTATTACAAAAATTACTATGAAGAAAATCTACGTTTTATTATTATCATTAAGCATGGCGGTTGGTTTTGCCCAAACATGCCCGTCGAATTTAACAACTTACTATAGTTCAGCAACCGGAACAGGTTATACGCTAAAGACACAATTGTTCAACATAATCGGCTCGCATACTACCTTATCTTATACTCCGGGCTTATGGAATTTGTATTACACTTCAGATGTAAGGGCAGACGGCAAAGTCTGGGATGTTTATTCTAACTGCAATTTCGTTTTCGGATCAGTAGCTACAGGTGGAAACCAGGATAATGGAACCGGCGGATCTGTTGAGTGCGAACGATACAACAGAGAGCATACTTTTCCTAAAAGCTGGTTTGGTGGCACTTCAGGAATACCGATGTATACCGATGCTTTCCACGTAATGCCGACTGACAAAAAAGACAATGGCCAAAGAGGGAGCATTCCTTACGGCGTTGTAGGCGGAACTCCAACATATACTACAAGCAATGGCTCTAAAGTAGGGGTTTGTACAGCTCCAAATAGTCCAGCTTCATTAGTTGTTTTTGAACCGGCTGACCAATACAAAGGAGATATTGCCAGAAACTATTTTTATATGGCAACCTGCTATCAGGATAGAATTGCTTCCTGGCAAAATATCGACCCGACCAATAACGGTCAAAAAGTCCTGGATGGTACAAGCGACCATTGTTACCAGAACTGGTACCTGGACTTGATGCTTACCTGGCATTTGGCAGATCCTGTAAGTCAAAAGGAAATTGACCGTAACAATGCCGTTTGTGCGGCACAAAACAACAGGAACCCATTTATTGACCATCCTGAATTTGCAACACAGATATGGGGATTCCCATTGGCTACAGACCAGTTTGCTTTATCGGCCAATATCAATGTGTATCCTAATCCGTCGAACGACCACAAGATAAATATCGATTCTGAAGCCATCCTGGATACAATAGAACTGGTCAATATAAATGGTCAATTGATGCAGCAGGTTAAAAATCCGGTAGCTCAAAATCATACATATACTTTAGAAAATTTACCTCAAGGGTTTTATTTCCTTAAATTGAGTTCAAATGATAAAACAATCATTAAAAAGGTTGTTATAAACTAAAACAAAGCGGCTATGGCCGCTTTTTTACGTTTGCTTTACTGTTAAACGCGTTACAAATCTTTAATCAAGAAAAACCAAAATGAAAAAAATCTACTCTTTAGTTGCAATCCTTTTTACGATGATCGGATTTGCCCAGGTTCCAGCCGGTTACTACAATACGGCAACAGGAACGGGAGCTGCTTTGAAAACCAATCTTAGGAAAATCATTGATAATGTTAACAATGGCTTAGCGTCAGAGCATGTTTCCACAGATAACGGCTATAACGGCCTGTATACGACTTACCAGACTTCAGACATCGATAGTTTTTACGAAAATGACGGTACCATAATGGATATGTATTCCGAAAGGCCAACCGCAGCTGATCCTTACAATTATTCCCCTGGAAGTACGCAACGTTGCGGGAATTACAGCGCCGAAGGAGATTGTTACAACAGGGAGCACATGATTCCGCAGTCTATTTTTGATTCGAATGCGCCAATGGTTTCAGATGCACATTTCATTACTCCTACCGACGGAAAAGTAAATGGTGTAAGGAGCAATTATCCGCATGGGAAAGTGGCTACTGCCTCAATAACCTCATTAAATGGAAGTAAATTAGGTTCCAGTGCCGTTCCAGGCTATTCCGGGACCGTGTTCGAACCGATTGATGAATTCAAAGGAGACATCGCCAGGATGTATTTTTATTTTGTAACCCGTTACGAAACAACTGTTTCAGGGTATTCTTATGCTGCTTTTAGCGGAAATGCATATCCTGCGATTGATTCGGCTTTCTTAACAATGCTGATGAGCTGGCATACGAATGATCCGGTAAGTGCTTTTGAAATTGCCCGAAACAATGCTATTTATGCCAGACAAAACAATCGTAACCCTTATATTGACCATCCTGAATATGTAGACTTGGTTTGGGGTGCAACCAGTTGCCCGGCTGATACCCAGGCGCCTACTGCTCCAACGAATGTTACTGTAACCAATACGACATCCTCTACCATAACGTTGTCCTGGACAGCCAGCACGGATAATATCGGTGTAACCAATTATGATATTTATGTTGATGGTGTGAAATATGCTTCCAGCGGAGGTACTACTTCCATTACATTAAACGGTTTGAATCCTTCTACTACCTATAGTATTTATGTGATTGCCAAAGACTGTAAGGACAACCTTTCGCCTGCGAGCAATACTACCAATGGGACTACACTGGCCAATACCGGTGGAAGCTGTTCCGGTTCGATCACAGAAAATTTTGAAGCAATCCCTTCAGGCGGTTCGACCTACGGCACCTATTCCTGGACAAACCCGACCACAAACGTTTCCTGGACCGCAACAGATTCCAGGACAGACCAGACCATCAATACGAAATCGATTACGGTAAGGAACGGTTCTTTGACATCGGGCACGATTTCTAATGGTATTGGAGAAATAACCGTGACTACACAACTGAAATTTACCGGTTCAGCCGGAACTTTTACGGTAAAAGTGAACGGCGTTACTGCCGGGACAATCCCTTATAGCGCAACGGCAACCACTACGACCCTTTCAAATATCAATACTGCAGGGAATGTTGTGATCAGTTTCGATTCCAATACAACCACGAGCAATCGTGTGGCGTTTGATGACCTGACCTGGACTTGCTACAGCCCGATGGATGTTAATGATTTCACTATCGAAGAGTTTATTATTTATCCGAATCCGGCAAATGACCATCGCATCAATATCAAAACCCTTACGGCGCTTGATCAGATCCAATTAGTTAATGTCAACGGGCAAATCATCAAACAGCTAGACCATCCGAAGGCCAACCAGGATGTTTATACTCTGGAAAACTTACCTCAAGGCTTTTACTTATTGAAGTTAAGCTCTGATAATCAGACAATTGTTAAAAAGATTGTTATCAACTAATTAGAAAGCGGCAAATTTGCCGCTTTTTTTATACCTAGTTTTATCATCAGGTTACGGTAACATAACCTTTATATAATCTTGCCCTCAAACCTATTGTTTATCTTATAAATATTTTTGTATGATGTAAAAAACTGAAACTAACCAAACCATTCAACAATGAAATCAAAATTAGTATTGCTTGCCTTTTTATTTTCGATTTTCTCGTTTTCACAGATCCCTTCCGGTTATTATAATACGGCAACCGGGACAGGTTACACTCTTAAAACTCAATTATACAACAAAATAAAGGGGCATTCCGATAAAGGTTATGCCGGGCTTTGGACAACCTTTGGCACTTCGGACAGGGACAATCAATACGAAAATGACAATACTATAATCGATATTTATTCTGAAAACCCTACGGGAGCGGATCCTTATGAATATACGTACAGCACGGATCAATGCGGTACTTATAGTGTAGAAGGGAATTGTTATAACAGGGAACACATCGTTCCGCAATCTGTTTTTAACGAATCGGCCCCAATGGTTTCCGATGCACACCACATTACTCCTACCGATGGGAAAGTAAACGGGATGAGAGGCAATTACCCTCACGGAAAAGTAGCTACGGTAACCTGGACATCCTTAAACGGAAGCAAATTAGGTTCCAGTGCTGTTTCAGGATATTCCGGGACGGTTTTTGAACCGGTAAATGAATTTAAAGGAGACATTGCCCGGATGTATTTTTATTTTGCCACCCGATATGAAAATACTATTGCAGGTTATTCTTATCCAATGTTTAACGGGACAAGCAACCAGGTTTTTACCAACACTTTCAGGGATATGTTACTGGCATGGCACACCCAGGATCCGGTAAGTGCCCGTGAGATAGCGCGCAACAACGCTATTTATGCCCGCCAGGGAAACCGTAATCCGTATATTGACCATCCGGAATATGTAAATGCAATTTGGGGAACCGTAACGCCGCCTGCAGACACCCAGGCTCCAACCGCACCTTCGAACGTGACGGTGTCAAACATTGCCCAGACATCCCTTACTTTGAACTGGACAGCCTCAACTGACAATGTAGCCGTTACCGGATATGATATTTATATGAACGGAAGCCTGAAAACATCGATTTCTGTCACAACCGCTTCCATCACAGGGCTAACTGCCGCCACTGCTTATTCTTTTTATATTAAGGCCAAAGATGCTGCCGGGAATACATCTGCTTCCAGCGCGACTGTAAATACAACCACATCTTCTTCCTCCGCAACAGCAACCGATTTGTATTTTTCAGAATACCTGGAAGGTTCTTCCAACAATAAAGCCATTGAGATCACCAATGCCACCGGAAGTTCCGTTAGCCTTTCTTCCTATAGCATTAAAAAACAAACCAATGGTTCCGGGTCCTGGAGTACAGGATTGGTTTTATCGGGAACGATGGCCAACGGGGCAAAATTCGTCCTGGTCAATAGTTCGATATCTTCAGCATGTTATCCAACCTCTTCAGCCAATGTTTCGACAACGGCAACAGAATTGGCTTTCAACGGAAATGATGCACTCGGTTTATTCAAAAATGGCGTGCTAATTGACATTATTGGAACATTCAATGGCGGAACAGCCGATTTTTCGATTGATGAAACGCTGCGCAGAAAAACAACGGTTACGGTTCCCAAAACCACTTTCAACAAATCGGCCGATTGGACCGTTTATACTACCGATACCTGCTCCGGGATCGGGAATCGGCTGGGCCAGGAAGCGGAAACCAAAGAAATAACCACAGGAAATGATTTCAGGATTTACCCGAATCCTTCCCACGGCGAATTCACAATAGGATTTGAAACCACATCGGCCGGCAGCACGGTTGCCATATATTCCGTCGTTGGCGAAAAAGTTTTTGAAAGGACAAACAATACCGGTATTCCCATCACAATATCCCATTTGGAAAAAGGAATTTACCTTATAAAATTCACTAAAGACTCCAAAACAATTACTAAAAAAATAATTATTAACTAAAAATAAAGCGGCAAAATTGCCGCTTTATTTTTTTAATACTAAATTTGCACTTTCAACACAACAACACAAACAACACACACAATGATTTATTTCTTCGGAAACCAAACCAATTCGGTTTTTGCAGTACATACAAGCGCTAGTGAAGTATCTGCAGAAGACATCAATAAATTAAACTGGCTTTTTGGCAACGCACATAGAATAGAAAAATCCGTACTGACGGATTTTTTTGTTGGTCCCCGTGCCGCTATGGTAACGCCTTGGAGCACGAATGCCGTTGAGATTACCCAGAACATGGGTATTTCGGGGATTATCAGGATTGAAGAGTTTGAAAAATCAACTTCTGATTTTATGGCATTCGACCCGATGATTTCGCAAAAATATACCGAACTCAACCAGGACATCTTTACCATCAATATCCTTCCGGAACCTATTTTGGACATTGAAGATATTGCCGCTTACAACCAGCAGGAAGGTTTGGCTTTAAGTAGCGAAGAAGTGGATTATTTAAATAGCCTGGCTGTCAAATTAGGTCGCAAACTGACTGATTCGGAGATTTTTGCTTTCTCACAAGCCAATTCCGAACACTGCCGCCATAAGATTTTCAATGGTACTTTTGTGATTGACGGGGAAGAAAAACCTACTTCCTTATTCAAACTAATCAAAAAAACTTCTGAACAAAATCCAAACGATATTGTTTCGGCCTATAAAGACAACGTTGCTTTTGTAAAAGGGCCCCGTGTTACCCAATTTGCCCCTAAATCTGCGGACAAACCTGATTTTTACACTGAAAAAGAATTTGATTCGGTTCTTTCCTTAAAAGCCGAAACTCACAATTTCCCTACAACTGTTGAACCTTTCAACGGAGCCGCAACCGGTTCGGGAGGAGAAATCCGTGACCGTTTGGCCGGAGGCCAGGGCTCATTGCCTTTGGCTGGAACCGCTGTTTACATGACTTCTTATTCCCGACTGGAAAATGGCAGGACATGGGAAGAATCCATGAACGAAAGGCCTTGGCTATACCAAACACCGATGGATATCCTGATCAAGGCGTCCAACGGAGCTTCCGATTTTGGAAATAAATTCGGGCAACCGCTGATTACCGGTTCTATCCTAACGTTCGAGCACGAAGAAGAAGGCCGCAAAACAGGGTATGACAAAGTGATCATGCAAGCCGGTGGAATCGGTTACGGGAAACTCGATCAAGCCATCAAGAAAAAACCGCAGGAAGGTGATAAAATCGTTATTTTAGGTGGTGAGAATTACAGGATCGGAATGGGCGGAGCTGCCGTATCTTCTGCAGATACCGGAGCTTTCGGTTCAGGAATCGAACTCAATGCCATCCAGCGTTCCAACCCGGAAATGCAAAAACGTGCTGCCAATGCCATCCGTGGATTGGTAGAAAGTGACAACAACCCTATCGTTTCCATTCATGACCACGGAGCCGGAGGGCACCTAAACTGCCTTTCCGAATTAGTGGAAGAAACCGGAGGATTGATCGACCTGGACAAACTGCCAGTAGGAGACCCTACCCTTTCGGCCAAGGAAATCATCGGAAATGAATCCCAGGAAAGAATGGGATTGGTTATCGGAGAGGAAAATATCGACATCCTTCAGAAAATTGCAGACAGGGAACGTTCGCCAATGTACCAGGTGGGTGATGTAACGTCAGACCATCGTTTTACTTTCGAATCAAAATCAACAGGGATAAAACCAATGGACTATGCCCTGGAAGATTTCTTCGGAAGTTCTCCAAAAACAATTATGGCAGATAAAACCATTGCCCGGAATTACGCCGGCCTGGACTATGCCGTTTCCAATATCCCAGCCTACCTTAACCAGGTACTCCAGCTCGAAGCTGTAGCCTGTAAAGACTGGCTGACCAATAAAGTGGACCGTTGTGTGGGTGGACGGGTGGCCAAACAGCAATGCGCCGGACCATTACAATTGCCGCTAAATAACGTTGGTGTGATGGCCCTTGATTTTAAAGGGAAAGAAGGAATTGCCACTACAATAGGCCATTCTCCTGTTTCCGCATTGATCGATCCTGTGGCCGGTTCACGAAATGCCATCGGGGAAGCCTTATCAAACCTGGTTTGGGCGCCTTTAAAAGACGGGTTGAAATCCGTTTCGCTTTCTGCCAACTGGATGTGGGCTTGTAAAAATGAAGGAGAAGATGCCAGGTTGTATGAAGCTGTAAAAGGATGTTCAGATTTTGCCATCGAATTGGGCATCAACATCCCGACAGGGAAAGATTCACTTTCCATGAAACAAAAATACCCGAATGATGAAGTCATTGCTCCCGGAACGGTTATCATTTCGGCAGCAGGGAATTGTTCCAATATCACAAAAGTTGTCGAACCGGTTTTACAAAGAAACGGCGGCAACATTTATTATATCAATTTATCTCAGGACACTTTCAAATTGGGCGGATCTTCTTTTGCCCAGGTTTTGAATAAAATCGGGGCGGAAACCCCAACGGTTAAAAATGCGGAGTATTTCAAAAAAGCCTTTGCCCTTCTACAGGATTTGATAAAAGAGCGCAAAATCAAGGCCGGACACGATGTTGGAAGTGGTGGTTTGATTACCACTTTACTGGAAATGAGTTTCGCCGATGTTAACCTCGGAGCGCAGTATAATCTCTCTTCTTTAGGAGAAAAAGACACTGTCAAAACCTTATTCAACGAAAACATCGCTGTTGTTTTCCAGGCCGATGCAGAAGTGGAAGCTGTTTTTGCCCAAAATAGTATCGAAATTTTCAATATCGGAAGCGTAGTGGAAGGAAACACGGTTTCTGTGAGCAATTTTGAGGAACATTTCAATTTCAACATTACAGAAATAAGGGATACATGGTTCAAAACATCATTCCTCCTGGATTCGAAACAATCCAAAAACGGTACCGCAGCAGTCCGTTATGCCAATTATAAAAACCAGCCGCTTGCCTACACTTTCCCTTCTCATTTTGACGGAAAAGCGCCTGTTATCGATACTTCAAAAGCAAAACCTAAAGCAGCCATCATCCGTGAAAAAGGCAGCAATTCCGAAAGGGAAATGGCAAATGCGATGTTCCTGGCCGGTTTTGATGTAAAAGATGTCCACATGACCGATTTGATTTCAGGTCGTGAAACCCTGGAAGACATCCAGTTTATCGGAGCTGTGGGAGGATTTTCCAATTCCGATGTTTTAGGGTCTGCCAAAGGATGGGCCGGAGCCTTTTTATACAATGAAAAAGCGAACACCGCACTGAAAAACTTCTTTAAAAGAGAAGATACGCTTTCTGTCGGGATTTGCAACGGATGCCAATTGTTTATGGAGCTGGAACTGATCAATCCGGAGCATGAGGTACACGGAAAAATGTTGCATAACGAGAGCCAGAAACACGAAAGTATTTTTACATCGGTTACGGTACAAAAAAACAATTCGGTGATGCTTTCTTCCCTGGAAGGTACTACTTTAGGGGTTTGGGTTTCCCATGGAGAAGGTAAATTCCAATTGCCGTATGCGGAAGACCAATACGAAATCGTCGGGAAATACGGTTATGCCGAATATCCGTCCAATCCGAACGGTTCAGCCTTCAACACGGCCATGATGTGTGATAAGACCGGACGCCATTTGGTAACCATGCCGCATATTGAGCGTTCCACTTTCCCATGGAACTGGGCCCATTATCCAAACAACGGCCATAAAGACGAAGTAACGCCATGGCATGAAGCTTTTGTAAATGCCAGAAAATGGATCGAAAATAAATAACCATAAAAAATCCTTTCTTTATTCAAGAAAGGATTTTTTTTATCGCATCGCTTTTTCTTTCATCATCGTGGAAGCCAAACCGGTCACGATATTCGAAGCAGCAAAACTGAATAAGCCGGAAGATATGGCTTCCTGTCCTGCAAATAGTGCATCGTTTGCAATGCTTTCCTTAAAAAACAAACCGGCTGCAATTCCCACTATTATCCCGATTGAGGATAGGAAAGCGTATTTCCAGGGGACCGGCTGGGGTTTCCAGGGTACAGGATCGGGTTCTGCAAGCCAGAGCCGCCATCCTTTGAATTTCATACCACTCCAACCTAATATGGCAAAAAAGAATGTTTCCATAATTTATTGATTTTGAGTTTTCATTAGTAGCGAAGCTATACCGGTAAGAAGGTTCGAAGCTGCAAAACTAAACAAGCCTGAAGCAATCAGTCCGCGTCCGGCAAAAAAAGCGTTGTTGGCGATGGTATTGCTAAAAGACAAACCGCTCGCTACCCCAACACCTATGCCTACAGCCGATATGACCACATAAAACCACGGTTCGGTTTCGGGTTTCCACGGAATTGGCTGCGGTTTTGATTTTCGAAAGCTCTTCCACCAGCCGGGATACCTTGTTCCCCACCAGCCCAAAGCTGCAAAAAATAAAAATTCCATAGGCTGTTATTGCTTTCTGGAATCCATCGCTATAGAGGCGATACCTGTTACAATGTTAGAAGCCGCAAGGCTGAACAAACCGGAAGCTATCATACCTTGTCCGGCAAACACAGTGTCATTTGCAATTGAATTGTTAAAAAACATACCTCCTGCAATTCCCACTCCGATACCTACAATTGATATTACCGCATATTTCCACCATGGTTCAGGATCCGGGTGCGGCGGTTTTGGCCCCCACCACCATCCTGGATATTTTGTTCCACACCAACCCATAGCTGCAAAAAATAAAGTTCCCATAATATTACTGTTTAGTTAATGCCTACTCTCAAGCTTTTCGGCGTCTGCTTTATTTTAATACCCAAATCTAAACATAACATCATTCATTTTAGTAAGGAAATACCTCATTTTTGCAGGGTGAAATTACCCTTTTTCATTCAAAGCCGTTCAAAAAAACTTCCATTATATCGCTTGCTGCTCTTTTGGCTTCAGCAGTTTTTTTCGTATCATTGCGTTGCTTTTAACAAACTATAATGAGTCATTCATCACACTGCCTAAACTGTCATCAGGAAGTACTGGGGAAATTTTGCTACGATTGCGGCCAAAAAACAGATACCCACCGCATTACCTTCAAACATTTTGTCCTCCATGATATCCTGCATGGTGTATGGCATTTTGAAAAAGGGATTTTATTTACAATCAAAGAAGCACTCATAAGGCCCGGAAAGGGTTCCTTGGACTATATAAGCGGTAAAAGGGTAAAGTATTACAATGTTTTTTACCTGCTTTTGGTGCTTATCGGCCTGAATATTTTCCTGAGCCATTATTACGATGTGTTTTCAAGTAAGTACCTCAACATTGTTTTTGAAAAAGAATCCGACGAAAGCGAACTCGACAGGTTCCTCTCCGAACATGCCAAACTGATTATTTTTTCTATCGTCCCGCTTTTTGCCCTAAACAGCTTCTTGGTTTTTAGGCGGAAACGACTGAATTTCAGCGAGCATTTTATAATTGCCGGAATGGTTTACCTTGGAGTTATTCTTTTGGTAACCCTGACCGAAATACTCAGTTTCCTCGATTTTTTCAAATATATCGATGTCGTATCCAAATTTTCAAGCCTGCTTATATCATTTGCCATAATGGCCTACGTGCCTTTTGCCTATTATAATGCTTTTCATTCCGACTATTCAAAAAGGAGGTTTTTATTCAACATGTGCCTATTCGGGTTTCTTTTAATGGTTGAAATTACATTTTTTGCTACTTTAGGCATCCTGTATATCGATAAATAAACAACAAACATACTGCCATGGTATTTGTAATTCTTAGTATTCTCTGCAGCGTTTTGGTAGGTGTTTTACTCAAAACCGTCAAAAAAAACAACCTCAGTTTTTACCAGATCATCACTTGGAATTATGTTTTTGCGTTGCTGCTCACCTATGTGGCCTACAAACCGAACCTGAGCGTTAACTTCAGTCATTCAACCGGTTATATCGTGCTCTGGCTCTGTTTGTTGCTTCCGGTTGTTTTTGTTTTCCAGGCAAAAGCGATCCGGTATAACGGTATCGTCAAAACAGATATCGCACAGCGGTTGTCCTTATTCATCTCCCTGATTGCATCTTATTATATTTTTGAAGAAAAGTTCAACACCTTCAAAACCATAGGATTATTGTGTGCCTTTACAGCCATCCTTCTCACCCTGTACAAAAAAGATACCACCCAAAGCAAGAACCCCAACTGGTATTACCTCCTTTTGGTTTTGGCCGGTTTTGGAATTATTGATGTCCTGTTCAAGAAAACCGCATCCGTAAACGAAATGCCTTTCACCCAACTGCTTTTCTTTATTTTCTGCGGTGCTATGATTATCGCTTCACTGATTTCTTTGTACTATTTGGTAACCAAAAAGGAGCAATTCGGTTTTGGCAATATCCTTTGGGGACTGGGCGTTGGGGTTTTCAATTTTGCCAATATCTCCTTCTATATCAAAGCCCATCAGGCGCTGCCTGCCAATCCTTCAACCGTTTTTGCCTCCATGAACATGGGTGTGATTTTATTGGGCAGTGCCGTCGGAATCCTTGTCTTTAAAGAGAAAATGACTAAATTGAATTACCTCGGAATTGCCTGTTCCATCCTGGCCATCCTTTGTATCGCTTATTCCCAGCTCCAATAATCTTTCAGAAAATGATGCCTTGTTTGCACAGCCTTGTGTATCGTTTGCACAGTCTCGTGTAGTGTTTGCACAGCCTCGTGTAGTGTTTGCATAGCCTCATGTAGCGTTTGCACAGCCTCGTGTATCGTTTGCACAGCCTTGTGTACCGTTTGCACAGCCTCGTGTAGTGTTTGCACAGCCTCGTGTAGTGTTTGCACTGCCTTGTGTAGTGTTTGCACAGCCTCGTGTAACATAACAAAACGCCACAAAAAAAGCCCCAATCAATTTGAGGCTTCGTATTTATTTTGCTAAAGAATCTTTTTCTTTCCTTGTTTTATAATTGTGGAGGAAGTCGCCTTTCGGTTTTCCTAAATCGAAGGAACTGAATTTGGTCAGGAACCTTGTACTGGTCCGGGCTTCATCCCTATCCATGCCTTCATACTCAATCCTGTACAAGGCCGAATACATCTCTGCGCGCCCCACTCCGTGGTAACAATGGATCAGCACCGGATAATTGTCCTTATTGTCCATAATCTTAAAGAAAGTATCCAGGTTGTGCTGTTGCGGTACCTGGTCCGAACCGTTATTGAAATAATTGACACCCGGAATTTTAGCCACCGCTTCTTTCTCGGCCGTTAATTCTTTGGGCACTTCCGGATTGTTGACCAAATCGCCGGTTCCCGGGAAACGCAAATCTACGATACTCTTGATGTGGTATTTTTTAACGTAGTCCGCAATTTCGTCCGGCGGGATCACACCGCTTTTATACACTTTGCCTTCGGTAATGGTCTCGAAATTATGGTTGATGTTCATATCATACACATACTTCCCTCCAAAGAAAGCCGCCACCAAAAGAACTACTATAATTATTTTCTTTTTCATATGCTATTTTTTATAATACAATTGCTGATCGATAATCCTTCTCATATAATCCTGCACAAAAGCTTCACAGGCCTGGCCCGCTGCCAGCATTTCCTTGTTAGGATGCGCCATCAGGTTTTTTTCAAGCCCTTTATCGTTTTTGTCATAATAACCGGTAATTTTCTTTCCGTCAAAAGTACAAATATAATTGCCTCGCTGGAATTGGTATTGGTTCCCGTTGAAATTAATCGCATACGGAATGATTTTTGTATCCCCGACCAAGCTTCTTCCCCAGCTCCTGAAAGGCTTGTCATAACCTACTAAATCCAAAACCGTCGGATAGATATCGATCTGCTGTGCCAAATCATGTACTTCACCCTTAAGACTTTCGTCCGGTTTGTAAATCAGGATGGGAACGGCCTGCCTGTTGATGATTTTATAATATTCGTCATAAGCCGTAATATTCCCATGATCGGCGGTAATGATAAAAATGGTGTTCTTGAACCAAGGTTGTTTCTTTGCCGATTCGAAAAATTTCTTAAACGAATAATCGGTATACCCTACGCACTGGTGCATCGGGATGGTACCTTTAGGGAATTTCCCTGCAAATTCTTTTGGGACAACGTAAGGCTCGTGTGAGGAAACCGTAAAAATCGTACTGAAGAACGGTTTTTTCTTCTTATCCAGGGTTTGTTTCATAAACTGCAGGAACGGCTCGTCCCAAATGCCCCAGACACCGTCATATAAAGAATCATTGTTGAATTCGGTCTTTCCGTAATAATGGTCAAAGCCTAAAATATTGCCAAAACCAAGGAATCCCATCGAACCGTTTGGCGCTCCGTGGAAAAACGAAGTATCGTAGCCCATTTCCTTAAGGCAGGAAACCAGCGATTGGATTTTCTGTTTAGGGTAAGGCGAAGAAGTGAACGCATCCCTAAAAGAAGGCACGCCCGCCACCACTGATGACATCCCGTGGATAGATTTGCTGCCGTTGGCATACGCATTGGTATAAATCATACTATGTTGCGCCAGCGAATCAATAAAAGGCGTATAACTTACAAAATCCTTTATTGTAGAGTTAGGATTGAAAGCCCCCAAATATTCACGCCCGAAACTTTCGGTAATGATCAATACGATATTGGGTGTCGTTTTAGGATTGTTACGGTACTGTTTTATCGGCTGGAAATTTTGTTCTACCACGCTTTCAGGTACCATGTTTATTTTTTTGAAACTGGTTTTCCCAATGGTCCGGATGATGGCAAAAGGCGTATTGAGGACAATATCGGCGTGTTGCGGTTTTTCTACATAACGGTTGGCATCAATGATATTCAAGGGGCGTGTGCTTTTCTTGAAATCCCCGCGGATACCACCTACCGCCAAAGTAGCAATAACTAGCACTCCTATAATAGAAGAGATAAAATAACCGGATTTGCTGATGGGTTTTTTAGGTACGATTTTTACCTTCTTATACAAATACACCCAAAGGAACGCCATGATGAAAAACAGCAGGTATACGTGCCAATAGCTCACGATAAAACGGAAAAACATATTCCCTTTATTGGATTCGTTCTTCACGATGTCCATAAAGGCGATGGTCGTCCTGGCGTAGGTAAATTTATAATAAATGAAATCGACAAAATTCGTAGCATACGCAACCAGGTTGCAGGTAAAATACAAATACATCAGGAACTTCTGGTAACCTTTTGTGGTATTGGTCCAAAAAGGAAGGATCGAAAACAACAGGAACAGGGCGTTTGCATACAAGATTGCTGTGGTATCAAAGACCAATCCGTGGTACGACAACGTGAGGAATTCGGAAACGGAATCTACTTTGAGCAATTTATAATTGTAGATAAAAAATCCTACCCTTGCCAAAAAATAAAATACATAAGCCAATAAGATTCTGTAAAAAAGGACTTTATATTCCTGTAACCTGAAAAATCTAAACATTGAAGTTCTGTTTTTGAATGTACTGGTAAAAATAGAAAAAATATACGCTTACGAAGGCATTTTAATGGTTAATATTTATTTAAGATATGTAAAACAAAAACTATATTTGTCCTAGTTAATTACACTTTAGGTTATGGAAGAATGTATTTCGGTTTTTGATATGCTAAAAATTGGTGTTGGACCCTCCAGTTCCCATACGCTTGGGCCCTGGCGTGCCGCCGAACGGTTTTTGAAGGAATTAAAAGAAGAAAACATCCTCGAGCAGACCATTCGTGTAAAAGTGGACCTGTATGGTTCGCTGTCATTAACCGGGACCGGCCATGCTACCGATTTGGCTGTCATGCTTGGACTTAGCGGGCAGGACCCGGAATACATCCCGGTGCAGGATATCGACGGTATTATAAAAAGCATCAGGGCAAACCACAAGCTCAACCTAAATGGTGACTTGCCTATCGATTTTACAATCGCGACCGATATTGTATTCAACAAAAACTTCCTTCCTTTCCACGCTAACGGATTGACATTTACCGCCTATACCTCTGATCGTACTTACGAATCCACGTTTTATTCGATAGGTGGTGGTTTTGTGGTGAAAGAAGAACGGGACAATGCCAAAAAGAAAGTGGAAATCAAATGCGCTTTCCCTTATCCTATTAACCTGGCCTCCGAATTATTGGAATATTGCCAGAAGCAAAACCGCAAGATTTCCGAAATCGTTTACGATAATGAAAAATCCATGCGCTCTGAAGAAGCCATTGACCATGAATTGATGCGTGTTTGGGATACCATGCTGGAATGCATGTATATTGGCTGCCATAGCGAAGGAATCCTTCCGGGCGGTTTACACGTGCGCCGCCGTGCTTTCGATATGCACCAAAACCTTATCGGGCTGGCCAATTACTCCAATCCTCAAGAGTGGTTGGAATCTATCCGGAAAACGGAAGTCAAATTCCGTCAGATCCTCAAATGGGTAAGCTGTTTCGCCTTGGCGGTCAATGAAGTAAATGCTTCACTAGGCCGTGTCGTTACGGCACCCACTAACGGAAGTGCAGGCGTTATCCCTGCCGTCCTGATGTATTATATGGTCATTGAAAACCATCAAGCTGACAAAAACCACATCAAGCAATTTTTGATGGTAGCCGGAGAAATAGGCAGTATCTTCAAAAAAGGGGCAACCATTTCCGCAGCGATGGGTGGCTGCCAAGCTGAAATAGGCGTTTCTTCCGCGATGGCGGCAGCAGCTCTTTGCGAAGTAATGGGAGGCACTCCCGAACAGGTCTTGATGGCGGCTGAAATTGCCATGGAACACCATTTGGGACTCACCTGTGACCCAATAGGCGGTTTAGTCCAGATTCCTTGTATCGAAAGAAATACCATGGGCGCCATCAAAGCCATCAATGCGGCAGAACTGGCTATGGAAACCGATCCTAAAAATGCCAAAGTACCTCTGGACAAAGTAGTCAACACCATGTGGCAGACTGCCAAGGATATGAACAACAAATACAAGGAAACTTCCGAAGGAGGCCTTGCAGTTGCTGTGAATATGGCGGATTGTTAGTACCGTTTTTTCAATGCAAAGTTTGCATTTACTTTGTAAAGTATTTTTTTTCAAAATATAAAAGGCACAAAAGATACTATTCTTGTGCCTTTTATTTTTACAACCTAAAATTAACGGCCAGTGTTATCCTGCTTTCGTCTTCTTTTAATTGTGCCGCCCAGGGTGATGCACCAATAGGGCCATTTACATACCCGCTGGGAGAAGTAGTCCCGCCTGCAGAAGTAAAATAAGGAATGGAAGATTTCCGGTACCCATATTCCAAACGGAAAGTCATATAATCGGAAGGCATGATATCAAAGGTTGTGGTAAACTGCAGCAACCGCAATTTTTCGCCATTGGCCAGTGCCACATCATAATTATTAGGAACAGCTCCCGGGGCAGCCGGGGAAAATGCCAGGTATGGCGCCACATTGACACCATTGACTACCGATTGATTGGTTAAATAATCGCCCCGTAATGTAAGTGCCAGCTTATTCTCCTTGAACCAAATCCTGTTCGCTACTGAAGTTCCGATCATAAAATTCTGCGAAGCTTTTACGATATCGCCGGCCTCATTATTCTGCTGGAAACCGTAATGCGAATTGATACTGAAAGCCGCCTGCGAAATGCCTTTGGCTTTTGGAGTCTTAAAATACCGTGCCACTATGCTATTGTCGTGGTGGAAACGGATGCGGCTTGACTGGTTGCCCAAAGCATCCGGGTTCTGTGTGTCTTTTCCATAATAGAAATTGGCCACCAACTGCAGGTTTTCATTGGGACGGTAATAATTGGAATTCCCCACGCCCAGTCCTTTGGCAGAACTGTTATAGCTTTGCCATCCGTTGAGCAGCCACAATTCGGTCTTGAACTTCGCGGAAGGGAACGCCTGTAGCCTTGCCCCTGAAAAATAAAAAGGTGTAAAATCACACAACATGCTACGCTGGTAACTCCAGTTTTCCTGTGTAATATAACTTTCGAGCCCAATGTAGCTCATAAATATCCCCATTTCCAGGTTCAAGCCATACATCGTATCGAAATGATAACCGGCGGCAGCTTCCCGAATGTATTTCAAATTGCCAATGCTTGTATTACGGCCGTGGTTTACCGAACCGTCCAAATCCTGAATGATGGATGCCATTTGCCCGTATTGCAGCCAAAGGCGCCCGATAATATTCTTATAATTGGTTTCTATACCAATGCTGGCGAGATTTAACGTAAACTCATTATGCCTCCCGATGGTAGAAGATATTGTTTGGGTATTATCTAAAGGGTTGGCAAAATTATAATTGTAATAAGCGTCCAGGTAAGCAACGCCAGTCAGGATTGTTTCTCCTTTGCTTGTTAAGGCTAAAGGGAAATTTTTCTGCCTGTTCTGTCCATTAATCCAGGTCAGGTCCATTCCTTCAAAAGGAACCCGAGCAGGGATTGAATCCGTTTGCGAAAAAATCACGGCCGGGTAAAAAAGAATGAGGGTCAAAAGTATGTTTTTCATTGTTTTAATTTGTTTTTCTGTTTAATTCAAGGGTGGAAGCCGGCGTGTAAATCATCGGAACATTCTCGATAGCCACATCGCTTTTGTCCAGCCCAAAGGCCTTTTCATCGGAAAGTGACAATCGTTTGAGCCAGAAATAGGAAGTTAGTAGCCAGCCGTCCTTCAATTCCAGGTCATTTTCAACAGACAGGAATTTTTCGATGATAATAAATTTGAAATCCGGTTCGGCATTGTATTTAGTGGAACCGTCAGGGCGGATATGCAAGTTGAGTTCTTTTCTTTCGACTAATTCCTGGACAATTTTCTTGAAATACAATTCTACTTTCGGTTGTACCCTAAAGCCGAGGTTTAGCACCACTTTTATTACTTTATCATCGAGGATTTCCACGACTTCATAGTTCAGGGTAAACGGGTCGTTCGTCCTATTGATGTGCAGGAACCAATATACATCGGCTCTTTTGGGTTGCTTGGCAAAAATTGATTTTAGGATCTTTTCTTCAATTTCATAGGTTTTATCTGCTTTGGATAAATAAATCAGGTGTGTGGAATATTTCGGGATGCCGTCATCCTTGCTCAATTCCTCCAGCGCGGCCGTTTGTTCTACAAGATTGGTAAATTTCAGGAACCTATTGTTGATTTTACGGGAATAGTACCAAACGTACATCACCATGAAAATAAAAAGTTCGAAAAACAGGAACATCCATCTTTCTTTGATTTTGACCACATTGGCAATGAAAAAAGAGATTTCAATAACCGAAAAAACAAACAAGATAACCGCCACCCAGCCTATTTTGATTTTTTTGATAAACACTAAATAATACGACAGCAGGAAAGTGGTCATCAGCATGGCAATGGTAATGGAAAAGCCGTATGCCGCTTCCATATGCGCCGAATTCTTAAAGTAGAGGATCATCAATACACAGCCTGCCCAAAGAATGGTATTGACGGAAGGAATGTAAATTTGGCCTTTAAGATTCGTAGGGTTCTTCAGTGCTACCCGCGGCCAGAAATTTAGGGAAATGGCTTCATTTATCAAAGTAAACGAACCGCTGATTAAGGCCTGTGAAGCAATGATGGCCGCCAACGTTGCAATTCCGATCCCAATAATAAGGAACCATTGCGGCATAATGGTATAAAACGGGTTTTTTCCTTCCAAAAACAGCGCACCCTGATGCATAAGCCAGGCGCCTTGTCCTAAATAATTGGTTACCAAAGCAATTTTTACGAAAATCCAGGTAAGGCGGATATTTGCCCTTCCGCAATGGCCCAAATCACTGTATAAAGCCTCTGCTCCTGTCGTACATAAAAAAACAGCGCCCAGCAGCCAGAATCCGTGCGGATATTCGACCAATAACTGATAGCCGTACATTGGGTTTAATGCTTTTAGGATATCAGGATGGTGGACAATTTGGGAAACACCCAAAACCAAAAGCATGGTAAACCAGACCACCATTGCAGGCCCGAAAATATAGCCTACTTTCTGTGTTCCGAAACGCTGGAAAATAAACAAGCCGGAAAGAATGGCAATCACAATAGGAACCGTAGGTAAATTGGGAATAATGGTTTCCAATCCTTCTACCGCTGATGCTACTGAAATAGGCGGCGTGATGATCCCGTCGGCCAATAAAGTGGTAGCACCCAAAATAGTCGGGATGACCAATTTCCCTTTTCCGAAACGTTTGACTAGTGCGTATAAGGAAAACACACCTCCTTCTCCCTGGTTGTCAGCCGATAAGGTCAGGAAAATATATTTAAAGGTAGTTTGGAATGTCAAAGTCCAAAACACGCAGGAAATCCCGCCATATACCAATAATTGGGTAATTTGCCTGTCACCTACTATAGATTTCATAACATATAAAGGACTTGTCCCGATATCTCCGTAAATGATACCGAGAGCAACCAAAAGTGTCGCTGCACTTACTTTTTGCAGTGCTGATTTATTCATTTTTGCATTCATTTTAAGTTCTGTTTTGAGTTCGTTTTTGAGCATAGGAATGCCCGATCGCGATGAATATCCTATTCGCAATAGCTTCTTAAATCGTTATGTAAAAGTTAATTACCCCGAATTGAACCGGTAGCCTACACCTGATTCGGTCAATATGTACCTTGGATGGTTGGGGTCATTTTCTATTTTTTTCCTTAATTGCGCTATGAAGACCCTCAAGTATTGTGTCTGGTCAATATAGCCCGGGCCCCAGACTTCCTTCAAAATATATTGATGGGTAAGTACACGCCCTTCGTTTTTGATCAATAAAGACAATAAGGAATATTCCGTAGCGGTAAGTTTGAGTATTTCTTCTTTTACTTTGACAATCCTTGCGGAAAAATCAATAGTTAGGGTATCAAATGCCATTACCGGCTCGTTTAAAATCCCATTTCGGTTGCGTAATGCCGTTCGTATCCGCGCCAGCAATTCCTGGGTACGGAAAGGTTTTGTCAAATAATCATTGGCACCGTTGTCCAACGATTTTACAATTTCGTTTTCAGCGCTTTTTACCGATAATATTATAATAGGATCAAGGTACCATTCCCGAAGATGCAGCAATACGTTTTGGCCATCATCGTCAGGCAATCCCAAATCAAGGATAATCAGGTCCGGCGGATGGTTGGCCGCGAAGAGCAATCCTTCCTTTGCATTGGAAGCGAAAACCGTTTTATATCCATTGGAATCAAGGGTAATTTCCAACAGTTTCCTGATTTGACTTTCATCATCAATGACTAAAATAGTGGCATTATTCATGGCTAATCGAATTCGTTTGCATCACAGCTGCCGGAAAAGCGATGGTAAACACCGCGCCTCCTCCTTCTTCTTTATTTTTCAGGGAAACTTCTCCTTTTTGAGCCTCGACAAATCCTTTCACGATAGAAAGCCCAAGGCCAGTCCCGCCGGTTTTTGAATGTTGCAGGCGGTAGAATTTATCAAAAACTTTATCTATTTCCTCTTCCGGGAACCCATTTCCGTCATCGGTAACGGTTATGATGCAAGTCATGGCATGTTCCTGTTCCAATTCAAAACTTACTTCGGGGTTATATGCAATGCTTACTTCAATCAAAGCGCCTTTCGGAGTATATTGGGATGCATTGAATATCAGGTTGTAAAGAAGTTGTTCCGTCAGCCCGTAGTCCAGTTTGAACAAAGGAAGATAATCGGGCGAATTCACTTTTATCCTATGAAGGTTCAACTCCTCTTTCAGGGAATCCAGGACGTTGTACGTTAATTCCTTTATATCGCACCAGTCCATTTTTGGCTGGATATAACCCGATTCCAGGCGCGACATATTCAGTAGGTTTTCTACCTGATGGTTTAGCCGCAAAGATGCTTTTTCCATTTCAGATAAAAGTTTTGCCTGGTTTTCTTCTGAAAGTTGGGCCGACTTCTCCTGCAAAGTGCCCACAGCTCCCATAACGGTAGAAATAGGCGTCCTGAGCTCATGCGATAAAGAATCCAGCAAGGTATTGTACAGTTTCATGGTATGCAGTTTGGCTTCCTTGGCATGGGCCAACTGGTTTGCCTTTCTTATCTTGTAGGTTAGCACACCATTGATCAGCGCTATAATAAAGAAAAGAAGAAGCAATAATGCATCCTTGGCCGTTTCTACATGTAACGTATAATAAGGCTTGATAAACAGGAAATCCATGATGATGGCGCTCAATACCGCCGCCAGTAAAACCGCATAGATATCCAGGAAAATAGCCAGTACGGAAACCAATACAAGCAATAAATAACCTATAACGGTATAATCGAGGAAGCTTCTCGTAAACAGGAATACAACCGATACCATACTTACCGAAGCAACGCTAAATACGTATTGGTTTTTGGGCCTGATATGTTGAATCAACTTTTTCAATTTCTTATGACTTAATTACATTGCAAAGTTAAACCATAAGTTGTAAGTATTTTATAATATAAAACCCGGCCGGTATAAAGATTTTATAAAGATTTATTTCCTCCTGGTATCTATGATGTGAATGATTTTCCAGGTATCGTTTTCCTTAAAAAGCGTGAAAGAATTTACGCCCGAATGGCTGAGTTTGCCGTTTACATAAAATTCATATGGAGTCCAGGCATGGGCCATCGCCCCATCGATTTGGATTGTATAGCCTAGTATTTTTTCTTCAAATTTCAAATCTGCCGGGAAAGTGGAGAAGGATGCATAGAATTCAGCTGTTTTTTCGTCTACAAGCCTGCTGCTCTTTACACCTTCCACAACAGATTGCAACATCATTTTTTCATGGCATACAGCCTTTATCTTAACCGTATCTTTAGCATGGAAACCTTCAAAAAAAGAAGTGATAGTTTTTTTAACATCAGCTTGTTGGGCATTTCCATTTAAACCCAAAATAAAGACCAATAACAGTATTGTTTTTTTCATATCCATACAATTTAAAAACTTTCTAATTGGTATGAATAATCCGATTATTGTTACACTTTTATAGAATTTGTAGTACTTTTACACTTTAATACATTACAGCTATGTCAACCGCGAAAAAAGATTACAAAAGAATAACCACAAAGTCCCTGATCGATATGAAGGCCAATGGCGAAAAGATTTCAATGCTGACTGCATATGATTTTACCATGGCAAAAATAGTTGACTCGGCCGGTGTAGATGTGATATTGGTTGGTGATTCGGCAAGTAATGTTATGGCCGGGCACGAAACAACATTGCCTATTACCCTGGACCAAATGATCTACCATGCTTCTTCAGTGGTCCGTGCTGCGGAAAGAGCCCTGATTGTGGTCGATTTGCCCTTCGGTTCGTACCAATCGGACTCCAAGGAAGCCTTGCGTTCTTCTATCAGGATTATGAAAGAAAGCGGCGGGCATGCGGTAAAGCTGGAAGGCGGAAGCGAAATCAAAGATTCCATTAAGAAAATATTGAATGCCGGGATTCCGGTCATGGGGCATTTAGGCCTTACGCCGCAATCCATCTATAAATTCGGGACGTATACTGTCCGTGCCAAAGAAGACGCAGAAGCTGAAAAATTATTGGACGATGCCAAAATGCTCGAACGGATTGGCTGTTTCGCTTTGGTACTGGAAAAAATCCCGGCCCATTTGGCTCAAAAAGTCGCCGAAAGCATTTCTATCCCGGTTATTGGTATCGGAGCAGGAAGCGGGGTTGATGGCCAGGTATTGGTTTTGCATGATATGATTGGGATGACGCATGAATTCAGCCCGCGTTTTTTACGCCGTTATATGAATTTGTACGAAGACATGACCAAAGCCATCGGGAATTATGTAACCGATGTGAAATCAGTGGATTTCCCCAATGCAAATGAACAATACTAATTTGCCGGCAGTTTAAAAATGGCAGAAAAGATCCTTTCGAATAAAAACAACTTGCAGGTTATCCACGAAGACAACCACATTATTGTCGTGAACAAACGTGTGGGAGATATTGTCCAGGGAGATAAAACCGGAGACAAACCCTTATCCGACGTTGTAAAAGAATACCTGAAAGACAAATATAACAAACCGGGTGAAGTTTTCCTGGGAGTAGTACACCGTTTAGACCGGCCCACAACCGGTATCGTGGTATTTGCAAGGACCAGCAAAGCCCTGACACGCCTGAACGATTTGTTCAAAAACCGGGAAACTAAGAAAACCTATTGGGCTGTCGTAAAAAACAAACCGCCCAAAACAGAAGACAATCTAATCCATTTCCTGAAAAAGAACGAAAAAAACAATACTTCAAAAGCGTACATGAAAGAAGTCCCTGAAAGCAAAACCGCCAGCCTGGATTATAAGATCATAAAGGAACTTACGCATTATTTTGCCCTTGAGATCAACCTTCATACAGGGCGCCATCATCAGATAAGGGCACAATTATCGGCTATAGGATGTCCTATAAAAGGAGACCTGAAGTATGGTTTCGACCGAAGCAATCCTGACGGAGGCATCCATCTCCATGCCCGGAAACTGAGTTTCATCCATCCGGTGACCAAAGAAAACCTGACCCTTACGGCTCCCGTTCCCGATGATGTGATTTGGCGCGCAATATAATTTCATATCTTTAGTAAAAAAATAGTCTATGAGAAATTTTCCTTCTGTATCTGAAAGAAAAGAAATGCTTAAAAAACTTCTGCGGAGCATCATTATCCACGAAGAAGAAATACTCGAAGCCTTATACAAAGATTTCAAGAAACCGAAGTTTGAAGGAGTCCTTTCGGAAACAGCCTATATCATTTCCGATTTAAAGAACACCATCGACAACCTTGATTCCTGGGCAAAGCCGAAAAGGGTTTTCCCGTCACTGCTTAATTTCCCTTCCTCCGATTACATTTACAGCGAGCCCTACGGAAGAGTGTTGATAATTGCCCCTTGGAATTACCCTTTCCAGCTGGCATTTTCCCCGCTTATCGCTGCGGTGGCTGCCGGTAATAAAGTAACGATAAAACCTTCTGAACTTACGCCATATACCTCGGCCATTATCTCTAAAATAGTCCGGGAAACATTCGATATCAAGCAAGTGGTTGCTGTTACCGGCGATTATACCATTGCACAGGACCTGCTCCAAAAACGGTGGGATTATATTTTTTTTACCGGAAGTGTTGCCGTTGGGAAAATAGTGGCCAAAGCAGCTGCCGAACACCTCACGCCCGTCACGCTGGAATTAGGCGGCAAAAACCCTTGCATTGTAGATGAGACCGCCAACCTTCCTTTAGCGGCCAAAAGGATAATCTGGGGAAAGATCCTCAACGCCGGCCAAACGTGCATTGCGCCCGATTATATTTTAGTCCATTACCGCGTCAAGAAGAAACTGGTCGGATTCCTGATGGAAGAAATTGAGAATGCTTTGGGTGAAAACCCGGAGTTATCCGAAGATTTTGCACGGATTATAAATCTTAAGAACTGGAGAAGGCAAATCAGCCTGCTGGAGCATCAAAATATTTTATCCGGCGGTGAAAATACCGAAGAAACCTTATATCTTGCTCCTACCCTTATTGACGAACCGGACCTCGATAGCCCGCTAATGCAGGAGGAAATTTTCGGGCCTATTTTACCTATTAAATCGTATGAGAACAAATCGGATATCGAACGGATTGTTTCCAAATATGAAAAACCACTTTCCATGTACCTTTTTTCCGAAAACAGGGCTTTTATAAAAGAATTTTCAGCAAGATATTCTTTTGGAGGCGGTTGCATAAACGATACCATTATCCATTTTTCCAATAAACGCCTGCCGTTCGGAGGCGTTGGTCATTCGGGAATAGGCGCTTATCACGGAAGCCGTGGTTTTGAATCTTTTTCACATAAAAAAGCGGTGGTAAAAAAAGGCAACTGGCTGGATATCCCCATAAGATATGCTCCTTACAAAGGCAAATTGGGTTTATTAAAAAGAATATTAAATTGGTTATAAGTATAAAAAAATGGAAGAATTACATCAAAAACGAAACTCCCTGGACATAGGAGAAGTGGTCAACGACGCTTTTGAAATTTATAAAAAAACATACATACAGGCCGGATTGGCTATTTTATGCATTTATTTTGTACTGGTGTTGCTGTTTTTTATTGGAAGTAAGTTTTTCTTCAAAATGGAAGACCTTCCTGAGATCATGAAAAATTTCAACCCGGAAAAATTCAGTTCGACCGGAAAACTAATCTATATCGCCTGCAGCGCGGTTTTCCTTTCTTTGATAGCGCCTTTTATGGCCGGGATATTTAAAATGTTCCAGGATTCCGACAATAATGAAGAAATCGCGTTTTCTGCTATTTTTGCGTATATCAATAGCCCGAAATACATCCACATCGTTTCGGCTACAGCAATCATAGCCGTTTTATCGAATGGCTTCAACCTCTTCCTAAAGGATTTTTTTCCTGAATTTGTGGGGATACTCCTGGGCGCCATTATTTCGCTGGCCATCGGGATTCTAACCTATATTGTAATTCCGCTGGTTATTTTCAAAAACCTGAATTGCATTGCTGCCATTAAAGAAAGTACCAAACAAATCGGGACGCATTTATTCCCTGCCGTAATACTGATGGTTATTGCTTTTGTTTTCTCCTTTATTGGTATTTTTGCTTTTTGTATCGGGATATTTTTTACCATACCTTTCTTGTATGCCATGCAGTATAGTGTGTACAAAAGACTGAATTAAAATTTGAACTGCATAAAAAAACCCGTCTCGTTTAGAACAAGACGGGTTTTGTTTTTTATCCTGGAAAAGGATTATCTCAAAGTAAAGCTGGTTTTGGAAACCAATACATCTTTATCGAAAATATTCACAAAATAAGATCCTCCCTGGATATCGGCAACAGACAGGTCTTTTTCTACTTTTACCGTTTTGTTTTCATATTTTACAGTAGCGATAAAACTATAGGTTAAGGATTTTTCGCCGAAAGCCTCTGTTTTTTTCTCTCCAAGTACATTGTTTTTACTGTCAATCACCTGAACATAATACGCTTTATCTCCTGATTTTGCAATTAGGTTTTCAGCAATCATGAAACTGATTTTAAGCACATCAGCCCTGCTGGCCTTATCTGTGGCAACCTGTTTTCCTGAACTACGTTGTTTTACAGCAGATGTTTGTAGGTTTAAGATGGTCAGCCTCGAACCTTTCTCGACCGTTTTGGCCAGGTTATCGTTGTGGGCGGTAAGCGTATCGTTAGCTCTTCTGGCATCAGTAAGGACAACGGCTGTGCTGTCTCTTTCCACTGTCAGGCGCTCGTTTTGTTTTTTAAGCTGCGTAACCTGTTTCATCAGGTTGTCTACACTGCTTCGCAATTTTATGGCTTCTGTTTTATATTTTGACATAGAGGCCGCATCTCCTTTGGATTTTTCCACATCGGCCATTAATTTTTGAACTCGGTCCCTTTCTACAATCAGCTCTTCAGACATTGAAGTGTTGGAGGCAATTGCCGCGCTCAACGAATCGTTGGCTGCATGCAGGTCTTTTAAAACTGAGTCTTTTTCACTCATTAATACTTTTTCAACGGCTTTAGAATCACTGGTCAGCTTGTACATGTAACCCAAACTCCCTAATAATAATAACGCTAAAATGAGGATAATCGCTTTAAGGCCAGAGTTACTTTGTTTTTGGTTTTCTTCCATTTTTTTCGGTTTTTAATAGGTGCTAATTTAATTTTTTATTTGAGACTTTCATAAACATAACGCAAGTTTACATAAAAATAGTATTTTTGACTTATTATAATCACAAATATGGAGAATTTAATTCGTTTTAAACAATCTGATTTAGCCAAAATCACTAATTTCAGGAACGGTGAAGTAAAGTTTGGAGAGAAGATAATCATAGTGCCCAAAGACGAAGATGTGATGGATTTTATGACCCGGTCTGATGCGAAATATGTCATTATCGGCATTCCTGAAGATGTGGGCGTTAGGGCGAATTTAGGCCGTCCGGGAGCAAAAACCGCCTGGCAGAGTGCCATACAAAGCATTGCCAATATCCAGCACAATAAATTCTGCAAAGGAAGTTCCATCCTGATTTTAGGCCAGGTGGATGTTTCCCAGGAAATGGAAAAGGCACAGGACCTGGATGAAAACATACCCGAAGAACGAAAAAAACTCTTCTCGATAGTAGAACAAATCGACAAAGAAGTATCCCACATCATATTTTCCATTGTAAAAGCAGGCAAAAAACCTATCATCATCGGCGGTGGACACAACAATGCCTACGGTAATATAAAAGGGACGGCCCTGGCCAAAGGAAAACCTATCAATGCGATTAATTTTGACGCCCATTCCGATTTCAGGATTTTGGAAGGAAGGCATAGCGGCAACGGTTTTTCCTATACTTATGACGAAGGTTTCCTTAAAAAATATTTTATTTTCGGGCTTCACGAAAGCTATACGTCCAAAAGTGTTTTGGATACCATCAAAAAACTAGACGACAGGGTCCGTTACAACACGTATGACGAAATAAAAATCCGGCGCCAGAAAAATTTCGATTTTGAAATGCAGCAATCTTTAGACTTTATCAAAAGTGACTGTTTCGGGATTGAGATCGATCTGGACGCTATCCCAAACATTGCTTCCAGTGCGATGACATTGAGCGGTTTTTCCGTAGAAGAACTCCGTCAGTTTGTGTATTATTTCAGCAGGCACCAAAATGCCAGTTATATCCATATCTGCGAAGGCGCACCTTCCTTGGGAGAAGAAAAAAACAACCATCTCATTGGTAAATTGATCGGATACCTGGTTACGGATTTCATAAAAGGGAGCAGCGAAATGTAATACTAATCGGTTATTTTCGTTTCTAATTTCAAAAGGCTATCTTTGTACCGGCTTGCGAACTTATGCAAGCCTTAAATTTGACTTTATGTTATTCGAAGATCTATCACTTTCAAAAAGTATCCAAAGAGCCGTTTTTGAAGAAGGCTATACAAACCCAACCCCAATACAGGAACAAGCAATACCGGTAATTTTAGCCGGGCAGGATTTAATTGGCTGCGCACAAACCGGTACCGGGAAAACAGCTGCTTTTGCCATTCCAATCATCCACAACCTGCACCGCATTGTAGGTTCCTCAAAAAAAGAAAAACTAATCCGGACCCTTGTGGTAACGCCAACGCGCGAACTCGCCATTCAAATTGGTGAGAGTTTCGATACTTACGGGAAATATACCAATTTAAGGCAATTGACCGTTTTTGGCGGTGTTTCCCAAATCCCGCAGGTAGACCAACTCAAAAAAGGCGTTGACATCCTTATTGCCACACCGGGACGTTTACTGGACCTGCACAAACAGGGATTCATAGATTTGAACCACCTACACCATTTGGTACTTGACGAAGCAGATCAAATGCTGGACATGGGATTCATCAATGATGTGAAAAAAATCATAAAGCTGACGCCAAACAACAGGCAGACGCTATTGTTTTCTGCCACCATGCCTATAGCCATCCGCGAATTGGCCGAAATGTTCCTTACCGATCCTGAAACGGTACAGGTTTCGCCTGTATCATCTACTATCGACACGGTGGACCAACGCATTTATTTTGTGGAAAAATCAGATAAAAGACAATTGCTTTACCATATTATCCGAAATGAAAAATTAAGCAACATTTTGGTTTTCTCCAGGACAAAACATGGCGCGGACAATGTAGTGAAGGCATTGCGCAAGCAAGGCTTGAGTGCCGAAGCCATCCATGGGGACAAATCACAAAACGCAAGGCAGAGAGCGCTGGATAATTTCAAAAACAAGGAAACCAATATCCTTGTAGCTACCGATATCGCAGCACGTGGAATAGATATCGAACAATTGCCGTTTGTCATCAATTTTGACCTGCCTAATATTCCTGAAACCTATGTCCACCGTATCGGAAGGACCGGCCGTGCAGGAAACGGGGGAATTGCCATATCCTTTTGCGGAAAAGACGAAGAACCGTACTGGAAAGACATTATCAAGCTAACCAAAGCCAAGGTAACTACGATTGAAGAACATCCTTACCCTTGGAAAAATAATGCGGGCGAACCTATACAACCGGAAAGCAACTCGAACAGAAGTGCCGGCCGCCATAAATCATCCCGGAAATCGGATAATTCCAAAAAGAACAAGAAACGCTGGTATTAATAGAAACAAAAAAAAGTCTTAGTTGGGGAGCTAAGACTTTTTTTCAATCAAATAAACAAACTAAACAATATACCAATTATTTTTTCATGAAAATATTAGTATAATACTTTTTCCCTTCTGCATTTGCACGAATGGATATTCCAAAATGGGTGTAATCCCCTTCTAAATTTACTTTGTGGCTTTCGCTGTTCAACCAGGCGTTAACAACACTTTCGGCAGAAGAATAATTGCAAGCCAGGTTTTCGCCTACTGTTTTGGCGCCTAAACCTTCAACAATTTTCTCGTATCTGTCCTGAAAAAAATTATGGCTTATCGTTCCGGTAGAAATCATGTAGTTGTCATGCTCTTCCGATACAAAAGAAATATAATCCACTACTTGTAACCTGTTTAGGCCGATACTAGCTCTGTGGTCGTTAATCAGTTTCATAACCTGTTCTTCTTCGCTGATATAACTGTATTTTGCATCCAATTTCGGGTCTCTAACCACTGTTTCTTCATCGCTTCCTCCAGAACATGAAATAAATGAAGTTGAAATCAAAACTAAAAAAACAACCTTCGCTAAAATCTTTTTCATATAAATAATTTGTTAGTGAGTTAACATCGATTTTTGGATAAATTTCGATGCCGCAACATTACAAACTATTCGATGAAGTGCCAAATAAAATCGATAAACTGCACAAAATCAGTTTATTGATGTAATAATTCTTACGATTAAGGTTCCAATCTTTCTATTTTCCAGGAGAAATCGTCCTGGATCTGAAAACGGATTCTGTCGTGAAGACGATTGGGTCTTCCCTGCCAAAATTCCATCTCTTTTGGTTCTACAATATAACCTCCCCAGTGTTTTGGCCTTGGAATCTCTTTTCCTTCAAAATCGGCTTCCAGTTGTTTTAATTTTTCTTCCAAAACCGAACGCGAGGGGACTACTTCGCTTTGGTTTGAAACCAGTGCGCCCAGCTTGCTTCCTTCCGGCCTGGATTCAAAATAACCGTCGGACAGGTTTTCCGCAATTTTCCTGGCTGTGCCTTTAATAATAACTTGCCGTTCCAGGGAATGCCAAAAAAAAGAAAGGCATACATTCGGGTTGGCCGCTATGGCTTTTCCTTTTTCGGAATTGTAATTCGTATAAAAAATAAAGCCTTCAAAAGTGAATTGCTTGAGCAGTACTACCCTGTTTTTAGGAAAGCCGTCCAGCCCAATGGTAGCAACCGTCATGGCATTTACTTCGTCAACACCTCCGAAATCCTCCACTTCATGGAACCATTGCTTAAAAAACGTGATCGGATCTTCCGGAAGGCTGTTTTCCAGCAACTCGCTCTTTTGGTATGATTTCCGGTAATTACTTAAATCTTCCATATATCCAGAATATTAAATTTTGCTTAAAAATCCTTTGATTTGCCTTATTTTGAATGCATTTCTTTCAAAAACAAGCCGAAATTCATTCAAATTGTGCTTATTGCCATTCAAACGTGGCACCGTCATCTCCTAAAACGGTATTTTCAAAAATGGTCTTCGCTTCTTCCTGAAACAGCTTGATGGAATCGTATCGGGTAGAATAATGCCCTAAAATCAACTGTTTGCAATTAGCCTTCTTTGCGATCATGGCTGCTTGTTTGGCAGTAGAATGCATTGTTTTTTCGGCTAAGGCTTCTTCCGATTCCAAAAAAGTGGTCTCGTGGTAGAGGATATCCGTATTTTCTATAATCGGGAGGATCGTTTCGGTATACATCGTATCGGAGCAAAAAGCATAACTTTTAGGCGCCGGCGGATCGAAAGTCAAAGCAGCGTTTGGAATAACCCGGCCATCTTCAAGGGTAATGTCTTTGCCGTTTTTGATATTTTGGAAATAACACTTCTCAATAGCATGCTCCTGGACGGCAGCAACATTAAGTTTGCGTTCTTTTGTTTTTTCCAGGAATAAAAAGCCATTGGTATAGACCCGGTGCTTTAACGGAATTGTTTTGACCATTACTTTTTCGTCCTCAAAAATCACCTCCGGTTCCGTAGAAGACAATTCTACAAAATGCAGTCCATATTGCGGCCAGGAATTGGATAATTTCAATTGCAGCCTGATGATTTCCTGGATTCCTGTTGGGCCGTAAACGGTAAGGTCATTGTTTCTGTTGAGCAGGTTAAAGGTCGAAATCAAACCGATCAAACCGTAAAAATGATCTCCGTGCAAATGCGAAATGAAAATGTGGTTAATTGCCGAAAACTTGATCTTGTTCTTTCGCAGCTGTACCTGTGTCCCTTCGCCACAATCGATCAGGAACAACCTGTTCCTGATTTCCAATACCTGCGATGTAGGATTTGTAAACGTTCGTGGCGTTGCGGCGTAACAACCAAGTATGGTTAAGTTC
Source organism: Flavobacterium humi (assembly GCF_004745595.1). GTDB lineage: Bacteria > Bacteroidota > Bacteroidia > Flavobacteriales > Flavobacteriaceae > Flavobacterium > Flavobacterium humi. Next base: position 607,181 of record NZ_SRLH01000001.1, read on the forward strand.
ATTAGTTTTTATTCTTTCTTCTGTCGCGTTCTGTTTTAATCAATGTCAATTCGCGGCTTGTCTGCCCGGCTACTGACGTATTTTCTTCCGCACGTCTTATCAGGTAAGGCATAACGTCTTTTACAGGCCCAAAAGGTAAATATTTGGCAACATTGTAACCTTCAAACGCCAGATTGTAGCTGATATTGTCGCTCATGCCGTACAATTGCCCAAACCAAACCCTGAAATCATTTCGGGTAATCCCTTTGAAATTCATCAATTCCATCAGTTTATAGGAACTCTCTTCATTATGGGTCCCGGCAAAAATGGCCATTTGGTCTATATGTTCCACCATGTACGCCACAGCATCATCGAAATTGTAATCCGTAGCTTGCTTGGAAGCACAGATCGGGGATTTATACCCTTTTTCTTCGGCACGCTTGTTTTCTTTTTCCATGTAAGCGCCGCGAACGAGCTTCATTCCTATGTAAAATCCGTCTTTTTTAGCTTGCTCGTGCAGTTTTTTCAAATAATCCAGCCTGTCCCAGCGGTACATCTGCAAAGTATTGTATACGACTGCTTTTTCTTTGTTGTATTTTTGCATCATGCGGGCCACAAGGTCATCGGCAGCATCCTGCATCCAGCTTTCTTCACCGTCTATCAGCAGCGCAATGTCATTATCGTAAGCCGCTTTGCATACGACATCAAAACGGGCTTCCACCCTATTCCATTCTTCCTGTTCGTCTGCGTTGAGTGTTTTGCCTTCGCCTAATTTCTCATACAATTCGAAACGCCCAAAACCTGTTGGCTTGAATACGGCAAAAGGGATTGCTTTTTTCTCTTTGGCAAATTCAATGGTTTTTAAAGTCATAGAGAGAGCATCGTCAAAATGCGCTTCGTCTTCTTTTCCTTCCACAGAATAATCCAAAACCGAAGAAACGCCTTTGGTAAACATTTTATCTACCACCGGAATACAGTCATCTTCCGAAACACCACCGCAAAAATGATCGAAAACCGTAGCTCGGATCAGTCCTTCAACAGGCAGGTTCGCCTTCAAGGCAAAATTGGTTACGGCTGTCCCAATCCTAACCAAAGGCTGGGAATCAATCATTTTAAATAAAAAATAAGCTCTGTCGAGTTCTGTATCGCTTTTAAGGGAAAAAGCATTCTGCGTATTATTGAAAATTTTATCCATGTGAAATAATAATGTTATGCAAATATACTACTCAAGCGCATTTTTTTAAATAAAAAATACTTTATTTTGCGGAACAAATCAAACTTTTACCTTTATGGTTCCCATTGTCTCTAACGGATATTCTATTTATTTTAACCAGGAAGGTTACGTCAGTTTAAATGCCTACCTGAAAGAAAATACATTTTCCAAAATTTTTATTCTGGTAGATGAAAATTCCAATGAATTTTGCCTTCAGAACCTTCTTCCGCAACTGGAAACGGAAACGGTCATCGAAATTATAGAACTGGAACCGGGAGAAGAAAACAAAACGATAGAAACCTGTGTCCAGGTATGGAATGTGCTGATTGAACTCGGCGCAGACCGCAAAAGCCTTATGATCAACCTGGGAGGCGGTGTCATCACTGATTTGGGAGGGTTTGTAGCCTCTACTTACAAAAGAGGTATCCCGTTTATCAATATCCCAACGACTTTATTGTCTATGGTCGATGCTTCGGTAGGCGGTAAAAACGGTGTCGATTTAGGCGGGTTGAAAAACCAGATCGGGACCATAACCAATCCGGCAATGGTGCTTGTAGATTCGGATTATATAGATTCGCTTCCGCAGAACCAAATGCGTTCCGGCCTGGCCGAAATGCTCAAACACGGGCTGATCGCAAAGAAAACGCACTGGGAAAAATTCAGGCAGATGGAGCACATCGATTTTGCCGATTTTGATGACCTGATCCGGGAATCGGTGGAAATCAAAAGCAATATCGTCACTCAGGACCCAACGGAAAACGGCATCAGGAAAGCACTTAATTTCGGGCATACTTTAGGACATGCCATCGAAACCTATTTCCTTGAAAATCCGGACAAAACATCTTTACTTCACGGCGAAGCCATCGCTGCGGGAATGATTATGGAAAGTTTTATTTCCTGGGAACAAAACCTTATTTCAGAAGGCGAATTCAACGAAATAAAATCGGTTTTAAACGGTATTTTCGACAGGATCGATATTGACGAATCGGAAGAAAACAGGATTACCGAATTACTGATCCACGACAAAAAAAACGAGTACGGGAAAGTGCAATTTGCGCTTTTAAACGGCATCGGAAATATCAAAGTAAACCAAATCGTTGAAAACGAAAGTATTAACAGAGCATTTTCCAATTATAAATCGTAAAGATTTTTTAATGAAATGTTTTTTTATCCGATATATAATTTTTTAAATTTGCCCTCATGGATAAACGCAAGAAATGGTCTAAAAACACAACGTATCAAGATATGATTCTGGATATGCCGCACGCCATTTTGAAATCTGCGAAAAAGTTCAAAACCGCAATTTTGGAGCCGTTATCCGCCAACACTTTTACCAATAAGGAATTGGAAATCATTTTCGCAAATATTAGAGTTTGAATAAATTGTATGATTTTTTTTTATACTTTTAATTCTAATTTACTGATAAATAAATGAATACAAAATATTCTGACCTAATAAATCAAACTTATTATTTTCCACAAGAGGAATTTAACCTAAATAAAGACAATCTGGAGTTTCACAAAATCGATTTAATGAAATTGGTTGAACAATACGGAACGCCTTTAAAATTCACCTACTTACCTCAAATTTCCAACAACATCAAAAGAGCCAAAGGCTGGTTCCGAAATGCCATGGAAAAGAACAATTACGAAGGTAAGTATTACTATTGTTATTGCACGAAAAGCTCTCATTTTGAATATATTATGAATGAAGCTTTCAAAAACAACATCCATATCGAAACCTCTTCCGCTTTTGATATCAATATTGTGGAAAACCTGATGCAGTCCGGCAAGATCAACAAAAGTACTTATGTGATTTGTAATGGTTTCAAACGTGACCAATACATCGAAAATATTGCACGGATCATCAATAACGGCCATAAAAACACTATTCCGATCATTGACAATTATGAGGAACTGGATTTATTGCAGGCGGAAATAAAAGGAAAATTCAAAATCGGGATCAGGATTGCTGCCGAAGAAGAGCCTAAATTCGAGTTTTATACCTCGCGTTTAGGAATCGGATATAAGAATATCGTTGCTTTTTACAAAAAACAGATTCAGGAAAATAAAAAGCTGGAGCTTAAAATGCTACACTTTTTCATCAATACCGGGATCAACGATACGGCTTATTACTGGAATGAGCTGGTAAAATGTATCAAAGTATACATTTCACTTAAAAAGGAATGCCCGAGTTTGGACAGTTTGAACATCGGCGGTGGTTTCCCTATCAAGAATTCATTGGCGTTCGAATACGATTACCAGTACATGATTGACGAGATCATCAACCAAATCAAGATTGCCTGCGAAGAAGCTGAAGTGGATGTACCGCATATCTTTACGGAATTCGGTTCGTTTACCGTTGGGGAAAGCGGCGGTGCGATTTACCAGGTTTTATACCAAAAACAACAAAATGACAGGGAAAAATGGAACATGATCGATTCGTCTTTCATTACCACTTTACCGGATACCTGGGCCATCAACAAACGTTTTGTCATGCTGGCCGTTAACCGGTGGAACGAGACGTACGAAAGGGTTCTTTTGGGCGGAATGACTTGTGACAGTGATGATTATTACAATTCCGAGCAAAACATGAATGCTATCTACCTGCCTAAATACAACAAGGAAAAACCTTTGTACATCGGTTTTTTCAACACGGGAGCATACCAGGAGACCATTGGCGGCTACGGAGGCCTGCACCACTGCCTGATTCCGCAGCCAAAACACATCCTGATCGACAGGGATGAAAACGGTATTATCGCTACGGAAGTTTTTTCTGAAGCACAAAAAGCCGAAGATGTTTTAAAAATATTAGGTTACAATAAATAAAATTCTATTTTTGGAACAATTTCCATTCGCATTTGCAAAAATGGATCTGAATACAAATATTAACTATCCGGATAAACGGATAAACGCATAAAAAAACAAACAATGAAAGGACCTATAAGTCAGTTTATAGAAAAACACTACCTGCATTTTAATGCGGCAGCGTTAGTAGATGCAGCAAAAGGATATGAGGAACATTTACTGGATAACGGTAAAATGATGATTACCCTTGCCGGGGCCATGAGTACGGCAGAGCTTGGAAAATCATTAGCAGAAATGATCCGCCAGGACAAAGTACATATCATTTCCTGTACCGGAGCCAATCTTGAAGAAGATATAATGAACCTTGTAGCGCATAATTCCTACAAAAGAGTGCCGAATTACAGAGATTTGAGCCCTCAGGAAGAATGGGACCTGTTGGAAAACCATTACAACCGTGTAACCGATACCTGTATCCCGGAAGAAGAAGCGTTCCGCAGGCTGCAATCACACCTGTTTGACATCTGGAATAAAGCCGATAAATCAGGCGAAAGATATTTTCCTCATGAGTTCATGTACCAAATGATCAATTCCGGCGTTTTAAAACAATATTACGAAATTGACCCTAAAGATTCATGGATGGTTGCAGCAGCAGAAAAAAACTTACCTATTGTAGTTCCTGGTTGGGAAGACAGTACTATGGGGAATATTTTCTCTTCTTATTGCATCAAGGGCGAATTCAAACCGACCACAATGAAAAGCGGTGTGGAATATATGATGTGGCTTGCAGACTGGTACCCTAAGAATTGTGCCGGCAAAGGAGTTGGTTTCTTCCAGGTTGGCGGTGGAATCGCAGGTGATTTTCCTATCTGCGTGGTGCCAATGTTATATCAGGATATGGAAATGCATGATATCCCGTTTTGGAGTTATTTCTGCCAGGTTTCGGATTCGACCACAAGCTACGGTTCCTATTCAGGAGCTGTTCCTAATGAAAAAATCACCTGGGGCAAGCTGGACATCACCACTCCGAAATTTATTGTGGAATCAGATGCTACAATTGTAGTTCCATTAATTTTTGCTTATATTTTAGATTTATAATATTTATGAAAAGAATTATCGTTGATTATTCAAAACTAACAGGCGAGATTTTAAACCTATTAGTCGAAAAATTCCCTGACGGATATGATGATTCCGATATTGTCCGTTTTAAAAATGCCAAAAACGAAACTGTCGAAGCCGTAGAAGTCAGAACCGAAGACACTATCTATCTTGTAAAAGTAAGTACCAAGCTTGCTGACAGGATCGAGAATTATGACGAAGATGATGAATTAGAAACAGAAGGGGAAGATTCATTGGACGCATTGAAAGAACTGGAAATCGATGATGCTGATGATGACGATGACGTGGATTCCGACAAAGCGGAAGATGATACCGAAGATACTGATGAAGACACCGAAGATTCGGACATCGAGGACGAAGACGATGATTCAGAAGAAGATTAACAAAAAAGGAACTCAAATTGAGTTCCTTTTTTTATTTCCTGTTGCCAACGTTTTTTAAAATCCCAAATCACGTTCTATTTCTTCCATTTCAATCAAATCATGTGCTTCCAATAAGGTCGGAACCACATGCAAAGAAGATGGCACATCATTAAAATCAATAGCCGATGTGACTAATACGAATGATTTCTTCTCTTTTTTAAACTTTTTGGCCAGGTCCTGAAAGGACTTTACAGCCTTTATATCCAATGATGCGTCATGGGACATGTCCAAAATGACATTCGTTTCTTTAAAGGTGGCAAACTGATTTGTCACTTTCTCCAAAAAAACACCCGAGTCGCTTTCGGTATCCCTTATTATGGTGGTATGTCCTTTGTGTTCTACTTTCATACTACAAATTTACTTAATTTTTGAAGCCAATAGATAAATTACTGCCATTCTTATCGCTACCCCGTTTTCCACCTGGTTCAGTATCACCGATTGTTTCGAATCTGCAACGTCGGATGTAATCTCAACACCACGGTTGATAGGCCCTGGATGCATAATTACGATTTCCTTCTGTAAGGAATCCAATAATGCCTTATCCACTCCATATTGCATCGCGTACTCGCGGGTTGACGGGAAATAACTAATGTCCAATCGTTCGTTCTGCACCCGAAGCATGTTAGCCACATCGCACCATTCCAAGGCTTTACGCAAATTTGGCTCCACTCCTACACCCAATTCCCCGATGTATTTGGGAAGCAATGTTTTAGGTCCGCAAACTTTTACTTCTGCCCCTAATTTCTGTAAGGAATAAATATTGGAAAGCGCTACTCTCGAATGCAGGATATCCCCCACAATAACGACTTTCTTACCGGCTACATCCCCTAGTTTTTCACGGATCGTATATGCATCCAGCAAGGCCTGGGTTGGATGTTCGTGCGCCCCGTCTCCGGCATTTACAATACTTGCTTTCACATTTTTAGACAAAAAAACCGCCGCACCGGGAGACGAATGCCTCATGACCACCATGTCTACTTTCATGGAAAGGATATTGTTTACGGTATCTATCAGTGTTTCTCCTTTTGTTACGGAAGATTGTGAAGCAGCAAAATTAATGACATCGGCCGAAAGCCTTTTCTGGGCCAGTTCAAACGAAAGTTTTGTCCTGGTGCTGTTTTCAAAAAATATATTGGCTATTGTAATGTCTTGTAAGGAAGGTACTTTTTTGATCGGGCGGTTGATAACTTCTTTAAAATGATCGGCAGTTTCAAAAATGAGATTAATATCGTGCTCATTAATGTATTTTATTCCTAATAAATGATTTACGCTTAATTCCTTCATTTTACTTTGTAATTAATTCTACTGAATCCTCTCCTGCGGTTGCTGCCCATTTGACCACCACTTTCTCATTATTTATGGCATCCACCTGTCTTCCGCGATAATCGGGCTGTATAGGCAAATGACGGCTGAAACGCCTGTCAATAAGCACCAGCAGTTCAATTTCGGCTGGTCTTCCGAAGGATTGTATCGCCGTTAATGCTGCCCTGATGCTTCGACCAGTATAGAGTACATCATCAATAAAAATGACTTTTTTATTTTCTACCGGAAAATCAATCTGTGTTTTATTGGCCTCCAGTGTTTCGCCCCTGCGGAAATCATCCCTGAAGAAAGTGATGTCCAGAAAACCCAAAGAAACGGCCGGGATTTGGTACTCTTCTTCTAAAATCTGCTTTAAACGGTTGGCTAATTCCACTCCCCGGGGTTGGAGCCCTATCAAAATCGTATCGGAAAAATCAAGGTGATTTTCAATTAACTGACAGGCCAAACGGTGAAGTATGATGGTTACTTCTTTTTGATTGAGCAAAATTTTTTGACTCATAGCTGGTTGTTATGTTTGGAGTGTAAAATTAAGGATTTTTTTGGATAAAAAAAGGGCCTCTTAATCGATGGGTTAAAATATTATTGCCGATTTATATTTCAAGGCTTCGACAGTTGGGAAACTTTCTCTTCTTTTGCTATTTTCATTGCAAAAAAAAGCCTTGCATTTCTGTAAGGCCTTTATGCTGTTAATTTTTGATAAACCTGGTAGTTACCGTTCCTTTATCGGAATCAATCCTCATAAAATAATGGCCTTTTGCCATCATGGAAACATCTACAGTCCTTGTATTGTGCGCGTTGGGAATGGACAGTGCCAATTGCCCTAAAGTATTGTAAACCGTAACAGACGTAATTTCAGCAGCTCCGGTAGAGATATTCAGCACATCATTTGCCGGATTCGGATATACATCGATAAGAGAAGCTAGAGCAAAATCTTCGGTACCTAAAGTACAGGAAGAACTTACGGCGCAATTTACATAGTTATATTGATTGACGATATTCTGTACCAGGCTGATTTTATTTTCATTGGTACAGATCAAGCCCAGCCCCGGATTGCTGGAAAATGTAAAAATATCGTTGACTCCGCCAGTATAACCTGTATTTTTAAACAAGATAGTATGTAGGTTATTCCGATCGCATGCCAAAGTGGTAAGATGGCCGAGTTCGTTTACATCCAGCTGCGTCAACTGATTGTTACTGCAATAGATTTCTATAAGATTATACAGCCCGCTAACATTCAAATAGGTCAATTCGTTCATATGGCAATACAAATATTTCAGGTTGTTCAGTCCTGTAATATTCAAGTTGTTGATATGATTGTTCCAGCAATACAGGTAATCCAGGTTAGGCACTCCGCTGGCATCCAGGGCAGTCAGCTGGTTGCTTCCGCAAGATAAGGAACGAAGACTGGTCAATCCGCTTAAATTCAAACTCGCAAGCTGGTTGTTCCCACACAAAACCTCGTTAAGATTTGTCAGGCCCGTAATACTTAAACTGGTTAATTGGTTATTGTTGCAATGCAGGTATTTAAGGTTCGACAACTGGCTGACATTCAGGCTTGCCAATAGGTTATTATCGCAACCCAAACGTTCCAGTTGTACCAATCCTGAAAGGTTCAGGTTTTGTATCTGGTTTTTATCCAGGAGCAGTTTCTTAAGATTGGGCAATCCGGCCACATTGACCTGTTGTAAGTCGCAGAACGTCAGCTCCAATTCAATAAGATTTGTCAGGGTAGAAACATTTACGGTACTCAATGCCAGATTATAGCAGTACAGGTTTTTAAGATTGGTAAAGCTCCCAACGCCCGTAATATCGTGCATCTCCGGCATATGGAACACAAAAAGAGAAACTACGTTAGCCGTTTCACTGACTTCAATCTCACCATTATGGTTGGTATCAATCGTAATATTATTGCCGGCGGCATTTTTTGCGATGCCCTGGCTTGGGCTTGCTTCCAGCAACCTGGCTTTAAAAGCAGCATCGGGAATGCTAATAACCTGCGCACGCACTCCTGTAAAAAGGCATAAAGCCAATAGTAGAAAGTAGCTCTTCTTCATGGGTTAAATTTTAATAAAGATACGTTTTTTAGATTTTATTAACAAAAAAAGCCCCACAATTTTAAGGGCTTTTTTTGAAAAATATCTTTTTTTAATTCTTGACAAACTTCGTATTGGCAATTCCTTTATCGGTATGGGTTTTGATAAAGTAATTACCCGCAGCCAATCCTGAAACATCAATGGTTTTAATTTCTTTCGCATTTGGGATTACTAAAACCAATTGGCCTACCGTATTGTAGATACTAATAGAATTGATTTCGATGGTTTCTTTGGCAGAAATAGTCAATACATCATGCACCGGATTCGGATATACGTTAAAATAATTCGAAAATTCAAAATCTTGTCGGTTTAATGCCCCAATAGTCGTTGTGGCTGTATTGGTTACAACAGGAAAATTATAATCAAAATAAATACTGGCCGTATTGCTGAAAGTGTCTCCATTTACCAAAGTCGGTTTGGTCTTGATTTTAAAAGCTACGAAACCGTCATTATTGGCATCATCGAAAGGCAAGTTAATGTTCTGGAAAATGAATTCCACTTTATCGCCTTCGGTAATTTTTGTCACAAACGAATGGCTTCCTTTAATCGGAAGTAAGGAACTGATATCGAACTTAGCCGTATCGATCATATCTTTTACCACAATATTCTGGGCTGGGAAAGTTCCTGTGTTTTCAAAACGGATCATGTAATGCACATACTCTCCTATTTTAGTTGTCGAGATAGTACGGCCTTCCATACACGTTTTGTCATTCGGATCTAAAGAATTAACAACTGTCTGGTTAAGCTCAAAAGTATTGTCATTAGGAAATTCATCAGTTACTGCAGAAGTTATCGAAGCTGTGAAATTTAAAACATCGCCATTGTTCAAAGCCGGTGTTTCGGTTGGTGAATTCAAATTCAGGACAACTGAAACCTCCCTGCTTTCCAAAGGCTGCAAATTTGTAAAATCCCAAGACAGGCTATTTCCATTCTGATTGGCAATCAATGGGCTGGCAGAAACAAGATCCAAGGTTGCATCGTTGAAAGCCATGGAAACCGAACCTGATTGGATACCGGTTCCTTTGTTTTTATAAATCAGTTTATAAGTAGCATCAAATCCAGGTACGGCTTGAGCTATAGGCAGCAGCGTAATCTCCAAATCTTCATGCGTACCATTTGGAGTAATGCAGAAATTTTGTACAAACGGGCTGGTTTCTGTAGGGAATTCGACAGTAACGCTCGCAGGCGATACGGAAAAATACGCTGAATTCTCAACAAGCGGAGTTATCGTATGCGTACCCGAAGCTACAGGAATAGAATAATTCCCTGACATATTGGAAATCAAGCTTCCAGTAGCCACACCATCGCTGATATTGAATTTCAAATTTGAAAAAATAGCATCTGAAGCATCACAACCGTTGGCATCACCATCAAGTTTAATATTCCCTTGGATGAGATACGAATCACCTTCAGGTGCAAAAGAACAATAGGAATTAACATGGCAATTGACATAATTATTTTCGGCAATTATGTTCTGGATCTGCTCTAGTTGCGATTCATCGGCACAAACATATTCCAAGGCAGGATTTCCCGTTAGGTCAATTTCCTCTTCATTAATGCCATTTTTCAAGAAAACCGTTTTTAGCAAAGGAGAATTGCCGCAATACAAATATTGAAGTAAAGGAGAATGGATCACATTAAGCGTAGTCAATTGATTTTCAGAACAAGCAAGTCCATTAAGCATGGTCAAATGGTCAAGATCCAATACGCTTAGCTGATTGTTGGAACAATATAAATTTTCAATAGTATCTAAATCACTGGTATCCAGAGATGAAACCTGGTTATACGCAAAAGCAAGGGTTTTTAAATTAGTCAAACCTGTTACATCCAAAGACGTAATAGCGTTGTATGAACAATTTATAAAGTAGGCATCGGTTAAATGGCTAAGATCTAAAGCTGCCAACTGGTTTTTAGAGCAGTTCAGGTATTGTATTTCCTGCATCTCCAAATTCAAAACAGGCAGTAAATTAGAAGAACAATCCAAAGTTTGAAGGCTCGTACAACCACTTAAATCTAAGTTTGCAAGCTGGTTTTGACCACAACTCAGTTCTGTAAGCAAAGGCAGGTTATTTACTTCCAAAGCAGTCAGGTTGTTAGTACCGCATGACACTTTTTTTAGGGTTGGAAAACTATTCAAATGCAAGGAAGGCAACAGGTTTTTGCTACAATCTATAGTGGTAAGGTCCGGGATATCGGACAGGTTCATAACCGTGAGTTTATTGTTCCGGCAGTAAATAGTTTTTAATATAGGCATATTGGCAACGGTCAAGGAATTGATTTTTCCCGAATTGCCACAATTTAAATAGGATATCAGAGGTAGGTTTTGAATTTTTACGGTTTCCAGGTCACTTGCTGTTGGTATATTCAAACTTGTCAAAGCAGCCATGTTGGAAACCTCCAAGCTGACCAATTTAGTATTTTGCGTTAAGGATAAACCTTGCGTTGTCAAATTGTCAACCACCAAAGTTTTCAACAAAGGATAAGGAGAAAAATCAGGCCAGATATTCACATCTTTAATCACAACATTCTCTAAAGGGTTGCTATAAAATCCCAATGACCCGGTACAGTTCTTTATCGTAAGGTCTTTTACCTGGTTATTATTACAAACAAAATACTCCAGATGGGTAAAATCTACAAGGCTTAAGGAAGTTATCTGATTTATAGTGCAATCAATATTCTTTATATTAGGAAGATTGGTCGTAGTTAGCGTAACCAGATTGTTGTTCCTGCAATTTAAATCTGTAAAATAAGGCTTATCCTGAATATTCAAAGAAACAATTTGATTCTGAGAACAGGAAAGGTTTTTCAACATATTGGTATTATCAACATTTAAAGAGGTCAAGTTGTTCTTGTCACAAGACAAATCTTCCAAAAGAGGAGAACTGCTTATATCTAAAGAAGTTAAGTGGTTCTGATAACAGTTGATGGATTTTAATGCCGGCAAATTGGCGGTTTGCAAGGAAGTCAATTCGTTCCAGCCGCAATACAACGTTTCCAAATGGATTAAATCGGAAACATTTAAAGCTGCTATTGTATTTTGATTACAGTTCAAATCTTTTAGCATTGGAACATTTGTCAATACCAAAGTATTCAATCTGTTATAATTACAATCCAATACTTCTAATACAGGTAAATCTGACAGGTTCAATGAAGTCAGGAGGTTTTCATCGCATATGATCGATTTTATCCCGGGAGCACCAGAAATGGACAAGGAGGAAATCCCGTTAGAATGACAATCCAGGATTTCCAGTTCTGGCAAATTAGACAGGATAATCGAAGGAGCCCAATTATTGACCGTCTGCATATAATAACGGTTATGGTACCAGTTCAATTTTTTCAGGTGTGGCAAGCCATGGATATCGATTGGAAAACTAGATGAATTGTTTACACTGGTGAGTTCTTGTAGGTTTGTAAACGAATTCAGCGTATTCCAGCCTAAGGACACGGCACTCATACTGCAATCCAGCTTTCGTATGTTATGGAAATTTTCAAGGCCGGTAAGGGAATATATATAATCCCCACCCGTAAATCCTGGGACAATGGCCGGGCTTAAGTTCAATTCATACACATTTAATGCTTCGCTAACTTCAATCTGATTGTTGTTATTAGCGTCGATTTTCATGTTGTTGCCGTTTATGTCTTTGGCAATTTCACTATTTGTACCGGATAAAAGCAAACGATTTAAGGTCCGAAAGTCAAAATTATTGATCGTTTGTGCCGTAACACCATTAAAAAGGCCTAAAGCCAATACCAAAAAGTAGATTTTCTTCATTTATGGAAATTTTTGTGCAAATATAACTGTAAACAGCTCCTTTAAAATTATTTTTTCAATAAAAAAGCCCCATATTTCTATGGGGCTTTTTATTTTAATTTTTGATAAATTTCGTATTTGAAACACCTTTATCAGACTGGATTTTTATAAAATAATTACCCGATGCCAAATTAGAAACATCAACGGTTTTTATATTTTTTGCATTTGGAATGACCATAACCAACTGGCCAATTGTGTTATAAATGCTGATAGAACTGATTTCGATGGTTTCTTTAGCAGAAATAGTCAATACATCATGCACCGGATTCGGATAAACATTAAAATAATTCGAAAATTCAAAATCCTGGACACCTAATGCTGCAATGGTTGTAGTAGCAGTGTTGGTCACAATCGGGAAATTGTAATCGAAATAAATATTCGCATTTTTAGAGAAAGTATCTCCAGCCACTAAAGTTGATTTTGTTTTAATTTTAAATGAAACATAACCATCATTGGTAGCATCATCAAAAGGAAGATTGATATTTTCAAAAATAAATTCTACTTTATCGCCATTGATACGAGTATAAAAATCATGACTACCATTAAATGGAACAATTGAATTCACATCAAATTTTGCTAAATCAACCACATCTTTCACCACAATATTGGTAGCATTGGCAGAACCTGTATTTTCAAAACGAATCATGTAATGCACATAATCGCCAATTTTGGCAGTAGAAACTGATGTTCCTTCCAAACAAGTAATGTCATTAGGATCATATGAATTCTCAACGGTTTGATTTAAGGTAAAGGTATTGTTATTTGGCAACTCATCTGTATTAGCAGAAGCAATTGTAGCGTTATAAATTAAAACATCTCCCCCATTTACTGATGGCGTTTCCATTGGCGAATTGATATTCAAAACTACATTTATTATTCTGGTTTCAAATGGTTGCAGATTGTTGTAATTCCATGTTAACAATCCTGTGGTTTGAGCTGGATTATTGGTAGCTGAAACAAAATCAATTTTTGAGTCATCAAAAGTGAAATTTACACTGCCGTTTTCAACTAGATTTCCTTTGTTTTTATATACAATTTTATACTTTGCATCAAAACCTGGTCGTGCCGATACTAAAGGTAAAATTTTCAACTCTAAATCAGAATGAATACCATTTGGTGTTATACAAAAATCTTGAATAAATGGAGACAATTGTACAGGAAAAGAAACAGCAACCGCAGTTGGCGAAACAGCAAAGTAGTCAGGATTTTCAATTATTGGAGTAACTAGGACATTACCCGCCTGAACTATTGTTTTATATTCACCTGATAGATTAGAAATAATTGTTTCAGGATTTGCTTCATTAGTAATTAACTTCAAATTAGGATATACTATATCCAATTCATCACAACCATTATTATTTGTGTCAAATTTATTTTTCCCTTTTATCGTATAATATTGTCCTCCTGGCTCAAAACTACAATAACTATTAATAACTGTATTAAAACCAACTAATCCTGAATTCAAAATTTGTTGCAATTCTTGTGAGTTATCATCTATACAAATAAATTTAGGTTTTGGATAGCCTGAATCCATGGGTATAATTATCGAGTTTAATAAAGATCCATTCTTTAAAATTAAAACATTCATAAAATTATCACCTAGAGTCAATGTTTCTAATTTTGTCAAACAACTAAAATCAAAAATTCCATCGACAGGTTCACCACCTTCAAGATAAAAACAATTCAAGTTTTTTAAATTGGGTATTTGGCAAAAATTAAAATTTAGACAACTGTTATAATAAGTCAAATCCATAAGGTTTACGGAGCCGTTCAAATTTACATTTACATTATCATTAGGTAAAGCCGTATCATAAAACCTATTAAAATTTAAATCTAAAGAAATCAAATGAGTCAGATTTGAAAGATTAATCGATCCCATCAAATCAGTATTGGAATTATTAATCTTAACAAATTCTAATTGGGATAATTGAGACAAATCAACATCTATATTATTAAAAGAAATATAATCAAATGAAATTCTTTTCAAATTAACAAATGAGTTTAATCCTTCTAAATTTGAAATCAAATACGTTTCATCTTCAGCTGATATATAGGTATATACAATATTTAACTGAATAACATTTTGCGCTTCATTTTCTTGAATTTCTCCATCATTATTAACATCAACATCACCGTCAAAAATTCCATCGTTATTAAAATCCGCACAATTAAGTGTTAGTAATTTATTTTTAAAATTGGCATCGGGAATATTTACAATCTGTGCATTAATACCAGTAAAAAAGCCAAAAGCCAATAGCAAAAAGTAAAGTTTTTTCATTTATGTAATTTTTTGTGCAAATATAACTGTAAACAGCTCCTTTAAAATTATTTTTTCAATAAAAAAGCCCCATATTTCTATGGGGCTTCAGTTTTTTTAATTCTTGATAAACTTCGTATTGGCAGTTCCTTTATCGGTATGGGTTTTGATAAAATAATTACCCGGAGCCAATCCTGAAACATCAACGGTTTTTATATTTTTGGCATTTGGAATGACCATAACCAACTGGCCAATTGTGTTATAAATGCTGATAGAACTGATTTCGATGGTTTCTTTAGCAGAAATAGTCAATACATCATGCACCGGATTCGGATAAACATTAAAATAATTCGAAAATTCAAAATCCTGGACACCTAATGCTGCAATGGTTGTAGTAGCG
>NZ_SRLH01000001.1:622694-678042 GCF_004745595.1 Flavobacterium humi
GATAGAACTGATTTCGATGGTTTCTTTAGCAGAAATAGTCAATACATCATGCACCGGATTCGGATAAACATTAAAATAATTCGAAAATTCAAAATCCTGGACACCTAATGCTGCAATGGTTGTAGTAGCGGTGTTGGTCACAATCGGGAAGTTATAATCGAAATAAATGCTGGCCGTATTGCTGAAAGTATTGCCTGAAACCAATGTTGGTTTGGTTTTTACCTTAAAAGCTACATAACCGTCATTATTGGCATCGTCAAAAGGTAAATTGATATTTTCGAAAATGAATTCGACTTTATTGCCTTCGGTAATTCTTGTTGTAAACGAATGACTTGCTTTCATCGGAACTAATGAACTGATATCAAATTTGGCCGTATCGATCATGTCTTTAACCACGATATTCTGGGCAGGGAAAGTTCCCGTGTTTTCAAAACGGATCATATAATGCACATATTCTCCAACTTTGCCTGGTGCAATAGTTGCGCCTTCCAAACATGTTTTATCGTTAGGATCGAAGGAATTGACTACTGTCTGGTTTAGCTCAAAGGTATTGTCATTAGGCAATTCGTCAGTAGCCACTGAAGTAATCGAAGCTGTATAATGTAAGATATCGCCACCATTAACTGCCGGTGTTTCCATAGGGGAATTGACATTTAGTGTAAAAGCGATTTCCCTTGTTTCAAAAGGTACTAAATTGGTAAAAGCCCAAGATAAGCTATTTGTTGAAGCAGTAGCAACAGGATTCGAAGTAACCAAATCTAAAGCAGCATCATTAAACGTTACATTTACCGTTCCAGATTGAGTTGTATTTCCTTTGTTTTTGTAAACCAATTTGTATGTTGCATCAAAACCAGGCCTTGCAGGAACAAGTGGTAAAATTGAAACTTCTAAATCAGGGTGAATACCATTAACGGTTATACAAAAATTTTGGATAAAAGGGCTTGCCTGCGTTGGAAAAGTAACATTTACCGTTGATGGGGAAGCATTAAAATAAGAAGCGTTTTCAAAAACGGGTGTAATTGTATGTGTTCCGGCTAGAACGGGAATTGAATAATTTCCAACTGCATTAGAAATTAGACTTCCTGAATTCGTACCATCAGTAATATTGAATTTTAAATTAGGCAATGAAGTATCTGCAACATCGCAGCCATTATTGTTGGCATCAAATTTTTGATTTCCTTGAATCGTGTAAAATTGGCCACCAGGTACAAATGAACAATAAGAATTTACATGACAATTAGTGTATCCATATTGTGTGATTGCATTTTGAATACTTGTTAATTGAGATTCATCAGCACATATATAAGTAAGATTAGGACAATTATTAAAATTAAAAGTGTCTTCATTTTTTGCATTTTTTATGAAGATATTTTTCAATTGACTATTATTATCACAATATAAAAAGCTTAAAAGAGGATTCTGTGATAGATCTATGCTGACTAATTGATTGTTGTCAAACGATAAAACCATCAATTTAGGATTTTGCGCCACATTTAAACTAGTAAGCTGATTGTTGTCAAAATTTAAGGATACTAAATTACTATTTTGCGCAACATTTAAACTAGTAAGTTGATTATTAGCACACAACAATTCTTCTAAAGTAAAATTCTGAGTAACATTTAAACTAGTAAATTGATTATTCTCACACCAAAATTGTACCAGAGCATGATTTTGTGTTAGATCTAAACTAGCCAATTGATTATTTGCGCAATACAAATAAACTAATGAAGGATTTTGTGTTACATTTAAATTAGTAAGTTGATTACCAGTACAATTCAATTTAAGTAAAGCTGAATTTTGTATTACATCTAAACTAACAAGTTGATTATTAGTGCATTCCAAAGTTTCTAAAGCAAGGTTCTGAGTAACATTTAAACTAGTAAGCGGGTTAAACGAACAGTCTAAATATTTTAAAGTTGGATTTTGATTCGGATTAACGCTAGTAAAATTATTACTTCTACAATCTAAATATTGAAGATTAACTAGAGAACTTAAAGATAATGATGTTAAATGATTTTCACCACAGGATAAATACTTTAGATTAATAAGTGGACTTACAGGTAAGGATGTTAAATCATTTTCACTACAGTTCAAACTTTGCAGATTTGTAAAATACTCTATTCCTGACAAGTTTGAAATATTAACAGTCATACCAAAAAATTCATAGGGTAAACCAGCAAAATTATCCAAAGATAAAGAATAAACATTTTGTGCTTCAGCTACTTGTATCTGACCGTCATTATTCTGATCGATCAGGATTGGGCTTCCAGATATATTTCTTGCAACTGGAATATTCACTTGGTATGGCATTCCAGTAACTGGATTAACCGCAAATTGATACTGATTGGGACGAAGTAAAACTTGCTTAAAATTATCATCCGGAAAGTTAATAATCTGTGCCTCAGCACCAGTAAAAAAGCCAATAGCCAATAGCAAAAAGTAAAGTTTTTTCATTTATGTAATTTTTTGTGCAAATATAGTGTGAAACACACCATTTAAATTGATTATTCTGAATAAAAAAGCCCCGCAAAATGCAGGGCTCTTATATTTAAAAAAGACTGGGATTATTTCCCTCCTTTTTCCATTTTAGCTTTCAATTCAGCCAAGATATCATTGTTGTCTCCTAATGTAGAAGCAGCAGGGATATTGTTGTTTGATGAATTGTTGTCATTTGAAGCTTTCACGTTTTTCTCTTCTTCCTCACGGAAAATAGCAGTGTGAGAAGCTACGACTCTTTTGAATTCTTTGTTGAATTCAATTACTTTGAAATCAGCTGCATCGCCTTTTTTCAATTTCTTACCATCTTCTTTTTCAAGGTGACGGGTAGGAATGAAAGCAATAACATCATCTCCGAAATCTACAGTAGCACCTTTGTCAACAATTTCAGCGATTACCCCGTTGTGGATAGTTCCAACAGCGAAAGCATCTTCATGTTTGTCCCATGGGTTAGCCGTAGTTTGTTTGTGGCCTAAAGATAATTTACGTCCTTCAACATCAAGTTCTAAAACAACAACATCTAATTTCTCACCAACATTGATGAATTCAGATGGATGCTTGATTTTTTTAGTCCAAGATAGGTCAGAGATGTATACTAATCCGTCGATTCCTTCTTCTAATTCTACGAAAATTCCAAAGTTTGTAAAGTTTCTAACAGTACCTGTATGTTTAGAACCTACCGGGTATTTAGAAGTAATGTCAGTCCAAGGATCTTGTGTCATTTGCTTGATACCTAAAGACATTTTTCTTTCTTCTCTGTCAAGAGTCAAGATAACCGCCTCAACAGTATCACCCACTTTTACGAAATCCTGAGCAGAACGCAAGTGCGTAGACCAAGACATTTCAGAAACGTGGATCAAACCTTCAACACCTTCAGCAACTTCGATAAATGCACCGTAATCCGCAAGGACAACTACTTTACCTTTTACTTTATCACCTACAGTCAATTTAGAATCTAAAGCATCCCATGGGTGAGCGTTCAATTGTTTTAAACCTAATTGGATTCTTGTTTTCTCATCATCGAAATCAAGGATTACAACGTTTAATTTCTGGTCTAATTCAAGAACTTCGCTTGGGTGGTTGATTCTTGACCAAGAAAGGTCAGTAATGTGGATCAATCCATCAACACCACCTAAGTCAATAAACACACCGTAAGAAGTAATGTTTTTAACAACACCTTCTAATACTTGTCCTTTTTCTAATTGACCAATGATTTCTTTTTTCTGAACTTCAATATCCGCTTCGATAAGCGCTTTGTGAGAAACAACAACGTTTTTGAATTCGTGGTTGATTTTCACCACTTTGAATTCCATCATTTTGTTTACATATTGATCGTAATCACGGATTGGTTTCACATCGATTTGAGAACCTGGCAAGAAAGCCTCGATTCCGAATACATCAACGATCATACCTCCTTTAGTTCTGCATTTTACAAAACCATTAACGATTTCTCCAGTTTCATTAGCAGCGATAACTCTATCCCATGCTTTGATAGTACGGGCTTTACGGTGAGATAAAACCAATTGACCTGTTTTGTCCTCACGAACGTCAATTAATACCTCTACTTTGTCACCTACTTTTAAACCTGGGTTGTAACGGAATTCGTTCAAAGAAATAACACCTTCAGATTTAGCGTTGATGTCAACGATAGCATCTCTTTCAGTGATTCTTACTACTACTCCTTCTACAACTTCTTCCTGATCTGTTGAAATAAAAGTTTTTGCAACTAATTCTTCAAATTCTCTTAAGTTGCTTTCATCAACAGCATCAATACCTTCAGCATAGTTATGCCAGTTAAACGTTGATAAAAACTCTTCTTGTGATTTTAATGTTTCAGACATGTCTGATAAAAATTTGTATTCTGTATTCTCTCGTGTTTCATAAAGCGGTAGAAAACTACAGAAGTGTTTTACATAAATAATTGATACCTAAAGGAAACGCTAACCGCCAAAAGGTGTGCAAAAGTAATTCTTTTTTTCGGAATTACAAAAGGTTTTTAAATATTATGATTTACATAATTTGCAGGAAATCAAGCAGTTTGTATTTTCAGGAGCTTATTCCCGTCATCGCCCATATCTTTTTCCGGCAAATCCGGCTTTTGCTGCCGCAACAAGGTCCCGCATCAGGAAAAAGGATATTTGGCTCTACCGGGGCTAGGCTTCACTGTTTCAAAACAAAAACCCGATGGGCAATAGCCACCGGGTTCCTTTATAATTAGGTAAGATTAATTTTTAATGCGTTACGCTTTCCACGTCTTTAGGATTGTGCTTGTGCTTGAACAATACAGCAAAAGCAATCGCGATTATCAAGGCATATCCTGCAAATGCAAGCCAGATATGGTGCCAGTCCCTTGCCCCGTCGTGAGTAAAAAACCTGTCAATTACAATACCGCTAATGATTCCCCCGAAGAAAGCGCCAAAACCGTTAGACATCATCATAAACAACCCTTGCGCCGAAGAACGGATTTTAGAATCGGTAGTGGTTTCTATAAACAATGACCCTGAGATATTGAAGAAATCAAAAGCCATCCCGTAAACAATGCAAGAAAGTATGATCATCCATAAACCGCCGGCCGGATCACCAAAAGAAAACAAGCCAAAACGCAATACCCAGGCCAGCATACTGATGAGCATTACCTGTTTGATCCCGAAACGTTTCAGGAAGAACGGGATTGCCAAAATAAACAAGGTTTCCGATATTTGGGAAATCGACATGATTATCGTGGAATATTTCACCACAAATGAATCCTTATATTGCGGGATATTCGAAAATTCAGACAAATACGTATCTCCATACATGTTCGTCAGCTGCAAAGCACCTCCCAGGAACATAGAGAAAACAAAGAACAAAGCCATTTTGTAAGTCCCGAACAATTTAAAAGCATCGAAGCCCAGTTTTTTGGCCAGTGAAGCATTCTCGTCAATTAATTTCTGGGGTGGGCATTTAGGCAACGTAAAGGAATAAATCCCTAAAATAACGGCCGCAAAAGCCGAAATATAAAACATATTGGCCGAAGCCTTGTTGTCGGTCAAATTCGTGATCCACATGGCTACAATAAAACCTATTGTCCCCCAAACACGAATAGGAGGAAATACTTTCACAACATCAAAATCATTGTTTTTCAGAATATTATAAGCAACGGAATTGGATAAGGAAATGGTAGGCATATAACACATCATAGCGGCAAAAATCACCCAGTAGAAATGCGTCGGGTTATCTACCTGCGGCAAGTAAGCGATGCATAAACCGCCAATAATATGCAGTATCCCGTAAAGCCTTTCAGCATTTAAAAAACGGTCAGCGATAATACCTGTAATGGCCGGCATTAAAATAGATGAAATTCCAAGTGTAGAAAAAATGGCTCCAAATTCGGCACCACTCCATTGTTTTGTTGCAAACCAATAATTTCCAACAGTAATTAACCAGGCTCCCCACACAAAAAATTGAAGGAAACTCATTAGTGTTAATCTAAATTTAATATTCATAAAATTGTTTTTGGTTTTGTTTGATTAAAAAAAGCCGGTAAATCTAGTAATAAAAATAATTGTACGACTCATTTTAATTAAATATTATTAACCAAATCCAAAACGATATTGAATTGCTCTTCCCTTGTCAGATGGGAATTATCGATCTCGATCGCATCATCAGCTATTACAAGTGGGGAATCGTCCCTGTGGGTATCTATATAATCGCGTTCTACCACGTTTTGAAGGACATCTTCAAAAGAAACGGCATCACCTTTCCCAATCAGTTCGTCATAACGGCGCTGGGCACGGGTTTCCGCACTGGCCGTCATAAATATTTTAAGTTCGGCATCAGGAAAAACAACCGTCCCGATATCACGGCCATCCATAACAATACCTTTGTTTTTTCCCATTTCCTGCTGCTGTTCAACCAGTTTGGCACGTACCTGGGAAACTTCTGCTACTTTACTCACAAAACCGGAAACTTCAATGGTACGGATCTCTTTTTCGACATTCCTTCCGTTGAGGAACATTTCGGCAAAACCCAAATCAGCATTGAATTCGAAATGCAGTTTTACCTGAGGGATATCACGGATTAGGCTTTCTTTGTCAAAAGTTTCCGCCGAAATATAACCCTGTTCCATGGCGTACAAAGCTACGGCACGGTACATGGCTCCTGTATCCACATAAATATAACCCAGGTGTTTGGCTAATTGTTTGGCTAAAGTGCTTTTCCCCGTAGAGGAAAATCCGTCAATGGCGATGGTAATTTTTGTATTCAAAACTAAAATTTAAAGATTAATCATCAAACCGAATAAACTGGTATTTGATGCTAATGTATATCTCGAATAAGAATAATCGAACCTAAATTTAGTGAATCGGATTCCAAATCCAGCAGAAATACCCGAAAAAGTCCTCTGTTCCACTATTTTAAGTTCGGCGGCGCGGCGGAAATTATAGCTCACGCGCAAACTGAAGGCTTTTTTAGGAAAAACCTCGGCCCCGAAAATAACATGTCGGAAAGCATTTCCAAGAAAACCCACTTTCTCTTCAATCACTTCTCCGTCAATAGTTTGCTCTCCTCTGGCCGGATTGGAAAAACCAACTTTCCATTTCTGGAGGTTTTCCAGCGTAAGGTGCCATCGGATGGGCACGTTTTCCAATTCCTGGGAAATCCCAGCGATTACTTCAACCGGCAGTTTTTCGTTCTGACCGGCGTATGTGGTGACCTGTGTCCCTAAATTCCGGACAACCAGGCCATAATTGATATCGTTTTTATCGTCTACGTAAATCGCACCCAAATCTGCTGCAACACCAAAGGAATTATAGGATTCAAGTGTTGAAGAAATAAATTTCGCATTGGCACCGATATACAATTTCGTCCAGGGCACATTATA
Organism: Flavobacterium humi; assembly: GCF_004745595.1. GTDB lineage: Bacteria > Bacteroidota > Bacteroidia > Flavobacteriales > Flavobacteriaceae > Flavobacterium > Flavobacterium humi. Next base: position 630,052 of record NZ_SRLH01000001.1, read on the forward strand.
CGCATACCCTAGCGATAATGCGATTTCACTTCCTGTAAATTCTCCTGTCGATTGGCCCATTTCATCCCGTCCGTCAAAATTACCATAGTTTATGTAAGTAACTCCCGCGTGAAACGTCTGCAGATGCCTGTCATAAGTATAGGCATAGGCTCCGGTCCCATAGGTCACGTCACCGAAATAATTTCCGTAATTCAGGGCCAGCCTGCCATTCATTTCCTCGTTGATTGTTGCAGGATTGAACAAGGGCTGATTCACATCATAATCATGAATAGTAATGGTTTTACCACCCAGGGCAGCCTGCCGTGGCGAGGAAATCAAGTTTAAAAACTGGTATACGCTTTGTCCACCCACCTGGCTATAGGTTGAATAAGTCATAATCAGCAACACCAGGATAAAGAGTTTTTTTTGCATTGAAATTTGTACGGATTGAAACAATATAACGCGGAAGCGAAGATATTATTTTTTCCAAAAAAAACGGCTAAAAAATTTAGCCGTTTTAAATTATAATGTTTTAGGGTGCTTTACCTTGTCTTTGGTAATGGCAATAGCCAATACTTCGCTCATTTCGTTTACAAAATGGAACGTAAGCCCTTCTACATATTCCGCTTTGATTTCATTGATATCTTTCCGGTTTTCTTCCGATAAAATGATTTCTTTGATTTTTGCCCTTTTGGCAGCCAATATCTTTTCTTTTATCCCGCCAACCGGAAGGACTCTTCCCCTAAGGGTGATTTCTCCGGTCATGGCCAGGTTTTTCTTCACTCTTTTTTGGGTTAGTAAAGAAACCAGGGAAGTCAGCATGGCAATTCCTGCACTTGGCCCGTCTTTTGGCGTAGCGCCTTCAGGGATATGCACGTGGATATTGTTTTTGGTGAAAATTTCCGGCTTCACTCCTAACCTTTCCGCATTGGCTTTCACATATTCCATGGCAATGGTCACGGATTCTTTCATGACCGTACCCATATTCCCTGTAAAAGTCAGGCCGCCTTTCCCAGCAGAAATAATCGATTCGATAAACAAAATATCGCCTCCAACGCTTGTCCAGGCCAAACCTGTAACGACACCGGCTATATCGTTGTTTTCGTATTTATCCCGTTCCATTCTTGGAGCGCCAAGTACTTTTTCTATATCTTCATCGGTTACCTTAACATTGTATTCTTCTTCCAGGGCGATGCTTTTTGCCACATTACGGACCATTTGAGCGATTTTTTTCTCCAAGCCACGTACTCCGGATTCACGAGTATAACCTTCTACTATTTTCTCGATTTGTTTTTTTCCTAAAGAAATCTGTTTGGTGGTCAATCCGTGTTCCTTGATTTGTTTCGGTACCAAATGCTGTTTCGCGATTTCAACCTTTTCCTCAATCGTATAACCTGTCATATTGATGACTTCCATACGGTCACGCAAAGCCGGCTGGACATTGGCGATATTATTGGAAGTAGCGATAAACATGACTTTAGACAAATCGAATCCCATTTCCAGGAAATTATCATAAAACTCCTTGTTTTGCTCCGGATCCAGAACTTCCAGCAAAGCAGAAGAAGGGTCGCCCTGGTTGCTGCTCGACAATTTATCGATTTCATCCAAGATAAAAACCGGATTGGAAGTTCCTGCTTTTTTCAAGCTCTGGATAATCCTTCCCGGCATGGCGCCGATATAGGTTTTCCTGTGCCCGCGGATTTCTGCCTCATCACGTAAGCCACCCAGCGACATACGCACATATTCACGACCTAAAGCTTCTGCAACCGAACGCCCGATAGACGTTTTACCAACACCCGGAGGTCCTGTAAAACACAGGATTGGGGATTTCATATCATTTCGCAGTTTTAAAACCGCCAAATGTTCTATCATTCTTTTCTTGACATCTTCAAGACCGAAATGATCCCTGTCCAATATTTTCTGGGCTCTTTTCAAATCGAAATTATCCTTTGAAAACTTGTTCCATGGCAATTCCAAAAACAATTCCAGGTAATTCCTCTGGATCCCGAAATCCGGGGAATTCGGATTTGTGCGCTGCAGTTTGGAAATTTCTTTGTCAAAATGCTTTTTGGTCTTGGCATCCCAATTGATTTCCAAGGCTTTTTTACGCATTTCCTCGATTTCTTCTTCATGCGAGGCACCGCCCAGTTCTTCCTGGATGGTTTTCATTTGCTGCTGCAGGAAATATTCCCGCTGCTGCTGGTCCAGGTCGAAACGCACTTTAGACTGGATATCGTTTTTAAGTTCCAATTTCTGGAGTTCGATATTCATGTGCTTTAAAGTAGACAATGCTCTGTCTTTCAGATTATTTACTTCCAGCAATTCCTGTTTTTCTACCACAGAAAGATTCATATTGGAAGAAACAAAATTGACTAAAAACGAATTGCTTTCTATATTTTTTATGGCAAAAGTAGCCTCGGTTGGAATATTCGGGCTTTCTTTTATAATTTGAATCGCCAAATCCCGGACCGAATCAATGATGGCTGAAAATTCCTTGTCTTTTGCGACAGGCCTTTCTTCGGAAACTTCTTTGATAGTCGCCCTTAGATAGGGTTCGGCTGTGGTCACCTGATCGATTTCGAAACGTTTTTTCCCCTGAAGGATTACCGTTACGTTACCGTCCGGCATTTTTAAGACACGAAGGATCCTGGCCACCGTACCGACTTTGTTGATTTCATTTTCGGACGGATCTTCATCTTCTTCATTCTTTTGCGAAACAACGCCGATGATCTTATCCGAAGCATTCGCGTCATTGATTAATTTTATCGATTTATCCCTGCCCGCCGTAATAGGAATGACCACACCGGGGAAAAGCACGGTGTTTCGAAGGGGAAGAATTGGCAAATCTGCCGGAAGTTCCTCATTATTCATTTCTTCTTCATCTTCCGGTGTAAGAAGTGGGATTAAATCCGCTTCCGAATCAAATTCCTGTAGTGACAAATTGTCAATGGTGATTATTTTTTGTTGAGACATATTGTATTTAAGTCATTTTGTCATTAAACATAGACAGCCCGTACTACAAAGTTATTACATTACAAACTATCATCTTGCTGAAAATCAATAAATAAGAAAATAATTTATCGATTGCCTACTATAATAAGTCAAGTATTATGCCATAAAAAAATCCCGTGCACTAAAAAGCCTACGGGATTCCTGTTATGTCAATTTTAATCTGTTACAGATAAGTAACATCAAATGTTCCCGCTGTAATTTGATGCGTCACGATAGGTGGCATCATGGTACTGGCCGTAAAACTAAAAGTCCCTTTTATCCTTTTGGTTGTAGTGTCATGCGAAATTATGGTCATGGTACCTGCACCTCCGAATATACCCGTAGCAGTGCCATCCAGGATATATTGCCCTCTAACTGTTGAGTCAAGTTCTGTAAATGTATAGGTTGAACCAGCGGTTGCAGTATCAGGAATTGCCAAGCCGATATTCTCTATGTTTCCTCTCCTACCGGTTATGGCTATCAATCCGCTTGTTCTGACTCCGGTTATATTGGTTGGAACAAAATCAACACCATCCAGTTTAGCTGTAAAAGTATTTCCGGTTGGTGCTACTACATCTGCAGCATAGGATAAATTTGTAAATACTCCATTTGTAAACACCTTGGTTTCAATAGTTGTGCTTGAACCAGATGCAAATCGTACACCTGTAAACTTAAATGTCCCTGATATTTTTTTATTGGTAGTGTCAATGCTTGAAATAACGATTTGGGCAGTATCGGTATAATTTGCAAAACCGGCAAAATCACCTGTATCGTCATCGGCTGCCAAATACGGTATATTTCCGGAACCCGCACTGTAAATCAATCCAAAAGGCATAGAAGAACTGTTAGTCATATCTAAAGTGTATGTGCCTACCGTAGCCCCGGGAATCGTAATCTGGAAAAATTCTCCCGATGATTTTATTCCTGTAATAGCAACATAATCACTGTTTACAATCGCTTGGATAGTATTTGCGGTAAATGTCTGTCCGTCAAAATCAGCTTTGAAAACCGCTGGTGAAGAAGGATTAGATGGATTAGACGGGTTATTGGCACCTGGAATAGTCCCTTCATAAGGTTCTATTTCTGTTGTACAGGAAGAAAAAAATGCGGTCGCAAATAACAAAATAAATGCGAAAGAGGTTTTTAGTTTATTCATCTTGGTAGGGGTTAATTTTTTTATTTTTTTGACAAATATATAATTATTTATGATTTGGTAACATTTTGTTTCGGCACCCTTAACAATAACAAAAGCCCTATGACAAAGAAAATCCCTAAAAACACAATGGAATTCCGCATGGAACCTGTTACCTGGTCAATGATTCCGTATATGGACATTCCTATTACGATCCCGACTTTTTCGGTAACATCGTAAAAACTGAAGTATGAAGCCGTGTCTGTGGTTTCCGGTAATAATTTGGAATAAGTTGAACGCGCCAAAGACTGAATCCCTCCCATTACCAAACCTACAAATCCTGCGGTCGCGTAAAATTCATTCGGTGTTTCCACAAAATAAGCAAAAACACATAACACCGCCCAAAAACCATTCAAAAAGATCAAGGTATTGATATTCCCGAATTTCCCCGAAGCCCTGGAAGTTAGGATTGCTCCTATAACTGCAACGATCTGAATCACTAAAATACTAATAATCAAACCGGTGGTTTTCTGACTTTCTGTTTCCCAGCTGATTTCCTCGGCTCCAAAATAAGTAGCTACCAGCATAACGGTCTGAACGGCCATAATAAATACAAAATAACTTCCCAGATATCTTTTTAAAGGGATATTGCTTTTGACATCCTTCCAAACCAATTTCAATTCTTTAAAACCGTCAAAAATAACTGCTTTTGTAACTTTATGACCGGTTGAAGCCCCGTTTGGCAAATAATAATAGGTAATGTGGCTAAAGCCGATCCACCAAATGCCGACCATCAGGAAAGAATACCGCATCATTTCCATTTTCTGATCGTCCGGGGACAGCATTACCATCGCTAGGTTGATAATCAGTAAAATAGTGCTGCCGATATACCCCATCGAAAACCCACGGGCACTTACTTTGTCCTGTTGCTCGGGAAAGGCAATATCGGGAAGGTAGGAATTGTAAAAGACCAAACTCGCCCAAAAACCTATCAATCCAAACAAATAAACCGTATAGCTGATAAAGAAATTTTCAACATTAAACCAATATAGCCCGATACAGGACAAACCGCCCATATAGCAAAAGAAACGCAGGAATGATTTTTTGTTGCCGATATAATCTGCAATTCCCGACAAGATAGGCGAAATAAAGGCTACAATCAGGAAGGCCAATGCCGTAACGAATGTTATCATGGCTGTGTCTTTGCAATGGTACCCGAAGACATCCACATAATTATTCCCCCTGATTTTGAATAATGCATTATAAAAAATTGGAAAGATCGCCGAGGCAATCACCAGGCTGTAAACAGAGTTCGCCCAATCATAAAATGCCCAGGCATTCAACAGTTTTTTGTCTCCTTTTTGAAGTGTTTTCATCTTTTATAAATTTTTAAGCATAAAAAAAGCCGCTCAATTGAGCAGCTTCGAAAGTACTATATTTTTATTTAAATACAACACCAAATTTTGCAGCCTCCGTTTTCGCTTTCGGCAATAATGCCTTTAGGTTGGCAATACGGGTTTGGTTGGAAGGGTGCGTGCTTAAAATTTCCGGTGGCGCATCGCCTCCTTGTGCGGCCATTCTTTCCCAAAGGAACACGGCATTTTCCGGATTATAACCCGCAATGGCCATCAAAGTAAGCCCAATCATATCAGCTTCGCTCTCATGGTCCCTGCTAAACGGGAGCATTACTCCTACCTGGCTTCCTACACCATATGCCTGCATGATCAACTGTTGTGTTTCCGGGCTTTTGTTGCCTGTCGCGGCGGCCACTCCAACACCTCCAAGCTGTTGCAGCAAGCCGGCACTCATCCTTTGCTGCCCGTGGTTGGCCAAAGCGTGTGAAACCTCATGTCCTAAAACGGCTGCCAAACCGGCATCGTCCTTGCAAATGGGCAAAATCCCCGTATACACCACTATTTTCCCACCGGGCATACACCAGGCATTTACTTCTTTGCTGTCTACTAGTTTATACTCCCATTGGTAATTTGTCAGATAAGAAGCATTTCCATTGGCAGTCAGCCATCTTTCGGCGGCTACCTTTATTTTATTAGCTACCGTTTCGACCCTTTTGGCATCTTTTGTGCCGGTAATCACTTTGTTTTCAGCCAAAAACTGCCCGTATTGCTGGAATGCCGATGGGAATATTTCGCTGTCCGGGACCAAAGCCATCGTTTTTTTGCCTGTAAAAGGATTCGTGGCGCAGGAATACACCAATGCCAAAACCCCAAATGCAGAAATTATTATACCTTTTTTCATCTTTTCTTATTTTGTATGTGTAGTAAAATTAATCCATTTTTTTCAATTCCTCCTAAAATAAAACGTAAAGTATTTATGATTATTTTATGATCCTGATTTAATTCAAAACCTTAAAAAAACCTTAAATTGCGGTGCATTAATTTTCTCTATTTTGAAAACAAAACATCAGGAAGGAATCCAGGTTCCAAAAGCCATTATTTATGTTGTAAAATTTGTTCAATTTATTTCGGAAGATTTAGTTACCAAACTGGCTTCCCGCATTTTTACAAGCCCCATCAAGCATAAAATCCCGAAAAGGGAATTCGAGATGGAACGAAAAACAAAACAGGAAACCGTTTTCATCCCCGAAATAAAAAAAGAAATCATTGTTTATCATTATGGCAACGGCCCTAAGAAAGTATTGTTGGTGCATGGTTGGTCCGGCCGGGGGACCCAATTGGTAAAATTCGCCGAGGAACTGATCGGTTTGGGCTATTCGACCATAAGTTTTGATGCTCCGGCCCACGGGAAATCTGCCGGGAAAACAACATTAATGCCGGAATTTATCGCTTCCATATTAGAGTTGGAGCGGCTATACGGCCCATTCGATTATGCCATTGGCCATTCCCTGGGGGGCATATCCTTATTAAATGCGGTTAGGCAAGGTTTGAAAATAAAAAAGCTGGTTGTCATAGGAAGCGCTGATAAAATCAGTGATATTTTTGATGAATTCGTAAAGAAACTGGAGTTAAAACCTATCATATCAAAGAAGATGATTGCCGGTTTTGAAAAAAAATTCGGTGTATCGATGGATGACTATTCTGCACATTTAGCGGCTCAAGAGGTACACATCCCAACATTGGTCATCCATGACGAAAACGATTATGAAGTCCCTGTATGGTGCGGGAAAAACATCCATAAACACCTGCCGGACGGAACGATTTTCATTACCAAAAAATTGGGCCACCGAAAGATTCTCGGAGACAAAAACGTGATCAGCAAAACAATGGATTTCATTCAAAATTAAAACCAATTACCATGAAATATCCGGTAGAAAAAACAGAAGAACAATGGAAACAGGAATTGGGCGAGGAAAAATACAAAATCCTTCGTCAAAAAGGGACTGAATTCCCACATTCCGGGGAATACAACCTGCATTTCGAAAAAGGGACTTATGTTTGTGCGGCTTGCAAGGAACCTTTATTTGAAAGCAGTTCAAAATTCAACGCCCATTGCGGCTGGCCTTCTTTTGACGAATCCATTCCCGGGAAAGTCGAATATATCAAAGACCATTCGCACGGGATGCTCCGTACCGAAATCCTGTGTGCCAATTGCGGCGGGCATCTGGGGCACGTTTTTGATGACGGCCCGACCCCAACCGGAATCCGGTATTGCGTAAATTCTCTTTCCATCGACTTTAAATAAATATATTCTGTTGTTCATTTTGTTTAATTTGTTTAATTTGCATTCAATTAACACCCATTTACAGAATGACCAATATTACAAGATTATTTGATTTCCCTTATTATCAGCTAAGTAAGCAGAATTTACCAGATGCTTTGGTAACAAAATATAATGACCAGTGGATCAAGACTTCAACCCAGGAATATATCAATAAAGCCAATACGATATCGAGGGCTTTGCTTCGGATGGGAATCCAGAAAGATGATAAAATCGCTATCATTTCCTCCAATAACAGGACCGAATGGAACATAGTGGATATCGGCGTGCTGCAAACCGGGGCGCAAACGGTGCCAATTTATCCTACTATTTCCGAAGAAGATTACCAGTACATCCTGAATCATGCCGAAGCTAAATTCTGTTTTGTTTCGGATGCTGAAGTTTTAGGGAAATTAAATATGATCAAACAAAATGTACCGTCACTAACGGAGGTTTTTTCATTCAATGAAATCGAAGGCTGCAGAAACTGGAAGGAATTGCTTGTTTTGGGTGAAGATGAAACCAACCAGGATGAAGTGGAAAGCAGGAAAAACGCCGTCCAATCGGATGACCTGGCTACTATCATATATACTTCGGGTACTACCGGAAGGCCTAAAGGCGTTATGTTATCCCACAGAAACATCGTATCGAATGTCATGGACAGCGCCAAGAGGATTCCTTTTGAAGAAGGCAACAGCAGGGCTTTGAGTTTCCTGCCGGTATGCCATATTTTTGAACGGATGATCCTGTATTTATACCAATATTATAGCATTTCGATTTATTTTGGCGAATCGATAGAAAAAATCAGTGACAACCTTAAAGAAGTAAAACCCAATGTTATTACAGCTGTTCCGAGGCTGCTGGAAAAAGTGTACGACAAAATCTACGCAAAAGGCACGGAATTAACCGGTTTGAAAAAGAAACTGTTCTTTTGGGCCATCGATTTAGGCTTACGCTACGAACCGTACGGAGCCAACGGTTTTTGGTATGAATTCCAACTCAAAATTGCCCGGAAACTTATTTTCAGTAAATGGAAAGAAGGATTGGGCGGAAACCTTGACCTTATGGTTTCAGGAAGCGCGGCTTTGCAGACAAGGCTGGCCCGGGTTTTTGCCGCGGCAGGCATCACAATCATTGAAGGTTACGGATTAAGCGAAACATCTCCTGTAATTGCGGTAAATGACACCCGCAACCACGGATTCAGGATTGGTACCGTAGGTAAAATCATTGACAACCTGGATGTTAAAATCGCTGAAGACGGTGAAATCCTTTGCAAAGGGCCAAATGTCATGATGGGCTATTACAAAGACAAGGAAAAAACGGATGAAGCCATTATAAATGGTTATTTCCATACCGGGGACATCGGGGAAATCGATCAAGAAGGCTTCCTTAAGATCACAGACCGTAAAAAAGAAATGTTCAAAACTTCCGGAGGAAAATACATTGCGCCGCAAATCCTTGAAAACACCATGAAACAATCCCGTTTCATCGAACAAATCATGGTAATTGGCGACGGACAGAAAATGCCGGGAGCCATCATTCAGCCTAATTTTGAATTTGTCAAAGAATGGGCTTCACTACATGGTATCACTTTAGCGGCTTCAAACGAGGAAATCATCGAAAACCCAAAAGTGATCGAACGAATCCAGCAGGAAGTGGAAACATTGAATGAGAAATTCGGGAATTGGGAAAAAATAAAACGTTTTGAACTTACTCCGGATATCTGGTCCATCGATGGCGGCCAGCTTACTCCTACCCTAAAACTGAAACGTAAAGTGATTTTGGAGAAATACAAAGGCTTATACGATAAAATTTACAACTAACCATGAAATACAACCTGCTTTCATATTTGCTTCTTGTGCTGGTTTTTACCGGCTGCAAAAACAATGAAGGCACGGTTAAGGACAATTACCTGGATTTTTCCAAAAGGGACGACCAGTTTACCGGCGGTATCAAAATGATTCCCATAACGACGTCTGCCGGTAAATTCAAGGTCTGGACAAAAACGGTTGGCCAAAATCCTACCATAAAAGTATTGCTGTTGCATGGCGGGCCCGGACTGACCCACGAGTTATACGAAAGCTTTGACGGCTATTTCCCCAACGAAAGCATCGAATACATTTATTACGACCAATTGGGGTCTTATTACAGCGACCAGCCAGACGACAACCGTTTGTGGACTAATGAGCGTTTTGTGGAAGAAGTGGAACAGGTCCGAATCGCTTTAGGCCTGGACAATACCAATTTTTACTTAATGGGGCAATCCTGGGGCGGGATCCTTGCTATGGAATATGCCCTGAAATACCAAAAAAACCTCAAAGGCCTTATCATTTCCAATATGATGGCCAGCGCTTCAGACTATAACCAATATGCCGAAAATGTTTTAGGGCCCCAATTGCCGAAAACCGTTTACGACCAGATCAAGGCATTTGAAAAAAACAAAGACTACACCAATCCGAAATATACCGAATTGCTGTTCAAGTACTACTACACCGAACATATCCTGAGAAAACCGCTTGAAGAATGGCCGGAATCCATCAACCGTTGCTTTAAGCACATCAATCCTAAAGTATATGTGTATATGCAGGGACCGAGCGAATTCGGGATTACCGGCGATGCAACGCTTAAGGATTGGAATGTCAAACCAAGATTGAAAACCATCTCGGTTCCCACCCTTACCATTGGTGCAAAATATGACACTATGGATCCCAGGCATATGGAATGGATTTCAAAAGAAGTCCAAAACGGGCGGTTCTTGTTCTGTCCTAACGGAAGCCATCTTTCCCAATACGATGACCAGAAAACGTATTTTTCCGGAGTAATCCGATTTTTAAAAGACGTTGACAGCGGCCGTTTCAAAAGAAACAATTAAACCTCCTTTTGTTATATTAAACTCATATTTTTAACTTTTTTTTTATTAAATTCACAGCGCAAACCAATAAAACAAACGCAAAATGAATTTAAAAAACTTTTTTATTGCAGGAATTGTAGGTGGTATTGTTGATTTCCTTTTAGGATGGATACTCTACGGCATGATCTTTACGGATATTTATCCGCAAAATGAGCACACAAAACTCCATTTTATCTTTTTAGGATGCATGACTTTCGGTTTTTTCATTTCCTACCTATATATAAGGTGGGCCGGGATTACTACTCCGAAGATAGGACTTGCGACCGGGCTTATCATAGGTTTTTTCAATAGCCTGGCCATGAACTTCTTTATGTATTCGAGCATGGAGTTTAATATGCAGAACATGCTTTCGGATATATTTGCTTCTATTATTATAGGAGGAGGTGTCGGCGGCGCTGTAGCATTTGTTAACGGAAAATTGAAATAATCCTTCTTATATCATAACCTAAACTCCTTATTTCTAAGGAGTTTTTTTATTTATAACCAATTAATCAAAAAATAAATAAATTTATTATGCATGCATAGTATATTTTTATTATCTTTGATTTTCAAACTCAATCTATGAAAGATAAAACAATAGATTATGTACTTAGGGCAACTTGGCAAGCTGTGTCAAGAATGTACAACGAAGAAGCCTCAAAATACGGTGCCACAATGGCTACGGGTTTCGCTTTGCTTAGCATCGACAGGGAAAACGGAACACCTTCAACTGCCTTGGGGCCGCGGATGGGAATGGAAGCCACCAGCCTGACCAGAACGTTGAAGTCTATGGAAGAAAAAGGCCTCATATACCGTAAACCCAACCCCGACGATGGCCGTGGAGTGCTTATTTACCTAACTGATTTCGGTAAGGAAAAAAGAGAACTTTCCAAAAATACGGTTTTGAAATTCAACGAAACCGTAAAACAAAATGTTACTCCCGAAAAATTATTGCATTTTATGGAAGTGGCGGAAATCATCAACGAATTAATTCAAGACAAAAACATATTCAACCAACCCGAAAAAATAGAAAATGAAAAGATCTATTAGAAAAGTTGCAGTCATCGGATCCGGAATCATGGGTTCGGGGATTGCCTGTCATTTTGCCAATATTGGCGTAGAAGTCCTGCTCCTTGATATTGTTCCCCGTGAACTTACCGAAGCGGAATCTAAAAAAGGCCTGACTTTAGAAAGCAAAATCGTGCGTAACAGATTGGTTAACGACCACCTGGCAAATGCTTTAAAATCTAAGCCTTCCCCTATTTACGATGTGAAATTCGCCCAACGCATCACAACAGGAAACACAACCGACGACCTGGCAAAAATCAAGGATGCAGACTGGATCATTGAAGTAGTGGTTGAACGATTGGATATCAAAAAATCTGTTTTTGAAGAAATTGAAAAATATAGAAAACCGGGCACATTAATTACCTCAAACACGTCCGGTATCCCAATTCATTTTATGAGCGAAGGACGAAGCGAAGATTTCCAGAAACATTTCTGCGGAACGCATTTCTTCAATCCGGCGCGTTACCTGAAACTTTTCGAAATCATCCCTGGGCCTCAAACGTCAACGGAAGTTTTGGATTTCCTAAATGAATATGGTGAAAAATTCTTAGGGAAAACTTCAGTCGTGGCCAAAGATACTCCGGCTTTTATCGGCAACAGGATCGGGATCTTCGGGATCCAGAGTTTGTTCCACCTGGTAAAAGAAATGGGGCTTACTATCGAAGAAGTCGATAAGCTGACCGGTCCTGTTATCGGCCGACCAAAATCAGCAACTTTCAGGACTGTAGACGTTGTTGGTTTGGATACTTTGGTCCATGTTGCCAACGGAATTTACGAAAACTGTCCTAATGACGAGGCGCACGAACTGTTCAAATTACCGGATTTCATCACAAAAATGATGGAAAACAAATGGTTGGGAAGCAAAACCGGCCAAGGTTTCTATAAAAAAGTAGATAAAGACATCCTTTCGCTAGATTTGGATACTTTAGAATACAGGGCTGCCAAAAAAGCGTCCTTTGCCACTTTGGAATTGACAAAAACAATCGATAAACCTATTGACCGCTTCAAGGTATTGGTAAAAGGGAAAGACAAAGCCGGTGAATTTTACCGAAAAAGCTTCTCTTCCATGTTTGCCTATGTTTCAAACAGGGTTCCTGAAATTTCAGATGATTTCTATAAGATCGATGATGCCATGAAAGCCGGTTTTGGTTGGGAAAATGGCCCGTTCGAAATCTGGGATGCCATCGGTGTGGAAAAAGGAATCGAATTGATGAAAACCGAAGGCTATGCCCCGGCTGCCTGGGTTACAGACATGATTGCTTCGGGCAACACCTCATTCTACACTGTAAAAGAAGGGGCAACCCATTACTATAACATCGCTTCAAAATCACAGTTGAAAGTTCCGGGACAAGATGCTTTTATCATCCTGAACAATATCCGCGAAAGCAAAAAAGTCTGGGGCAATGCCGATGCAACAATCCAGCATTTGGGAGACGGAATCCTAAACCTGGAATTCCATTCCAAAATGAATACTATTGGCGGCGGTGTCATCCAGGGCATCAATAAAGCCATTGATTTAGCTGAAAAAGAATATGCAGGATTGGTTATCGGAAACCAGGGAACCAATTTCTCTGTAGGTGCCAATATCGGTATGATTTTCATGATGGCTGTAGAACAGGAATATGACGAACTGAATATGGCCATCAAAATGTTCCAGGATACGATGATGCGCGCGCGCTACTCTTCTATCCCGGTAATTGCCGCACCTCACGGCATGACATTAGGAGGCGGTTGCGAATTATCCATGCATGCTGATAAAATAGTCGCTGCTGCGGAAACGTACATCGGATTGGTAGAATTTGGTGTAGGTGTAATTCCAGGCGGTGGCGGTTCAAAGGAAATGGCGGTGAGAGCATCGGATACTTTCCGTAAAAACGACGTAGAACTGAACGTACTTCAGGAATATTTCCTAACCGTAGGTATGGCCAAAGTGGCTACTTCTGCTTACGAGGCTTTCGACCTGGGCATTTTACAAAAAGGGAAAGATGTCGTAGTTGTCAATAAAGACCGCCAGATTGCCGAAGCTAAAAAACATGCCTTGTTAATGGCCGAAGCCGGTTACACGCAACCTGTTAAACGTAAAGACATTAAAGTTTTAGGAAAACAGGCGTTGGGAATGTTTTTGGTAGGAACAGATCAAATGAAAGCTGGTCAGTATATTTCGGAACACGACAGGAAAATCGCAAACAAATTAGCCTATGTAATGGCTGGAGGCGATTTGTCCGAACCGACATTAGTAACGGAACAATATTTACTGGACCTAGAAAGAGAGGCTTTCCTTTCTCTTTGTACCGAAAGAAAAACATTGGAAAGAATCCAGTTTATGTTAACTAAAGGGAAACCATTACGTAATTAGAAAAAAGAATATAGAGAATAGAGCAAAGACAAAAAATCTATTTTCCATTCTCTATTTTCCATTCTCTTAAAAAAGAAAAAAATATGAAAACAGCATATATAGTAAAAGCATACAGGACAGCCGTTGGCAAAGCACCTAAAGGTTTGTTCCGATTCAAAAGGCCAGACGAACTAGCAGCCGAAACCATCGAGTATATGATGAACGAACTTCCTGGTTTTGATAAAACGCGCATTGACGATGTCATGGTCGGGAATGCTATGCCGGAAGCCGAACAAGGACTTAATGTAGGCCGTCTGATCTCATTGATGGGATTAAAGATCGAAGATGTTCCGGGCGTAACCGTGAACCGGTATTGTGCTTCCGGATTGGAAACCATCGGGATGGCTACAGCCAAAATCCAGTCAGGAATGGCAGATTGCATCATTGCCGGCGGTGCCGAAAGCATGAGTTTTATCCCTATGGGAGGTTACAAACCAACCCCGGATTACAAAGCTGCTGCTGCCGGACACGAAGATTACTACTGGGGAATGGGCCTAACGGCTGAAGCAGTAGCCAAACAATTTAATATTTCCCGTGCCGACCAAGATGAATTTGCTTTCCATTCGCACCAAAAAGCTTTAAAAGCACAAGCCGAAGGGAAATTTGACAAACAAATCGTCCCGATTACCGTGGAGCAGACTTTTATCAATGAAAATGGTAAAAAAGAAACCAAATCATACGTTGTTACCAAAGATGAAGGCCCAAGAGCCGATACCAATGTAGCTGCATTAGGCAATTTAAAGCCTGTTTTCGCCGCTGACGGAAGCGTAACAGCCGGAAATTCATCTCAAATGAGTGACGGTGCTGCTTTTGTTTTGATTATGAGCGAAGAAATGGTCAAAGAATTGAACCTCGAACCTATTGCACGTTTGGTCAATTTTGCTTCTGCCGGAGTAGAACCGAGAATCATGGGGATCGGTCCTGTAAAAGCCATTCCGAAAGCCATCAAGCAAGCAGGTTTACAACTGAAGGACATCGAACTTTTCGAATTGAATGAGGCATTTGCATCCCAATCATTGGCTGTAATCCGCGAACTGGGCCTAAACCCCGATATCGTAAACGTAAACGGAGGAGCTATTGCTTTAGGGCATCCGCTGGGCTGCACAGGAGCAAAACTATCTGTCCAGTTATTCGACGAAATGAAACGCCGCGGCAACAAATACGGAATGGTCACTATGTGTGTCGGTACCGGGCAGGGAACTGCGGGGATTTACGAGCTTTTGTAAAAAACATTTTTCCGATTTTGTCATTCCGACGAAGGAGGAATCTTATATCGTTAAAAAAATTATAGGGATTCCTCCTTCGTCGGAATGACAAGATTGAGGAGTTCGATTGTTAAAAAATAAAAAATTAAGAAATAATGGGAGACATAACAAGAGGAGGTCAATTCCTTGTAAAAGAAACAAAATGTGAAGATGTTTTCACACCTGAAGATTTTTCAGAAGAGCAAATTATGATGCGTGACTCTGTAAAGGAGTTTGTAGATAAAGAAATTTGGCCAAATAAAGATCGTTTTGAGAAGAAGGATTACAAATTCACTGAGGAGTGCATGCGCAAAACCGGTGAATTGGGCCTTCTTGGCGTAGCCGTTCCTGAAGCTTACGGCGGATTGGGCATGGGATTTGTTTCCACAATGCTGGTTTGCGATTACATTTCGGGTGCTACCGGATCTTTTTCCACAGCTTTCGGAGCCCACACAGGAATCGGGACTATGCCAATCACTTTATACGGAACAGAAGAACAAAAGAAAAAATATGTACCGAAATTAGCTTCAGGCGAATGGTTCGGGGCTTACTGCTTAACAGAACCGGGCGCAGGATCTGATGCCAATTCAGGGAAAACCAAAGCCGTCCTTTCAGAAGACGGAACTCATTACAAGATCACAGGCCAGAAAATGTGGATTTCGAACGCAGGATTCTGCTCGTTGTTTATCGTTTTTGCGAGGATTGGCGATGACAAGAACATTACCGGTTTCATTGTAGAGAACGATCCTAACAACGGAATTACAATGAATGAAGAAGAGCATAAATTAGGGATCAGGGCTTCCTCTACCCGTCAGGTTTTCTTTGCCGATACGAAAGTCCCGGTTGAAAACATGCTTTCTGAAAGAGGAAATGGTTTCAAAATCGCCATGAATGCCTTAAATGTAGGCCGTATCAAATTAGCCGCTGCTTGTTTGGATGCACAGCGCAGGGTAACTTCCGGTGCCGTAAAATATGCTAACGAAAGAATCCAATTCAATACTTCCATCTCTAATTTTGGTGCCATCCGTTCCAAATTAGCGGAAATGGCAACTTCCTGCTACGCCGGTGAAAGTGCTTCATACCGTGCTGCAAAAGGGATTGAGGACAGGATTATCGCCCGTGAGGCAGAAGGTGCTTCGCATCAGGAAGCCGAATTAAAAGGAGTTGAGGAATTTGCCATTGAATGTTCTATCCTTAAAGTGGCCGTTTCTGAAGATGTCCAAAACTGTGCCGATGAAGGTATCCAGATTTTTGGAGGTATGGGATTCTCTGAAGACACTCCAATGGAAAGCGCCTGGCGTGATGCCCGTATTGCCCGTATTTACGAAGGTACAAATGAAATCAACCGTATGCTTTCGGTAGGAATGTTAATCAAAAAAGCCATGAAAGGCCATGTGGATCTATTAGGGCCTGCTATGAAAGTGGCAGAAGAATTAATGGGAATCCCTGATTTTGAAATTCCTGATTATTCTGAATTATTCGCAGAAGAAAAAGAACTGATCGGCAAATTGAAAAAATCATTCCTAATGGTTTCGGGAGCGGCAGTTCAAAAATTCGGACCGGACCTGGATGCACACCAGCAATTGCTAATGGCTGCTTCTGATATGCTTATCGAGATTTATATGGCGGAAAGTACCATTTTACGTACCGAAAAACTAGCCAAATCCAAAGGAGCCGAAAATGTGAAAGAACAAATTGCAATGGCGCAATTGTACCTGTACAATGCTGTTGACATCATCACCAAAAAAGGAAAAGAAGGTATCGTTTCTTTTGCTGAAGGCGATGAACAGCGTATGATGCTAATGGGATTACGCCGTTTTACAAAATACACCAACATGCCTAATGTGGTAGCACTGCGCGAAACGATTACTTCCAAATTGGTCGAAGAAAACGCGTACTGCTTCTAAAAAACTAAAAAGATTAGTTAAGTTAATTGTTGAAAAAGCCGTCTCGTTAGAAATAACAAGACGGTTTTTTATTTTTTCTTTACTTCAAAAATCTCTTTCTTGATTTCTACGGTATAATCGTTCGGGATTATTTTCCGGCCGTATAATCGTGCATACACTTTGGTGAACTCGGCACCGAAATACAAAATAATGGCCGAATAATATACCCAGATCAGTATGATAATCACCGAACCGGCCGCGCCATAAACGGTTGCAATGGTAGAATTCCCCAAATAAAACCCGATAGCAAATTTACCGATCATAAAAAGGACAGATGTAAAGCCGGAACCGACCAAAGCATCTTTCCAGGCGATTTTCCCGTCGGGAAGGGTTTTGAAAATAATGGAAAACAAGATGGTCGTCGTCACAAACAACAATACTAAATTCAATATGTAAATCAAATACACCGTGACGTCCGGGAAATAAATAACCAGGCGGGCGTTGAGTACGTCCATTACAGTATTGACCATAAGGCTGACCATCAGCAAAAAGCCGGCTACCGCAATCATTGAGAAGGAAAGCAGCCTGTTTTTGATGAATTTCATAATGCCGTTGCTCGGTTTGGCGTTCAGTCCCCAAATAAAATTGATGGAACTCTGGATTTCGGCAAAAACCCCGGAAGCCCCTATCAATAACATAATCCCTCCAAAAATAGCAGCAAATACATTACTGTTTGACAATTCTATGTTTTTAATGGTTTCCTGGATTTGGAGTGCGGCTTCATTCCCTACCATTTGGTTGATCTGGACGAAAAACCTTCCGGCAACCGCTTCTTTTCCAAAGAAAAAACTGCTGATATACATGATGATAATCAAGAGCGGCGGCAATGAAAAAATAGTATAATAAGAAAGCGATGCGCTTAATTTAATCGCATTGTCCTTGTCAAATTCGGTATATGTGGTTTTCACAAAATCCCAACTTGTTTTGATGAGTCCTTCCTTTTTCATTTTTGCTCAATTTTAATCGAATACTTTGTGTTTTGTAAAACGAAAGCCAGAAAATTCAGCCTCCTACAATTTCACCTCCGTTGATATGCAATACCTGGCCTGTAATATAACTGCTGTCTTTACTGGCGAGGAATACATACGCCGGTCCAATTTCAGAGGGCTGCCCTGCCCTGCCCATAGGTGTGTCGGATCCAAAATCCTTAAGTTTCTTAAATGTTGAAACAATAAGCGGTGTCCATATTGGGCCGGGAGCAACGGCATTGACCCGGATTCCCTTTTTGGCAAGCATCGTGGCCAAAGACCTTGTAAAAGTAACAATTGCACCTTTCGTACTCGAATAATCCAAAAGATGATCGCTTCCCCTGTAGGCTGTCACGGAGGAAGTATTGATAATCGTATCGCCTTTTTTTAAATGCGGCAGCGCTTCCTTGACCATGAAAAAAAACGGATAGATATTCGTTTCAAAGGTTTCCTCCAATTGTTTTTTGGAAATATGCTCAATGGTATTTTCAGGCATCTGGAAGGCGGCATTATTCACAATGATATTCAAACTTCCGAATTTTGCAACGGCTTTCTCAATGCTTTTTTTACAGAAGGCTTCCTTTTTTAAATCCCCTTTAATGAGGTAACAATCCTTTCCCAAAGCTGTTATCATTTTTTGGGTTTCCAACGCGTCTTTGTCTTCATTCAGGTAAACAATGGCCACATTCGCCCCTTCAGAAGCAAAATGAACGGCTATGCTCCTCCCGATCCCGCTATCGCCTCCGGTAATGAGCGCCGTTTTCCCTTTCAGTTTTTCGCTTCCCTTATAATCAGGACGTATGATTTCCGGCTGCGGGTGCATCTTGAATTCCATACCGGGAGGTTTCTGATGTTGTTCCGGGAATTTTTTTGTCTTTGCCATGTTGGTTCATTTAAATTTCAACGGTATCATTTGTTTATCCTTTCGAAAGAAAAAAGGGCGGCATCTTCATTTTCATTTCCCAAAATCATATCTGTAATGATTTCGGCCGCTATCAGGGAAAAAGTAATGCCGTTGCCCCCAAAACCCAATGCAAAATAACTATTGGGCAATTTGCTGTACTCGCCTATGTAAGGCAAGCCGTCTTTTGTTGCTCCAAAAGTCCCTGTCCAGCTGAATTCCTGTTTAAAACTTATATCCGGGAAAAGTTTGCGGAAATCACCGGACAACTGGCGGGCCTTTTTCCCAATCAGTTTATCCCTTCTTCCGGGATTGTAAAAATCTTCGTCCCTGCCGCCTATCAGGATCCTTCCGTCGGGGGTTGTCCGCATGTACAAGTAGGGATCTGCGGTATTCCAAAGCATTACATTATCCTTCCAAAAGGTTTTTGTTTCATATTGCTCACTAATCACAGCATAGGTAGATTTCAGGTCTACTATTTTTTCTGCAATAAAATCAACAGATTCATAACCGGTGGCATACACCAGCTTTTTTGCCTTGAGTATATACCCTTGTTCTGTTTCGAGTACGACGCCTTCCGCGGTATGGCTGATCCTGATCACCGGAGTGCGGTCGTACACGCCCAATGCTCCTTTTTTGTCTTTTTTATACTGTAACAGTTTATGTGTAAGGCCATAGGCGTTTGTCTGTGCTCCATGATTGGAAAGTATGGCTCCTGCCGATGAAAAACCAAACGTCTTGAGGATATCCTTCTCCTCCAGGTAACGGACATCGAATCCTGCTTTCTTCCTGGCGGCATATTCTTCCTTCAAAAAAAGAATATCTTTCTTGTACGCTGCATAATAAAGGCTTTTTTTAAATTCAAAATCCTTGAATCCGATCTTTTTTACAATCCTGCCCAACTCTTCTATAGCGTAGTTGCAGAGCTGAAAAGCCCTTTCCGCTCCTTTTTCGCCTATCATCTTTTTCAATTCCGATAAAGGCGTGTCAATTTCATATTGCAAAAGAGAAGTGCTCGAGCAGGTACTTCCCAACCCTATCGTCCTGGAATCAACCATGATGCATTTGATCCCAGCATTCAACAAATAATACCTGACCAATGCCCCTGAAATCCCTGCACCGATAATCACTACATCAGTGGTTGTGTTTTTAGCCAGTTTGGGGAACGTAAAAGGCATCCCATCCTTAATCAGCCAAAAAGGATACCCGGATTGCAAGTTCATCATGATTGGTTTTTAAGTGCATTTTCAAAATTACCCAAAATTAATTTTACAATTTGGAAGGAAATTTACATAATTCCCACCCCTCGGATTTTCAGCGAATATCTTGTTCCGCATCATTCAAAATTTACTTACCTTTGAAAGAAAAAGCATATGAAAAAACTAATTTTTCTTTCCTGTTCCGTGTTTTTGGCCGTAGTGGCTTGTAAAACTTCCGCCGGAAACAAAAACCAACTGAACATTGCCTTCACTTCCAAAAGCGACAGCCATGTAACCGGGAATGCTACTTTCGTTGAGAAAAACGGTGCCGTAACTTTTACCGCAACAATGAGCGGGCTTACTCCGGGCGTACATGCCATCCATATCCATGAAAAATCAGACTGTTCTGCTGCCGATGCAAGCTCTGCCGGAGGGCACTGGAACCCTACTTTCAAGAAGCACGGAAAATGGGGCATTGGCGAATACCATAAAGGCGACATCGGTAATTTTACTGCTGATGCCAATGGAAACGGGACAATAACACTAACCACAAACGAGTGGTGCATTGGTTGTGGCGACGAAACCAAGGATATCTTAGGAAAAGGCCTGATTGTCCACAAAGGCACAGATGATTTTACATCGCAACCCGCCGGGAATGCCGGAGCCAGAGTGGCTTGTTCTGCGATTATCAAATAACAGGTACCATTATTATAACAAAACGCACTTGAAAGAGTGCGTTTTTTATGGGATATCATGTCCGGAAAAGTATAAATATTATAAGATCCTGCGGGAATCCTGTAAACGGTTTGCGTGTTGTGTTTTTTAATTTTAAAAGAACCTAAAAAAAGCAGCAGTTATGAAAACAACCGCACAAAAAGCCCCTGTAAAGACAGCCGTTAAAAGCACCCCTAAAACAAATCCGGAGAAAAAAACCAGGCAGCTCAAACCACCCATAGACGGGTTAAGAGTATTGTTTGTGGCCGGCCTGAAAGATATCTACTGGGCAGAAAAAGCCCTTGCCAAGGCACTCCCTAAATTGGCGGAAAAAGCCACTTCACGAAACCTCACAACTGTTATCACCGAGCACCTGGCGGTTACCGAATCGCAAATAATACGATTGGAACAGGTTTTTGATGTTATCCGTATAAAAGCGGCGGCAAAAAAATGCAAAGCTATGGAAGGTCTTATCGCTGAAGCCCAGGATAGTATCGGGAACACTGAAGCGGGCCCGGTGCGCGATGCCGGAATTATTGCAGCCTCACAAAAAATAGAGCATTACGAGATCGCTACTTATGGTACGCTGGCCTCTTTTGCCAAAACACTCGGAGAAGAATTTGCGGCCAAATTGCTCCATGAAACGCTAAAAGAAGAAAAAGCGGCAGATCTGGCCCTTACGGAAACCGCTTATGATGCCATTAATTTCCATGCGGCAGTAGACTGATTTTCAATAAGTAGGGAAGTTTTTCAATTCGTTTGGAGCATTTCAAAAATAAAAAAACCGCCTGTAACAGCGGTTTTCAATGAAAAGGAACTTATAAACCTGCGTCGGTAGTAAACGGGTTTAACAGGTCCTGGTCAAAAAGATTGCGTCTGGGGTGAAGATCGTCTTCTTCATTTTCATCCTGATCATCCTCATCTTCATCTTCATCATCAATATCGTCAGGATCGATTTCATCTTCGTCATCATCATAATCATATGCCAAAGGATACTCAAGGTTTCTATCTTGTTCCGGATGACGGTTAGGGCTATCGTTAAGGAATTCTTCATTTTGAAATTCGTATTGCTTGCCGCCGATTGTTACAATTATCTCAAAATCATCTGTTTCGGGTTTTTGCTGAAAGTTAGGGTTACCATAACCATAATTCCGATGGGTTACATTTTTCATAATTTTATAATTAGGGGTTTCTGAATTCTTACCGTCTGCGTTTCCTTAATTAAGCTAAAGAAGGGAATCCGCATGTCATTTTTTATCGTTTCCGCTTACTGTCATCAGTAGTTTTATCTGTGTTTTTCTGTTACAACTTAAATGAAGGCAAGGCAACCAGCCTTCATTATCTTCTCGGTTTAACAAAAATAAAGAGGCCGGTTGCCTTGGTTTATACATAATTTTTTGTTTTTCATATATAATTCCCACATTTGAAAAACAAATTGACCTTTACACCTTGATATTCATCAGGTTGTCAAAAAGCCCAAATGCCTTGAGCAGCCAGATGACCACCACGACAAGGACCACGATGTTGAATATCCTTTTGATGTTCTTATCCATTGGGATAAAGGTATTTACCAGCCATAGGAGAACGCCTATCACCAGTAATACAAGTAAAATTGAAAAGATTGACATAATAGTATGATTTTAGGATTAGTTACTGATGCAAACTGCCTATAGTAAAGGTGCAGATAATGTTAAAGGCATGCCGCATTGCGGGCATTTGTCATTGAACTTGCCTCTTATTTCAGGATGCATGGGACAGGTGTACCATTTTTCCGGCTCGTTCGCTTCGAGGATTTTCCCGAGGGCCGGATACTTGTTTTTGAAATCTTCAGAGCGGATAATAGCTCGAAAAACCGGAGTTTCCATATTGTACAGTTTAAAAGGTTATGGGTTTGCTATTTGTAACCTAAAAGTACTCTTTGCTGTTTGAGGTTTTCTTATAGCATTTGGGCTAAATCTTATATAATCCACTGATATCAAAATTATTGGATGTTGCAGAAGATATAGTATATTTGAACAGAAGAATACCGTTCCATACACAGATAACCCTTACCAAACCATGAAATACTTGTGCATTCTTTTGATACTGATAGCGTCTTTTTCGGCCAAAGCCCAACAGCAAACCCCAAACGACAGTATTTACAGTATCCAGGATAGTGTACAAATCCCCACGCGGAGCGGTGTACCCATTTCAGCGATAATAGTCCGAAAAAAAACAAATAAAGCCCCGTTGCCGGCCATCCTGTTTTATACTACGTATTACCAGGATGCAAGTGATGCGATATTCGGGAAAAAATCGGCCGATAGGGATTATGTAGGTGTTGTCGCCTATGCCCGCGGGATTAAAACCGATTTGAAAAACTATGCTCCTTTTGAGAACGAAGGAACAGATGTGTATGATATCATTGACTGGATAAGTAAGCAAAAATGGTGCGACGGCAGTGTCGGGATGTATAGTGGCAGTTATACCGGTTATGCGCAATGGGCAACAGCCAAAAACATCCATCCGGCGCTAAAAACCATTGTGCCGCAGGTAGCGGTAATGCCGGGATATGACTTCCCTATGGAGAACAACGTTCCGGTATCCCATATCCTAAGCTGGAGCAATGACAATATCTACAAAAACAAACCCTTGCCAAGGAACCTACCTTTTGATTATTTTAATACGGGTGCGGCATTTGCCAAAATGGATAGTGTATCGGGAATAAAGAATCCTATTTTCCAAAACTGGCTGTCCCATCCCGGTTACGACAACTATTGGCAGTCAATGGTCCCTACTCCCGAAGAATATGCCAAGATCGATATCCCGGTCCTGACCACGACAGGCTATTATGACGGGTCGCAAATTGGTGCCTTGCAGTATTTCAAACTCCATAACCGGTACCGCAAAAACGCCAACCATTA
Organism: Flavobacterium humi; assembly: GCF_004745595.1. GTDB lineage: Bacteria > Bacteroidota > Bacteroidia > Flavobacteriales > Flavobacteriaceae > Flavobacterium > Flavobacterium humi. Next base: position 654,057 of record NZ_SRLH01000001.1, read on the forward strand.
TATCGTAATCGGGCCATACGACCATTGGGGCGCACAACGAAGGCCTGCCAAAAACCTGATGGGCTATGACATTGACAGCGTGGCCAATATCAGCATGATGAACCTGGCTTACGATTGGCTTGATTTTATTTTAAAAGGCAAACCCAAACCCGCTTTGCTGCAGGACAAAGTAAATTACCAGGTGATGGGCACCAATGAATGGAAGCACTGTTCCTCGCTTGCCAACACCAGTAATGCCACCTTAACATTCTACCTGGACAAAACAGTCCTTGCACCGGTTAAACCAAAGGAAAAATCTTTTGAGAAACAGACTGTAAATTTTAAGGACCGGGAAAGCCAAAACAACTATTTTACGCCTTCGATTATCTTTGATACGCTTGATAGCAGCAACGGATTGGTTTTTTCTACAGAACCGTTTCAGGAAGAATTCTCCATTAACGGTTCCTTTATGGGCAATCTTTGGGCTACGGCCAATAAGAAAGACATGGATGTTTCCCTGGCTTTATATGAACTTATGCCCAACGGGAAGTATTTCTTCCTGACCCGTTATATTGGCAGGGCCAGTTATTCCAGGGACAATTCCAAAAGGCAATTGCTGCGGCCGGGAAAGAAAGAAAACATTGCCTTTACCAACACCCGGTTTGTAAGCAAGAAAATCAGCAAGGGAAGCAGGCTTGTGGTTTTGCTGAACATCAACAAGCATCCTTTTGAGATTATCAATTATGGTTCAGGCAAACCCGTATCAGATGAAACAATTGAAGATGCAGGAGAACCGTTGGAAGTAAAATGGCACAACGAGAGTGTTATTGAAATCCCGGTGTGGAAAAATTAAGGCCGCCGGCTGTCCTTTGGAACCATCCAATACAAAGCCATCGCTACCGTTTGTTATGTAGCGTTTGAATCCGTTTCGGCCTGCTGTGGAATTTATTCAGCCGTAGTCGGATCTATAATGCTGGAAACCTGCGCTATGGAATTGGCCGGAAAACCACCCTGCTTGGCATGTTCCCGTATCATTTCCTGATTTGGGGCCTGGTAAATACAATACACCTTATTTTCAGTAACATAGCTTTGAACCCAGTTGATCTCCGGGCCCATATTGCGCAACACACCACAGGAAGTCTGTGATATTGATTTTAACTGCTCCGGTGTCAGCTGACCTGCTCCCGGAATTTCTCTTTCGATTACGTACCTAGGCATGATTAAAAAAATTAAATGATATTCTTATTTCAAAACACATATTAAAGTTACTGAAAATCAGAATGTTATTTAAACAAATCCTACAAGTATTTATAACCGGGCAAAACTTGTGGAAAACATCCGATAAGGTATCATTATTTTGACTTTGGTTTTGCTAACTTCGTCACTTCCCCACTGTACAGCATTAGGCGCAATTGAAAAACAGCAAGGGAAACATCGATAACCAAACCAAACCCTATGAATTCAAGCGGAACGCAAGACAACCTACACTGGTTTTCCAAATTATCTTTATGCTTTTTAGCGATCGTCGGAGCGGCCAATACGGCTCTTTTTATAATTGCACCGCTGCTGCCCTTCGCGCTTGCCCCGCTGATAATTCCTGCCGGATTATCGACTTTGGCAATAGCCATACTATTTTCAGTAGGATTTTCCATATACTGGCACAATAAGGAGAAAAAAGGAAAGGCCAATGCTGTGCTTTATATTTCCTGGCTGACCACGTTGCTCCGGTACTGGATTGCATTCCTTCTTTTTGATTTCGGATACCAGAAACTCTTCGAAGTCAATTTCAATTATTCCTACCATATAAACGACACTTTGGTAAGCCAGTTAAACGGACAGGAACTTACCTGGGTATACTATGGGTATTCTTACAACCTGGCGGTGATCCTGGCTTTATTCCAGATTATCGGGAGTTTTCTTTTGCTGTTCAGGCGGAGTGTCCTGGCTGGTGTCGCGGTGCTTCTGCCGGTGATTGCGAATATCGTTTTGATTAATATGTTTTACCATATCGGGCCCATTACCTTGTTTACCTCAGTCCAGATTGCCTTGGGGCTCACGTATCTGCTGTGGCAGCATAAAACGGCTATCATCAGCTTCTTTAAGGAATGCAAGGACATGTTGCCTACGATTGGCAGTAACATGGCCCGCCCTGTTGCCCGTTTGGCATGCATCCTGCTTCCTTGCCTGTTTGTGTATTATTACAACCACAATGTCCATCTTTCCAAAAAATACTTTGGGAAATGGAAGGTCGAAGCCATGACCCGTAACGGGAAACCGGTTGCTGAAAACGAATGGCAAAAGGATTCCCTGGCCTGGAAAACAATCTATATTGAAGAACGCGGGAAGATGTATTACTGCCCCAATCCTTATATGTATGTAGACAGCACTTCTATATTTATGAAATATGACTATGACGATGCCCGGAATACCTTAAAGGTCATTTCGTATGAGAAAAACCCGCAACGGCCGGACACTATTCCCGTAACGGTTACCCGATTCCAGGAGAAGTCCATGCAGTGGGATATGGTTTTCGATAAGAATGCAGTTCATATGGCATTGCGGAAGGTGGAGTGAGAGCTGGCGTGTGTACTATATGTAAAAATCATCTGTACTTTTGATTTTATTCTCTTTGTGGGCACGGATTATAAATCCGCGCTATCTGGTTTATCTTTCTATTTTACTAATTGTATAACATTAAACACCCCAATCCCAAACTTTACAATTGTTTCAAAACAATTAATTCATTACCTTAGATATCCTCAACCCACTAAAACCAAAACATATGGAAACTAAAATGATATGGGCCAACCTGGTTTCGCATGACTTGCAAAGAACGGTTCGATTTTATACTGATTTGGGATTCAAACCCAATGGGAAGGGCAATGATGAACTGGTGAGTTTCTTGTTTGGCGAAACTAATTTTGTGATCCATTTCTTTACACCCAAAAGGTTTGAAAACGCTATAAAAAGCAAATCATCCGATACCAAAGCCGGCAATGAAATCATTTTTTCCTTATCTGCAAGCAGCAGGGAAGCCGTAGATGGCTGGTTTGAGAAAGTGAAGCAAGCGGGCGGGGAAATTTTTGCCCAGCCTGAAAACTTTGACCTTGGCTACACGTTTGGGTTTGCGGATCCCGATGGGCATAAATTCAATTTTTTATACTGGCCCGGTATGTAATTTGCATGCTCCTGCTCCCTTAAAAAGTGTTATCTTTATCTCAATTACGGCAAGCTGCAAATGCTGCAGGTAATTTCAAGACATGCTAAACAAAGAAACCGTCATACTGAACCAGGCCAAACTGTTATTTATGGTTTTTGGGGTATTAACCGTACTTATTTCCATGGCCGGTTATTTTACACAAGGCGTAATAGTCCTACTCTACCCTATTGCTTTTACCATAACATTGACTGTGTTTTGTACGGTGGTGCTGTTTTGTTTTGATTTCATAAAAAACCAACGGGAAAAACGGTTTTTCAGCAAGGATCCCTTTTCTGAAATTGAAAAACGGACCATCGAAAAAATACAGGTTTTCAATTCGAAATACGATTTCCCTAAAAATGTCAGGATCATCCAACTGGATGGAAAAAAATACGAAGTCATGTATTTTGACAGTTTCTTCAGGATCCCTGTTTCCGATGTTTTGGTCATCCGGAATTTGTCTGAAAAAAAATCGGAGCCCTTTATCTTAAACTATAAGACCGCCAAATACAGCAACGCGGAGTTACTTGACCTGATACGTGCCATTTGAAGACAACGGGCCAAAATAACCCCGGCATGCTTTATCCCTGGCTGCTTTTTATTTTTTTCTTTTACTCTTTTCGATATATTTGCGCGTATCAGTTAACAAGCAACCCAAAACCAATACAAACCAAATTATATGGGACTATTAAGCAAACTATTCGGCAACAAAAAACAACCTGGCCTTGACATGCCCGCGGGAAAAGAACTGCTCCTGGAGTTTGACCTCATGCATAACATCCAATTGGAAACCTGCCGGAAATATGAGGATACGAATCGGTACAAATTTATTGAAAACGGGATCTACGAAGACCTGGAAGATACGGATGCAGCAAAATACAGGATGGTAATGTCCTACGAATTGGAAACCACAGAAGACAAACAATATCCCCTTGAAGATATCCTGGAAGAATACCTCATCCATGTTTCGGATTTCCTGGAAGATGAGAATGATGTAAATTCCGTGAAATTCAAATTTGAATTCGGCGGTGAATTCGAGGACCTGAAGAATGCACAGCATATTATCGGGAAAAAGGTTTTCAACCGTGAATTCAGGGGCGCCAATGGCGAAATATTAGTTGGCCTTGTTATTGAATGAACCAATGCCATCGGCTTTTATCCCAACATATTTTATTTTGTGGCATTTTTTTTTTCATTTATTTTTTTGCCACAAAAGTTGTGGCAAAATTTTTAAAAACATTTTTTTTGCCACAACTTTTGTGGCAAAACTTTTGAAAACATTTTTTTTGCCACAGATTGAAGGAAGGCTATGACCAAACTAACAAAGACAGAAATGGACAATGACCTAAGAGGTGTTGCGAAATTATTCCTGCGCCTGGGTGTTACTGCCTTTGGCGGGCCTGCAGCGCATATCGCCATGATGCGCCAGGAGGTGGTTGAGAAAAGAAAATGGATGACCGAACAGCATTTCCTTGACCTTGTTGGAGCAACCAATCTAATCCCCGGGCCCAACAGCACCGAAATGGCCATTCACATTGGGCGTGAAAGAGCCGGTTGGAAAGGCTTGATTGTGGCCGGGCTTTGTTTCATACTTCCTGCTGTTTGTATTACAGCGGTATTTGCCTGGCTATACAAACAATATGGGCAACTTCCGGAAGTACAGCCTTTTGTTTATGGCATCAAGCCCGCAATCATTGCTGTTGTGTTGGCTGCGGTATACCCGCTTGCCAAAAAATCACTCAAAACATTTGAATTAGGGATAATCGGTACAGTCGTATTGGCACTTTCATTGCTACACTTCAATGAAATATACCTTATGTTTGGCGCAGGGATTTTTGCTTTGGCCCTGGCATCCATCAAAAAAAGGGATACCGCAAAGGGTTTCTTTCCTTTTACTCTTTTACAGCTTTCCAAAACAGCCCTCCTGCCTGCAACCAACGTGAACTTGTTCTGGATTTTCCTTAAAATAGGAGCCATACTTTACGGAAGCGGTTATGTATTGTTTGCTTTTCTTGATACCGAGCTGGTGTCAACCGGATTATTGAGCCGGCAACAATTGATTGATGCCATTGCAGTAGGACAATTTACACCGGGCCCTGTTTTTTCTTCGGTTACTTTTATAGGGTATCAAATCAATGGCTGGCCAGGAGCAATCGTTTCAACCGTTGGGATTTTCCTTCCTTCATTTGTTTTTGTGGCTTTGCTTAACCCTCTTGTAAAACGAATGAGGGACTCCACGTTATTTTCTGTCTTTCTTGACGCTGTCAATGTGGCTTCAATAGCCATTATAATTGCCGTATGTTACACCATGGGCAAAGACAGCATGAATGACTGGCGGACAATCCTTATTGCCATTGGAAGCATCCTGCTGGCATTTGGTTACAAAAACATCAATACTGCCTGGGTGGTTTTAGGTGGCTCGATTGCAGGTTATGTATTGGCATTAGTGTAAGGTTTCCACAACATACGCTAATATGCCAAATCCCTAAACTATGTCAATTGGCATCCAAGACAATTTCCCACCTGTCGAAATTACAATCGTGCTTATATCCTAATTCACACATTTCCACACTCCATTTCCGTAAAGCTTCGTGCATCATTTTTATTTCAGTTGTCCTGCCCGAAACCATAAAAAGATCTTTATTGTTGGGGGCAATGCAATTGTGGACCTTATAATTTAATTTTTCAATTTCCGTAACGAGCGCTTCCGATTTTTTCAGGATGTTGGTGTAAAAACAGTACTCAATAGTCAATTTATCTTCTTCCTCAATATCGGAATCCCGCAACCGCACCAATGTTTCTATGGCAGTATGCGATTGTTTTTCAAGATTATCCATAAAATCATTTTCAGAAACGAATGGTTTCGCCTGCCTGGATTTCAGAAAGTGTAAAATTTTCATTGTATCGGTTTTATATCGTGCAATTGCTTTATTCCTGAGGTAAACAGGGCTCCACCCTAAACGGAACCCTATCCAAAAATACTATTCATTTCCAGATCAGGGCCAATTTGATTATTATCTTTCTGTAAAATTAAAGGAGCCTGGAATTATTTTTTCTTTTTATTTTTCTTCTTGGCTTTCATTTTTGCCTCTTTCTCTTTTAGCTTCTTTTTGGCTTTCTCTTTTTTTGCCTTTTCCCTTTTCTTTTTCTTAGCTTTCTTCTTTTTCTCTTTCTCCTTCTCTTGTGCTTTTTTCTTTTTTTTCTTTTCTTTCTCTTTGGCCTTGTCTTTCATTTTTCTCTTTTTATCGGAATCTTTTTTGTTTGCATCAGCAGCATTCGTTGGGATAACTTCCCCTACTACTGCTGCTTCCTTTATTGGGCCCTCATTACTGGTTTTTTCCTCATTATTTAAAACGGCAGCCTTTTCGTCTTTTGCCTTGTTTTCAATTTTGGATGCAGCAGGAGCTGTAACTGCTTTTTTTACTGCGGGCTTCCTTACGGGAGTTTTACGGGGAGCCGCCACTTTTCTTGGTGTTGGTGGCACAGCTTTGGTTTCTTCCTTACCGGTGGTTTCGGGTTGTTTTTTTTCTTCCATAGTCCATTTTGCTTTTTTTATTATTTTAGCGTTATTTTACTGTTAAACAAATGTAAATCATTAAAATAATACCACAATGTTAAGTTTTTTGTTAAAGTAAAAGCTTAACATTGGCATTGCCGATTATAATCTCCCTTACACCAACCACCACCTGCAAAACCTATTTGTTATGAAAGATGCAAACAAACCCGGAACCTCCGCAAGGAACAAGGCCAACTACCTAAAGGCCAAAGAAGCCTTCAACAACAAGGAGGTCGATAAGTGTATTCTTTATTACGCCCCGAACCATGAAGTCAAATCCAGGCAAAGCGAAAAAGGCCGGGAAGGGATCCGGAAATTCCTTGAAGGCATGCACCAAACCTGGCCGGACATCCAGATTACAGTTGAACAGGCTGTTGCCGAAGACAATTGGGTCATGGGCCGAAGCATTGCCACTGCCACACACTCGCAAACGGTTTTGGGGGTACCGCCTACGCATAAAAAAATCACGGCCTCCTTTTGGGACCTGCATCTTTTTGATGAAAACGGCCTGATTACCGAAACCTGGAACTTAATGGACAATTTGGCGATCATGCAGCAGATTGGGTTGTTGAAGTGAAGATGCCATACCTATGCCTTTCAGGCTTGTTTTTGTTTAGCTTTGCTATCCTATAAACAAGTTAACCGATAATTAAAATCATATGCCCACCCTAAAAATATGTGATGAATGCAGTAGTGAATTTTATAAAGAAAGTTCGCAAATGGAAAGCCTTTGTCCCGAATGTTCAAACATTATATATGGTTATGAAAATTGTGAGCATGAGTTCCTAAACAATCGTTGTGTAAAATGTTACTGGAATGGCAATTCAACTGATTATTTAGATACATTAAAATCAGAAAACTAAAAGCAATCGTACAAAAACAGGTAACCTATACCCTTTCACAAAACAAAAAAATGAAACACCTCCCCCTCCTATTGCTGCTATTCTGCCTCGGTTCCTGCTGTAATAAAATGGAATTAACGGAAGAAGAAAAAAATTGGTGCCCTTATGAAGAAGGCCAGACTTTGATTTTCAAGAGTAATCTTGGAAACCTGGATACCCTACAGGTAGATTCCCGAGTAGAAAATTATACCAATCCAGGTTGCAATTGCGTTGAAGTTTCTTTCGAGCAGCTCCATTATATTGAACTTGTCTTAAGCCTGAAAAGCAACACCAAAACATTATTGCACAGTACCGTTTCAATAATGAAAAACGATGAAGGAGATGCAACTTACCCCAAACTAAGTTTTTTTGGATTGACCAACACTTTACAGGACAAACCAACCCTCTCAAAAAAACTCAGGATTCAGGCTACAAATCAATTGTATGAGCACGTCTATAAATTTGAAGACTCGATTAATGCCAAAAATATTGATGACGGCTATTTATCGTGTTTTTATTATGACAGGAAAAATGGTTTGGTAAAGTATGTTGCCAAAGATGGGGAAATATTTGAGCTGATTAAGAAAAATGGTTGAAAAGAGTAATTAAACAATGGGAAAACAAGCTTATCTCAGAATACTACGTCAATAAAAAGAAAAAAAAGAAAATAACTGTTGATGCTAAAACATTAAATGAGTTCATTTTATTCGAACGAATGGTTTTGCAAAGAAACAGAAGAGGCCGTTTTTCAATTTGTACAAGTTCAATGAATTATTCTTTTCAGCTTAATGGTAAAAAAGAAATTGAAATTCATGATGGAAGTTGTGATTGGGATGGATATTACGTAATGGTAAAAAACATTTTTAATGTAAATTGATCCTATCTTCAAGCAATAGTTTTTTCCACTTGCCTCACTTTGTGATCAAAAAAATCATTTCAAAAAAATTACCACACTTTCTGTTTCAAAATATTTTTTTAAAAAAATTTGCAACAACTTTTGTTGCAAAAAAAATATTTTGAAAAATTTGAAACAGTTTTTTCATAGATAGCATCAACCCATCCTTTTAAACGCGTTTCAATCTTTTTGTTTAGTTTTACCTCTAAAACATCTTGTCTGTTATTTTTAATTATCCTGCCATGAAGTTACTCACAAACAAATCTATTATTTTTCTCTTACTTACATTGGTTTGCTGTGTTTCAAAACCATTGGAAATTGTCTATGAATCAAAAACTAAGGGAAAGGCAACGGAACTAAATGAAACCAAAATTTATAACCTTAAAATCCAAACGAAAAATGCCGATTTCAATTATTCTAAACTAGATAATATAGATGAGCATTTCGGTTTATTTACCGAACCAAAAAGAATAACAGCCGCTTTTGAGCCTATACATGGCAAATACAATTACTACCAATTTATCGCTACATTTAAAGGATATAGCTATAATGGCGGCGGCCCAACATCAATAAAAGATTTTAACGACATTTTAATCATCAAAACAAACGGCAGTAATCAAATAATCGACGCTTATCAATATACTCTGGAATGGTCTGAACCTGATTTTCAGTATGATGTTTTTAAACTGTCTGCCAAAAATGTTCTTTTGTCGGATCGTTTAAAAATTGAAGACCTGAAACTGGTAAGAACATATACCAGGAATGAGAACGATACGTACCCAAACGAAACCGGCATTATTAAGTTGAATAATCAATAGGCATGTTTAAAGCAAGTAAGATTGAGGAGCCTATTTTATACTATAACTCAAAGTCTCCCGACTTTGAGTTGCCGAGCTTTGTACGCTGCGCAAAAAATCTTTCCCTGAAGCAAAACCCATTGCTCGTATTTCTTAAAATTTATAAGAAAAATCAATCATTTATTCTTTTTTAATACATTTACATTGGCAATTTTGTAAAAACAAGATAGAAATAAAACATTTTAAGCAAATGAAACAGGCAACAAAACTTATACTGATTTTTATTTTTTTCACTAACTATCTGCCAGCACAGACAAATTCAAATCCGGAGAGAAAAATCGATTCATTATTCTCTAAGTACAATTCAAAAACACCTGGTGTTGCAGTTGCCATTGTTAAGGACGGGGAAATTATTTTTAAAAAGGGATATGGCATGGCTAACCTTGAATACGATGTTCCCATAAGCCCGAAAACTATTTTTAATGTAGGATCTGTATCCAAACAATTTACAACTTTTTCAATTTACCTTTTAGAGAAACAGGGCAAAATCTCATTGGATGATGACATAAGAAAATACATTCCTGAATTGCCGGTTTATGAAAAAACAATAACGATTAAACATTTATGTTCCCATACAAGCGGGTTAAAAGATCAGTGGTCATTATTAACATTAGCAGGTTGGAGAATGGATGATATCATTACCTCCGAACAAGTACTGAAATTAATCTCCAAACAAAAAGAATTGAACTTTACACCCGGAAGCCAATTTAAATATAGCAATACCGGATTTTCATTGTTAGCCGAGATTATAAAAAGAGTGTCAGGGAAAAGTTTTGGTGCATTCGCAAAAGAAAACATCTTCAATCCTCTTGGTATGGAAAATACATTGCTATATGATGATAACGAAAAAATAGTGAAGAACAGGGCCTACTCTTATGGAGAGGAAAACGGATTGCACGTCAAAAGAAACCTTAACAGCTCTTCGGTCGGGCCAACAAACGTGTACACAACAGTAGAAGATTTAAGTAAGTGGACTACTAATTTTGAAAAACCAATATTGGAAAATGTCGATTTTATTGCTCATTTTAATCAACCCTCCACATTAGATAACGGAGATCCTGCAATTTTAGCGGTAAGTGACGGAGAAACTATTTACCATGCCAAAGGTCAATTCATCAGGAATTACAAAGGCCTTACCGTATATAACCATACAGGAAGTGATGCTGGTTTCAAATCTTATTTGGGCCGTTTTCAAGACAACAAATTATCAATAATACTTTTGAGTAATGATGAGGATTTTGTAGCCTACAAAGCAGGAATGGATATTGCAGAATTTTATTTGTCTGATACGTTTAAAAAGAGGGAAAAAGCAACTAAAATAGAGCCTAAAGTTGAAGAAAAAGCAAAATATGTTTCTAAAACAAATCTAAAAGACTTTGAAGGTATTTTTCAAAACAATGATTTATCATCACGTTTTACCGTAAAAATAATCAATGGAAAGTTGACAATGACACATGATCGGTTAAGTGATGTTGTGCTGACTGAATTGGAAAAAGATAAATTTAGGGGCGTAATTACTTTTTCTGCGGATGTGAATTTTGAAAGAAACAAAAAAAACGAAGTAACAGCATTAAGCATAACCAATTTTGGGGCAACAAATGTCAAATTCGTGAAGTTACAATAACTGTCGGTAAGGGCAGTTTGAAATTATATTTTTCATAATAGAAAGAGGTGAACAATGACGCCAATTCCTTTAGGCGCGTTCCAATGTTTTTGTTTAGTTTTGTTTTACATCAACACATTATAAAAAAAAGATAAATGCACCTACATACAACCATCCTTTTCTTTTTCTCTTTGGCTTTATGGCCCCATCTCGCCAACGCGCAGGATACGATCAGGCTTGAAAAAAAACCAAAAGCCATACTTCATAGTTGGTATCCTGAACACAAAAAATTCCCTACACTCAAGGTTGGGAAAGGTGAAATCCTTTTTACCACAATCCCTGAATTCAAAAATTCCTCTTTACGGAATAATGACATTGACTTACACACCGATAATAGCCAGGTTCAAATAGAAGAAACCGATAAAACAAATCAGTATATCGTTACCATACATCCTACAGATGCCAAATATGTTGCATTTGAAGTATGGCTTGACCTAAAAGGCAAATCAATACTGATCCTGCAAAACGGCACCTGGAAAAATGCAACTGAACTATATAAAGCCAAGGGGAACAGGATATTGATTGATACGGTAAAACTGCAGCTTGGCCACTAAAAAATGGAATTATACAAAACAATCATTGCAATAGTGGATGCAAACCTTATGTACTGTTTGATCCCCATAATCCTAACCTTACTCCTTGTCGAACTTTTATTTAAAAAGCGGTACGAAACAGGGAAAGCCATGCATTTGGTTTGCCGGTTCATTATCCTGTATACCATAATCACATTTGCGGTCTATTTAATTGGAATGGCCCTGAATCCTAAGGAATATGCTTTTATACAAAGAGCGCAAGGCCCTTATGCAATGGCGTATTGGATGATGTTCCTATCTTCTTTGCTATTCCCTTTTACCTTATGTATTAAAAAATTCGCCTCAAAATTCTGGTATGTCATGCTCGTAGCATTTTTTATGAAATCCGGGTTTTATTTCGAACGCTATGTGATACTTGTAACCCGTTTCCATAGGGATTATTTGTCCGAAAATGAGGATTTCGGGTTTTCCAATTCATTCTTATCCGGGATCGGGCTGGTTTTCCTGCAAGGAATACTAATCGCATTGCTTGTTTTAGGGGTATTTGAAATCATGAAAAGGAAAAAACTTCAGGCAGCAAATAACAATGGCTAAAAAAACAAGACCAGCTACGCAAAGTCTCCCGGCTGTGTGCAGCGGGAACAGATTAATCATTAAATATTATTTTCATACTTTTAAACTTTGCCATTAAAGTATAATCAAAATGCCATTTACATTTTCACATCCTGCAATAGTTTTACCATTAACATACTTACCTAGGCGATGGTTTTCATTAACTGGACTTGTAATAGGTAGTTTGACTCCTGATTTTGAATATTTTATAAGGATGAAAGTCCAGAGCAATTACAGTCATACTTTGAGCGGGTTGTTTTGGTTTGATATTCCATTGGGACTTCTACTCGCTTTTATCTTTCATAATTTTGTCCGTGAAAGTTTAATTGATAATCTACCGACAATTTTAAAATCGAGACTTTCTTCGTTTAGTAAATTCAATTGGAATAAGCATTTTAAAAAAAATTGGGCGGTAATAATAATTTCAGCTTTAATTGGTGCAATCTCGCATTTGTTTTGGGACAGTTTTACTCATGTACACGGTTATTTTGTTGAGATAATTCCAATGCTAACAAATAAAATTGATATTCTCGGAATGCAAATACCGGTTTTTAAAATACTTCAACATTCAAGTACTTTACTCGGTGGAATTATAATTTCTGTTGCATTGTTAAAATTGCCTATAAACAAGAATATAACCGGAGGATTTAGTTTTAAATATTGGAGTATCGTAGTTGGCTTGACTTTAGCAATAATATTTATACGATTTTCAACAGGGCTAGACTATAAAGCATATGGTCAACTTATTGTTACGGGGATTTCAGCAGTGCTGATTTCGTTAGTTTTTACGCCATGGTTAGTAAGGCAAATCAATGGTGAAAATAATAATTTAGTTTAAGAAGTATTGATTATATAAGTTATTAATTACTTCTTTAATTTTCTTCATTTCTAAACAATATCTTTAGATCTGATAGCGAGGATTATATTTATCATTCTACTATAACATCTCCTCTTATTAAATTTATTTCCCCATTTTCAATCCCTAAATCAAAACATTTTTCTTTTTTGAAGTTTTTTAAACTAGATATTCCTCTCTCATCTAAAGGAAAATCAGTTTTGAATTTGAATTTAGTTGAGTCAAGTTTAAATTCAATGATTCTTGCCCCATCGTTAATTACAAACCATTCATATTTCCCTTCTTTCCAGCAACCTACTATCTCGTCACCAAAAGAATCTATTTTATTTAAATCTAATTTAAGATAGTTATTATGAGGAACTTTGGAATGTTTTCCATCAATTATATACCTGACTTTTCCCTCTGTTATTATAGTAATACATTGTTTTCTATCAAGTGAATATATGTAATTTTGCTTTTTGCTACAACTTGTAAATATCGTTAAAACTGTCAGCATAAAAAGGATTATGCTTTTTCTCATCTTAATCATTTATTAAACATTTTGATTCCTGTATTACAACCGGACGTGCTTCACGAAACACAAACCAAATCTTGGAATCTGAATTTATCATGAAAAACCATTAATCATTAACTCATAATATGTATTGGTATCTAAATTTACTTTGATATACCAATAACAATACCCACCGTCGTCCGTTAAAACCATTTCATGCTTCCAATCAAATACTTTTGGTTTATTGTTTTTATCGTAATCCGTAAACAACTTGCACATTGAATTTATATAAATTATCTTTTCTCCTTTTTCATCTATGTAACATAAGTATTGTAGATAATTCTTTTTTAACTCTGAAAGCTCTTTTGTTTTTAAAAAATAAAATTGATTATCATTTATTGCTCTCGATAAAATCCCATCTGCTTTCTTTAAATCGGAGCCTTCGGGTTTCCACATTTCATAAGTTTTCCCTAGAATATATTTTGTGTATTTCGGATTGGTTATGATGGCTAACTTTTCATCACCCATTGGGTTATCGACTGCTTTCTTCTGCCCCGTGCAAGACAAAAGAAAAAGTCCGAATAGTATAGATCCAATTCTATTTCTCATGTTTTCAAAAATTATTTAAGCCCTATTCTTGGGGTGGCATCTATTTTTATCCTAAAACCGGTAGTGCGGATTTACACCCAGGGCTTTAACCGAACAGGCGGAGTAATCCATTACTTTATTTGTTAAAAAACAAAACTACAACTTTTTACGGTTGTAGTTTTTTATTTCTTTTATGGGCACGGATTGCACCCGAGGCTTTAGCTGGAACAGACGAAGTAAATCCGCGCTATTGGAATTAACCAATCTTTTTCAATGCTTTTTCAGCCTCTTTCTTAATAAGTGATTTTGGATGCTTGGTTAAAATCTCAATTTTACTCTTTGCCTTTTTTGATTTTAAACGGCCCAAAGCTTCTAAAGCATGAGGAGTTAGTTCCTCATCATCAAGTAATTTTATCAGGATATCTTCAGCCTTTTCAGATTTTACTTTTCCTAAAGCTAAAACAAACATTTGCCTGGACATTCCATTTTCATCATCTTGAACTATTTGTAAAATACTGTCTACATCATTTTCAGTAATGGTCACATATATTGTATTTCCAATGGCCCAACGGAGCATCATTTTATCTTTAGCTATCTTATGATATTCTTCAATCAAAATTGGACTTGCTTTCCCTATAGCTTCTTTAACTGCTAAAGCTCTAATAATACCTTCCTTAATTTTCACATCCTCTATTCCTTTTTGCAATAAATCCAATAAAACTGGTATTGCTAAAGGATAAGACTCTTTTGTATTGACTAAATCATAAATATCATTTATTGATATCCCTACTTTTTTCAATTCATCCTTTATCGTATTTGCATCCATTATCATGGTTATTTATTTAATCAAGATGGAAAGGTTATAACTTAAAATCTATTCTTTTTCCCTGTTTTTACCTTTACAATAATTCCTTCACCTTCAATTCTTTTAATTCCTCAATCAGCTTGTCGATATTTTTTTTCTCCCATCCATCAAAACCCCTTCCTATTCCGATTATTTTTCCTCCTTTACTGTCATAGAATCTAAATTCATTTGACTGGACTCCCCTTGCCCCAGTCTCTCTTTTAAATGAAAAGGATAATTCATTCAATGGAATCATTTTTAAGTGATTGACGAAATATTTTTTAAAATACAGACAAATGGAATGGGTATCTTTCTTTATCTCAATTTTTATTAAAAATTTACCAAAAAAAAATACAAATACTTCTACTATAAGAATTATAAAGAATGAGAATACATATACTTCAAAATTCATATTTTCATCAATAAAATAGATAAGGAAAATAAGAATTATTGAAACTGATACAAGTTTAGTTACTATACTAATGATATTTAATTTATAGATCGTTCCCATAAAGTTATATTTTCTTACCCACAAAAATTAAAAAACCAAATCTAACAACCATTTCATTTGTTAAAAAACAAAACTACAACTTTTTACGGCTGTAGTTTTTTGTTTTCTTTATGGGCACGGATTGCACCCGAGGCTTTAGCCGAACAGACGAAGTAAATCCGCGCTATCGGGTACATTCCCCAAATCCGCGCTATCAGTTTTTTTTCATAAAAGTTTTATACTCCATTTTTTTCTCAGAATATTGACCTTTCTCTTCAACGTCCAAATAGCCTTCTTTATTAAAATCCAACCACAGAAAAGCACTTTTATTAATTATAGTAGCATAATATCCGTTTTTATCAGAATACAATTTTATTTTATCATGACCTAAATATTCGTCATAATTTTTATTTCCTTTATTATCTTCATATCTTTCATTATTTATTATAATCATTACTTTATTAATCGGTTGCTTCGTTTCTTCATCAAAAACATAACCTTCCAATCTTATATTTGTAGCGTCTGTCACTGATAAATAATATACAAATAAGTATATCAAAATGGCCAAAATTGATACTAAAAAAGTATATAATCCTATTTTTTTACTAATTACAATCATCTATTTTTTTATTAATTGCAGCTTGTATATTTCCGCCAGCTACCGTTTGAATATTACCGTGATTATCATTATTTCCAGATAGTCTAATATTAGTAACTTGCGGTCCCTTCAGATGCATGAGGATAACCTCTGGAGGTGAATTAGTACTGCGTGGCTGTTACCGTACTGCCTTGGGTTACGTTTTTCTGCAATTTTTCGCCTGCTGCGTTGTAAAGGTATTCTTTTTCTTTTGTTTTAAGAGTTATTTACTTCGTCAGTTCGCTACGCTCGTGTCCTGCTCTCGCCTTTATCTCTCCACTGCGTTGCGAGGATATCGGCTCCATCAGGGCTAGGGCACTTGCTTTTCAAAATTAGCTTTTGCTTCCATGAGAACATAAAAAAATCCTAACCACTATAGTTAGGATTCTTCTATCTTATTTCTCAATTCGCTTTTATTATTTTTACAATTTAGCTTTATAAAAATGAGTATCATTTACATGTTGTATATCCGAAGACTTAATGCCTTTTAAAAGTATAGCAACTATAATTGACCGAACATATCGTTGTGATAATTATTTTGAAGATTTTCACACTGAAGGTCAACCAATAGTAAACCAAATAGAGGAATGGGCAAAAACAAATTCAATTACTTTGAATAATGGTTGGAAAGTTGAAGTTGCAAAATCAATTCAGAATAGGTATGATAAAATTTTTGAAACAATTGATGAGACATTAGAGAGTAAATGGGAGACGATGTTTAATAAATTGGCTAATTAATTTTATTTCCAGTAATCATAAAAATCAAAACAAAAGAACCTACTCCAACAACTGGAGTAGGTTTTTTATTTTAACACCATAAACAAAAAAAGGACGAGCCGTTAAGCTCATCCTTGATTTATGGTGTGGGTGATTGTGGTGGTGTGCCTCACGAAGCACAAACCGAATCAACGATTTCTTTTACTCGTAAACCCCAAATAAATATTATTCGAATTTTCTTATCCTTTCAATAAATAACAAGTTTATTTTGATTTATACGGTCTCAAGAGTTAAATTTGTAATATGCCAAATCGATTAATATCCAGACCCATAATTTTTTTCAGGAAAATTATTCGTCAAATTGAGACCCTTTTTTTTGTAGCCAAGGAAGTATTGACAGAAAGAAACTTTATTTATCTGTCATGTGTAGTAATTGCAATTTCATGTGCATTGGCAGTGATTATATTAAAAAGCTTTGCCCATAATGTTTTCTTATACGCCAATTACCTAAATACCTTTTTAAAATTGCCTTTTATCAACAGTGTATTGCCAATTATTGGTCTTTTGCTCACTGTTTTTGTAATCAAAAATTTCCTTAGTGGCTCTATCGAAAAAGGCAGTGCCAAAATTCTACACTCTATTGCCAAAAAAGGAGGAATAGTTCCTAAAAAGCAAATGTATGCGCAAATCTTAACCAGCTCCCTTACAGTTGGATTAGGAGGTTCAGCTGGACTGGAAAGTCCGATAGTGGTTACTGGTGCAGCTTTTGGTTCAAATTTTGCTCAGAAATATAAACTTTCGCAAAAAAACAGGATACTCCTTTTAGCCTGTGGAGTAGCAGCAGGTATTGCAGCAGCATTTAATGCCCCTATTGCTGGAGTATTGTTTGCTATAGAAGTTATTTTAACTGATGTAAGCATTTCCGCATTTATCCCCATTATGATTGCTGCTGCCACAGGAGCATTGGCTTCCAACATACTTTTAAGCGATGATATTTTATTACAATTCAATCAGAAATTAAGTTTTAATTTTCATAATACCCTTTATTATATTATACTTGGGGTTCTGGCGGGATTCGTATCTGTTTTTTATGCACGGAACTTTAGGAGAGTTGAACATTTTTTTGCAGCAAATAAGAAAAACACATATAAAAAGGCTCTGTTTGGCGGAACGATTTTAGCGATTCTGATTTTCTTTTTTCCAACACTTTTTGGAGAAGGATATGAGAGCATTAAGACCTTGTCTACTGATAGTCCAGAAGTTTTGTTGAATAATACATTTCTTGAAGGTTTTAAAAACAATGAGTGGATTTTATTATGTTTCGTTGGTGCAATTATCTTACTGAAGTCTTTTGCTACTGGAATAACGTTAGGAAGCGGAGGCAATGGAGGTAACTTTGCACCTTCACTTTTTGTAGGTTCCTATTTAGGTTTTTTTGTCTCCAAATTAATTTCTCTGTTAGGTATTTCAGACACATTACCCATTTCTAATCTAACTATTGTTGGAATGGCTGGTATCTTAAGCGGATTATTCCATGCACCATTAACTGCTATTTTCTTAATTGGAGAAATTACAGGTGGCTATAATTTAATGGTACCTCTGATGATTGTATCTTCCATCAGTTATGCTGTATCTAAAAGATTTGAAAAACATTCATTAGATGTCACAGATTTGGCCGTAAGCGGGGATGTATACACAAGTGATAAGGATAAAAATATCCTACAAAGCATTGACGCTCTTAAGTTAATTAAAATTGATATTCAATCTGTTCATATTGACCATTCATTAGACGAGATGATTTCAATTTATTATAACTCAAATCAACAATTGTTTCCAGTAATTGATGAAAATAATAAATTATTAGGATTGGTTGATTTTGAAAACATAAAATCAATTATTCTGACACCAAAAAGAATAAATTATTCAAAAGTCAAAGATATTTTGGAACAACCAAAAGAAGTTATTTTATTTGACGATGGTATTGAAATCATGCTGGAGAAATTTGAACATTCCAATCAAAGTCTAATTCCAGTATTGAAGTATGGCAAATTTATGGGATTCATTTCAAAATTGGATGTACTTGAGGCTTATAGGAAAAATCTAAAAGAAATGATTATAGAATAAGTTACTTTTCCTAATACCTAAGTGAATGTTATTTAATATTTTAGCTACAAAACAAAGTAAGGATGAACAGAATATTAAGTTTTATAAACCTAAATACTGGTGAACAGGATAAAGAGAAAGTTTTAGAGGATATAAAATCCAATACCTCATTCAGGGGTTCAAATCTTTGGATTCTGGCATGTGCCATTGTTATCGCTTCAGTTGGCCTTAATGTTAATTCTACGGCTGTTATCATTGGGGCAATGCTTATTTCTCCACTAATGGGGCCAATAATGGGAGCGGGTTTCGGATTGGGTATTTTTGATTTTGAATTACTCAAAAGGTCACTTAAGAATCTTGCCATAGCAACGGTTGTTAGCTTGCTGGTCTCCACCATTTATTTCTTTGTAAGTCCTTTTAAGGAAACTCAAACCGAATTGCTGGCCAGAACATCTCCCAATATTTATGACATACTGATTGCTTTCTTTGGTGGTTTAGTAGGTGTGATTGCCATTACCAGAACCGAAAAAGGAAACCCAATTCCAGGAGTAGCTATTGCAACAGCATTAATGCCGCCATTATGCACAGCTGGTTATGGACTGGCAATAGGGAATTTCCTGTTCTTTTTAGGTGCTATGTATTTATATACCATTAATTGCGTTTTTATATGCATTGCTACGTTTTTAATCGTTAAATATCTTGACTATCCAATAAAAAAACAAATAGATGCAAAAGGCGAAAAGAGAGTAAAATATAGTATATCTGCCTTGATTTTCATTTTACTTGTTCCAAGTATTTTCTTTGCATACCAATTGTTTGAGGAAAAGAAATACAAGCAAAAAACAGAGCTGTTTGTTGAGAATGAATTTATCGACAAAGGCTATACCATCTTATATCAGAAAACAAAATTCAATGCTATACCTAAAAAGATTGAACTGGTCTTTTTGAATAAAAAATTCAATGATACCGAAATTGTCACTCTGAACCAAAAATTAAAGGAGTACGACCTTGAAAACACGCAACTCTTAATACGACAGGATACGACAGACATCAAGAGGGAGATACTAAATGAAATAAATGCTAACAGAAATGCTACCAATGATAAAGAAATACTGATTTCGAAATTGAGAAACGAATTGGCGCTGTCCAAATATGACAACAAATCTATCTTATCAGAAATTAGAATCCTTTTCCCTGAGGTTAAAAACATAGCTATAAGCAACCATACGTTTAATGAAAATACAGACAGTACAAAAATAATTCCTGTATTGATTTATAATGCCCAAAAAGAATTGTCAACAGAGGAAAAAGATAAGTTGGAACGCTTTTTACAACAACGCTTTTCGAAGAAGAAAGTGGAAGTGTATTTGGAAAAATAGCTGTCGTTTTACTTGCAAAAAAAAGATATTGTATCTTTGTGAAATATGGCTAAATTAATTAATACAAAGATTTGGAAAGAGTTTTCCGAATCAGGAACGCTAGGCGGAATACTCTTATTCCTTTGCCTCATCCTATCACTGATAATTGCAAATACATCATTAGGAGAATCATTCAATGATTTTTTATCAACCGAAATTGGTTTTCACTCCGAAAAACTACACCTCAATTATTCCATTTCGTTGTGGATAAATGACGGATTGATGGCGGTTTTCTTTCTATTGGTTGGATTGGAAATTAAAAGAGAACTGGTGGAAGGCGAACTTTCCTCTCCTAAAAACGCCTTATTGCCCATCCTTTGTGCCATTGGTGGTGCCATCATTCCAGCGGTCATTTACTATGTTTTAAATTATGGCAAACCTACATCGGCAGGATGGGGTATTCCTATGGCCACCGATATCGCTTTTGCATTAGCGGTAATCACCATGTTGGGAAAAAGAGTGCCAGCATCGTTAAAGATTTTTTTAGCCGCATTGGCAATTGTAGACGACCTCTTAGCAATACTGGTGATTGTCATATTCTATTCTTCAAAACTTGATTTTACTTACCTAATGTATGCTGGAGTGGTATTTTTGTTATTATTGGTTTTTAACCGAATGAAAATAAAAAACATATACTTTTATATAATCCCAGGAATTTTTATTTGGTATTTCATTCATAATTCAGGTATTCACGCCACCATTGCAGGAGTACTTACCGCATTTGCTTTGCCCACTACAGCTGACGATGTAGAATCCCCACTTGAAAAATTGGAACATATCTTGGTAAAGCCCGTAAATTTTATAATCATACCCATCTTTGCATTAGCAAATACTAATATCCATATGGAATCTTCAATGGTGCAAGGGCTGTTTTCAAGCCTTGGATTGGGAATTTTATTGGGTCTACTTCTTGGGAAGCCTATAGGTATTCTACTGGTTTCTTGGTTGAGTGTGAAATTGAAGATATGTGAATTGCCTCAAGATGCGACTTGGACTCATATTCTGGGAGTAGGCCTTTTGGGAGGGATTGGCTTTACCATGTCGATATTCATCTCTTTGCTCTCTTTTTCCAACCCTGTGCTTATTTCAGAAGCTAAATTTTCAATTTTAATAGCTTCAGTGTTATCGGGAATCTTAGGCTATACTCTTCTAAAAATAAATTATAAAAAGGCTAAAAATTAATTCAAGTTAGGTTAAGTTAATTTATGTGAGGCTGTCATTTTTGAGAGCCTTACTTATTAATAGCCGTATTGAATATACAAACAAAAAAAGGACGAACTTCCCGATACTTCGGGAAAGCTCATCCTTGATTTATGGTGTGGATTTGATTGTGTGCCTCACGAAGCACAAACCGAATCTGCAAATCTTACATGTTTTTTTTCCATTCATTGGAATATTCTAATTCATATTTATCTCTTTTTGTCTCATCCCTACTGATATATACAAATTTGTATTTTTTTAAATCTTTTTGTTTTAATGTAATTTTTATTCCGTTAGGATTGGGAATTAATATCTCTACTTTTGTTTCGTTTGAAACAACCCAGAAAGTTGCAAATCCAGTTTCTTGTCTAGTTTTTACAGGTTCTTCAAATACTACTTTACCACCATTAATTATTTTAATAGTATCTTTTTCAAACCACCCTGTAAAAGCAACAATTGATTTGTCTTTACCCTTTGCGTCATACTTTTCAAATATTTGTTTAATTGGGTAACTATTAGAATATAATTCACCATCCTTATAAAATATTTTAAGATTTACACAACTAACAGTACTAATTACAAGAAGACTATATATTATACATTTCATTTTTTATGATTTTTTCTGTTGTTTCTCAATTTGGTTAATGGCTTCACTTCTTTGAGTCGGACTTATATTTGTTCCTTTAGGGTCTTTATTCATTAAGTTTTTAGGGTCTTTCTTTTGTTCTTCTCTAGACTTGTTATCCTTATCGCCTTTTTCATGTCTCAACCCCAGTACGTGACCATCTTCATGAGCTCCAGTTTGTGCAAACTCTTTACTCATCTCTGGTGTGTCAACATTTAATGTATTTCCATATCTATCGGTTTTATATACATTTACTTGAGTTCTATTTTTTTGAGTATTACCGATTTCTCCTGTAAGTCCATCCGCATAAGCATCTGAGTCCTCTTGCTTTGAAGCATCAGCTCCTGTATAAGTTCTATCACTTGTGTCATTACCCATACTATATTCCCAAGATATGGTTGCTTTATCATTGTATTCAACTGAAACATTTACTGTTCTACCTTGAGCGTCTGTGCCACCTAAGCTGGAACTTAATTGAGCCGCTCTTTCATTTGCTAAAGCAGCCATTTGTTTGTTACTAATAATTCCCGAAGAATTGTTGATTGTCCTTACACTAAGTGTTAGACTAACAGTTTTACCATCACTTGAAGTACTTGAACGCCATTCTAATCCTTCAAGTTCTCTTCCGTCCATAACTCTGTTTTCTGCAAAGTTATATGGTGACTGATAGCTATAATCTTCTGCAAGTTTATCCATTACGACAAACCTACCAATCGCATAATCATAATTTCTCCACTTGAAAGCGTCCCAGTTCAGTCCCAGCTCATCTTGACGCTCCTGACCTTGGTACTTATACTGATACGTCTTAGCACAGCTGTTACACGGCTCCAACACAACAACTCCCCCATTTTTAATATAGGTCTTCTGGCTCATGTTGTAGTTCTTGTGCTTCAATCCAAAAGGATAATAGTTATTTTCTTCCAATACCTTAAGAACGCCTGTAGCAGGATCTACCCCGTAGCTTAATCGTACATTGCCTAAATGATCGGTGTAGTTAAACACATAATTGTAAACATTGTTACCGTTTACCACCGTGTTGTTTACATACCCTTCATCATGAGAGAAAAACTGTAACACCCCATCTACGTATTGAAAGCCGTTAAAATACTGGGTGGCTGTTACCGTACTGCCTTGGGTTACATTTTTCTGCAATTTGACACCTGCTGCGTTGTAAAGGTATTCAATTTTTGTACTGCTGTTGTTGTTAAAAACGATTTTTATAGGCAAATTCATATGGTTGTACACAATTTGTGTAATACCCTTATTGGTATCGGCCGTCATATTCCCGTTGGCATCGTAAGTGTAATCATCGGCCGGGTCACTACTTCCTGTAGTGTCGTCCTTAAACCCGTTGGTGTTGTTGGTACTGTCAAACACCTTCATCAGCTGGTTTTTGTTATCGGCGTGGTAGGAGTACGCCAGGTTGTCAATTTCTAAAGAATAATCCGCATCGTCGTATTCGCCAGTTCGGGTCAAAGCGGTGATATTCCCGTTCTTGTCATACGAAAGGTTCTCGTTATACGAGTTGGTCGTTGGCGTTGCCGCTCCCGGTTTTTGATAGGTGGCGGTTGTTAGTCGGTTTAGGTTATCATAATTGTAACCGTATTTACGCTGCACGTTGTCGCTGCTGGTGCGCCAAAACGTTTCACTAATGTTCCCGTTATATAGGGGCGGCACGCTGTACACTCCATAGCTTTGGGTATCGTTGTCCTGGTAGTTCACCTTAAAGGCAAACAAATCTACAGGGTTAGCCCCTTGCGTCAGGTTCGCCACATCGTTTATGCCTTTAAGCCAGCCACGGATGTTGTAATTATAATCTACTTTCTGTAGGCCCAACGCT
>NZ_SRLH01000010.1 GCF_004745595.1 Flavobacterium humi
AGTTCGCGTACCTGACTGCCACAGGCAGTCCTCCTCTTAATATCAAATCTTTCTTTAGAAAGTCCTTCACTTTACGTGAAGGACTTTTTTGTTTTAGATACTTTTCAAAGCAAAAATACCTTTGTCCAGTAAATCCCGGGTGAGGGATAGCAGCGGAAATCCTTTTAGGGAACACCTTACCCTAAAAGATTGAAGCGAATAGCCCGGCCCGAAGGGACAACCCCATAAAAAATAAACGGAAATTGTAATAATTATCTAAGAATTATTTAAGGCATTGATTTTTTCCAGGCAGTGCTTTTGAAGTTCGGCAAAAAAGGAAGTAAATTCGCTTTCTAAATCAGAATAATATTCTAAAAGCTCTACAATGGCCTCCTGCATATGGGCGCGGTTTTTCGTGCGATGATCCATTTGAAACAAGATCATTTCAAGCCCGGCAATCGTGGCATAACTCAGCAGCCAATTCCTGGCCATCATATATGGCATCATTCCTTTGGTTTTTTCAGTAAGGACCTCGTAGTTGTCTTTTAAGGATTGATAGAATCTATCTGCATAATTATCAAGTGGATCCGAGGAGTAATGGTGCCAGTTTTTAGCTAAAAAATGATCGTAGAGGATATCCATAATCACACCGGCATAGTGCCCGTATTTTTCATGCAGGCGATGCTTGCTTTTACGATAGGTAGGATGTGCATCTGTAAATGTGTCGATGGCCCTGTGCAGTAAAATGCCTTTTTTGATATCTTCGGGAAAATTCAGATAGTTGTTTCCCCTGATGCCATCGGCCATAAAATTGCCTATTTTCATCAAATCATTATCGCCGGAAAGATAAATGTGTGCGAGAAAGTTCATTTTTTCGATTTACTAATGCCTAAATTCGTATGGCTTTTTGTAAATATATGAAAAAAACTTAGTATGGAAGTCACTTTGCCATTCTCCAACTTTAGTATATTTGTAACTTAAAAATATAAATTTAGAAAATGACATTAATAAAATCAATATCAGGAATCCGAGGTACGATAGGCGGTAAAGTCGGAGACAATCTGACGCCTGTTGATGCCGTAAAATTCGCTTCGGCATATGGCACGTTCTTAAAGAATGGCAATAGTGATAAAAAATTTAAAGTTGTAGTAGGCCGTGATGCTCGTATTTCGGGCCCAATGATCCATAATTTAGTGGTAAATACACTGATCGGCCTGGGTATTGATGTCATTGACCTGGGACTTTCTACAACACCAACGGTTGAAGTTGCCGTTCCTCTGGAAAAAGCAGATGGCGGGATTATCCTAACAGCTTCCCATAACCCAAAACAATGGAATGCTCTGAAATTGTTAAATGAAAAAGGAGAATTTTTAAGTGGTGCAGATGGTGCCAAAATACTAGAAATCGCTGAAGCCGAAGCCTTTGATTTTTCTGAAGTGGATGATTTGGGCGAAATTACCATCAATGATGCATACATGGATATTCATATTGATGAAGTGCTGGATTTGCCGTTAGTGGATGCTGAAGCAGTTGCCAAAAGAAAGTTCAAAGTTGTGGTCGACGGCGTGAATTCTTCCGGAGGAATTGTGATTCCTAACTTATTGGAGCAAATGGGTGTTGAAGTGGTGAAATTATATTGCGAGCCGAATGGCCATTTTCCGCATAATCCAGAGCCTCTAAAAGAACATTTGGGAGACATCTGTAAACTTGTGGTGGAAGAAAAAGCGGATTTTGGAATTGTGGTTGATCCTGACGTAGACCGTTTGGCTTTTATTTCAAATGATGGGGAAATGTTCGGTGAAGAATATACCCTAGTGGCTGTGGCCGATTATGTATTGAGCAAGACACCGGGGAATACGGTTTCAAATATGTCGTCTTCCAGGGCGTTGCGTGATATTACTGAAAAGCATAGCGGAAATTACCAGGCGAGCGCCGTAGGGGAAGTGAATGTAGTAGAATTAATGAAAAAAACCAATGCGATTATTGGCGGCGAAGGAAACGGAGGTATCATTTATCCGGAATTGCATTACGGCCGGGATAGCCTGGTTGGGGTTGCTTTGTTTCTGACTCATTTAGCGGCATTGGATATGACAGTGGCAGAGTTAAGGGCCAGTTACCCTCAATATTATATGAGCAAGAATAAGATCGAATTGACGCCTCAGATTGATGTGGATGCTATTTTGGAAGCGATGACGGAAAAGTATAAAACAGAAAATATCTCAACGATTGATGGTGTGAAAATTGATTTTGCCGAAAATTGGGTACATTTGAGAAAATCGAATACAGAACCGATTATCCGTATTTATACCGAAGCTAAAACACAGCAAGAGGCCGATCATCTGGCTTTGCGGATCATTGAGGAAATCAAGGCTGTTGCCGGATTATAAAAAACAAACCCTGAATTTGACTTCAGGGTTTTTTGTACCGTTTTATTTCCATTGCCAATCTTCTTCCCTGTTGTATGGGATGCCCAAATGGGAAGCCAAAACCATAAGCCTTGTCCTGGCAGCATCGACATTCTCGATTTTAGCTTTAGGCACTATATAGGAAGAGCCGGTTTTTAACTTGATGAACATCAGTGGGGAAATTTCATTAATGGCTTCAATTTCAGTTGTGGCTACTTTGGTTTCACTAGATCCATCTGCCGTAATAAGGGTGTCATCGGTTATTTCCAGTGAGATTGGCCTTCCGAAACGTTCACTGAAATATTCTTTGTTGAAGGCTTCGTAATATTTAATGTAACGTTTCTTTTCCCGGATAGGATAAATAAAATACCAAATGACCGCAAAAAAAATAAAAAACCCGGCTGCAACATAATGTTCCGTCAGTAAGAAATAAACGGCCATCGCCAGATAGAATATAGGGATGAGATTCCGGTTTTTCCACCTTCTCTTTTTGATTTGCGGGGATTTTGAAGAAATATATAACTGATACGTCAGATAGTCTTTTTCGTCATTGCTAAAATGTAATATCATAGTATTTTAAGTGTTATTTCAAAATTCCTAAAAATTCAATCCAAGGCCCCACTTCTTCCTTATATTGTTTGGCCATGACCCGGCTAATTTGTGCCAAATGACCTAAATCATGTGCCACCCAGCAGGACAATAATTGAGAAAGGGTTACTTCTCCCAGCACGGGATGCGCCGCGGTTTTAGCATGATCTTCTGTGGTTAGCTGCTTGCTTTTCAGGATTTCCAGGTTCTTTTCCCGAAGGGTTTTGAACTCGTTTATCAATTGGTCCATGTCTTTTCCTTTGCTTTCCTCAAGCATGGCGAAACGATCAAAAGGAGTGAAGGTTTTTGTGCCATTTTCTGCTAAAATAACCTCAAGTCGTGGAATCCAGTCGGTTTTTTCACCATGGACCAAATGGCCCATAACATCAAAAGGGCTCCAGGTTTGTGCGCCTTCGTTGCTATATATCCATTCCTGGGAAAGGCCGCTTAAAAGTTGTTCCAGCGCTAAAGGCGTTTTTTCTAAAATTTCAATGGCTTTGTTAGTGTTGAATTGCATATCGTTTTTAAAATAGAATATAAAATATCAGGTTGAAATATAGTGGTTTTAGGAACTGCAGGAAAGCATCGAACTTCCAACTTTTTCGCGTGCCCAATCCGGTCTTTTGGCAAACCATTTTTCATATCCAGGTTGGTTGTCATACGGTTTTTTCAAAACATCGTGGATTTCCTCCAACAGGGAATAATCTTCTTTATCGGCAGCTTCGATAGCTAATTGAGCCATGTAATTGCGGAGCACATATTTAGGATTGACCGCATCCATGCTGGCTTTTCGCTGGTTGTCCGAAGCCATTTCTTTATTTATCCGATGGATGTATTGTGTAAACCAGAATATCCAGGTATCGGAAATACGGTCTTTTATTTCTTCCGGTTTGTAAAAGGCATCTTGAACTTTAACCAGTGCTCCTTCAGGAGTATCCGTTTTGGTTATTGTACTTAAATTCCTGAAGAAAAGGGTCATATCTGTTTCGGAAAGCTGCAGGTTCTCAACTAATCCCGTCACTAGTGCGGTATCTTCAGGGTTGTGCAATGCAATCCCGATTTTGCCCCGCATCATTTCAGAATAATCTCTTTCAAACTGAATGGCATAAGCATTTAGGATTTCTTCCAGCCCGGATGTTTCTTCAATCAAAGGGTATAAGGCATTCGCCAATTGGTACAAGTTCCATAAGGCTATTTCCGGCTGATTGACATAGCGGTACCTTTTGTGCTGCAAATCGGTAGTATTGGGCGTCCAATGCGGATTATAGTCTTCCAGCCAGCCGTAAGGGCCGTAATCGATTGTTATGCCGTGGATTGACATATTATCGGTATTCATAACCCCATGTACAAAACCAACCCGTTGCCATCCGATGATCATTTTGCGGGTATTGCCAGCCACAGTTTTGAAAAAATCCAGGTATTTGTCCTTGCCTTCGGAAATGATTTCCGGATAATAGTATTTGATGGTAAAATCAGCGAGTAACTGAAGGTTTTTAAGATCGTTTCGGGCAGCGAAAATTTCAAAGCTTCCAAACCTGATAAAAGAAGGAGCCACACGGCAAACCACTGCCCCTTTTTCATAAGCGGGGTTGCCATTGTAAAGAATATCCCTAAGGACACTGTCTCCCGTAAGCATTAAAGAAAGCGATCTTGTGGTTGGAATGCCTAAATGGTGCATCGCTTCACTGCACAAATGTTCGCGGATAGAGGAGCGTAAAACAGCCAGGCCATCGGCATTTCTGGAATAAGGTGTTTTCCCGGCGCCTTTTAACTGCAACGTGTATGACTGGTTTTTGTATTCGATTTCCGTCAGGTTTATGGCCCTCCCGTCTCCCAATTGACCGGCCCAATTGCCAAATTGATGCCCGGCATAGCACATGGCATAAGGCGTTGTCCCGTCGAGTATTTTTTTTCCTGAAAAAACAGCTGTAAATGTTTCAGACCGGATATCTTCTTCTGTAAGGCCTATCATGGCTGCTGTTTCAATTGAAGCGTGAATCAGTTTTGGATTGGATGGTATTGTTGGCAAAACATATGAAAAGCAGGCATTGGCCACTTGCCTGGTTGTATTTGAGGTATCAGCATCTGCCGGAAGTTCAGCGGTAAACCTATTTTTGATCGTAAGATTCATGGTTTTCAGAAACAAATGGCAGTTGGTGCCTTTGTCACTATAAAGGTAGCTGATTTTTGGAAATATATCGCCATTGAACGACAGCGGATTATTTCAAAGACTTGCTTTTAGCAAAAATAAAACCCCGAATTTGCATTCAGGGTTTTAAAGGCATTGCATTAGTATAAGTATTGTATATTATGGGGCGATAGCAATAGCAGCAGTATCTCCGGCGTCGTATTCACGCAGGATCCTGCTTCCGTCGGTATGCGTGGCGCTTACGTGCAGCACTTCGGCAAAAGCGGCCAAAGTACAGGTACCGAGCATAGTAGCCAACGGGATGTTGTTTTTTTCATATTTATCTTTGATGACACCACCTACAATGACCGGCGATATGGAGTATCCGTTATTCGGGACAGTTACCGAATCTGCTGCATTTGCAATGCCTACCGGATTACTGTTTCCTTTGGTGACTGCAAAACTATAACTGGCAAAATCATGTTCCTGCCCTGCAAGAAACCGTAAAGCGGCAAAATCTCCAGCTTTGTTGTTGTAATGCCCAAATCCGCATTCGGTGTCTGTAGTGTTGCCATCTACCAAAGCGTCGAGTACATCTGCATAACATTTCGTATTGTCAATCCTCATCTTAAATGTAAAACGGCTGGTTTTTCCTGCTACGTTTACAACATAGTTTTCCGGTAAGCCATCGGCAATAACAGTAGAAGGGCCTGTTGATAGTTTGGTATCGACAACAAACGTATTGGCGGGAACGGAAACCACATTTCCGGCATTGTCCAGCAATTCGAAAATGAACTCGTACAATCCGTCGGAGAGGTTCAATGAGTTGATATTTATGGAAGCGGTATCCTGGTTCCATTCCGCGGTAGGTTGCGGCACATCATCAGAGGCTTCCACATGCGGGATTTTATACCTGGGAATGCCTGCTGCGTCATAAATCGGCCCCAGCCTGAAACTATCGGAAGCAAAAACGGTCCCATCGGGCGTTTCGACTTCATAGGTATACGGTTTGGCTACTTCGCCTTCCAGCATTTTGATACTGCTGATATCATTTTGCAGGTAGCCGTCTTTTAATTTCCTGAATTTCCAGCGATAATGTGTTACGGATGCGTTCGGGAAACCGCTTCCAAACTGGACCACAAAAGGGAATGACGAACCGAAAGGAGACGTTTTGTTGGAAGAGGCAAAATTAGTGAGCCCTACTGCATTGGCTAAATGGCCCGAAGCATTTTCATTTTGCTGTATATTCCGGATACTTACACCGCTATTTACCCGTTTCATCCATACGATGGCTCCCGGTAGCGGATCGCAAACGCAAGGTGTTACCCGCGGATCCGTGATACGGATATTGATGTTCGAGCCGCAACTGTAATTCCAGAAAGTGTTGCAGGCAATGCGAGGGCGGTATACCGTAACCCATTGGCCATCAATTAAGGTTTCCACCCAAATATAAATATCAGGATGATCTCCCAAAAGGTACAGCAGCATTTTGTAGTCAAACTGGCCATTGCAATCTGTGGTAACCGTTGCAATTGGGTCTGTTTTGTAAAACCAAGGCCAATACCAGGGCCATAAGCATAAATAAGGATGGAAAAGAGTAAAATTATTCCTTAAAGAGTCACTGAATACCGAAATCGAATCCGATAATATCGCATTTTGGACCTGAAGCGGGAAAACGGGTAATTTTGCCTGCTGGTTGATTATTTCGCTGCGTTTTACAAAATCGGTCAGTTTGGCATCTATGCGAGTGTTGATCAAAGGAGTCAAATCCCGTAAAGGTTTTGGAAAACGGATCGGGCCACGGATTGGTCCTGGAACCGGATCGGGCAGTGATATTGGTTTCCGGATGATTTCCTTCAACCGCCACCACAAATCAGTAATGACTTTGTCCGGGATTTGCGGCCAGATGATTTTTATGGGATCCACTTCACAGATATGAACCCTCGCATTGCACACAGGAAGCACTTTATTGATACCGTCAATGGTAAATGATTTGGTCAATGTACCGGTAACATGGCACCATTTGAACGGTAGCGGATGGATGATAGGAGGCAATAATGGCAAGTTGATCGCATTGTTAAGCCCTAACCTTGCGGAAGGTTGCCAGGCACCCATTTTAAGAAGTGTTTTTTCGGTTATTTTCCGTTTGCCGGCTTCAGCTGGTACCGCTGGCGCGATGAAAATCTTTGTTCCCTGAATTGATTTTGCTTCTGCCTTAAATTGAGCATCACCTCCTTTAAAAGGTGCTGATTCAATAAGTTCTCCTTCACCATTTACCAAATACGCCACCAGCGCGTCTGCATTTTTAATGTCTTCTTTCCTTGCTCTTATGGTTACAAGGTTTTTTTTCTCAGCCATGATTTAAGTTGTTTTTTTGCCTACTCTTGGATCGGATTTTCGGCATGTTCCGTCAACGTTTGCCAAATAAACCTGTCAATAATAATCCGGTTTACCTGAAGGTTGGGGGAACATTAAAAAGGGGGAAGGTGAATTTCTTTTTTTCGTTTAGAAATTTCCTGTTAAAATTAATTTGCCGGAAGAGAATATTCTTATGGTTTTTCCTCAAAAAATATTAAAGTTTATATGTCAGATAATCAGCTGTTTATATGTAATTATTGAATTGTTGGATTCATCCATATTTAAAAACAATTTGCGTGGCACTAGGTTTGGATTCCACAAAAAGCCATATATTTGGAACCAAATTTCAACACAATGATTGCAACAGAAAAAGGAACTCAATTAGAGCATTATTTTCAACAGTTTCGCCAGAATATTATTGGGATTGAACAAAAATTCCAGTCTCCTTTCGGCGAGCAGAAAATCGTTTATACCGATTGGACGGCAAGCGGGCGTTTGTATCGCCCTATTGAAGAGAAAATGATGAATCATTTTGGCCCTTTTGTTGCAAACACTCACACTGAAACCACGATTTCCGGCACTGCGATGACTATGGCATACCATGAAGCGAGGCATATCATCAAGCACCACGTAAATGCAAACGATAACGATATCTTAATTAATGATGGTACGGGAATGACGGGTGTTGTCAATAAATTCCAGCGTATTTTAGGGCTTAAGATACCGGAAAATTTAAAAGAGTTTACGGCAATTCCGAAAGAAATCAAACCGATTGTCTTTATTTCCCATATGGAACACCATTCCAATCAGACGTCCTGGCTGGAAACCATTGCAGATGTTGCAGTTATCCCGGCAGATAAAGACGGCCTGTTTTGCATTAAGGAATTTAAGAAACTTTTGGAACAATATAAAGACAGGAGCTTTAAAATCGCATCGATTACTTCTTGTTCGAACGTAACGGGCATAAAAACACCATATCATGAAGTAGCGAAGATCATGCACCGCAACAACGGTGTCTGTTTTGTCGATTTTGCCTGTTCCGGCCCATATGTTGAAATTGACATGCATCCGGAAGACCCGGAAAGTTATTTGGATGCCATTTTCTTTTCTCCTCATAAATTCTTAGGTGGCCCGGGAACTTCGGGAGTATTGATTTTCAATAAAAACCTATACAAAAACAATGTGCCTGATTGCCCTGGAGGTGGAACCGTTTCCTGGACAAACCCTTGGGGTGGCCATAAATACATCGATAATATTGAAGAGCGTGAAGACGGAGGGACACCAGGTTTCCTTCAGGTAATCAAGACCGCTTTGGCCATTCAGCTGAAAGAGCAAATGGGTATCCACAATATTTTGGAAAGAGAACACGAAATCGTAACCTTTGTTTTTGAGCAATTGGGAAGCATTGAAAACATCAATATCCTTGCCAAGGAACATCAGGACAGGTTAGGGGTTATTTCCTTTTACATTAACGATTTGCATTTTAATTTAGGTGTGAAAATACTCAATGACAGGTTCGGCATACAGACCAGGGGAGGCTGTAGCTGCGCCGGAACCTATGGCCATTACCTGTTACATGTTGATGAAGCCACTTCACATGACCTTATTTGCCAGATTACGTCGGGTGACTTAATAAAAAAGCCGGGCTGGATCAGGATGTCTATCCATCCAACCACTACCTCGGCAGAAATCCAATACGTTTGCGAAAGCATCCAATCTTTGGCAAAAAACCACAAAGAATGGTCAAAAGATTATATTTATAATGCCAAAACCAATGAATTTATCCATAAAAATGCCAGAAACCTGGAAAAAGAGATGGTAAAATCCTGGTTTTCAATATAAATTGACATTTACATTTGTTGCTATCTTCTGTGTTTCCAACGCTTGTGGGTCCATAAGTAGTATTCAGGAGCCTCGTAAATTTGCTCTTCCACACGTCTTAGGAATTGGTCCGTGATTTCATAATTTGGGACAGATAATGGATTTTCCGAAAGGATTTCAAAAGTCCCTTCATAATAGCCGCGTTTTACTTTCCTGGTTTTCATAAAGATGACATTCATGTCAAACCTTTTAGACAGCATTTCTGCGCCGGTGTGTACCGGGACTTCAATTCCCATAAACGTAGTCCAGTGCGGTGCATTTGGCTTTGGCGACTGATCGCTTGCAAAACCGTAGGTTCCTAATTTGTTAGCCCTGAAATTGGCTTCAATGGTAGGGATTGTTTCTTTTGTTGTGATGAGGATCGCCTTAAATCGGGATCGGATTTTACGCACCAGTTTGTCAAAATGGCGGTTGGCTAGTCGTTTGTATATGCCGTAACCGATAAATTTGGTATGCAGGTTAAGGGAAACAGCCCATTCATAACTAGCATAATGAGCACACATCAAAGCCACGCTTTTTCCTTTTTCTTCCAGTTTATTTAGGACTTCCAGGTTGGTAAGTTTGTATCGTTTGTTAATCTGTGAATCTGAAATCGTCATGGTTTTGATCATTTCCAAAAACATATCGCACATATGGCTGTAAAATTTCTTTTCAATCGTACGTCGTTCTTTTTCTGAAAGATGCGGTAAGGCCAACGCCAAGTTTTCGCGGACTACTTTTTTCCTGTATCCTATGATATGGTATACCAGGAAAAAGATTCCATCGGAAAGAATGTACAAAAGGCGGAAAGGAAGTATTGAAATGAGCCAAAGGATCGGGTAGAATATGAGGTAAACGAGTAACTGCATAGGATAAATTTTTAGCAAATATACTTCTTATTCTGCTTTTGGGAGTAATTCTATATAAAATGGTTTTAGTATATTTACTATCAAAATTTTAGGTATGAATACTTTCCTGGTCGCCATAATTGGTGCAAATGTCCTCTTTAGTTACAAAGGTTTTACAGATATTTCTTTTTTCAGGAAATTTGAATTTCACATCGGAAGCATCCGGGCCGGGGAACAGATCAGGATGGTTTCGTCAGCTTTTCTGCATGCAGATTGGGGCCATTTGTTCTTTAATATGTTCACATTATATATGTTTGCCCCAGTGATTATCGGTTATTTGGGAAGCTTTTCTTTTTTGATGATTTATCTTGGAAGTTTGTTGTGTGGGAGCATGCTAACGTTTTTCTTCCATCAGAATGATTATAATTACAGGGCTATCGGTGCTTCAGGAGCGGTTACCGGGATCATTTTCAGTGCTATTTTGCTGGAAGATAATTTGTATGTTTTCGGGATTATCCCCGGATTTGTGTACGGATTCCTGTATTTATTGTCGTCCATTTACGGAATGAAAACAAAAAAGGACAATATTGGGCATACCGCTCATTTTGGAGGCGCAATAGGCGGATATATCATCACGTTATGTAAAAACCCGTCCATGCTCACGGAAAACACATCGACAGTATTGCTTTTGGCAGTACCGATCCTGCTGCTTTTTGTGCTGGCCAAGCTGGGGAAAATTTAGTTTGGCACAGCATTTGCAATACCTAGAAAAATCAAAATAATCAAACATATGAAAAATTTAGTAGTAACATTAGTAACACTTTTTACCGTGATGACATACGCACAAGATCAAAAGCAACCCATCCCGCAAATCAATGTGGCCGGGGAAGGAAAAATAAAAGTAACGCCAGACCAGGCTGTCATTACATTAGGAGTTGAAAATACAGGGAAAGAAGCATCGGAAGTAAAGAAAGCGAATGATATCATTGTTGAAAAAGTAATCAAATTCATCAAGCAGAACAATATCCCGCAGGCAGATTTCCAAACGACAGCTGTCAACTTGTATAAAAATTATGACTACGAAAAGAAAAAATACAATTATGTGGCCAATCAGACGATTTGCATTACACTGAAAGATATCAAGAAATATGATGAGTTCATGATGGGGATTACAGACACCGGTATCACCAATATCAATGGGGTAGAATTCAAATCTTCAAAATTAGAGCAACATCAGGCGGAAGCCCGCAGAAGAGCTATGTTGGACGCCAAACAAAAAGCAACGGATTATGCTTCGGCTTTAAGCCAAAAGGTTGGTAAAGTGATTTTGATATCGGACAACAGCCCAAGTTACTTTCCGCAACGTATGTATAAAGAAGTAATGATGACAGCAGGAGCCGCAGATTCGGCTATGCCAAGGGAAACATTGGCGGTAGGAGAGATAGAAATTACCGCTAATGTCCAGGTTACTTTCCTGTTAGACTAAAAATACCAGATTCCAGAATAAAAAAAGCCACTTACAATAGTGGCTTTTTTTTGTTTAAACGTATAAAACCTGAAAATACAGTATATAAAAAAACCACTCAATTGAGTGGTTTTGTGGGGAGAGCAGGATTCGAACCTGCGAAGTTTTCACAGCAGATTTACAGTCTGCCCTCGTTGGCCGCTTGAGTATCTCCCCGTAAGCGGTTGCAAATATAAAATTGTTTTTTGGGTTTCCAAACAAAAAATAAAGAATATTTTAAGGTTTTTTGTAACTCTTTGGAAGTAAACAAAATAAAAAATCCCCAAATCTGGGGATTTTTTATTTTGATATGAAATGACGTATTATTTCGCTAATAATTCAGCTACTTTGGCTTTCAATTCGGCACCGTGAAGATTCTTGGCAACGATTTTTCCGCTTGCATCAAGCAGGAAAGTAGCAGGAATACTTTGGATACCGTATTTAACAGCAATCGGGTCTTTCCAGAATTTCAGGTTTGAAACCTGCGTCCAGGTTAATTGGTCTTTTGCAATGGCTTCTTTCCATTTGTCTGCTTCACCTTCCCTGTCTAAAGAAACACCGATAATGTTTAGTCCTTTTGCGTGGAATTCGTTATATAAAGCCACTACATTTGGATTTTCCTGACGGCAAGGAGCACACCATGAAGCCCAAAAATCGATAATGGTCGCTTTGCCTAAAGATTGTTTCAAGGATACGGTTTTCCCGTCTGGGGTTTTGGCCGAAAAATCCGGAGCCGGTTTGCCCACTTCAACTGATTCTGAATCCTGTAGTTTCGTTTGGATACGTTTTCCCGGTTTTGTTTCTTTTAAATCAGCATCCAAAGCATCGAAATATTTTTTGATTTTGTCCAGTTTAGGATCCATTTCGTTAAACATTCCTTCGATCAATAAAACTGACAAGAATGATTTCGGGGTTGATTCTACATATTTATAGTTGTAATCCATGAAATCCTGCTGGAATTTAGCATACTCTTTGCTCAACCTGTTCATGGTCACAGTATCCATTTTTTGCTGGGCCTGTTGCATGATTGGTCCGTTTTTTTGCTGGAATGCCATCATTCTTTTTTGAATTTTGTACATCTCGGCATTGTATTTATGCAATTCGTCATTGTTAAAAGTTCCGGTAAGTTTTGCGTTAGGGATGCTGTCCTTGTTCACTACGGCTTTGATGTCCCCTTTTTCAACTACTACGATAAATCCGCCTTGTGTGCCGTCGAAACGGATACTGTGGATTTCAGGCTCATCAGCCTTACCTTCAAAAGTAAATTTACCTTTTTCGATTTTTACGGTATCTACAGGAACAACTCCTTTTTCAGGATCTTGCCTTTCAAGGAAAACACGGGTTCCGTCGCTTAATCCATTAATTTCTCCATTAATTTCATATCCATTTCCTCCACAGGATAATAATAATCCGGAAAATGCAATTACAAGTATTTTTTTCATGTTTTTAAATAATTTGTTACAAAAATAGATTTTTTATTTATTTTTTTGTTCTTAGATGTGCACAAAATACGTTATTTTGTTGTTAAAAATAAAGAATAATTTTACAAACTGCCAACCATGCCAAAAGTGTTCAGACCACACCCGGAATCATTCAAAAATACCTTCTGTGTTTTTAGGGAAGTGGCGGTAAGCGAAGTAGCAAACCGGGAGCCTGATTTTACCAGTAGTTCGGGAAGCCGTTATTTTTATACCGAAAAAGGGATGTACCGGTTGGCAAACCATTGGGGAAGGCTCGCCAATAGCAAATGGCGGTTGGTTTCCCAGATGGAATCGGAAGGGAAAATCAAGCTGGGATACGCCAACTGGTCTGAGTTTTATCCGGATAATGACATTGAAAAACTATATTACCTGGAAGCCGATTTTGAGAAGGGAACCATTTTATACCAGCATAAAAACAATCCGGAATATGATGGAAAAGCAGTCTTGTGGGATACTTCCGAAACCAAAAAAAGGCTCAGGCAAGCCAGGAATATCTTAACTTTGACGAATTGGGCTTCCTATTTTGAAAACGATGCTATCGAAATGTTACGGAAAACCATCATCACAGAACTGATTTATACCAGAAAGACCCTGGACGAAATTAAAAGAGATGCACAATGAGCAGGAATAACGAAAAGAACATCAAAAAGCACAACGACAAGCTGCACAAAGCCAAGGAAAAGGTAAAAAAGGCAAAATCGGAACGTGAAGCCCAATTGAAAGCCATTATAAAAAAATACAACGAAGAAAATCCTAAATAATCTTCGTTGCATGTCCATTTTTTATTTCATCATTTTGCTTTGGCAAACGAAATTGGTTTTGGGGATACCGGTTTTGGCTATGGCATTGAAACCGCCTTCAATCTCGGTAAAATTCCTGTAACCTCTCGCCTGAAGTATCGATGCCGCGATCATGCTTCGGTAACCTC
This sequence comes from Flavobacterium humi, assembly GCF_004745595.1. GTDB lineage: Bacteria > Bacteroidota > Bacteroidia > Flavobacteriales > Flavobacteriaceae > Flavobacterium > Flavobacterium humi. The sequence continues at coordinate 14,080 of NZ_SRLH01000010.1, forward strand.
CGGCACAATGCATGTAAAAATGCTGCTGCGGATTGATGTCCTTAATCCAGTCGTTAATGGCGGCCAAAGGCTTGTTGTAAGCTTCTTCTATATGTTCTGCGGTATATTCGCCTTCTTTGCGGATATCGATAACGGTGTGGTCCGGAATACTGATTTCATTGGCAAACGCTTCCGCAGAAATACGTTTTACGGTATCAATTTCCTTGCCTGCATTTTTCCAGGAATCAAAACCGCCCTCTAAGTGCCCGATGACATTATCGAAACCAACACGGCTCAAACGGGTAATGCTTTCTTCTTCTTTCCCGGTTTCGGTTACCAATAGTATCGGGGTATTTACATCCGCGATCAGGGCACCAACCCAGGGAGCAAAATCCCCGGCAATACCGATGTTGATAGCTTGCGGAATATATCCTTTGCAGAAATCGCCGCTGGCCCTTGTATCGAGGATCAAAGCACCGGTTTCTTCTGCGGCTACTTCAAATTCGGTTGCAGATAATGGGCGCATGCCATTGTTGAGAATGTTTTCGAAGTTTTGATAACCGGATTTATTCAGGGCGACATTCATTCCAAAATAGGCGGGAGGAGGCGTCAGGCCGTCCAATACTTCGGTTATGAATTCGGCCTCGGTCATAGAACTGCGGAGCGCATAGTTTTTTTCCTTTTGTTCCCCTATGGTAGAAACCGTTTCCTTGCTCATGTTTTTGCCGCAAGCGCTTCCTGCTCCGTGTGCCGGGTAAACAACTACATCATCTCCCAGCGTCATGATTTTTGTCCGTAACGAATGGTATAAGGTTGCCGCCAATTGCTCTTGGGTCATGGTTGCGGATTTTTGTGCCAGGTCAGGCCTTCCCACATCACCTATAAATAAAGTATCACCGGAAAAAATAGCATGGTCTTTTCCATTTTCATCGATAAGCAGGTACGTAGTGCTCTCGAGCGTATGGCCCGGAGTATGTAAGGCTTTTATCTTGATATTGCCAATTTCGAATACCTGTTGGTCTTCTGCGGTAATGGTCTCGAATTCAGGATTGGCCGTAGGGCCATATACGATAGGTGCATTGGTTTTTTTGCTTAAATCCAGGTGGCCCGAAACAAAATCAGCGTGGAAATGCGTCTCGAAAATATATTTAAGCGTGACATTATCTCTTTGTAAACGGTCCAGGTAAGGCTGGATTTCGCGCAAAGGGTCAATAATGGCAGCTTCTCCGTTAGAAGTGATATAATAAGCTCCCTGCGCCAGGCATCCTGTATAAATCTGTTCTATATGCATTGCAATTGTTTCTTTTTGATAACACAAAAATAGGATATATATTTCATTCCGTACCTTAAAATTTCATTAACAATCCGGGTGGTTATATTTATTTCAGGGGATTGAAAATAGAATTGTAAGATTAAGATTGCTATTCGGATAATTTTGTTAAATTTGAGCAAACAGCCACTTTTTTATGATCGAAAAAACAGAACACAGAAACACCATATTTTCCCATTTAGACGGACTGGTGACCGCGCCTGTAGCTTATGCCCTCCACAAAAGCGGGGTTTTGGACACATTGCTCCAGGAAAAAACAGTCACTTTGGCCGGTTTGGCCAGCCAGTATAAAGCCAATGACGGTTACCTCAATGTAGCGTTGCGCGCACTTGCCTCACAAGGCTTCCTGGATTACGAATTGGACAATGCAACCCATGAGATAACAATAAGCACCAATTCCAAAAGTGCCTATGCCTTCTCTCTTTTCCCGATGTATAAAGATGTGGTATCGCTTTTACAGCAAACGGATCTTTTCACTTCGGTGCATATTGCCACCAAATCACTCAATCAGCTGGACGCGGTTTTTACCAAATACAAAAACCATTTTGGGGTTGTTTTTTCGGATAATGCCCAAGAAAAGGCATTGCAGGAGCAGGTATTGATGCATATTGAAGGTTATCTGACAGGGCCGATCATCGTGAGCCTGGGAATGACCGGTATGTTCCACAAATATTTTATGGAAACCTCTTTCCGTCCCGAAGAATTCCATAAAGAGCCGGAAGTTTTTAAAATCATACTCGATTTCTTCACGCACCTCAATTGGTTCACCCAGAAAAACGGCAACTATCAATTTACCGAAACAGGCCTTTTCTTTGCCAAGAGAGCTACGGCTTACGGCGTAACGGTTTCATACCTGCCGATGTTCAAGCATATGGATGACTTATTGTTCGGCAATCCTTCACTATTGCGGAATATCGGAAAAAATGACGATGAACTCCACGTAAACAGGGAAATGAACGTATGGGGAAGTGGCGGGGCACACACGACGTATTTTAAAGTTATTGACGATATTATCATAGAATTGTTCAACAAACCCATCCAGGAACAGCCGAAAGGTATTTTGGATATGGGATGTGGCAACGGTGCTTTCCTGCAGCATATTTTTGAAGTTATAGAACGTCAGACACTGCGCGGTAAAATGTTTGATGAATATCCGTTGTTTTTGGTCGGAGCCGATTATAACCAGGCGGCGCTCAAAGTGACCCGGGCCAACCTAATCAAATCCGATATCTGGGCCAAAGTCATCTGGGGTGATATCGGCCGTCCGGATTTGCTGGCACAGGACCTTCAGGAGAATTATAATATCGACCTGAAGGACCTTCTTAATGTGAGGACTTTCCTGGACCATAACCGTATTTGGTCTGTACCCGAAGTAAAAACAGCAGGAAGGATCAGCACTTCAACCGGTGCATTTGCACACAGGGGGAAACTCCTGGATAATAATGAAGTAGAGGATAACCTGCTGGAACATTTCAGCAAATGGGCGCCTTTTGTACACAAATACGGGCTTCTTATGATTGAACTCCATACGGTTGCACCACAGCTTACAGCAGCGCACCTGGGCAGGACAGCAGCAACAGCGTATGATGCCACACATGGTTTTTCGGATCAGTATATAGTTGAAATCGAAGTGTTTACTAAAATCGCCGCGGAAGCCGGACTGCAACCGGAACCCGCTTATTTTAAGAAATTCCCCAATACGGATTATGCCACAGTGAGTGTTAATTTGTTGAAAGGATAAATTTTTTAAACCTTCAAATAATCAATAGTATGCCTTATTGTCATTGCGGTTCGGACAAGCTTCTTTCCGATTGCTGCGAACCTTATATCTTTGGTGCCCAAAAAGCGGCCAGCTCTGAAATTTTAATGCGTTCCCGGTACACGGCGTATTGCCTGCAGCGGGTTGATTATCTTTTGGCGACTACACATAGTAGTACCAGAAAGTACCATGATAAGAAGGAAACAGCAGCATTTGCCTCCCAAAACCATTGGATGCGGCTTGAAATCATCAATGCTTCGGGGACTGTTGTAGAATTCAAAGCTTATTACCTTGATAACCAACTGCAACCGAAAACCCATCATGAAAAATCCACTTTTAGCAAAGAAGGGGACAGCTGGTTTTATGTGGATGGGGAATGGTATTAAAAAAGGCTTCCCTGGACAGGAAACGCTGAGGTATTGCTATGAAATAAAAAGGTATCCGTTACTTCAAATTGCTTTTTCTCCGGATTGAATTTCCGGATCACGACACTGTGGCACACAAAGTTCATGTCCAGGGTTGTAAATAACTGGTGTGCGGTTTCTATTTTTTCAGGCGTAAGCTTCCGGGCTATGGACAGGTGCGGATCGCTGCTTTTGAATTTAGCCGGAACCCGCAATGAGTCATTAATGCGTTTCATGATTGTTTTTAAAGCCATTTTAGAAGCTTCGTCGGGTGAGATGAAAAAAGCGCCGTTAGTAGGATACGTGCCAAACCCTTCAAAATGTATTGCTACAGGTTCTAAGGCATCACAAATTACCGTCAGTTGTTTTTTGACGTTGGCCAATAAATTCTCGTCGGCTTCAAATTCATTGATGGTAATATGGGCTACCGAATTTTTACTGTTAAACCATCCAATCGCCACTGCCAATTGTTCTTTCATAGATTTTACCAAAGCGATAATTTCCCCGGACGGATGTATGGCAACGGAATATAAGGATTTCATACAGTTATTTTAGGTTATTCAAGGATGGGAAGGGTAATGGTGCTGTTGGTATACCATTTTATTTCCATCGGTACGGCGGCATCGGCTATGGTCTCATCGCTCACATCTTTTCCGGTACCGTAGTTTATTTGCCAGTTCGGGTTTTTATTCACTCCTAGGACCACTACGATTTGGCTGCCTTTTTGCAATTGTTTCGAGGTTATGAACGTCTGGTCAATGCGGATTGTTTCGATTGTATTGGGTTTTAGCAATTGCCTTTTGCTCCTGTCCTTTGCATAACTGGCCCTTTGCAAGTTATTGGCCAGCGCAAAATAATGCCCGTCAGGTGTTTTTTCGTATAATTGAATCACGATATCCATGTCTTTCTTATTGGTGCTCACCTTCAATGCTGCAGTGAGTGAACCGCTTATGGCAAAAGGCTTCTCGATGGGTTTGCTTTCAAAAACAAGCAATTGTTTTTCTGTTTTTAAATCCGGGCTGGAAATAAGGGGAAAACCGCATACATGGGCATCGGTATAAATATTCGCTTCGCTTCTGTCTTTGAAATCAATGGTCTGGGAAATGGCTGCTGCTTTTTTAGGAGCCGTTGGTGTTAACCTATTTTTTGGACCTTCTGCCGCCAAATAAAAAGTAAGTGACCGGTTGTGCATTTGGTCTAAGGAGGCAACATGTTTCCATTCGTTTTTGCCCATGACCTCGAAGTTTACCTTATCCTTTAGGATTTCAGGACGTTTGCCTTCTTTTAAGATATAATCGAACCATTCAAAAACAAGGTCGTTTATAGAAATATCAGCTTTTTCATCAATGGTGTAACCCCCCAATTCCAGGCTCGGCTGGATTTGTGCACCGCCATGGTCGTATGGGCCGATTACCAGGTAATAATTATCGGATTTATTCCATTTTTGGTATTGTTTGTAATAGTACATGGCGCCCAGCTGGTCGTCATCATAATAGCCTGTTGTGCTTAAGATCGGGATGTTTATACGGGCAAAAGCGTCTTTTTGAGGGGTCATATTTTGCCAAAACGCATCATAATCAGGATGATCGAGCCATCTTTGGAACAACATTGAAGGATTTCCTTCCAATTGATCCAAAGAACGGAAGGCGCTTCCCGTTTTAAAGTACTGTGTAAAAATCGTTTCCCATTTTTTGCTGTCGCCAAAATCGGCCGAATTTATTAGCTTATTGTCGGCTATAAAATGGATCCACCTCAAGCAATAGCTCATAAAAACACCGTTTTGCATCGGAAAATCGATACCGGCCCCTACGGAAACCTGAGGTACGATTGTTTTTAGTGCGGGATGTACTTTTTTCATGGCGCTCCATTGGCTGAAACCCAGGTAACTGCCGCCATACATGCCTATTTTTCCGTTGCACCACGGCTGTTTGCTTACCCAATCAATAATAGAGTAGACATCGTCACCGTCATGTTCGTAGGGTTCGATCGGATCGTTGCTCAATCGTTTTCCCCTGGTATTGGCCACAAAACCCGTATAGCCTTTGCTGACAATCCTTTTGCATAATTTCAGGTCTATTCCGGCATAGATATTATACATCATCACAACAGGCTGGGGTTCTGTTATGGCCTTGTCGCGTACCATAGTCCCGGCAATGGTGCTGCCGTTGGGAAGGGTAATGATGATGTTTTCGTCAATCGTATATTTTTCCTTTTCATACGTATCCAATATTTTTTTGCCTATGGCTGAGGTCGCTGTAGCGGAAGTATATGCGGCATAAATCCTGCACAGGCTGATGGCATCCTGGATCGTAATGCTGTCATTGGCCCTGGCGTTTTCCAGCTGAAGGTCATAACTTGATTTGACATCGGTTATCGGACGGCCGTAATAGGTTTCCGCAATGGCCTGCCCTTTAGTGCTTAATGCGTTATAGATTTTGCCAAATTCAATTGTAAAGGCAGCTTCGAATTCGGTTTTAGCCTGCGGATGCCTGAGTGCAGTATTCGCGTATACCCTAAAAGGGAATCCCATTTCCCTGTTCTGTAAACTATCTCCTGAGATTTCCTGGCCCAGGGTGTTCAAAGTAGCTTGCATCTCCTTATACCGTTGCGCCGTAAACTGCAACATATACAGGTTATCCAAATACGTGTTCCGGTTTTTTTCCGCATAGGCGGCAATAACTTTAGTAGCCAGGACAGGCATATTCTTAGCGGTAGTGATGCTGTCCTTATAATTGATTTTTGGGAAATAGAGCTTCTGTGAAAATCCTATAGCAAATGAAAACAGGCACAATAGCAGTAAGAAGCATTTTTTCATGGTAGGTAAGAAGGTTATAGTGTTTTTCAAAAATAGTAATAAAGTTCTTACAGTTATTGGCTTTGTGTTTTTTTTAAGATTTTCGGATGCAATCGGCTTTAGAAACTTTTCACAAAACAAATCCCCACCACTTTCCCATCATACGAAGGAGCAATAAAAGATGTGCTTTTCGTTTCTTTTGAACCAAAAAGGGTACGGTTTAAGTACGGATGGATCCAATACGCAATCTTCGTACTCAAAATGCCTATTCCGGCTCCTGCGGCCACATCGGTGAGCCAATGCCTGTTGTTGTACATCCGGAACAATCCCGTCCCTGTGGCTACGGCATAACCGGCAATCCCATACCAAACGGATTTGTCCTTGTATTCCTGGTATAAAAATTCGGCACCGGCAAAAGCTGCCGCGGTATGGCCGGAAGGGAAGGAGTTATTCGATGTCCCATCCGGGCGTTCTATGTGCGTGACTGATTTCAGCCCGAAAACGGTACCGCTCATAATCACATAAGAAGTAACCAGTATTACAGACCGGTCCTTGAGGTTGTTTTTTCCTTCCACCCCAAAATTATTGAGCGCATAAACAGTCACCGCCGGGGCCCATCTCGAAAAATCGTCAATAGTGGTTTTTTGGTCGATGTCGGTTATTTTGTCCCGGATCTGATGGTTGAAGCTCTTGATCTGGCCGCTTTCCATTCCCCAAATGCCATATCCGATAAGGGCTGCAGGTATAATAACCTGCTTGTAATGGAATTTGATATTCGGGACCAATACCGTGTCTGCAACAATACTGTCCTTTTGCGCTATTTCCTGGGCGAAGCACGACAAAGGCATAGAACATAAAAAAACCAGTAAAACCATTTTCCTCATAAGCACTGTTTGAAAAGAATAAAGTTAAATATACTTATATTTTAATTAACCGGCAAAGGCAAATGGTTTTACAGCAAAAGAAAAGGCGCCCGAAAGCACCTTTTTTCAAAAATTCTCCACAACTATAGCGTACGGATTATTTTTTAGTCCCGTTTTTCTTTTCAAAGATGCCGGTAAAAAAACCTTTCTTGATTTTTTCCTTATCGTCTTTTCCGGTAGTCAGCAGGTGGTCAATATATTCCATGTAGGTCTTGTTGCGTTCTTCCAGGAACCCGATGAGGTATTCCTCGGAAGCCGAAAGGCCGCTCACTTCTTCAATATGCAGCAGTTTTTTATAAAGAGGTTCTATAAATTTTACGATAATATCTTCAGGAACCGTTTTGCGTGTGCCAAAGTACCCCGCTATTTCGCCATCGGCATCCGCTATGATCTTAAAATCGGTAACTACCCAATAATAGCGGCCTGTCTTGGCCATATTCTTGATAATGGCATGGATATTCTTGCTGGCCTTGATACTGTCCCATAAAAATTTGAAGATCACCTTCGGCATATCCGGGTGGCGTATGATGTTATGAGGCTGGCCTATGAGCTCAAATTCGTCATAACCGGACACATCGATAAAATCTTCGTTGGCATATAAAATGGTTCCTTTGGTATCGGTCTTACTCAACAATACTTTGTTTTTATTCCAATCTACTTCCCTGTCAGACGGGGTTGGGCGTGTGATTCGTATTTCCATAAAATAATTAATTTAGAATTAAGTTGTCGCTTTTTTAAATAAAGGGTTTGCTGTAGGATTCTTCAAAAGATTACGAAAGCCTGCTGACCGATTTGCCGTGGATGTCATTCACCAAACCGTCAATTTTTTGGGTATTTTCCCTAATAAGGTCAAAATAACCCAAAAGGACTTCGTTATCGGTCTGTTCCTTGGATACATCAATCAGGTTCAGTACCGAGTTGACCGGGGAACGAAGGTCCAGTGCTGTTTTATGGATATAGTTGTTGAATTCGTTATTGGCAGACATCGAACTGTATTTGGCCGAAGCCAGTTTGATATTTTCCAATTCGTATTCATCGGATATTTTCGAAATATGGACCTCGCTGTGTTGTTTGAAATAGTACGACCAATAGCCATTCATGATAAATACCACGGCAGCCAGCACCACATGGATCAGGAAGGTTTCCAGGTCGAAATTAACCTGCGAAAAATAAATCTGGGGGCCGTTCGGGTCGTTATACACATAATTCTGCAGGTACGCCAACCCTCCGTGATGTGCCACTACCAAAAGCGTAAGCGGGATCTGCAGTTTCCAGTTCTGGTAAATGATAAGGATCGTACTGGCAATAAACACGGTAAAATGCATTTCAAACATACCGTGCATCTGATAGATATACTGGGCCATAAAAACAGCCAGGACAACAGCCAGGATGTATTGGTACAGTTTTGATTTTTTGAGGAAATATTTAGCCGAATAATACGCGATGAGGTTTAACGCGCCAACCCCAATACCAATCTCCCAGGTATCATATTTAAAGGCCAAAGCAACCCCTAGAAGGAAATAAGCCGCAAGGACATAATTGATAATGGTATCCGATTTTTGTGTCATAGTCGACATAAAACTGTGAAGGTAATCCTGTTCGTTCAAACTTGCTTTTGTTTTCATACTATTAGATTAAGGTTAGGTTTTATTTACTGCATTTTGGCAACGAGCATCCGTATGTCCTCAAGGCTAATGCGTCAAACGAAGGATTGCTGTTTTGGTTGAGTAAGGAATCTATGGCCATTTGGGCATAATTGCTGCTGGCATCGGTGCAATACCTGGTTTTGTTGTAATTCCCACGGTAGTATAAGTTTTGCGAAGCGTCTAACAACACGGCTTGGGGCGTGGCAAAAACACCACATTTTTGGGCTATTTCCTCTTCAAAAAACACCGGGACATCCGCATCGAATTTGTCCTGTATTTCCTGTACCGTAAAATTTTTCTCCTTATTGAGCACCACGATATTGAAATCGATCCTATCGCCGTATTTTTTAATCAGCCCGCTTACATGCGGAACGTTAAAACGGGAGCAAGGGCAATCAGGATTAAAGAAATGGATGAAGACCGGCCTGTTTTTGAGTATTTCTTTCTTCCCGAAATCAATGTGCGTGCCCATCGCCACATCATGGTAATTTTGAGGAACCGGCGTGGGAAGGCTGTATTTGTATTCATTCTCCCAAAATAAAAATGATATGCCGCCAAACAGGATGCAGAGCCAAAGGGCAAGAAGTATTTTTCTCTTCATAATCGGGTTGTTTTGGGTTGGAAATCAAGTAATACGCACTGTTAATTAATTTTAGTAAAACAATGATTTTAACTATTATACACACACTATATTTATGATAATACTATTATTTGAAAAATAACGATGCTTTTTTTGTTAAAAAAATTCTTATATTTCACTATATCAATGTTACGAATAAAATCGATAAAATGCAAGATATACCCTACAAAAGCTTTAAAAAAAATCACACACCATCTTTTTGATTTGTTTTTTGAAAAAAATACGTTAGTTTTTAATGTTTGTAAGCATCTGATTTTTAAACCATTGGATATATGTGTTGTTTTTTTGGTAACTTTATCAAAAGAATTGCCCCAATTTGTCCAGATACAGATACCCCGATTGTCATTGAAGTGTACCCATTCTCTTAAACGGTACCAATACAGTACTCTAACATTATAAAAATGGCATGTTTATGAAAATCGTAATTATCGGAGGCACTGGCCTCATTGGATCAAAACTGGTAACGAATCTCCGCGGATCGGGCCATGAAGTTATCGCAGCTTCCCCTTCATCAGGGATCAATACCATAACAGGCGAGGGGTTGGCAGAAGCGCTTGAAGGCGCACAAGTCGTGGTAGATGTGGCCAATGCCCCTTCTTTTGAAGACCAGGCCGTATTGGATTTCTTTGAAACTTCAGGACGCCATCTCCTGGCGGCAGAAAAAGCTGCCGGAGTAGGGCACCATATCGCTTTGTCCGTAGTCGGGACAGACCGTCTTCAGGAAAGCGGTTATTTCCGGGCTAAAAAAGCACAGGAAGACCTAATCCGGGAAGCAGGTATTCCGTATACCATTGTACATTCCACCCAATTTTTTGAATTTGCCGGCAGCATCATGCAGTCAGGGATAAAAGAAGGAAAAGTACATATGTCCCCGGCACTTATCCAGCCTATCGCATCCGATGATGTGGTGGCTGCCATGGCTTTGGCCGTAACAGGAAAACCCGCAAATGGCATTGTCGAAATTGCCGGGCCTGAGGTACTTCCGCTTGACGGATGGATCCAAAAACATTTGGCTTTGAGCCAGGATCCGAAAGAAATCATATCCGATCCGCAATCCCGGTATTTCGGGGCGGTACTTCAGGAAAAGACCCTTCTGCCCGGAAAAGACCCGCATATGGGCTCGATCCGTTATGAGGATTGGTTCAGGAACCAAAACAAAACATAGTAATCCTTAAAGATGTAATACCATGAAAACAATTTTTACTGCCCTTTTCAGGTTGCTGACAGGCAAACCGGTTGTTCCTCCGCCAAAACACCACCATGACCAGAATGAAGGTGATGAAGGTATTGATGATGCTGTCCGCAGCAAGGAGCAGAAACCCGGGCCGAAAATGTAACACCTATCTTATGAGCAGATTTTTAATCCTGATCCATGACGACCCGGCCGGCCGGCAAGAATTCCTGTCGCCCGAAGAAATGCAAACCGCCATACAATTGTTCCGGGAGTGGATATCCCGTATTGCCGTTAAAGATAAATTGATGAACCTGCCCGGAATATGGGACCTGGAAAGCTGCCTTATCCGGCAAAACCCGGAATTCCCTAAAGAGCTTGATTCGGAAATGAGGCCTTCCATCGGAGGGATGTTTTTGATGAAAGCCGGGAATTACCAGGAAGCGGCCGCCATCGCAAAAGAATGCCCGGCACTGCAGTATGGCGCTGTCATTGAAGTAAGGATGGCCATCGAATAATAATAAATAGGATAACTATCAGTAATTGAATATATTATGACAAAAAAGCAATTTATGACCTCGTCCGTCTTACGAAAAACAGCTATGGCGCTTTCAGGGGTTTTCCTGATCACTTTTTTATGCCTCCATATTACCCTGAACATGACTTCGGTCATCAGCGGGGATTTATTTAATGAGGTGTCCCATTTTATGGGATACAATCCGCTGGTTCAGTACATTGGGCAGCCTATCCTGGCCTTCGGGGTGTTTTTCCATTTCTTCATGGGATTTGTCCTCGAGATCCAAAACAAAAGGGCCAGGCCGGTGGCATACGCCTATAATAGCCCGGGCGCCAATTCTTCCTGGAGTTCCCGCAATATGATCATTTCCGGGCTGGTCATCCTAACATACCTTTCATTGCATTGGTATGATTTCTGGTTCCAGGAACTGCATTATAAATTTGTAGCCTTCAATACTCCCGACCCCAACCGGTACTATGGCGAATTGGTCCATAAGTTCAAAAGCCCCGTACGCACCGCCTTGTATTGCTGTGCATTTGTATTGCTGGGTTTTCATTTGTGGCATGGCTTTTATTCGTCGATGCAATCAGTGGGTTTCAGCAATAAATATTCCCGGGCTTTTGCTAAATTCGGAAGGATTTTTGCTATTGCCGTCTCGGCCGGATTTATCTTTATAGCCCTGTTCCATCATTTTGTCAGCGCCAGGACAGTATAGAAATAAGCCTAGTCCAAAAAATAAAAAAGCCTAACTATAATGGTTAGGTTTTTTTATTTCCCTACAAAAGGAAATCCTATATTCCAGGATACATTACGTAATGGTAAATCAATTTCTCTAGATTGCCGTTAGATGCAGTCAGAGTGCAGTACCATTGCAGCCTGATGGCAAGGAACTGCCAAAGACAGCCCTAAAACCATTTTCAGCAACATGGTATTCCCGCCTGGAGGTTATTGCAGGCTTATCTCTTTCAAATCTATAGAAACCAGCAAAGGCCCCGGCAATAATGGGGTGTTGTCTTCCAATCGCACATAGACCTTCCTTTTGGTAGCGATCTTGATGCCCTGAACTTCTATATAATCGGACAGGTAATGCGCTGCTGTGGAACCTCCCGAGATGTCTACGCTGTAATCGTGCCTTCTGATCAATCCTTCTGTATCGATATAGAAAACCTGCTCCTTACCGTGTGATGCTACTTCAGGAGGAAATGTTACTTTAAGCCTCCTGAAAGTTTCCTTGTTCTCTTCCCATGGTTCCAGTTCCGTGACTTCATAACCCGGATTGGCAAAAGTAAAGGGAGCATTCAGGTAGGTCCACATGGCGTAACCGGCAAAATAAGCCAGCTGCAGTGTGCTCCAGGGTGTTTCTGCCGTATATCCTGAGAACGAATCCCGCGGGTTTCGTAATTCCTCAATGATTTCCCCGGCGGTGTTTTCTATCGCGATCCTCCCCGGAGTAAAAGAGGTTTTCCATTCCGGATTGATAAAAGGGTAGTGTGAGGTTGTTTGTTTTTTGGTTTCGGAAGTAACATAAATATCTTCCAGGATACCCGGCTGTTGTTTCATTTCCCATAAGGCTCCGCCGGTAACAAGCCTGGCAGTTATTTTCTCAAAGTTTTTCCAGGCTTCCAAACCTCCATGGGCATTGATTGTATATTCTAATAATGGGTTCATATCTATTTGATTTTTTTATAGTATAATTATAATGCTGTAGCCGAAGTTAGTGTTTTTTATCCTTGCTAAAAAGATGATCGACAAACCGTTGTACTTTCGGGCCTATAAAAAGGATGGCGGGCGTAACGATAATGTAAGCCATCAGCCATGATTTCAGCCATACCCTGAAAAACCGATCCGTAAAGCCCAAATTGATCGAAATAAGGCTAAAGGAAATGATACCGGTGGTAACGATACCCATAATAAGGGCAAAAGCTATTTTCTGTTTCATGGTTACAAAGGTTTTTTAAGGACTAACAAAGGTTTTCCTTTTTTGACTATATAAGTAGCAAGTTCTGCTGCCGCTTCTTTGCCAACATTCCTGGCAGCATGGTTTTTCCCGGCTGGTACAAACAAGACATCCCCGGCTTTAAGGACAATAGGTTCTCCGCCCTCAATGGTATATTCCAAGGAACCTTCCAGGACATTGATTATTTCTTCTCCCGGATGAGAATGCATCCCGAAAGAAACACCCGGCTCAAAATCTACCCGGACCTGGATGGCTTCATGCCCCGGCACGCTAAGGTCATGGCGCTGCAGGTCAGTGCGTTTTATTCCCGTTTGCTGGGCATTCGCTTCATTAGGAATAAAGAACGGCATAAGGCTCAAAAAAAGGACTGCCTTTACTACAATATTTTTATATGTTTTCATTTTTCTGTTTTTTTAGTGATACTGTAAAAGTAAGGGATACCTATAACCGGCAGCCCTTCCTGCTCATCAGCGAATCGGTTTAAAGGCCGCACGCAGTTCCTTTGCAAACAACTGTGGGTGTTCCCAGGCGGCAAAGTGGCCGCCCCTGTCTGCCTCATTAAAGTAGATTAGGTTTTTGTACGCCCGGCGTGCCCAGCTTTCCGGTGATGCATAAACATCCTGTGGAAATGTGGTAACCGCAACCGGAATGGTAATTTGGTCAGACTTCATCTTGCCGGCACTAATGATGCTGATGTTTCGGTTTTCCCAATAGATCTGTGCCGAAGAACCGGCAGTATTGGTTAACCAGTACAGCGAAATATCATCAAGGACCTGGTCTTTTGTAGGCAATTGCCCCGGATTTTTACCGTAAGACCAATTATCAAAACCGGGATGCAAGAAAATCCATGATGCAAGGCCAACCGGCGAATCCGACAGGCCATAGCTCACTCCCTGAGGTCTTCCTTCCATTGTAGTTTTATAAATAAAACCACCGCTTTTGATCGCATTATTCAGCTGGTTGAAAGCAGCCCGTTCCTTTTCGGAAAACCCGTCCGGTACTGTATTCCCGCCTAAAGCCATGCCTGCTTCGTTGGGTAATGTTGCTGGCAGGTTGCTGTGGATAGCCAAGAGCCCTTTTGGAGCCTGTAAAGCCATCGAGTGCACAATTCCTGCGCCCCAATCTCCACCTTGTGCCACATAACGGTCGTAACCAAGCCGGCCCATCAATACGATCCAGGCTTTGGCTATGCGGTCGTTGTTCCAGCCTCCTTCAGTCGGTTTGCCCGAAAAACCAAAGCCTGGCAAGGAAGGGATGACAAGATCGAAGGCATCTTCTTTTTTTCCGCCATAAGCGGTAGGATCGGTCAAAGGGGCAATGACTCCGGTCAATTCAAATACGGATCCCGGCCAGCCGTGGCTGATGATAAGGGGCATGGCATTTTTATGTTTTGATTTTACATGGATGAAATGGATTTCGACCCCATCAATGGTTGTCATGAATTGCGGATAGGCATTTAATTGGGCTTCTGCTTTTCTCCAGTTGTAATCGGTACCCCAATAGTGGGCAAGCTCCTGCATTTTGGCAAGTTCCGCTCCTTGCGAGGCATTGTTTGCCAGTTCTTTTTCCGGCCATTTGGTAGCCAAAACCCGCTGTTTTAGGTCTTGTACGTCTGCCTCCGGAATTTTTACTTTGAAAGGCCTGATGCTTTCATCGTTTTTTACATCCGGTTTGCTTTGTGCCGTTGCGAAGCTGAACTGCATCATCATTATTCCGGCGAATATCATTTGAGCAATATTATAGGTTGTTTTCATTTTACGGTAACTTAATTAAGGGTATTGATTTGATTGTTTTGTCCTTGTGCCACTAAGGGTTCGGTACTTAGCATACGATCGTGGATAGGCGCTGCCGGCGTACGGTCAATAGTAAGGCTAAGCAGTTCCGGGCGGCTGTAATGGCCTTTGGCATCCATTAATCGTTTGCGGGCATCAATTTGGGCAAAATCAATATCAGCAATTACTTCGCCTTCACCGGATTTTATCGGTTCCCCTATGATTTGTCCGTCCGGACCGATAACCGCAGTAAAACAGCCACCTGAAATCGGGCCAATAGGACCACCGGTATCTGCCGCGATCTGTGCTTGCTGGTCAGCATCGAGCCAACCGGTTGCACACACGACAAAACAAGCCGATTCGAGTGCATGTTGGCGGACATTGACTTCTGTCTGCTCGCTGAACAACGGGCCAAAAATAGATCCTGGATACATGGCCGAGT
Organism: Flavobacterium humi; assembly: GCF_004745595.1. Taxonomy (GTDB): domain Bacteria; phylum Bacteroidota; class Bacteroidia; order Flavobacteriales; family Flavobacteriaceae; genus Flavobacterium; species Flavobacterium humi. Next base: position 29,414 of record NZ_SRLH01000010.1, read on the forward strand.
GGATTTGTTCCCCATCGGCAATCAGCGCATAACGGAACAGCGGGTTGTAATGTTCCCAACACGCCAACTGGCCAATGCGTCCTGCCGCACTGTCTACGGCACGTAACCCAGAGGCGTCTCCCTGTCCCCAAAGCATTTTTTCATGATAGGTCGGAGTCAGTTTGCGGCGGCGTTGGATAAGTGTTCCGTCGGCATCAAAAAGAAGCTGCGTATTATAGATTGTCCCTCCGTCACGCTCGTTGACTCCTATGGAAACCACCATGTTGGCTTCTTTGGCTGCCTTTCCAATAGCATCGGTATCTGCGGAAGGGACAATTATCGATTCTTCCAGCAGGCGCTGGTGTTCTTTTCCCATCGTATAAGGAGCCTGTATAAAAGAGAAATAAGGATAATACGGTATAATGGTTTCGGGGAAAGTCGCAAACTGGACCCCTTTTTCCCCAAGTTCAAGAATCTTGTTCACTACTTTGTCGACAGTTCCTTTTTTGCTGTACAATACAGGGCTGATCTGGACAGCGGCAACTCTTATTGTGCTGTTCCCTTCTGGTTTTTCAATTGTTTTCATGATACTTTTTTTTATGGTTTGCTGTCCAGCTATTATAAAATAATAGTTTCTATTTTTATATTCCCGTGTAGCGCTTTAGAATAAGGACACACTTTATGAGCGGCATGAGCAATAGCTGTTGCGGTTTCGCGGTCTATTCCGGGAAGGCTTATGTTCAGGCGGGCCTGTAACAAATAACCTTGTGTTTCGGACACGATTAAATCTATTTCGGCAGCAACGCTTGCATCGGCCGGGATCCTTACGTTCCTTTCTGCTGCGGTTTTACCCATGGCGCCTATAAAACAAGCGGACCATCCGGCAGCTAGTAATTGTTCCGGGTTGGTGCCTTCGCCTCTTCCGCCCGGAGGAGTAAGTTTGATGTCCAAACGGCCGTCTGAACTTTTGGAAGCCCCTTCACGTCCTCCTGTTGTTAGTGTTGATCCTGTATACACTACTTTTTCATTTTGATTTGCATTTTCCATGATTCTAAAATTTTAAATGTTTTTTTAATTATTGAATTGAAATTATCTGTAATTTCTTTGTCAAAGGTATCCCGGCAATGCTCCTGTAACAATCAGTAATGATGTGAAACGGACAAAATGAACCGTGAAAAGGACATCCTTCCTCTTGAAGCTTTATAGGGGATAATTATTTAGCTTAAGTAGTTGAAAATAAAGCTGTAGTGTTTCGTTTGAAACAGGGTTTTTCAATGATGTCTGGGAAAAATGACCGCTCTTCCGCTAGTATGCCAGGGAAGATTGCTATGGATTTGGAATATATCCGTGTGGAATAATTTAAACGGAAGGAACCCTGTTTTTATTTTTCAAAATGATGGTTTTATCCGCAGGGGATTTGGCAAGGGAATAGGCCATTTCAAAATGGGACACGGCTTTTGCATTATCATGGCCGGTATACAGGCTGCCCAATAGCGAATGGTAAAAATGATTGTCCTGTAAAGACAGTTTTTCAGCTTCTGCAATAGCAATTTCCTTTCCTTTTACTTTCGATAAAGCGTACGTCCTGTTAAGAGCGGCAATTGGGGAATATTCTAAAATAAGCAGGCTGTTGTAGAGTTCCAGGATACGGGCCCATTTTTCAGGGGTATCTTCTTTTTGGGTATGCCAATAGGCGATCCCGGCCTCCAGATGGTATTTGGAAAGCTGTTCCCCGCTTGAGGAAAGGCCTAAATAATAGGTGCCGCGATCTATCAATTCTGTGTTCCAAAGGGTTTCATCCTGGTCTTCGTATAAAATAATCTCGCCTTTTTCGTTTGTCCTGGCCTCAAACCGGGAAGCATGGAAACACATCAGGGCCATCAGGGCATTAACGGCAGGCAGGTTTGTCGTTTTGTTCTGGATCAGCAAATATACCAAGCGCATGGCTTCGGCACAAAAATCCTGTCGCAGGATCGTGTTTTGGGAAGTAGAGTAGTAGCCTTCCGAAAAAAGAAGGTATATGGTTTTCAGGACATTGTCCAGCCTGTTTTTTATTTCCGTGACCGAAGGCTGCTGTATCGTAATATTTTCCTCCTTTAATTTTTCCTTGGCACGGTTAATCCTTTTGTAAATAACCTCCCTGTTGGTCAGGAACGCTTCGGATATTTCGCTGACGCCAAAGCCGCAAAGCAGGTTCAAAGCCAGGGCGATCTGTGCCTCGTTTGAATTGCACGGGTTGCAGATGGTAAAAATCATGGCCAGCTGGCTGTCGGAAATATTCTTGTCAGACAAATCGATTTCAATCTCATCTCCGCTTTTGGTTGAATTGTGCTGTATTTCAGTAACAATTTTCTGCTCAAAAACGCTATTTCTCTTGTAATGGTTTTTGGTTTTGTTTTTGGCTACCGTATACAGCCAGGCCACAGGATTTTCCGGTATGCCCTTGATGCTCCAGGTTTCTGCGGCGGCCAGGAATGTATCACTGACAATATCTTCCGCAATCTCAATATGCTGGATACCGAAGAGCCGGCAAAGTACCGAAACTATTTTTTGGTATTCGGTCCGGAATAATTTCGGAATGAGTTGGTTGCTGTCCATAAGTACGGTAAATGCCTTCGTAAAGATACAAAGGCATTTTAATTGCTATTATTTGAAAGATTTAAATAGCCATCCGGATTTCAACATTACCACCAAGGGAAAGGATAGGGCAGCCTTGTGCTATCGCGGCAGCTTCCTCATAATCATTGGCTTTTATGATGATTAAACCTCCAATTGCTTCTTTGATTTCGGCATAAGGGCCATCGGTAACCCCTTTCGGATCAACTATTTTACCATGTCCGTCCCAGCGTTGCAAAGGCCTGGCGAGTTTGTCCTGCGCAGCGATCCCTCCAAACCATTCCTGCCATTGTTTCAGTTGTTGTTGTAATTCTTCCGGTGAGGGTTGTATTTCTTTCGTTTGGAAATCCCTGCGGAAAATCAATAAGAATTCGTTCATTTTTAATGTATTTTAAATTTGACGGTATTTTCTGTTGTGCTTCACCTGGCTTTTTGAGCTTTGTAAAATAATTCTAATGTACAAAAAAATCCTATGTTTTGATTACCCGAACTGGCCTACTCTGTAAGTGCCCGGAGTATTTGGAAAGGAAAGATTAAACCTGTTCCAGGTGTTGATCAAGGTTACAGCCAGCGTAAGGTCTATCATTTCTTCATCTGAGAATTCCTTATTGGTTTCTTTGTAAACCTCATCTGGTACATGGCAAGAGGTTACTGCTTCTGCCCAAGCTAAAGCCGCTCTTTCACGTGAAGTATAATAAGGAGTTTCCCTCCACGCACTCAAACCGTAAAGCCGTTGTTCTGTTTCACCTGCCGCACGGGCATCTTTGGCGTGCATATCCAAACAAAAGGCGCAGCTGTTAATTTGTGATACCCTGAAATTGACTAATTCCAAAGTACTGCTTTCAATAGTTGATTTTTTCAGGTGGCCGCTAACCCCAAATAATGTGCTTAACGCTTTTTGCCCTTTTTCGAATGCATTGATCCTTGTTTCCATTTTTATATTGTTTTAAATGTTATACCCTAATGACAACCGGAATTTGGGTATTGGACATTTTAAAAAAAAAAAAAACAAAAAATATTTTCTACAAGAAAGCAAACACATCAAAAGAATGCGGTTACCTGTTTTCAAGCCAGCTCAAAAAAGCGGTGGCTTTGTCTTTTCCTACCAGGAGTTTCTCTTCGGTCGGGACGGTTAATTTGACAATCAGTTTGCGGGAAAAATAATGCTCCGCTTCCCTAATGGCTGCAAAATTGACCAGGTATTGCCTGTTGACCCGGAAGAATTGGGCAGGCGATAAAAGTTTGTGCACTTCATCGAGTGACTGGGTAACCTGGTATTCGCTTTTGTCGAAAGACATGATGGTCGGGGTCTCATTCTTGATAAAAAAATACGCGATATTTTCGGTCTGCACGGTCATGTACTTATTGTTTTTGAACACCAGGAAACTGCTTTTTCCGGAAAATTCCCCGGACCGAGTCAGGAGGTAATCAAAATCAGGGAGGGCTTTTTTATTGCGTTGGAAGAAATTCTTCAACTCGCCGGCTTTCTTGATGGATAGGGCAATGCTTTCCCGGGAAAAAGGCTTCAGGATGTAATCGATACCGTTCGATTTGAAAGCCTCAATGGCATACTCATCAAAAGCAGTGCAAAATATGACCGGGGAAACGACTTCCACATTTTTGAAAATTTCAAAACACAAGCCGTCCGCCAGCTGGATGTCCATAAAAATAAGGTCGGGCTGGTCATTTTCCGAAAGATAGGCTACGGCGCCGTCCACACTCTGGATATACGACAGGATTTGCGTATCGGGCCTGATGCTCAGGATAAGCTGGCCAAGGGCTTTGGCTGTCTTTACTTCGTCTTCAATTATTAGGATGGTCATAAATTAAAGGGATTTTTACTTTAAAAAAAGTGTCGTCTTTGTCAATTTCAATGGTTTTACCTATCAAATGCATAAACCGCTGGTTGATATTATCGAGCCCGACACCTGTAGACACCGAACCTTTTTTGAGTTGGATGCGGTTTTCCACGATGAGGTAATCCCCGTCGGTATAAAGCCGGATGTGCAAGGGTTTGTCCAGCGACACCACATTGTGCTTGATGCAGTTTTCTATCAGCAATTGCAGTGTAAAGGGCGGAATGGCCGAGTTGTGGTATGCATCGCCTATTTCATCGGTCATCACAAATCCATCTTCAAAACGGGCTTTGAGCAAATAGGTATAGGATTCCAATATATGCAGTTCTTCCTTGAGCGGGATCAGGTCCATTTTCCGGCTTTCCAAAGTAAACCTGTAAAAATCGGAAAGTTTCAGGATGAAATCGGCACTGTGCGGGTCTTGTATCTCTACCATCGATTTGAGGGTATTGAGGCTGTTGAATAAAAAATGCGGGTTGACCTGCTGTTTTAAAAGCTCGTATTGCGCGCCCAGGTTTACCGATACGGTCCGTTCCAGCTCAACGCTCATTTGCTGTGTCTGATAGTTTTGGAAAAGCAGGTGCAGGAACATATACACAATCAGGTTGATCAAAACCCCTCTCAATTCAAACATGATGGGCGCATCCATTTGTGAGGCCTGGAAAAGTTCCTGATGGGCAACAACCAGCAGTATCATTACGCCAAGACCCGCCATGACACTCAGTAAAAGCTTGCCATTGAGGAAATTTTTGGCCGTGCGCCGGGAAGTGAATTTCGGGAGGCTATACATATTGTAATACCATATAAACAGCGAAAACAAAAAACTGATCGACGAATTTATAATAATATCCCTGGGTTTGGAATGGGCGTCAAAAAATTTCGGGACGGAAGAAAGGATAGCCAGTGCCAGGGAACTGCCCCAGATTACGCGTTGGGAAACTTCAAACCGTTTTTTTTCTTTTTCCATATACATGCCGATGGTCTTTATCAAAGGTAGTTTTTTTTTCGGATGCAATACCGCTTTTGCTGCGGTATTGCTCATTATGTTTCAGCATACAGTAAATAGGGAATTATCAGAAGATTGCCCTTGCCGCTCCCAAAATTGCACCGTTGTCCAGGTCTTGTACAAAACCAACCACTTCAAAATCAGTAGTGTTGAAACCTTTAGGCAGCGATAGTGAAGTAGTCCCTTTTTCCTTTCCCGGGGCAATACTATGTAATTGGTGTACGATCTGGAAATGTGATAGCACACGGTGGGCATTTTCACCTCTTTTGACATTGCTTTTTGCTGATTTCTGTACAATTGCCAGTAGCAACCGGCTGTTTTTTGAAGTACCTTTTACCCAATGGCTCACCAGTAGTGTATGGTTTGCCACCGAAGCATCCAGGTGTACTTCGGCCACGGACGGTTTTGCCAGTGCAGCACTTATGGCATTCTTGATAATGGTTTCCTGCGAACCGATGTGCCCGCTTTTTCCATTGACGATAACCTGCGGCGTATATACTTGTTCTTCCCCAAGCCAGTTGGAATACTGGTATTGCCTTTTGGTATAAGCGGCATTGCTGAAAATATCTTTCCAGCCCAGCCTGTCCCAATAATCTACATGGTATGCCAGGACGTATACAGTATTGTCTTTGTATTCTTTTTGGATCTTGCCCATCAGCGCATCGGCAGGAGGGCAGCTGGAGCATCCTTCGGAGGTAAACAATTCCAGGAGTGCAAATCCTTTTTTAGCTGTTTTTTCCTGGCCGAAAGCCTGTATCCCGAAGAGCAAGGCCAACAGCAATGGGGCGGAGGACATTTTTAATTTTTTCATAGTACTTAAAATTATGGTTTTTAAAACGTTTTTTATCTATTATTTGATGGATTATTTGCCAAATCCGTCCACTTCGATGATGGCAGCGGCAAAAGCTGCCGGATCTTCCTGAGGGACATTATGCCCGATTCCTTTAAGGATTTTATGGTCGTATTTCCCCGTGAATTTAGCGGCGTAGGATTTCCCATCTGCGTTGGCTCCGTCAAAATCGCTACCTATGGTAACAGTAGGTACGGTAATGGCAGGACGGGCAGCAATCCGTTTTTCTAAGCCGTCGTATTGGCTTTCTCCTTTTTCCAGGGACAATCTCCATCGGTAATTATGGATCACAATCGCGGCATGGTCCGGGTTATTGAAGGATTGTGCCGTCTGGTCGTACGTAGCAGTATCAAAATTCCAGATAGGCGACGCCAGCTTCCAGATCAACTTATTGAACTCATATTTGTTTTGGGTATAACCTGTTTTGCCTCTTTCGGTCGCAAAATAATATTGGTACCACCATCCGTATTCTGCCGTTGGAGGCAAAGGCTTTTCGTTCGCTTCCAGGTTAACGGCAATGTAACCGCTTACCGATACCAGTCCTTTAACCCGTTCCGGCCAAAGCGCTGCCATTACAACGGCTGTCCTTGCACCCCAATCGAACCCGCCTATCACGGCTTTTTGTATTTTAAGGGCATCCATCAGGGCAATGACATCACTGGCAAGCGCTGTTTGCTGCCCGTTCCTGAAAGTGCCTTCAGACAGGAAACGCGTGGTCCCAAATCCTCTTACGTATGGCGTAATAACCCTATAACCTTTCGATACCAATACAGGCACCACTTCCTGGTAACTGTGGATGTCATACGGCCAGCCGTGGAGCAGGATTACCGGAGCGCCATTGGCAGGGCCGGCTTCGGCGTAACCTATAGTAAGTACACCGGCATCGATTTGCTTTAATACCCCAAGGGAAGGGTTTATTTTTAGGGTTTGGTTTCCCGATTGTGCTTTGGCTTGAGTGATACTTAAAAAGAGTATGCAGATTAGTGCTGTCTTTTGAAAGATAGCTAAAAAGGAACGATTGCTGTTTTGTTTTTTCAATACGGTTTTGCTTGTTTCCATTGTTTTTAAAATTAGGATTGATGATTGGTTTTTTAATTTCTTCACCAAAGATATCCCGGCAATCGGCTCTGAACCATCAAGAAATAGCCCAAGCGGACAAAATAACGGCTGAAACGGACAACCTCTGAGCTGAAACCAACCATGCTTTTTTCTTCAAAGCTTTCCCATATAAATGTTGCTATTGCAAACGGTAGCCAATGCATAAAGCCTGAGGGTAAGCCAGGCGTTTATGAAGGTATTTCCGAAGAAATTCTTTATGGGTTGGTGTCGGTAAGCATTTTGCTTACGATGAGCCATTTCCCATCTATTTTATGGAAAGATAAAATGTCGTGGTACAGGAAATCGTACATCCTGACTTTGGCTTCGGCCACCGCAATGGAATTTACGATATGCACCGAGAGGATTTCCCCCTTGAACGGTTTTCCGGAATCTTTCGGGCTTTGGCGGTTCTTGACCCCATCCAGGTATTGCTCCAGGGTTTTGGCATAAGGGGTTCCTTTAATGTCGCCGAAAAGCAAGGTTTTAGGATGGAAGGCGGTTTCCAGCAAGGCAATATCGCCTTCGTAAATCCCTTTAAAATAGTGTTCTTCCAATGCCGTTACAATAGCCTTGGTATCTTCTTTCTGATTTTCCATAGGAGTTGTGTTTTGTGCCTTAAGCCCTGTCAGGGACAAAAGCCCTAAAGCGATTGATACAATTGTTTTCACGATCAGTTTAAATTGAACCCGGCTGCCATACCGCCATCGACATTAATGATGGCCCCGGTTATAAAATTGCTTTTGGCCACCGTATACACCATCTCGGCGATGTCTTTGGTTTCGCCCACACGGTTCAGCAAATGCTGGTTGGCGCCTTTGTCTGCCTGGTCGCCGTGCATTGGTGTACGGATCACGCCTGGAGCTATCGTGTTGAAACGGATGTTGCGTTTGCCGAATTCGGCCGCCAATTGTATGGTCAGGGCATGGATAGCTCCTTTGCTGGCTATAGGGGCTGTGGCGTCCAAGCCTCCAAATCCCTGGTTGACCAAAGGCGTACCGATGTTGATGACAACACCTCCCTGCTGCTTCAGCATTTGCGGAAGTACGGCCTGTGTGGTAAAATATGTCCCTTTTACATTGGTGTTCCAAAAACGGTCAAGATGGGCTTCTTCCACTTCCAGGAACGGTTTTGTTTCGAAAATACCGGCATTATTGACCAGTATGTCTGCAGAACCGAATTTTTCGATTGCAGCGGCCACTAACAGTTCTCCGGTTTTTTTATCGCTGACGCTACCGGCCACTTTGGCCAGGTTCGGGCCAGCGCCCAATTCCTGATAGGCTTGCTCCAGGTTTTCGGCCGTACTCGAGTTGATGACTACGTTATCTCCTTTTTCAAGGAAATACCGGGCTATTTCTTTTCCGATCCCGCTCGAGGCACCGGTTACAATGATGGTTTGTTTTTTCATGGTTCCTTATTTTTTATCTGCTGTTATTCCTTTTTCGCGCAATACGGATATTTGTTCTCCGGCATAGCCCCAATTGTCTGTGTCGATTTCATGGATGGCAATATGGGTCAGGTGCGGATCTTTGTTCAGTACTTCGGTAATCACATCTGTGATCCCTTTGATTAATTGTTGTTTTTGCTCGCGGGTAACGTCCTCGCGGGTCAATGCTATAGATACGAATGGCATGGCTTTAGTTGTTTAAGATTTCTGTTGAAGTGTTTTTGGCCGTAATGTCTATGTCCAGCTCAAAATCATTGTAGATCAGCGTGTCGCCCAAATCCTTAAAGAAATTGCCGGAACGGAATTTAATACCATATAAGGTTCGGTCTAAGGTCAGTTTACCGGATAGGGTAAGGGTACCACCTGTACTGTTTACTTCTGCCTCCAATTTTGCCGGATGGGTAATGCCTTTGATAGTTAGGTTCCCCTCTAGTAAATAGCGTCCGTTTGGGTTTTGTTTTGCAGCAGTGGTTTCAAAAGCAGCTGTAGGGAATTTTTCGATACTGAAAAAATCATCAGAAGCCAGATGCCCTGCAAACTGTGCATTGGTATCCGGGTCTGCAATGTCGAGGATTTTGATCGATGTGGTATCAATGATGACGTTTCCACCGGTCAGTTGCCCTTCGGTAAAGAGGAATCGCCCTTCCTTGATATTGATAGTGCCATTGTGTGCGCCGGTTACTTTTCTGCCGGTCCAATCGATATTGCTTTTAGCGGTTACGATTTCAAATGTTGTAGTTTCCATTGTATGTGTTTTAAAATTACACTGCAAAGGAAGATAAGAAAGCGCAGGGGGTTACGTGATGTACATCACATTCGGTTTTGGGCTAGTGCTGCCCCGTATGCAAGCGGCTCAACGTTTCCCTGGAAACCCCCAAATAGGCTGCAATGAGGTGTTTGGGTACCAGGTTGTACAATTGCGGGTATTGGGCCAGGAGTTCTTCATACCGTTTTTTCGCATCGTTGTTCATTAGGGATAAAAGCCTTTTTTGCGAAGCGATGTACCCTCTGTTGGTCCGCCACCTGAAAAAATGTTCTACCGGATGGAGTGCGCTGCATAATTTTTCACGGTCGCTGTTGGAGAGGCACAAAATTTCGGCATCTGTAATGCAGTCTATGTGTATGGTCGCTTTTGTGCCGTTGTACAAGGCAGCGTAATCGGAAGTCCACCAGGTAGGCATCGCAAACTGCAGGATGTACATCTTGATCTCGTCATTGATAAAAAAAGCTTTCAGGCAACCGGAAACGACAAAATACTCACAATCGACCTTATCGCCTTCACTGATAATGGTTTGCCCTTTTTTTAAGGACATTGGCGTAAAGAAGGAGAAGAGGTACTCAAACTGTTCCTCCGTCAATGAGGCCGTTTTGGCAATATGTTGTTGTAAAAGTTCCCGGGCTTGCATAGACACAAAGTTATGAAATTTAGAGGAGAAGAAAGAGGCAAGAAGAAAGAAGAAAGATAAGATTTGTGGTAAAATTTCTCCGAAAAAATATTTTATCACAAAAGTGTGATAAATTTTATCGCAACTATTTTTTTATCACAAAAGTTGTTTCAAATTTTTTTAAAAATATATTTTGAAACAAAAAGTATGATGATTTTTTTGCCACA
>NZ_SRLH01000011.1 GCF_004745595.1 Flavobacterium humi
CACCGTGCCTTTTGATTTGAGTAACTTGCCAAGCGGTGTGTATGTCATCAACATTAGCACCAACGTGGAGCAGAACGGGATTAAAGTGATTAAGAAATAAGATGAAAAAGATGAAAAAATATATTATTGCGTTATTATTGTTACAGGGAATGGTGGTTTTCGGGCAAAACCCGGAGATCAAGAACGAATTGCCAACGGTTATACCGCCATCTCCAACGGTAGCAGCCCTGATGAAATTTGAGGAAGTCCCTGTGAGTAATTATACGGGAGTGCCAAATGTGAGTATCCCCCTGTTTAGCACAACCGGGAATCACGGATTGGATTGCAGCGTTGCCTTGAATTACCACCCCTTAAGTATCAAAAAGGAGGAAGTAGCCGGTTTCGCAGGACTGGGCTGGAGCTTGATAGCTGGCGGGACGATTTCCAGGACTGTACGTGATATCCCTGATGATATGTATGACCTTGGAGGCCAGTTTTCTTCTAAAAAAATAGGCATTTATCATAATAATGACAGTTTTACACCCAACAGCAATAATTATTATAGCGTATTGCCTTTGCTGAATCCTAATTATTTAATTGATGATACCAATCCGGAAATCAATAAGTTTTTCTTTGAGGTAAATGAAAAGCAGAAGTTTGATGCCAAACATGATTTATACCAGTTTAATTTTATGGGTTATATCGGTAGGTTTATTATCGAAAAAAAGCAAAACGGCACTTATGAGGTGGTCAAGCTGGATAAAAATAACCTGATTATCAACTACGATGCTACCAATAAGACATTTGAAGTAAAAGATACCAGAGGATTCCGCTATGTGTTTGATGTAAAGGAATTAAGCGATAGTTCTTCTTTCAATTTTTCTACCACGATCAACAGTGCAACCTCTGAAAATTATACTGTCAACTACCAGTCTGTCATCAGTGCTTTCCATTTATCCAAAGTATATTATAATGAAGAGCTTGTACTTGAATTCCTTTTTAACAGCAATGAGCTAAAAGAAGCGCAGGTAATCCGTAACTGGACCTTCAATATGCCTTTGGAGCCCTCTCTGCAAGTATTGCTAGATGCAGCACATACCGAATCCAATCCCGAAACTATCACAAAAGGGGTTTTACCGTTAGAGGTGAATGTTAATAATACCATTACCACAAAAACAAAAAAGATAACGCAGATTAGAATTATCGGCAAAGCCATTATTGATTTTGAAATAGCGACCGTGGGCAGGATTGATACCAATTTACCTAATCCAGGTACAAGCCCTTATTTGAAGGGAATTACGATACGGGATTGGAAATCTGGTGTTGTAAAGGAATACCAATTTAATTATCTATTCAAACATAAATTGTTTTTGGATCAGATACAAGAGGGAACCGGCCAAAACCAGCTATTGAAATACAAACTGAATTACGAAGGCCTGGATCTGGACAATACTAGTTTTGCCACTGATTACTGGGGATACTCCAAATTGAATGAGTATGGTCCTGACTGTGTGAATTATGAAAATATGAACAGGGATGTAGATAAGGTATACTGCAAAAAAGATGTACTGAAACAGATTATTTATCCTACCAAAGGATCGGTGGTATTTCAATATGAACCTAATACCTATTCTTATGAAGGAGATGACGATTATATTGCAGAGGAAGATAATTTCGGGCAAAACCCGGACAATTACACCATTGGTTCGTATGAAACTTTTGGCTTAAACAACAATCCAAATGAAAGCACGGGTAGCCTTATACATGATTTAGGGGTATTTTCCACCGGTAAGACACTTATTTTCAATACTACTTTGTCAGGGACTGATGAGTATAACCTTGGCTTTTTATTTTTGAAAAAAATCAATGTGTCGACCAATGCCACACAGTTAATAGGGTTAAGCACTGGTGGCTGCCCTTTTGAAATTTACTTGGAAGGAGGATATCGTTATGCTGTTTCTTTCAGTTGGGCCACAAGCCCTCCACATACTATAGGTGCTGCTGTGGTTATTGATGAAAAAACAAGGAATTCCACGACAAATAAATGGCTGTATGGAGGAGGGATCCGGATCAAAAGCATTTATTATACTGATACCAAAGCGCAGGAATTGAACAACCAGGATTACCCAAACAGCTATTCCAAAAAAATAAGTTACGATTATAACTTTTTCAGCGACCTTTCCCGAAGCAGTGGTTCGTTGGTATTTCCAAAACCCAAAATGGTTTACGAAGCCAAAAGAAATTTTAATGTTATGGCAACATCCAGTACTTTTAGCCATGTATTCCAATATTCTGAGGTCATATATAAAATTTATTCCAAATCAAACAACTATTCGTTTATCTCAACACAGGGAGCAGATGTGGGTTATAAGAATGTAACTGTAACAGAAACCGGGAACGGGAAAACGGAATTTGAATATACCTCGCCTATTGATTACCCGGAATTCATGAGCTCACTGAGTGTTGCCTACCCATATGTGCCTTCTTCTAATATCGATTATAAGCGGGGCCTTTTGCTTAAAGAAAAAAAGTATGACAATAGCAGCAGGGTTTTGACAGAAAAGCAGAACCAGTATGCCTTTGTGGATGAAACCAAGATTACCGGTGTTACTACTTTTTACAAAGAGCTGGACTGTCCTTATGCAGGAATGTATGAAAACTATTCAGCCTATCATGATGGGGTTTTAGACCCGAATACCTATCCTTGTGGATATTACAATAATATGCCTGTCATTTGTGGCAGCCAATTGGCATGGAATGCAAGAAACTGTGGACAGGATGAGGCCAATTTTGTAAGCTACTATCTTAACAAGGAAGATTTTGGCTGGACAAAACTGACCAATACAACGTCTAAAGAGTATTTTTATCCGGGAGCAAGTACTTCTGTTGTGGAGAAAGCTTCTTCTTTTACCTATAATACGAGTAATCGGCAGATTTCCAGCGAAGTATCGACGGTTTCCAATGGAAATACTGTTGAGAGGAAATATTTTTACCCGCAGGATACGCAAATGGCAGCAGAGCCGTTCAAGACAGAATTGTTGGCCAATAATATGATTGAAACGCCTTTGTCTATAGAAGAATTCAGGGGATCAAACAAAATATCGACACAGAAGACCATTTACAAAAATTGGGGGGCAAACATGCTGGCTCCTGAAATTATCCAATCTGCTAAAGGCACCCAATCCTTGGAAAACCGCCTGAAGTACAATGCCTACGATGCCTATGGCAACCCGCTGGAAGTACAGCAGGAAGGCGGGATGAAAATTGCTTACATATGGGGTTATAACCAAAGCCAGCCTATCGCCAAGATCGAGAATGCAACGTATGCATCTGTGCAATCTTATGTGGCCAATTTGCAAGACCTTTCCAATAACGGAACAGAGGCCAACCTGATCACGGCCCTGAACAATTTGAGGACGGCCTTCCCTGCCGCGATGGTTACGACATATACGTACAAACCCCTTATCGGGATTAGCACCATGACCGATCCCCGAGGGTTGAAAACCACTTACGAATATGATGCCTTTAACCGTTTGTTCCAGGTGAAAGACCACAAAGGCAAAGTATTGAGCAAAAATGAATACAATTATCGTCCTAATTAATTTGAAGCCATGAAAAAGATACTGATATTATTGCTATTGCCTTTTGCGGCCCTGGCACAGACTACGACCCAGAATTACATCAAGACGACAACGTATAAAGATTCCACAGCTACTGCTTCGGTAGTGCAAATGACCTATTTTGACGGGTTGGGCCGCCCTATCCAGCAAATTGCCAACGGGCAATCGGCTACAGGAAAAGATATCGTGACCCATATGGAATACGATACCTATGGCAGGCAGCCTAAGGAATTTTTGCCTTATGCCAATACAGCGGCTTCGCTCAATTATAACCCGAGTGCCCTAACAGAAACCAATTCGTTTTACAATTCGGCTGCGTACGAGAACACCACAAACCCTTACAGCGAAAAAGTCTTTGAAGCCTCTCCGCTTAACCGTGTCCTGGAACAGGGAGCACCGGGTGAAGCCTGGGGCGTGGCCAATACGACCAAGCATACCATCCGGATGGATTACCAGGCCAATGCAACGGCCGATGCGGTGAAGCTCTTTACGGTAAGCGATTCCTGGAATGCTTCCAAAGGGACTTATGAGAACACACTGTCCCAAAACGGGAATTATGCCCAAGGGGAATTGTACAAAACCATCACCAAGGACGAGAATTGGACTTCCGGGAATAATAACACGATACAGGAATTTAAGGATAAGGAAGGCCGTGTGGTACTCAAACGTACCTTCAACCAAAGTACCGCCCACGACACTTATTATATTTATGACGCGTTTGGGAACCTGGCCTGCGTTTTGCCTCCATTGGCAGAAGGTGCCATTACCCAAACCATCCTGGACGGCTTGTGCTACCAGTACAAATACGATTCCCGTAACCGTTTGGCAGCCAAGAAACTCCCGGGCAAGCAATGGGAATATATGGTGTACGACCTGTTGGACAGGCCCGTAGCCACTGGCCCGGCCTTATCGCCTTTCGGGGATGGGACCATAGGGATGGCTATTACCGATTACGATGCCTTTGGGCGCGTTACCCAAACCGGCTGGAAAGTCATGACGGTAACCGAAAGTAACCGCAATACCTGGCAAGGGAACATCAATGCCGGGACCAATCCGTTTACTTTGGGAACCTATGATGTCCTAAGCAAGAATTACTATGACAATTACAGTTTCCCGGATGCGCCAAGCGTACCAGCCACGATAGAAGGGCAGAAGGTGTCCGCTACCGCGAAAGGACTGCCTACCGGAACCTGGCTCCGATTGGTGTATACACCGACTACTTTGTACGGAGCAACGTCTTCTACCTTGTACGACACCAAATACCGCCCCATCCGTACCCATGCCGAAACCCCAATGGTTGGCTATACCCGTACGGACAGCAAACTGGATTTTACAGGAAAGACGCTGTATACCAAAACATACCACAAAAGGACTTCGGCCGATCCGGAGATTATCATTACCGATAACTTTACCTATAGCGCACAGGACCGTTTGGTATTGCACACTCAGCAGATAGGGGCAGGAGCAGTACAACTGATTGCCAAGAATACTTATGACGAACTGGGACAGCTGACCAGCAAAAATGTAGGCGGTACCGATGCCACAGGAGCGTTGGGTTTACAGAAAGCAGACTACACTTACAACATAAGAGGCTGGCTCAAAAGTATCAATGACGTAACGAACCTGACGCAAGGGACTAACCCTGTAGATTTGTTTGCTTTTAAGGTGAACTACCAGGATAATGACAACCAGAGTTATGGGGTGTATGGCGTGCCGCATTTGTACAACGGGAATATCTCCGAAACGTTTTGGCGCACCAACAGCGACAACGTACAGCGCAAGTACGGTTACAATTACGATAACCTAAACCGCTTAACTAATGCCACTTACCAAAAGCCAGGAGCGGCTTCGCCAACGACCAATTCGTATAACGAAACATTGGCCTATGACAAAAACGGGAACATTACTGCCCTAACCAGAACCGGCGAATACGACGATGCGGATTATTCCCTGGAAGTGGACAATCTGGCATACACCTACCATGCCGATAACAAAAACCAATTGATGAAGGTGTTTGACAGCACCAACAATACCAACGGGTTTAAGGATGACAGTACCGGCACGAGCGATCCTGCCGATGATTACAGTTATGATGCCAACGGTAATATGACAGCCGATACCAACAAAGGGATTACCCAAATTGTGTACAACCATATGAATTTGCCTATAAAAATCGTGTTCAACAACAACAGCAGTACAAAAATTGAATACCTTTACAACGCAGCAGGTGTCAAATTGCAGAAAAATGTAACCCAAGGCAGTACGGTAACAGCCACCCAGTATTTTAACGGCTTTCAATACGTAGATGGGGTGTTACAGTTTTTCTCTCATGATGAAGGGTATGTAAACAACACGGTGGTAAACGGCAACAACGTATACAACTACGTGTTCAATTACACCGACCACCTGGGCAATGTGCGGTTGAGTTACGGTGTAGATCCTGCTACAGGCGTTCTTAAAGTATTGGAAGAGAATAACTATTATCCTTTTGGGCTGAAGCATAAGAATTACAACATGAGCCAGAAAACGTATATTAAAGACGGAGGAAAGGTTGTGTTGGAACCGTGCAGCGGTTGTGCGAAGACGTATCAGTATAAGTATAATGGAAAAGAGTTGCAAGACGAGCTGGGGCTTAACGTGTATGATTATGACAATAGAGCTTATGACCCAGCTACTGGTCGATTTATACAAATGGACCCTAAGGGAGAATTGGGACGTAGATGGTCTTCCTATAATTATTGTTTTGACAATCCTATCTATTTTCAGGACCCTGATGGAATGTGGCCATGGCCATCATGGAATAGTGTAAAAAGTTTTGTAAAAAGTTATGCTACTGGTTCTTGGAAGGCTGCTGGAAATATGGTTGTAGGTGTAGCAAGCAGTAATCCTGTTTCAGTTATGAGTAGAGGTGTTGGTGAAGCTAAAAAGATAGTCACAGCTTATAAAAGAGGAGGAGCTTCTGCCGCAGCTGAACAATATGTAAACTCTGTTTATGAAACTAGTGGAGCTAAAGGAATTGTTGAAAATGCAAAGGCAGCTGCTTCGGGGAATCCTGAAGCTATGGGGGGATTAGTAACGAATTTAGGAGCTATTGTTGTTGCTCATAAAGCAGGTACAAGTAAAGTAAGTGCCACTGCAGTTGCAGAAACTACCAGTGCAGAAACTACAACAACATTATATAGAGGAGTAAATACTACAAGTCCTGCTTTTGAAAATGCAACACAAGGGACAGCTGTCCCTCGGGGAGGTACAGCTACGGCTGCGGAACATAATGCAGGTAATACAAATAGTGAATTTACTTCATGGTCTACAAACCCAGAGGTGGCTAAGAATTTTGCTTTGAGAACAAGTGGTGAGGGGGTTATTATGGAAACGACCGTTCCGACCAGTAGCACAGTAGCCAGTCCAAGTGTGAAAAATGTTAATTTAATACAAGGGGGAGGAGTAGTCAATGAATCAGAAGTTTTATTAAAAGGCAATGTTTCAGGTGCAACAGTAACTCCAGTAAATCGATAAATTATTAAATATGATGGAATTTCCTATTTTAAAAGAAGAACAAGTTGTTGTAGTTATTGCTGATGGCGCAACAGGAATAATATTAAATTGCAACGGAGAAATTTATAGAAATGATTCAGATGATAATGTTTATTGGTCATTTGATAATATAGATTTAGCAAAAGATTTTATTGATATAAAATCAACTCAAGATGATAAAATTGAATTTATTATATACGATAAAAATCAAGTTGTCCTCGAATTTATAGAAGCAACTCATTGGAAAAATAATAATAAATAAAAGTGATGGTAATGTATCAAATGTGTTGGTAAAGCATTTTTAACCAAATGTGATATACAACATGTAAATGATAACATTTTTATAAAGCTTAATTGTAAAAATAATTAAAGCGAATTGAGAAATAAGATAGAAGAATCGTAACTATAATGGTTAGGATTTTTTTATGCCCTGGTGAAAACAAAAGCTAATTTTGAAAAGCAAAATCCTAGCCCTGATAGCAGTGGAAATCCTTTTTCTCTCGTTTTCAGACGAGGGAAAAAGATTGAAACGGATAGCAGGAAACAGCTCCTAAAACAAAAGAAAAAGAATACCTTTACAACGCAGCAGGTGTCAAATTGCAGAAAAATGTAACCCAAGGCAGTACGGTAACAGCCACCCAGTATTTTAACGGCTTTCAATACGTAGATGGGGTGTTACAGTTTTTCTCTCATGATGAAGGGTATGTAAACAACACGGTGGTAAACGGCAACAACGTATACAACTACGTGTTCAATTACACCGACCACCTGGGCAATGTGCGGTTGAGTTATGGTGTAGACCCTGCAACAGGCGTTCTTAAAATATTGGAAGAAAACAACTATTATCCTTTTGGGTTGAAGCACAAGAACTACAACATGAGCCAGAAAACGTATATTAAAACTGGAGGTGGTGTAGTGTTGGAGCCATGTATTTCATGTCCGAGAGGGTATCAGTATAAGTATAATGGTAAAGAGCTGCAGGACGAGTTGGGGCTGAATATGTACACGTATGGCTTTAGAGATTATGACCCAGCAATTGGTCGTTGGAACGTTATTGACCCATTAGCAGAGAAAAGCAGACGATGGTCACCATATAATTACTGTGTTGATAATCCAATTCGTTTTGTTGACCCTGATGGTAGGGAAATAAAAAAGATTGAAGGTGGAGTCAGCTATACTGGTAATGATGCAAAAATTGCCTTTATGGCCATCAGAGATGAAATTAATGAAACAGGAGGAGTTAAAGTTCATTTTGTTGAAGAAGCTAAAACACCTAATATCTATAAACATACTTTGGATTCTTTTAGAAAAGGCAAACCATCAATATTGCATTATGACAATGATAAAAAAGCAGCTGCACAAAGAAGATATCAGGCAACTAAAAATTATCCGTCAAGAGGAGCTGAAGGTTTACAGAGAGATGAATATCCGTATGCTTCAACTTTTGAAGGGGGGGCTGGAGCTAATGTAGCTTATGTACCAGCTTCAGAAAACAGCAGACAAGGACTATTGGAATTAGCTCCTTTATATAAAACAATGAAACAAGGAGAAGCATTTTTAGTTTTACCAGTACCTAAGGATAAAGAGCCTGATGCAGTTCCTGACCCAGTTCCAGTATCTAATCCGATACCAGTTCCAAATGTCTCTACTAGAGATGTTGGTGTAGGCGTTGGAGTTGCCACAGCAGCTTATATTACTTATAAAATAATAATGGCAGCTGCGACATGGGAATGTCTTGGTTGTGGGGCTTGGGCATTACCTTAAAAAATATACTATGAAAAAAATAATTATGATATCTCTATTAAGCATATTTTTATCTTGTTCTCCTAATAAAAAAAATATTATGCAAAAACATCAATTTAATTTTTATACTCAATACAATCAATTTTATTTGACTAGTGATAATGGGAGTTCTTTAACTCAAAATAACTCTTGGGATGAAAAAGATTATGTTGATAGACTAAGTTCTTTAAAAAATTTTATAGCTTATTTTTCGGAAAGTTATGGTGATATTAAAGGTGAATTAATTGTTTTGGAAAAACCAACTAAAGAAATAGATTATAATAAGTATGACCATATCGTTGAAACTGGAATATCTGTTGAATCGGGATTGTTGCAGGTTTTAGATTGTCCTAATAGTTCAGTTGAATTAGAAGTGAAACTAAAGCCAGGGAATTATAGGGTAAGAATTTATGGTTCTAATTTTGCCAGTGTAAAGGAAAATGATTTGGCTCATGATTCTGATAATGATTTTTATAAAATAGAAGTCTGGCCAGATGATAATATGGAACGTAAAGTCCTAAAACAGTATGTAAAAAAATAATTCCCAGATTCGTTTTGTGCTTCGTGAGGCACACCACCACAATCACCCACACCATAAATCAAGGATGAGCTTAACGGCTCGTCCTTTTTTGTTTAAACAAAACCTAAAAACGAAAGAGCAGTATAAATACGTATTGTGTGGTATAATGGAATTCATTTTCTTGTTACGGTTTTCCGTAAAGAAATAATGGATTTATTGATGTTATTTGTTATTGAAAACCAGAGACATCACCAAATTTAGTTAGATAAAAAATCACTGATTTCAGGGATTGTTTGGTCAGTGTTTTAGCAATACATTACTCACGAATTAATAAAATTAAGAATGGCAAAAAATTACAGACAATTAGCAGAAAGTATTAGAGGGCGTATCAATCCGGATAACTTCGCATTTAAACGGGAGTTTTCAGATGAACTTTCGACTATATCGTATAGTGATATATTAACTTACATTAGATTCTGTATGAAAGGAGTTGAACCTGAATACACCCAAAAAAGTAAAGATGCAGGTGAAAGGGTTAAGGAGCACCTTTCTAAAGAACTGAAAGATGTTAGTTTCAAGTATCAGGGCTCAGTTATGACGGACACCCATATCAAAGGACATAGCGATATAGATTTACTGACTATTTGCGAAAAATTCTATCAACCTGACAGATATAATATTAAATCGCTTTTGGAGAATCCAGAGCGCAGAGCTAAATATTATCAATCGACAATTGAGAAGTTGCAAAATGAAGTAAATGGTACAACCTATACTGGAAATTCCTTAGATGATTTAAGAAATCTTAGACTTGATAGTGAAAGAATACTTTCAAATGTCTATACAGTTTGTGACAATACAAAGCCTAAAGCAATTAAAATTAAAAACTTAAGCCTTAACCGTGAAGTGGATATTGTTATTGCAAATTGGTATGACGATATAGCCTCTGTAATAAACGATAAAGGGGATTTTCGTGGAGTTCAAATTTACAATAAAGAAACTCATTCGAGAGGCGATGCTGACTTCCCTTTTTTAAGTATCAAAAAAATCAATGAGCGAAGTTCGGAAACTAATGGCAGATTAAAAAAAATGATTCGTTTCTTAAAAAACAATAAGGCTAATTCAAGTTATGATATAGATTTAAGCAGCTTTGATATTAATGCAATTTGCTATGATATAAATGTTTCTGAATATCAGTATTTATCATTTTATGAATTAGTTCCTATTCTATACAATCAGCTAAAGGAAATATGTAATAACGAAACAAAAGCTGATAATTTAGTTTCGGTTGATGGTAGAGAGTATATTTTCAGATATAATAGTTCAAAAAAGGAAAATTTGAGAAAACTTCTAGCCGAAGTTGAGGGGATTTTGGTTGATTTAAAAGTAACTATTAGAGTATGATAAGAAAAAAAATCTTTATAGGTTCTTCATCAGAAGAAATTGGATTAGCGAATGCAGCAAAAGCGATTTTAGATAAAGACTTTGATGTTACCATTTGGAATGAAAGTGTTTGGGATAATTCTGTTTTTAAGATTAATAATAACTTTTTAAATGATTTATTAAGAGCTTCATTGCAGTTTGATTTTAGCTTATTAATTGGCACTACAGATGACCAAGTCGAATATAGAGGAAATACTGTAATGCAACCAAGAGATAATGTCCTCTTTGAATTAGGTCTTTTTATTGGACGATTAGGTTTGTCAAAATGCGCTTTTGTCATCGATAAAGAATTAAAAGTATTATCTGATATATCTGGAATTACATTAGCTAGGTTTAAAAAAGATGATGTGCCAAGTTTTGTCACGGCAATAAATCAAATAAGTGAACTTTTTAAAAATCAAATTGATGCAGATATTAATTTTTTTCCATCTTCAACACTAGCATCAGGTTATTTTGAAAATTTATTATCTCCAACATGTAAATATCTAATTCAAAATGGTGGGTTTGAGATTGATGGCACTAAATATATAGACTACGCAATTCAAGTGATTATTCCCAACAGGCTAAGTGCTGATGTTAATCTACAATTTGAGCAATTGAAAAAAGGATTTAGTACAAAAAATGTTTCTTTCAATTATGCTGGGAGACCTAGGCATATAAATTTAGAAACTGAAATAAAAGATGGAAAATTAATTTTTATAGACTTTCCTACAACACTTTCAGGAATTAACTATGCTATATCAAATTTGCTTCCAAATGATTTTAATACAATGAGTGCTGATTACGAAGCAATAATTAATCGAGAACTTGAAAGGTTCATTTATACTTTAAAACAGTTAGCACTAAGAAATGGATTTGATTCAATAATTGAAATTAAAAAACAAGATTCCTGATTTTTAACCATTTTATAAAATTAAATTATGACACCAGAAGAATTTGAAAATTACTTATTTCGGACGAGAGCAGAATTAAATTCATCATTTAAAGAAGCTAACGAAATTACTGATTTTGATGTTTATATCAAGCTTGTACTTGACCATCAAGAGAGAATTGCTAAAGTACTGTTTGATGAACTTTATAGTATAAATGTCGCTATTTCGAAATTTAGAGGAGATTTAATGAATGATAATAGAAAACGATTTACAATGATAATGGACAAATTATCTGAAAAACAATAAAACCTATCCAACTGATTTTTCTATTTAATTGATATTGAAAATAATAAATTAAAAATTACAATGGCATTATCGCAAGAAGACAATTTGTTAATACAAAGCTATTTTACTACTGCATTTCTATTTGAACTTAATAACAATGACTTCCTAAATAGTGAATTCTATAAAAGCCTTTCATTTGGAGATAATTATCTCAAAGAAAACCTTCCAACAGTTGGAATTGATAATCAAGGAACGTTATTAATGGGACTTTATACCATGTTAGTGCTTCCAAAAGAAATTTTGTCGCAGAAATATCCAACTGAATTTAATGGACTGAACAATGTTATTGATACTATCCAGTCAGCTTCAAAATCGGACTATAAATCTGATAGTTCTGGTATTGATTACATTAGACATATAAGAAATTCTGTAGCACATGCAAAAGTTGAGTTTGTGCCAACAATATCAGTAACATTTACAGACCAAAATAGCAAAGGAGAAATATGTACAATTACAATTCCGTTAGAAAAAGTTGGTGTTTTTTTAACTGCGTTGCAGAGTGTTTTCATGAAATATATTAAGGTATTGCAAACAAATTCTACGCTATGATTTATAAAAACCTAAGCTAAATTATATCACTATAGTAAAAACAAAAACCCCTGTCGGATCGACAGAGGTTTTCTGTTTTATTTAAAAATGTTTATTTTCCCGAATACACTATCAATATTGGTTTCAACCATGCATCCTGATTTGAAACCTCACATTCATAAACCAAAGGATTAAATTATTAAACAATAAAACCTATTACCGGCTACGCCGTAATAGGTTTTAATTTTAGTTAAATAAAAGGGATATATAATATGTAAATAATAACATTTTTATAAAGCTAAATTGTAAAAATAATAAAGCTAATTGAGAGAGAAGACAGAAGAATCCTAACTGTAATGGTTAGGATTTTTTTATGAAAGAAAACATGATTTTGAAAAGCAAAATCCC
>NZ_SRLH01000012.1 GCF_004745595.1 Flavobacterium humi
CACCGTGCCTTTTGATTTGAGTAACTTGCCAAGCGGTGTGTATGTCATCAACATTAGCACCAACGTGGAGCAGAACGGGATTAAAGTGATTAAGAAATAAGATGAAAAAGATGAAAAAATATACTATTGCGTTATTGGCATGCCTTACAGCATGGATGGGGCGGGCACAGGAGACTGCTACTGTGGAAATGCAGAATTTTGCACCCAAGTCGCCGGAGGCTGCGGCCTTTTTAAAGTATGGAGAATACCCTGTGGATTTATCCACCGGAGTGCCTAATATCAGTATCCCTATTTATACGGTACAGGCCGGAAACTATGCTTTGCCTATTTCCTTGAATTACCATGCTTCGGGGATACGGGTAAGTGATGAGGCTACCTGGGTAGGATTGGGCTGGAACCTGGATGCAGGAGCGCAAATCGTATTGGACGTACGGGATGCTCCGGACGAATATAATCAGAGTTATGATAATGTTCCCAATGCAGATGCTATAAACACTTATATTTCAAACCACCCTGAAGGTTATAATGATAGTTATTTCCAAACGTTGAAAAGCGAATCATGGGTAAGGGATGTGTATAATTTTTCTTCCCCGACAGCCAGTGGGAAATTTGTTATAGATAACAAAGCCAATGAAACCATCACGGTATATCCGCCTGATGCCTTCAAAGTTGAATTCCTGCATATTGTAGGCAAAACCGGATTCAAGATAACGGACGCTTTAGGGAATGTATATACCTTTTCAGACACGAAGGAACGTTCGCGTACCTTACAACAATACCAACCACCTTATTATACCAGTGCCTGGTATGTAGATAAAATTGAAACACCAAACCATGACGTAATCGATTTTACCTATATCGATGGAGGCGAAGTGAACCAAAACAGTTATAGCGAATCCATAACCCATACGATAAATACCAATCCGGCATACGCTTGTATGGAAGGGGAAATACCACATAGAGAAACGATTTCATCACTCCAAAACGATTCGAGTATATTGAATACCCAAACGAAAAAACTGAGTAAGATTATTTTTAAAGAAGGTCAGGTTATTTTCAATTCGAGCGGTGGTCGATTGGATTTCTGCCCAAGCAATGATGCAGTTTGTTTGAGTAATGGGCCAAGAAAACTGGATAATGTAGAAGTACAAGCAAAAAAGAATGCCACAGAATTTACAACGACTAAAAAGATGCAATTTCAGTATTCTTATTTTACTTCTGATAACCCTCTTGATGCTACTACGCAAAGAAAAAGAATGAGATTGGATAAGATTTTAAATATGCTTGATGTGGATGGAGGGGACCAAACCGAATTTACTTATTCGGATGTAAATCTTCCCAGTAAGGATTCGAAAGCAACCGATTATTGGGGATATTATAATGGTGTCGCAAATGGAACCCGCATACCACACCAAGTACTGGTATATAGCCCTGTAGGTATTGGAACCAGTTATGAAAGTATCGGAAATGCCGAAAGAGGTGTCAATGCGGTAAAAATGCAGGCAGGCATCTTAAAGGAAATTAAATACCCGACCAAAGGCACTACCAAATTTGAATATGAGCCCAATACGTATTACGGAGTAGACCAGTTTAGCAAATTTGTCCCGAAATATGTAGATGGGCCTGTTGTTCAAGGCAGTGGTAGTGGAACCCAAGCACCTAACGAGTTAGAAAATTACGAGGATGGCTATACTACAATCTGCAACCAGTCTCCTACTATAGGTTGTATCCAGTATATGGTTTTGCAATTTGATGCTGTCAATGCAGAAGGAGATCTTACTTTCCAACAGAAAAATCCTGTAGGAAGTGATCCTACACTTGTAAAACACCAGTATTCAAGGGTACGCCTCATTAATGAAAACACTGGAGCTGTACTGCATGACACTGCTAAATATAATGGAGGCACAATAACCGTTACAAAACATCTAACGGGGATGAATGGTCATTTTGTGCTGATTGTAGAGGCATATGGAAATTATATGAGTGTTGAAGGTACACATATCACTTATTATAACCACGATACCGAACCAAAAAACCTGGAAGGAATGGGATTGCGTATCAAGAGTATTACCAATACAGATCACACTGCTGCGGTAACTTCTAAAAAAACATACGGATATACACAAGCGGCAAATCTTGGTAGGAGTAGTGGGGTTTTGATTAACGATACTTTTGCCACTTATCGGTCTATCGATGTGACCAACTATTCGGCCGCCTGTTGTAATATTGTAAATCCAGGAGGGGGTGATATGCATGGATGTAACTGGAGAGAGGTAGTCACATCATCCTACAGATCCAGTTCAATTACCGGAGTGGAGGGAAACAGTATAGTATATAGCGAGGTAAAAGAACAGAATGTTAGTCCGGATAATAGTACAAACGGATTTACAATTTCCAAATTTACGATTGATCCTGATTATTTCCATGACAGTAAAGGCCTGATAAAAGTAGAAACTGCCAATAAAAGGGGAAAACTCCTTACCAAGGAAACTTACAAAACTATCGATGCTACGAATGTGGCTATAGTAAACAAACAGATTAACGAGTATACGGAAGACTTACGCAGGGATTCAAGGATCAAAGGATTTAAACTCTTTCAGAATGCTTGCATAACAGGAAGTGTCCAAGGGGTTGTGCCTACAATGCCGATACCGCTTGATGCTATTTTTGAACCGGCGAGCTATAACATCCCGTCTAACTGGTTCTACCAAAAATCTACAGAGAACATTGATTATTTCTACAACGCTGCCAATACACCAACCGGTTCTATTTCCAGCAAAACCAATTATTTCTACGACAATCCTGCGCACTTGCAGCTTACCCGTACGGAAACCACCAATAGCGAAGGCGAAACCCTGAAAACCGTCAATTCCTATCCGGATGATTTGCTTGCCGTGTCCCAGATGACGGCCTTAAAAGCACAGAACAGGGTAGCGGAAGTGATCAAAACGGAGCAGCTCAATTCCGGTATTTCAATGGCCACTCAAAACAAAACCTATAAGGATTGGGGCAATGGGATTATCGCACCGGAGATTATCCAGACTTCGGTAGAAAGCAATCCTTTGGAAAACAGGGTACGCTATACCGTTATGGATACCGCCAATGGAAAACCTCTTGAGTTGAAGATGGAAAACGGTACACCAGTCACTTACATCTGGGGGTATAACAAATCCCAACCTATTGCCAAGATCGAGAACGCCACTTTTGCGAGTATCCCAACGGCTACCATTACCAACCTGCAAGGCCTGTCCGACACCGGAAGCGAAGCCAACCTGATAACAGCCCAAATTGCCTTGAGGGCTTCGCTGCCCAATGCCATGGTAAGTACTTACACGTATATTCCTTTAGTAGGCGTATCGACCATTACCGGCCCTAACAGCGATAAAATCACGTATACCTACGATGCCCAAGGCAGGCTGGTGCAAGTGAAAGACAAAGATGGCAATATTGTAAAAGCGAATGAATACCATTATAAAAACTAAGGCAAGATGAAAAAGATACTATTTATTGTTAGTTTATTCCCGATTCTTGCTTTAGCACAAAGCCAGGACCAGAATTATATCAAATCGACAACCTATAAAACGGAAGGCGCTGCCAACCCTGTGGTGCAAGTAACCTATTTTGACGGATTGGGTCGTCCTATCCAGCAAATTGCCAAAGGGCAGTCCGCTTCCGGGAAAGACATCGTAACCCATATCGAATACGATTCCCTTGGCAGGCAACCTAAGGAATATTTGCCGTATGCCAATACCAGTTCGTCGTTAAATTACAACTCTAATGCAGCGACTGATGTTTTGAGTTTTTACAACACGGCCGCGTATGAAAATACAATGAACCCTTACAGCCAAAAACTATTTGAGGTATCACCGTTAAATCGCGTGCTCAAACAGGCTGCCCCGGGAGGAGCCTGGGCTATGGGTTCCGGGCACGAAATAAAACTCGATATGCAGACCAATGCGTCCAATGAAGTCAAAAGGCTTACGGTAACCACTACCTGGAGTACCGGGAAAGGCTTGTATGAGATAAGTGCCACAGACAATACCTATTATGCTTCGGGGACTTTGTACAAAACCATTACCAAAGACGAGAACTGGACCAGCGGAAACAACAATACCACTGAGGAATTCAAGAATAAAAACGGTCAAGTGGTATTGAAACGGACGTATAACAGCAATACCGCCCACGATACGTATTATATGTACGATAAAAGAGGCAACCTGTCATACGTGATCCCGCCATTGGCAGAAGGCGCCATTACCCAAACCATCCTGGACGGCTTGTGCTACCAATACAAATACGATTCCCGCAACCGCCTGGCAGCCAAGAAACTCCCGGGCAAGCAATGGGAATATATGGTGTACGATCTTTTGGACAGGCCAGTAGCGACCGGCCCGGCCTTATCTCCTTTCGGGGATGGGACAATAGGTATGAATATTACCGAGTATGACGCCTTTGGGCGTGTGACCCAAACCGGCTGGAAGGTGATGACCGTTACCGAGGCTAACCGCAATACCTGGCAAGGGAACATCAATGCCGGGACCAATCCGTTTACTTTGGGCACCTATGATGTCCTAAGCAAGAATTACTATGACAATTACAGTTTCCCGGATGCGCCAAGCGTGCCTTCCTTCATAGAAGGGCAGGCAGTATCTCCAACAGTCAAAGGCCTTCCTACCGGAACCTGGCTTAGGCTGGTGTATACACCGACTACCCTGTACGGGGCGACGTCCTCTACTTTGTACGATACCAAATACCGCCCTATCCGCACCCATGCGGAAACCCCAATGGTTGGGTATACCCGTACGGACAGCAAACTGGATTTTACAGGCAAGACCATCTATACCAAAACATACCACAAGAGGACTTCCGCCGATCCGGAAATTATCATTACCGATAACTTTACCTACAGTGCCCAAGATCGTTTGGTATTGCACACCCAGCAGATAGGGACAGGAACAGTGCAATTGATCGCTAAAAATACCTACGACGAACTGGGGCAACTCATCAGCAAAAATGTAGGCGGTACCGATGCCACAGGAGCTGTAGGTTTACAGAAAGTAGATTATAATTACAACATCCGCGGCTGGCTTAAAGGTATTAACGATGTGGCGAACCTGACGCAAGGGACAAACCCTGTGGATTTGTTTGCCTTCAAGCTGAACTACCAGGACAACGATACCCAAAGCTATGGAGTGTACAGCGTGCCGCCCCTATATAACGGAAATATCTCCGAGACGTTTTGGCGCACCAACAGCGACAACGTACAGCGCAAGTACGGTTACAATTACGATAACCTAAACCGCTTAACTAATGCCACTTACCAAAAGCCAGGAGCGGCTTCGCCAACGACCAATTCGTATAACGAAA
This sequence comes from Flavobacterium humi, assembly GCF_004745595.1. Classification (GTDB taxonomy): domain Bacteria; phylum Bacteroidota; class Bacteroidia; order Flavobacteriales; family Flavobacteriaceae; genus Flavobacterium; species Flavobacterium humi. The sequence goes on from NZ_SRLH01000012.1 coordinate 5,368, forward strand.
CATTGGCCTATGACAAAAACGGGAACATTACTGCCCTAACCAGAACCGGCGAATACGACGATGCGGATTATTCCCTGGAAGTGGACAATCTGGCATACACCTACCATGCCGATAACAAAAACCAATTGATGAAGGTGTTTGACAGCACCAACAACACCAACGGTTTTAAGGACGACAGTACCGGAAGCAGTGACCCTGCCGACGATTACACTTATGATGCCAACGGTAATATGACGGCCGATACCAATAAGGGTATTACCCAAATTGTGTACAACCATATGAATTTGCCTATAAAAATTGTGTTCAACAACAACAGCAGTACAAAAATTGAATACCTTTACAACGCAGCAGGTGTCAAATTACAAAAAAACGTAACCCAGGGCAGTACGGTAACAGCTACCCAATATTTCAACGGGTTCCAGTATACGGATGGGGTGTTACAATTTTTTGCACATGATGAAGGCTATGTAAATAATACGGTGGTAAACGGTAACAATGTTTACAATTATGTGTTTAACTACACCGATCATTTAGGCAATGTACGATTAAGCTACGGGGTAGATCCTGCTACAGGCGTTCTTAAGGTATTGGAAGAAAATAACTATTATCCTTTTGGATTGAAGCACAAGAACTACAACATGAGCCAGAAGACCTATATTAAAAATGGGGGAGTTGTTGTGTTGGAGCCGTGTAACAGCTGTGCTAAGACGTATCAGGTTAAATTTAATGGGAGAGAGTGGCAAGATGAGCTGGGACTGAACAAGACAGCAATGGACTATCGACAATATGATAGTGCGATAGGTAGATTTGATTCTGTTGATGTGCTTGCAGAAGTGTTTTCAGACAAGACTCCTTATAGCTTCTCATTTAATAATCCAGTATTTTATGGTGACCCGACTGGATTATGCCCTGAATGTGAGAAGAATGTCAAAAATCCTACAGCTGGACAAAGTTATACATCTACTGGTGGAGCAACTTATACATATAACGATGGACAATGGACAAGACAGGATGGTCAATTAGCAGAAGTTACTGTAACCGCAACGGTTAAAAAGAAATCTAGTGAAGGTCAAGAAGGTAAAAAGCCTTCAGAAGGTGGAACCACATTACTTTTTGGATTAATTAAAAATGCAAATGTAAATAGTGAGGGACAAAGCCCATTAGAGGTATATAGGGAGAATAGAGGGAATCCTGGTTACCTGCCAAATGAAGGTAAATGGGATAGAATATTCAGACTAATGAATAATTCCCATATTGAGCAAATGCAAGATTTTGGTGGTGGTGGCTATAATATGTGGGGTGGTTATGGAAGAGCTCTGCAAGCTGCTAAAAGTGTTCAAGCCGCAGAAGGAACTTATTCTGTATATCAAGGTTTTGATTCTATGGGTACCGTCAAATATGCTGGTATAACCTCAAGAAATCCTTTTGTAAGGTTTGCAGAACATTTAAGTAGTTTCGGACAAAAATCCACTCTGGATTATCAAGTAATGGAAGGAGCAACAAATTTGAGCAGACAACAAGCTAGAGTATTAGAGCAAACTTTGATTAACCAATACGGATTAGAGAAAAATGGTGGTCAACTAATTAATAAAATTAACTCAATTGCTCCAAGAAAATGGGGAGCATATGGATTATAAATATGACACGTACAATAAAAAAAGGAGACATTTTTTCAGTCCAAATTAGTGAGAATACTAAAAGATATTTTCAATATATCGAAAATGATTTAACACAGCTAAACAGTGATGTGGTTAGAATATTTAAAAAAGTATATTCAATTAGCGATAAATCAGAATTGTCAGAAATTGTAAATGACGAAGTTGATTTTTATGCACATTGTGTAATCAAGTTTGGTATTAAGATGAAACTTTGGGAGAAAGTCGGCAACGTAACTTTTAACGAAAAAGTTGATGTAATTTTTAGAGGAACTAATGATTACGGAACTAAAGTTGGTGAAGAACCGATTAAGATTTCCAATAATTGGTATGTTTGGAGAACTAATGATGCAGATTTCACAAAAGTTGGGAAGCTATCAGACGAAAACAAAAAATCATATATTGGATTAGTTTTTAATCCTGCGGGTTTAGTAGAATTGATTAAAGGGAATAGGTACCCTATTAATTATCCTGATTTTGAATAAATTTAAGTATGGGAATATTTGACAGATTTTTTAATGGTGAATCAAAAAATGGTTCTTCTGACACAATTACAATAATTCCACAAAGCTGGAGTATTTTACAAGGAAAGAATAATGGGAATCCAATGTTGATTAGGAAAAATGTTGGGTGTGATAAAATTGCAGGTAACAAAAACTATTCAATTAGTTGTGGCATTGCTTTTAAATTGTTGTTCCCAGCAGAAAACGGATTTCCTGATGTTGAAAGTGAACCAGAATTAAATAATCTGGAAGATGATATATTTGATTTTTTTGAAACGGATTTAAATTCGATTGTTCCGCTGGTCATTACTACTTCGGGATTTAAAGAATATGTTTTGTACACGAAAGACGTAAACGAATTTAAAATACGATTGGAAAAATTGAAAGCAAAATACAAACAGTATGAGCTAACCAGTTACAATGAATCCGATAAAAATTGGAAAACCTACAAGTCATTTAAGTAGTTAAAAGAATTACTGAATCGAAATTAAAGCCTAATACTAGATAAATCTGGTGTTAGGTTTTTTTATTAGCCTATCTGTACTTAAAAAGTGGTGTCGGACACCTAAACGTAGCTATATCTCAAATTAGCTACACTACTAAAAACAACACCCCACCCCCTCTCAATCCGCTTTTTTAATATCGAAATCCACGATTCAGCATTTTTATTTTACCTACCTCAGCTATACAATTTGGCTGATTAGCCTCGTATTCACATGATACTTTAAGAAAATTGTTTCTGAGTTTTTGCCGCTACATTTCTAGTTGTGTCACTTTGAGACACAAATATTTTGGCTCTGAAAAAATATTTTTCCAAAAAAGTCGCAATTAGGCTACACTTTGAAAAATTTCAGACTATTTATTGTAAATGATGCTTGATTAATCCTCTTGTATGGGATTCCTGTATCTAAAAATAACATGAGTAGTAACACATTAACAAAATGAAATTTGAAAATATCAAAGAATTTGTAATCACGACTAAATGCAGTAAAAGCAAAATATACAGATTTTATAAAAAAAATGAAGACTTATTTGGAGAAACAACAATGAAAAGTGGAAAAAGAGTATTTCCAACTGACCATGCAAGATATTTTGACAGCGAAATAATGTTTGATGAAAACAAGTTATTACGTCAAGAAAACCAATCCATGAAGAATTTGATTGACTGCTGTTTAATTGATGGATATATAACATGTAAATGATAATCATTTTTATAAAGCTAAATTGTAAAAATAATAAAGCTAATTGAGAGAGAAGACAGAAGAATCCTAACTGTAATGGTTAGGATTTTTTTATGAAAGAAAACATGATTTTGAAAAGCAAAATCCC
>NZ_SRLH01000013.1 GCF_004745595.1 Flavobacterium humi
AATATGAACCGAAAACATACGCTGCCTTTTCAGGGTTTTTGGCCACTTGCAATTGGAACAAATCCAGGATTGTGGCAGAAGATTCTTCAAAAGGAGCCGGAGTGTACAGACGCAATAGGTCGGTGCGTTCGCTTTCTGTAAGGTATGCCAGTTTGTGGACTTCGCTTTCCTTGTTTTGTATAACGCTTTTTAGCAGAGCCATGAAATGATTTCTCATGTGTTCCATTTTCTCTTTCGTAAAAAGGTCCGTACAATAATTTATATTGACCGACAGGCCGTTTCCTTCTTCGTGGACAAAAAATGTAATATCAAACTTGGCAATCTCATCCTCGGAAGCAAATGGTTCGTTCAATATTTCTATATCGTCAAAGAGCTTGATTTCTGGGGCAGGATTGTTGTTATAAACGAACAAATGCTGGAATAATGACGTCCTGCTGCTATCCCTTCCGGTTTCGATTTTATCGACCACTTTTTCAAAAGGCACCGCCACATGTTCGTATGCTTCAAGCACTGTGGTTTTAACCAGCTTCAACAATTCGGTAAAAGAAACCGTTTTGTCAAATTGCGTCCGCAATGCCAAAGTATTGACAAAGAATCCGATTAATGGTTCCAGGTCCTTGTTCTCCCTGTTTGATACCGTCGTTCCGATGCAAATATCGGTCTGGCCTGTATAATGGTAAAAAAGCACTTTGTAGACAGAAATCAGCAGCATGTAAAGGGTTGTCTTCTCATTTTGGGCAATATCCTTAAGCTGGTTGGTTATTTCTTCTTCGATGAAAAAACGTTCGTAAGATCCTTTTGTACTTTGGATGGCAGGCCTTTCAAAATCTGTTGGCATCTCCAGGACTTCCAGGCCTTTTAATTTTTGTTCCCAATAGTTGATTTTCTCACTGAATTTTTCTCCTTCAAAATTGTTCCGCTGCCAGATGGAATAATCCGCATATTGGATTTTCAATTCCGGCAAAACTGGTTCTACATTCTGGATCCTGGATTTGTATATTTCGACAAACTCATTGATTAGCAAAGACAAAGACCATCCGTCTGAAGCAATGTGGTGCCTTACGTTCAATAACAAGTATTCCTCCTCGGATATTTTTACCAAACTGGCCCGAAGCATAAAATCCCGAGACAAATCAAACGGAGAAAACATTTGTTCCTCGATATAGGCTTCCAATTCCTTTGAGGCATCCAAACCTTCGAATCTTGTCACATAATCGAGCTTCCAATGTGTAGCCGGCATGATTTGCTGATGCGGGATTCCGTCTTCACTTAAGAAAACCGTTCGTAACGATTCGTGCCTTTCGATAATTTTCAGGTATACATATTCGAGGGTTTTCGGATCTATTTTCCCTTTTATCCTGAACAAGGCCGGTTGGTGGTATGGCAAGCTTCCTTTCCAGTTGTCAATAAACCATAAACGTTCCTGGGCAAAGGACAGCGGAATCCTCTCCGGTCTTTCCTGCGGATTGATAATGAATGTTTCGTCTTCTTGGCATTCGCCTGAAATGAAAGAAGAAAGCATCGCAATGGTCGGGTTTTCAAACAAATCGGTTATAGAGATTTCAATCGCTTTTATGTTTTTTATTTCCGAAATCAATCGGATTGCTAAAATGGAATGTCCGCCCAAAGCAAAGAAATCGTCATTGATACCTACCTTTTCCACATTGAACAACGAAGACCAGATTTCGCAAAGGTCCTCTTCCAGCGGGTTTCTTGGCGCTTCGTATGTCTGGGTACTTTCGTATCCTTTAGGGCTCGGGAGCGATTTACGGTCGATTTTCCCATTGCCTGTCAGTGGCATTTCCTCCAGTTCGATGTAGATGCCCGGGATCATATAATCCGGCAGTCGGGACTGTAAAAAAGCTTTCAGGTCGTCTTCCTTATAATTTGTTTTTGGTACCAAATAACTCACCAAACGTTTGTATCCGTTGCTGTCTTCATCTGCCAGGACGATACATTGGTCAACAGAAGCATGGCCCAGGATGACTGTCGCAATCTCATTCGGTTCCACACGGTAACCCCTTATTTTGACCTGGTCGTCGATACGGCCCAAAAAGACAATTTCGCCATCCTTGCGCATCCGGACCTTGTCGCCCGTGCGGTATAACAAGCCTTCTCCAAAAGGGTTCGGGATGAATTGTTTGCTTGTAAGTTCCTGGTTGTTCACATAGCCTTTGGCAACGCCCAAACCGCCTATAACCAGTTCTCCGGCCAAGCCCAGCGGGCATAATTCCAGGGATTCGGTAACGATATAAGCCTGTGTGGAAGAGAACGGTTTCCCGATAGGAACCTGCACGTACTCTTCTGCACGTGAGACCTGGTGGAGCAATTTCCCGATGGTAGTCTCCGTAGGGCCATAATGGTTTACGATTGCTATAGTGTTGGAATGTTCGTGCAAACGGCTTATGATGTCTACCGGTAATACTTCGCCTCCAAAAATAATCATCGAGGACGGAAGCAATACTTCTTCTGTGCCTGATAGGGCTTTCCAGTGTGATGGGACAATCTTGATGCAGTCGATGGCTTGTGAAGTGATGTAATCCCGAAGGTTTTCGGCATCCATCAGCATCGGTTTTGAGAAACCATACAACGTGCCGCCGCCTAATAAAGAACCGTATACCACCGTTTTTCCCAAATCTGCGGAAAGCGAT
>NZ_SRLH01000014.1 GCF_004745595.1 Flavobacterium humi
AAAAATATTTTATCACAAAAGTGTGATAAATTTTATCGCAACTATTTTTTTATCACAAAAGTTGTTTCAAATTTTTTTAAAAATATATTTTGAAACAAAAAGTATGATGATTTTTTTGCCACAAGGGAGAGAATAGAACATTGAGCATAGAAAATAGAAAATAGAACATGGAGATAAGAAATAACATATAGCTGTAAATCCATTTCTCCATTCTCTATTTTCTTTTCTCTTTCTTCTTGCCTCTTTCTTCTTACTTCTTTTATATTTCTTCTAAATAACTAATTGTCAGTATTTTCCGATTGTTTGATATAAGGCTTTGTTGTAGTTTCGCCGCGTGAATCAATCCGTAACTTATTTAAAAACAGATACTATACTATATCATTACTAAATCCCTCTTGTTTATGACATTATCTTTTAAGAGCCGCAGTTTCCTGCTGCTGGTATTTTCTTTTGCCTTCACTGCATATTCCCAGGATATCCTTTGGGAAAAATCCTTGGGCGGCAAGCATGCCGAGTTTTTGTTTGATGCCATTGCGACCCCGGACTACGGGTTTATTTTGGCGGGAAGTTCCATTTCGGATAAAAACGGCAGCAAAACAGACGGCAACAAAGGCAACTACGATTACTGGCTCTGGAAAATGAGTGAGAAAGGCGAAGCCGAATGGCAGAAAAGCTTCGGAGGCCCGGACATGGACCTGCTGCAAAGCATCCAACTCACGGCAGACGGCGGTTTTATCCTGGCCGGAACGTCTTTGTCCCCAAAAGGGCAGGACAAGAAGGATGATAGTAAAGGCGGTGCCGATTTCTGGATCATCAAGCTGGATGCCAAAGGTAATGAGCTATGGCAAAAGACCATCGGAGGGACAGGGCAGGAGAAACTGAAAACCATTATCCAGACCAGGGACGGTGGTTACCTGGTAGGCGGTTCTTCGGCTTCGGAAGCTTCATTAGCCAACCATACGGCCATAGCGGACCTTTCGGGCAAAACCGAAAACAGCCGCGGCAATATGGATTATTGGATTGTCAAATTAGACAAAGACGGCAAGGTCAGCTGGCAGAAAACCCTGGGCGGCTTGTACGAAGAGGAACTTAAAAGCATTGTCCAGACCAAAGACGAAGGTTATGTGCTGGGCGGTTACTCAAACTCCCCGGCTTCGGGCGAGAAAACCCAGGCCAACATCGGGATTGGGGATTACTGGATCGTGAAGCTTGACAAATCCGGGAACCTGTTATGGGACACCACTTTGGGCGGCGACCAGGACGACCACCTTTCGGCCTTGATTGCGACCACAGATGGCGGTTTTTTGGTAGGCGGGAACTCGAATTCGGCCAGTTCGGATGCCAAAAGCAAGAGCAACGGCAGCGGTACCGATTTCTGGGTACTGAAACTTGATGAGAACGGCAAGATCACCTGGCAGCAAACCTATAACTTTGGGAAACTGGACGTGTTGACGTCCCTGATTGCCAATGCGGACGGAAGCTATTTGGTAGCGGGTTATGCGCAAGGGGAGGAAGGTAAGAAAAAAGAGAATAGAAAAGAGAAAACAGACAAGGAAGGGATCAACGACTATATCGCACTGAAGATTGATGCCAAAGGCGAGGAACTCTGGTCCAAGACCGTAGGCAGCAAAGGCGAAGACATCCTAAAAAGGCTGATGGAAACCCGTGACGGCGGTTATTTGCTGGCCGGGACATCCAAAGGAGCAGCTTCCCGGGACAAATCCGGGGCTCAGGGCAGCAGTGATTTCTGGATCGTGAAACTCAAGGACAAATCCAAACCGGAACACGAGAAAGTAACCATAGAGGCCTTGCCCAACCCGGCGGAAACCTTTACCAATGCGATTATCAATTACGAATACACCTACGGAACAGCCACTTTATACGACCTGAACGGCAGGCAATTGCAACAGCAGAAAATCAACGGGGAACGCACCGTGCCTTTTGATTTGAGTAACTTGCCAAGCGGTGTGTATGTCATCAACATTAGCACCAACGTGGAGCAGAACGGGATTAAAGTGATTAAGAAATAAGATGAAAAAGATGAAAAAATATA
>NZ_SRLH01000002.1 GCF_004745595.1 Flavobacterium humi
AAAGGTATTTTTGCTTTGAAAAGTATCTAAAACAAAAAAGTCCTTCACGTAAAGTGAAGGACTTTCTAAAGAAAGATTTGATATTAAGAGGAGGACTGCCTGTGGCAGTCAGGTACGCGAACTTTAGTTCGCTTAAACCAAACAAAAAAGTCCTTCACTTACGTGAAGGACTTTCTAAAGAAAGGCAGCGACATACTCTCCCACAGGATTGCAGTACCATCTGCGCAGGCGGGCTTAACTTCTCTGTTCGAGATGGGAAGAGGTGAGCCCCGCCGCAATAACCACCTTAAGTTTTAAGTCATTCCCTGCTATGGCAGGATAGGACTACAGCATTCGCTGTAAATATCTTAACATACTGAGATAAAAATCATATTTTAGAAAGTTTGCTGCCCCGTCCGAAGACGGGACAAGCGTGTACATAAGCTTACGGGTTATTAGTACTACTCGACTATGACATTACTGCCTTTACATCTATAGCCTATCAACGTGGTCATCTTCCACGACCCTTAAAAGAAATCTCATCTTGTGGTGGGTTTCGCGCTTATATGCTTTCAGCGCTTATCCCTTCCCAACGTAGCTACTCTGCAGTGCTCCTGGCGGAACAACAGATACACCAGAGGTTAGTCCAATTCGGTCCTCTCGTACTAGAATCAGATCCACTCAAATTTCTTGCGCCCACAGTAGATAGAGACCGAACTGTCTCACGACGTTCTGAACCCAGCTCGCGTGCCACTTTAATGGGCGAACAGCCCAACCCTTGGGACCTTCTCCAGCCCCAGGATGTGACGAGCCGACATCGAGGTGCCAAACCCCCCCGTCGATATGAGCTCTTGGGGGAGATCAGCCTGTTATCCCCGGCGTACCTTTTATCCTTTGAGCGATGGCCCTTCCATGCGGAACCACCGGATCACTATGCTCTACTTTCGTACCTGATCGACCTGTATGTCTCTCAGTCAAGCTCCCTTATGCCATTGCACTCTACGCACGGTTACCAAGCGTGCTGAGGGAACCTTTAGAAGCCTCCGTTACTCTTTTGGAGGCGACCACCCCAGTCAAACTACCCACCAAGCAATGTCCCCCTGATTCAGGGGTTAGACCTCAGATAAGCAAAGGGTGGTATTTCAACAATGACTCCACAACGCCTGGCGACGCCATTTCACAGTCTCCCACCTATCCTACACATCACTTATCCAAGACCAATACTAAGCTATAGTAAAGGTGCACAGGGTCTTTTCGTCCCACTGCGGGTAAACGGCATCTTCACCGTTACTACAATTTCACCGAGCTCATGGCTGAGACAGTGTCCAGATCGTTACACCATTCGTGCAGGTCGGAACTTACCCGACAAGGAATTTCGCTACCTTAGGACCGTTATAGTTACGGCCGCCGTTTACTGGGGCTTCAATTCAATGCTTCTCCGAAGATAACATCTCCTCTTAACCTTCCAGCACCGGGCAGGTGTCAGGCCCTATACTTCATCTTACGATTTTGCAGAGCCCTGTGTTTTTGATAAACAGTCGCCTGGACCTCTTCACTGCGGCCAGCTTGCGCTGGCGACCTTTCTCCCGAAGTTACAGGTCTATTTTGCCTAATTCCTTAGCCATGAATCTCTCGAGCACCTTAGGATTCTCTCCTCGACTACCTGTGTCGGTTTACGGTACGGGTACTTATAATCTAAGTTTAGAGGTTTTTCTTGGAAGCCCTTAGGTACACTATCTCTTTGGCCGAAGCCTCCGAGTACTATCGCATTTCACCAGTCCCAGCGGATTTGCCTACTGAGCCTATAGCTAGGTGCTTTAACGAACTATTCCGTCAGTTCGCGGTACTTTCATCACTCCGTCACCCCATCACAATTATAAGTAGTACGGGAATATTAACCCGTTGGCCATCGACTGTCCCTTTCGGGTTCGCCTTAGGACCCGACTAACCCGCAGCTGATTAGCATAGCTGCGGAAACCTTAGTCTTTCGGTGTGCGGGTTTCTCGCCCGCATTATCGTTACTTATGCCTACATTTTCTTTTCTAACCGGTCCAGCATACCTTACGATACACCTTCAACCCTGTTAGAATGCTCCCCTACCACTTGTATTTACATACAAATCCATAGCTTCGGTAGTATACTTATGCCCGATTATTATCCATGCTCGTCCGCTCGACTAGTGAGCTGTTACGCACTCTTTAAATGAATGGCTGCTTCCAAGCCAACATCCTAGCTGTCGATGCAGACAAACCGCGTTCTTTCAACTTAGCATACATTTGGGGACCTTAGCTGATGGTCTGGGTTCTTTCCCTCTCGGACTTGGACCTTAGCACCCAAGCCCTCACTGTTAGTGAACATTATATAGCATTCGGAGTTTGTCAGGAATTGGTAGGCGGTGAAGCCCCCGCATCCAATCAGTAGCTCTACCTCTATATAACTTTATAACTAACGCTGCACCTAAATGCATTTCGGGGAGTACGAGCTATTTCCGAGTTTGATTGGCCTTTCACCCCTACCCACAGGTCATCCGAAGACTTTTCAACGTCAACCGGTTCGGACCTCCACTATGTGTTACCACAGCTTCATCCTGCCCATGGGTAGATCACACGGTTTCGCGTCTAACACTACTGACTAAAGCGCCCTATTCAGACTCGCTTTCGCTACGGATCCGTGACTTAATCACTTAACCTTGCCAGCAACGTTAACTCGTAGGCTCATTATGCAAAAGGCACGCCGTCACCCCACGAAAGGGCTCCGACCGCTTGTAAGCGTATGGTTTCAGGATCTATTTCACTCCGTTATTCACGGTTCTTTTCACCTTTCCTTCACAGTACTGGTTCACTATCGGTCTCTCAGGAGTATTTAGCCTTAGCGGATGGTCCCGCCAAATTCAGACAGGGTTTCACGTGCCCCGCCCTACTCAGGATACCACTATCCTTATCTTCTCTTACTTATACGGGACTATCACCCTCTATGGTCTACCTTTCCAGGTAGTTCTAATTCAATCCGCAAGAAATGTCGTGGTCCTACAACCCCACAATTGCCGTAACAACTCTGGTTTGGGCTAATCCGCGTTCGCTCGCCACTACTTACGGAATCACTTTTGTTTTCTTCTCCTCCGCCTACTTAGATGTTTCAGTTCAGCGGGTTTGCCCACCTATCGGTGTGACATGTCTTCAACATGCCGGGTTGCCCCATTCGGATATCTACGGATCAATTCGTGTGTGCCAATCCCCGTAGCTTTTCGCAGCTTATCACGTCCTTCTTCGCCTCTGAGAGCCTAGGCATCCCCCATACGCCCTTATTTTGCTTATTGTACTTTCGATTGTTACTATAAATAACAACAATCTGTGTTCTTTCTACTTTTTAAATGTTTTTTTATCTCAATATGTCAATGAACTTTCGTCTTTACCAAAAAGACCAGTGGAGAATAACGGAGTCGAACCGTTGACCTCCTGCGTGCAAGGCAGGCGCTCTAGCCAGCTGAGCTAATCCCCCGTTTTCCAGTGTTTCGTTAACAGTTTTCAGTTAACAGTACTTCAAACGGCCACTCAACCTCCAGAATTTCCTTCTAAAGCTTCAAAAAGTAGTCCCGGGCAGACTCGAACTGCCGACCCCTACATTATCAGTGTAGTACTCTAACCAGCTGAGCTACGAGACTCTGTTTTTTGCTTTAATATTATTTGAATTAACAGCGAGAGTAAAAAAAATCCAAAGCATAACCAAAAGGCGTCATTCTCTAGAAAGGAGGTGTTCCAGCCGCACCTTCCGGTACGGCTACCTTGTTACGACTTAGCCCTAGTTACCAGTTTTACCCTAGGCAGCTCCTTGCGGTCACCGACTTCAGGTACCCCCAGCTTCCATGGCTTGACGGGCGGTGTGTACAAGGCCCGGGAACGTATTCACCGGATCATGGCTGATATCCGATTACTAGCGATTCCAGCTTCACGGAGTCGAGTTGCAGACTCCGATCCGAACTGAGAACGGTTTTGTAGATTCGCTCCTGCTTGCGCAGTGGCTGCTCTCTGTACCGTCCATTGTAGCACGTGTGTAGCCCAAGGCGTAAGGGCCGTGATGATTTGACGTCATCCCCACCTTCCTCACAGTTTGCACTGGCAGTCTTGCTAGAGTTCCCGACTTGACTCGCTGGCAACTAACAACAGGGGTTGCGCTCGTTATAGGACTTAACCTGACACCTCACGGCACGAGCTGACGACAACCATGCAGCACCTTGTAAATTGTCCGAAGAAAAAACTGTTTCCAGTCCTGTCAATCTACATTTAAGCCTTGGTAAGGTTCCTCGCGTATCATCGAATTAAACCACATGCTCCACCGCTTGTGCGGGCCCCCGTCAATTCCTTTGAGTTTCATTCTTGCGAACGTACTCCCCAGGTGGGATACTTATCACTTTCGCTTAGCCACTCAGATTGCTCCGAACAGCTAGTATCCATCGTTTACGGCGTGGACTACCAGGGTATCTAATCCTGTTCGCTACCCACGCTTTCGTCCATCAGCGTCAATCCATTAGTAGTAACCTGCCTTCGCAATTGGTATTCCATGTAATCTCTAAGCATTTCACCGCTACACTACATATTCTAGTTACTTCCTAATAATTCAAGATCTACAGTATCAATGGCCGTTCCATCGTTGAGCGATGGGCTTTCACCACTGACTTATAAACCCGCCTACGGACCCTTTAAACCCAATGATTCCGGATAACGCTTGGATCCTCCGTATTACCGCGGCTGCTGGCACGGAGTTAGCCGATCCTTATTCTTACAGTACCGTCAAGCTCGGACACGTCCGAGTGTTTCTTCCTGTACAAAAGCAGTTTACAATCCATAGGACCGTCATCCTGCACGCGGCATGGCTGGTTCAGGCTTGCGCCCATTGACCAATATTCCTCACTGCTGCCTCCCGTAGGAGTCTGGTCCGTGTCTCAGTACCAGTGTGGGGGATCTCCCTCTCAGGACCCCTACCCATCGTTGCCTTGGTGTGCCGTTACCACACCAACTAGCTAATGGGACGCATGCTCATCTTGTACCGTTGGAACTTTAATAATCAAATGATGCCATTCAATTATACCATGGGGTATTAATCCAAATTTCTCTGGGCTATCCCCCTGTACAAGGTAGATTGCATACGCGTTACGCACCCGTGCGCCGGTCTCATTATCCGAAGATAACTACCCCTCGACTTGCATGTGTTAAGCCTGCCGCTAGCGTTCATCCTGAGCCAGGATCAAACTCTTCATCGTATATTTTTAATATTTTAACGACGCTAGCTTTAATTAAAATCTTACGATTCCTCTTACTCTCTTTTTTATTTGTCTCTAAACATCTCTGTCTAAAAACGGCTGTCAATTCAATATGTCTATGAACGTGTCTTCTTATTTTCTGTCGCCTCTCATTCGATTAGCGGGTGCAAAAGTAGAACTCTTTTTTTTAATTACCAAAACTTTTTGAAACTTTTTTTGAGAAAATTTTCATCCCGTTTTGACCTCATTATTTTTAAAGAACTACCCTACTTGCGGGTGGCAAAGATAAAATCTTTATCCCTTACAATCCAAATCTTTTTTTAACTTTTTTCAAAGTTTTTTTAAACTTGTTTTTTCAGATTTCTTAATGAACTTCTTGCTGATTGCGGGTGCAAAAGTAGCAACTCTTTTTACATTTCCTAACCTTTTTTTCATCTTTTTTTAATCTTTTTTTTACCGCCCTGAAAACCCGAACGTTACAACACAAACTTTTTTAAGCCCAATACCCACAAAACAGCCTTGGCCGCCCAAAACACCACCACAACCACTACTCCATTATCAAAACCGGCCCAAAGAAAAACAGCAAAAACAGCAAAAAAGGCCTTTTTCAAGGTGCAAAGATGCCCTGAAGGCCGTTTGGGAAAGCACAAAAACCGCCCAAAACACCCAAAAACGGATTAGCCCATGAAAAAAGGAGCGGATCCGGACATTAAAAAGCATACCTATTTATATATTAAAGGAGGGAATGAGCGGATGAAGGAATGGGCGAATTAAAAAATCCTCCGTTAATAGAAACTATACTTATATATAAGGAAGAAGATAATGGATGAAAGGAATAGGCGAATTGAAAACATACCTATATATATAGGAGCAGATGGGCGGATGGAAAACATACCTATTATATATAAGGAAGGAATGGGCGGATGAGCGAATGAAGGAATGGGCGAATTAAAAAATCCTCCGTTAATAGAAACTATACTTATATATCAAGGAAGGAGATAATGGACGAATGAAGGAATAAGTGAATTGAAAACATACCTATATATTATAGGAGCAGATGGACGGATGGAAAACATACCTATTATATATAAGGAAGGAATGGGCGAATTAAAAAATCCTCCGTTAATAGAAACTATACTTATATATCAAGGAAGGAGATAATGGATGAAAGGAATAAGCGAATTGAAAACATACCTATATATAAGGAAGGTACAAATCCGCTAATTCGCTAATCAGGCCCGCGTGAGGGATCGAAGAGAAAATCCTTTTGGGGAGGAACGAAACAAAAGATTGCAACGAAGAGCCCGGCCCGATGCATACAAAATACCATTTTAGCAAATCACATGGGAAGGGACACGCCAAAAAAAACAGGGCATAAAAAAAGCACCTTGTGCAGGTGCTTACTATTAGTTTTGATTTTGGGCTTCTTTCTCCCTTGCTTCTTTCATGATCCTAAGCTTTTCACGCCAGACTTTTGCCAGCTCGCTGTAATTCATGTCTATCTTAGCGGCTTGTTTCGGTAAGCGGCCGTCGGTAAAGGCTTTGTACAATATCCCTTCGATCAGGAAATCTTCGGAAACATTATAAGGATCGAACTTTGTTTTGAGGTTGATGTCAAATAAACGGGCGGTGTTGTTGGACCAAAAGGCTTTCCAGCCGCTTTTCAGGTTTTTGATCAAATCAAAAGTAGAGGAACCGGTTTGCCTGTGGATGAGTTTGACCAATATCTGGCCGTCCTTGCGGCTTAGTTTTTTGAGCTGTTCTTCAAATTCGTTGGTCAGGTAGTTTTCGACTATTTTGAAGTATTTCTTTTTATCCCTGTCCGATTTAAGCAGTTTCATTCCGTTGGTCAACGCCGTGAGCCTGTCGGCGGCAATTTTAGCATACGGATACGTTTTCATAACCCTTCTTTGGAGGATCAGGAATTGTTTTCTTTCTTCGGCAGATTTAATATTATACCTATTCGATACATAAACCTCCTCCAATTCTATGGGAATGTTAGCAATAGTGTCGTATCCAACCAGAGGTTTTTCGACTTCAACTGTGTCTTTTTTCACAACTTGGGCACTGGCTGCAAGTCCCATAAAAAAAATAACAATTACTAATTGTATGGATTTCATAGTTAGTTTAAAATTTCATCAAAAATATATAATTATTAATCAACTGTGATGCCAAATTTATAAATTAGCAAAAAAAATTTTTATGGCATCAAAATCGATACTAAACAAAGCCTCACTTACCTTTCTTGAAAACTACCTTAATAATGCTGCACCGACCGGATTTGAACAAGACGGACAAAAACTCTGGATGGATTACCTAAGCCCTTATGTAGATACTTTCCTAACAGATACTTATGGGACTGCAGTCGGAATCATCAATCCTGATGCCCCGTATAAAGTGGTTATTGAAGGGCATGCGGATGAAATTGCCTGGTATGTGAACTATATTACTGACGACGGATTGATTTATGTGATCCGGAATGGCGGTTCAGATCATCAGATTGCCCCTTCCAAGAGAGTGAACATCCATACTAAAAAAGGTATTGTAAAAGGTGTTTTCGGATGGCCGGCGATCCATACCCGCAATAGAGCCAAAGAAGAACAGTCCCGGGTAGACAATATTTTTATTGACTGCGGATGTTCGACCAAGGAAGAAGTGGAGCAATTGGGCATCCATGTGGGCTGCGTCATCACATATCCTGATGAGTTTATGATTCTTAACGGAAATAAATTCGTATGCCGTGCCATTGACAACAGAATGGGTGGTTTCATGATCGCTGAAGTAGCCAGGCTTTTAAAAGAAAACAAAAAGAAACTTCCTTTTGGACTGTATATTGTAAACGCCGTTCAGGAAGAAGTAGGCCTTCGCGGAGCGGAAATGATTACCAAAACCATCCGCCCGAATGTTGCCATTGTAACCGATGTTTGCCATGACACCACCACTCCAATGATCGATAAAAAGATTGAAGGTGACCTGAAAATAGGAAAAGGCCCTGTTATCGCCTATGCGCCGGCAGTCCAAAATAAGCTTCGGGAACTGATCGTAACTACTGCTGAAGAGAAAAAGATCCCTTTTCAGCGCCATGCGTCTTCCCGCGTTACCGGTACCGATACCGACGCTTTCGCCTACAGCAACGGAGGTGTGGCATCGGCATTGATTTCCCTGCCTTTGCGTTATATGCATACTACTGTTGAAATGGTACACCGTGATGATGTGGAACATGTCATCCAATTGATTTACGAATCTTTATTAAGGATAGAAAATAACGAGACATTCTCTTATTTCAAATAATCTGAAAAACAAAAAAGCATCATTATCGATCCATAATGGTGCTTTTTTTCTTCCTTCGGGATGCTATTCCCGCGCCTGTTTCTATTTTTTTCTGAATTTTGATTTATTTTAAGCGTAAGTCGCTTATTTCTTCTGAAAAATGATTTTCCGTAACCGCATTATCCTGGGCGATGATTTCCTCGATGGTTTTTCCGGAAGGGTTGAAAGCAACCGCATCAATCGATACATTTACTGCCTGAGTTTCTTCAGAAAGGTTATTTTCAGTAACCGCATTATCCTGGGCGATGATTTCCTCGATGGTTTTTCCGGAAGGGTTGAAAGCAACCGCATCAATCGATACATTTACTGCCGGAGTTTCTTCAGAAAGATTATTTCCCGTAACCGCATTATCCTGGGCGATGATTTCTTCTATCGTGGTTTGGATTCTCGCCGGAAGGTCATTTTCGGCAACTTCAGAAAAATATATTTTACTTTTTTTATTCTTTAGCGGCACTACCCTTTCAATGCGTATGGAAGGAATACCGGTTGTGTAAAGCAAGTTTTTTGGAGCAGTGCTACTGTCAGGCATTTTAAAATCTGAAGAAAGTGTTTCGTTGTTTTTTGATTTTAATACAGATTGAACCGTATCCGGAGTATCGCCAGATGCTTTTTTTCCTTCTTTTGAACCAAATGACGCTCCGCCCACATAGGCGATAATGACTAAGGCAATTGCTAAATTAAGTGCTAGATTTTTCATGATGATTGATTTTTAATTGTTATTGTTTGTTTGTTTTTTTTATGAGGACATTAAAATCATATAATAATATCTTATGCAAAGATACAACCAAAAGAAGGTATCTTGTTTTGCATAGTACTAAAATTAACACTTATTTAACAGAAAAAGACAAAGATGAAACTGAATTAAGATTACTGAATTAATCATTAATTACTTTAAAATCAATACAAAACAACTTAAAACAGCTTTTTTACAAAAAATACATCACAAAATGACACATTGCTTTTTTTTCTTATATTTACGTTAAAATCTTATTCCAAAATGCAGTCACAAGCAAAAACAATTGCCGAATACCTAAACGAACTTCCGGAAGATCGTAAAAACGCATTTGGCAAACTCCGGGAAAGCATCCTGGAGAATCTTCCCCAAGGCTTTGAAGAATGTATGAGTTATGGAATGATCGGTTATGTTGTCCCGCATTCTTTATATCCCAACGGATATCATTGTGACCCGAAATTGCCCTTGCCGTTCGCAGCAATTGCTTCGCAGAAAAATTTCATCGCTTTGTATCATATGGGAATGTATTCGGATGCTAAAATCCTGGATTGGTTTACGGCCGAATTTCCAAAACACAGCAAATACAAATTAGACATGGGCAAATCTTGCATACGGTTCAAGAAATGGGATTCGATCCCTTTTGACCTGATCGCCGAACTGATGCGGAAAATTTCTGTGCAAGACTGCATCAACAATTACGAATCCGGATTGAAAAAAACAAAATCAACCTAAAATCAAATACTATGAAAATCGTTAAAAAAATCGTTTTAGCATTAGTTGTGCTGATCGTTCTGGCGGCAATTGCCGGTTTGTTTATGAAAAAGGACTTTGCAATTGAGCGGGAAATTGTCATCAACCAACCGAAAGACAGTGTATTTAAGTTTCTGAAATTTGTAAAGAACCAGGATCAATTCAGTGTCTGGAACAAATTGGACCCAAACATGAAAAAAACCTATACCGGAACTGACGGAACTGTCGGCTTCATCTATGCGTGGGAAAGCCAAAATAAAAATGTAGGCTCGGGAGAACAGGAAATTAAAAAAATCACTGAAGGAGAAAAAATAGATTTAGAATTGCGTTTCAAAGTACCTATGGAATCAAAAAACAATGCCTATCTCGTAACCGAAGCGGTTTCCCCAACACAAACCAAAGTAAAATGGGGCTTTGCGGGTGAAATGCCTTATCCTTGGAATGTTATGGCGCCTTTTATGGGGATGGATGAGATGATTGGAAAAGACCTTCAAGGAGGCCTTGATAACCTTAAAGTTATTTTAGAGAAATAATAGTTTTCATCATATTGCATAAAAAAACCGCCTTGTTTGAGCAAGGCGGTTTTTGTTTTTCTTCTTCTTAATTATGCTTTTTTGTTTCTAAGCAACGCCATAGTATCGGTAGCGTTTGACATTTCAGCATATTTTGCAGCTGTCAAGCCTCTTTCGTCTTTAGCATCTATCCTTGCTCCTTTTTCAAGCAATAATGTCACGATTTCCGCTTTGTTGTAACGTGCGGCAAGCATCAAAGGAGTTAATCCTTCTGAAGATTCATTCACATCTGCTCCATACTCGATGAATTTCTTAACGGTTTCAAGATCCCCTTTAATGATAGCAGAACATAATGGTGTTGGTTTGAAAACAACTTCAATGCTGTTTTGAACTGAAAGATTTGAATTGGATGCAAAAGATACATTTGCAAAAGCGACTAACGCTAAACCTAAAATGATTGTTTTTTTCATGATGATTTATTTATTTGATTAATGATTACCTAGTAGACGCACTCTGATTTGTTTCGTTACAGGAAAAACCGATTATAACATATCTTTAACATTTCCCTTTTCGGATGCCTTCTTAAAACGTTGCAAAGAACAAAAAAACCACGCAATGCGTGGTTAGTATAACTTTAAAATTGGGTTATTTTATCTGTTTAGGAAAGCCAGGACGTTTTGTTCGATCCGGTCATGGATATTGGATATATCGGCCTTTACGAAAGCCTCTCCCAAAATATTTTCAAACAATTCGATATAACGATCCGAAACCGAAGCGATATATTCTTCCGACATTTCCGGGATCTCCTGCCCTTCTTTTCCTTGGAATCCATTGGAAATCAGCCACTGGCGTACAAATTCTTTCGATAATTGTTTTTGGTCCTCACCCCTGTCCTGTCTTTCCTGATATCCATCAGCATAAAAATAGCGGGAAGAATCCGGCGTATGGATTTCGTCAATCAGGACAATTTTCCCTTCTTTGGTTTTACCGAACTCGTATTTGGTATCCACAAGGATCAAACCTCTGGAAGCCGCTATTTCCGTTCCTCTTTGAAACAAATCCCTGGTATATTTTTCCAAAACAAGGTAATCTTCTTCCGAAACAATGCCTTTGGCTAGGATATCTTCTCTTGAAATGTCTTCATCATGCTCGCCATTGTCCGCTTTCGTGGAAGGTGTGATAATCGGCACCGGAAATTTATCATTTTCCTTTAAACCTTCTGCCATGGCCACACCACAGAGTATTCTTTTCCCTAAGGCATATTCGCGTGCGGCATGCCCTGAAAGGTAACCTCGGATAACCATTTCCACTTTGAAAGGCTCGCATAAATGACCTACGGCTACATTAGGATCAGGAGTGGCAATCAACCAATTTGGGACGATGTCCTGTGTCAGTTCCATGAATTTAGTGGCAATCTGGTTCAGGATCTGGCCTTTATAAGGTATTCCTTTCGGCATTACGACATCAAAAGCAGAAAGCCTGTCGGTAGCAACCATGACCAAAAGATCATCATTGATATTGTATACTTCTCTTACTTTGCCGTGGTAAACCGATTTTTGTCCGGGGAAATCAAAATGCGTAGTTGTAATCGTGTTCATTGTTGTGTTGTTGTTTGTTTTGGTTCCAAACCGCAAAGATACAAAGTTACACAGGAAAATTAAACAGAATTTACCTTTTCCGTTTATCTATTATTTCAGACAATATAGGAATCCCTTTGCTTTCTATTTTCCGGATTGTTTCCGAATCTTCAACATTACTTTCATTAAGGAAAATGATCTTGGCTTCGTTTGCTGAAATTTCAATGCTTTTGATTTTTGACAGAGGGATTTTGTACCGATTCCCTAAATCCCTTTTCATATAGAGGAAAGCCCCGAAAGCAAGTAAAATAAGCCCTAAAGGAATTGCTCCCGTTTGAGACCGGGAAATGATCAGTGCCATTAAACAAATAACCAACAAAAAATAGATATAGATTTTGACGTTTTTTGCATTATTCTTCCTAATTGTTTTTGAAGATTTTTCTTCGATCGTTAGGGTTTCAGACCAATTTCCCGAATTGGTTAAAAATAAATCCTGATTATTTATATTGACATAACCATGTTCATACTTGAAGTATTCTTTCATTGTTTTCTTTTATTTCCTGCGGATGACATTTCTGTATTCCGCTGAAAACCTTACTGCTTTAATCGTTGTTTTCAATCTGTTTATAGGCATCGATTACTTTTTTAACCAACCTGTGGCGGACAATGTCCTTGTCGTCCAGGTAAATAATACCTATTCCATCTACATCTTTTAAAACCAAAATCGCTTCCTTCAACCCAGAAATTGTCCTTCTTGGCAAATCTACCTGGCCGGGATCGCCGGTAATCATGAATTTGGCATTTTTCCCCATCCGTGTCAAAAACATCTTCATTTGGGAATGGGTCGTGTTCTGCGCTTCGTCCAATATTACAAAAGCATTGTCCAGCGTACGCCCTCTCATAAAAGCCAATGGCGCTATTTGTATGATGCCTTTTAGTATATAATCCTCAAGGGTTTGCGGCGGAAGCATGTCGCGTAATGCATCGTATAACGGCTGCATGTAAGGATCCAGTTTTTCTTTCATATCTCCTGGCAGGAAGCCCAGGTTTTCACCTGCTTCCACAGCTGGTCGCGTGAGGATGATTCGTTTTACCTGCTTCTCTTTCAATGCTTTGACAGCCATGGCAACCCCTGTATAGGTTTTACCGGTACCGGCTGGCCCGACAGCAAAAACCATATCGTTTTTGGTCATCATTTCGACCAATAACTGTTGGTTGGGTGTCATCGCCTTAATCAGTTTCCCGCCAATGCCGTGCACCAGGATTTTATCATGGTCGGCCATGCGTTCCTCTTCTCTCGAATCGCTTAAGATTACCCTGTCTATCACATTGGAATCGATATTATTGTAACGCGTGAAATGCAGCATCAGCCTGTTGAAGCGTTTTTCGAACTCGTCAAGCTCTTCTTTTTCCCCAAAAGCCTTCAAAGTTGTCCCTCTCGCCACAATTTTCAATTTGGGATAGTACTTTTTGATCGTTTCAAGATGAGTATCTTGCGCGCCCCAAAATTCTTTCGGAGCAATATCTATTAATTCTATGATACGTTCGTTCAAAAGCCGGAAGTTTTTAATTAAAAATAAATTCGTTTTGTTTCTCTCAAATCTACTAAATTTACCGAAACATTTCAGGAATAGTTATAAACAAAATAATGTCAATAATTACACTTACCACCGATTTTGGCTTGAAAGATCACTTTGTAGGTGCGCTTAAAGGAAAGATAATTTCAGAATATCCTGAAGTTCAAATCATTGACATTTCACACGATGTAGATTTATTTAATATTTCGGAAGCCAGTTATATCATCAATGCTTCCTATGCCGCGTTTCCTAAAAAAACGGTCCACATTATTGGCGTAGACAGCGAACGTACTTACGAAAGCAAGCATATTGCCGTGCAATGGAACGATCATTATTTTATTTGTGCCGATAATGGCATTTTGAGCATCCTGACCCAAAAGATCGTACCGCAAAAGATGGTCGAGATCAACATCCATGACCGTTTGACGGAAGGTTCCGCGGCTATGGACGTATTTGTCAAGGTAGGCTGCCATTTGGCAAAAGGCGGTGCCTTGAGTGTTATCGGTAAGGAAATCGAGCAGATAAAAGTCGTGAACGAACTCCAGGCTGTCGCCGCTTCCGACCTGAACAGCATAAAAGGCTATGTGGTTTACATTGACCATTACGGGAACTGCGTTACTAATATTTCGAGGAAAATGTTTGCAGATATAGGCAAAAACAGATCGTTTGAGATTAAATTCGGCACTAAAAACATTAAAAAAATACATGCCGGCTATTCTGACTTTAAAGTATCAGAAAAATACACGCTGAAAGATTACGAAGGCGAAAAACTGGCCCTTTTCAATGAAGCGGGTTTCCTGGAAATTGCCATTTACAAAAGCAACCCGCAAACCGTCGGCTCTGCCAAATCGTTATTGGGGCTGAAATACAGGGATGTGGTTTCGGTGGTATTTGATTAGATTTGCAACGGTTTTAAATACGGAACACTTTAGATATAAAAATAATACAGAATGTTTGTACGCATAGTAAAATTAAGTTTTCACGAAGAGAATATCCCAGCTTTCCTGGAAAATTTCGAGCAAATGAAAGAGAAAATCCGGGGCGCTGCGGGAAACCGTTTCCTGGAATTATACCAGGACAAGGACAATCCCTGCATTTTTTTTACGTACAGTTATTGGGAAACCGAACAGGATCTGGAAAATTACAGGAATTCAGAATTGTTTTATGACGTCTGGACCTTTACCAAAAAGCTTTTTAACGACAAACCAGAAGCCTGGAGTGTAGATAAATTAGTAAGTTTGCATTAAAATTCTATCCTAAAACGAATACACAATACATGAAAGCCATACTTTTTAAAGAATTCCGTTCCTTTTTCGGTTCGCCGATAGGCTATTTGGTCATTGCCATATTCCTGTTGCTAAGCGGCCTTTTCCTATGGGTTTTTGAAGGGGACTATAACATTCTCAATTCCGGATTTTCCGACATGACCCCGTTTTTTACCATAGCGCCATGGATCATGCTCTTCCTGATTCCTGCTGTAACGATGCGCAGTTTTTCGGATGAAAAAAAACAAGGGACCATGGAACTGCTGCTGACCAAACCGCTATCGCTTTGGGAGATCGTAAACGGAAAATTCCTGGGGGCTTTTTTATTGCTACTTATCGCCATTATACCAACATTGGTTTATGTAAAAGTGATTTACGATTTGGGGCTGCCGGAAGGAAATATCGATTTCGGGAGTACGCTCGGGTCCTACTTCGGGCTGATGTTTTTGATGGCTTCCTATACTTCTATCGGGATTTGGGCCTCGACCCTTTCCGATAACCAGATCGTAGCATTCATCGTTTCGGTCTTTTTATGTTTTGTATTGTATTTCGGATTCCAGGGCATTTCAAATTATCCTGTTTTTGGCGATTACGGAAATACAATCGCCTCATTAGGAATGGATTATCATTTTAAAAGCATGAGCCGTGGTGTTATCGATACACGAGATGTCCTTTATTTTGTGAGCATAACCGTCTTATTTTTATCCTTAACTGTCTACAAATTAAAATCATATAAATTGTAATGGTACCTATCCAAAAAAAGAGTTTAAAAAATTTGTGGCTAACCATTGCCTGTTTATTGGTCCTTAATGGGATCGGGAGCCAGTTTTTCCATCGCTTCGACCTAACGCATGACAAACGTTATACCTTGTCTGAAACGTCTCTGAACATTATCAAAAATGCAAAAGAGCCTTTGTATATCGATGTTTTCCTGGAAGGTAATTTCCCTGCTGAATTCAAGCGCCTGCAAACCGAAACCAAGCAAATCCTGGAGGAGTACAAAGCGTACAACCCTAATATCATTTACCAATTTGTCAATCCGCTGGAAAATCCGGAAGAAGCCGATGCCGTGATGAAATCATTCCTGCAGCGTGGCATGACCCCTGTAAATGTCACCGTTGACGACAAAGGGAAACAATCCAAAGAAGTGGTTTTCCCCTGGGCAATCGCCACCTATAAAAACAAAAGTACCAAACTGCCTTTGCTAAAGAACCGTTTGGGTGCTTCAACCGAGCAGAAAGTGGTAAGTTCGGTACAACACCTCGAATACGCACTTACAGATGCTTTTTATAAAATTACGACAGAAAAGAAAAAGAAAATTGCCGTCATTAAAGGGAACGGCGAACTGGAAGATATTTTAAAAGCCGATTTTTTAACCACTATCCGCGACAGTTATTACATTGCACCTTTTACGTTGGATTCTGTGGCAAAAAACCCTGTCAAAACGCTAAAACAGTTGGAAAGCTATGATTTGGCCCTGATTACCAAACCAAAAGAAACTTTTTCAGACCAGGAAAAACAGGTGCTGGACCAGTTTATCATCAATGGTGGGAAAACACTTTGGCTGGTGGAAACCGTAAACGTAGATATGGAAAACCTGAACCAGACCGGAAACACATTGGCCTTTCCTATGGATTTGGGATTGAATGATATGTTTTTCAAATATGGTTTCAGGATCAACCCCGACATTATCAAGGATATGTACGCCACTCCTATTGCGCTGGCTTCCGGAAACAGAGGGAACGAAACGCAATACCAAAACTATTTCTGGTTTTACGCGCCTTATATTTCTCCAAACGGGAAACATCCAATCGTAAACAACCTTGACGGCCTTAAACTTGATTTTTCCAATTCTATCGATACCCTCAAAAACGGAATCAAAAAGACAATATTGCTGCAAACTTCCCCTTATTCCAAAAAAGTCGGAGCTCCTGTAGAAGTCGATCTTAAGATGGTTAACGAAAAACCCCAGCCGGAAGATTTTCCGGAAGGCGGGAATATCCCAGTGAGTGTTTTACTGGAAGGGAAATTCTCTTCCGTCTTTGAAAACAGGGTGCTTCCGTTTAAGGACAATGGCTTCAAAACCAAAGGAAAAGCAACCAAAATGATCGTCGTATCGGATGGCGATATCATCAAAAACCAACTGGACAAAGAAGGGCAGCCTCTCGAACTGGGCTTTGACAAATGGACCAACCAGATGTATTCCAACAAAGAATTCCTGATGAACTGTGTCAATTACCTGCTGGATGACAACGGACTTATTAACATTCGAAGCAAAGAAGTTGATTTACCATTGCTGGACAAGGAAAAAGTATACGAAAATTACACCTATACACAATTTCTAACTATTGGGCTGCCATTGGTGTTACTGCTGATTTTTGGCGTAGCGGTCACTTACTTAAGGAAAAGACAATTCGGTCGATAGTTGTTGATAAAATTGTTTTTAATACTGATTAGTTTACGATATATTTGTAAAATATAAAAAATGTCTTCAAAATTTGAGACACAAGATTTAAAAATACGATGATGAAATTTATAGTATCAAGTTCCTATTTATTAAAACAATTACAAGTTTTAGGAAGTGTTATCAACAGCAGCAATACCCTGCCTATTTTAGATAATTTTTTATTCGAATTAAAACAAAACCAACTTTTAGTTTCCGCTTCAGACCTGGAAACGACAATGTCTGCGTCGCTTTCGATTGATTCGACAAGTGAAGGAAGTGTTGCCGTTCCTGCCAAATTATTACTGGAAATCCTAAAAACGTTCCCGGAACAGCCGCTGACTTTTACCATTGAAGAAAACAATACGATAGAAATCAGCTCACAATCAGGAAAATACGCCCTGGCTTATGCCCCTGGAGAAGAATTCCCTAAATCGGTAAGCCTTGAGGAACCTTCCAAAACGATTGTTCCTGCCGAAGTATTGGCTACCGCAGTCAGCAAAACCATATTTGCTGCCGGAAACGATGATTTGCGTCCGGTAATGTCTGGTGTGTTCTTCCAATTTTCTCCGGAAGGCCTTATTTTTGTAGCTACCGATGCCCATAAACTGGTAAAATATGCCCGAACCGATGTAAAGGCTTCTGAAGTTGCTGATTTTATCATGCCAAGAAAACCGTTGAACATCCTTAAAGGGATTTTAGGGGCTTCAGATGCGGAAGTGACCATTGAATACAATGATGCAAACGCCACTTTCTCTTTTGACAATTACATCCTGACCTGCCGATTGATTGACGGGAAATACCCGAATTACGAAGCGGTTATCCCGAAAGAAAACCCGAATAAATTAATGATCGACAGAACGCAGTTTTTAAGTTCCGTACGTCGTGTGGCCATTTTCTCGAATAAGACTACCCATCAGATCCGATTAAAAATTGCCGGGACCGAACTGAACATTTCCGCGGAAGACATCGATTACTCCAACAAAGCGGAAGAGCGTTTGACCTGTGATTACCAGGGAGACGATATGCAGATCGGTTTCAATTCCCGTTTCCTGACGGAAATGCTAACCAACCTTCAGTCTGATATGATCATGCTTGAAATGTCCATGCCCAACAGAGCCGGTATTTTGACTCCTGTTGATGGCCTTGACGAAGGGGAAACCGTTACCATGCTTGTTATGCCGGTAATGCTTAACAATTAATACGTTTAAACCAAACCTTTATATTCAAAACCATCTGGCAACAGGTGGTTTTTGTTTTTAAAAATAATCCAGGAGCCTGTCGAGTTTTTCCTTATTGATCGGTTTGGAAATAAAATCCTTTACTGTCGAGAATAACTTGGATTTTTCGATATCGTTCGCATCAATCGAAGAAGTCATGATGAAGACATTAAAATGGTCTTTATTGGGCATGGCTTCGAGTTTTTCCAAAAACTGCCAGCCGTCAAGCACCGGCATGTTGATATCCAAGAGGATTACATTGGGGATATTCCCTTCAGAATTTGTCAGCGTTTCCAACAAATCCTTACCATTCTTAAATTCGAGGACTCTGTTGAAATTTTCGTTTTTGGCTAATAATTTCATCAATACGAAAATAAAAATATTGTCATCATCCAAAATGTACGTCAGGTCGATCTTTTTCATATAAAATACAAATTAAAGGTGGTTCCTACTCCTACCTCGCTTTCCACATCGATACTTCCACCCATAGATTCGATATGGTTTTTCATCATAAACAAGCCCAATCCTACCGCATCAGGATTTCCGTGAAACGTTTTGTACATCCCGAAAATCTTGTCTTTATTAGTTTCCAGGTCAATGCCCAAGCCGTTATCCTGGACACTTAGCTTGATTTCTTCCGCTATTTTCCCTGCCTTGATTTTGATTACCGGGTCTCTCTCCGGTGATTTGTATTTGATGGCATTGGTCAGTAAATTAAAAATAATACTTTCCAGGTACGATTGTGTCCCTTCGATTTCGAGATGGTCTTCTATATTGATTTTCAACCGGACTTTATTGGTTTTTATAATGGCATTGATCCCTAAAATTGCTTTTTCTATCTCTTTTTTGAGGTTCAGCCGGACTTTTTTTCCTTTTTCGCCGCTTTGAATGGCCACGGTCTCATTCAGGAAAAAAATCGTATCCGAAAGCTTGTCGGTACTTTGCTTGAGCATGCTGAAATATTCCTTCTGTTCTTGCGGATCTGTGGTTTCTTCGAATAAATCAAGGATCATCGATAAATTACTGGTATGGGAACGGATGTCATGCGATACGATATGGGTAAAATTGATCAGTTTCTCATTCTGTTTTTCAGTAATTTGAAAAAGCCTGTTTTTCTCTTTCTCCGCTTCTTTCCTGGCCGAAATATCACGGGTCACGACAATATATTTCGAATATTTCCCATTTTCATCATAAATAACATTGGCAGAATCTTCCCTCCAATGGTATTCTCCGTCCGAAGCCCTGAACCGGAACTCGTATTTGAACTCTTTCAGATGCCTGGCCAGGCATTCCTGTATAAAAGGCTGTACCGTAACAATATCATCGGGATGGAACCTGCTGTACACATCTTCAGGTGTGAAATTCAGGTACACTTCTTTGGGATAGTTGAGTAATTTGACGTACGACGGGGAAACATAGGAAAGTTTGCCGTTTTCGATGACCAAAACACCATCGGAAGTATTTTCGGTAATGAGCCTCAATTGCTGTTCGCTTTCAATAAGCTGCCTTTCGGTTTTTTTCCTTTCGGTGATATCCCTGGAGATGAGGATGTATTTTGAATACATGCCGTCGGGTTTGTAAATCACATTTGCCGAATCTTCCCGCCATTGGTACTCGCCGTCACTTCCCTTGAAACGGTATTCATAGCTGAAATTCTGTTTTTGTTTGCCCAAATTGCTGTAAATGATGATCCTAAGCCGTTCCCTGTCTTCCGGATGGACCAATGAAAAGATATTTTCCAGGCTCAAATTCTGCATGTATTCTTCCGAATAGCCGGAAAATTTAGAATAGGCCGGGGAAACATACGTCATCGCGTTGGATTCGAATACCAGTATCCCATCAGAAGTATTTTCGGCAATGAATTTGAGTTTTTCCTGGTTTTCATTGAGCTTGATTTCCGCTTGCTTCCTGCTGTCTTCTTCCAATGCCAGGCTTAAATAATCGGCCAGCGCCCGGGCAAAAGAAATATCGTTCTCGCTCCAAACCCTTGGATTATCACGGTGTTCGCAACATAAAACCCCATAGAATTTCCCATTGGCCCTAATGGGCACATCGAGCATATCTGTAACACCAAGAGGCCTTAAATAATTGTCAATCAATTCAATGGTATCCTGGTCGGTGTACATTTCATCTGTCGTGAAGGCTGTTTTATTGTTCAAGGCGGAAATATATTTGGGTATCGTCCTGACATCCAATATTGCATCACTGGAATGGACCTCTTCAATCTTATCAAACAGGTTTTTACAGATTAATTCCTCGTTTTTTATTTCCCAGAAACTGGCCCTGTCTATGGTAAGCCCTTTAGCAGCCAGAATGGTGACTTCCTTGATTTTGTTTTCCAGGGCATTGTCCATCACGTTGGAATACAATTTGATGAGCAGCTGGTTTTGCAGGTCTATGGATTCCTGTTTCTTTATGCTTTCGATTTTTTCGATTTTTTCCTGGGTAATGTCCCTGGCAATGGTGATCGCCCTGAAAGCCTTACCGGAAGCATCATAATGAATGTTCATGATGTCTTCCCTCCATTTGTATTCCCCTTTGCCGGTAAGGCACCTGAAAATATACTTAACGGAAGGCTGTTTGTTTTCGGCGGCACCGTAAATAGCCCCTTTTACCATCTCCAAATCGTCCGGATGGACCATACAGAACATATCTTTTTTATGGCTTTGCTGCTTTTGCTCTTCGGAGAGGTCCATCATTTTCAAATACGCCTTAGAGGCAAATACCAGTTGGTCATTTTCAATAATGTAAATTCCGTCTGAAATATTTTCCGAAATAAATTTAAACCGGTTCTGGCTTTCCTGAAGTGTTTTCTCGAATTTGTTTTTCTTGGAAATTTTGGCTCCGGAAGCATCTTTAAACCAGTTCTTCTCTAAAACTCCAAGTACCCTTAAAATTTCTTTCTCCTGATTCCTGATATAAAAAAGGTTCGCAGTGGCCTTGATGGTAATTTTTTGGGAATTCTCAAGCGTTATTTCTTTTTTCGATGGATTCCCCTGAAGGGTATCGTTTGGTGCAAGGGTGAATTTCAATCTTGATTTCCAAGTGGTTAGATCATTTTCAGGCGGTTCGCTTTTAAAACCCAGTTTTTTCAAAACGGAACCGGAAATCCACAAATGTTCCTGGTTTACATAATCCCAAACAAAAAAATACTTTCCGTTTGAGGTGATTATTTTTCCAAACAATTCTTCATCTCCTTTAAGATGTTGATAAAAATCGTCTTTTAAATAATTCGAATTACCCATTAAAACCAATCTTTTTCAAAAATTACCGTCCAATATAACTTTTAAATGAGTTAAAAGCTATTTTTTTCGACGAACGGTGCTTTATAATTGATAAATGTTAACTTTAAACAATACCTTTGCAGAAAATTATTACCAATGGCATCATTTGAGCAATTTAATCTTCCAAAATCCGTTCAGAAAGCGTTAGCCGATTTAGGGCTGACCACTCCTACTCCAATTCAGGAAAAATCATTTTCTGTAATTATGTCGGGGCATGATATGATGGGGATAGCTCAAACCGGTACAGGAAAGACATTTGCGTACTTATTGCCTATTCTGAAACAATATAAATTTGCCGATACCTTTAATCCCAGGATTATGATTTTGGTCCCAACCCGGGAACTTGTGGTACAGGTGGTGGAAGAAGTCGAAAAACTGACAAAATACATGTCAGTCAGAACGTTGGGAATTTACGGTGGTGTTAATATCAATACGCAGAAAAACCATGTATACCAAGGGATTGATGTACTTGTTGGAACTCCCGGCCGTGTTATGGACCTGGCATTGGATGGTGTATTAGGGCTGCAGGAAGTGCAGAAATTAGTGATCGATGAGTTTGACGAGATGCTCAACCTGGGTTTTAGGCCGCAATTGACTTCCATCCTGGCTATGTTAAAACCGAAACGCCAAAATATCTTGTTTTCAGCTACCATGACCGATGAAGTGGATGAAATCCTGAACGACTATTTCGATTTTCCGGAAGAAGTTTCGCTGGCGGCATCCGGTGCTCCATTGGAAAAAATAGAACAATTATCCTATCACGTCCCTAATTTCAATACGAAAATAAATGTATTGAAGCATTTGCTGCTTACCGATGATTCCTTGTCCCGCATCCTGGTGTTTGTAAACAACAAGAAAATCGCAGACATGCTCCATGAGCGGATCGAGGCGGATTTCCCGGAGCAATTCGGGGTTATCCATTCCAATAAATCGCAAAATTATCGTTTACAATCTATGGCTTCGTTCCAGAACGGGGATTTGAGAGGGCTTATTACTTCCGATGTGATGGCCCGTGGATTGGACATTTCAAATATTTCCCATGTCATCAACTTCGAAATGGCCGAAAGCCCGGAACAATACATCCACCGTATCGGGCGGACCGGGCGTGCCGATGCTTCGGGGATTGCCATCAGTTTCATCGCTCCCCGCGAAGAAGATATCAAAGTGGAAGCCGAATTGCTGATGAACAAAGAAATCACGATACTTGAATTTCCGGCTGAAGTGGAAATTTCCAAAACCCTCATCGGCCCTGAAAAAGAAAAAGAGAAAGTTAAATTTCTACTTAAAAAAGTAAAGCTGGAAGGCCAGGGAAATACCCATGAAAAATCGGCAAAGAATAAAAAAGTGAATTTGGGAGGGCCTTCTAAAACCAAGAAAAAAACATCCAGTTCTGTCAATAGGAATATCCTGAAAAGCAGGGCTGCCAAGAAAAAGAAAAAATAATCCGTTAACGGAAGCCTCTTATTCTCCTAAAAACATGCAATCCTGATGTATCAAGCTGCAGCAAAAATAGCAAGGAAATTCCTCAAAGAATCCACTTTGCTCAAAATCGGTTTTAACCTTTCCCCAATGTACCGCCGCAGTACCGCCCGTGTCACATATGTTTCGGATGACCTGAAAAGTGTACGGATCAAGATTCCGATAAGTTATAAAAACCGCAATTATATCGGTTCCATATTTGGCGGAAGCCTGTTTTCTGCCGTAGATCCCATCCCGATGATTCAACTGATGTACCTTTTTAAGGAAGACTATATCGTTTGGGACAAAAGTGCGCACATCCGTTTCAAACGCCCGGCCCGTGAAGATGTCTATGCCTCTTTCGAATTTACAACTGCAGAAATCGAAGACATTCGAAACAAAGTACAGGAAAACAAAGAAACCGAATATCCAAAAACAACCTTTATTACCAACAAAACGGGTGATATTGTATATTGTGAAGTCGTAAAAACGATTTATATTGCAGACAAGGAATTTTATAAAAAGAAGCGAAAAAAATAATCCCACACATAAGCTGAAAATAGTATCTTTGACAAATGAAATTCACTGAACTATGCTAAAATACAGTCATGTGAAGTAAACTTTTCCGAATAAATGCAATTTAAACATCCCGAAATCCTGTATTTCCTTTTCTTATTGGTTATACCAATTTTAGTGCATTTATTCCAGTTGCGGCGATTTAAGAAAGAATTTTTTACCAATGTAAAACTTCTCAAAGAACTCTCTATCCAGACCCGGAAAAGTTCCAAAATAAAAAAGTGGCTGCTCCTTGCCACCCGGTTACTGCTGCTGGCCAGTTTGATTATCGCTTTTGCCCAGCCTTTTTTTAAAGCCAAAGACAATGCCAATGCCAACAACGAACTATTCGTTATCCTAGATAATTCCTATAGTATGCAGGCAAAAGGGCAAAAAGGTGAATTACTCAAACGTGCCGTTCAGGATTTACTTGAAAATACTCCTGAAAACACCTCTTTTTCGATCATCACCAACAATGAAAGCTATTGGAATACCAACATAAAAGCCATTGAAAAAGAATTACAGAACCTAAAATACAGCGCGCTTCCGTTTTCTCTCGAAACTGCCCTGACCAAAATAAAAACAAGGAATCCGGCCCAAAACAAAGACATCGTCATTATTACAGACGCCATCGGGATGAATAAGAACCACCTCAAAGGCATCCCTCAAAACAACAAAACCTATTTTGTGATACCGGAAGCTGAACAGCTTAAAAATGTGGCCATTGACAGTGTTTACCTGTCGCAGTCACTGGATGATTTCTATGAAATAGGCGTTGACTTTTCTTCCAATTCGGAGGAGAAAAAAGCAATACCGGTTTCCGTATACAACCAAAATGAATTGATTGCCAAAACCATCCTGAACCTGAAAAAAAACAAGGAAAAAATTCATTTTACCATCCCTAAAAAAGATTTCCACGGGTATATAAGTATTGATGACAATAGTCTGTCTTTCGATAATTCACTCTATTTCTCCATTTCCAAACCCCAAACCACCCATGTTTTGAGCATTGGCGAAAATGACAAAAGCAATTTCCTCTCACGGATTTATACCCAACCGGAATTCAAGTATGCCAATTCGACCATCGGGACACTTGATTACAGCCAGTTGGACAAACAGGATGCCATTATCCTTAACGAATTACAGAGCATTCCTGTCGCATTGCAGACCAATTTGAAATCTTTTGTGGAGAAAGGCGGCAACGTAGTCTTCATCCCTTCGGAAGAAAATGAAATAACGAACCTGAACTCGTTTTTGGCCCATTTCGGTGGGATCCAGTTCCAGGGATTGCAAAGCCAGGAAAAGAAAATCACGAAGATCAATTTTTCCAACCCTTTGTTTTCCAATGTTTTTGAAAAGAAAATCACGAATTTCCAATACCCGAACGTATTGAAATCCTTTACACTCCAAAACAATTATCCGCAGGCCATAAGTTACGACGATCAAAGTGCTTTCCTGACCACGATACGTCAACAAATCGGATCCCTGTTTGTTTTTTCGGCACCGATAAATAAAACCAACAGCAATTTCCAGAACTCGCCGCTTATTGTCCCTACTTTTTATAAAATGGCGCTGAGTGCGGATAAAAACGGTGTCAAATATGAAACCATAGGCAACGCCGATCCGTTTTTAGTGGCTGCAAAATCAGCAGATGACGAGATGATAGTTTCTATAAAGAACGCTACTGAAGAATTTATCCCGATGCAGCAGGTCATGTCTGACAAAATCAGGATTTCTTCTAATGACAACCCAACTTTGGCCGGGAATTTCGAAATTATCCAAAACAAGAAAGCCATCGGGAATATCAGTTTCAATTATAACCGGGACGAAAGCAACCTAACGCTTCCCAGCGATGATGTCCTTGATGAATTAAACAAGATCGACAGTATAGAATCGTTTTTCGATACCATCCAGATAGAAAGGACAGACAGCCAGGCCTGGAAATGGTTCCTTATTTTTACACTGCTATTTATTCTCCTTGAAATACTCATTCAAAAATTTGTAAAATGAACGTAATACTCAAAGCCGCCCGGATTATTGACCCTGAAAATAAATTCCACAATCAGGTTGCTGACATCAAAATCAGTAACGGGATTATTGAAGAAATTGGCTCAAATATAGGAAGCGCTGAAGGTTTTAAAGAAATTACAGTGCCTAACCTGCATGTGTCAAAAGGTTGGTTCGATACTAGTGTCTCGCTTGGGGAACCGGGTTTTGAAGACCGCGAAACCATCGCAAACGGATTGCAAACGGCTGCCCGTTCAGGATTTACGGGAATCGCGCTGCAACCCAATACCTTTCCTGTTTTGGACAATCAGTCCCAAATCAATTTTGTAAAACAGAAAGCAGCAGGATTCGCAACAAGCCTGTATCCTATCGGCGCCCTGACCAAAAACAGCGACGGCACGGACCTGGCAGAATTATTTGACATGAAAAACGCCGGGGCGATTGCCTTTGGTGATTATGGCAAAAGCCTGGACAATGCCAATTTACTAAAAGTTAGCCTGCAATATGCTCAGGATTTCAATGGGCTGATCATCGCTTTCTCACAGGACAATACTATAAAAGGCAAAGGAATGGTGCACGAAGGAATCGCTTCCACCCAATTGGGACTCAAAGGGATACCATCGTTGGCAGAAGAATTGATTATTGCCCGCAACCTGTTCATTTTAGAATATACCGGCGGAAAATTGCACATCCCTACCCTATCAAGTGCCAAATCTGTCGAATTGATTGCTGCGGCAAAGGCCAAAGGTTTACAGGTAACCTGCAGTGTGGCCGTGCACAACCTGGTATTGAACGATACTGCCATCGAAGGTTTTGACACCCGGTATAAGGTTTTGCCACCGCTTCGAAGCGAAGAAGACAGAAAGGCTTTGCTGGCGGGTGTTTTAGACAATACCATCGATTGTATTACCGCAGACCACAATCCAATAGACATCGAACATAAAAAAATGGAATTCGATTTTGCCAAATACGGGACTATCGGCCTGGAAAGTGCTTTCTCTGCCTTGCAGACTGTACTGCCAACCCCGGTAATCGTAGCAAAATTAACTTCCGGGAAAGCGATTTTCGGATTGGGAAAAAACAACATCGCCGAAGGACAGCAAGCTGACATTACATTATTCGATCCGGAAGGAGAATCTGTCTTTACCCTTGAAAACATTCACTCCAAATCTAAAAATTCCGCTTTTTTAGGAATGAAGACAACAGGAAAAGTAATAGGGATTTACAATCAGGGAAAATTAGTCTTATCTTAAAAAATACAGCATGCAAAATCAAATTGAAGAAGGGAAAACGGCAGCCATAACAAGCTATATATTAATTGTTGGCGTTTTAATCGCCTTATCCATGAACTCTGAAACCAAAAATCCGTTTGCTTCTTTCCATATCAGGCAATCTTTGGGGCTTTCCATTACTTTTATCGCATTAGGGCTCCTGATCGGGCCTTTTGGGAATCCGATGATTACGATGTCAATGTGGATTTTCGTTTCTGTTTTATGGACTTACGGAATTTTCAGCGCCATCAGAGGAGAATTAAGGCCAATCCCGCTTTTGGGGTCGCTTTTCCAGAAATGGTTTAAAAATATTTAATAAATTGAACACAGGAATCATGACTTTACACCACTTGGTTAGGGAACCAAAAACAATAGTAGGCAAAAATCCGGTACTACTGCTTTTGCACGGTTACGGCAGTAATGAAGAAGATCTTTTTTCTTTTGCTTCGGAATTACCGGAGGAATATTATGTTATTTCAGCCCGTGCTCCGTACGATTTGATGTACGGGAGTTATGCCTGGTACGCCATTAATTTTGATGCCGATCAAAACAAATTTTCCGATTTGGGCCAGGCCCGGAATTCCCGCGACCTGATAGCCGGTTTCATTGATCAATTAACTGTCGATTACCCAATTGATGCTGAAAATGTTACTTTAATCGGGTTCAGCCAGGGTGCGATTTTAAGTTATGCGATTGCACTTTCCTATCCTGAAAAAATCCGCAGGGTAGTTGCCATGAGCGGCTGTTTCGATAAAGAAATCGTGAAGGATGGTTTTGAAGCCAATGATTTCTCAAACCTGGCAATATTTGCTTCACACGGTTCTGCAGACCAGGTAATTCCTGTAGACTGGGCCCGTATGGCAAAACCGGTACTGGACGCTTTAGGCATTGAAAATGTGTATAAGGAATATCCGGTAGGCCACGGTGTTGCTCCCCAAAATTTCTACGACTTTAGAAATTGGTTATTGCAATAAAATACATATCTTTAAAAAAATAACCCCAATTTTAAAACAATAAATATGAAAAAGAACTTACAGATTTTAGGGATAATTGCCCTGTTCCTGGTTTCATTCAATGCTCAAAGCCAGCAACTATACAATGCTTCAGGCAGCAAAATGGGAAAAATCGATACTAAAAACGTATACGATTACAAAGGCAGTACAATAGGAAAAATTGACAACAATACCGCTTATGATGCTTCCGGAAATACTTTAGGCAGAATGGACGGCAATACTGTGTATGATGCTTTGGGAAGTACTTTAGGGCGATTTGACGGCAAAACCATATATGATGCTTCGGGTAACTCGATAGGCAAGCTTGAAGGCAAAGAGGTTTATAATTCCGCAGGTTATAAATTGTTGAGTTTTGACGAGGTATCCAATGAGAAAGTCATTTTGTATTATTTCTTTTTATTCAAACAGTAATAAAATAATTGCTTTTACGTCAATAAAAAAAGGACTTCGATTGGAAGTCCTTTTTTAATTATTAATTTTGAGGATACAGCAATGTTTCTGCCGTTTCAAAAGTTACGGAACCGTCCTTTTCCATAAAATACTTGATAATTATTTCGCCCCAGCCGGTTTGCCCGGTAAAGTCTGCAATAATCCATCTGTGGTTAAGGAAACGTACTTTGTTTATCACCATACCGTCATAAGGAATGAGCTTGTTCCCGGCAGGATTTGAATTTAAATCCATTAGTTTTTCCTTTACGAAAGGCATCAGTTTGTTTACATCATAAGCTTCCAGGTAATCAATGGCTTTATCATTATGGGCAAGCGAAAAATAATCGCCTTCTTCTTTTTCGGCAATGATTTTAGTAAGGCTGTCGTTTATTTTGGTCCTGAATTTCGTTGCTCTTTCTTCATCGAATTGAAATTTTTTCGAAGAATACATAAACTGAAAAATATTAATCAGAACAGAAAATATTAATCCGTATAAAACCAGTTTTTTCATGGTGCAATTGAATTTTAAATAGTGATTGTTAAATTATCGTAGGCTAAAAATACATTTTCAGGAAGTTTTTCCTGCACTTCTTCATGGAATCCCAAAATATGGCTTATATGTGTTAAATAGGCTTTTTTAGGGCGTACAACCGCAATAAAATCAAGTGCTTCCTGCAAATTAAAATGAGTATCGTGAGGTTCTTCCCGTAGGGCGTTTATAACCAAAACTTCCAGGTTTTGCAATTTCGCAACAGACACGGGAGAAATCTGTTTTACATCGGTCAGGTAGGCAAAAGCATCAAACCTGTAACCGAAGACCTGAAGGTTTCCATGCATGGCATCAATAGGTTCCACGAATTTTTCCCCAAAAGACAGCTGCTTGCCATCTATGACTTCAATTGGTGTAACGCCTGGAGCACCCGGATACCTGTTTTCGGTCTCAAAAATATAATCGAAACGCCTCTCCAGGTTTTTAAGCACCCGCTGATGGGCATAAATAGGGATATTGCCCTGACGGAAGAAAAACGGGCGGATATCATCCAAACCGGCCGTATGGTCGGAATGTTCGTGTGTAAATAAAATAGCATCTATATGCTGGCAACCCGAAGTGAGCATTTGTTGCCTGAAATCCGGCCCGCAATCTACCACAAAAGAAAATCCGTCCCATTCCACCCAAACGGAAACCCGCAAACGATGGTCTTTCGGATCCTGGCTTTTACATACGGAATGTTGGCTCCCTATAACAGGAATACCTTGCGAGGTCCCGGTACCTAAAAAATAGACTTTCAACTAAATTATTTTTCACAAAAATAAAGATTATTTTGATGTAAAAGGGTGCAATTTATTAACTTTGCAATGTATTTACCCCAATAATGAAAAAATTAGAAAACGAAATTACGCTGAAGGGAGATAAAGTTATTGAACAAATACCTTCAATAACAGACAAAGCCCTTAGAATCAACCTGAACGATAATATCTACGGAACTTTTGCCGAAATTGGTGCAGGACAAGAAACAGTCCGTCATTTTTTTAGAGCAGGAGGTTCATCAGGTACAATTGCTAAAGCCATGTCTGCCTACGACAAGGATTTTAGCGATGCCATTTACGGAATCGAGGATGACGGCCGTTATGTAACCGAAAGCCGCCTTCGGAAAATGCTGAACCATGAAGTCGAACTGATTGAACAGCGTTTGAGCCGTGACAAGCATCCTTCAAAAATGTTTTTCAGTTATGCCAATACCGTTGCGACGATAGACTTTGCCAAGCAGTTTAAAGGCCATGGCTGGGTGGGCATCAAATATCAGATTGACCCGGACGAGGCGTACAACGAAATATTCATCCACATCCGTTTTAAGGAAACCGATGCAAGGCTGCAACAGGAAACCCTTGGAAAACTAGGCGTGAACCTGATTTACGGCGCTTTTTACAAATACAACGATCCAAAAAGATTGCTCCGTTATTTGTACGACCATATCGATAAGGACCAGCTGGAAATCGATACCATTAATTTTTCAGGCCCGCGTTTTGCAGATGTTGACAACCGCCTGATGAGTTTGCAATTGGTCAAAAACAACATGACAGACGCCGTAATGTTCGATCCTAACGGAAAAAACATCTTGCCGGCAGCTGTCTTATACAAAAAAAATATCCTGGCATTGCGAGGTAGTTTCCGCCCTGTAACGAAAGTTAACATGGACATGTACGAGAAATCGCTTCAGATGTTTGTAGATGAGAATAAAGTGAAAAGGGAAAATACCCTGGTGGTTTTTGAAATTACGCTTTCCAACCTTCGTTCTGACGGGGAAATTGACGAAAGGGACTTCATGGACAGGGCCGAATTGCTTTGTTCTTTAGGCCAGACCGTGATGATTTCCAACTTTCAGGAATATTACAAAGTGGTAGAATATTTCTCCAATTATACCAAGGAAAGAATGGGGTTGGCATTGGGTGTCAACAATCTTATCGATATTTTTGATGAGAAATATTATCGTCACTTAAGCGGCGGAATCCTTGAAGCTTTCGGTAAATTGTTCTATCGTGACTTAAAAGTGCTTTTGTACCCGATGGAAGATGAAGACGGAACTATCCTGAATTCGCAAAACCTTAAGGTACATCCACGAATGAAGGAATTGTACAAATTCTTCGCCTATAACGGAAAAGTAATCGATATCACTGATTTTGACAGGGAAAACCTTAAGATATTCTCTCGTGAAGTACTTAAAATGATCAGCCACGGAACACCGGGTTGGGAAAAAATGCTTCCGGAAGGAATTGCTGAATTAATCAAAAAAGACCATCTTTTTGGTTATGACACCAATAAAAAATTAGAGAAAATAGAATAATCCGAAATACATTCTAAAAAAGAAAACCCAATTATATACATAATTGGGTTTTTTAGTATTGTCATTTATCTTAATTCTTAATAATTTTCCTTACAGCGGCCTGCCCATCATACGTTTTAATATGAGCGATATAAATCCCTGAAGGCAATCCGGACAAATCAATTCCGGCGCTTGGTACATTCTCTGTGATTTTAGCCTTGTACACTGTTTCTCCTAAAGAATTGTATACCGATATTTCTTCTGCATGCATGCCGTTCAGGCCGATTGTAACCTTTCCATTGGTAGGATTAGGGAAGATTTCAAGTGAAGAAAACACGTTGCTTTCCAAATCCTGGGCATCTACCTTAACAAATTCCGGTTCTCCTTTTGCACAAGAAACGACTCTGAAGAATTGTGGCGGTGCTGAATTCCAAACCGGCCCAACTGATAAACATACAACATATAATTTATTGGTCAGGAAAGTCCTGCTCACCCCTCCTGTTTCAGGCGAAGCAGTTCCTATCAAAGTATTCAGGTTAATAGTTGCCGGTGCCTGGGCTGTCCCGTTTACCCAACCTGAGTAATAATCTTGTATGAAATTCCAGCTCATCAAATCAAATTCCGCGATACGCAAATGATAACCTGTTTCATTTTCACTGCAACTGCCGTCAATTTCAACTCTTTCCTTACACAGTTTTTTCACAGGCTGAGGACCGTACTTGGAATCTTCGTTTGCTTCCGAAAGGATATTCTTCAAAACAAAACAAGCAGTTGGCCCACAGTTTTTAATGGTAATTTTAATTCCGTCTGAAACCGATGGACATCCAGGTTTTGAAATGACAACACTCACTGTACTACTCGCCGACGGGCTTACCTGAAGCGTTACTCCTCCAGTTTGGACCAAAACACCATTGATGTACCATTTAATAGTGTATTGGCCACTTTCAAAGCCTTGATTGGCTATGGAAATAATTGGCAATACATCTCCTTTACATATAACGATATCATTTCCAAGCTGTGGAGCCGGAATGGAGCTTAGTACGTTTACAGTTTGGGATACGGTACATCCAAACTGATTGGTAACCTTCAGAAGGTAATTCCCATGCTGTGTTGGGGTAAAACATTGACTTGTACCTAATAACACCGAATTATTATTAGAAGGAGAAGGTCCCCACCATTGGTATGTATAAGTGCTTCCGGCAGGAGGAGTTGGCCCGCACAAAGCGCTAAAGGTGCCGCACATTGAAATAGAGGCCGGAAGGCTGATCGTAATATCACAACAGCTGTTTACAGGCTGGTCATCAAAAGTCCCAATAAAGCTTCCGTAACTTAAATTGGTTGTAAATTGATTGTCAATAACGATAACATCCGAAGATTGGCTTTTATAACCGCCTACAGATTTTAATTTATTTGTCGAATTGAAAAGCAGATTATTGCCTATCGAATGACAGGAAGTGGACACTGATGACCAAACCGTAGTCCCGTTATTCTTGTTTAGCATGTCTGCGAAAAAATCTCCGGAACAGATTGTTTTTTGGCTGTTTAAATCCATTCCTGAAACATAAACGTCACCACATTTGTTAACTCCTATCGCCGCAACTTTCCTGCTTATCGGGAAACTCCTTGTCCATAAATTAGGCCCCGAACCGATTTTGGAAAACGCGAATACTTTCTCCAATACCGAAAAATAAACCGTATTATTCAAGCCATTGGCATTTACTGCAAACTTTGACCCGGCAAGATTGGACGATCCGTTAAAAAACTGCTTAAGCCCGAATGCGGAATCGTAGTTTCCTGCTGACGTCAATTTTGCAAGGAAAGCAGCATCCGAAGTAGTATTATTCGTAAAATTAAAATCTGTCGAACCGTCGTTGAAAGTTATAGTCCCTTTGTAAAAGCCGGTAACGAATATACTTCCAGAAGCATCTACATCTAAAGAACTTGCTTCAAAACCGCCTGTACAATTGACTTTTTTTACCCAAAGAACTGCTTTTGGAGCTACGGTATATTTAATCAGGTAC
This sequence comes from Flavobacterium humi, assembly GCF_004745595.1. Taxonomy (GTDB): domain Bacteria; phylum Bacteroidota; class Bacteroidia; order Flavobacteriales; family Flavobacteriaceae; genus Flavobacterium; species Flavobacterium humi. The sequence goes on from NZ_SRLH01000002.1 coordinate 33,504, forward strand.
ATAGAGCGCATGGTATTCGTTACCAAACTGTTAGCGCCGTTGTTGTAGGTTAAAGTCCCATTAAAATGACCTAAAACATACATTTCATTACCAACAATCTTAATATCCCTTATTTCATTGTAACTTGGAATAGTACTGCCCAATAATTCCCAGTTTGAAATATTGCCCCCATTCGAATTATCCATCTGGATTATTTTTGCTCCGCCTCCTGATGTCGAATAACCTCCGGCAAACACTTTAGTGTTATTGGTAGCAATATGAGCGGAATTGTAATTTGACATTATTAGATGGGAGGAAATGTTAATGGCCCAGGCCTGAGCATCCATGCTATTGTATTTTACCACCCGGGTTTCTGCTGTATTGCTATCTGCCAGGCTGTAAATGTTATCCGAATTGTCGATTGTAGCATCCACATTGTAATAATTCGAAAAAGCAACATTATTCCATGTCTGGGAGAATAAACTGCCGTTGAGAAGCAATAAAAGAACCAGGAAAAGCTTTCCAGTTTGTAAGAGTTTTTGTTTTTTCATGCGTTTTGTTTTTTAAAGTTAGAAGCACAAATGTAAAAGCACCGGAAACTACAAACTGTTAAAAACAAAGCCTTTGTGACGAACACCCTATATAATAGTGACGAATTTCTGTAAATATTTACCTATATAAAACCTATTTTAAAAAATAATCTGTCCTGCAAGCTTCTCTTCCCTTATCAACATTTCAAAAAAACAAAAAAACCGGGTTCACAAGAGTCCTGTCTTTTATCAAAAACTACAGATGAAACCTTTCTGTAACCTTATTTTTTCCTTAATAATTTCAAGCATTATCCCAATATCTGGTCCGAATGTTCTTTTGTTTTTACTTTGACTATCACTTCCTCGATGGTTCCCTTTTCATCAATGACAAAAGTCGTCCTGTGGATACCGTCAAATTCGCGGCCCATAAATTTTTTCGGTCCCCAAACACCAAATGCATTGATAATAACCTTATCTACATCTGCCAAAAGCGGAAAAGGCAATTCGAATTTCGCTTTAAAATTGGATTGTTTTTTCGCCGTATCGGCACTCACGCCCAGCAATTCATAATTATTGGCCTTAAAACGCTCATAGTTGTCCCTCAAATTGCAGGCTTCGACCGTACAGCTTGGCGTACTGGCTGCAGGATAAAAGAAAATCACCAATTTCTTCCCGGCATAATCCGATAATGTGTGCGGCTTGCCATCCTGGTCAAGTGCGGAAAACTGTGGTGCCTTATCTCCTTTTTGTAATGTTGTCATGGTCCTGTTTTAAATGTTGTTTTTTCTATTGCTATCGATTTTTGTTATTGCCATAGAAATTGATTTATTTTACGTTCCAAAATTACACTAAAAATGACTAAAGCCGAACGTGCCGCATTTATTATTACTTCGTTACAGGAAATTTATCCTACGATCCCGATTCCTTTAGACCATAAAGATCCTTATACACTGTTGGTTGCCGTATTGCTCTCGGCACAATGTACAGACGTCAGGGTCAACCAAATTACGCCTTTGCTTTTCGCCAAAGCGGATAATCCTTATGATATGGTTAAGCTTTCTGTGGAAGAAATCAGGGAAATAATCAAACCTTGCGGCCTTTCCCCGATGAAATCAAAAGGGATTTACGGTTTATCCCAAATCCTGATAGAAAAACACAATGGCCTGGTTCCGCAAAGTTTTGAAGCCCTGGAAGAATTGCCTGCCGTAGGCCACAAAACGGCAAGTGTTGTCATGAGCCAGGCATTTGGAGTTCCTGCGTTCCCTGTGGACACCCATATCCATCGGCTGATGTACCGCTGGAACCTGACCAACGGCAAAAATGTAGTCCAGACCGAAAAAGACGCCAAAGCCATTTTCCCGCGCGAATTATGGAACGACCTGCATCTTCAGATTATCTGGTACGGAAGGGAATATTCGCCGGCACGGGGCTGGAACCTGGAAAAAGACATCATAACCAAGACCATTGGCCGGGCTTCTGTCCTGAAAGAATATTACAAAAAAAACGCCCAATAAAAGGGCGTTTTTAATTAATTTGCAATCGTTTCAAAGTTCACATCACCAATTTTTACTATTCTTAATGCTTTAGAATAGTTCAATAAAAAATTGACTGTTTCTTTTTTAGGTAACATTTTTGGGGTTGCTTTTTTCTTTTTAGTGTAAAGTTTTGCCATACATTTGAATTTTTATTTTCAGTATAACGCAACCTCCCAAAAGAATATTGCCTAATTCGTCAAAATAATTTGGTTTTTTTCAATTATTCTTCTCAGGTTCATCAGCGCATATCGCATTCTGCCCAAAGCCGTATTGATACTTACATCTGTCAAATCGGCTATTTCCTTAAAGCTCAGGTCCTGATAGATACGCATTTCCAATACTTCCTTCTGGTCGTCCGGAAGTTCTTCAATCAATCGAAGCAAATCAGATTCTACCTGTTCGGTAATGATCCTGCTTTCAATATTCGGGCTGTTATCGGTCATGATCGAGAAAATAGAAAATTCTTCCGTCTCACGGTGCATCGGCATTTTTTTATTTTTCCTGAAATAATCAATGACAAGGTTGTGTGAAATCCGGATTACCCATGGCAGGAACTTTCCTTCTTCGTTGTAAGAATTGCTTTTCAGGGTTTTGATCACTTTGATAAAAGTATCCTGAAACACATCATCAGCCACATCTCTATCCAAAATTTTAGAATAAATAAATCCGTAAATTTTAGATTGATGCCTTTTAATTAAAATTGCCAGTGCGTTTTCATCACCATCAATATAATTCCTTACCAATAAAGCGTCTGGGAGTTGAGTCGTAGCCATAACAATACTTTTTAGATTCTGGGTTTATCTTGAGAAATTTCTCTTTAAAAAGTATTTTTATGTTATAAGCTTTCGTTTTTAGTGTTATTGAACTCCAAATTTAATGTAATTTATTCCATAAATGCAAAATTTATCTTAAAATTTAACATAATTTAGGTACTATTTTTACAGAAACAGAGTTACAAAAAAATTTCCGGACAGGCTTGGCATCGAAAAAAACAGAAGAAATCATTACCTTTGTGGAAACTGATATTTCTATATGCAAACTGATTTTTCAACGCTCGAGCCCAAAAAAAACATACTAATCAAAGGCGCTCAGATTCATAATCTGAAGAATCTCGATGTGGCCATCCCCCGGAATAAACTGGTGGTCATTACCGGCCTGTCCGGTTCGGGGAAATCAAGCCTGGCTTTCGACACGTTGTATGCCGAGGGGCAACGCCGTTATGTGGAGAGTTTATCTTCCTATGCGCGACAGTTCCTGGGAAGGCTGGACAAACCAAAAGTAGAATACATCAAAGGAATAGCACCGGCCATTGCCATCGAACAAAAAGTGAATACCACCAATGCCCGTTCGACTGTCGGGACATCTACGGAAATTTACGACTATCTGAAATTGTTGTATGCCCGGATCGGAAAGACCTTTTCGCCGGTTTCAGGCCTGGAAGTCAGGAAAGATACGGTTTCCGATGTCATCAATACGATAAAAACATTCGCTTTAGACAGCAAATGGCTTCTCCTGGCCCCTATTCACCTGGAAGCCGGACGAAAACTGGAAGACAAGCTGAAAGTATTGCTTCAGCAGGGTTTTGCAAGGATCCTGGTAAACAATGAAATGGTGCGCCTGGATGAAATTGACCAGCATTCACTTGATAATAAAGACATCCTTCTTATTATTGACAGGATTGTTGTAAAAGATGACGAAGAGTTTTTCAACCGATTGGCCGATTCGGTACAAACCGCATTTTATGAAGGTAAGGGCTTGTGCTTTTTACAGGAACTGAATTCAGAAACAAAATACACCTACAGCTCTAATTTCGAGCTTGACGGTATCCAGTTTTTGGAACCAAATGTGCATTTATTCAGTTTTAACAATCCTTACGGAGCTTGCCCTGTTTGTGAAGGTTACGGGAATATCATCGGTATTGATGAAGAGCTGGTCATTCCGAACACTGCCTTATCCATATATGAAAATGCCATTTATCCGTGGCGCGGCGAAAGCATGGGATGGTACCGGGACGAATTGGTCAACAATAGCCATAAATTCGATTTCCCGATCCATAAGCCGTATTTCCAGCTCAGCGAGGAGCAAAAAGACCTGGTTTGGAAAGGAAACGGTTATTTTCAGGGACTGAATGATTTCTTCAGGGAACTGGAAGAGAAAAACTATAAAATCCAAAACCGCGTGATGCTTTCCCGTTACCGTGGAAAAACAAAATGCAACAGCTGCAAAGGGAAACGCCTTCGCCCGGAAGTCAATAATATAAAGGTAGGCGGAAAAACACTGCCGGAACTGGTCGATTTGTCCATCAAGAATACGATTTTGTTTTTTAAAGACCTGCAATTATCCGAATACGATACGAAAGTGGCGAAACGTTTATTGATTGAAATCAACAGCCGTTTGTCGTTTTTACAGGAAGTAGGATTAGATTACCTGACCTTGAATCGTAATTCTGCAACGCTTTCCGGTGGTGAATCGCAACGCATCAACCTGGCAACCTCACTGGGCAGCAGTTTGGTCGGATCAATGTATATCCTGGACGAGCCCAGCATTGGCTTACACCCGAAAGATACCGAACGATTAATCAAGGTATTGTTGTCATTACGTGACCTGGGCAATACCGTCATTGTTGTGGAACATGATGAGGATATTATGAAAGCCGCAGATATGATTATCGATATCGGCCCGGAAGCAGGTACTTTTGGAGGAGAACTTGTAGCGCAGGGCACTTTTGAAGAAATATTGAAGTCCAACTCACTAACTTCCTTATACTTAAATGGTAAACTTGAAATTTCGGTACCGAAAAAACGCAGGAAATTCAAAAACCATATTGATATAAAAGGAGCCCGTGAAAACAACCTTCAGAATATAGATGTTACGTTCCCATTGGATGTTTTAACGGTGGTTACCGGTGTTTCAGGCTCTGGTAAAAGTACGCTGATCAAAAAAATCTTATTCCCGGCCCTGCAAAAGAAATTGGAAGGCGTAGGCGAAAAAGCCGGGCAGTTTTCCGAGCTTTCCGGAAGTTTTTCACATATAAAACATATCGAATATGTAGATCAGAACCCTATCGGAAGGAGTTCCCGCTCCAATCCCGTAACGTATATCAAAGCCTACGATGACATACGGGATTTGTATGCCAAAGAAAAACTGTCCAAAAACAGAGGTTACCAGGCCAAGCACTTCTCGTTTAATGTGGACGGCGGACGCTGCGAAACCTGTAAGGGAGAAGGCTCGATAAATGTCGAAATGGTTTTTATGGCCGATGTTTCGCTGCCTTGTGAAACCTGTAACGGCAAACGTTTCAAGAAAGAAGTATTGGAAGTCACTTTCGAAGGCAAAAATATTGACGATATCCTGACCATGACCATCGATGATGCCTTAACGTTTTTTACGGCAACCAAACAAACCAAAATTTCCCAGAAATTACAACCTTTACAGGATGTCGGTTTGGGTTATGTACAATTGGGCCAGTCGTCGTCAACACTTTCCGGAGGAGAAGCCCAGCGTATCAAATTGGCTTCTTTCCTGGTCAAAGGAACAACAAAAGACAAGGCATTATTTGTTTTTGATGAGCCAACCACCGGGTTGCATTTCCATGACATTACTAAATTATTGGCTTCTTTTGAGGCATTGATAGAAAAAGGGCATTCCATCATTGTAATCGAACACAACCTGGATATGATAAAATGTGCTGATTATATTATTGACCTGGGGCCTGAAGGCGGTGAAAACGGAGGTAGGATCTTAGCTTTCGGCACACCGGAGGAAGTGGTAAAAAACAAGGATTCGGTAACCGGGAAATACCTTAAGGAAAAGATTTAAAACAAAAAGAAAGGGAAATACAATTGTATTTCCCTTTCTTTTTATATGTATTATTCAATTACGATCTTCCTGGAAATATTTTTGTCCCCGGCATGCAAATTGGCCAGGTACATTCCTTTGCCAATGGAAGCCAGAGCTATATTTTCGAGTTGTTTTGGGTTTTGCACCGTCTTTTCCAACACTATCTTTCCATTAATGTCGATTAAGGAGAATTGATACGAAGGTTCTGTCAGGGTGCCAAAATTGATGCTTAGGAAATCCTTGGCCGGATTAGGAAAAAAACTCACCTGGAAATCCGCATCGAAATCATCCCGGCCCAATGTCGTATTGGCTATGGCAAAATGCATGGTCGCCCCTACTGCCGCTTTGGCAACATTATACACATACACAGGATCCATGTTGATCAAAAAATCATTGGCCGTATGAGGGCGCGTTGAAATATTGGTCTCATAAAAACCTGTAATTATTTCCCCATTGTTCTCAAAAGGGATATAATCGGTTGCATCTGCAAAATTGATAAAAGTATTCAGGGGAGAATATAAATCTACGCAGGTAGCCAATTCATTGGTCACAACCGCAGAAGCAGCATTGTTGGAAGTAGGCGAAGACTGGTCTACATCGCAGGTAATCGTATTATTTACCATTCCGGCCACGCCTCCTACTTCATCTATATTGAACACCAGTTTGATATCCATTTTAGGAGTAGTCCCGTTGACAACCGAAGCCACATAATGCTGGCTGCCCCGTAACCCGTCTTCTTCCCCGCTGAAATTAATGAATTTAATCGAATAGTCAGTAGGTACATTTCGCAATAAACGCGCTATTTCAAGCAGTATCGAAGTGCCCGATCCGTTATCGTTTGTCCCGGTTCCGGTAACTGTATCGTAATGGCCGCAGACAATAACATAAGTATTTGGATGTAATGTGCCAATCTTGGTCAGGATCAGGTTTTTACAGGTCGAGCCTGAATAAGAATAGCTGTCTTCAACCATTTGCCCAGCCGTATATCCGTAACTTATATATTTATTCTTGATCCAGTCGAGCGTGTTTTGAAGCGCCGCAGTTCCTCTGTATTTGACGCCGAGAGCTTCAAATTGGGTCAGGTTATTGGTAATATTGGTTTGAGTAACCTGATTGGCAACATCGGCATAGCCCTGGATAAAAGTCTGTGCAGAAAGGCCATTCAGGCATAAAAGGAAAAGAATTAAAAACTTGGTTTCCGTTTTCATAATTTCGGTAAAATGGGAGTTGGTAATTTTGATTTGAATCGTGTGCTTCCGGGAATTTCCTAAAGAAAATTAATCGATAATGATTTTTTTACTGATTTTTTTTCCATTGGCATCCAAAACAGCCAGGTACATTCCTTTGCTTACACTGCTGATGTTTATTTTTTCCAGTTGATTCGGATGGTCAATCACTTTTTCTGAAACCACTTTCCCGTTTGTGTCAATTAGTGAAAACTGGTACGAAGCTTCGGTTAAAAGCCCTAAATTGATGGTGATGTAATCTTTGGCCGGATTCGGGAAGAAACTCACCTGGAAATCTTCATTAAAATCATTTCGGCCCAACGCAGGATTCGCCACGGCAAAATGCATTACGGCTCCCGTTGCTGCTTTGGCAACCTTATAATTGTACACAGGATCCATATTGGCCAACAAATCGGTAGCGGTATGTTTGTGCGGGGTTTCGTTAGTTTCAAAAAAACCGGTAATAATTTCATTATTGCTTTGGAAAGGCATATAATCTGAAGAATAAGCATAAGACAAGAAGGTATTCAAAGGAGAATACAATCCTACACAAGTAATCAGCTGGTCTGTCATCGTTGCAGAAACCGCATTATTGGTAGAAGGCGTACCATTGGTATCTTTTTCGCAGGTAATCGTATTATTGGTCATTCCGGCCACACCGCCTACTTCATCCAGGTTAAATACCAATCGTATGTTCATTTTGGGAGTTGTCCCGTTAACAATCGAAGAAACATAATGCTGGCTACCGATCAATCCGTCTTCTTCCCCGCTGAAATTGATGAATTTGATGGAATATTCTGTTGGTATATTCTGTAAAAGCCTTGCGATCTCCAGTATGCTTACCACACCGCTTCCGTTGTCATTTGTCCCGGTTCCGGTAATTGAATCATAATGCCCGCAGACAATAACGTAGGTATTCGGGTAAACCGTCCCAATTTTAGTCAGGATAAGGTTCTTGCAGGTATAGGTACCATTGGTATAGGAATCTTCGACCATTTGCCCTGCGGTATACCCGTAACTCAGGTATTTGTTTTTAAGCCAGTTTAATGTGTTCTGCAAAGGAGCGGTGCCTCTTCGTTTTACGCCCAGGTTTTCAAAGGCGGTAAGGTTAGCGGTTACATTGGTTTGGGATACTTGGCTTACGACATCGGCGTAACTTTGGATAAAGGTCTGTGCAGATATACTTTGCACGGCAAGTAGGAAAATAATTAAAAACTTTTGGGAGCTAGTTTTCATAATGGGTAGTTAAATTGGTAATATGTTTAAGTTTTGGCAAATATATAAAAAACAACATATTAATATTCGTAAAAAATTAACAACACAATCAATTTATTTTCAACAGCATACCAGATACTTGAAAAAAAATCGCGGCACATTCTTAATTTTTGGCACGCAAATTGAATATACCTAAACAACAAGTTCAATTACCTGTTCGAGTAAGCCGAAAATCGTAAGAGTAGGCAAAATAGCAAATTAACGTATTTCGAAAATACCTTGATTTCAAAAAATAAAATGTCATGAGAAATTTTACTCTTTTAGTAGCCAGCTTTTTCCTGGTAGGAAATATGGCTAGCGCGTCAGAAAATCCTGTTTTTTCTGACAACACAGGAAAAGGTCCTAAACACGCGATCGATTACCGCGATGCCGAACCGATTTCTTTTATGGAACGTGGAATTGAATTTTATGTTTTCCCAAATGGTGAATTCGATTTCAACACGCGTCCTCAAGATTCCGAAGGTGATGACTTTTACTTCAAAGCAGCCGGAAAAAGAAGCACCGTAACGGTAAGCAGGGGCCCAGTAAATTATGGTGTCCGTATTGAACACGACAGTTTTGGACGCGTAAGACGTGTAGGAAACACCTTTATCAACTATGATAGCAGGGACAGGGTGAGCAGGATTGGTACCGTTTACATGAGATACAACAGTTTTGCCATCTCTCAAATAGGCGGATTGCGCATCGTTTACAACAGGAAATGCCAGATCATCGATATCGTAGGTTCCGTAAAAGGACGTTATGCCGGTCATTACTACAATAACAATGATTACAATAATGATTACGGGTACACCAACGGTTCAGAAGATTATGATGATGACAGCTATTACTACTACAAAGCAGATGGTACAAAAGCAAAAATCGAGGACGCTGCCGAAGGTACAAGAAAATAAGTTTGTAAGTTGATTATATAAATTTGGTTAGGTTTGTTTGTTTACTGAAGCTCCGTTGTTGCCATAACAGCGGAGTTTCTATTTTTGGCCGGGAGCAATTTCCAGCTGTCCGTTTTCATCTTTTCCAGTCTGTCCCAGCCAGGAAAAGGATGCCACTTCCATCTGGGCTAGGCCCTGGTTAAAAAATCAGGAATGTGCAATAAACCCCGCCAGTTTTGCGGTAAGGTTTTTTCTCGAATACTGCTGCAGCCCTACAGCATAGACTTTCAGGTCTTTTTTAAGGTACGATTCAAAATAAGAAAGAAGCACTTCTTTTAGTTTTTCCTTATCCGTATAGGTAAAAAAGGCACCGGTATTGGTCGCCGTTATGATTTCGGCAAAATCAGAATCTTTTGGGCCAATGGCAATGATAGGCCTTTCGGAAACCATGTACTCAAATACTTTCCCGGGAATAATGCTTTTTGTTTCGGCAGAATCAATTTCAACCAATAACAATACTTGTGATTTCCGCTGGTGTTCAATAGCTTCCTTATGGGAAACATACCCCAAATTCACACAATGCGCCTCCAGATGGTGTGCCGTTATCGAATCCAAAACCTCCTGGCTTACTTTCCCTATCAGCTTTAATTGGAAACTTCCGGCAAACTGCTTGTTTTCAGAAATCAATTCCTGCAAGGATTCCCACACTATTTTCGGGTTCCTGTCGGATAAAAAAGAACCAATGTGGGCCAATGTGAATTTCTCGTCCAGCGGATGTTTTTCAACCTTTTCGATATCATAACCGTTTGTAATCACTTCAATGGGTTTTGAAGTAATGGCCTGGAATTCTTCTTTTGTCGTTTTGCTTGTTACAATAACCGCATCTGCAGATGTGAGTACTTTTTTCTCTAAATAACGATGTCTTTTTTCGGCATACGAAGACAATTTCAGGGCCGAATGATATCCTATGGTCGTCCAGGGATCCCTAAAATCGGCAAACCATTGTACCGACAGCTCCTCTTTCAATTTCAGGCCAATCAAATGCAGGCTGTGCGGAGGCCCGGAAGTGATGATGGTATCGATGCCGTTCTCCCGTATGTATTTTTTCAGGAACTTCACAGAAGGATCCACCCATAAAAAACGGGCATCCGGAATAAAAATATTGCCCCGTACCCAAAGCAGTGCTTTCTGTAGGAATGTTTGTTTTTTTCGGTTGGGAATAATCCCGGAACTGATGCCTTTCGTGTTCTTTTTAGAAAAAACGGAAGCCAACTGGTACGGTTCGGTAATTTTCCTTTTAAGGATGATGGCCTTCTCCGGAATTTCTTCCAGCAAACCTTCATCTACAATAGGATACGTAGGGTTTTCCGGAACATATACTATAGGCTGGATATCAAAATCAGGAAGGTATTTTACAAATTTCAACCAACGCTGGACACCAGGCCCTCCTGCCGGCGGCCAATAATATGTGATGATTAAAACCTTTTTCATCGGACTAAATTGTACTATGCTCCTTTATGCTTTTTTCTTTCCTGATATATCCCATAACCCGATAAAACCAGGATCATGATAAAACTGATTAGGGAAATCATGCTTCCGGTTTGTACGACTTTCGGTTCGAATTTGAATTCAATCGTATGCTTTCCTGCCGGGATAGCCAGGCCGCGAAGGGCATAATCTACCCTGATATGCTGCATTTCCTTTCCGTCGATGTAAGCATTCCAGCCATTCTTATAATACATTTCGGAGAAAACAGCAAAACCATCTGCCTTGTTGTTGGAAATGTATTTCAGGTTATTTGGCTCATATTGCGTCAATTGGATCGTAGCTGTGGTATCTTTTGCAAATGTTTTAGTACCATTTTTAAAATAAGACCCGAAGGCATTAGCATCAATGATAGCTGTGTTTTTAGTATCCAGTTTGCCTAATGCTTTCATTTCGGCATTGGCATTGGCTACCGTTTTCACTTCTTTTACAAACCATGCATTGCCATTGGCTCCGGTACTTTTTATGGTAATCTGCTCCCCTTTTTCGTTGGTTTGGATCAGGTATTTCACATTGAGCATATTGAGTACTTCCAAATTGTTTTTCGCAATCTGGTAATCGAACAATTCCTGCATACGCCTTGGTTTTACCGCACTGTAACCTCCAATCGATTTATGGAAATAAGAAGCCCTCGGGTCGCTCATGGCATTTTGGGACACTTCAAAAACACGGTAATAGGATTTGTCCTGTAAGATCGCCGTATCGAACGGAGCTTCCACAAAAGGCTCTTCAACCTGGTGTGCGCTTTCAAAACTGGAACTGTTCAGGTAGTTTTTATCGATAAGGAACAAATCGGCAATCATTAAAACCCCAACCAGGATAACTGCCACTTTTTGGGAAATGGTATTTTTTAAGGAAAGCCACAATGCGGCAAAAGCCAGCAATACGAAAAATATCGAACGCAGCAAATCGCTTGTAAACATTGTCTTTCGGTCTTCTTTTAAAGCATCCACAAATTGAGGCCCGTACTGCTCCAGCAGGTAATTGTCACTTCCGCCCGCAAAACTGAAACTTCCCTTAAAAAGGAAAAGCAACACAAAAGTCCCTGCGCTTACCGCAGCCGCTTTCCATAAATTGGGCCATTTCTGGTCATTTTCCAATTGGAAAAAACTCTGAAGCCCTAAAATGGCAAGGACAGGCATGCATATTTCCAGCACCACTTGTATTGAAGAAACAGCCCTGAACTTATCATACATCGGTACGTAATTGATGAAGAAATCCGTAAGTATCGGGAAGTTTTTTCCCCAGGAAAGCAATAAGGAAACCAAAGCTCCCGCCAGGAAAACATATTTTATTTTTCGTTTATCGCAAAACAACGCAATGATTGCCAAAAAGAAAACAATCGCACCAATATACGCCGGAGCGGCCACAATAGGTTGGTCTCCCCAGTAGGTAGGCAATCCTTTTACAATTTCCTTTGCCTGGTCTTCCGGTACGTTTTGGGACAGTACAAAATTATACATCGCCGAATTCGTACCCACATTCTCGCTGTTTGATCCTCCAAAGATACGCGGGGAAATCAAGTCGAAACTTTCGGCAAGGCCATAACTGTATTCCGTAATGTAATCATAAGTCATGGAAGCGTCGGATGTTTTTTGGGATCCGTCAGGATTGAAGGTCAGTTCGCTCTTGCCACGGGTACTTTCCTTAGCATATTCCGAAGTAGCCATAATGCCCGTAGCATTAGCCCCAACGGCAAAAATACCGGCTACGGCAAAAACCGCGAAACTATATAATAAAGGTTTGAATTCTTTGCTTTTAAAGGCTTTGTAAACAAAATAAGCCGTTACGACCAATAAAAAAATCAACAGGTAATAGGTCATCTGGAAATGGTTCGCATTGATTTCCAAAGCGGCTGCAAACAAGGTAAGCAAACCTCCTGCAACATATCGTTTGCGGTACACCATCAAAACACCGGCGATAACCAGCGGCATGTAGGCAATAGCATGGGCTTTGGCATTATGCCCCACACCCAGGATAACGATAAGATAGGTCGAAAAACCAAAAGCCACGGCCCCTATGAATGCTTTTAACGGATTAATCCTCAACACCAAAAGCAACACGTAAAATCCGAGGAAATATAAAAACATATAATCTGCGGGACGTGGCAAAAAACGGATGACACTGTCCAGCATCTTGATATAATTATGCGGGTAATTGGCCCCTAACTGATACGTTGGCATCCCGCCGAAAGCACTATTGGTCCAATAAGGCTCTGTATGGGTTTCCGCCCTGAAATCATTCTGCTCTTTCGCCATCGCAGTGTATTGCACAATGTCTGACTGAAGGATTTTTTTGCCTTGTAAAACCGGATAGAAATAAATTAGGGATACGAGCACAAAGCCCAAAACAGCGAGTGCATGCGGATAAAAACGTTGCAGTTTATTCATAAAAAGGGTTATTGGATCAAATAAGGCGTGAAGATAGTTATTTCCGTCAAATTAAGAAAACTTCGGCACAGATATTCAATGGTATGGGAAAACGGGCAGCCTTGTCCCGGAGCCGGAAACTTACTCTACTTCTTCGTAATCAATATAGTCGCCTACCTGCTTTTTGGATTTCGGGTTTTGGTTTTTGGAAGATTCGAAATCCTGGCTGCTGCTTTGGTTTGCCTGGTTAAAAGTACTTTGGGCTTGTTGTTTTTGGAAATTTTCCTGCGCCTTATTGACCATATTCTGCATGATCATAGGCATAAAAATGCGGGCCAGGAATTTAACCAGGTAATAAAACCCAATCATAAAAACTATCGTTCGGAACAAACCGTAAAAAGAAGCTTCTTGCATTGTTATTTTTTTTCAAAAATACGCATTATTGGTTTTTTGACTCTTAAAATAATAATAAAATATACTACATTTGGTTAACACAAATCAAACTATTTATGAAACTACTCAAATCTGTCATTGCTATGGCCATTTTATGTGCCACGAATGCAAATTACGGACAATTTACAGACCAGATCAATTCAAACAGGCCAGGTAAGTCTATTGGCGGCTTTTCAGTGGGGAAAAATGTACTTCAGATAGAATCCGGGTTATACTATATAAATGAATCCCATAATTTGCTGGATTATGATGCAAGAGGCTTTGGAATGGAGCTTTCCGCCAGGGGAGGCTTGTTTTTTGAGCAATTGGAGTTCAGCCTTGACGCACAATTCCAAATGGACAAATACTCGACTCCTTTAGCCGAGACGAACCGCAGCGGCCTTCGACAAACCACTTTTGGGGCCAAATACCTTTTTTACGATCCTTTTTTCAAAAAGAAAGAAGAAAAACCGAACATTTACAGCTGGAAAGCCAACCATAAGTTCAAATGGAAACAATTCATCCCGGCATTATCCGGTTACGCAGGAGTCAATTACGTAATGGATAACGATTACAACATTCCGGGTGAAGCCACAATAAGCCCGAGAGTTATGATTATCGCGCAGAATCACTTCGGTACAAAATGGGTAATGGTCACCAACATCATTGCCGATAAAATCGGTTCGAGCACTTCAAGCTTTGGCTATGCCCTTACCATTACAAGGGGAATCAATGAAAAGTGGTCTGCTTTTATCGAAAACAGGGGCATCAAAGGCGATTATTATTCCGATGGGATTTTAGCCTTAGGCGCTACCCATTTGCTGAAGAGCAACCTCCAGGTAGATGCTTCGGTAAGCACGAACTTTAAAAACACACCATCCATTTTGTATGGAGGAATCGGTTTTTCATGGCGTTTTGACAAAAAACACAAAGACAAGGAAATAAAAGAAGGCAAAGAAGAAGGCGGCAAAAAAGACCCTAAAAAAGCCAAAACACAGGAAGAATTAGACAAAGAACTGGAAAAAGCCAACAAAGAGAAAAAGGATACCGATACTGATGTAACCCCTGAGGCAAAACCGGAAAAAGAAAACAAACGAAAAAGATTAGACGAAGTCGAAGAAGAAAAACCAAACTAATATGATTGAAATCAGAAAGGCCAATACGCCTTCATTGCTTAAAGAATATGTAAAATTCCCTTTTTCATTATATAAAAAACACCCGTATTGGGTACCGCCGCTGATACAGGACGAACTGGAAACATTCGACAAATCGAAGAACCCGGCTTTCGAAAGTGCAGAGGCTCATTTTTACCTGGCCTACAAAGACAATAAAATAGTTGGCCGGATTGCCGCCATCATCAATTGGAATGAGGTGAACCTCCAGCAGAAAAGGAAAGTGCGTTTCGGTTGGTGGGACGTTATCGATGACATTGAAGTCACCAAAGCCTTACTGGAAAAAGTATATGAATTAGGCAAGGCCAATAACCTGGAATATATCGAAGGCCCAATGGGTTTCTCCAACCTGGACAAAGTAGGCGTGCTTACTGAAGGTTTTGACGAAATCGGATCTATGATTACCTGGTACAATTATCCGTATTATGTTACGCATCTGGAACAATTGGGTTATGTGAAGGAAAAAGAATACCTCGAGAATAAATTCCCTTTTTCAAACGTACTGCCGGAAACTTTTTACAAAGCACAGGAACTGATCAAGAAAAGATACGAACTGACTCCGTTGAACTTCACCAAAACAAAGGACATCATGCCGTATGTGGATCAGATGTTCGATTTGTTTAACACTTCTTACGCCAGTTTGGCTTCTTTTGTAGCCATTACCGACGTCCAGAAGGAATATTTCAAAAAGAAATACATCAGTTTCATCAATCCGGAATACATCAAATTCATTGTCGATAAAAACAACACACTGATTGCTTTCGGAATCGTGATGCCTAGTTTTTCAAGAGCTTTGCAAAAAGCCAATGGCAAATTGTTCCCTTTTGGCTTTTACCACCTGCTGCAGGCAAAAAAACACAGCAAGGACGTGTTGTCCTACCTAATCGGTATTGATCCCGAATACCAGAACAAAGGCGTTACGGCCATTATATTCAATGAATATTACAATACTTTCCAGCCAAAAGGCATCCAGGATTTCATCCGCACACCCGAACTTGAGGAAAACACCGCCATTTATAACATGTGGAAACATTTTGGCCAGGTTACCTTCAAGAGGAGAAGGACGTATAGGAAAGAGTTATAGTTATGAGTTGAAGCTCTTATAAAACAAAACCCCTTTTCAATTGAAAAGGGGTTTTTTATTTGTATTCCGTTTTCGGATTAAGAAACGTCTACCGTTGTTTTCTCGGCGATTGTTTTGTAAGTCCCGTTGACTAATTTTTCACGGATCGCTTCAAATGCCGCTAAAGTATCGTCGATATCTTTCATAGTATGCGAAGCCGTAGGAATCATCCTCAATAAGATAATCCCTTTTGGAATTACCGGATATACTACGATAGAAAGGAAAATCCCGTAATTCTCGCGCAAATCGTTTACCATAACCATCGCTTCCGGGATAGAACCTTCAAGGTAAACCGGCGTAATGCAGGTATTGGTATCCCCGATATTGAATCCTCTTTCTTTCAAACCGTTTTGCAATGCATTTACATTTACCCAAAGTTTGTCTTTTATTTCAGAAGAATTACGCAATAATTCCAAACGTTTCAACGAACCGATAGTCTGGATCATCGGTAACGCCTTGGCAAACATCTGCGAACGCAAATTGTATTTCAGGTAATCGATAATATCCTGGTCGGCCGCTACGAAAGCCCCGATATTCGCCATTGATTTTGCAAAGGTCGAGAAATACACATCAATCCCATCCTGGCAACCTTGCTCCTCACCTGCTCCGGCACCTGTTTTACCAAGTGTCCCGAAACCGTGGGCATCGTCAACCAACAAACGGAAATTGTATTTTTCCTTCATCGCAACAATTTCTTTCAGTTTCCCTTGCTGGCCGCGCATCCCGAAAACACCTTCCGTGATAAATAAAATCCCACCACCGGTTTCAGCAGCCATTTTAGTAGCACGCTGCAGGTTTTTCTCCATGCTTTCCAAATCATTGTGCTTGTATGTAAAACGTTTCCCCATATGCAGGCGGACACCGTCAATAATACAGGCGTGGGAATCCACATCGTATACGATAATATCATTTTTGGTCACCAAAGCATCAATGATAGACACCATTCCCTGGTACCCGAAATTCAATAAGTAAGCAGCCTCTTTCATTACAAAAGCAGCCAATTCGTTCTCTAACTGTTCGTGGTAAGTAGTATGCCCGGACATCATACGCGCGCCCATTGGGTAAGCCGCCCCGTATTGGATTGCCGCATCGGTATCGGCTTTACGCACTTCCGGATGGTTGGCCAATCCCAAATAGTCATTGATAGACCAGTTCAATATTTCTTTACCGTGAAATTGCATTCTTGGCCCCAGGTCTCCTTCCAATTTAGGAAAAACATAGTACCCTTCCGCCTGAGAAGCCCATTTTCCCAACGGGCCTTTATTGTTTTGGATTCTTTCGAATAAATCTTTTACCATAATAAATTACGAGTTTTTTAAACGTCGCAAAAGTAGAAATAAAATTATGTTTTTTATAATTTATTTTCGGGAGTTTCGCAAAACAGCCCTGAAACGGAAAATAGTCATTCCCAGTGGGTTTCGCGCCGCGCTATCCGCTGTATCTTTTGCTGCGCTGCGCTGCGCAAAAGGATGCCGCTGCTATCGCTAACTCAAAGAAACGGCTTCAATACGCCCCATCAAATCAAGAAAAGTAACTTTCCCAGTAATTCTTCCTATCTTTGGAAGAACTACGATACGTAAGATATGGCTGACACAAAAAAAGAATTGAAACTGGCGGTACTCATTGACGCCGACAACGTGCCTTACAGCAATGTAAAGGGAATGATGGAAGAAATAGCCAAATTCGGCACACCTACAACCAAAAGGATTTACGCCGATTGGACCAAACCCAATGCTTCCGGCTGGAAAAGCGTCCTGTTGGAACACGCCATCACACCCATCCAGCAATACAGTTACACTGTGGGCAAGAATTCTTCCGATTCGGCCATGATCATTGACGCCATGGATTTGCTCTATTCCGGCAAGGTAGATGGTTTCTGCATCGTTTCCAGCGACAGCGATTTTACCAGGCTGGCCATCCGTTTGCGGGAATCCGGGATGAAAGTTATCGGGATAGGCGAAAAGAAAACACCCAGTCCTTTTATCGTGGCCTGCGACCGGTTTGTCTATATTGAAGTACTGGAAGGAGCTGTCAAGAAAAAAACACGCAAACCCGCTGCCCATCCGGCAAATGCCAAAAAACCGGCTGGCCCAGTCCCTGTAGAAAAAGAAACCGTAACCAAAGTAGATCCGCAAACCATCGAACTCATCGAAACTAGCATTGATGACATAGGAGATGATGACGGTTGGGCTTTCCTGGGTGATGTCGGTAGTTTGATTGTCAAGAAAAAACCGGAATTCGATCCCCGGAATTATGGTTTTGCCAAACTGACCCCTATGATGAAATCCTTGACGGATATTTTTGAAATAGACGAACGGGATTCCGACAAGAAAGGCATCAAACATGTTTATGTGCGATTGCGACTGGGTTAGGAAAGGTATCAAAACAAATAAGGAGGCCTTTTTACGGGCCTCCCATTCTATACTCCTGATTCATCAATGCCAACCATCATGGCTGACGTATCAAACAATTTCCTCTTTTCAGATTGATTTTCCTCAAAATGATTAATCAGAACTACACTATAAATATACGACATATTAATTATAAAAAACTAAATATCAGTATTTTAACTGTGTTTTAACATTCAAAAACAAGCAAAAAAAAGGAGGCCTTTTTATGGGCCTCCGATTATATACTCCTGATTTATCATCGTCTCAAATAACGCTTCTTATTCAGATTCATTTTCTTCAGATAATTAATCAGAACTACACTTTAAAAGTACAACATATTTTTCTATAACAAACTAAAAAACAATGTTTTAACTGCATTTTAACGCTTTATAACAGCCTATGCTTCGTAAATAGTAAGCGTGTCGCCCACAAATTCTCCCCATTTCAGCACGCCATCTACAAACCAGCAGGTTTTGTATACCATTCCTTTTCCAAATCCTTCTGTTATGGTCATTTTAGGTCCGCCGGACTTCAACATAACAATATCTCCCACTTTAAATATACTCATAATAGGGCCGTTTAAATGATTAATATTTTACAGCATCATATTCCTTTAACTTTTTTTCATTTGCGCAATGATTTTATCCGTTCTCCTGTCATTGTACATCCTGTCCAGGGCAGTGACCGCCCATATAAAAGCCGGAATCCAGCCGATAAGGGTTAACTGCAATATAAAACAGACAAAACCGGAAATGATTTTTCCCTGCAAAAAAAGGGAAAGCCAGGGAAAGAAAAAGGCAATTACATATCTCATAGCATTATACTTGGTTTAATTTTTATCCTTGTTTTTCGGTGGTATGGCAGGAGGCCTTTGCCTTTTTGAAACACTTCCTTTCACTATTATTGTCCTGCCTATGGCATAATAAATATGTGGTTTGGGGGCTTCACCAGATTCCTGTGGTCTGTTTTCATCATTCATGATCGTGGTATTTAATGATTGCAATTCCGTGAAATAGTTGTTTTATTTTAGTTCTTTTAATGTATTCAAAAACGCTGCCTGCCTTGTCCGGCAGGCTTTCTTTCTTTGGAAATGAAACATTTTTTACCTTGCGCCACACCTTTCAATATCCATACCCAAACCTACCCAATTTTCACCACCCGTACAATACTCTGATTTAATGATATTTACATCTCACTAATATTAGTTAGAAACACAAACAACCTCCTGGCAATCAGCACAAAACACACCTCTTAAAAAAGCATGTTTTTATTCCATTTGGACATCAAATCCCAATCTTTTGTTAATTCCCCATCATTTGTAAACTATCCGACATTTTCCCTCGTAGATACCGTATACATTTGTAATACAATACAACGGAATACAAACTAAAAACATTGTACCATGAAAAGAATACCAAACATCTGCCTTGCCTTATCTTTCACATTATCCTGTATCTTAAGCGCTTGCGGACAATCAAAAGAAAAACCGGCACCTGACGCCCGGAACATCAAAACCGCAACTATGCCTAAAAATCCTTATTATTCGCACACCAGTAAAGAAAAACTGAACCTGACAGATGCCGAGTGGAAGAAAATCCTTCCGGAAGACGTTTATGAAGTGTCCAGGCATGCCGAAACCGAAGCAGCCTTTACCGGGAAATATTGGAATTACACCGGGAAAGGTACGTATTATTGTGCGGCCTGTGGCAATACATTATTCCGTTCGGATGCTAAATTTGCGAGTTCTTGCGGCTGGCCGAGTTTCTACGAGCAAACCAGCAAGACCAGCGTAATTTTCAAGAATGACAATTCTTATGGCATGACCCGTACGGAGGCCTTATGCGGCCGATGTGGAGGGCATCTCGGACATTTATTTGATGACGGCCCGGAACCTACCGGAAAACGATATTGCATGAATTCCATCGCTTTAGATTTTGAACCTGATGCTAATTAAATTAACAATGAAGAAACTAGCCTTACTTGCCCTACTATTTACAATGGGCGGCTTTGCCCAAACCGCAAAGCAAAAAAATACAAAACCGAATACGGAAACCGTAACCCTTGGCGGCGGCTGTTTCTGGTGTGTGGAAGCCGTATATGAAAACCTTGACGGAGTAATCTCGGTCGTATCAGGGTATTCGGGCGGAAACATAACCAACCCTTCCTATGAAGAAGTTTCCCGCGGAGATACCGGTTTTGCCGAAGCCGTCCAGATTACCTACGACACTTCCAGGACGAACCTTGACGAGATCCTACAGGTATTTTTCACGGTACATGACCCTACGACCAAAAACCGGCAAGGGCATGACATAGGTTCGCAATACCGTTCGGTGGTTTTCTACAAAAACGAACAGCAGAAAAAAACGGCCCACGACATTATCGCCCAGCTCAATGATGCCAAAGTTTACGAAAACCCTATACAAACAACTTTAGAACCTTTCAAAACCTTTTACAAAGCGGAAGACTACCATCAGGATTATTACCAAAACAATAAATCCCAAGGCTATTGCCAGATGGTCATCCAGCCTAAATTGGAAAAATTTGAGAAAGTATTCAAGGACCGTTTGAAAAAAAGAAAATAGAGAGACGAATCAAGAGGAAAGAGGAAAGAGGAAAGAGGAAAGAGAATAGAACAAAGAAAATAGAGTCAAGAATCAAGAAGTAAACCTCCTCAATCTTACCACACCATCCATCCCGCCCTCAAAAGCAAAAGTATAAAACAGGGATTCCTCCTTCGTCGGAATGACAAACGTTGTAGCGAAATTGTGCTATAACCGAAAGTTATCCGTAATCCTGTCATCCCGACGAAGGAGGGATCCCCTCAATCTTAC
Organism: Flavobacterium humi; assembly: GCF_004745595.1. Taxonomy (GTDB): domain Bacteria; phylum Bacteroidota; class Bacteroidia; order Flavobacteriales; family Flavobacteriaceae; genus Flavobacterium; species Flavobacterium humi. The sequence continues at coordinate 54,623 of NZ_SRLH01000002.1, forward strand.
CACGCCATCCATCGCGCCCTCACAGCATAATCCGTAGAAAACTACCAAATCATGAAGCGGCAGCGTTCCGCATAGCGAGGAAGTATGACGAGCGGCTCGGAACGCGGAGTGGAATGATTTGGTAGTTTTCAGGATTGTGATGTGCAGGCTTGATTTTTTGTTTCTTTTGTATCAAGACAAAAGAAAAGAGAAAATAGAAGCAAGAGTCAAGAGCAAAGAAATACGTTTATAAAGATTACTTCGTCAGTTCGCTACGCTCGTGCCCTTCCTCATTGCCACAACAAGATTACAAATAGCTTTTACCCCTACTACTACTTGCGCTTAAAATGCAATCAAAGTGCAGTTAGAGTGCAGGATGTAGTATGGATGTAGTATGGATGTAGTATGACAAAACACAATCAAAGTGCCGCTTCCTCCCAACCCAACCACAAAATAACAGCCGGAAAAATACTATATTTGTATCCCATAACCCTTAAATACAGGACATGCAACTCGTTTTCGCCTCCAACAATAAAAACAAAATCAAAGAAATACAGCAATTGCTGCCATCCCATATACAAATTTTAAGCCTGGAAGATATCGGATGTTACGTAGATATTCCGGAAACCGCCGATACCATTGAAGGCAATGCCATCCTAAAAGCCGATTATGTAACCCAAAACTATGGCTATCCATGCTTTGCCGACGATAGCGGGCTGGAAATAGATGCCCTAAACGGAGAGCCCGGAGTCTATTCGGCACGCTATGCCGGCTCCCATCGGAGTGACAATGACAATATCGAGATGGTATTGCAGAAATTAAAACAACAAACCAACCGTAAAGCCAACTTCAAAACAGTTATCTGCCTTAATATTGATGGAGAACAGTATCTGTTTACCGGCATTGTCAACGGAAACATCATACTGGAAAAGACAGGCAATCAAGGTTTTGGCTACGACCCCATTTTCCAGGCCGACGGATTTTCAGAAACCTTCGCCCAGCTTACTTTAGAAGAAAAAGCCAAAATCAGCCATAGAGGCATCGCCGTAAGGCAACTGGTTGCTTTCCTGGACAATCACTAATTCAGGGCAAGGAATGTGCCTCTACATACCAAACTTGTCAAGCCCTTAAAAAGAAAATAGAAGAAAAAGCAAAGAAACAAGAGGCAAGAAAGCATAAAAACAGAGATTCCTCCTTCGTCGGAATGACAAGCTTGCGGAGATCTTTCCAAGCCTTCCACCACGCCCTCACAGCACAATCCGTAGAAAACAACAAGTCATGGAGCGGCAGCGTTCCGCGTAGCAAGGAAGTATGACGAGCGGTTCGGGACGCGGAGCGCAATGACGCGGTAGTTTTCAGGATTGTGCTGTGCAGGCTCGACCTTTTGTTTCTTTTGTGTCAAGACAAAAGAAAAAAGAGAATAGAGCAAACAAAGAAACTAGAAGTAAACCTCCACAATCTTTCCAAACCCTTAGAAGAAAAGAAATAAATCATCCGTAACTCCATGACATTAACAGCATTAAATATTTGTTAAGACTATCACAAAAAGCCAACTCGCTCAAAATCAATAACTAACAAATTAGTTTATCTCGTTTATAAACACTACTTTTGCACCCAATTTAAAATATTATATGAACAAATTTGAACAATTAGGATTGAGTGAGTCGCTACAACGTGCGATTATCGATCTAGGATTTGCGAATCCGACCGAAGTACAGGAAAAAGCGATTCCAATGCTATTGGAACAAGACACAGATTTAGTTGCGTTGGCTCAGACAGGGACAGGGAAAACGGCAGCTTTTGGTTTTCCGCTGATTCAAAAAATTGATGCCGACAATAGAAATACACAGGCGTTAATTTTATCACCTACCCGCGAACTATGTTTGCAAATTACAAACGAAATTAAGAACTACTCAAAATACGAGAAAGGTCTTAACGTAGTAGCCGTTTATGGGGGTGCCAGTATTACAGAACAGGCAAGAGAAATTAAAAGAGGCGCGCAGATTATTGTGGCTACTCCAGGAAGAATGCAGGACATGATTAACAGAGGGTTGGTTAATATCACCCAAATTAATTACTGTGTCCTTGATGAGGCTGATGAAATGCTGAACATGGGATTCTATGAAGACATTGTAAACATTTTATCCACTACGCCAGACGAAAAAAGCACATGGTTATTCTCGGCCACCATGCCGCAGGAAGTAGCCAGGATTGCAAAACAATTCATGCACAATCCGTCAGAGATTACCGTAGGAACTAAAAATTCAGGATCGGCAACGGTTTCCCACGAATTTTACCTGGTAAATGCCCGTGACCGTTACGAAGCTCTTAAGCGTTTGGCAGATGCCAATCCGGATATTTTCTCCGTGGTTTTCTGTAGGACAAAAAGGGATACGCAAGCTGTCGCTGAAAAACTGATCGAAGACGGTTACAGTGCTGCCGCTTTACATGGTGACTTGTCCCAGGCACAACGTGACGGGGTAATGAAGTCGTTCCGTGGCCGCCAGATCCAGATGCTTGTTGCTACAGACGTGGCTGCAAGGGGAATTGACGTAGACAACGTAACTCACGTAGTAAACTACCAGCTTCCGGACGAAATCGAAACCTATAACCACCGTTCAGGACGTACGGGACGTGCCGGTAAATTAGGTACTTCTATCGTGATTGTAACGAAAAGCGAACTGCGTAAGATTTCTTCTATCGAAAGGATTATCAAGCAGAAATTCGAAGAGAAAACAATCCCGTCAGGAATTGAAATCTGTGAAATCCAGTTACTGCATTTGGCAAACAAAATTAAAGATACGGAAGTTGACCACGAAATCGACAATTACTTACCGGCTATCAACCAGGTTCTTGACGGTTTGTCCAAAGAAGAACTGATCAAGAAAATGGTATCTGTGGAATTCAACCGTTTTATTGCCTACTACAAGAAAAACAGGGATATTTCCACTTCAGGTTCAGACCGACGCGAACGCGATGACAGAGAGCCGAGAGATAATAACGGTGGCGCTGTGCGTTACTTCGTTAACATCGGTTCAAGGGATAATTTCGACTGGATGCAGTTGAAGGATTTCTTAAAAGAAACGTTAGATTTAGGCCGTGACGATGTGTTCAAAGTGGATGTAAAAGAAGGTTTCTCTTTCTTTAATACAGATGCAGAACATTCCGACAGGGTAATGACAATACTGAACGACCTTACATTAGAAGGCCGCAGGATCAATGTTGAAATCTCCAAAAATGACGGTGGCGGAAGAAGAGACCACAACGGAAGGAATTCCGGAGGTTCTTTCGGAGGCGGAAGGAATTCAGGCGGATTCAAAGGTGAAAGGAATTCTTCAAGAAGCGGAAGCGGTGGCTTTGGCCCTAGACGCGAAAGCGGATTCTCAGGCAGCGCCCCAAGAGAAGGTGGTTTTGCAAGAGGTTCCATGCCAAGAGGAGAATCATCTGAAAGAGCTCCAAGGAACGAAAGACGCTCCAACACAGCGCCACGCCGTTCTGAGTTCGGTGGTGGTGATGCAAGGCCGAAAAGACCAAGAAGAAGTTAACACATATTGTTAATTTTCTTATAATAATACTGTAAACTGCAAAATATCTCGTAATGAATAATTACTTTAGCCCAACAAATTTGAGCATGAGATATTTTGCAGTTACTTTTTTCGTATTACTATCGTTTTCTGCCTTTTCGCAGCAAACAACCGTTCGCGGTACTGTTGTAAATGACAACACTTTATTGCCTTTATGGAACATCAACATCGTCAATGTCAACTTAGTTAGAGGTGCCATTACCGATGCCAAAGGTAATTTTGAAATCGAAGCGAATGTAAACGATATCCTCCTTATTTCCAGTTTGGGCTTTCAGTCTATCGAAATAAAAGTGACCAACGACTGGATCAAGAACAAATCTTCCCGTATCCATCTTACCGAAAAAGCCTATGCGCTGGAAGAAGTTGTCATTCCTCCTTATGACCTGACGGGTTATCTGGAAGTCGATTCCAAACTCATCCCCGAAAAAGAAAATTACTGGTACAGCATTTCAGGCTTGTCCAAAAGATATGAAGGCGGCGAAAATTCTCCAAACGCTTTCTCAAGAGTTGTGGGCTCGTTGTTCAATCCTGCAGATATGCTGTATAATTTCTTTGGTAAAAAGCCAAAAGAACTCCGCAAGCTGAAAGAACTTAAAAAAGACGACAAATTAATGTCCCTGCTTCAGACCAAATACGACCGCGAGACCATTTACCTGCTTTTAGGCATCGATAAAAAGGACCTGGCGGAAATCCTGGAACGCTGCAGTTATTCGGACACTTTTGCCCAAACCGCCAACGATTTACAGATCCTGGAAGCCATAAGCGGCTGTTACGAGGAATACAAAATCCTGAAAAAGAAATAATTACGATTCAAAATCCTGTCCCTTGGCATTGAAAGTATACGCAAAAAAGTACCAGGGAATACTTTGGCTACTAGTGTTCGGTTATTTTTTTGTGCTGATGGTGCGAATCACTTCGCAATACTTTCCCATTAGCCACAGCACGGCTTTTTTGAACATAAAACAAACAGAAGTCCGTCAGGTCGCTCTTTATCTCCCCATATTCTACATTCATGTAATCAGTACCGTTTTTGTCTTATTGGCCGGATTTACACAATTCAGCAATATGCTGCTACGCAATTATCCGGGTGTGCACCGCACGATTGGAAAAATATATGTGGCAACCCTTTTATTCCTTGCCGCACCTTCAGGTTTTTTTATCGGCTGTTATGCCAATGGCGGCCTGACTTCTAAAATTTCCTTCGTACTGCTGTCCTTATTGTGGTTTTATGTTACTTTGAAAGGTTTTACAGCTATCCGAAAAAAGAAAATTACTGAACATCAAGCCTTTATGCTTCGCAGTTTTGCCTTGACTTTTTCGGCAGTTACCTTGCGTTTTTGGAAGGTAATCCTTGTATATTTGTTCCAGCCTTCCCCCATGGATGTTTATCAGATAATCGCCTGGCTGGGTTGGATCCCCAATATTTTAATCGTTGAATATTATTTGTACCGAAATTCAAAACCATGAAAAAAATCCTTTTGCTCCTTATTGTCCCGGCATTATTTTCCTGCCAGAAAGAAACTAAAAAAACTGCGGCACTGGAAAAACCGGAAGTAGAGCTTCACAAAGAATTATATGGCAACTGGGTTGGGGATTTCACCGTCAAGGAAACCGATACTACCAAAGAAGTCGAGTATGTCTATTCCAACAAAATAAACATCCTGATCAAAAGCATCGTTAAGAACAAGGTAACCGGACAAAGCATCGTTGCCGGGAATACAACCCCGTTCCTGGGAACCGTCATTACTGTTAAAAATGGAGAACTGGCATTCGAACTGAAAGAATTGGGTAACGGTAAAAACAATGGCGTTTTTACTTTTAACATCAAAAACGACACTCTTTCCGGCCTGTGGGTTGCTAACGATAAAAATGCCGTGGTAAAAAGCCGGGAATTCCAACTGGTCAAACAGGAATTCAAATACGACCCGACCCGCATGCTTCCTAACGAAAGGGATTACATAGATTATTACAGCGCCAAAAGAGATTCGGTGACTGAAACCTTCGAAGACGGCGAAGAAATATCCTACGAAGAATCAACGTACAGGGCTGCTTCCGAAGTGATCACCCAAATAAATACTTCCACCACAAAACTTACGGAAGAAGATGTCAAGAACCTGAAAAAACTGGAATTGGAAATCCTGAGGAACACTATTTTTGCCCGGCATGGCTATACTTTCAAAAAGAAAAGTTACCGCCAGTTCTTTGATCCGGTAGATTGGTATGTCCCGGTTTCAAACGATGTTTCCAAAGATTTGACGGCTATCGAAAAAAGCAATATTGCCCTATTGGAACGTTTTGAGAAATACGCGGAGGACAACTATGATACTTTTGGCAGGTAACAATTAAACGGTTCTTTCGGCATAATACCGCGCTTCAATCCTTTTGATGTCTTTGATGCTGTTTTTCGCCCAAGACAATCTTTTTTCTAGGATTTGCTCTTCGGACAATTGCCATTTGACTTCCGATCTGCGTAATCTTTCAGTCAGGTTTTGCAGGATAATGGCCGCCGAAACCGAAATATTGAGGCTTTCCGTAAAACCAACCATCGGGATTTTCAGGAAACCGTCTGCCTGGGCCAAAACTTCCTCTGAAAGGCCATCCCTTTCGGTACCGAAAAAAAGCGCGCTGGGCTTCGAAATATCGAAATCTTCCATCAGGCAATCATTTTCATGCGGTGTCGTGGCTATGATCTGGTATCCTTTCGCTTTAAGCGATGCAATACAGTCCGACACGGTCTCGTGTTTTTTGATATCTACCCATTTCTGGGCTCCCATGGCAATTTCCTTGTCTATGCTTTTGCCGAATTTCTGCTCAACCACATTCAGTTCCTGAACCCCAAAAACCTCACAACTGCGCATTACGGCACTGGTATTATGGAGCTGGAAAACATCTTCGATGGCCACTGTAAAATGATGTGTCCTGTTTTGAAGTACTTTCAGGAATTTTTCTTTCCTGTTTTCCGTTAGTATATTTTCCAGGAAAGCCAGATAATCCAGATCTATCATAGTATTCATTAATTTTTGGTAAATTTAAAAACTATTTTGATTTAAAAAATGAAAAAGAAACTAGTTATCTTATCCGGAGCGGGCATGAGCGCTGAAAGTGGTATCAAAACCTTCCGTGATGCGGATGGGCTTTGGGAAGGTTATGATATCATGGAAGTCGCTTCTCCAGGCGGTTGGGCAAATGACCCGGAATTGGTCCTTGATTTTTACAACAAACGGCGTGCACAGCTTTTCGAAGTGCTGCCCAATGCCGGCCATCAGATTATTGCCGAAATGGAAAACAATTTCGATGTGTATGTCATTACGCAAAACGTTGATGACCTGCACGAACGGGCCGGGAGCACGCAGGTATTACATCTGCATGGCGAGCTTTTAAAAGTAAGGAGCGTAGCAGATCATGACCATATACTGGATTGGGAAACGGACCTGAATTTAGGCGACCTTGACGAAAACGGCCATCAGCTCCGCCCACATATTGTTTGGTTCGGAGAAGAAGTACCAGCCATTGAAGAAGCCATCGATATCGTAGAAACAGCTGATGTTTTGGTTGTTATCGGAACTTCCCTACAGGTATACCCCGCTGCAGGCCTAATGAATTATTCCAAACCGATAACTCCTGTATATTATATTGATTTGAAGCCCGCTGTGGTATATGATTTGCCCAACCAGCTGGAAATTATCCCGATGACGGCAAGCGAGGGAATGGCTTTCCTGAAACCAAAGCTCTACCAGATGAAATAGCAACTTTTCCGTTGTAACTTTTTCTGTAATCATTCAAAAAAACTATCTTTGCACCTTTCAAAACAACACACAAACATGCAACTAACTGAACTGAATGCTATATCGCCAATTGATGGACGTTATAGAAATAAAACGGTTTCCCTTTCCCCATTTTTTTCCGAAGAAGCCTTAATCAAATACCGTGTTTTGGTAGAAGTGGAATATTTTATAGCACTTTGCGAATTGCCATTGCCGCAACTGGCCGGTGTAGACAAAAACCGCTATGAGGCTTTGCGCGATATCTACAAAAATTTCTCAACGGAAGATGCACTGACTATTAAAGAAACGGAAAAGACCACCAACCACGACGTAAAAGCGGTAGAATATTTTATCAAGTCCGCCTTTGACAAATTAGGATTGGAGCCGTACAAGGAATTCATCCATTTCGGGTTGACTTCCCAGGATATCAACAATACCGCCATTCCGCTTTCTACCAAAGAAGCCTTTGAAAAAGTATACCTGCCAAGCCTGATCAACCTGGTGGCCAAACTAAAAGAATTAAGCATTGAATGGGCCAATGTGCCTATGCTGGCCCGCACGCACGGACAACCGGCCTCTCCTACCCGCCTGGGCAAAGAAATCCAGGTTTTTGTGGAACGTTTGGAAGAACAGATGCGTTTGTTGTTTAATGTCCCTTTTGCTGCCAAATTTGGGGGTGCCACAGGAAATTACAATGCGCATGTCGTGGCTTATCCAACACATGACTGGAGAAAATTCGGGAATGATTTCGTGGAAGGAATATTAGGCCTGCACCATTCTTTTCCGACCACACAAATTGAGCATTATGACCATTTTGCCGCTTTTTTCGATGCATTGAAACGAATCAATACCATTCTTATCGATTTGGACAGGGATATCTGGACCTATGTTTCAATGGAATATTTCAAACAGAAAATCAAGGCCGGAGAAATAGGATCTTCTGCAATGCCGCATAAAGTAAATCCTATTGATTTTGAAAATTCGGAAGGTAATTTAGGTATTGCCAATGCAATTTTCGAGCATTTATCAGCTAAATTACCAATCTCAAGGCTGCAGCGCGACCTAACGGACAGTACGGTTTTACGGAATATCGGCGTACCGATGGGCCATACGCTTATCGCTTTTGAAGCAACCTTGAAAGGATTGAACAAGCTGCTGCTAAACGAGGACAAATTCGCCGAAGACCTTGAAAAAAACTGGGCTGTCGTAGCGGAAGCCATCCAAACTATTTTACGACGTGAAGCCTACCCGAACCCGTACGAAGCCTTAAAGGACCTGACCAGGACCAATACAGTGATCGATAAGGAAGCAATCCATTCTTTTATAAGCACTTTAAACGTATCGGAAGCTATCAAAACAGAGCTGATGCAAATTACCCCAAGCAATTATTTAGGTATTTAAACCTTCTAACATATTGATTATAAGTCCTGTAAAAAATATTTTCTACAGGACTTATTTTTTGCGATAAAATGTGAACTATTTTATACTATTTTTGTACAACTTTTCACCCAAAAACAAAAAATTTGGTACTGTCAAGCATAGCAGATTCCCAACATATCTGCCTTTCATTTTGAGTATTAATCTCACACATACTAGCTGTAGTAGTCCCGTTAAATTAATTTTGGCGGGATTTCTTATTTATACTATTTTTCTTACCTTAGCATAAACCCGGGTTTATGAATGCCATCCTCGAAAACAAAAAAAAACGCTTCCGCAAGATAACCGCTTCTGTACTCATATTACTGGCATCCCTGGTGCTGGTCGTTTTCCTTCTTTTTCAAATAAGCCCCTGGCCTTCTGCCATGCTCATCAGGAAAGCTTTCAATAAAGAAGGTAAAAAAGTCAATAAAGCGCTGGAAAAATATGTCCCTGCAAATATCCGGTCTATTACTGATATTGTATACGATCCTAATGATCCCGATGCGCTACTGGATGTCTATTTCCCGGCTGGCATCCCTTCGGGCAAAACAATACCGGTGATTGTCTGGATTCATGGTGGTGGATGGGTATCGGGCAGCAAATCACAAACAAGCAATTATTACAAAATACTCGCAGGCAAAGGTTTTGCTGTTGTTTCCATCGATTATACTCTGGCTCCCGAAAAGCAGTATCCTACGCCAGTACGGCAAACGATGAAGGCTATGGAATTCCTTTCGGAAAACCGCAAACAGTTCCCCATTGACACTTCCAATTTCATTTTAGCCGGCGATTCAGGCGGAGCACATATTGCCGCTCAAGCCGCCACAATTATTTACAACACGGAATATTCGGGGTTAATGCAAATAAAACCCTCGCTGGAATCGAATCAATTAACGGCACTCCTATTGTACTGCGGGCCTTATAATACCGAAAACATCAACCTGAAAGGCACCTTTGGCGAATTCCTGAAAACAATTTTATGGTCCTATAGCGGTTACAGGGATTTTTCCCAAAGCCCTGATTTCAAGTATGCCAATGTCATGGCTTTCATCACAAAAGATTTTCCTCCGGCTTTCATTTCAGTGGGAAATAACGATCCGCTCCGATCCCATTCGTACGAACTGGCAGCCAAACTAAAAAGCCATGGCGTACCGGTAAACACTTTATTTTATAACCAGGACTATGCGCCGGCTTTAGGACACGAATACCAATTCAACCTGGATTTGGGCGCTTCGCAAAAAGCACTTCGGGAATCTTCGTTTTTTGCTTCGGAAGCTGTAAGGCTCAAAAATGAAAAACAGGCAATTGATTTATGATTTAGTATCCGGATAGCCTTCAGCCAGTCACTTTTAAACCAAAAAAAATAAAAAAAGCGCGGTAATTAGTATATTTGCAAAAACTCACTACACATGCAACATATAATAGATCGCTTCATCAGTTATGTAACTGTCGATACGGAATCGGACCCAAATTCTACAACAACTCCAAGTACGGCCAAACAATGGGACCTGGCCAATAAATTGGTCGATGAACTGAAAGCCATTGGTTTGACCGATGTTTCCATAGATGATAAATCATACATCCAGGCTACTTTGCCCAGCAACCTTGATTATGAGGTTCCTGCAATAGGTTTTGTGGCACATTTCGATACGACTCCTGATTTTACAGGAGCCAATGTAAAACCTCAGATTGTTCCCAATTATGATGGTGGTGATATTATACTGAACAAAGAAAAAAACATCGTTTTATCGCCTAGTTATTTTGAAGATTTACTGCAATACAAAGGGCAAACGCTGATTACTACAGACGGGACAACCTTATTGGGCGCAGATGACAAAGCCGGTGTGACCGAAATCGTAACGGCTATGGAATACCTGATCCAAAACCCGCAAATCAAGCACGGTACCCTTAAAGTAGGTTTTACCCCAGATGAAGAAATTGGGCGTGGTGCCGATTTCTTTGATGTAGAAAAATTCGGTTGCGAATGGGCGTATACCATGGACGGCAGCCAGATTGGCGAATTGGAATATGAAAACTTCAATGCCGCGGGCGTGAAACTGACCTTTAGAGGAAAAAGTGTCCATCCCGGCTACGCCAAAGGAAAAATGATCAATTCCATGCTTTTGGCCAACAAATACATTTCCAAATTACCAAAAGAAGAAGTCCCTGAAAGAACCAAAGACTATGAAGGTTTCTTCCACGTGGTTCATTTGGACGGAAGCATCGAAGAAACAAACGTACAGCTGATCATCCGTGACCACAACCGTAAAAAGTTCGAAAAACGCAAGAAACTAGCCATCAAACTTGCCGAGAAAGTAAACAAAAAATACGCAAAGCAATTTGGCGAGGATATTGTAAGTATTGATGTAAAAGACCAATATTACAATATGAGTGAAAAAATCGCTCCGGTAATGCACATTATCGATATTGCTGAAAAAGCCATGAAAGAACTGAACATCAAGCCTATCATAAAACCTATTCGCGGTGGTACCGATGGTTCCCGTTTGTCCTTCATGGGATTGCCTTGCCCTAATATTTTTGCCGGAGGGCATAATTTCCATGGGAAATATGAGTATGTTCCGGTAGAAAGCATGCAGAAAGCAGTAGAGGTAATTGTAAAAATTGCCGAAATTACCGCGGAAAAATATAAAAAATAGTAAAAAAGTTCCTGTCATGAACGAAAAAAATCCGTGGAACAAGACCAACCAGTGGGAAGAAGAAATAAGCCTGGTTGTTTCTATCATTGCCAAAACCGAATTGGTTGAAATGACCAAATGGGGCGGCCCTGTTTATACCATTGACGGCAAAAATGTCATCGGTGTCGGAGGTTTCAAATCGTATCTGGCCGTCTGGTTCTTTAATGGTGTGTTTTTAAAAGATGAAGCACAGGTTTTAGTGAATGCGCAGGAAGGTGTTACCAAAGCACTTCGCCAATGGCGCTTTGAATCGAAAGAAGCCATTCTCCAAAACGAAAAACTGATCCTGCAATACATCCAAGAAGCAATTGCCAATGAAAAAGCCGGGATTTCTAAAAAGCCGGAAAAGAAGGAACAGATTGTTTCAGGTTTACTTGATGTGGAATTCAGTAGCAACACGGCTTTGGCCAATGCTTTTAATGCTTTTTCACCATACAAGCAAAGGGAATTCCTCGAATATGTAGAATCGGCCAAACAGGAAAAAACAAAGCTCACACGCATCGAGAAAATCAAACCGATGATCCTGGAAGGAATTGGTTTAAACGATAAATACAGGTCATAAAAAATCCCGTCTCATTACAACGAGACGGGATTTTTTTATCCGATAAAACCCGGATTATTTTTTATTCACCGCGGCACTCATCTCCAGTGAAATGGAAGAACGCTCCATTTTCAGTTTCCCGGACATGGTTTCGATTACCACAGTCGTTTCGGCCAATTCGGCAATCTTACCGTGCATACCGCTTTTGGTAACGATTTTATCGCCTACTTTAAGCGTCGATTCAAATTCTTTTTCTTTCTTGATTTTTGCCTGTTGCGGTCTTATCATAAAAAAATAGATAACCACGAACATTAATAAAAAAGGCAAAATTGATGATAATGATCCCATAATATTATTTAGTTTTTGGAGTAATATTTGCTTTAAAATTGATTATTTCGTTACCGGCTTCTGTGTTGGAAGACAAGGTAACCGTTTTTTGCTGCAAGCCGGATTTTCCAGCCGAATTGAATTGTATCTTCACTTCTCCGCTTTCCCCTTTCTTGATAGGTTCTTTCGTCCAATTGGGTACGGTACAGCCACAGCTGGCCTGCGCATTGGTTATGACAAGATCCGTTTTACCGGTATTCCTGAATTTAAAAACGTGTTCCACCACATTTCCTTCCTTAATAGTCCCGAAATCGAAAGTAGTGGTTTCAAACTCAATTTTAGGATAATCTTCCGGGTTGAGTTTGGCTTTTGGCTGAACCGGTTCGGCAGTACCGTAATCCTGGGCTACAACCATATTGTTTTCATCTGTTTGAATGTCTGTGGTGTGGTCGTTTTCCTTACATGATACAGCTGAAACCAACGCTGCAACCATTAGAAAACCCATTACATTTTTAATCATAATTTATAATTTACATTAGACCCCTACCGGCTTTGTTTAATTTTTTGGCCGCTTCAAATTCTTTGACTAAGTTATCTAAAATTCCGTTAATAAAAATACTACTTTTTGGCGTAGAATATTCTTTGGCGATTTCCAGGTATTCGTTGATGGTAACTTTAACCGGGATAGAAGGGAATTTCAGGAACTCGCAAATGGCCATTTTTAAGATAATGGTATCGATTTCAGCGATACGATCGGCTTCCCAGTTAGGTGTTTTATCGGCAAACTCTTTTCCAAGCTCTTTCTCGTTTAGCACCGTTTTTTTGAACAAACTGCTTACAAATTCCTTATCGTCGGAATCATTATACAATTTCGGCACATAGAAATCTCCGTTTTCGGTATTTTTGATTCCTTTGAGCTGTTTCAGGATTAAGGTATTCACTAGCGGAACATCGTCAATCCAGGTGAGTTTATGGTCTTCCAGGTATTCGTACAACTTGATATTTGGAGCGATGATTTCAGAAAAGATATTGGCAACGAACTCTCTGTCCTGTTCGAAATCCGATTCTTTTTTACCCATATATTCCTGGTAAAATGCACTTTCCTTGATTTCATTCATTAAAATCAAAATGTATTCGTCATGAATGTTCCAATTGTTGATTTTGCGGTTTTCCAGCGCATTCAACAAGGATTTGTTACCGGCAAGGATGTTCAGGACGGCATTATTGACAAATTTCAGGTTGGGGTTTTTCTCTTCCTTGGTTGCCAGGTGCTTTTTACTTGAAATATCGATGAAAGCTTCTTCTTTACTTCTGATTTCCACCAATGTCGAAATCATGATAAGGTACAAATCCTGCACGTTTTCAATACTCTGAAACAGGAATTTTTCTTCTTTTTCCAAATTATCAGAATGGCTTTGATGCATGGAATAAAGGGTTTGCATCACTTTTACTCGAATATGTCTTCTATTTAACACCTTTGTAAGAACTTTTTAAAATTAAGGAAGCGAAAGAGGGATTCTTTCGCTTCGCAAAAATACAATTTTATTTAGAATATTAAATCTTTTTAGGATTTTAGCCCTTCAGATTTTTAAAAACCTAGTTTCCAAAGAAATCCGACGGCATAAATCAGGAAAGATTATTTGGCATTCTCTTTCTTTCTCAAATCGATACGGTTTTGAGCGATTCTGAAAGCTGCCTCGTGGGTCGTGATCTTATTGGCATCGGCATAATCGAAAATCTCCAAGGTAGTGTTGTAGATATTTTCCGTTTTACGCATTGATTCCGCTTTGTCATACTTAACGATTTCCGCATACACATTGATGATTCCTCCTGCATTGATCAGGAAATCAGGTGCATAAAGAATTCCTCTGTCCTGTAACATCGCACCGTGCACTTTATCATTAGCCAACTGGTTGTTAGCGGCACCGGCAATTACTTTCGCTTTTAATTTTTTGATGGTATCGTCGTTAAGTGTCGCTCCAAGGGCGCAAGGCGCATAGATATCAACATCAGCAGTGTACAAATCGTCGCCTACATATATTTTAGCTCCGTATTTGTTCCCTATTTCCTCCAAACGGTTTTCGTTTATATCGGAAATAATCACTTTAGCACCTTCTGCCGTTAAATAATCTACCAAAGTTTCACCTACATGGCCAATTCCCTGTACCAAAACTCTTTTCCCCTCTAATGCATCAGAACCAAATTTGTATTTGGCAGCCGCTTTCATTCCCATGTAAACACCGTAAGCCGTTACAGGAGAAGGGTTTCCGGATCCTCCGATAGACTCGGAAATACCTGTTACGTGAGGTGTGTACTGACGGATCAAATCCATGTCGGCAGTAGTAGTCCCTACATCTTCAGCCGTAATATATCTTCCGCTCAAGGAATCAACATACTGGCCGAATTTAGCGATCATTTCTGGTGTTTTGTCTATTTTGGAATCACCGATGATTACCGCTTTACCTCCTCCAAGGTTCAGGCCGGAAATCGCAGACTTGTAAGTCATCCCTCGAGAAAGGCGCAAAACATCGTTCAAGGCCTCCCATTCGTTTGTATATTTCCACATTCTGGTACCGCCAAGGGCAGGTCCTAAAACTGTGTTATGGATACCAATTATTGCTTTTAATCCAGTATCTTTGTCGTTACAAAAAACAATTTGTTCGTGATTATCAAAAGAAACCTGCCCGAAAACAGGGTCTACTTTATGAAGTTCACTAGCTTTTAAAGATTCAGTAATCATAATTAGAAAGTTTTTTAGATTTTGGCTTTTTAAAAAAGTCGGTGCAAAATTACGCTTTTAATTCAAAAGTTTGCAATAATAAACCAAAATATTCACATATAATTATCAAATCCATAATTATATTTATCTCAGTAAAAACAATAAATTAAGTGTTTTTATTGAATTTAAACAGGATTTATATCTAATTTTATACAGAAAATGAAAGAACTTCGTTATTTAAATCCCTATTTTGCAAAATACAAATACCATTTTTTGCTGGGGATTATGACAACAATTGCAGCGCAAATATTTTCTCTTTATACTCCTGAACTTATTGGAAATTCTATAGCTGAGATCGAAAACTATATCAAATCGGGCTCGGCAAACCCTGAGTTTGTCAAAAACCTGTTGTTTAAAAATATCGTTACCATACTCATCACCACATTAATTGCGGCCATCCTTACTTTTTTGATGCGCCAAACGCTGATTGTGATGTCCCGACATGTGGAATATGATCTTAAGAATGAAGTTTTCAAAAAATACGAATACCTGACCCAGAATTTTTACAAACAGAACCGGACGGGCGACCTGATGAACCGGATTAGCGAGGACGTGGGCCGTGTAAGGATGTACGTGGGCCCGGCTGTCATGTATACGATCAATACCGTAATCCGTTTTGCCGTCGTGATTTATTATATGTGCCATACCACTCCTGAAGACCCGGCGGTAGGAATGAAACTGACGTTTTTTACGATTCTGCCTTTACCGCTTTTAGCTTATTTCATATTCAAATTAAGTACTAAAATCAATCAGAAAAGCACTATTTTCCAACAAAACCTGTCTGCCTTGTCCAGTTATTCCCAGGAGATTTTTTCAGGGATCAGGGTAATTAAAGCCTATAGCATCGAAGATAAAAAACAGGAAGATTTTGAAAAACTTTCAATGGAAAGCAATGAAAAAAGTTTGCAATTGGCTAAGGTACAAGCTTATTTCGGCCCTTTGATGCTGTTACTGATAGGAACCAGCAACTTATTGGTCGTTATTTTGGGAGGGATGATGTACATCAACGGAAGCATCCAGAATATTGGTGTTATTGCCAAATTTGTCCTGTATATTAATATGTTGGTTTGGCCGGTGGCTTCCATCGGATGGGTTTCGTCCCTGATTCAGGAAGCGGAAGCCTCGCAAAAAAGGATCAACGAATTCCTGAAAATCGAGCCTGAAATACAAAACGAGAACTTTTCCCCGATGGATTTCAAAGGCAACATTACCTTCGAGAACGTATCCCTTACCTATGAAGATACCCATATCAAAGCACTGGACAACATCTCTTTTTCAGTAAAAACGGGAGAAACCCTGGCTATTATTGGCGGAACCGGATCCGGGAAATCCACCATCATATCCCTTATCAGCCGTTTATACGACCCGACTTCAGGCGTTATTTCGATTGACGGGATCAAGTTGCCGGAAGCTAATTTGCAACGATTGCGGGACAGCATTGGCGTAGTGCCACAAGAAGCCTTCCTGTTTTCGGACACCATAAAAAACAACATCAAGTTCGGAAAAGAAAATGCAACTGATGAAGAAGTAATCAATTCCGCTAAAAACGCAGCCGTCCACGATAATATCATTGATTTTAAGGACCAATACGAAACAATTTTGGGCGAAAGGGGAATAACACTTTCCGGCGGCCAAAAGCAACGTGTTTCCATTGCGCGTGCCATAATTAAAAATCCTGAAATCCTGTTGCTCGACGATTGCCTATCCGCGGTCGATACAGAAACGGAAGAAGCTATTTTAAACAATTTGGAATCGGTTTCCAAGGATAAAACCACCTTAATTGTAAGCCACAGGGTTTCATCGGCTAAAAATGCCGACAAAATTATCATCCTTGAACAAGGGAAAATTATTCAGGAAGGCACTCATAATCAGCTAGTAAACCAAGAAGGCTATTACAAAGAATTGTATTTAAAGCAAATTGCAGAAAAAGAAATGCTCTAAATCTTGTTTAGTTGTATTTTTTTTTTCAATTTTGGGAAACAAACAACCCTAAATTGATTGATAGAATGAATATGAACGAACACGACATGTTAGAAAAAGAAGAAATTTTTTCTAAGGTACTCCGAGCTGGAAGAAGGACCTATTTCTTTGATGTACGCTCAACAAAAGCGGACGACTACTACATCACTATCACTGAAAGTAAAAAATTCACTGAAGAAGATGGCTCTTTCCACTTCAAAAAGCATAAAATCTATTTGTATAAAGAAGATTTTGCTGCATTTACAGACATTCTTGGTGAAATGACCTCTTACGTCCTGAACAACAAAGGAGAAGAAGTAATTTCAGAAAGACATCAGAAAGATTTCAAGAAAGAATACAATACCGAAACTGCGGAAGAAACAAAAACTACCGGAAGCTTTACGGATATCGATTTTGACGATATCTAACAGCCCAAAATCATAAATAAAAAGCCTGAAATAATTATTATTTCGGGCTTTTTTTATTGATATAAATGATAATGTTTATCCTATCCTCAAACCATTGCTGACCTTCATATCGGAAGACAGCAATACAATATCATTGTCCTCTCCTACCGAACCCAGGACCAGGCATTCGCTCATAAAATTGCCTATTTGTTTTGCCGGGAAATTGACCACAGCCACAATCTGCTTGCCTATAAGCGCTTCTTTCTTGTAGCGCCTGGTAATTTGTGCTGAAGATTTTTTAAGGCCAATTTCGACCCCAAAATCAATGAGAAGCTGATAGGCGGGTTTGTTGGCTTTGGGGAAATCATTAACATCAATAATCGTTCCTATGTGCATGGCCACTTTTTCGAAATCGTTCCAGGTAATTGTTTCCATCATTATTTGTTTTGAGGATTGCTAAAATAAAAAAATGCCTCCGAATTTGGAGGCATTTTTTATAGTAAAATCTAAAAAGATTATTTGTTCAATTCTGCGTGTCTTCTTTCGATTTCTTCTTTATCTGCTTTAGGCATAGTATCAACCAATACCGGTGTAGCGATGAATAAAGATGAATATGTTCCTACAGCGATACCTACAAGCATCGCGAAGATGAATCCTCTGATAGATTCTCCACCGAAAATAAACATGATCAACAATACCAACAACATCGTCAATGACGTATTGATTGTTCTTGATAACGTTGTATTGATCGAATCGTTTACAATATGGTTGAAATTCCCTTTGGTTTTACCGGCAAGGAATTCCCTGATCCTGTCAAATACAATAACGGTGTCATTCATCGAGTATCCGATAACAGTAAGGATCGCCGCAATGAAATGCTGGTCCATTTCCATATGGAAAGGCATAAATTTATAACACAAGGAGTAAATACCCAATACGAAGATAACGTCGTGCGCAACCGCAGCAAGTGCCCCTAATGAATATCCTAACTTACGGAAAGAAACCACTAAGTATAACGCCACTACCAACATCGCTCCGATAACAGCCCAGAAAGAGTTTGTTTTGATATCCGCAGAAATAGCAGGGCTGATTTTTGAAGCCTGTAACACTCCGAGTTTCTTACCTTCATAGATATTGATGAATGAATCGTAAGTCATGTTTGAAGTATAATGTTTCTTCAACACCTCGTATAATTTTTGGTTCACTTCTTTATCTACTGCTACACCTTCGTCTTCGATTTTGTATTTGGTAGTAATTTTAAGCTGGTCATCCGTACCGAAAACTTTTGCTTCCGCACTTCCGAATACTGCTGACAATTCGTGTGAAATCTCAGAAGCTTCAACCGTTTTTTCAAATTTAACCTGGAAAGTCCTTCCACCTACAAAATCCACACCTTCATCCAATCCGTTGATAAAGAAAATCGAAACGAAAGAAACGATAACTACCAATGAAGAGAAAATATAAGTTCCACGTTTGATTTTCAAATAATCAAAGTTGAATCCTGTGAACCATGTTTTAGACCAGCTGTTCGCAAACTGAAGGTTAGAATTGTTTCTAACGGCTCTGTCCAGGAAGATTCTTGTAATGAAGATTGAAGTAAATAAAGAGGTTACGATACCAATCAATAATGTCAATGCGAATCCTTTGATAGGTCCTGTTCCGAAAATGTACAAGATAGAACCTGTAAGGATGTGCGTAACGTTCGCATCAATAATAGAACGCATAGCACCCGTCCAGCTGAATGATTTTTTAACCGCTTCGTCCAGGCTCAAGCCGGCTCTCAATTCTTCTTTTGCCCTTTCATAGATAATAATGTTGGCATCTACCGCCGTACCCATTGTTAAAACGATACCTGCAATACCCGGCAATGTCAATACAAAACCGAAACTTGCCATTACTCCGAAAAGGAACAATAAGTTGACTGCCAATGCAATATTTGCATACCATCCTGATTTACCGTAGTAAACCAACATCCATAAAGAAACCAGTAATAAACCTACGATAGAAGAATTCAAACCGCTATCGATTGCTTTTTGGCCTAAAGATGGCCCTACTACATCAGACTGAACGATTTCTGCAGCTGCTGGTAATTTACCGGCACGCAATACGTTCGCTAAATCTTTAGTTTCTTCTACTGTGAAAACCCCTGAAATCTCAGAACGTCCTCCGGCAATTGGCCCACTGGTAACACCAGGAGCTGAATAAACGATATCATCCAGAACAATAGCGATATTGCTTTGCTGCGTATATGCTTTTCCTGTTAATTCTTCCCAGATTCTTGCCCCGGCACCGTTCATCTGCATGGTAACAGACGGTTTACCCATTTGGTTGAAGTCGTCTTTTGCATCAATGATCACACCACCGCTCAAAGGAGGAGTATTGGTTCTGTTTCCTTTAATAGCATATAATTCAACTACTTCACCGGCTTTATCATTTGGTTTACCCCATAATAATTTAACATCGGATAAATTACCAGGCAATAATGCTTTAATATCGGTACGTTTGAAATATTTATTGATTGTAGCCGTATCTTTAGTATTGGCATAACCCAAAACCGGGCCGCCTTGCTGATTTGGCATGAATTTTTCAAATAAAGGATTGTTCCCTTTTTTGGCAGCAGCCGAATCTTTTGATTTGTTTCCTAATAAACCTGTAATTTTAGATTCTTTGGCATTCGTAGAATCCGTTTTAACTTCAACAGTTTTTTCCGTTTTTTTCAACGCCTCGTTAACAGACATCAAATAAGTTCCTACTTCTTCTACCTTATATGTTTCCCAAAACTCTAATTGAGCTGTACTTGAAAGTAATTTTTTAGCACGATCCACATCTTTCGCACCAGGAAGCTCGATAAGGATACGTCCTGTACTTCCTAATTTAACGATATTAGGTTGTGTTACACCAAATTTGTCGATACGCTCACGCAATACTCTAAAAGCACTTTCAATAGATTCTTCAACTTTTTTATTGATTACTTTTTTTACCTCTGCATCAGACATTTGGATTTTGATCTCATCCGATAGGTTCCTGTTTCCAAAAACATCCGGCGATGCCAATTTTGTTGTTCCGTTTGAAACTTCATCAAAAGCAACATAAAACGCATCAAGAAAAGATTGATTTCCTTGTTGGTTCTTTTTAGCGTCGGCTAAAGCTTTGTTAAAAACAGGATTTGTGGTATTGTTTGCCAATTGCTTCAATACGTCTTTAACCGAAATCTGCAATATCACGTTGATACCACCTTCCAAGTCAAGACCTTTGTTGATTTGCTTTGTTTTAACCTGATCGTAAGTAAAATCTAAAACTCCAAGATTGAAAACTTTTTGCTTTCCAATCGAATCTAGATATTTCACTTCTTTTTCCTGGTTCCCGTTTGCAAATTGCTTTGCATCGCTCTTAACTTTGTTAGCAACAAAAGTGAAGGAAAGTTGGTAAATACTTACCACTGCAAAAATTATTGCAATAAATTTAATAAGTCCTCTATTCTGCATTCTGTGTAAAAATTAATTAATTCTTTCTTGTTTGGTTTTGGGTTTATTCCATAGAAATAGAACAAAACAGTTTACTCCATTTTATAAAACGTGCAAATATATAATACTGAATACGATTAACCAATTTATTTATTGATTAATATGAAAAAAAAGACTGCAAAAAAAGCAGTCTTTTTAGTTTATTTTGAAAAGTTTATCCTAAGATAGTATTCAAGGCATCATTCATGCTGCGGACAGCATCTGCACTTTTGGAAAATAAGGCTTTTTCGGCATCGTTTAATTTAATATCAACAATTTCTTCCACACCGTTTTTACCGATAATACATGGCACGCCTATGCAAATGTCATTTTGCCCGTACTCACCTTCTACAAATACGGAACAGGCAATCATTTTTCTTTGGTTATTCAAGATACTGTCTACAAGGTACGCTACGGAAGCTCCCGGTGCATACCAAGCGGATGTCCCTAACAAAGCCGTAAGGGTTGCTCCTCCAACCATAGTATCGGCAGCAACTTTATCCAATTGCTCCTGAGACAAAAATTGAGAAACCGGAATACCGTTATACGAAGCCAAACGGGTCAAAGGAATCATAGTCGTATCTCCGTGGCCTCCTATTACCATTGCCGAGATATCGTTTG
The DNA here is from genome assembly GCF_004745595.1 of Flavobacterium humi. Taxonomy (GTDB): domain Bacteria; phylum Bacteroidota; class Bacteroidia; order Flavobacteriales; family Flavobacteriaceae; genus Flavobacterium; species Flavobacterium humi. The sequence goes on from NZ_SRLH01000002.1 coordinate 76,202, forward strand.
CAGGTTTATCCAAAGCTAGCGACAGATATGTTCTGAAACGGGAACTGTCTAACGCTCCACCCATTCCGATGATTCGGTTTTTAGGCAATCCTAATGATTTGAATGCCAGGTATGTCATTGTATCCATTGGGTTGGAAACAATCACGAAAATAGCATTAGGCGAATGCTGCAATAAACTTTCAGCAACAGATTTTACAATCCCGGCATTGATCCCGATAAGTTCCTCACGGGTCATTCCCGGTTTTCTTGGGATTCCGGAAGTGATCACCACCACATCACTGTTAGCTGTTTTGGAATAATCGTTCGTAACACCTGAAACTCTTGTATTGTATCCTGTGTTTGTAGCACACTGCATGATATCCAACGCCTTACCTTCGGCAAAACCTTCCCTGATATCCAACAATACGATTTCACTGGCAATACTTCTATAAGCAATAGCATCGGCACAAGTAGCCCCTACATTTCCTGCTCCTACAATGGTAACTTTCATTTTTTTAAATGTTTATTCGGTTATTTTGGTTTTTGGTTATATTAAATTACTGCTTAAGCATCGATATTTGCGTAAACGGCGTTTTTCTCGATAAATTCCCTACGCGGCGGTACTTCGTCACCCATAAGCATGGAGAAAACACGGTCCGCTTCGGTAAGGCTGTCGATATTTACCTGGCGCAGCGTCCTGAATTCCGGGTTTAAGGTGGTATCCCACAATTGTTCCGCATTCATCTCTCCAAGACCTTTATATCGCTGGATTGCTGCCCCACCGCCCATTTTCTCATTGGCCAGGTCACGCTGCGCTTCCGTCCAGCAGTATTCTTTCTTGGTTCCTTTCTTAACCAGGTATAATGGCGGAGTGGCAATATAAACATGCCCTTCCTCGATTAATTCTTTCATAAAACGGAAGAAAAAGGTCAAAATCAAAGTAGAAATGTGGCTACCGTCGATATCGGCATCACACATGATGACTACTTTATGGTAACGCAGTTTTTCCAGGTTCAGGGCCTTGCTATCTTCGGTAGTCCCAACAGTTACGCCAAGAGCTGTAAAGATATTCCGGATCTCCTCGTTTTCAAAAACCTTATGGTGCATGGCTTTTTCGACATTCAGGATCTTACCTCGTAAAGGCAAAATAGCCTGGAACGCACGGTCACGCCCTTGTTTTGCGGTTCCGCCCGCCGAATCTCCCTCGACAAGGAACACTTCGCATTTTGCAGGATCCTGCTCGGAACAATCGGATAGTTTTCCTGGTAATCCGCCACCGCCCATTACGGTTTTGCGCTGTACCATTTCACGCGCTTTTTTGGCTGCGTGACGGGCCTGGGCCGCTAAAATTACTTTTTGGACAATGATTTTGGCATCGTTAGGGTTTTCTTCCAGGTAGTTTTCCAGCATTTCGGCAACAGCCTGGGATACCGGTGAAACTACTTCCCTGTTTCCTAATTTGGTCTTGGTCTGGCCTTCGAATTGCGGCTCTGAAACCTTAACCGAAATGATCGCCGTCAAACCTTCACGGAAATCATCTCCAGAAATTTCAAACTTTAATTTATCTAACAAACCGGAAGCATCCGCGTACTTTTTAAGGGTACGGGTAAGCCCCATACGGAAACCTTGCAAATGCGTTCCGCCTTCGTGGGTATTGATATTGTTTACGTATGAAAATATATTTTCCGAGTAACTGGTGTTGTAAATAAGGGCTACTTCCACCGGTACTTCGCCTTTTTCATTTTCCATGCTGATGACATGGGTGATGATCGGCTCACGGTTTCCGTCAAGGAACTTAACGAATTCTTTCAGACCTTCTTTGGAATGGAAGGTTTCAACCGCCTGGCTTCCGTCATCGTTTAAAGTACGCTTGTCCGTTAAGGTAATGGTGATGCCTTTGTTCAGGAACGAAAGCTCGCGTAAACGACCGGCAAGGGTATCATAAGAATATTCCAGGGTTTGCTGGAAAATGGTCCCGTCCGGTTTGAAAGTAACGATTGTCCCACGTTTTTCGGTAGTCCCGATCTGTTTTACCGGATACATGGCCTTTCCTCTTTCGTATTCCTGCTCGTAAATTTTACCGTCTCTGTGAACCGTAGCGCGCAAATGATCGGAAAGTGCATTTACACACGATACTCCTACTCCGTGAAGACCTCCTGAAACCTTGTACGAATCTTTATCGAATTTACCTCCTGCTCCAATTTTGGTCATAACAACCTCAAGGGCGGAAACTCCTTCTTTTTTGTGCATATCGACTGGGATACCTCGGCCGTTATCTTCAACGGTGATCGAATTGTCTTCGTTAATGGCTACATGAATCGTATCGCAATGTCCGGCCAGGGCCTCATCGATAGAGTTATCGACAACTTCATAAACCAAATGATGCAAACCTCTTGTACCTGTATCCCCAATGTACATGGAAGGTCGCATCCTTACGTGCTCCATTCCTTCCAGCGCCTGAATACTGTCTGCGGAATAATTATTGTTTTTTACTTCTTCACTCATATAATCTTATCGTAATGTATTTTTTTGTATAACACGCAAATATATAAAAACGAACCTTCTTTTGTTAGAATAATACCCCAAAATACCTTGAAGTTATTAACATTTTATGAAGAGTTTTTAGGATGAAAAGAGGAAAGAGAAAAGAAAAAAGAGCATAGATGAAAGAACATAGACAGGCAGAAAGGAAATTGACAATTACATCACGAAAAATGCTCTTACATCAGTGAAATGAGCAATTACATCACGAAAAACGCTCTTACATCAGCGAAATAGACATTTACATCAGTGAAATGAACAATTACATCACGAAAAACATTCTTACATCAGCGAAATAGGCATTTACATCAGTGAAATGAACAATTACATCACGAAAATAGATAATTACATCACGGAAAATGCTCTTACATCAGCGAAATAGGCATTTACATCAGTGAAATGAACAATTACATCATGAGTTTTTCTTTTTGTTTCTTTCTTTTGTCTTGATACAAACCGAAGTATGAGGTTCAGAGAACACCGATAAAAATAAATTTGTGGTGAACTAAAAGAAACAAAAGGGCGGAGTGGAAAGCTTGGAAAGATTGGTTTTTAATTCGCTAATTAACCAATTCGCTCATCAATTCCATTACAAAACATGTCTACTCTTTCCTCTATGTTCTATGCTCTATGTTCTTTCCTCTTCAACACATCCATAAGGGGAAATACCCTAAATGGCGGAAAAATTATTTTATCTGGCGGAAATGGATACTTTTGCTGAAAAGTATTTTACGATCAATGCTTACAATGAAGCGATACATCCGGTTGTTACTCGTGTTTTCCCTTTTGCTTTCCTGCGGGGAAAAGAAGGACAACGTGCTGTACCATGAGCCTAAAGATGGTATTTCAGACCCTACTGTAAAATGGCTGAACGATAAAAACAACTTCCATAAGGGAAATTACAGGACTGTTTTTTATGATTTCTATACCCGGAAAATCAAGGAAAAGGATTTTAAGTCTGCGGCGGATGTGCTGCGTATTGTGAGTGTCAAAATAGTGCATTTTTCGGCTTACGATAAGGATTTTGAAGCGCTGGTGCATTCGTTTTCTGAAAAGTATGCTGATAAGTTACCGCCGGACCAAACTACTTTCCTGGCTTCGTACCTGGGCTGTTATGAGACGGAAGAAGGGAATTTCAAGAAGGCTATTGACTATTTCCGGAATATTACTGCTGTTGAAGCCGTAGATTACCAAAGTTGTGTGGATAAGGCATATGCTTATTTTGATATTTCTTTTTGCTATTTCAGCATCGGTGACCAAAACCTGGCTCTGGAAAACAGCTTGAAATCCTTGCATTATTTTAACAAAACGGATAATCTGATTGGCATTGGCGGGGTGTACAGCAACCTTGCTTCCATCAATATGGCCTTGAAAAATTATAAAAAGGGCGAAGAATATTATACTAAATCGATTGCGTATTTTACCATTGCAAAAGATACGGGCAATATTTTTACGGCCTATTACAACAGGATCCAGAATTTTGAAGAAAGCCATAACCCGCGGTTTTATGCCCTGATCGATTCGACGTACCATTTATTTAAGGAAAGTAAGTTTAAGGACAGTTCGCTCAAGATTTCCATTAATACGTATTATACCAAAAAACTGCTGGAAGAAGGCAGGATTGCTGAAGCCAAAAAAATACTGGATGAATTAAGACCGGAAGTTACCAGCCTGAATACCACTTATTCTACTCAAGAATACGACATTGCCCTTGCTGAATATGAAATTAAGAAAAAGGAAGGAATTGTAGATATCAATAAGATCAAAAACGCGATTCCGGCCTTGGAAGAAAACAGCAATTACCAGATATTGCAGAATTTTTATACTTTGCTCAAAGAAGAGGCACTGAGCCAAAAAAAGTACGAGCAGGCCTTTTATTACCAGACAGAATTGCAGAAAGCGTCGGACAGTTTGGCTTCGACCGAAATAAAAAACAAGGCTTTGGAATTAAACGCCAAATACCAGGCCGAAAAGAAGGAACAGCAGATAAAACTGCAGGAAAAAACAATCCTGAACAAAAATACAACCATTGCCTTGTTGTTTAGCACCCTGATTGGGATTTTGCTGTTTGTTTTGGCCATTTCGCTACGACGCAAACAAAAACAGCTGCGCCTGGAAAAACAGGCCGCGCGGTTGTACACCAGGCAATTGCTGGAAAAAACCGAAGAAGAACGCAGGCGGATTGCCAGCGACCTTCACGACAGCGTAAGCCACGAATTGCTGAGTTTGAAAAATACGATGGAAGGCAAAACAGACCTGGCCAATACTAAAATTGATGCCATTATTAATGACATCCGGATCATCAGCCGCAACCTGCATCCTGTCATGTTTGATAAAATAGGCTTGAAAAACAGTGTGGAACAATTAGTGGAAAGAACACAATCTGTGAATAGTTTTATGGTCACGGCTGATATCAACTACCATTCTTCGCTATCGGTTCCGGATGAATTGCAGGTGTACCGGATTATCCAGGAGGCATTGTCGAATATTATCAAATATGCCGATGCCGTAGCCGCCAAAATTACCATTGCCGAAGAGAACAATACCATCCATATTGAAATAAAAGACAACGGGAAAGGGTTTAATGTAACCGAAACGCTGGCCGGCATGAACGCTTTTGGGCTCCATAACATTATTGAACGTACCAGGGCTATTGGCGGCGAGGCAAAAATCACTTCCGACAAAAACGGGACAATTGTTAGAATCGAAATAAAAAAATCCTAATGAAAATATTAATTGCAGACGACCATCCCTTTACATTGCAAGGCACAAAAAGTTTTGTCGAATCTTACGGTTACAAAGTAGTGGATGCCTGTTCCAACGGGGTTTCCGCTTTAAACTTAATCTCGCTGCACCATCCTGATATCGCGATTTTGGACGTTAATATGCCCGGAATGGACGGTTTGGATGTGGCCAAAAAAGTGTACGAGAACAAACTAAAGACAAAAATCATCCTGCTGACCATGCACAAGGAAATGACTTTGTACAAAAAAGCCAATGAATATGGTATTTACGGCTATATATTAAAAGAGCACGCCCATACCGAATTGGAAAAATGCCTCTCCGAAATTAAAAAAGGCAACCGCTATGTAAGCGAAAACCTGGAAGATGATTTGATTGTAGATGCGCTTCCGGCGGACGATGAGTTGTCAAAACTAACGCTTTCCGAAAGAAAAATAGTCGAACTGATTGCCCAGCAAAAAACAAGCAAGCAAATTGCCGATATGCTTTTTTTATCGGAACGTACCGTAGAAGGGCACCGGAGCAATATCATCACAAAGCTCGATTTGCCAAAAGAGAAGAATATTTTACTCATCTGGGCGATGAAAAATGTGAAACAATAGAAACCAAACCCCAACTCAATTTAAAAATTCCTGCTTTAACGGCTTATTTCCTTAGCTCATTGCTTTCTGGTTGATACTGGCATCCGATACTGATAGTTTTGTCCTATCAAATCGAATGTATCACTATAAAACAACTAAACAATGAACCGAGAACTTGTATTTTTAAGAACATTTGCAGCAACAACGGCTTTAGGGGCTATTATGCTTACCACATCCGCATTTCAAAAATCGGGCAATGCGAAATTTGGGGAAATCGATGTGGAAAGAATCAATATTGTGGAAAAAGACGGGACTGTCAAAATGATCCTCACCAATGTAGATAAATTCCCGAACAGCGGCGAAAAAGTGAATAACCGCCTTGTAACCGAAAACCGGAAAAAACGCTCCGGGATGTTATTTTTTAATGAAGAAGGTATCGAATGCGGAGGATTCATCTACGACGGGCAAAAAAATGCAAACGGGCACAGCTCCGGATTATCCCTTACCTATGATCAATATGACGGCGACCAGGTCATGCAGCTTCTGAACCAGGATTACAAAGAAGGAAACAAAAGAACGGTAGCGAGCAGCCTTGTTTTTAACGACAGGCCTACGGAGGAATCGCAGGAAAAATCAATGAAAATTATGAAAGAACTGGAAATCCTTGGCCAAACCGATCCTCAGGCAACGAAGAAAAAATACAAGGAATATGCCGCGCAAGGGCTCATAGGTAGCACTACCCGCGTCATGCTCGGAAAAACCAAAAGCCAAAACAACGGTTTGTTCTTATTTGATGACAAAGGAATGCCAAAGGCCATGTTCTATGTAGACAAGGACAATAAGGCAAAACTGGATTTTTATGATGATAACGGAAACGTAATCGCTTCTTTCCCGGAAACCAAAACAAAATAATTTTACCCTATCTTAGCCCTATATAACCGTATAGGGCTATTTTTACAAAAGTTGATACAAAACATGCTTGAGAAGATAAAGCAAAACCGGTACTTTTTACTGTTCATATTCCTGTTCGGTTATGCACAATCGGTACAGATCCGTTTTCTGGTGCGGGGAAGGTTCAGCTGGTACCTGTTTACGCCCGAAGCCGCCGTTCTTTATTTCATCAGTGCCTGTATCCTGTTTGCACTCATGCGGTTTTTGATGCAGCGCTGGCAGAAATCAGAAACATTCGATTATAGGGAAACACTCAAGGTTTTCAGCACTTCTTTGCTTTTGTACCTTATCATACTCAATATGTTGTCGTTGCTGATTGCCTTGGCTTTTGATACTGTCGAAAGGAATTTCAACCTCAATACCCTTCTTAACGATTCCATCGGGAACTTGCTGAACGCTTTTATTTACGGGAGTTTTTTCCTGGCGTATTATTATTATTCGAAAAACCAGAAAAACCAAAAACAGCTTTTCCTTAGCAATGAAGCGCTTTCCGAGAGCAAAATCAACCAGCTCAAATCACAACTCAGCCCGCATTTCTTATTCAACAACCTGAATGTCCTGGACCAGCTCATTGAAGAAGACAAGCACAAAGCATCGGATTTCTTATATGAATTTTCCGAAATTTACCGTTACGTTTTGCAGGCAACAGACAAAAAATTGGTTTCGGTAGAAGACGAACTTTCCTTCGCTAAGAGTTATTTTAGGCTGATGCAGCACAAATACGGACAGTCTTATCAATTGAAAATCATCCAAAAAGAGAAAAACAGCGGTTATATCGTACCGCTTACGTTGCAATTGCTTTTGGAAAATGCCATCCAGCACAATCTGGGAACCGAAAGCAATCCAGTCCTGATTACCATAGAAATACAGGGCCAACTCAAAGTTTCCAACAACATCATCGAAAAAAGAACTGTAAAAATGCCTTCGGGGAAAGCACTTGTAAACCTGAAAGAGCAATACCGCCTGCTATCCAGCCAGGAAATCGCAATCGATCATTCCAAAAGCCGGTTTGCCGTAACTTTACCCATAATCCAGAACCCATGATAAAAGTCGTTATCATAGAAGACGAAATCCCGGCCAGGAAAAAACTCAAACGGTTCCTGGAAGGCATCAACGAACCTGTTACCGTAATAGCCGAAATCGGTATTGTAACCGAAGCCATCGCTTTCCTGAAAACCAATCCTTCCATAGACCTGATCCTTTCCGACATTGAGCTTCAGGACGGAAACGCTTTTGAAATATATAATGAAGTGACAGTTTCCTGCCCTATTATTTTCACCACGGCCTATAATCAGTTTTTAATGGATGCTTTTGAAGGCAATGGGATCGAATATCTTTTAAAACCCTTTTCGTTTGAACGGTTCCAAAAAGCCTGGGACAAATTCCTTTGGTTGCGCAAATCCAATACTACAGATACCGATTTGTACGCCAAACTGAGCCAGATCATCACAGGAGCAACATCTGAAAAAACGGTTAAGAAACGATTTTCCGTGCCTTCCAACCAAGGAACTTATTTTATAGAAACCGGCGATATTTTGTTTTTTGCTGCCGAAGAAGGGGTTATTTTCGCTGTTGACAAGCATTCCAAAAAACATTTGCTCACACAATCCACCCTCAAGGAGATTGAAGAAGTATTGGATAAATCTGATTTTTTCAGGATAAACCGAAGCGAATTGGCCAACAAAAAGCATATCGAACGAATGGACCGCTATACGAAAAACACCATCGCCATAAAGCTTCGGGGCTACGAAAAATACTTGGTCACCAGCCAAAGCAATACCAGCCTTTTCCGGGAATGGATTGAGGAATAATAAAAAAGCACCCGTAAAATGGGTGCTTTCTAAAGAATACTCAAACGGTTATACAGCTATTCCGGCCTTGGCAATTTCAGTATCCGCTTTTACGTGGGCTGCGTTGGCCCTTCCGCTCGGGTCTGTATTTTCCTGCCATTTGGGTATCCATTTGCGCACTGTTTCGGCAGCGCTGACTTGTGGGTAATATTTATGGAAGATCGTTCTGTAATAATACGCTTCTTTCGTTATTGGTGTGTTGTATGGAAATAAGGCAGCGGCCGCTTCCAATTGCTCATCCGTGACCTGGGACGCACAGTATTCGATTAATGTGTCGATCCAGCTGTATCCTACTCCATCCGAAAACTGCTCTTTCTGGCGCCACAGCACATCGTCTGGCAAATAAGGCTGTTCAGGAGTATCGAAGGCTTTTCGTAAAATATATTTTTCTTTGCCATCATAGGTTTTGGGCAGTTTTTCTTCTGCTTTGATCTTTACGGCAACTTCTAAAAAAGCTTTGTCCAGGAACGGCACTCTGGCTTCCAGTCCGTGGGCCATGGTCGATTTGTCGGCACGGAGCAAATCGGCGGTGAATAATTTCTGGATACGCTCGATGGTTTCTTTTTGGAATTCTTCAACCGAAGGAGCATTTCTAAAATACAAATAGCCACCAAATATTTCATCGGCCCCTTCGCCGGACAATACTACTTTAATCCCCATATCGGTTATGGCTTTCGACAGGAAATACATAGGCGTACTGGCCCTGACCGAAGTCACGTCATAGGTTTCCAAATGCCAGATGAGTTTGTCCAGGATTTCAATGCCCTGCTGAATGGTAAAATGGATTTCATGATGTTCAGTTCCTAAAAATTCCGCTACTTTACGGGCGGCTTTGGCATCCGGAGCCTCAGCATCAAGGCCAATCGAGAAGGAATGCAGGGTTTTGCCTTTTTCTTTGAGCAACCTGGCTGCAATGGAAGATGTTAATGACGAATCCAATCCACCGGAAAGCAAGACACCAATAGGCACATCGCTCATTAATCGCTTGCGTGTGGCTTCGGTTAAAGTTTCCCGCAACAATGCCAAATCCAGTTCCTGATCGGCTTTCCTGTAATCTTCATATTCCGGTTTATAGTATTTTACAAAACCGGTTTGGGACGTATAATAATGCCCTGGCGGAAAAGTGGAAAATGTTTTGCATTGGTCTGCTATAGGTTTCATTTCCGAAGCGAAATAAATGCGGCCACGCTCGTCAATGCCATAATACAACGGTTTTACGCCAAGCGGATCGCGGCCGGCTATAAAATCATTACCGTCGACTACAACAAAAGCGAAATCCCCGTCCAGTTTATCCAGGAAATCATACCCGAATTCTTCGTAAAGATGCACGATCACTTCTGAATCCGAATGCGTCCTGAAGGTGTGGTGTTTCAAAATCCCGTCCCGTAATTCCTGATGGTTGTAAATTTCCCCGTTATGGACCATATAAGCTGTGGAAGTGCCGCGGATAGGCTGCCGACCGGAATGCAGGTCGATGATGGACAAACGCTCATGGCTTAAGATATGCCCGTTTTCGGTGATATGCAGATCACTTTCATCCGGTCCGCGGTGGGACATTCTTTTAGACATTTTTTTTACTGATTCGACATCTTTTCCTTTTCCGATAATGGCTATTATTCCGCACATACTAATTCTGTTTTTTTGGTTATAAGTTATTTTTGATATATAACTGAAACAAAATTGCGCAATACGATTTATTATTGAAACTAAAAATAAATATTTAATTATAAATTTTAATTCAAAAATGAAATATTATTTAAATATGAAAGCAAAAGAAGCTTAAAACCTTGTCGGAAGTTTAAATTTGTAATCTAAATCTTTCAAAAAAGTTAAAGAGGTACAATATTTTGAAAGCCATTTCCAAACCTTTACTTCACCTGCTTTCCTTTTACAAAGGTATTGACAGGTTTCACATACGGAATGCCGTCAATATCCATAGTCATGATATCGGCGTCAAAAATGGTAAAATCAGCCCATTTCCCAGCTTCGAGGCTTCCTTTTTCGTTTTCTTCAAAATCGGAATAAGCGGCCCAGATTGTCATGCCTTTGAGGGTTTCTTCCCGGGTTAGGCTGTTTTCCATCTGGAAACCTCCTTCAGGGTAATTTTTAAGGTCCTTACGGGCCACTGCGGCATAGAAAGTATACATCGGATTGATTTCTTCAATGGGGAAATCGGTACCAAGTGCGACCAAACCGGCTTTATCGAGCATTTTTTTATACGCATACGAGGTTTTGAGGCGTTTTTTACCCAAACGTTCTTCCGCCCAATACATATCGGAAGTGGCATGCGTAGGCTGCACCGAAGGAATGATGCCTAATTTGAAATAATCGAAGTCTTCTTCGCGCATGACCTGGGCATGTTCGATTTTCCAGCGCCTGTCGGGCTTTCCGGCCAAAACTTCTTTGTAAATCTTCAGCAGGATAGTATTGGTCGAATCCCCGATAGCATGGGTATTCATCTGGAAATCGGAATCGGCAATTTGCCTGGCGATTTGTTTTATTTCGGAAACAGGCGAAAGCAATGCCCCAAAATGGTTGTGCTTATCCGAATATTCTGCATGCAGGCAGGCGCCGCGGGAACCTAAGGCGCCATCTCCAATAAATTTAAAGGAACGGACGTTCAGTTTATCGGTTTTATAAATTCCGAGTTGCGTGTAATAATCAACGTTCGCTTTAGTAGCCAGGACCATCGCGTAGATATTGATATCCAGGACTTTTTCTTCCTGCAGGCTATCAATAAGGTCAATCGTTTCTTTTTCCAGCCCTGCTTCATTGATGGTTGTCAGCCCGTATTGGAACGCCTCTTTTTGAGCTTCTTTTAGAGCTTGTATTTGTAAGGTCTTTTTAGGCTTTGGAATGATATTATACACCAGTTCCATCGGATTATCCACCAAAATCCCGGTCAGTTGCCCGTCTTTGATCTCGATTTGCCCGCCTTCGGCTTTGGTTTTAACTGTAATTCCAGCCAATTCCAGCGCTTTGCTATTTGCCAGCATGGCGTGGCCGTCAATACGTGTTAATGCCACTGGTGTGTTTGGGAAATAACGATCCAGCAATTCTTTGGTAGGGAATTCCTTGACTTTCCAGTCGTTTTGGTCCCAGCCCCTTCCTTGTATGAAATCGAGGTTTTTCTCCTTTTGAAAAGCAATGACCTTATCCACAACTTCCTGAAAACTCAATGTGCCACGTAAATTAACCCGTTGGAGGCTCATCCCAAAATTATAGAAATGCGCATGAGCGTCGTAAAAACCGGGATAAATGAATTTTTCGGTAGCGCTGATGTTGTTTTTGGAACTGTATTTTTTATTGATTTCGGCCGAAGTGCCAATGGCCAGGATTTTCCCGTCTTTGACTGCAAAGGCTTCTGCTGTTTCGAAATTTTTATTGACCGTGTAAATCGTGGCATTGGAAACAATCAGGTCTGCGGGAATCTTTTTTTGGGCCTGGGCCGTGATGGAAAAAACGAAAGCGGAAAGAAAAAGGTATTTGAGCTGCATCTGGTGTATTTTAGGCTAAAAATAAGATTTTATTCAATGGTTTCAATCGTGAATTTTGAATTATTCACTTCAAAGGAAAACCCGGCCCGGTTTCCCATTAACTGGCTTCCGAGCGGGGATTGTGGTGAAATGGCAAAAATATTCTGGTTTTCGACCGTTATTTTAGGCAAGGCTGTAGAGAGGTAAACAGTCAGCGTATTGGTTTTTACCAAACTTCCCAAAGCTACTTTTGAAAAAACCTGGGCGGCATCTATTTTGTCCAAAATCTCCCTTTGCGCCAAAGATTCCTGTAATTTCCTTGTTATTTTTTCCTGTTCGATATGCATCATGGACAAAGCCGTTTCGTGCTTGTCGCCAGCAGAGCCTTTGGCATCGTTTTTCGAATCTTCGGTAAGCCCGGAAATCATATCCTGGAAAACATCTATTTTGTCCTGGACCAGTTGAAGGTATTGCTGGTGGATTTTCTGCTTGAATGTCATTCTTTTTAGAAATCAAACTTATAATTTGCGCCGCCAACCACCTGTGCGCCCTGCACGGGATAATTCAGCCAACGGTTGTAATTTTGGCTGGCCAGGTTGTTCCCTCTTAGGAAAAAGGTCAAACGCTCGTTGTATTTGTAACCTATGTGTGCATTGATGTCGAAATAACTGTCCAAAGTTTGTACGGCATCCGGGTTTGGGAAAAGCTGGTAGTTCGTAAAAGCATCCTTCCTCTCCCCTACGAAATACAATTGGGTCCCGGCGTACCATTTTTTCCCGATATTGAAATCAGTGGTAAAAGCAGCTTTCAGCATAGGCAAATTCCAGGCTTCCTCCTGCTCATCAGTCGTATAATCGTTAACTTCCGCAGTAAGCCCGAGCGTAACATTTTTATTGACATCAGCTTTTAATTCTCCGTAAAACGAAAGGGTTTTCACATTGTCATACACGACATCAAAAGAGTTTCCATAACTGTAATTCTCCGACGGTGCCGACAAATACGGATTGGATTTAAACAAAGCTTTGTATTGTGACGACGTATAAGAAGCCTTCACGGTATAGGCCAAAGCGCTGGCTAGTTTCCCTCTTAAACCGGCATAAATATCGTATTGGTTGTCCGTTGGACGGATTGCCAATGTTGGCGACAAAAATTTGTTTTCGGCAGCAAAATCAGCATAGGAGTTTTGTTTCAATCCTCCTTCTGCACCGGCAAAAGCAATCATAAGGTCGCCTACGACTTTGTAAGAAGCTTTGACTTTCGGATAAATAAAGAAATCGCTGTCCGCATCCGTTTTTACTCCTGCAAATACATCCTTCATTACCGAATAATAGGTTACTTCTGCTCCTAATTCGACAGAAAGGTCATCCTTGAGTATCTGGAAACTTGGGTTCGCGCTGAAAATCAAATTCGATTTTTGGATATTCGTAGCCACGCCTGCAACAGGATATTGCAGCAAATAAGACGTGTCAAAAGTAGTATTCAGGTAATCGAGGTTGAATTTGGTCTTGACCGATGTATCTCCAAAATCGAAATTAAACGCCGGTTTGATAATGAAACGGTTTTCTTTGGAACCGTAATTATCCGAAAAAGCGATGAAATTTACATTTGCCTTCTCAAAAAAACTATGGGAAACTGCTAATTCCGAACCAAGTTTTATCGTGGTATAACTGTGTTTTGGATGAATTGTATCAATCTGTACATTGCTGAAATTCGGGTTTTCCAATGGCATGCCGTACCAGTTGTATGCCTCGTTTTTAATGCCCAAATCCGCTTTGAAGGTAATGTCTTTTCGGCTGTAGCCATACATTACATTAGCCGAAGTTTCCCCGAATTTATCATCCAAAAGCGTTCCTTTTATACCGCCTTGTGACGACAGGTGACGAAACATCCCCCCAATATATTGGTATTTGTCCAATTTATGGGTTACGAATAATTCCCCATTGATCGTTCCATAGTTACCGATACCTAATGTGGCATAATTAGGGTATAATTTTTCTTGTTTGGCTTTGTCCACGCCTGCTGCTTTTCCTTTGGAAGGAGTAAATGTAGAAGCTACCGGAAATGAGAAAATCTGGTATTTGATTTCTTCCTTTTTGCTGGTTTCGTTGTCATCCAATGAAGGGGTTTCCTTTATTTTAAACGCATCTGAAATAGTTGGGGAATACGGTTTTACAACGTTTACCACTTCTGTACCGATATTTTCGTCTTTCTTTTGGGCGAAAGAAAACTGAAAGGTGATAAGCAGGATTATGATGATTGTATTTTTCATATGTATTTTTTTTGCTGCTGCACAAAACCACATAAACGGGCACGGCATATTCTTAAAGGCTGTTATTTTGTAATCGATGAATTTGTTTTGGCTTCTTCCGTTTTGATAAGATCCAATTGTTTTTGGGCCTCTTCGGTTACATCAGGGTAATCCTTGAAATTCTTGATCACGCTTTCCAAAATATAGGTGGCCTGGAAACTATCCTTCAATCCGTAGAAATTTTTGGCCATCAATACCAAACCTTTGGCCCCGAAATATTTATAACCGGAATAATCCTTGGCCAGTTTTTGGACCGCCTTGTTCGAATCCTCGAATTTTGATTCCTTGTTTTTAAAATAAGCCTCATAATACAAGGCTTCTGCGGCAAGTTCTCCTTTGGCTATTTTCTGCAGCCTGGCATACGATTCTTTGGCTTTTGTCTCGTCATTGACCTGAATGGCCGAGCGGGCAACAATGATCTGGGCATCGCTTTTTATTTTATCGTCCGTTTTTGGGTTGGCCAAAACTTTATCTGCATACACTACAGCTTTTGGATAGTCTTTTCCATCGTAATAAGCCTTCATAAGATTAGCTTGCGCATAGGTTTTATTTTGAGGGAAATCGGCCTCTGATTCCAAACGCAGCAAAACAGGAAGTGCTTTAACGTAATCATTTTTTTTGATGTAAATCTCGCTTAAACGTGACAGCGATTGCTCTGTAAATTCGCTATGCGGTTTGGCAATCACATATTCGTAGTTCGGGACAGAATTATTGACAGAACCGTCTTTATAATACGAATCCGCCAGGTAGAAATTCGCTTTTAACGAATGGATTCCGTTAGGAAAAGCACTTACATAGCTGGAAAGATTGGTAATGGCCTGTTTGGTATTGCCTTGCAAATATTGTTTTTCGGCAGCTTCCCAGGAATCATTGTCCAGTTCCGCATCTGAAACTTCCACGAAATCAAGCGTTTTGACCCAAGAAGCGTATTCGTCAACCCTTCCTTTGTCTACATAAATCAACCGTGCTGTTTTTACGGCTTCCAGCGCTTCTTCCGATTTAGGGAAATCCGCAGCCACTTTTTTGAATTTGGCCAAAGCCAGGTCGTCCTTGTCCCCGTTATAATAAATCAAGCCCTGGCGAAGGATCGATTTTGAAGTATAGCTTCCGGTCCTGAATTCTGAAATCAGCTGGTCATAAGTTTTAATCGCCGATGACGTTTCATTTTCAGCAGTATATGTATTGGCCAATTCGAACAAAGCATCATCACGGTATTGGGAATTCGGGTATGTTTTTAGGAACTGGTTGAAATCGGCAATTTTCTTGTCATTTTTCCCCATAAAACCATAACTGATCGCTTTTTGATACGCGGCATAATCGCCATCAACCGTTTTTAATGTAATAGCCTTGTCATAGGCTTCCATGGCAGCGGAATATTTCGTGGTCACAAAGCGAGAATCAGCCAGGCGCAGGTATGCATCGGTCAGGCGGATTTTATCATCTTTGGAAACCTCAATATATTTTTGGAAGAAATTGCCCGCCTGCTCATATTCTTTGAGTTTGAAATGCGAGTAGGCAATATCGTAGTTGGCATTTTTGAATTCGGGCGTATCTTTTGCTTCAGGATATCCCAAAAACTGTTTAAAACTCAATAATGCATTGGAGAAATCATCCAGGACATATTCGGTTTCCGCTTTCCAGAACGTTCCTCTTGCAGAGAATTTAGCATCCTTTTGCTCCGCTACCGATTTCTTGAAAAGCGCAAGTGCTTCCTGGTAATTTCCATCGGTAAACAATTCCAAACCTCTGTAAAACGATACTTTCTGGTACGCTGATTTATTTCCGAAACTTTTGTTTTTTTCCAGTAGAGACAAGGCTTCTTTGTAGTTTTTGGAAGTGATGTACGAATTGATCAGCAGGTTCTCGATTTCGTTTTTATTCGGATTGTTAGGGTATTTTGTCATAAACCCGTTCAGTACATCCGGAACACTTTGGTACGAATTCCCGATATCATAACTCAACCGTGCATAATTAAGGTAGGCATCTTCCTGGATTTTTGCATCGAAAGCCATCTCGGAAGCATTTTTAAAAGCATTCAAAGCCTGCTGTTTCTTTTCGGTTTTCAGGTAGCTTTCCCCTAAATGGTAATATGCGTTTTGGGCCACGAAATCATTTCCCCCGATTATTTTGTTGAATTGCGAAATGGCATTTTCAAAATCACCTTGCTTATAATACGCATAACCTAGCTGGTAAAAATCCGTATTGTTCCATTTTCCTTTTTTGCCTTTGTACTCCTTTAAAAACGGGATTGCCTTATCATATTGCTTCAGGTTGAAATAACTTTCCCCGATAATTTTGTTCAGTTCTGATTTTTCCATCGCATTGGAACCTGCCATGGCCGCTTGCCCCAACTGGATTGCCTTGTCGAATTTCCCGAGTTTGAAATTCATGTCTGCCTGGAAATAAGACAGTTTCTCTTTGTATTTTTCTTCTCCTGAAACCTGGTCGAAATATTTTGTCGCTTCCTTGTAATCATCTCCTTCGTAGGCTAAAAAACCCAAGTAATATTTGGCCTGTGAGCCATATTCCTGCGAATTGACCACTTTATTCAAATATTGGGAAGCTTCTTTCTTTTTCCCGGAATTGAAAAAACTGTATCCTTTGTAAAAATTGTATTTATCCTGGTCGTCGCTGGTCAGGGTTCCTTCTTCCACTTTGTCAAACCATTCAAGCGCCTGAGGGTATTTACCTTGTTCGAAATAATAGGTCGCCACTTCGGTATAGGCCAGGTTTTGTTTTGTGCTGGTCGGGTAATTTTTCACAAAAGATTCCATAGCCTCGTCAGCATTCATCTGGTCCAGCCGGATAGCGCAATTGGCGCTGTAATAAGTACAATCCGATTGGATTTCAGGATTTTGGTTTTGCTGCTTGACTTTATCGAAGATGATTTGGGCCGATTGGTATTGCTTGTCCCTGTAAAGTGACATCGCTTTATTGTAATCGGCTAAATCGTTTGTATAAATTTCAGATTGCTGTGCGAAAGCGGTTGTAAACCCTGCTAGAATTATGGCGAGGATGGAGTATGAGAATTTCTGCATGAAAAGACGATTTAAGTTTCAAATATAGCACTTTCTTATTTCTTAAAACGAGGAAAAAACACGTTTAGTATCCCTTTTTTGAATATGGGTACAATTTTATTTTGAATAAGAAAGTTAACTTATTACTTTTACGAAATAAATAATCAAATCATGTCGAAAACCATTTTATCGTTACAGGACGTCACTATATATCAAGAAGGAAACAAAATATTATCCAATGTAAACCTGAATGTAAATCCGGGTGAATTTTTGTATATTATCGGGAAAACCGGTACCGGGAAAAGTAGTTTTATGAAAACGCTTTATGCCGATTTGCCTTTGACCGATGGCGAAGGAACGATTGTCGATTACGACCTGAACGGGCTGATAGACGACGATATCCCTTTCCTGAGAAGGAAAATAGGAATCGTTTTCCAGGATTTCAAATTATTGCCGGACAGGAGCGTAAACGAAAACATGCTTTTTGTGCTTAAAGCCACCGGCTGGACCGATGCAGGAGAAATGCAGGAGAAAATCGATGACGTATTGGATAAAGTAGGCATGAAAAACCTGACGGGCAAAATGCCGCACCAATTATCCGGTGGGGAACAGCAACGTGTAGCCATTGCCAGGGCATTGCTAAACGACCCGGAATTGATTCTTGCCGATGAACCTACAGGAAATTTAGATCCTCAAACAAGTGTTGAAGTACTGGATGTCCTAAGAAAAATCAACCAAAACGGCAAAACGATCATTATGGCAACGCACGATTATGCCTTGCTGATGAAATTCCCTTCGAAAACATTAAAATGCGAAGATGGAACCATATTTGAAGTAGTGCAGCGAACTGTATAATATTTTCTTTTCAACATCAAAAAAAACAATCGTGTTACAAAAATTTTTATTCCTTTTCCTGTTTTCCGGCGCCATGGCATTCGGACAGGACAAAACCAATGCCAATAATCCTGATATGCTTACCCACATTAGCCGAAAAGGGATTTATCAGATAAAATACAACAAGAAACATTGGCAAAAAGAGGAAGGCGAAACCAAATGGGATGCTGATTTCCATGACACTTACAATTTATTGGCCGCCTATTTTATCGAATACGATTATTACCTGGCGGAAAAGGATTTGAAAGCTACTATCAAAGAACAGTTTAAGGATCTGGGGAAAATGAAAGACCTGAAACTATACGACAAAAAGATCAACGGGATGAAAGTCCATTACTTCGAACTCAATCTCGAATACCAAGGGTTCTGGTATGCGTACCAAGGGTTTATTTACAATGGAAAAGGCGGTTCGATGGAAGTCCATTTCGGAGTGCAGCAGGAAGGCCTCAAACAATACCAGGAATATATTGATGAATTCTGCAACGGCATTACTATCATCGAATAAAAAATATAAAACAAAAAAAGAGAAGCGTAATTGCTTCTCTTTTTGTTTATACTTTCGGCATATCGACCGGTCCGCCCCATTCGGAGAAACCGCCCATTAAATTATAGGTCGTCTCAAAACCCATCTGGTTCATGATATTGCACGCCTGGGCACTTCTTCCGCCTGCTTTGCAATACACATAATAATTTTTGGATTTATCCAGTTCTTCCACCTGGTAAATGAAACCCTGTCCTTTATAAATATCTATATTGATGGCGTTCGGGATAATTCCGTCATTCCATTCGTCTTCTGTACGAACGTCCAAAATCACTGCGTTTTCATCAGCCTGGAGTTTTTCCCACCAATCTTCTTGTGTTAAATTCATTGCTTTTCGTATTTAATATTTCAAAAATACTACGCTTTAATGGAACATCCAATAGCTTTGGTCATTTTTACGGGCACATCTTCATTTTTAAGTAAGGCATTTACCGCATTTTCGACGTATCTGGTCTTTACAGCGCTCTCATCCGAATAGTTGTCATCGATAGCCCCGATGTATTTTACCTGGTTACCGGCTTTTGTTTTTTGAAGCACATAAACGTGCGGTGTTTTCGTAGCTCCGTATTGTGGGTATATTTTTTGGCCTTCATCGAATAAATACGGGAAGGTAAACCCTTTTTCCTTGGCTCTTTTCTGCATTAGGTCAAAACTGTCCTCACTTTGCACGGCCGGATTATTAGGATTGATGGCAATGACCGGATACCCTAGGTTTTTATATTTTTTATCCAAAGCCATAATCCTGTCTTCATATGCTTTTGCATACGGGCAGTGGTTGCAGGTAAAAACGACAATAAAACCTTTGGCATCCTTAAAGTCACTTAAGGAAACATTTTTGGAATTCACATTTTTCAGGCTGAAATCTGTGGCGATATCCCCTACCTGATATCCGGAGCCTGGTTTTTCGTAGGTAAAAGCGCTCATCAAACCGATAAGGATTACAAACGCAGCAATTTTGATTGTTTTCATACTGTTATTTATTTGATAGTGATAGAATTTCTTTTTCCAATTCCTCAAAAGTAAAAGACTTTTCAAAAAACGCATGGCCTTTTTTATTGTAGATGTAAGTCGCCGGGATGGCACCGCTCCAATCCTTGTCTACTTTTTCAATCCAGGAATTCGCGTCGGGGTCATCCAGAAGGACTACCTCAGCCGTCATTTTCTTTTTGAGCAGGAACGGGATCAGGCTGGTTTCAACCTTTTTCGGCATGTCAAGGCTCACCAGGATTACTTTTATTTTATCGTTTTTATACTTTTTATTGATCTCTTCAAAAAAAGGCAATTCCTTAACGCACGGAACACACCATGTAGCCCAGAAATTGATGACATAAGTAGTGTCGTCATCATATTTCAGGTAATGCTCAAAAGAATCGAAATCATACGATTTTACCTCGATGCCATTACTTTGGTACACTTTAGCCTCTTTTTTCTGCTGGGCAAAAGAACTCAAACCAATCAGGTAGATCCAAACAATAACTTTCCTCATTATGCGTTTTTTAGGTTTTTAAAATTAGGCAATCTAAATGCCTATACATAAAAATTAACAAAAATTTAATACACATTTGTATATACAAGTAATTAAAACGTACTACATTTGTACCTACAAATTTGGTAATTACAAATATGAAAATTGAAGACGTGATAAAATCAACCGTAGCGTTAGACAATGCCACAAGGACATTGCTTAATATTATGTTTGCCCAAAACGTAATCAGTGATAAATTCAATGAGATCTTGAAACCGTTCGATTTATCGCCAGAACAGTATAATGTATTGCGGATACTAAGAGGGCAAAAAGGGAAACCTGCCAACATGTGCGTCATCCAGGAGCGGATGATCGCCAAGACCAGCAATACGACCAGATTAGTGGATAAGTTGCTTTTGAAAGAATTGGTCACGCGCGAAGTTTGTCCGGAAAACAGGCGTAAAATGGAAATTCAGATTACTTCAAAAGGCCTTGAAGTTCTTTCCGACCTTGATTCAAAAGTAGAAGACCACGAAAATTATTTTGCTAAAAAACTAACTTCAGAAGAGTTGGAATTGTTAAACGATTTATTAGAAAAATACAGAAGCTAAAAAAAAATGAGTAAATTTATAGAACATCAAAATTGGCGTTATGCCACCAAAAAATTCGACAGCTCAAAAAAAATTACGCCTGAGGATTTGAATACTTTAAAAGAAGCAATCCGCTTGAGTTCCTCTTCATATGGTTTGCAGCCGTATAAAGTGATCATTGTGGACGATCCGGAAGTAAGGGCTAAAATCCAGCCGGCAGCTTGGGGGCAATCTCAAATTGTGGATGCTTCCCATCTGTTTATTTTTGCCAATATGGTGAATGTTGAAGATGCTGATATTGACACTTATATTGCAAATATTGCCGAAACCAGAGGTATTCCGGTTGAAAACATACAAGGTTACGGTGATTTTATGAAATCAAAAATAACAACCTTGCCTAACGATGATCAAAACATCTGGACATCAAAACAAACGTATCTGGCACTTGGGAACTTATTGAACGCTGCCGCAGAATTAAAAATCGATGCCACGCCGATGGAAGGTTTCGAACCTGAAAAAGTGAATGAAATATTAGGCCTGGCACAAAAAGGATTGAATGCGTCTTTGATCGCTACAGTAGGATACCGTCATGAAGAAGATGCGACTCAGCACAACAAAAAAGTAAGAAAATCAAAAGAAGAATTATTTATCCATTTATAATATTAACTAAAATCAAATAAAACAATGAAAAATTTAAAATCAATTGCATTAGCATTAGTAGTAGCTTTAGGAACGTTGTCAGCTACAGCGCAAACCAGTAAGAAAGTAGATGTTGCACAAAGCAAAATCAACTGGGTTGGTAAAAAAATGACAGGACAGCACTCGGGAACCATCAACCTAAAAGAAGGAAATTTAATCTTCAACGGGAAAAAATTAGCCGGTGGTAACTTTACTGTCGATATGACTTCCATCAATACTACTGATTTAAAAGCCGGTGAAGGAAAAGAAAAATTGGACGGACACTTGAAAGCGGACGATTTCTTCGGTGTTGAAGCTAATCCTACTGCAACTTTAGTATTCAAATCTATCGGTGTAAAAGCAAAAAACGTATATACTGTAAATGCTGACCTTACTATCAAAGGAATTACAAAACCGATTACATTCGATATCACGGTTAACAAAAACGATGCTACGGCAAAATTATCTGTAGACAGAACTAAATACGATATCAAATACGGATCAGGAAGCTTTTTCGAAGGCTTGGGAGACAAAGCGATTTCAGACAACTTTGACTTGGTTGTGAACTTGAAATTCTAATCCAGAAACCTATTTTTAAAAGCCGCCCATTGAGGTGGCTTTTTTTATGGGCTGCAGTTACCAAATGGTTAATAATTTCATTTATAGTGATTTAAATATATTTTTGTATTATTTTTACTACAATATTAATTTTAACCATTTCAATATGAAAACAAGAACAGTAACCTTCTGCAAGTTGCTTTTGGCAGCATTAGTGCTCACTTTCAACAGTTGTCAGGACGACAGCGCAGACACATTCCGTGGCAACACAACCGAAAAATTATCATTCGATGGTTTGAAAAAAGAACTGATCCAGCCTACATCACAGGATTTGCCGCAAAAAGTCCAGGAACAGCTTGCTCTTTCCAAAGCAAACCTTGCCGCAAACCTCAACAACGGCTTGCAAATTACACAGGTAAGCGTTTTGGGGAAACTTTCTTCCGAAAAAAGCCTTCTTATGGCTCAAAACCTGGTATCAGCCCCGGAAAGCGCGATTGCTTCGGGAAATATCAAAAATCCTGCTTCGGTAATTATCGGAAAAATGCAAAATGTGCAAACGGGAAAAGAATTATCTTCCACGCAAAACAACCTGAAAGCTCTTGCCACTCATGATATAAAGGCCGGAGACGATGTCCTTCAGATCACATGGAACCATAAAGGGCAACAATTGACCACTTTGTGTTTTTATACAAACGAAGGCATCATCTGGGACAATATCCTTGGCGGATTAGTTATGATGGATGCCAATGGAACGATACAAACTTCAGACAATACTTCAAAAGTAGCTTCAAGATGGTACAAGCAATGGTGGACAGCAGATTGGATCTGGGGTTCGCAGCGAGGCGAAATAGGCTACCAGATTACGATATACTATTCCGGTTCGACCGTTTCCAATACAGATGTGAATGATTGGGGAAATATGTCATTGGGTTCTGCCAGAAGCGAAAGCAAAATAACAAAAAACACCGGAAGCTACGGCCAGTGCAGGTATGCACTTGGTTTGTGTACGCCAACCGGATCTTTAAGTTTTAGCTATTCTTCGTTTTCAGTATCGTTTTCCGGCCTGGGGAGCAATATCGTGAGCAACGGCTATAAATCTCTTTATCCTTGATTTGGATGAATTATGAAAACAAAACTCCTTGGCAAGAACCAAGGAGTTTTTTATTTTCAGAATACTTTAAACAACATCCGGATACTGAATACGATAACCAGGAAAGCAACCAAAAGCACCGCTGTTTTATGCGGAAGCTTACCGGCTAGTTTTGCTGCCAATGGTGCTGCGAGCGACCCTCCGGCAATCAATCCCAGGACAATATACCAATTACTGACTCCCAAAGAAGCAAAAAAAGTAATGGAAGCCGCCAAGGTTACAAAAAATTCTGCCAGGCTTACCGTCCCGATGACATAGCTTGACTTTCTTCCTTTTGCCAAAAGCGTCGAGGTTACGATTGGGCCCCAGCCTCCTCCACCGAAAGCATCCAAAAGCCCTCCCGAAAACCCTAATATCCCGGTGTTTTTTATTTTCTTTTTTTCAATTTTTTTCCGAAAAGCGATACTAACCAGGCGGATACCGATAATCATCGTATAAGTGGCCAGGACAGCATACGTAATTGTTTCGTATTTGTTCCCTAAATAAATCAGCAGCAAGGCGCCCAAAACAGCTCCTATAACACCGGGAATGGCCAGCCAGAGCAACAACTTCTTATTTACATTTCCGAATTTATAATGCGAAAAACCGCTGATCCCGCTGGAAAACATTTCTGCAGTATGGATGCTTCCGCTGATGGCCGGCAATTTTATCCCAAAAAGCATCATGCTCGTCGCGCAGGTCACTCCATATCCCAAACCAACCGCTCCGTCTACCAATTGGGCAAAAAAACCAACCAGTACCATGCCGTAAAAAGCAGGCGGGATTTCCCTGGCGTATCCTGCCAGGTCCTGTACGGAAACAATCGAAGACAAGCCATACCCGAAAAAAACAGCTAAAAAAACAGCCGCGATTTCAAAAGCCAGCCTTTTATATTTCTTCGCTTCTTTTTTAGGATTGTTGCGTTGCAAAAGCAAGGCAGTCGCTTCATTAAGAGAGCTTACCTTGGTTTGGATGTCCCCTTTGTGCTGTTCCCTGAACGTATTCAGGTTTTCAATGCTTTGATTGATGGTATCAGGAATGGCTTCTTCAAAATGCTCCCGTAAGCGTCTTGCCAAAACCGGGGACTTACCATTGGTCGAAATTGCAATTTTAAGATGGCCCTTATTCACAATGGAACCCAGGTAAAAATCGCATAAATCAGGCTGGTCGGCAGCATTTACCAAAATTCCTTCCAGATTGGCTTTTTCCTTGATTTCTCTGTTTAATAGGGCATTTTCGGTAGCGATTATGATAAAATCGATGGCATCCAGGTCATTGTGCCTATAAGAACGTTCCTCCCATTCCACGTGAGGGCTTTTGTGCAGCAATTGCCGAAGGTCGCCGCAAATTTCTTTTGCAATGATCTTGATGGCTACCAAAGGGTTCTGCCGCAATAATGTTTCCGTTTTTTCCAAACCCACTTTTCCGCCCCCGACAATTAGAAATCGGGCCGATTCGGTTTTTAGGAATATCGGGAATAATGTATTTTCCATGGTTATTGTTTTTTCTGCTCCTGGCCCAGGTCAAACGTGACTGCTAAATAATACAATCCGCCAATAGTAGGCCCTGCGGCATATTGGTAATAGTTATGGTTTAAAAGATTTGTCCCTCCGATTTTCAGGTTGGTGTAAAAAGCCGGGAATTTTACGTTCACTTGTGCATCAGCCGTAAAATAAGCCGGAATGTCGCCATTGGCCAGCGTACTTTCCCATAAGAAGCTATCCTGCCAGCGTCCCACAATATTAAAACCGACATTTTTAACAATCTCGCGGTTGCCCAATGTGATATTGGTTACCCATTTCGGTGTGTTGAAAGCGGTAATGAAAATATCCGATTTGTTATTGTTGATCAGGTCATTGAAACTCACATTGGCACCAATAGTATATTTTTCAAAAAAGCCGTACTTGATCCCGAAAGTCGATCCGTAACTTTTATTGGTATTGATACTGTTGGTAAAAACCCTGTACCTGTCCTGTTTGTTCCGTGTAAGCATGTCTAGTACCGAAGCATCCGTCCCAACTTTGCCTGTTTTGGGAACAGCTACTTCCACTTGCCCTAAAAACCCGTCATACACATTCAGGTAAGCGTCCCAATCTATGGAAATGGAATTGTTCGACAAGATGCTTTTATAACCGATTTCAAAGGAATTGATCCTTTCCGGTTTCATTTGAGGCAAATTAGCAACAACCAGCACATTACGATTATTCAAAGCGGCCTGGTTTTGAGGAATTCCGGCATCGACTGCAGCATTTACTGCAGCTGTAAATTGATCGATTGAAGTTAGCGTATAGGAATTCTCCAAAAAACCAATCCCTTCATTCACCCTAGGCAAACCGCCCACCCTGCGCACATTTCCGTTATTTACAAATGATAAAGCTTCAAACAAGGATGGGAAACGGTAACCGTTTTGGTACGAAATCCTGAAATTATGGTTCTCTGCCGGGCTGTACACCAAAGCGATCCTCGGGTTTAACTTGGCTTCAAATTCCGGGTTTCGGTCAATTCGCAAAGACGCATTTATTTTCAGTTTATCGTTAAAAATCTTTTTGGTGGCCTGGGCAAACCCTCCATATTTTTCATATTTCTGGTTTTCACCGAAAGAACCGTCAGGAAGAGCACTATTGCGCTCGGCAATCGGCCTTGAAAAATCAACAAAGTTGTTCCCGTCCGGGATGACCGAATACAATCGGTAATCAAAACCGACCAATAAGTCAAAATATTTTACATATTGTGTCAGGTTGTATTGGGAATCGAAATGGTACATCGTTGATTTTTGCTTCAGCCACGCACCTCCTGTAGAAGGAGCACCTGCTACGCCTCCGTTGGCATGGTCCCAATTGTTGATCCCGATGATTGTATTCTTTAAGGCTTCGAATTCGGGTGTGCCGGGTTCCGCCCTGCCCTGGTCTGCCTGGGTTCTTGCATTTTCAAAAGCTTCCGCTAAAGGAATTCCGTTGTTGATTCCTGTTTGAAGCGCATTCTGAAATACTGTTTTCCAGTCATTGTTGGACGCATGGGTCAAATCCAGGTTATCGGCCAACGGCTTTAAATTATAGGATTTCCCGATGTTTTCTATGGAAGAATACGCTTTTATCAGGAAATCTTTTCCTTTTAATTCCAATTTATGGTTTTGGACCGTCGCGTCTTCCAGCCTTATTTTATTACCACGCTGAAACGTACCGTCCATCAAGCCATAACGGTAAACATAGGATAATTCGATATTGTCCTTTATTTTATAGTAAGCACCGGCGTCAAACTTGACATTGCTTATTTCCGGAGTAACCAATTCTTTCTCCAAATACCCGGTCTTGGAGACGTTGAATGTTTTTTGTGTTCCATTAATGGTTGCTTTGACTGCTACCCTGTTATTTCGTTCGTCTCCGTAATTGTTCCACAAATCCGCGGCGGGATTGGCTTCACCTGACAATTCCTCATAATTAGGGTTGGCGGTTTTTAAATAAGCAGGATTTTGATCTGTCAGGTTATTCGAAATCCAATCGGTTCCCTTCAGGTAAGAAGCATTGACCTTAAACGCCAGCTTGTTATTGAAGGCTTTGGCGTACCGCAGGGCAACTTCGCTCAGGTAAGAAGGGTCGTGTTCTTTCCCATCAATATGGTTAAGCCCTGTTCTTTGGTAAATGCTTAATCCCTGGTACTGAAACGGGCTTTTGGTCTGCAAACTGGCCAAACCGTTGATGGCATTCATTCCGTATAATGCCGAAGCAGCTCCCGGGGTGATTTCAATGCTTTGAATATCCAGTTCCGTAGGCCCGATGGCATTTCCTAGCGGTACCCCTAAAGTTGCCGCCTGCACATCGACACCATCAACCAATTGCATGAAACGGAAATTATTGGGTACGTTAAACCCTCTGGAATTAGGCACTTTAAGCGTTAAACTTGACGTTAGCAGCTGCACTCCTTTTATATTGTCCAAGGATTCGTAAAAAGTAGGCGCAGGGCTTTCCTTGATGGCTTTGATGTCTATTTTTTCGATAGACACCGGGGATTGCAGCCATTTTTCCTGGACCCGTGAAGCGGAAATCACCACTTCGCTCAGTAAGGTATTGTCAGTATTCAATTCGATGGAAATCTTATTGTCGAGGGATACGACTTCAAACTCTTTCGGTTGAAACCCTACACTTGTAAAAACCAAAGTGAATGGAAACCTGATTTTTGATTTGATCTGGAATTCCCCTTTTTCATTCGTTATTTCCGCAATTTTAGAATCTTTGATTAAAACCGTTACGCCCGGCAATGGTTCGTGCAGGTCCTTATCGTGTACTATTCCGGTAACCTGGATGATCTGGTCCTGGGCAGTTGTCCTTTGGTGGACAAAAAACAGGAAGAATAAGAGTATTGTCGTATTTATTTTTTTCATTTCGATTGTGCATTTGTATTTTTAATTGAAGAATTTCCTGAAACTGAAATCCCCAAAGGTTTCGTTTTCAGCCCGTTCTTTGGTATATTGTTCCAAAAGGGTATCTACTTCACTGAGGATTTGAGATTCCGTTTGTTTCTCTTTGTATAATTTGTTCAGCCTTTCGCCAAAACGATCACCGCCTAGCATAAAATTATACTGTCCCGGGCCAGTGCCTATAAACCCGAGTTCGGCTACATAAGGGCGCCCACAGCCGTTAGGGCAGCCTGTCATCCGGATGGAAATGGCATCGTCCTGCAAGCTGTATTTTTCCAGGATTGGTTCGATTTTGGTCACCAGTTCGGGCAGGTAGCGCTGTGCTTCGGCCAAAGCCAAAGGACACGTAGGCAACGCCACACAAGCCATGGAACTCTTGCGCAATTGGCTGTCGTTTTTGGCTATTTCATGTTTGTGGAGCAATGCATCTGCTTTGGCTTTATCCTTATCTTCAATTTCCCCTAAAATCAGGTTTTGGTTGCCGGAAAAGATAAAATTGGAAATCTTCAATTGTGCCAGTTCGTATAAAAATTGCTTTTGGTACGGTTTTACGACGCCATGTTCCACAAAAAGGGTGTAAAACCATTTCCCGGCGTGGTTTTGTTCCCATCCGAAACGGTCGTTCCTTTCGGTAAAAGTGAAAGGTTGTTCCGGCAGCAAATCAAATCCGATGCGGTTTTCGAGTTCTTTTTTGAAACCTTCTACCGTTAATTTATCGACCGTATATTTCATCCTGGACAATTTCCGGTCCACGCGGTTCCCAAAATCCCTTTGTATGGTTAAAATTTCATACACTGCTTTTAAGGTCTTCTCTTCCGAATCGGTAAAACCGATAATAGACCCCAAACGGGCATAGGTGTTTGGATTACCGTGAGTGGTTGCCAACCCGCCGCCAACAGCGATATTAAAGCCTTTGAGCTGATTATTTTCAACAATGGCAATCAACCCGATATCATTGGTAAAAACATCCACATCGTTAGAAGGAGGGATCGCAATGGCAATCTTGAATTTCCTTGGCAGGTAACGGTCCTGGTACAAAGGATCGGCTTCTGAGGAACGCTCGTAGATTTTTTCACCATCTACAAAAACTTCATAATACGATTGTGTTTTAGGCAAAAGCAATGTAGAAATCTTATCGGCATATTGATAAATTTCCTGGTGCAGCGGGGAGATTTGAGGATGGGAACTCACAATCACGTTACGGTTTACGTCTCCGCAGGCAGCAATCGAATCCAGTTTTGCCGTATTGAACGCCTGGATCGTCGGGCGCAACTGATGCTTCAGCAGGCCGTGCAGCTGTACTGTCTGGCGTGTTGTGATTTTTAGTGTTCCGGTTCCGTATTCTTCGGAAATATCATGTGTGGCAAGCCATTGGTCTGCGTTAATCACACCGCCTGGAATGCGCAGCCGGATCATGAAGGAGTACAGTTTGTCTAATTTTTTTTCGGCGCGTTCTACCCTTCTATCCCGGTCATCCTGAACATACATCCCATGGAATTTTACCAGTGTTTCGTCATCCGGGCGTACATTCCCGGTATGGTTATCAAGATCTATACTTTCTTTTAAGGTCCCTCTTAAGCCGTCGCTTTGCGTTTTTATAGCTTCTATAGGTGATAATTTTTCGCTCATTTTGCTTTGTTTTATTTGTGAATAACCTTTAAGGCTCCATATACCACGTTATAGGACGTGGTATTTGACGTTCCGGACGTGGTCGACCACGGTTTGGCGTTTTTAATACACGTCTTTCTGATAGCGGCCTTCCGCTTCTAAGGCATCCAGATATTCTTTGGCTCCGGCCGCACTTGTCTTTTTCCCGGTTTCGATAATTTCCAACAGCGCTTTTTCAACATCGGCGCTCATGGGGTTCTTTTGCCCGCAAACATAGAGGTAGGCTCCGTCTTCAATCCATTGGTACAATTCCTTTGCATTTTTTTTCAACCGGTCCTGGACATATATTTTTTCTTTCTGGTCACGGGAGAAAGCCGTATCCAGTTTGGTCAAAACCCCTGTGGAAAGCCATTCCTGTATTTCGGTTTGGTAATAGAAATCGGAAACAAAATGCTGCTCCCCGAAAACCAGCCAGTTTTTCCCTTCGGCTCCGGTAGCATCACGATGGGCCAAAAAACTCCTGAAAGGCGCAATCCCCGTTCCAGGGCCAATCATGATAATGGGCGCATCGGCTTCCGGCAATTTAAAATGCTGGTTTTTGTGAATGTAAAATTCAATCTCGCCATCCTTTGGAAAATCAGCCAGGAACTGGGAACACAAACCCGTTTTGCGCGTTCCGTTTACGGTAAATGTGCTTAAGGTAACGGTAGCATGCACCTGTTCTTCATGGGCTTCCAAGGCAGAAGATATAGAATACAGCCTGGGCGCAATAGGATGAAGCACTTCCGAAACTGCTGCTGCGGTAAGGCTTTCCGGCTTTTTGTATTTTTGGAGAAGATCTGCCAAATCTGCTTTTTCTTCGGTTATTTCCGTTTGAAACAATTGCGATAAAGCTTCGAGAGATTTTTTGCCCAATCCTCTGATATTTTTACCTGAAAATAGTGCTGCGTTTGCTCCTGCTTCGAAAAAAGAAAGGATTTGTGTAATTTCCTCTTCTTTGTTTTTGGGGTAAAAACCAATCGCGTCTCCCGGTTCATAGACCAGCGTATCATCAGCCGTAATTTCGATATGGTGCGTTTCCTTGTTCGAACCTTTGTCGTTCAGGATTACTTTTTGGGTAACAATCCCTGTATAGGTTTTCTTCCCTGAAACTGTTTTTTCAGGCGTTTTCTGTACAAGGGGTGCTTCTGTCGCGGCACTTTGGAGCGTGGCCAAAATGGCATCGAACCAATTTTCGGCCGTAGGACCGTAATCAACATCCGCTTTTTGGAAAGCCACAATCCTTTGGCCTCCCAAACGGGTCAATTGCTCGTCTATGGCTTCGCCGGCACGGCAAAACAAAGGATAGGACGAATCGCCCAAGCCCAGGACAGCAAACTTGGTTTTAGACAAATCTGCAGAAGAATTGCTCAGGTTATCGAAGAATTTTATGGCGTTTTGAGGAGGATCGCCCTCGCCTTGGGTACTCATGATGATGATAAGCAATTCTTCCTTATCCAGCTTTTCGATAGGATATTGGAAAGCGTCCAGCACTTTTGACTGGATTTTGTTTTTCTTCAGCAATGCCTGCAACTGGGTGGCCAGTTTTTTGGAATTCCCGGTTTCGGTACCATAAACAATGGTGGGTTTTATGGTCACTGTTGCGATGGGTGCTTCCAAGGCAGGCTGTGTTTCGTGATGTGTTAAAATCCCGGCCAAATAGCCTTTGGTCCAGATAATTTCATCGCGGGAATACTGCCTGACCAGGTCTTTCAATAGTGTTAATTTGTTTTCAGCTAGCATGTTGTATGTTTAGTATGTGATTATCAAAATAAGATTCTGTAATTGCCTGTTCTTTGTACCAATTGTATTGCTGGTGCAGATGGACGACATGGCCTACAATCAGGATAGTCGGAACGTACTCAAACGAAGGCAGTTCTTTGGTTTTCAAATCCTTAAAAGAAAAAACCGAAGTCTTTTGAGAAGGTGTTGTCGCTTGTTGCACTACAGCAATTCCTTTGTTCTCATCTACTTCATTCAAAGTCAGGTAATCAGCCAGTTGCTGCAATCTTTGCCCACTCATATAGAAAACCAGGGTGTCATCGGTTTTGGCCCAGTCTTTCCATTGGCTTGGTGCCACGGAATGCAGGTCAAACAATGTCAGGAAGCGTACGCCACGGGCATGTTCTCTGGCTGTTAACGGAATGGCCGTGTAAGCGGCGGCTCCGAATGCCGCGGAAATCCCCGGTATGATTTCGTATGGGATACCATGGGCTTTCAATACCTGCAGCTCATCCAAAACGTTCGAGAACAAGGAAGCATCGCCGCCTTTGAGCCGTAAAACCAGATGGCCTTGCCCTGCAAATTCGACCATCAGCTGGTTGATATCTTCCTGAGGTGTATGGATTCCTTTGGAACATTGCTTGCCCACATACAGTATCAAGGCCTCTTTTCGGGCATTTTTGGAAATCATTTCTGGCGAAACCAATCTGTCGGTTAAAATGACATCTGCGGTTTGCAGGTATTTGAGTGCTTTGACACTTATTAAATCGGGATCTCCCGGACCAGCTCCGGCTAATATTACTTTTCCTTGGTTTTCTATATTCATTTTGTTGTTTTTTTATCTCACCCGAATCTTTCCTTTTGAAAAAACCGTGTGATTTGTTCCGATGGCTTATTTGCTGGCCAGCGTATTATTTTCTATTGTATCGTATTCGAACAATCCTTCGATAGACAAATACCTTTCCCCTGTATCGTAATTAAAGGTCAGGATGGTTGCCCCGTCGGGGATTTGAGTTATTTTTTTAGCCACGGCTGCTAATGACGCTCCTGTAGAAATCCCTACCAGGATGCCTTCTTCCGAGGCTATTTTACGGGCATACCCGAAGGCTTCCTCTTTGGCCACCTGCACTACCTCATCAATCAGCTCGTTTTGAAGGATGGAAGGAATAAACCCTGCTCCAATCCCTTGTAACGGATGCGGTCCGGGAGCACCGCCGCTCAATACCGGAGACAATTCGGGTTCGACAGCAATCACTTTGAGCTGTGGGAATTTCGCTTTCAATACTTTGGCTACGCCGGTGATATGGCCTCCGGTTCCTACTCCGGTGATGATATAATCGAGCCCTTCCGGAAAATCTGCAATGATTTCCTGTGCGGTTGTCCTTTCGTGTACTTCAACATTGGCAGGATTGTCAAATTGTTGCGGTGACCAGGCATTGGGTATTTGGGAAACCAGTTCGTTTGCCTTTTCAATAGCACCTTTCATTCCTTTTTCACGGGGGGTAAGTTCGAATTTGGCGCCGTAAATTTCCATCAGTTTCCTTCTTTCGACACTCATGGATTCCGGCATTACCAGGATTACCTTATAGCCTTTGACAGCCGCGACCAAAGCCAGCCCTATTCCTGTATTTCCTGAAGTAGGCTCGACAATGACACTGTCCGGGTTTAGTATTCCTTTGCGTTCCGCATCTTCAATCATAGCCAGGGCGATCCTGTCCTTGATGCTGTTTCCCGGATTGTTTTTTTCTAATTTAATCCACACATTTTTGCGGTTTCCGTATAGTTTATTCAATTGGACAACCGGTGTGTTCCCGATGGTTTCTAAAATGGTATTTGCTTTCATCTCACTATAATTTATTTGTTAGAGGTGTTCGATGCCGTTCGCTTGTTAAGCTTCGGGTCATCTTTTATATTTTTAAATGTGCTGACTGTTTTTCTATAGTTAAATCACAAAATTCAACGGTTCAGGAAAAGGATTTTTGTTTTTGATGACAATTTCGCTCTTGTGGTACACCAGTGATTTTGGCGGGATAGAATGCGTGATCCAGACATTCCCCCCAATTACCGATTCGCTTCCGACAATTGTATTTCCTCCCAATATGGTCGCATTGGCATAAATAGTGACTTGGTTTTCAATCGTGGGATGGCGTTTTTCTTCCGCTTTATCCTTACTAACCGTTAGGGCTCCGAGTGTTACTCCTTGGTAAATCTTGACATCATTGCCAATTATTGCCGTTTCCCCAATGACAACTCCCGTGCCGTGGTCAATAAAGAACCGCTCCCCTATCTTGGCGCCAGGATGAATGTCGATGCCTGTTTTGCTATGCACATATTCTGAAATCAGGCGGGGCAATACCGGCACTCCCATTTTCCAAAGATGGTTTGAGAGCCGGTAAACAGCGATGGCAAAAAAACCGGGGTACGCTATCAGGACTTCGCTACGGGATTTGGCCGCCGGATCAAAACGGAAAACTGCTTCCAGGTCCGCTTCGAGCCAGCTGTGGATTTTTTCCAGTGTTGCGAAGAAATCATCAACCAGGCCCGGGATCCCTTCGGTTGCCTCTGAAACACTTTGCAGCAACCCGTTTAAGCCTTGTTGCAATTCTTTCTCTTTTGCCAGGAAAAAACCAGCCTCCGAATAGGATTCCCCAATGGAAAACAACCAATAAAAGAGACCTTCCACCCATACTTCGGCTTTGACCTTATCCGGCAATTTGTTAACCTTTGCGTTGTTTCTGTTATAAATAGGATGTGTCATATCATTGTATTTTTAGGCATTTACGCCAGAAAAAGTAAGGCTCCTACGGTATTATGCGTTGTTTCATCAATCAGGATGGCGCTTCCGTTTTTTGAATTTTCGGAAAAAGCATCAAAGAAAAGCGGCTGGTTCGATTTTAAGGAAATCTGCCCGATGTCGTTCAGCCCGATTTCATTTGCCTGGCTAAACTGCCATTGGTTACTGTCCCATTTTTTGTCAATCGATTGAATTTTAACCCGCACTTTCCGGAAACGGTGCTGCAATACATAGGTTTTCCCAATTTGCAAAACGGTATGGTCAAGCCAGGAAACCCATGATTTCAGGTCATTGGAAGACAGCGGCAATTCTGTTGTTTTGACAATACTGTCGCCACGGCTGATGTCTGTATTTCCGGCAAGATGCAGGACGATATTTTCTCCGGCAACCGCTTTTACGATAGTTTCCTGATGTTTTTCGATTTTAAGAATTGTGGTTTCGATACCGGATGGCAAGATGGTTACCCGGTCACCTTCCTGGTATGCCCCACTCAGCACCTGGCCTGCATAACCGCGGTAATCATGGTTTTCTTCGTTTTTGGGACGGATGACCCATTGCACCTGGAAACGGGAAGCCAGGTTTTCGCTTGAAGGTATTTCAATGTATTCCAATGTTTTAAGCAACGTATCTCCTTCAAACCAAGGCGTATTTACAGACTTTTCCACGATATTGTCTCCTTCGAGCGCACTAATCGGGATATATACAATCTCATCGAAATTCAGATCCTCTTTCAGGTTTTCGAATTCCCCCTTTATCGAATTGAAAACAGTTTCCGAATACTCGACAAGATCAATTTTATTTACGGCAATAATGGCTTTTTTGATACCGATAAGCGAACCAATGCTCGCAT
This sequence comes from Flavobacterium humi, assembly GCF_004745595.1. Taxonomy (GTDB): domain Bacteria; phylum Bacteroidota; class Bacteroidia; order Flavobacteriales; family Flavobacteriaceae; genus Flavobacterium; species Flavobacterium humi. The sequence goes on from NZ_SRLH01000002.1 coordinate 110,929, forward strand.
GCCTTTTCGTTTGGGTGGTAATTCCCTTTCGGGCATCTACCAGAATGATGATCAGGTCTGAATTGGAAGCTCCTGTAATCATATTCCGGGTGTACTGTTCATGGCCAGGCGCGTCGGCGATGATGAATTTCCTTCTTTTGGTGGAAAAATATTTATAGGCCACATCAATTGTAATGCCTTGTTCCCGTTCGGCACGCAGGCCATCGGTAATCAGGGATAAATCGATGTCAACTCCTTGTTGTTTGGTCTGTTGTTGCAATATGCCCAATTGATCCGTATGGATGCTATCGGAATCATATAGCAGGCGGCCAATCAATGTGCTTTTCCCATCATCTACATTTCCCGCTGTTATAAATTTTAGTGTGTTCATTTTAATTGTTTTTTCTTGTTTATTTTCTCTTGCATCTTAAAAATACCCTTGTTTTTTACGGTCTTCCATTGCTGCTTCCGAAAGCTGGTCATCCAAACGGGTTTGGCCCCTTTCACTGATTTTGGTCTGGATGATGTCATCAATGATGTCCTGGATGGAAGCTGCTTCGGATGGGACCGCTGCCGTACATGTCATGTCTCCCACCGTCCTGTAGCGTACTTTTTCGGTCACTACAACATCGGATGGCAAAGGCTGGATAAATTGCGAAGTCGCCACTAATTTGCCCTGGTGAACGATACATTCCCTGTCATGGGAAAAATACAGGTTTGGCAATTCGATATTGTTTTGCTGGATGTAATTCCAAACGTCCAATTCGGTCCAGTTGCTGATGGGGAAAACACGCACATTATGCCCTTTTTCAATTTTCCCGTTAAGGATATCCCACAATTCCGGGCGCTGCAGTTTCGGGTCCCATTGCCCGAAATCATCACGGACAGAGAAAATCCGTTCCTTGGCCCTTGCTTTTTCTTCATCACGCCGTGCACCGCCGATGCAGGCATCAAATTCGTTTTCCTGGATGGCATCCAAAAGCGCGTAGGTTTGCAAGGCGTTTCTTGACGGAAACCGCCCCTGGGTCTCTTTCAGGTTGTACTTTTTAATACTATCTTCTACTGAAGCGACAATCAATGGTTCTCCGATTTTATAGGCCAGGTAATCCCGAAAGGCAATGGCTTCAGGGAAATTATGCCCTGTATCGATATGTACCAACGGAAAAGGGAACTTGCCCGGACGGAACGCCTTGAGTGCCAGGTGCACCAATACGATGGAATCTTTACCTCCTGAAAACAGCAATGCCGGCTTTTCGAACTGTGCAGCTGTTTCCCGGAGAATGTAAATGGCTTCGTCTTCCAGTTGATGTAAATAATGTGTTGAATTCATTTGTTTGTAATTATGAGTTATAAATTATGAGTTATGAGCTGTGCAATCCGCATTCTTTTTTGGAGGCTTCTTCCCACCACCATCGGCCGGCCCGGAAATCTTCCCCAATTTTTAAGGCTCTGGTACAAGGCGCACATCCGATGCTGACAAATCCCTGGTCGTGCAGGATATTGTAGGGAACTCCTTTTTTGGCAACGTATTCTTTTACTTCTTCAGTAGTCCAGTGCAATAATGGATTGTATTTATAAAGTTCGTATTGCTCGTCCCATTGCAGGATTTCAAGTGCGTTCCTGTCTGGTGAATGTTCGGCCCTTACACCAGTAATCCAGACTTTTACATCGTTCAAAGCTCTCTGTAAAGGTTCTACCTTGCGGATGTGGCAGCACTGTTTCCTGAGGTTGGTACTTTCGTAAAAAGGATTGATCCCGTTTTCATGGATAAATTTTTCCAATTTTTGGTGATCGGGGTAATAGGCTTTTATCTTTTGCCCGTATTGGATTTGTGTCTTATCCCAGGTAGCATACGTTTCCTGGAACAACCTCCCAGTATCCAGCGTAAATACCTCAACCGCATCGAGCTTTTGAGAGAAAATCGCATCGGTTATTACCTGGTCTTCAATGCCGAAACTGGTAGAAAACACAATCTTGCCAGAGAAATTTTCAGCCAAAAACTTCAAATTCTGCTGTATGTCCCGGTTTTGCTTTAATTGGTTACTGATTTCCTGATTCATTGTTTGTCTGTTTTAATTTTTGGATATAAAAAAAGCCCCTTGAAATCAAGAGGCTTACGTTTAGGTTATGCTATTATTTACGGCAAATAATAAGATAGACGGCCTCTTGCGAAGTTTCGCATACAACACATCATCATCATACAAATTGCAGATGCTGTTATGGCCGTTAGTGTTATTTCCGTTATCGTATTCATTTTATTTTTTTGTGTAATTTAAATTTCATGTAAAAAAAAACTCCCCATATGACTGGGGAGTTTTGCAAATATGTGTATTGTTTTAAAACATTAACGAATAGCAAATACCTCCCCTTGGTTTGGGCAGCACATACACATCATCATATTTAAAACTTGGTTTGTCATTTTTTCATTCTTTTGAACAGGGCAAACTTATAACATTTTTTAAATACACTCCAAATAAAAAATGGTTTTTACTGCACATTTTTTTTCGAAAAGCAAATTAAACTCTTTAATTTTTGGCACCGAAGCCTTTAAAAATAAAGCATTTACGATTTTTATTTTATTTTTGAATTTCCTCTATTTCCTTTTCATTATCCTTTAAAAAAGTATCTGTTTTTTTAAAATCAGGATCGATGACAATGACAGACGGTTTGCAGGAAATGATCATTTTGCCTTTGGCCCGATTGTTTTCAATAGGGAAAACCTGCCTGTTCAATTTGCCGTTTTCGTCATAGACACCAACATCAATACTCGGGTCATTTGGGATTAATTTGCGTTCTCCTTTGCTATTTTCCCTGAATTTTTCAGAACTGACCTCAAAAACCACTTCGTATTTTTTATTTCCAAGTGCGTGGCTGCCTACAGATTCCACTTTTGAAGAATAGGTAATGATTTCCTTAAACATTTCATCAATTTTCGGATGCAGGGCGATGGGCGTAACTTTGTAAATTTCGCGAATGAGATCCCGGGTGTCCGGAGCCGGTTTTGGATAAGCATGTTTCGAGATTAAGGCCTTAAGCGCTTTATTTACTTGAGGTTCCCCAATAAGCAACCGCAGCTGGTGCATGATGATCATGCCTTTGTTATACGGCAGATGCGGCGTATCGTAAGTAACCTTATACAAAGGCACTTCCAGGTCTAAACTCCGGCTGCTCAAGTACAAATCCAGGTGTACTTTGACCGTTTCCAGGGCGCGGTCCCGGCCATGCCTTTTTTCGTACAGCATGAGTTCGGTATATTGGGCCAGTGTTTCGGTTAAGACAACTCCTCCTTCCTTTATTTGCGGGCTAATCCGGGTATTTCCCCACCATTGATGCGATAATTCATGACCCGCAAGCTGATTGATGACATCTTCTTTATCCCCTCTGTTGATATCGCTGTAAAAACCGAAATTTTCCTTCATGTAAATCGTTCCCGGATAGGCTGTTGCGGCAAAACCGTTGACAAAACCAGAAATTTCAGCATAACGAATAACCTTATGCGGGTATTCCCCAAAATTTTCCTGGCAATAGTCGAGCGTTTTCTTTGTGGCACGAATCAATTCAGCCACATTCCTGCCATGGCGTTTGTCATAATACACTTCAATGGGGATTCCTTTGTAAATTTCTTTTTTGACTTCGTATTTTGCAGAAGAAAAAGCAAACCGGAATGGGATCTTACGGTCCGATTTATAGTGGAAATAATTGCGGTTACCGGCTTTCCATTGTCGTATCAAATCGCCAGACCCTATTGCAATTTGGTCTTGTGAGGTAGAAACAACGGCATCAAAATCAATAAAATTATAAGGGCTTACCTCCTCCGATTCCAGTTTTTGAAGTGGCGTTTGCGGTTTTAGCTTCCTTTTTCCCCTTTCGTTTTCACTGCTTATTTCATTATCGCTTTGGTAGCCGAATACCGGGTAATAACGGCTGATCCTCATAAACGAGCCATTATCCAGGATGGAATTGAAAGGGACATGTCCTTTAAACGGCGACCATGAGGAAATGAATGAAAAATCCATGGCCAGTTGTTGCTTCGGCAGCAATTTCTTTTTCAATTTGTACCAATAATGCCCAAAATGAAGGTCTTCAAGTATGCATTTGGCACCCTGGATATGCAAGGATTTTAATTTGATATTTTCATCAATCGATACCAACAAACTGTCTATAGGCTGATCCGAATTATTTACCAATACATATTTTCCGTTTACCGCATAACTGTTGCTTTCAGGAAACAAATCGACATTGGTTTTAACCGAAGCAATAGCGGGCTGGTTCAATTCTCCGAATTTCCGGTATTTTCGTTCGTATTGCTCGCTCCAATCCAGTTTTTCGGCTTTGGTTACATAAGGGTTTTTGATATTGGTTTCATAAAAAATATAACTCCCCGAACCTATCAAAACCAAGACCCCGAAAGAAAGCATCCCTTTTTCCAAAAAAGTCATTTTTGATGATTTTAAGGCGTTTTTGAATGATTTTTGATTGTTTTTCCATGAAATAGTGCCAAAAAAGAACAAAATAAGCACCAATCCAAAACTATACAACATTTTGAAAAAGAAAGAAAAAGTGTATTTCCCGAAGCCGTTCATATCGAAATATTCCATTTGCAGTGGCTCAGCAAATCGAAACAACGGATGGTTGATTCCTAATATTCCGCCCACACTGGTAGAAACGATCAAAACGATGATGGTTGCAGCCACCAATCCGGCATACCTGCGCCGGAACATTACCTGGATGGCCAGGATCAGTACGGCCGCAAATACCATTGGCAACCCCATGAAACAGAACAAGGAAAGATACAATCCCCATTCAATAGGTGCATTGCCTTTAATCAACTGGAAAGAAATCCCTATGCCTATGCTGATCAAAATCAGTAAAAAAGGTACGGTCGCAAGAGAGAGTAATTTCGATACAAAAACGATGCTTTTGTTATAAGGCGCCACATTTTCGAGCGATTCAAAACGAACCGATTTGCTTCGCCAAACCAATTCATTACTATAAAAAAGCATTACCAGGACCAGCACAAAAGAAAGCCTGTCGAGTATCGTGGAAACCATCAGGCCGGTTGTCGTAATGCTTTCGGCCATACGTATGCCGCCATTAATTTCGTCCTTGATTTCAATGATGAGCAATCCGCCTAACAACATAATAATCAACAAAAAAGGAATGCCTTTGATACTAAGCGAAACATCAATTTTGACAAAAGTTTTCAGCACTTGCCAGTTGTGTTTTAGGGTGTGGAATTCTGTTTTTTGAAGTTTTTCAAATCTAACGGCCATTGGCATTGAGGTGGTTTTCTTCTCTTTTTTGATTTTTCTGACTTTCAATTTCCGGAAAGAGAAAAAGTAGTAGGCTGTTGCCAAAATAATCAGGGAAACCACTAAAAGTAAGACCCTATTGAAAAGAAAATTACCCGTTAATGCGATTGTATGGGTATCTTTTTCTATGGCTGTCCAATACCGTGTCTGTTCGAAAAAAGCGGCCAAACCAAAAGGATCCAATTTTGCCACTACAGCCATCGCGCTTGCAGAAGCCGGCGAAGCACCTGCAAAAACAGGGGAATTTGAAAATATGGAGCCTACTATGTACAGTATAAAAATAAACAGGCCACCTACATAAATGATTAGTTTATTCCTTGTCAGCCACGCAAAACCTGCCAAAATCGAAGTGCAAAGCAAAATGTTAGGCAAAGCGATCGTTGCAAACGGCCAGATATAATGGAAAAATGAAAACGGGACCATATCTTCTTTAGGCAGCCAAGGCATCAATTGTCCGGCCATCAAACCGAAAACAAACATGGCAAAAGAGAAGGTACTAACCAGGAAAGCCATCAAAAACCGGCTTCCGAGGTATTTCCATTTGGGCACAGGCGTCGCATAGACAATCGAATCGAATTTGGTTTCACTTTCCCTTAAAAAGGACTGGGCAACAAATACGGTCGTTGAAAAAACGGTATTCATTGAAAATAACCCGATAAAATAGCTGATCATAAAAGGTGAATTTTTGCTAACGCCCGGAAAACCGCCATTTACAAAAGCTCCCAATAAAAATCCAAAGCACAGGTACACTAAAAAAGCGACATAAAACAACACATTCCTTGTGTGGTAATGCCATTCGAATTGCAACAATTTCCTAAACATGGCTCGCTGGTTTTGGCTGGTTTTGGACTAAAACGGTAAAATAAACATCGGCTAAATCCGGCAAGGCTGAAACAAAACCGGCTTCAGGCTGCACATCGGCATATACTCTGATATTGAGTTTCCCGCCGGAAAGCTGTGAAGAAATCAGGTTTGTTTTCAGCTGGTATTCTTCCAGTTGCGGTTTTTCAATAGTCTTGGCCCAAATCTTGCCATTTATAGAAGCAACAGCCGCATCGGGCTTGGCCTGCAAAATCATTTTCCCATCCGAAACCACCATCATATTGGTGCATAAATCGCGTACGTCATCAACGATATGGGTAGACAAAAGCACAATGATATTCTCCCCTATTTCACTTAATAAATTATTAAACCTGTTGCGTTCTTCGGGATCCAGGCCTGCCGTTGGCTCATCGACAATAATGATTTTAGGGTTTCCCAAAAGGGCTTGGGCAATCCCGAATCGCTGGCGCATCCCTCCTGAAAAAGTATGCACCGCCTTATTTTTATGTTCCAGTAAATTGGTTTGTTGCAACAAGCTGATAATTTGCTGGTGACGGTCATTTTTATGGACGATGCCTTTCAGGACAGCCAAATGCTCTAATAAGCGATAGGCCGAAATTTTAGGATACACCCCAAATTCCTGCGGCAAATACCCTAAATGCCGACGGATGAAATCCGGGTTTTCCACAACATTGACCCCGTTAAATTCTATACTCCCGCCGTCCGGTTGCTGCAAACCCGCAATGGTTCGCATAAGCGATGATTTCCCGGCTCCGTTAGGCCCTAAAAGCCCCAGCATGCCATTGGTAATTTCAAACGAAATGTTGTCAATGGCCTGCACTCCGTTTTCGTATCTCTTGGAGAGATTTTTGATAATTAAACTGTTCATTTTCTGATGATTTTGATGATTATTGATGATTTATTGTTGTAAAAAAAGACCAAAAGGGTTCCTGCCGGCTTCTGTGTGATGCCGGTCCGTATGCTTTATTTCAAAATGGATTTACCTGCTGATGTATTCTATAATGTCGCCTGGTTGGCAATCTAGTGCCTTGCAGATTGCTTCGAGGGTTTCGAACCTGATGCCTTTCGCTTTCCCGGTTTTTAATATGGACAGGTTCGCTTGGGTGATCCCTAAAATTTCCGCCAATTCCTTCGATTGCATCTTCCGTTTGGCGAGCATTACATCTATGTTTACTATAATTGGCATAGGCTAAATATATAAATCCTGTTCGTTTTGCAATCCTACACCTTCATTGAAAATCGCTGTTAAAAAATAAGCGAATATCCCTATAATGGCATGTGCTACGATCATCCCAAAAAACGGCAGGTCTTCATGGGAGAACATGCTTAAAAGGCCAAAAAGCACCGGAGAAACCACCAGATTGATCCCGCAAAACAGCTTCAAATTCCGGATGCCCCGTTTGGTAAACAAAGGACTTTGCCTGAATGTATGGAAAACATTGCTGAGCAACCAAAAAAACAAGCCGTAAAAGCCAATAGTTGCCACCATTTCCGTGACATAAGAAAACGTATACTCACTTCCGAGTAAAAAACCTTTTTCGGTAAATGGATAATAAACAACAAACCTGTTATGCTCCAAAATCTTTAAAGTGGGCAGCTTAAAAGCAGTCGAAACAAACAAATGAAAAGTGCTTATTAAATATCCTATGGCTAAAATCCGGGCCATATAAAATAAAAATGCGGATATGATTCTGACTAATTTCATAATTTGAATTTAAAATTTACATGAGCAAATATAATAATTAATTATCATAAAACAATAATTAGTTGCTTTTTTAAGATAAATATTTACAATAATCATTTTGAAGGCCAAAAATTTATTTCAAAAAATACTTGCTTTTTAAAAAATCATTTCTATACATTTGCAGCATACAATTGAAACAATGAACACATTTTTAAATACTAATTGGTGGTGGAGCAACTTACGTCAGACGTCGTGAGCAAAACCTCCTATATGAATTTTTAAAAACCATATATAAAAGGCTTGTCAATCACGACAAGCCTTTTTTTATTGCCAAAAACGGAACAACAAACACCATGAAAAAATATAAATTACATACAGACTTCAAGCAAATCCTTGCCGATACCGTGACACCGGTGAGCATTTACCTGAAACTCCGCGACAAATTCCCGAACAGCCTTTTGCTCGAAAGCAGTGATTACCATGCCAGTGACAATAGTTTTTCTTACATCTGCTGCAATCCTATCGCCAGCATAAAAGTGCAAAATGAACAAATTACGACTACATTCCCGAACGGGGCTTCTGAAGAATCACCTATCAAAAACAACCAGGATGTCATGGCCGGCATCCAGGAGTTTGCCTCCCGATTTGAGTCCGATCCCAATCCGTTTAAGTTTATCAATAGCGGCCTGTTCGGTTTTATAAGCTACGATGCCGTCCGTTATTTTGAGAAAGTCACTCTGGAAAAGAAAGGTAACGAACTCCAGATTCCCGATGTTTTTTATGCCATTTATCAGAACATCATCGCCATCAACCATTTCAAAAACGAGGCCTATATTTTTTGTCATAGTATTGACAATCAAAGTAATATATCAGAAATAGAACAATTAATCCAATCTAAAAACTTTGCGTCGTATCCTTTTGCAAAAGAAGGGCAACCGGTTTCAAATCTAAGCGACCAGGATTTTAAGGATAATGTAACGTTGGCCAAAAAAAACTGCTTTCTTGGGAATGTTTTCCAATTAGTGCTTTCCAGAAGGTTCACGCAGGGTTTTAAAGGCGACGAATTCAATGTGTATCGTGCGCTGCGGAACATCAACCCTTCTCCGTATTTGTTCTTTTTCGATTATGGCGATTTTAAGATCATTGGATCTTCCCCGGAAGCGCAGTTAATTGTGGCCAACCGCAAAGCGGAAATCCATCCAATCGCGGGAACGTTCAAACGAACGGGAAATGACGAACAAGACGCTATTTTAGCCAAGCAATTGTCTGAAGACCCGAAAGAAAACAGCGAACATGTCATGTTAGTCGATTTGGCCCGGAATGATTTAAGCCGCAACGGGCACCATGTGGCAATTGAAAAATACAGAGAAGTACAGTTTTTTTCCCATGTCATTCATTTGGTATCCAAAGTAAGCGGCCAACTCCACGAAAAAGCAACTACAATGCAGGTAGTTGCCGATACTTTCCCGGCAGGGACTTTGTCGGGCGCACCCAAACACAAGGCGTTACAGTTAATCGAAGCCATTGAGAATACCAACCGGGGTTTTTACGGCGGTGCTATTGGTTATATGGATTTTGATGGTAACTTTAATCACGCAATTATGATCCGGACTTTTTTAAGCAAGAACCATCAGTTGCATTACCAGGCAGGAGCAGGAATAGTGGCGCATTCGGACGAAGAAAACGAAATGCAGGAAGTCTATAACAAACTCGGAGCGCTCCATAAAGCATTGGACCTGGCCGAATTAATTTAAAAACACCTAACGTATAACTCATAATTCACAACCCATGGATAAAATAGCAGTCATAGACAATTACGATAGCTTCACGTATAATTTAGTACATTATCTGGAAGATTTAAATGGCGATGTAACCGTTTTCCGGAACGATGAATTTGAGATGGAGGAACTTGAAAAATTCAACAAAATACTCCTTTCGCCTGGGCCTGGGATCCCTCAGGAAGCAGGTTTATTGAAAGAAGTCATCCAAACCTATGCACCAACAAAAAGCATCCTTGGAGTTTGCCTCGGGCAGCAAGCCATCGGAGAAGTTTTCGGCGGAAGCCTGATCAATCTCGAAAAAGTATACCATGGCGTTGCAACAAAAGTGACCATCCTTGCAGATGATGAAACACTTTTTAAAGGCCTGGACAAGCAAATCGAGGTAGGACGCTACCATTCTTGGGTCGTAAACCCGGATGATTTCCCTGAAACCCTTGAAATCACTTCGGTAGATGACAATGGCCAGATCATGTCCCTGCGGCATAAAACCTATGACATCCGGGGCGTGCAGTTCCATCCGGAAAGTGTCCTGACACCACACGGGAAACAAATTCTTGAAAACTGGCTCAATAGCTAATTAACAATCCATTTTATCGAAAAATACCGTCGTTTTAAGTCGAAAAAGCTTAAAACCGGCTCAACCCATACCTAATTCGAACGAAATGACTCGAGCCTGCAAGGCGACAGCATGATACCCAATAATAAATAAACGCATAGCGAAATGAAAACAATATTAAACAGGCTCATCCGGCACGAAACCTTAACTTCAGCCGAAGCCAAAAACGTCCTTGTCAACATCTCAAACGGATTGTACAACCCCAGCCAGATTGCCAGTTTTTTGACCGTATATATGATGCGGAGCATTACCATTGATGAATTGGCCGGTTTCCGTGAAGCACTGCTCGAACTGTGTATCGCTGTTGACTTATCTGCTTATAATACTATCGATTTGTGCGGTACCGGCGGAGATGGGAAAGATACTTTCAATATTTCGACACTGGCTTCTTTTATTACTGCCGGAGCCGGGATCCACGTGGCCAAGCACGGCAATTACGGGGTTTCATCCATTTCCGGGTCCAGCAATGTCATGGAAACTTTAGGAGTCCGGTTCAGCAATGACAAAGATTTCCTGCACAAGTGTATCGAAGAAGCCGGGATTTGTGTCCTGCATGCTCCTTTATTTCATCCCGCGATGAAAAACGTGGCTCCCATCCGAAAGGAACTGGCCGTGAAAACATTCTTTAATATGCTGGGGCCGATGGTCAATCCGGCTTTCCCAAAAAACCAGCTGGTAGGTGTTTTCAGTCTGGAACTGGCCAGGATGTATGCCTATTTATACCAAAATACAGAAACTAATTTTACCATTTTGCACAGCCTGGACGGCTACGATGAAATTTCCCTTACCGGAAGTACCAAAACCATTTCCAACACAAAGGAGGGAATGCTAAAACCGGAAGATTTCGGCGTAAGCCAACTCCAACAAACCGATATTCAGGGCGGTACTACCATTGAGGAATCGGCGGCAATTTTCATGAATATCCTTTCAGGAAAAGGGACGGAAGCACAAAACAACGTCGTTTGCGCCAATGCCGGCATGGCCATTGCCAATGTAAAAGGTATCTCTCCTGCTGAGGGTTTTAATTTGGCCAAAGAAAGCCTGCTCAGCGGAAAAGCATTAGGAAAATTGCAAAAATTACAACAAATAAGCCTTTAAACATGAACATCCTCGACACTATAATCGCTACAAAAAAGAAGGAAGTTGCACTTAAAAAGACCATTTTCCCGATCTCTCAACTGGAAAATACAATGCTTTTCGGCAACAGGACCGTTTCCTTGAGCAAATTACTGCGAAACAGCCGCTCGGGCATCATTACCGAACACAAACGCCGTTCTCCTTCAAGGGAAATTATCAATCAGGGGCTTTCTGTGGAGGAAGTGGTAAAAGGATACGAAAGTGCCGGCGCCTGCGGGATTTCAATACTAACTGACAATCAATATTTTGGAGGATCCATTGAAGATTTACTGCTGGCAAGGGCTTCGGTGCATGTGCCATTGCTCCGGAAGGAATTTATCATAGATGAATACCAAATCCTGGAAGCCAAAGCCTATGGTGCCGATGCCATTTTACTAATTGCAGCCGTCCTGACACGGGCAGAAATCAGGCAGTTTTCCGAATTTGCACAGTCGCTTGCGCTGGAAGTGCTCCTGGAAGTCCATGACAAAGAAGAACTCGACAAATCGATTATGCCCAGCCTGGATATGATTGGGGTAAACAACCGTAACCTGAAAACATTTGAAATCAGCCTCAACACCAGTAAAGAGCTGGCCAGGGAGATTCCTGACGAATTTGTAAAAGTGTCCGAAAGCGGAATCAGTACAACAGCAGCCATTGCAGAACTGCAATCTTTTGGCTACCAAGGATTCCTGATTGGCGAAAATTTCATGAAAACCAATAATCCCGGAGCTTCAGCCTCGGATTTTATCAAAAAAATAATCTAAAAACTATGAAACTCAAAATATGCGGCATGAAATATCCTGGAAATATTCAGCAAACGGCTCAATTACAGCCTGATTACCTTGGGTTTATCTTCTATCAGAAATCTGCCCGTTACTGTACTGCCGAAATTCCAAAACTCCCTCAAACCATTGAGAAAGTAGGTGTTTTTGTCAATGCTTCGCTGGATGATATCCTGGCTAAAATCAAGCAATATGATTTACAGCTGGTGCAGCTTCACGGAGCGGAAACCCCTGAATTCTGCCTCCTTTTGAAATACCTCAATATCAGGATCATCAAGGCTTTTGCGGTAGGCGATTATTTTGATTTCGATGACATCCTGCCCTATGAAGAGGTCTGTGATTATTTTTTGTTCGATACCAAAGGAAAAAAGCCCGGCGGAAACGGAATCGCTTTCAACTGGCAATTGTTGGACCACTATCCTTCCCAAAAACCATTCTTCCTCAGCGGCGGCATTGGCCTGACGGAAATAGAAAAAATCAAAACACTCAAAATCCCGGTGTATGCCATCGATGTAAACAGTAAGTTCGAAAGTGGCCCGGGGCTGAAAAACATTCAATCACTACAAAAAATACAGCTTTAAAAATGAAATACAACGCAAACGAAAATGGATTTTATGGCGAATTTGGCGGCGCTTTCATCCCTGAAATGCTCCACCTGAATGTAGAAGAATTACGTCAAAATTACCTGGATTATATGAATGAGCCGGAGTTTCAGAGGGAATTCCATCAGTTGTTGGCTGATTATGTAGGGCGGCCTACCCCACTCTACTTTGCCCATCGGCTTTCTGCCAAATACCAAGCCAAAATATACCTGAAAAGGGAAGATTTGTGCCATACCGGCGCGCACAAAATCAACAATACCATAGGACAGGTTTTACTGGCAAAACGATTGGGCAAAACCCGTATCATTGCTGAAACCGGAGCCGGGCAGCATGGTGTGGCAACGGCTACGGTTTGCGCCTTGATGGGATTGCAATGCATTGTGTATATGGGCGAAATCGACATCCGGAGGCAAGCTCCAAATGTAGCCAGGATGAAAATGCTTGGCGCCGAAGTCCGGCCGGCGGTTTCCGGTTCCAAAACATTGAAAGACGCCACCAATGAAGCCATCCGGGATTGGATTAACAACCCTTTGGATACCTATTATATTATCGGTTCGGTTGTGGGGCCGCATCCTTATCCGGATATGGTGGCCCGTTTCCAGAGCGTTATTTCTGCCGAAATAAAACAGCAGCTGCTCGAAAAAGAAGGGCGCGATACTCCCGATTATGTCATTGCCTGCGTGGGCGGCGGAAGCAATGCTGCCGGGGCTTTTTATCATTTTTTGGAAGAAAAAAAAGTAGGCCTGATTGCTGTTGAAGCGGCGGGGAAAGGGATTCATTCCGGCGAAAGTGCAGCGACTTCGGTATTGGGGAAAACCGGTATCATACACGGCAGCAAAACGCTTTTGATGCAATCCGAAGACGGGCAGATTACCGAGCCTTATTCTATCTCGGCAGGTTTGGATTATCCTGGCGTAGGGCCGCTCCATGCGCATCTTTTCCAATCAAAAAGGGCTGAATTCATGGCTGTTACCGACGATCAGGCTATGCAGGCAGGATTGGCTTTATGTAACATGGAAGGCATCATTCCCGCCATTGAAAGTGCCCATGCCCTGGCCGTTTTGGAACAGCAAACCTTCCGGAAAGACGATGTGGTGGTCATTAATCTTTCCGGGCGCGGAGACAAGGACCTTAGCACGTATATCGATTATTTCAAATAAAAAGATAAGGCTTCAACAAATTAAAATAAATTATAACACATGACTGATAATGAACCCTATTCATCAAAAATTACAAGAAAATAAAAAACTGCTGTCTATTTATTTTACAGCAGGATTTCCGAACCTCAACGATACGGTTCCCATCCTAAACAGGCTTCAGGAAAACGGTGCGGATATGGTCGAAATCGGGTTGCCATTTAGCGATCCTTTGGCAGACGGTCCAACCATACAGGCAAGTTCGGCGCAGGCCCTGGCCAACGGCATGACTACAAAACTGCTTTTTGAGCAATTGCAAAGCATCCGGAAAACCATCCATATCCCGTTATTGATCATGGGCTATTTCAACCCTATTATGCAATTTGGTGTGGAAACATTCTGCCAAAAATGTGCCGAAATTGGCATTGATGGCCTTATCATCCCAGACCTTCCGCTGGATATGTATGAAAAAGAATATAAAGCCATTTTTGAACACTACGGCCTGAAAAATGTGTTTTTGATCACGCCACAAACCTCGGACGAACGCATCCTGGCCATTGATGCCCTCTCCGATAGTTTTATTTATATGGTTTCTTCGGCTAGTGTTACAGGGAGCCAGGAAGGTTTCGGCGAAAGCCAGCAAGACTATTTCAAACGCATAGCACAAATGAAGCTGAAGAATCCCCAGATTGTAGGTTTTGGGGTTCATGACAGGAAAACTTTCAATCAGGCGACCCAATATGCCAAAGGCGCTATCATTGGAAGTGCCTTCATCAAAAACCTGGCAGAAAATGGCATGGAAAACATTGGGGGTTTTCTAAAAAAAATAATCTAACAAACTCAATTTCAATACATAAGAAGAAGTTAAGAATCATTTAAGTCGTATTTATGGTGTTTTTCTTACAATTGCTTTTCTTTCTTTTGAGGCCTATTTAATCAACCAAATATCATAAAAGAATGAAAACAATTAAAAAAACAAGCCTGATTATGTCTGCCATGGCATTAGGGATGCTATTTGCCTGTAGCAAAGACGATTCGGCAGAAACCGAAACTTCAAAAGAAGCCATTAGCCAGCCATCGGCATTAAACAAAGAATGCAGCTATGTAGACGCTTACTGGAGTTCGAATGCGTATTTGAATTCTACTATTATCAACACGACGCAGACCAATTTCATTTATGCCCAGAACACCAAGATTGCCAGCGTATTCGGGCAAGCAGCGGTAACATTGAGGATTGTGCATGACGACAGCAACCCGAATTCGACATACAATGCCATTTCGTATTCGTATCCGAAGAAAATTTATTTTGGGGAAGCTATTTACAGAGCGGCTTTAGCCAAAGGCCAAATCGTTCCGGCCATGATCCTTGCCCATGAATTCGGGCACCAATTGCAATATGCGTACGGTTTGCCATCGGTATCAGAAAGTACAGCCAGGCCAAACGAGCTCGAAGCTGACGGATTTGCCGGTTATTATATGCGAAAACCAAGCGGCTACAATGCTACTTGGGCTGCGGCCGGGCCGGCTTTCGAGTTTGCGTATGCCATTGGTGATTATTCGACCTCAAACCCTGGACATCACGGTACACCTCCGCAAAGGCGTTCTGCAACCCGTTTGGGCTGGTATTTAGGCGAATATAATCTTTCGGCTTCGGCTTTTGACAGCAATTTCTTCTACTATTATAATAATGTGTTGAGCGGTTCCTACAGAGGCGCAAGGCCGAGCACTGTTACTGATGAAATGGATGCTTTTATCAATTCTAAAATGGAGGAACTTCGAAAAATCAATTCCGGCGAAATCGATGGAACTGAATTCGGAAAGCTAAACGATTAATCCTTATTTACCATTACATAAAAAGGCGGCCAGTTATAGGCTGCCTTTTTTTATGGGCGTTGCGGAGGTTTTCAACTGTTAAATAAACGTTAAAATCAATTTAAACAAACGTTTAATTTAAACAAACGTTTAATTTTGTAGCCGAATTTAATACCTATACTAATGACCGAATTTAATGATAAGCAAAATGAGATTCTTCTGGTAGCAGAAAAACTCTTTTCGGAGCATGGTTTCGACGGTACTTCGGTTAGGGATATTGCCAAAGAGGCCAATATCAATATTGCGATGATTTCCTACTATTTTGGTTCGAAAGAAAAACTATTGGAAGCTTTGATTATCAATAGGATATCAGACCTTCGACTGGAAATGGAGAACCTTTTCAAGGAAAACCTTACTCCTTTTGAAAAAATCGACAGGCTAATCGAATTATACATCAGGCGGATCAATAAAAATTGCCGCATGTACCAGATCATCCATTTTGAGATTGCCACCAAAAAAAGGGATATCAATTACCAATCTTTCAATGAAGTTAAAAAATACAATCTCCAGGCTTTAATGAAAATTATTGAAGAAGGCCAGGAAAAAGGGCTATTCGTCAAAAACATCGATGTGGCTTTGATTCCTCCTACCATCATGGGAACGTATTTCCACTTCCAGATGAACAAGCCTTTTTATGGTGAAATTTTCAATTTAAAAACAGAGGAAGATTTCGATACATACATCCTCACCCATCTAATAAAACACATTCAAAAAACAATTAAAGCGCTATTGGTTTATGAAAATTAACAAAACAATCCTAATTGCCATTTCCTTTTTAGGCATAACTGTTGGGTACGCTCAGGAAAGGAAAACACTTTCGCTCAAAGAAGCCATTTCGTTGGCAACGACCAAAAGTAATGAGGCCAATCTTGCCAATATCAAGGTAGCTACTTCAAAACTGGAGATGGAAACCATGAAAAACAACCAATACCCTAACCTGAAAATCTCGGGGCAGTTCCTGCAGCTTACCAATGCCAATGTGGATTCCAGCCTTAAAACGGGAGGATCCGGAGGAAGTTCTTCTCCGCTGGAAGTAAGCCAGTTGCTTTTAGGCCAGGCGAATGTTTCGATGCCTATATTCAGTGGTTTCAAACTAAAAAACAGCATTTCGGCTTCCGAAAGTTTATACAAGGCCGAAACAGCCAATTCTTCCCATACCAAAGAACAATTGGCTATTTATGTCGTGGAATTATTCGCCAAACTTTACCAATCACAGGAAACGGCAAAACTTATTGAGGAAAACCTGAAAAGCGCGCATCAGCGTACCGTCGATTTTACAGCTATGGAAGCCAACGGGATCATTCCCCGAAACGATCTTTTAAAAGCCCAGCTTCAGGAATCTAATGTCCAGCTTTCTTTGGATAGTGCCAATAAAAATGTAAGCGTGATTAATTATCAATTGGTTACTCTTTTGCAGTTGCCTGAAAACACGCAAATCGACATCGATATCGAAACGATTAAAAACGATATGCTCAAAACGCAAAGCATGACTTTAAACGCACAGAGAAATGACCTGGAAGCACTGAATTTCCAGCAAAAAGCGTCAGAATCGGGTATAAAAGTGGCGCAAAGCGGTTATTATCCTTCCTTGTCCCTTGTAGGCGGTTATATTGCTTTCGACCTGAAAGATGTTATCACCGTTACCAATGCGATGAATATCGGTGTGGGGCTTAGCTATGATTTATCTTCCATTTTCAAAAACGGGAAAGAAGTAAAACTGGCCAGGAGCAAATCCGAACAGGCCAAAACTGCCGTGTCCATCCTAACGGATAAAATCAAGGAAGAAACCCAACAGGCACAGGAAAATTACAACCTGTCCATGAAACAGAACATTGTCTACAAACAAGCTGTTGAGCAAGCTACTGAAAATTACAGGATCGTAAAAGACAAATACGACAACAGTTTATCTACGACCAATGATTTGCTCGAGGCAGACGTACAACAGCTTCAGACCAAAATAAATTTAGCCTTATCACAAGCAGATATTGCCTTAAAATACTACCAGTTGCAATTTGCGGCAGGAAAATTAATCAACTCATTCAATCTTTCTCAAAACTAAATATTTCATCACAATGGAAAAGAAAAAAACGAACAAGAAATTCATACTGATCTTTACAGTCCTAATCCTTTTAGGCGGTACATACGGCGTTTACAAATACCTTCATTCACTTGCCCATGAAATGACTGATGATGCACAAGTGGAAAAAAACATGAATCCGATCATCCCAAGGGTATCCGGATACATTACCAAAGTATATGTAAAAGACAATCAGTTCGTTAAAAAAGGAGATACTTTATTTACCATCGACAACAGGGATTATATGGTAAAAGTAGCCGAAGCGAAAGCAGCCCTTATCGGAGCAGAAGAAAACTATGCGGTTTCCAAAGCAGATATCGGGACAGCCCAAGCCAACGTTTCCGTATCGGATGCGAATGTACAATCTGCCAGCGGAAATATCGAAACAGCAAAAATACGACTGACAAGAGCCTCAAACGATTACGAGCGTTACAACAATCTTTACAAAAACCATTCGATTACCAAACAGCAATTTGAACAAGCCGAAGCAGCCAAACTCGAGGCTCAAAGCCAATTGAGAATCCTTCAGGAGCAACAAAAAGCGACTTCTTACCAAAAAACCGTGGCCGCTTCCCGCTCTAATGTTTCGTCCAAACAGGCTGAAGTAGCTGCCGCCAACATCAAACGCGCCCAAGCTGTTTTGGAAGCTGCCGAACTCAACCTGAACTATACCGTTGTGACCGCAGCCATTGACGGCCAGGTATCCAAAATCGCGATACAGCCGGGCCAGTTCATCCAACCGGGGCAATCCTTGTTTTATGTCATCAACAACCAGGACGTGTGGGTTATCGCTAATTTCAAAGAAACCCAATTGAACAAAATGGTCGAAGGCCAGAAAGTAACCATCAAGGCCGATGCCTTCCCGGACGTGGAATTTGAAGGGACAATCGCTTCGTTTTCACCAGCAACCGGTGCCCGTTTCTCTATTTTGCCTCCGGACAACGCTACCGGGAACTTTGTAAAAACCATCCAGCGTTTGCCAGTAAAAATAAGTCTTAACGCTACAAACGACGCTTCAAAAGTAAAATTATTGCGTCCCGGGATGAATGTAGACGTAGATGTTCATATCAAATAATTTATAAGGAGCTATTTCCTGCTATTCACTGCAATCTTTTTTCGGCAAGGACCTCAAAAAGGATTTCCGTTTCTATCAGGGCTAGGCATTCCGCTTGAAACAAATTATCAATTGCTAATTATCAATTAAAATATGGC
The DNA here is from genome assembly GCF_004745595.1 of Flavobacterium humi. Lineage (GTDB taxonomy): Bacteria > Bacteroidota > Bacteroidia > Flavobacteriales > Flavobacteriaceae > Flavobacterium > Flavobacterium humi. The sequence goes on from NZ_SRLH01000002.1 coordinate 129,944, forward strand.
AACAACGACAGCAGCAGAAGACGATTTAGTCGAATACGGCTTCAGGAGAGTCATCATTACCATTACGGCCGTGCTTTGCGCATTGCTCGAAATAGTCGACACCACGATCGTAAACGTGGCCCTAACCAACATGCGCGGGAGTTTGGGCGCGACCTTAACCGATGTAGCCTGGGTAATTACGGCCTACGCTATTGCCAACGTAATCGTAATCCCGATGACAAGCTGGTTATCACAGCAATTCGGAAGGCGTAATTATTTTGCCGCTTCCATCATCATATTTACTGTCGCTTCCTTTTTATGCGGGAACGCGACCAATATTTGGGAACTTGTGGCTTTCCGTTTTATACAAGGACTCGGAGGTGGTGCCCTGCTGGTAACCGCTCAAACCATCATCACCGAAAGTTACCCTGTGGCAAAACGCGGAATGGCCCAAGCCATTTACGGAATGGGAGTAATCGTAGGGCCTACGCTTGGACCGCCTTTGGGAGGGTATATCGTGGAGCATTATTCCTGGCCGTATATCTTCTATATCAATATCCCTTTGGGAATTATTGCAACTATCTTGACTTTAAGTTTTGTCAGAAGCCCTAAATATGGCGAAAAACTAAAAGCCAACCAGGTTGACTGGTGGGGAATCTTATTCCTTTCCGCTTTTATCGGTTCGTTACAGTTTGTTTTGGAACACGGCCAGCAGGACGATTGGTTTGACAATGGTTTAATTGTTCTTTTAAGCATTGTTTCTTTCTTTGGCTTACTGGCATTTATCTGGCGGGAACTTACCTATAAATATCCTATCGTAAATCTAAGTGTCCTAAAAGACGGCAACTTACGCATCGGGATTTTAATGGGTTTCATCCTCGGATTTGGATTGTATGGTTCAACGCTTGTCATTCCTATCTATACACAGTCAGTTTTAGGCTGGACTGCCCTTGATGCCGGCTTGCTGCTCATCCCAGGTTCTATTACAACAGCCATCTTAATGCCTTTTGTTGGGAAAATGATCCAAAAGGGAATTCCTCAGGGATATATGATCGCCGTAGGGTTTTTGGTCTTTTTCTTCTTTACTTTCTGGATGCGGAACGTTATGACGATAGATACGGGCGTTGAGCATTTCTGGTGGCCATTGATTATGAGAGGGATCGGATTGGGATTATTGTTCGTGCCTATTACGACCTTATCTTTATCTACATTAAAAGGAAAACATATTGGCGAAGGTGCCGCTTTTACCGGGATGATGCGACAATTGGGAGGATCGTTCGGTATTGCCATCATCACCACTTTCATCACAAGGTTTACACAAAAACACAGAGTAGATTTGGTGGCCCATCTTGATGGCAGCAGGATTGAAGTGCAACAGCGCATCCAGATATTGCAAAAAGGTTTTATGTCCAAAGGGTTCAGTTCGAATGAAGCTTTAAACAAAGCCTACCAGGTTATGGACTTTTCCATCCTGAAGCAAAGCACCGTTTTGTCTTATATGGATATCTTCCTTTACCTTGGGATCATGTTTTTATTTTGCATTCTTTTTGTTTTCCTGATTAAGCGAAGCAAAAACATTATCAACCCTGCCGATGCCATGCATTAAAAACAGGAAAAGTTAAACCGAAATAACCGATTGAAATAATTGGTATATTTGCAAAAAAATTACAACACATGAACTTACAAAATATCCCTAATATCAAACACTTAGATAGTGGGAATTTCTTCATTTTGGCGGGGCCGTGCGCTATTGAAGGAGAAGAAATGGCCATGAGGATTGCTGAAAAACTAGTCGGTATTACAGATAAACTGCATATTCCGTATGTTTTCAAAGGATCTTTCAAAAAAGCGAACCGCTCCAGGATTGACAGTTTTTCCGGGATTGGTGATGAGAAAGCCTTGAAGATTTTAGAAAAAGTATCCAAAGAATTCGGCGTGCCTACCGTTACAGACATCCATACCAATGAAGATGCCGCTATGGCTGCCCAGTATGTTGATGTACTCCAGATTCCGGCTTTTTTGGTCCGTCAAACAGATTTGGTTGTCGCTGCAGCGAATACCGGAAAAACCGTCAACCTGAAAAAAGGCCAGTTTATGAGCCCGGAAAGCATGAAACACGCGGTTCAGAAAGTGCTGGATTGCAACAACCAGAATGTAATGGTAACAGACAGAGGGACTATGTTCGGGTATCAGGATATGATCGTGGATTTCCGCGGTATCCCAACCATGCAGAATATGGCCACTACCGTTTTGGACGTTACCCATTCCTTGCAACAACCCAATCAGATGACAGGTGTAACCGGCGGACGTCCTGATATGATTGAAACCATTGCCAAAGCAGGTATTGCCGTTGGGGTTGACGGGATTTTCATCGAAACCCATTTTGATCCGGCAAATGCCAAAAGCGATGGTGCCAACATGCTCCACCTTGATTATTTTGAAGGTTTGATGACCAAACTTGTCGCTATAAGGCAAACCATCAATCAATTTTAATTATTTTTTACAACGATGAAACATTCATTTTTGACAGTGGTGCTGTTTTTCTGCGCTGTCTTTCAAACACTTTCCGCACAGGAAACTGTAGCTAGTCCTGAAAAATACACGGCTCACAATAAGGGGAAATTTTACGTGTATTGGGGCGGGAACCGGGAATCTTATACCAAATCCGACATTCATTTCAGGGGAGCGGATTACGATTTTACATTATATGATGTTACAGCCCACGATAAGCCAAAAGGCTGGCATGTAGATTATGTAAACCCGGCCAGGATGACCATTCCGCAGACCAATTTGCGTATTGGGTATTTTTTTACCGACAAATACAATGTTTCCATTGGTGTAGACCACATGAAATATGTCATGTTCCAGGACAGGGCCGTAAATTACAGCGGTTATTACCCAAATGAAGGAAGTTATGGCGAAGCAATGCCGGAAGACAACAGCCAGGTTATGCTAACCGAACAATTCCTGACTTATGAGCACACAGACGGTTTGAATTATGTAAATACGGAAGTGGCCCGTGTAGATGACATATCGCATTTAATCGGTTTGCCCAATACGGATAAGTTCCAGGTTAATATTACCGAAGGCCTTGGAGGCGGTATACTGTATCCGAAAACCAATGCCAAGCTTTTAGGAAAAGAACGCCATGACGATTTCCACATTTCGGGGTTCGGGGTTTCGGCAAAAGCAGGTTTAAACTTTACTTTCTTTAAATATTTCTTCATCCAGACGGAATTAAAAGGAGGTTACATTGACATGAAAGACATCAAAACCACTTTTGAAGATGCCGACAAAGCCAGCCAGCATTTTTGGTTCCTACAGCGAAACATTACCGTTGGAGGAATTTTCAGAGTATAAAACATTACATTTTAAGCAAAAAAGCCCTGTTATAAGGGCTTTTCGTTTTTATAGCACCACCTGTTTACCGCTCTACTTCCCAACTAAAATAATTCAAAAAAGATTTGGTAAAACTAAAAATTATCATTTACTTTGTTTTTCAAAGTACTTTATATGGAAACCAAGAATTATCTGAAAGACATACAGGATATCAAACAAATGATGTCACAATCGACGCAATTCATATCCTTAAGTGGTTTGTCGGGAATACTTGCCGGTATTTACGGACTGATTGGCGCGGTGTATGTGAACCAGTTGCTTTTGCACCACAAGGGAGAATATGTCACTTTAGAAAGCAGTACTTTTAAACAAATTTTACTCACAGCGATTCTTGTGTTGGTTGCTTCTGTTGCCACCGCATCGATTATGACCATAAACAAAGCTAAAAAGCAGGGAGAAAAAGCCTGGAATCCATCTTCAAAAAGATTGCTCATCAATTTTGCCATTCCGTTATGCACAGGCGGTATTTTTACATTGCTCCTGCTCCGTCACGGTTATTACGGGCTCATTGCCCCTATCACCCTGATGTTTTACGGGCTGGCTTGCCTGAATGCCAGTAAATATACCTTGCGCGATGTTCGGTATTTAGGCATTACGGAAATTATACTGGGCTTGTTTGCTGTTGAATTTTCAGGTTACGGATTGTATTTTTGGATCTTGGGTTTCGGGATCTGCCATATTGTTTACGGCGCCATGATGTATTACAAATACGATAGAAAATAACCGTCATGAAAAAACAAACCATCCTCTTTAGCGTCCTTGGCTTAACCATTCTCGTTTGTATTTTGGGATTGGCCAATGCCCGGAAAACGGAAGATACCTTTACAATCCTAACGGAAAAGGTCTTGGAAACCACTAAAGATGGTGATATTATTTTCCAGTCGTCACAATCGCCTCAATGCGAAGCCATCCGGATTGCTACTAATTCAAAATTCTCACACTGCGGGATCATCTACATCATAAACGGGAAACAGTATGTGTATGAAGCAGTACAACCGGTAAAACTAACGCTTCTGAAAGATTGGATTTCCGGTGGCGAAGGCCAAAAATATGTCGTAAAAAGATTGAAAAACGCTTCTCAAGTGTTAACTTCGGCCACGATTAAAAAAATGAAAGCATACGGGCAACAATTCAACAAAAAGGACTATGATTTGTATTTTGAATGGTCCGATTCCAAAATTTATTGCTCTGAACTCGTCTGGAAAATCTATAAAAACGGTGCCGGTATCGAATTATGCCCTTTGGAAAAATTGAAGCATTTCAATTTGAAAGACCCTAAAGTCCGGGCCGTCCTGAAAGAAAGATATGGGAATAACATTCCGCTCAATGAAGATGTCGTGGCGCCGTCACAAATAGCTGGTTCTGCAGTATTAGAAACCGTAATCGATACGTATTAAAATTTGAAAAATATCATCCAAAATATCAACAAAGCCTTTGACCATCGCATCCGCCTTGGCATCATGTCCATTTTGATGGTAAACGAATCGGCTGATTTTTCGACGCTAAAAGAACTTTTAGGCGTGACAGACGGAAACCTGGCCTCGCATACCAAAGCTTTGGAATCCGAAAGTTATATTATGATCGAAAAACAATTCATCGGCAAAAAGCCCAATACGAGTTATAAAGCGACCAAGGAAGGCCGGAAAGCTTTCCAGGAACATATTGACGCCCTTGAAAAATTAATCCAGAAAAGCTAACCTATTTTTTTATTCGTAAACTTTGAAATTCAAAGTACTTTTAAAATTAAAATGAAAGACATAATAATTGAAATCCTTTACAAAATGATCAAAAGACCTTATCAGTTTCTGTTCAAAAAAAACACCGCCTGGAATTTATCCCTACAGGATTATCTCAACCATTCGAAAGATAGTCTTGGATTTCACCTGGGCAGTTTCCTGGTCAGGGCCAATTTTGCCATCCAACCGCAGCTTGAAGAACACGATGTATACCACGTCCTGACAAATACAGGAACGACAGTAGTGGATGAAATTGACATGCAGTTCTATTTATTGGGAAACGGCAAAAAAACACCTTTTGTATTTATCGTAATCATGACCGGTTTTCTTTTCCACATCAAACATCTCAAACGTTTTCTTTCCAGTTATAAAAAAGGGAAAGAAGCACACCGGTTTTATGATCTGGACTTTTCAAAAATGCTAGCCTTACCTATCGGAAATATTCAATCTGCTTTTAATATAAAATAATTATGAAAACACTAACCTGGCTCCACACGATCTCCTTTTCCACATTATTTGCGCTTGGCACGTTTCTCATCGGGACAATGCTTTTCCTGTATTACATCCTTTTTCCCAGCCAAATGGTACTGGTAATGGGCTTTTTGTATGTAGTTGCTGCATTCTTTTTTAACCTGATCATCCTGATGCATCTCATCAGCCGGCTAATTTTTGCTCCTTTTGAAAGAACCGAAAACACGATCCGGATCCTAATCCTGCTGAGCAACATCCCGATTGCCTTCCTCTATTTCGATCTTATCATCAATCATAATTAATACTATTTCAATCTAAATACTTTAAAAAATGGAAAATCAAACAGAAAACAACAGTCAGAACAAAGGTTCTTTTTTTCAGTCGACAACAGCCAAAATGATGATGGTAGGCCTACTTACCCTCGTATTGCTCATCCCGCTGGAATTTGTAAAAGACCTGATATCGGAACGTTCCCAACGCAAACAGGAAGTAGTCGATGAAGTAACACAGCTTTGGGGGAAAGATGTAGTCTTTTATGGCCCGATATTGAAAATCCCTTATAAATCGTACCAGGAATACAATGTGACAAACCCTAAGACCAAGACCGTCACTATTGAAAGAAGCGCCACAATCGAATATGCTTATTTTTTCCCGGAAAAACTAAACAATACATCGGAAGTGAAAAAAAACACCTCTTTAAAGCGAGGCATTTACAACAATGTGGTTTTTACGGCCAATATGCATTTTGATGGTTCATTCGCCAAGCCTGATTATGCCAAATTGGGCCTCAAAGAAGAAGACCTGCTTTGGGATAAAGCCACAATTATGGTCAAAACAACAAATCTGAAAAGTGTCAAAAGTGATTTGAATATACGCCTGAACCAGCAAAAACTGGATTTTGAATCCAAACCGGCAGAAGACACTTTTTACGGTACTTTGGAAACTCCGGCTTTCAATTACAAAACCCTGGCCAGCAAAGAAACGATCCGCTTCGACCTACTGATGCAATACAACGGAAGCAATAGCGTCAAATTCATCCCGGTAGGGAAAACAACGGTTATAAACATTAATTCCGACTGGGATTCCCCAAGTTTCGAAGGAACTTTTGCCGCGAACGACACGACAAAGACCATAGGAAAAAAAGGGTTTCATGCTGATTGGAAAATATTGGACATCAACCGATCTTTTTCGCAACAGTATACCGAAAAAATCCCGAACCTGAACGAATATTCTTTTGGCGTAAAACTCATTGAAACCGTTGACGAATACCAGCAAAACGAGCGTGCTTCCAAATACGGTTTCCTTGTAATCGGTTTGACATTCCTGATTTTCTTCTTAATACAATCCATCAGTAAGATAAGCATCCATATCTTCCAATACAGCATGATCGGGCTGGCGCTCATCATGTTTTATACTTTGCTGATTTCCATTACGGAACATTCGAGTTTCACACTGGCCTATCTTGTAGCAGGAACTTCTGTAATTACCATGCTGGTCCTCTATTCGGTTTCTATTTTAAAAAACAGGAAATTCCCAATGTTTATAGGACTTTCGTTAACGGCTTTGTATACTTTCATTTATGTTATCATACAACTGGAAAATTATGCCCTTTTGGTAGGCAGTACCGGCTTATTCCTGATTCTTGGAGCAGTCATGTATTTTTCGAGGAAAATAGACTGGAACAATTCAAACGCCTAATAAAAAGAAAAAGCCCTGTCATCCAGGGCTTTTTTTTATTCAATTCCATAAGTATCAATGAGATAAATCAACGATGTCATGGTAGCGGCTCCCAGTTCGAGCTCTCTTTTGTTTACAGCGTCAAAAGTGTCGTTTTGGGCATGGTGGTAATCAAAATAACGCTGCGGATCAGGAAGCAAGCCGGCCTTAACGATCTTGGAAGATGTAAGCGGCTCAATATCGGAACCTGCATGTCCTTCGGAAAAAACATGGACATAATACGGCTCGAAAAGATTTTTCCAGGCTGTTATCTTCTTGAAATTGACAGCATCGCTTTGCAGTGAAAAACCTCTTGGTGCAAATCCGCCCGAATCGCTTTCCATCGCAAAAATATGGTTTTCGTTATTCTTTAAAGCCAATTCCTGGTACTTTTGTCCTCCTCTGCCTCCATTTTCCTCATTCATAAACAAGACAACCCTAAGCGTATTTTTCGGTTTAAAACCAATGTTTTTAAATATATTGGCCACTTCCATACTTTGGACACAGCCGGCGCCGTCATCGTGCGAACCGTCTGCAAGATCCCAGGAATCCAGATGGCCGCCAACCACCATCACTTTTTCCGGATGCTCGCTACCTTTGATTTCCCCAACGACATTATAGGACAATACATCGGCTTCTTTTCGGCAGGATTGTTTAAAATGAAAGAGCAGTTTCGGGTTGTTTTTGAGTGTTTTGCTTAATAATTCGGCACCATTTGTACTAATGGCGGCTGCCGGGATATATTGGCTTTCCGGGATATCTCCATAACCCATCCATCCTGTATGCGGAAAATCGTCCAAACGCAAGGTCAGTGAGCGCACAATAGCACCAACTGCACCATATTTCGAGGCTTCTTTGGCTCCTGCCCTTCTTTGGTCTCCCGCTTCAAAATAAGAATGGAAGGTTTCGATTTTAGAAGCCTCCATCGGACGGTTAAAAAAAATGATTTTCCCTTTGATTTTATCTGTTCCCAATGCTTTCAGTTCCTCTAAAGACTGTACTTCTATAATTTCAGCGGTGATTCCGGCTTTTGGAGTAGCAATTGAACCGCCCAAAGCACAAACAGGCACTGCGGTTTTTTTCTTCCCATCTAGGAAATAACCGATTTCTTTCTCGCCCCGGACCCATTTCGGTACCATGACTTCCTGAAGGTATACTTTATCAAAAGCCTCTGAAGATTCCATTTGGAGTTTGGTATAGGCAACCGCTTTTTGGGCACCTTCCGAACCTGATAACCTGGAACCGACAACATTGGACAAATGATCCAGCCAGTTGTAACATTTTGATTCTGTCAAAGCAGATTTATAGATAGCAGCCAATTGCTTTTCATCCGGATTTTGAGCGAACCCAACAATAGAATTCAATAGGAAAAGGGCAATGATTTTTTTCATTTTTGGATTTTATTTTTAGAGAATAGTAAAGTAACAAAATAAAAAAATCCCGACAAAATCGGGACTTTATATTTATTTGCCATCTGCATAATCCTGCAGGTACTGAAACCTTTCTGTGAGTTTTCCGTTTTCGGTGATTTTGGCTCTTTGCAGTATTCCGTCCTTGTCATTGTTGTAAAAAGCAGGGATGACATGCTCCAGGAACATTTCCCCGAAACCTTCGCTTGCATCTTTAGGCAGCTCGCAAGGCAGGTTGTCTACTGCCATGACTACAATGGCAGCAGGATGCATATAATCCGCTTCCTTATGCTCGCTTGGCAAATAGCCATACAATGGTTCTGCAATGGTTGAAGCGCGTAGCGTACAGGCAATTGGGCCATCTACATCACAGGAAATATCGGCAACGACTTTTATTTTGTTACCTGCCGCCTTGAGCATTTCCCTGGTTAAGATAACCGGAGCACCGTTTCCGTAAAAATGCCCGGCCATAAATACATCTGAAACTTTGGTAAAACGCTCAAAATCTGAGGTATATTCCTGAGGATTGGTATAAAAATCTTTTTTATCGTATGGTTTTCCGTCAATTCTTTTGTTGTAATCCTCCAAATCCAGGTGCGTATAAACCGGGACATCGTAGCTTTTAGATAAATAATCGCTAATGGAAACTTCCTTGATTTTCATGGCATCGAGCATCTCTTTGGCGCCCAGCCCAACTTTACCATGCCCGGTAAGCACGATTTTGATTGGAGGCAATACCGGCCTGCGCAAACGTTCTACCAAAGCATTTTTATCGGCCAATGTTTCGGCTTTAGCCAAATTAAACAGCTCATACTTCATCCCGAAAGCCCGGATTCCGTTATAAGCTCCAACAATTCCTGCATAACGGCCAAAACCGATCAGCCTGTGGTTGGTTTCGTTCACTACCGTTTCATGGTCATACAATTCGATGTTTTTTTCCAGGCAGGCCACTAACAATTTTCTGTTATATGGCTGTTTTTTAATGGTATGCGAGAAAAAGAAATATTTTTTATTTGGAATCAAGGCATCGGTAGGCACTTCTTTCACCCCGATTAAAACGTCGCAATCCGAAACATCCTCAGTTACTTCAAACCCTAAATCACTGTAAAGCGAATCAGGAAAAACACGGATATCGGAAGATTCTACCTTGATTTCCGCCAACGGAAACTGTTCTTTGAGTTTAACCAGCTCTTCAGGGGTAAAAACAACGCGTCTGTCCGGCGGGTTTTTTCTTTCTTTTATAATGCCAAATTTCATATAACTTCTTGATTTTAAATGTTTAAAATAATTATAACTAATTATTTAATATTTGTTACAAATATAACAATTACATCATATGAAACAAGTCAAAATAAATAGTTTTAACCTATTTTGAATGTCAATACTTTATTTATATTTGTTAGGTAAGCACTTCAAAATGACATCAAAACTAAACATACGACTTATCCTACTTTTAGCTTCGCTAACTATCTGTTTTTCATGCACTGAGAAAAAAAAGGCATTGAAAACAAAAGAGGAAATGAAAGTAGGTTCCGTATACTCGATGCAGCCGTTTTCCGGTAATTTGCCCGAGGTCAGCCCGGCAGATAAAACCCGGCTACAGCATACTATCCAGCAATTTTATGATAAAATCTATGTTCCGAATAATTTTTCAGGTAGTTTCCTGGTCGCCAAGAACGGGCATATCGTTTTTGAAAAATACCGGGGCATGTCCAATTTTGAAAACAAGGACACTATTACTTCGGAAACACCTTTGCATATTGCCTCATTAAGCAAGGTACTTACGGCTACGGCTGTTTTGCTACTGGTTGATTCGAAAAAAATCGATCTGGACCAAAAGGTAAATACCATCCTGGAAGGTTTCCCTTATGAGGAAATAACGGTACGGACCTTATTGAACCATCGCAGCGGGCTAAGGAATTACAGCTATTTTACAGACAAAAACAATGTCTGGAACAAGCGGGACACACTGCACAACAGCGATTTAATCCCTTTCATCATCAAAAATAACATAGAACTGGAGTTTAAGCCTGATTCCCGTTTTAGCTATTGCAATACCAATTATTCTTTCCTGGCTTTAATCATCGAGAAAATAACAAAAATGGATTATCGTACCGCGATGAAAAAACTCATTTTTGAGCCTCTTGACATGAAAAACACCTTTGTTTTTGATTTGAAAAAAGATGGAAATACGGCCAGCCAATCTTATAAAGGGAATAAAATAAAATACCCGCTGAACTACCTGGATGACATTTATGGGGATAAAAACATTTTTTCCACACCGAGGGATTTGTTGAAATTTGACATGGCAACCTACAACCCGGCCTTTTTAAACAAAAAACTGCTCAAGGAAGTATTCAAAGGATACAGTTATGAAAGCAGGGGCACCAGGAATTATGGACTCGGCATCCGGATGTTTGAGTGGGAAGATGGCAAAAAAATGTTTTACCACAACGGATGGTGGCACGGCAGTACTTCGGCCTACATCAAATTAAAAGACGAAAAAGCGACATTAATCTGTATTTCAAATAAATACACGCGATGCACTTACAGATTAAAGCTCCTATCCAGTCTTTTTGGGAATTATCCTTTTGAATTAAAGGGCAAAGACGAAACTTTGGAATAATAATTGATATAATTTAACTACTTTTGTAAACTCATTTATGGGGTCGACTGGTTTTGACAGCAAGTCGAATTGAATTGTAAGCATGTTGAGCATTGAGGTGTTGCTCATTAATATAATGTCTCAAAATTTTACACGGCGAAAATAATTACGCTTTAGCTGCTTAATCTGAATCATAGTAAGATTTGCCTCGTTCCTACAAGGTAGGAAAGCTGGATTCTCCTGAAAAGCCTTGGTTTATGGCGTTTCGCAAAGGGGAACCGTAAAAGTAAACCTAGAAACGGTAATGCTTTAAATCCGTTTTGACACTGATAAAGCTAAGTAGTGTGTTGCTGTTCCTGGCATAGCACACTATCGAAAATCTAATCAGGAACTAAACATGTAGAAAGCTCTTTAGTTGCTTGTTTGGACCCGAGTTCGATTCTCGGCGACTCCACTGGAAGGGATGATTGAAAAATCATCCCTTTTTTTCTCATATATCAAACAGCCTTTTTCCTTCATTATCAAATGATTAGAAGATAAAATATTCATCATAGTAGGTGTTCGATATATACCTTCTTGATAGTATAAATTACTATCGAACACCATGTTTACGAACTCTCTCTTTTGCAGAATGTCAGCTTTTGAATACACAAACTTAAGATTTGTTAGCATCTCTAGATTTTTTTCAAGGATAGTAAATACGCGATCCTCTTTTTGGTTTAGTCGGTCAATTGCACCTTTAAGAGGTTGAATTATACTATTATAGTTTGTGTACCATCTATCGTAAGTTTCTTTCGAAATTTCATTGTTAATCCATTTCTCCTCTAAAGAAAACATTTTTTCTTTAGTATTTTCTAGAAGCTGCTTCTTTTCAGCTAGCTTTTGCACTCTAAATTTCATATCATCCTCTAAAGCATTGTTACAATCATTCTTTATATCTAATAGTTTTTGCTCTGGAATACTCATTAACTCACATATTTCTAAAAATTGATTATGTGCTTTTATTGCGCTTATATTATTGTGTTTTGAATTCTGACATTTATAATAGTAAAAGTATTTTCCTGATTTCCCTCTAGAAGGAGCACCTGTTAAAGGATTACCACAATGACATTTAAGAATTCCACGTAATGGTAATTCTTCATCAAAAATTACTCTAGTTTTTTCAGGTTTTCGTATTTTATTTTGTACCATTTGCCAAGTAATGGTATCAATAATAGGTTCGTGAATACCCGGGAAATTACCGCCAGGATATTCTTTATACCCTTGGACTTTTAACATACCTGCGTAAACAGGATTCGTAAGTATCCTTTCTATAGCTGTATTTCCCTTGTTTTTAAACCCTAATTCAAATGCTTTTTGTTTAATCATATACAGTGGCATATTTTTAAGAAAAGAATCATATATTACCTTAATAACCTTAGCTTCGCTTTCCTCAATAACTAGTCTACGTTCTTTTTGCTCTCCCTGTTTAGTATAACCAAATGGAGGTTTAATGCCTATATAACGGCCTTCCTTAGCCCTGGCTGTATAAAGCCCTCCTCTAATTTTTATACTTCTATTAATATTATCTTCTTCAGCAAGTAGTAATTGTAGACCTGCTCTAAAAAAACTTCCTGGTGTGTCGTAATCGAATGTAATGCCCTCTGTAACACTAACCACTTGTATGCTGTACTTCTTTTGCAACATTTTAACCATACTCATCGCCTCTCCTGCATCTCGACTGAACCTGTCCATTTGATCCACGAGCAAAAAATCTACTACTCTGTGGTGTTTAACAATGAACTCTTGCAACTTTATAAAATCTGGTCTATCAAAAGTTTTAGCACTTTTTCCTCGATCGATAAAAGTATCAACTAGGTCAACATTATTAAACTTTATCCATTGGTCAGTATACATCTCCTGTCTCTCAATAGAGCTATTACTTTGTCCCAGTTGACTAAATCTTAAATATCTAATCGCCTTTTTCATATAATTCTTTTAATGTGATAGAAACAATAATTTTAACAAGTAAATTTACTAATTTTTGTTCTTTTTCGTTCTCAATATCACAATATATTTCAGTTATCTTTTCATTAATCAAATCATCATCCTCTTTTTGCTCCTTCATTTTACACCTCCTCGCTAAACAAAGCAAAACCCTAACGGTCTTAACTAATTTATAATTCACACTTTGTGAATTTGAACTTTAAATCTAGCAAACAAATTAAATTATAAGTCTCACAGTGGCATTAGTGGAACCTTTTGACTTTCAATGTCTATCTTAATATATCAAAAAAAGGGATAATCAAAAGATTATCCCTCTAACAAAATTATTGACATTCTAATTACTTCTTTTTTCGTGTCTCAAATTGAGAAATTAGGTCGTTCAACAATATTACCTCATCATGATTTATAAGTCCTTCCTGCTCATAAGGAATCATCACATCGATTACAAAATCATATTCCCTAATGTTATTAATTTTTTTTCTTTTTAAAATTTTTACCATCTTATTCTCTCGTTTATATGGTAACTTCTGATTTTTTATTTCCTTCCAAAATTCTTCTACAAATATTCCATGTCCTTCATGAAACATAGTCAATATACATTGCATAACAAATTTTAAACTTTTTAAGTTAGCGAATTGAGGTTGAGGGTTTTCTGCATCATTCTTCCATTCTATATAACAATTTACAACGTGGCTTACTGTCTTTTCATCCCAATATGAAGGAGGATATTGTTTAATTACCTTTACAGCAATATCTGCTGCTTTACTTATCTCATTTACCGATTGTGTATACTTGTCCTTAACCATTTTATACATTTATATATTTTTCTGTCATAATCTATTATTTCATATTTCAACTATTTTTATTTATATCTAATTCACGAAGTTAAAACAAAAGAAATCACTATAAAGGAGTAACAAGAATTAGGTATTTCGTTTAAAATAAAAAAAGCCGCCAATTGGCGGCTCTTCCTTATGCGTCATAAATTGCGCAGTGAAATAAGCGTTCGGCAATTACTTCATTTGTTAAAGAGCTATTTTCACCATTATTAGATTCTTCTATTGCATCAAGAAAATAATAAAAGTCAAAAAGGTTAAAATACTTTATGTTATTAAAAGTGTATTCTACCTGACCTTTAGTGTTTTCTATTTCAAAAAAGGCCAAATCATTATCAATATTAAAAGGCTTTTCCATATATATTTCTATGACCTCCGAATCATTATTTAATGATTGAGATTGATAAAAACTGTCATAAGACCCACCTTCTCTAAAAAATTTAATTAACTCCTTTAAATTCATAATATTTTTAAAATTGAATCTACAAAGGATAATGATTAACACTAGTCCAGACATTTTTATTAAGGAATATCTGGAATAATATTAGAAAAAACACAATTATTTAATCAAAAATAGCCTCAATCGTTTCATTAAGAATTTTAATTTCCATTGGATCATGGGTTATCTTATACAAATTCTTATTAATGTCAATCCCAATAAAATCACCATCTTCAAGATCTTTAATATGAAAATATTCCTTCTTATTTATGAAGACAGAATAAACTTCCGAAGGATTCAGTAATTTTTTTTCTACTTCACTCAATAAATTTTCTATTTTGTTATAATCTGAAACATCAGAATATATCATTTTAAAATTTTCAGTCCTTATTTTATCAAAATCAATATCAAAATCATTGTTACCTATCCAAGAATAACCACTTAATGTACCACTAGAAACATAAATTTCGTATGGCAGATAGCTTGAAAACTTCCTATCATAGACTTCAATATTACATAACTTGAAATCTCTTTCATTTTCGCGGTCATATTTTTTTAAAATGCTGGAATTGAAAGTGAATGCAACATATCCAGGGATATCACTTGCATTGGTTAATACTCCTTTAAGTAAGCCATCTTTTATCTGATTAATTAGATCAGAATATGGACTAGGTAGTTTTTTTATGACGTTTTCTAACAATTTTATTTCGCTATTTTTTAGCTTTGTTCTTTTGAATATTCCAAACATATTTAATTAAAATTTAGTGAACCAATTATATTTTGCAAACCATCCAACTTCTTGTTTTATACCGACACGTAAAAATTTAAATCTGTAAGGATCAATAAGTGAATGTTGTATAGTATTCACTTTCCAAACATTCATACGATTATTAACCATCCAATTGGGCAAATTATAAGCCCTTTGCACTCTCTGAGTTAAAAAAACGTGATGAAATTCAGTACTAATTCTTTGTGTTCCAGTCGACGTTGTAATCTTTGCTAATGTTTCCGTACCCCCTCTAGCAATTTTATATTGAGCAAAAGTTTTTCCCCCTCTAAATGCACCATTTATGGCAGCTTTACCTTCAGACAATAACGCTCTTTCAGTAACACTAGTAAGAATTCCTGCTGTTTTGCCAGCTGGAATTGCGCTAACAATCTTTACATTGGCCTCGAAACCTGATAATTCATTGCCGTATCTATCAGTACCATTAACGTTACCCTTTATTCCATCCCATGCAAGAGCAATAGGATTGAATTGATCTGTTTCGTATACAAATCTACTAATATAATCTAATAAACTACCACTTCCGTCTCCTCCATAATATTGGCCACTGCCAGTTTGAGCTATATTTACATTTTTGCTTAAATTAGGAGGTGGAGCATCATTTTTATTACCTCCTCCAAACATATTGTTAAAGCTTACTTTACTCTTCCACCATTTACTGAATTTATCACCATTTATATTTTTATTAGCCCAATCCTTTATCCCCCAATCGTCCCAATTTTGCTGTAAAGTAGTTAAAGCACTTCCAATAATACCGCCATAAGTACTACAGTCTACACAATCCTGACCATTTCCATTTCCTTGGGAGACTATATCTCCGGTTGGATCTGTGTATAATAGTGGGTTGTTAAAGACATAGCTATACTGGTTATAATTTTGTGTACTTGTTATATCCTGAACATAATTATCAGACTGCAGAAAACGATGAAGCATCGGGTCATACAATCTGGCATTCATATTAATAAGTCCTACATTCTGCAAATGCTCATGCCCTGTATATCCTCTGTCTAATATAGTTAATCCGGCTAGAGAATTACCTGCTCCGTCTTGTACTTTTATTATAGTACCCCAGGCATCAAACAAACGTTTTTCAACTAATGCGCCACTAGAATTTGTTATGGCCATTATTGTTCCTTGGTAATCCCTGTGTAAATATAAAAAATTTGGCGTTGATCCATCACTTTTTACAGCAATTGGGGCGGCATAGCCATCGTCTCCAATATATGTAATAAATTCAACAGCACCAGTCAGTTTATTTTCCTTAACCTCCATACTGCCATCAGCAGAATAATGTTTCCATAATGGTCTATCTGTTTTAACCGTTTGGAATCCGCCATAATACATGGTGCTGCGTTGGTTATCATCATTGTAAGTAAAACTTATCTTATCAACAGCTGTTTCTTCTATTTGAATTGGGCTTTTAAACGCATTGTAAATGATATTAAGAAACCTGCCAGTTGTAACTACTGGATCACTTGTTTTACGTATTTCAACATCATCAAACCAGACATTTCCCAAGCCATTATTGTCTAATCGAAGACACAATTTTTTAATATTTGCAGGAACTGAAAATGTTCCTGTAATCTGCGTCCATGCATTTTTTGTATTATTTACCGTATTTACCTGCGATACTGTATTCGCAGCATCTTTCATATAAAGAAATATTTCTGACTGAGGATTGTCGCTATACACCCAAACCGAATAAGTGTATTGGGTTGCAGCATTATTATTAATGTCAATCCACTTGTCTGAGAATATGTATTGCTCTGTTGATGTTGTGTTGGCTAACTTTAATGTACTTTTACCATAAGCATGCGGGGTTTTGATTAAATCGTAACTAAAAAAGTTAGTATTCGGATATTTCTGTGTTCCCCAGCCGGTTTTATCTTCCATGCTGTCATTAAATATGCCTTCTCTGTTGGAATAATATCCTGTTGCCTCCGGACTAAGAGTAATGGCCGTATTCTGATAAGGCTTAGTGGAATCGGCATAGCCGTAAGTCCCTAAATTATTCCCTGTTATCTTTCCCGAAACATCATAGGTCTGGGTTTCCTGCACACCTAATTTGTTAGTGAATTCTTTTAACCTGCCGATATCATCGTAAAAAAATGTTTCTGTGTAGTTACCAAAGGCACTGTTTATCCTTTTGTCTAAGTAATCTGTATTTTTATTAAAATTTGTGGTAAGGGTCAGGACATTGCCAGTTGGAGCAGTAGTTTTATCATATTTAATGCTAGATAAATAACCGTCACTGTTATAGTCATAGGTCGCTTTAATTCCATTTCCTGTTTCGCTTTCCTTTAACTGTCCTTTAGCATTTAAATCATTAGCTTTCCATAATAATTTGTCTGTACCATCATCTAATACAATTTGATGCAGACTGCCATTTTTATAAATGTTTTTTGTTTTAACACTGCTGCTTTTACCGCTTACTTCTGCTTTTTTAGTTTCTGTAACAATTCTGTCAAGATTATCATAGGTAAAAATTCTGGTGAACTTACTTACACCCGTTTTATCCTCAACGATACTTGATATTCTTTTTGAAGCGTCATACGTAATAGTGGTTGTAGTTGTTCTAGTCGCAGCAGGTTCATTTAAATCTTTATACGTTGTTACTAATGGTAAGTCGCCGTCATAAGTATATGTAGTTTCACTGCTTGTTCCTGAACCGCTAATTGTCTTTTTGGTAGGCCTGCCGCTTTTATCACGTGTAATTGTTGTAGTAATACCTGTACCGTCAATTGTTTCTGTTATCAATTCCCCTAAATCATTATAGCTGTATCTGTAAGTTCCCGCTGAAGGATCAGTAAGTTTCGTTTTGTTTCCCCAGCCGTCCTGTTCCATCACTATATCCACACCGTTATAGCTGGTTTTTCTTAAACTTCCATTGGCAAAATAATTATACAAAATCTGGCCTCCTGTCGTTTCATCTGTTGATACTGTATTCCCTGCAGCATTTTTTGCAATAGTTTTGGATTTTAGTCCATCAGTAAAGATCCCTTTTAGACTCGAAACAGGATATGATGTCGAAGTAGTTCTTCCATTAAATAATATACTCTGATTATTTCTTCCATAATCATCAAATTTTACTTCATTCCATTCTGAAGGAGATACTCCAAAATAAGGTTCACTGACTTTAATATTACGGTCATATAGATCATATTGATAAGATTCATATGACATATTTCCATTTAAATCCTTTACCCCAGTTTTTATTTTTCGACCTAAATCATCGAATGTTTCTTCATACACACAAGTATCCAGACCTGACGCAGAAACAGTTGTGTTAACAATAGTCTTCTCAGTACTTCGGGTATATGTACTTGTAACAATTTTATCTAACTGATCGTCCTTGATAGTTAAATTTTGAAACCATGAATCATACGTATATGATTTTGAAAGTAAGTAAGGATCAGTTTCTTTTTTTAATAAGCCATTTGCATCATATGCAAATGTCGAAAACAAATCATCATTGTCTGTTATCTTGCTTACAAATCTTTTAGTAGCATCATATTCATACTTTGTGACTCTCGGCAGCAAAGGAAGAGGTGGTGTGATAGTTTTTTTTATAATGTTTCCGTAAAGATCATACTCATTACCTTCTGATATAGTAGCTGTTCCCGTTGCACTTTTATCAGTATTGCTAAGTAACTGCTGACTATCGTAAGTATATACTTCCTTGCTGGTCATTGTGTGCCCATCGGCTGTCACAGTTTCGGTTTTAGTAGCAGGTCTGCCTAATATGTAAAGTGGAGTCGTTATCACTGCCTGATAATCGATATCTGTTTTGACAGTTTTTGAAACAGCTCCTCCATTTTTTGAAAAAATTGTTGATGATTTTATGTTATTATCAGAATCATACACAAAATCCTTAATCTCAGAACTGGTATCATTCAATGTATTAAATTGTTGAATGTTTGTAGTTTTAAGCTTGAATACCTTATTGCTTTGCAATGGAACTTCCGGCGGAATATTGTACGTAATAATTGATTTTGTTTCGAAATTACTAGGTAAGACTGAGGTAGATGGATAGCTCAGATATGAAACCTTTGCACTTTCTACATTTGCACCCCTTAAATTAATATCGTTTTTGTATATATCCGTAAATACTCTTGCAGTATCATCGTGCCAGTTGGTTTGGGTCACTGAACGGAATCCTATAAAGCCAAGACCTTCAACATTGGTTACAGCTCCATAATAACCAAATAATCTTTTCCTGCTGGAGACATCTTTGCTTTTCTGCTCGATTTGAGAAACTACATATAGACCCGGATTAGTTTTAATGTCCTGATAAGGGTAGACGGCTAAACCCAGACCAGGATTATATATGCTGTTATAGGTGTTTCTGTAACTTGAATTTAATGGAACATAGCTTACAAGCTCTTTAACCCCATTTCCAGTTGTAATAGAACTCAATGAATTGTCTTTAATAGCATCACCTGCAGAAGAGAAAAAATGGACTTTATTCTGATTAAGAAAAGCGATCTGCAAAGTAGATTTATTAGTACTGCTCCCTATATTTTGATTATAAGTTGGCAGAGCGACCGGGAGTGAATAGATATTAATATCGGCCTGCTCTGTTGTATAGGCAGATGAATAACCTGGATTTGGTGTAAATGCTCCATCATGGCTTATGTAGCAATTAATACCAATTGCACCCACGGTGTTTGCCGTATTTCTATAACTTTTTGAACCGATTATATCCGTTTTGCCGTCGTTGTTGAAGTCGATGGAAACATAATTAAAAGAGTTGTAGGAATCATTTGGCTGATAAGTGGGGCCATGTTTTTCTTCTTTCACTAATGAATTCCCAGTTGACATGAACTTATACCAGTCCATGGTATTATATAATTTTGGAAGAATAAACTCCGTTTTTCCATCTCCATTGTAATCTCCCATCAAAAGCGGCCTGTCCAAAACGATATTCGCATCCGATTTTTGATACAGCAGTACAAAGTGCAGAGTATCATCCAGTCCAAATATTTTTACTATTCCGGCATTAAATACGAATATGTCCGATTTACCATCGCCGTTAAAATCACCAACCCTAATATCGCTGCTGTCGTTTGACTGCAGACTGCCTGCGCCTGCAACAAAATTAGCGCTGACTCTTTTATCCAGATTTATGAAAAAGGACCTGCCGCCTTGATAGGTCTGGGTAAAAGTTGTGCATCCATATCGATAAGGATATGTAAATGATTTTTCTATAGCAACAATGTCAGTGATACCATCACCGTTAAAATCTCCGCTTATAAACCTTCTTGGAATATCACTTTCATAATGTTCGGTAAGCGGGCCGGTTGGATCAGGTTCTACCACCGATTGTAATTGAATATTGTCTTTAGCCTGACTATTAACCCCTTCACATTCATATTGATAATCTAAAATAAATCGGGGAAAATTATACCCTTTTTGATCGTTTTGTATAATACCCCAAGTTGAACTTAGGAAAAATGTAGTAAAGGTACTTCCCTGCACAACAGTCCATCCCTGAGAAGATGCCAGTCTATTGCCTAAATCAATATACGAAACCGGAAAAATTTCATCAAATGCACCGACATTATGAGGTATGCTGGTACTAAATGGTGTATTTGGATCTACATCTGCATACAGCCAGTATTTAGCCCTTGCTGCAGCGCCGGTAGTTGGATATAAAAGAAAATCCATATTGCCGTCCCCATCAAAATCTCCTGATACAGTCCCCGCATTAATGCTTTGGATATTTCCTACATCTAAGGTATTTGTTCCTTTTACATAATTAATCAGATCTGTACTACCCCAGCCATATGTAAAAACGGTCGGATTATAGCTTTTTGTTTTATCACCATTTTTTTCGGTAACTGAATTGAAAATGTTTTGATTATCAAATACATAGTTTCTAAAACCAGCACCATTACCGATTACATTTATTTCAGTTAAATTTTTATCTCTTTTAATATTCACTCCTCCTATATAACTGTCTTCAATAACAGCTCTTGGGCCATAAATGAATTTAACTTCGTTAATAGGTGCTGCTGAGGTGAGTCCTCCATATTTTATAGAAGCTATATACAAAGAATTATTCGAGGTAGTATAACTATAGCTGATACGAAGTCCTTGTGGATTATCGATGTTCGTAATTGACCACTCTGTTACAGAGCGTGAATCTGTAGAATTTCCATAGTAGGCCTTTGAACCATTTGGATATTCTACTTTGAAATAAGCAGGACCATAATTAGCTCCGCTTGGATGTACGCCATATGACGTTACTTTTATATTGGAAAAATATTCTGTTTCATAAACAGTAGCATCTGCACCATAAACAGAATTAACATTTTTTACAATAAGGCGCTGCCCGTCTAATGCAAACCTATCATAACTATTAAAATCAACGGGATCAATTTTATTATCATGAAATTTAGTTGCAGGTATTCTGGTAATTGATGATACACCGCCAATATCCCAGCCCTTACCAGCTGTACCGCTAAGGCCTCGCTGGCTACTGTAATTGATGCTTATCTGGGGTTCCACACCGTTTATACCTGGAGGAACAAGAATAGGAATTGTATAAGTGGCATTTCCGGTTAAAGAAACGCTCAAGGTTCCATTTGTGACTCCAACCTCTGTTGAAGTACCAGTAGGCGCAGTTTGAGCTGTAAGTGTTAAACTTAGGCTTATAAATAAAAGTAAGGTAATGTAAAACTGTTTCATGACTACTGCTTAATAATTTTGATGGTTTTTTGATCTCCTTTGACATAATTGAGCTGCACTAAATAGACCCCATTAGCGTAATCCTGAAAAGGAATATTAATGGAATTAGAAACTGTATTCTCTGTATAGTTTCTCAGTACCTGGCCAGTCAAAGAATAAACCTGAATAGATGAAATGGTATTTTGATCTATGACTTCCCATTTTAAGTAGAGCTCTTCCCTAACAGGGTTTGGATAGTAGGAGATCATGTCCTCGGGAGAGAACTTCTGAAGGTCTTCCTCTGTTACGGCTTCTATCTCTTTAATGTCTTTAGAAGGTTTTGAAACGTTTGGACAGCCAAAACATAATTCGCGTGTTATCTGGCTTCCTGTGATGGGATCGTAAGTAAACTTAAGCTTATTCTGGGCCTTTGTAAAAAGGAGCATCCCAAAGAAAAACAGCGTAAAGATTTTTTTCATAAATGCCTAATGGTTTTTAAATTATATTATTATAATATTTAAAAAATTGGCAAATATGATTTTAATATGATTATGTTTTTTACTGGTAATCCGTAAAAGGACTATATAGCACAAAAACAGGTATAAATACCCGTCAATTCAGGGCATTTTCCTTTAAGAAAATTCCTAGTTATTGATTTTTGAATTAGAGATATTCGGTATTTAAGATTGTCTCTGATCAGTTACTCAGCGAACACCTTCAAGTTTCTTTTTTTCATCCAATCCAGTCACTGTTTCCTTCTTAAGTTCCTGAATAAAGAATGAAACCGGCATTCCAGTTCTGGCAAAAAAAGCATTAGCAAACCTCTGAGTACTACTAAATCCAACTTCTTCAGCTAAGGCTTTATTGGTGTAGTTTCTAAATAATTTATCCCTTTGTAGTAATGATATTAAATAATCAACTTTAAGATCGTTGATATAATCGACAAACTTCTTTTCTCTATAATGATAGATAATTTTTGATAAATACTTTGCATTTGAATCAAATGTGGCAGCTAATTTTACTGAGGTTAGGTCTCTTTCAAGAAATCTATTGTCTTTTTCAAATTTTTCTAATTGCTTCACAAGTGATTTCACTTTTTCCTCATTAATATCAGCAATGACACTATTTATTTGTTTTTCTTCTAATTTCGGCGCTTTACCTTTATTCATCAGTTCGTCATATTTTTGTCTGTAAATACGTTTATTTCGTATGTTTCTATATGACAAAAAGACTAAGGAAACAAAAAGTAAAGCTATAACCAAACCTAAAATCAAATCATTGTACTTCCTTCTGTCAAGGAGGTTTTCTATGTTTTTCTTATCTATTAAAAGTTTTTTAGTATCGTATTCTTTATGGATCCTATTGGACAAGTATTGGTACTTTGTGTCTAAAATATTGTCGATTTTCAATAATTTTTGTATGTAGTAAAGCTGTAAATTTAAATTATCTTTTGATTTATAATAATTAATCATCAATTCATAGTTCTCACGTAAATCTGGACGAACATAATTTTTATCTTCAATAATTTTTACAACTTTTTTAAAGTACGGCAATGCTACTTCCTGCTCATTTAGCTGCCAGTAACTTTTACCAATATAAAAATAACCAACAGCTTCATTTGCAAAGTCTTCTTTTTCTTTTATGACAGGTAATGAATAGTTTATATGCCTAATTGCTTCCCTATAATTCTTGCGGGAATATTGATTAATACCTTCTGAGTGAATAAAATAGGAATTCATTGCAGTTTCTGACAGCCTTTTCCCTTCAGCTAGTCCTTTTTTATTTGTATCAGAACATAAACCATAATTTCCAATTCTGTTGTAACATAATCCAAGCGCATGGAGCGAGTTTAGATAGCCTCTAGGATCTTCTTTTTCAAAGTATAGCACACACTCGCGGAATAATGATATGGCATCATTGTAGAAACCCAAATAGTACTTTATGTATCCGATGTTATACTTTACCTTATGAATTAAATATTTGTCATTAGTTTTTGAAATATACTCATTTGCAATCAGGTAATTGTCCAATGCCTGATTATGTTGTTTAAAGCCGTAAAAAACTATTCCTTTTGATAAATAAGCAGCCCCGATGAGATTGTTCTCTTTAGATTGTTTAGCGGCATACACCATACTATCTGCATAAATGAGTTTTAGTTTATCCGGTGAATGATGAACATAATTTTTGTACCCATTTATTATTTCCTCAAAATGATTTTCAGATTTTGATTTTAGTAAAAATGATTTAAGATAAAGGGATTGTCGAGTTGTATCTCCTTCTAATTGCTCTATACGGTCAAAAAGATAGTCATAATCTTTATTTATAATTGAGTCTGGGATTTTAAATACACTTTCTTGAGCAATAACATTTTCTCCTAAGCATAGGAAAAAAACAAGTACATATTTTTTAATCATAGGTTAAGATAAAGTGAATACTAGTTTATAACAAAATCATTCTTAAAAAGGGGGCTGTCTGCAGAAGATGCTTTTGGCTATTTTGACGAAAATAGCTAATCAAATATAATATAAACAATTGGTAGCGAGCTAAATATTCACTAAAAATAATGGTATGGATTTTCGGAAAATCCATACCATTATTTCGGAAAACCCACAATACATAAGTTGTGAGCCCGAAATTAAGCACATAGCTTTGTCCCGAATTCAAAAGCAAAAATGTTTGGCATCGTGCCAAATAAAAGTTCTGCTGACCCGGGTAAAATGAACTGGCGAAAAAAAAGTCGCCGGTCACATTTAACAAATCTAATCATGAAAAAGTTATCATTATGGACACTACTTACCATTACAATCCTTTCAATTTCCTGCACTAATGATTTTACAATTGACAGTGAATCAAAACAAACTGATTCGCTAAGACCCTCAAGTTCAAAACTGGATAGATCAAATGAAAATGTTGTGGATCAAAACTCTCTTTATCCTCAAATCGATACATTACTGGCGCAGTTTTATGATCAAAGTAATTTTGATTCCGCATCAATTATTTCCATTAACCAGGCGATTCATCCTAATACAAATACAACTGTGATATTGGTTACTGGTAATTTGGACCTAACTAATTCCTCAATCGACCAAATCAGAACTGTCGCAAACCAATCACAATTTGATCTTAGTGTCGAAAATTCATCAATGACTTTAGCAGCTAAAGCCAGTTTATCAACTTTTATTGAAAATGTCATGCTATTCAATGATGGAGATTACGAAAGCATTCTGAAGTATATAGAACTTTATCAATCTATAATAACTGCAGACGACTCTTTTACATCAGAAGATAAGAATGTCATACTACGAATATCTTCCATTGGAAGTTCTTCACTTTTCTATGAAAGAAAGCGCAGGGATAAAGATTGGGAAACAGCTGTTGCTAACAGGAACGACGATTTTATACCAACTGATGAAATTACTTTTAAAACGGTCAGAATGGCTCTTCTAGCCGGAATTATTCAAAATAATTGAAAAAAACTAATCATGTACTTATCACCAATAACTGAAAAAAAGATTGTAAGTGTTTTTTGCTTTCTTCTAATTACCCTGAATCTTATAGTCCTTTATTTCATTATTGATCTATTGAATTATGACGAAATAATAGGATATCTATCTATAGATGAGATCAAAAGATGCAACACTAGGCCACTAGCATTATTGTTTCTGGCAGTTAATCTAACAAATTTATTATTTGTAATTATTTTTCTAATGTCTGCATTTTTATCGAACTATTGCCCTAAAGGTCATATGTCAAAACACAACAAGAGTTTTCTTTAGAGTTCAAAGTAAATAAAGTTTTAAAAACTAAATTTTGAGTAAAAAGGATTTATCATGCCGGCATAGAGATCTACACGTCATAACTTTTGAAAAGGTACATTCCGTAAATTCGATGGAGCGTCTTTTCCAAACCAACTGTTTTTCTATACTAGTGGTTAATAGTGGATTTTTAACTATGAAAGTAAATGCAATTGTCAATTGTTTACATTTAAATGAGCTTATTGTAGTTCCTGTAACAACTCCTATAGATATTATAAAAATAAGCAGTGAATTGAGAATTTCACTGCTTTCATTTACTTCGGAGTTTCTTTTTAAGAATACGATAAGAAAGCCAAACATAGGATTTTTTGAAATTTTTATAGCCAAATTTCCATCCAAAGTTGTACTTAAAAATGATGAATCTCTTTTACTCTCTGATCTGCTTGCTTTAATAGGAAATGAAAAATACAAAATAAACGAGAATGTATTTTTCAGTGAAATACAGCTATTGAATTTCAACCTTATTTTATATCTTATTGCAGGAATATATAGCGAAAATTCCTATGATGTAAGAACACGATATAATAGAAAAGAAAAATTGGTTTTCAGTTTTTTAGAAATCTTGGATATACACTGTAGAGAGCAGCACGCTGTAAAATTTTATTCAAATACTCTCTTAATTTCGGAAGGGCATTTAAGTAAAGTTGTAAAACAAATAACCAATAAAACAATTAAAGAGTTTATTAAAGAAGCAATTATTTTAGAAGCAAAAATTTTGCTGCAGAATGGCGACTTAACAATTTTGCAGATTATTGAGGAATTACATTTTAGTAATTCCTCATCTTTTAGCAATTTTTTCAAAAAATCCACCTCTATGTCTCCTTCAGAATACCGATTAAAATTAAAATTATAAATTCTTAAATAAGAATTAACAAGCTATTTTAAAGATGGAATATATGAATGAATTAAATATCCGCTTTATTGTTTAATATGATCACGGAGTCCACTTATAAAGATGCTCTTTACAGTATTCTGAAAAAAGAGCAGGAAATAAGTTTGGAATCGGTGCATATCATCGACGAATCCTATCGAATGATCATTTTCCTCCAGGAGCTACTCTCAAGCGTAAAAAAGCATGTTTTGGAGCATCACTTTATAGAAGAAAATGAAGAAATAGAATTCTTCCGTATTATCAAACCTCAAATATTAGGAAAGTTAATATATTATAACAAAGTATACCGCATAGAAACTTCTTGTCCAGTGAGTAGCGGCAAAATGTACTACAAGTATTTTTCCAGTGAATTACAGCATTTGAAGAATGAATATAAAGAACATATTTGTAATTCAGATTTTTACAGATATTACCGTTCAGGACGAACGGATAGGGACCACGATTTTTTTAAATTGGGAAAAATTAATCTTAACACTGGACTGAACAGCTTTATCTTCGAAGTTGATACACAATTTTCGACTTATTACGATTATAAGGTTTCGCGAATTATAGCTGATGAACTGTTATATAATTATCTGATTATTAAAATCAATCCAGTTGATAAACCTGATATGGTTTTACAAAATTCTGAATCTACCAAAGATGTCTTTTGGACGGAATCTAAAAACGCTATGATCGAATTGATTTACGCCCTTTACGCATCTGGAGCAATTTCTAATGGCAATATAGGAATCCGTAAAATAAGCTTAGTCTTTCAGTTACTATTCCGAACTCAACTTGGAGATGTTCATCATGCCTTTCATCGTATGAAAGATCGCGCTGGTAATCGCACTTTATTTCTGGACCAGCTCAAATCTTCTTTAGAACACTACATGGACAAAGATTTATAACAATCAAATATACAGCCAAGCAAAAAAGCAGTGTTTTTCACACTGCTTTTTTATTAATAAACCTACCCATATTCACCCATTGGCAAAATGCTCATCAAACGCAGAATTCTGATAATGATAGTCAATAAAAGTTGACAATTAAACAATTATTGTTTTTTGAAATTCCGAAAAAAAAGACTTTTCAATTGGCAAAGCTTGGCGGAAAATGCAGTATATACTTTCCAATTTTGCATAGATCATTATTCAAAAAGTAATAATTCATAAAACATATCTATATGAATATCGACAGAATGGAATTTATGGGATGGATGGAACGTATAATGGAGCGCTTCGATTTGCTTGGTGAACGCTTTGAAAATGCCCAGAGACAAAAGAGTACTATTGATGGGGAGGAACTGTTGGACAACCAGGATCTCTTCATGATGTTAAAAGTGAGCTCGAGATCTTTACAACGTTATAGATCATCCGGCAAACTTCCATATTACACCATTAGTGGCAAGCTCTATTACAAACTATCAGACGTAAACCAATTTATTCGTGAAAGTTTTTCAGCATCTCAAAAAATAAATAAGGACAAGTGAAGGCAAATAAAGCCAGCTGAAGACTTGACAAGCTCAACTGTTCATTCTTGGTTTACTTTCGACATTATTTTAACCAAACAAGAATCAAATTATGATTGAACAAGATAAAACCAAAAATGAATCCCCGGAACAACTTACAGATATTCTTTTAGTGTTTGATAAGGAAAAAATGAAAATTGAGGCTGTAAAAGGAATCGATAAAAATGGAGAGTTGACAACGACACCAGTTGATAAAAAAAATCAAAATCAATTTATGCGGGTAGATAAACAAGGAGATGTTTTCTCTAATTTCTTTTCCAATTTTATAAGTCAGCTGCAAAACCCTACCCGTTTCAGTTTTTTCAAAGTACCTCAATTATTAGCTGTAGACATTGCGAAAGAGATGCAGCAACAGATAGACAATCCCAAACCGGAAGGTGAAAAGCTTTTACAAGAACACGAAGTTAAAATCAAATCAGAAAAGGATAATAAAAACGAAAATAAAGATACTATGGAAACACCAGAAACAACACAGGAAACAAGCGAATATCGTTTCAAACCGGAAGAAATTGATTGGGAAACAATGTCAAATTTGGGGCTGAGTAAAGAAAAACTCGAAAAAATGAATTTGCTCGAGCCCTTATTAAAAGGTTATAAAACCAATGAACTGGTACCTATCAGTCTAAATCTAGGTACGGCTATTGCCCGACTCGATGCCCGATTATCTCTTCAAACTTCTGAAGAAGGAAAAGTAGTAATGGCAATACACGGCATACGAAAAGAACCGCAATTGAACTTTGCTTTTTTCGGTCACGAATTCAGTAAAGAAGACAAAGATAATCTACTTAAAACTGGCAATATGGGACGTGTCGTAGATCTTACAGTTCTTAAGACAGGTGAGCAGACTCCTTCAATTATAAGTATAGACAGGTTAACCAATGAATTGGTCGCTCTACGGGTTGATAAAATAAAAATACCAGATGAAATCAAAGGCATCAAGCTCAGTGATGAACAAAAACAAACTTTACTGGAAGGGAAACCACTTTATCTTGAAGGCATGATCTCCAAAAAAGGGGAGCCATTTGATGCCACCGTTCAATTCAATGCTGACAAACGATATGTTGAATTCCAATTCGACAGAACCAGTAAAGTTGATCAAAATCAACAACAAGAGCAAAACCACGAAGTCCCAAAAAACATTCGAGGAAAAGAACTAACTGAAAAGCAATACGAACAATTTAAAGAAGGAAAGACTATTTATTTAGACGGCTTAAAAGATAAAAAAGGTAAGGAATACAAAGGTTATTTTACGTTCAATAAAGTTACAGGCAGACCAGATTATTCATTTAGCAATCCCAACAGTGTAAAGATTCAGCCAGCAGAAGAGCATAAAACACAGACAGCTGTCAATTCTGAAGGCAAAACTAATGAAGCTACAAAAAAAATAAATGAACCATTAAAATCCGGGCAAAAGGAACCTGACAGCAAAAAACAACAGGAAGAACAAGAACAAAACAACACGCCAGCCAAGAATAAAAGCCGAAAAATGTAATTACAAAAAGATTGAAATATGAAAGCAGTAATTGCAGAAAAACCAAGCGTGGCCCGTGAAATAGCATTATTATTAGGTGCCACAAATAAGGATGAAGGTGTCTATTCTGGAAATGGTTATATGGTAACTTGGGCACTGGGTCATTTAGTAGGACTAGGTATGCCGGAAGATTATGGTATTTCAGGATTCCAGAAGGATGCCTTACCCATACTGCCTAAGCCATTTCTTTTAAAAATACGAAGAGTAAAAAAAGAAAAAGGTTATGTTACCGATATAGGCGCTTCGAAACAGCTAAAAATCATTGAGCAGGTCATAAAGCAATGTGATAGCATCATTGTAGCTACAGATGCCGGCCGTGAAGGTGAACTGATTTTCCGTTACATCTACCAATATCTAAAGTGCAAGAAACCCTTTGAAAGACTGTGGATTAGCTCTCTTACGGAAAAAGCCATCAAACAGGGATTTGATAATCTAAAACCAGGCATTGATTTCGATGGTTTATATCTGGCCGCACAAGCTAGAAGCCGTGCTGATTGGCTGGTTGGTATTAATGCCTCACAGGCTCTCAGTATTTCTGCAGGAAATACTATTTATAGCTTAGGCAGGGTACAGACACCAACGCTGGCTTTAATCTGCAAACGTTATTTGGAAAACAAAAGTTTTAAAATTCAAACCTACTGGCAGCTTCAATTGATTCATCAAAAAGACTATATTAACTTTTTGAGCCTTTCCAAAAACAAATGGAATGATAAAAAACAAGCTGAATCGATTTTTAAATCCATTCAGCGCAGTATGACAGCCAGTGTCATCTCTATAGAAAGTAAAACCATCACTGAGCATCCTCCCCTCCTATTTGATCTTACAGGTCTGCAAAAAGAGGCCAATAAAAAATTAAACCTTTCTGCAGAAGAAGCCCTTGCTATTGCGCAAAGTCTCTATGAAAAAAGGTTCATTACTTATCCAAGAACTGGAAGTAAATACATTCCTGAAGATCTTTGGCCTGAAGTATCTAGCCTTATTAGAACATTAGAAACCAGAAATACTTGCAGAGAAGGCTTTACAAAGATAAAATTTGGACAACTAAATAAACGCATAGTAAATGACCTGAAAGTAACGGATCATCATGGGTTGCTTATCACAGAGAAAAAACCATCGGCTTTATCTGCGAAGGAAAATGCGATTTATGATATAATTGCGTTACGCTTATTAGAAGCAGTTTCCGAGACTAGTATAAAAGAAATAACAGACATAACCTTACAGGTCTTACATTATGATTTTTCAGTCAAGGGCTGTAAAGTTGTACAGGCAGGATGGCGGACCATTAAAGGCTGCTTTTTTGATGAAGATAATGAGCACACCCAGGATTTGCCTTCTCTGAAAGTTGGCGATGAGCTTAAAGTTAAAGATGTTGTTCTACTCGAAAAGAAAACCAAACCTCCGGTTTTATACACAGAAGCAGGACTTCTATCAGCTATGGAATCAGCTGGAAAAGAAATTGAAAACGAAGAAGAACGTAAGGCTCTGCTAAATATCGGAATAGGAACACCAGCAACCAGAGCCGCAATCATAGAAATACTATTTACCAGAAATTATATTCAAAGGGAAAAAAAATCTCTGGTTCCAACTGAAAAAGGAGTACATGTGTATAACCTTGTCAAAGACAAGAAGATTGCCGATGTATCAATGACAGCTGAGTGGGAACTGACTTTGGAAAAAATAGAAAATAACCAAATTGATACGGATGCATTCCAAAAAGGAATTGAGGAGTATGTAGTTTCTATCACTCAAGAACTTCTCAACACAGCTATAGTTACTGAAATTTTACCTGTTCTTAATTGTCCAAAGTGCAATAAGCAACATTTGCTCATTAAAGATATACTTGTCAAATGTCCTGATGATATTTGTAAATGGGTACAATTTCGTAATATCTGCGGTGTCAACTTGAGTGTAACGGATTTAGAAAATCTAATCAATAAAGGAAAAACTACTGTACTTAAGGATATGAAATCTAAGTCGGGGAAAAAATTCAATGCCTCAATTGTACTTAACGAAAATGGAAAAACAACTTTTGAATTTGAAGGGGATAAAAAAATAGTTTACCGACGTTAATTAAATAAATAGTAAATAAGTAAAGTTTTTCTAAAAGTTATTAATTCAGTATTTATACTGAAGTATAAATACTGAATATCTCTCTTCCGATTTGAAATAATTTTAACATTTATTACGGCAAAACCGTAACAAATGCTAAACTTTCAAACATACCAGATTATACATACTCACATACTTGTATTTGTAAGAATTTTTAATTTGTTTTGGGTTCAATTTTATGATAATGCAAATCCAACCTTTTAAAAATTTACATAAGATTTTATTACTTATCTGTATCATAATGGTACCTATAATAGTATCATCATTTAAGACTAAACAAATTACTTCCAGTAAAAATACTGATATTAATTACATCCCATATTACTTAAAAGTGTACGAAGCAGACAGCTTATTCCTAACTAATAACTTTAAAGGAAGCTATAAAATACTTGATAGTCTGTTTCAAAAGTACGAACCCATAAATATGGAAAACTACAAAGAATATGGAAATTATATAGCGTCTTCTGTAATGACAGGTCACATAAAAGACATTGATGAAAAAATAAAAAAAGGATTCAGCAATTTCGGCACTATTGGTTTTAATCACCCTGAATCATCTAAATTGTTTGATACCATAAGAAAAGTCACAAAACTATCTAAGGAAGATTTCACACTTTTCTTAAAAGACTACTCAAAAAAAATAAATCTGGATCTTAGGAAAAGAATCGTTCAAATGGATATTGAAGATCAATCCTCCAGAGGTGATAACTATAGTGTGGAGAAAATGAAATTTTATCAAAAAAAACATAAAAAAGAAATAGAAGATATTATTTCAAATTATGGTTATCCAAATTATCAAATTATTGGATCATCAGGGTATTCAGATCCTTCAAATCCAACGCAGATGCCGATTATATTCACCACCATTTTTTTACATCAGGATAATAAGATACTCAAGAAGCACTTACCAATGTTATTGGAAAATCTAAAGAAAGGTAAATGTTCGCCAGATGATTATGCTTCAATCTTTGACAGGCTGATGTGGGAAACAAGAAAAGATTCAAAACAACTTTATGGTACATTTCCAGATCATGGAAATCTACATCCTGAAAAAATTGATTCTATCAGGAAATCTATTGGATTACCGCGATTTGGATATGAGACGTGGGCATTTAACACTGCTTTTCCTAATATTTCTGATAAAAACTAAAATTTAAAAATGACTTTGAATAGATACGGATATATTTTATCAAACGGTGTTACCATGTTAGCAATGGGTCTGCTTATAGTTTCATTTTTGTCATGCAAAACCATTAAAGTTACTGCAATTGATCCCGTTGTTAAAAATGAAATCAACTACATTCCTTATTACCTAAAAGTGTATGAAGCCGACAGCTTATTTCTAACTAATAATTACCAGAGAAGCTATGAGATTCTTGATAGTTTATTTCAACACTATGAACCTCTGAATATGGAAGGTTACTTTGAGTACAGCGCATACATTGCTACATCCGTTTTGACACATCATTTAAAAGATATTGATAAAAAAATCAGGAAAGGTTATGCTGATTTTGGGCATATTAGTATATCTCATAAAAATTCATTTGATTTTTATGACAGCATTATGAAGACTTCGAAACTTACCGAAACAGAAATAAGAATATTAAAGCTTGAACACTCCAAAAAGATCAATCTGGATCTACGGCAAAAAATTGTAATCATGTCAGAAGAAGATCAAGCGCCAAGGATAGATTATAATACTGACAAAATAAAATTCTATCAGGAAAAGCACAAAATAGAAATTGAAGATATTATTTCTAAATATGGTTATCCAAATTATAAAGTAATTGGGGATGTAAGTTATTCTGATGGCACTGATAAAATATATAAATCAGTGTCGTTTACCACTATTTTTTTACATCAGGATATGAATGTGAAAGAAAAATATTTACCAATGATGCTGGAAGGCGTGAAAAAAGGGACTTTTTTACCAGCTGATTATGCTGCAATTTTTGATAAAAGCATTTGGCAGTCTACGTCTGAAAAAAATAATCCTCAACAACTATATGGTACCTTCCCAAAACTTAATTTGAAATATCCTAAAAAAATAAATACAATAAGAAAATCAATAGGATTACCGCATTTAGGCTATGAAGTATGGAGATATAACCAAATATTTGAAGAAAAAGTAAATACAAATTAATTTAATCTTAAATAACTATGAAAAAAATGAAATCATTGGAAGATTTTAGGCAAGAAGGACTTTGTCTAAACAAAGAAGAATTATTGAATGCTGATGGAGGCATTGGTCAACCTGTGCCAGCATCATCAGAATCTGTCCGCTATGAAGACACATCTTTCCCTACATCAGATTGTATACGTTGGGCAAGAAAAGACAGAATGGGATTCTTTGAAGATAAGGAAGAAGGGATCCTAGTAAATTATTAATTATTCTAATACTTGAAAGTTTAAATCAAGTATTTTTATTTGCAAATGATATTAATATTGTCAGATGAAAGGGATTTATCAACCACTCAAGTTATTGAGTGGTTGGAATTCTTAAATAGAAAATGGATTCGTATTAACCAGGAAGATAAAGTAAAAATTGAGTTTTGTGGGAAAGAAATAATATTTAAGTTAAATAATATTGTATTTAACTTCTCAGATGTCACCAGTTTTTGGTATAGAAGAGGTTATATAAATTTACAAAATGATACTACAGGAATTAGACCATTCGATGAATTTCAGAATGAAGAACTAAAAATTATCATGCAATTTATATATTATAAATTAGATGATAAACATCATTTAAATTCAATAAAGAATGCAAACGTTAACAAATTAATTGTAACCTCAATGGCTAGAGATTGTAATATCAATACTCCTGAGGATTATATTTTTTCAAATAAAGAAGGTTTAGAGCAAGTGATAAATTCTAAAAATACATACATAACAAAATCAATAAGTGGAGACTCAATTCGAGAATTTGAGGATTTTATTGCTTTTAACTACACCTCAGAATTTACCAACGATTGGTTAATTCCCGATTCCTTTTCCCCTTCTTTAGTGCAGAATCAGATAATAAAGAAATACGAACTAAGAATATTTTATTTAGCTGGCGAATTCTATACTATGGCTATCTTTTCTCAAAAAGACAATCAAACTAGTGTTGATTTTAGAAATTACAACAATCATAAACCAAACAGAAGAGTACCATATAAACTCCCATTAGAAATTGAAGAGAAATTAGATGTTTTAATGAAAAAAATGGATTTAAACAGTGGTTCCATTGATATGATTGTAACACCTGAAAATGAATATGTCTTTTTAGAAATTAACCCCGTCGGACAATTTGGTATGACTTCGTTTCCCTGCAACTACAATATTGAGAAAAGAATAGCTGATTATCTGAGTTATGAAAATTGAAAAAGTAAAAAAGTTCATAGAAGACAATAAAGATAAACTACCATTATCTTATAATAATTTAATGTACAAGACCAATGAAGAAATTGAAAAGACTGGGAAATCTATAAATTCTGAAAAATTTAAAGATGGAAACTATTCTATTTTTAAATTCTACAAACCAATTTCCCGTCTTAAATAATTATGAATTCCAAAAAGTATTTTAAAATATTCAGTAATTGCATCATTGTCACAGGCTATAATAGAAGTCTTATACTGGATTGGCAACGAAATAATTTTGTAGCTATACCAGATACACTCCAGAAAATGATTTCTCTATTCCAAAATAAGAAATCTATTGATGATGTAATTCATTTCTATGGGGAAGAAAATAAAGAAATTGTCCATGAATATTTAGAATTTTTAATTGAGAATGAGTTTGGATTTATTACCGATGCTGATGAATTCGATTTGTTTATAGATATCGATACCAATTTTGAAATAGCTTCTCATATCACTAACTGTATTGTTGAGATTTCTGACGAAACAATTCCGAGTATTGATAAAATCGTTCGCGATTTAGAATCTTTGTACTGTAAAGATGTGCAATTTGTTTGCTATGAATCACTGGATTTAGACACTTTAAAATATGTACTAAAAGCTACCAACGAAACCAATTTCAGATCGATAGAACTCATTTTAAAATATTCCAAAGAAGTATTTGAGTTTATTGGGGAGATAGATAAAAATAATTTCAGGATTACAGAGCTTACTTTACATTCTTCGGCAAACAAGAATAAAGAAGTTTCAAAAGGAACTTTCAATATTATTTTTATTAACCATGAACTAAAAGATTTTAGGAATTGTGGAATTGTTGACAGTAAATATTTTAACAATGTCAATAAATATAAAATATTTGAATCTTTAAATCATAATTCCTGCCTTCATAAAAAAATATCTGTTACTCAAAATGGTGAAATAAAAAACTGTCCTTCTATACCTGACAGTTTTGGTAACATTAGGGATACTACTTTAGTAGATGTCATAAATCAATCTAGTTTCACGAAGTATTGGAACGTAACTAAAGATCAAATTGATGTTTGCAAAGATTGCGAATTCCGTCATATATGCACCGATTGTCGCGCTTATGTAGAAGAACCTGGAAATCAATACTCCAAGCCTTTAAAATGTGGTTATAATCCTTATACGAATGTTTGGGAAGAATGGAGTACAAACCCGCTGAAAGAAACAGCAATCAATTATTACCAAATGGAACAACTTGTGCAAAAAAACAATTAAAGTTATATCTCTCAGCTGTTTAGTTTGTTTTTATAAATTAAGTTTTGTCACAGGAAATTTTACTACAAAATGGTTTCCGACATCTTCATCACCTTCCCAGACCTTAACTACAATACCTTGAGATCTTCCTATAAGAGAATCGTTTTTAAAAACTTCTAGTGTTGCTCTTATAGGGTAAACTTTTATACGACTATAATCATACTCTGTCAATTCAATTTTTTGCTTTTTAGTCACCTTATAAAGGTTATAAAATTCATCTAATGTTACAGGTAAATCCAAACTATCATTATATTTTTTTAAGGTATCTAGCCATTTATTAGTTTCAACAACTCGTATTGCGCCTTCAAAGCTTGATCTTGCCCATTTTTTATTATCTCTTAAACTATTAATCGTTCCTTTAAAATCCTTATAATTTCTTATCAATTCAATAGAGCTTAGATCTACAGTCTGAATCAATTTTTTATCAAACAACTGAATACTAGATTTTATATCCAATGAATTGCCTGAGATAAAGAAACCTTTTTTCCATCCTTGAACATTCAGAGAATCTAGATCTTTATTTTCAATTATTCTTAATTCAAGTTCAGATGTGTTCTTGAAAATTTCAGGTGTATCTTCACCTGCATTATCGATATGGAACGTAACTTTCGCAGTAATATCCTGGATTTTGATAGTTGATAATTCCGTACCTATTTGAACTGGGGGTGACGGACTAAGCCACCATATTAAAACTAGAATAAAAACTGCAATACCGGAAGTCGCTTGAATTGCAATTTTTCCAAATCTTGTATCCGGGGATTGCCCGGTCAGCTTAACTGAACCTGAAAGAAAAAATGTAAATAGACCAGCCAATAAAGATGAAGCAAATGCCATCATTCTTTGCTTATAAAATGGTAGTGTATCAGGGGAAAATAAAAAAATATAGATAAAAAAAACTAAAAGTATAGAACCAAAAATGTAGGTTCCGATTTTCTTGTCATCATGTTGTTTCGCTCCCATCTGTTGTATTTTTTTTACATTGACTTTACCACTTTTCTTTTTATGATATTCGATTCTTACGCAGAGTTAATAAAGTTAAGGAAAAGATTTATATCAAAAACCAGTATAAATACGTATTGTCTTACATCTAATTCTTTGTTAAATTTAAGCAAGCTAAATAAAACTGTGTTATGAAAAATTTATTAATTATCATACTATTCGTTTTTAACATAACTAAAATAGAAGCACAAATTCCTTCTCAAGAATTTGACAAAGTAAAAATGGAATATAAAGGAACTAAAGCTGTTCAAGCTAAACTCCTGATGAGACACGTAGAAATGTGGGGTAAAATAAGTGAAAAGGAAGCTAAACTAGATGCTGCTTATTTAGACCTTTTGATCTCTAGTATTGGTATAACAAAAGAGCAAATTCAAAAGTATCTATCATTTAAAAATATAACCAATAATGAAATTGGCGGTGACATAAATTCACCAATTTCAAGTGTAACTGCTGGTGGCAAGAAAGTTTTTGCAAAATATTTCGTTATTCATGATGTAAGTACTCCGGCCCTTGAACATAACTTTCCTCAAGATATTAATGAAGAATCATGGAGCTTTAATAATTTAGATCGATGGAATAAAAAAGTTACTCATGTTTATTTAGCCAGAACCGGGAAATCAAAAACTGTGGCTGATTTCTCTGAAGGATTAAGAGCTACAAAATTTGAATTAAAAAAATTAGGGATACCGTCACGGGGCTTATATATTCATATTGAGTTAATACAACCAAGAGTTTATCCACCTGGAAATGCAGGAAATGCACCAGTTGCACCTAAACCTGGATTTACTGAAGCTCAATATGAAAGATTAGCATTGCTATACATATGCTCTAGTTTTAGAAAAGGAGAATGGCTTGTACCGGCTTTCCACGCTAATATAGATCAAGGTTTGAATGACAGCCATGATGACCCTCAAAATTTTGAAACTCAAAAATTCACTGATAAAGTCATGCAAGTACTTTTAGATATCAAAAAATATTAAGCTACCACTTATCATTAATTCCCAATAATCTCTGATTTATATCCAGTTATTTTTTTCGTTTTTAAGGTTAAATATTTTTATCGTATTATATATGTATAAATTACAAAACAATATATTATGAAAACTAATGACTTAATAAATGAAAATTTGGACACTATAAAATGTATTATTAAAACATCGCCAAATGATAAGTTTGATTCACATGAATTTATAAAGGTGTTTGCAAAAAAATTTGAACCCCAATATGTCACCCTTTTAGCTCGTTATAAGAGAAATACTCATAGAATCGTTCATGCACAAATTGCACTTAATCTTGCGAAGAATATGGATTATTTAGAAATTGAGAAAAATGGAAAAGTTATTAGTGAAACTGTTTTTGGTCTTAACAATCCGAATAAATTGTGGAATAAAAAAGTATAAAACTAAAGACTCCCCTTAATATAAGCAGGGTATACAGGTACTAGATTTTTAAAGAATTTATTTCTGGATTACTAAGAACCCGATTAATGCAATCAAAAGTATTGAAATCATTAAGTAAAGTTTTGAGAGATACATAGTCTTCATTCTTTCATCATTTACTATTCTGTTATTAGAAGAGGTAATAATATAACAATCCCTTAAGTATGCATCAAAGTTAATTTGTGTATTACTTACTGTTTTCTTTTTTAACATTTTAGCTTGATCTTTATTAGATTTTACAAATTCACCTTCTGTTTTTTGTAAATCGGTAGAAATGGGTAAGTATTGATATTTATAAAATCCATTTAAATACATTTTCATTAAATACATAGTAGAGAGAGCCACCAAACCTCCAAATAAAGCAAAAAGAGATTTTGTCAGAAGTAACATATATAAACTGTTATTGTGACTATTGACATAGTGTTTTTGAAATAAGAATAATCCAATGCCAATTAATATGACAATTAAATTCATCGGAAGACTTAATTGAGAATCAATATTGACTTTTGTTTTAAGTTCTTCTATGTAAATCTCTTTATATAATTCAATATTAAGTTTTTCTTTCATTTTTCGTTTATGTCTTTAATCTTTCAAACAATTCGAGAATTAAGTACCCATCCAGTAAATTATGGTTTTTTTATTTTGTTCATTTCAGCAAGGATTTCATAAAACATTTCACTATAATTTTCAGAAGTTTCAGATATTTCAAAGTCAATTTTAAAATAGTTACCCCACAATTTAAATGCTAATGACGCCATACCCCATTGTAGATCTAAATCTTTTAAATTAAGTTTTTCCATAACATTTCTAATTCTATCATCGGCATCTGGATAAGTACCGCCTTTGTATAGTTTTGGGCTAAGAAATAATAATGCACACATTCCAGCTACCGCACCATGTTTTAGGGAAGGAATTAGGTCTTGGTTTTCACAGCTTAAAACTTGTTCTAATGCAAAATTATCTGCATCTAGTTCTTCCGCAAGTGATTGAGCCGCCGTGGCCGGCATATATGTTACATGATTAAAATAATTATGCCCTATTTCATGACTCAGCACAAAAAACATAGCGGAAGTAAATAAAGAGTTGGCTCTCTCAACATAGTACGAATACTTACAATCAAATTCTTCAGGATTTGGTAAAGTTTTATCCCAATCACTATAATTATTTCTTAAGGACATCCCATAGTTGAATACTGCGATTGCAGCATTTACCTGTTCGTTATTTTTATCTATTAAGCCGGTATAATTTCCTCTTAAGTGTGGTTTCTGAATAATTTCATCAAATGTTACAAGAAGAGAGTAGCAGATGCACCATAAGTAAGAATTAAAAGTTTCATAAATACTAATTTTTCTCTTGGAACTAATACTAGCAGCATTAACGCTCGCAACATGAAGAATTTTTTGTTTATCTATATGATATAATATTCCTTGTTGCAAACCATTATTTTTAATTTCATTTAACAACGTTTTGTAAAATTCAGGGGAGACTATTTCAAGCCAATAAGTTATATTATGCTGTAGAACACGTACGGGTAATTCGCCGACATGGCTCTTTGGATTATAAAATGATTTTTTTTTGAAAATGATTTTATTAAAAAGACACTTTATAAAATTCTTTTGCTCTAAAAGAAATACTCTAATTAGGACAATTCTATGGTTTATACTCATTAATTGGAAGCAGTTTAATTTTTAACCACGTTTAAGTTAGTAGTCGTTTTTTTTCAAAAATTGTTGCAAGTACGAAAACTACAATCTTTGCCTAAGATTTTTTAAAAGTAAGTATCTCAGAATCTTTTATAGAGTCATATATTTTGGCAAAATCAGTTAATGAAAACCCCATTGCTTCAATAATTAAAATTAGTGTGGTCGAATCTGCAATAGAATTAGCATTAAAAGTATTCGAAACAGTAGCTTTTCTAATATCTGCATTAAGTGCAATATCATTATAGCTTTTGACAATAGAATTATCAGCATTCTTAA
This sequence comes from Flavobacterium humi, assembly GCF_004745595.1. Classification (GTDB taxonomy): domain Bacteria; phylum Bacteroidota; class Bacteroidia; order Flavobacteriales; family Flavobacteriaceae; genus Flavobacterium; species Flavobacterium humi. Next base: position 170,930 of record NZ_SRLH01000002.1, read on the forward strand.
CCTGCGCACTATTTTGAATGCTCGCTAATAGCTTTTTTAAACTGATTGCAGTCTTAATTTTAATATGCTCTGTAGAATTTTCTTTCACAATGCAATTAACTATATTTAAAATAATTTATCGGTACGCTTTGGCGTACCGATAAATTATTATATATTTGCTTTTTAACTAGTCATCTAGTATAGATTTTTATTAATTTTGCGATTCTTCATATAAAATATTTGAAGCATTCGCTTTGAGTCTCGTATCAGAAAACTGGTAATTTTAAGCAACGAGATGATAAGTAAGATGCTCACGTCTATGGCGTGGGCTCACTTATTGTTGCTCGGTATACCAGTACCTCTGATGCAGTAAGCTGAGTTCCGCGCCTATTTTTTTAGGCTTTCTTCACTTTATTCAGAGCGCATATTCGATTAAATAAGATTCGCAGCATTTGCCATAACCATCAAACCAAATGCCTATGATCTAAGAAACTTCACGTCTTTGCGATTTTTATCCGGTCGATAAAGCGCAAAAAAATGCCCTCCATTCAACGTCGACAAACATTCATGGAGGGCTGTAGCTAAACAAAAACTAACTTCTATTTAACCAGTAATCCAATATTATGAAAACTTTTTCATTAAACAAAGGGTTGACAGTACTTTGGTATCCGATAATTTTCAGCTTTTACCTATTCTGTACGCCAGCCTTAGCACGAAATCCCTTACGGCTTTCTGATTATCAACAACAATCGCAAGTCACAGGGATAGTAAGCGATGGTACTGTTCCTCTTGCAGGAGTCATTATCTCGATCAAAGGAAAACAAATAGCCGTGTCTTCAGATTATGATGGCAAATTCACCATAACGGCATCCGCACAGGACATACTCGTTTTCTCTTATTTAGGCTTTAAAACCGTTACAATTCCCGTTGCTGATCGCAAAACTATTAATGTTCATATGCAGGAAGACATCGCTTCACTTCAGGAGGTAAAAATCAATGCAGGATATTATTCAGTCAAAGAAAGTGAACGTACCGGAAGTATTGCCAAAATAAGCTCCAAAGACATCGATAAGCAGCCTGTATCCAATGTCTTGGCAGCTATGCAAGGGAGAATGGCAGGAGTCAATATCGTTCAAACTACCGGAACGCCCGGAGGCGGGTTTGATATCCAGATCAGAGGGCAAAACAGTTTGCGTATCAACGGAAATAATCCTCTTTATATTATTGATGGAGTTCCCTATTCATCAGATCCTATAGGCACAGGAATTAATTCTGCTGTGCTGCCGACACAACCAAGTCCACTGAACAGTATCAATCCAGATCAAATCGAAAGTATTGAAGTTTTAAAAGATGCTGATGCCACTTCCATCTATGGTTCACGTGGTGCAAATGGTGTGGTACTAATCACTACAAAAAAAGGTAAAGCGGGGAAAACCAAATTCAATGCTAAACTCTTAACAGGGGCCGGAAGAGTCACAAGTTTTATGGATCTTATGAATACCCAGCAATACCTGCAAATGCGAAGAGAAGCATTTGCCAATGATGGTATTTCTCCAATACCTGACTATGCCTACGATGTTAACGGAACTTGGGATCAAAATCGTTATACGGATTGGCAGAAGGAATTACTGGGAGGCACTGCCAATATCACCGATATTCAAACGTCGCTTTCGGGAGGTTCTGCCCAGACACAATTTTTGGTAAGCGGTAACTTCAACAAACAGACTACAGTTTTTCCGGGTGATTTCAATTATAAAAAAAGCAATCTGCATTTGAATTTGAACCATGAATCGGATAATAAAAAGTTCCGAATCAATCTCTCCGCAGGATACACGATTCAGAACAACAATCAGCCCCGACTGGACCTGATGAGGGAAGCGGTCAATATGTCTCCAAATGCTCCGGCGCTGTATAATGCTGACGGAACCCTAAATTGGGAGAATAACACCTTTAATAATCCACTGCGAAATTTGGAAGGAAAATATCAGACCAAAACCAATGATTTGATTGCCAATATAATGTTATCTTATCAGTTGATGGATAACCTTCAACTTAAAACAAGTTTTGGATATACCACTTTAGGTAATACCGAAACTACGGCCTCACCTTCTACAAAATATAATCCTTCCTATGGACTAGGTCCCGAATTTTCAACCCTTATTGCCAGCAGTGCAGACCGAAATTCATGGATTATTGAACCACAACTGAATTGGAATAAAGTCATCGGAAAGGGAAAGCTGGATATCCTTGCAGGAGCCACCTTTCAATCACAGCAAAGTAATCAATTGGTACAGTATGCATCCGGATTTTCGAGCAATAGCCTGATTTACAATCTTGCGTCGGCTTCGAATATTTTTACAATGGTCAGTGAAGAATCACAGTACAGGTATCAGGCATTTTTTGGGCGTGTGAACTACAATTGGCAAGAGAAATACATCGTCAATCTTACCGGAAGACGAGATGGATCAAGCCGTTTTGGCCCAGGAGACCAATTTGCCGCCTTTGGTGCCGTTGGGGCAGCATGGTTATTTTCAAGAGAAAAATTCTTTGAAAACAATACTGTTCTAAGTTTTGGAAAACTAAGAGCCAGTTATGGGATTACAGGAAATGACCAGATTGGGGACTATCAGTATCTTGACACTTACGCATCCTCCGGAATTAATTATGGCGGTACTATTGGACTGCAGCCTACAAGACTATTTAATCCAAAGTTTGGATGGGAAACCAACAGAAAGTTTGAAGTTGCTCTCGAAACAGGTTTTTTAAATGACTGTCTGTTTATTACCGCCGGATGGTATAACAACCAATCCTCAAACCAATTGACCGGAATACCTCTGCCGGGAACTACGGGTTTTTCCACCCTTCAAGCCAATCTTAATGCAACAGTACAAAACCGTGGTCTAGAATTGACGCTGCGTACGCTAAACTTCCAAAGAAAAAATTTCAACTGGAGTACCAATATAAACCTGACTATCGCTAAAAACAAATTATTAAAATTCCCCGATCTAGCCGGTTCAACCTATACTAATCAATATGTAATTGGACAGGCACTGAGCATCCAGAAAGTTTATCATTTTACGGGAGTTGACCCACAAACAGGAATATACACGTTTGAAGATGTAAATGGTGATGGAATATTATCAGGCCCAGACGATAAAAAAACCATAAAAGATTTTAGTCCTGAGTACTATGGAGGATTACAAAATAGCTTAAAGTATAAAAACTGGCAACTTGATTTCTTATTCCAATTTGTGAAGCAGATTAATTATAACGAAACAATTTATTTCGGTGTTCCTGGTTCACAAGGCAACCAGCCTTTAACAATATTGAATCATTGGCACCAAGCTGGCGATATTGTGCCATACCCTCTTTATACGGACGGTTCCAACAGTGCCGCTGTTGACTCGTACTATAAGTATTTTGAAAGTGATGGGGTAATCAGCGACGCTTCTTTTGTACGTCTGAAAAACGTTTCACTCTCCTATGATCTACCAATTAAAGATCTGCAATGCAAATTGTTTTTCGAAGGACAAAATATACTGACTTTCACAAAATACAAAGGAGCAGATCCCGAATTTAAATCTGCGGGATATCTGCCTCCACTGAGGATCTTTTCTGCAGGAGTACAGTTTAGTTTTTAATTTAAAAGTAGAAACCATGAAAAATTTCAATATAAATAATTTACATTGGCAGAATTCCGCAAATCCCATTTGGAGAATCACCTTTTCCTCTATTTGTCTTTTGCTGTTGGCCTTAATTATAAATGCCTGTGATAACTTTGTGGATGTAGATCTGCCTAACTCACAACTTACCGCCACTGCAGTCTTTGAGGAAAAGGCAACCGCAAATGCAGCTATGACTGATATCTATTCCAAAATCAGGGATACAGGATTACTAACAGGTTCAGCGTCGGGACTTTCCCATTTTCTTGGGAATTATGCGGATGAACTTAAATTTTATGGTGATCCGCAAAACGGTACAGTTGCTTTTTTTAACAATTCCCTTATTGCATCCAATGCCGATGTTAAAGGATTATGGGACAGCAGTTATAATCAAATTTATGCCTCCAATGCTGTTATTGAGGGCGTTGACCAATCAGTTCATTTACCTGCTGTCGACCGTGATCAATTAAAAGGTGAGGCCCTGTTTGTAAGGGCTCTGATTCATTTTTATCTTACCAACCTCTATGGCGCAGTCCCTTATATTACTACAACCAATTATGAGCAGAACCGCCACGCAGTAAAACTGCCTGTGGGTACGATATATAACAATATCAAGACGGATCTGGAGCTAGCCATCCAGCTTTTGCCTGAAAACTATATTTCTGCAGATCGTGTTCGTCCTAACAAATATGCAGCGCATGCACTGCTAGCGCGTTTGGATTTATATGCCGATTTATGGGACGAAGCTTCCAATGAGGCATCGGCTGTACTGAACAATACAGGATTGTATGTTTATGAACAGGACCTTGATAAAATCTTTCTCAAAGAAAGCACTTCAACAATCTGGCAATTGGCTCCAGGGTTTAGCGGTGGCAATACACTGGAAAGTGTCACATTTAATTTTACCGGCGGTCCACCACCACTATCGGCACTAACGACCGAATTGATGTCCGCATTTCCCATCAATGACCAGAGAAAAATACATTGGACAAAAGCCGTCACCGATGGTACTACGACATGGTATCATCCATTCAAGTATAAGTATTCTGATACAGGATCATCTGTTGAATTTTCGATCATCTTTCGTCTTGCAGAAATATATTTAATAAGAGCCGAAGCCAGAGCACATTCCGGTGATCTGATAGGTGCCAAGGAAGATTTAAATAAGGTAAGAAATACAGCCGGATTAGGAGATACATCTGCAATTACACAAACTGAAATTCTTGATGCCATATTACAGGAAAGACAATTGGAACTTTTTACCGAATTTGGAAATCGCTTTTTTGACCTTAAACGCATGGGCAGAATCCAATCTGTTTTATCAGGCATAAAAACCGGGTGGGATGCGCACGACATACTATTTCCAATTCCAGAGGTGGAATTGAATCTGAATCCAAACTTACTGCCACAAAATCCGGGATATTAATGATCTATATTATTTACAACTGCAAAATAATTTGGATTAGTATTATTTTGTTTTTGACGACCTGTCCTGTTAAAGGGCAGGTCGAAAAAACAAGACAGCTGACTTCCAATGACTATCCTTTGTGGAGTACCCTTAAGCCCGAAAATATTTCTAATAACGGTCATTGGGTAAGTTATTCCCTTTGTTATGAATCAAAATTGGATACACTTTTTGTCAGAAGTACAACTACCGCAAAAACATTTGTTTTTCCAAAAGGCTATGACGGAAAGTTTATAACTGATTCGTGGTATGGATGTATGTTGCCGGAGGACAAATTCCAGTTAGTAGATTTACAAACCGGTGCACTACAGAAGTTTGAAAACGTAAAATCATTTTCCATTTGTAATCAATATTACATTTTTTATTGCACCGATGAAGAAGACAAAATAAAGATTGTTGTCAAAAATCAAAAGGGTCAAATCCTCGAGAGTGTCAACAATGTGACTTCATATTCTCTAAGTCCCAGTAATAATACATTAGCATTTTGCACTTCTACAAAAATGCATAACAGCATTGGACTGATACAACTTAGTGAGAAAAAAATCAGGACTGTCATCAAGGAGAGTACCGAGAAAATCTTTGGCAATATAATTTGGCAAGAAAAGGGGAAATCACTTGCCTTTGCAGGCAGCTCACTACATGCAAAATCATCTGCCGCTGAAAGTGTTTTGTTTTATAACATCGAAGATAAAGAGCTTTTCCAATATGATACGACTCTTGAAAAAAGCTGGCCAACTGGCAGGCTATTAGCTGTCAATTATACTTCATCACTTGGAATTTCAAAAGATGGCATGAAGGTATTTTTTACGACAAATAAAAAGCCTGCAGAAAATGATGCAAATGATAACTTAAAAGTTCAGATCTGGAATGCCAAAGATAAAGAACTCTTTGCCTTTGGAAAGAAATACGGAAATGCCCAAGATTATCCAAGGCTTGTCATGTGGGAGCCAAAAAGCAATTTATTTGCGGAAATTGGCAATGATTTACATCCTCTGGCAATACTTAACGGAAACCAGCAATATGCACTTGTATACCATCCCGATGATAATAAACCATCTTTCAAGCAGGAAACAGATATAGATTATTTTTTACTGAATTTGAAAACCAACAAAAAAACTTTGTTTTTAAAGGGACAAACCAGTGTTTTAGGAAGTTTGTATTTCTCTCCCCAAGGTAAATATGTCGTTTATTTTAGGGAATACAATTGGTGGGTATATAGCTTTGCCACACAAAATCATATCAATATTACAGCAAGGATACCCGCTTCTTTTTATGATGATTCCAGCGACAGGCCGCAGGAACCTATGCCTTATGGCTGTGCTGGATTTACGGTAAATGATGAAACAATATTGTTATACGATCAGTTTGATATTTGGCAGTTTAAGCTTAATGAGCAAGTTGCAAAAAGACTTACTAATGGCAGGGAAAATAAGCAGATTTTCAGATTGGCAGATTCTGACAAAGGAAACATCGATGATATTATACGCAATGATAAAATAATTAATTTGAACTCCGATTTACTACTCAAAGTGCAGTCAATTGATAATAGAGAATCCGGGTATTTTAACTTAGATAAAAAGCAAAGATTACAAACTCTGGTTTACGAGCCAAAATTAATCAGTGCTTTGTTTAAAGCTGAGAAATCCAATACCTATGTGTATCAAAAGGAAGATTTTAATGAGCCTCCTGCATTACTGGTAAAAAAGGATAATGGATTGACAAAATCTATTTACAAAAGCAACCCGCAGCACAATCATTACGGGTGGGGAACTTTGAAACTTATTGAATATAAAAATTCTAAAGCAGTAAATTTAAAAGGGGTTCTATTTTATCCTTTCAACTATGACCCAAACCGGAAGTACCCAATGATAGTATACATTTATGAAAGACAGACCAAAGCACTTCATACCTATACCAATCCAAGTCTTCTGAATGGCTCCGCATTTAACCCCACAAATTTTACCAGCCGGGGATATTTTGTACTGTTCCCTGATATTGAGTATGAGATTGGAAATCCTGGATTTTCAGCTTCAGATTGTGTAATTGCAGCAACTCAAACTGCAACTGAATCAGCACCGATAGACAAAACTAAAATTGGGGTAATGGGACATTCCTTTGGAGGCTATGAAACCAATTTCATTATTACACAAACTGATATGTTTGCCGCAGCTGTTGCAGGTGCAGGTGTATCTGACTTAACCAGCTGCTATTTATCAGTAGGCTGGGCAGATATAAAACCTAATGCCCGACGTTTTGAATACGACCAGATGCGAATGGGAAAAACACTGTTTAACAATTATGAAGGTTACCAAAAAAATTCTCCAATTAACTTTGCTGCAAATATAACCACTCCATTATTATCCTATACAGGAGGTGACGACAGACAGGTTAATCCTTATCAGACTATGGAATTCCACTTAGCATTAAGAAGGCTTCAAAAAGATAATATTATGCTGATTTATCCCAAAGAAAACCATGTTATACAAAATCCTGAAAATCAAATCAATCTGACAGAAAAAATTACCCAGTGGTTTGATTATTATTTGAAAGGGAGTGCAAAACCAGAGTGGTTTGAACAAAAATAGAAATAAAGATATCTTGGTAAAAAAACAATGCAGTTCCCCCTAATGAAGGAACTGCATTGCCTTTTAAAACAATTCCAATAACTAATTAGTTAGGGAATTTTGTACAAAGGCACATCACAAACATTTACGTTTGGATTTGCTTTACCGAATAATTGGTTGCTTCCGGATGTACAGATAGTCGGATTAAAAACATTGCTACACAGCTGTTGCGCGTGACATGGATCAGCCTGTGATACAAATCTGTAGCCCTGAACATTTGCAAGTCCTTTGGTGCTACTCATGGAGGTAGTTACAAAAGCACCACCTGAACCTAAAATCACGACTGCCGCCGGCATCATGATTTTTTTGAAAAAATTTGTTTTCATGTATAAAGGTATTTAATCATTATGATCTACTCTTTTCTACAGGTTTTCGATCTTAGCCCTGGCATCGCGCGATGTATTTTAATCATTTTGATTTCTCTTTATTATCAACAGGATTATTTTGTTTAAGGTGCTCCCTGAGTTTATAGCATATTATTTTTTCACCTATTAAAGCATACAGGCAATTGCTTGATACAAGCATGCTTCTCAATTTTTTTTCGCCGATATTGTAGATTGGAAAGCTTGATCGATAGGTTCCGTCGGTCAGATCATATACATCTACAATACTGGCTCTTTTCCAAATATCTTCAGACTCATAAAGACCTGGCAAAGCAGAATTAACATATAATAAATTGCCGTCAACGGAATTTGTTTTATTGACAATCAATGGAGGTTCAGCGAAGGTCTTCATAGTGCTGTTTTTAAGACTTGCCAATTTAACATGGGCAATACTTACCGTATCAATAGTATTACCTCTGTAAATTAAATTTAGATTGGGATCAGTAACAATATATTGATTCCGATACAGATATACATAAACAATCCTGTTGAGCTTTTGGCTGAAATGAAAACTGCCGTCAGTATCAAATATACCATCAAACTGTTTCTCCAGCAGAGATGCTGCATATTTTACTTTTGTTGTATCGGCGAGATTTATAGTTCCCATAAGGCTCTCTCCCCTTTTGGGTTTCATATAACGAATAGCCAGGTTGACCGAATCCATTGGTTCTAATTGCGAAAAATAATATCCACTGTTTATCCGTAGTGAGGCTTTCCAATTAACAATACTCCCTTTATAGATATAAGGGACTATACCTTCAAAAACGTAAAAGTTTTTATTTTGTACTCTTATTTGTGGTACTTGAAAAGGAAGATACTTCTGCTTTAATTCAATGTGATGAATCTTTTTTACCTTCAATGTCGAATCAAGCTCCATTATCTGTAATGGCGCAGTAGCGTTACCAAGATAAATTTTACCATTATCTGCTCCGGCAAAATAATAAGAATTATATATTAAATCCCTTTGATGTATTTCCTGGGCAACATGTTGTGGAAATCTTCTTATAAACTTGTTCTGATAATGTATCATATGCTCAGAAAGGCTGAAGAACAAAATCATACTTCCCAAACCAAAAACAGTGCAAATCACCAGAATAATAATTTTCGATCTTAATTTCATGGCGCTGTGATTTGTGGATTATTTGAGATATCATTTTTCGAGATCAATAGTAATCCGATTACCGCTAAAATGACAAAGAAAATATTAAATGCGAGATGCTCTTCCCAAGTCATTTTCTCCAATATACCTCCGCAGGAACAAGGAACAAAAGAGCTGTAATGTAATATGATATAGATATAGGACGTAAACATTACCATCAGGGTGTAAGCTGCAAAAAGACCAAGTATTCTACGCTTCGGTAGAAGCAATACAATGACTATAGAAAGTTCTGAAATTGGTACAATATAGGAAACCCAATTTGCAAAAGCACTTAAAAGCGGCGATTGACCTAACTGTATACGGAAATTTTGAAATTCCAGCAATTTACTTGTCGCAGCGTATACAAACAGAAGAATGTAAAGCAGACAAATTACATCTATAAGAATTGATTTATAGCGGTGATTAAGTTTCATCTGAATCTGAATTTGTTTTCAAGAGCCAAATTAAAAAGAAACCTAAAGAAAATACTTGCCAAAATCCCGCCAAGTTATATCTTTTCCAATCATTTTCGTCTAAAAAAAGAAAAGTGAGAGCCAATGAATGCCTTCCGGTGTCAAAATATGCTATCAGTTAACTACATCTAACATATATCTCTATTTTTATTCCTGTTTTCTAATAAAGTAATTTTGCAATACCCTAATACTAAATAATAATGGCCGCAGAGAATAAATTATCCTACTACTCTTTAAAATTAAAACAATTATTACAGGTAAGTTTTCCAGAATTATCCGGAAATAAGGCATTTATAGACAAACGTGCACAATTAGCTGCTAAGGTATACAATGATGCTTTTATGGCTGGCAATACAATTGAGCAATGCAATGAGATTGCCCAATATATATTATTTGAAGGACTTCATTTTTCAAGATTCGATACAGTATTTAAGGTGGTCTGCAGCGAGTTCGACACTATCATGGCTGACGAGGAACTGCGCCCGTTCGCTTTAAAAATGCTTCCTGTCTGTATTCCTGTGTTTGATCAGTACAAACTTACGGATGATTTTGAGGACCGCCCTGAATATGAATGGCTCTATACTGAATTGACCGGCACTATTCAAATTTGGATAGAAGACAATGGCCTTCAATAAAAGAGAACATTTAAAGCAGAATATCGAGGCAATACGGATTGTTTTCCAGCTGGAAAAAGAAAGACGCCATGCCACTGCAGCCGAACGGGAATTACTCATACAATACAGCGGCTTCGGCGGGTTAAAATTTGTACTCAATCCGGCTGACAAAGCCAGCGATATTAGCCGCTGGGTAAAATCCGAACAGGATTTATTCCCCCTGACTCAAGAACTTCACCAGCTTTTACGGGAAAATGCACTTGACGAAAAACAATACTACCGTTATGTAGATAGTATAAGAGCTTCCGTTCTGACTGCTTTTTATACCCCGCCGTCGGTCATTGAAGCCATTGCAGATTCCTTTGGAGAAAACCAAATAAATATCAAACGTTTTCTAGAACCATCCGCCGGAACTGGCTCCTTTATCGAAGCTTTCAGCAATGAAAGCATATCACATACAACAGCATACGAAAAGGAATTGCTGACAGGAAAAATAACAAAACAGCTTTATCCTGATAACAACATCCGGACTGCCGGATTTGAAGAAATCCCCGACAGTGAGAAAGAAAACTATGATGTCATTGCCAGCAATATTCCTTTTGGGGATGTATCGGTATTTGACCTTTCTTTTGTACGCAGTAAAGACCCTACCCGTGTGCAGGCGGCCAGAAGTATACACAATTACTTTTTTCTAAAGTCAGCAGACCTGCTTCGTGATGGCGGAATATTAGCCTTTATTACATCACAGGGTGTTCTGAACAGCAGTAAAAATGAACCAATACGTCAAGCTCTGATGCAAAACTGCAGCCTGGTTTCAGCCATACGCCTGCCCAATAATTTGTTTACCGAGTATGCCGGAACTGAAGTGGGGAGCGATTTGATTGTACTGCAAAAAAACAACTCCAAATCAGGGCTTACTCAAAGAGAGCAGCAATTTTGTACTACCTATACCACGACTGAGAATACTACAAACAGCCTGTTATTTGAAAACGCAGAGCATATCGTGCAAACGACTTCCTACCAAGCCACCGACATGTATGGCAGACCCGCTGTGATTTATGAGCATCAAGGAGGTGTTGATGGAATAGCCAAAGATTTAAAAAAGATGCTGTCCGAGGATATGGCTCATTATTTCGATATCAGTTTATATAATGGGCGTAATACTGCAGAAACTATTTCTGAGGTTTCCATAGCTAAATCTGCCACTCCTTTATTTACCATTGAAAAAGAACAGTCAGATAAAGACAAATCGACAGCTCAAGAAAGCTTTTCAGCAGATTCGCAATTAAGCCTGTTTAGTTTTTATGAAAATACGCCCGACATCAAAAATACCCTTCCAAAAAAGAAAGCGGTTTCCTCATCGAAACGAAAAAAAGCAGCACCAAACCGGCAGGGGAATTTATTCGATTTACCCTTCAATCAAAAAGATACAATACCATCGGTTCCAAAAGAGCAAGACAGGGAAAATAAGATAATAGCAGGAGATTTATTCTCAGATAGTGTCGAGTCACAAAATATAAGTGCTGAGGAATTACGTATTTATACGGACAAATTACAATCTTTTTACCGAAAGGATTGTTTGGTAGCTTACAAAGGATATGTTGGTTATCTTATCAGTCTAGATCCTGGGGAACAAAAAGCGGAGTTTCAAGCGCTCCCACTTCCCCCAATGCAGAAAATGAGAGCAGAAGCCTATGTACAGGTACGCAATGCTTATCTGGAATTGTATCAGAAAGAAGCCGAAAAGCAAGCCGAGCATCCGAAGGAAAGGGAAACATTCAACCATCTTTATGACGCCTTTGTCAAAAGATTTGGGAACCTGAACAGCGCTGAGAACATCCAACTGATTAAAACCGATAGTGCCGGAAACGAGATTCCCTATCTGGAACGTGTAGTTGGTGGTGTGGTGCATAAAGCGGATATCTTTCAACATCCGGTCAGTTTTTCAAATAATCCACTGGCAGCCGATAATCCTGAGGAGGCGTTAGCTGCATCACTCAACAGGTGCGGGGCTGTCGATTTGGATTATATGTCGCAAATCAGCGGGTTATCTGCTGACAATTTGAAAGAGTCCCTCAAAGGACGCATTTTCTTTAACCCTTTAGAAAATGAGTATGAAATATCGGAGCGGTGGATTTCAGGAAATGTGGTGGAAAAAGCTCAGGAAATACATCATTATTTAGAACAAAACCCTGAAGATTCGCAGGCAAGGGAAAGTCTTGCTGCTTTACAGCAGGCGGTTCCAAGACGTATTGAATTTGAAGAACTGGATTTTAATTTAGGCGAACGCTGGATACCCACAGGTATTTACAATCATTTTTCCTCTCACCTGTTTGATACCGATGTACGGATTCATTACACGGAAAATACGGATGATTTTTCCCTTAATTGCGACAAGAAAAATATTCATATAACGGAGAAGTATGCTATAAAATCCCAAAGCCGAAACTTTGACGGGATTACTCTGCTTAAACATGCATTAGTTAATACCACGCCGGACATTACCAAAAAAATAATGCATGGTGATCAAGAGATCAAGGTTAGGGATATGGAAGCCATTCAGATGGCCAATACCAAAATTGATGAAATCCGTAAAGCATTTTCACAGTGGCTGTATGCCCAGAACGATGAGTTTAAAAAAAGGCTGACCGATAAATACAATGATACCTTCAATTGTTTTGTCCGTCCCCAATATGACGGCAGTCATCAGGACTTTCCCGGACTGGACCGCAAAGCGCTGGGGATTGAAGACCTGTATTCCAGCCAGAAGGATGCTGTATGGATGATTAAGCTGAACGGCGGAGCTATCTGTGACCACGAGGTGGGTGCAGGAAAAACGCTCATTATGTGCACCGCTGCCCAGGAAATGAAACGTCTGGGATTGGCACACAAGCCAATGATTATTGGCCTGAAAGCCAATGTCCACGAAATAGCGGAAACCTACCGCAAAGCGTATCCACATGCTAAAATATTGTATCCGGGCAAAGAAGATTTCACCCCTCAAAAACGCCTGCGTATTTTCGGAGAGATTAAAAACAACAATTGGGATTGTATTATCCTAACCCATGACCAGTTCGGGATGATCCCGCAGTCACCGGAAATGCAAAAAGAAATATTACAGGCGGAACTCGATAGTGTGGAAGAAAATCTTGAGGCATTGCAGTCACAGGGAAAAGAAATATCACGTGCCATGCTCAAGGGTGTTATCATACGAAAACAAAATCTGGAAGTCAAACTCAAAACACTCCAGCATGATATTGAAAACCGCAAGGATGATGTAGTGGACTTTAAAATGATGGGCATTGATCACTTGCTGGTGGATGAAAGCCACCGTTTCAAAAACCTGATGTTTAATACCCGCCATGACCGTGTGGCAGGACTCGGTAATATACAGGGAAGCCAGAAGGCATTGAACCTGCTGTTTGCCATTAGGACCATACAGGAAAGAAGCGGAAAAGATTTGGGAGCTACTTTCCTTTCCGGCACAACCATCAGCAACTCTCTCACAGAACTTTATTTATTATTTAAATACCTTCGCCCGCAGGCATTGGAAAAACAAGGGATCAATTGTTTTGATGCGTGGGCGGCTATTTATGCACGAAAAACTACCGACTATGAATTTTCAGTAGCCAACAATATTGTTCAAAAAGAACGCTTCCGATACTTTATAAAAGTACCGGAGCTGGCCCAGTTTTACACAGAAATTACAGATTACAGAACGGCAAAAGATATTGGTATTGACCGCCCGCAGAAGAATGAAATACTGCATAATATCCCACCCACCCCGCAGCAGGAGATATTCATTCAAAAATTGATGGAGTTTGCCAAAACGGGCGATGCGACATTATTGGGAAGAGCAAAGCTGTCTGCCTCTGAAGAAAAAGCAAAAATGCTGATTGCTACAGACTATGCACGTAAGATGTCATTGGACATGCGCATGATCAGTCAAAAGTACGATGACCACCCAGACAGTAAAGCCTCCCATTGTGCAGCAAAGCTGGCAGACTATTACCATCGATTTAATGCCCAAAAAGGCACCCAATTTGTATTCTCTGATTTAGGCACCTACAAACCGGGGGAATGGAATGTTTATTCAGAAATCAAACGCAAACTAATGGAGGATCATGGCATTCCGGCACCTGAAATCCGTTTTATTCAGGAAGCCAAAACCGATAAGATACGCAAAGAATTTATAAGTGCCATGAATGAAGGGAAAATCAGAATACTGTTTGGTTCAACCGATATGTTGGGAACAGGGGTGAATGCCCAGAAACGTGCCGTAGCGGTACATCATTTGGACACGCCTTGGAGACCGAGTGATTTGGCCCAACGCGATGGCAGAGCCATCCGTAAGGGAAATGAGACTGCCAAATTTTTTGCGGATAACAAAGTAGATATAATCATCTATGCTGTTGAAAAATCTTTGGACAGCTATAAATTTAACCTGCTGCATAATAAACAATTATTTATCGATCAGCTCAAAAACAACAACCTCGGTAAACGTACCATTGATGAAGGCGGTATGGATGAAAAATCGGGAATGAATTTCTCGGAGTACGTCGCTATTCTTTCCGGTAATACTGATTTGCTGGAAAAAGCCAAACTGGAAAAAAAGATTACTTCTCTGGAAAGCGAAAGACAGGCTTTCACACGTTCCAAATCTATGTCAAGATATAAACTTGAAAACAGTATGACCTCCCTTGAATCTGCAAAATCCCTTATGGAAAGAATGTCCATCGATTGCCAAAATATTGAAAAACGCATTCAAAAAAATCAGGACGGCACTGTATTGAATCTGGTCCAGCTTATTGGATTACCCGGTGATGCCGATATAAAACAGATTGGTCAAAAGCTCAATCTCCTCGCCGATAAAGCACGTACAGAAGGCCAGTATGAGGAAATCGGTACATTGTATGGATTTACACTTTTGGTAAAAACGGAGGCTTCGCAAAAAGAAGGAATTACTATCAGGGATAACCGCTTTTTTATAAAGGGTGAAGGAAATATCAAATACACTTATAACAACGGGCAGATGGCAGGCGATCCTAAACTGGCATCCATGAACTTTTTAAATGCACTGGAAAAATTACCAGGATTGATAAGAGAGGAACAAAAGAAAATAAGTGAGATAGAAAAAGATATCCCAGTTCTTGAAGAAATAGTAAACAGCGTATGGACTAAAGAACATACAATAGGGGAATTTAAAAACGAGCTGGCTGCACTGGACAGAAAAATTCAATTATCCATTACTCCGGAACAGGAAGTAACGGGTTCCGAAAGAATACAGGAAGATCAAATATCACAGCCTCTTCAGAAACTGAAAATCTCCTGATGGCAATGCTCAAAAGTATGCTTATTTGTGATTATCATCTTTTTTATCATCTGTCTTTGCCTTTGGTACCAAATGCTGCAGGTCCGGATCGCTTTTAATTCGTTCGAGTTCATCCGACACTATCGCAATAATATCCTGTTTGATTTGCTTGTAGTTGGCTTCAATTTCAGCTTTCATCATATCTTCTCCCTGTTCATTTACAAAAGAACGTATCTCCGGGATTTTTTGGTACGTTTTGGTTTCAGCTGCAACTTTTTCATTATCAACCACAATCTCCGCATGAAAAATCTTTTGTTCGATACGTTCCTCAAAGTTATCGGAAACGGCCCCTACAAACATTCCCTGAGTCAGGGTAGAGATCTTAGAAGCCGGTATAAGGCTTTCTAATTGCGTAGATATAGAGGTCGATTTATCATTTCGATTGATTGTCATACTTTGACGGCGCTGTAATATTTTCCCAAAACGTTCCGAAAGGCTTTTAGCTGTTTCACCCACGACCTGCCCGCTGAAAATATTCCCTACCGTATTTTGAATTACTTTACTCTCTTTATCTCCATAATCTCTTGTCAATTGTGAATAATCCTGAAAGCCCAAACAAACAGCCACCTTATTGCTTCGGGCGGTCGCAATCAGATTGTCAAGCCCTCGAAAATATATGGTTGGAAGTTCATCTATGATTACCGAACTTTTGAGCTGTCCTTTTTTGTTTATTAACTTCACGATTCTTGAATTGTATAAACCCAGCGCTGCTGAATAGATATTCTGGCGGTCGGGATTATTACCCACACAGAGTATTTTAGGTTCATTGGGATTATTGATGTCAAGCGAAAAATCATCTCCGGTCATGACCCAGTACAACTGTGGCGAAATCATCCTTGACAATGGAATTTTAGCCGAAGCAATTTGTCCCTGTAACTGGTCCTGAGCCCCGCCTTGCCACGCGTCCATAAACGGGGAAAGATAATTCTCCAATTCTGAATAAGTGGTAAGGATGGTAAAGACGTCCGCATATTTTTTGTTAAGCAGTTCAATCGCATGAGGAAAAGTGCAGTATTTTCCATTATCATAAATTTTTAAAAACCAAATGATGGCCGCCAAAAGTATAATAGGGCTTTCGACAAAAAAATCACCCTGTTTTTGGATCCAAGAACGATTCAGGTTCAGCATAATAGTATAGGCTGACTCATAGGCATCGGATATGTCGGTCATAAAATCGGGATTTATAGGATTACACCGGTGACTTCTTCTGGGGTCATCAAAATTGATGACGTAAAACTTTGGTTTAACTTTGTATTTGTCGGTATGTTTCAATAAATGATTGTATGCAATGGTGGAAAGGTCATCAAACTTGAAATCATAGATATACATCGAAAAACCCTTTTCGATCTGCTGTTTAATGTAATTGTTTACAATAGCATAAGATTTACCGGAGCCGGGCGTCCCTAATACAATAGTTGCTCGAAAAGGATTTACAATATTGATCCAGCCATCGTGCTGTTTTTTCTGATACCAGAATTTGGTTGGCAGATTGACAGAATACTCGTTTTGCATCAACTGTGTCTCCTGCATGAAACTTTCGTTTTCAGTATTAAAGACGTCATCCATAAGGTTATTTTTGAGTAACCTGCTCATCCATACACCCGCCATCAGCAGAGCGATATATCCCAGACCTAAGGTAAAAATATATAAGAAGGTTCCCATTTCTATAGACAGCATGAGTAATGGAGTATTGAGAAAGAAAAAAATAAAGCCCGTCGTGAGCGCTGAATAAATTTTTCTCCAGGTAATCTTTTCGTTTTTCACTCCTTTACTGCCCAGACAGCTTAGTGCCAAAAGCACCAAAGCAAATAGCTTCGTATACAGCGTATGGGAAAACAGCCCGGCTGTTCGCTGAAAGTTTTGCAATATTTTATCAATAATTGCTAATGTCCATTGTTCTTCTTTGAAGAACCCATAACAAAACCAATAGCAGTGCATCAGTACCAATAAAATACTGACGGCCCGCATAAATTCCATAATCTTAGCCAATCCTCTCAAATCATCTTCTCCCTGCATAACTGTTGTTTTAAGTATTTCTGTTTCTTCTCTTTTTCTTTTTCTTCAGACGGTCAGCAAATGCCTGTTCCTGGTAATCTTCCCCTTGAGCTTCCGGTAATAACCCGCCGAAACCTTCTATAATGCTATGTCCGTCATCAACCTGCGAAGGACTTTGATTACTTAGAAAATCAAATAAATCGTGGGAGTTCTCAGTTGGCAGCCTTTCCGATTCTGTTTTAGTTAAAACTGTTTGAGTATCCTTTGTGTTTTTGACTTCCGGCCGCAGCCCGTTATTCCGCCAATCATTGAATACATTAGCTGAGAGTTCTTTTCCCAAACGCGAACCATTCCATACTGTTTTGGAATTACGGTCAATGAATGTAATTCCATAAATACGGCCTGTTTCATTTTTTCGAATAATCACATTAATTCCACTTTTAATCAGCAGCTTTTTAAATTCCTGTTCGTCAGTGGTCGATTGTAGAATCCTTTCAATTTCTTTTCTGACTGATAGTTTTGCATCACTTTCTTTAAGTGCTTCTTTGGATGCTGTAAAATGATTTTGAAGCTCGATGTATCCTGCACTTTTACCAAAAAGAGATGCCTTAAACGGGTTACTTGATTTTTTCCCATTTTCATTCAGGGCAAAATAAACCAGACCTTGTCTGGGCTTCCCGTCTAGTTCTCCCCTAACCTCTTCTGACGTGATATTAAACAGGGATAACAAAGCATTGTATTCGCCCAATGTCTGAAACTGATAGTAGTTTGGCAGCTGCCGGACGACCGAAGCAATCTGGCTTTTTATATCACCAGACTGATAATCCACCGGATGGAAAATTGTATCGCTCTGATTGCGCACCTTATCCGCAGCAGGTATCAGTCCGTATTTGTTTTCTAAGTCCCGGCATACATTCATAGAACGTCTTTTTTCAAACTTATCTGAAATTTTTTTTCCTTCTTCGTCTACACAAACCGATACAATATGGATATGGGTGCGGTCAATATCTGTATGCTTGAATACCAGAAAAGGCTGCTCACCGTAACCCATTTCCTGCATATATTGCTCTGCCATTTCCTTAAACCTGTTATTACTTACATTATCTTTAGGATCGGGATTGAGTGAAATATGTAAAATTGGTTTTTCAGTATTGCGGTTTGCTATCAGGTAAGGCTCAAAAGATCGGGTCAATTGTGCTGAGGAATAATAACCGTCAGCTGTTTCAATTATCTTATTGGTGAACAAAATCCGCCCATTTCCTTTCTCTACTTTGAGCTGGTTATATAACAGTACTCCGTATAAATTGCTTCCTCTTCCTATTTTTGCTATCATTCCAAATGTTATTTTTTCAGATATTTTACTTCAAATTCTTCGATTAGCTGAACAATTTTTTGACATAATACAGCCATTTCAACCGTCTGTTTTTCTAATTTGTACAGATAGGCTGCTGCTTTTTTCTCCGAAAAATGACGGTACAAAAGCTTTACCACCTGGTTATAATTCACTCCAACAGAACGGAACTGACTATGAAAAGAGGTCAGCCGCATATAAAAATCAACGGTTCCCTTATCTATTTTAAGGGATTTCATCTCCCTGCCAAACAGCAGGGAAATAATAAACTTTGCCTTATTGCTTGATCCCGATCCTTCAAAAAGGGATAACAGCTTAGCGTTTTCCTGATCGGTTAAACGAAAAACGTGACGATGTGTACTGGGGTCACTTTTAGGTTTCCGCCCGCCTTTATTCTCTTTTTTATTACTGTTATCAGTCATCATAAATCCATTTATAATATTCTACAAAACCCTGACTTTGGAAGGCGTTTTCTGCTCCCCGAAGGGGCAAGTCGTTTTGAGGCACAAACTCGGTTTCGAGTGCCTCAAAACACAACTTGCTCCTTTCTAGCGAAAGGAAAATCCGCCCTTTCAGGCGGATTAATTTTAGCAGGGAAAAACGGCCTCTGGCCGTTCCGGCTGCCACCCCAAAATTTTGATCTGTTTTTACAGATTAAAGCCTTTACAAAATAAAGCTGTAAAAATGGAACCATCACAGTGGATTACACTGCCAAGGAGTGCCACTGGAAGCCATTGGCTGCCACTTTTATAAAATCAGATTAATGAGGTGCTTTCTTTGTTTCACAGTTATAAAACAATGCATACAAGGCCCTTTGCAGAAAAAAAAGAAAATGTATTTGAAAATGGACAGGCAGCCAAAAAAGCTGAAAAGTTTATGAGAATAAAAATGTGAAACTATAAAAGCATAAAGTTTTAAAAATGTAAAAGCATAAAAGCAGGAATACCTAAAGAATACTGTGCTGTTTTGCAGGTTTAAGCAAAGACATATTCAAAGGCAGCTTTAAAAAAATAAAACAGTACAAGAATACAGCAAAATATGAAAGCTGAAATATAGCAATACAGCTTCACAATTTATAAAACAAACAATTTTAAATTTTAGAATAATGACAACAATAAAAAAACCTTTAAAAATTAGCTTCTCCACTCAAAAAGGCGGAGTTGGAAAATCCACTATCACAACTTTTTTAGCAAGTCTCCTGCATTACCGTTTAGGTTACAATGTGCTGGTAATGGACTGTGACTATCCACAGTACAGCCTGACTAAGATGAGGGAAAGAGACCTGAAGACTGTTATGCAGAATGAATACCATAAAAAGGCGGCACTTAAGCAGTTCACAACCATCAACAAAAAGGCTTACCCAATCATTAAGTGCAAAGCAGAGGAAGCATTGGACGAAGCATTAGAGTACATCCAGCAATCACCGGTCCATTGGAATATGGTCTTCTTTGATCTTCCCGGAACTGCAAATACCAAAGGTGTCCTGACGACACTAAAGGCTATGGATTTTATTTTCTCACCCATTACAGCGGATCGTCTCGTCGTGGAAAGTACGCTCGGATTTGCCAAGGTATTCCTTGAACTTCCCGAAACTGAGAATACCAATAAAGATCAGGTTTTTAGGTTATTCTGGAACCAGGTAGACGGCAGGGAGAAATCAATTCTCTACGAAGCCTATCAGCACGTAATTGAAGAACTGGGGCTCTCCACCATGGATACAAGAATCATGGACAGTAAACGATTCCGAAAGGAAAGCGATGATACAGGCAATTATATATTCAGGTCCAGCCTGCTTGCAGCGGAGCCTCACCTTTTGAAAGCTACAAAACTGGATCTCTTTTTACAGGAATTTCTGAAGATCATTCACTCTTAAAACAAATTTGACAATGGGAACTAACAAAGGAAATACAGGCTTTGAAAAACCAAACGTTGATGAAGACTATCTAATGAATGTTATTAGCGGCGACGAATCTGTTCAGCCGAAAGAGGCCTCGAAGCAGCATACTGAACCCAAAGAAGTTAAGCATAGGGAAAAACAAAGAACAGGTTCTTTAAAAAATGTAAATTATGAAGAAGTATTTCTTGGTAACCGGTATCCGTCCGGAAGAAATGGAAAAGTTGTTTATATACGTCCGGATTATCACGAACGATTGCTTCGTATCGTACAATTGACAAGAGATGAGAAAACAACACTCTATTCCTATATAGACAATATTCTTGAATATCATTTTAAAGAATTTGGAACGGACATTGTTGATTTTTTCAATGAAAGAAACAAACCAATTTTATAGATACTGTTATGGAAATAGTGATTGTAATATGCCTGCTGATTGTTATTGCTCTTTTGGCAAAAGATAAGATTGTAATCAAAAACGTAGTCCCTAAAGATGAAAATCCACACTATGTAAATCCCAACCTGCCCGAAATAATGGGTATTCCAAAACCAAATAAAAGACTTTCAGTGCCAAGTATTGCCTCTAACAGCCAAAACGAGGGCTTGGTAATAGAGATTGATAATTTTGAATCAGAAATCGAAGAAAACGATTTTGACATACAAATTCCGCAGGAAGAGCTGGACGAAATTTTCAGAAACATGCCTGATTTTGAGCAAGAGGAAGAAGAATGGAACAGGTATGGAATATCCGATGGCGAATTCAGTTTGGCCCAAGGGGTTACCTTTGAAGAACTAAGTTCCGTGGGGATGCTGCTACAAAAAGAAAAATTGGAGCCATCCCAGAAGGAAACAGCGGTCAATATAGTTCAGAAAATACAGGGAACCGAGTTGTTCAGCCTTTTGGAAAATTCTATGGAAGGTGCTTCGCGTAAGATAGCCGAGCTATTGGACGGAAGCCTTTCTTCTGAAACAAATGCCGGTTCTTCCACTTTGCGGAAAAATGATTTGGGGGATTTTGACATTGGGGAGTTTGTATAGACTTCCCATTGTCTTTTTAAAAACAAGGGAATATGGAAAATGAAATTAATAAGGAAGCCTACGATCTGCGTGTAAACAAAGGTATCTTACCAACCATAGATATTGCAGGGCATACATTCTATGTAGATATTCGCATGGATATGCTCCGGCCTAAAGATGATTTTCTCTCTAAAGGTATTGTGTTCTCAGATATTGGAAACTACTATGATCAAGACAAAAGAACCTATAGTATTCCTTACAATCCGAATACACATGAATTTCAGGAACCTGATTATCTAAATATAAAAGAGCTGCCTAAAGATTTAATCGCTGTGAGATTTCCCTCTGAAAGACTTCTTGACAGGATTGGCTGGAACAGACAATACGGATTTGAACTTACACACGGACTGGTAAAAAATGGCTTAAAATTACAGTTTACCGCAAAGCATATTCCCTGGGGAAAAACCTTTCTTGTTGATTTGATTAAAAGCAATATTAAAACAGAAGAGAAGCTGAAAAAAGCTGTTGAAAAACAACAACCAACCCAAATTAAGCAAAGTAAACAAAAAGGCCGCAAAATATAAATTGGAAATACTAAACAGTGAAACGTCAAACGGTAAAAGTTTGGTGCTTTTTTTTCCCAATTTCTATTTAGAAAACAGAAGAAACCATATTATTCAGTCCTTTGAAAAATTCCATGGTAAATGGATCCAACAGTATAACCAGATATTGGATGAGAGCCTTTCTTCTGAAAACGGTTCTGGCTCTTCCAATTTGCGGAAAAATGATTTGGAAGATTTTGATATTGGGGAGTTTGTATGAGACAAAAAAGGAACTTGGATTAAAATACAATATTTACTTCGCAGAAGGTTCTTTTCTAGTTATATTTTGTTACTTTGTACCAAACAAAAAGAATAAAAAAGTATGTCTGAAATATTGACACCTCCAATAAATAAACTTACATTTTCGGGCCACGAAACCTTTCACTGCAGACAAATGTGGCTCAAGAAAGGATATGATTTTATAAAGAACGGAAATAAATTTACTGACAATGATGCTGTGGTTATTTTAGGCGTTGGTAAAAATATGGTTTCAGCAATCTATTTTTGGATGAAAGCATTTGGTCTACTAGACAAACAAGGCAAAACTACCAGTTTTGCTGATTATATATTCTCTTCAAAAGGAAAAGATCCTTATCTTGAAGACGAGGGATCATTGTGGTTACTTCATTATAATTTGGTAAGTCAAGGTATTTCATCAATTTATGATTTAATCTTTAATGAATTGAGAAAAGAAAAAATAGAATTTACAAGAGAAAATTTTTTAGTTTTTGCTGAAAGAAAATCAAATGAAATAGGATTTTCACAGTTTAATAAAAAAACCGCAAGTACTGATTTTGAAGTTTTAGCAAAGATGTACATTAGGACTGTTGAACAAGTGAAAGACAAAGAAGATACATTTTCAGGATTATTAACAGACTTACAGCTTATACAGGAGGAAAAAAAGAGTCATTCACTATATAGTATAACAAATGAAAGTCGTAATAATTTACCGGCGGAAATTATACTGTATACTATTTTAGACAAACCTGAATTTCAAAACTCTATAAGTTTGAATCTTTTATTTCAGGATAGAAATCAACCAGGTTCCGTATTTGCAATTACAAAAAAAGCATTAATGGAAAAGCTGGAATCTCTAGTTAACAACTCTAATTATAAAAAATACGGTATTACACTGAGTGATCATGCTGGTATTCAGGAACTACAATTTACATCAAAACCGGACAAATTTGATGTTTTAAATTTTTATTATGGCAACTAAATTTACCACATCAACTAACATTATTCGTGATACGGATAGGGAATTGAAATACATACCTACTCCAAATGCCATTCGTATAAGCAACCAGATAAGCAATGACTTTAAGTTAGGCATCAGGTCATTTAATATAATTGGATCATACGGTACTGGAAAAAGTTCTTTTCTTTGGGCTATAGAACAAACTTTAAAAGCAAACAAACTATATTTTGGATTGAATTTAATTTCAAATCCAAAAATTGACTTTATTAAAATAGTAGGTGAATATCAATCTTTGAAGGATACTCTAGCTGATTTGTTCGAAATCAGAAATGATAAGCATCTATCTGAAAATATTTTCTCTCACATTTATAATCGCTATTATGATTTAGATCAAAAGAACCCTCTTCTTTTTATTGTCATCGATGAGTTTGGAAAGTTTTTAGAATATGCTTCAAATAACCAACCTGAGAAAGAGCTGTATTTTATTCAACAATTAGCTGAATTTGCCAATAATTCAGATAACAATATAGTTTTATTAACCACTGTACATCAAAACTTTGATGCGTATGCTCTTCATTTAGATCCATCACAAAAACAAGAGTGGACCAAAGTAAAAGGAAGGTTTAAGGAAATTACTTTTAATGAGCCGGTAGAACAATTGTTATTTCTTGCATCTGAGCATATGGAGGAAAAACAATCAACGAGCAAGAAAGAGAAAGCGATTAGTGAACTTGTAGAATTATTAACCACTTCGAAGACATTTAATACCAATGAGGATTATATTAGAGGTATAGCGAAAAAGCTATATCCTTTAGATGCAATTTCTGCATATGTATTGACATTATCTTTGCAAAAGTATGGGCAAAATGAGCGTTCGCTATTTTCTTTTTTAGAATCAACAGATCACACTGGATTATATCAACATAGCATATTGAGTGATCGATTTTACTCAATTGCAGAGGTTTATGATTTTTTAGTTTATAATTATTTTTCTTTTGTAAATTCGAGGTACAATCCTGATTTCAGCGCATGGAAAGCAATTAGAACGTCCTTAGAAAAGATAGAATCCTTATTTGATGAGGACCTTATAAACTATGAAAAATTAATTAAGACAATAGGTCTGTTATCTATCAATTCGCAAGCAGGCTCTTTTATAAACCGTAACTTTTTGGTAGCCTATGCCGAAATGAGTTTAGATATAAAGAATGCAGATAAATTAATTGAAAATCTAGAGGTTAAAAAGGTAATACTTTACAGAAATTATAGTAACAGATATATTCTTTTTGAGGGAACTGACTTGGATATCCCCACTGCCCTTTATGAAGCAGGTAATAAGATTGATGATATAACTGATGTAGTAACATTACTTAATAAAAACTATTCACTGTCTCCTGTTCTTGCTAAAAGAACAATGTTTGAAACAGGTACGCCCCGTTTATTTGAATATAAAATATCATCTCATCCTATTTCAACAAAACCAGAAGGAGATGTGGATGGATTCATTAATTTAATTTTTAATGAAAAGGGGATACTTGCCGAAATTAAAAAAATATCAGCACAAAATCAAGAAGCTATTTTATATTGCTACTATTTGAAATCGAAGGAGATAAAAGACCTGCTGTTTGAAATAGAAAAAACAAGAAAGGTAATTGAAGAAAACCCGGATGACAAAGTTGCTGTAGATGAGTTGAAAATCATTGTACTACACCAACGAAATTTACTAAATCATAAAATCCTCAACAGCTTTTTTGGTAATAATGCCTCTGTGGTTTGGATATTTAACGGTAAACAAAAGGAGTTTAAAACACAAAAGGAATTTAATTCTTTTCTTTCGGAAATCTGCCAAACGATTTATAACAAAACTCCCTATTTTAATAACGAATTAGTTAACAAGCATAAGATATCAGCTTCAATTCATTCAGCAAAGAGAAGCTATTTTAGAGCTTTAGCAAATGAATGGGATGTGCCGCAGCTTGGTTTTCCCCAAGATAAATTTCCACCAGAGAAAACCATCTATTTATCCTTACTAGAAAATAATGGTATTAAATTATTTGATGAAAATTCATCAAACATTATTCATCCTCATAATGAAAATGGTTTTCATAGTTTATGGGAAACTTCAGTTGCATTTTTAAACAGTGCTAAACTGACAAAGAGAAGTGTTTCAGAGTTTATAGAAATATTGAGTAACAAACCTTTTAAATTAAAGCAGGGATTTATCGATTTTTGGGTACCTACTTTCTTATTCATTAAAAGAGATGAATATGCATTATTCAATGAAGGTATTTATACTCCTATAATTAACGGTGATATCCTAGAACTAATAGCAAAAGTACCTTTTGAGTTTGAAATAAAGTCATTTGTTTTAGAAGGAGTAAAATTAGATATATTCAATAGCTATCGTAAATTTTTGAATATTGAACTAAATAAATCAGGTAACGCGCAGACCTTTATCGAAACCATTAAACCGTTTCTGGTATTTTACAGAGCGTTACCGGACTACTCTAAAGAAACCAAACGATTATCCAAAGAGAGCATTGCAATAAGAGAGGCAATAGCCAATTCAAAGGATCCGGAACAATCTTTCTTTGAAGATTTTCCAACCGCTTTGGGTTATTCAGTAGCAAGAATACAAAAAGACAGAGCTGAATTACAGCATTTTATAATCCAATTACAAGACTCTATCAAAGAGGTTCGTAACTGTTTTGATGAATTAGTAAGTCGCTTTGAAATCTTTTTACAAGACAAATATTTTGATAAACCTCTAAAATTTGAGGAATACAAAATCAAATTTCAAAACAGGTATGAAAACCTACATCGTCATTTATTATTAAACTCACAGAAGTCATTTGTACTTCGTATAGATTCCAAAATTGAGGATAAAAAAGCATGGCTGAGTTCATTAGCACAATCATTGACTGGTAAATCCTTAGAGAAATTTAAAGATGAAGATGAACTTCTACTTTATGATAAGTTTGCAGATATGATTTTGGATTTAGATAGCCTAAATGAAATTTCTAAAGTTAAATTTGATGAAGAAAAAGAAATAGCTTTAAATATACAGATTAACTCCTTTGAAGAAGGAATGGCAAACAAGGTGATTCGCTTACCAAAAGGGAAAAGTAAAGAGGTTGATAACCTTGAAAAACGTATAAACGAGTTGCTTTCAAAAGATAAAAGTATTGATTTGGCAGCAATTGCAGCTGTTTTGAAAAAATTATTATAATGGGTAAAGTTAGACATGTATTAGGTATTTCCGGAGGAAAAGACAGCGCAGCTTTAGCTATATATATGAAGCAAAATTATCCTGATTTAGACATAGAATATTATACATCCGATACGGGAAAAGAACTTCAGGACACTTATGATCTGATTGAAAATTTAGAAAATTTTCTCGGTAAAGAAATAATAAAACTTCCTGCTCTTGAGGATGACAGTCTGAATCCATTTGATCACTTCATTAAAATGTACAATGGTTTTTTGCCCGGATCTATTTCGAGATGGTGTACAAAAAAATTGAAATTGGAACCTTTCGAAAAATTTGTTGGAAATGACTTAGTAATATCTTACGTAGGTATTCGTGGAGACGAAGACAGGGAAGGTTATATATCTAAAAAATCCAATATACAGTCTATATTTCCATTCCGAAAAAATATATTTAGTGAGGACGTCACGACAAAATTTCTGGCAAACAATAACATTGTTAATGTTATAAAATATTACGAAGCGTTAGACTTGGGAGAAAAGAAAGGGCGCATCTTCGAAATAATAAATACAGAAATTTCTATAAATTTTAGCCAAACACAAAAATTAAATAGTATTTTAGATTTAGGAATTAAAGAATACAATGATGCTGTTTTCCAATTTCTTCAGACAACCGACTATCCTTTATCTAAAGAAGATGGTTTTCCTCTGATCAATAATGAAGATATATTAGTACGAGATGATATTTTTAAAATTTTAGAAGAATCAGGCGTAGGTGTTCCTGCATATTATAAAGCGATAGAATTTGAAGTCAATGGCAAAAAATCAACCTATGCGAGAAGCCGCTCAGGATGTTTCTTTTGTTTCTATCAGCAAAAAATTGAATGGGTGTGGCTATACGAACAACATCCCGATTTGTTTTTGAAAGCAATGGAGTACGAGAAAGATGGCTATACTTGGATACAGGATGAGTCACTTGTAGAGTTAGTACAGCCTGAGAGAATAGAAAAAATTAAAGAAGAATATATTAAACGTAAAGAAAGAACAAAATCAAAAGTACAATCCCCTTATCTTCTAGACATTCTAGAAGATGCTGAAGGCGAAGGCTGTGCAAGCTGTTTTATATAATAATCTATATGGAAGTAAAAGTTACTAACTGGAAGATTTCGACTCTTCTAAAAAAAAGAGAAAAAATAAATGAACAACCTGAATATCAAAGAGGAAAAGTCTGGTCTACCGAAAAGGAGGCACTACTTATTGACTCGATATTACGTGGCATAGATATTCCTAAAATTTACTTACGTAGTGTTAAAAATCATATTCACGACTATGAGGTAGCTGATGGCCAGCAAAGATTAACAGCCATTTTTAATTTCCACGATAACTTATTTAAATTACTTGATAAGAGTATCAAAGGCCTTAAAACAGATAAAATTGAAGAATATTCAGTTGGTAATAAAAAATACGAAAACTTAGATAAAAATTTACAACAAAAATTTTTAGACACAGAAGTCACAATTGCTATTATAGATAGTTGTACAGAAGACGAAGTACGTGTGCTTTTTGGCAGATTACAGGAAGGGGTTACATTAAATGCCGCTGAAAAAAGAAATGCTATTATAAGCAATGTTGGAAAACATATAGATAGTTTAGCACTTAATCATAAATTTTTCGAAAAATGTAAAATATCTAGGGAAAGATTCAAACACCAGGATTATTTAGCCCACGTATTTTGTTTAATTTATTATAAAAATCACGACGATTTAAAAGCCAATTTAATTGAAAAACTTTACTTAGATAAATCTATTTCTGTAACTGCAAATGAATTAAAGAAAATTGATGAAGTTCTAGATTTGATTTATGAATTGGACTTAGCAGATGGTAAAAGAATAGTTAATAAGTATACCTTCATAGATATTTTTTGGTTTCTTTATCGAAATATTAATAACACGAAACTTAATGTTAAGGGCTTTAAAAAAGCATTTAATGAGTTTGAAAACAGTAGATTAGACAGAAAAGATAATTTAAAAGATCTTGCTCAAGAAAAGACAAATGATTCTATTAATTTATATAATTATATTATGAATTATGATAGATCAGGGGCTTTGACGGAAAGTATTAGTACTAGAGCGAATGTATTAGATAATATGTTTAAAAAATTTATAATTTAAATATGAGTTTTACAGATGACCATTTCCCATCAGAAATGATAGAAAGCTTCAAAGATAAATCAAGCGTTTTTTTTGTTGGAGCAGGCATATCAATAGAGGCCGGTTTGCCTACATGGGGCAAATTGATTTCTGAGCTAATTACATTAGCTTCAAGCCAACCATGGTGCAGTGCTGATAAAGTTTCGGAATATAACAAACTTTTAGCAGAAGGGAACAGTTTTTTATTATTAGCAGAAGAATTGAAAAGTGAATTAGGAAGCGTATTTTACGATTTCATGGAAGATACCTTTGGTAGACCGGACATCAGACCAACTGAAACTATGGAATCTATATTAAGCTTTAATTCAAATATTATTATAACTTCTAATTATGATCGCTTAATTGAAAATACTTATACAAAACTTAATGGTTATCCACCTCCTACTTTTACTTACAGTCAAAGTAGAGAAATAGCCAACAATTACTGGAAACAAAAATTTTTTGTACTAAAGGCGCATGGTGATGCTTTTTCAGATGTGCAAGGGATTATTCTATCACAGCGTGATTATAGAAAAACGTTATACAGAGAGTTAGGCTACAAGAGTATTCTGCAATCCATATTTTCAACTAAATCTATTTTTTTTGTTGGTACTTCTATGACTGATCCTGAATTTAATTTATTATTAGATTACTTACATGAATCATATTCAGGAGGTGGACCAACACATTATCTACTTATTAGTGATGAGAAAGCAAATCCTATCATACAACGACGTTTTTTTGAGGATTTTAAAATTAAAACAATAACATATAATAATAAATCGGGTCGTCACTCAGAGATTAATGAATATCTAAAAGAATTAAAAAGTAAAATTTAATAAGAGGTACGATACAAAATACTTCTTAATAATTTAAAACAATATGGGGTTCAACATCGAGTTGAACCCCATATTGCTTTATTCACTTAAACAATTCATAAAAATCTTATCAAATAATAATAGAAGAAGATAAGCACAGCAAATATCTTGTCTTTAAAATAAAACTACTGTTGAATATCATTTAAAACATCATCAAGATTTGGATTTTCATACGATATTTTAGCTGCATAACCTTCCTTTAATTTTTTTGTCTCTTTCGCTTCTAATATTTCAGAATTATATAAGTACAACAATAATAATTGAATAACGGAATCAGAACTCATTACCATTTTGTGTTCAATTGGATTCCAAGCAACATAGTGCCAAGGTTTGGTGTCCAAATTAAAGTTAACATTATTATATCTTTGAAATATTTCAGTAAATGATTTTCCTTCTCGTTTATATATTAACAAACTTGATTTTACTAATGGCAGGAAACCAATAGGTCTAAAAACTAAATTTCCTCCTGTATCATTATTCCTATAATTTTGTGCGGCGCTATTTGTTTGAATTAAATATTCACTAATAAAGGCTAGTTCTGTTTTAAATGCATCCCAGAAACTTATAGTAAATGTTGTGAATTCATGAATTATTTCATTTGATGGCCTAAATTTCAGATACTCTATTAGTAGTTTTTGGGTGGCTTTTTTCTCAAATTTAGCCTCATAAAATATTTTAAAAATCTCTAAATTAGCCTGATATAATGTAATAATGGACGTTATGGCTTCTTTGTTTGTAGGTGGAATTGCTTTTTGCTTAGCATAAATTATTCTTTTTCCTGCGAATAATTCATATTCCTCCAGTAAATATCTTGTAACAATTGCTACTGAGTCATCTTCATCTAATGCAATTATATCATCTAAAGATACAGGTTTAGCATATCTATTGAGAGTAGTAAATAATCTTCTCGTCTTTTGCTTTCCCTCTTCATCATTTTTATGCCCTATAAAAATTGCAGCTATTTTTTGATCCTTTAACTGAGGATTAACTAGTAAAGAAGCTTTTATTCCCTCTACCCTGTGTTGACCATCTACAGGAAATACTTTATGATTACTAGGAAATTCTAGTAATCCCATTTGATAAGTTTCTTCACCGCTTTCATACTTAAATTCTATTTCTCGCCAGTCAGGATAGTCATCATAAACAGCAAGTACTAATGAGTTAAAAAAAACATCCGGCTGATTTAATATATACTCTTTAATACTTACATAATTATTTGTAATACTGCGTTGAATCAAATCCTGAAGGCTTTCGGATTTATATAATTGATCATCTATTTTAGAAACAAAAATTGAAATTTGTTCAAAGGTTAAAGTTGTTACATAATAGTTCCAACTACCTATATTTGCTTTTAATGCGGGGATTTTCATAATTAGAATGCCTTTATTGCTTGTTTAATCTCTTGATCAGGAATCTCATCGTTCATCGGTAATAATAAATAATTGATTAATTGCTTTTCTAAATCAACTATATTGCTATTATTGTCTAACGGAAGATAAGCTAAATGCAAATCTAAAGCCCAATATTTAAACATTTTTGTAATTTTAGGCCGTTCATCACTTCGAGAGTATTTTTGAAAGTATTCTTTTACCCTTTTTCTTAGATTTTGGTTTTCAGTATATTGAGCCCTCCCAATATAAAATGGAAATTCAGTTATTCCTGTAATTATATTACATTTAACATAAAACAAATATAAACCTCCACTATCATTTGGTATACTATTTATTGCGGGATCAAAATCGTCAGCGGTAATATTCAAATATTTACTTTTTTGCCAATTGGTAAAAGATATATCAATGTGCGAAAAGTTAAATCTATTCCAAAGTGGACTATGCAAATAGTAATTAACACTTTGATTATTTAATTTTTCGCCTAAATCAAAAGCAGATGAAATCATACTAAATTTAAATTATTTAATCCTCTAAGCTACCCATTAACTGTTCCATCCCGAAATTTAATAAAAAGTCGGAATAATAACTATCGAATACATCCCTAATATAGTCGTCGATAGTTATTTCGTCTTCAGGATTTTCAGAAGAAGTAAGTCTGTAGTTTTTCTTTTTAGTGATCATATATAAAAATAATGAGTGAAAATATACTGAAGCTATGTATCTTTTTTGAGCCACAATTATTTGATCCTCATTTTTTAATTTCTTGCGATAATTAAGAAAAACATTACTATCTAGGTTTATATAAATTTTCTCTAAAATATCTCCGGATGCTATTGGGTTCATAACCGTTTCATAGTTCATTGAAACACCATGAGATTCAAGCTCATCCCATTGTTCTTTTGATACTTTTACCAGTTCTGGTAATCCTATATTGCTATAATCCTCCTCTTCTTTTGGAGCCGTTTCCTTTTTTTGTTCGGCATCAACAATCTTCAGAAAAACAATTTCTTGAAAAAAATCATCCCCTGCACCTTTCAAGGTTGCTTCAACCTCTATCTCATCCCCTTGCTTCAATTCTGTATCGGGGTTAAAAGTAATTTTAATTGTTCCCTTGTCTGGACTAGATTTAATAATATTTAATAATTCCCCCGGTTCTTTGCTACTTCCTTGTTGATTACCTCCCTTATGATCCGTTCTCTTTACTTTCAAAATGCTAACTTGTAAATCACCTGGGTGATCTGTACGGTCAAAATAGTGATCTTCCACATCGGTTTCAAAACGCAGCGTCTTTTCTCCTCCAATTGGTACTGGAATGGGAGTATTTGCTTTATGTTGCAATTTAAAGAAGCTTGGAAAGCGTTCCGGTTTAAATGGTACTTGTTCCTTCTCTGATCTGCCGCCCGATTGTTTTTTCTCGGGTTTTTCTTTAGTCTTTTCCTCTAGTTTAAGGGTATTTTGCAATAGTTTAAAAAGATCACTGTCTTTCGAAAGGTTTTTAGCAAAATTCTTTATTAGTTCAGATGTATCCTCACTTTCTAAGCCAATAGAATCTTTTCTACGTTTATTAATTTCGTCTAACTTTGACTTTGTTAATTTCTTTTTTAGATAGTCTCTCAGTTCTTCTGCTTTTGCTCCATTTTTTAAACGATCGCGAGAAGCCATAAAAAGATCCTTTCTGAATTCGTACTTCATCTTCGAACAATCTACATTAATAAGCAGATAATCCTTCAGCAGATTATATTTTAAACCTCTAGTAATAAATTCACTAGTATAATGGCCGTGGACTTGCCCATTCATAGAGAATAATCCTGACATATTATTCTTAAAATACCTCCTTTGTATGTCAGCTTTGGTCTCTTTCACGGTTTTCCCTTCTTGTTTTGCCTTAAAAACATAACAGGTCACTTTCATTGTACCGAAAAGAGCATCTTCGTACTCTTCGGAAAACCATTCTTCTACATAATCCTTTTCCTCTTCCAATCGCCTTTGAAGACCATACACGGTTGTTTCCAATACTTTATTATTTGGATAACGCTCTTTGGTATCAATGGTAAAAACTGGCAATACAGGCTTAAAAAGAAATTCGTTCAAGTTTTGATTTAAATCTTGGGCAAACCCGGAAACACCCTTCATCTGATAGGAATACATTTTGATAATCGATCCGGTCGTAAACTGTCTATTCAAAAGTTTTAAATCCAGTTCTGAAATTTCAAAAGCAGGAATCTCCCCATCAATTTTTAAGTATTCATACCAGGTATTTTTTTTAGTTTCTAATTCGTCTTTAGACAAAGGATGTTCCCTAACTAATGTAAAACCGAATTTACCTGAACCATCAAATCTTTTAGAACCAATCAGCTGATAACCTTTAGTACCGCAAAATACAATGGCTCCGCTGCCTCCCATATTATATTTTCCCTGAACAAAATGAATTTCATTTTTATTTCCACGCATTAGAGAAAGAAAAGTACTTTCAAAATCTTTTGGATCCTGTCCTTCACCATTATCATATATAATCACGGAGCTTTGTTTGGTTGGACCATCTGCAATAATTTGTATATCCTCTGCCTGCTTTCTTCTAAAAGTATTTAAATCCCAATTTTTATTGTCAGGAAAGAATAAATCAATTGCATCATCCATAGATTTTGGAGCTGACTTGCCTCTAGGATCCAAGTTTGTCTCCAGGCATTTTTTCATTAAAATTGCATCAATGGAATTGGTGACTTTTTCTACTAATGCGGCTATCGGATTAGATTGCTGATTTTCAATAATGCTAAAATTCGACTCATTCCCTCCTATTGGAAACCAATTCTTCGAATCAGATAATTTAGATTCTTCTGAGATTAATTTATCAATATCTGCTTCCGTTTTGGAGCTGTAAATGGAAAGGAATAAAGTTTTCAGCATAGGTGAATTGATTTAATAATTATTAATAAAGTCTTTTATTCTTTGTATAAGCAATTGAATGTCTTCTTTTGTATTATGCTTTCCTATAGAGATACGCAGGCTATTCATTGCATCATTATTATTTAGGCCCATTGCCAATAATACATGAGATGGTTGAATCAATTCGGAAGTACATGCTGATCCATTGCTAACCGCAATGTCCTTATTGACACCTATAAAGATTTCTGAATCAAACCCTGGAATGTAAATATTTATTGTATTATATATTCTTGAAACACGATTGCCATTAATAAACGCTCCTTTGATTTGCAATAATTCCTTTTCTAAAAAAATTTGGAGATGTTCAATATGGGTTCTGTTTTTTTCCATTTCCTCAAATGCAATCTCACAAGCATTTCCCAATCCTGCTATTAATGGCACATTATATGTACCGCTTCTAAGACCGTCTTCTTGCCCGCCTCCATGAATTAAAGGCTGAATTTTATTTTGTCTGGTTATACTTTGGTTTATATATATTCCTCCAATACCTTTTGGGCCATACATTTTATGACCGGAAAAGCATAATACATCAATATTGCATTCGTTAATATTGATAGGTAATTTTCCAACCCCTTGTGTCCCGTCACATATAAAGTAAACGTCTGCCGCTTTCGTTATTTCCCCAATTTTTTCAATTGGATATATAACACCTGTTTCATTATTAACCCACATTAAACAAACTAATAAAGTATCATTTGAGATCAGCTTCTGCAAAGCTTCTAAATCAATGTTTCCCTCAGCATCAACAGGAAGATAATCAATCTTATATCCAATACTCTCTAAATAGTGGCAGGTTTCCAATACAGCCTTATGTTCTGTCCGACAGGTTATAATATGCTTCTTGCGGTTAACCGGATGCATAGCCAAACCTTTTAAAGCGAAATTTATTCCTTCAGTAGCACCTGAAGTAAAGTAAATTTCATTTGGTTCTGCTCCTATCAATTTTGCACTCTCGACCTTAGCTTTATCAATAGCTATTTTAGCCTTATTCCCAAATGAATAAAGACTTGAAGCATTTCCGTAAAGATCACTGAAATATGATGTTATTATCTTGATAACTCTATCATCAACTGTTGTGGTTGCATTATTATCTAAGTATATTATACTATTTTCCAAAAAAATAAAAGATGAATTATTAAAAGTAAGCTAATATACTACATTTTAACTTTTTATCAGACTCTTCCAGCCAAATAATTCCACTTAAAGACAGCTCCTCAAAACGTCTTTACTTCTCCAATAGATTTGCCTAAAAACCTGAACAAAGCAGGAAAAAGTAATAATCTAATTCATTCAAGTTATGGAGAAACTAACAAAAAAAAGAGGACTGTCGGGCTTTCTATTGCTGACAGGTTTGAGTGTACTGGCCCAAGGCAACGGTACAGCAGGCATTAATGAAGCCACCCAAATGGTAACATCCTATTTCGATCCCGCCACACAACTCATTTACGCCATCGGGGCCGTGGTTGGCCTCATCGGCGGGGTAAAAGTGTATAACAAATTCAGCAGTGGAGACCCTGACACCAGTAAAACCGCCGCAAGCTGGTTTGGTGCTTGTATCTTTCTGATTGTAGCGGCTACCATACTGCGTTCCTTCTTCCTTTAAAATTGATATATGAACAATTACAATATCAATAAAGGCATTGGAAGAACAGTAGAATTTAAAGGACTCAAGGCACAATACCTGTTCATTTTCGCCGGCGGATTACTCGGGACCCTTATTCTGATTATGATACTTTATATGGCTGGAGTCAATTCGTATATCTGCCTGTTTCTCGGAACCGGTGGTGCTTCGCTGATTGTATGGCAGACCTTCACCCTGAACAAAAAGTATGGAGAACACGGACTGATGAAGGCAGGTGCGAGAAAAAGGCATCCCCGTCATATCATCTGCCGTAAGCCGATAAACCGCTACCTGAAGTTCACCCCTAAATCCAGCACAGTATGAGAAATGCAGCCAAGACCACAACTCTGGAAAGCAGGTTCCCATTACTGGCGGTAGAAAACAATTGTATCCTATCCAAAGATGCAGACATTACCGCCTGCTT
Organism: Flavobacterium humi; assembly: GCF_004745595.1. Classification (GTDB taxonomy): domain Bacteria; phylum Bacteroidota; class Bacteroidia; order Flavobacteriales; family Flavobacteriaceae; genus Flavobacterium; species Flavobacterium humi. The sequence goes on from NZ_SRLH01000002.1 coordinate 207,346, forward strand.
TCAGGTTCATCTACCGGAACTGTTCACGATAGCTTCCGCTGAATATGAAGCCATTCATTCCGCCTGGCATAAAGCCATCAAGACCCTGCCAGATTTTACGGTAGTCCATAAACAGGATTGGTACATCAAGGAAAGCTATGCACCTGATTTGGAAGAAGACGACCAGAGTTTTTTGGCAAAGTCTTACCAGCGCCATTTCAATGAACGTCCATTCCTGAACCATTACTGCTACCTGTTCCTGACTAAAACTACCAAAGAAAGAATGCGGATGCAGAGCAATTTCTCGTCGCTTTGCAAAGGTTCGCTTATACCAAAAGAAATCAGGGACAAAGAAGCCATCCATCGCTTTATGGAAGCGGTGGCCCAGTTTGAACGTATCATCAACGACTGCGGATTTGTCAAATTGCAGCGCCTGAGCGAAGAGGATATTATCGGTACAGAAGGAAAACAGGGATTACTGGAACAGTACCTCACTTTGTCAAGGGAAGCTGGAACACCCATGCAGGACATCGCCCTGGGAGATGAAGAAGTACGTATTGGCAACAAAAGGCTGTGCCTGCACACCTTGTCCGATACAGATGATTTGCCAGGAACCGTATCGGCAGATACGCGTTATGAAAAACTGTCTACCGATCGCAGCGACTGCCGCCTGTCGTTTGCTGCTCCTGTGGGACTGCTGCTCAGCTGTAATCATATCTACAACCAATACCTGTTTTTGGATAACAGCGATGAGAGCCTGCAGAAGTTTGAAAAGTCCGCACGAAACATGCATTCACTGGCCCGTTACAGCCGTGCCAACCAAATCAACAAAGAATGGATAGAAAGGTATCTAAATGAAGCACATTCTTTTGGACTCTCGTCCATCAGGGCGCATTTCAACATCATGGCCTGGTCTGAAGATCCCAGTGAACTCAAGCAGATAAAGAATGACTGCGGGAGCGCACTCGCGCTAATGGAATGTAAACCTAGACATAACACTACCGATACAGCTACGCTCTATTGGGCTGGAATGCCCGGCAATGCAGGTGATTTTCCAAGTGAGGAAAGCTTTTACAGCTTTATCGAACCGGCCTTGTGTTTCTTTACTGAAGAAACCAATTATCATAATTCACCATCACCTTTTGGTATCAAAATGGCAGACAGGCTCACGGGCAAACCCATCCATCTGGATATTTCAGACCTGCCTATGAAACGCGGTATTATCACCAACAGGAACAAATTTATACTTGGTCCTTCGGGAAGCGGCAAGTCTTTTTTTACCAACCATATGGTGCGGCAGTATTATGAGCAGGGTGCACACGTCCTGCTGGTCGATACCGGTAATTCATATCAGGGATTGTGCGAACTCATTAAAGGTAAGACCAAAGGCGAAGACGGAGTGTATTTCACTTACACTGAGGACAATCCCATTGCCTTTAATCCATTTTACACGGATGATGGGATTTTCGACATTGAAAAGAGAGAAAGTGTCAAAACACTTATTCTCACACTTTGGAAACGCGACGACGAACCGCCAACCCGTTCAGAAGAAGTGGCATTGTCCAATGCCGTAAGCGGTTATATCGAGCGCATCAAACAAAGTAAAGTGTATCCTTCTTTCAATGGCTTTTATGAATATGTGAAGGGTGATTACCGAAAAGTACTGGAAGAAAAACAGGTAAGGGAAAAAGACTTTGACATTGCCAATTTCCTCAATGTATTAGAACCGTATTACAAAGGCGGCGAATATGATTATCTGCTCAATTCCGATAAGCAGTTAGACCTGCTTTCCAAACGCTTTATCGTGTTTGAAATTGATGCTATCAAAGATCACAAAATCCTTTTTCCGATTGTGACTATTATCATAATGGAAGTATTCATCAATAAGATGAGAAGATTAAAAGGTATCCGTAAACTTATCCTCATTGAAGAGGCCTGGAAAGCCATTGCCAAAGAAGGAATGGCAGAATACATCAAGTACCTTTTCAAGACTGTCCGTAAATTCTTCGGGGAAGCCATTGTAGTGACACAGGAAGTGGACGACATCATCCAGTCACCAATAGTCAAGGAAAGCATCATCAACAACTCAGATTGTAAAATCCTTCTGGATCAGCGTAAGTACATGAACAAATTTGATGATATACAAGCCATGCTTGGCCTGACCGACAAAGAAAAGGCACAGGTACTTTCAATCAACATGAATAACGATTCCTCACGGCTTTACAAAGAAGTATGGATTGGTCTGGGCGGTACGCACTCTGCAGTATATGCCACCGAAGTCAGCCTCGAAGAGTATCTGGCTTACACCACCGAAGAAACTGAAAAAATGGAAGTCATGCAGCTCGCCGCAGAGCTGAACGGGAATGTTGAGCTCGCCATCAAGCACATCGCCATCGGGCGGCGTGATAAAACAAATCAATAATCAATAACAATTTTAAAAATCGAAGAACAATGAAAAAATTAATGCTCACGGTGTATACGGCATTCATCCTTGCCACTGCATCTTCTGTGAAAGCCCAGCTGGTTGTCACAGACCCTGTAAATCTTGCTTCAGGTATTCTTAACAGTGCCAATGAAATTGTACAGACATCTTCCACGGTATCCAATGTGATTAAAAATTTCAAGGAAGTGGAAAAGGTGTATAAACAGGGCAAAGAATATTACGACAAACTGCAGGCGGTAAACAATCTGGTCAAAGATGCACGCAAAGTACAGCAGACCGTATTGCTGGTCGGCGATGTATCAGAAATGTATGTAAAGAATTTTGGCAAAATGCTAAATGATCCAAACTTCTCTGCCCAGGAATTGGCAGCTATTGCCAATGGCTATTCCGCATTACTTAATGAGAGCACCGAACTTCTAAAAGAACTCAAACAAATAGTTAGCTCCTCAAGTCTTTCTTTAAATGACAAAGAGCGTATGGATATTATTGACCGCGTGTACAAAGAAGTAAAAGAATACCACAGCTTGGTACGATATTACACCAACAAGAATATATCGATCAGCATTCTAAGGGCAAAGAAGCAGAACAACACCAAAAGGGTACTTGACCTTTATGGAACGCCAAACCAAAAATACTGGTAGCTATGGAATTTAGTAATCTTCACGAAGTACTGCGTTCTCTTTACGATGAGATGCTTCCACTGTCCGCCGATATGGCGGCAGTGTCCAAAGGTCTGGCGGGTCTGGGAGCCTTGTTCTATGTAGCCATTAAGGTGTGGCAGGCGCTCAGCCGTGCAGAACCTATTGATATGTACCCGCTGCTGCGTCCATTTGCATTAGGTCTCTGCATCATGTTTTTTCCCACCATTGTACTGGGAACTATCAATGCCGTTCTAAGTCCGGTGGTAACGGGAACCCATTCCATTCTCGAAAACCAGGTGCTTGACCTGAACGATCTACAGGCAAAAAAAGACCAGCTGGACAGAGAAGCGATGCTTCGCGACCCCGAGACGGCCTATCTGATATCGAACGAAGAGTTTGATAAAAAACTGGAAGAATTGGGCTGGTCGCCTGAAGATGTTGGAACAATGGCAGGGATGTATATGGACAGACAAGCTTACAAGATAGAGAAAGCAATAAAGGAATGGTTCCGCAATCTGCTGGAGATACTATTTCAGGCGGCAGCACTCGTCATTGATACCATACGGACTTTTTTTCTGATTGTCTTATCCATACTCGGCCCAATAGCATTTGCCATATCGGTATGGGATGGTTTTCAATCTACCCTTACACAGTGGCTCACCCGATACGTAAGCGTGTATTTATGGCTTCCGGTAGCAGACCTGTTCAGTTCCATGCTTGCCAAGATACAATCCCTAATTATTGAAAGGGATATTGAAATGCTGGCCGATCCGACGTTCATCCCCGATACTTCAAATACCGTGTATATCATATTTATGATTATAGGTATCGTGGGCTATTTTACCATTCCGACCGTAACAGGCTGGATTATTCAGGCTGGAGGCGCAGGAAACTTTACCCGTAATGTCAATCAGACAGCCATGAAATCTGGAAATATTGCCGGTGCCGGAGCTGGTTCAGCTGTGGGTAATATCGGCGGCAGGCTGGTAAGCAAGTAAACAATTAATCACTGAAGAAAATGGAATTTAAAACGCTAAGAAATATAGAAAACAGTTTCAGGCAGATCAGGTTGTATGCTATAGTATTTGCTGTACTGTGCACTGGTATAACTGGATATGCCGTATGGCATTCCTACCGTTTTGCGGAACAGCAGCGCCAGAAAATATATGTACTGGACAACGGCAAATCATTGATGCTGGCACTCGCGCAGGATGCCTCCATTAACCGTCCGGTGGAAGCACGCGAACACATAAGACGTTTTCACGAACTGTTCTTTACACTCGCTCCCGACAAGAACGCCATTGAAAGCAATATGAAACGGGCGTTCAATCTCGCCGATAAAAGTGCCTTCGATTACTACAAAGACCTTTCGGAAAAAGGGTATTACAACCGCATCATATCTGGTAATGTACAACAGCGTATCGAAATAGACAGTGTGTCCTGCAATTTCGAAACCTATCCTTATGCTGTGCGTACCTATGCCAAACAATTCATCATTCGTTCAAGCAACGTAACAAGGCGCAATCTGGTTACATCCTGTTTTCTGGTCAACTCTGTTCGCTCAGATAATAATCCGCAGGGATTCAATATTGAAAAGTTTGACGTAATCGAGAACAAGGATATAGAAGTTATTGAACGCTAAAAAGAAAGAATATGAAACAGTTACTTGATTTAGACACATTCAGCAAGGTTCTTTCCGATAAAGGCTACAATGGCTATTTCACTACACAGGCAGCTTATCCGGGAAAACTAAAGGACAGTATCAGGGAATATCTGGATAGCTGTGCCAAAGGCATAGAGCCTTTAAAATCTGAACTATTGATGATGGGATACCTGCAATGGTCAGGAGATGATAAACCAAGAGTTGAATGTTCGCTGTGGATAAAACACGTAAAGGGAGCCTTCGACCTTCAAAAAATGGAGATCGTGAGAAAAGACCAGTTCGGGCATTCGCTAAAGCATTGGTCATTAACCAGCCTTTCTGCTGAAACAGCACCCAAAGTCAGTGAAGCAATAGCTATGGTCAAAGAAATGATATTGCAGACAACTGTTCCATCAAGCAAGCGCTTCAAGTTTTAAAAACAGATAAAGTTATGAAAAAATTAAGAGCAAATCTGGAGAAGTGGTTTGATGAGCTGGATGAACGCTGGCGGGCGTTGACCTTACGCAAACAGCAGCAATACACCCTTTATTTTTTTGTGGGATACCTGCTGCTTACCGCCGGGGTTATTTGTAAAGTCTGCCTCGATACAGCAAGGTCTGACAATGACATGTTGATCAATCATATCGAAAAACCAGCCCTAAAAAAGAAAGAAAGTCCCAGAGCGATAAAGGACACTTTGAAAACAATTCTAAAAAATAAGATTTATGAAGGAAAATGAAAAAAAGGTCAGCATCCTTGTTGAGGAAGGCGGCCAGAACAAAACATCCAATCTTCCCGATGATGCAAAAAGCAGGAAAGAACGGTTGAAAAAGCCACTGATATTTGTTTTAATGGGTGTCGTTTTTTTAGGCTGTATGTACCTGATATTTAAACCGTCTTCAGGGAAAAACGAAATCGAAAACATCGGACTAAACGATTCTGTTCCCCAGGCGAGCGATGCCGGGATGCAGGCAGACAAACAAAAGGCCTACGAGCAGGACATGCTGGAACAGAAAGAGCAGGAAAAGAGCAACGCTCTTACCACGCTGTCCGATTATTGGAATGAAGATAGTTCATCCAATGAAGAACAAAAGCTGTTATCAAATGAAGAAGATCAAACCAGTGCAAATGGTAACGGTACGGGAAAATCCGGTAATCCTGCACTAAACAGCTACCGTAGTGCGCAAAGTGCCTTGAATTCTTTTTATCAGGACGATAACAATGAAACTCAGGAACTCCGTAAGCAGCTCGACAATCTAAAGGAAAAACTGGCTGAAAAGGATATACCTGCTGGTATAACAGCCAATGAGCAGCTGGCACTAATGGAGAAATCCTACCAAATGGCTGCCAAATACCTTCCCTCTGGAACCAATACCACGCAGGCCTCAAGCAGCACTCCTAATACTGTTACTCCTTCAGCTGGTCAGAAAGAATATCTTGCTTCATTCAGTCCTGCAAGAAAAAGTACAGTATCATCGCTGTACCGTGAACCCAGTGACAGCATTTTTTTGGCCGACTGGAACCAAGCCAGAAACCGTAGTTTTTATACCGCAGGTTCGGTGCAGAAAGTTCTACAGCCCAAGAACAGCATCAAAGCGTGTGTACAGGAAACTCAGACCATCATCGGTGAAAGCATAGTACAGCTGCGTTTATTAGAGCCTGCTAAAACACCAGAGCATACTATTAAGCAGGGAACTGTCTTAACCGCAATCAGCAAATTTCAAGCAGGGCGCTTACAGTTAAAAATTAATTCCATAGAGCTGGACGGCAATATCATCCCGGTAGAAATTACCATTTATGATCTCGATGGACAACAGGGTTTGTTTGTACCATACTCTCCAGAAATAAATGCCCTTACCGAAATGGCGGGCAATATGAGCCAGCAGTCAGGAACAAGCCTGATGCTGACCCAATCGGCTGGACAGCAGATAGCCGCAGAGATGAGCAAAGGAGTAGTTCAGGGGATCTCGGGATATTTCGCTAAAAAAGTGAGGACGCCAAAAGTTACCCTTAAGGCCGGGCATCAACTCTTCCTGGTCTCTAAAAAATAGTAATCTTAAAATCAATCACATAATGAAAAAACATTTTAAAACCTTTAGGGCTTTTGCCCTGATGATCGTTCCTTTTGCTTCGTCCATGGCACAGGATAATGTAAAATCGTCACTTGCTTCGGGCAGTATAGAGCCATACCACATGGAAGTTACGTACGAGAAGACTTCCCATCTGATTTTTCCCACTGCTATCCGCTATGTTGATCTGGGAAGCGAATACCTGATTGCCGGAAAAGCAGATGATGCGGAAAATGTGTTGCGTATAAAAGCATCAGTAAGGGAGTTTGAAGCCGAAACCAATTTTTCGGTGATTACCAACGACGGCCGCTTTTACAGTTTTAATGTCTATTACAGTCCCTGTCCTGAGACATTAAGCTATGATCTGCAGGCGATGCAAAAAACGGCAGATAAGTCCAATGGAAATGATGTGCTTTTTGAAGAGCTGGGCAGCAACCCACCATCACTGGCAGGCCTGTTATTGGAAACTATTTACAAAAAAGACAGGCGTATTATAAAACATATCGGGGCTAAAAGTTTCGGCATAGAATTGATCCTGAAAGGTATTTACATCCATAAAGGACAATACTATTTCCACATGGAACTTGCCAACCGCGCTCATGTTCCTTTCCAGATTGATTTTATCAACTTCAAAATAGTCGACAAAAAGCTGGCCAAACGTACTGTTGTACAACAAAGAGCTATTATACCGCTTCGTATTTACAAGCAGCTGGATGCCATTGACGGAAAAACGATCGATCAAAATGTGTTCCTGCTGGACCAGTTTACAATTACTGATGACAAGGTACTACAGATTGAGATCTTCGAGAAGAATGGCGGCAGACACCAGACACTTCAGGTAGAAAATTCGGATTTGATAAGAGCCCGGCTAATTGATGATATGCACCTGAAGATATAGCAACCTAATAAAAAACAATAAATGAAAAAATATCTATTGGCAGTGCTGTTTGTCATAACAGGCAGCACTATGATGCAAGCACAGCGCCTGCTGCCCAGACAAAAAGGACTGGAAATTAATACAGGAACCTTATCCCGTTATGATTCCGACAAGAATTATTACCTAAGCATAGGGCTGACCGTAAATGGCAGAAATGGTAATTACCAATTGTATGCAGTGGAATATACCCATCAATATTCAAAATACAAAGAGCTGAGAATACCGCAGGAAACGTACAGTATGGAAGGAGGTTATAGTTTTTACCTGTTTGGAGATATACGAAAAAATATTTCCCTTAATGCAGGCATTACTGGGATTATCGGTTATGAAACCATCAATCGTGGTAATGAAGTCCTCTATGATGGTGCTAAGATTCTGAGTGAAGAAGATTTTATCTACGGCACGGGAGGAAAACTGTCTTTGGAGACCTATTTATCAGATCATTTTGTATTACTTGTTCAGGCAAGGGCAAAAGTATTCTGGGGAACATCGTTGGAACAGCTTCGAGCGTCTGTAGGTGTGGGATTACGATATAACTTTTAAAAACAATAATTATGAAATCAATATTCAAATACAAAAACTTCGGTTTTACAGCACCCTTTAAATATCTATGGCTGTTTTTTGTCCTAATGCTAAGCACAAGTCTTCTTTCTTCATGTGAAAAGGAAGATTTGGAAATCCAAAAAGATTTTCCATTTGAAGTTAGTGTAATGCCGATCCCGGTAGCAATTGCCAATGGTCAAACAGTTGAACTAAGGCTTACAATTCAAAGAAAGGACAGATACAGCGGCAATCAATATTTTATTCGCTATTTTCAATATGAGGGTCTGGGTCTGCTGCGATACGACCAGCAGCATTCCTTTGTTCCCAATAATTTATATGCAGTTCCGGCAGAGCAATTCCGATTGTATTATACGTCACAGGCCTATGTAACACATTCTTTCACTTTGTGGATTTCTGATAATTTTGGAAATGAGAAACAGCTTAATTTTCAATTAAACAGCATTAATCGATAAATTTATTAACAATTACTATAAAGTGAATTGACCTGCTAAAATATAGCAGGTCAATTTTTTATGATCTGTTTTAGGGGTACTGGATTAGTAAAAGCCAGTTCAACAGGCTTAATCTGGTGTTGAAGGCTTTACCAACTATGAAACAGCCTTCAACACCAATACTAATAAAGTTTTTTTAATATATTCGGATTACCGCTCTATCCTCTTCTTTTCCCCATTGTACTTGCCACGTTCTACCGTCTATTTGGACTTGTTATATAATGTGCTTATTCCAAACTTCCATAGCGTCTTCATAATCTGTACTATCAAAGTTTAAAATCTCGTTCATATACTTTAAAATCTCATTATAGAAAGCTTCAGTTTTATATACTAAATCAGAAAATTTGGTTGGAAATATTCCATTATCTTCCAACTCTTGATAGAATTCAAGAATACTTTTGAAAATTTCACTTCCATTTAAAGTAATGTTCTTTTCTCTAAGGTTTGGCATATTTTCGATATGGTTAGAAATATTTAAAATTATGTTTAACAATCTCAAAAATGGATGAGGATGAGAATAATTATCTATATAAATTTCAGCTTTATCTGAAAAATTAATTACATAATTAAGTAAGCAAGCTCCAAGTATTTTAATCGTGGCAGTGGCAGTTTTTTGATCTATCTCGTTGCCTAAAATTTTATCAATGTATTGTTGTAAATGTGTTGCAATTGCAATAGAGGCATAAGTGTCAGCATTTATTTCTAATTTATGCTTGACTAAATCATATTTATCATCAGTTTTTCTTTCTTGTAATTCAATCTCGTTTTTCTTTTTACAAAACTGAAACAAATGCGCCAATTCATGATAATATGTAAATTGTGTAGTTAGTTGAAAAGCTAAATAACTCATAGGATTGTCAAGCTTTTTAATTAAATCAGGGAACTTATTTTCTACAAATTCATTTAGTTTTTTGTTTTGTGAATAATTTGAAAGGCAATTTTTCATTAAACCTAAATTAATTAAAATAACATTTTGCCCATTTACAAAACCTGCCTTCGCGTTTATTTCAAAAGAATTTGTGTATAAGAAAATGTTTGGAGAAATATTTTCTTTTTTAGAGTTAATGTCTAAATTTTCTCTACAAAATTTATATAACCCTTCAAAATGCTCTTCGATAGGTAATCCTCTAAAATCAAAGATATCTGCATTTTTTAGAATGCTGTTTTTCGTTGAGTTTTCTATTTCTAGGTCGTAGTTTTCTGGCATATCATATAACGTCCCGCCGGCTTGGCGAGGTTTGGGACTAAATTAAGATTTATTTTCAGTTTATGATTATTTTCCAAATGCAAAATCAGTTTTAAATCAAGCCAAAAACCCAAATTTTGCCAAACCGTTAGGCGCAGCTTATATAACCATTTCGTTTTGTTCTAAATATGAAATGTAACAATTTAAATTGTCATAAATTTTAATAAAAACTTTGAATAAGTATGGTTTAATTGAGTCAAAAGTCAATTCTTCATTTAAGTCATAATTATGATAATTATTCATAAACTGTTTTATATCTCGTCTTTCCGTTGCGTCTAAAGTTTGAAATATGTCATTGTTATCATAGTCATGAAAATTTGATAAATGTATAAATGCGCATCCAAATTTATATACTGAATTTGACCAACCTTGTAAATTATTTGAGATATCGACCATGCTTTTATCCGTAACAATTGAACCATTAGAATTTCTCCATCTTTTACCATTTAATGTGAGTTGAATTAATCTTTCTCTTTCTGGGATTGGAAGGTTAAGAAGAAAAATGCATCTTACCATTGAATCTAATTCTTGTCTTAAAATTGAAGCAACTTGTCCGTAATAATTTGAGGAAAACAGAATATCTACGGCAGATTTATTTTCTTCTGATCTTTTTCTAATAAGCTCGCAGAACTTTAATGTATTTTGGTTGGTTGTCATTATATTAGTTGTTGTTAAGTTGCGCCTAACTTGTTTATAGTGATGACTAGCTCATCATAATACACCTGTTTTTAGATAGATTGTGATGATAAATTCTGTTTTTTATCATATTATATGTTTCAAATATAATAAATTATAAACCAGTTTTTTGACTTATAACAAAATAATAAAATCACTATTGCTGGGCACTAATCTGACGAAAAGTTAAATTAATTCTTGGCAATACATCGCGGGCCGTTTTAGGTACCTGATGCTCCCAATACGTGTTTGTACTCCCTGCCATCAATAGGAAAGTACCATGATGCAAAGGGATTTCTATCTGTGGAATATGTTTTAAAAATTTATGGCGCAGACGGAACATACGGGTTTCACCAAATGTTACCGAGGCTATATTCATATCTTTGTTGCTGCTGGCGGTTTTATCACTATGCCAGGATACACCATCATTCCCATTTCGATAGAGATTGAGCAATACTGCATTGAATTTCATTTGTGTTTCATTTTCTACCTTTTCCCTGATGGCAAGCAGTTCCGCAGGCCAGTTGGGATTGGATTTTCGGGAGCTTCGATTCGTATCTCCATACCATGAGACCATTCTTGGTGCCGTTACCACCTTGTCGTACATCGGCATATCATATTTGCGCCATGTGGTTTGATGGAGCAAAGTGTTATAATAAACATCGGACTCTTCCTTAGAGAAAAAATTGTCAATCAATATTAAATCAGCGTCAGGAGCGTCAAAAATTCTTTTACCGCCTGTTCCGGATGCGAAAATTTCGGTGTCGTTAAAGAGCGTCATCATTGTTATTTGCTTTTTCATGTTCTTTACTTTTTTACTATTGGGCCATTCTGTGTCGCGGCATATTATATTCGTGTTCCTGCGGATAAGGTTCCCGATGGGTCATGCTCACATCCTCACGAATCTGCTGCTGAGTATGGAATCTTCTTTCGTCTGTAGCTGAATAGCGAGGATCAGCAATAAAGGGCATTTTTGCCATTTTGGATATGGTGATGGTCGGGAAATGATAATCAACTTCTACTTTGCCCAGCAGCAGGTAACATCCTCCACTCTTAAAAGGATAATCGCGCAGCGAATCTGCAAAATGGGCCGTGTCGAAAAACTCCCCTTCCGCATCTATCCAGGTCCCAAAATACATGTCACCGCGTTTGGTGGGAACGTGTTTTCTTGAAATCAGATACGCAAGCATTCTGACCATTTTCTTATGATGTTTAGTTAGCTCCTTTGCCATTACATCCCCACGGAAGGAAGTCTTCAGTAAATTAAAGGGCGTAACGGAAACAGGAAAATCAAGAAGCTCAATTTCATCAAAGGCGTCCTCAAATGGTGAGCGTTCGAGTACCGGTAATTTATACTCTTTTACAGGTTCCTGAAGCAACAGGGGATTACGGTTCTCGGGCTTGAAATTGATCAGAATCAACCGTGCAATGATGAGCAGTTCGTTTTTCTGCTTGCCGGTAAAACGAAAGGCATTAATGAAAATCAGCGTCTGGATTCCTTCAATCCCAATAGGGACACGGTTAATAAAATCTTCTAACGATTGGTATGGACCATTGGTATCTCGTTCCATTACTATCCACTCTGCTGTTTTTGATTCCAGACTTTTCAAATGCTGAAATCCCAAATAAATGTTCCTGCCCGATACATTGGTCTGCACATCACTTTTATTGACACACGGATTATGGATTTTCGCACCCGACATCCTTGCTTCATGCACATAGACTTCGGTGCGGTAAAAACCTCCGAAATTGTTGATTACGGCTGTCATGAACTCAATGGGGTAATGGACTTTCAAATAGAGGCTCTGGTAACTTTCCACTGCATAGGATGCCGAGTGTGCCTTGCAAAAGGAATATCCGGCAAAAGATTCTATCTGCCTGTAAATTTCCTCACTTAATGATAGCGGATGCCCTTTTTGAGCGCAGGAAGCAAAAAAGTTGTCTTTTACTTTTTGCAGGGCTTCTTTGGATCGTCCCTTGCCGCTCATGGCACGTCTGAGGATATCGCCATCGGCAGCAGGCAGTCCGCCATAATGCAGTGCAATTTTAATCACGTCTTCCTGATACACCATAATACCATAGGTTTCACCCAATTGTTCTTTGAATACCTCGTGGAAATATTCAAAACGGTCAGGATGGTTGTGCCTGAAAATATATTCCTTCATCATTCCTGATTGTGCCACTCCCGGTCGGATAATGGAAGAGGCTGCCACCAGTACTTTATAATTATCACAGTTAAGTCTTCTGAGCAACCCCCGCATGGCAGGGCTTTCAATATAAAAGCAGCCAATAGTTTTGCCCAGACTTAAAAACCTGTTGCATTCTACCTCATCCTTAGAAATGGAAGTGTCCCGGATATTAACTTCAATGCTTTGGTTTTTTTTAATCAGTTTTACAGCATCGTCAATATGTCCAATACCCCGCTGGCTCAAAATATCGAATTTATCAAAACCAATTTCTTCTGCCACATGCATATCAAACTGGACAATTGGAAAACCTTTTGGGGGCATTTCCAAAGCAGAATAATTAGTAATCGGCTTTTCGGAAATAATAATGCCACAGGAATGCATGCTGCGCTGATTAGGATATTTTTCAAGCATCATGCCATAATACTGTACCATCTTCACCACTTTATTTTTATGATGCTGCTTCATCGGGTTCTTTGCCAATTCATCCAGTTCTTCCTTTGGCAGACCAAAGACCTTACCCACTTCCCGGAAAATAGAACGGTATTTGAACTCTACGTTTGTACCGCAAAAAGCTACATGGTCTGCTCCGTATTTAGTGAATATATATTCTAAAATGATGTCGCGTTCTCTCCAGGACCAGTCAATATCAAAATCAGGAGGCGTTTTGCGGTTGAGGTTCAGAAAACGTTCAAAATACAAATCCAGTTCCAGCGGGCATATGTCTGTAATATCAAGGCAGTACGCAATAATACTATTGGCACCACTCCCACGGCCGATGTGAAGAAAGCCCTGACTGATGCTGTATTGTACGATATCCCATGTGATGAGAAAATAACCACTGAATTCCAATTCATCAATTACCCTGAGTTCCTTTTCAACTCTTTGCAATGCTTCATTATTGCCATTACCATATCGGCGGATCATTCCTTCGTAAGCCAGTTTGGTAAGCAGTGCAATATCCTCCTGTTTATTTGCGGTGTAATGTTTTTTGTTTTTTGGGGTATTGAAATCGTAATGGAAATTACATTGCCCTATTATTTTTTTGGTATTTTCAATAATAACCGGATAGTCAATAAATTTGGCTGCAAGGTTCTCTAACGGCAGCATGACCTCTGAAACTTTGCAATAATCTTCTTCTGTTAACTTGGTACCAATAATATTCAAATCGATTGCCCTGAGTATCTTATGCAGATTAAATTCCTCTTTTGTTCTATAGGTAACACTTTGCAGTACTACCATTTTATTGATCCTGTTTTTCCATACAGGATTGTATAGCTTGGACAGCTGATCTGCGGTAATACCAATAAATTCATTTTCCCGCAGCTGGTCAGGAACATTGTCAAAGGGATAGATGATAAAAGTATTTTCAAAATCAGGTGCCTGTATGGGAAGCATCTTATCTTCAAAATTATGTCTGGTCAGTACACGGTTCATCTCGGCTATCCCTTCGTTATTCTTTGCCAAGCCTACGTACAGCTGTTTGGAGCTGTTATGGAAATCAACACCAACCAAAGGCTTTATTTTAAGAACTTCGCACGCCTTTGTAAAGTCATAAATTCCTGTTACCGTATTAATGTCTGTGAGTGCCATTGACTTCACACCAAACTGCGCAGCCTGTTCCACCAGTTCCTGTAATGGAATAGTCCCGTAACGGAGTGAATAGAAAGAATGACAGTTGAGGTACATTATTCAATATTTTTAGGGTCAATAAATTGGGCTCGCGGATTTGAAATGATGTTTCCTGCTTTTGATTTAAGGGTCCTGCCCCCGCATCTGGTAACAGCATCAAAGCCAAACCGGTTTTTGATTTTGTCCATCGTCTGGTATAATGCCATCATCTCTTCTGTATCTTCAAACATATTAATCTGATAAGTACCCCGCACCAAACCAGTGAATGTTATTCCAACGAGCCTGATTCTCATACGGCGATTGTAAAGCTTATGGAATAACTCAAGTGCCGTTTTTGCTAAAATATGATCGCAGGAGGTATAGGGAATTCTTCTTTGCTGATTTTCGGTATCAAAATTGGCATACCGTATTTTTACGGACAACGTAGAGACCAGCCATTCTTCACAGCGTGCCTGATAGGCTAATTTTTCGACCATTCCCAGAATCAACGATTTCACCTGTTCTATGTCAATGGTGTCCTGAAGATAAGTATGTTCAGTAGAAAGGGATTTTCTTTCTCTATACGGTTCAACGGGTGAATTGTCAATGCCATTGGCTTTTTTCCATAGTTCCAGGCCATTTTTACCTATAAGGCTTTGTAACACTTCGGCAGGAGTTTCCGATAATTTTTCTATATTCCTGATACCCAGTCTGGACAACAGATTAAAAGTGACTTCACCCACCATTGGGATTTTACGGATAGAGAGCGGGTTCAGGAAAGGCTGTACCATATTTTGCGGAATCTCGAGGTTTCCTTTTGGCTTTCCCTCACCCGTGGCAATTTTAGAAACCGTTTTATTGACCGATAAAGCAAAACTAATAGGCAGTCCTGTTTCTTTGGTAATGCTATTTGAGAGTTCGTTTGTCCATTTATAACAGCCATAAAATTTATCCATGCCTGAAATGTCCAGATAGAATTCGTCAATACTGGCTTTTTCAACTAATGGTGCATTCTCTTCAATAATCTGTGTGACTTCATGAGATTTGTTGGAGAACAGTTCCATATCTCCTTTTATAATTTTTGCCTGTGGACAAAGCTGTAAAGCCATTCTGATTGGCATTGCCGAGCGGACACCAAAATACCTTGCCTCATATGAGCATGATGCAACAACACCTCTTTCGCCACCGCCAACAATCAAGGGAATACCATTGAGCTGCGGGTTTTGCAGTCTTGCGCAGGAGACAAAAAAGGTGTCCAAATCCATATGTACGATGGCACGTGTCATGTTATCCTGAATATTTTAGGTTGAAATATATATTTACAAAATTAGGACGTTAAATCACTATTTTATTTATCTTTGTAGTGATTTAAAATCCCTTTAACGTATGTTGTATATTTCTGACAATCTGAAGTGGCTGAGAAGCAGGAGAAACATGTCCCAGCAAGAAGTGGCTGACGGTATGAATTTACCCGTTGACCGTTATAAGAAATATGAATACGGAAAGAACACACCGCCGGCAGAAACGCTCTTAGCCATTTCAAGGTATTATTATATCAGCATTGATTTACTGCTGACCGTTGATTTAAGGAAAATCTCCATTGAAAATTTACTGCAGTTAGAAGACAACAGGATTGTACTGCCTGTTGTTGTCGATCGTGAGGGAAACAACCTAATAGAAATTATACCGCATAAAGCCCAGGCAGGTTATCTTACGGGTTATGCCGATGCTGAATTTATGGAAAGCCTGCAGCAGCTTACACTGCCATTTTTGGGACCCGGTAAATTCAGGGCTTTTCCCATTGACGGGGATTCCATGCCGCCGCATAACAACAAAACTTTCGTTGTGGGGAAATACATTGAGAATCTGGGCGAAGTGAGAAATGATAAGACATATATCCTAATTACGGTCAGCGAGGGGATCACCTATAAACGGCTGAGCAAAAAAAATCCGGACTCCTTTACGGTAGCACCGGACAATGTAATTTACAATCCTTATGATATTAAACTCTCTGACATTTTGGAGATTTGGGAATATGTCGCCCATATTGGAAGGGATGACAGCAAACAGGAAACCGCTTCGGCATTAAGTGTGGAGCAGATGTTCCAAAGTCTCAGTAATGATATTAAGGAAGTAAAACAAAAATTGGCTTAAAAATTGGCAATAAAATGGGTGCCTCCAGAGCGACCTTCTTTTGCTTCTTTTCTTTGGCCGCCTGACTGAAGAAAGAAAAGAAGTCCGCAGAATTTATCTTAGGGATCTGCGTCCCTGTAATAAATACCAGCCTCTTTGGAAAAATGCAGGGAGGGGAAATTCGGAAAGGTACATTTTACCAATGTGGCTGTTCCGCTTTTATGCAAAAAGACAGTCCCGACCATCGGAAGGGTTTGTCTTTTTGCCGCCCGACTTTTGAGGTCAGGCGAGTGGTATGGGCTGTGAACGGAAATCTTTCAGGTTCAGGAAAAATCCCCTGTACTGGGTCATTCCATAGCGAAACAAACCCCATAATAAAGAGCATCCCATCTGAGCCAGTGCGGAATTGATAAACAATTCCTGTTTCTCCAATGCTTCGGCAAGGGAACAGCTTGGTGTGTCGTCCTGCCCTTCAGACTGCTTTAATAACTCTCCAAATTCTTCGGTAACTAATGGCAGACCTGCCACCGTTTCGTACTTTTCAGAATTAGGTTGTTTTATGATTCCAATAGTGGATAGTATTACCTGTCCTGTATGCTGACTGTTCCCAAAGTCCAGCCAGTATTTTGGTGCATCCCTATGGAGTCTGTGGTTGTTTTGCAGGCTTAGAATATCTGCAATATCAAAGCGGGATTGTACGCTGTCTACACAGGAAATATAAAGAGTGGCTTCTGCACTTTTGGGCAATTTTCCCAAAGTGTTTTTTTCAAATTTCACGGTTTCCGCTTTCCAGTTCGTTCCCATAAAACGGTTCGCTCGGTTTATAAGGGCAACGGATTTGTACAACCCTGTTTCACATTCTGCAAAACGCTGTCTGCCTAAATTGGCACTCGTTACAATATCATCATCCCAAAGACGGACGGACAATCCTGCGTGTCCGAGTTCTACGAGACTGTGGTTCATTTCCATAAGTGCAGTCAATACTTTTGAGCCTGTACCGCCCGCACCGATTAGGTTTACGGTAATGGGGTTTGTCGGATTTATCAGGTAATTGTCCGTAAAATGCATTTTTGTTTTATCAGTATCCATCACAATAGATTTTTAACTGTTTTGTTATGCTTCTTCAATACTTCTTTCGGAAAGGGTTTTCCTGTCCCGATAAGGTCTTTCCACAGGCTTACACAATTACCTTTTATCGGGCTGTTACTTCCCAGTAAATGGCTGAAATAGCTGTTAAAAAAATAGTCTTCCCAAGCCCCTGTAAATTCCTCTATCGAAGCCGAGTTTTTGATGTTGATACTGACCGACCCCATGCATACCCTGCCATCTTCATAAATGTTGAAAAAAGGTGCGTAGTACAAAGGTGTTTTTTCTGTCGGTCTTCTGTCACTTGTGAGTGCAAGTACCCAAAGGCTGTTTTTGCTGGCGTACCAAACCATCGGAGGCACATACGCTGTACCGTTTGGGATGTCCAAACCGTTTACAAAATACAATTGTCTCTTTTGTGCTTTGGTGTACCATAATACTGCACCCCTATCAGCATTGGGATTGATATTCAAAATATTAGTCGGCAGGATTCCATTGGATTTCAAAAAGGCTTTGTCCTTGTCCTTTTCGGTCTGCAATGCCTTTGCCAATACATTGGCTTCCCTTACTGTGAGAGGATGTGCATTTATAGGGCTTCCGTTTTTATCCATATCAAAATGCTCTACATATACCTCGTTATTGCTTCCTTTTGTTTCATAGAAAACCAAAGCACATTTTGGGTGGTACAATGTTCCAAAACTTGCGGTTATATTGTTTGTATTGTTCATTTTTCAGCGGTTTTATAGTTATACAATAGACTGCACATATCGTCCAATAGGGCAAATAATCGGTTCTCAAAATCAAGATTGGTACTGGTTACATCTCTGCCGTCAAAACATTTGCAAATGGTCGGTTCGTCCATTACTCCATACTCATTAAACTCGTTATTGATGCTCTCGACTATGTTTTCGTACAGCCATCCTTTGGTATGTGATATAAAGGAAATATACTTTTCCATGCCGATGGTTTCGCATTCCTCCTCTTCATTGTCGGGATCATCCTGCATTGGTGCATTTCGGAAAATGCTTTCCTGCGGGTACTCAGTATATAAAGCCAAGGCAGTACAAGCCACCTGCCAACACTTGTAGTCGAAGGTATCACGGCTTTTAAAAGCATTTAAACGCTGTTCAAAAACCTGTAAATTGATAGTGCTAAAAATCTTTTGCTCGATACAATCCCCAATTACTTCCGCTTTGCTAGATTCAGATTGATACGCTTCTGCTTCGTCTGTTTCATCATCCTGTTCTGCCCATTCCTTGTGCATTTCATACATCCAATACAAATAACTGTTTTCCTGTCTGAAATAGGGAATATCCGCAATATGATAGAGGTAAGAGCAAACTGAAACGAGCAATTGGGCATTCCTTCTGTACTTGGGGTCGTGCAACATCTGATAAAGCGGTTCAATAGGAATGTAATACAGGGTTGTGCCTGTGTTGTATTTCTCTTCACTGATAAAATAGGTTTTCTTACTGTCCTGCAGCAAACGTATTTCCTGCCAGTTTACAACACGCTGTTTTAGCTTTTCTTCCATATCCCATACAGCCAATGCCATATTGTAGGGATAGTCAAATTGACTGGTCTGCATCGGTTCTATCTTGTAATGCTCTGCAAGTTGGGAAAGGGACTTATAAAAATCCTTTTCCGTTTTTGCTGTTTTCTGACAAGCCTGTACCATTTTGGTTTCTTTGAGTTTAGGCAGGAAAGAAGTCTTTAGAAAACCATTGGAAGCATCCGTATTGGTACTGATTTGCGTCTGTCTTTCTGAATCTCGCTGGCATCTTTCGGTTTTTGCATCCAATGCTCGAACCTGCTGAGCTGTTGATACAACTGCTTTTGCCTTTCTTGTTCGGGCGGGCTGATTGTTCCCGATATAATGTGTTTGTACATAATTCATTGCTTTAAGTTTTTGGTTAACCTTTAGTCCCCATAACGCTCTCAAATCGGTATTCGACCGCATCATCTTTGATGGCCGGAGCGGATATTTTAGCGGTAGTCAAAATGGGGTATGTATTGGCATAAAAATTCAATACGGCTTCCACGCTCCAGCGTGGTTCAGGGTCAGTCAGCCTGATGTCCTGTCCCTTGTCTTTGAGTATAAACACTCGTTCCAATTGTGTTGCTAGTAACATGATTTCTGAATTTTGCGGTTATACATTCTGTTGCTGTTCTGTTCCAAAAAGACTTGGTGCGGAAAACTTATCTGATAGTTCCGTTTTGCGTCTGCGTATCTCATCAGCCTTTTCAGGGAACTCTGCTATTTCAGGTACTTTCATCCACGCCTCACGGAATTTGCCCTCTTTCTCTAATTCATCAGCCTTTCCCATGCCGTCTTTATACTTCTTGTCTTTGGCTTCCTGCTCTTTCTTGTTCTTATCGGCTTTTTCTTTCTCCATTGCGGATTGCTTTTTGGCTTCCTCCAATTGCTTCATAAATCCTTCCATATCGACCATCAAGCCCGATGCGGTCTGTATAGGAGTGGTTATTTTCTCAAAGAAACCATTGTCCAGTTCTTCTGCTGTTCCCCTAAGATTAAGGGGCGGTATGATATTCTTCGCATTATCCCCGCATTGTTCGTTTTGAAGTATCACAGATACAATAAGATTGCTTTCTACTCCTTTTGTGATGGTCAGGTGTAAATCTCCCTGCAAGTCCATCTGTGCTATCTGATTGAAAAAATTTGTATTCATCTTTCTAAAAATTTAATTGTCCATTCATCTAATGCTCACCTCATAAAGTTTTTTAAAGGCTACCACTATGTAAGGCGATAGCCTTTGTTTATTTAATTAAGGTTTAAAATTTCCGCTCCATCCGATGCAAAAGAGGTACACAATTCAAAAGCCTTTTGGGACTTTAGCTGTGCCGTACCGCCCATTACAATACTTTGTAACTTGGCTTCATTATCTTTGTAACTGCGTACATTCTGATAGTAGCCTGTCACGGCATTGTATGCCCCGAATAATGTGCCTTTAGTTGTGTCCATCTGCTGTGTATCGCTTACCATTGCATAGGCAAAGGCATCTTCTACGGTGTTTTTGAACAAGGTGGAAACCTCATCTTCAGCCCCTTTTTTGAGCAAATCGTAAGTCTCTTTATTTGGGCAGAGTGCCAGTTGAATTAGCTTTTTTACTTCCTGGTCTGTTACCTTTACTTTAGCCCATTCATTAAATATGCCCTCTAATTGACTGCTTAAAGTGTTTGCCAATCCCATAACTTTGTGGGCATTATCCAAACGCTGTTTTGCTCCTGAAGTGTGTTTGATACGTACCACGTTGCTCATCGAACGAAGCGAAGCGTTAAGAGTGTTTTGACATACGATGCGGATAGGGGTAAAAGCGGCTGTAATACTTCCGCTTCCATCGTGCGAAGTGGTCAGAAAGATATACTTCTCAGTAACATCGTCGCCATTGCCTACACGTATATAATCGGGCAGTTTGGCTGTGATAAATATACGTTCGCCATTGCCCAACGCTCCTGCGGTTTCGTACAGAATACCCTCGCCACCGCCTACAATCTCATCAAAGAAATTGAATGCTTCACGGTTCTGTACGATGTGGTAGTCTTTGCCCACTACGCCTAATACTGCATTGTTATCAGTACGGATGTTGGCAAAGTAGTTAGGCACTTCCAATTCGTTACTGCCTATCTCAATACCGTCAGAAGTTTGTATAATGCCTGAACCTTTTATGTATAGCGGGCTTTTAGCGACTTCATAATCTAATCCTGCGTGCTTTATAGCCTCTTCGCTTGTCGGGTATTGCTCTATAATCTGCCCCAAGCCGTGCCACGCTTTTTCTTTAACGCTGAAAAATGAATAACGTCCTGTTTCGCTGTTGAAATTGATATTATGTGCCATGATTTTGAAATTTTAAATGTTTAAAAATTGCTTCGTAACCCTTTTTTAAAATGGGAGGTCTTCCGCTGTCTTGTCATTTTTGTTTCCTGTAGAGGCTTGTGCCATTTGGGATTTTTTACCTCCTCCGTGCAGTTTGATTTGTGAGGTATTGAAATTCAGCCCTGCATGCGTTTCTCCGTTACTGCCCGTCCACGCTCTTGCGCTTACCCTGCCTGTAAGTTCCACTATGGAACCTTTAGTGAGTATCTCCGCTACCTTTGGGGTAATCCAATAAGCACAATCGAAATACGTTGTCTGCTCTATGCGCTCGCCCGCTTTATTTCGGTAGCTGTCGTTGATGGCTACTGAAAAGTTTACTACTTGTTTGCTGTTTGACAATGTGCGTACTTCCGCATCTTTTGTCACTCTTCCGATAATGTTCATAATCTGTGTCCTTTAAATGTTATACATTCCTGTTTCGCTTTTTTTTCTCTTAACCTGCCTGCCTCAAAAAGCATTTTTCCAAAAGAAAAAGGGAAAAAAGAAAGCCATAAAAAGGTATGGACAACGCGGAAAGCAAAAAGGAAACGGAATAATTGGAGGGGCACCCTTTAGGGGAGGAAACCGTTTATGCCGTAGTCTTTTGGCGGCAGGGGCGGCTGGTGTCCATAATACCTTAGCTGCCTTTTTGTCCCTTTCGTATTGGAAAATGTTCCGGTAAGATTACTCGATTCTTATTCTCCGTTTAAGTACGGAATAACAAAACATGGATTAGGGTGACTTATCAAGCCAACTAATTCCATACATTAAGTTGTTTTCGATTTTTCTGCTCATTATTCTTATAAAACACTAAAAAACAGGTATTTGTACTTATTTTAAATAGTTATATATGACATAAATTTGATGATTAATATCAATTAACTCTCATTATATTTTTATTTAGTCAAAAACACTCAACTATTAACTTCTAACCACCCAAACACTATTATGAGGGACATTATAGAAAAAAATGAAGGTAAGCTCACAGTACTTCGCTTTATAGGCTTTTGTTTAATGGCTATTGGGGTAGTTTCCTTGATGATATGTTCATTTGAGACAAAAAATCCTGTGGCTAATATTATAGCAATTTCTTTTTTTATAACTATGCTTGGTTTTTCCCTGGCTTTTCCTTCTTTGCTTGAAGGAAACGAAGGGTTAAGTACAATGAGAATTGTAGTTTTTATGATGACGAATGTCATCTGCATGCTAATGCTTAAAATTGGTTGGGGTAATGAGATTGACTCATTGAAAGATATTGGTATTGATCAATATTGGGTAGGAATTATCGCTTTTACATTTGGTGCAAAGGCAACACAGAGTTTTTTTGAAAGTAGGATGGCGGTGTTCAAAGAACCAGAAAAAGTAGGGATTGCTGCTTTAGAGTTCACAAGCGCGGACATTGCACGTCTTGCAATACTGCAAAATAAAGAATATTTAATGGCAAAATATCTTAATATTATAACTATCAGCGATGCAGTATCTAATTCCGTCGATCCTGTTACTCATGTCATTGCCATATATCTAAAAGATGATAATTCATCTGATATTCCTTCTGTTTTGGAAGTAAGAATGCCGGATAATACAATCAAAATTATTGGGACTGAGATTATCAAAGGCACTGGTAAGGCAAAAATCCAATATTCTCAACTACGTTCAGAAATTGCTAGAGATGATAATGCAGAATATGCGGGATCAATCTGTTGCGCGGTAGAATCAAAGCTCGGTAACAATACTTTTAGAGGGATTGTTACTTCAGCTCACATATATTCCGAAGGAATTTATAACGACAAGTATAACGGAATGCTAAATCTGTCAGAGCAAACTCCAATCATTCTAAACGGCGTACCAGCTGGTAAATGGTATTATAAAATTATGGATTTTAATCAGGATTTTGCAGTTGCAAAGTTAAATGATGACCAGTCAGAAGATCTAGATTATATGAAATTTAATAACCAGTTTTATAAAGTTACTGATAAGGATGTTAAGACAAAAAAAATGAATGTTACTATGCTCTCTAAAGGAAACAAGACTAAAGAAGCATTTATCATTGATTATAATATTGGCTTCCCTGTATATTATGACAATGGCCCCTTCTATAAAAAGAAGCTTATTCTTATTGGTGATAGTAATGATAGAGAAAAGGCAAATCCAATTTCTGATGATGGTGATTCAGGGAGTTGTATTTATCATACTAAATCAAAAAAACTAATAGGCATGTTACTAGGTAAAAATGAAAAATTTTCACTTGTACTGCCTTTGGAGGACACCTTAGATATTTTCAACCTTAAAACAGTATAGTTATGAAATGTATCACTTTATCAGTTTTATTTTTACTTATATTTACAAGTGCCAATGCGCAAATTTTTAATGTTGATCCTTCTGGTAAGGTCTCTCCAACAGTTACTAGTACAAAATTCAATTCAATTACTTTTATTGTCGATAAAAAATTCAAAAACAAGAAATTTGAAATTTATTTGGCGGATGGTACTACAATAGCTAATACTAATAATGCAACGCTTGAAAGCGATTTTTCTAGAAACGTAAATGATCTTAATTATACGATTACTATAGGTCAGGACCGTAAAATTCTTGGATGTAACGGATGTTTGGATGTAACGGATGATTTCTCAGTCAAACTAGATAATAAGGTCATAGGTTCATTCCATTTATTGCAGTTAATTAATCCCGATATAGAAAAAGTAATTCCCAGTAATGAAATCTACTACCCTGGATCAGTAGTCAATGATGCGTTGTTTATAGCCGCTGCTATAGGAACGCAGACAAAGGCAGGGACTATAAAAAAGATACTTGAAAGTCAGTATCGTATAGTTAATGTAACAGATTTGAACACAAATTTATTTTTAAAAACTGACCTTCAATATGTTTACCGGGGTACACCTCAGGGAGGCCTAAGTTTAAAAGGATTGGGAAGTGCTGTAGGAGGTCTAGATGTTACGAATATTGCTGATGGGCTTGCTAAGTTTATTGTTAAACGTACAAAAGAAGAGTTGAGTGTTGCTTTTTTTCAAAAATTTAAAGATGATCTTGATACTTATAAAGATTTAAAATCTTTGTTTCCCCAAACTCATGGATTATTGATGGTAATAGATCAAGAAATTTATACATACAGTAATTATATAAATAATCTAAGGGAGGCTTTTAGGGCAGATATAAATGTGTTAGATGAAAGCTTGCCTAAAATTGTAGATAATCATGATACGTTTTTCAAATTAGAGAAAAATTACATCTTTAAGGTATCATTACTTTCGGGATGTTACCTTTCCTCAAAGCTTAAACATGATGTGCATCCAGGCGACATTCTACAAGGCTTTCCGTTAAATTATTTTGATGGAGCACCTACCGCTGATAAAAGTAAAATTGAGGTTCTGAAAGGCGGGATTCAGACAATTCAATTGTTTAGTGAATCATTAAAAGAAAGTAATCCTGAAAAAGGAAAGTACTGGGTTGATAATGCAAAATTAAGGGAGTTGGTTAATAACCCGACTGCCATTAAAATTTATCTAGGTTTACTTCTTCAGGTTGCTAAATATAAATATAACGACGTGATCTACTCGTCATCAGCGAATCTATATACATTGCTTAATGATCAGAAATATGTTGATAGCTTCAGTCAGGACTATCCAAAATATAAACAATTCGTAATCTCTCTTAACGGCAAGACTGAGGAGCTAAATAAGATGATAAAAGATTTTGATGTAAAAGTATCAGATTCTGTTAAGGTTGAGCAATATGCTAAATATTTCAAGGCTACTGTACAGCTAGTACAATCCGTAACTGAAATTACTAACCTGCCTGTTTTTGCAAATGTTACTGATGTAAATACCATCGTTAAGGATTCTAAATCCTATTTTGATGTAGCTTACCAAGTAACTGATCTTGTAAGTGCTATTAACCGTAAAAGATATCCCGAGGCAATTAATAATGTTGTCTTAATTTATAAGACAATATATGTTACACCAGTAAAAGAGCAAGTCCCAACAGACGTAAAAGAGTTGACAAAGAAAGAAAAAATTGCAATTGCAGAGAAAGCCATTAGTGCTGCAGAAACAGATAGTCAACAAGCAATTGGACCAGTATTGAATTCCGATATAGAAATAACAAAAAAAATAAACAATTATCCCACTTCGAAGGATGCAAATTATGTGTTGACAGTGATGGCTAAATATGGAGCTTTTATGGCTAATATGATTGAAGCAAAAAATAGTAATGAAGTAGCTGAAGCCATTGAATCAGTTGCCTTGCCCGTAGGAAGTGCAAGTATTAAACGCAAATCTAACTTTAATGTTTCCTTAAATGCTTACTGTGGTTTATTTACAGGAAGTGAGATTATAAAAGATGTTGATCCAAACAAACCTTTTAAATTCAATAGTTACGGTGTTACAGCTCCAATCGGTATTTCAATAAGTAAAGGCAATAGTATCTTTTTTATTCCTGCAAGTAAATCTGGTTTTTCAACATCATTTTTCATCTCGCTGGTAGATCTTGGCGCTATCGCAGCCTATCGTTTTCAGGATACGACCACTGAGCAGGTTCCAACAATCAAACTTGGAGATATATTTTCGCCAGGACTTTTCATGTCTATTGGTATTCCAAAAACACCTATATCGGTCAATTTTGGTGCACAAACTGGACCGAATTTACGAAAAGTAACAAGTACAACTAATGACTATTCTAAAAATACCTATGTCAGATATAGTGTATCTGTATGTGTAGATATTCCACTGTTGAATCTTTACACAAAATCACATCAATAATTTAGAACAACTTGATACCTAATTTTATCATTATGGAAGAAGAAACAACTATCATGGATAAACCTTCAGATGAAAATACAGGGAAAACAACAGAAGCATCAACAATTTGTAATCCTAACATCTTTCCTGCTTGGGTGCTAAATACAGGATTTATTACCGGCTTATTATTAGCAGGTTTTTGTTTGTTGCTTTCTGCTTACTACATGATTAACTTTCAGAATCTTAGTAGCGCAGGTATAAATCAGGTGGTAGAAAGAACTATGGCTACAGGGTCCCCTAATTTACCAACTGCTCACACTCTTACAGGAAATGACTACCAGATGGTCAGAGTCGCACTTGCCACCAATATGTATATAGCACGAATCCTGCTACTTTCCTGTGGCATCTTTGTCGGAATGGCTTTCGGCTTCATGGGATTTTCCCTTTTCCTAGTCGGAGTAAAAGGAGATATTGATGCATCGTTGAGTGCGACCGATAAATACAAATTACAAGTAGCAAGACTCTCACCTGGCCTGTTTGTTATTTTGTGCGCAACAATATTAATTGGTATGTGTGCAACAAAAAGCTTACCTGTAGATATGAATCAAAAAAATGCAGATGAGTTCGGAATTAAACAATATAAAAAAGATTCAATAGATAAATTATTAGACAGTATAAAAATACATCCCGAACCCGGACGTGATACCACTATGCCTCAATAACAATTTATGAAACATTCAATTCATCTTTTTATAGTACAAACCCTTTTACTGTTCATCAGTATGGGACATTTATTAGCTCAAACTAATAATACAAATAAGCAAAGGGAATGGAAAGATATTCAAAAAATGGCAGATAAAGCATTCGCTCTAAAGTATCAGGAAGTTAATCTAAAAAATAGTGAATTAGAGAATAAAGTAAGGACACGCATGCAATCATTTCAGGAAACTATTTATTTCCTAACATCGTGGATTGACAAATATTTCCCAAATGGCGATAAGCATCCAACCACTGCATACGTACATTCGATATTTTTGCAGACACTTTATCTTGAGTATGCAGGTCATTATCAACACGCTTATAGAGCTTATTCTACTTATTTACCAGATTTGTTAGGTCAGCTTGAACTCACTCACCAAGCTATACCAGTTTACGACAAGTTACCAGTAAGTTATTGGGTTCGAATCAGATATAAAACATTAGCTTCTATCAACAAAGAATTGGCAGCACACGACGACGAGTTTGAAATTAATATTTTACAGTCGGCTGATGATGCCATAACAAAGGCAATGAGAAGGGTAGATTATTTGCTAAAAAAGGATCAATACGTTTCAACTGTTTCAAGCCAGACAGATCGCCAGTTTGTAATGAAACAAATGATCTCAAATGTAGCTGATTCAACAGCTGAAACTGACCAGGTCAAATGGTCAGATATTTACATCAAAGGCATCTGCAAAAATTTTGAACAACCTTTCCTTAAAAAGACCTTCACCAATTTTGATTTATATACTGTAAACGGTTCTACTGAAGTTGATCAAAAAGTTACTCTCGCTCTAAATGCGGTTGCAAAAAATATTACGAATAATTATATTAAAGGAAGGCCCCTTGAACATATTGTTTTTGTGATTCACGGAGCATCTTTAACAGATACTATTTTCAATCGTTTTTTTGGAGAGAATGACTCATTTGATTCTATCAATCCTAATTTTAAACGATGGAACGGAAAGGTTGTATTTGTAAATACAACTTTGTGCAATGAGAATGATAGCATGATAAGTGAGATTCAGGACCAAGCTGCAATTTCTTGGCTTCTTAATGACTGGTCAGGTCGTAAGCCACCACATTGGTTTATTGGAGCTGCCTACAACAACAAAGTTGCAGAAATCTCTCGTCCAGACACTTATCGCTTATTCTTCTTAAAATCGACTCTTGAACATAATAAATTTCCAAAAATTGAATCTTTTATCAACATGAAATATAATTCTACTTCTTCTGAACTTATATTTATTAAGGGCTACTGGGAATATTTTTGGTGGTTTCTTGAAAAGAAAGGAATAATATCTGAATTATATAACAGCGCTCGCGATATTAAACAACCCGAATCTGAAATAATAGAAAATGAATGGGTAAAATTACTCTCGACTATTACACAAGAAAGTATGGAAGATCTAAATCTAGAATTTGTCAAATTTATTCAATCACGAAAAATTGAAAATATACCGCAAGCTGATCATCATTGGGAACTGGTTGCAAAAGACTTTACTTTATCTGACAATGATAAGTAATGTATATTCTGGAGCTCATACAAGTCTAGCTATAATCATCACATTGAATGTACAAACTAAAATTAGAGTAAGGCAAATTAATTTGTTCTAACTTATTATCTGGTTGTTGTTTGCACGTCCATAATATATTATTTCATAATTTCAAGCTATCGAGAAAAGTTAAAACAGGAATAAGGTGTTCGATTGTAGCCCCATCGACTCCACAAAAAGGAAGGTATCGAACACCTTCCTTTTTTATTTTATAAAACACTAATAATCATTACTTTACATTCTTATAATTCAAAATTTTGATGCATTTTTATCTGAAAACGCATCAAAATTTCATTAAAAAAAGTTAATAGTCAGTGAGAATCGAACACTTTAAATCATTCAAAATCAACACATTACAAACTAATAAAAATAAGTGTTTGACAGATTTTTCTTAATCCCTTTCACTATCCTCGGTTTTTCCATAGAATTCTTTTAATGTTTGTGCAACTATAATTTGAACAATCAAGGCAACCAAAGCTTGCTCTCTCTCAGCTTCAGTCATTTTTTTCTTTGTCCTTTTTTTTGAAGATTTTCCAGGTTTTGATTTCATAACTGTCGTATTGAATCAAATTGAAATTATTTGCTTAAAGTTTAAAATTCGATTTAAACTGATCGTTAAATAAAAATGATTTTAAATCAGTATTCATCTTACTGAATAACAGATTTGCCCTTGTAAATTAGGTATTTATACGGACTGTTTTATATTGCTAAATTGATACTTTTGGAGATACTCAATTTGAGACTTATGGTTTTCCGTAAAAAAATTATGAATTAAATAGTAACATTTGCGTTATTGGTCAATTGCAATTAAAATATAAAAACTCAATATGGAGTAAAAGCAAATTTACATCAGCTATGGTGGAGAATAATTTTCAACATAGACAAACAACCATTTAAAAAATCATGGTTTCATGCTAACAGAAGAAGGTTGGATACTATCTGGCATATGCCGTTAATCAAGCTATTGATAAATTGTGGTTCTTCTATAGGGAAACATTTAAGTTAAAAAATAAAGCAAATAAAAAATCTTACTGAAAGATTTAAAACAATATAATTAACGCAACAAGTATTATTACAAAAAATATGTCATGACACCAACAATAGATCCAAATGATATTCATTCAGCAGCCGATACCTGGAATGGATTTATATATCAAGGTAAAGTAGCTCTTCTTCATGTATTAAAATTAATAAATCAAAAAGATAATGTAGATGGATTGCATTTGCAGCTTGACTCATTAGAAGATTTTGCGATAGTAAGATACGAAAATAATGAACCAAAGCCAATAACATTACACCAAGTGAAAGCTGTTAAAAGTCATTATTATTCAAAATATAAAGAAGCATTTGAAAAATTAGAAAAAAGAAATGATGATTTCCCTTGCGATGAAGAAGCTTTCTTTCATTTAGCAACCGAAAATGAAAAAAGTAAAGCAGATATTGAAGACATACATACTAAACTTAAAATCTATGACTACGATGGCAATCCTTATTGTAAAATTGAAGAATTACAAGACAAAATAAAAGTTCAAGCTAACAATTGTTTGAATAAATTTGGATTAATGCATTTATCAAATGATAATTACTTAGAAATTTTATGCAATGAATTAGAGTCTTTAATAACTGATAGTATAGTTAATATTCACGCTAAAAATCATCAACAAAATGGAGATTCTATTAATAAATCTGCATATTATAGTACTATTTCATTGAATAGATTTAGAGATATTATTATTACAGATTTAACTAGCCTCCAGCAGGATAAAAACTATTTTATTAAAAAACTTAAGATTGACTTAAATAGATATTATCAGGAATTTTGCCTTGAGTTCGAAGATGAAATTGATGAAGAAGCACAAAAAAAACTACACCTATATTTGGTTTATTTTAATAGTTTAGACAACTCTCAATTTGAAGGATTTCTACAAGAAATAATGCCTCATAGACATGTTAAATTTTCAACACTTCAAGAATACAAAGATAATTCGCTAATAATAAATGAAGTAAAGACTGCTTTTTTAAGTATACTTAATGGAGTAAGAAATTCAGATGGGGTAAACAAAATAGGTTGGACTGATAGTCAAACTAAAAAATATTTTCCTTCAAGTATTATAGTTTCAAATTCGCCTGCAAGTAAACAAAACGTATCAATTGATATAATAAACACCGTATTAGATACATTGATAGAGGTTCCTTTTAATTCAGACTACATAATTACTGAAGGATGTAATGTAACATCTGTTATAGAAGAAGCAAATAAATCAACTAGAATAAATCAATCGGATATTGATGTCTTAAATAATTCAACATCTGCTGAATACGATAAAATTACTAAATGGAAAAATATATCGTTGATTGATTTAGAACAAGCAAAACAAAAACTAAATGGAAACAATAATTAATAATTTATTACATCAAACAGGCTTAATAAATAAGCAGTTAAGCTATGGAGTATTACATTTTTTTGAAGACGAAAATAAACATTCATATTGGTTAGTAATTGAAACCAATAATTTAGCGGAGGTGATTGAAAAACAATCTGAATATTTTAATGTTGCTAAAGAAGTAGCCAATAATGAATGGTTTGATAAAAACGTAAGTATGCTAATTCTACATAAAGTTGAAAACTTTGACAATATCCAAAATTTGGTTCTTGAAGTAGAAGAAAATCCATACCTATTTAAAAAACAGATTATTTTATATAAAGATACTGAAGTAGAAAAGTTTACTCAAGCAATAGAGTCACAAGAACAAACCATTAAAGGTTTTATTGAAAATAAAATTTTAGAGGAAGAAACATTTAAAAAGCATAAAGAGTATATAAATAATAATGATTATGAATCTCTTCTTTATCGCTTAGCTCATAAAATTCCATTTGTAAAACTTGGTATTATCCAAGAAAACGGCTTAGAAGCTTTAACCGACAATAATAGAAAAAAAATTGAAACTGGTTCATTTGAAGAACTTAACAATTTGATTGATCAAAACTTTTTCAATAGAAGTGTTGAAAGTATTGATGAAATGAACTCAGATATTATATACGACTTTTTATTACCCACATTGAATTCATATGAAAATTAAAAGAATAGAAATACATAATTTTAAAGTTTTTCAAAACATAAGTATCAATTTTGAATCCTCAGATTTAATTGTTTTTGATGGTCCTAATGGATTTGGAAAAACATCGATTTATGATGCAATAGAATTACTTTTTACGGGTAAAATAAGACGATTTGATGATTTAAGAGGTAGATTAATTGATGGTAGAGAAAGTTTTTCTGAACATCCATTTTTATGTGATTATGCTGATGGGGATATATTAATAACAATTGAATTTCTAAAAGATAGTACTTCACATATCTTAGAGAGAGTTGCGAAAAGAGATAAGCTAATAAATTCAGTAGATTTTAGTTCGTATGAATTATACATTAAGGATGACTTCATTTCTGAAGAAAAAAATTTAATTCAAAATGAAGAAGAATATTTAACCCAAATCCTAGGGTCAAATTACAGACAGAATTTTCAGTTTTTAAATTACATCGAACAAGAAGATAGCTTGTTTTTATTAAAGAGCCAAGATAAAAATAGAAAGCAACATATATCTCACTTATTTAATGTTTATGAATTTGAAAATAAAATCAACAAAGTTGATAAGCTAAAAAATAAAATCATTGAGTTATGTAATGTTGATAAAAAAAGAGAAATTGATGATTTAAAGGAATTAATAAAAAAAATTGAAGAATTTCTAGCAACTGAATTTAATAATGCAGAATACATAAAATTGTTTTCTGAGAAAGAAATTTCATGGGATTTAGAAGAGTTCAACTATCAGAGTAACAGCTACGAAAATCTTTTTAATGAAGAAGGTAACATTACAAGATTAAAAAAACTAGTTGAAAATAAAGAATTATTTAAAAGTTATATCCGAAATGAAAAGATTAATAGCTTAATTCCAGATACTGAAAGAGTAGAAAACTTTCTATTATACTATAAATTTCTTCCCCAAAGAGAAACTTTAAGAGATCAAAAAAATAAATTTTTAAGCATAAATAAAATCATTGAGGATTTAACAGAATTTTCAATTGAAAATATTAAAGATGATTCTTTTGAAATTGAACTAGAAAATTTCGATTTTATTGAAGAAGATTCAATCTCAGATTTAAATGAAGGATATGAATCACTACGTGTCAAATTAAAAGAGTTAGATGAATTAGAAAATATTTATTCTAAGATAAAAGAATCTAGAGAAAAATTAGTTGATAATATTAAAAAACTAAAAGAAGGTGAAGATATTGAAACAACAGGAGCTTGTTTTTTGTGTGGCTATGATTGGACTGATATTGATAATTTATTAGAAAATATCGAAATACAATCAGTTAATCTCGAAGAAATTAGCTCGTCGAAAAGTAGAATATTCAATGAAGAATTAATTAAATTTAAGGAAGAAATTATATTTCCTATTATCGAAGTTTTAAATCATAAAATTATTGAGATTAAAGTTGATGTCAACTTTATAAATAAGTTTTTGTCAATCGATGAAGTATTTTTTAACACTGTAAAAAAGGAATTTGAAAATATTGATTTTGATTTTAAAGAATACTTAAACGAGACATTAAGCAGTGAAAGTGTAATTGATATAGAAAACATTACTCCAATATTAAATTCACTTAAAATAGAAATAGAATTAGATGGTATTGAATCTTATTATAAAGAGTTTTTCGCTCAGTATTTTGATAATAAGTTTGATTTATTGAACTCCATGAAAATAGAAAATTTAATCCAAAAAGAGAATTACCTAAAGTATAAATATTCATTATTACAAAACGAAACACTCGATAGAAACAAACAAGAATTACTTAACAAAGAAGGCAAGTTCAATAATGCAAAAACATTAGAAGATAACTTGAAAAATTTAAACAGTATCTATAAAAAATCTTTAAAAGAATATCAGAAAAAAGTAATAAAAGACATTGAAATTATATTTCATATATATTCAGGAAGAATTATGCAGGATTTCCAAGGAGGTTTAGGACTATTCATTTATTCAGATAAAGATGGTATTAGATTTCAAACTAATCCGTCTAAAACATTTGATGCTGTTTTTTCCATGAGTTCCGGTCAGCTGTCAGCATTAATTATTTCTTTTACACTAGCATTACATAAAAAATATTCTCAAAACAAGATTATTTTGATTGATGACCCAGTTCAAACTATGGATGAAATCAATATAGCTGGATTCATAGAATTATTAAGAAATGAATTTTATTCAAATCAATTAATAATTTCAACTCATGAAGATATGGCTTCTGCTTATATGAGATATAAATTCAAAAACTATGGTTTGGCACAAAAAAGAATTAATTTAAAATCTTATTCAGTAAATCATAATGGCTAATTACGACTTTTCAACTTTAAACGATAGAGACTTAGAGGAATTGACTAGAGATTTGTTTTCAAAAGAATTAAGTGTAAATTTTCAGTCATTCAAACCAGGACCTGACAAAGGTATTGATTTGAGATACTCAACAGTAAATGATGAAAACGAAATAATTATTCAAGTTAAACACTACTTAGGTTCTGGAATCTCTAAATTAAAATTAGATTTAAAAAATAATGAAATTCAAAAGGTAGTTTTATTAAAACCTAAAAGATACTTATTCTGTACTTCATTACCCTTATCGCCACAAAATAAAGAAGAAATTAAAAATATATTCAATCCTTACATTCAATCTACATCAGATGTTATAGGTAAAGAAGACTTAAATAAATGGTTAGATGATTATCCTGAAATTCAAGAAAGGCATTTTAAACTTTGGCTATCATCCATTGACATAATAAAGAAAATAGTCAAAAATGGTGTTAAAGGCAGATCCGAATTTTATAAAGAAAAAATATTAAAAGAAATTACAGTATATGTCCCAAATAAAACGCATAATGAAGCTGTTAATGCGCTAAACAATAATCATTTTATACTAATCACTGGAGCTCCAGGTATTGGTAAATCAACATTAGCCAATATGCTGACTTAT
The DNA here is from genome assembly GCF_004745595.1 of Flavobacterium humi. Taxonomy (GTDB): domain Bacteria; phylum Bacteroidota; class Bacteroidia; order Flavobacteriales; family Flavobacteriaceae; genus Flavobacterium; species Flavobacterium humi. The sequence continues at coordinate 242,021 of NZ_SRLH01000002.1, forward strand.
CAATTTTTAGCCAAAGATTTTGAATTGGTATATGTCAGAGAAATAACGGAAGCAGAAGAAGCTTTTTCTCCTGAAAAAAAGCAAATATTTTATTTTGATGACTTTTTAGGTGCAATTACTTTGGATTTGTATAGTTCAAGAAATGCCGATTCTGCTATTATAAATTTTATTGAAAGAGTTAGGGATGATAAACATAAGCGATTAATATTGACTTGTAGAACAACAATTTTAAATCAGGCAAAAAATATTTCTGATAAAATTCAAAATTCCAACATTGATATTTCAAATTATGAAGTCAAGATTGAAAACTATACAGATTGGGATAAAGCACGAATTTTGTATAATCACATATACCTTTCAGATATAGAGGATGAACAAAAGTTCATTTTTTTTCAGAATGATTTTCATTGGAAAGTTATTAAACATCGATACTATAATCCTAGGGTAATTCAAGACATTACAAAAAAGAATAATATAATTGATTCTGATTATTCAGAAAAATTTATTTTAGATATATTAAATGATCCAAAAAAAATATGGGAGAAACCTTTTAATGTCCAGATTTCGCATATTTCTAGATTATTGTTATTAACGATGTATTCATTGAGTGGTGGAATTTATTATGTCACAGATGAAAGACTAAAAGAAGCTTTTAATAGTAGAATAAACCACGAAGTTGTTTATAATAATTATCAGAGAAAAGGAAATGAATATAATTTTGCCTTAAAAGAATTAGTAGGTGCTTTTATAATTAGAACTATTGATAAAAATAATATAAGATATAGCTTTTTTAATCCATCAATAGATGACTTTATTTTTACATATTTTCAAAATTCTAATGAAGAATATTTACAACTACTTAAATCATCCGTTTTTTTTGAACAATTCAAATACAGAATAGCAACTACGATAATTAAAGGTGAAAAAAGAATAGATTTTTCTAATAAAAATAGTAGAAAAAAATTATATGAGATTTTTGAAGAAAAGAAAAAACTTCTAAAAGGGTTTCATAGTGATTCTAATCTAAATATCATATCTACTCTTATTCGATTATTTAACAAAAATGAAATTGAACTAGAATTATTAGAGAGAATAAATGATTTAGATATAAGTTATTTAAGTTGGGATGATCGTGATAATTTGTCTGAAATTTTAAAATATATAGCCCAAAATAATTTTGTTCAGCAAATTAATAATTTATCCGAATTAATAAAAATTCTTTCAAAAGATGCTATTTCTCATTATCAAATAAAAAACTTCGCAAATCTAATTAAAGAGAACTCTAATTATACTGATTTTATCAATGATTCAAAAATATCTGATTGTGATTATTATAATGAAATCCAAAAAAACATTGATGATTCTTGGGAGAAACTTTCAAATGATTATATGACAGATGCTTATGGGATAGATAAAACTTTAGAGAAAGACGAATTAGATGACATAATAAATAAAAGAAAGGAAGAAGCTATCCAAATTAATAAAGATATTGGGTTAGACGGTTCTGAAGCTATTATTGAATATGAATTTGATACATCATCTCAAATTGAATTTAATAAAGAAAAGAGTAAAGAGAATGATATAAAAATTCAAGGATATAAAGAAAATACTAGAGATGAAGTTTTGGACATAAATAGACTATTTAATTCAAATAGTAAAGGTGGAAATTTATTTATGGTTCCTTTTTAATCTCCTAATCTTAATATCTACAGAAGAAATGGATATGCAACATTAGCACACATAAAAAGTTAATTCAACCGCAGCGCTAAAAACTAATTCATACACAACGTTAAAAGCTAATTATTATACAACATTAAAAGCTAATTATTATACAACATTAAAAGCTAATTATTATATTTGCATAAAAAACTATGGCAACACCTTCAGAAAATCTTGCAGCTTCATTACAAGTTCTGCAGGAATTACAACAGAATGGAATAATTGCTATTCCCTCACATTTAATCTCCCGCACCCATAGAGAGAGGCTGGTAAAAAAAGGCTTTTTGCGCGAGGTAATGAGGGGCTGGTATATTCCGGCACGCCCAGACGAAAATGCTGGTGAAAGCACCTCATGGTATGCTTCTTATTGGAATTTTGCTGGATCATACCTGACTGAACGCTTTGGTGAAGACTGGTGTCTTTCTCCAGAAGAGTCTGCTAAACTACATGCAGCAAACCTGACAGTTCCAGCTCAACTACTCGTAAGAGCACCTCAGGGACGCAATCAGATTACAAACCTTTTATACAACACATCTTTACTGGAGATAAGGGCTGCTCTTCCAGACAAACAACAAACCGTTACTAATTATAATGGCCTACGGCTCTACAATTCTGCAGCTGCCGTTGTAAATATATCTGAAAGCTTTTACCAACAGTATCCCACGGATGCAAGAACACTTCTTTCAACATTCCGAGACGGTTCTGAGATTCTAGCACTACTCCTTGACGGCGGTAAAAGCGTAGTTGCAGGTAGAATAGCAGGAGCATTCCGCAACATTGACCGTCCAAAAATTGCAGACGATATTTTGGAAGGTATGCGTTCTGCAGATTATAATGTTCGTGAACTAGACCCTTTTACATACAAAAGTCCCATTGTATTTGCCCAACGCGAAATATCACCCTATGTCAACCGTCTACGTTTAATGTGGAACGAAATGCGAGCTGAAATTATAAAAATCTTCCCTCCCTCTCCTGGCATGCCGAAAGATAAAGCTGCATACCTAAAACAAGTTGAAGAGAACTATGTCAATGACGCTTACAACTCATTATCAATTGAAGGGTACCGAGTTAACGCCGAATTAATAGAAAGGGTAAGAAGTGGTGCATGGCAGCCAGATAACAATGAACAGGATAGGCAGCACCGGGATGCTATGGCTGCTCGCGGCTACTGGCAGGCATTCCAAATGGTACAGAAAAGTATTGAGTCAATCTTAGCAGGAAAAAATCCTGGAAATGTAACAGACAACGATCACGGCACATGGTATCGTGAAATGTTTGCTCCAAGCGTAACTGCTGGTATTTTAAAACCTTCAGATCTGGCTGGCTACCGGAACCAGCCTATCTATATACGCAGATCTAAACATGTTCCTCCGAGTATGGAGGCTGTAAGAGACTTAATGCCTGCATTTTTTGATCTGCTTTCAGATGAAGAGAATGCAGGGGTCAGGGTCGTTCTAGGACATTTCTTTTTTGTTTTTATCCACCCCTATAGTGATGGAAATGGGAGAATCGGTAGATTTCTTATGAACTCGATGATGGCATCTGGAGGATACCCATGGACGGTAATTCCTCTGGAGCGAAGATCTGAATATATGACAGCTCTGGAAAGCGCAAGTGCCGCTGGTGACATAGTTCCCTTTACTACCTTCATTACTTCCTTATTATAAAGTAGCTAGAAGGAGAAAAAGGTAAGTCAAATTAGCTTGGTTTTCAGTATAATCTGTAAACGAATTAAAAAAATTTAACAATTTTATTTTTTAAGCGATAAATTTGACATATTAAATTATAATTTCAAGCTATCAAGAAAAGTCAAAAGAGGAATAAGATGTTCGATTGTAGACCCATCGACTCCACAGAAACAAAAAAAACCGTCTTGATTGAGGCGGTTTTTTATTTTTACATCGGTTCCTATTGCATTTTTTTATACTTTAGATCACTGCAAATCAGTAGATTTATTTTCAAATTACGATACAATAATCCGATGGAAATTTTACCATGTGCAAGCTTAGCTCCATATATAAAAAATTATACTGTCATTACGATTGATAAGGATCTGAATGACGAAGTATTTTACCCAAGCGGTTATGTAGATTTTATCGTCAATATCTCCGGAGGGACTGCAACGACTATCATCAATGGCAAAAGAAAAGATACGCCTTCGGTAGAACTCCTGGGGCACCTCACCCTTCCTACCCGGCTAACTGTCGCTCAAGGCACTTCGGTACTCATAGCGCGGATTTACCCTCATGCCAGCGCGTTGTTTTTCTCCGACCCTTTGTCGGAATTTACGAATTATGCCACTGATATGTACGATGTTGCATTGGGCGAAAACAGAGAATTGTATCATCGCATCATGGAAATGAATGACCTCGCTTCTAAAATCAAGGTTTTGGAATCCTACTTTCTGCAAAAACTGAAGAAAAACGAAACCAGATTGAAAAAAGTATCAATGGTCAAGGCGATCAGCCAAGAGTTTTCATTCGGTTGCCAACCCTTAAATTTACCAGCCATAGCCCACGATTCTGGGTTATCCGAAAGGTATATCCAAAAACTTTACCTGGCCAATATTGGTATCTCTCCCGCAGCCTTTGCTTCCGTAATCCGGTTTAACAAAAGCCTGCAACTGGTACTCAATACCCAGGAATCACTGACTACAATAGCCTACGACTGTGGGTATTATGACCAGGCGCATTTTATAAAGGAGTTTAGGAAATTTACGGGCATCACTCCTTCCGTTTCCAGGAATTCACTGGTAAAAAACAGTATTGATTTTCAACAGGCTGTCAATATCGGTTTCTAAAATTATTTCGCCGGATGGTTGCTACTAAACATATCCCGGTGCATCTTCCAGCCGTTTTTAGTGTTTTTCCAGATCACAATCACCTTTCCGTCATCTAGTTTTTTGCCTTCCATGTCTGTCATTTCATAATAACTTTCTTCGGTTACGGATGTTTTTCCATCTCCGTACAGATGCTGGATAGAAAATGTAACCTGTACTTTAGGCCCGTTTTTAAAAAATCCTGCTATTTGCTCGCTTCCGCATAGCGGCGCGGCGTTAGGAGGAAGCAGGCAGGCATCATCGGTATACCTGGTAAGGATAGATCCGTCATTTTTGTTGGCAAGGTCCGCATAGATAGCATTGCTGGCTTCTATCGCCTTTCTGGCATCCTTCAGGGCAGGATTTTCGGTTTGGGCATTACAACAAAGTGTAAGCATCAGTAATCCGTTTAAAATAAGTGCTTTTTTCATTTTTTTTAATTTTTATCCAAAGTAAATCATTCCAATAGGATGGAAATTGTAAAATAACGAACAACTTTTATTTTCAACATTTAAAAAACTTATTAAACCCGGCAATATAACTTAAGAGCTCGATTTCTGTCGATTCTGGAGAAACCTGCCGAAGGAAGATTTTGATGCAATAGTATAAAACAAGTCTTTTTTTCATTAAATTTGAGTATACAAAGAAACTTGCTAAACTATTATAAATAAAGAAAATACACTGAAAGCTTCTTTATAAAAAAGCCGGAAGGAAAAACCGTAACCCTCAAATAACTATCAACATAAAAAAGTAAACATTATGGACTTATCATGCTTGTTAATCCCAGTGATCGCTGGTCTTGTCGGTGCGCTTTTAGGATATTTGGTCGGGAAAGCAAAATCCGGAGGAGGTACTTTACAATCACAACTGGAAGCCCGCGATTCCGAAAATACGATATTGAATGATACAATTTCAGCGCTGGAAAACGATTTGGCTGCTGCCAAAGCAGGAACGTCTTTAGCTGCGCTTCAGGCGGATTTGGAAGCTTGCAGATCCAATACGGCAAAACTCAATGCGATTATTTCTTCGCTACATACCGAAATAGATGCCATCAGGGCCAAACATTCCAGCTCGCAATCCTTTACAGCTGTGGCAGACCTGGAAATCCCTTTTGACGCAGACCTGGCAGCATCGGTTTACGGCAGGAAAATCCAGCAGGATGATTTGAAAATCGTGGAAGGAATTGGCCCGAAAATAGAAGAACTATACCATAATGCAGGCATTACAACCTGGAAGGCATTATCGGAAACTTCGCTGGAAAAACTCCAAGACATCCTTAGCGAAGCCGGCGAAGGATATGCCATGCACAATCCGTCAACATGGGCCAAACAATGCTTGCTGGCTTACCAGGGCAAATGGAAGGAATTGAAAGACTGGCAGGAAAATTTAGATGGCGGGAAAGAATAATTACTAAATCTTATCAATACCAACCACGCTTTATAGTGTGGTTTTTTTATCTTTGGAAGAAAAAAATGGATTATAACGACATTATCGGCACAATAGGCGTCGGAATTATTTTAATTGCTTATTTCCTGAATATATTTTCACTGATCCCTAAAGACGGTAAATTCTATTTTGTCTTAAATGTTTTAGGCGCTTCGATTGCCTGTTATGCCTCGATCCTAATCTATTATATGCCCTTTATAATCCTGGAAGGGACTTGGGCTGCAGTGAGTGTTGTCGGATTAATCAAATGCCTTAAAAAATAAGATTCCTATGGAAAATAGTGCTGTAATAACAAGATTTTATACTGCTTTCTCTAACTCCGATGCCATAGAAATGATCAGTTGCTACCATGACGAAGCTGTTTTTGAAGATCCTGCCTTTGGGAAATTGAACCGGAAAGAAGTGGCCGCTATGTGGAAAATGCTCCTGGAAAGGAGTAAAGGGAATCTAAAAGTGGCATTTAAAGATGTCGTTTCCGATGAAAATTCGGGTGCTGCAACCTGGATTGCTACTTATATTTTTAGCCAGACCAACCGAAAAGTAGTCAATACAATCCATGCCGAATTTGAATTTAAAGATGGGCTTATCTTGAAACATAAGGACAATTTTGACATTTACAAATGGTCAAAACAGGCATTGGGCTGGAAAGGTTTTTTGTTGGGATGGACACCTTTTATGCAAAACGGAATCCAGCAAAATGCCAAAAAAGCATTGTCAAATTACATGCAGAAAAACGCATAAAAACGTTTTTTTATTGTAGCAAAACATCAATCCTTTGGTTCCAATCCAGTTCAGGATTATAATACAAACGGCCGTTTTTAACCTCAAGCGGCCCACCAAAATTATTGGTAAAAAGCGCTCCTGTACCAAGTCCTTGCGGCATAGGATTCCCTTTTAAAAATGTAAATTGAGTGATGGCGTTCAAGCCGATATTGGACTCCAAAGCAGAGGTAATCCACCATCCTATTTTATGTTTTTCTGCCAATGAAATCCACTCTTCCGTGCCTCGGATCCCACCTATAAAACTCGGTTTTAAAATGATATATTGCGGCTTAACGGCAAGCAATAATGCTTCTTTTTCAGGGTAGGTGAACACCCCTATGAGTTCTTCATCGAGCGCGATGGGCAAAACAGTGTTTTTACACAGGTATGACATCATGTCAGTATGATTTTTAGATATAGGCTGCTCTATACTATGCAACTGAAAACCAGCTAATTGATTTATTTTATATAAAGCTTCCTTTTCACTAAAAGCACCATTGGCATCTACCCTTATTTCTATTTGATCTGGGGTAAAATCCTGGCGGATATGATGCAATAATTGCAGTTCTGTATCAAAATCTATAGCTCCGATTTTAAGTTTTATGCACTGGAAACCCTGCGCCAATTTCTCCTCTACCTGCTGCTTCATAAAGGCAGCATCGCCCATCCAGACCAGGCCGTTTATCAGGATACTTTCCTGGCCCGAAGTAAAGGCGGAAGGAAACAGCAAAAAAGGACTTTCACTTGTTAAGGAACGGAACGCCATCTCGACCCCAAACTGGATGGAAGGAAACTCCAGCAACGATTCCCAAAGCGCTTTTTCACCCAAATGGATATTCGCACAGACCCACTGTAATTTTTGTTCGTAATCCGGTCTGTCATCGGCACTGAGCCCTCGCAAAATACCACACTCGCCTATACCCTTCCTGCCATTGTTTTCCAGGACAAGGAACCAGGTTTCTTTTTGGGTCAGGATGCCTCGTGAGGTTCCGGATGGTTTTTTAAAATCGAGATGGTACTGATGATAGGTCGCTTTCAATTGGGATAAGATTAGATATTGGTTCGCAGAGGACTTTTAGTCCATCAGTCGTAATACTTTTTTGAAATCATCAGAAGGCAGGTTCGCTTTTTGGAAAGTATCCAGGTCATTGATCGTTTTGTTTTTCCAGGTCTGGTTTGCGGAAACATTTTGCTCCTTGAACTTCTGATGGATTTCCCTGCAGGCGGCCATATTATCCAGGAACATGTAGGTATGCGCGAGGTTTAATTGCACGAGCAACTCACTTGGATCTATTTTTTCGGCTATTTTAAGCGATTTAAGCGCTTTTTCGAACTGTCTGGTGAAAATATACTGTTCGGCCTGGGAATTGTAATCTAAGGCCGTCCCTTTGCCTTTTTCGATGATCTTTTCGTTGAGGAGCTGGAGCGCATTTTCGAATTTGCCCTGCAATGCCATTGTTTTGGCCTCCATACGGATGATTTTATTAAAAACCTGAGTGTTGTTGGTTTCAGCCAAAGCTGCATCTTCAAATTTAGCAAGTACCACGTTTTTTTCAGTGGCTGAAAGTTTCTGGAATTCCTGGAATTTGTATTCTTTCTGGATTTTCTCAATCATGGTAAAACAAAATGCATCCGGATTAGGCAGCCTCAGCGCAGTTTCGGAAGTCTTGATGAAGCCCGAAACAATCTTCCTGTTGTCTTGGCTCCAGCCCCGGCTGGCTTTCTTATCGACCCATGGCACGATTTCCAGTACGATTTTCTCGTTCATGATCCAGTTTTTGTTTTCAAAGGCAAACCACAGGATACGGGTGTTTTCAGTAAGGCAGGTAGATTTTTGCATCGAAACAACCTTTACATCTTTGCTGACCGGATTGGGCTGGTACAGGCATGCTTTTTTGAAATCGCCCGATTTTGCATAGTCAGACGCTTTATCGCTATCGGTAAAAATACCGTAGGTGCAAGTATCGCTCCCGGAAATAGCAGAAGCCAGCGAAAGTGCTCCTCCGGCCCCTTTCCCGATATAATACGGATCCGGGATTGATTTTAGTACCGAAGCCAAATCGCCGACCATCTTCTGGTTCTCGTCCAGCAAGGTGATCCTGTACACGAATTCTGTTGTTCCTATGGGAAGATCTTCCGATTTGATGACAATCTTATCTCCGGCAGATAATTTGATTTCCTTATTGGTTATCCTTTCCTTATCCCAATAACCATCCATTTCCTGGGAAAATGATGCCTGGGAAACCAAAAAGACAAAAAGGGGCAGTATTTTGAATTTCATTGTAAAATTTTAGGGAATTACAGCAATTTGAATGCCATAATCCGGTTGAACTATAAAAGGGCCCTGCAATCTTGTTGCAAGCGTATTGGAGGTATACTGCAAGTATCCTGCACTCTAACTGCACTCTGACTGCACTCTAGCGGCAATCTAGAGAAATTGAAAAAGGCTAAAGATCGATACTCTGGCCTATGTCGAGCAGCATCAGGTCTTTCCCTGCGTCAAAGAATTTCTTTTTGGCTTCGTCATGGTCAATTACAATAAAACCGAAAGTATCGAAATGATAACCCAGGACTTTGTCGCAATCCACAAAATCAGAAGCGATGATGGCATCATCAACATCCATCGTAAAATTATTGCCGATAGGGAAGATGGCCAGGTCAAGCTTGGTACGCATCGGGATGAGTTTCATATCCATGGTCAGGGCGGTATCCCCTGCGATATAGATATTCTTATGTTCGCCTTCGATTACAAAACCGCCCGGTTGCCCGCCATAACTGCCATCCGGGAATGAACTCGTATGGATGGCATTAACGTATTTTACGTTCCCGAAATCAAAATCCCAGCTGCCTCCGTGGTTCATCGGATGGAACTGGAAACCTTTATTCCCGTAATGTGTGGCAATTTCGTAATTGGAAACGATAATCGCATTGGTCCTTTTGGCAATGGCTTCCACATCGAGGATATGGTCCTGGTGGGCATGGGTAAGCAAAATATAATCTGCCTTGAGTGTATTGATATCGATATGGGCCGCTTTGGGATTGCCGCTGATAAAGGGGTCTACCAAAATATTTTTCCCTGAAACCTCAATTCCTATTGAAGCATGTCCGTAAAATGTTATTTTCATAGTCTCTGGATTTAAGTATGGTTAACGGCTTACCTTCCGCCTAAAAAAAGATTCACGATGATATCCGAAAAGAAATAAATCAGGCATAAAGAAAGCAATAACGAAAGCAGAAAAGTACTGATCGCGACTTTTTTCAATTCCGGGTCCAACGCCCTTGGTTCCTTGTTTTTATAAACGGTAACCAAATGCTTTACAAGCGGGATATAAGCCAGCAGGAAAAGGTACTGATCGAAGTGGAAGTGCTGCAAAACCGCAAATACGAGAATCAGCACCATGGCCGTTACAATCAGGAAATAATGGTAGATTTTCGCTTTTTCGCCACCTATTTTGACTACAATAGTGTTTTTCCCGGCTTTTTTATCAGAAGCCTCATCGCGCATATTATTCAGGTTGAGCACCCCTACGCTCAACATCCCGATAGCGGCGGCAGGAAGCACCAATTGCCAGTCGAATTGTTTCGAATAAAGGAAATTAACCCCTAAAGTACTGACCAAGCCGAAGAAAACGAATACAAAAACATCACCAAATCCTTTATAGCCATAAGCCGAATTGCCCACCGTATACCGAATAGCGGAAGCAATGGCCAAAATGCCCAATGCCAGGAAAAACAGGGAATACCCCAAATGATTGTCCCGGAAAGAAAGATAAATCAGTAAAACCGCTGAAATGAAAGTGAGAGTTGCAGTAATGTACATGGCCTTCTTCATCGCTTTTGGCGTAATAACGCCGCTTTGTATGGCACGTGCAGGCCCTATCCTGTCCTCGTTGTCGGTACCTTTGACCCCGTCTCCGTAATCGTTGGCAAAATTAGACAGGATCTGCAAGCCTAATGTGGTCAGCATGGCAAAACCGAAAATTTTCCAGCTGAATACCTGTGTTGGTGTTAAAATATCGTTGGTCGGGTTTGCCAATGCGTATAAACTTCCTACCATAATCCCGGAAACGGAAAGTGGTAAGGTTCTTAATCGTGCCGCTTCAATCCAATGTTTCATTTTTGATGAATTAATTTAATCATTATTTAGTCCTGCAACCTGTTTTACATCCAATTGCTGTCCGATGTTTCTATTCTGTATAGCCAAAGGTTCACATAGGCTTTGATGGCCGTAAAATCCCCCAACTGGAAAGCGAGGTTCCCTCCTGCCGTATGCAAGGTCAGGTAACCGATATCCGCGCTTTTGTGCCAAAACAGCTGTGACGTGGTGATGGCCTGGATTTTCATAGGTTCTATTATCTCGTGGGCGATATCCCAGGCTCCGCTTTGCTTTATGATAAAACCGTCATTGATGAACAAACGGTAATTGCGGAAACCGAAGAAATGCACCAAACCGAAAAAAACCGCATACAAAGGCGTCAGGTAGGCAAACTGCATCATTTGCGGGCCCACATTTGTGCCTATGATGAAAAAACCTGTTAAAGGTACTACTATTGTAAGGAATATGGAAAAAACAAGTTTGCGAAAATTCGGTTTGAGCATCACTCCTTTTTCCGGTACTTTCCCAAAAAGCAGTTTCAATATTTCATCTTTTTCATATTCGTTGCAGCCGGGAATCTCAATGGCTGATTTGCGTTCTTCCCTTTCGTCCCCGCTTGCCTGCTTTATTTTCAGTTCCAGGATGTTCATTTTCTTTTGGAAATAATTCCGGGAAACGGTTGTCACCTGGACTTTTTCGGGTTTGATGATGGTGCTTTTGGTATTCAACAAGCCAAACGAGAGCAATAATGATCCCTTTTGCCGTGCGATTTTATAATCGAAATAACGCACAATAACCCTGAAAAGATTGATGACCAGGACAGCGGAAAGCAATAATGCGATCACAAAAGCTATCGATTCTATAGCCAGGCTTTTATCGATATAGGTATCAATACGGCTCTTATCGAAGGTGGAATGCTCCGCAAGATTGTTGACGTTTTCCCATACCGTGGCAAAAAAAGCCAGGATAATACCCAGGCTCCGGATATAATTGGAGGTAATCCCGATCTTTAAAAGGCTTATAAAACTGATTTGTATGAACGGTGGTACTTCAGCCGGTACCTCTTGATGGTTTTCGGGCGCTGCAGCTTCCGCAGCTGCTTTACGCTCGTTATTGAGCAGGCATGCTTTCAGTTCCAGGGCCAGCGGATGTGAAATGGCCTTGATTTTTCCTTCTTTTTTAGCACTTCCGGCCGTATCTACATCTAACGAATACACGCCTATGATCCTTTGGATTAAAGACTGGCTGATGTTTACCTGCTGGATCTTATCGAGCTGGACCGTAGTCCTGGATTTATTCAAAACTCCTTCGTTGATGACAAACTCCTGGTTTTCGTAATCCAGGAAAAAAGTAAAATTGAGGTACCTTAAGTACGCGAAAATGGCAATAACCAGGAAAAGCCCCGCAACAACCAGCAAAAAGTAGGTTTTATTGATTTCGTTGAACTTAAAGATCCAAACAACCAAAATAGGCCACAACCCTCTTGCCCAATGCCGGATGGTGTCAAAAAACATGACCAGCACCCCTATGGGAGACTGGCGCCGCGGCTGGGTAAAGCTGGTTTCCATTACAGTTGTTTTTGAATTTTGCCCATTAAGAGCTGCTTGATGTTTTCGGCCTGTTCTTTTTGAATACCTGGTATTTCGATATCGCTCGAATTGCCTCCAGCCGTGAAAATCTCGATCTTGGCCAAACCAAAATACCGGGATACCAATCCTTCGTGCAAAGCCACGTGTTGTACCCGGTTATAAGGGATCACAACCGTGTTGGTGGCAATTACCCCGTGACGGAAAAGGACATCGTGATGACGGAAAGCAAACGCTTTTTTGCGGAAACCGATCCTTGAAAAAAACAAGGACAGGACCACTATTAGTAAGAAGGCTATGCTTGCTGCCAGCCGGAACCCGGCAAAATCATCGACACAAAACAAGGCAAACCCCAGCAATGTTGCTGCGATGAGGAAAAACACGGCCCATTGTATAATAACCACCTTCCAGTAATCCGGATGCAGGGCCGTAAACCGGACTTCCTCAAATTTGGGAAGCGAACCGATATCTATTGTTTCGTTTGTAAAGTTTTCCATTTTGGTATAAGAGGATTGACGGCTTGATGCCATTTATCTAAAAACAATTTTGCGTTTAGATTACGGCAGCCATTTTTTAATAAAGTTCGGTTTGCGTTTTTCCAGGAATGCATCGCGGCCTTCCTTGGCTTCTTCGGTCATATAGGCTAAACGGGTCGCTTCTCCTGCAAAAACCTGCTGCCCGACCATACCGTCGTCTGTTAAATTCATAGCAAACTTGAGCATTTTTATCGAAGTAGGTGATTTGGCCAGGATTTCCTGTGCCCATTCGAAGGCCGTATCTTCGAGCTCCGCGTGAGGGATCACGGCATTGACCATACCCATCTCGAAGGCTTCCTGTGCGGAATAATTCCTTCCTAAAAAGAAAATTTCACGGGCTTTTTTCTGTCCTACCATTTTAGCTAAATAAGCAGAACCGTAACCACCGTCGAAACTGGTCACATCGGCATCTGTCTGCTTAAAGATGGCGTGTTCCTTACTGGCCAAAGTCAGGTCGCAAACCACATGCAAACTGTGCCCGCCTCCAACGGCCCAGCCCGGCACTACACAAATAACCGCTTTAGGCATAAAACGGATTAAACGTTGTACATCGAGGATATTCAACCTGTGGTAACCGTCATCGCCAACATAGCCTTGATGGCCTCTTGCTTTTTGGTCCCCGCCACTGCAGAATGACCAAATCCCGTCTTTGGAAGACGGCCCTTCGGCAGAAAGCAACACAACCCCTATGGAAGTATCTTCCTGGGCATCATGAAAGGCCTGCAGCAATTCGGCTGTTGTTTTAGGACGGAAGGCATTCCTTACATCGGGACGGTTGAAAGCGATACGCGCTACGCCATCGCATTTTTTATAGGTTATATCTTCAAATTCTCTGACTGTTTTCCAGTTTATGGCACTCATAGTATACTATTTTTAGCGTAAAAATAACTATTTTTTATATTATCTTGCGGTTTCAAAAAAATTAAAATACAATGAAAAAATTATTTGTTTCCGCCGCTTTGCTGGGTTTGATTTTCGCTGCAAACGCTCAAAAATATGAATTTCAAACCGTTACTGACCTGGAAGCCTTACCGGTCATCAGCCAGGGGAATTCCGGGACATGCTGGAGTTTTTCGACCTCATCTTTCCTGGAATCTGAAATTATCCGCCTGACGGGGAAAAAAATCGACCTTTCCGAAATGTACCAGGTACGCAATACCTATCCTAAAAAAGCTGAAAATTATATCCTGCGCCAAGGGAAAACACAATTTGGCGAAGGCGGGCTGGCCCACGATGTGATTAATTCCGCAGCCGATTACGGTATTGTCCCTAACAGTGTGTATACCGGGCTGAACGGTACTTATGAAAACCACAACCATTCCGAAATGGTCGCTGTCATTGAAAGCATGCTCAAAACATATGTAGACAATCCTGCCAAGAAACTATCCCCGAACTGGAGGAATGCCGTAGCAGCCATCCTGGATGTGTATATGGGCAAAAATCCTGCTGAATTTACCTTTGAAGGAAAGAAATATACGCCTTTGAGCTTTTTGGCCATGACCAAAATCAAACCGGCCGATTATGTGACCATCACTTCCTTTACACACGTTCCCAATTACAGGCCGTTTATATTGAATATCCCTGATAATTTCTCGAACGGGAGTTTTTACAACCTTCCGCTTACGGAATTTATAGACAACATTGACCATGCGCTGGCTACCGGTTATACTGTGGAATTGGATTGCGATGTGAGCGAACCTACTTTTTCTGCCAAAAACGGCGTAGCGGTTATTCCTGCCGATAGTGAAGACGACAAAACCATCCTTACCGAAATCAAGCCGGAGAAAGCCATTACTCCTGAATACCGCCAGCAAGAATTTGAAAACCTGACCACTACCGATGACCACCTGATGCATATTGTAGGGAAAATGAAAGACCAAAAAGGCAACGTGTATTATAAAGTGAAAAATTCCTGGGGAACAGACGGGAAACGTGTTGCCAACGGTGGTTACGTGTACATGAGCGTGGCTTACATGAAACTGAAAGCTATCTCGGTTTTGGTTCATAAAGAAGCACTTCAAAAAAGCACGAAGCAGAATTTAGGCTTATAAATACCGGTGGTTTGCTACAAAAGAGGCAAATTGTAAAACAATTCAGCAGTAAATCTTCCAAAATGTTAAATTTTGAAAATAATCCTCTTTTTTAGAATTTTATATTTCAAATTTTATTAATTTTAATGTATTGGAAATCAGTATTTTATATTGTTTCCATTTTGTATAATTTTTCACGGATTTATTAACTAAAAAAGTATTTTTTGAAAAAAATTGTTTTAATTGCCGCTCTTATAGTTGCGCTAGGTGCATTTGTTACTAGTTGTAATAAAAAAGTAGAAACCTCTAACGATGAACAAGTAGCAACTGAGCAGATAGCTCCTGAAGTTGTTGACAGTGTGAAAACAGATACAGTAGCCCCTATGGTTGAACCAAAGGATTCGATTAGCAAAAAATAATCTTCCGCTACAATCTTTAAATTATTTTTCAAACCACAGGCAACAAAGCGAATACCGGTTTTGATACTGAAATGACAGAATGAGTTGTTTAATGGCACAAAAAAAATTGGAATAAGAAAGAGAAGATATTAGATTTCAAATTCTCTAGTGAAAGGAATTATTCCAAAAAAAAAGTTTATTTAATTTTTTGATTTTAGTAAAGAATGTTATTATCACTTTACGTATGTTATCGTTTATTTCAGCGATGGAATAAATAGGAAAATGCCAACCCAAAAGGATTGGCATTTTTTGTTTAAGCATGCGCGAGAATGCAGAAACAGGAAGACATACCGGTTTTATTGTATCAAATAAATACCGTCTTCCTTAATCTCTATCAGCTTTTGTTTGTATAATGTCCCAATAGCTTTCTTGAATGTCTTTTTGCTCATCCTGAGCACTGTTTTGATATCTTCCGGGTGCGAATTATCGTTTAAGCGAAGGAAACCTCGGCTTGCGCGGAGCTCATCGAGGATAGCTTCTGCACTGGGCTCGATCTTTTCGAAACCTAATTTAGAAGTCGAAACATCTATTTTGCCATCTGGCCTGATGTGCTTGATATAGCCCACAATCCTGTCGCCGGTACGCAGGTCGTCGTACACTTCGTTTTTGTATAGAAGCCCTTTGTGTTTTTCATTGATAATGACATTGATCCCTACTTCTGTGATGTGGGAAACAATCAGGTCAACTTCTTCACCTTCTTCCACTGTGATATTCTCATTGTTGAGGAACTGGTTGGTTTTGCTGGAGCCTACCAAACGATTGGTTTTTTCGTCCATGTACATATATACCAGGTAGCGTTTTCCTTGTTCCATAGGCCTTGCCTGCTCTTTAAAAGGCACAAAAAGATCCTTTTCCATCCCCCAATTCATAAAAGCCCCGACCTGGTTTACATAATTGACACGCAAAAGCGAAAATTCATTCAGGTAAATATAAGGCTCCAGGGTTGTGGCCACCGGCCTTTCCTCATGGTCCAGATAAACGAAAACAGCAATTTCATCCCCGATATTGAATTGAGCGGGAATATATTTTATAGGCAATAATATGTCTTTGCTAGGGTCTTTGTTTTCTTCAGGTTCGCCTAAATACAGGCCTACCTTCGTTTCCCTAAGTATGGTTAGTGTGTTGTATTTTCCAATTTGAATCATAATGCTAATTTCATTCTTACATTTTCTGGGGCAAAGGTACAAAGTTTGTAAGTTGTTCCGATAAAAAAAGCGTCCCATTTCTGAAACGCTTCCATATCCTTTATTATAATAGCTTATTTGTATACGCTTTCTTTCTTGAAATGAACCGCAAGAAGATAATACACTACAGCCCTGTATTTGTTTTTGTTTGATTTACCATATTTTTCCAGCACGGCATCAATTCCTTTGTCCAAATCCGGTCCGTCTTTAAGGCCTAACTTCTTAATTAAGAAATTATTCTTTACCGTGTCCAGTTCTGATTGCTGTGATCCGGAAACAGTAGCGGCATCAGGATTGTAAATAGATGGCCCACAACCTATTGTCACTTTCGTCAATAAGGCCATGTCTGCTGCTACACCACATTTGTCCTTTAAATCGGCGGCGTATTTTACGATTAAATCATCTCTTTTGCTCATAGTTGTTAAGTTTATAGTTTAATACTAATCTCAAATGTAGGTATTATATTAATATTTCAAAAACAATTTCCGGCAAAAAGACAAGAATCCTAAACTAAATTCTTAAAATAATCTAATAATAACAAATCGTTAACATTTGTAGGAGTAAAAACCTCAAGAATTCCCGGTTTTTCTGATTGTATCAAATTTTCCAGGCCTGATGCAAGCGATGCAGCATTATTGGCTGTTGTGTACTGAAAATGGTACATCTTGGCCAAATGTTCTGCCGTGAGGCTGTGCGATGTTTCAAAATAAGTGGTAAACGTTTCGGTTTGCTGATGGCCCGGCAAAATCCTGAAAATCCCGCCGCCGCCGTTGTTTACCAAGATGATTTTAAAAGTATCAGGAATATAATTGTTCCAAAGGGCATTGCTGTCGTATAAAAAACTGATATCACCCGTAATCAGGATGGTTTCTTTGCCCGATGCCACAGCCGCACCGATTGCTGTGGAAGTGCTGCCGTCTATTCCGCTGGTGCCGCGGTTGCAGAAAACAGCAATGCTTTTATCTATAGGGAACAATTGTGCATAACGGATGGCCGAACTGTTGCTGATCTGCAATTGGCTGGATTGTGGAAGTTCCCGCAATAGCATTTCGAATACTTTCAAATCCGAAAAAACAATCCCGGAAAGGTATTCCTGGTGCTTTTGAGCTCTAAAACCTCTTATTTCCAACGCTTTTTGAAGGTAATCGCTTTGAATTGGGCTTGTTAAAGGCAGGAATTCCGTAAAAAAGGCATTTGGAGCCATTTCGAAATGCTGCGTCAGGCAATCAAAGGTATTGTATGCCCGAAGCTCATCAATGTGCCAGTGCTGAAGTGGTTTGTATTTCCTCAGGAAAGCCTTGATCCTTTTGGAAACAATCATCCCTCCTATGGTTATGAGCATTTCCGGTTGGAATTTTTTAAAATCCTCATCGGTAAAAGGTGTGATGATCGTATCTATATTGGTAATGAAATTCGGGTGGTGCATATTGGAAGTCACTTCGGTCATTACTACAACCGAATCATCATTTGCCAATTGGTCCAAAATGGCCTGCTGTATGAATCCCGGATCGCATCCGCCAATAAGGATTAGTTTCTTTTGGGCCGTATTCCATTGTGGTACAAAAGATTCCAGGTTGGTTTTTGGTTTTTCCGGCGCATACAGATCAATAAAAGCAGGTCGTACCGAAACAGCATCGGTTGTTTCATATAAAGGTTCTTCAAAAGGGGTATTGATATGGACTGGTCCTTTTTTGGCCACAGCCAGAAACAGCGCTTCCTGGATTTTCAAATCGTTTTCCTCCGAAGCCAATTCGGTCAGGTTCGCATTGTACAAACTATGGTTTGCGAAGACATTTTCCTGGCGGATGGTTTGCCCATCGCCAATATCGATCTTGTTTTGCGGACGGTCTGCCGAGATAACTACCAGCGGGATCTGGCTGTAGAATGCTTCGGCTACGGCCGGATAATAATTGAGCAGGGCCGAACCGGAAGTACAAAGCAATGCTACAGGCTGGTGCAGCTGTTGTGCCATTCCCAAAGCGAAAAAAGCAGCGCACCGCTCATCGGCAATGCTGTAACAGGTAAAAGCGGGATTATTTGTAAAACCAATGGTTAGCGGCGCATTGCGCGAACCCGGTGAAATGACAATGTGTTGGAGTCCTTTGGCTTTGCAAATCTCAAGGATGCTTTGCGCCAAGGGTATTTTTGGGTAGATCATGTTTTTTAGCAATTGCTGAAACGCAAAGTTACAAAGTTGCCGATGATTTTCGTATGATTTAGGGAATTAATGCGAGGAATTCTTCTTCTAATGACCGGAAAGCTGTTCCTCTTCTTCCTTGAGGATCATGAACCTATAAAAGGTATAATTGGAAATACCGTAAAAAACAATTACCATCTGCAAAAAGATTTGCTGTTTCAGGTAAAATTTATTGATAAAAAACAAACCTATCTGAACCACAAAAAGCAAGGCACTGATAAAAAGCCACACGCTTTTCCTGTCGTTCGTAAAAAAGAAATTGGCAACAGAAAGGCCTCCCAAAAAAGAAGTCAGCAGCCCGTTGAGGATCCACAAATAGATGCTGTCGTGCAATACATCGCTTACCAGGTCAATGAAATACAAATGCACAAAAAGGAAAGGCAGGGCGGTAAGCACCGTTTCAAACCATCTTTTCTCCTTGATGGCCTTATATATGATGATGACCATCAGGAGCCTAAACATGACCGAAGCCGCAGCCCCATAAAACAGGCAGGTTTCGGTATTTTTACCAAAGAAAAGATACGCGGCCTGAAAAAACAAAAACGCCAGGAAATACCAATAATCCCTTTTGACGGAGGAGCAGAAATAAAGCAAAGCCAGGATAGGAACCCTTACAAATCCGAAAAAACCTTTCAGGGGTTCGTATTCAAAAAAAACAAGCACACTGTAAATCAATACGGTGATAAAGTACATGATACTTAAGCCCCATGTGACCCTATTTCTCTGTTGCGTATCCATACCTAAAATTAAAAATTATTTTCCACTCTTCCTTATTTACTCGTCAAACTACTGAAAATTAGCGTTATATCACTTATCCAACAACTTGATTTCTTTTTTGAAGTTTCTGTTATATTTCTTATTTTTGATGTTCTAAACCCACAGATATGAGTCTTACTATACGTCACGCCACTATCCAGGACATGCCAGGTGTTTTGGAAATTGTTAACCATGAGATTTTACACACTACTTCAATTTGGGAATACGACGAACGAACATTAGAGGAACAGGAACGGATCTTCAGGGAAAAACAGGAAAAGGAGTTTCCGTTTATTGTTGGCGTGGATAATGGGAAAATTGTCGCTTTCGGCACATACGGGCCCTTCCGGTTCAAACAGGGCTATAAATTTACGGTGGAACATTCACTGTATGTACACAAGGATTTTATCGGGAACGGATTCGGCGCCATTATCCTCAAAGGCCTGATCGCTTTGGCCAAAGGACAGAAACTGCATAGCATGATTGGCGTTATTGATGCGGAAAATGAAGGAAGCATCCATTTCCATGAAAAATTGGGATTCGTCAAAAACGGGCACCTTGAAGAAACAGGTTATAAATTCGGCAGATGGCTGGATTCGGTTTTCATGCAGCTCATCCTGGAATAAACCGCAATTTTACCGGATTAACCTAAACATAAACTTATACTCATTATAAGATGTTTTTAAATTAAACATTACTTAATTTGGGATTTTGACATTTGTGCGTAACTAAAACCAACGCACTTATGTCTAAAAATTACCTATTCCGCAATGCCATAACCCTACTTTTGTTATGCCTTGCCTCTACTTTTTCCTGGAGCCAGACCGTTTCTTTCGCTTCGAATTTTATTGTAGCCAATGAAAACCAGGGAAATATAAGCATCACTTTAAACCTGACGGCCCCAACTACTTCTTCTGTAAATTTGGTGGTGAAAGGTTCTCCTTTCAGTACGGCTGATGCCAATGATTTCACATTAGGGACACAAACGTTGCAGTTTACTTCCGCCAGCGCCACCACACAGACCATTATCTTTCCGGTAATTGACGATGTAGCATTAGAACAACATTCGGAATATTTTGTATTGAGTTTGGAAAATCCGTCAGGGCTTACCATTTCAGGCAATGCTTTGGCCACGATTTACATTAAAGACAATGAAGTGGCAGCACCTGTTCCGACAAATGACCTGCAACTGGATTATATCGGGAGTTTCGATCCTTCCGGAGCCAGTAGCAGTACGTGCGAAATTGTAGTACACGATCCGGTTTCCCAACGTTTGTTTACCATCAGTGCGATTGCCAAGAAATTGGATATCATCAATTTTTCCAATCCGGCCAGCTTAAGTGTTGTCACTTCAATAGATATGACTCCTTATGGCGGAATCACGAGCGTGGCTGTAAAAAACGGAATTGTAGCCGTCGCTTCTCCTAACGCCAACGAACAACTAAACGGTTCTGTTGTTTTTTTTGATACGAATGGGGTTTTCCTCAAACAAGTAACCGTAGGCGCCTTGCCGGACATGGTCACTTTTACTCCAGATGGCAATAAAGTCCTGACTGCCAATGAAGGCCAGCCAAACGATGCTTATACGGTCGATCCGGAAGGTTCTGTTTCCATTATTGATATTTCAGGCGGTATTGCCGGCCTGTCGCAATCAAACGTAACTACTTTACTGTTTACCGGATATAATGCTCAGGAAGCTGCTTTAACAACGTCCGGCATCCGAAAGACCAAAGCTTCCAGCACCTTGTCACAGGATTTGGAACCGGAATATATTACCGTAAGTGCCGATTCTCAAAAAGCCTGGGTAACCATCCAGGAGAACAATGCCATTGCAGAAATCAATTTGGCAACCAATGCATTTGCCGATCTTTGGCCTTTAGGCACAAAAGATGTAAGCCAGCCTGGAAACGGAATGGATATTTCGGATAACAACAATCAGGTACTCATTGCCAACTGGCCAATTAAAGCCTTCTACATCCCGGATGGCGTGGCCAATTATACCGTAGCCGGAACAACGTACCTTGTTACTGCAAATGAAGGGGACGAAAAAGAATACACCGGCCTGAACGAAAGAACCACAATAGGTGCCGCGACATTGGATGCTGCCAGTTTTCCGCAAAGCGCAATGCTTAAAAACAATAACAATGCCGGAAGGATGCGCGTGACCAACCTAAACGGCAATACCGATGCCGATGCCGCTTACGAAGAACTGTATTGTTTGGGAAGCCGTTCTTTTTCTATCTTCAATGCTTCGACCAAATCGATCGTATATGACAGTGGCGATGATTTTGAACGGTATACAGCCCTGACACCTTCTATCAGTGCACTTTTCAATGCAGACCATAGCGATAATGTCAAAAAAGGAAGAAGCCGTGCCAAAGGACCTGAACCTGAAGGTATTACCCTTGCAACTTTAAACGGTAAGACTTTTGCTTTCATTACTTTGGAAAGAGTTGGAGGTGTTATGGTATACGACATCACGAATCCTAATGACGTTAAATTCGTGGCGTATAAAAACAGTCGTAATGTTTCTGCATATGCCGGTGACAACGGGCCGGAAGGCGTTCTTTTCATCAAAGCCGAAAATACCACTACAGGGAAAAATTATGTGGCTGTGGCCAATGAAATAAGCGGGACCATTTCTTTATTTGAAGTAAATGCCGTCAACCTCTCAAATCCTGATCTTTCCATGGAACCAAAAACATTTGTGATTTTCCCGAATCCGGCAGAAAACGGGATCGTTTATTTTAACCGGGCCGCCAATTTTGAATTGTACGATTGCTCCGGGAAACTGATCCAGCAGGAACAAAACGCATTAACCATAAACACTGCTGTCCTTGCCCCTGGGATTTACCTGGTAAAGACTTCAGAAGGAATTGTAAAGAAATTGGTAGTTAAGTAATTTGGGTTTCATACGTTCTTTACAAAAAAAGCCAGATAAGGGATTCCTTTCTGGCTTTTTGCTTTTGTATATGGTTGTTAGATTCCTATTTCGACCTGGAAACGGACATACATATTGTTTTTGGTCACATTGGCATCAAAAAACTGGTTCTCATACGTGCATTCCGCCTGCAGTTTCAAGGCATGCTCCCAAATGTATTTGTTTACCCCAACACTAAACTGTTCTGTATTAGGCGCATACGCTTTGATTTTATTCTCGACTTGTTGCTTGGAAAAACGGCCAATCACTTCATATTTGCCCGGAAAATAATAACTCAGCTGGTAATCCTGGCCATTTCCTATAAAAACCGCTTTGGTTTGTGTTACATCCAAAGAATTGACAGTGACAGGGTTGGAAGAACTTCTTTGCATATACGTGGTCATAAATGCCCATCCTTTGTATTTTAAGATCGCGTCAAGCAAAAGCGTGTTCATGTCCCGGCTTTCAAAGAGGATTTCTCCCATCTGCCCTTGTGTTTTCCTGGCTTTGTTATTGAAATTATACGCTCCGGAAATCATTAATTTGGGTTTTTCTTCCCGCAAGATATCTCCTTCGAAATAATGCCCGTCTTTTTTGAATTTCCCAAACGGCAGGAATTCGGCCTTCCCGGTAAAGGACAATCCATTATTGTCTTTGTTGGTATTGGTCCAGTTACGCCCTTCTCCTAAAGTAACCGCTCCTTTGAAGTTGTATGAAAATTTATCAGGAAACTCATTGATGTTGGCAAAATGCACCCCGAAATCACGGTCTATGCTAAAACGGGTATTGTTAATGGAACGGTCCGTCAACTGAATTGCTCCTGACGAATTTACCGCCTGCCTTGTCCCAGGCAATTTGGACAATCCGAAACCTATCTGCCAATGGCTGTTGGGTTTGTAGTATAAGATCGCATCACGGACCACATTCAGGTTTTCATTAGGTTTCACCGCACCTACATCTCCTACTCCGAAAGACAATTGAAGGACATATAAAAATTTAGGATTCCCGACAAAACCGTCAAAACGCAAACGCAAACGGCGTACTTGTGCTTCGTAAAAAGGTTCTGTACCTTCGTTATCCACATAGCTAAGGCGGTTTTGCATCCTGAAGCGCATATTGAATTGAAAAAGGCTGTCCGGAGAGGTTATCCCAATGCCTTTCCCGAAGTTATAATACGGAAGAGAGGTTAATTTCAAATCGTTGTCTTTGGTATTGATCTTTACGATTTGTGCCTGTGCTGCTGCTGTTAGACAGAAGGCAATCAAAAGAAAAATTCTTTTCATGTTATGAAAATGTTAGTTGTGTGTTATTTGGCTGCAAAACTAATGTTATTAATTTCAGTCAATATTAAGTAATTGTTACCTTTGCGGAAATTTTTTGTTATGGAAAACGTATATATAGGATATCATTTTTCGGTCGAGCCGAAAGAACCGGGATCAGAAATATTAATTGCCGAATTAGGTGAAAAACCCTTTGAAAGCTTTATCGAGACGGAAACCGGATTTTCGGCCTTCATCCAAAAACAGCTTTGGACAGAAGATATCCTGAACGATATTTATATTCTCGGATCTGATGAATTCAAGATTTCCTACACTATGGAAGAAATCGAACAGGTGAACTGGAATGAAGAGTGGGAAAAAAATTTCGAACCGATTGATGTGGATGGAATGTGCCATGTCCGCGCGCCTTTCCACCCGAAAACAAACGCCCAATACGATATTATCATCGAACCGAAAATGAGCTTTGGAACCGGCCACCACGAAACGACACACATGATGATCCAGCATTTGCTTGAAAACGATGTGACCGGAATGAAAACATTGGACATGGGTTGCGGAACGGCTATTTTGGCTATTCTTGCCGAAATGAAAGGTGCCCAGCCTATCGATGCCATCGATATTGACAACTGGTGCTACCTGAATTCGATTGAGAATGCCCAGCGCAATAATTGCAGCCATATTTCGGTATATGAAGGTGATGCCGCTTTGCTAAAAGGCAAAAAATACGATTTGATCATTGCCAATATCAACCGGAACATCTTATTGAACGATATGCAGGCCTATGTGGATTGCCTCAATGAAAAAGGGACAATCCTTTTTAGCGGTTTTTACGAAGAAGACATTCCTTTTATTGATGCATCCTGTACCGAAAAGGGCTTGACGTTTGTAAAAAAACTGCAACGGAACAACTGGGTATCATTAAAATATGTAAATTAGTAACAGCTTTACGCCAGAGTAAAACCTACCATAATCCAGAAATCTGCAAAATGGCAACTATAGAAAAAACACAAACCGACGTTTCAGTTCTTGAAGCCGTTGGGATTAACAACGAAATTGTATTGTACAATGATGACGTGAATACCTTTGACCATGTCATCGAAACCTTGATCCGGGTATGCAACCACGACGAACTGCAAGCCGAACAATGTGCCCTTTTGGTGCATTATAAAGGAAAATGTACTGTAAAAACAGGAGCTTTCGACGAATTAAAACCGCAATGCACACAATTACTCGAAGCAGGCCTGAGTGCTGAAATCGTTTAATATCATACTCCGGAACAAACTTCTATTAACAAAAAAACCAACAAACCATGGAACAATACGGAAAAATACTCATCATCGCGATGCCGTTATTTTTGCTTTTAATCATAATTGAAAAAATATACGGATATTACAAAGGAGTGAATTATGTCCCGCTGATGGATAGTGTTTCGAGCATCAGCTCCGGTATTACCAACGCCGTCAAGGATGTTCTGGGCCTGAGTATTTCCATTTTGACCTACGAGTGGATGGTTTCAAAAATGGCTTTGTTTACGATGGAAGCTTCCGTCCTGACCTATGCCATTGCTTTTATCGTGATTGATTTTTATGGATATTGGGGACATCGCTGGGCCCATCAGATTAATTTTTTCTGGAACAAGCATGCCATCCATCATAGTTCGGAAGAATTCAATTTAGCTTGTGCGCTGCGGCAGACCGTTTCCAGTTTTATCAATTTATTTACCTTTTTATTGATTCCGGCAGCCATTTTAGGTGTTCCGGCGCAAGTTATTGCCATTACCTTGCCTATTCAGTTGTTTTTACAATTTTGGTACCACACAAGGTATATTGGCAAGATGGGTTTTTTGGAAAAAATATTGGTGACGCCTTCCCATCATAGGGTACACCATGCCATCAAT
Organism: Flavobacterium humi; assembly: GCF_004745595.1. Lineage (GTDB taxonomy): Bacteria > Bacteroidota > Bacteroidia > Flavobacteriales > Flavobacteriaceae > Flavobacterium > Flavobacterium humi. The sequence continues at coordinate 267,706 of NZ_SRLH01000002.1, forward strand.
CCGGAGTATATGGACAAAAACCATTCGCAGATATTTATCATCTGGGACAAATTATTTGGCACTTTCCAGGAAGAATTACCGGAAGTCCCGGCTGTATTCGGCATTACAAGGCCGGCTGAAACCTGGAATCCGATCAAGATCAATTTCCAGCACTTGTGGCTTTTAACACGTGATGCCTGGCATGCGGAAAACTGGAAAGACAAATTCCGGATTTGGTTTATGCCTACAGGCTGGCGCCCGGAAGGTTTCGACCAAAAATACCCTATCCATAAAATTGACGACGTTTTTAATTTCAACAAATACGGGACAGACAATTCCAACAAGCTGATTTACTGGTCTGTTGCTCAAATGCTCATTACGCTTTTATTTGTAAGCTACCTTTTTGACAATATTGCCAAAATCGGGTTGCCTAACATTTTTGTATACGGCGCCTTTCTTTTTATAACGGTTTACAGCTATACGGAATTGATGGACAAGCACAAACTATCCTTTGTATGGGAAGCCCTCCGGTATGTTTTTGCCATTGGGGTCATTACGTATTACGGCGATTGGTTCGGGTTGAATGCGATTATCCCGTTTGGGACCTATCTGGTAATGGGATACCTGACACTTTCTTTGGCCGTCAGTATTTATTTTGTTACTTTAGAGTTTAGAAGTCAGAACCAACCTATTTTAAATCCGTTAAATGAATAATTTCTTAAAGCATTTCCTTATTATCAGTTCGTTTTACCTATTGTTGTTATTCCTGGGGAAAGACAGCTGGGCTTGGGTACTCAAACCTTTTTTGCTGCCTTTTTTAATTCTTACGGTTAATAAGGCTGCCAATTTCCCAACAAAAAAATGGCTGCTTTGGGCATTGCTTTTCTCCTGGATAGGTGATGTAGTACTTATGTTTGCAGACAAAGGGGAATTGTATTTCATTTTTGGGCTGGTTTCGTTCCTGATTGCCCATATTTTGTTCATCATCCTTTTCTTTAAGCAGGATCCCGGCAGGAAATCGCTCAACAAAGTTTTGTTCGGATTGGGAGTTATTATGGTTTCCGCTTACTTATATGGCATGCTAACGATACTTTTTCCAACCCTGGGCGATTTGAAAATCCCGGTTTCCGTGTATGCTTTTACCATTTCCTTAATGCTTGTGATGGCTATCCGAGGGGCTTTACTTTGGCAAAAGCCAATGAACCTCCTTGTTTTGAATGGAGCGATCGCTTTTGTGACTTCGGACAGTATTTTGGCCATGAATAAATTTTACAGCCCATTGCCCAACGCCAGTTTTTTGATTATGGTCACGTATATCGTGGCGCAATACCTGATCGTTTTGGGGATATTGAAATTAAATGAAAAAGAGTAGCCTTCCGCTGGAAATACTATTCTTTTGCATATTTTATTATTTTTAGTGAGGCAGCTTATCTTTCAAAACACCGTATAAAAAAGTCCCGATCAAAGCGCCAATCAGGATCAAACCGACACTCATAAACCCGGCCCCGATCAGTATGAAAATAGGCCCCGGGCAAGCACCGACCAAAGCCCATCCCAATCCGAAGATCAAACCGCCTATCCAATAACGGATGGAACCTTTCTCTTTGTCTAAAATTTCAATGGGCAAACCGTCAATATCTTTCATTTTTTTCCTTTTGATGACCTGGATCCCAATCACTCCAGTAACAACAGCCACTCCTATTATTCCGTACATATGGAAAGACTGGAACTGGAACATTTCATAAATCCTATACCAGGAAACAGCTTCGCATTTGGTTAAAACAATCCCGAAAAAAAAGCCGGTAAATATATATTTAAGTAAATTCATAACGTGATAATTAAAATAACAACGGGAAAATAAAATGAGCCATAATCAAACCTCCGACAAAAAAACCGATCACCGCCTTGAGTGATGGCAATTGCAGGTTGCTCAATCCTGAAATGGCATGTCCTGAAGTACAACCTCCGGCATACCTGGACCCAAAACCGATAAGGATCCCCCCGGTTAACAGGATGAAAATCATTTTAGGCGACTGGAACGCTTCTGCCCCGAACATTGACCTTGGCGCAATATTCCCGTTAGGGGCTTCGATCCCAAAAACAGACAATTGGGTGATGGTATCCGGATTGATGGCCACATTGGAACTATCCGATAAAAAGTGTACCGCTACAAAGCCGCCAACCATCGCACCGAAAACAACCGCAAGATTCCATCGTTGTGATTTCCAGTCCCAATTAAAGAAAGGAACATACCTTCCCACTCCGGTCATAGCGCATAAACTCCTCAAATTAGAAGACATCCCGAAAGTTTTCCCGAAATAAATAAGCAACAGCATGACCATTCCGATGAGAAAACCCGAAACCGACCAATGCCATGTATGTGTAATAATTTCCATGCAAATATTTTTTACAAAAATAACAGAATGTTCTTATATTTGTTACAATCAACTTAAAGATTTAATAAATGAAAAAAGTTCTGTCCGTTTTTTTACTTTTTGCAGTATTTACTTCTTGTATCAGCACAAAATCGACCATCAGGAATATTGACGATTCTATCCCCGGGCCAGGATTAAATGGAAAATACGATAGTTTTATCATTACAAAAAATGCTACAGACAAAAAATACGGATATGATGAAGATTACCCGATAAATGTGGGGTTTACCTCATTGGAAGACGGTACAAGGAACCAGGTTCGTTTTTTGAATGCTTTGGCGGGGCCAAATGGCGAAAAGATAAAATTCGAACTAAAAGACAGCTGTTGCCCTTTTCCAACCAAAAAAACAGAAATGGGGGCCGGAATGATTGATATTTATGAAATTACATGGGAAGGCCAGGCCAAACCCATTTTGCTTTACATCAATAAATTTGAGAAAGGCGAACTGATGATACCCTTAGGTTTTACAGCCCGGAAATAATAAAAAAACCATCCAATACGGATGGTTTTTTGTTTTATGTACAAATCCTAATTAAAGGCCTGCTGTAATATAATTATAGATAGAAGTCTTTTGAGCTTCCGTGATCTTGGCTTTCGGGGCCATACGATTCAGGACAGGAACCCATTCTTCTTTAGTATGCCTGCTTGCCGGGAATAGCTTGTGGCATTTGGCACAATTATTTTCGTAAAGGGTTTTCCCCTCCATCAGTTCAGGGGTCAATACCGCTGCCGGAGCTTCTGTAACAGGTGGTGCCGGAGCTATTTTCGGGGAACAGGAATAAACAAGGATCCCTAAAACGGCAATTCCGAGAATTTTTACTCTAATCATATTTTTCAGTTTTTGATTTGGGTAAATATAAGAAAAAAGTTTATGCTGCAATCCTTTTATTTCCCAACCGGAAATTATAGGACGTTCCAATTGCTTTCTTCCAGAACCGGGTTGTATCTCCTGTTTTCTTTCCCTAACAACACCTTGGCTATCTGATCTGAAATGGCGCCATCTATCAGCCTGTCCAGCCAGAAAAACTCCCCTGCCGAATTTACTTCCAGGAAATAATAGTCGTTTTCAGGTGTCACGATAATATCTATGGCACCATAATTAACCTGGTAGATATCCATCATCTGAAGCAGTTTTTCCTTGATCTCCAATGGCAAATCGTATGGTTTCCAATCTTGTAGCAAGGTTACGCCTTCCCTTCTCCAGTCTAATTTCGCATTTTCCAGTTTTTGGGAATCGATAGCAAACGAAAAAACCTGGTCTCCAACAATAGTTACCCTTAATTCCAGTGCCTTTTCCAATTTTTCCTGAAACTGCATCGGGCAATACTGCAGGGTGTCTATATCATTAAGGTCTTCTTCTTTCATTACATTGGTAAATACGACATTTTCAATCCCGTCCCTGGTAATGGCAAAAGCGCTCTGCATTTTGGAAATGACTCCGCCTGGCCTTTCCTTGATAAACCGTTTGGCTTCTTCCGGGTTGTTGGTAATGCAGGTTTCCGGGATTTTCAGCCCCAAATGCGACGCGATCTTCATTTGTTCTTCCTTGCTATCCAAACGCCTGTACTGGCTGAATTTTCCAATCTGGAAACAATTAAGGCTTTCGAGCATCCCGAAAAGCGTAGCACGCACTTCTCCATGCACACTGCTTAAAAATTCCCCTTCCAGGACAGATGACAAACCGCTTCCCAAATTATGGCTTCTCCTGTACCATAAAGCGGAAATATCATGAATGGAAACCCGTTCTCCTTTGTAATCCAGGTATACTTTCCATTCGTTATTTTCATAGCAGCTGCTCAAGGCATAATGGAGCGGGTACTCGTCTACGTTAAAACGTATCGGCTCTGCATTATACTCTCGTAATTTATTAGAAACAACCTCAATACATTCGTTATCAAGGGAATGCGTGATGATTAATACTTTTTCCATACTTTATTTTCCGGCAATATGCTTCCGGGTGCTATAACGATTATTATTGATTTCAAATTTATTGCGTAACAAGTTTATAGTATCCTCGCTACTAATTTTTCAGCAATGGTTTCTCCAATCGGATAACCCAAATCCCGCTGAATCATACCCCATTCTCCTTGCGGATTTACTTCTAAAAACAAATATTGGCCGTCTTTTTGGCGGATCATGTCAATGGCCCCGAAGAAGAGTTCCATCTTTTTCATCATGACAGTCAGTTTCCCGGCGATTTCATCCGGTAAAACATACGGTTCCCATGCTAATGAAACATCATCTGCCACACGCCAATCTGTTTTTCCTTTTGCTGACGTTTCTGCGTTTATTTTACCTGTAAAGAAAACCCCGTCAACATATACAATTCTCAATTCGTATGCCTTGCTTATATTCCGTTGGAAAATCATCGGGCAATAGGCCAATGTGTCCAGATTGTCCAAATCCGCTTCCCGGATAAGGGTTGTTGGAAAAAACGGGGCGTTCCCGGACATGCTCCTGGATAACGAACCGTGTAATTTCGCAATCATATCCCCTTTGCAGACCGAATGAAAGAAGGTTTTTACTTTTTCCGGATCATTTGTAAACAAGCTTTCCGGGATTTGCAACCCTGATTCATTGGCCAGCCTGAGCTGCTCCAGTTTATTTTCGGCTATCCCGTGGTCTTTGTCCATAGGATTCATCCAGGGTATATTTTTGAGCGACCTGAAAAACAGGCTGCGCATCGTGGAATATTCCTGAAGGTAAATGTTGTGGAAAGAGGCATCCAATTCCTCTGGCAATGCGATCCCCCATAACTTCCTGTACCAAACGGCTTCTACATCTTTAGAGGAAAATGTAAAATCCGGTGTTTGTATGGTAACGGAAACCCCTTGTGAATTCCCGGTATAATCGAAATTCAATTTATGTGAAAAATCATCGGAATTGAAGCGGTACACTTCTTTCCCTAATTCTTTTAATCTTTTAATTACTATATCTACCGTATAATAATCATTGCTATGGCTTATACATAATATCATACTAAAAAATAGGAGCAATGGCTTTGCAACCATTGCTCAAATTCTATTTATTATGCTTCAGTTCCAGCTTCGTCGTTATCAGAAGGGTACTTCATAGTGTGTGCAATATCAACAGAAGGTTTTGTGATGTTTCCTGGTCCGTCTTCGCTGTCAGAAGGATACTTCAATGTTTGCATTGGAGCAGATCCTTGAATTTTAGTTTGCTCGTCTTTAGAAATTTGGTTTTCCAAGAAATTAGCAAAAAAAGGTTTTTTTAGATTTTCTTTGTTTTTCATGATAATTAAAATTTAATTGTGATTAATGTCTGATTTTACTTGCAAATAAACGACACGCTAAAGTATACTATTTTTTAATTTATAAGAATAATTTTACGTTAATTTTAACCTTACAAAAGAAAAAACTTCAGCCAAAAAACCTGCAAAACCCATAATCCGGCAGTAATATCCTCACAAAGAAAGAGTAACCGGCCGGACAAGGCATAAAAAAACTGCCACAAAGGGCAGTTTATACTTAAAAAAAATGAACTTCTTATTTTACATCCATTAATTCCACATCGAAAATAAGGGTCGCGTTTGGCGGAATGACACCACCTGCACCGCGGGAACCGTAACCTAAATGCGCCGGAATCACAAAACGGGCCTTATCGCCTACCTGAAGCAAGGCAATCCCTTCGTCCCAGCCTTCAATCACATTTCCTCTTCCCAACGGGAATTCAATCGGTTTTTTCCTGGCATAAGAATTATCGAATACCTTACCATTTTCCAAAGAACCGGAATAATGTACCGAAACCGTTTTGCCGTTTTCCGCTTTTTTACCGTTTCCTTTCTGGATGAATTTATAACGCAGGCCGCTTTCCGTTTTTTCAAAACCGGCAGCAATCCTTTCCATCGCTTCTTCCGCAGCGGCTCTTTCGGCAGCTTCGCGTTTGGCACGGGAACCTTCAAAAGTCCTGAAAGCTTCAACAGCATTCCATTTTTCAGCTTCGGCACCAACCCTGATGATTTCCACAGATTCGAGGATATCGTCCTGGGCAACGGCATCAACCACTTCCTGCCCTTCCACCACATGGCCAAACACCGTATGCTTATTATCAAGCCATTCCGTAGGGATATGGGTAATGAAAAACTGCGATCCATTTGTACCAGGACCTGCATTAGCCATAGACAACACACCCGGCCTGTCGTGTTTTAAACTTGGATGAAACTCATCGTCGAATTTATAACCGGCATCTCCTGTCCCAGTTCCCAACGGGCATCCGCCCTGGATCATAAAATCAGGGATTACCCTGTGGAATTTCAATCCGTCGTAATATTTTTTCCCTTGAGGCTTTACTTTATTTTCTAAGTTCCCTTCAGCCAATCCTACAAAATTCCCAACCGTCCCCGGTGTTAAATCATGAGTCAGCTTTACTAAAATAGACCCTTTTGTAGTATTAAATTTTGCGTAAATTCCGTCTTGCATGGTTTATTTATTTAAATTTGAAAAGCAAAATTACGAATAAAAATCTAATAGCGGTCCTGACAGAATGGATATTAAAATTATTGCATACGATCCCCGGTACAAATCTGATTTTATCCGGCTCAACAAAGCATGGCTCGAAGAATATTTTTTTGTCGAACCCCATGATACTGCGGTTTTTGAAAATATAGAAGACGTAATCCTTAAACCCGGCGGTGAAATTTTCTTCTGCTTGGTTGATCACGAAATTGCCGGAACCGTCGCGATGCAAAAAGTGAACGATGCCGTTTTTGAAATGGCCAAACTAGCGGTAGGCAAACCTTTCCAGGGCAAAAAACTAAGCCATTATTTGATGGAAGCCTGTATCGCTTTCGCCAAAGCCCAAAAGGCTGAAAAAATCATGCTCATGTCCAGCACCAAATTAGATACAGCCCTAAACCTGTACCGGAAATACAACTTTACCGAAGTCCCTTTGGAAGAAACCGATTACCACCGCGCAGACATCCAGATGGAGCTCCGCCTTTAAACCTTTTATATGAAAATCCCCGAAAACTATATCGAAATCAACAAGGAAGCCTGGAACGAAAAAACCAAGGTACACCTCCATTCCGAATTTTATGATATGGAAGGATTCCTTAATGGGCGATCTTCCCTGAACCAGATTGAAACCGCGTTTTTAGGCAACGTATCGGGCGTAAAAATCCTGCACCTGCAATGCCATTTCGGGCAGGATACTCTTTCGCTGGCCAAAGCAGGCGCTGAAGTTACCGGCGTAGATTTGTCCGATCAGGCCATTAAAACAGCCATTGAAATCGCTCAAAAAATGAACCTCCCGGCCACTTTCATCTGTTCGGATGTGTATGATTTGCCCAATCACCTGGAGGAAAAATTCGACATCGTTTTTACCAGCTACGGAACCATCGGCTGGCTGCCTGACCTGGACAAATGGGCCAAAATCGTTTCGCATTTCCTAAAACCGGGCGGAAAATTCGTATTTGCCGAATTCCATCCCGTGGTCTGGATGTTCGATGATTCTTTCCAAAACATCGCCTACAATTATTTCAATACCGAAACCATTATCGAAAATACCGAAGGTACCTATGCCGAAAAAGAAGCGCCAATAAAAAACCAGACCGTCAGCTGGAACCATCCTTTAAGCGAGGTTTTTTCGTCCCTGCTGCAAAACGGCCTGCAAATCGATTCGTTTACAGAATACGATTATTCCCCTTATAATTGCTTTAACGAAACCGAAGAATTCGAGTCCGGGAAATTCAGGATCAAACATTTAGAAAATAAAATCCCAATGGTGTACGCCTTGGAAGCAACCAAAAAACAATAAAACATGGCAAGTATTTACAATTCCGCAGACAATCAGCAAATTATTGACAGGATCAATCAGTTACGCCCGGATTCGCAACCATCCTGGGGGAAAATGAGCGTCGACCAGATGTTGTCGCACTGTATCGCCCCTATCGATATCGCCCTTGGGAATAAACAGCTCAAAGCCAATTTCCTATTCAGTTTATTGGGCCGTATGATTAAAAAGAAAATAATAAATTCGCCCGAATTCAAGAAAAACAGCCCGACAGCCCCGGATTTTATACGCTCGGGAGCGTATGATTTCGATCAAACCAAATCCGAACTCATTGACAAATTCACGTCCTTCACACAAGGAGCACAGGTCATCAAGACAGACAAGCATCCGTTTTTTGGGCCGATGAGCCACCAGGACTGGGACAACCTGCAATGGAAACACATAGACCATCATTTGAAACAATTTGGAGTGTAACCAATTTGAGTTATGAGTTACAATCCGGAAGCTTCGACAGGAACCTTAATACGATTCTGCCGAAGCTTTTTTGCTTCTGTAAAAGTTTATTTCACTTCTTACATAATTGATTTTACTTCTCACATAGCTTATTTTGCTTCTCACATACATCTTTTCACTTCTCACATAGACTATTTCTCTTCTACAACTGATCACTGCAACTGAAACTGGTTACTGCGACTGAAACTCATAACTCACAATTCATAACTTATAACTAAATCCCTATCTTTGCCCTTTCAATACAAAACCATGCGCATAGATATCATTACCGTTTTGCCGGAATTATTACGAAGCCCTTTTGAAGCCTCCATTATGAAACGGGCTATCGATAAAGGATTAGTGGAAGTCCATTTCCATAATTTAAGGGATTACACGACCAACAAGCAAAAAAGCGTTGATGACTATCCGTTTGGCGGAGGTGCCGGTATGGTGATGACCGTACAGCCTATTGACGCCTGCATTACGCATCTTAAAAGCGAAAGGCCGTACGACGAGATCATTTATATGACGCCAGACGGCGAAACTTTAAACCAGAAAATGGCCAATACCATGTCTATGTATGAGAATATCATTATCCTCTGCGGGCATTATAAAGGTGTTGACCAAAGGGTGCGCGATCATTTTATTACCAAAGAAATTTCCATTGGTGATTATGTGCTGTCCGGTGGCGAATTAGGGGCTTTGGTGCTTTCCGATGCCTTGATCCGCCTTATTCCTGGTGTTCTGAGCGATGAAACTTCGGCCCTGACCGACAGCTTCCAGGACAACCTGCTTTCCCCTCCCATCTACACACGTCCTGCGGATTACAAAGGTTGGAAAGTCCCGGAAGTTTTAACCAGCGGGCATTTTGCAAAAATTGACAAATGGCGGGAAGATATGGCCTATGAGCATACTAAAACACGGCGTCCTGATTTATTGGAAGAATAATAGTGTCAAAACAATTCGAAATCCTGCTACATTTGTCGCATAACTTATTATAACTTAAAAATGAGGAAACTATACGCTGTATTACTACTTTTGTTTGTGTTTACTGTATCCAATGCACAGATTGTTAATTTCACTGATATCAATCTTAAAACAATCCTGCTTACATCAACGCCATCAAATACAATTGCAAAAAACTTAATTGGCCAGTATTTCAGAATTGACAGTAATTATAATGGTGAAATTGAGGCTAGCGAAGCTCAAAGTGTATCCTATATAGATGTTAATAATCAGTCGATCACCTCACTAACCGGAATTGAAGCTTTTACAAATCTTGCAGAGTTAAATTGTGAACACAACAGTTTGACCGTACTTGATGCCACGCCTTTTACCAGTATTAAGAGATTGATTTGCTCTTATAATCAAATGACTAGTTTGAATATTTCAGGAATGCCAAATCTTCAATACATACAATGTTTCATAAACCAACTGACGGAACTGAATCTAAGCAATCTGCCAAATCTAACCTCAATAAGTTGCGGGCAAAACATGATTACAAATTTAGATGTTAGCGGGCTAAGTAATCTCCAAATCTTATTTTGCTCAGAGAATCAATTAACAACACTAGACGTTTCCAATCTTACAAAGTTGATAACTTTACAATGCATGGACAATCAAATAACGTCTTTAACCACTAATAACCTTCCATTGCTTGAGGATGTGATTTGCTACAATAATCAAATTACCAGCATTGATTTAACCACTTGTCCAATTGCAGCGTACTTGGATTGCCACAACAATCAAATTGAGATGTTACTAATAAAAAACGGCAAGAATACCAGTACGCAATTCGGAAACAACCCTAACATACATTACATCTGTGCTGACAATTATGAAATTTCGGCTATTCAAAGCGGAATCAATTCAAATGGTTATGCTTCTAGTTGTATCGTAAATACTTACTGTTCCTTTACTCCAGGAGGAATTCATTATATTGTTAAGGGAAATACAAAATTGGATACTGGCGGGAATGGATGTGATGCTTCAGATCAAAACTATCCAAATCTAAAGATAAATTATACAAACGGATCCATAACCGGGAGCATAATCCCAGATAATTCCGGAAATTATTTTATTCCTTTTACTTCAGGATCTCAAACACTAACTCCTGTATTGGAAAACCCAACGACTTTTTCAGTATCGCCAACTGTTGTTTACGTAAATTTCCCTTCTACCCCTAGCCCTTATATTAAAGATTTCTGCGTTACTTATAACGGAATTCCTTATGATTTGGAAGTAAAGATTATACCACTTGTTCCGGCAAGGCCTGGATTTAATGCAATATATAAAATCATATACCGTAACAAAGGGGCGCTGGCACAATCAGGTAACATTAACCTAACATTTAATGATGCTGTCTTGGATTTTATTTCATCACAGCCAAATGTAACAGGTCAGACAACAGATAATTTATCTTGGAGTTTTTCCAATTTGCAGCCATACGAAGCTCGTGAAATCATAATAACGTTAAACGCAAATTCTCCAACGGAAACACCTCCATTAAACAGTGGAGACATACTACCCTATATTGCAACAATTACAAGCGCTGCAACTGATGGATTGCCCGCGGATAACAACTTCAGGCTAAACCAAACTGTCGTAAATTCTTTAGACCCCAATGATAAAAAATGCCTGGAAGGAAATATTATAGGCATCGCTAAAGTTGGTGATTTTGTACATTATATGATTCGTTTTGAAAATACAGGTACTTTTCCTGCTCAGAACATTGTTGTAAAAGATATTATTGACACTTCTAAATTTGATATTTCAACATTAATGCCAGTAAATGGAAGCCATCCTTTTGTAACAAAAACTACAAACCCGAATACAGTAGAGTTCATTTTCGAGGATATCAACCTTCCTTTTACTGATGATTCCAATGATGGATACGTTGTGTTCAAAATAAAAACAAAATCAACTTTAACTTTGGGGACAACATTCAGCAATACGGCTACTATTTATTTTGATTATAATTTTCCAATAACAACAAATACTGCCACAACAACTGTTGTATCCAATATTTTGGGAACTCAAGATTTTGAATTTAAAAAATTTATTCATTTATATCCAAATCCCGTAAAAAACATCTTAAATATTGATAACAAACACAATATCATCATTACCTCCTTGAGTGTTTATAACAATCTGGGGCAATTAGTTCAAACTGTTACCAATCCGTCTGAAACTATTGATGTTTCTGGATTAAAAACCGGGAATTATATTTTGAAAATTATTTCAGATAAAGGGACAAGCAGCGATACATTTATAAAAGAATAAAAATAATGCAAGCATTATGGTAATTTTGTTAAAAACTATTCTGTTTCCGATTGTTTCTTGAAATTTATTTGTATCTTTGCGCCCACATTAGACCAACCTCTGGCGAGACCCGTGAATGTTGCTCCGATTTAAACCATAATTTTACATTATCATGGCAAATTTAATTGATTTCGTTAATAACGAATTATCTGCTAAAAAAGATTTCCCTACTTTCGGGGCTGGAGACACTATCACAGTTTTCTACGAAATTAAAGAGGGTGAAAAAACAAGAACACAGTTTTTCAAAGGAGTTGTAATCCAAAGAAGAGGTACTGGTGCTACTGAAACTTTTACAATCCGTAAAATGTCCGGTGCTGTAGGTGTTGAGCGTATCTTCCCTGTTAACATGCCGGCTATCCAAAAAATTGAATTGAACCAAAGAGGTAAAGTTCGTAGAGCTCGTATCTACTACTTTAGAGAACTTACTGGTAAAAAAGCAAAAATCAAAGAAAGAAGAAGATAATTCTGAAATTCTTACCTATAAAATCCCGGATCGAACTATCGAATTCGGGATTTTTTTTTGATAAAATATAAAAATGATATTTAAACCCTGATAAAATAATAAATCGATAAAAGTCATTGTTCCAATACTTTTTGAAATAATTTTAGACTCTATTTTAGTATCTTTGTCATCGCAAAATAACAAACTAAACATTATGGCAAAAATAAAAGTAGCGAATCCGGTTGTAGAACTGGATGGCGATGAAATGACAAGGATTATCTGGAGTTTTATCAAGGAACAACTGATCCTTCCTTACCTGGAACTGGACATCAAGTACTACGATCTTGGTATCGAAAGCCGTGAGGCAACGAAAGACCAGATCACTATCGATAGTGCTGAAGCAATCAAAAAATACAACGTAGGGATCAAATGCGCCACCATTACCCCGGACGAAGACCGTGTGAAAGAATTCAACCTTTCCAAAATGTGGAAATCCCCGAACGGGACAATCCGTAATATTGTAGGCGGAACCGTTTTCCGTGAACCGATCATTATGAGCAACGTCCCACGTTATGTACAAGGCTGGACAAAACCAATCGTTATTGGCCGTCATGCTTTTGGGGACCAATACAAAGCGACTGATACGGTAATCAAAGGAAAAGGGAAACTGACGATGACTTTCGTTCCTGAAAACGGAGCAGCGGCACAAACATGGGAAGTATATGATTTCGAAGGTGACGGAGTAGCAATGTCTATGTACAACACAGACGAATCAATCTACGGATTCGCACACTCTTCTTTCCAAATGGCCCTAACCAAAAAATGGCCTTTGTACCTTTCTACCAAAAACACGATCTTAAAAGCCTATGACGGGCGTTTCAAGGATATTTTCGAAGAAGTGTACCAACAACACTACAAAGCTGATTTCGACAAAAACGGCATGACTTACGAGCACCGCCTAATTGATGACATGGTAGCATCTGCCATGAAATGGAACGGTGGCTTTGTATGGGCTTGTAAAAACTACGATGGTGACGTTCAGTCAGATACGGTAGCACAAGGATTTGGTTCTTTAGGACTAATGACTTCCGTATTGGTAACTCCGGACGGAAAAACCGTAGAAGCGGAAGCAGCTCACGGAACCGTTACGCGCCACTACCGCCAGCACCAGCAAGGCAAGAAAACTTCCACTAACCCGATTGCGTCCATCTTTGCCTGGACAAGAGGTTTGGAGCACAGGGGGAAATTGGACGGAAACCAGGAATTGATCAACTTCTGCCACAAATTGGAAGAAGTTTGTATCGAAACTGTAGAATCCGGAAAAATGACAAAAGATTTGGCAAGCCTGGTAAAACCGGAAGGCTTAACTGATGTAGATTTCCTTACTACCGAAGATTTCCTTCAAACATTAAAAGAAAACCTGGATAAGAAATTAGCATAATCTTATTCCCAAAATACATGTTTTAGAAGACGGTCAAATTATTGACCGTCTTTTTTTTAATGAAACCTTAACAAATGTTTTGTAACAAAATACCCATATTTGCGTTCTTACAGAAAAACTAAAATCAAAAACATGTCACTTCAGAAAAAGTCGTTCCTATTACTTTTCTTTTTTTTTGGATTATTTATTTCATTCTCTCAGGAAAAATTTACGCTCAGCGGTGTGATTTCAGATGCCGCCAACAATGAAACCTTAATTGGGGTAAACATTTTTATCCCCGAAACCAAATCATCGGCCATTACCAACGAATATGGCTTTTATTCAATTACCATCCCTAAAGGAGATTACACGGTCTTAATCAGTTACCAGGGGTTCCAGGCAATTGAGGAATCCTTTTCTCTTTCGGAAAACACCAAAAAGAATTTCAGCATGAGCGAAGAAAGCCAAAAGCTCGAAGAAATTGTGGTAACAGCCAAAAACACAGCCAATATCCGGAAACCGGAAATGAGCGTCAACAAAATGTCTATCGGGACCATCAAACAGATGCCGGTCGTCCTGGGCGAAGTCGATGTCATCAAATCCTTATTGTTCCTTCCGGGTGTGACCAATGCCGGTGAAGGGCAATCCGGGTTTAACGTCCGTGGTGGCGGTGCCGACCAAAACCTGATCTTGCTGGATGAGGCCACTATTTTCAATTCTTCCCACTTCTTTGGTTTCTTTTCGGTTTTTAACCCGGACGCCATAAAGGACCTGAAATTATACAAAGGCGGTATTCCTGCCCGTTTTGGAGGAAGGGCGTCTTCTGTCCTGGATATTTACCAGAAAGACGGAAATAGCAACAAATTCAGTATGAACGGTGGTATCGGTTTAATTTCAAGCCGTATTTTGGCAGAAGGCCCAATCGTAAAAGAGAAGGGCTCTTTCCTGATCGGAGGGCGCGCATCTTACGCACATTTGTTCCTAAAACTGACGGATAACGAAAACAGTGCCTATTTTTATGACCTGAATACCAAATTGAATTACAAACTCAACAAAAACAACAATTTATACCTTTCGGGCTATTTTGGCCGGGATGTTTTTTCCCTGAACCAGACTTTTGTCAATACATATGGAAACGCCACGTTGAACCTTCGCTGGAATCATTTGTTCAACGATAAACTGTTTTCAAACCTATCGCTGATTTATAGTGATTATTATTACGGGCTGACATTGGATTTTGCGGGCTTCAACTGGAATTCAGGAATCAAAAATTATAATTTAAAATACGATTTCAAGCATTATCTTTCGGATAAAATCAAGCTGAATTACGGGGCCAATGCCATTTATTATGATTTCAACCCGGGAACCATCGAACCTAATAATTCCCAGTCCGGGATCAATTACAGGCAATTGGATAAAAAATATGCTTTTGAACCTGCCTTTTATGTAGATGCCGAGCAGAACCTGACCGATAAGATTTCTATTTTATATGGCTTACGATACAGCCTTTTTTACCGATTGGGGAGTTCAACCGTGAATTATTATGCCAACAACCAGCCTGTCGTATACGATCCTGAGCTTGAAATTTATGAAAAGGCAGAACCGGTTAGTTCGGCATATTTCGGCAAAAATAAGACCATTGCCAGTTTTGATAACCTGGAACCGCGATTTTCCATTTCGTATGAATTGAATCCTAACCAGTCCATAAAAGCAAGCTACAACAGGATGGTCCAGTACCTGCAACTGGTTTCCAACACGGCCTCGCCTACTCCTTTGGATGTCTGGACACCAAGCGATAATTACATCAAGCCTCAAATTGCCGATCAGGTTGCGGTAGGTTATTTTAGTAATTTTAAGGACGATGCCTATACGCTCGAAATTGAAAGTTTTTACAAGAAAGTCAAAAACCGCATGGATTATATAGACGGCGCCGACCTGATTGCCAACGAAGCCATCGAACAAGTCATACTCAACGGCCAGATGCGGTCTTACGGTCTGGAACTGATGATTCGGAAAAACTCTGGAAAACTAAACGGCTGGGTTGCCTATACGATTTCACGTTCACAACAGCAAACACCCGGAAGGACTCCTGGAGAAGTGGGCATAAACAATGGTGATTGGTATCGTTCGGCCTATGACAAAACCCATAACCTGGTCGTGACCGGATCTTATAAATACACTAAAAAATGGACTTTTGGAGCCAATTTTACTTTGCAATCAGGACAACCTGTTACGTATCCAAACGGGCAGTATGTATACCAAGGCATTACGATCCCGAGTTATGGCGAGCGTAACGGAGCCAGCCTTCCGATGTACCATCATTTGGATGTTTCCGCTACTTATATCCCTAAACCGGACAAAAACAAAGGCTGGCAAAGCGAGTGGGTATTCAGTATTTACAACTTGTACAGCCGGAAAAACGCCGCTTCTATCGCCTTCAGGCAAAATGCAGACACAGGCGTAAACGAAGCAGTCAAGTTATCCATTTTTGGAATGGTCCCATCAGTATCTTATAATTTTAAATTTTAATCCGCATGAAAAATATCCTCACTTATAGTATTGCAATTATAGCCTCCATTTTCTTCATGAGTTGCGAAGATGTTGTCAATGTTGATTTAGACACGGCTCCTCCCAAGTTAGTCATTGACGCTGCCATAAAATGGGAAAAAGGGACTTCCGGGAACGAGCAGAAAATAAAGCTGACCACTACTACCGGTTTTTACAACTCCACAATCCCGTCAGTTTCGGGTGCGACTGTTTTTATAACCAACAGTTCCAATACAGTATTCAATTTTATCGAAACACCAAACACTGGAGAATATATTTGCACGAATTTCATTCCTGTAATTAACGAGAATTATACTTTGACGGTAATCCATGACGGGCAAACCTATACGGCTACCGACAAATTATATGCATCGCCAGATATTGACAACATTGAGCAAGGTGTTTTCCCAGGCATTGGAGAAGACCAGATACAGGTAAAATTTTATTATCAGGACAATGGTGCTGAAGATAATTTCTACTTACTTGGGTTCAAGAACAGCAATATTGCTTTCCCGGAATATGGCGTGGCCCCTGATGAATTCTTTCAAGGAAACCAAATGTTCGGTTTTTATACCGATGAAGACCTGAAGCCTAATGATGTCCTGGATTTAAGTTTACAAGGCATTTCTGAGCGCTACAGCAACTATATGACCAAACTTCTTAATATAGCCGGGACCAACGAAGGCAATCCGTTTACCGCCCCACCCGCAACTTTAAGGGGGAATATCATCAACCAGACCAGCAAGGCCAATTTCCCTTTAGGGTATTTCAGTTTGGGGGAAGTCGATACCGATACCTACGTAGTACAATAACACAAAACAAAAAAACACCACAGGAAAAGTGGTGTTTTTTTTATATTGAAAGGCTATTATCTTTTTAAAGAGAAATGCGATTTGAATGTTTTTTCTTCCTGATTCTCCAGATATTGTATCGTAAACCAATAATCTGTAGAAGGTAAATCCTGTCCGTTAAACGTTCCGTCCCAGCCGCTACCTTCCGGTTTTATCATCTTGAGCAATTTTCCATACCTATCAAAAATATGGATTTCTGCATTTTGCTGATCACGTAAAGACCATACATTCCAGGTGTCATGGTACCCATCGGCATTAGGAGTAAAAAAGTGCGGGTAATCAATGGTGATAATATTCCTGATCGTAACATCGGTACATCCGTTTTCATCATGGACAGTAACGTAATGCTCACCCGGAGAAACATTCATAAAGACATTGCTTTGCTGAAACACGCCATTATCCAGGCTGTACCAATACGATCCGGTACCTTGCACTTGGATGGTTATGGTCTGATTGTCTTCAAAATAATGGCTGACTACATACGTGACGTCGCTTTCCAGTGCAGGATATGCCGGCATTACCGATGTAATTGCTGTTATAGAACAATTTGCGGCATTGGTAACCGTCAAAGTATACGTACCTATCTGATTGGCTTCATATGTACTGGATGTCCCTACCAGGGATCCGTTAAAATACCATTCAAATGAAAGCCCCAGAGGATTTAAGCCACTATTCAGTATCGCGGTGCCTATCGGATTGTTAGTCGAAACATCGATACACAATACTCCGGTATTCATGTCCGGTTTGGGAATATCAAGAATCGTAACCGTGGCCTCCCGGATCAATTCGGGACAACCGCCCGCTGACTGTATCTTATAATAAACAGTATAGGTTCCAGGAGTACTCAAGCTTGGCGTTATGGCACCCGTTACACTATCAATTGACAATCCTACAGGAATTGAAGAGTATGTTCCACCGGTTGTTCCGGTTTGGGTTACATTTACCTGGCCAGTTTGTGAAACGCAAAACGGATTTGCTCCGTAAGAAATCGTTGCAGTAGGACCATTGAGGATCGTAACCGAAGCCGATACGCTTGCATATGCAGCACATCCGCCGGAAGCGGCAACATGGTAAGTAACCTGATACGTTCCCGGAGTACTCGCGCTAGGCAAAATCGCTCCCGTATTTGGGTTGATGCTTAATCCTGTTAAAGGGTTAACCGTATAGTTTCCGCCTGGTGTTCCTGTAAAATTAACAGGTTGCGAAGTGGATTCGGTAACACAAAAAGGCCCGCTATAAGAGATTGTTGCCGAAGGTTTCGGGGTTACATTTACCATTACGCTTTGTGTTACAGCATTGGGGCATCCTCCGTTTATAACATTCACCAAAGCAAATGTAGTGGTTGCTGTTAAGGCTGAAGTAATAGTAAGTACGCCGGAAGCCGGAATAACACCCGAAGAGGCATTTGAATTTACAGTATAGTTTACTGTTGCTCCCGGTGTCCCTGTTATTTGAATGTTTACAATATCTCCCGAGCATATCACGGAAGCTCCTGTATTTGAAATAGTTGCTGTTGGCACGGCTAATACGGTAACAACTACGGTATCAAAACATCCGTTACCATTTGTATAAGTAACCGTAGTAGTCCCGGCTGAAACCCCTGTAACCAAACCTGCGTTATTTATTGTTGCTATGGCTGTATTGGCCGAAACCCAGGCATTGGAAACTGCCGGAGTCCCCGGTCCTGTCAATTGCGTTGTGGCATTCATACAAACTGTCAAAGTTCCCGAAATGGCCGGTAGCGGATTGACAGTTACCGTTGCGTTTGCCAAACATCCGTTACTGTTAGTATACGTAATTGTCGTGGTTCCTGCTGAAATGCCCAATACTAAACCTGACCCGTTTACGGTTGCTATGCTAGTATTGGAAGAAATCCAGGCATTGGAAACTGCCGGTGTTCCGGAACCCGCTAATTGTGTTGTCTGCCCTTGACAAACCGATAACGTTCCGCTTATAATAGGCAAAGCATTAACCGTTACTGTTATGGTGTTGGAACAACCGTTAGTATCTAAATACGTAATGGTAGTATTTCCGGCCGATACACCGCTTACCAAACCATTGCTATCTACAGTAGCAACGGCATTATTGCCCGATATCCACGGATTTACAGAAGCAGGAGTTCCCGAACCTGTCAGTGGAAGGGTTTGATTGACACAAACTACATTGGAACCCGAAATAGCCGGCGCGGTATATACTGTAAATAGCACAGAAACGATACAACCTTGCGAATTAGTATACGATATTGTTGAAATCCCTTGTGAAACAGCTGAAACCAATCCGCTTGTATTTACTGTTGCCACTGCCGGATTGGAAGAATTCCAGGCATTTGTTGCCGGGTTTTCCGATATTGTCAATTGCGATGTTGAATTGATGCAAGTGGATAAAGTCCCGCCTATCGTTGGAAGCCCATGCACAGTTACAGTTGCCGTAGCCGGGCATCCGTTGGCACCTAAATAGGTAATTACAGCTGTTCCGCCTGAAATCCCTGTAACCAATCCCGCATTATTTACTGTTGCAATCCCGGTATTATCTGAAGACCATGCCGTAGGAACAGCTGGTGCCCCTGAACCGGATAGTTGTGTTGTCGAACCCTGGCATAAGGATAAAGTCCCGCTAATGACCGGCAAAGGATTAATCGTTACCGTAGCACTTCCCGATTGCGGAAAAACACAAGTAGGAGCTGTTGTAGCACTGGCACTGATTAGGTTATAAGTAAAAGTTCCCGGAACAGCCGTAGGCACGTTAATGGAAACACTATTTCCTGTTGTGGTGATACTTTGGTTTGTACCACCATTTACGTTATACACAAAAGTATAGGGTGCGTTGCCTCCGCTTCCTGTAAAAGTGATTTGTGGCGAAGTGCCACCCTGGCAAGCATTCGGTGTGACCAAAATCCCTGAAGTTATCTGTTGGTTTACCACAATGGTTGCACCATTTGTTAATGGCTGGCTGCAATTAGGAGGGTTTGAATCTGTAATATTCGATAGCGTAATTTGGTTTGAACCGATAGGAAGCCCTGGCAAATTTACCTGCTGTTGCCCGGAATTATCCAAAGTAACTGTTTGCGAAGCACCGCTGTTTACACTATAAGTAATCACGGCATTGGGTAAACCCGAAAATGTAGCTACAGCCACATCTCCTTCACAAATAGGCGAATTTGTAGTTACTGTAGGAATGCTTACGGTTGAAACATTTACACTCACGGTCTCATTTTCGGTTTGAGAACACACCACAATATTATTGGCATCCAATACCTTAGAATTAACTAAAGCATATGTCATATTTCCGGTTACAGCTCCGGTTATCTGGAATGATCCGGCAGTATTGAGCACAATAGATTGGATGGAGCCCCCATTTACCATATATTCTACAGTTGCCCCGGGAGTTCCGGAAAATGTGACCGTTACATTCTGCCCAGAGCATACTTGTGTATCTGAAATAGAAACAGTGGCATTCGGTACAGGATAAACCCTCAGGTTGAAATCTATAATAGTATAACAGCCCGATATATTGTTTACGACTTTGGCATATATTTTTTGCGGATTCCCTCCAGTATTGGAGATAATATTAGGTAGCGGTGATATTCCGTCGATAGCATTGGCGAAAGTAGTATAAAAGGAAATCGTATTGGCTACCAAATTCGAATTGATCTGGCTTCTCACCGGATTAAGGTCAAAAATCCCCACATTTGGAGTATTGCTGCAGGTTTTCAAATCCGGAATCTGATTCGCTGTCGGCGGTGTTGGGAAAGCCCCTCCATTTGCCGTGGCAGTTCCTGTCCATTGAATTTCAAAACCTCCGTCACCCACCGGCCTATCTATGACAATGTAGTAAAACTGGCCTGCCGTTACATTGATATACCTTACGTAGCTGTCGCCATTTCCAGGATTAGCAACCCCGGGGCCAACTGATGATACCGTACCGGTCAAACTCATTCCTGTATGATTGTTGGGTGCATTGAGTTGTTGTGGGTTTGACGTGGCGCATCGGATAGGACTTCCCAAACTGGAACATCCCTGGTTGGCTCCAAAAACCCAAAAATCATAATCTACCCAAATGTGGGTATCATTCGGGATCAAATCGAAACCTAAAGTCCCTGATTGTACTATATTTATCTTAAGCCAAATAGAATTGTGTTCAAATCCGCCGCATCCGGCAACTTCCTGGCTATTTCCAATACCACTGGCATTTG
The DNA here is from genome assembly GCF_004745595.1 of Flavobacterium humi. GTDB lineage: Bacteria > Bacteroidota > Bacteroidia > Flavobacteriales > Flavobacteriaceae > Flavobacterium > Flavobacterium humi. The sequence continues at coordinate 289,137 of NZ_SRLH01000002.1, forward strand.
AACTGAAATTTCCATTACCGCATACCACAATTGCGTTCACACAATCGTTAGGCTCGTTTTGTGCCGTTATTGAATTGATAAAAAGTAATGCTAAAAATAATACTAAACTCTTTTTCATTTAATCAGGTTTTAGGGCATGCACCAATTCACAGAAGGGAACCGGTTTTAAAATGTAATTTAAATCCTTCGTGCAGGTAACAGCACGAAGGATTTCACAATTAAAAAAAACAAATAAACAACGTAACCAATTTTATTATTTAGCCTTAACCGGCTTACACTATCGATTCTTTTTACCTGCTTTTCTTGTGATGGTCCGCAGTGGCCCAATAGTGTTTTATGAGGTTGAAAATAAGTATATATACTATAGTATAAAGAAGCATATCTTTTAAGTTTACTGAATTTTAAAAGCAAAAAAATAAGTGTAATTAATTGATTATCAATATATTGTATTGAAAAACATCCAAATAACGCACAATTAGGCGAATCAAGCAATTTTGTAGGTATTTCGCTTCTTTTTACACATTGCAGGTGGTTTCGGAAAAGAATTTCCAGGTAGTAATAACTCTAAAAATAACAGGGAAAATTGAAATCAGTATCTTTTTAATCATACTGTACAAAAAGTGATATTTATAACTTTTTGTTTTTATTTTTCCTGATCCAAAAAAAAGCCGGCTTTTGATAAAACCGGCTTTTTATATCTTAAAATTTAAAAGTTTGATACAATGCTGTGAGCTTATTGCCCTAAATAAATAAAGCCGTTTAACGCAAGATAAGGATCCTGTACCGACAAATTTTGCTGGGTAACCCCGCCATTGATCGAAGATGTGGTATGGCTATGTGCACCCGCACTTGTCGTGCTGTTTGTATTGGAACCGGAAGCCAAGAAAGACTGCCCCAGGATATTTAACAAAACCGCCGTTGGATTACCGGACAGGTGGGTATGAGCCCCATCTGTACTGGTGGTCAAGGTCACATTTGGCAACTGGTTCTGATTGATTGTTACCGAAGCGTTCCCTCCGGTTGTATTTAAAGTTTTCGTACCGCTGGCCCCTACAATGCCTCTATCGGAAAGATTAGGCAGGTTAGCACCAATGCCGAGAGCGGTTGCAGCTGCCTGTTGCGTGGCAGTCAGAGAGCTTTTGAGACGTCCATCCAGTAAAATCCAGCCATTATGGTCAACTCCCTGGAATCCGTATTTTACATCACCAAAATTATATACCTGTGTTGCCAAACCATACCAGGAACTTCCATTGTAACAATAATATAGATTGGTACTGGTAAGATAAACCAATTGCCCTGCCCTGTTCCCGGAAGAAGGCAAAACGCTTACCTGTGGAATTGCGATACCGGCATCGATGGTTGGAGAAGCGGGATTGGCAACCCGAACATCTAAGGTCGCCTGAGGATTGGCAGTACCTATCCCAACCTGGGCTTTTGCAAAGCATGAGATAAGGACAAACATAAGGAGTAGTTTTCTTTTCATGTTAAGTTGTTTTTAGTTGTCAGTTTTGTTCGTGGTTTCTTACATAAAGATAAATATAATTCTGTTTACAATTACATCCTTAAGAATATCTTTACAAATAGCCGAATTTTAAAAAGCTTTCAAAAAACTTAATAAACTAACAATTAACACATTAACATCTAAAAACAATGCTTTAAAGAACGACTGCTTACTGATTCTCGTTTTGTAGGCTTTTAACTACACCCTGTAGTTTTTCAATAGAAGCCTTCGATCTTCTTATGGACAGGGCCGAAAAGACAACAATCAGCAGCAGCACAAAAAAGATAATGACAATGCCGGATAGATACCTGGAAACAGCACCCTCGAGCTTCGATTTTTCCTCATTTTCCTTCTCTTTTAAAGAATCGCTGACCGATTTCCTTTCCCGGTTTTTGAGTTTTGATTGGTTTTCGAGGTATTTCAGCCTGTACTCCTGGTAATTGTCCCAATGATTGAGTGCCAGGGAATTTTCAGATAACCCTTTGTATATTTCCTGGTTGAGTACCAAATCGTTTACATTGCTCGAAATGGCAAGTGCTTCCTGCAGCAAATCAATGGCTTGCTTGTATTTTCCTTCCAGGGTATATACTTGTGCCAATCCTTTCTGGGCAAAGGCCTGAAGGCTGTTGGCTTTGACCATTTTAGCATAGTCGACAGATTCCTGGAAACTTTCAATGGCCGCTTTGGTATCGGACATCAGTATGTAACAATTGCCTTTGTTGTATTTGGCAATGCTTAATTTACTGGCATTGGCAAGGAGATCTTTGGTTTTTAAGATTTCATTTATTCCCTTGTCGAAAAAAGTAATGGCAATCTCACAGTTTAATTTCTCCTTATAAATAAACCCTCTTACAAGATACGTAATCCCTAAATTAACGGCAACAGAATCCCGCACAGGGTATTCCAGGCACAATTCCTCCGCCTGGTCAAGGGACTGGATAGCCTTGTCGTATATCTTGAGCTGATGGTACTGGATGCCCGTTTTGGTTATGATCCCGATTTTTAATAATTCATCGCTGGTTTGCGGCAAAAGCTGGTTGGCCTTGATGACATACTCGAGTGATTTTTCATAGTCCCGTTTAGAAGAATAACCATCAGATATGAGCTTATACGCCCGTATTTTTACATCGGTATTGCTTCCCGCCTTGCCCACTATTTCTTTTCCGATAGCAATTGCCCTATCCGGATTTTCATACATGACCGAAGCACTGGCCTTGAGGATGCTGTCCAGTTTTTTGGGATTTTGCCCATACGCCTCATTGGCAAACACCAAAAAGCTTAGCAAAGCGGTAAAAACTATTTTAATGTACAACCTCATGATGATTATTGTTTACCGGGTTACCAATCTCTTTTTCATTCTTCAGGAGTTCAATAAAAGTAATAGGCGCTATTCCTGTTATCGATTTAAATACGGTGGCAAAACTGCTGTGCGATGAAAATCCGCAGGTTTCGGCCAGGTAACTGATCTTATAGTTGATAAAATTAGGGTCGGATTTCAGTTTTTCAACAATATAATTAATACGCAGCTTGTTGATATAGGTATTGAAATTAACGTTGTAATGCTTGTTTATGATTTCCGACAGGTATTTGGTATTGGTTTCAAATTGCCCCGAAAGTACCGCAAGCGATATGTCATTGTTGGTAAAACGTGTCGTATTTTCAAAACGTTTGAGTTTGTTCAGCAACGCCTGTTCGGTTTCCTGCGGAATAAAGACTTTTTTGCTGGCTTCTTTCTTTTCCGTATAACGGCTGACCAGGTTGTTCCGGGTTACTTCAAGGTAATTGATAATTTCTTTGAGCCTTTTTTTCTTCCAGTGGAATTTAAGCCAGAACATGGTACAGCCAATCAGGACCAGGAAAAACAGCACCAAGGCAACGTAAAACTGAATGCGGTAATTCTGTTTTTTGGCCAGGTAATTATTTTCGGTCTCTTTGGCGATAAGATTGTAAGCCGTATTCACAGATTCCTGTTCGGCATTTTCAATCTGAGTGCTTATTTTCAACAAGTTGGCATTGTACCATTTGTAATTTGCCTTATCGTTTAAAGCCAGGTAATTAATGGCGAGCTGCTTGCTGATGGTTTCAGTCAGGTATAAATTATCCAGGTTTTGTGCTATTTTCAAAGATTCGGAAAGCAACACAATGGCCTTCTGATGGTCTTTCTTGTGGAAGTTGACGCCGGCCAGCCCGTTCAATACAAAAATTTCAGCGAATTGATTTTCCTTGTTTCCTTTATCCAAAAGAAGCCTGGCTTTACTGAAATAACCGTTGCTTTTTTCAAAATCGCCCAGCCCGCTGTATATTTTCCCCATATTGATGGCGAGCCACAAGTCCAGGTCCGGCGAATCTTTTTTGGCAACCTCGAATTCCTTGCTTTTATTTTCTATCGTTTTTAAGGCAGCCTCGTACTTTTGGTGACTGATGTACATCGCTGCTTTCTCAAGTGTTAAAAAAATAGTAGCCAGGCGTTGATCGTCCTTTTCTTTGATAGATACCGCTTTTTGCCTTGCCTCTTCAAAATAACGTTCCGATTTTTCTTCAAGGTACAGGGACCTTAAGATCGCAGATTTGGCAATCAGGATTTTAACCGCATTCATATCCGACAAATCCGGAGTATCTTTGTCTGCCACGTACAAGTAATTCAAGGCGTTGCTGTAATCTCCCTTAACTTTGTAAATCTCGGCAATCAGCATGTTTATTTCTGATTTTTCCTCGTCTGAAGAACTGTTTTTCAGCAAATGCATCCCGATTTTTAAGGCTTCGTCAGGTTTGGAGTGGATCAACTCTTCAAATTCATGAAATAAGGACTGTTGTTTCGATGGCGTTTGAGCCACAATAGAATTAGCAAATACTATTGTAAAAAAGAGTAGGATTAGAAAATAAAACCGAATTCCGTTGTGTTTCATTTGACTTTTGTCTTTGTTTTACAATACATTTAAAGGTAAAGATCCAGACTACAAATGTACCGATTATTCGAATAAAGCCAAAGGTCATTTTGAAATACCATGCCATTATCACAAACATCATCATATTGCTAAAATCACATCTTTAAAAGAACAATAACGATATTATAATCAAAAAATAAATTATTTTAAATACAAATAATCAATAATTTAACAAAACAACAAAGCTTTGAATATTTAACTGATCCTATTTTTTTTGTGATACTTTACCAAAAGCACCACCGGCCCGCCGGAAAGATTCTTTTTGATCGTTTTCAAATGCCTGCCTGTTTGCGTATCTTTACCACAGTTTTTTTTTAAGATACTAACTTTAAAATTCCAACAACAGCCTACATGTCTTCACACCATATAGTCCGCGACGATCAGGAACCTGCATTAATAATTGCCAACGGCGCGTCCTGCAGCGAAGAATTATTAGGGCAATTGCTAGAATGGTCACCTTTGGTCATTGTCTTGGATTCAGCCATCGAAAGGGTTTTGGAACTCGGTATAAAAGTGGATGTCCTGTTAGGGGATTTCGACCGTGGTTTTGATGCCGCTTATTATGCCGCCAAACAATATCCGATGGAAATCGTCCATACGCCAGACCAGGAAAAAACAGATCTGGAAAAAGCCTTTGATTACCTGATCCAGAAAGGACACCAGGCCGCCAATGTCGTTTGGGCTACCGGGAAACGTGCAGACCACACCATCACAAACATTACGAGCATTGTACAATACCGCGAAAAACTTAAAATCGTAATTTTAGACGACCATTCCAAAGTATTCCTGCTCCCCAAACGGTTTGAAAAATGGTACACGGCAAAAACCCCTATCTCTCTGATTCCCATAGGGAACGTTTCCGGGATTACGACCCGGAATTTGTTTTACCCGTTACAAAACGACGGTTTGACCATTGGCTATAAAACAGGAAGCAGCAATCACGTTGCCCATGACGGCCTTGTGGTTATCGAACATGAAGAAGGTGATTTATTATTGATGGAATGCTTTGATTAGAAGAAATGAAACCTATAAAAAATACAGAAAAACAAAATTTGCATCCCAGGAACCCGCATCGGTCCCGGTACGATTTTGAACAGTTGGCCATCCATTCCCCAGCATTAAAAAATCACATCCTATCCCATACGTATCCGGACGGAAATCCCGGCCAGACCATCAATTTCAGTAATCCTGAAGCTGTAAAAGCACTCAATAAGGCCTTGCTAAGTTCCCATTACAACATCAGGGACTGGGATATTCCTGAACATTTTCTTTGCCCTCCTATTCCGGGCCGGGCCGATTACATCCATTATCTTGCAGATGTATTGGCCGATTCCAACAACGGAATCATTCCCCAGGGAGCTGGTGTAGAAGGCCTGGACATCGGCACAGGCGCGAATTGCATTTACCCGATCATAGGAAACTCCGTATATGGCTGGCATTTTGTAGGTACTGATATCGATGAAAAAGCAATCCAGAATTGTAAAAAAATCATTCAAAGCAACCCGCAACTGATCCCTGCCATCAGTTTACAACGACAAACCGAACCTCGGTTTATTTTCAAAAATATCATCACGCCACAGGACCGGTTTGCTTTTACCATTTGCAATCCTCCTTTCCATGCTTCCGCAGCAGAAGCAAACAAGGCTGCCACCCGGAAAGTCCACAATCTAAAACAAACCCGGACGGACAAGCCTGTTTTGAATTTTGGCGGTCAAAACGCCGAATTATGGTGCCCCAGAGGAGAAATAGGCTTTCTTACCCAAATGATCTACGAAAGCGCAAAATACCCTGAGCAGGTGCTTTGGTTCACCACTTTGGTATCCAAAAAAGAAAATTTGGCGGCCATTTACAGGACTTTGCATAAAGTCGGGGCAGTCACTATCAGGACGTTCGAAATGGCGCAAGGGCAAAAAACAAGCCGTATGGTCGCTTGGACATTCTTAACGGAAACACAGCACAAAAACTGGCAGTTTTAAGTTCCGCAACATTGGAATTTTGATATATTTGAATGAAATAATGATACTGTATTTCTTTTGTTTATTTTAATTTTCAACTGAAATTCAAGCATCTGATTTATGCAAAACCTATTCTTAAAAGCCCTCATGCTTTTCTTACTGGTAAGCTGTGCTGCCACTAAGGAAAAGGATTATGTTTTCAAAAGCCGGAAACATAAAAAGGCCTACATTAATTCCTATAACAAATCATTGCAGCTTTGGGATGTCCCATATCAGGAAGAAGATATCCAGACAAGTTTTGGAAAAGCGCATGTCATTACAGCTGGCCCAAAAGACGGCCCGCCGCTGGTATTGCTCCACGGGATGGATGCCACCTCCACTATGTGGTTTCCCAACATCCGGGCGTTGTCAAAAAACCATCGGACCTATGCTATTGATTACCTGAACGAAGCAGGAAAATCGCAATCCAGGGAAAAATCACTTTCAAAAGAAGAAACCGTACAATGGTACAACGAAATCTTCGATCATTACAAGTTACGGAAACTGGACATTGTTGGTGCTTCCAGAGGCGGTTGGATGGCGACATTGCTGGCCATACAACCCAACAGCAAAATCAGCAGACTCGTATTGTTGAGCCCCGCACAGACCTTTAAAGGAGTTGACAAAGCCGGGAAAGCCTCTTCTGCCTTGCTGTTGAAAATTTTCCCATCCAAAAAAAAACTGGACAAAACATTGGAGACCTTTTCCTTTTATCCCGAAAAAATAAGCCCGGTATACAAAACCCAGTTCTTCCTGGCCAACAAACAGGCTAAATCCAGCTCAAGTTTTTTACAGATGCAGCCTTTTTCAGACGAAGATTTACAAAAAATAACCATTCCGGTCCTGGTGCTTATTGGCGACCACGACGTGATCAATGCTGAAGAAAGCCTGACCCGGGCCCAAAAATACCTCCCGGATTGCAAAACCAAAACCCTCAAAGATGCCGGCCATTTTTTAAGTATCGACCAATCGGAAGCCGTCAATAAAACCATCGTTGATTTTCTTAAATAATCAAAAAGGCCACTTTTATTTCAGATTTTACTTTGTAACTTAGTCGCTCACAACTTTAGCAACTTCCAATAATGAAATTCCAAGTCGTTTCCGATTATAAGCCTATGGGCGATCAGCCGCAGGCTATTGAAAAATTAGCCCAAGGAATCCTCAATGGCGAAAAATACCAGACCCTGCTTGGCGTTACCGGTTCAGGGAAAACCTTTACCGTAGCGAATGTCGTGGCAGAAATACAACGCCCTACATTGGTTTTGGCACACAACAAAACCCTCGCCGCGCAATTGTATTCGGAATTCAAGCAATTTTTCCCCAACAACTCTGTCCAGTATTTCGTTTCCTACTACGATTATTACCAGCCGGAAGCTTTCATACCGGTCACAGGTGTTTTCATCGAAAAAGACCTATCCATCAACGACGAACTGGAAAAACTTCGTTTAAGCACTACTTCCGCCCTGCTTTCCGGACGCAGGGATGTATTGGTTGTGGCTTCCGTTTCCTGTCTCTATGGTATTGGAAACCCTGTGGAATTCCAGAAAAATGTGGTCTCCATTGAAAAAAACCAGACCATCTCACGCACTAAATTATTGCATCGCCTGGTACAGAGTTTGTATTCGCGTACAGAAGCCGAATTTACTCCCGGCACTTTCCGCATCAAAGGCGATACCGTTGATATTTTCCCAAGTTATGGTGACGAACCCTTCCGTATTCATTTTTTTGGGGATGAAATTGAAGAAATCGAAGCTTTCGATGCAAAAACATCGCAAGTTTTGGAAAAATATGAAAAACTGACCATCTATCCCGCCAATATGTTCGTGACATCTCCAGATGTATTGCAAAATGCCATTTGGGAAATCCAGCAGGATTTGGTCAAACAGGTCGATTATTTTAAAGAAATAGGAAAACACCTCGAAGCCAAACGTTTGGAAGAGCGTACCAATTTCGATTTGGAAATGATCCGCGAATTAGGCTACTGTTCCGGGATCGAAAATTATTCCCGTTACCTTGACGGCCGCCAGCCGGGGACAAGGCCTTTCTGCCTGATCGATTATTTCCCGGACGATTACCTCATGGTTGTTGATGAAAGCCACGTAACCATCTCTCAGGTCCATGCCATGTATGGCGGCGACAGGAGCCGTAAGGAAAACCTGGTCGAATATGGCTTCCGCCTTCCCGCTGCCATGGACAACCGCCCGTTGAAGTTTGAAGAATTTGAAGGCATGCAAAACCAGGTGGTCTATGTTTCGGCCACACCCGCAGATTATGAATTACAAAAGTCTGAAGGTATTTATGTAGAACAGGTCATCCGTCCTACAGGTTTGCTGGATCCTATTATCGAAGTGCGCCCCAGCCTGAACCAGATTGACGATCTAATCGAAGAAATCCAATTGCGCTGTGAAGCCGACGAACGTGTTTTGGTCACAACCCTAACCAAGCGTATGGCCGAAGAACTCACTAAATATCTAACCAAGGTTTCCATCCGTTGCCGTTATATCCATAGTGATGTGGATACTTTGGAACGTGTGGAAATCATGCAGGACCTTCGTAAAGGCCTGTTCGATGTCCTTATCGGTGTGAACCTTTTAAGGGAAGGGCTGGATTTGCCCGAAGTATCTTTGGTCGCCATTTTAGATGCAGACAAGGAAGGTTTCCTCAGAAGCCACCGCTCGCTTACCCAAACCGTGGGCCGTGCTGCCCGTAACGTAAACGGGAAAGCCATCATGTATGGTGACAAGATAACGGCAAGCATGCAGAAAACCATCGATGAAACCAATTACCGCAGGGAAAAACAAATGAATTACAACACAAAACATGGATTGGAGCCAAAAGCCCTGAACAAAAGCCTTGGCAATGCCCTGAACAAAAATTCGGTTTCTTCCCAATATTTTGAAAACCAGGCCCTGAAAGCTTCCGAGCCGGAAAGCCTGTACTTATCCAAACCGGAAATCGAGAAAAAAATCAGGGATCTTCGCAAAGCCATGGAAAAAGCCGCAAAAGACCTGGATTTCATGCAAGCCGCTAAATTCAGGGATGAAATCAAGATGTACCAGGATAAGATGTAACCTATTCATTTTCAAAACCAATGGACAAAACCGAAATCGCCGTAAATATCTTTAATACATGTGCCCGGGAATACCAGGACAGGTTTATGGAAGTGGATTTATACCATAACGCTTTGGACATTTTCTGCAACACTATCGCCAAACAAAATGCGGAAATCCTCGAACTCGCTTGCGGGCCGGGCAATATCACCCAATATGTTTTGCAGGAACGCCCTGGTTTTAAAATCCTAGGAACCGATTTGGCTCCCAATATGATCGAATTGGCCAAAACCAATAATCCTTCGGCCGGATTCCAATTGATGGATTGCAGGGACATCCTGTCATTACACAAAAAATACGATGGTATCATCTGTGGTTTCGCGTTGCCTTACCTATCCAAAACAGCTGCCGGGAAATTATTTGCCGATGCTTTTGAAGCCTTACATCCTAATGGTACCCTATACATCAGTACCATGGAGGAAACACAAGACAACAAATCCGGGTTCAAAAATTCCAGTGATGGCCAATACAGAGCGTATGTTTACTACCACAAGGCTGATCACCTGATCCGGTCACTGGAAAAAAACGGGTTTAACATCCTCTATTTCCACCGCCAGGACTATCCCGCTACCGACGGGACCAAAACCGTAGATTTACTTATAATCGCACAGAAGCCCTGATTTTGAAGCAAGGCACACATTCCATTCAAAATCAACCGATAAAAAACAAATTCATTTAAATTTTCCGCTGCTTTTTTTATAAGTTGAAGCAACTACAATGTTTGATGAAGTAACTGCAACATTATATGTAGCACCCGCAATGTTTGAACAAGCATCTGCAACGTTTGAACAAGCACCTGCAGTGTTTGAACGAGGACCTGCAACGTTATATGTAGCACCCGCAATGTTTGAACAAGCAACTACAACGTTTGAACAAGCACCTGCAACGTTTGAACAAGCACCTGCAACGTTTGATGAAGCACCTGCAACTTACAAACTAGAACCTGCAACGTTTGAACTAGCGCCTGCATTGTTTGAACGAGCGCCTGCAACTTCAGTTTTCCTTACTGCCGTTGCGCTATCCGGTCCTTCTGTATAGGATTTTAATTATGCTGCTCCTGAAACGCACCCACCACGACCTTAGGGTCAATCATTTTGTTGGGGGAAGATTCCATCAAGGCCAGGATACGTTTCATCGCACTAGGGTTGAGCCCCATGTTTATCCCTATTTCATTAATCGCTATACGTTCCCTCTCATGCAAAACACCATCGCAATGCATCAATAGCGCCAATCTGTAAAAATGAAGTATCCTGTGGAACTCATCCTTCACAACTACAAACTCATTACGCCTGCTGAACAAATCCATAAAGGTATCTTTCTCCACATTAAGCTCCTGTGAAACCAGCAACAGGAAATCGTATTCCCTATCATGCAATTCGCCGTCAATTACCGCAAAAGCAATCATTTCAGAAAGCAGGCCTATTTTTTCTTCGTAAGAATCCATCGTTGTATATTTTCGGCTAAAATAAAATTAAAATCGGAATCAAAAAAGCTCCGGCCGATTTTATGTATCTTTGCTTAAAATAATAACAAGCATGAATAACAACGACATATTCAAAAAACTACGCGTAGCGCTCATGCTTCGTGACGACCAGATAGTTGAAATTTTAGAATTGGTAGACTTCCGTATGTCCAAAGGCGAAATCGGGAATTTTTTCAGGAACGAAAACCACGAGAATTTTATGGAATGCGGCGACCAGGTGTTGCGTAATTTCCTCAACGGCTTGGTCATCCATTTAAGGGGAACGAAGGAAAACCCTAAGAAACCGAACGAAGTTTTAGCGAAGAATAAAGCTGAAATCCCCGTGAAAGCCCCTTCCGAAAAGCCTAAAACAGAACTCGCCCCTAAAGCAGCCTTCAAAAAGAAACCCGCCTCAAAACCGAAACCCGGCAGCAAAAAACCGGCCCCGAAAGTACAGGTAGTCGAAAAAGTAAAGTTCAATAACGGAAAGAATAAAAAAGCGTAACCATATCCTATAAAAAATCCCGGGCTCTCACCCGGGATTTTTTTATTCCTATTATATTGAAATCGTATTAAGACAAAGCTGCTTTAACCTGGTCCGCTGCTTCCTGGAACTGCACTGCAGATAAAATCGGCATTCCTGAATTATCGATTAATTCTTTGGCAATTTCCGCATTGGTTCCCTGCAAACGAACAATGATCGGCACCTTAATGGCATCGCCCATGTTTTTATAAGCATCCACAACTCCCTGAGCTACACGGTCGCAACGAACGATACCTCCAAAAATATTGATAAGGATTGCCTTCACGTTTGGATCTTTCAAGATAATCCTGAAAGCCAGCTCCACACGTTTTGCATCAGCAGTACCACCTACGTCTAGGAAGTTAGCCGGCTCGTAACCTGCATATTTGATCAAATCCATGGTAGCCATCGCAAGACCTGCCCCGTTTACCATACAACCTACCGTACCGTCAAGGTCCACGTAGTTCAATCCTGCCGCTTTTGCTTCTACCTCAATTGCGTTCTCCTCACGGATATCACGCATTTCAGCCAAAGTCGGGTGTCTGTATAACGCGTTGTCGTCCAAATTCACTTTGGCATCCACAGCGATAATTTTGTTGTCCGAAGTTTTCAAAACCGGGTTGATTTCAAACATCGAAGCATCAGAACCGATGTACGCTTTGTATAAAGCATCTACGAACTGCACCATTTCCTTGAACGCATTCCCTGACAATCCTAAATTGAAAGCGATCCTGCGCGCCTGGAAACCCTGCAATCCTACAGATGGGTCAATTTCTTCGGTAAAGATCAAATGAGGAGTGTGTTCCGCCACTTCTTCAATATCCATTCCACCTTCGGTAGAATACATGATCATGTTGCGTCCTTTACCTCTATTCAATAAAACCGACATATAAAACTCTGAAGTTTCACTCTCACCAGGATAGTAAACATCCTCGGCAACCAAAACTTTGTGTACTTTTTTACCTTCGGCAGAAGTCTGAGGCGTGATCAATTGCATTCCAATGATTTGCTCGGCTAATTCCTCCACTTGCTGTAAGTTTTTGGCAAGCTTAACTCCTCCGCCTTTTCCACGACCACCAGCGTGAACCTGTGCTTTGATAACATGCCATCCCGTACCGGTTTCCGCTGTTAATTGTTTTGCTACAGCAACCGCTTCCTGTGGGTTGTTTGCAACATAACCACGTTGCACTTTTACACCATAACTGGCTAATATTTCCTTTCCTTGGTATTCGTGTATATCCATAATGAAGTTTTTGACTTTTTAAAGTGGCACAAAAATAATAAATTCCAAACGAATATTCTAACTGATTTTATTTTTTATTTAGCGTACTGTCAACCTGTTTTATTTCTTACTTTTTAGGGAGATAAAAAAAGGCGCCAGGTAATTTTCCATTTCCGTCACTGAAAAAGAATCCGACAAAAAAGCGATGTAATTATCAGGCCGCACCAGCACAAACAATGGTTTTTCGACACCTAACCCGATCCAGGCAGGCGTTATCGGATAGCGGAGTATTTTTACCGGAAACGGAAATGTTTCCTCTGCGGCAAGGTGTATTCCTTCTTCCAATGCCTCATTAGAAAGGTACAGCAGATGGAAAACAGGTTCTTTGAACAATTCATAAAAAGGAATTTCCTGATGAGAATCAGTGATATACGGCAAGCGGTCGCCGGCCTTGAAAAGCAATTCCTGGCGGCTGTTTGAATACGAAAGCGATTTTCCGTTATAACTATACCAAATTTGGGACACCCTCCTGAAAATAACCGGCCGGATTTTCCCGAAGGTAAAGATTTTAGCGATCAGGTTAAGTGCAATATGTTTCCGGAACCAGGCCACAAGCCAATTGTCGCTCGTCATGAGCTTGAACATCCTATCTGTAAAGGTCATGAGCCATTTCGCAAAAGGAAGGCGTTCTTCATTATACGTAGCCAGCAAATCGGGCTTGGCGGTTTTTTTGAGGACAAAAGCCAGTTTCCAGGCAATGTTATAGGCATCCTGGAGCCCTGTATTCATACCCTGTCCTCCTGCCGGGCTATGGATATGGGCACTGTCTCCGGCCAGAAAAACCCTTCCCTTATTGAAATTATCGACACACCGGTGATGCAGGTTGTATACCGAAAACCAATTTGTCTTTTCAAAAACAATCGGAATGCCGGCCGTTTGGATAACTTCTTTTTCAATATCCTCAAAACGGATGTCTTCCTTATGGAAATAAGCTCTTGGCAAACTTCCCAACACTCGGAAATAACGTTCTCCCTTTAAAGGAAAAAAACCAACAAAATTAGTATTGGAAGGTGCTATAATCAAGTTATTATGAGGCAATTGCCAATCCATAATAACATCGGCAACAAAAAACCGGTTCTCATACGTCCCGCCATGGAAATTAAAACCCAACTGGTGCCGGATTGGGCTTTTGGCACCGTCACAACCTATGAGGTATTCTGCCTTGATTTCGAAGGTTTCGTTATTTTTTTCAACAGTGGCTACAATACTTTTTTGATATTCTTTTAAGGTAACCAAGGTAGTTTCCCAATGCACTTCTGCACCTTTTTCCTTTAAATTCCGATACAATAACATTTCATTCTGGCTTTGCTCATACGCCAATAAATACGGAAAATCAGTCATTCCTTTGCCTATTTCGCCGATTTTGACTTCGGCTTTGGCTTTTCCATCTGAAAAAAGGTTAAAAGAATTCATCATGATCCCATCGGCAACAACAGTATCGGAAAGACCCATTTGCTGGTATATTTCAAGGCTTCTGGCAGTGACGGCAATAGCCCTTGATTCTTTCGTAGGTCCTGATTTGTAATCTATCAGGATGAAATCTATCCCGAAACGCTGCAACTGATTCGCTGCCATAAGGCCAGTCGGGCCTGCCCCTACTATTAATACCTGTGTTTCCATTATGGTTTTGATTGCTAATGATAATCTCAACTAATTTACTGATTTTTAATATGTAAAAGGTAAAAATGTAGTATATTCCATCAGAAATATTTCGCTTAATTTTTTATAAATATAACATTTTGTTATAATTTGTTATAATTTGTTTATTTTTTGCATAAACCAAAATCTAGCTATAGTTTTGCACCATAATAAAATAATACCCATGGAATCTCAACAATTACTTTCAATTGAATCAGAGTTTGGCAGTCCTTTGTATGTTTATGACGCCGAAAAAATCGAAACGCAATACAATCGGTTAACTAATGCTTTTGCCAAGGTGGAAAAGCTGCGTATTAATTATGCAGTAAAAGCCTTGTCGAATATTTCGGTTTTGAAGCTTCTCAAGCAAATGGGCTCCGGACTGGATACTGTCTCGATACAGGAAGTACAGTTGGGATTGCATGCCGGTTTTACCCCGGACAAGATCATTTACACCCCTAATGGCGTTTCGATGGATGAAATTGAAGCGGTAGCGCGTTTAGGCGTTCAGATCAATATTGATAATTTATCGATACTAGAGCAATTTGGCACGAAACATCCGCAAATTCCGGTTTGCATCCGTATCAACCCGCATGTGATGGCCGGAGGGAATTCGAACATCTCTGTAGGGCATATTGACAGTAAATTCGGGATTTCGATCCATCAGTTACCTCATTTGCTGCGTATTGTAGAAAATACGAAAATGCATATTAACGGTATTCATATGCATACCGGCTCCGATATCCTTGATATTGAAGTTTTCCTGTATGCTGCAGAAATCCTGTTCGACACCGCCAAACATTTCAAAACACTTGATTTCATTGACTTCGGAAGCGGTTTTAAAGTACCTTACAAAAAAGGGGATATTGAAACCAATGTGGAAGAATTCGGAAGGAAACTTACTAAAAGGTTCTTGGCTTTTGAAAAAGAATACGGACGTGAACTCACCCTGGCTTTCGAACCTGGGAAGTTCCTGGTGAGCGAAGCCGGTTATTTCCTGGCCAAGGTAAATGTCGTCAAACAAACTACCTCAACTGTGTTTGCAGGGATAGACAGCGGTTTCAACCATTTGATCCGTCCTATGTTATATGGTTCCGAGCATTTTATAGAAAATATTTCGCACCCGAAAGGAAAAGAGCGGTTTTATACCGTTGTGGGTTATATCTGCGAAACGGATACTTTTGGTACCAACCGCAGGATTTCAGAAATAAAGGAAGGCGATGTGCTTTCTTTCCGGAATGCGGGCGCTTACTGTTTTTCAATGGCTTCCAATTACAATTCGAGGTATAAACCTGCGGAAGTGCTTTGGAAAGACGGCAAAGCCCATCTTATCAGGGAAAGGGAAACTTTTGAAGACCTGCTGAAAAACCAGGTTGAAATCGAATTATAAATCTTACCAACCACTAAACCAGCCTACTGCCTGTACTATTACAGCGGTAGGTTTTTTTATTTCCTGTAACATCCACACTGCTGACTTTTTTATAGCTGTATTTCAAAAAAAAACAGCTTAAAGAATTACCAAACCATTAAGAATCAATTATTTTATCCTTATGATTATTCTGTGAGATTTTTTTTACCAAAGTAAATTTGTACTTTTGCTTTTTGGAATAAAATACTTACATTACCACATTATGAAGATAAAGTTAACCTTTTGCTTATTTTTCTTATTTGCCCTTCCTTTTACTTTATACCCACAAAACAATCCAAGTGTTGTCATTACAGACCACAACAATAATACGGGAACTATCCCGATTGACTGCAATTACCAGTTCAGGCCCATCAAAAAAATCGAACTGACTGCCAGCTATCCCGACCTTAAAACCACTACCGATTATAGTGTTTCACAAACGCCATACCATCAAAATGGCAATTATACCGATGGGACACCAATTGTTTTTACCGGGGATGATACCTGGAGTACGACTGTTCCCATAGGATTTTCCTTTTGCTTCTACAATAATAATTACAATTCCGTAAATGTGGGAGATAATGGAATCGTCCGTTTTGGCTACAACAGCAGCTTGCCTGAAGGTTCTTTTTCTTCGATTACCAACACTACGCCCAGCCCGTCATTGGTTAAAAATGCCATTTTCGGAGGATTTCAGGATATGCTGAACATCCCGGCCGGTTTTGGCTGTGCTCCCGGAGAAAACTGCGGAACGGTAACCTATCTTACGACCGGGACGGCTCCTTTTAGGGTTTTTACGGTAAATTACAATGAAGTGAACCATTTCAACTGCACCGGATTTAACGGCCGGAAATCAACATTCCAGATCGTGCTGCACGAAACTACCAATGTTATTGAAATCAATGTCAAGTCAAAGCCTGTTACCTGTAATGGGAATATTAGTGCCAATGGCAATGCCAACTCGCTCATAGGGATAAACAATTCTGACGGGACAATGGGGCTTTCCCCTCCAAACAGGAATACAGGTGTGTGGTCTGCCACCGATGAATCGTATGCATTTACACCCAATGGCACCAGTGCCACAACCGTACAGTGGTTTAACGCCGCAGGAACGCTGATAGGCACTTCCAATCCGATAGAAGTAATACCTACAGGCAATACATTATATTCCGTAAAAGTAAATTACGCCACTTGTGTCCCGCAACAATTGCAGAGTTCGATCCTTGTTGAATATGACCTGGATTATCCTGTAGCGCCCAATGTAGTAGGGAATTTCTGTGATGCGTCGAATCCGTTTCCAAGCGAAATTATAGATGTCGAAAGCCTTTTGGTCCCGGAACCCGGCATTGTAAAAACCATTTACAATACGCAGGCTGAAGCCGATGCCAATGTGAATGCCTTAACGGGAATGAATGCTTATCTGATGACTGCCACTACCCAAACCTTCATTTACAGGGAAACGATTGGGGATTGCTATGCAACTGGTACTCTTACTGTAAATCTGTACCAAACCCCGCAAGTCGGCAGCCAGGTCCTTTATGTATGCGACAACAATAACGACGGAACCGAAACGGTAACACTTTCAACCCTGACATCCCAGATTTCCGGGTATCAGAGCTGGATGGCCGTCAATTATTACCAAAACCAGGCCAATGCCATCGCGGGCACAAATCCGTTCTATGTGGTTACGGTTTTGAGCACACCTGGGTTTTATGATGTGTACGTTAGGGTTTCCAATCCGGGCAACCCCGACTGCTGGTCTGTGGCTTTGATCACAATACGGATAAGCCCCAAACTGGAACTGGCTCCCGTAACTCCATTTTGCATTAACGATCCCGACTTCAACCTAAACGAAATATACGACCTGACTACCATTCCGTTATCTGTAGTGACCGGGCCGGCAAGCAGCAATGATTTGACCTTAGGGTATTTTACCAGCCTTGCCAATGCGCAAAACGGCAGCAATCCTATCGGGAATCCGGGCAGCCATACTATTTCCATACCATCACCGTCAGTAGATACCACTATTTATATAACAGCCAATTATACCGGTTACTGCCAGACAATCATACCTGTTGTCATTTCCTTTTGTGAAGCTGATGGCAATGACGATGGTGGCGGTGGCGGAGGAGGCGGTGGCGGAGGAGGCGGTGGCGGAAACGGTGGCTTTGGTGCTTGCCTGGAAGCCGGAGACCCGATACCTTCCTATGATTTGAATTTAGTATATACTGCTGCAATGAGCCCGATTACACCTGTGCCCGCCCCATTAGGGTTTTACAGTACGCTTTTAGGTGCTCAGACACAAGATGCAGCTGTGCAACTGACCCCGGCAGAAATAGCAAATTTTACACCAGTAGCGCCTTTTTCTGCTGTTTGGGTTCGGTATATTGATGCGAATGGCATTCCGGGGATCAAACGGATATTCGTCCCGGTAAAATTCGTAAAGCATGAAAACAAGGACATCGAAATTTGCGATGTGTATGATGATGGCACCGAAACAGTTTCTTTGGCTCCCCACATCCTCGAAATACAACAGGAAAACCCCGGGGAAACGGTTACCTGCTATGCAACACAGGCCGATTATTTGGCAGGGACCAACCCTATACTTTCCATTAATGTAATAGCGCCAAGTACCATCGTATATGTTAAAGTAAGTTCTTACGGATGCAATTCCAATTACGACCTGAATTTTATCCTGACGCCTTTTACGTTGAAAACCCCTATACAGGAAAGCATCTGCGATATCAATTCGGACAATACGGAGCCTTATAACCTGGCGGCTTTGATCCCTAGCCTCGTTACCGGTTTTACCAATCCTACGCTGAGTTATCATTCCACTTTAAACGGTGCTTATGACGGAACCAACAGCATTCCGAACAATACAACGAATTACCCGGTCAATGCCACCACGACTGTTTGGGCAACAATCAAGGAAGACCCTACAATTTTACCGAAAACCTGCCCGACAATCCAGGAAATACGTTTTGATTTCTTCAATTCCGTTTCGGTTAATACCATTGGCACCATTGAAGTTTGCGACACCGATAACGACCAGCATGTTGTTTTAGGCAACTTAAACGCCATTGTTGCTTCTATCGTGAATGAAATCCCGACGGAACCCATCATTAAAAAACTGTATTACAATTTGGCCGCAGCCCAAACCAATGATCCTGTGTATGAAATTTTACCCGATTGGGATCTTTTTGTGTACGATTCGAATGTTTTGGGTGTTAACGGAACTATTTATTTATACCTGCAGAATACAGTTACAGGTTGCGAGCGCATCGTTCCGATTCAGCTGCAAATGAGGTCCTTTCCTTTAAACACGAATCCTACAGTAACGGTTTGTGATTTTGACAATGACAATACCGAAATAATCGCGGACATGAGTTTTTTCAATCCGCAGATCACGGCCAATTACCTGTTGTACAGTTATGCTTATTTCCAGAATTCGGCAGATGCCAATGCAGGAACCCCTGTCCTTCCTGCCAATTACACGCTGCATGACGGAGATGTTGTATATGTGAGGATTACCAGCGGGAATAATGCCGATTGTGCAAAAATAATCCCCGTTGAAATCGATTTCAAACCGGCGCCTGTCGTAACCAATATTACTCCTGTTATCTGTGACAATTTAGGAAACGGGACCGAAACCGTCAATTTGAATTTTTACCAGGGCCAGATTGTCGGGACGCCTTCGGACTATACTTTCAAATATTATGATATCCTGAACAATGCCTTACAGGATTTGAATGCCTTCAATAATTTCAATGTACTAAATTATACCATTGCTTCTTTTGACGCAGCCAATGAATCTTCGCCGGTATATGTAAGGGTTATCAGCAATACGACCGGATGTGTTTCCATTGCCACCATTACCTTTAAACGCCATGTTGTTATTGAAGCGTACGATGCTATTTCTTTTTCGTGCGATATTTCACTGACCAACGAATTGCAAGGTGTATTCAATTTAACCACTCTTATCCCAAGGATCGGTACTGAAGGAATGATTGCCAATCCGTCCGGTTATGCCATCAGCTACCATACCAGCCCGGCAGATGCCAATGCAGGGACAAACCCAATAGGCACGCCTGCAAATTACAATGTGTATGCCAACCAGACCTCGTATGTGTACGTTCGTTTTGTGGATCATATAACCGGATGTTATACCGTAAAAAGAATCGAATTGCAAATTTACAACCTTCCCAAATTTGTAAACAGCACTTATGATGTTTGCGATGACAACCTGGATGGTGCCTACACCTTAAATTTAGCTGCGCTTAACGGCACTGTGGTGGAAGATCCGACGCCGTATGTTTTTCAGTATTTCTTATCGGATACAGATGCGTATGCCAATAACAACCCTATTGCCAATTATGCAAATTTCATTATTAATTTGAATGAATTCCCTAAAACGGTATATGTAAAAGGGACGAACAGCAACAATTGCAGCAAAGTGAAAAGCGTTGTTTTGGAACACAAACCGGAAGTACCGCTAATAAGCAATGCTGTGGAACTTACCGAATGTGATCCGGACAATAACGGTGTCGAAATATTCAACCTGACCGAAGCCCAAGCCCTGCTGACTTCTCAACCAGGTGTCATGTTCTCTTATTTTACTTCTATCCCGAATTTGCAGGCAAACGGCAATAGCATCGCAAACCCTGCAGCTTACCAGAATCTTGCACCGAACCCGAGTATTGTATATGTCCGGTTATCTTCGCCTGCCAGCAACTGTGATTCGTGGGCTACGATTACTTTGCGTCCTTTTTACCAGGAATATGCCCTTCCGGCCCAAATTACCTTGTGTGACAATAATGCCGATGGAACAGAAGAAGTAGACCTGGACCAAATCGTATTGGATTTACTGACGGCAATTGCCCCTTCGGACATCAGTTTGCAGTTTTTCCATTCGGCGGCAGACGCTTCTTCCGGAAATAACAGCATAGGCAATTCGCATGCTTTTACTTTTACGAATTTCAGCACTCCGATATTCGTCAAAATAACCCATATTGCTACCGGTTGCCCTATTATGAAACAATTGCATTTTATAACACCTCAGCCTATAGTACTTACTCCGGCTGTTGCCAACCTGTGTGATTTTGACAGGAATAATAGCGAACAGGTACACTTGCCGGACTATTTCCATTTACTGTCAGCCGCTCCAAATGCCTATACCGTTACAGGATACCATTCGGAAGCCGGGGCAAACCAGGCTTTGGTTTCAGACCAGGTCTCAAGTGCCGGTTATGTTGTAAACCAGCCTCAGAAAACATTTTGGATCCGTTTCCAGGACAGCAACGGATGTTATTCGGTGACAACCCTGACCCTTCATATCATCCCGTTCCCGAACCCTAATAGTAACCCGCCGGCCATAGAGCTTTGCGATACGAATGCTCCCGGGAATCTGACCGAAACATTCAACCTGACGCAACATCAGGGTTATATTTTGAATGGTAGCACAGACCTTGTTACCTACCATAGCACTTTGACCGATGCCCAAAACGGAACCAATCCTATTGGAAATCCAACCGCTTATCCAAGTACAACCGGAAGTATTTGGATCAGGGTTACCACAAACCCGGCCAGCAGCATCACAAACTGTGCGGTGGTTGTTGAACAGCCGTTGAAAGTCATACCGTTGCCGGTCCCGAATATGAATCCTGTGGTATTGCAGAAATGTGATATCAACATTACCGGCGATCTTATGGAATATTTTGATTTGAACCAGAACGCGAGCTTTATTTCCAATGGAAACCCGAACTATGTATTGTCTTATTTTACCTCACAGGCCAATGCACAAAACGGAACAAACCCTATTGCCAATCCGTCGCATTATTTGAGTACTACCAATTCCGTTTGGGTAAGGGTTACTACAAATACGGCTACCACATTGACCGATTGTGCCATTGTGGTCGAACAAAAACTGGAAGTGGTTCCGTTGCCAACTCCAAAAATGAACCCATTGCCAATAGTGTTGTGCGATGATACCAATTCGGGAGACCTGAAGGAATTCTTCAATTTGACAACCCATGAAAATTATATCCGAAACGGCAATCCTTCATATGTAATTACCTACCATCTTTCTTTATCAGACGCGCAAAATGCGATAGCACCTATTGCTACCCCTACGCATTATGAAAGCATGACCGGAAGCATTTGGATAAGAGTCGTAACCAGCCCAGTGAGTAATTTAATATCCTGTGCCATAGTCATAGAGCAAAAGCTTATTGTAAATCCGTTACCTGTTGCGGGCATCATTTCGGATTATTACAGCTGTAGCAACCCAAATACCGTTTCGGCAACATTTTACCTGGATACTAAAAACAATGAGGCGCTTTCAGGACAAGATCCGGTGCAATTTTCGGTCAGCTACCATGAAACCGAACCAGACGCCAAAAACGGGACAAACCCTTTGCCGCAAACATACACCAGCGGTACCAAAACCATTTGGGCATCCATTAAAAACAATACAACGGGATGCAGGGCCACATCGCCTTTAAAACTACTGGCAGAGCCTGCTACAACTGCCACACAACCTCCAGTAACGGATACGACATTTTGCGATACCGATGATGAAAATGATGGCTTGACGCAATGCAACCTGTCTACTTTAACAGCGGGGATTTTAGGGCCAAACCAGGCTGGGCCAAATTATACAATCCAGTACTATGCTTCGGTGAGTGACTTTACCAATCATTTTCCAATTGCCAATCCGGATCATTTTGATACCACCCAAAACCCGCAAACCATTTATGCTACTGTAACCAATAATGGCACGGTAAACAAATGCGCCGCTACAATCTCCTTTGATTTGAAAGTGAATCTATTGCCTGAGCCTACACCAAACGGCGGAACTGTTTGTTATGACCAGGTAACCGGCAATCTCATCAGTCCGTATATCATTGATAGCCATTTAAGCAGCACTACGCATACTTTTGAATGGTTTAGTGGTGTAAATCCGATTGCAGGCCAAGCCGGTTCCACGCTTGAAGTGGTTACGGCAGGTGATTATTTTGTCATTGCTACAGCCATAGCAACCGGCTGCCAATCGGAACCGGCCAAAGCGACCGTTATCAAATCCGAGCCAGCCTTGGCCAGCGCAAGAGTGGAATATTCCTTTAATGATGTAGTAAATGTCATTGTAACCGCTACGGGAATAGGGAATTACAATTACCAGCTGGATAACAACCCGGCCCAGCAAAGCCCTCTATTTGAAGATGTAGCTCCAGGAACCCATACCATCAGTGTTTTGGACTTAAACGGCTGTAATGATACTGTTTTGGAAGTGATCGTACTGAATTATGACAAATTCTTTACTCCGAACGGAGACGGCTATAATGATTATTGGCAGATTGAAGGCGTATATGACCAGCCCGAGGCTAAAATTTACATTTTTGACCGGTATGCGAAACTTCTAAAACAATTAGACCCAAGAGGACAAGGATGGGATGGTACTTTTAACGGAGCCAAAATGCCGGCTGATGATTATTGGTTTACCGTCACTTATATCGAAAATGGGGAACAGAAAGAATTCAAATCGCATTTTGCCATGAAAAGATAACAGCAAATACCACAATTAATTATATGAACATTTACTAATTTAACCCACAATCAAATGAGAACAACTCAAATTAAACTGAAACAGTACCTGTTTCTGTTGATTACCCTACTCGGATATGGGATTTCCCATGGGCAGGAGACTCCACCGCCCCGATTTAAAACGTACCAGAGCGGTACCAATTTCACTTCGATAGCCGTGGATCAGAATAAATCCGTTTGGGGAGGAACCGACAGAACAGGTTTATTCAAACTCGATCAAAATGATACTATTGCCAGCACATTCCAGCTTACTGCACTTGGTACGGCCCCGGCCATAAACACCTTGAGGATCCAGTCATTGGCCGCTGATAAATCCGGGAACATATGGGTGGGCCATGGAGGTACCAATACTTCAAACACCCAAGGAGGTGTGGAACGAATTGAGGTTGCTACCAATGCTGTCCAGCATCTTTCACCGGACAGGGACGCCAGGGGATTTACCTTTTTGCTAAGAGATGGTATCGGGACCCTGAACGCACAGCAGGTTGTTGTCGATCCTAACAACAAAGTATGGATTGCCCATCGTTACCATGATTTAACGGTAACCGGGACTCCTTCTTCTTATATCCTGACTCCGGGAACTTTCTCTTCAAGGGTTGCAGATGATTATACCGGTAAATTTAACGCCGTAAGCACCTGGGAGGATTACCTTAACGGTCAACAGGACGTTGGGTTGCCTTATCCTGATTACACGTACAACCCTACTCCTTCACAATCGGCGCAGTCAAGGACTTGTAATGCGATTTCTGCCGACAGAGGGAATGTTTGGGTAAGCGTAATGGCTTATAAACAGTACAATGTGGAAAATTACTTTCCGTCAAGGTTATTGCAGTACAGCAATACCGGCCAATTATTGTCTACCCATACGATGCAAAATGCAAGGTTTAATTTGGGAGGTGTTTTCCATGCGGTGTATGCCAACAACAATAAAGGGGTTTGGGCCGCCACTTCCATTGCAGGAAATGGATTTTCGGTATTCAAAAACGGCATTTGGTATAACATTACCGACCCTTCCATTATTCCTCCGGGGACCCGTTTCAACAGGGCTGCGATATGGGGAGATTCTTTCGGGAGAGTATACATGGGGACCAACAAAGGCCTGATTGTATACGACGGTTCAGGTTATGTGGACAGTCCTTATTCTTATACATTATACACCAAAGACCCTTATACATCGCCATTGGGAAGAAGTGTCCATGACCCGGATATGGTTTCCAATGACATCGTTGCAGGAACAATTGAAAGCCCGCTAAAACAATATTATTCCTGGATTGCCACTACTTCCGGGATCATGCGTGCTTATTTGCCGTATGGCGATGCGATTGCCTTCCATGTGAAAGACAAAGACCAGCCTAACAAAGAAACCCTTAACGGGAAAGACAATTACGAAATTTTCGCGAGCCTTAAGAAAACCAGCTTATCCTATGTCCCTTTACAGGAAGACATTCCTTCTTTTGCGGTTGACGGAACCACCTCAAGTGTCATCAGGTTAAAAACAAATGACCCGGGAGGTTATTATGCACCAAACAGCTTGTATCGTATAGAACTTAGGAAATATACTTCCGATGCATTGCCTGGAGACAGGAACAGTACGGAATATATCGAGCAATATGGTCAATTTACACTAAAACCGGTTAGCGATTATGGCAACAACGTACAATTGCAGGACCTGAAATATGTAGATTTTGTATACAAACACCCAATATATATCAAACCGGAAGATTTTGTAACGAACAAACATTATACCGAATACGATATTTTTGTTTTCAAAAAGACGCCGCAGCAAACAGATGAGCTTATTTTCAGGCATCCTATAAAGTTATGCCTTCCTCCTGTTCTATTCGGTCATGGGGTTTGGTCCGATATCAACTCCATTGCAGATTTCGAAACCTATTTCAAAAGCAAAGGATATAGCGATTATGAAACGTCAAAAGCCTGGCGTACGAATCCGAAAGCTCCTGAAAACCATTTTTACACAGACGCACACATCATCCCAACCTACATTGACAACCTGCTTAATAAAGCTTTAGGCAATAAAGTATCTGCCGGAAAAGTCAATGTGGTAGTACATAGCAGGGGCGGTTTGTATACCAGGGCCTATATTGAAGAAATAAAAGCAGGTATCCCATTCAAAAACAACATCAATGCTTTAGTTACCCTGGACACTCCTCATGCCGGATCTCAGGCAGCCAACGGGACATTGGACAAAAGAATCCTCAATTCAGGTGTTTTGAAACCGATTATCGAATCGAGTACTGTTTTATCAGGCATATCGGATTTAGCCGATATTGCTTTCAATGATGGCCAGCCTATCCGCATCGGCGATATCTTTGCCCTGGCTTCAAAGCATGACAAAGAAAACAAATACGGAGCTAAAAACCTTATTGTGGAAAAAGACCTGACTAATTCTGAAGGCCTGGATGCTTCCACCTGGTTTATCCCTCAATTGAACGGAGCAGCCGGACTGGCCAAATTCCAGAATTCAAAAGTGCCTATCCATGCTGTAGCGGGTAATTTTAACATCTGCCTGATGCATCCCGGTTTATGCAATGCCAACATAGACGTGATCAAAATCCCACCAATTTTCGGTAAATATTACCTATTAATGGAAGCTACACGATATTTTGCTGAAGATGTTGCAGCTCCGGGGATCCAGAATTTCTTAAATTATGTCTATAACGGCCCTAGTGATGCCATTGTACCGGATGCCAGTATGAAAGCCGGATTATCCAGCCAATACGTAAGTGCTTTCAGTAATTTGAATGTGTGCCACGTAGACACCGGGAATATCGGAAACTCCGTTGGGGTAACACAAAGCCCTGAAATACAAGCTTCCATTTTTGAAAAATTCAAGGAAAAATTCAACAATCCTTCCAGTACTTTTTCAACGCAGGGAGTCAATCCGCCTAAATTAGAATACAAATTTTTACAAGGCATTGCACTGTCCACCACCCGATTGGATCCTGTAAACAGTAAAATTGTCATCAATCCTAATTCGTTTACGCCTGCCTTAACTTCGGGCGCGGACGTTACTTTTAATGTGTACCAGGAAAACGTAGACCGCATTTTAATCCTGATCAGTTATAAAAATGATGCTGAAAGCGATTACATGATCCGAAAATCTACAGGCCTTCAATTTAACAACACCTTTGCCTTTACCGTTCCTGCCGATTTGTATGGACAAGCAACAGTAACCGCTTATGGTTTCAAAGACGGCAGGCTTACTTGCGAGCATACGGTTGAAGCCAATGTTTCTTTGCCAACCGGGATTACCCTGCAAAGTATGAAATTTGCAGAAAACAAGGTAACCATACCCGAAAGAGGAGATCATAATTACAGGCTTTTAGGGACGTTTAGCGACGGTGTCGAAAGAATGATCAACGATTATGCCGGCATTGTGTATACTTTGGAAAACAATCACGTGACAAGGCCGGATTTTGAAATCGTAAAAGGCGAAACACCGGGACAATGCTTTTTAAAAGCAACCATCGCAACTTTAACGGCCCAAACCGAATACACGGTTGAGGAAGACCCGACATTGCGGGAAACTTTAGTCACGGATTTTTATGCTACTTATAATACGACCGGTCCGGTTACCCTAAACTGGGCAACACACCATGAGTACCGATCCAAAAAATTCATTTTGGAAAGTAGTTTGGACAACGTGACATTCAGCCCTATCAATGAGCAGCCTGGCCAAGGCACGACTTACAATCCGACAAATTACCACTATGACGATCCTACGTCCGAAAATGTAATTTACTACCGATTGCGTTTGCTGAACCTTGACGATACCGAAGTATTCAATAAAGTTATTGAAGTAAACCGCGCACCGCTTTCTACAAACGACCCGGATTTGCTGTTAAACACTTTACGCCTGACACCAAATCCTTTAACTGTAGCTACAGGGACCATTGCGGTTCCAGCCAAATGGAACGGGACTCAAGTGACCCTAAACATTTATGACAGCAACGGCAGGCAGGTTGCGAGCCAGGATGTAAACTATGTTGCGGGAACTACGGGCATTCCGTTCGATATGCCGCAGGGCGCAGGCAACGGATTGTACCTGGTACAACTGAAGACCAATACTTTCGTAAAAACCCTCAAACTGATTTACCAGCGTTAATCGCTAAACAGTTAGGAAATAAACCAAAAGAGCCACAAATTGTGGCTCTTTTTTTATTGGAAAATTTTGCTGCTCATCCTGTTACTTTGTGTTTCAAATTATTTTTTTTAATTATTTTGCAACAGAAGTTGTGGCAAAAAAAATACTCGGAACAATTTTGCCACAAGTTTTGTGGCAAAAAAAATATTCGGAATAGTTTTGCCACAAGTTCTGTGGCAAAAAAATAAATTGAAATTATTTTGCCACACGTTTTTTTCCGGCTGACTATTTATTCAAAAAATCAACACCATATCCAATATTGAGAAGCTTATGAGAGCCCTAACTGATGTACCTAAAAAAAGCTGCACTAAGGCAGCTTTTTGAATTGTATGTTATTTTAGAATCTCTTCCAAAACCTTACCTTCGGTTCCGTTAGGGAAAGTAACTTTTATTTTTTGGGCGATGGTCGGTGCGATTTGCGTGATTTCCTTCTTCTCATGGGATTCCCCTTTTTTGACTTCCCATCCGTAAAAAAGGCAAGGCACATGTGTGTCATAACTATAAGGTGTCCCGTGCGAAGTCCCGGTTGGCCCATATTCTATGTAAGCCGGTTTGTCCAGGATGATGATATCCCCGTTTTGCGTAACATCATAGCCTTTGGCAATGCAATTCAAATAATAGTCATTTCCGGTGTTGGCCAGGATTTCTTCTTCGGTATATACTCTTTTTACGTGCTCCTGAGTCATCAGGTATTCTTTAAAACTTTGTTTCACTTTGGCCAGTTCCAAACCGCTGGCCTTCATGATTTCTTTGTTGAAAAACAAATTGTAATTCCCATAATCCAGTACCAAATCTACTCCGAAAGTATCGGTAGAGAATTTCTTCAGGCCTTTTACGATATCGGCAGGCAAAACATTTTTGACGTTATACTTGTTGTCTTTCAGGAAAGTCACATTTTCGGCACCGGCATGGTCTGCGGTTAGGAACAGTAAATAATTCCCGGCGCCAACATTGGTATCCAGGTAGGTTAAAAAATCAGCGATGGTAAGGTCCAGGCGCAGGTAAGTGTCCTGCAACTCCATGGAGCGTGGCCCTTGACCGTGGCCTACATAATCGGTAGAAGAAAAACTAACCGTCAGGAAATCAGTAATTTCATCCTTTCCTAAACTTTCTTTTTCGATCGCTTTTTTGGCAAAATCTTCCAACAGGTCATTTCCATAAGGCAACGAACGGATAATCCCCGCATCGGCTTTAGCGAGCATTTCTTTTAGATTATACGGAAAAACAGCTTTCACGCCATTGACTTTGCTTTCATAAACGTTATCATCAGGAAGGCTTTCGTTATAGGTGGCAATCGGTTTGAGCAAATCCCATCCTTTCTCGATATAAGGCATATAATGTTTTTCATTGTTATATTGCGTAACCCAATCCGGTAATTTCGCTCCGTAAAACGTACTGGAAACGAATGATCCGGTCTTGCTGTACCAAAACGCCCAATTCGCAAAATGCCCCGCAGGCAAAATAGCCCCGCGGTCTTTAAGGCTCATCCCGATAACTTTCCCTTTGAAATTCGTAGCCAGTCTTAGTTCGTCGGTAATGGTTGTGGACAGCAGGTTTTTAGGAGACATTTTCCCCTCTGCTTCCGTTCCGTCGCCGATTGTGGTGACAGAAACGTCGTCTGTACAGTACATTTCTTTGCCCAAACTACGGTTAAACCACTCGTTACCAACAATCCCATGGGTGGCTGGTGTTGTTCCCGTATACACGGAAGCATGGCCCGGAGCGGTATAAGTAGGCATGTAATTGTAATGCATGTTATGGAATGTGTAGCCGTTGTTCATCAACCTTTTGAAGCCATTGGCGGAAAAATCATCCGAAAAACGATACAGGTATTCCATTTTCATTTGATCCACGACAATACCCACTACTAATTTTGGGCGTTTTTCCTGTGCAATCCCCGCGAAAGAGACCATCACGCCCAGCAGAATAATTATTTTTCTCATCATTTATTTTAATTTAGGCAAAAATACACATTTGCAATTGTAATAAAAAAAGTCCTTGGCTGTAAAGGACTTTTATTTTAGTCATGACACACTTTCCTTACAACAAGGAAGCCACTTCATTTGTTGCTGCTTCAAATTCGGCAATCATATCCTTGACAATATTTTCCACCGGTTTGATGTCATGGATCAGTCCGGCAATTTGGCCTATTTCGAGTTCTCCTTCTTCCAAATCCCCTTCAAACATTCCTCTTTTGGCCCTCGCCCGCCCTAAAAGCGCCTTTAACTCATCAGTTGTAGGGCATGTGGCATACAATTCCTGGACATCATGGTAAAATTTATTCTTGATGAGCCGAACCGGAGCCAGTTCCTTCAATGTCAAGTGTGTACCTCCTTCTTCCAGCGCTACGATAGTCTGTTTGAAATTGCTATGGGACGAACTTTCTGTAGAAGCGGCAAATCTTGAACCCACCTGTACCCCATCGGCACCCAAAACCATCGCGGCCAGCATCCCTCTTCCCGTTGCAATACCTCCGGCAGCGATTAGCGGAATGGAAATTTGCTCCCTTACCATCGGGATAAGCGTCAGGGTTGTGGTTTCTTCCCTTCCGTTATGGCCTCCGGCTTCAAAACCTTCGGCTACGACCGCATCAACACCTGCTTCCTGTGCTTTTAACGCGAATTTGGAACTGCTCACTACGTGTACGACTGTAATGCCTTTTTCTTTTAGGAACGAAGTCCATGTTTTGGGGTTTCCGGCCGAAGTGAATACGATTTTTACGCCTTCTTCAACAATAATCTGCATGATTTCCTCTATGTTCGGATACAACATCGGTACATTTACCCCAAAAGGTTTGTCTGTTGCTTTTTTGCATTTCTGAATATGGGTACGCAGCACATCAGGATACATCGATCCTGCCCCAATTAAACCTAAACCGCCTGCATTGCTTACCGCACTTGCTAACTTGTAACCACTATTCCAAATCATTCCACCTTGAACGATTGGGTATTTTATATTGAAAAGAGATGTTATTTTATTCATTGAAAGATATCCGATAGCCCTTCGACCGGGTTTTAAATTAGTTTTTGATGATTTTTCCGTTTTGTTTTTTTCCAGCCGAAGCAATAGCATAATGATAAATACCGCTGCTCCAATTCTTTACCGGAATGTACTGGATAAAAGCGTTTAAATTTTGCCTGAAGATAATTTGCCCAATGCTATTGTACACGACAATTTCCGACCCGAGACTTTCGCCCGGGCAGGTAACCGTTACAAAATCTGAAGCCGGATTGGGATATACATTGAATTTTTCCTGTGTAAAGCTGGGAGCCGACAAAGCCCTGTTCAAGGCTAGCTGGAAATCAGGGATGCCATAGCCGTAATTGTTATTGGGTGCAGTAAACCTATCTGCCGATTCTTTTATGATCCGCACGATTTCCGCATTGGTTTTAGTAGGGAAAGCAGACCAGAAAGAAGTGATGGCTCCTGCCAAAATAGGGCTGGCAAAGGAAGTGCCGTTGTTTGTCCCTATACTTCCGGTTTGGGTTGCCACAACAGCTGCAACGCCCATTGCCATTAGGTCGGGTTTGATCCGCCCGTCAAATGAAGGCCCTATGGAACTGAACCCGCCTTTTACCTCGGCGGCATTTACAGCGCCTACCGTCAGGTTTAAAGCAGCATCTCCAGGAACAGCAATATGCGGATTAACCGTACTCCCTGAATTCCCTGCGGAAGTAACGCAGATCATCCCTCTTGTGAAAGCAATATCTGCAGCCCGGGAAACAAATGATGTGGTCCCGTTCATATCATCGTATGTATAACTGTAATTAGGATTATCATAAGTGAAATAGCCCAATGAGGTGTTAATGACATCCACACCCAAACTATCGGCCATTTCCGCAGCTTCAACCCAATTGCTTTCTTCCAACGGGCTTTCGCTGCTTACGTCTTCGGTAATGAATAGATAATAATGGGCATCGGGCGCCGTTCCCACCAATTGCCCGCTGACATATCCGCCCATATCGGACAAAACCTGTGTCCCGTGCTGGTAACCTGTATAAGGATCGGGCGAATCGTGTACAAAATCATAGCCTCCCAATATCAGCCCGTTATCCCGAAGCCGCTGAAAAGGTGTTGTGGTATTCACTCCCGGAAAACCGGCATCCATAATGGCAATGATTTTCCCTGCGCCGGTATAATTTTGCTGGTGCAGGATATGTGCGTTGAGCATTTGAACCTGATTGGCGGAAGTCCCGTAATCGTAATTGGCCTGGATGTCTAAAAATTTATTGGAAGGTTTTGTTTTTCCTGTTGTTACAGATTTCCGTCCTCCAGGATTTAACGAATGATTGGCATACTGCACATGATCTACAAAAGACAGCACTGTCAAAGCGTTTATATTGGCCTGTGTGCCTTTAATATGCAAAGCATTGAGCCATTTCGACTTGGCCAGGACCGTAATCCCGGCCGATGCGGTAATCTGGTCTATATAAGGCTGGTGCAAAGGCACATCGCGGATGTCCAATGCGATATTTTGGGCAGTCCTTCTGTCCAATGCCTTTTGTGAAAGCATTTGCAGCGGATTATCGTAATAATATTGAGCATTTGGTTTTGCATTAAAGAAAATCCAGGCATCTTCCTGGGAAAATGAGGATATCGAAATCAAACCGAAAACAAACAGTAGTATTCTTTTCATTGCCTGTACATTTGGAATACTCCAAAGATACGTAAAGCGGATTAAAAACTGAAAAATTTATGAGATTACGCCGGAACCAATAAGCTCATCCCCAATATGCCAGGATACGAATTGTCCTTGTGTGATGGCAGACTGGGCAGCATCAAACGCTACATACATTCCGTTTTCAAATTGATGCAATGTGGCTTTTTGCAATTCCTGACGGTAGCGGATACGTGCCATTACCTCCATTTTTTGCCCGTTGGACAACGCCAGGTCTGGCCGGATCCAATGGATCTCATCATTAGCGACAAACAATGCTTTTTTGAATAATCCCGGATGGCTATGTCCCTGTCCCGTGTAAATGGTGTTGGTTGCTACATCGGTGGCAATAATGAACAAGGCTTCTTTCGTACCGCCAACATTCAATCCTTTGCGCTGACCGATGGTAAAATAATGGGCACCCTGGTGTTTCCCGACAACTTTGGCCACTTCGGGAGTATATTGGATGTTCGCTGCTTCAAAAGCTAGTTTTTCTTCGATTGAATCAAAATTGACCGTTTTTTGATCATAAATAGCATTATCGGCATCTACCTCAAAAATCAAACCGTCTTTAGGCTGCAGCTGTTGTTGCAGGAATTCCGGCAAACGCACTTTCCCAATGAAACATAATCCCTGGGAATCTTTTTTCTCGGCAGTGATCAATTCCATTTTTGCAGCAATTTCGCGTACTTCCGGTTTTGTCAATGCTCCGATGGGGAACAATGATTTCGCCAATTGGTCCTGTGAGAGCTGGCATAGAAAATACGATTGGTCCTTGTTATCATCTACCCCTGAAAGCAATTGATACATAGGTTTCCCATCTACTTCTATTTCACCTTTACGGCAATAATGCCCGGTGGCCACATAATCCGCGCCAAGCGAAAGCGCTATTTTCATAAAAACATCGAACTTGATTTCGCGATTGCACAAAACATCCGGGTTTGGGGTGCGCCCTTTTTCATATTCGCTGAACATATAGTCAACGATTTTCTCTTTGTATTGCTCGCTTAAATCGACTGTTTGAAACGGAATCCCCAATTTTTGGGCTACCAATAAGGCATCGTTACTGTCTTCCAGCCAAGGGCATTCATTAGAAATCGTAACCGAGTCGTCGTGCCAGTTTTTCATAAAAAGGCCAATGACTTCATAGCCCTGTTCCTTTAATAAGTAAGCAGCAACACTAGAATCAACACCTCCTGAAAGACCCACAACAACACGTTTCATAATAAATTGAGTTTAAGGGTGCAAAGGTAGAAATATTTATTCTTACAATTTCAAATCAAAAACAAAAGCCACCAGAATATGGTGGCTTTTAACAAAAGTTTAAATAAAACGATTACTCTTTGATGACTTTTATCATTTTAGAAACGTCTCCTGAAGATACTTTTAAGAAGTAAACGCCGTCAGCCAATCCTGACATATCGATTTCTTCCTTATTGGAATTTAATTTTTTCGTAAAAATTTGTTTCCCTACAATATTATAGATGACAACATTTGTCAATCTGTCTGAGTAGGATATTTTCAGGATATTTTCAACAACAGGGTTTGGATAATACGTTAAGGAATTTAAATCAAATTCTTCATTACCCAAGAAAGTCTGCACGGTAATAGCTACACTTGCGGTACTTTGGCAGCCTGCAATAGTTTGCGTGGCATAATACGTCGTGTTATTGGTAACGACTGTTCCATTAGGCAGAGGGTTTATGGCCGAAGCAGCATCCGAAGCGGAAGCATACCAGGTAATTCCCGTACCAACCACTACAATGTCTGCAACCGTTTGGTTAGAAGCCAATGATTGTGGCGATACTCCTGTTGGTGCTATCGAATTGATGGTAAATACAAAAGGATCACTGGCACATCCGAAAGTACCTGCGTTGTAATCTGACACGATCAAAGTATGTGTTCCCTGGTTCAGCACACCAATAGTAGGCCCGAAATTTGATCCGTCGATACTGTAGTAAGGCGTATTCGGCACGTTAGACAATACCGGGGTAACTGTCGTTGGACCACATAATATGTTTGGAGTAACGGCAGTAATCACTCCTTTGATTGGAATAGTTACTGTAAGATCCCCAGAAGCTGTCGCATTACCGCATCGGTCCTGAACACTGATTCTATACACACCAGTGGCATTGATTGTAAAGGTACTCGAAGCCGAATACGTTCCAAACGTAGTACAACCGGCACCGTTACACAATGCGTAGGTATATGGCCCGCCGTTTCCACCACCACCAAATCCGGCAATAACAGCTGATCCGGAGCAATCCAATGCAGTACTTGTCGTTATGGTTGGCGCTGTTCCTAAAGTTCCTAAGGTAATATTTGCCGAATCGACACTTGTACCACAAGCATCAATGGCTCTTACAATATAAGTGCCTGCAGCCAGCCCTGTAAAAATAGTGCTCGCCTGAGGGCCAGTAATTACCGTCATAGTCGGTTGGTTTACCAATGTATAAGTGATTGGCAATGATCCTCCGGTTGAAGATCCTACCACAACACCATTGCTTCCGCTGGTACAAGAACCTGTAGCTGTTCCTGCTGCTGTAAGGGCTGTCACAGTAGAAGTAACCGTAGCCGTAGCCGTACCAATAGCACCGCATTTGTCAATGATTCGGACAGTATAAGTAGCTGCTGCCACATTATTGAATACCGGGCTTGCCTGAGGGCCTGCTACCAGTACTGTATTTGCTGCGTTATATAAAGCATAGGTAAATGTTCCTCCTGCTAAAGTTGCCCCTGTTCCAGGTGTGGCCGTTACTTTTCCTGTCGAACCTGCCGCACAAGACGCAATAACTGCCGTAGTAACCGTAGGCACTGCTGAAGAAGGGAATAACAATGCAACGCCTGAAGTTGTCGTATTGCCGCAAGCATCCGTAACACGTACAAAATAACCTGTTGCGCTTGCCGCTACCCCGTTGAAGGTTGTTGCTGTTTGCGGGCCTGCTACAACTGCTGCCGAAACAGCATCGATTAAAGTATACGAATAAGGTGCCAATCCGCCGGTAGCCGCAGTAGTCACTTTAATAACTCCCGTATTGCTGCTCGCGCAAGAGGCAGTTGTAGCACTTATTACTGCGTTGGTAAGAGCTGTTGGGTTATTGATGGTAACTGTAACTGTTGATACGTTTCCACAAACATCGGTAACCCTTACAGTATGCGATGGCGTTCCTGCCACAGGAGTCACTATGGAAAACACATTGCTTGATTGCGGAGCTACAATTTGTACCGTATTGGCAGCATCGTACAACGCATAAGTATAAGGTCCTCCTCCACTACCTGCCGGTATTGGTCCTCCAGGTGTAAAATTCTGCGGGCTTGTTACAATAATCTGTGCATTATAGTTAGCACCACTACATGACACTACCGATCCTCCTGCAGCCGGAGTAAAAGCTCCTGCAGCCGTAATAGTAGTAGTGGCTGTACCTGTTGCTCCGCATTGGTCTACGATCTGAACCGTATAGGCTCCAGCTTGTAATCCTGTAAAAATTGGAGATAGCTGGTTAGGTCTTATTGTCGGAGAAGGCGCTATTAATGAAAATTGATACACACCTCCCTGGTTTCCTGTTGCAGCCAAAGCGGTAATCGTACCACTGCTTACAGCACAACTGGATGTATTGGTAACTGTTAAAGTCGGAGCAGTTGTTGACGGCAACGTCAAAGGAGCACCGATAGTTACCTGAGTCCCACAGGCATCAGTAATGACTATGGTATAACTGCCTGTTGGCAAATTATTGAAAATCCGGCTTGATTGCGGTGCTACCGTAACTGGCGAAGGAGCCGTTATTTCATACATGAAAGGAGCCAAACCTGTAGTAGGCTGCGCTACCGTAATTTGTCCGGTAGAACCCGCTGAACACGAAGCCACAATTGTTGAACCTGCCGGGAAAGCCAATGCAACCGGTGCGCCTACCGCAACAACTCCCGTTACCGGCACTCCGCAGGCATCAATCATCCTTACGGTATAAGATCCTTGGTTTAATCCTGTAAATACAGTACTGGTAGAGTTCGCCACATTACTTCCTTGCACAGGCCGTATCGCTCCACCAGGACTAATCAGTTCAAATGTGAATGGCCCGATACTGGTAGCACTCGGTGCCACTGTAATACTTCCTTTGGCTGAAGCTCCACAACTGGCAACTGTTGTCGTTGTAAAAGAAGGAGCGGTTGCAGCGTTTACCGTAACAGCACTTGTAACCTGGGTACCACAGGCATCCGTAAGACGCACAGTATAAGCTCCCGGAGGCAAGTTTTCAAATAAATTGCTTGTTTGTGCCGGTCTCAACACTGGAGATGGCGCTATCAATTCAAAAGTATAAGGAGAACCTCCACCTGCTGCAGAGATTTGAGCCTCGATTGATCCCGTAGCACCATTAGGGCATGATAAGGTTGTAAAAGCGGTTCCGAATGTCGGAGCGGCCGCAACCCCAATACTAACGGTTGATGTACCTACATTGCCACAAGCATCTTTTACAGCTACTGTATAGGTTCCCGGGAACAGGTTTTCAAAAACAGAACTGTTTTGAAATGGACGGGATACCGGAGAAGGCGAAATCAAAGCATATTGAAAAACGCCTGGCGATCCGTTACCACTCAAACCGGTCGCAGCCGTAGCTGTCACATTCAATGTTCCGGTGGCAGTTCCTGCACAAGAGGCACTCGCTATTGCTGTCGCGGTTGGCGCCGTACTTGGGGTCAATGTAAAAGTAGCCCTTCTTTTCTTACCACAGGCATCCGTTCCTTCGAGCGTATATACCCCCGGTAATAAATTGGTAAACGTATAATAGTAATTTGCCGTAGCCGGATCTCTCAAAACCGTAGGCTGAGGCCCCACAACAACAGGTGAACTGGCCACCAAAGCCAATGTATAAGGCGGTGCCGTACCGTTAATCATAAAAGTCCCGGTTCCCGTAGCAGATCCTGAACAGGAAGACTGGAGATTCTGGATAGTCAATCCTATGGTAGAATTGGTAGCAACCTGTGTCACCGTTACTGTATTGGTAGCTGCCTTGCCACAGGCATCGGTAACTTTAATCGTATAACCGCCTGGCTGTAGCCCCGTAAAAACATTAGAAGACTGAGAAGCCCTTATCATAGGGGAAGGAGAAACCAACTCATACATATAAGGAGGCGTTCCTCCGGTTACACCGGGTGTCGTGGCACCGATATCCGTAACAGTAATTGTCCCTCCGTTGCTATCGGAACAAGATGGCGTCAATAGGATTCCCGCCGTATTTACAGAAGGAGGAGAATCATTGAAGACTACTTTTTTCCTGATATCCGATTTACAGCCGTTCATGTCTGTTGTGGTCAGAGTAGTATAATAAGTACCTTGAGTAACATATGTATGATTTGGGCTTACTGCTGTTGAAGTCGATCCGTCTCCAAAATTCCACAAATAAGTATTAGGTAAAAAAGTAGAAACCGAACTGTTCGTAAAAGTAAAAGCACCTGCACATGCAGACGAATTAGTAATGGTAAAGTTTGGTTTGTTATCAAAAATTCCAGGCGTGGAATTCAAATTAGGGCTTTCCGGGTTATCCGTAAACTGGATACTGAACAGTAATGGTGTCGTGTTACTAAACTGGTCAACGATAATTACATACCAGTTCCCGCTGACTACATCCACTCCCGGGTTGAATTGTGTTGAGGCATAGTTTGGGCTTGCCATTCCGGTTCCGCCAGGGATTCCGAAAGTAGTTCCCGTTCCCGCAAAATTACAGCTCAATTGTGTTTTCGCATCACAATTTGCCACTCCCGGAGCACCTGCTAAAGCAAATAAACTCCAGTCGAAATCCGAATTGCTGGGTAAACCATCTAAAGTAAATGGCCGAATCACAAAGTTGAGCTTACCGTTGGCTTTCGCTTGAAAAGCCACCCAGATACTATTGTGCTCAATTCCACCGCAAGCCAGTTGTTCTAGTTTTGAACCAACGCCGCTTGGATTAAACGATTGCGTATTCCCGCAGACAATCACAGCGTTTGAGCAATCAGACTGTGACCATCCGGAAAAAAACATCAACGTCGTCATCAAAAATGCAAAGTAGACACTTTTGGAAAAAGTAATTGATTTTTTCATAGATTTTTTCTTACTAATTTAGTAAAAGAAATACTATGATTTTAAAATTTTCTTAAAAATAATGATAAATATACTATTTTTTAACTTTTAAGCTGGGTTTTCCGTAACCATTTATGGTATCCGCATTCATTTTCCTAACCAATTTTCCTTTCTCAAAATACTGCCAAATTCCTTTTTTCTTGTCATTTTTGAAGGCACCTGTAATGACAATATTCCCAGCTTCATCGTACACTTTATAAGGCCCTTCCATCAATCCTTTGACAAATGTGGATTCCTCTATAAGCTTTCCTTCCTGGTTGTATTTTTTGGCTACGCCTTCTTTAAGATTATTTTTATAAGGTATTTCTTCCCCCAATTTGCCGTTTGTGTAAAATACTTTTCGTATCCCTTCGATTTTATCATCTACATAATTCTCAACAGACATAATGGCTTTGGTTCCTTTATGGTAGTATTTCCAGGCACCCTGGCGTAGTTTATTGATAATATTCCCTTCACTTACCTTATTCTTCTTTTCGTCGAAAAAAACAGTGTACGCGCCACCTTTCCCGTCGAATTCCCGAGTCGCCATGACAATTTTCTTGTCACTGTTTGCATAGTACGTAAACAGCCCTACTTCCTTGCCATGATTGAACTTCCCTTCGTAACGGAGCAATTTGGAATCTTCATAAAAACCATTCCACAACCCGTGGCGCTCTCCTTTGCTATCTAAGGCATTAGGGGCCGGCTGTGTTTTTACGGCCTCGTTTTTGGGTTCGGTTTGCGAAAATCCTAATGAAAAAGATAAGAGTGCAATGTAAAAAAATAGGGTTTTGATTCTGATAATGGCCATGTCTATGATTGATAAGGTTGAATAATGTATTAACTCTAAAATAGTCTTTTTATTTCAAATGCTGCTTTATTTCAAAAGGCAAAAGAGAACATTGAGCTATTTTCTGGTATATCTTCTTAAAAAAAATCATCCGTTTTTTGCGGATGATTTTTTGTTTTATTTTTTCTTTTGCTGTGCTTTTTGCGCTTCTGCCTGTTCCATTGCCTGTTGCAGTTTTTGCTGGAACTTTCCTGGTTTTTTAGGCTCTTTCAGTTTGTTTTCCTGAATTTGGGCATGTATCTTATTGCTGTCTACAATATAATTTTTAATGACAAACATAATCCCGATGGTGATCAGGTTTGAAATAAAGTTATACAAACTCAATCCGGAACCGTAACTGTTAAAGAAAATCAACATCATGATCGGCGAGATATAAATCATCATTTTCATGATTTTGCCCATATCCGGCATACCGTCTTGTTGCGGAGCGGCCATTTGCTGGTCTCCGGTGGTCATCCTCATATAGAAAAAGATGGCTATGGCAGCTAGGATCGGGAACAAACTCACGTGGTCTCCATACAATGGAATCCTGAAAGGCAATTTGAATATCTGGTCAAAAGAAGACAAATCATCAGCCCAAAGGAAACTTTTCTGCCTTAATTCGAAAGCAGAAGGGAAAAACTGGAACGAAGCATACATGAACGGGATTTGTATCAAAGCCGGAATACAGCCCGCCATCGGGTTAACCCCTGCCTTGTTGTACAATTTCATCGTTTCCTGTTGTTTTTTCATCGGATCCTTAGAGAATTTCTCATTCAATTCTGTAATTTCAGGACGCAATACTTTCATTTTCGCCTGGGACAGGAACGATTTATAGGTAATAGGTGACATGGCCAGTTTTATAATAACCGTAAAGATTATAATGGCGATACCGTATGAGATATAAGAAGTCAGGAAGTTGAACAACGGACTGAAGATGTATTTGTTGATCCATCCGAAAATACCCCAACCTAATGGAATGATCTTATCCAGGTTTTTCTCGTATTTCTTTAAAGTAGTATAATCCGTAGGCCCGAAGTACCAATTCATTTTGTAGTTTATCTCGCCGTTACTGAATGCCAACGGGACATTTGCCTTGAATTGTTTGGTAAAAACGGTATCTATTTTTTCGTCGCTCACTAAATTGCTTGAATGCAGTTTTGAGGTTGCAAACGGCTTGTCTGTCACTAAAATAGAAGAAAAGAAATGCTGCTTAAAAGCAATATAGCTTACTTTTTCAGGAGTTTCCTCGCTGTCTTTCCCGGCGCCTACATTATTGACTTTACCGTCTTCGTATTCGTAACGGATATCAGCATACCTGTTTTCGTAAGAAATGCTCTTTTCGTTGCGGTATGATTTCAAATCCCACTCCAAATCCAATGGTTTGGAACTGTTCAGGGTTTTACTCAAGCCTTGTGACTGCACATCGAAATCGAGCATGTAATCGTTCGGTTTCAGGACATACCTGTATTCCAGGAATTCATTGGCTCCTGCTTTGAGTTTCATTGAAAGTACCTGGTCATTGCCCACTTTTGATAAAGTCGGTTCAAAAAACATATCTTTAGTACTTAAGATCCTGTTGTCCTGCGTTTGAAGCTGGATATTCAAGCTTGAATTATTGTCTTTAATCAATTCGACTAATTTTCCTGAATCTTTAGAGAACCTTTTGAAGTTTTTAAGGGTAACACCGGCAATATAACCACCTTTATTGGCAATTTTCAGTGTCAACACCTCGTTCTCCAAGGTTGTAAAGCCCTCTTTCGCAGATGGCAATGTGGCAGAATAGGCAAAATTCCCTAATGTTGTTTTCATTTTGGCCAATTGCGCCGAATCTGTGGCGACAGC
Source organism: Flavobacterium humi (assembly GCF_004745595.1). GTDB lineage: Bacteria > Bacteroidota > Bacteroidia > Flavobacteriales > Flavobacteriaceae > Flavobacterium > Flavobacterium humi. Next base: position 330,192 of record NZ_SRLH01000002.1, read on the forward strand.
AGCAACTGCAGGAGTAGTAGCTGTTTCTGCTTTTTTGGCATTTTCAACTTGTTCTTTTTTGGCTTTTTCAGCATCAATTTCAGCTTGTGTAGGCTGGTTTTGATACATGATCCACATCATGATACCGAAAATAAGGGTAAAACCAATAATTGAATTAAGATCTAATTTCTTCTTTTCCATTTAAATTTAATTTTGCTTTAAGCATTAGGCTTTAAGCGTAAGCATTCTGTTAGTCTGTAAAATGTTTGGTTTGTTACCAAAAAACATTCAACTCCTATATCATGGCATGATCATGCCTTTATTTCTTATGTTGCACGGCCGCTTCCACGAACTTTACAAAAATAGGATGCGGGTTGGCCACCGTACTTTTGTATTCCGGATGGTACTGGACTCCGATAAAAAACGGATGGTCCTCCAGCTCCACTATTTCTACCAAATTAGTGTCAGGGTTTACTCCTGTTGCTTTCAATCCTGCATTTTCAAGGGCTTCCAGGTAATCACCGTTAAATTCATAGCGGTGGCGGTGGCGCTCCAGGATATTGGCTTTGCCGTAAATGCTGTAAGCCAGGGTATTTTCCTTCAAGGCACATTTCCAGGCACCCAAACGCATTGTTCCGCCTTTATCTGTAATTGTTTTCTGCTCTTCCATGATGCTGATTACAGGATTTGAAGTACTGTCGTTCATCTCCGTAGAATTCGCATCCGAATGGCCCAAAACATTTCTTGAATATTCGATTACCGCCATCTGCATCCCCAAACAAATCCCGAAAAACGGTACTTTGTTTTCCCTTGCATAGCGTACGGTTTCTATTTTTCCTTCGATGCCGCGCTCTCCAAATCCTGGAGCAACTAGTATGCCATCAAGGTTTTTAAGCTGGCTTTCTGCCGTTTTGGCATCCAAATATTCCGAATGGATGCTGATGACGTTCACTTTTGTCTCATTTGCAGCTCCGGCGTGGATGAAGGCTTCCAAAATAGATTTATAGGAATCCTGCAATTCTACATACTTTCCAACCAAACCGATATTCACTTCGTGTTTAGGGTTTTTAAGTTTGTGCAAAAACTCGTTCCATTGCGACAAATCCGGAGAAGTCTTTTCCGGTAAATCCAGTTTTTTCAGGGCCACTTTATCGAGTCCTTCTTCCAGCATCAGGTTAGGGACATCATAAATGGTAGAAGCATCGATGGATTGTATTACGGCTTCTCTTTTTACGTTGCAGAACAGCGCTAATTTTTGACGCAAATCTTCTGAAAGCTCATATTCGGTCCTGCACACCAGGATATCGGCTTTGATACCGCTTTCCATCAGTGCTTTTACCGAGTGTTGTGTCGGCTTTGTCTTCAATTCGCCTGCAGCAGCCAGGAAAGGCACTAAAGTCAGGTGGATGACAATCCCGTTGTTTTCTCCCAATTCCCAAACCAACTGGCGCACAGATTCGATATAAGGAAGGGATTCGATATCCCCTACTGTCCCTCCAATTTCGGTGATGACAATATCATAGTCGCCACTTTTGCCAAGCAGCTGCATGCGTTCCTTGATTTCGTTGGTGATGTGTGGGACAACCTGGACTGTTTTCCCTAAAAATTCGCCACGGCGCTCTTTTTCGATAACGGAAAGATATACCCTTCCGGTGGTTACGTTGTTTGCCTGTGAGGTAGGCACATTTAAAAATCTCTCATAGTGACCTAGGTCCAAATCTGTTTCCGCACCATCATCTGTTACATAACATTCGCCGTGTTCGTATGGGTTTAACGTTCCCGGGTCTACATTGATGTAAGGGTCGAATTTCTGAATTGTCGTTCGGTAACCTCTTGCCTGCAATAATTTTGCTAAAGAAGCTGCAATAATCCCTTTTCCTAAAGAAGAAGTCACACCTCCTGTAACAAAAATATACTTCGTTTGATTCATTGTATTGTGTTTATTGTTGTGTTGTTGTTTAAAAACGCGCAAAAATACAATTATAATTCGATTATTGGATTGTTGGATTATGAGATTTTCGGAAAATAACGAATAATTAACGTATCGGATTTAACCCTCTCTTTTACATTTATTTACAAATCCAAAATCACCCCGAAGATACAAAACAAACTTTAAATTTGATTACTTGATTTAAGGTGGAAACCGATAATTCCAAAAGTGCAACAAGCCATCTGAGGAGGGAAATATACTATGTGAGAAAGGAAATGAGCTGCGTGAGAAGGAAAATAAACATTCACAGAAGTGAAATAAGCCTTTGCAGAGAGTTTAGCTATTGCATAAAAGCTGGTAGCCGCGTTTTACGGCTTTGGGAAATTCCGGCGGATGTTGCGTACCAGTTCCTCTAGCCCGTTGAGCTTGAGTTCGTAGACCAGCTGCAGTTGTTCGCCCAATTGTCCTTTCGGAAAACCTTTGTTGTGGTACCAGACCACGTAATATTCGGGCAGGTCAATAAGAGAATACCCTTCGTATTTTCCGAAGGGCATTTTGGTATGGGCAAGCTTGATAAGCTGTTGGTGGTGATTCACTGTGCGAAGGTAAATTATTCGTATTCCGGTTTTCCGATGTCATCGATTTCAGAACGGTTCCCGATGCCTTTTGGATTGAGGCCGTATTCGTTTTCCCCTTCCTCGCCTTCGGCAAAAATCATATACAAAATATAAAAGGGGATGATTTGGTACCAGCCATTATTTCCACGGTCATGGCATCGTTTGGCTCCTTGGGCAAAAATAAACCAGAACAAAGGCAAAAGCAGGAAATTGAACAATTCATAACCTTCGTCCAATTTGGAAACTTCTTCAATACCTACCTGAATGACAGAACATAGGATATAACTCAGGCCGTACTCTAAACGCCTGATTCTTCCCTTAAAAGAGAAAGGATTTTTAAACATAGTATTTTATTTTCCGCAAATAAACGAAACTACTTCCAATTAAAAACAATTAACTGCCTATATTCAGGTTTAGCACTAAATTTATCTGTCGTTTATTGAATTATTTTATTTTTTTTACAATCCAAATGACAGCCCAGATGATTGAAAAAACAACACCAATGACAAATATCTTTTTCCCATGTTTGCGGTCAGAAGGCAAATAACTGTAAACAACTTCCCCATTTGGGAGTGTTTTTTTCAGGGTCATGAGATACCAGCCGGTCAACACCCCCAAAACACCGCCCAAAAAAGCAAAAGCATAACCAAACAACACCCATTCCTTCTGGATTCCTGTAGGTTTGGCAAGTTCTGTCAGTCTTTCTTTTTCCAGGTCATTTATTTGTTCCTGAGTAATTCTCTGTCCTCTGTCTTCGAGTATCTTCAAGGCCAAGGCGAAATTAAAATCACCCCATTCGTCCTTTTTAAGGATAACATCGTTCAGTTCTTCATTAGAAAAGCCAAATAAAAAATAATCATGGTCTACTTCTTCCAATTGTTTTTCGGAAATTTCCTGCGCCAGCGTTTTGGCTTTCTCAAAATCAGATTTCTTTATTTTTAAATGATATTCAATGGCAAATTGACTGTTCCCTAAATTGGAATCCAATGAATTTCCGGTATCTTCAATAAATGATTCAATACCATTTTGTGTCAGGATGTCGCTAAAAGAAAGAATATCGTCTTTCTTATCAAATCGTTGAAAAGTCAGGAATTCCATATTTATTTCCAATTAAAAGCAATTTCTTTATCGATATCCGGATTTAAGCTCAATAAAACAGGGCAATTCATCCCTGTCCTTTCCAGGATGGTTTTTGTTTTCTCATCGGCTGCTGTTGCCATATGGAGCACCAATTGGATTTTGGCTATTTTTCTCGGCTCTGCCTGCATGATTTTAGTAACTTCTATGGTAGAACCGACTAAATCTACATTCAAATCCCTTGCCTTAATGGCCATAATGGTCATCATACAGGTCCCGAGGGCATTGGCCACAGCATCGGTAGGAGAAAATGCTTCCCCTTTCCCGTTATTGTCCGTTGGTGCGTCCGAAAGGATTTCGGTTCCTGACTGAATGTGGACAGACGATGTTCTCAAATCGCCAAGATAGGTTACTTTAGAGGTCATTATTTTGCTTCTTTTATAGTTAAATCAGTGTCATAATACAGAATGTAAACACCTTTGTTGGCATAACCGCCGCTGGCATCAGGGACAAAATAGAATTTGCTCTCCACTTGCTCGGTTGCGGCATCGTTTAAGGTTTCCAGCAATGGTTTTTCTTGTGCCAATCGCATCAAAACATCGAAAGTCACGTCAAAACCGCGTGTAGCGAACTGGTTTGGATAAACCCTGTTTTTCTTTTTAAAACTAGTTTCAAAAGCAGTAGCCTGTTCCGAATCATTGACCCGGGTCACCGAAGGATAGTGCATTTTCAGTTTGGTCAGGCGGCTCATTTGAATCTCTTCGTAATCAAGGGCTTCATTCTCCCCTAAAATCACCAAACGGACCTGGTACTCGCCCAGCGCATTCTGCAAAGCGGTGGTCGTACTTAAAATCAGGTTGGTGCGTTCGGTTTCCATGATAACGAAATTGACCTTGTCTTTAACCAGGAGTGACTTCAACTGGGCGACATCAAGAGCGCTGTTTTCATTGAAATTAGCAAACTGGACATCTTTATGGTTCTCGGAAATATACTGCCTGATGGACATTTTTTTAGGATCGACCACAGCCACGATATTCCCTCCGGCGGCATGCATAAAGTCAAACATGGCATTTTTGATGTCGTCCGAAGAAGGTGTCGCCTGGATCAGGTTCGGGTATTTTTTGTCATAATCCTTGGACAATGGTGAAATCACCGGCACATTGGATTGGCTTAGCAATTCGGCGGTTTTTTCAGCGTTGTTCTGGTAAAATGGCCCGATAACGGCATCCATGCTTTTCAGGTTATTGTTCTGGATCAGGTTGTAGATATTGGAGGTAGATTTGGTTTCTTCCGAATCCAGGATCGTCACATCTACATTGACACCCATTTTATTAACCGAATCTATAGCCATTAAAGCACCGGCATAAAAATCAAGGGTCATGTTCAGGAATTTGTCTTTTTTCAGGCGGGCTTTAGTCGAATTTAAAGTGTCCTGGTCCAGCTTTGTCAAATTGAACGGCAGCAATAACGCCAATTTCCGGTTGCCTTGTTTTACAAAGGTCTTCGTCAAGTCCTTGTAGTCTCTTTTCGGGAGGGAAACGATAGTTTTAGCCGGGACTTTTAAGGTCATGCCTTCCTGTACGCCGTTTTTCAGTTCCGGGTTCAAGGCGATAAGTTCTTCCTGCGTAATCCCAAATTGAGCGGAAAGGCTGTATAATGTTTCCTTTGGTTTTACTATATACGTGTTATTTTCTTCCGGTTTTTTTACCGTTTCCTGAACTGGTACTTGCGCCACAGCCTGTTTTCCAGTGATGAGCAATTTCTGCCCGATAGGCAATTCGCCGGTAATTCCAGGGTTTTGCTTTTCGAGTTGTTCTACCGTAATTCCGTATTGTTTTGCGATCCCGTATTTGGTTTCTTTAGGCAGCACTTCGTGGTAAACAGGAGTTTTGGAACTATTCTGGACAACAGGTTTTACGGCAACCGCTTCTGTTTTCTTCACCGGAGGTTTGCCTTTAATAGTTAGGATCATTCCTGTCTTCAAACCGTCTTTTAAGAGGTCTGCATTATTTTTTTCAATATCAGCCATCGGGACATTATACTGTTTGGCTATTCCAAACAATGTCTCCTTTGGAGCTACTTCATGGCTTACATAAGCGGGTGTTTTTGTTTCTTTCGCTTCTTTCGTTTCCTTTTTGGCTACCGTTGCCGCAGGTTTGTTCGGGATGAGCAAAAGAGTATTTTCCTGAATCCCTTTTTGCGCGTCAGGGTTCATTTTATAGATATCCGGAAGGCTTACATTATATTTCTTCGAGATTTGGTTAATGGTTTCCCCTTTAGCCACTTTATGCTTAATCAGGTTTTGGCCAAAGACAGTATTAAGACCCAAAAAAACCAATCCTATCAACAGATATTTCATTTTATTCTCCTTTAATTTTTTACCGCGTAAAGTTATTGTTCCTTTTGGACTTGTACAATAAATAGGTTCCCAAATAATTCTTTATTTGCTTTCCGGTTGTATTCAAAAATAGCTTCATCGGCCGTACCCACTATTTGAGTGTATACGTAATACGACAAATTGTTCACGTTGTAAAAGAAGCTGGTTTTAGTTTCGCCACTGTCTGTCAGCTGTATAGCGAACGCATCACGGTCTTTTGCTTCCTGGAAAACGCCGGCCACCAAATAATAACCGTTTTCAGGCTCGTTCAGGTTGCGCAGGACTTCTATTTTAGTCAGTTTGTTCTGGTCAAGGGTTTTAGCACTGAGGTTTTTCCTGATATCGGCTGCATTTGGAGCTTCTCCCGTCACAGAAGCAACATCCTTGTCATTTGCCGCAGCATTTTTTTGGTAACGCTGTAACTTGACCAACGCCAGTTTGTCATCGTATTCCCGGGCTTCAGAACTATAAAACGTGGCTTTTGAAATTTTACGTTTCAGCTCGTTATTTTTTTCCGACCCGATTAAATCGATTTTAGCCAGCAATTGCTCATTTTTTTTCTCGCTTTCGAGTTGTCCTTCGCTTAATTTATCAATGGCCGAAAGTGAAGCCAGGTCATTGCTGGAGAGGTTTTCTTTTACTTTTTTCTTGTATTCATGGTTTTCCTGGACAGTGATGCGTTGTACTTTAGACATGATTCCGGTGTAAATCTTACGGTTTTCGGCCAGGTCTTTTTTCAGCTGAAGGATCAGTTCGTTCGTTTTACCAATGTTCTGATAGGATTCTTTTTCCAGTTTTTTGGATTCCTCCAACGTTTCCACTTCTTTGTTTTTAAGGTCTGCCAAGTCATTTTCCATGGTTGTTGCCAACGAATCCAGCTTGCCGATCAGGACATCCTGTATCTTTTTGTTCGCGTCCAATACCAATCGTAATTTTTCTACAGAACCTGTTTTGGTTTCATCAATCGCATTCAGGTTGATATTCAACTTATTGAGTGTAACCATTTTTTTGTTCAGCTCTTTCTGCACGGTGAGGCGGTCTTCCAGGTCCTCGATTTTGGCAGCCTGCCCTTTGGCTTTCTCGGCGGCGGCCTGTTTTTCGGCCAAAGCAATCATCAACTCTTCATTTTCATTTTTAGCCTTGACGGCAGAAGTATTGATGGCCAATTGATTGCCTTCTATCAGCCCGTTAATGATTTCAGGGTTTTGCCTTTCCAGCTGTTCGATGCTGATGCCATACTTTTTGGAAATCGAATATTTGGTCTCCTTCGGCAAAACGGTATGGAAAACGGTTTCCGAATTGATAATCCGCGCCGCGCCGCTGATGGTTTTTTTCTTATTCGGGATAACGATTTTCTGTCCTATCTTCAATCCTTCCTTCAAATTTTCGGCATTGAGTTCATCCAGGTCCTTAACCGAAACATTATACATCCTGGCAATACTAAACAACGTTTCTTTGGGCTGTACTTCATGCAGGTTCCCGGTCACGCCGGAAGAAGGTGCCTGTGCCGTATTATGCCCCGGAATCTGAAGCGTCTGGCCTTCTTTCAAACCGTTCAGGAGAATTTCCGAATTGGCTTTCTCCAATGCTTCCACAGAAATATTATGCTGCTTGGCAATCCCAAACAAAGTCTCTTTTGCCGTTACCTGGTGCTGTGTGTACACTACCGCATCCACATCGGCTTTTTTGAGCAGGTAAGAAATCGATTGCTGGTTCGGAATGACCAATACGGTATTTTCCTGCAGCCCTTTTTCGGCTCCGGGATTCCATTGCAGGACTTCTTTCTCGGGAACATTGTATTTTTTGGAAATCTGGGCGACCGTTTCGCCCGGAAGCACGGTATGTTTAAACGATTTTTCTTGCTGGGCAAACGCAATATTAGACACGCCCAAAAGTAGGAGTACTATTTTTTTCATGGGGTTGGTTAGTAATTTTGTTTCAATGGTTGATTTGTTTTTCGGCCCGCTTATTTCCCTTAAAAAAAATAAGCCGTTACAATATAAACATAAGTAACGGCTTTTTTAACATTTTAGTATACTATTATTCCCACTCTATTGTTGCCGGTGGTTTTGAGCTGATATCGTACACAACCCTGTTCACTCCTTTTACTTTATTGATGATATCATTGGAAATTTTCATCAGGAATTCATAAGGCAAATGCACCCAGTCAGCAGTCATTCCGTCTGTAGATTCTACGGCACGGAGCGCCACGACTTTTTCATAGGTACGCTCATCCCCCATAACCCCTACACTGTTTACCGGAAGCAGGATCGCTCCTGCCTGCCAAACTTTATCATACAAACCGTGCGATTTCAACCCTTCGATAAAAACAGCGTCTACATCTTGTAATATCTGTACTTTTTCAGGGGTAATATCGCCCAGGATACGGATCGACAAACCAGGTCCCGGGAACGGGTGTCGGCCCAGCAATTCAGGATCTATCCCTAAAGTGGCTCCTACTCTTCGTACTTCATCTTTAAAAAGCATACGTAGCGGTTCTACGATTTGCAGTTTCATATAATCCGGCAAACCACCTACATTATGGTGTGATTTTATCGTTGCCGAAGGGCCTTTTACCGAAATTGATTCGATAACATCCGGATAAATCGTCCCTTGTGCCAAAAATTTCACATCTTCAATAAGGTGCGATTCGTCGTCAAAAACTTCGATAAAAACACGGCCGATGATTTTGCGTTTGGTTTCAGGATCGGAAACACCAGCCAGTTCAGAGAGGAACCTATCCGAGGCATCAACTCCTTTTACGTTCAGCCCCATACCTTTGTATTGTTCCAAAACGTTGTTGAATTCGTTCTTACGAAGCAATCCGTTATTCACGAAAATACAATATAAATTCTTGCCGATGGCCTTGTTGAGCAAAACCGCCGCTACTGTAGAATCTACACCGCCGGAGAGGCCAAGGACTACTTTTTCGTCTTTGATTTTCTCCTGCATCTCAGCTACGATCTCCTCCACAAAAGCATTCGGTGTGAAATTTTGCGGGACTTCGGCGATTTTCACCAAAAAGTTCTCCAGCATTTGTTTCCCATCAGTCGAATGGTACACTTCCGGATGGAACTGGATTGCGTAAGTTGTTTCACCTTCTATCTTATAGGCAGCATTTTCCACATCGTAGGTGCTTGCTATGCGTACCCCGTTCGTCGGCAAGGCTTTGATGGAGTCGCTATGGGACATCCACACTTGCGAATTAGGGCTTACGCCTTCAAAAAACGTTTCGTTTTCCTTAATATAAGTCAAATTCGCGCGGCCGTATTCGCGTGTGTTGGAAGCCGCAACTTCCCCACCCGAAAAATGGGCCAGGTATTGCGCACCATAGCAAACCGCCAATAAAGGCATTTTACCGCGTATGTTGGTAAGGTCCGGGTGCAGCGCATCTTCAGAACGGACTGAAAAAGGGCTTCCACCAAGGATAACGGCTTTGTAACTGGATAAATCTTCAGGGATTTTATCAAAAGGAAAGATTTCGCAGAAGATATTTAATTCGCGAACTCTGCGGGCAATCAATTGTGTGTATTGAGACCCGAAATCTAAAATAAGGACGTTGTGTTGCATGTGCAAAAATAGACATTTCTGTAAAAATTAAAAGCCTTAATGTTTGAAAGATTGAAGATTTTTTTTTCAGGCCGGATGCACTCTTTATAATAGCAGCCCTTCTTTTCTTATGTTTGATAACGAAAATTTAATATTTTATTAGTTTTTTTATACTTTAAATATGGAAGATTTAATTTTTGGGAAACCGATTCAAAAAAATACGTTTCATTTTAAGGTTTTTTTACCAAAATAATTCAAACTAAAATCTGTATTTTCGCATCATGATGAATGCACTTGACATTGAAGCCGTTAAAGCACTATTGGCTTCCCCAAAGAAAATAACCATTATCCCGCACCGCAATCCGGACGGCGACGCAATGGGCTCTACCCTGGCCTTGTACCATTTCCTGCTCAAGCAGCAACATGACGCCGTGGTGGTTTCACCGAATGAATTCCCTGATTTCCTGGCCTGGCTGCCGTCTTCCGGAAAAGTAATGGTTTTTGAGAAAAACACCGAAAACTGTACCCGGAGATTGCAGGAATCGGACCTTATTTTTGCTCTCGATTTCAATGCGCTTCACCGTGTTGGCGATATTATGGAACCGACATTGAAAGCCCTGGACAAAACCTTTATCATGATAGACCATCACCAATTCCCGGATGGTTTTTCCAAATATACTTTTTCAGATACCAGCTACGGTTCGACTTGCGAGATGGTGTATCATTTCATACAACAATTAGGGCTGAAAAGCCTTATCGATAAGACAATCGCTACCTGTATCTACACCGGTATCGTAACAGATTCGGGCTCTTTCCGTTTCCCGGCAACAACCAGTACAACCCATCGCGTGGTGGCAGACCTGATTGATCTCGGGATTGAAAACAGCGCCATCCACAACCAGTTGTTCGACACCAGTTCCTACAACCGCCTGCAGCTGCTGGGCCGTGCTTTGCAGAACATGAAACTCATGCCGGAATACAAAACATCTTACATCACGCTTTCACAGGAAGAATTGGACCATTTCAATTACCAGAAGGGCGATACGGAAGGAATTGTAAATTATGGCCTTACTATTGATGGTATCGATTTAACTGCTATCTTTATCGAAAATAAGGACGAAGGCATTGTAAAAATATCTTTCCGTTCCCAGGGCAGTTTTGACGTGAACCAGTTTTCCCGGAATTATTTCGGAGGCGGAGGGCACGTGAATGCGGCCGGAGGAAAATCGGTCAGGCCGTTACAGGAAACCGTAGCCGAATTTGAAAGGATTGTCAAAGAAGTAAAAAAATAACGATTATGAAATTATTGAAAATAGCGGGCTGCTTATTGCTCGGAATGAACCTGGCCACCTGCTGCACTCCAAAACAGGAGCCGCGCAGGCCTATTTCACATGCTTCGGGGGAATTTATGAAACAATCTGTCGAGCGCAATAAAAAACTCAACCAAAGCGAGGAAAACATTATCGAGGCCATCATCAAAAAAGACACCGCTGCCGATTATATTTCTTCTACAAAAGGATACTGGTATTGCTACCACAAGAAAAACGACAGTGAAACGGCAAAACCTATCAAGGGAGATGTTGCTTTTTTCGACTATGAAATCAAGGACCTGAACGGCAATATCATTTACAGCCAGAACGAATTGAAACCACAACGTTACCTGGTTGACAAGCAAAACATCATGATCGGGCTCAGCGATGGCATCAAATTAATGAAAAAAGGTGAAAAAGTAACCTTCCTTTTCCCTTCCCACATGGCTTTCGGATACCATGGCGACAACAACAAAATAGGCACCAACAAACCTTTGATGTGTACCGTGACCCTGAATGATTTCAAACCTGAAAACGAAATTAAAATTGAATAACCATAAATATTAATTATTAACTAACAATGAATCGAATGATAAGTTTATTTTTTAGCTTTTTTGCACTTTTCTTTTCCTGCAATTCCGAGCATGACAAACTGCCTGATGGCTTATATGCCGAGATGGAAACCAGCAAAGGAAAAATTTTACTACAATTAGAATACGAAAAAACGCCGGTAACCGTGGCCAATTTCGTATCCCTTGCCGAAGGTAAAAACACTTTAGTGAGCCAGAAATTTGCAGGGAAACCGTTCTATGACGGATTGAAATTCCACAGGGTTATCGCCAACTTCATGATTCAGGGAGGAGATCCTGACGGAAACGGGTCAGGCGGACCGGGTTACAAATTTAAAGATGAGTTCAGGGATGACCTTAAAATGGACAAAGAAGGTGTTTTGGCAATGGCCAATTCAGGACCTGCAACCAACGGAAGCCAGTTCTTCATTACCCATAAAGAAACAAATTACCTCAACGGGCGCCATACTGTTTTCGGGCATGTTGTAACGGGCCAGGATGTTGTGAATAAAATTGCACAGGACGACCAGATCATAAAAGTGACCATCATCAGAAGAGGTGCCAAAGCGAAAAAGTTTGATGCCGCTAAAGTTTTCAAAGCTCATTTTGAGGTGGAAGCTGCCGCTAAAAAAGCACAGGATGCGAAAACAGCAAAAGTCAAAATCGATAAAGTTGCTTATTTTGCAACCGTTAAAAACGCCGGTACAAAAACAGAATCCGGTTTGGTATACAATATTGTACAAAAAGGTTCAGGCCAAAAACCTGCCGCCGGTACAACCGTTTATGTTCATTATGCCGGATATTTCGAAAACGGTGACTTATTTGACTCAAGTTATGAGAATGTAAACAAGGATTATGGGAAATTTGATCCTAACAGAGCCGCTCAAAACGGATACCAGCCTTTCCCTTTCCAGGCGGGAAGAAAAGACGGATTGATTCCGGGATTCCTGGAAGGATTGGAAAAAATGTCTTTGGGTGATAAAGCGGTCTTGTTCATCCCGTCCAATTTAGGATATGGAGCTCAAGGCGCTGGTGGGATTATCCCTCCGAATGCCAATTTGGTTTTCGAACTGGAATTGCTTGAAGCTATGCCTGCGCCAAAAACACCGGCAAACCCGGCACCGAAAAAATAATATAGCCTTGCTAATAAATAAAAAAGCTCCCGTTTGGGAGCTTTTTTTTATGCTTTGAATTTCCAGTCGAATTCATCCTTATCGTTAAAAACCGCACCCAGTTCAAAACGGATCACTTGGTCGTATTCTACCTGGAAAATCATCCAATTGCTTTCATTGAAGTAGTTCTCAACGGTATCGAAACTTTCCTTCTCTATCGATTTGATGCCTTTATTGTTCAAAAGCTGTTCCACATCGCTCCCTGATTTCCCTATTATTTTTTCGGAAAACAACTCAAGATCAGGATTGGAACTGATGATATAGCCAAAACGCAAATCCTCGTCATCATAAAAAGTCAGCCTCATTTTGTGATTGTTGTATACATAAATGATATTCTGGTCATCGTCTTTATATTGTTTGTCAGGATTGCCGAAAAGTGCCACGACATCTTTTTGTTTCATACCAAAAACGAGTTGGCCAATGCCAATTTTAGGATTTATTTTCATTATTGCAGGTTTTAAGCAAAGATACTACTTCCTTCGGTAAAGAGATAAAAAATAAAAAACGCTACATAATTTGTAGTGTTGCTACATTTTATGTAGCTTTGACAAAAATATAAAACCATGGCATTACCCATTCCTGGAAAACCCGTAAGAGGTTCGAAATCCGGCCAGCCCATTATGGCACTTTTTGATTTATTAGGCAGAAACTGGGCCATGGGCATCATCTGGAACCTAAATGAAGGAAGCTGTACCTTTAGGGAACTTCAAAACCGATGTGAGACCGTTTCCCCAACAACCTTAAACGTACGGCTCAAGGAACTCACCAGTGCCCATATTATCGAAAGAACCCTTGACGGATACGCTCTTACGCCTTTCGGTAAAGAATTATTTGACTTATTATTACCCATAGGAAAACTGGCCAAAGGCTGGTCTGAAAAATTTTAGAAAATGACAACATTAAGAACAATCCCAAAACCAAAAAAAGGCGAATACCCACCCTATTCCAGGATTTATATGGAATTATTACAAGATGACGGTTTAGTATTGCAGCACATGAAAGACAATTTCATCAAAATCAAAAAATTCATTTACGGGCTTCCCGAAGAAATGCTTTACCATCGTTATGCGGAAGGAAAATGGTCCATCAAGGAAATCCTGGTGCATATTATTGATGATGAAAGGATTTTTGCCTACAGGGCCTTGCGGTATGCTCGTTTTGACAAAACCGAACTCAACGGATTCGAGCAGGATGATTATGCTTTTTATTCTGATGCGGACCAAAGGAGCCTGGAAAATATATTTGAAGAATACGAAGCTGTCCGCAATGCGACCATTGCCATGTTTAACGGGTTTCCCGAAGAAGCATTCATGCGCGACGGGACGAGTGTCGGGAACATCAACAACAGGACAGTCCGGGCGCTGGCTTACCACATTGCCGGGCATGAGCTTCGGCATATCAAAATCATAAAAGAACGATACCTGAACATGGCTACCGATACTGGCGTGATCTAAAAACAAACCCCGATATACAATACATCGGGGTTCTTTTTTATACTACAATTACACCTGGCTAATCCAGGCTGTCCGGAAATATTTTTCCCGGATTCAATACATTGTTGGGATCGAAAACCCTTTTTATATTTCTCATTAACTGCAACTGGACTTCGCTGAAAGCAATATCCATATAGTTTTTTTGAACGAACCCAATCCCGTGTTCTCCAGACAAAGTCCCTTTGAGTGAAACTGTCAGTTCGAAGATTTCACGGATACCTTTAGGGACTTCCGTTTTCCAATTAGCATCAGTCATATCCGATTTAATGATATTCACATGCAGGTTGCCATCGCCGGCATGGCCGTAACAAACCGATTTAAAGCCATATTTTTTCCCGATTTCTTTTATTCCCTGCAGCAATTTAGGCAGTTCATACCTAGGCACGACCGTATCTTCTTCTTTATATATGGAATTCGATTTAACTGCTTCCGCAACGCCGCGGCGCATTTTCCATAAGGCATTTTTTTGTTCATCCGTATCGGCAAAAAGGATTTCATCAATTTGGAATTGCTCAACGACACCCATGATTTTTTCCGCTTCGAGCATCAGTACTTCCGGGTAATTTCCGTCCACTTCAATCAAAAGGTGTGCCTGGTGTTCGGGTTGTATCGTAACACTGATGCCTTCTACAAATCGCACCGCCCAATCAATAGCATCTCTTTCCATAAATTCAAGGGCACTTGGTACGATCCCGGCCCTAAAAATCGCCGAAACCGCTTCGCAGGCTTGACTTGCCTGGTAAAACGGCACCAGCATCAATACATTATGCGAATTGCACGGCAACAATTTCAGGACAATTTTAGTGATGATCCCCAGCGTTCCTTCGCTTCCAACCATAAGCTGTGTCAGGTTGTACCCGGTTGAGTTTTTTAAGGTATTGGCTCCGGTCCAAATAATATCTCCATTGGGCAAAACCACTTCTAAATTCAGCACGTAATCTTTAGTAACGCCATATTTTACGGCACGGGCGCCACCGGCATTTTCGGCAACATTCCCTCCTATCCAGCAACTTCCCTGGCTGCTGGGATCCGGCGGATAAAACAAGCCTTTTTCAGCCACGGTTTCACGCAATATTTGCGTAATTACAGCCGGTTCGGTCGTAACCTGAAGGTTTTGCTCGTCAATTTCGAGGATTTTATTGAAACGGTCCATCGCCAGCCCGATACCCTGATGGATGCTTAATGCGCCTCCGCTAAGGCCTGTCCTGGCAGCAATAGGCACTACAGGAATTTTATATTCATTGGCCAAAACCATGATCGCTGAAATTTCTTCTGCAGAGCCCGGTTTTACCACAACTCCCGGTGGGAAAATATAATCTTCAGTCTCGTCATGCCCATAATGGTTACGGGTTTCATCATCTGTAAAAACATAGGTTTTACCTGCAATGTCTATTAGTTTTTGCAGTATTTCGGAAGTGATTTGCATGGTCTTAAAATTGTGTAGTAAAAGTAGCAATTACAAAAGATAATTACAAATGCGCTAGCCGATTATGATGTTTGGGTATTCTCTTCTGCCATCAATCAAAAGCTTTCTAAAATAACCCGGAGAAAATCTAACGGGACAATCTTGATTTCTTCTTGAACATTGGGCACTTTTTGCTTATTTTTACTCCACAATTTATTCCTGTGGCACAAAAAAAAACACATCCTTCGGCATTAACGGAAAACGACGGCATTGAACAACCTGAAATTATCAGCGCCTCTTCTGTAGCGCAAATCCAGTCTTTCCGGAAAAAAATCCCTACTGCAGATGATTTGGTCAACGGGATTCTTGCAGGTGATAAAACCGCTTTGAGCCGGGCGATAACACTGGTGGAAAGCACTAGTGCCGCACATCTTGAAAAAGCCAATGACGTCATTAAAGCCTGTTTGCCACATGCCAACAAATCTGTGAGGATAGGAATAACTGGTGTTCCCGGAGTGGGAAAAAGTACATTTATAGAAGTATTTGGTACTTTTTTAACGAATCTTGGTAAAAAAGTAGCTGTTTTAGCCGTAGACCCAAGCAGTTCGATTTCGCATGGAAGCATATTGGGCGACAAGACCCGTATGGAAGAATTGGTGAGGAACGAAAACGCTTTCATACGCCCGAGCGCTTCGGGTGAAAGTTTAGGCGGTGTGGCTCGCAAGACACGGGAAAGCATCATTCTTTGTGAAGCCTGCGGTTTTGATACCATCCTGATCGAAACAGTAGGTGTCGGCCAAAGCGAAACGGCGGTCCACAGTATGGTTGACTTCTTTTTATTGTTGAACCTGGCTGGCGCCGGTGACGAATTGCAGGGCATCAAACGCGGTATTATGGAAATGGCCGATGCGATTGTCATCAATAAAGCCGATGGCGATAATATCAAACGGGCACGCCTGGCCAAAACCGAATACAACCGGGCATTACACCTCTTCCCGATGAAAAACTCCGGATGGTCGCCAAAAGTGACTACATGCAGTGCTTTGGCTAACGAAGGAATCGAAGAAGTCTGGCAAACCATTTCCGATTATTTTTCCCTGACTCGGGCAAACGGTTATTTTGACAAAAAAAGGAACGAGCAAAACCAATATTGGCTTTTGGAAACCATCAATGAGCAATTAAAGACCAATTTTTACAATCATCCGGAAATCCAGAAACTTTTGGAAGAGAATAAAAAAGCGGTGCAAAACAGCGAAATTTCCCCTTTTGCCGCAGCCCGCCACTTATTGGATCTTTACCAGAACAACACCAAGGATTAAAAAAACAGCCCCGGAAATGCATCCGGAACTGTTTTCAACGCTGGGTTTTTATTGTTTTAGTTTACCGGTACGGCAATCGTATAGGATTCCCTGTCTTCAGTAATTCTGTAATTTCCTTCACGTAATGCATTGGAATGAAAGCCTAAAGATGCAACAAATTGTTCCGGAATGGTCTGGCCTTCAGGGATTCTGTAAGACAACCCGTTTCTTAACAATGCTCTTTTATGCTCTTCGGTTAAAGCGCTTTTGTAAATCTTCATGACAAAATTATCATTCACATTTTCTACTTTTACCGGAGTTCCGTCAGGCTGTGGCCTAAAAAAAGAAACGTCTACCCACACAATGTTATGGCAAAATCCTTCAGGCTGGCTGCAATCTACGTTGTGTGATCCCCAGGCACGCACAATGATGGTACCATGATAATTGTACCGGCTGGCTGTGGTATTGGAAACCTCTTTAGAAGGCCCGTCAGTCTTAGTATCCTGAACATTGTCTTTGTCGCAGCTTGCCATAAAAGCGGTTAAGAAAATCGTTACCAGTAGCATTTTTACTTTTGCAAATGATACCGATCGGTTGGTTTTGGTGTTTTGGAAATTTTTCATAGTTTGTAATTTAATTGCCCCTACTCTTTGATCGGCTTTTCGGGTTTCGCCGGTTTTGGTATATATCAATTAAATTATTTTTTGTTACCCCTTATTGGGCCTTATTTTGAAAATTTTTCGAAAGCGTATAAAAAAAGTTGCAAAACGATACCCGCATCGCTTTGCAACTCTATGTTTTCTTGATTATTTATCGGTTATGTCAAAGCAGTAGCCTTTCCTGATCAGTCTTTCTCGTAACGTTCCATCTCACGGTCGTAGAAATCATTCGCCTGTTCGATAAGCCCTTCCATTTCAGTATTCAGTTCTGCCTCGTCAAGATCTTCCGCTTCTTCCATAAATTCGACTTCATCGTCTTTTAAATTGATGATAAACCGTGGGTAATCAAGGTGGATGATAAAAATATCGTCCGGAAAATCCGTATTGTCTCCAAGTAAAAATTTAGGTAATTCCATACGTTTAATTATAAATTATGTTGAATAAGTTTTTTTGTCAGGTTGTTAAAGCGAAGATACAAAAATAGTGCGGCTACAGTTAGCCCGGACAACAATCCGATCCATATCCCCGTTGCTTTGAGTTCTGTATATAATCCCAGATAGATCGAAATGGGGAATCCGATGATCCAATACGCCACAAAAGTGATGTACATCGGGATTTTCACATCCTGTAATCCGCGCAGGGCTCCTAAAACCACTACCTGGACCCCGTCGGAAATCTGGAATACCGCCGCTATCAATATCAGTTTCGATGCAATGGCAACCACTTCCGAATTGTCGTGGAGCCTTATCGTATTTTCTGCATTAAGGAATAATTCCGGCAGGTAATTATGGAAAATGACAAACATCAACCCGAAAAACCCTTGTACCATAATGGCCAGCAAGAAAATGGAACGTGCCACAATCCTGAGTTTTATATAATCATTGATTCCCTTCTGGTTCCCTACCCTGACCATTCCCGCTACGCTTAAACCGGAAACGAACATAAAAGTGAACGTGGCCAGGCTCAGGGCAATCTGGTTGGCGGCCTGGCTGGTGGTCCCGATACTTCCGGAAAGCCACACAGCTCCGGTAAACAAAGCAACCTCAAAAAACATCTGCAAAGCCGATGGCAATCCCAGGCTGATAATCTTTTTTGTCATTGCCTTTCCGATGCCTTTAAGGCTGAAACCATCAAAATACGGTTGGAATTTCGCTTTCGATTTTAAGGCGAAATGCATAAAAACAAGCATGACAAACCTAGAAATTACAGTTCCTACCGCTGCACCGAGCATTCCCATTTTAGGAAAAATCCAGAAGCCGTAAATGAAGATGACATTTAAAATGATATGCACCACATTACAGAGTAAGTTAGCCCACATGCCATATTTTGTTTCCGATTTACCGTCGGCGAATTGTTTGTATCCTTGGAAAATAATCAATGGGATTAATGAAAAGGCCACCAAATCCAGGAACGGCTTAGCCAGGTCCACCACTTCCTGCGGCTGCCCCATATGGGCAATTAACGGTTTTGCCAGGAAGATGATCCCAAACAACGAAAGCCCAAGAGCAGTGCACAACACCAATCCGTGGTGGAAAACACTACGGCCCTTGACCAAACTGTTCTCACCATCGGCTTCAGCAATTAACGGTGTGATTGCGGTTGAAAAACCAATACCCAAAGACATGGCGATAAAAACAAAGCTATTAGCCAAAGAAACGGCTGCCAATTCGGTCGGGCCTAATTTCCCTACCATTACATTATCGACTATACCCACAAGTGTATGCCCCAGCATCCCAAGGATAATAGGATAGGCTAATTTGATATTTTCTTTGAATTCACGGGTGTAGACAGAAAGTTTCATGCTATTGATTTGCCGGCAAAAATACGATATTTTATAGCTGATTTGGGAAGAAAATTAGTCTTTGCCTGAAAAAATATGCCAAAACCATATACCAAAACCGGAAAAACACAGTTTTACAATAGAACCAATACCTACTTACTATGAAACATAACATTTTGTTCCTTTTTGCCGTACTGTTGTCTTTTTCCGCTGCTTATTCCCAAAAAGAAAAAGGGGATTTCAGGCTGGGCTATGGTTTTAACGGAGGTGTCCCTACCAATAACGCCTTCAATTTCAGCCTTGGTGCCGATGGAAGGCTACAATATGACATTACGATGAAAACGTCTTTTTCGGCAACGACCGGATACACCCATTTGTTTAACAGCAAAACACATGATACGGGATTTGTACCTGCCAAACTGGGATTCAAATCTTTTTTGGGTGACCAGGTGTATGTTTTGGGAGAAGTGGGCGCGGCCATAGGCGTGAGCAAAGGCATGGGTGTTTCTCCGCTATGGACGCCGGGCGTGGGCATTGCCACAAAACATATTGATATCAGCCTGCGGTATGAAAATTACAGCAAGTTTGATACCGGCCAGGTATCATTGCGACTGGCTTATGGCTATAAACTCTAATCAATAAGAAGCCTTGGGATCCAAGGCTTTTTTTGTGGGTTATCAGAGCCCGGGAGGCATTTGATATGCATTGTAGGATGGCTTAAGCATACTACATCCATACTACATCCATACTACATCCATACTACATCCTGCACTCTAAGCGCACTTTGGCCGGGAGTAAAAAGGAGTAAGTGAGGGAGGAACGTGATAGTGGCAAAAGGTACCGGCTGTTGTTTGGATTAGTTACTATTATTGTGGATTTGTGATGTAAAGCGGGCATGCGTGAGGGATAGCAGCGGAAAGCCCACAGGGAATTATAGCGGCAGCGAAAATTCCCGAGGACTTGAAGCGGATAGCCCGGCTCCCGTTATAGCCCATACCTGCCGTGAGGAACGAACAAGCTTTTGGTGTAACGGGAGACACGCCCAAATGTTAGGGCTCGAGTTGCTTTTTGTAATCGGCGAAATTTGCTTTGATTTTTTCGTCCAGGGCCGGTTCCTTGATGTCGGTGCGTTTTTGCATTTCTTCCAAAATGATCTTCGCGACCATATAGCGGGCCATTTCCTTATCGTCGGCGGGAATGGCATACCAGGGTGCATATTCCTTGGAAGTTTTATTGATGGCTTCTTCGTAATAGGCCATATAATCGTCCCAACGTTCCCGTTCTTTAAGGTCGCCGGGCGAGAATTTCCAATGGTGTTCTTCTTCTTCCAACCGTCGCAAAAGGCGTTTGCGCTGTTCTTCCTTGCTCAGGTGGAAATAAAATTTAAGTACGATAGTCCCGTTTTGGGTAATGTGCTTTTCGAAATTATTGATTTGCTCGAAACGGTTTTCCCAGAATTGGGGCGTAATATCTGTGGTTTTTTCAATCCCGGGAAGGTTTTCAAACAAAATATATTCCGGATGCACGCGGGTTACCAATACGTTTTCGTAGTGCGTACGGTTGAAAACCGCAAACTTCCCTTTTTCGGGCAGGGCCAAATAATGGCGCCACAAATAATCGTGTTCGAGTTCGGTGGAATTAGGGGTCTTGAAGCTATGGACCACGACTCCTCTGGGATTGAATTCCTTAAAACCCTCCCGGATGAGGCTGTCTTTGCCCGAAGTATCCATCCCCTGAAGGCAGATAAGCACGCCGTACCGGTTGTGGGCATACATAATATCCTGTAATTCACTGAGTTTGGTTTGCACTTTTTCTAGTTTTGCTTCTTTTTCCTCATCGGTTAGCAAAACCGGCAATTCGGTAGGGAACTCTTTTATGGAAAAGTTTGATGTGATTTTGAAATCATCGGGATTAAATACAGCCATATTTTTTGATTTATATTTCTTTTATTTGCACTATCGGAAAATTCAGGCAAACGGATGCCAATGGCTAATTTATGGAAAAATTTCAACTTACTCCTTTTTTGGATGTCAATGGTATAGGCTCGGCTTCCGGCTTGGTACATTATCAAGATTCCTTATTCATTATCAGTGACAATTCCGGTTTTTTGTACGAATACCGGTTAGGTGCCCAGGATACGTTGCAACATACATTGGTTAGCGGTCCTGCACAAAATATCGAAAAAAAGCGCAAACCTGACCTGGAATCGATTACGTTAAAGGACAACAAACTGTATATTTTTGGTTCGGGCGCCACAGAAAACAGGAACAGGCACTTTATTTTCGATCCCCGGACACAGGAAGTTTCGGAAAAGAGCCTGGAAAACCTGTACCGGAAGGTAAAAACGATGGCCGGTATTTCTGACGATGACCTCAATATTGAAGGTGCTTTGTTTTATAAAGATAGTTTGTATTTGTTCCAAAGAGGAAACGGTGCCAATTCTCAAAATGGAATCGTGGCGATTGACCATTACAACGAAGAAGAAGGTTGCAATGACGGCATGCCGATTCGTTTCGTACCGGTTTCCCTGCCTAAAATAGGGCATGTGGAAGCGACTTTTACCGATGCTGTTTTAGTAGCGGGAAAGATTTATTTTCTGGCTGCGGCCGAAGATAGTGTTTCTACCTATGAAGATGGTGAAGTGTTAGGCAGCCTTGTGGGTTGTATGGATGCGGTTTCTTTTGAGGTCGATTTTACTATCCAGATTACCAATACCATCAAATTTGAAGGTTTGACTCCTTTTGGACAATCCGAAACAGGAATTATTTTCCTACTTTGCGAAGACAATGACACCGAAGCCCTGGAGTCCAGGATTTACAAACTGGAAATTCCCAAACCGGCACCGGGAAGAGACTAAACAAGCGAAATAAACGAATACAATAATTTAAAACCTTTTAATTAAAAAATCAATGAACACTGTTTTAAACAACAATCTTTTTTTGGTAAAAGAAAAATTAGGCATCTTCAAAGCGGCGAACAGCTATGACATCCTAAATCCGGAATCGGGGGAAATCATTATGAACAGCACGGAAACCGACCTTGGTTTTTTTACCAAGATGTTCCGTTTTACCAAATACAAAGCCATGACTCCTTTTAATGTACAGGTAACTGCAAATGACGGGAAAAAAGTCATCGGCTTAAAAAGAGGCGTTGCCATTTTCAGGTCTGACGTAGAAGTATTTGATGAAAAAGAGCACCTAATCGGGACTTTCAAGCAAAAATTCTGGTCTATGGGCGGAAAATTCGAGATTTTCGACAAACAAGGAAAACAAGTGTGTACTTTACAGGGAAAATGGACCGGCTGGGACTTTAAATTTATGAAAGATGCCCAGGAAATCGCCCAGGTTTCGAAAAAATGGGCCGGAATAGGAAAAGAATTGTTTACCACCGCCGACAATTACATCCTGGAAATCAAAGATACGGTACCACAGGATGACAGTATCAGGGAATTGATCTTTGCCGCTGTATTGTGTATCGATATGGTGCTTAAGGAAAGATAAGACAGAAAAGAAGAAAGCAGAAAGAGGCCAATAGTTTTATGATTATTGGCTTCTTCGATTTTCGGGGCTTACCATCGTTTTTATGGCAATTACTGCTTATCTTTAAAAAAATTAAAAATATTTTACCTTCGTCCCAACCTTTTTACCCAAAACTGCCTCTTACCATATAAAGACCTTTATAGTGATACACGAAAGCCTTATAATAAACTGCCGGAAAATGCAGCGGGATGCACAACGCCAAGTGTATGAATACATGGCGCCAAAGCTGTACCGGACCTGCAAGCGTTACCTGAAAAAAGAGGAAGAAATAGAAGAAGTGCTGGCCGATGCGTTTTATACCATCTTTACAAAACTGGATACCTTAAAAGAGCTTGGTGCTTTTGAGGCTTGGGCCCGAAAGATAACGGTGAACCATTGCCTGCATCAATTAAAGCGCAATGTAAATTTCAACCTTTACCTGGAAGAAACCAAATTACAAGTGCAGCCGGAGAGTTTGCCCGAAACGCAATTAGAGGAAGAGGACCTGCTCAAGCTGCTTCATTTTATACCGGAAGGATGCAAGACTGTTTTCAACCTTTTTGTGATTGAAGGGTACGGCCACAAGGAAATAGCCGGCATGCTCAATATATCCGAAGGGACTTCAAAATCACAGTTGAATGCAGCCAAAACCAAATTGAAAGATTTAATCAATGGTTTTTATTACCAAAAAGCGAAGTAAAATGGACAATCAAGATACCGTATTCGATCAAATGAAAAAAGCTGCCGAAAAGGCAGAATCCAAAGGTTTTCCTTCGATGGACAAGGTTTGGAACCGGGTGGAGGAAAAACTGGAAACAAAAGCGCTGGCAAAGAAATCCAATACCTGGCAAAAAATAGCCGTTGCGGCTTCGGTTGTGGCCCTGGTTTCTATAGGATATCAGTTTTTTAAACCCGAAAGTACACTAGTGCTTCCTGAAAATAAAATAGTGGTCCGGGAAAACACGGAGCAAACCCCGCCGTTACCTATTGCTGAAGAGGTTAAAATAGCTGGAGACAGCATCAGGGAAAGAAGGGAAAGAGAAACATTATTGGAAAAACAACTTTCAAACAGCGGGCAGACTATTGTCCTGCAACAGCCCATAAGGACTGATGAAATCGTGATAAAGAATTATTTCTATTCTGTTGCTGAAGAAAAAAAGGCTGTTTTGGATACTATCAGCACAAAAAGCGACGGCTTCTTCAATACTGCTGACTACACTTTAAAAGGCCGGGTTTTTGATGCGATTGGTGTGCACCACATTGCCGAATCTTCAACAACTGATGACAATGCTGCCCCAAAAAACCCGCCGTTGCTTGTTATTGATGGTAAGGCCGTAACTGCTAACGGGAAAACAAAAGAAAGAATGCTTGCCGAAATGGATGGAGAGGAAACAGAAACCATTTACCTGGCCGAGCCTTTGTATATCATCAATGGGACGTATTATTCTGAAGAAGAGCTTTTTGGCAAAAACCCGACAAGTCCTTACGCACCCTTGGACCAACAGGAAATTAAAACCGTCAAGATCCTTCATGAGAAAAACGAAATCGCCCCATACGGCAAAAAAGGCGAAAAAGGAGTGGTCATTATTATTACAAAAGATGGGAAACCTTCCATCAAAAAAGGGAATTAACTAAAAAATCACAAGATGAAAAGTGCAAGACGCATGGTATTGGCCCTGACCGTTTTACTGTCTTCAATGGCTTTCGGGCAGCAAAAAGATTCGATTGGGAACAAAAAACATTTCGCATACAGATGTGTGCAATCCATAAGCAATAATCCGGGCAAATCATCGCTTTTCATTGTAAACGGCTTTGAAACCACTGAAGACATCATGATGCGATTGGATACCAACACCATCGAATCTGTAAATGTCATAAAAGGAATAGAAGCAACAGCAATTTATGGAGTAAAAGGCAGCAACGGAGCGATAATCATCACCCTAAAAGACATACCACGAAAAGATCTCCGAAAGCTAAAGAAAGATTCCGATGCGGCATTGGCCCGCCAAAGAGCAAAAGACAGCCTCATAACCAGGCAGTAATAAATTTTGGTTAATATGTTTATTGAAAACCCGTTCCGTTTTTCACAACGGGGCGGGTTTTGTTTTAAAAACGTATGCTGACCTTGGTACCGATTCCAGGACTGCTTTCGAAATCTATTTCACAGTTATTCATCTCCCCGAAACACTTCACCAATTGCAATCCCATCCCGATGCCTTTTTCGTTTTCCGTCCCATTGGTTGAAATACAGTTATTGGCTTTTATACTCATTATTTTCTCTTGTGACATCCCTACTCCCGAATCTTCGATAGTTAATACATTATCGTTATGGTAAAACTTTATTTGACCATATTGCGGTGTAAATTTAATAGCGTTGGAAAGCAGGTTCCTTATGATGACAGTCATGATTTCCGCATCACAATCCCTGGTAACAAAATCCTGTAAATCAACAGAAACCGATATATTTTTATGATGGATCATGCTTTTGTAAAAGCCGATGATGTCTGTAACCAATGTTTGGTACTGTATGCCCACAGGAGAAACTTCTATCGTATTGAAATTCAGCCTTGTCCAGTTTAAAATAGTTTCAATCATTCCCAAAAGCAGGTTCGATTCCTGGTAAATCAATTTTACCATCGCCTTGAATTCTTCATCAGTGACATCATTGTTTTCAAACATGAAGGACATTGCTGATAAATTGGCGATCGGGTTCCGCAGGTCGTGCCCCAAAATGGATAACATCCGCTCATTGTTCCGGTTGATCTTGGTCAGTTTCTCCTGTAGTATAACTTCATTGTTGATATCTACAAAAGCCAGGATGAAAAAATTATCCAAAAAGAAAGTCTTGATCTCATACCATTTTTCTTCTTTCCCTTTTGGTTTTAAACGTGCTTTTATTTTAACTTCTTTTTCATTTTTTGAAATAGCCTCATGAAGTTTTATATTCCAGGCATTGCGTATTTCATTACGGTACGCTTCATCAGGGTATAAAAGCTGGTACCAAGTGTCTACGTCGGGAATATCCTGTGTGGTGTAACCAAACTCCTGAATCAAGTTCTCATTAAAGAAAAGACTTTGGAAATGTGCGTCAAATGTTTCAATTTCTGTAATAATAAATGGATAAGGTAAAAAATTGGCAATTTTAACGACATCTTCCTTCGATTTAAAAAAAGACTCCATAACTATCATTAATCAACTATTTAAAGTTAGCCATAAATGGCTTAATAAAGAACAACACGAGCCTACATTCCGCTATAAGTAACTATAAATCAGATATAAAACTACATTTCAATAACTATTCCTACAAAAAGTGAAAAAGAAAAAGGGATAAAACTCCCGTCTTATCCCTGTCTTTTTTATTATTGTTATATTTATTTTTCGATTTCTTTAAGGCTTTCCATTTTTTTGTGGGCCAGGAAGCCTTTGATATCCTCAAAATGCTCTTTCACACGCTTATGCCCGAATTCGAATACTTTTTCGGCCAAACCGTCCAGGAAATCACGGTCATGCGACACCAGGATCAGGGTTCCGTCAAAGTCCTTCAATGCATCTTTAATAATATCTTTGGTTTTCATGTCCAAATGATTCGTAGGTTCATCCAGAATCAGGACGTTTACCGGTTCCAGCAATAATTTGATCATGGCCAGACGGGTTTTTTCACCTCCTGAAAGCACTTTTACTTTCTTTTGGATATCATCGCCCTTAAACATGAAAGCTCCAAGCATATCCTTGATTTTTGTACGGATGTCCCCTACGGCAATATGATCAATGGTTTCAAAAATAGACAGGTCGCCATCCAAAAGGGCCGCCTGGTTTTGGGCGAAATAGCCAATTTGAGCATTATGCCCCACTTCCAGTTTTCCTTCAAAATCGATTTCTTTCATGATGGCCTTGATCATGGTCGATTTCCCTTCCCCGTTTTTCCCTACGAAAGCTACTTTCTGCCCTCGTTCGATAACCAGGTTGGCATCATTAAATACGACATGGTCGCCATAGGATTTTGACAAACCGTCAACCACAACAGGATATTGCCCCGAACGTGGCGATGGCGGGAATTTTAGTTTTAAAGAAGACGTATCCACTTCATCAACTTCTATTGGAACAATCTTTTCCAGCATTTTCACGCGGGACTGTACCGATTCTGTTTTGGAAAAAGTACCCCGGAAACGATCAATGAAGGCCTGATTGTCTGCGATAAATTTCTGCTGCTCATCGTAGGCTTTTTGCTGATGGATCCTTCTGTCTTTACGCAATTCCAGGTAATCCGAATATTTGGCTTTGTAATCGTAAATCCTTCCCATGGTCACCTCGATGGTACGATTGGTAATATTATCGACAAATGCCCTATCGTGGGAAATTACCATAACGGCTTTGGCGGAATTGATCAGGAAGTCCTCAAGCCATTGGATACTCTCAATGTCCATGTGGTTTGTAGGCTCATCCAGCAAGATCAGGTCCGGTTTTTTCAACAGGATTTTAGCCAATTCGATACGCATTCTCCAGCCTCCTGAAAATTCCGAAGTGGAACGCGTAAAATCTTCTCTTTCGAAACCCAATCCTTTGAGGACTTTTTCTACTTCAGCTTCGTAGTTTACTTCTTCTATAGAATAGAATTTTTCGCTTAATTCCGAAACACGCTCGATCAGTTTCATGTAATCATCACTTTCGTAATCGGTCCGGATTGTCAATTGCTCATTCAAATCATCGATTTCCGCTTTCATATTAAAAACCTCCGCAAATGCTTTTGAGGTTTCTTCCATAACGGTACAATCATCTTTAGTGAGCAAATGCTGTGGCAAATAAGCAATTACAGCTTCCTTTGGTGCCGAAATATTTCCTCTGGAAGGTTTGTTTTCGCCCGCAACTATCTTTAAAAGTGTCGATTTTCCTGCTCCGTTTTTACCCATAAGGGCAATCTTGTCATTTTCATTGATCGCAAAAGTCACTTCGCTAAAAAGTGTCGTTCCTCCAAATTCTACGGCGATATCATTTACTGTAATCATATTCGGTTATTTGATTGTACCATTTTTAAAGGCGCAAAGATAAGGTAATTTAGCATTTACCAACTATTTACCTTTATAAGAAATGGGTAAGGATTAAATTGATTACTTTTGCGCGCACAAAAAAAATAACCTACAGATGAAAAAACAAGTATTGGCAATCTTTTTGCTTATCTATTCTTATGCTCAAGCCCAGATAACCTTCGAAAAAGGCTATTTTATCTCAAATGGCAGCAAAACAGAATGTTACATCAGAAACATTGACTGGAAAGACAACCCAACTGAATTTGAATACAAAACAGATTTGAAAGAAGCCGCTTCGAAAGCTTTTATTACCAATGTCGAAGAATTCGGGATTGACAACAGCAGTAAGTACAAACGGTTTAAAATCAACATCGAAAGATCCAGCAACGATATCAGCGACATTTCGAAAAGCAGCTCCCCTAAATGGAAAGAGGAAACTTTATTCCTAAAAGTTTTAATTGAAGGCGACGCGACTTTGTATTCCTATTCTGAAGGAAATTTATACAAGTATTTCTTTGAAACAAAAAATGTCCCTACTGAGCAATTGATAAGGATAAAATACATCAACCTTACTCCTGTTCCCGGCCAAAATTATGCTGATGACAGTCTCAAAGAGAACAATCAGTTCAGGCAACAGTTATTTAATGGATTAAAATCTGAAGCCATTTCGGAAGAAGACATTAAAAATGTGAGCTATACAAAATCCTCTTTGGTGAAAATCTTCAAAAAATACAATTCCAGTACCGGTTCTGCTACAATGGTAAGTTTTGAAAGCAAGAGCGATAAAGATCTGTTAGCGGTAAAAATAACGGCAGGAATCGACCAGGCATCATTAAAATTGACCGACCCTAATACTTATTATAATGCCAGCAACGAGGTAAAAGGGGAAACGATTTTTAAAATCGGTGCAGAATTAGAATATACACTTCCATTTAACAAGAACACATGGAGTGTTTTCATTAATCCTGCCTATCAGAAATATGAAGCTGAAAAAAATTACACCCGAGACAATGGTTTTGGAGTGATCCTTCCGCATACTCTTAATGTCGAATATTCATCTGTAGAACTTCCTATTGGAATCAGGCACCATATTTTCTTAAATAAAACTTCAAAAATATTTATAAACGGGGCATTTGTCTTTAGTGCTTTTGGAGGGAATGCAACATTCGATTTTGATCATGGCAAAACAATATTTGAAGGTACTTCAAGAAATAATTTTGCCTTCGGTGCCGGTTATAGTTTCCAAAATAGGTATAGTATTGAATTTAGGGTCAATACGGCTAGAGAAATCCTGGGCTACCAGCAATGGTCTGCAAAATACAGCTCGATTGGCATTATTTTGGCATACAAAATATTCTAATTTCAAAACTTGCAAAAAATAAAAAAGGCCCGGATAAATGTTCCTGGCCTTTTTGCTTATTGAAAACAATGTATTTAAATATTCATCCGAAATTCCTCTATTACTGGATTCGCTTTGGCAAAATCGGTTTCCTGTATAAAGATTTCCATGGCCTGGCCTGCGGTTCCAAAACCTGGCAGCCTTCCTGATTGAATATTGTTTTTTGCTACCGTACCAACTCCGGCTTCTTCTAGTTTTGCCTGTAATGCCTGTGCCAGTATCTCACTTCCGGAGAACACTTTCATTAGTCCCATTTTTCTGTATTTTTAACTATTATTCCTCTTCTTCGTAATCTTCCACACCGAACAAAAAGGGCTCGAGCATGATCTTATCGGCCATGATTTCAACTCTTTCGGTTAATTCCTCTGAGAAAAAAAGCCGCTGCGTTTTTTCAACACTATTGGAGAGTCGCAGGACTACGGCATCCATGCGCAACCTGAACAATTCATCAGCGTCATCAATGACAAACATCTTGACAGTATTCATATTAAATCCTGCCGATGAAAACATAGCATTGATTCTATTGGGCGTGCCAACCAGTACATCAATCCCTAGCGAAATCTGGTTCTTATCATAATCGATATCTCCTTTGTCATGCGAGCCAAAAACACGCAAATCGCTATAATTCCCATATTTTTTGAACATATCGACCATTTCCAAAACGGCTTCCTTATCTTTTACAATAATCAGCGCACGGGTGGATTCCCCAACGGCTTTTTCCAGTTTTTGGATTACCGAATACACTATTGTTGTTGACTTCCCTTCCCCTTTTGGCATGATGACCACAGCATCGGCACCGCTTTTAATCGTTCCGAAACAATCGGATTGCACTTCATTGGCTTGGGTTATCCCATTTTCAATAAGTGCTTGTTGAAGGCCGGGGTTTATTTTTTTTAAATTCATTTTAGCGTTCCAATTTTTTATTTACTCGCAAACAATTTTACGTCATTTTCCGATATTTCATTATTGCCAAGGATGATCAGACGTTCGACAACATTCCTTAATTCGCGGATATTTCCCGTCCAGTCGTATTCCTGGAGCAGTTTGATGGCCGGAGCCGAAAATTTCTTGACCGTGCTCCCTTGTTCTGAGGCAATTTTTTCGGCAAAATGATTAACCAGTATCGGGATATCATTACGCCTGTCGTTCAAGGCCGGGACTTTGATCAGGATTACGGCCAGGCGATGGTACAAATCTTCCCGGAAACGGCCTTCTGCGATCTCTTTTTTCAAATCCTTATTCGTTGCCGCAACCACACGGACGTTGACTTTGATATCCTTATCGGCACCTACCCTCTGGATTAGGTTTTCCTGCAGGGCCCGTAATACTTTGGCTTGCGCCGAAAGACTCATGTCTCCTATTTCATCCAGGAAAATAGTACCGCCGTCAGCAGCTTCAAATTTACCCGCACGGTCTTTCACCGCAGAAGTAAACGCTCCTTTGATATGCCCGAATAATTCGCTTTCGATTAATTCCGACGGTATCGCCGCACAGTTTACCTCGATTAAAGGTGCATTGCACCGTTCGCTTTTTTCGTGCAGCTGGTGGGCTACCAATTCTTTTCCGGTTCCGTTTGGCCCTGTAATTAGGACCCTGGCTTCCGTAGGCGCCACTTTTTCGATCATTTCCTTGATATGGTTGATCGGCTCGCTTTCCCCTACCATCTCGTAATTTTTGGACACTTTCTTTTTCAGTATCTTGTTTTCCACTACGAGTTTTTTCCGGTCGAGGGCATTACGGACCGTGTTCAGTAAACGGTTTAGATCCGGTGGTTTCGAAATATAGTCAAAAGCACCTAAACGCATCGTATTTACAGCGGTTTCCAAATCTCCATGGCCGGAGATCATAACCATCGGGATTTCCGGTTTTATTTTTTTTACGGCTTCCAACACTTCCTCACCATCCATTTTAGGCATTTTAATATCGCATAAAACAAGATCGTAATCTTCTGATTTTATCTTCTCGAGGCCTTTGATACCGTCTTCGGCTTCTTCCACTTTATAGGTATCGTTTTCTTCGGAAAGGATTTTTACCAAAACTCTCCTGATGGAAGCTTCGTCTTCTATGATAAGGATTTTACTCATTTTCTTATTCTTCTAAAAAAAAGCAAAGTTACAAAGGTTTTCAAACTTTCACCCCTGTAACTCCGCTTCTTTATTACTTTACTTTAATATTTAAGCCATTTGTACAACTCTTTCCAGGTTGGTTTTTTGCCGTACATCAGGATTCCTACCCTGTATATTTTGGAAGCAAACCATACCACGCCTAAAAAAGTCCCGAACAACAATCCGATGGAAAGGGCCAGCTGCCACCACGGCACTCCGAACGGGATCCGCATCAGCATAACGATTGGCGAAGTCAGCGGGATCATCGAAAATACCGTTGCAACTGTTCCGTGCGGATCATTGACTACGGTAAAAATACCCACATAAACCCCCAGCATCAAAGGCATGATGATAGGCAACAGGAATTGTTGTGAATCGGTTTCCGAATCAACGGCAGCCCCAATAGCCGCATACAGTGAACTATATAGGAAATAGCCTCCTATGAAATAAATGACAAAAGAGATGACCAACGTTGCTAAAGGAAGGTTGAAAAATTCCTTGATATAACTCTGAAAAGTAGCGCCCAATTCTCCCTGCGCCGCATGCATAACAGCCGGATCGACGCTTCCCTGAGCTCCTGCCTGCATTCCGAAAAAGGATGTTGCCGTAAAAATCAGCACGCCACCTACGATTGCCCAAATGGTAAATTGCAGGATTCCGGCCAATGAATTTCCGATGATTTTACCCATCATCAGCTGATACGGTTTTACCGAAGAAATGATGATTTCGATAATCCTGGATGTTTTTTCCTCGATTACGCTACGCATTACAAAATTCCCATAAATGATGATGAACATCATAATTAGGTAACCGAAAGCGCCGCCGATAGCGATTTTCATTTCATTGATTCCTTTAATAGTATCCTCGCCGGAAAATTTCAATAAATGGATACTGGCTTTTGTTTTCGCTTTTTCGATTTTATCGGAATCAAAACCTAAAGCATTCAGGTTATTTTTAGTTAACTGATTGTCAATCACGTCCTCCATTTCCATGATGAATTCCATGCTTGGGCTCTCGTCTGAAATGTATTCGACTTTATTAATCAGTTCCTTCTGGTCTGCCACTTTTGGGATGTAGATCAATCCTTCGTAGTTTTTGCTTGAGGTTTCCTTGGCCAATTTCAAAGGCATGGCCGACAAATCAACGTATACTATTTCTTTGGTGTTCTTGAAATCCGGTTTTAAGGTTCCCACTGCATCGTGAATCGCAATTTTAGTGACTTCGCCTTTGTTCATATTAGCCAGGTAGCCAATAAAGAAAGACATTCCCACAATTAGCAACGGGCTTAAAAAAGTCATGACAATGAAAGACTTATTGCGTACTTTGGCAATAAACTCTCTTTTTATAATTAAGGATAATAGGCTCATTTTTTTCTGTTTGATGGTTAGATTACCGAATTGCCCGTTTTTGGACAGTTAGATATCTTAAAATCTATATATTGCTTACGGTCTGGATGAAAATATCGTTTACACTTGGAATATTCTCTGAGAAATGGGTCACCTGTCCGTTTTTGGTCAGGACATGTAGCAACTCATTGGATGTAGAAGTCCCCA
Source organism: Flavobacterium humi (assembly GCF_004745595.1). GTDB lineage: Bacteria > Bacteroidota > Bacteroidia > Flavobacteriales > Flavobacteriaceae > Flavobacterium > Flavobacterium humi. The sequence goes on from NZ_SRLH01000002.1 coordinate 363,006, forward strand.
AATCGATTTCAAGTTTCAAATCATCGTTCAGGGATTTGAAATCGGTGGATGCTACCGTAAATTTCTGTGTTAAATCATACATCAGCCCTTCTACGTTATTGGTCAGGATACCTACTTGGAATTTATGCGTGCGGTGGTTTCGTTTCACATCTTCCAATTTCCCTTCAATGAGTTTGTTCGATTTATGGATCAAAGCGATGTAATCACACATTTCCTCCACGCTTTCCATACGGTGTGTCGAAAAAATAATGGACGTCCCTTTTTTATTCAGTTCGATGATTTCATCTTTAATCAGGTTCGCGTTTACCGGGTCAAAACCAGAAAACGGTTCGTCGAGGATCAGTAATTTCGGTTCGTGCAGGATGGTCACGATAAATTGGATCTTTTGCGCCATTCCTTTAGAAAGTTCCTGGATTTTCTTGTCCCACCAGCCTTCTATCTCAAACTTTTCAAACCAATATTTCAATTGCTTTTTAGCCTGCGCATGCGACATTCCTTTCAATTGGGCCAGGTATAATGCCTGTTCGCCAACTTTCATGGTTTTGTACAACCCTCTTTCCTCAGGCATATAACCGATGTACTGCACATGGTTTGGGGCCAGTTTTTCACCGTCCAGGATAATCTCGCCGCTATCTGGCATGGTTATTTGGTTGATAATCCGGATCAAGGAGGTCTTCCCGGCTCCGTTTGGGCCTAAAAGCCCGTAAATGCTACCTTTGGGAACTTGTAATGAAACACTGTTTAAAGCGGTATAATCACCGTATTGTTTTACTACATTTTTAACTTCAAGAATATTACTCATTGTAGAAATTAGATTTTTGTAAATGTACAGAATTAGTACAAAATTGCAGTCTTTTGTTACGAAAACGGCATGCTTTTTAAAGTTGAAACTATAATTTTACGGGCCAATCATACCGCAGCGGCCGCCATAGCTGTAAAATAACGGATGCCGTGCACCATACTTAGCACTAAAACATCCCGCAAGGGCAATGCATCGAAGGCAGGAACTGTTTGGATGTCGTATTGGCTTTTGAATGTTTTCCAGCTGTAACCGAGCATGATTTGTGCCATTTGATCTCCTTTTTTGTCGAGGATTACATAACTCTTGCCCCAGAACCCTTTGCTTTTCATTGTAAAAGCAACATCAGGATCGTTAACCGATGATTTGAAGGCAAAAGTCCCTCCGAAATTCATGGCATATTCCAACAAGGTTTTCCCATTCTGTTTCAGTTCAAAGGAAGATTTCCAAAAACTTTTAGGATCTATGCTGAATTTTTCGCCGTTATGGAGGTTTATTTCACATTTGGCCGAACTCCACCCTATATAATCCAGGCTTCCCAACTCCTTTTCCCCTTGGGTTAAGATTATTTTTTTCCAGCTACGTTCTTTTATTGTATAATTCATAACATGGTACATCTTAGACTGACAATTAGTCTCATAATACACAAAGCGTTACAAAAAACCCACCCTTTTTTCAAAGGATGGGAAAATAAATAGATACAATATCTATCCAAAAAAATTATGAGAACATGTCTTTGACTTTTTCAAAGAATGATTTTTCCGATTTTTCAGGTTTTGGGATAAAATTCTCGTCCACCAGGTTGCTTTCGAAGAATTTCTTTTGTTCCTTGTTTAGGTTTTTCGGAGTCCAAACATTAACATGAACCAGTAAGTCACCGCTTCCGTAATTGTTTAAACTTGGGATTCCTTTGCCTTTCAGACGAAGGATTTTTCCGGACTGGATACCTTCTTCCAATTTGATTCTTACTTTGCCGTTTACCGCTTCGATATCTTTGGAAACACCTAAAACTGCTTCCGCAAAACTAATATACAGGTCGTAATGAAGGTTTTCGCCCTCACGTTTAAGGAATTCGTGCTCTACTTCTTCAATGGCAACGATCAAATCACCAGGAATCCCGTTTCCGGGAGCATCGTTCCCTTTACCGGAAACTTTCAGCTGCATGCCGTCGACTACCCCTGCAGGGATTTTGATCGATACGGTTTCATCTTCCAGGATCATACCTTGTGCATCGGCATTATTTGGTTTTTTATCGATCGCTTGCCCCGAACCACCACAAGTAGGACAGGTTGTTGCTGTTTGCATACGTCCTAAAATGGTATTGGTAACACGCATGATTTGCCCTTGCCCGTTACAGGAAGAACAGGTTTTGTAGGTCACTCCGGGTGCCTGGATTTTGCGTTTAACCTTCACTTTTTTCTCCACACCATTGGCAACTTCTTCCAGGGTCAGTTTCACTTTGATGCGCAGATTGCTTCCTTTGGCCCTGCGTTGTCCGCCTCCGCCGCCGAATCCGCCGAAACCTCCGCCACCAAAAGCTCCTCCGAAAATATCACCGAACTGGCTGAAAATATCATCCATATTCATGTGGCCTCCGCCGAAACCTCCTGCTCCGTCGAAAGCCTGGTGCCCGTATTGGTCGTATTTGGCTTTCTTTTGCGGATCGCTCAATATTTCATAAGCTTCTGCAGCTTCCTTGAACTTTTCTTCAGCCGCTTTGTCACCCGGGTTCTTGTCAGGATGGAATTCAATGGCTTTTTTCCGGTATGCCTTTTTAATTTCAGCTTCCGAAGCATTTTTAGCAATGCCTAATATTTCGTAAAAATCTTTTTTCATTTTTATATCCCTTTGCTTTCGCTCAAGGTCAAAATTTATGTTTAATTACCAATCACAACTTTAGGGAAACGAATGATTTTATCCCCTAATTTGTATCCTTTTTCAATTACATCAACCACTTTCCCTTTTAATTTATCACCAGCCGGGATTTGTGTGATCGCTTCCGCAAAATCAGCATCAAAAGCATCTCCGGATTTGATTTCGATAACTTCCAATCCTTTTGAAAACAAGGTGTCCTTGAGTTTATTATGGATCAGTTCGACACCTTTAACCAGGTTTTCATCTTCCGATTTTGAAATTTCTGCCAAAGCCCTGTCAAAATCATCCATAACTGGCAACATGGCTTGTAATACTTCCTGATTGGCAGTCCTGAAAAGTTCCGAACGTTCTTTTGAAGTACGTTTTTTATAATTCTCAAACTCAGCAAAAAGACGTAAAAATTTATCTTTTTCATGCGCCAGGTCTTTGGCCATTTGCTCCTCGATACTTAATTCTTCTACAATCAGCTGTTCACCATTAGCGTTTTGCTCTAATGTAGCTTCATCCAATTCTTTATCTATTTCAGTATTCTCCGTAGTCATTTTTGATTTATTTTTAAATATATTTTGAAACATTACTTTGGGTATGCAAAAGTACTGCCAAATATGATATAAATGCCAAATTGTCATTAATAAATTTAATATAATTTTAAGAGGAAGTTGCCGGATTTTATGTAAATTTGGAATACAATCTCCGGTTACTTATTATTTATTATATACGATTATTAATTCACAATACCTTAAAAGCGCCTTGGGCGCTTTTTATTTTAACAGCAGTTGCTGGAGTGCTTTGTGAATCGATTTGTACTGAAAATGAAACCCCATACTGGAAATCTTCTGGGAGCTTACATTCTGGCTTTCATAAAGAAGGGTATGCATTTCCCCTAAAAGCAGCCGCATTATTATTTTAGGAATCCCGGGCAGGAAAAAAGGCTTGTCCAAAATATCCGCGATCATAGCAGAAAGTTCTTTATTGGGTACCGGATTGGGCGCTACGGCGTTATAAGTACCGCTGAGCTTGTGTTGCAGCGCAAACAGGAACATATTGGCCAGGTCATGGATATGTATCCAGGATTGCATTTGGTTTCCATCGCCAAAAGGAGCACCAATCCCTAATTTAATAGGCTTGATAATTTTTGGAAGCGCCCCGTCCTTATCGGATAACACCAAACCAATACGCAGTTTGCATACCTTAATTTGCAACCTTTCGAATTGATGTGCCGCATCTTCCCATTTTACTACTACATTGGAAAGGAACGAATCGTTGAAATCTGTAAAGTCTTCCGTATAATAATTTTTCCGGCTGTCAGGGTAGATCCCGATGGCTGAAGCTGAAATAACCTGTTTTACCTGATGGGGATTGTTCCTTAAAGTCGTAAAGAGCAAATTCGCCGACAGGATCCGGCTTTCTACAATTTCCTGTTTATTTTGGGAAGTCCAGCGTTTTCCAATGGATGAACCGGCAAGGTTGATGATTGCACTGACGCCCAACAAACAGCTTTCATCAATAATCCCTGAAGCAGGATCCCAGAAAAAGCCCTGGTAATTAGGTTGGTACTGGATTTTATTTTTTGAAGTAGTCAGGTAATTGATCTTAATCCCGTTTTGCAACAGTAGTTCGGTGAGTGCTTTACCCACTAGTCCTGTCGCTCCTGTAATTAAGACTTTCATACTCATTTGCTTTACCCAAAATTACGGAAGAAAAACCTTAAAAAAGTCCTAATTGTCTTGAGTTTAACTTTTTAGGCAAGTGGTGTTCTACTCTATTTGGCCCTGATGCTCCATTCGAAATCCATTTCGGAAACCTGGTCGCCTTTTGCATCAATCCCAATGGATTTCATCCAAAAAGTCTGGCCTTCTCCTGTCGCAATGGTTTTTTGAATAGCCTCTTCTATTAAATGGCCGTCTTTGCAGGTAAAGGTAATCCTTCCGGTGGCCTTTTTGGAGAAGTTCCCTTTGTTATTGGCTACAAGCATGGAGATTTTTTTGCCGCTTTTCCTGATGTGCAGCATGACCAATGCGCCGGTAGTAAGTTCCGCAGCCATTGCCTGTACGGCAAAATACATAGAATTGAATGGGTTTTGGTTGAACCAACGGTGTTTTACCGTTACCACACATTGTTGATCGGAAATTTGCTTTACCCGTACACCGCTCCAAAAAGCAGACGGTAATTTGAAAAACAAAAAGGTATTTAATTTTGACGGCGAAAACTCCATAGTGCTTGATTTTCTGCTAAACTACAAAAAAATACTATGCACGCCTACTATTTATATATGTTAAATAAATGTTAATTTGTAGTACTTTGTTTTGCATAATACCTTTTTTTAGACTTATCTTTGTATAAGAAATTAATAGCTTATCTATAGTATTATTAAAACCGATAATCAACCAGCTTGTTGCACACAGGCAAAAAAAACAAAATCATGACAACAACTCAAGAAAAAAACACGGCAACTCTAATTCATTTAAGCACGCTGACACAGTTTTTCTTTCCATTTGGGAATTACCTGTTCCCAATGCTAATCTGGTCATTCAAAAAAGACAAATCTGAATTTGTAGACCATAATGGGAAGCAGACTTTGAATTTTCAGCTGAGCCTCCTTTTGTATACTATCGTTTTGGCATTCATTGCCATCCCAACTTTATTGTACAGCATCTTTAACAATGTCACTTTTGATCAATTTGAAAACGGTGACTTTGCCATCGAACAACTTTCTGCCGGGAACATCACAGGCATACTTGTTATCGGCCTGACCTCATTATTCATCTTATGTATCTTAAAGGTGGTTGAGTTTTTCCTGGTCATTTATGCTGCCGTAAAAAGCAATAACGGAGAAAGATACAGATATCCTTTAGCCATCAATTTTTTAAAATAGTTTCAATCATCAATCACAATCATCAATCAAAAATGAATAGTTTAATCACAAAAAAAGAAATTCTATGAACATTGAGAACACAAAAGCTCAGATGAGAAAAGGCGTTTTGGAATTTTGCATCTTATCGGTCTTAAAAGAAAAAGATGCCTATACTTCTGAAATCCTGGACACACTGAAAAACGCAAAGCTACTCGTAGTGGAAGGAACAGTATACCCTTTACTTACAAGACTAAAAAACGATGGTTTGCTAAGCTATCGTTGGGAAGAATCAACATCGGGGCCACCAAGGAAATATTACGGATTAACCGATGAAGGACAATTTTTTTTAACAGAATTAAATAGCACCTGGACAGAATTGTCAGATGCGGTAAACATAATAACCATACAAAACAAATAGCCATGAACAAAACAGTAAATATGAATTTAGGAGGTTTTTTCTTTCACATTGATGAAGATGCCTATCAGAAATTAAATCGCTATTTTGATGCTATAAAGCGATCCCTTTCCAATGAAGGACGTGAGGAAATCATGAACGACATCGAAAGTCGAATTTCAGAGCTTTTTTCTGAAAAACTAACCAATGACAAACAGGTTCTTGGCATAAAAGACGTGGACGATGTAATTGCGGTTATGGGTCAGCCGGAAGATTATAAAATTGAAGACAACGAGCCTTCAGGCGAGAATTATGCCTATGCGACAAACCGTTCCAAAAAACTATACCGTGACAAAGAAGGCGGTATTTTAGGCGGTGTTGCAGCCGGTTTGGGCCATTATTTTGGCGTGGACAAGGTTTGGATCAGGATTGCATTGGTTTTATTGGTTTTTGCCGGATTCGGTACCGGGATAATCGCTTATATTGTTTTGTGGGCTGTTACTCCTGAAGCGATTACCACATCTGAAAAACTGGAAATGAGCGGAGAACCTATCAATATTTCAAATATCGAGAAAAAAGTAAAGGAAGAATTTGAAAATGTATCCGAAAAATTCAAAAATGCCGATTATGGCAAATTAGGCAACCAGGCAAGGAACGGGGCCGAAAGAATTGGCAGTACATTAGGAGACATTTTCATAACCTTGTTTAATGTATTTGCAAAATTCATTGGTGCCATTATGGTTTTATTTGCCTCAATAGGTATCATTTCACTGCTTGTGAGTTTGTTTACCTTAGGTTCCACGTCCTTTATGAATGTGCCTTGGCTGGATTATTTCAATACATTCAATTACACAAATACCTCCATGTGGTTCATCAGTTTATTGTTCTTTTTTGCTATAGGGATCCCGGTTTTCTTTTTCCTGATTTTAGGACTGAAGATATTGGTGGCCAATATGAGATCGATTGGGAACGTTGCAAAATATACCCTATTGGCTGTGTGGATCATCGCAGTTGGGATACTGATCCTTTTAGGAGTTCGCCAGGCTACTGAAATCGCTTTTGAAAACAAAGTAGTTGAAAAGAAAATCATTGATTTAAAGCCAAATGACACTCTTTTTGTGAAATTCAGGTACAATGATTATTACACTAAAGACATCTACCACACCGAAGACTTCAAGTTTGTGCAGGACGAATCCAACCACAACCTGATCTACTCTAATAATGTAAGGATTGAAGTGATGCCTACCGATGAAAACGTGGCATACCTTCAAATTGAAAAAGAAGCCAATGGTAAATCTTTTACGGAAGCCAAAAAAAGAGCCGAGAAAATCAATTACGGATTCAAGATCGAAGGAAACCAGATCATCCTTGACAATTATTTCCTTACGGATGTCAACAGCAAATACCGCGGCCAGGAAGTTTCCCTTTACCTGTATTTGCCAAAAGGAACGTTATTGAAACCGGATGCTTCGGTAGAACGTTATGATTCTTCAGACAGTGATTTCTTCCGTTTGAGAGACAGTTCAAATTATTCCTACAGGGTTGGTAACGAAAAAATAGAATGCCTGAATTGCCCTGCAGACGAAAACGATTATGATGATTCCGATACTGAAAACACTACAAAAGTCATCATCAATGAAGAAGGTGTCAAAATCGAAAACGATACGGTAATTTCGGATACGAAAGACATCAAAGAGCTTAAAATAAACAAGGACGGTATTATCATAAAGACAAAATAGTCCCGCATGAAAACCATAACCTTACCAAAAAGCATTGCTTTCGGGATTGCCGCCCTGTTCCATTTCGGCCTTGCTGCCCAAAACAGCATTACCATTGAGAACAGGCCGGGGCAGCCGATAAAAGAGAAAATCGGGAACCAATACAGTTTGAATTTCGATTTCAGTATTGAAAACCATTCGGCCGACACTTTAAAATTAACACGTTTGGAAGTGCGCCTTTTAGACAAAGACAATGTCCTGATACAACAAAAGTTCTTAGACAACAACGGTACGGCACCGAGCATTGGCACCATTCCAGACAATCAATGGAATGGTGTTTCAAAAGTCCTGGTTTTCAATCCGTTTCCTGAAATAAACAACCTGATCAGCAAATTGGAATATACGTTTACTTTTAATGATAAGATTGAAATAAAGAAAACGGTTGTCCCTCAGGAATACCATCAGGCGCAGGATTTCATATTGCCTCTTAAAAAGAAGGTTTTGGTGTATGACGGGCACGATTTCAATTCGCACCACCGGCGTTTCAATTATGAATTCCCGTTTATCCATGACTTGGGTTTTACCGGGAATTTCATGCGCTATGCGTACGATTTTGCGATATTGGATCCGGAAAACAGGCAATTTTCGGGCAAAGGAGAAAAAAATGAGGAATGGTTCGGTTTTGCCTCCGAAGTCCTGGCTGTCGCCGATGGGGAAATCATCGAGGTTGTCACCAACCAGGAAGACAACAAAACATTCGATGTCCCTTCACTGAAAGACCATCCGCTGGCCTTATACGGGAATTATGTTGTCATTAAACATGGCAAAGAAGTGTACAGTATGTATGGGCATTTAAAAAAACAAAGTTCGTCCGGCTTTACAATTGGGGATAAAGTCAAAAAAGGACAGGTTATTGGTTTGATAGGCACATCGGGAAGCTCATTTTTCCCACACTTGCATTTCGAGGTCCGGAACAATATTACGCATGAAGCGGAAGGAATTCCTTCTTACTTTTCGGATTTTTATGTAATTTTAGGCTCGGTTAAACAAGTGGTAAAAAAAGGGACCGTAAATACCGGAGATATTATTCAATCAAAATAAAAAAAAACAAATAAATAAACAAACACACAAACCAATGATTATGATAAAATTTACGACACAATTAGTAAGACTGATAGTGGCAGCATGCATCGCCTTGTTATTCAATTCATGCAATGATATTGGCACAAGCATCAAAGGAAGCGGGAAAGTAGTTTCAAAAGAACGGACGGTACAGGATTTCACCAAAATAGAAGTCAGCAAAGGCCTGGAGTGCGAAGTGACCCAGGGAGACAAAACCGAAGTAATCGTAGAAGCAGACGATAACCTTCAGGACGGGATCATCACAACAGTTGAAAACGGTACGCTTAAAATTACCTCAAAGTACAATAACTACCGTAACGTAGCTTCTAAAAAGATCAAGGTACAAATGCCGAAAATTTCCGGACTGGAAACCACAAGCGGATCCAACCTGGTGACTACCAATACCCTTAAAGGAGAAAATATCTACTTAAAATCAAGCAGCGGAAGCGATCTGGAAGCCAGCCTCGAAGTTGACAAGGTTATTTTGGAAGCCACCAGCGGAAGTAATTTGACCGTAGGAGGAAAAGCGCTTGAGGTTTCAACGGCCTCTTCCAGCGGAAGTACCATCGACGCTGGGAAATTAATGGCTAACGATATTACTTCGCAAAGTTCCAGCGGAAGCAATTCCGTAGTCAACCCAATCTTGTCATTAAAGGCCCATGCTTCGAGCGGAAGCTCTATAGAATATGAAAAAGCGCCTAAAAACCTGAACATCCAAAAGAATTCCGCAGGCGATGTAAGCCAGAAATAAAAAAAAGCTTCAAATAATAAAAATCATCTATCACAAGTAGATGATTTTTTTATATTTGTAAAACAAACACCCCCCAAAGATGAAAAAAATTACATTGCTTTTTATTGTCGTTTTATGCTCTCATTTTGCTGTAGCACAAAAAAAGGAAAAAGTAAAAGGTTCAAAAATCGTCACGGTTGAAAAACACGATGTCGGATTATTTGACCAGATTGAGATTGAAGACAATGTAGAGGTTTTCATGACCAAAGGCGATAAAGGCGGTATTGAAATCGAGACTGATGACAACCTGCACCAGGCCATCGATTACAAGGTATACGGCTCGGTGCTTCGGTTGAATACCAACAAAGACATCTCCGGATTTAAAAAACTGGAAATCAGGGTTACTTACACTGACAGCTTAAAATTAATCATGGTCAAGCACGAAGCCCGGCTGAACCTGATTTCAGAAATGCAGCTCAATAATATTACCATCAAGACTTATGACTATTCCAAGACGTTTGCCAATGTGAATTCACCTAATTTTACACTTTTGGCCAATGATAAATCAAAGATAGAATTAAACCTAAAAGGACAGGATTCTTTTGTGGAAATGAGCAAGAATGCAGAAATAAAAGCGTTGATTTCGTCCAATAAATTGAAATTTGACATGTACCAAAAATCAATAGCGGTGATTGAAGGCGATATCAATGAAATGAAACTCCGCCTGGACAACAATGCAAAATACACCGGCAAGAACCTGTCTTCAAAAATACTCAACCTTACTACCGAAGGCTATACCGACTGCAGCGTAAACACAAACGGCAGCTTATCCATTACGGCTTTGGGCAAATCTGAAATATACATTTACGGGGAACCGAAAATCGAACTCAAAAAATTTGGCGATGACGCCGTTTTGTATAAAAAATCAAAACAATAGCCTATTGGCATTGGGACAAATAAAAAATCCATCCTGTTACGGATGGATTTTTTTATACTTGTTTGTAAGGATTAATGTCCTTTGGCAGCCAGGTACCTTTCAGCATCCAAAGCAGCCATACATCCTGTGCCGGCAGCCGTGATAGCCTGTCTGTATACGTGGTCCGCTGCATCTCCTGAGACGAAAACCCCAGGGACATTCGTTTTGGAAGAACCCGGTGTATTGATGATATAGCCTACTTCATCAAGAGTGATATAGTCTTTGAAGATAGCTGTATTCGGGTTGTGGCCAATAGCTACAAAGAAACCTGTAGCAGGTATCTCTTTAATTTCCTGTGTCGATTTGTCCAGTACTTTCACTCCTGTAACCACTTGCCCGTCTCCTATAACCTCAACGGTATCGGTATGCATCAGTATTTCGATATTTTCTGTTTTGCGTACGCGTTCCTCCATGATTTTGGAAGCTCTGAACTGTTCGCTTCTAACCAACATGGTTACTTTTTTACACATTTTAGATAAGTAATGCGCTTCTTCACAGGCACTGTCCCCTGCTCCAACGATAACTACTTCCTGGTTTCTGTAGAAAAACCCGTCGCAAATGGCGCAAGCTGAAACTCCTCCGCCCATTTGAAGGTAATGCTGCTCGGAAGGCAATCCTAAATATTTGGCAGAAGCCCCGGTAGAGATAATAACCGTTTCGCAGTGCAATTCGATGGTATCGTTAATCCAGACTTTGTGGATATCACCTGAAAAATCAACTTTAGTTGCCCAGCCGTCACGGATATCTGTTCCAAAACGTTTGGCTTGTTCCTGTAATTGTACCATCATTTCCGGGCCTGTAATCCCTTCCGGGTAGCCTGGGAAATTTTCTACTTCATTGGTTGTTGTCAATTGTCCTCCGGGTTGGCCCCCTTGGTACAAAACAGGATTCATATTAGCTCTGGCGGCATAAATGGCAGCAGTGTAACCTGCAGGACCAGAACCTATAATAAGGCATTTAATTTTTTCGATTGTATCAGACATAGCGTAATTATTTTTTGAATTGCAAATGTAAACTTTATTATAAAAAATTCACAGCTTAATAAATCCTAAATAACTATCTGGAAATAAATTTTATTTATCTGAAACCTTAAAAGGCTGCTACTGTTGTTTCCCAACAAAAAAGAGACCGCCCAAAAAAGGCGGCCTCCAATTACTCATGATTATAAATGGCTTGCATTTAAGCAGTAACAACCTCTGCTTTAAGGACATTTGGCCCCATAGCACTAGTTGTAGTCAACTGGATAAAATACACATAAGGCCCATTAGGGCTTGCCTCTGCGATGTAAGCACAGTTCCAGCCTGTACCCCATTTTTGACCTGTGTCCCAGTTTCTGTTGTTCTCGTTATCCCAAGACCACGCAGCTGTGTCTTTGGTAGGATCTGAAGGGAATCCAGCTTTATACACATGGATTTGACCTTGTTGGGCTCTAAAAGGAGCTGTTGTGCTCCATCGTAACCATAGGTTACCGCGGTTTTCGTAAGCCTCTAATGTCCAGTTAAATGATGATTGTGACATAATATTAGTTATTTTGGTTCCTACTCGTTTATATAGGTTTTTCGGATACGACCTGTTTTGATTAGTAATGTGTTATTAAGACGTCTGTTACACATAGCTAAAGTACTTCATAAAAATACGTTTTGTAAGAGTAGTTTTACGTATTTTAAAACCAGGTAAAAATACTTGGACTGATAATCAAGGAGATAGTATGTAGAAGAGCTAGCAGCTTCAGTTTCAATCTCGGTCACAATTTCATAAGTATAACCGAGACTGAAACTGCGACTGTAGCTAACCATCGTTGTGCTTCTTTCTTCTCAAAAAATAATTTCCATTTATTTTTGAAATTCCTTTTGAAAAGAAAAATTAAAACTTATATTTGCACCCGATTACGGGGTGTAGCGTAGCCCGGTTATCGCGCCTGCTTTGGGAGCAGGAGGCCGCAGGTTCGAATCCTGCCACCCCGACTTTTAAGACTTTCAAAGTCAGTCAAAACCCCTTAAATCCAATGATTTAAGGGGTTTTTCTTTTTATTCAACTCCAAAATATTCAAGTTGTAGCAAAGGATATGATACCCCATAGGCTACCCATTTTCTTTTTTTATATTTAGGGTCCCAAAATTCGATTTAGTTCATTAATAATCAGTCAATTGATGTTTTATTTTAACATTTATTATTTCTCAATAACTACGTTTTTTAGTTGACAGTTCGGCTGCATTGAGACCATTTTAAATGTGCAGTTGGTCTGAACATTAAATTTTCGAAATATGAAACGAGCTACTACAACATTCGGGGTACTATTTTACCTAAAGAAACAAAAGACCTCCCTGCAGGGAAAGGCTCCCATCTGTGCCAGGGTTACAGTAAACGGAAAGCGGACCGAGATTTCAGTGAAACGTTCGCTGAATGTAAACGAGTGGAATGAAATGAAAGGCATGGCCAAGGGAAACCGTAAGGAAATCACTGAACTCAACCTGTTCCTTACACAATTCAAGGCAAAGATCATAAATACCTATCAGAATATGCTCCTCAATGATGAACCGATTGATGGGCCTACAATCCGTGATAAAGTAATGGGCACGGACCGCCTTGCCCCAACATTAGTGCTGTTGATGGAATATCATAATGAGCAGCAATTACATAAACTTGCTCCCGGAACCATGAAGAACTACCATACCACCCAGCGGTATGTAAAAAGCTTTCTCATGGAGAAGTTCAAGAGAACTGATATTTTCCTTTCACAGCTTAATTACAAGTTCATTTTGGAATTTGAACGCTTCCTTTTTAATTATGTTCCCAAAGATCACCAGAAGCCAATTAACAACAACGGCATAATGAAGCATATTGAGAGGCTGCGCAAAATGATAAATATGGCTGTCAAGCTGGATTGGCTTGCCAAAGACCCTTTTGCCAGCTTTAAAAAACGTTTCGATAAAGTAGAACGCGAGTCATTGAACAGCGAGGAGCTTGCTATATTGACAGACAAAGAGCTGTCTATTGAACGCCTGAGGCATGTTCGGGATATGTTTCTTTTCAGCTGCTATACGGGTCTTTCGTATATTGAACTCGCTGAACTGACTCCAAACAAGATTGTCACAGGTATAGACCGCGGTCTATGGATATCTACAAGCAGGGCAAAGACAGACACGAGAGTACGCGTACCTTTACTGCCTGTAGCGACGGATTTGATGGAAAAATACCGTGATGATCCAAGGGCGCTGAATAACGGCACAGTATTCCCCGTAATTTCAAACCAGCGAATGAACGGATACCTAAAAGAAATCGCTGACGTTTGTGGGATTATGAAAACTTTGACATTTCATATAGCACGGCATACATTCGCAACGACAGTCACCTTGAGTAATGGTGTTCCGATTGAAAGCGTATCAAAGATGCTTGGACATACTAGTATTCGTACTACACAAATCTATGCTAAAGTTGTTGAACATAAACTCAGCGAGGATATGCGCAATCTTGAACAGCGGATGTCTGCAGATGTACAAGGTATTTGAAAACATAGAAATTTCGATTTAAAAGGCAGTTAGTTCATAATGACCGCCTTTTTTATTGGCTAAATCAAGTATGATTTGGTCATAACAAACCTAATTTCTATTATTCTGGTTAAAGCATTTATTATAAACAAACTTTTTAGTACTATCATACCTTTATTTTGTTCTGATATATTGAGACCACCAAAACTACGCGTCAGGTGGTATTGTTAATTTAAAAGTGAGAATTTATGAATGTAGATATTATTACAAGGGATGATCTTGAAAAATTTAAAAAAGAACTGTTAGAAGAAATTCGTAAATTTCAGCAATATCCTCGTAAGCAAGGTCAGGAAGAGCGCATATGGCTGAAAAGTTATGAGGTTCGTAAACTTCTAAGTATCTCAGCAGGGACTCTGCAGAATCTTAGGATAAACGGCACTCTGCCCTATAATAAAATTGGCGGGCTTATGTACTACAGATACGAGGATATTCAAAAACTGATGAATGGTGTGAACAATATTAAGTAATTACATAAGGTCGAATAAGGTAAAGTATTTTTGAGGGTTCGAATCCCTCATCGCCCACTTAAGGAGACGTTGAAGTATAGAAATTACTAGATTAGGGGAAAACCAAACAAAATCGACGAGAATTAAAATCTATATATTCTAAATGGTGATGTTAAATTTTAAAAACTCGATATTTACAAAGGCAAAAATGTAATCACATGGCATATGATTTAGTAGGATTTTCGAGAGCAGGAGATGTTTTTCATTACCGATGGGCGGCTCGGCGGTCTTTAAAGATGATTTTTCCAACTTCATCATTGGGTTCCATAACTATTGAAGGATCACCGGAGAAAGATAAAGCCGGTGAGTACGTCATTGATCTCACTGAGTGCTACGGAAAACCTGACGAAGAGCAACAAATCAAGTATTATCAGCTTAAACACACAACTGTTAAATCGGGCGTCCCGTTTGTGTTAAGCGACCTCAAAACAACTTTCGAAGGATTTGCTAAGAGATATACTCAGCATGCCGAAAAGAATGAAATTAAAACAAAATGTATATCGTTTACAATCGTATCAAACCGAAAGATTGATGATAACTTTAAAAAAGGAATCACCAATATTGCGGACGATAAAACAACAAACAAAACTTTTAAGGATACTTTAAAAAAATATACAGGTTTTGCCGATGCTCAATTGAAGGAATTTTGTTCCGTCATAAATTTTGAGGACGGCGAAGGTAATTATAATGTACAGAAGGATGAATTGAGGGTTGAGATGTCGCAGCTTGTCTCGGGAACTTTTGACAATGCATATGTTGACAGTATTATCACGCTTATGCAAGAGAAGGTGCTTCCCGATTCCAATGGCTTAATCGTCAAAGAAGATATTTTAAACAGAATTGGCGTTACTTCAGAGAAAGCCATGTTCCCTGCAGATGCAGTTTGGGAAAACATGGACAAAACAATTACGCGTGTTCAGCATAAAACTTTGGTAGGCAATATAATGGAGGCTAATTTGCCAATAATAATCCATGCGGAAGGCGGAGTAGGTAAATCTGTTTTCGCAAGACAGGTTTTAAAATCACTTGATGAAGGATCCATGGGCGTTGCGTATGACTGTTTCGGTGCCGGAGGTTACCGCAATCGAAGCACGACACGCCATATGCATCGCACCGCATTGGTGCAAATAGCAAATGAATTAGCCGCCAAAGGACTGTGCGACCCCCTACTTGTACAAAATACAACACTGGACCGTGAGATCATGCGAGATTTCTTGCTTCGTATTGGTTCAGCAACTGCTGCCCTAAAAATGGCAAACGAAAATGCTGCGTTGGTCATTGTAATCGACGCAGCTGACAATGCAGAAATGGCTGCAAAGGAATTCAATGAGTTATGCTTTGCGCATGAACTGATGAGAGAAAATCTGCCATTAGGCTGTAAAATAGTCTTTTTATGCAGGACCGAAAGAATTGATCTTTTGCAACCTTTGGGTGCCACCGGTAAATTTGAACTTCAAGGATTTAGTGCAGATGAATCGCTGGAAAACCTTAAAAATTATTTCCCGGACGCGAAACCGCAAGATGGAACAGAATTTCACAGACTTACCAATGGGAATCCCCGTGTTCAGGCGAATGCTCTAGATTTTAAAACTGACTCTGTAGCAGAATTATTAACCAATTTAGGGCCGGCGGGAACGAAAATTGAAGATCAAATCGAGTTGCAACTATCTAGGGCAGTTACAAGAATTGAAGATCTGTATCTGCCAGGATTTAAGGATCATGTACAATCCATTTGCATTGGCCTTGCGAGCCTTTCGCCGCACATTCCATTGGATGTGCTAGCGCTTGCGGCCGGTGTAGAGATTGCTACAGTAAGGAGTTTCGTCGCCGATATTGGCCGGCCACTCTGGATTTCTGACTTGTCGGTTCAATTCAGGGATGAACCAACAGAAACGTGGTTTCGAAAGAAATTTTGCGCCTCTAAGGCCGACTTCCAAAAATACATCACTTCATTAGAACCATTAGCCATCAATTCAACCTATGTTTCCCAGGTGCTACCACAATTATACCTTCAAGCGGAAGAATATGATAAATTAATCTCAAGTGCCCTGTCTGATGACTTTTTGCCGAAGGATAATCCGATTGACGCAAGAAACGTCAGGGTTTATCGATTGCAATTTGCTTTCAAAGCCGCGTTAAAACTCCGCCGTTTTAAAGATGCCATAAAACTTGCCGTACGCGCAGGTGAAGAAATGGCCGGAGAGCAGCGGCAATTGTTATTATTGCGACAAAATCTGGATTTAATTGTACCGCTGCAAAGCGAGGATAAGGTAAAAGAACTTGCTTTCAAAAGATCAATATCGGGTGCTTGGGCAGGGTCGGAAAATGTTTATAGTTCCGCACTTTTATCGGCAGTAGATGGATATAAGGGTGAAGCGAGAGGATTTTTGAGGGCTGCCATGAATTGGCTAAATGCGTATTTTGAACAATCAAAAAAGAAAAAAAAACGTCCCCATTTTCATGATGAAGAAAAACTGCAAGATGGCGATGTACTGGAACTTGCAAACGCGCACCTAAACATAAATGGTGTAGAAGGTTTTGCAAAATTTGTAACGGGGTTGAAACCTCATTCTGCTGTTTACAGAACTATTAAATCTCTTTCTTCAAGACTTATTGATAAAGGAGAATTCGAACTGCTTACAAAAATATTGGAACAGCTTAACGATTATCCATATTATGTTGTTGCCATCACCGATGAACTTGGCAAGGTCGGACAATTCCCAGATAGCGTACTTCTCGAAAAATGCTTAAAGGCGTTAAGCGCCGAACGAACACGCATAAAAGAACCAATATATCGCCACAACGACACGATAACTCCTGCTATTCTTTCTTTTTTAGAAGCATGTTTACAACATAATCTGCCCGAAAAAAGAATTATTAAATCCCTTAATTACTATTTTCCGGAGCGAGCCAATCAGATGGTGTACAATTCTCATTTTGGTGAGGATAGAATGTTGTACTTACGGTCGCTGGCAATCAGGCTGCATATAAGTAAAAAGGACACGGTTAGTTTTGAAGATATTACACCGACGGATCTAATAAATAAAGACAATAAAAAGCATCAACAATCTGATGATCTAAAAGAGTTTAATTTTATTATTAATGGGTTGTTGCCATTATATCAGTTAAGACTGGACATTTTAATGAACCAACCATCAGATATACTTGCACGCGTTAAAGAGGCGATTCCAAAATCAAATCAGGCATTACAAGGCCGCTACAGGAGCAGTGATAATTTCCCTTCAGAAATCGCAACATTGTACCTCTCAATTTTAAAGTGGTCGAAGAATTGTTCTACGGAAGAGTTGAAAGAATTCTTTATGTCCTACATCAAAGGTAACGGATCTCTTAGGGTTAATCATCAGATAAAACTGGTAAGAATAGCTTATCGTTTACCACACCTCAAAGCATTTGCAAAGGAATCTGAGGAAGATGCATTTATGCTAATTAAATCTGTTAGCGAGGATGGTCCTGAAGAAATTGCAGACCGTTATATTTCACTGTCCCGTGCTGTTCTGGCTGTATCGAAAGACGATGCAAGCGTTTACTTTGAAAATGCAATCGAGATAGTTTCGAAATTCGGTGACGAAATTTACCAACGGTGGGAAGCAACTCAGGCATTGGCAAAACAATCTGTAGCCAATCACAAGCCAAATCCCAAACTTGCTTACCGCTTTATTCGCGTCGCGGAACTAGTTGGAGAAAATCTTCGGGAAAAACATTGGGACCGAGGCGAAGCCATACAAGTTTGCACAAGATTGTCAACATCAAGCGGAATAGCCGCCTTAAGCAGATGGCGTGAAAGGGAGATTGGACGATTTGAGTGGCTCGAATCGGCTTTGATACAAGAACTCATTAGTAGCGAAAAAATCTCAATCCAAACCGCAATTGCTTTAAGTACATTTCTTGACATCGACCAAGTCCGAAATATCATCGGTAAGTTGATTGAGAGGCCTATCTCGTTACAAGCAAAAAACATATTACTAGAACGGTTAATACCTCGCGTACAAAATGAAGGCGCAACACCGGAATATTGGAATTCGTTGAAAAAGGCATCGGATCTCGCGGGCACTAAAAACGCTGAGCTCGACAATATCATAAATTCCTTTGAAGAACAAGCTAGCTCAGAGGAGAAAAAAGAAGCTACAAGATACAGCGCAACCGAGCAAGATACCTTTGATTGGGAAAAGATTTTTTCGGATTCCGATTTAAATACGGATGACGGGCTTAGTGCATCGTTGGCGAAATTCGAAATAAAAATTGCCGAACGCAATCCATTTATACATAAATCTGAATTTTGGAAAAATGTCCTCAATCGCATCGAAGAAAGTGACGCATATAATTTTCTTGGCAACGTACCCAACGTAAATAAGCTGTCGTTGCATGATGTTGAAGAGATTTTCCAGGCACTACCAACAGATTGGAAATCAAAAGTAAGTTTCAAAAAACGATTATCTCCATCATTATCGTCGATCGGGCAAAAATTTGCTCATGAACTGGTTATCCCCTGGCATTATAAGTCGACGATAGAGAAACTGTCATTGGATGGAGAGCAAATTTCCGTTTTGCAGAATGGCATCTATGAAGGGTTGGCGACCGGAAACGAATTTGCGGATGCGGAGATGCTGTTTGGATTTGCAGTCATTTCACGTTCTCATCTTACCAACGACGAAGCAGTTGATTTACTGGACTACACTCTTTCAAGATTTGAATTGCACGTTGACGAAGATTTTGGTGATGGCTCGGCCAATCCTGCCGTTGATGAAGTCTATGACGCTTCCAGAAGCGTTGCCGGGTTCGTGTGGTCATCGCTAGCTTCGCCAAAATCAGAAATCCGTTGGAAAGCGGCACATTGCGTTCGGGAATTAGTGCACTTTGACTGCGTTGATGTCATCAATCAGCTTTTCTATTGGCTGGAGCGTGACAATGCCGGACCGTTCGGCGTCAAAAGTTATCCTTTTTACAGCTTCCATGCGCGGTTGTACTTGTTTATATCGTTAAGCAGGGCGACTATGGAAAAAACTTCAAATGTTGAAAAATATGCCAGCACAATCATGCGTTACGCTCTAAGTGAAAAGCACATATTGATTCAAAAATTTGCGGCTGACACTGCATTAAACATTGCAAGAAATAACCAAGATGTTTATGGAATCGAGGTCGTTAATTCATTAAGCAATGCTACAAAATCGAGGTTTCCGATAAAAACAGTTGATTATAATTATCAAACCAAGAGTTATCTGCACAGAGATAATGAAGTTGAGCGGAAAGAAGGTTTCTACTTTGGATGGGATTTCGATAATTATTGGTTCAAGCCATTAGGCGAGGTTTTCGGCATATCGGGAGAACAAACAGAAGATCTTGCGGCGATTGTTATCGAAGAAAAATGGGGTAACATTAAAGGTGGATATAATAGTGATCCACGTGTCGGATTATGGAATAATTCCAATGATTACAGTACCCATCATGATCACGGAAGTTATCCCCGAATAGATCGTCTGGACTTTTACATTTCTTATCATTCCCTAATGATCGTAGCCGCACAATTGCTCGAAAAGATGCCGACGGTAATCAGAAGGAACTGGAGCGAAGATGATTGGAGCGAATGGTTGTCCCGTCACCTGCTAACCAGTCCAGATGGAAGATGGCTTTCTGATTTCCGCGATCCTGTACCCACTACAAGCCCAACGTGGGTAAAAAGTGATTACCGAGACGAACAGCAGCTCGAAATATCCGACGATGAATTCTTGGAATCACTAATCGAAAAACGCAATGGAGAAACCTGGCTGAACGTAAAAGGGTCTTGGCAGGAGAGCAACAGTACGATAAAAGGCACCTATTATGTAACGTCAGCGTTAGTGTCACCGGAGACTTCGGAAGCTTTACTTAATGCGTTATCAACTTGTGTCGATTTCCGGGACTTTAAGTTGCCATCTTATAAAGAAAAACGTATGGAAATAAACTCTATGCCTTTCATTCTTAAAGGATGGATAAAAGACCGAGACATTTCAAAAAGTCTTGACGAATTTGACCCATTCGCCGGTGAAATCACGTTCCCACCTTATCGATTGGGAAAAAAAATAGTCAAGGATATGAACCTTTTAGTTTCAGAAGATGGAAAAAAATGGTATTGTAACGATTCCTGTGAACCCTCATTACTCAACTCGCTTTATGCCAGTTACAATGGTTCTCGTGATGAGGAACCGCAGCAATTAGGAAATCGCATGTCGGCATCACTGTTGTTTTTAAAACAGCTTTGCATCGATCTTAAGTCTGAGTTGATAATCGAAGTGCAGCTGGGACGAAATCAAATATACCGACGTTATATGGATGATCACAAATACAAAGAATCAACAAGTAAAATTTTTATATTGTCAGCAGATGGAAAAATCAGAAGCACAACAGAAAACCATCAACTTGGGTAAGTTGTTAGTTAAAGAATTACAACTGGAACAAAGCGTTGACACGCTAGGCAGATGGATGGCACATTACCTGGCCATGAAAATGACTGAAGCGGAAAGTGCAAGCGGTCAAGAAAAAAGCAGGCTCGATAAAGAATGCTTCGACATTATTTTGAAGATTTGGAGCCACAGGTGGCAATTGCCTGGTAACTCAAAACCTTTTCAGAATTTTGTTCCCATTTTTGAATTTTTGGTCAAACTAAATCCTGACCGTGAACGATCGTTTTACTTTGATGATGCCATTGCTTCAAAGAAAAAGACAGTTACAAAAAAACCTTTCAATAGTGATGGTTGGTTGGACGTAGCCAAAGCCGCGGACAAGTATGCTCGAATTTGCATTGACCAAGCCCTGAATAATGCTGCATCAGAAGTAACCACTGATGAAGAAACAAAATGGTTGGAAAATGCACCCCGCCTCACAGAAGATATCGATGTACAAATAATAAATATCGTGCTAGACAAGGAAAAGGATTTCGACCTGATTGACAGTACCGAAGAAAGTAAGGAAGACCTAATGAAAAAAATCAAAATTGAAAAACTACAGTCTAATATCGACTTCTTGCAAAATTTTCAAAAGCTTCATGGGAAATTATTGAAAAATTTAAAGCAAAAACTAGCGACAGTAAATCAATAATCAATGTCTTTTGAAATTTCTTTCAACTGCGAAATCGTTTATTGGTAAATAAGACAAGTCATCGTAAAATTCAGAAAGAGTCTTCGCTATTTCGCTTCCGGCATAAACAATATTATTATGCATCAAATGAACTCATTCCTGACTATAATGCGCCCATTAAAAGTAGTGTTTAAAATTTCTTGATCAGATCTGTTACCTTCTCTGATTGAAACAAAATTTGTTTTAGATAATGTGTTTTTACCTTGTTGATATTGTGGGTCACTGAAACCATTGAAAAATAAATCAGTTTTTTTATGGACAATTAAGTATTTTTCCGTATTTGAGATTGATTTGTCCATAAATTGTCGTTATATACGATTCATTATTAAACGATAACTGTTTTATTTATGCCTTGAAATATCTTCTTCGATAATATTTTCGCCATTATAATAAAATAAAGTAGCGATAACGTTATTTGGGTCTTGGCAATATGAAATGGTTAGGCCGAAAAGATAAGTATAGTCGTCATCACTAATAAAACCTCTTATTTTATTTCTATCATGCTCAGTTATCAGTTCCTTTTTTGCTTCGACAACCAAAAAGTGCTGTGTGGGAACAGTTTTATCCATCCTTGAATGCATAATTATATCCGGCCTGGCAGTAATCCTTCCTTCAATTGTGTTAAGCATTTTTGGGTTTTCGTAATACCTATTGTATTCGATATCCACTATTAGATCTTCTAATTCCGTTTCATAACAATATTTCTCCAGATAAAAAGCCAGTCTATGATTGATAGTAGTTTCATGAAGCTTTCTGTTTAATCTAATAACCTCCTCACCTGATAGTTGATCAATCACTTCTTCAGCATGATTAAAAATATCACTATCACGTTCAATTAATTCATCAATACTCAGTTCCAGAATTTTCTTTATTAAGGAGAGGTCTTTTTCAAGAGGTCTTTTCATAGTTTAAAATTTATAAAATAGTTTAAGCGAATCGTCGGACTTTTTGTTAATTACTAAACCTTCCACTTATGAAATCTTGCTCTAAAAGTAAATGTATCCTCTCAATCTCGTCAATTATAGGAATGATTTTATATTCCAAATGCAAAATTGTGAATACTGCTTCGTTAAGAAAATAGCCGCGAAATATTTGCTTAGCCTCCATGTCAATTCTTGGACCAACATATATGGGAATAATGGTTCCCGCTGTGAATTCAGACAGATACAAGTCGAGTTTTTCGTCGAAGTGTTCGATGAAATTCCTTACCTGTTTATCCTTAAGGCAATTCTGCTCATGAATCCCATACGCTTCGCGTAACCTTTTTCCCCTGCCTTTATGGATCTTGGTTCTGCTAACCGGCCAGAAAAATTTAGAAATTAATGCAGCTTGGGTACAGATATTCTGGACTGCGTCAATAAGAATTTTTCCGTTTTCATAATCTCCTTCCTGAATTTGGTCTAAGACGGTTACCACTACATTTTTTTCAGAAAGAATTGTCCGGGTTATTGACAATAAACTTTCAATGTAGAAAATCTCATGCGGAAACCATATTTTACATTCTTCGCTCATTCGTAGGTTATTTTGAAAATGACTTAAAATTGTACGCCACCGATCTTCGCTTTGAAAAAACGAGTGGAAGTGATTTCCGCTAAGATAAAGTTTTTCGAAACGACAACATAAATTTGCGATTAGTCAAAAAAAGATTTAGCGGATACTAGGCATGATTTTCTACTCTACATTTTATAAGTTTTTTTTCTTTTCAAAATCATTTACTATTTGCTCATATGTCATTTCTTTTAATAATATTCTATACTCTTTAAACATTTTATTGAAACCATTTACAATATTCTCTAGTGGAATTGCTGTTAATTTATTTTTTTGTTTATCAAATTCTCCATTAAAATTCCTTATTGCATAAACAGTTGGTTTATCAAGTTGTCTATAAAATACAATATGGTCATTTATAAATGAATGTTTGTAAGTGTTCGTAATATCATTCACATTCTTTAAAAAATCTTTATAATCAATAAAGAATCTCACATCATCAAATTTTCTCTCATTCCATTTACCCAATAGATTCCCAATAGATTCTATTTCAATTTTACTAGGATAATCACCTAAAACTTTTCTTTTTTCAACAATGTATAGCAAAGCTATAAGCTCATCAACTATCATTCTTAAATCTGACATAACATGTATAATTTCAATATAAGGTGCGATTTTAGTTTTCTTACTAGTTAAACCATTTCTCTCTTTGAAATTGACATTATAAATTTCTACTTTTTCGCATATTGAAACTAAAGTATCATTGAGATAATCTAATCTGCTGAATATAAATAAAAATTTACTGCTTAAATTCCCCCAATTTTCAGAACCTGAAAACTCTGGAATATCATCTGCATAGATTTCTTTTGTTGAATCTCGATATATATCAAATTGAATCATATTAAAATATTAAAAGTTAATTAGACCTTTACGAAATTACTCAAAAGTTAATTTAGAAAAGTAAACCGCTGAATTTATTGCAAAAAGTACCTTAAACGTAAGCAAGAGAGCCATCCGTTAATAATTGTTTGGCGAGATTGGAGTTTTAGGTTTAATGGAAAGTTCGTTTTGTACTTGGAAAATTCGTGTTTAACCTAAAAATCTAGCATCTTTATTCCCTAACCTCGCCATGCGACTGAACGTTTCCGGAATTTAAACATCTCACATTTTTGGCTTGCCAAGTTTTAATTCTTTTAGAAGTGCATATGCTATAGGTGCCTCCCGTTGTTTCTTTTTATCTAAATGTAATTCATTTTTAGACCCTAGACCAATCGAATATAGTTCATCAAAAAAATTATTCATATCGGGAGACATAATTACCGGGGCGAAGTGATTGCAATAGCTGAAAAAGACTTTTGGCTGCATAAGAAACAGCGCACCAAGATCCAGCTCATCGTAGCAAAATAATCTTCCATGCAGTTTTTCACGTGCAGTAAGATAGGTTACGAATTCCTGAAGATGATTTTGTTTTCGACTCAGCGTAATTAAAAATGTTTCCAAGTCATCGACGGCAATTGCCCAAGGATAATCATTATCATCTTCGACCTCAAGCAAGTGTGCCAAGTTACATTCTATCTGTCCAAACCTTTCCTGTGTTACAACAATTGAAAATACTTCGTGAATCTTTCCAGGATATATTTTATCTATAATTTCGCCACGATGATTTTTTATATGAAAAGGTTGTCCAGCTAATACTAATTCTTCCATTTCTCTAGCCTGAAGATAACCTTTACCAATAGATCGTTTAAAATCATCTTTAATTCTGTCGAACGCCTTTAATGAGTCTCTAAACGGAATACGGTATTTATTAGCTTTACATTCTATGATGAACGCATATTTATTAATTACTACAAGAAGGTCTTTCTCCTGTTTAGTTACGTAATAATTAGTATACACTTTAGCTTTTTTTCCAAAAAAGCTTTTAAAAAGGTCTGCTGTTTTGACTTCGAGGTAATTTTCCCTTTGGTCCAGTACCCTCCTCCCGTCACTGTCTATGGTTGAACAAAAATCAAATAGAAAATCATAAGTAGCATTTATCAACTGTTTAGAAAAGATCATTACCAGATGATCCCCATCCATTAGCAATATTGGCTGTAAAAGATAAGGACAGCTATCGCTATAGTATAGGTAATTTACATTTTCTTCCCTTGTTAGCGTGAAAATGGCGAGTAGGGTTTTTATTTTATCTTCAGGTAAAAGCGACTTTACTCTTTCTATAGGAATTCCAAGGTTAAATATGCCGTTATCCATAATTTCAAGTAATTCAGAAGCTTCTTGCCTTGTTAGATCTTCCGGGTAGTCGCGGGCCTTTAAGATTAAATCCCTTTGCTCATGAGTATGATCATAATATTTTTCGTAGCGCTCAGTTTCCAAATTACACAGCCCAATGTAAAAGTTAATAAAATCGTCAATTGTTAATCCATATTCTTCCACAATCAGAGATTCAAAATGGATAAATGTCTTACGAATTTTTTCAATATCCTGTTCTGTATATGTCAATGGAGCATTAAGATAAAAATTGAGGAAGGTACTATTGCTTATAAATAATTTTTCGGCATTTTCGCCGTTAAAGCCACTATTTTTATACTCTTCAGAAGTAATGGAGTACTGTTCTTCAATGTCGTTCAGCAGGTTAACTATCTTCGTATAGTCGTCGCTGTAAGCCTCAAAACGTTCGTTTCCCCCAAATCCAGTCCTGTGGTACAATGAAATTAAATATGTTAACTGCCGAATGGGAGATTTTAATTCAACTTTTAAAACACTATTGTTTCGATAGTGCATGTTTGTATAAAAGCTCCAATGCGCAATAAAAGTTTTATGTTCATATTTTCTAATTAAATTTTTTAGGTTAGTAGAAAGTGTGGTTACGTTATTTTGCATGAAGGCTTACCAGAAGTTTTAAGATGTTAAAATTAATTATTCTGCTTGAGAAAATTACACATTAAATATAGAATATAATAATAGAGTTGCTATTTGACTAGGGGATTTAGTTGTCATATGTAAACATAAACAAATTAGAGATAGTTAATAGTATCTTCTGAAATTTCTTATGGTATATTATACAGGTTAAGCTTCAAGGACAATTGCCTGGTTATTGCAACAATTGAAAACGAGGCTGTGGGTTTCTTTGCACTCACCAAAAAATATCCTGCTGTTACAATCGATTTAGCCGAAATCCATCCCCTTTTTAGAAAAAACAATATTGCAACAAGAACGTTATCGGCTGTTATTGACGACCTTAAAAGACAAAACTTTTATACATTAGATTTAATGTGTGCTCCGGCCAGTTCCGAAAACATTTGGAGAAAGATGGGATTTACCGACATGCCAAAGCAAATGGATCCAAGTGAAAATAAGATGTTATGCCTGACTTTTGGGTTACATCTGCAACCCTCAATAATTCTCTCCGAGCATGAAACTCTTGAAATCTGGGACGATGAACCACATATAACGAAAGACAATCCTCCAAAGTGGGTATATAATTTATCTTTCAAAAAAGGTACGAGAGAATTAGAAGAACCAGTACTGTTGTATGCCGATTATGATTGGCGTGTCAGGTGGATAGTGGGGAATAAAGCTATTAAAGACTGTAAACTTAAATATCTGTACAGGGATATGGAATTTGGCAATTGCCTATTTATCGATAAATTGCCTGCACCGCCAGAAGTACATTAATAATCACTTTCTGTAGGGCTCACTGTTTTTTTCGCCCATGCTTGCACCTGAATGTCTTAAGACATTCAGGTGCAAGCATGGCAGTAAGTGTAAGACTGAAGCGCTACAATCGCTTCAGTCAAAGGTAACGTTTTTATTTTAAAAAGTCAATACAAAACATATATCCAACGAGGGCAAAAATTACCCTCATATAATAAACGAGAGTAATTTTTCACTATATTTACTCTCGAATATAAATCAAGGGCGTTTAGCGCCCGTGTCAAAAAATGCCGTCATGAGCCAAAAAAAGAACTACAATCCCGAAATTCCATACAATGCCTTGCCATTACTGCCACCCGATACGGAAATAGAAAATACCATGATTCTAAAGAAGACCATCGCGGCAAGTCGGGCATTATCCGAACTGAAAGGAGCAATTACAAATTTGCCAAACCCAACACTTTTCATCGATACAATAAACCTTCAGGAAGCACAAGCGAGTTCAGCCATAGAAAATATAATTACAACACAGGACGAATTATTTAAGGCTTCCATTGCCGACAGGAAAAATGACAACCCGGCTACAAAAGAAGTAATGCATTACAAAGATGCGCTTTGGTATGGTGTCGGCCAGATAGACAATCGCCCGATCCTGACCACAAATCTATTTATAGCATTGATGCAGATCATTAAAGAAAACCAATCGGGCATCCGAAATGCTCCGGGAACACAGTTAAAAAACCCGGCTACAAATACAGTAGTTTATACGCCACCCGAAGGCGAAAATGTAATCCGGGAAAAATTGAAAAACCTCGAAGATTTTATTCATGCCGAAGATAACATAGATCCATTGGTCAAAATGGCAATCATCCATTATCAGTTTGAGGCGATACACCCATTTTTTGATGGCAATGGTCGTACAGGTAGGATAATACTCTTGCTATACCTGAAAATGACAGAACTAATGGATCTGCCTGCATTATACCTGAGTAACTATATCATCCAGCACAAAGACAAATACTACACCAATCTAAGGAAAGTAACAGAAGAAGGCAACTGGCAGGATTGGATTATGTACATGCTTGATATGGTCGAGCAAACTGCGTTGAAAGGCCGGCACCAGATTGCCGAAATCGAAACGTTAATGGCAGAAATGGGAAAAGACATTCAGCAAAAGCTGCCAAAAATATATTCAAAGGATCTTATGGAAGAATTGTTCCGGCTGCCTTATACAAAAAGAAATCAGTTGGAAAAGGCAGGACTTGGAAATTTAAAAACGGTCGGAAATTATCTAAAGGAACTCGAAAGCGAAGGCTTTTTAAAAAGTGAACAGGTGGGCAAAGAAAAACTGTATTTGAATTTTAAGCTGTTGCAGGTTTTGAAGGTGAAATAACAGCCTTTTCAAAAACTGGAAAAGAATTGTTTAAATTATGGAAAACACCGAACTATCCGAGCACTTAATAGAAACCAATCCGTTCGCAGCATTAGAAAAATTATTTCTATTTATCCAAAAGAACCCAGGTGCAGAAAAAATATCTTTCAATTCATTAGAAAAAGATATGCACTACACCATTCGCTATTGGAGTCGGAAGAAAACCGTTGACTTGCACAAAACAAATCAGCTTACAGGAGAGCACACAACAATTTTCGAAATTTCAACTTTTAAGTTGCTTCGGTTAATGATGAATTTTGGTATGGTGCAGGAATACCTCACAAAAGAAATATGGTTAGGCCATAAAATTAATCCCGGAAAACTTAAAAGAAACAATTGCTGGCTCACAGATCTTAACAATAAGAATGAAATGTATAAAGATATTGTAAAGATCAATAAAACGAGAATGAGGCTAAAAAAAGGGCTTAACATTTTGGATATGGCGAAAAACATAGAATTCCTTTCACCCGATATTTTAAAAGACCAAAACGAGGGTTTCTTTATGGTTTTCAAATACAAAGGCGGTAATCTGATATATCAGGGATTAGTATATAAATTTCCCGTGTTTAAAGGAAACTATTTTTTAACCAAGCAAGATTATAACCTCACTTCAAAACTTTCAATGATTGCAATTTACAATCTTACCGCCCAAATTACATTTGATAAAAAAGAAGAGGTTCTGGCAGCTTTAAAAACAATCCTTTCCAAAAAATATAAATATCTTAGATGGGTTGAAAATAAATAATCGACCGAACAGAAATTATCTAATTATATGTCAAAGGTCTTTCCTCTAACCATTAAAAAAATACAAATGTTCAATAATATAGAAGAATATCACTTTTTTAGAAACACAAACTCAATTACTAAAAAACAATTATTTATCGAGTAAAATTTCACAAATGCTGGAAAGTCCTGACGAGAAACAAACCAGCACTAAGATTACCGTAAGGATCAATGAAGCTTATGCGTTGATTATGAGTCATAGAAAAGCGTCCAGTCCTCATTTTAGTTTTTCATAGGAAATTATTAGGTTACTTCTTTCTTGTGGGTTTCGGGCCACCCTTCTGAAAGTAGTTGTCAATGTCTTCTGAAGTCTTATTTAGTTTGTAGGTGCTTACTTTTTTTAGGGCTTTTTTATCTACCAATTCGTCATTATCTAAGAAATAACCGAGAAAATCAATCTCATCATCTACGTTAATATGAGGATTATTATAGAGTGGTAGGCGTTTTTCCAAGTACTCGATAAAATCATTTTCATTCTCGATAATTTCAGAAAATATAATTAGGTCAAATAGACTACAAGTCCAAGCAAATTCAACATCTTTCTCTACAACCCCTAGCATTTTGAGTTCATGCATATTTGCAATGTAGCCAGAAAGATGCTCTAACGTGATGGTGATTCTGAACAGTTTTTTGCTTTTGTCTATTTTTACCGAATTTCCTTTACCATCATAAAAATCTGGCGAAGCAGTATCGTAAATATACTTGTACGCACGGTGGCTCTGATATGCACCGTAGCCAACAGTGTCAGCAAGTTGTCCTGTAAGGCTTTTTAATGCTCCGCGTTTCGATGGTGCAGACAAACCGCCGGCTTTCATTTCTATTATGTAGTTGGCATTATCAGATACGAGCAAAAGATCGAGTTCTGTTTCTATTTTATTACCGGCTGCATCTAATTGGCCTGGCTTGTATTTCAGGTTCAAATATGACTTTGAGTCTGGGATAAAGACTCTAAATAAATCAGCAGTCTTATTCTCAAGGTAATTATCTCTCGATTTACTAAACTTATTACCTAAAAAGTTTTGTTCGTAGTAAACTTTATCAGCATCAAGTATTAATTTCTCTGCAATTGAAAATAGATTTCTTGTCAAAAGATTGAAGGCAAATAAGTAGTACGCACCGTTAAATAACATTACAGGCTTCAAATTTGACAGACTATCATTTAGTGGTAAGCCTGGGAATTTAGGATTCAAAAATTCTGAATTATCACCAAATTCAATCGCTAGTGCTTCAATTACTTTTTGATGCACTGGTTTTCTCGCACGAACTTTATAAAGTTCCATAAATTCAGAGATATCATCAATTCTACGCCCACCACTTTCGCCTGCGTCATCAGCCATATCAGGATTATCTTTTAGAAAATCTAGCAAGGGTTGTCGATCATCCGCCCGGAAAGAATGTATGCCTTTCGTTTTCTGCCATTGTTCAAACCTCTCAAAAGACTTCCAATGTGGCATTCCGTTTGGTAATACCGTTCTACAATAAAATGAATCTTCAAATTGAATTATCGCTTCGAGCAAATCGCTCGCGGTAAATCCGTAATGTTTTTGGAACATCGCATCATGACCGGAGAATAATTCTTCAAAGGTTTGGTAAATATGTTGCATATATCCGTCACCACGCATATACAATGATTCCAAAATGGTTTTAAATCTCAAATGACTTTCCAATTCAGAATACTTAGCATCCACAAACTCAGTCATCACGTACTGATTGTACAATTGTCTTGTCGCGAAAAGTAAATCAATTAGCTCATTGAGGATTTCAGATGTCACACTTTTTGTTCCATTTCCAGTTATTGCTGTGGCAAAACTCAATCCGTATTCAATCATTAACTCGGAAGCGCCGTCATCCTCAGGGCTGTCGTGCTTTTCAAATAAATTGTACCCAAGCCCACCGAGCAATTGAAAATTATCGTATTCAGAAAAAATTTCGACGATTTGGACAATTGAATCATTAACCGATTGTAGTATCTGAGGTCGGTGTTTTTTGATTTCATCAAGAAGTTGTTGCTGTTGTTCTGGAGTTCTAT
The DNA here is from genome assembly GCF_004745595.1 of Flavobacterium humi. GTDB lineage: Bacteria > Bacteroidota > Bacteroidia > Flavobacteriales > Flavobacteriaceae > Flavobacterium > Flavobacterium humi. The sequence goes on from NZ_SRLH01000002.1 coordinate 394,044, forward strand.
TTGTTCGTATAAAAACATTTTTACCTTGCCTATACACTTTAGTCCCGCTAGCACTGAACTCTTCGTAATTTGAATTGCTTTTTCCTTTTTGTTGTGGCTTTTTCTTTTTCTTTCCTTTTCTACCTCGGCTTAACGGCATAACAATTTGTTTTTATCTTGAACAACAATTAAATATTTTTGAAATTTTAAAAGGCTCTTTTACTTTCTTCTGATAAATAGCATACTATATAAGGATAAACAACTAGATGACACTTTAAGAAAATAAATAGCAGATATAGTAATACTTGAATCTTGAGGACAAGAAAATTCAGGTTCTTTAGTATATAAAGCTGTTACAAATATGTAAAAGAAAACTAATATACCTGAACATACACTTTGTTTTTTATTTATTGTATTTCATCTTGATTACTATCGTTATTTTTGAGCATTGGCGATAGGAACAAATAAACACAATGCGTATTTAGTTTATAACCAACGCTTAGTATTACAAAAATACAAATTAAATCCTTTGCTATTAATTTGTATTACGCCAAATCCTGCCTTCCAGAGCCAAACCCTGCCACCCCGACAACCAAGTTGTCAATTCATAAAAAGCCTGTAAATTTCACATTTACAGGCTTTTATTTTTTATGGTTATCAACAGTTCTTCTGCCATCATTAAAAAACAGCCTTCCTCCTTAAAAAAACTGCAATATCATTGTTTGTAAAACGTTATCAGTAGTATAGTGCCGGTGTATCTCTTTTAGGATTTCCCCGATACGTTTCATAATTTACATATTTACTGGTGAATACCTCTTTTTAGTTGTATTTTTGATATTAAAACCTGCAATGCCTTCTATTTTTAAATTCCTGTTATTTATCTTGATAATTTGCAGTTATCCAGTTTCCCATGCCCAAATCAAACCCAAAGCCAAAGATACACTCAAGGTGTACCGGTCTATCGAGAAGTATTCCAAGAAAAGGGGCTTTACCAAGTTCCTGCACCGGTTGGTCTTCAAGCCGGTAGAAAAACAACGGATGAAAAAGAATTCCTTCCAAAAAACAAAACGGCAGGTCTATGACGGCCTGGAAGGGAAAATTATCCGGCAGATACAAATTACCACGCTGGATCCTTTTGGGTATTCCGAAATAGATACGACAGTTAAACCGAAACGTTTCATCTACAAAACCGGTAATTCGTTGCATACCAAAACCAAAGCGCTGGCTATTAAAAACCTTTTGCTGATAAAACGCAACACGCCCCTGGATTCTATGCTGGTAAAGGAATCGGAAAGGTTAATTCGAAGCCAGCGGTATATAAGAGGTGTCCGCATCACGGCGCAACTGGCTTCCAAAAACTCGGATTCGGTAGATGTGTCCATCCGTGTCCTGGATAGCTGGAGCCTGCTTCCTGATTTTTCGGCTTCAAGCTCGAAATCTACTTTTTACCTCACTGATAGGAACTTTGCCGGAACAGGCCATGAATTTGCCAATTCGTATACCAAAAGCCTAAAAAGCAGCCAGGAAGGGTACAAAACCAGCTATACCGTCCCGAATATCATGAATACCTTTATCAAATCTACGGTGAGTTATACTATTGACCTGGACGGGAATTTTACCAAACTCGTCAATATCGAAAGGCCGTTCTTTTCCACTTACACCAGATGGGCTGCCGGTGTTTACCTGGACCAGCAGTTTAACCATAGTAAAGTGCTTGATGCCAACCAGGTGCTGCAGGACCAGAGTTTCAAGTCCAATTCGCAGGATTACTGGGGCGGGCATTCGTTTAAGGTTTTTGAAGGGAATACCGAAGAAAACCGCGCCACGAACCTTATTACCAGCCTTCGGTATTACCATAAGAATTATATCGAAAAACCCGTGGAGCTCCAGGACAGTTTAGGGCTTTATACGAGCGAGAGCCTTTACCTGCTGGGAATAGGGCTGTCCTCTCGGCAGTATACGCAGGATAAGTATATCTTCAATTTTAATATTGTAGAAGATGTCGCTTCGGGGGTTTTGTATAATATTACGACCGGTTACCAGAAAAAAAACAACGATTACAGGTTTTACCTGGGCGGGCGGTTTGCACTGGGTAAATATTTTGATTTTGGTTACCTGAGCACCAACATAGAATACGGGACTTATTTTGACCATTCCAAAACAGTACAGAATACTTTTAACATCAGCACCGTTTATTTTACCAATTTGTATGAAAACGGGACCGGTCGCTGGAAATTCAGGCAGTTTATAAAACCGGAACTCATCATTGGCCACAACAGGCTGAACAGCAATACCGACAGGCTTACTTTTAATGGTGATGCGGGAATCAGGGGTTTTAGCAGCCAAACGCTTTTCGGGACCAAAAAATTGCTGGTCACTTTCCAGACGCAGGGGTATTCGCCCTGGAAGCTTTTGGGTTTCAGGCTAAATCCGTTCCTGAATTTTTCTTTGGGGATGCTGGGGCAGGAAAATGTTGATTTTAAAAACAGTGAAGTCTATTCGCAGATTGGTTTGGGCGTGATTTTGAGCAATGACTTCCTAGTGTTCCATAATTTCCAGTTCTCTTTTTCGTATTATCCGAGGATTCCGGTGGATGCCGGTTCGACCTTTAAGACCAATTCTATCAAATCGTATGACTTGGGGCTGCAGGAATTTGATTTATCAAAACCGTATATTGTGCCGTATCAGTAGGTAGCTTTCAGTTGCAGTCGCAGTTTTCAGTCGCAGTTGCAGTTTTCAGTCTCAGGAGTCTAACAGTTTTTTAGGGTTACTTGTAGTTAGTATGAGTTTGATGGCGGAGATTGCTGCTTCGTCGGAATGACGAGATTGCATAACGTTTGTTATTCCGACGAAGGAGGGCACGAGCGAAGCGAACTGACGAAGTAAATCTCCGCAAACTTATTTCTTGGTTTTATTTTCTTTATTCTTTTCTGTTAAAAATGGCTGGCGTGGAAAGATTGAGGAGGTTCCTCCTTCGTCGGAATGACAAGAGAGCATAGTAGCTGCGGCTTTAGAGTACAATAGGCATTTACATCACGAAATATTCAATTACATCGGTGAAATGAACAATTACATCAATGCAATAGACAGTTACATCACGAAAAATGCTCTTACATCAGCAAAATAAGCATTTACATCAGTGAAATGAACAATTACATCAACGAAATATTCAATTACATCAGTGAAATAAGCAATTACATCAGTGCAATAGACAATTACATCATGAAAAACAGATTACATCAGCAGAATTCATTTCTTCTTTCCGGATAACTTGGAAAGATTGCGGAGATTCCTCCTTCGTCGGAATGACAAGATTGTGGAAATGAGTGTATTCTCTCTTTTTTCTTGTCTCTTTTCTCTTGCCTCTTCTAATCAATAATCTTTCTCCGGTGGTGGTACTACAGGCTGGTGTTCATCTGTTTCTTTGCTGTCCTGTTTTTTGCCGGCGAATTTCTTAAGGACAAAATTCAGGGCGTTGCCGAGTATTTTCTGGATGGGGTTGTTACCGATGTCTGTTATTTTATGCGACAGGTAACCTGTGGTTAGGTTCAGGGCACCCATGAGCAGGTCTTTTTTCATCTCGGAAGAAGACGAGGCTTCGCTCAAGGTGTTTTTTAACAGGTTTAAAGGTTTAAAACTGTTGTAAGTTAAGTGGAATTGCTCTTTGAGTGACTGCAGGTCTTCTGCCTGCTTGTTTTGCAGAAAGATAATTTTGTTCCTTAGCGCTTCTTTTTTGTCGGTTGTTTTCATGTCAGTCTTCTTTTAAGGTACAGCCAATGATGAAATTGCTTACCGGTTTTTTGATGAAATGTTTTCTGAAAACATAAAGCAGCAGGGCCAAAACCAGGTAACCGGCGGCTATGGCAAAAAAACCGTAATATTCTTTGCCTAATAATTCTCCTGCCCATAAGGCAAGGCCGATGGTGGCCATGAGGAAAAACATGAGGATAATTAGGGTAATGACCAATCTGGCGGCCAGTTTTGAGAAAATATCTGCAGATTTGTCTACTACGCTGTATTTATAGAGCTCGAAGGTTGTTTTAGCGTAGGTTTCTGCTTTTTCGGCCAGTTTTTCTATTGTTGACGCATTACTTTCCATAATTTGAGTTTAAAAATGTTGCACTGAAAATGTTGAAAAAAGCCTGTGTGATATTTTTGACGATATCCTACAGGCTTTCCTTCTAAGAGCCTAAACTTCTTTTTTTGCCAATTCTTTAGCGTCACCCAAAAGGCTGTCGTATTTGTTGGTGACTTCCTGTTTGATGTCGTTGATTTTTCCTTTTAAGTTATCGGCGTAGCCCATTCCTTGGTCTACCAGTTTTTTTCTGGTATTTACTCCTTTATCAGGGGCAAATAAAATTCCTAAAACAGTTCCGACGGCGACTCCGCCCAATACTCCTAATAATACTTTGCTTGTTTCCATGATTATTGATTTTTAAAGATTTATATTGCTTTTTTTCCTTGTATGATTCTCAATATTACCGCAATGACCGCGATAACAAGCAGAATGTGGATCAAATTACCTGCACTGTAGGCGAAAAAACCTATCGCCCAAAATATCACCAGGATTAGTGCTATTGTATAAAGTAAATTACTCATAATAGTGATGTTAGTGTTATACTATTTAGTTAAAAAGAGAAGGCCGCATATACGTTGATGGCACTGTTTTTTCCATCAGGAAAGGTGTATGTGGTTCCTCCGAAATCCCTGTCCTTACCAACAGTGGTAAGACCATAATTGTAGCGGGCACCAACGCTGAAGGAGTCGAAATCAAATCCTAGCCCGGCTGACAGCCCGAAATCGAACTTGTTGAAGTCATCGTTATCCAATTCTTCTTCGGAGTCGAAAAAATTAGCGTCAGAATCATTTGTGGCTTTACCGTCAATTAAATACGCGAAATAAGGCCCGGCGTGTACGTTAAGGTTGTCTGTAAGGTTAACGACCAGTAAAACCGGTGCTTCTATATAGTTCAGCCTGAATTTTGCCGTTCCTTCCGCAAAGGCGTTGTTATAGGTAAGTTCCGATCCTTTTGTAGTGTAGAGAAGCTCGGGCTGCAAAGCGATGTTATCGTTGAATTGCATTTTGGCGAATACCCCTACGTGGAATCCTGTGAGCACATTTTCGTCATCAACATCATCTGTGTACATGTTGGAGAAATTGACACCTCCCTTAACCCCGAAACGGACCTGGCATTGTTCAGGATTTGGTTCCTGGGCCATGGCGGTTTGCGTAAAACCTATCATTAAAGAAAATAATACTACTGCAACGGTATTTTTGATTGTGGACCCGTTTAGCATCTCCGGCACCTTGTCGAAAAGCTGTAGCAGTGATTTTAGACCGAAACCGGTAAAATCCGAGAAAAGTGATTTTGGCTTTCTTTCCAGGCCTGGCTGATTTGTTTTTTCAGCAGACCATGCTTTTTTTAATTTTTCCATACTATTTAAATTTAATGGGACATTTGTTATACTGTAAAGTTGCTTATTATTGGAATGGATTGTGTTACAAAACTTTACCCAATATTTATATCATTCACACGTAAAAACCTGCGGCTTCCGGGCATAAAAAAAGGCAGGGTTTTTACGCCCTGCCTCCGATTGCAATAAAGGTTAAAAATGAATGGTAAAGTAACTTTTGAATCTCTTTTAATTGTCTGAAAAATAATCACGGACGAAGGCCAGTTTCTGATTAGGGGTCATTTGAGCCGCCTGGCGTACTTCAATTTTTATGGTATCGAAGCGGTTGTCCTTTTTGAGTATGTTGAACAATTCCAGTTTGGCATTGGTTGGCCCAAATAGAAGGACCTCATCGTTGGCCATGATAATTTCAGATAATTTTTTATAATATTCCTTTTGCAGCTGCTGTTCTTTATGGTGCATGTGTTTTTCACTATGGCTTGGGGTACTTTCTTTTTCAAAAGGAGTAAATTCCGATTCGATGGTTTGGATCTGAAAAGGCTCCAGGACAAATTCTATGATGTATGCGATGGAATTGTCCATCCAGAGGCCTATTTTTTTGACTATTTTCATCATAATTGTATTTAATGTAGGCTTAAATGATTGTTTTCGGCGTATTTGTCGAGCATTTCATTTAAAGAATCGTAATATTCCTGTAAAATCTTGACCGTAATTTCCGGTTTGGTATTATCCGGTAAGGTAACCTGCATTTCTTTGAGGTATTTTGTCAGTTCCGGATAATTTTTCTTGATGCTCATGGTAAGCTCCAGAATATCGCTATTGAGTTCTTTTTCAGTTTTCATGACATTGTTATTTAAGTTTTACGATGGCAGCGGCTGGTTTGCTTTTTAAATAGAGATTGTCTTCAAGCGATAGTAACCCGGACACTTTAAGCAGTCGCCAAACTGTATTGGTATGATGTTGTCAATACATACAGCTACGCGAATTTTTAGCCTCTCCGGTATGATCACGTAAGACAATCTCTTTTAAAACAATTATAAGAACGAAGTACAGAAACAAAGTTGGGGAATAAGGCATATAAAAGTGTTATATAACTTTGCTTCTGTACTATAGAATTCCCATCTTTTTAATCATGGTGTTTTTTTCCTTTGTGTTTTTTCTCTCCTCTTACACCAATGGTAGCCTGGTGCCCATTACGGTAACCTTTGTAATATTTTACCTTATGGTCTTTGAAATAGGTATACGGAGCCGGGCCGTGGTAATCGTTGAGCACAACTTTATAGCCTCCGTACAAATCATAACCCCTGTACCTTCTTGGCAAGTAGGCACTACGTACCCATCTTCCGCCGGAAAAATAAATAAATTGGGTTTGGTGCACATCATAATACATTTCTAAATCCGGTAAATAATAATATTCCACTTCAGTATATCCTGCCGGTCCCCAAGCTGGGGGCGTTCCAAGGTTTACATTTACCGAAACCTGGGCTATTGCCTGATTAACAAATAAAAAGAATAGCCCTACTATCATTAATTTCAACGTTTTCATGATCTTACATTTTAAATTAATACTCATTTTGCTTTTTCATCAGTCAAAGCTTCCTGTTTTTTTTCTTCAGCCTTTTTGGTTTCTTTTTGTTTTTTCTCTTCCGCTTTTTTCTTTTTGTTGAAATAACCACGCAAAAGGAAATTATGTTTTGCCGCCTCCATGTTTTCATTTAATCCTTTGGAGGCTTTCTGGATGTTCTTCATCGTTGTATCGATACGGTTGGCAAAAGCCTTATCGTCCATTAATTTAGACAATGCGCCGTCCTTGCTGTTCATTTTGTAACTGAACTGGGCCAGCTGTTCGGTAATGACACTAGCATTGTCTACGGTAATTTTGATGCTTCTCATCAGGTCGTCCATTTCGACGGCCGTAACAGATTGTATGGAAGCATTGTCTTTTACTATGGTTTGGGAATCTGTTCCAGGTGATATGGTCAGTACTTTGTCGCCCATTAATCCATCGGAACCAATGCTGGCCATGGCATCTGTTTTGATATATTGCTGTACTTCTTTTTTTACCGATAATTTGACTACCACAGCAGTATCGGAAACAAATTCGATTTCTTTCACCGTTCCTACATTGATACCTGAAAAACGCACATTACTACCAATTTTAAGGCCGCTCACATTTTTAAAATGCGATTGCAGCTGGAAAGTGGGCACGAATAAATTCTTGTTGACACCAATGAAGTAGACGGTAACGGCAAACAAAACAACTCCTATAACGACAAACATTCCCAATTTCCATATATATCCTGCATTTTTGTTCATGGCTTGCTTTTTTTAGTTTAAATGAAAAAAGAACGCACCCATTCATCCTTGCTTTTTTCTAATTCTTCGTAACTTCCTTCGGCACTGATCTTTCCGTCCTTTAGGACCATGATCTTATTTCCTGCTAATTTTGCAGAAGCCATATCGTGGGTGATCATGATGGATGCCGTTTTGCGTTTTTGTTGTGTAGACAGCATCAATTCTGTAATTTCCCGCGAGGTAATGGTGTCCAACCCTGAAGTTGGCTCATCATACAGCAGGATTTCCGGTTTTATAATAAGTGCCCTGGCCAACCCGATGCGTTTCCTCATCCCGCCGGAGAGTTCGGAAGGCATTTTATCAATCGCCTCTTCCAACCCCACACTTTCCAAGGCTTCCATGATCATATTTTGCACTTCTTCGGGAGCAAGGCCCCGGTTATGGTGCTTGAGCGTAAAAGCCAGGTTCTGCCTTACGGACATCGAATCATAAAGTGCCCCGTTCTGGAATAAAAAACCAATCCTGGACCTGATTTCATTGAGTTCCGAATGGCTGGCATGGGTAATATCGGTTCCAAAAACCTTTATTTCGCCTTCATCGGCGGTAAGCAATCCCACCAGGCATTTTATCGTGACCGATTTTCCCGAACCGGACTTTCCGATGATGATCAGGTCTTCCCCTTCCATCAGAGTGATATTGATCCCTTTGAGCACCTCATTGTCCCCAAACGATTTGGATACGTTCTTGATCTCTATTACCGGTGTTGTGGCTGCCATATTTCTTTCAGAATAAAAAATCAGTGATCTGAACGGCCAGCATATCTAAAATAAACACTGAAAGCGAGGCCGTAACTACCGCAGAATTAGCTGCCTTGCCGACACTTTCCGTTCCTCTTTCGGCATTAAAACCTTTATAACAGCCGATCAGCCCTATAAAAAACCCGAAAAAGAACGTTTTTATCGTAGCAGGCAGAAGATCCATAAATTCCAGGTGCTCAAATACATTGGTAAAATACCGGAGCAGCGAAATATCACCGCGGATATTATACCCTATATATCCTCCTAAAACACCTATGAAATCTGCATAAATCACTAAAATAGGGATCATAAAAGTCGTGGCCAGGATCCGTGTTGTCACTAAATATTTAAACGGATTAATGGCTGAAACTTCCATGGCATCTATCTGTTCGGTTACTTTCATCGATCCCAGCTCCGCCCCTATCCCGGAAGCAATTTTCCCGGCGCAGATAAGTGCGGTAATGACCGGTGCGATTTCCCTGACCAACGAAAGCGAAACCATGCTGGGCAACCAGGATTCGGCTCCAAACTTTGCCATGGTAGGCCTGGATTGTACGGTAAGCACCAAACCCATGATAAATCCTGTTATGGTAACCAAAGACAATGATTTATAACCAATGGCGTAAGACTGCCTGAAAAATTCATTAAAATGAAAAGGCAATACGGCGATTTCTTTAAAGAATCGTGCCATAAACAAGGTTACGTTACCTACATCGGTAAATATATTTTTCAGGTATAGTATCAACGTCTTATTTTTTTTAGGTTATGTGGCCTATTGCCAATTAACTCAAGTATCTTCTGAGTACCCAAGCCATCGTTTCGTGCTGTTGCAGGATTTTGGTAAGTAAGTCTGCAGTCCCGGCGTCATGGGCTTCATCAGCGCAGGTATCGATATCCTTTCGCAATTCCGCAATTAGTGTTTCATGGTCCTTCAAAAGCAATTCTTTCATCTGTTTTTGAGAAGGATACACTTTAGGAGCTTCTTTTAACCGGGTCTGTTCGAGGAATTCGGTCATGGTCCCGATGGTTTTGCTTCCTAATTTGTTGATTCTTTCCGCAATTTCATCAATAACCAATTCCAATTCCGAATACTGTCCTTCGAATAATTTATGAAGCTCCATAAAACTTTCCCCGGCCACATTCCAATGAAATTTCCTAAGTTTGGTATACAGTGTCACTTCATCTGCCAAAACCACAGATAACAGCGTTGTGCTTTTCTTTAAATCTGTTTCCGAAATTCCGATTTTTGGTATCATAGTTTCTAAATTTAAAATTTGTTTTTGGAAGTATAAAATTGGGCATTCCAGCCCTAAAAAGTGTTATAAAATTACCTTATTGCGTTGCATTATTTACATCTCGGAAGGCAGGAGCAGCATTCCTAGATACACGATAATGCCAACTAGTACGAAGTAAGTCAGGAAAATGGCCAGGATTTTATTGATCCCGAACCTTTCCGTAAGGATCTTTACCGGATAATTGACAATCCTGCGGATGAGCGAATAAAGCATCAGGGTTGACCTCCCGCCCTTCACCACATAATGATCTGCTCCTTTGCGGAAGGCGTCTATGGCTGTGCCGATGTCTTCGTCCGAGGAAAGGATGATCACTTCGGTTTTAGGGTTTATTTTTTTTATTTCCTTTAGAAGTATCTCTGCTTTTTCGCCTTTTAAATCATAATCAAGTACTACAATGGCTGTATCCTTGTCGATTTTTTCCAGGGCATTGCTCCCATCGGTAAAAACGGAAACGTCCAGGGAACTTCCAAATCTTTTCCCTAAATAACCGACAAGCCTTGCGGATTGTGCAGGGTTATCTTCCACGATAAATAATTTCTGTGCGTTATAAAGCGTCGTCATCTCCAAATTCGTTTAGTTTCTTTTTTAAGCCTTGTTTGGATGCAACCGATTTGGTTTCGGATCCCGAGCTTGAGGTATTGGGTTTCTTTTTAGGGCTGGCTTTCTTAGAAGCCGCCGTTTTGGTTCTAGCAGGTGCCATAGTAATGTTTTTTTATAGTGTTATCAATTGATTTTTGGTTTGGTTTTTGGAATGGCCTGCGGTCGCCTTTTGGGGCATTTCCTTGTTTTGCCTGGCTTTTTCAATGGCCAGCCTGGCAATCAGGTAACTCACGGTCGATTCAGCGCCCTGGTTGAGATTGATGTAATTTTCCTCTACACCGTCATAACATCCTCCGGTACAAGGGTTGTACACAATTTTGTTCAGATGGTTTTTTCCCAGGAACCAGCTAAAGGCGATTTCCAGTTTATCCAGGTAATTATCTTCTTTAAAAACATCGCTAAACCTGCTCAGGGCCAAAATTGTATACGCCACGTCAATGGGCTGCTCACCGCCTATTTTTTCGGTAGTGATCTCATCACCATTGTGCAGCCATCCTTTATTGGAAATGACTTTTATGTGGCTGTTCCTGAATATTTTTGACAGTAGGAAATCGAACGATGCTTTAGCAATTTGTAAATATTTTTCATCGTCGATTGCCATCCAGGCACACAATAAAGCTTCAGACAAAATGCTGTTGGCATACGTCATATAACCTTCAAACCACTGCCATTGCTGGCTAGATTCATGTTTGTACATCTGCACCAACCTGTCGGCAAGATGCTTTAGTATCAATGTATTCTCCACAGAACTGTTTTGCCTGTTGCTGTAATAAATCCCTTTTATGATAAAAGCCATGGCGCGGGGCGAATGGATCTTGTTGACATTCGACAAGGTTTTGCTCATCATCTTTTGCGCTTTTGCCACTAATTTTTCGGGAAGGATATCCGATAAGGAAATCAAATACCCTAATGCCCAAATGGCTCTACCATTGGCATCCGCCAAATTGGTTTGGTTGTTTTGCCCTGTGAATTTCTTGCTTTCGTCTACATAATTCATAAAATAACCTTCAGGCTGCAGGCAATGTTTTATAAAATTGAAATACAGCAAGATATACTCCAGGTCCGATTCGTCCCTGGTGAGTTCGTAATGCTGGCACATGGCCACCAAAGCCCTGGCATTGTCATCTAACGTATAACCCGAGGCAATATCCGGCTGGTTGATGACCGAAAACTGGATCATCCCGAAAGATGTGGTCAGTTTTTTGAAATGGTTCAGGTTGATTTCAGGGATTTTAAACTCCAGGGCAATATTTTCATTGATTTTTTCAAATAACAAAGCATGGGATATCGCTGAATTTTCCCAGGCATTAGGCGCCATGATATGCAATCCGTTGGAAGAGATTTCTTTCCTCAATTGCTCATCATCGAGCAAGGCGATGACTTTTTCTGCCAATTGCTGCGAATCGCCAAAATCGATAATAAAACCGGTATCTTCTTTCAGGACTTCTTTGGCATGCGGTATGGGCGTGGAAATAATCGGGCAGCCACAGCTTATCGCGTAAGAGAAAGTCCCGCTTACGGCCTGGTTGGGATCTTTGGCAGTAAATAAATATACATCGGTCAATTGCAGGTATTCCAGTAAATCCTGCAAAGGCAAATAGGCATTGACAAACCGGACATGGTCCTGGAGCTGCAGTTCTTTCACTTTTGCTTCTAATGCCTCGCGGTATTTTTCGCCTTCATTTTTAACTACCGAAGGATGTGTTTTCCCGATAATCAGGAATAGGGCATCCGGATGTTTTTTGATGATCGTCTGTAACGCTTCCACGGAAGTTTCAATGCTTTTCCCGGAACTTAACAATCCGAAGGTAGACAATACTTTCCGTCCTGCTACCTGGTATTTTTCTTTTAAAATATTTTTGTCGGTATGTTCCACCAAATGCGTTCCGTGGGGAATTACCGAAATTTTCTCTTTTGGGGTTTTGTAGTCCTGGATCAACAACTGCGATGCGGAATGGGTCATGACAATAACCGCTTCGGCAATGAAAATTATTTTTTGGACCATTTGTTTGAGAGAATCGCCAGGCTGCGGCAAAACAGTGTGGAACACAACCACAATCGGTTTTTTGACAGTGCTCATCAGCGTCATCAGGTCTTCTTCGTTAGATTTAAACAAACCGAATTCATGCTGGATCAGCACGATTTTGATATTGGGGTCTTCGTTGATCTTTTTAGCGAGTTTTACGTATGATTTGGGGTTGTCCGTTTCTAAAATATATTGGATTTCCGCCCCGTAGGTATGCTTTCCGTTTTCCAGGGCAGCCCTTTTTATGGAGAATGATTTTTGAAACTTGTTTTCCAATGCTTTAATCAAATCCTGCGAATAGGTCGCGATACCACATTCCCTTGGAGGGAAAGAAGAAATGAACAGGACTTCCGCCGGCTTCTCTTCTTTTTTAGCCACAGGAATCCCTTGGGGGAAATTGATTTTATTTTGTTCTTTATCGAATGTTACGCGTGTTTTTTGGGTAAGGGTTTTATTTTTCATCACTAGTAAGTATTAATTCGTTTAACAATTCTGATAAGCTAACAGTGGCACAGGCTATTTGCCTGTCGGCGGCGCCGTAATAAATGTAAATCGTGTCTCCGATGACAACTGTACCGGTCGGGAAGCAAACATTGTTGACCTCTCCTTTTAACTCCCATTCCTGATCCGGTTTAAACAAAGGATACGGCAATCTGGCAATCTCCCTGGAAGGGTCTTCCAGGTCTAGCAAAGCCACACAGGCACAATATACATATCCGTTGATGCTGTCATGGACGCCGTGGTATATGATAAGCCAGCCTTTATCGGTTTCTATCGGAGGGCATCCGCCACCCAGGTAACTTGCCTCATGCTTGTGTTTAGGTGCCAGGACGATATGCTTTTCAAAATCAAGGAAATAATTCTGCCAAAATTCAGTAGTCAGGTCTTCCAGGCGTTCGACGGCGGCAATTTGCATGTCAGGTTTTATGCGGTGCAGGAAATACAATTTTTTATTTATCCTTCTCGGGAAAAAAATAACATTCTTATCCCAAACCATCATCTTTTTACCTTTGAGTTCCTTGATTCGTTCGTGTTCGTTGTACCGTCTGTATTTTATATTCAGGTTTCCTTTATAGCTGATCAAACGGTTAAACTCGTCGTACATGATTTGGGGAACCATCAAACCGTGTTTTTCCCAAACCAGCAAATCTTTTGAGGTAGCCAGGGCTCCTAAAGCATTTACACCGTCATAGGCTGTATAGGTCATGTAAAACAAGTCGTCTATTTTTACAATCCGGGGATCTTCAATCCCGTGGCTTTCAAATTCAAATTGAGGGAAAAGCACCGGTATCCCCAGCCTTTCTTTTACTTCAAGCACCGATTGGAGCTTGCAATATCCGATACTCGAATAATTGTTTTTGGCAACGGCCCTGTAAAAAATATGGATAAAGTCACCGTACTGGATCACGGCAGGATTCAAGACACCATCTACTTCAAATCCTAAAGATGTTTTCTGCAGGATAATACCTTCCTTTTTAGCTGCTATCATAATCTTCTTTTTTTAAATGAGCGCATCATAAAGTTCGTCTTATACCCTTGAAAACTATTTATATAACTTTTATTTAAAATTATATTATTCACAGATTCCAAAAAAAGGGCTGTTGAATCCAACAGCCCTTAACCAAAAAAACAAAACAAATATTAATATGTGGTTTTCAATTCAACCCTTCTGTTTTTAGCTCTTCCCAACGCTGTTTTGTTAGTAGCGACCGGTTTGCTTTCGCCAAGCCCCAATCCTGTTAATCGGGATTCAGAAATGCCTTTGCCTATTAAATAATTCTTAACGGACTCGGTACGTTTTTGGGATAAAGCCTTATTGAATTCGTCTGATCCATTGCTGTCGGTATGGCCTTCAATAATCAGGTTAGCACCTTCATAACGGTTCAATATTTTCGATAATTCATCCAATTGGTCTAAAGAAGCGACTTTTAATTTGTCACTGTTATTTTCGAAGAAAATCTTACTACCGATGTAGGTGATTTTCTTGGCATCTTCTTTTGTAATTTCCGGGCAGCCTTTATTGGCTATATTGCCTTTTACTTTAGGGCAGCGGTCATCAATATCTGGTACACCGTCACCGTCATTGTCAGGACAGCCTTTTAAACTTACCGGGCCAGCTGCATCAGGGCAACGGTCATCGTCGTTAAGGACGCCGTCTTTGTCACTGTCTAAAGGACATCCTGTGGCATCTACCTTGTTTCCGCTTTTGGTATTAGGGCATTTGTCATCTATATCGGCTACACCATCCCTATCGGCATCAGGGCAGCCTTTCAGGGCGGAAGAACCGGCAAGGTCAGGGCAACGGTCGGTTGCATCAGATATGCCGTCGTTATCGCGGTCAGGACAGCCGTTCAGGTTTTTAGATCCGGCTACATCCGGGCATCCATCCATATAATCGGCAATGCCGTCATTATCCTTATCAAGCGGGCAACCGTTTTTATCGACAGCTGCTCCGGCAGGCGTATCAGGACATTTATCCTTTTGATCGGAAACACCATCGTTATCGGTATCTTTCGTATCCCCGAAATTAAATGTCAATCCGGCCGTATGGAAAAGAAAATCATCATCTTTGCCGGCGAGCGCACCGTCTCTTGCATCATTATTGGTAAAAAGGAATGTTTCCTGCAGGTTAAACATGATAGAAGGAGTCAGCCTGAAATTGATCCCACCACCCGCAGTAGGCAAAGCGGAATCTATTTTTTCTTTATGGAAATTAAGTTGGTTGTCAAAAAGAATGGCTCCTATACCACCAAAGGCGTAAGGTCTGACAATGGCTTCCGGGCCTGTAAAATTAAATCGTAAATTTAAGGAAGCAGAACTAAAATCGCTTTTGAAACCAGTTGTCCCGTCGTTGTAACCTAACGTCCCTCTGGTAAAAAAGGCATTAATGTCAAAGTGCCTCCCCAAATACCGGGAAACCGACAAACCTCCGAAACCATACATTGTATTATCTGTTTTATAGAAATCATGGCCAAGATCACCATGATATTGAACCACACCTCCATGAAGGCCTATATTCCATTTTTTATCTTCCGTTTGTGCCCTAACGGTTAATGCAGATGCCAAGCATATACATAAGCAGAGAAATTTTTCCATTATGTTTAGTATTTAAGTTATGAGTCAAAGTTCAAGAACATCATAAGAACATGTGTTACAAAACTTTTCCAATAATTTGCATTATTCACATACTGATTTCAAGCACTTTACCTGTTGGTTTTATTCTTTTTTGGTACCAAACAAGCGAATTCTTATTTTTTCGATAAAAGGGATGCCCGATTGTTGGCTTTCGATTTCCCCTACCAAAAAACCATACGGTTTGAGCATTTCAATATGGTCGCAAATGATTTTGAATATTGCGGTAACGGGAATGGCCAGGATGATACCCGGTATTCCCCAAAGTAGTTCTCCCAATACCAGTGCAATGATGGTAAATAAGGAATTGATCCTTACCTGAGGGCCTAATATCAAAGGTTCCAATAGCCAGCCTTGTATGAATTGCACAGTTCCGTACACTACGGCAATACCAACCAAAACAGAAAATTCGGCTCCATGCATAGCCGTTACCAGAAGCGTAAGAGTCGTTCCGGTAATATTACCTACAAATGGTATAATCTCGAGTAGGCCGCAGAGTATGGCAAAGAAAATAGCATTTTCTACCCCTAGAACACTAAAACCGATGCCATACATGACCCATAAACAAACAATCATTTTAGAAAGCCCCACAAGATATTGCTGGGAAACTTTGGAAGCGCTGTACATAATTTTCCCCATTTCCTTCCGTTGGGACATTTTGACCAGCTTAAGCAGGAAATCCTTAATGTGGGCACGGTAGTACAGCAACAAGACAAAATAAACGATGACCAAAATAAAATTGGTAAACAGATAAGCGATCGATCCGGCTACCATTTGCATGATAGTCGTGTAAGACGGCTGTTCTTTTTTGATGATTTTTAATTGCTCCTCGACCGAAATGCCCAAGTGATCGAAGATGTAATCCTGGGCCTGGGCGCTAACTTCCATGCTTCTTTGTTTGATCAGGGCAAAATCATCGATCAGGTCAGAAATTTTCCAGGAAAGAAGTGTCACAAAACCAGCTATGATCAGGGATAATGTAAATAAACACAAAAAAGCCGCCAAGCCTTTTGAAAGGTTCTTTCTTTCCATCCAATTGCAGAAAGGCAAAAAAAGCGTAGCTAAAATACCTCCGATGCACAACGGCATCAAAAAACCTTTTGAATAATACAATCCTGCAAATACAAGGATAACGAGCAGTATTTTTTTAATGACTGACGATATGGTAAGTGTAGTTGTCATCATTCCATTTTTGATTATCAGATGGCTTCTAAAGCGAAAAACCATCTGTAAAATTGGATGTATTTCCAACTAAAACTCTTACACAATTCCGTAAAATAATTCTATTATTTACATTTTATGTGCAGTTCTGAAAAAACGGAAACAGTGCTAATTCCTGTTGTCTATAAAATGCGTCGGTTTCCTGCTCATCGGGGAAAAAACCAGTTTATGAAGTACATCGGCAGGTGCAAATTCCACCTTTGGGGTAACGCGCAGTTTTGCCCTGAAATGATCCTTGATCTGGGTCAGGAGTTCTTCCGTGTTTTCTTTGGCAGCAATCCTGATCAGGATTTCATCGGTACCTAAATCATTAGTGGAAATTTCGATGATATGGTTTTGGATGGCTTCAAAATACGTTAATAAATCATGCATCGCCGGCGGGTATAATGTAGTCCCCTTGTATTTGATCATGTGTTGTTTCCGTCCTACAACAGGGCCGACACGCATAGTGTTCCTGCCGCACAGGCAAGGATCGGTGTGCAGTTTAACAATGTCGCCTGTTTTAAACCGCAGCAAAGGAAGGGCTTCGATGCCTAAAGTAGTAATGGTCAATTCGCCACTTTCGCCTTCTGCAACGGGTTTGTTGTCCTCGTCCAGGACTTCAGTAATGATTAATTCCGGGTGATGGTGCCCACCTTTGAGCTGCTGGCATTCGGTGAAAGCAGTGCTCATTTCTGTGGAAGCATAGGTGGAAAACAATTGGACATTCCATTTTCCTGTTATTTTTTCGGCCAAAACAGAAGGGGAAAAATCCTGGTTCCGAAGCGATTCTCCAATACAAATTACACCTTTCACACTGGAAGCGTTGTAATCGATGTGGTTTGCTTCAGCGAATTCTATCATTTTCAGCAAAAAAGACGGTACGGCAATCAGGTATTTAGGATTGTATTTCAAAATGGAATCCCATTGCAGTTCCGGTATTCCGGCACCTACCCGTATCACTCCTGCTCCTAATTTCCTCAATCCCAGAAAATAAGCCAATCCAGCCATAAACTTACGGTCCAGTGTTGTCATAAGCTGTACAACATCTCCTTCCTGTATTCCGGCGCAGGCAAAAGAGATGGCTTCATTATAGGCAAGCCGGTCTAAATCCTTATCGGTCAAGCCGAAAGTAACCGGGTTCCCCAATGTCCCTGAAGTGGTAGCATAGTCAATAATCTTATGCATCGGCACACAAAAAAAAGCATCGTTATTTTCCTGAAGATCCGTTTTGGTGGTAACCGGAAGCCGTTGCAAATCCTCGATCGTTTTTATGGAACGGATATCCACTTTGTGTTTAGCGAACAGGGCTTTGTAATAAGGAGAATTCCCGCTAAGGTATTCCAGCGTCTGTTTCAGTTTCTGTTCCTGTAACTGCTTTATCTCTTCCAAAGAGGCTTTTTCTATTGCGGGTATCATTTTCTTCTTCTTATTTTTTTTAGGTATTTTTCGATGCGGATCCTGTCCGGTACGGTCGTGATTTCTTTGGCAAGCGCTTTTTCGAATTCCGCCTGCGCAGCAATATACCTCCTTTTTCCAAAATAATATTGGCCGGCCTTATCATATACCATCCAGAAATCAGGATTGAGATTTTGGTAAGCGGTTATAAAAGCATCATCCAAAGTTTCTTTTTGGGCAATGGCCTTATCGATTATCTTGCTTTGCTCCTTATATTTTTCATAATTCCGGTACGCTTCCGAATCCAGGAAACCGTCTTTGGGGATGTTTAACGAATTGGTCCCTAAAACTACAAAATCATTTTCTTTTTTGCTAAAAATGGCATTCAGGTCATAGGCCACGTACTCTCCTAACTGGTAGGGGTTGGAAGAAACCCACACTCTCCGGCTCTCCGGTTTGAAAATAATACTGTGGTGCGCTATCAACTGGTTTATTCCTTTTTCGTTTCCGTAGCCGATTTTTTTGTCTTTCAGCCCTTTTGTGTCCCTTAGGATCTCAGCCATTTTTAACGGATTCATCTGTTCTTTTTCCGATAATAATTCATTCATTCTATCTAAACGGTATTTCGAATGCCCTGTTGCGATGGTTTCCAGGTTCCTTTCATCGGTTTTGTAAGCATCGCTTTGAAAATGGTTGGAACAGACAAGCTGGTCGTTGTTTTGAACGTCATAAAGGCCAAAATTATTAGGGGAAACCTCGATTAAAACCGCCTTTTTGTCCTGCGCGCTGCCTACCATAATAGATTCCGAAACAAACACTTGCCTCTTTTTGGCTATCGCTATGGCCTGATCAATATTGGCGGCATATTGTAAAATTTCCCTTGCCACGATAGAAATGGGCGTTTTGGCTACAAGCGGGATTTTTGATTTTCCTGCGTTGATTGTCACTGTCAGGCCTTCTTTATTCATCCCCGAAACCACTCCTACCATACCTCCCCAGGTAACCATCATAAACGGATGCCCTTGGTCGGGCGTTATAAACGCGACTATTTTGTCTTCGGCAAATTCATCTCCTGCATAAAAATCGAAATTCCGCCCTATCAGCAATTCACCATCATCGGTTTTAGCGCCCCAGACCGCCATGGAAGAGCAACCCACCAAAGCCAAGTCCTGCATCGCATGGCCGATATCGTGCGCCCCGTGAAGATAAAGGCTTCGTAAGTATTTAGGGGCAACCCAGTTGAAATCATCTGACGTATATTGCGAAATGCCGTAAATCTCAGACTGGTATTCTTCCGGGATATTTATGTATAATTTTCGGTTGTACCAATTCAGGAAACCCCGAAGGAGCCTTTGCTTGAATTTGGATGGAATAAAGGTCTGGATCCTGGAGAAGAAAAGCTCTTGCTGCTTTTTAACCATAGGTTCCGAAAGCGCTCCGATGGTCAGCCCTCTTTGCAGAGGATCTCCCGAAACATACAATTCCCAGAGTTTCTGCTTGTTTTTGATCAGGTAATTGGGCCCCGATGAAAAAAGTGTATCCGAATGTTTTACAACAACCGGTTTCGCCTGGCTGTACCCTTTTAGCTCCGGCTGATGATGGATCGATTTAGAGATTCCGCAGGAAAAGAAGGAAAACAATATTCCGGTAAAAAAGGCTATTTTAATTTTAATCTTCATTCTATATCCCTAAATCATTATTAATTTTATGGATCAGGTAATCTTTCCCGACAATTTCCGAACACGTGACCACAGCGCCGATAGTAACTCCCAAAACCCCATGCATATTGATGCTCTGGCCTGTCAGGAAGAGGTTCTCGATTTTGGTTTTAGGGGAAATGAACGTTTTCATCGGGTTGTTGGAATCTTTAACATATCCGTAGAGGTTGCCGTTATGCCCGCCAATATAATCCCTGTAAGACAACGGTGTCGAGGTATGCACAGATTTGATGCACGCCCTGATGCCCGGGAATTTTTTTTCCAGCTCCACCAGGAAGATTTCTGTTTTTTGCGATTTGAACATTTCGTAAGCCTTTCCTCTTTCCATTCCTTCGGAAACAGTATTATGGGTGGTTTCCCATTCCCTGACTTCTTCAAAGCGCATATAGGTAATGCCGGTAAGGCTTTCGGCCCAGACCTGGTCCTGTTCGGAAACATTCATGGAAACCATATAACTTTCCGGCCAGCTTTGTTGGGTATATTCCCCAGCTTCCCATATTTTTCGGCTATCCTTAAAATGATAGTAATTGTGGTTCCTGTATTTGAACGTATTGGGTTGAAAAACAATGTAGATACTGAAAGGCGCAATTAAAACTTCCAGTTCCTGGATCCGTTTGTAATACGATTTCCTGAATTTGTCTTCACCGATCATTTTTAGCGTGGTCTTGGGCTCAATATTCGAAATGAAAACATCCCCGAAATATTCTTCACCGTTTTTGGTTTTCACCGAATGCAACTTCTCGTTTTCAAAGCCAAAACCAACAACTTCCCTATGTTTATAGACTTCGCCACCATATTTCCTGAGCTGCTTAATAAGCTGTTTGGTAATTTGGCTGCCGCCATTTATACAGCGCCAGGAACTTTGGATATAAGAATTTACAGATAAGGCATGTACATAAAAAGGGGTCTTGTCGGCATTGCCCGCATACAGGAAATTGGAACCGGCCAAAACAGCCTTCAGTTTTTCGTTATCGGTTAATTCGTCCAGGTATTCTTTGGCATTAATCGCTAAAATTTCATTTTGATACCCATTTCCTTTTTTGAGGTTGTACAAGGGAAAGGAATCACAGGTATATACCAATTTTTCGCAATAAGCCCTAATGGTTTCTTCTTCTTCGGGAAAATAAGCCGACAGCTGCCGGATGAAATTTTCATATCCCTGGGCGTGTGGATATTCGATGGTATCATCATCAAAAGAAATAATATCGAAGGCATCCTCATCCATCTTTTTCAGTTTGAGATGGTCCATAATGCCCAAATACGAAAAATAATTGTACAGATTCTGTCCTTTTTCCAGGCCTCCTATATAATGGATTCCCGTATCAAAAATAGTTTTGTCCCGTACAAAAGTCTGCAGGTTTCCTCCGTATTGGTTGTTTTTTTCCAAAACGCAGACACTTTTGCCTTCTTTTGCCAAAATTATTGCAGAAACCAAGCCGCCTAAACCACTGCCGATAATTACTATGTCGTATTTTTTTTCCAATATTACCTGATTAGTACCAAAATGCTTTCGGATTCGTGCGTTATTTTAAATCCGAAGCTTTCAAAGTTAGCTTTTAAACCGGAGCTCTCGACTAAAATAACTTGCTTTATGCTTTCATTGTTTTCCAAATCATTGAATTGGATATCCTTTTGATCTGAAAGTAAAAGCGTACCGGCTTTCCCGTCATAAGCATCAAGAGTGCCAAGATACTGTATTTCGCGTTTTTTTACTATGAAATTTGTAGTTGCAATACCTCTCTTTTCTTCACTTGACAGCCATGTCTGCAATTTCCTTTTAGGCTGTTGCAACGCCAATAATACATCTATTTGACCGTAGTCGTCTGCAAGGTGTAAAATCCTGGCATCTTCTTCCAATAGCGTATTCAATTTCAGGTAAGTGTTTTTCCTACTCTCAAAATCTTTTTTGACTTCGCCCCTGATTTCCTGCTCTTTGTATAAAAAACTCAGTAGTAATTTGTTCCTGAAATAATTTTCGCCCTCATACGCTGTCCGGATCTCGGCGAATTCCTTGCGGTAAAAGGCATTGATCTTTTTCGTCCTTTCGGAATAATTGCTGCCAAAGGAAACATCATCAGCCTCGATGCGTTTGCCTACAATAACCGAAATGCTTTCATCATAAATAATATGGTCTCCTTTTGGTATTGTTTCCGAATTTCCATGGATATAAATAGGCAGGACATCCAAATTAAAATGCTCCGCCAGGAAGAAGGCGCCTTTATGGAAACGCTTGACCACATTATCCTCAGAACGGGTTCCTTCCGGGAAAATCATCAGCGAATATCCTTGCTCGATTTTTTCACGCAAATGTTCAACACCGCCTTCAATCCCTTGCGAAACGGGATAATAGCCCATCAGACGGACCGCTTTCCCAAAAATAGGCGATTTCCACACCCAATCATTGACCAGATATACCATTTTGTGGGTAACCATTCCTAATGCCAGCGTATCTAAAAAAGACGTATGATTGGCAATAATCACCGAAGGTTTGTCAAATGTTTCTCCGTGAAGGTTAACCACTTGTTTTTTTACAAAAGGATTGGAATATAATACCGAAGACAGGAATTTTGACATTACTTTCCTAAAAACCAGCATCTTTTTTTCATGATTCCCCGGAATGATTTTCACCAAAATCCTTCCTGTTACGGAAAGCAATATCCCGCCCAAACCGTAGTAAATAAAGGAAAGTGTCGAATGAAGGAGCAATCGCAGCGAAATAGGTGATTTCCCTTTTGCCGGCCTGTTGAAAATACAAATCTTAAATAAAATCGGATAAAATATAAACGTAATGAGCAAAGCGGCAAAAACCCCAATCAGGGAAACCGATGAAATCGATCTTAAGGCCGGATGCTTGGCAAAAATCAAGGCTCCGATAGCCAGGATTGTAGTCAGGGCCGCTAATATGATAGACGTTCGGTAGGTTGGCATTTCATCTTTCCCGTCGGTGTATTCCTTTTGCAGCGCGCTGGTCATAAAAATACTGAAATCAACGCCGTGGCCGAAAATAAGCGTACAGACAATGGTACTGAAAATATTCAGCTGGATATTGAAAATGCTCATTATCCCGGCGGTCACCACACCTGTAATCACAATCGGGATGGTACTGATAATCACCAATTCAATCCTTCGGAAGAAAACAAATAAGATCAGGATTACGGCCAGGAATGAATAATTGATCAGGTCATTAAAATCATCGCGGAGCTTCCCTAAAAAAGTTTCGTTCATTTGCTGCCTGTCTATGGCAATTACTTTATTTTCCTTTGAAATTCCTCTGACAAATGCATCACGCTGGCTGTCAGATACTTTTACCACAGATGAAATCGTATAGAATCCTTTTTTGGCAGAAGCGAATTCCTCAAGGAAAAAAGCTTTCACCGTAGCATATTCTTCAAAAGGGATAGGCGCGAATCGGCTTTGTAGCAAATCGTAAAAACGCTGATGGGCATCTGGCTTGAAGCCAAAACGCATACCGCTGGAAATCAGGTTGTTTTGAACGGCTTTTTTCTTTTCCGGAGTCCAGAAAGCGACCCATTTATTGATTTTTTGCTGTTGTTCTGCTGCAGAAAGCACAATGCCTCCAATCGAACTGAAATTCAGGATTTCAGACTTTTCCTTATCGGATGAAAGCCTTTCGAATAACCTGCTGTTATTGGCCATTGCTTCTTCCATGGAATTTCCATAAGAGGCCAGATAGATGGATTTTGAAGTCAGGTTGGTGGTTTTTTCCAGTTTGGCTTCTGCCTTTTTGATATCGCTTGGGATAAAATTCAGATCGGAAAGATTGTTGTTGAATTTCACCTGTCCAAAAGTGAAAAAACTGATAACAATGATGGCAAAACTGGAAATGATCAGGAATTTGTTTTTTTCAAAAGAAAACCTGGCGGCCTTGTCCAAAATGTTACTGGAATCCGGCTGTGTTTCCTTGGGTTTGTATAAGTGCGGAATGATCAGCAACGAAAACAACGCCGAAACCACTACGCTGACTGCGGCAAAAATCCCCAGGTCCTGCAAGGCTTCCGAGTTAACGAACAATAAGCACAAAAATGCCAGCGCTGTCGTGGTACTGCTCATAATGAGCGGCATCGTGATGTCTTTATACAAAGTTTTCAGGTCGCTATTGTTCTTATAATGCGTGAGAATATGCAGCGAATAATCAATGGTAACGCCCAAAAGCACCGCCCCGACACTTAATGAAATGGCGGAAATAGTCGTTTTGATGCAATACAGGCAGGCAATGGCAAATACAACCCCGAAAATAGTAGGGATGAAAATAATAACCGGCACGAGTATTTTTCGGTAAAAAACAATCAGGATCAGCATCAGCGTGCCTAAGGAAATCAGGATGGTGGTCACGATATCCTGTTTAATTTGCTTTGCATTGGCAACGGCAATCAGGGATGAGCCAAAATAATCGATGGAAGTTTTGCCTTCTGAATGTGTATTGATCGTTTCTTTGATTTGATTCAATTTGGCTACAAAAAGGGCATTTTTTTCGGTTTCGCTCCCGCCTTGTTTCGGATTGATGAACAACAATAACTTCGATTCGTCTTTAGTAACCAGGAAACCGTTTTTTAGCTGAAACTCATCCCCTACGCTAAGCTGCTGCAGTTTTTTCAGGGCGATGAAGGAAATTCCCAAAGGATCGTTCAGGATAAAATCCTTGGCAACTATCCCGGTCGGGGAAATTAAAGTCCTGAAATTCTTATCGACTTGTACCGAAATACTGTCTTTGCTGAGTTTTTGCTCAATTTGGGCATAATCTTTATCTTCCAGGAACAATGGCAGGTGGTTGTACACAAAATCAAAAGTCTGCTGGATGTTCTCCTCATCGACTTTTCCCTGAATGGCCTTGATGTATTGGTCGCATGACGCGATGCTATCTAAAAAAACAGTTGCCGTTTCCGATAAATCATCTACAGTCCCGTTTTTTCCTTTTTCAATGATAACGGTGATTTTATCCGAAAAATTAATTTGCTGCAGGATTTTTGCAGTAACATCTGCCTTATCATTTTTAGGGATGATCCGGGTAATATCTTCTTCAAACTTGATTTTAGAGGCAAAAAACCCGAAAAAAATCAAAAATACCAAAGCAATCCCGATGGAAATGAATTTGTTTTTTTGGACAAAATAATGAATCCCAATAAAATACCTATGCATCTTCTCTTGTTTACCCTTTTGAATTTCTAGAAAGCGAAAGTACTAAATAACTTCCAACTCCAAAAAGAATTGCCATAGTAGTTGCTAAGGCGAAACTGCCTATCAAATATTGTACGATATGGATCCTGACGGTACTTAAGGTAATAGTGGAATCCAAGGCAAAAGTTGCTTTATCCTCCACAAAAAGGGCTCCTGCCCGAAGCGATCCGTAAATGATAAAAGGAATCATGGGCGGGATGCTTATGTTGGAAAAGGTAAAAGCCAGCACTTTGTTCCAGCGTAAGAGCACAGCCAAAAAGATGACGATAACCGTCTGGAAACCCCAAAATGGTGCGATCCCGACAAAAACACCCAAAGCGATGGACAGTGCTTTTACTGTGTTGGAATCTGAGCTTTCCAGGATATCTTCCCGGATAAAATCCTTAAAACTTTTTTTTTTGAAGCTCCTCAAGAAATTCCTTGGTTTGATATACAAAAGCGTAATCATTACCAAAACAGTATTGAGGATACTGATGCGTGTAAAATCCATAAACGGCCTGAAGTGCGTAACGCGCTCGTTGGGATCGTATAAAATCTTGACGGGAATGTTCTCTACCGGAATATCTTTCCAGGCGGTACGGACAATAACTTCTATCTCGAATTCGAATTTCTTTGTAAAGAATCGTTTGGGAATGGCATGCAGAGGATACAAACGATATCCGGATTGGGTATCTTGTAAACGGATGCCGGTTTCGAACCAAAACCAGAAATTAGAAAACCTGTTGCCGAAACTGCTTTTCTTTGGAACACCGTCCTGATTCATGTTTCGGCTACCGATGAGCAGGATATCTTTGCCGGATTTTTCCAGGTAATCTACAAAAACAGGGATATCGTCCGGGTAATGCTGCCCATCCGAATCTATGGTAATGGCATAGGCGAATTGCATTTCCCTGGCTTTTTTAAAACCTTCACGCAGTGCATTCCCTTTCCCTTGGTTTTTGGGAATATGGATTTTGGCAACAGACGGATAGGAATCTGTAATTTCTTGGGTTGTGTCGGTAGAACCGTCATTAACCACTATGATATTAGGGGTATATTGCAAAACACCGTCAATAACCCGACGTAATGTTTTGTGATTATTATACGTTGGGATAATAACACACAATTTTAGGTTTTCAATTCGCTCACTGATGGATTGAGTCGGATTCATATGGTGTTACTTAAGGATGATTTGCTTTTCCTTCTCGGTAAATACTTTGGATATTTTAGTGTAGATCCTGATGTATTCTTTCAGGTCTTTGGGTTGTTTTTCGAAAGTAGCGACAATTATTTTCTTGTCTTCCTCGATATTGCTTTTGTATTTCAGAAATTTAGGGGTATTTTCCTGTATGCTCAACCGGACCAGCCTGATTTCTGCATTATTGGGCTCGCTTTTAACGGCATTTTCGACCATTTTCACACCATCGATAAAAAGCTCTTTTTTTAGCTTCTTGTCCGGAGTATATTTGGATTTTAAAGCCGTTGCAGCGCCTTTGTAAGCCAATAGGGTCTTATTGTCCTTGTTGTATTTTGAAAGGGAATTGTAAAAGGCTTCCGCACTTTGTTTTGTTTTGGAAGCGGCATAATAATCCTCTCTTACCTGCGGTAATTCCTGTACAAGTAAGAAAAAAAACGAAAACAATATGTTGCACAAAAGTTTCAAAATTATGCCTTTCTATAGGTATTGGTTAATTTTAGTGCTACAGTCTGGTCAAAAGTAGTGGTATTTTTCACTCTAATTTCCGAATCCAGGTCACCTGAAATCTCGAGGTCCAGCTCCAGCCTGGCATTTTTGTCCGGATTGATAATCGCCATAAACTTAACGTTCGAAGCGCTTTTCATAAACAAAGAACTCCCCACAATCTCCTGCGAGAGTTCTTTGATTATCTGCATCATACAAACTCCGGGCATTACTGGGTTTCCTGGAAAATGTCCCTGGAAAACAGCGTGTTGGTTATTCAGGACAACCACAGCTTTGTATTTTCCTTCCTGAACGTTTTCTACTTTTTCAACAGTGTAAAAATCCTTTAGCAGCATGATGTTATACGTTTTTATTTTACGTCAAAGGTATAAGTAATTCCTGTTTGGAACACAACATTGGTGTGGTTTCCGTCAGAATAATCCAAAACCGGGATGATCCCTTTTTTGATTCTTGCTTCAATACCGAAGTTTCGCGTGAAATTATAACCCGCTCCCAATACAAAAGCCATATCCACTTCGCTATCCGTGTCAAAATTCTCATCTACAACAAAATCAAGCGTTGGCCCAACATGAACGTTGAATTTCTCGTTGAACGTAAATTTGTTGATAACGCCCAAAGACAAATAAGACACTTCCAGGTTTTCCGTATGCCTTCTGTTGTCATCTGTATAGAACTGGAATCTGGCACCTTGTCTGGAATAATTAATCTCCG
The DNA here is from genome assembly GCF_004745595.1 of Flavobacterium humi. GTDB lineage: Bacteria > Bacteroidota > Bacteroidia > Flavobacteriales > Flavobacteriaceae > Flavobacterium > Flavobacterium humi. The sequence goes on from NZ_SRLH01000002.1 coordinate 421,486, forward strand.
GTTGCAAAGTATAAAATCGTGTCAATTTTAAAGCACCGTAGAAACCAAGGTAAAAATCCGTTCTTGAATTAAAATCCCTGTCATCATTCGTGAATTCATCATCATAATAGGCTCCTCCTTTAGAAAGGTGCGAAAAATTTAAACCTGCTCTTAGTCCTGGCTTGAAAGATACCTGGGCATTCGCTTGTGATAATCCGAAAATGCAAAATAATGCAACGATAATTGTTTTCTTCATTTGATAAATTAGGTTAATTATTAATTTGATTTAATTCTATTTTTAATTTTATATGCTGATGGCTGATTATTATTTTATCTGCAAAACTACTGTTTTTTGATTCAAATCCGAAGATAACTTTTTCTTTCGTTTTGGAAGCATTTACCAATTTTAACAATTGGTTATTTTTCCTGCTCACAAAGAAATAATTAAACTGTTTTCCGTCTGTTGTTTTGTAGATGGTAGCATCCTGGTTTTCAAGAACCTCCTCCACAGGATGATGCACTTTTAGAAGCAGGCGAAAATCATCCCTCAACGTATTGACGATTATTTTCCGGTTCAGGTCTTCTAAAATATAATTGATTTTGAAGCTGTTTTCAGACAATTCGAAATCCAGCAGTTTGTTCCCAAATTCTGTTGTAAAAACCACACGGTGGATGGAATCATTCATTCTTTTGGCAATAAAAACGCCGCCCAGGCTATTGCCGTAAACCGTTATGTGTGCTTTATACACGTAATCGGTTTCCGGATTGGAAAAATAGCTGTTTTTGAATTCCTTTACCGGATCTTCTTTCCTTACCGCATCTTTGATTTGATAAGGCTTGCAGGAAAAACAAAGCGCCAGGAAGCCACTAATTAGTAAAAGCCGAATCGTCAATTTTTGCATTAATCTGTTTGTTTTTGAAGACAATCCTTGTAAAGTCCCCGGAAGGTTCAATCAGTTTTACCTGTGATACCGTACCTTCATTAACGGGAAAATATAAATCTACTTCCTTAATGTACTTTTTTATGGTTGCTGTTTTCGGGGTCAGTTTAGCGATATACGCATCTTTCGCCTTATAATACGAAATATCGAATTCCTTGTCATCGAACATATTCCCGCTCACGCTTCCTACGATAAGTTTATTGATTTTTTCAAACATCTTGCTTTTGGCATCGACCGTGCTTTTATTGCCCTGATCGTTTATGTATACTTTGTTGTTTTTGAAGACAATGCTGTACTGATAGGGTTTTGTATATTGCCAATTCAGCAAATTTGGGGCTTTGAAAGCCATTTTCCCTGAAGTTTCTATGTCTTTGGAAAGGAAATCAAGGTGCTTGTACTGGATAAAATCGGTTTTTAAGGATTTGATATTCCTGGATTCTTTTTCAACAGTTGCCTTAAAATTGGCCACTTCGGACGCTGACATTTTTTGTTCCTGTGCCCAAATGCCCAGGCTGCACAGCAAAAATAGCACTACTGCGGTTTTAGTCTTCATAAGCCGGAAGGTTTAATAATTTATCGATAGCCACCATATCATATTTTTCTGATTGCAAAAATAGCAATAACTGTTCCAAAACCCGCACGGTCTTTAAAGAAGTATCGTGCAAAAGGACAATGCTTCCCGGTTTGGCTTTGTTTTTTATCCTTTTCAGGATAGCGTCCTCATTTTGGATCAGAGTATCAAGCGAACGGACGTTCCAACCTATTACAGTATGTTTTGTAGCGGCAATGGCTTTGGCTACGTTAGGATTTGTCACCCCGAAAGGAGGCCTGAAAAATTTTATTTTTTTATGGGTAAACTCAAAAAGCAAATCATCGTTTTTACGGATTTCCTCTTTCACTTTAGCAGAAGGGAAAAAACCGAAAGATTTCGAATGGGAATACGTATGATTGCCCACAACATGGCCTTCCCCAACGATACGCTGCATAATATTCGGGTATTTTTCTATTTGCGTACCGATGCAGAAAAAAGTAGCTTTTGCATTGTATTGCTGCAGTAAATCAAGCACTTTTTCAGTCATTTGATGCGGCCCGTCATCAAACGTAAGGGCAATTTTACGCTCTTTCCTATCCGGGTTACTGGAATAGGCTTTGAGGAAATAATTTTGACGGATGTCAAAAGAACCCCATGAAACCAACGCTGCAAACCCAATAAAAAGCAAAAGGAAAACCCACCATGCTGCTTTGAGTATACAAAACAAGACAAGCAGGATCAGGCATATAACAATTATGTTCTTATGCCTTAGCATTTTGTAAGTAAAATTAAACTATGGTCTTTCCCTTGGTACTGATTGTAAAGCAGGATAGTATCATAATGCTCTTTTCTACAATCATTTATACTTACAACAGCAGGAATTTCCTGGTTTTTCATAATATGGGAAGCCATCCACAATCCGAAAGCTGAAGCAGTATTGTATTCCCCGCTCAAATGCTTGTAATAAAGTTGTGGAATACCTTCAAATACCGAACCGGCCGCATCGTAAAAATGATCAAATCCGGCATCACCGTTATACCCTAAAACCACCGCATCAACCTGATCGATTGTTGTATCGTTCTGTGTCAGGAAATCGGTTATGAAAGCCTGCGCCTGATTTGGATTTAAAATATTTTGGGTAAAAACATCACGGATTTGGGCATATGAGGTTTCGGTCTGGCGGTTTTCCAAAGCAAAAAAGACAGCTCCTTCGCTAAAAACAACGCCTTTTGAGTGGGAACCGATAACACGGTAGGGTTTGTCTTCTTCTTTTTTAATGGAATTGTTGAGTTGGAACATCTCGATGGTATGGGCAGCCGTTTCATCAATGCCGCCTACCAGGGCCGAATCGATTTCGGCATTCCCGATTTGCATTGTTGCATCAATCAGGGCAGATTCCAGCGAAACCGCGCCGTTCACATACGTGAAATTATAGTTTTTGCACTGAAGCCCAAGGGCAATCTGTGCTCCGACCGTATTATGCGTTGACTGGATAAAAGAAGTTGGTGTGAGGAATTCCTCTTTATTGTCCAGAATGGCTTTCAGGAATTTTTCAGAATCTTCCGTGCAGCCCATTCCCGTGCCGGTAATAATCGCGCCGGGCTGTTCCAGGTTTGCTTCTTTAAGCGCTTGTGTGGAAGCGTATATGCCCATTTTGACTCCTTTTGCCATTCTTCTGATGGCTGCTGGAGGAATTATTTCCTTATAAGACGGTTGTTGTGCGAACAAAACATTTTCAGTTTCATTCAAATGTATCTCTTCCAAAAAACCAGATTCGAACGTTTTTTGGGCCGAAACACATCCCATTCCATTGATATAACAATTTTTCATTAGTTTTTTGAAAAAATTACAGTGGAACAATTGCCTCCAAACCCAAACGAATTCGACAGGACATGATTTATTTTTTTTGTTTTCAATGTGGTCTGCGGAACCAGGTCAAACTCCTCCATTGGTGTTTTGAAATTCATATTAGGGAAGACAACGCCATGTTCCAGGGCCAGGATGCTGTAAACCGCTTCAATAGCGGCGGCGGCGGCAAGAGTATGTCCTGTAAAAGCTTTTGTAGAACTGAATTCCGGTGTGTTTTCGCCAAAAATCCGGATCAGCGCCCTTCCTTCCGATAAGTCGTTATTAGGAGTTGCCGTACCGTGTGCATTGATATAATCAATATCAGAGGGTTGCAGATTAGCTATTTTAAGTGCTTTTTGCATCGCCAGGAAAGCCCCTTCCCCATTTTCCGAAGAAGCCGTTTGGTGATAGGCATCATTGGCATTGCCAAAACCTGAAACGTATCCCAGGACTTTTTTATGCTGCTGTTGGACCATCTCTTCCGATTCCAAAACCAAAAAAGCGGCGGCTTCACCTAAATTGAGCCCTTTCCGGTTATTATCAAAAGGGGTATTGTATGTATCGGATAAGATCATCAGGGTTTTAAAACCGTTGATGGTAAATTTTGCCAGGGCATCGGTTCCGCCCACAATCACACGGTCCAATTTTCCCGCCTGAATCATCCGGGCGCCCATCATGATGGCGTTTGCCGCAGAAGAACACGCCGTACTTATGGTGGAAACAAAACCGGTCAGGCCGATGTATTCCGCTATTTTATGGGAAGAATCCCCTGCATCATGGGCCGTAATGTACTTTTGTACAGATTCATCCTCAAAATAATCGTAAAAATACCTTTCGGTCATATCCATTCCTCCAACACTGGTAGATGAAATGAGCCCCGTCCTGTATTCGTTCATATCCACGATCCCGGCATTCTCTATGGCTTGCTTTGCAGCATAGGCGCCCAGCATGGCGGTACGTGAAAAATTATTATCCGGCGAAAGCCCCAACAATTGCTCCAACTCGGGATTGGTTATTTTGATTTCTCCTACTTTAATGACCTCTTTATGGATTGTTTCGAGGTTTTCTATAGTGGAAATCCCCGATTTTCCTTCGGTTAAAGCAGTAAAATTCTCTTCGACGGTTTTTCCTATCGAAGAAATTATCCCCATTCCGGTTATCGCAACTTTTTTATTCATGGATTATTTTGTTCTGTTGGCAGTAATATAGGCAGCCATCGTTTCAATGGATTGGAAAATCGTTTTCCCTTCCTTAGGATCCGTCAATTTAATGCCGTATTCTTTATCCAATAGCACGATCAGTTCCAGTGCATCGATAGAATCCAGCCCCAATCCGTCACCAAATAGCGCGTCATTATCGTTAATATCCTCAACCGCAACATCTTCCAAGTTTAATACTTCGATAATTTTTGATTTTAATTCTTGTTTTAAAGCGTCCATAGTGAATTTGTATAAATTTGATTTATTATTTCTTTATTGTGTTCTGTTTTGCCTTGTTTTTCAACCAAATACATCACAGAACGGTATTTTTCCCGGTATAATTCGGTCCAGCCGCATACCACTTTTTCGGCTTTGCCTGTGGCCAATAACACATCTGCATAGTTTTTCATAAACTCCGAAGGGAATTCGTCAAAAACAAAAAAGGCGCTTTCCGATTTCAATTGGTGCCGGATGCTGACTTCACCGATGCAAATATTAGGCAATGTATACACAAAAACCGCCGGGCTGGGAAAATAATCCTTCTTATCCTGTATCGAATCCTGGTATTTGGCATCGGTATCCAAACTCGAGGACCGATTGGCAAAAACCAGTGCAATATTATTGTTTTCTTCTCCAGGTTTTGCAATATCCTCCAGAATAATTTCAGCGGTCAGGAATGCGAGTTTGCTCAAAGAGTCCATTTTAAAGAACTTCGGATAATCCATCCCGAAATCCTTATAAACCGCCTTGGCAAATTCGGTAAAAGGCACCGGCTCCGATGCAAATTGCTTGCGGCCGTTGACAAAAACCGAATGTTCTTCGATAATGCAATATTTTGATATATAATTACTCGATTCCAAATTAATTTACTTTTTCAAATAAAACCGCTGTATTGCATCCGCCAAATCCGGATGCTGTTTTCAGGAAACAATTGATTTCCTGAGAGTTGTTAGCTGTAATGATACGGATTGGTTGGGTCACGCCACTCTGATTGTAGCCTTTTGAAACGATCAATTGGTTGCGCCTGGCACTTTCTATGGCCAAAACCGTTTCCAAAAGCCCCGAAGCGCCCAACGTATGCCCGTAATACCCCTTAAGGCTGTTTACCGGCGTGTTTTCCAGGGACAATCTATTGAAAGCGATGGCTTCCATCTCATCATTGAATAGTGTAGCTGTTCCGTGGGCCGAGATATAATCTATCTTTCCTTTTTCTATTTTGGCTTCGGACATGGCACTTGCTATGCTTCTATACAAGCCTTCGCCTGTCCTTGAAGGCCCGGAAATATGATTGGCATCGTTTACCGCTCCATCTCCTATTATTTTCATGCTGTTCGCGACCGCTTCCTTCTCATCGGAAGAAATATAAACCGCCGCCGCCGCTTCGCCAAGCGTTACGCCTGTCCTTTCTTTATCATAAGGCTTACAAGGTTCCGGACTCATGGCCTGAAACGAATTAAAGCCGGACACGACAAATTCCGATACTTCATCTGCCGCAACCACAAAAGCATTGTCATACATGCCGGCCTGGATCATCCTCTTGGCAATAGCTATAGCCAAAATTCCTGAAACACAAGCATTTGATACCACAATCGGTTCGGTCGTGAATCCGAAATAGGTACTTATTTTTTTGGCTAAAGCCGATAAATAAGCCGCTTCGACAGTATTGTTTCCGTCTTCCAAAAGCCTGATATTCCCTTTTGTCGTCGAAAATAAAAAAGCGGTCCTATTGGTAATTATAGTGTTGTTTATCAAAGGTTTTAAGGCCAGGATGAGCATTTTTTCCAATTTGGTAAAACCTTCACCGGAACTGATTTGCTCAAAAGAAGCCTCTAATTTATGAGTATCGATAACCGAAGCATAAAACGATTCCAAAGGCCCAAAACCATTTTGTTTTTCAATTCCTGAAATGCCTTGCAGCAGTGCTTCCCAATTAGAATCGACATCAAATCCTAATGGAGTGATGCAATTGGTATTGGTTATGTAAACATTCTTCATCATTACTTGAGCAGTCCCATCTTACGCTTCCAATCTTCAAAAAAAGAAGGATAATTAAGTGATAAATCGCCTTTGCCGTCTACAAAAACCTGAACCGTTTCGCCTGTACAGACTATATTTTCCCCTGCATCGAATATTTTATACCGGAAAATCATTTTAGCCGCCGGAGAATCCACGATTGTTGTCTCGATCCTGGCCACATCTCCATAACGAAGCGAAAGTTTGTGCTCGCATTTTGATTTAACGATAGGTGTTGTATAACCGCTTTTCTGCACATCCAAATAAGAAATGCCGTGTTTGCGGCCAAAAGCTTCCCTTCCATCTTCAAAATAAGTAATATAATAGCCGTGCCATACGATTCCTAAAGGGTCGGTTTCATTAAATCTGACGCGTATTTTTTTGGACACGGTCAATTCCGGGACTTCATTATACTGCTCTTTTCTTTTTATCATATAGGATGGCAATGGCTGTTGTTAGTATGAAAAACAAAAGTAATAAAATTATTTCGGGCAGTATTTCAAGAATCCCGCTATTGCGGAGCAATACATCATAGAATGCGTTTAGGCCCCAATTCATAGGAGAAACATGGGATACATACTGCATGATTTTCGGCATGGCGAACACAGGGACCCAAACCCCTCCGATGGCCGCTAAAATAACGACTGAAGTAGCACCAAACGGCGCAGACTGTTCCTGCGTTTTGGCAATTGTCCCTAATAATATCCCAAAACCGATGGCCGCCAATCCTGAAAAGAAAGCTACCAAACTCATCAACAATAGTTTACCGTTAACATCCAACATAGGCAATCCTAAATATGGGAAAAGGTAAACGCCTACCGCAACCATAAGAAAAAATTGGATCATACAGATAATCAGATATGTAGCCGTTTTTCCAAAAATAACAATAGCATACGGAACCGGGTTTGTAATAAGTCGTATCAATGTTCCCTGGCTTTTTTCCTTTACGATATTGATCGAAAGCGGCACCACTACAAAGAAAATGGCGAATAAGGCCCATGCCGGGACATTGTGTTGTACTGAATTGGGCACGATTTCCTTATTGTCGATTTTCGGTACGATTTCCTTAAAGGAAATAAAGCTTTTTTGATCAAAAAGGGGCGTATCGCTTTCTCCTAACTGATCCTGGAAAGTGGCATAGATAGATTGGGTTTCTATTTGTGAAATCATCTTATCGATAGCACTCTTTACAGCATTTTTGAAGGTAAGTTGTGTGGCCGGGTCAAAATACAGCCGAATTTCCTTAGGAAGGATTTTACTATTTTTCTGGACCGCAGTGGTATCTCCCATACCAAAATTGCCCAGGATCTTTTCTACATTCTGGTTTACTTTCAACTGAAGGTCCTGGCTGAGTTTCGCCGGGATGATGATTGCCAACTGGTATTTCCCTTTAAAAACCGCATCTTTTGCCGCAGCTTCATTGATAGTATGGCCGTCAATTTTGGTAATAACTTCAAACGAACCGCTTTGGTTAAGGTTTTGTTTTACCGTTTTGGAAATTTCATTAGTATCGTAATCTACCAGTAAAACCGGGATTTTGGTTTCGTGTATCGATTTAAAAGTACTGTCCTGAATAAGCGTAATGGTGACAATCAATACCAATGGCATGACAAATAATATGACCAGCCCGCCGAAATCCCTTTTCAGCAGCAGCATTTCTTTATAGACGGACATTAGGAATTTATGCATCATCTCGTAACTCTTTACCGGTTAATGAAATAAAAACATCTTCCAGATTATGCGCATTAGGCGTTGTGGAAACCAATTCCCTGGGCGTACCCTGGGCGTAAATCTTCCCTCGGTCTATAATGGCAATATGCGAACAGAAATCCTGTGCCTCCGTTAAATGATGCGAAGTATAAATAATGCTGGTCCCATTGGCATTAAGCTCTTTTAGGTAGTTAATGATGACATTTTTTGACTGTACATCAACTCCAACCGTAGGTTCATCCAAGAATAAAACCTTCGGGTTGTGCAGGATTCCTGCAATCAGGTTCACGCGGCGTTTCATCCCTCCGGAGAAAGTATCTACCTTTTTATCTGCAAATTTCAAAAGCCCCAAATGTTCGAGCGTATCGTCTACTTTTTGACAGAGTTCCCTACCTTTCAATCCGTACATGCTCCCAAAATAACGAAGGTTCTCCCTTGCCGTCAACGTAGGGTATAAGGCATATTCCTGAGGCACGACGCCAATTGTTTTCTTGATCTGGGTAGCGTTTTTTTCATACGATAATCCGCTGATGGTAAAATGGCCCGATGTGGGTTTTATCAAACCGCAGAGCATGGAAAGCAAAGTGGTTTTCCCGGCTCCGTTCGGCCCCAATAATCCGAATATTTCTTTTTGCTCAATAACAAGGCTCAGATTATTTACCGAGAAATCATCTGCATCCTTATATTTCTTATAAAGCTCATGTATATGGATTATGGGTTCATTCATTTAAATCGCTTTTTTTAGTTTTTTGAAGAAAGCTTCTTCTAAATCGGCCAAAGCATTCAATTCATCCGCAAGGCTGTTGTATACATCTGTTTTATTGCTCCTGTTTTTGTAAACACGGGCTGCATTCACGGCAAAATCCCTCCATGAATCACCAATGGTGGTCATTTCGGACGAAAGTTTTTTCAATTCCTCATTTTTTAGGATTGCCGCGGCTTCCTGTAAAAAAGCAGCGTAAATAAAACGGAAACCTCCGCCTCCGGTACCTATTTCTTCCTGCATCCGGACCATTTGCGCCAGGTAATGATTGGCTTTTTTGACACCGTGTTTCACCGGCCATTTCCTGATGCTCCTTGCCAGGAAACGCATTCCTTTTACTCCTATGATAGGAAGCGGCGCCAGCATATCGTTGCAGGTATTTTTGATTCCTTTTTTGATGGCGGATTCCCAATCGATGTTTTTAGGGATTTCAATAGGGTAATACATTTGGCCTTTGGGTGCCAGGGCGCCTTTGGCAAAACGTACTTTATCCAGCTCCTTTTCGGTTAAGGTTGTCACGGTTTCCATCACGGGATCGCTGATTAGGAACGTATCGTCTTTTTTTCCGTACACAACCAGGTTATGTGCGTTAAAGTGGAAACGGTATTCGTCAGGGAAATACGTAAGGTTGTAAACCCCTACTTGCAAACCGGTTGGGATGTTTTTCGCTAAATTTTCTTCCAGTGCCTTTTGTGCATTTTGATTGTTGGAAAACTTGATCCGCTTTACCTTAATACCCAATCGTTTGGCTGCCCGGTTGAAGATAAAACCTGGCATTGGCCTGTAACTGATAGCCGGCGCATAGTTGACTTTTAGTAAAGGTAGGTAAAAAAAGAACAAGCCCGAACCAATCCCGAAAACCATCGGTTCGCTGATATTTATCCCCTGGTGCTTCAAAAGATTCGAAGCAACGCCATTCTCGCAATGCGCTGATTGATGATGAATAAATTCCATTTAGTTCCCTTTATATTTTTTTAGGTCTGACACCGAAATTTCAAAAGCTTCGGCATATTTCCCTAGTATTTTATCATTTAATTTTTGAAAAACGGAAGGTTTCGCATGTCTTTTTACTCTCCACACCCACATGCCTACATATCCGGCAAGCGTGGTCCAATCCATTTTATGCAATTCCATAAAATAAACTATAGGGCTCGCCAGGCCGCTTGCCACATCGCTTTTAGCCTGTTCAATCCGTTCGTTTATATCCTCTATGGAATTTTGCAAAGCGATGGTTTTGGGTTCCCAGCCTGAGCTCAGGGCCGTGATATAGTTACCGTTCTCGTCTGTCGCATAGCACAATTCCTTCAAATTGCTTTTGGAAAGATTACTGCTGTCCTGTGGTACTTCTTCTTTCTTCATCGCTTCTCCTGAATAAATAGGTTTATTTCCGCTTCCAAAATCAAGGTTTCATTGCAGAATGTCTTGCATTCTATCGTGCAGATGCTGTACTCGGCAGTATCGAACCTGGAAACTAAAACGGCATTTGTACGTATTGTATTGCCTACTTCCGGCAAACGGTGTATCGTTATTTTTTTTATCCCGCTGATAAATCCTATAACCTCGACATCTTCCTTCACCTGCTTGAATTCATCCATAAAGAAGGATTGCCCCACAATGGCAGAACAGGTTTGGGCAGCATTCTCGATTAATCCGACTTCGGTAAAAAAAGTACCGTCAACAAATAAATTGTCCGGTTTGATTTCAAAAATAGTCCTTACATCATGATCATTAAGTTCCAAGATAAAATCGACCATAAGCATCGGTTTTCGATGTGGCAGATAATTTTGGATTTCAATTACATTTTCTAAAGGCTCCATAGGTTTTTTTAATTGGCCAGGACGGTTTTCATTTGGCCCCTGGCTATTTCTTTGTCATTTAATGTAGAGACGATATCGACCAGCGTCACTCCCATAAATTCATGGAGTACGTGTATCGTGGTCACGATCGCTTCCTCTTTTTTAGGCAGTTGAAGGATTTCAATTGATTTTATCGAACCGATGTAACCCGTAGGCGCCGGCTCATTTTTTAAATAAAATTGGTACCCTGTGAATAACGCAACGGATTGCGCCATGTGTTCAATCAGCCCGGATTCCTGAAACGCCCCGTTACTGAAAAACAGGTTCTCGTCCGAAACCGTCAGGCCTGCCACCACTCCGTTTTCTGAAAAAGAAAGCAGCTTATCAACCATGACAAACGGGGATTTTTGCGGAATAAGGCTTCCCACAAAATTTTTATCGAAAATGGGTAGTTTATTTTCCATCAGCAAACTGTTAAATAAGCATATGAGTAAGAGAATCGCCCGCTTTCCGGAACAGACAACAGTATCGTATCGCCTTTTTTCAATTTCCCGGAATGCATCAGTTCTTCCAACATCAGGTAAATTGAGGCCGAACCAACGTTTCCGACATTCTTAAGGTTCATGAACCATTTTTCCATTGGGATATGTATACCTTTTGCGGCCAGTGCTTTATGCAGGCCTTCCACAAAATAATGGGAAGATACATGAGGAAGGAAATAGGTGATATCTTCCGGTTTTATAGCATTTTTGGCCAAAGCCGATTGCATGCTGAGCGCTCCTTTTTCAAGGATATGCTCATCTAATATCTTGACATCCTGCTTGATCGAAAATACGGATTCGGTTAGCCATTGCTCTGCCCGGTAATCGCTCCAGGGCTTGATTTCCCCGTTCTCCATCTTATCGCCGCCAGCGTACATACAGGCTTCGAGTTCGTGTGCATAGGAAAAAGCTTCCATCCATTCAATCCGTAAAGGCGTTTCTCCTTTGGGTTTGTTTTCCAATAAAAATGCCGCTGCGCCATCTGAAAGCATCCAGCGTAGAAAGTCTTTTTTGAAAGCAATGATCGGCTGTTCTTCCAGGTTTTTAAGATTGGTGATCTCGCTTTCGTATTTTTCGGATTTCATCCAGGTGGATACCCGTTCCGAACCGGTACATACCGCATTGGGCGTATTGCCTGCTTTTACAGATAAATAACCGAATTTTAGTGCATTCATCCCCGCATTGCAAACGCCTGAAGAAGAATTGAGTTCTACCGATTGGTTTTGCATCAGTCCGTGAACCATCGCGGCATGCGACGGCAGCAAATGGTCTGGTGTAGAAGTCCCGCAGGAAAGCAGCGTTACTTCCTTTGCAGAAAAAGACGTATCGTATAAAGCCTCTATTGCTTTATGGGTCAGTTCCGCATTGGTATGTGTTGGGTTGCCGGAGGTATCCAAAGCATAGTAACGGGACACTATTCCGTTGTTTCTCAGGATTATCCGTCGGGCTTTAGAAGCTGTATTGTTGATCATGCCCAAAAAAGATTCCATTTCCTCATTAGAAACAGCTTTGTTAGGCAAATACTTTCCGGCTTTTGTTATATAAACTTCAAACATAGTTTTTAAAATCTCATACCCCTTTATAATATGCTTTTTCCTTTTTTATCCTGGAATAAACCAACGGGAATTTTAGCAGGTGCAAGATATAGACAATTGGGGAGATTAACCATATCGCAACTAATAAATAAACATTAAAAACTTTCAGCCATGCAGGCCTTGAGTTCTTTCTGCTGCTGATCAGGCGGGCCCATTTCTGGAACATTTTATTGGCTTTTTTATCCATTTCAATCAAAAAAGGCCTGATTTCTACGGCATTATCGGCCACCAGGTCAGATTGCAGGTGCTCGAACGAACCTTTTTGCAGATGCCTTAAAATGATTTTCCCGAATTTTGAGGATCCTTTTATTTCTTCTTCCGAAACACCCGGCTTTGGGAAAATTCCTAAATATTTCTCTTTCTTGCCCGTAAACATCCATTGCACGATGGTAATGACGCTGACATGGTTGATATGCCTGTCTGTTAATGCGATATTTCCGACCAGCCTGGCATTGAGCTCTTTTAGGATCACTTTCATTTTCTCCTGTGCCATGGCCCACATATTCCGGCAGCCGATTACGGTAATTACAGGCGTATTTTCAAACAATTGTTTGGCAGGGCCGCTCTTTAAAAACGAATTGACAGGAATGGATGGTGAAAGGTACCAAACCTGATACCCTAAAATGATCAAATCGTATTTCCGGTTCAAAACAGCTTCCGAAGGCGGATGGACAACGGCCGGGACTTGCAGGAACGATTCCGGGAAGGCATCAAAAAAAGCCTGTTTGTCCCAAGGGAACGGAAATGGTTTCTCCAGGCGGATGTCACAAAAAGTAACTTCAGCTTCCTGGGATTCAACAAGCGGCAGTGTGATATTTTTGAGGATTTCCTCTAACTGGCCTGATTGGGTATAATATAAAACAAGAATATTTTTCATTCGGGTTGCTTTCATTTATTTGTGCCCAAGGTATTCCAAAAATCAAAATAATTAAACCACTGTAGCGGATATTTTTTCAGCATCATTTCAACACTTTCCGTATAAGCCTTTAAAAGCCCTTTGTCATCGCGTTGTTTTACATCGGCTTTTCTAGCATACAGATGGTAATGCAGGTCCGGTTCTTTCATGACGTACACAAAAACAACAGGGACTTTCAGCCGCGAGGCGATTAAAAATGGTCCGGCCGGGAAATTAGCTTCGGCTCCTAAAAGGGGTTCTGTCATGAATTTTGTCCCTTCAAAATACCGGTCGCCTGTAAAACATATCAACTCATTGTTCGACAACGCATTGTTGATCTCGAAAATATGGGACAAATCATCCCTGACAATGATAAATTTAATGGATGATTTTTGGGTAACACTTTCCAGGTATTCCTTAATGGCCGAATGTTCCATATCGGTAGTGACCAGGTTTATCTGGCAATCCAGGTCGATCTCACCGAAAAAATGTTCTGCAATTTCAAAATTCCCCACATGGGCACTGATCAGGACGCCTCCTTTTTTTTCTTTCAAAAGCTCTTTGAGCACTTCCACCCCATCGAACTCATACGAAAATTTATCCCGAAGCCCTGCTGAAATGGCGGTTTTATCGATAATGGTCTGGCCAAAAGTAAAATAACTTTTATACACCATTATTTTCGATCGCAAAAAAGAATATTGGAGCCGCTCCCTAAAATAGTAAAATATGGCCCTGTTGGATTTTCTCTGGAATACAAAATAATAAAAAGCCACAAAAATCAAAACGGAGTAAGCTGCTTTGATCCCGAGCTTTTTAATGCAAAATACAAATATTTTATACCCTAAAAGAGTCCCTTTGGACTTTCCGTCCCATTCACTCATGAAATTATCCCTTTGCTTTTATCTTATTTTCGATTAAATCGTAAAAATCCTGAAAGGATACAATGCCTACAAAATCGGCTTCTCCCAGTTTTACACCGAAATTCGATTCGATAACCACCACTAAATCCACATAATCCAGGCTGTCAAGGCCTAATGTTTCTTTTAACGGGGCTTCCGGTGTTATCACATCTCCATCCACTTCAAATTCATCAACTAAAAAACCATTGATTATTGCTATAATTTCTCCTTTATTCATCTCTGAAAACTAAACTTTTTTAACTATTAAGGCTGAATTTGTTCCTCCAAATCCAAATGAATTCGACAAAAATACGTCGATTTTTTTATTTATGGTATTTGTTACCAAATTTATTTTTTTTGAGTCCTCATCAGGCGTTTCAAAATTAATATTAGGAGCAACGAAGGAATTCTGCATCATTAATATTGAATAAATCACCTCGCTGGCCCCAGCCATCCAGCATTCGTGGCCTGTCATCGATTTTGTGGAACTTACCGGCGGATTGCTTTGGCCGAAAATTTCGAATATGGCTTTGGCTTCATTGGCGTCCCCAACCGGCGTTGAAGTAGCGTGGGCATTGATATAATCGATAGCCTCCGGTTCCAGCCCCGCTTGTTCTAAAGCCCGGCGCATTGCGGTAGCCGGCCCATCCACATTTGGGGTGGAAATATGCCCGCCGTTAGAAGAAAAACCGTAACCGATAACTTCTGCAATGATGGGCGCACCTCGCTTTACAGCGGATTCGTAGCTTTCCAAAATCAAGGTGGCGCCGCCTCCGCTTGGCACCAATCCGTCGCGGGAAGCGTCAAAAGGCCTTGAAGCTTTGGTTGCATTGCTTTCATTAGTAGAAAAAACACCCAACCCGTCAAAACTGGCCATCGCATATTGATTGATTTCCTGGGCTCCTCCGCAAATAATAATATCCTGTAAACCGCTCTTGATCAGATGGTAACCCAACCCTATGGAATGGGAACCGCTGGCACAAGCTGCACTGATACTAAGATTGATTCCTCTTAACCTGAAAATTGTGGATAAATTCATCGTTACCGTAGAATTCATCGATTTGAAAATAGCACCGGATCCTATCAGCGTCGTGTCTTTTTTCTCCCTGATAATATCGGTGGCTTCAATAACTGCCATGGAAACACTGTCGTTTCCGTATAAGATGCCTACTTCATTGGTATCGAAAAAACTATCATCGATATTTGCGTTTTTCAATGCTTCGATGGTTGCCATGTAAGCATATTCCGTTTCTTCTCCAATACTGACTCTTTGCCTGCGGCTGAGTAATTTTTTCAGATCAGGCCTTGGCACCATTCCGGTCAAAGCCGAACGAAACCCGAATTCTTTTCTTGCTTCATCAAATATTATCCCTGATTTCCCTTCGTAAAGCGATTGTTTCACCTCATCCAACGAAGTTCCAATACAGGAATAAATCCCCATTCCGGTAATTACCACCCTTCTGTCCATTTTTTAAAAAGTAATGTTATGAATAAATCCCACCATTAATATTAATCACTTCACCTGTAATATAACCGGCTCTTTCCGATGCTAAAAAGGCAACTAAATCTGCCACTTCCCCTGCTTCCCCAAAACGGTTGGCCGGGATTAATTTTACGAGTTCCTTTTCATCTAAGTCTCCGGTCATATCGGTCCTGATGAAACCTGGAGCCACTGCATTTACGGTAATGCTGCGTTTTGCCACTTCCTGAGCCAAGGCTTTGGTAGCAGCCACAACAGCTCCTTTTGCCGCTGAATAATTGGTTTGTCCCGGCGTTCCTTTTACTCCGGAAACCGAAACCATATTGATGATACGGCCGTATTTGTTGCGCAACATTTTCTGTATAAAGAAATTCGTCACATTAAAGAAACCGTTCAGGCTGGTATTGACCACGCTGTTCCAGTCCTCAAGGGACATCCACATAAATAATCCGTCGCGTGTAATGCCGGCATTGTTTACGATAACCTCCACTATAGCTTCAGGATTGGCTTCCTGCCAGGCAGAAAGGACGTTTTTCACCTCTTCTGCATCGGAAACATCAAATTTGATGATCTCTCCGGTAGCTCCTTTTCGGACAACTTCTTCCAAGGTCTTTTGGGCAGCTTCCTGATTGCCCTGGTAATTAATCAGTATATGGTATTTTTTATCTTCCGCCAATTTTTGGCAGATGGCACTTCCAATACCTCGGGAACCTCCCGTTACTAATGCACATTTCATATTTTCAATCGTTTATTTTTGAAACAGTTCTGCATTTTCGAACCATTTATCTGCTAAAACTTTTCCGTCAGGTTTAAGAAAACCCCATTTTTTTTCCAATTTCACCCTGCTCAATCCGCCTATGAAACCTTTATCGCTCTTTTTGAACAAGGCAATAAAACCGCCCGCAGTGATTTGGTATTGCGCTGGAATAACCAGTTTCCCGGTAGTTGAGATAAAGCCCCATTCCTTGTCTTTTACAGGTGCCAGGCCATCATCACTGAAAACTTCGGCATCTTCATAAACAGGCTGTACAAGATACTCTCCTTTTAAGGTAATATAACCCCATTTTTTTCCTTCGCAAACCGGAGCCAGGTTTTTGTTGAAAGCCCTCGCCTTGTCAAATTTAGGAGCGATGACCCATTTTCCTTTCAGGTCGATAAACCCAATTTTGTCCCCTTTTTTGGCATATGTGATATCTTGTGCCTGGAAGTCCCATATTTTGCTAACTCCTTCAATCGGTGAAAATTTATTAGCAAAAACCAAACCAAAACTTTCCCCTTTTTTGGCCCAGGTTGTATTTTTATACATATCGCCCAGCTCATCGTATTCGATATTGACCACAACTTTCCCTGTTTTGTCTATCATTCCCCACTTATCATTGTCCTTCACTTGTGCGAATCCTTCCGAAAAAGGTTTTATTATCTGGTAAGTTGGCGCTACGACAATAGCACCTTTGGTATTGATCAGTCCAACTTTCCCGTTTTGTTTGATAAAAGCAACACCTTCTTCAAAATCAAAAACCTTTTCCGAATCCGGCATTTTCAAGGTTTCCCCTTTTTTATTGATGTAAAACCATTGCTTGTCTTTTTGCACCACGCAAATACCGCTGTCAAAATATTTCGCATCATCAAAAGAAGGCTGTATCATCCAATCGCCTTTGGCATTGATGAACCCGAATTTCCCGTTTTCCTGCGCAGCGGCAACGCCATCGGAGAAATTTTTGGCGATTTTGAATTTTGGTGTGATCGCATAGTTCCCGGTTTTAGAAATATATCCGAATTTCCCATCTTCTTTCACTAATGCCAGCTCTTGTGCGGAAAGCAGCTGAACAAAAAACAACAGAATAAAAATCAGTTTTTTCATATTTTATAATCTAAAAATTAAACATCACTTTACAAGCGGTTCATGCTTTAAATCCTTTCATTTGAAATCTGCCTGGCAGGCGCCGATGTTTGTTATGCTCAAACACTGCGTCACATTATTCCGCCATTAAATATTCTTTCACTTGCTGGACGAATGGGTACATTACCTGGTCTTCTTTAAACTCAGGAATAATAGCCCTTACCTCGTCATATATTTCCCGGGTTACCGAAGACACTTCGTTTTTATAACCCAAGGCATCAATGGCCTGAACTATAGTTATCAATTCGATAGCCAGGACTTCAAATGCATTTTCTATTACTTTTCCAGTCATTACTGCGGCATTGGTACCCATGCTCACAATATCCTGATTGTCATTGTTGTTAGGAATACTGTGGATATACATAGGATTGGAAAGCGTTTGGCTTTCTGCCGTCGTGGAAGTCGCCGTAAACTGGACTCCCTGCATCCCAAAGTTAAACCCTAATGTCCCTAAATTGACAAATGGAGGCAGGATTTCGTTCAGTTTGGAATTGAGCAGGTAATTCAGTTGGCGCTCTGCCAGCATCGTTAATTTTGCTACAACCAATTTCAGTTTGTCCATTTCAAGCGAGATATAATCGCCGTGGAAATTCCCTCCGTGGTATACATGGCGGTTTTTGACATCCACAATAGGATTGTCATTGGCCGAATTGATTTCGTTTTCCAAAACCTCGGCAACATTTTTAATGGTATCGAGAACCGGCCCTAAAATTTGAGGCACGCAACGAAGCGAATAATATTCCTGGACTTTTTCCTTGAAAACATCTTCCGTATTCTCACCTGTATACAAATGGTCTTCTCTTTTCCTGACCAACTTACTGTCTTGCAACACATTCCTCATCCTTTGAGCAACTTCCTGCTGCCCCAAATGACGTTTGGTGTTGTTGAGTTCGGCAGAAAGGTGGTCATCATACGCTTGTACGATTTCATTAATGGCACAAGAACATTTAACAGACCAATCCAATACTTTTTCAGCATTATGGACATTCACGATCCCAATCCCTGTCATAACCGAAGTACCGTTCATCAAAGCAAGCCCTTCACGGATTTCTACCTGGATCGGGCTTAATTGCTCTATTTCGAAAACCTCTTTTGTCTGGCGTCTTTCCCCTTTATAGAAAACTTCACCTTCCCCGATTAATGTCAGGGCCAAATGGGCTAACTGGACCAAGTCCCCGCTGGCGCCCACGCCTCCGTGTTCAAAAATCAAAGGAGTAATGTCACGGTTGATAAACTCCGACATCAAATGGATTACCGATGGATGCACGCCCGAATTCCCCAAAGAAAGGGTATTCAATCTTGCCAAAATAGCTGATTTTACGAAAACGGGCGACAACGGTTTCCCCGTCCCGGAAGAATGGCTCCTGATCAGGTTATACTGCAGCTGCAGCCTGTCTTCCTCTTTGATACGGTATTGAGCCATAGGGCCAAATCCGGTATTCACGCCATATATTACTTTATTCCCTGAAAATTCCTTTAAAAAAGTAAAGCTTTCCTCTACCCTGTCCAAAACGGTACTGCTTATACCAACTTTGTTGTTTTTAAACACGATTGATGTAAATTCTTCTAAGCTTAAATATTCATTAATTGTATTCATTAAGTTTTGGTTTTGCCTAAAATTAAGTAAGCAATTTTATTTTAAAATTGAAATTATGTATTTACATTTGACCAGTGCAAAGGTAGCATATTATTAAAAAGAAAAAAGAAAAATATGACACAGGAATTTGTAGATGTCCTGGTAATTGGAGCAGGACCTTCAGGCTGTGTATCAGCATCTTACCTACATAACAACGGCACAAAAGTTAAAGTAGTCGAAAAAACGAGATTCCCTCGGCTGGTTGTTGGCGAAAGCCTTATTCCGCGAGTTATGGATCATTTTGACGAAGCGGGGTTGTTCCCGGCGCTCGATGCCATGAATTTCGAGAAAAAACTCGGGGCCCGTTTCATCAGGGGTGAGGAGATTTGCGTTTTTGATTTCAGCAATAAATTTTCCAAAGGATGGGATTGGACCTGGCAAGTGCCAAGGGCCGATTTTGACAATACGCTCGCACAGGAAGTCATCCGTAAAGGAATAGACCTGGAGTTTGAAAGCGAAGTATTGGCGGTTACTTTTAACGGAAGTGATTCTATTACAACTGTAAAAGATGCCAGCGGCAACCTAAAGGAAATCCATGCGAAATTCATTATCGATTCCAGCGGATACGGCCGTGTTTTACCTCGATTGCTGGATCTGGACACACCATCCAAACTGGACCCGCATTCGTCTATATTCACACATGTGAAAGACATCAACCGCCCGGAAGGAGAAGAAGGCACCTTGATTTCTTTTGACATCCTGGAAACCGAAGTATGGCTTTGGGTGATTCCTTTTTCGAACGGAAATACAAGTTTGGGAGTGGTTGGCCCAACCGATTTCATCAATTCGCTGTCTAAAAATAAAGACAATGCCGAAGCCCTTAAAAACGCCATCCAGCTTTCTGATTATTACATCAAGCGTTTTGGCGGTGTGGAATTTTTATTCGAACCGGTAAAACTCGAAAATTATTCCCGCTCGGTAAAAAAAATGTACGGAGACGGCTTTGCCCTGACAGGAAACAGCTCCGAATTTTTAGACCCGGTTTTCTCTTCAGGAGTTGCTTTTGCCACAGAATCAGGGATGTTATCCGCAAAATTGATCCACAGGCAACTAAAAGGCGAAACCATTAATTGGGAAGTCGAATTTACAGAATACATGAAAAAAGGCATCGGTGTTTTTACCACTTACGTAAAAGAATGGTACACCGGGAATTTGCAGACTTTGTTTTTCCATCAACCTGAAAACCCGGATGTTAAAAGAAAAATATGCGCTGTTTTAGCCGGTTATGTCTGGGATGAAGAAAATCCTTTTGTAAAAAAACATGACAATGTCATTAAAAACATGGCTCATTTATTACATCTTGAAAAAGAACAGCAAGGCATAAAAAAACCAGAATAAATGTATTCTGGTTTTTTTTATCTTTCAAAAACTAATTATTTCGCTTCTTCTGTCATTCTGGTGTATTCGTAAATCAGGAAACTCAAATAATCCCACTCTACAGAATTTGCAGGATATTGTTTTATGAATTCTGCATTGTCACCAAACAATTCAGAATAAGAATCCTTGAAATCGTCTTTGTGCAACCAAACGATTTTATCGCCTTTTTTCACATAATAGGACTTGATCACACCGCCACCCATGGCCATTCCGCCAAAACTCACGCCACTGGTTTCATTCGCGTTAGGATCTCCGTATACCTGTATAATGCTGTCAAAATCAGGATTGATTAATTGCATCAAATATTCTTTCTGTTCTTTTTTGTTTTTTAAGGAAACCATCTGGTTTTTGTAGTATACCGTTTCTTTGTTCGTTCCTTTTTTCACATCTTTTGTACCCATATTCCGGATATTGGTAAAATGCTTAAACGCCTTTCCGGCTTTTTCCATACCATTTGGTGCCAGGTATAGTTCTGAAATTACGGCCGCATCGAAAGATTCTACCTTACCGGTTGCACTATCCTTCACTTCGATATCCGCAATCTGGCCTTTTTTTCTGTTAATATCTTTAAAGTATCCTTTTACGGTCCTTCCGTCTTTTAAAACAACAGTCGATGTTTTTTTATTGTTGACAGACATAAAGACTTCTTCAAAAAGGTACGTTTCCATCTCTTTGATTTTTGCTTTGTCGTACTTTATTTTTTCGGTTTTCTGGGCAAAACTTAATGAAGTGGCAAACATCATTAGTAAAAGGGTGATTTTTTTCATTTTTATTTTTTTGATTTTATTAGGCAATAAAAATATACTTTTTCTCCAGACAATCCAACCTCTTTTTTTTTCGGTGCAAATTATAACCGCCACGCTTCGATTTCAATCCATAAATTCCTATTTTTGCCCTTTAAAACAACATTTTTATGCTAATTATAGGTATTGCCGGCGGGACTGGTTCTGGAAAGACAACGGTTGTCCATCAAATCATGAATGAATTGCCTGAAACAGAAGTAGGTATTATTTCCCAGGATTCATATTACAAACAAACACACGATTTGAGTTACGACGAACGCTCAAAAATCAATTTTGACCATCCCCGTGCCATTGATTTCCAATTATTGGTACAGCACCTCCAAGACCTGAAAGCAGGGAAAGCGATAGACCAGCCCGTATATTCTTTTGTGACTCACAACCGGACAGACGACACGATCCATACCCATCCGCGCAAAGTTATGATTGTGGAAGGCATCCTGATCTTGACCAATCCAGAACTGCGCGATATGTTTGACGTAAAGATATTTGTCCATGCCGATTCAGACGAACGCCTGATCCGCCGTTTAAAAAGGGATATCGCAGAACGAGGCCGCGACATGGAAGAAGTTTTAAACCGTTACCAAAACACCTTAAAACCTATGCACGAGCAGTTTATCGAACCTACAAAAGCATTTGCGGACATCATCATCCCGAACGACAAATACAACACGGTAGCCATCGATGTGGTCCGTGCGGTAATTAATCAGCGTATTTCATAAATTTTTAGTATTTTTAGGAGCTGTTTCCTGCTATGCGCTTTATCTTTTTATTTTTAAAGGAAAAATAAAAAGGATGCCGCTCCTATCAGGGCTAAACCCAATATTCAACCATGAAAAATCCTTTTCAGAAAATAACGGAAAACCATCCCTGGCTCAAGTTTTTGGGCAACAAATACTTTTTGGTTTCTTTATTTTTCTGTATCTGGATGCTCTTCCTGGATAATTATTCTTATCTTGACCATAGGGTTTTGAACAAGGAAATTGATGAGCTTGAAGATAACAAAGCCTATTACCAGGACGAAATCAAAAAAGACATCAGCCATATCAAAAAACTCAAAAACCCGGCCCAGATAGAAAAATACGCACGCGAAAAATACTATATGAAGCGTGAAAACGAAGATATATACATTATAGAATTTGAAGGCGATTCATTACAAGACGAATAACCTGCCAAACGAATAACCAAACAATACAATGTCACAAAATCTATTCAACGATTTCGATCCGGTTTCCTCCAAACAATGGAAACAACAAATCCAATTTGAACTCAAAGGTGCCGATTATAACGAAACATTGGTTTGGGAAAGCCCTGAAGGCATAAAAGTCAAGCCTTTTTACCATATTGATGAAGCTCCGAAACCTTTGGAAGTAAGGACAGAAGCCTCCAGTTTCAGCATCATCCAGGATATTTTTGTTTTTGACGTTGAAAAATCAATCCGTAAGGCCAACAATGCGCTGGACCGTGGTGCCGAAAGCATTCGGTTTACCATCGAAAATGAGCAAACCGATATTGCAAAGCTCCTTTCCGGGATCGATTTCGGGAAAATCCCGGTATATCTCAACCTGAAATTCCTTTCCGCAGATTTTATCCGAAAGGCCAATCAGATCGCATTGGCCAACAATACCCTCATTTATTGCCTCATAGATCCGATCCATCAATTGGCTTCAGACGGGAATTGGTTCGGGGGCCAGGATAATTTTGAGGTACTGGACACCATTGCTTCCGAAACGAAAAACAGTTCGTTCCTGACCATTAAAGCTTCATTATACCAAAATGCGGGCGCAAATATCGTACAGCAACTAGCGTATGCCTTAGCGCATGCCAACGAGTATTTCAACAAAATCCAGAATAATAGCCAGCCTATAATTTTTGAAGTTTCGGTAAGCACCAATTATTTCTTCGAAATTGCCAAACTCCGTGCACTGCGGTTGCTTTTTAACGCTTTGGCCAAAGAATACCAGCACACGGCCGGTTGCCATATCATCGCCATACCTACAAAACGCAATAAGACCTTGTACGATTATAATGTAAACATGCTGCGTACCACTACCGAATGTATGAGTGCTATTTTAGGCGGAGCCAACGGCATATCGAATCTGGCTTACGACGCTATTTACCACAAAGACAACGAATTTGGGGACCGTATTTCCCGAAACCAGCTATTGGTACTCAAACATGAAAGTTATTTTGACACGGTTGACAATCCTGCTGACGGAGCCTATTACATAGAAAGCCTGACAACACAACTGGCAGAAAAAGCATTGGTTCTTTTTAAGGAAATTGAAGCTAATGGCGGTTTCCTGAAACAACTCAAGGAAGGAACCATTCAGAAGAAAATCCAGGAAAGCGCGCAGAAAGAACAGGAATTATTCGATTCGGGTAAGGAAATACTTTTGGGGACCAATAAATACCCAAACAAAAACGACCGTATGAGCCATGATTTGGAATTGTTCCCTTTTGTCAAAATAAAACCACGAAAAACCCTGATTACCCCTATCATAGAAAAAAGGCTTGCAGAAAAACTGGAACAGGAACGATTGGAAACGGAAAAAGAGAATTAATGGTTTAAGCAGCGATAATTACAATGATTTTCGTTGGTGACCATTCAAAGATCGGTATATCATAAAGCATTTTAAAACAAATCATTATTACCATTAACCTCTGACATATTTAACCAACGCTAAAAACCACAACAATGAAAACAATAGTATCTTTTTTACTTTTATTCGCTTCCATGACCCTTATGGCCCAAACCAGAACACTGGAAGTGACCAATTCCAAAACCGGAAAAGCCATCACCTTTGAACAAAACCAAAGGGTAAGAATAATAACTGAATCCAGGGAAAAACTGGTAGGAACCCTGACTTTCCAGGATAATGAAACCATTGCCATAGACGGAACTCCCGTTAAACTTGACAATGTAAGCAGTATCAAATATTTCCCTAAGGGAGGCAGGACTTTCAAAAACATCGTCATGGGCACAGGATTGGGATTGCTGGTAGGCTCAGGCATCGCTGCCGCAAACAATAACGGATCTGCATTTACCTTATTTGCCGTAGGGACAGGAACTACCTTAGTGGGCGGTTTCCTCGGGAATAAAAACAAAACATACATTAAAAGGAAGAATACTTTCAAGATAATTGAACAATAATGCGTAAAAACATCCAACATATTACTTTAGGGAATCAGGAAGCGCAAACGGCAAGTCAATTGCCACCAGCAGATACTTTCCTGACTGCCGAAGGGATTGAAGTAAAACAAACCTATTCCGAATCTGATTTGAAAGGTTTGGAACATCTTAATTTCGGAGCTGGCTTTGCGCCAAATTTACGCGGGCCATACGCTACCATGTACGTCCGCCGCCCTTGGACCGTACGTCAATACGCCGGGTTTTCCACTGCAACAGAAAGCAATGCTTTTTACCGCAGGAATCTGGCCGCAGGACAAAAAGGGTTATCAGTAGCATTCGATTTGGCTACGCACAGAGGCTATGACTCCGACCACGAACGCGTTGTAGGCGATGTGGGCAAAGCGGGAGTAGCTATTGATTCTGTTGAAGACATGAAAATCCTTTTCGATCAGATTCCGCTTGACGAAATGTCGGTTTCAATGACCATGAACGGTGCCGTATTGCCTATTATGGCCTTCTATATTGTCGCGGCTGAAGAACAGGGTGTCGATGCCAAACTGCTTTCAGGAACGATCCAAAATGATATTTTAAAAGAATTCATGGTGCGTAATACGTACATTTATCCACCTACGCCTTCCATGAAAATCATTGCTGATATTTTTGACTATACCAGCAAGAAAATGCCTAAATTCAACTCCATCTCCATCTCAGGTTACCACATGCAGGAAGCCGGAGCCACGGCAGATATTGAGTTAGCGTATACTTTGGCTGACGGATTGGAATACATCCGCACTGGATTGGCGGCCGGAATGAAAATCGATGAATTTGCCCCTCGCCTTTCTTTCTTCTGGGCTATCGGGATGAACCATTTTATGGAAATTGCCAAAATGCGTGCCGGACGTATGCTTTGGGCGAAGCTCTTAAGGCAATTCGAACCTAAAGACGACAAGTCATTAGCCTTGCGAACGCACTGTCAGACTTCAGGCTGGAGTTTAACGGAACAGGATCCCTTCAACAATGTAGCCCGAACGGCAATCGAAGCCGCTGCAGCTGCTTTTGGCGGAACCCAGTCCCTGCATACCAACGCGTTGGATGAAGCCATTGCTTTGCCTACTGATTTCTCGGCCCGTATTGCGCGGAACACACAAATATTCCTGCAGGAAGAAACGAAAATATGCAAAACCGTAGATCCTTGGGCTGGAAGCTATTATGTAGAAAACCTGACGCACGAAATTGCCGAAAAAGCCTGGGCTTTAATTGAAGAAGTGGAAGAATTGGGCGGTATGACCAAAGCCATCGAAGCCGGAATCCCGAAATTACGCATAGAAGAAGCTGCAGCCAGGAAACAAGCCCGTATTGACAGCGGCCAGGATGTGATTGTAGGCGTAAACAAATACCGTTTGGAGAAAGAAGATCCTTTGCATATCTTAGAGGTAGACAACCAAACCGTTCGTAAAGAGCAAATTGAACGCCTGGAGCATATAAAAGCGACCCGGAACACACAAAAAGTACAGGAATGTTTGTCTAAATTGGCTTCCTGTGCCAAAGGAGAAGAAGGGAATTTATTGGATTTAGCTGTGGAAGCGGCACGCAACAGAGCCACACTAGGTGAAATCAGCGATGCCCTCGAAGCGGTTTTCGGAAGGTATAAAGCACAAATCAGATCATTCAGCGGCGTGTATAGTAAAGAAATTAAAAACGACGAAAGCTTTGAAAAAGCAAAACAGCTGGCAGACTCATTCGCTAAGAAGGAAGGCCGCCGGCCACGTATCATGATTGCCAAAATGGGCCAGGACGGACACGACCGCGGAGCCAAAGTAGTGGCTACTGGTTACGCCGATGTTGGTTTTGATGTAGATATCGGGCCTTTATTCCAAACTCCTGCCGAAGCAGCCAAACAAGCTGTTGAAAACGATGTCCATATTTTGGGGGTTTCTTCTTTGGCAGCAGGGCATAAAACATTAGTTCCTCAGGTAATTGCCGAACTGAAAAAATACGGCAGGGAAGATATTATGGTCATTGTCGGTGGCGTAATCCCGGCGCAGGATTATCAATATTTATTTGATGCCGGTGCTGTGGCGGTTTTTGGTCCCGGAACCAAGATAAGCGAAGCAGCTATTACAATCCTGAATGTTTTGTTGGAAGAATAATCCATAGGTAAAATCAAAACCTTTTATATAAAAAAAGTACCGGATAGTCCGGTACTTTCATTTTTATACTTCAATTGCCTTTATCTGCAGCCTTTATGGCAACGGATTGCAATTATAAATATGGCTCAATACGTTCGGGTCGTTGTTAGAACCGGCCGAAGAAGTATGGCAGCTAAAGCAGTTCATAACTCCTTGGGTATACGTTTCCATTGTGGTATTGGAGAGCATATTGGTTCCCACGTGCGTAAAATTCGAAGCGGAAATATTCCAGGTCGAACCTACGTGGAAGTATTTTTTACGGATATCCGCACCGACCAATCTTGCGTTTACATCGGCGTTGGTAGCAATAACCTCAGCATTGCTTTGCGCCACAGTTAGCCCTAAGGCTGACGAACCAAAACCAAAAGGCCTTGTTCTTTGCGTATCGCTTCCGTCAATATTGAAAGGGAAAATCGATGTAATATCGGTTCCGCTCATACCACCCATGTTCATGTGGGAAACATTAAAACTGGATGCTGTTGCAGAAGAGAACAACCATGGTGTCCCGGCGCCAAAATTAGTATCAGCCAAAACAGTAGCCGTCGTACCTAATGTTGTAGTATACGTATAGTTTGGGTTCGGAGTATTGTTCACATGTTCAATAGTACCCCAAATCATTTCAGGATGCCCGGCCACACTACCTACAATATGCATTCCTACCAGTGCCAAATTCACGGTTTTGGTACCGCTTCTTGTCCAAAGGTTAGCAGAAGTCAAAATATAGTTCGGAACCGTTCCTTTTACGATAACGTAATCAGACGGATTAGGCAAGTTGGTGGTTTCTACCCAGGCTGTTTTCAATTCCATTGCCATAGAATTAGGCTCGATAATACCATAACTATGTGCGGCGGCATACGTTTGTATAGCCGAAATTTCTGCAGCGGTAGTCGGGAATTTGGTATTGCTTGGCAACACTCCCGTTTTTACCATTGTCAAGAAAACGGCATATACATCGTTTACCATAGAATTGAAATAAACCAATGATCCGTTTTTGGACATTAATACGTCTCCGGTTGCCTGTCCTTGGTCCGGAACGATAATTTTAATCACCCCAAAAATAGACGCTACAGAAACCGTAGTTCCAGAAAGTGTTCCAAATTGTTGCACTGTCGTATTTGGATTCAGGTTTGCTCTGGAAAGGATCAATTTCGGATTGTTGATGATACGCTGGTTCACATCAATGAAAATAGGCGTTTCGTTAGATACCCTTACATCCAGGACGTCTACCCTTCTTCCGCCTTCATCCATCACTTGCAGGTGGCCTTCTTGTGAAACCGGTGCTTTATCCACATCAAATATGGCGCGTGTTTCTTTTTCAAAAAGAAAAGGAAGCCCGTTGGCACCAGTAGCCGTTCCTTTCACATCAAAAGACATGGCTTCGCCAACATCGATTGCATCAAACCTTTGGCCATCCCTTCTCAAAGTAGAAATAATCCTGCCGCTGCAAACGTGTTTTTTCAAAGTCCGCAATCCCGTTACAGGATCAGTAGCGGTAACATCATAAAATTCAGGCGAATTGAAAACGAATCCGTTGCAGGATCCATAACTTCCGTTTGATGGTACCGGTGACAGCAGCCATAAAAACATTTGTTCTGTCCATCTGTAAAAATGAATATTCAGGGAGTTAGGCCCAACACCAGTTGTAGCGCTAAAAGTCAGTCCGTCAGCAGGTTTAACAAATACATTAAGCGCCGGCAGGACTCCGGTTGGAAGCCAGGTACTGAATAGCGAGGCCGGTACCATTGCACCCGTTCCCCTTGCGTTTAAAGGCAATACGGTTGCATACAGTGATTTTTTATATTCAACAAAGCCATAGATTCCAAAAGAAATACAGGCAAGTGCCACTAATAGATATATTTTTTTCATAATTGATACGGTTTAGTTGATGGTTATTTTTTTAGTCTTCTCAAAATCCGGGCTGCTTACTTTCAGTAAATAGATCCCTTTCGGAAAGCCGCTGAAATCAATCCTGGCCTCGTTGGTATTGAAACTGGCCGAGTATACTTTTTTTCCATTGATATCAAAAGCGGACACGTCAAAATTAGCCGTCAATGATGAAATCATAAAAACACCTTTGGTCGGGTTTGGATATACGTTGATGTCATTGATCGCGACATTTTCTCTTCCAAAACCTTGTTGCTTATGAGCAGCATAGATTTTGATATCGTCAATCACTATCGGATAAGCGGCATCCACTTTAGGCTGAGTAGATACAAAACGGATAATAGACTCCGCACCCGGCCTGAATTTGGCCAGGGAAATTACCGGCGTTATCCCTTCAGCGGCAGTAATACCGTAAGTAGCCACCTTGATCCACGTCCCACCATGGTCATTGGATAGTTCTACGGTTAGATTGTTGTGCGCAGCAGGGCTTTTTTCCCGCTGCAGGTACTTGAATTCCAACACGATTTCCGGATTGGTTAAATCCAACACAGGTGTTTCCAATGAAGTAGCGGTTTCCTTTGTAGCCAACCCGTTAAAAAACACGGCACTGTTATCGCCGGAAAGAGGCTTTTGGACATTGATCGCTGATAGGCCGAAATCAATCCATGTCGTCTCCTGCGATAAGAACTTCTGAGTAAGTTTTCCTGGTACTCCACTCTCAAAATTTTCTTCAAATTGCGCATTGGCTTCGGTTAAGGCCAAAGTGGCAATACAAGACAATAATAAAATTTTTCTCATAATGTTGTTTGTTTTGTTTGTAATTTAATTCGCACATAAATATAGTAAATAAATTACATCGTTAGAAAAATTCCTACAAAAAATAACCAAAAGGCAATAATTTAACAAACTGACTATGACTAACTTATAATGAAATCGTCGGAAAATACCTAAAAAACTGGAACTGACGGGAATTTTGCCTAAAAACGGATCAAAACAAAAGAGGCTCAAAAAATTAAGCTATTTTTACCGGAA
This sequence comes from Flavobacterium humi, assembly GCF_004745595.1. Taxonomy (GTDB): domain Bacteria; phylum Bacteroidota; class Bacteroidia; order Flavobacteriales; family Flavobacteriaceae; genus Flavobacterium; species Flavobacterium humi. Next base: position 451,128 of record NZ_SRLH01000002.1, read on the forward strand.
GTAACTTTATACGATTACGACATGTCCAAATTACCCGATGTAACGACGAGCATTTTCTCCGTCATGACCCAACTGGCCAATAAGCATAACGCTATCAATCTTTCACAGGGATTTCCGAATTTTCCTGTTGATAAAAAGCTGTTGGAGATTTCCGGGCGTTTGCTTGGCGAAAACATACACCAATACACACCCATGGCCGGGTTGCCGTCATTGCTTGAAAAGATAGCAAGGCTTACACTGGAAAATTACCGTCGTACCATAAATACCGAAACGGAAGTACTGATTACTTCGGGAGCCACGCAAGGCATTTTTACAGCGATAAACGCATTGGTCAATAAAGGTGAAGAAGTTATTATCCTGGACCCGAGTTATGATAGTTACGAGCCTTCCGTTTTATTGGCCGGCGGAATCTCAGTCCGAATTTCGTTACAGGAAGATTATGCACCCGATTTTAACCGTATAGAAGCCTCAATCACTTCCAAAACCAAAATGCTGGTCATCAATAACCCGCATAACCCGACGGGGAAAACCTGGACGGCTTCTGATTTTGACACTTTGGAAAATATCATCGAAAAACATCCGCAGCTTATCATTCTAAGCGACGAAGTTTACGAATACATCTCATTCCTGCATCCGCATATTTCATTGCATACCCGTCCTACATTAAGCGCCCGGGCTGTTATTGTTTCTTCTTTTGGAAAATCATTGCATGTTACCGGCTGGAAAGTAGGCTATCTGATTGCGCCTGAAAATCTTATGGTGGAAATCAAAAAAGCCCATCAATTCCTGGTCTTTAGCGTGAACAGTTTCTCCCAGCATGTCATTTCGGAATACCTTGATGTAGTTGATTTTGATGCCATTGCGAAAATGTACCGGCAAAAAAGGGATTTGTTCCGGGACCTGGTCAGAGACAGCCGTTTTGAGCTCCTGCCCTGCGAAGGAACTTATTTCCAAGTCGTTAGCTATGCAAACATTAGCAGTCAGGATGATATTGGCTTTTCTCAGGAGCTGATTACCCAACATGGTGTGGCGGCTATTCCTATTTCGGTATTCCATAAGGAAGCAACCGACAGGCGGATGTTGCGTTTTTGTTTCGCCAAAACTGATGAAACACTTATTGCCGCCGCCGAAAAATTAAGCAGGATTTAAGCTGGTTATATGCTATAAACGTTTTTTCAGGTTCTCTTTTACTTCCTCAAACCATTCGTGGCGTAAAATACTCAATACGATACTATCGCGCCTTGTCCCATCGAGTTTGAGCATATTGCTCCTTAACACTCCGTCGACTTTGCAGCCAATGCTTTTCATAGCGGCCTTGCTTCGTTCATTGGTATTGTCAGCACGGAATTCGACACGCTCAAGCTGCATCTTTTCAAAAGCGAATTCAAGCAATAAGAATTTGCAGTGTTTGTTGAGGCCTGTCCCGTGGAATTGCTTCCCGTACCAGGTATACCCTATCTGGACCGTCTTGTTGTAAAGTTGGATGTCGTAAAAACGGGTACTTCCGGCATATTCGCCAGTACGCTTGTCGTATACGGCAAAAGCATATTCTATTTGCCTTTTGCGTTGGTCCAAAGCAATCTGGACATAATTCTTAAAATTCTCCTCGCCAATGGCCGCTATGGAAGAAAACGTCCAGATTTCCGGCTGGTTCAGGGAATAGGTAAGCAAATTCGGAATATGGTAAGGCTGCAAAGGCTCCAGGCGTACCATTGCCGATTCGAGTGTGTAATTTTCAGAACAATTGAATAAAAAACTCATAGTATTAGGTTATTCGGCCATTTCATCATAACGCTGCGGTACCTGGGGATCGTATAAAGGGCATTTGAATTCTTCCATAATATCCACAAGGGCATTCATGGTTTTGCCTTCAGTGCCGTAACAATCGATCTGGATGCTTTGCGGTGTGGTAATAATCTGGAACGCACCTGGCCCTTTGTTGTTTTTCCAACTGGACTCATCTACTTTCTCCCAAGTAGAAAAAGCATTGGAAATCCTGTTGAGAATAACCTCGACCGGCAATTCTTCCAAACCTTCCAATGTTTCTTTTTCAAGAAGTGCCTCATATACCAAATGGTGGTTCAGGTAAACTTCATCAAGGTATTTCCAAAAGAATAATTCGTACATAAGTTCTATTTTTTAGCCCTGATGGAAGCGGCATCCTCCTGAGGTTGGTAACCGAAGGAGATATAGCGGACAGCAGGAATGGCTTCTAATAATTAAAAACGCCGTATTCGGATGTTATGGTTAATTTTTTGCCTTGGTTTGCTTCCACACGGCCTATGATTTGGGCATCGATACCAAAGGATTTTGAAATGTCGATGATCTCATTTGCGATGTCGGCAGGAACGTAAATTTCCATGCGGTGGCCACAATTGAAGACCTGGTACATTTCTTTCCAATCGGTTTTTGACTGCTCCTGGATAAGCCTGAACAATGGCGGAACCGGAAAAAGATTGTCTTTGATGACGTGCACATCTTCTACAAAATGCAGGACCTTGGTTTGTGCCCCGCCGCTGCAATGCACCATTCCGTGGATATCGGCCGGCGTGTATTGTGAAAGTATTTTCTTGATGACCGGCGCATAGGTCCTGGTCGGGGAAAGCACTAGTTTCCCGGCATCTATGGGGGAATCTTCTACGGCATCTGTCAATTTTACCTTTCCGGAATATACCAAATCCGAAGGCACCGAAGCGTCGAAACTTTCCGGGTATTTGTGAGCCAGGTAATTGTCGAAAACATCATGCCTTGCAGACGTCAGCCCGTTGCTTCCCATACCGCCGTTATAATTTTTCTCATATTGGGCCTGGCCAAAAGAAGCCAATCCTACTATGACATCACCAGCCTGGATGTTCGCGTTATCAATCACATCTTTACGTTTCATACGGGCCGTAACGGTAGAATCTACAATTAACGTCCTGACCAAATCGCCGACATCTGCTGTTTCGCCGCCGGTGGAGTGTATGGTCACACCGAAGGTTTTGAGTTCTTCGATCAGTTCTTCCGTTCCGTTGATAATTGCTGAAATGACTTCGCCAGGAATCAGGTTTTTATTTCGGCCTATGGTAGAAGACAGCATGATATTGTCGGTGGCACCTACGCATAACAAATCATCGATGTTCATAATCAGGGCATCCTGTGCAATACCTTTCCAAACGGACATATCACCGGTTTCCTTCCAGTACATGTACGCCAAGGACGATTTGGTCCCTGCGCCGTCAGCATGCATGATCAGGCAATATTCCTGGTCATTGGTCAAATGATCCGGTACGATTTTACAGAAAGCTTTTGGGAATAATCCTTTATCGATGTTTTTGATGGCATTGTGCACATCTTCTTTAGCAGCCGAAACGCCACGAAGCGCGTATCTTTTTGAAGTGTCAGAACTCATGAAGTTAGTAGTTGTGCCTGTTTTGCCGTATGGGACAAGACAGGTAGATTGTTGTGGCACAAAGATAATAAAAGATTGCCGATTTCAGATTGGGAATTTACAGTTTTAGTTTTCCAGGACTTCAATTTCCACACGACGGTTTGCGGCGCGTTCCTCTTCGGTTTTTTCAGGTAACGGAAACAAAGGCATGCTACTTCCGAAGCCTTTAAATGTCATTCTTTTGGAATCGATTCCGTTCAATTCGAGGAACTGTTTTACCGCTTTGGCCCTTTGTGTCGACAAATCCCTCCTGTCTACCGCCAGGCAGCACAAATGCCCCTGGATGCTTATTTTAAGGTTTGCATTTTTTTGCATAACCAGCAAGAGTTCGTAAAGCTTGCTCCTGGATTCTTTTGTGATGGCAAAGGTATTGAGTACAAAATTCAGGTTTTCCAATTTAAGCTTTTCACCGGCTTTGGCGACATTGAATGTTTCCATAAATTTGACATCCAGCGGAATTTCCGAGCTTGTCCCATCGAAATTTGTGACGACGATTTTGTCCGGGAATGAAACGGCTTCTTTGGCTGTATTGATTTCTTTAGGTTTGAGTCCCATGATTTCAGCCTCACGATGCAAATCTTTTGGCAATAAATAATAGATGATAACCCTTCTGTTCTGTGCTTTTATTTTAGAATGCTGGATGCTTTCCCCGAAGCTCGCTTTTTTGAAATCTTCTCTGATTTTCATGCGGTTTTTCACCCAATTGAAAACCGTTTCGACTCTTTTGGCCGATAGGGAATCATTGTATTGCATGGTTCCGTCTTCATCTGTAAAGCCATAAATGGAAAGGATCTTGCTTTCTTTGTTTTCCAGGATCCATTTTTGGAGCGATTTGCTTTCGGAAGGAGGCAAAGTATGCTGGTTGCTTTCAAAAAACACCGAAAACTGTTCCTGGGAATACCCTACTAAAGAGGTGATGAAGAAGAAAACAAAAAAAACACTTTTATCCATGGCTTACTTTTTTAACGAATTTCGACAAAATAAATCATAAATAAAAGCTTTTTATAGTATTTCGATGGGTATGAAAAACAAAAAACCTGCCAAAAATTGACAGGTTTTCAGACTAAATTGTAAAATCCTATTTGGTAAACAATAATTCTCTGTATTTTGTTAATGTCCAGATTTCGTCATCAACCAATAACTCCAGTTTATCGCAATGTTCACGGATCACTTCAAAATATGGCTTTACTTTATCGCAGTAAGCTTCGGCCATTTTCTCGGCGCTTGGCAGGTTATTCGCTTTTTTACGCTCATCGATCATGGCATCCACATTGGTGTTGATCCCTTCAATGTGTGACGAAATTTCTTTAATTAAGGAAACTTGCTCTTTTGCGATTTTTTCAAAGTCCTTACCAAAGATTTCTTTTAATCCTTTTACATTTTCGATCAGGATGTTTTGGTAGCGGATAGCCGTAGGAATGACATGGTTGCGGGCAATATCGCCTAAAACCCTTCCTTCAATCTGGATTTTCTTCGTGTATTCTTCCAATTCTATTTCGTAACGGGCCTCAACCTCAACATGGTTCATCACATTCATTTCCCCGAACAAGGCAACTGCTGCTTTGGAAACTTTAGCTTTCAATGCTTTTGGCGTTGTTTTATGATTGCTCAAACCGCGTTTTTTCGCTTCTTTTTCCCAGGCATCGCTGTATCCGTCACCTTCGAATAAAATCGTTTTGGTTTGTTTGATATATTCTCTTAGGACATTGAAGATCGCTTCGTCTTTTTTCAGGTCTTTTTTCTCGATCAAAGCATCTACTTCCACTTTAAAATCTTTCAGCTGCTTGGCCACAATCGTATTTAAAGTAGTCATGGAAACCGCGCAGTTCGCAGAAGATCCCACAGCCCTGAATTCGAATTTATTTCCTGTAAAGGCAAAAGGCGAAGTCCTGTTCCTGTCTGTATTGTCCAATAATACATCCGGAATTTTCCCTACTACATTAAGTTTTAGGTCTGTTTTTTCCTCCGGTGATAATTTTCCTGCAGAAACCCCTTCCAATTCTGCCAGTACTTTGGTTAACTGTTGTCCGATGAAAACGGAGATGATAGCCGGCGGCGCTTCATTTGCTCCCAAACGGTGGTCGTTGCTTGCCGAAGCGATTCCTGCTCTTAACAATTCTTCATATTCATGTACCGCCTTGATCGTATTGATGAAAAATGTTAAGAACTGCAAGTTGCTCATTGGTGTTTTCCCAGGGCTTAGCAAGTTGATTCCGGTATCTGTAGCCAAAGACCAGTTGTTGTGTTTCCCTGACCCGTTTACACCTTTGAATGGTTTTTCGTGGAAAAGGACTTTAAAATCATGGCGTTCGGCAACTTTTTGCATCACATCCATCAACAATGAATTGTGGTCTACCGCTAGATTTATTTCTTCAAAAATTGGCGCCAGCTCAAATTGATTCGGAGCTACCTCATTATGACGGGTTTTTACCGGAATCCCCAATAGCATACATTCGTATTCCAATTCTCTCATGTATTGTAAAACACGCGTCGGGATAGAACCGAAATAATGGTCGTCCAATTGCTGTCCTTTTGAGGATGTATGTCCCAGCAAAGTCCTTCCGGTAGCCAGGATATCCGGGCGGGAAGATGCCAAAGCATTGTCTACCAGGAAATATTCTTGTTCCCAACCCAATGTTGGAGTAATTTTTTTAACGTTTTTGTCAAAATATTTAGCCACATCTGTTGCGGCCATATCAATAGCGTGCAAGGCTCTTAATAGAGGTGTTTTATTATCCAGGGCTTCACCGGTATACGAAATGAAAACTGTCGGGATACATAAGGTTGAACCGAAGATAAATGCTGGAGATGTCGGGTCCCAGGCAGTATAACCACGGGCTTCGAATGTATTCCTGATTCCTCCGTTAGGGAAAGAAGAAGCATCCGGCTCCTGTTGTACCAATTGGCTTCCGCCGAATTTTTCAACCGGGTCGCTGCCATCCATTGATGTTTCGAAAAAAGCATCATGCTTTTCTGCCGTAGTCCCTGTTAAGGGCTGGAACCAGTGTGTATAATGTGTCACTCCTTTAGACAAAGCCCATTCTTTCATTCCCATAGCAATATAATCTGCCAATTTCCTGTCGATTTTGGTCCCGTGCTGAACAGCGCCTTTAACTGCTTTGTATGCTTCTTCAGTCAAAAACTGTCGCATCGCTTTATCATTAAATACGTTCGAACCGAAAATTGCGGATTTTCTATCTGATTCTTCAAATAAAACAGGTTTCCTTCCTGTCGCTTTTTGCAATGCCTGAAATCTTAAAGTTGCCATAAAGTTGTGTTTTTAAATTTATACCCCCTAAATATTAATGCAAATATATATATTTTTATAAATTTTAAACAAATACCCCTATAAAATTTAATGTTAAATTAAAATTAAATCATTTTAACGAATTTTACCGAGGGTTTCTTTATTCCGATTGCAAAGGTTATATTTGTAACACTTAAAAAAAACATTATGATTGTCTGGATTTCATTTTTACTGGTGGTAGTTCTATTTCTTGCGCTTGATTTGGGTATTTTCAACAAAAACCCACACATCATCAGTACCAAAGAAGCCAGCATGTGGACCGGAATCTGGGTCGCTTTGTCTTTTGCTTTTTCCGGAGTGATTTATTGGTTGTACCAAAACCATTACGTAGACAACCCCGATAGCCTGAAACCGGCGGCAGCCACCATGAAATATATTACCGGTTACCTCATCGAGCTATCGTTGAGTATTGACAATATTTTTGTAATTGCCGTTATTTTCGCTTCTTTTAAAATCCCGCAGAAATACCAGCACCGCGTTTTGTTCTGGGGAATCCTGGGCGCAATTGTTTTTCGGGGGCTTATGATTTTCTTTGGTGTGATGATCATCAATAAATTCAGCTGGACTACTTATTTGTTTGGCGCCTTCCTGATTTTTACCGCGATAAAAATGCTGTTCACCAATGACGAGGAAAATTTTGAACCAAAAGAATCTTTTGTATACAAGGCTCTTGGAAAAATAATGCCGATAACTTCGGAAATCAACGGGGAAAAATTCTTCCTCAAATCTGAAAAAGGGAAAATAGCGACGCCGCTTTTTGTCGCATTGATTGTCATTGAAGTGATGGATGTTTTGTTTGCCGTAGACAGCGTACCGGCAATTTTGGCCATTACCAAAGATCCTTTCCTGGTATTCAGCTCTAACATTTTTGCTATTTTAGGATTGCGTTCGATGTACTTTTTCCTGGCAAACATGCTGGAAAAATTCAGTTACCTGGAATACAGCCTGATTGCCATACTGAGTTTTGTAGGGCTAAAAATGCTGCTGCACCATTATATTGAAGTACCGGAATGGGCTTCCCTTGGCTTTATAGCCTTGTCCTTGATTGTAGGGGTTTTGGTTTCTTTACAAAAAAGCAAAAATACCGATATAACAGAATAATCAAATCAATAGATGCCTTCCCTGTAAACGGTTTGCGGATGAATGCCTTTTGCCAAAAAGGCGGCATTGATGCTTTCCACGCATATTTCTTTCGATTTGGCGGCAATGAGCTGTTCGTATAACGACCCGGCAATAATCCCCGATCTGTGGGTTCCGAAGCTTTCTTTTCCGTTTCCATTATCGGAAGGTTCTTCTGCATATCCTATTCCTGGGTATAAAGCCAGGTGAAAAGCCGAATGGGCCTTTTTAAAATACCTTTTGTCGTATATTTTTTCTAATTGAGAGATTACTTTATCCTTATCTTTTTTGCTAAAATACAGCACAGAATTATCCACTCTTTGGGAATCCGGCAATGCCTGCAGGATCTTAAACTGGAAGGCGATATTTGATTCGTTCAGGCAATGCAATAATTTTTCCGTAAAAAACAAGGCCCATTTACTTGCAAGGTTGCAATACAACCGCGAAAGCCCTTCTTCAAAATCAGGTCCGCCGCTTTTCCCTTTGTACAAATAAAAACCGGGGGAAACATTGGGGAAATGGCAGGAAAAACGAACGTCGATAAATTGGCCTACCGCCGGAGCCTCCTCTAAGAAAGTATCTTTTTGAATGTCCAGGTACAGGCATATTCCGTATTTGGACACTTTTATCTTTTGCCCATCGAGCAGCCCGGTTACCTCCCAATTATTTTCCACATAGTGGTTTTCCGGAAAAATCCCGGCCAAAGCCCCGATAAAATCAGGATCAGTATGCAGGGAATGCTGTTCTTTTTCCTCCAGGCAATAATATTGCTTGTAAATGACTTGTTTGAGGGTTTCCACAATTCTTTCCCTGGATTTGCCCAATTGGATAATTTTTCCCAAACCATGATGATGGATGTATCCTTGGCCGGCATAGAAATCCTTCGCGATTTTATGCAATGTATTTGTAATCATAAGAAATGGATTGAAGTTTGTTTGTCGCTAAATACCAGGTAATTCCTTGCAATTTGCAGCAACATTAATTCATTTTTGCTCAAATGCCTGCTGTGGATCGAACAGTTAAAGAAAATCTTCATTAGGTACAGGCCTGCAAACCTGACGATACGATTGGTGTCTATAACCGAGCCTGTCTCCTTTTGATAGCTTTCCATCAAGACCAGGAATGCCTTTCTCAACTCTTGGAAATAATTATCTGCGAAATCCATTGTATCGTGGGTCAATTTCATTTCATAAACCCATTTCATCAAAAAACTTCCCAAAATATATCCCAGGTCATAATGCCTGTCTCCAACGGCCGTAAACTCGTAATCGATAATCTTGCAGTATTGTTTTCCTTTTTTCCTGTATACCAGTACATTATCTGCTTTAAAATCACCATGGACGATACAATTTTCTTCATATTTGGCATACAATTCGTCAATAGCAGCCAACAAATCAGGGAATTTTTGCAGGAACCTGATATATTCCATAACCGAAGGCCCACCTGAAGTAATGGCCTGTGGCGTAAAATAATTGAACTCCGGCAAAAGGTCTCCCCGGTTGATTTTCGGAAGGCTTTCTTTAAATGCAAGGTTATTGATGCTATGGAGCTTGCCCAATTGTTTCCCCACGGATTGAAACAGCGCTGCTTCGGGTTTGGCCTGCATTAATGAAGTATAGCCTTTGTAATACCTTGAAATCAGGATATCTTCAGCATAATTGAAATGAAAGGTTTTCGGTAAAAAAGACATCGCTTTTACCTCCTTGCTTTTAGCACTTTTATCCAGGAAAGCCAATTCATTCCCTAAAGATGTGCCGTTAAAAACCGTATTTGCCGATCCTTTTTTCTTGAGGATGAGCCATTTCGAATTGTGGGCAAAAGTAGCGATAAGGTTTCTTCCCCTTCTAACCTCAAGATGTTCTATATTTTTAAGACCTACCCCGGACAGGTAGGCCTTAATTTCTGATGTTGCATTGGATGCCATAGGAATGTTATTTTTTTTCCTCGCAACCTATCCACGGATGGCTCGCAACGGTTGTAACCGTTGTAATCGTATTGAGACAAGGCCTTGAAGAAGTGACAATTGTTCTGACAGTAGTGATAAAATGTTCTCCTTCCTCTTCTTTTACACCGGCTGCCTTGATTTCGTTTAGAAACCCTTGATCTTCCCCGAAAATAACCGGTGCTTTCTCGGAAATGGCAACCTGGTACACCGCTAAAATGGTGTCCAGCATTTTTTGTTCTTCTGCATTCAGGGAACCGTTTGAGAATGCTACTAATTTGTCCGCAAGGCTTCCGGCCTCTTTTACTGAATTTTTCATGATTTTTGGTTTTAATTGTTGATAAAATTTCTTACTCAAAATTCCTGATATAAAACCAAAAAAAAATCCCCAACAATGGGGATTTTATAACTTGTTAGCGATTAAAAATCATATTTCCTTTCCACGGCAAAACGGATCAGGTCGGTTTTACCGTAAATATTCATTTTCCTGATAATGTTCTTGCGGTGCGTATCTACGGTACTTTTCCCGATAAAAAGCATGGTGGCGATTTCCTGTGATGTTTTCCCTTCCCCAATCAGCCTTAAGATTTCCTTTTCGCGGGAACTTAAAATAATCTCTTCTTTTGTCAAAGCATCTTTGGCAACGATACTGTCATCAAAGAAAGCCTGGTTTTTGGAAACCGCCCGAATGGCCTCGATCAATTTTTTCAGGGAAGAATTTTTCATAATATAGCCCGAAGCTCCTGCATTTTTCATCTGAAGCACGGCTTCATCCTGTTCAAACATGCTAAAAGCGATGACCTGGATGGCCGGGAATTCTTTTTTAATGAGCCGTGTGGCTGTTATTCCGTCACATTTTGGCATCCTGATATCTGTAATGACGATATCCGGCTGTTTTTTCCGTACCAGGTCCAAAAGCGCTTCTCCGTCTGTGGCTTCACCTACAACTGAAAAACCTTCTTCATATTCCAATGCTAATTTAACTCCGTCAATTAAGGCCTGGTGATCTTCGGCGATGGCAATTCGTATCATAATGGTAATTCTATTATTATGGTTGTTCCTTTTGAAATTCCGGAATCGATCGTAAAAGTCCCGTTGAGCTGTTCCACTTTTGCTTCGATATTTTTGAGCCCCATTCCTTGATGGGCGTTTATTTTCCCGGGATCGAAACCGTTTCCGTTATCCTCTACAATAATATTGATTTCGTGTACATCATGCTGGTTCAGGTAAATATTGACTTCGGTGGCTTCGGCATATTTGAGGCAGTTCGTACAAAGTTCCTGGATGAACCTGAAAATAGCCCTTTCCATATTGCCTTCCAGCCTTTCGCCCAAACCAAAAGGGATGACGTTAAATTGTGTGGTATTCCTGACCGACATTTTCTCGGCCATTTTTTTCACAGAAACCAACAAGCCTTCCTTGCCGATAATCCCGAAATTTTTAAGATGCGCTATATTCCTAACTTCCTGATAGGCTTCGTCTATGATGGAATCTGTTTTCTGAAAAAGCAGTTCGTGGCTCGCCCCTTTGTTTTGGATGGCCTGAAAATTAAATTTCAACGTGGCCAAAAGGCTGCCAAGGTTATCGTGGAGCTCGTTGGCGATTTTTTGCCTTTCTTTTTCCTGGCCTTCGAGCATCCTGTCAATTTCATTAAGCTCGTTTTCCTTCAGTTTCTTTTCCAGTTTCTGGATCTCTAGCAATTTTTCCTGGCTGATGATTTTCTTTTTTTTGGAAAGATTCTTAACCGCCAGCAGTCCGATGATAATCGAAAAAACCAAAGCCACGATTATGGCCGTAAGCGCCATTTTATTTTGCAGTAGTTGTTGTTTCAGGGTTTGGTTTTCCTTTTCCTTCTCTTTGGTTTTATACTTTATACTGATTTCATCTATGGCTTTTTTCTGGTCGCTTTCATTTAGGATTTCCTGGTAAACCTTCTGTTTTTCTACAAATTCCAATGCTTTTTTATATTCTCCGGTCTCTTTATAAGCGGCGGCCATAAAACCGTACAAGGCTTCTTTATTCTTGTTTTTAAATTCTTTTACAGGAATGGAATCGGCCTTGAGGAAACTCCCGAGCGCTTTTTCAAATTGTTTTTTCTTCGTAAAAACAACTCCTTTATTAATATAGATGTACGAAATGTATTCCGGAAGATTGTTTTTCCGGTACACCTGCAATGCTTTTTCATAGAGGTACAATGCCGAATCCAGCTTCATCACCTTATCGGAAGCATATGTAGCGCCTATATTCTGCCATATTCTGGCTCCATAAACAACGTCCTTGGTTTTGCTGTTTTCGGTGGCGGCTTTTTGGAAATAATGGATTGCCAGGGCCGGATTTGTGTTATAAAATGATTTCCCGAGCTGCATAAACCCCTGGGAAAGGAATTCCGGCTTGTTTGTTTTCTTTGCATATTCCAGGAATTCATTGATATACAAATTGTAATCGGTATTGTTATTGTTGACCGCCAATAAAAGCGAAACGATCTCAAGGTTGATCTTGGCCACTTTATCGATGCTGTCCAATTCCGAATAGCCTTCTTTTGCAGCGATATAACTTTTATACGACAGGTCATCCTTGTTTTCCAAGCGCAGCAAATTCGCTTCCCAGTACAGAAGGCCTGCTTTTTGCAGTTTGGAAAGTTTCTGTTGCTTGAGCCTGGAAACAACAAGCTTGGAAGATTCTATTTCTTTGTTCGCGATGTGTTTTTGTAAAACTTCCAACGAAGTTTCCTGTGCAAAAGAAAATACAGCAGTACAAAAAACAGCTGCGAAAAGAAACCGTTTTCTTTTGCGCAAGGCCATTTAGCAGCCTTCAAAAGTTAAAATCCCGCCGTTGCCTACTTTTGGTTCCCTATCATCGGGGAATTTAGGCAATGCCTGCTGGAATCTTTTCAGTACCGCATCGGTTACCTTGAAATCATCATCATGAAGGCACATGAAATGAATCTGGTCGTTTTGTGATAACCCCGAAAAATCCTTGCCACCATTTACAGGAAGCAAATCCGTCAGGATAATCTGGTTGGCATCAACCTGGACCATCCGGTTGGCCGAATTGTATTTTGTCAGATCGGTATTCGGTTCGCCATCCATTACCAAAACACCCAAAACACCATAATAATCATCATTCGAAATATTATGGTATTCGATGTATTTGTATTTCCCGTTGTGCAAGAGCTCAGGGAGCATGGTTTTTACAAGCGCGCTTTTCGAATTTTTCTCAATAGTGATTTTTCCGCAGGACTGATAGGTTTTCATCTGAATTTTTTATTTTTAAACAAAACTACTACCCGAATATACTAAAAAAATCCCTAATAATAGGGATTTTTCGTACGTGCATTTTATTTTTACATATTCCTTCTGTACTGGCCTCCTACTTCAAACAAAGCCGAAGTAATCTGGCCTAAAGAGCACACTTTGGTGGCATTCATAAGGTGTTCGAATATGTTTTTGTTGTTGATGGCAACTTCCTGGATGATCGACAGCTGTTCTTCGACCGCATCTTTATTGGCTTCATGCAGATGGTCGAGCATGACGATCTGGTATTGCTTTTCTTCTTCCGTAGCACGGATCACCTCTGCAGGTACTACCGTTGGCGAACCTTTTGAACTCAAGAATGTATTAACCCCAATTATCGGGAATTCCCCGGTATGTTTCAATGTTTCATAATAGAGGCTTTCTTCCTGGATTTTAGACCTTTGGTACATGGTTTCCATAGCTCCCAAAACACCGCCCCTTTCGGTAATCCTGTCGAATTCCTGTAATACCGCCGCTTCTACCAAATCAGTTAATTCTTCAATGATAAAAGAACCCTGGATTGGGTTTTCATTTTTCGCAAGGCCCAATTCTTTGTTGATAATCAGCTGTATGGCCATGGCACGGCGTACTGATTCTTCGGTTGGCGTCGTAATAGCTTCATCATAAGCGTTGGTATGCAATGAGTTACAGTTATCATAAATAGCATACAAAGCCTGCAATGTGGTACGGATGTCATTGAAATCGATTTCCTGTGCATGGAGCGAACGTCCTGATGTCTGGATATGGTATTTCAGCATTTGCGCTCTTTCGTTGGCACCGTACTTGTTTTTTAAGGCTTTTGCCCAGATTTTACGCGCCACACGGCCAATCACGGCATATTCAGGGTCGATACCGTTGGAGAAAAAGAACGATAGGTTTGGCCCGAAATCGTTAATGTTCATACCACGGCTCAAATAATATTCCACGTAAGTGAAACCGTTTGCCAGTGTAAATGCCAGCTGTGTAATCGGGTTGGCGCCCGCTTCGGCAATATGGTAGCCTGAAATCGAAACCGAATAGAAATTGCGGACATTTTCTTTGATGAAATATTCCTGGACGTCTCCCATAAGGCGGAGCGCAAATTCCGTAGAAAAAATACAGGTATTTTGCGCCTGGTCTTCTTTCAGGATATCGGCCTGGACCGTTCCCCTAACCTGCGCCAGGGTTTTTATTTTAATATCGTTATATATATCCAAAGGCAGGACTTCATCTCCGGTAACCCCTAAAAGCATCAGCCCCAGGCCATCGTTCCCGTGTGGCAATTCACCTTGATAATGAGGTCTTTCCACCCCTTTTTTCTTATAGATAGCGTTGATTTTTGCTTCCACTTCTTTTTCCAGTCCGTTTTCCTTGATGTATTTTTCACAATTCTGGTCAATGGCAGCATTCATGAAAAAGCCCAAAAGCATTGGAGCCGGACCGTTGATGGTCATCGAAACGGAAGTCATCGGGTGGCTAAGGTCGAAACCGGAATACAGTTTTTTGGCATCATCCAAACAACAGATCGAAACCCCGGCATTTCCGATTTTCCCGTAAATATCAGGACGGATGTTCGGGTCGTTACCATACAAAGTCACACTGTCAAAGGCTGTTGACAAACGTTTGGCAGGCAAGCCGGCACTCACGTAATGGAAACGTTTGTTGGTTCTTTCAGGCCCGCCTTCACCGGCAAACATTCGGGACGGATCTTCGCCTTCACGCTTGAAAGGATACAATCCTGAAGCAAACGGGAATTCGCCAGGTACATTTTCCTGCAGGTTCCATTTTAAAATATCGCCCCAAGCCTGGTATTTCGGCAAGGCCACTTTAGGGATTTGCGAATGGGACAAACTCTCTGTATGAGTGGCTATCTTGATTTCCTTATCCCTTACTTTGAAAGAATAAAACGGGTTTTTATACTTATTTACTTTCTCGTCCCAAGTCAAAATGATTTCCCAGTTATAAGGATCCAGGTTCATTTTCACACGATCAAATTCTTTGACCAGCAAAGACAGGAATTCCTTATTATCTTGGGATTGTCGCAGCGAACTTTCTACAATTCCTGATTTGTCAATCTGAGGCAATGCTCCGGAAACCGTTTCAACTGTTTTGAAAATCCCGTATAATTTTTGGGCCACTTCAATTTGGGAAAGCGCCGTTTCATCATATTTTCGGTTATTTTCGGCAATTTCAGACAAATAACGCGTCCTGTGCGGCGGGATCACGAAAATCTTCTCGCTCATCTCCCTGGTGATTTCAAAAGTAGAATGCAGGTCGATTCCTGTTTTCTCTACAATCTTATCCATGATGGATTTGTAAAGCGTATTCATGCCCGGATCATTGAATTGGGAAGCAATTGTCCCGAAAACAGGCATTTTATCAGGATCGACGTCCCAAAGGTTATGATTTCGCTGGTATTGTTTCTTAACATCGCGGATGGCGTCCAAAGCACCTCTTTTGTCAAATTTGTTCAAGGCTACCAAATCGGCAAAATCCAGCATGTCGATTTTTTCCAATTGTGTCGCAGCACCAAATTCAGGTGTCATTACATACAATGAAACATCCGAATGGTCCATAATTTCAGTATCCGACTGCCCGATTCCCGAAGTTTCCAGGACAATCAGGTCGTATTTGGCCGCTTTGAGTACCTCAATGGCTTCCTGAACGTATTTGGACAACGCAAGATTTGATTGCCTTGTGGCCAGCGAACGCATATAAACACGAGGATTATTGATCGCATTCATACGGATCCTGTCTCCTAAAAGGGCTCCTCCTGTTTTACGCTTGGACGGATCGACCGATACCAAACCAATGGTTTTTTCCGGAAAATCAATCAGGAAACGGCGTACCAATTCGTCTACTAATGACGATTTTCCCGCTCCTCCAGTTCCGGTAATCCCTAAAACAGGTGTTTTGCTGTTTTTGTTTTTTTCGTAAATAACATCCAAAGCCGGTTTTGCCACTTCCGGGAAATTTTCCGCAGAAGAAATCACCCTGGCAATAGCGGTCGGGTTTTTATCTTCCAGGTGCTGTACTTCACCGTTTAGGACATCGCCTACAGGATAGTCCGAACGTTGCACCAAATCATTGATCATACCTTGCAATCCTAGTTCACGCCCGTCATCCGGAGCGTAAATCCTTTCAATCCCATATTCGTGCAGTTCTGAAATTTCCGAAGGCAAGATCACTCCACCACCACCACCGAAAATCTTGATATGACCTGCTCCTTTTTCTTTCAGCAAATCATACATGTACTTGAAATATTCATTATGGCCGCCCTGATAGGAAGTCATTGCAATAGCATTGGCATCTTCCTGGATGGCGGTATTGACCACTTCTTCCACACTTCTGTCATGGCCCAGGTGGATTACTTCGACTCCCGTTGCCTGAATGATTCTGCGCATGATGTTAATAGCTGCATCGTGTCCGTCAAAAAGTGACGCAGCAGTCACAATCCGTACTTTATTTTTAGGAATATATGGTGTTTGTGGTTCCATTTTTATTTAAATGACATTTTAGAGGCGCAATTTACAAAAATCTAAAAAATTTGAAGGGTTTAAAAATTTTAATTTCAGGAAAAAACAGTCATTGTCTCAATTACTGCTACATGCTTTTCTGCCTCAAACATTTCAAAATGGTATGATGTTTGTTATATTTGGTAAAAAAATAATCAGTATGAAAAAAATAGTGTTATTGTTGCTGTTAGCCCCGATGGTTAGTAATGCACAACTCAAGGACTTAGTAAAAAAAGCCAGTGCGAAAGTAACCCAGGCGACCAAGACGAATTCCGGCCTGGATATAGGTGCCGGCCTTAAGGAAGCTTTAAACAAAGGCGTGACGGAACAGGTTTCGAAATTAACGGCGGTAGACGGATTTTACAAAAACGAAGCGGTAAAAATCCTGATGCCGGAAGAATTGCAGAAAGTTGAAAAAACATTACGCAAAATGGGCATGTCCAATTTAGCGGACCAAGGCATACAATCCCTTAACCGTGCTGCGGAAGATGCTGTAAAAGAAGCGACGCCTATTTTTGTTTCGGCCATCAAAAACATCACCATAACCGATGCCAAAAGCATTTTATTCGGGAATGACAATGCTGCTACGCTTTACCTTCAATCGTCTACCAATTCGGCTTTGTATGCAAAATTCAGCCCGGTAGTGCAGCAATCTATAGGTAAAGTAGGTGCCGATGTCATTTGGGCTTCCATCATCAAAAAATACAACAGCATCCCTTTGGTATCAAAAGTAAACCCGGACATTACGGATTATGTAACCAATAAAGCCCTGGAAGGCGTTTTTAAAATGATTACCATCGAAGAGAAAAACATCAGGACGAACCTGAATTCCAGGACATCGGACGTATTGAAGAAAGTATTCGCCTTACAAGACAAAAAATAAATTATTATGAAATCCAGTAGCTACGAACAATCGAAAAAGAAAGCAAAAGCCATCGGTACAAGAATAACTGCTTTGGCTTGCCTGATTTTGGTTTTTGGCTGTGCCGAAATGCAACAGGTCATCAATCAGCTTCCACAAACACAAGGGGTTTTAAGCCAGGCGGAAATAGCGTCCGGGCTGAAAGAAGCCTTAAACAAAGGAATCGAAAAACAAGTGGTCAAACTCACCAATGTGGATGGTTTCTATAAGAACGAACTGGTAAAAATCCTGCTGCCGGAAGAACTGAAAAAAGTAGACAAAGGGCTTCGTGATATCGGTATGTCAAAATTAGCCGACGAAGGGCTCAAAGTACTCAACCGCGCTGCGGAAGACGCTGTAAAAACATCCACTCCTATTTTTGTAGACGCTATAAAAGGAATGTCTTTTACAGATGCCAAAAATATTCTGTTAGGCAATGACACTTCTGCGACGGCCTATTTGCAAAATTCAACTTCGACTGCTTTATATGGGAAATTCAATCCTGTCATCAAGAATTCATTTGCAAAAGTAGGGGCCGATAAAGTGTGGACAAACATCATTACCAAATACAACAGTATACCTTTGGTAAAAAAAGTAAACCCTGACCTGACCGATTACACCACCAATAAAGCCATGGAAGGTGTCTTTAAAATGATTGCCATTGAAGAAAAGGACATTAGGAACAACTTGGCTTCCAGGACTTCGGATTTGCTGAAAAGAGTATTTGCGCTGCAAGACTCCAAACAATAGTTAAAATTATCATAATCAATAAGATAATAACATTACCTTAACGTTGGAATATAAAAAAAATACCGTACTTTGTAGTCAGAATTCATAGAATTTTGTTTGGTTTGGTTAGTTTACAAAAGAAGGCCGGTATTTCGATACCGGCTTTTTATTTTGTACCTTCTATAAACGAAATCACCGTCTTGTTGAAAACCAACGGCTGCTCTACATTGACTACATGCCCGCAATTTTCGATGACCAGCAACTGTGCTGTTTTACAGTGTTTTTCCACTATTTTCCGCACCGATGGCAGAAACATATAATCTTCTTCTCCCATCACGTAAAAAGTTGGGATATTCAATTCCACCTGGCGGAACCATTTCAGTACCGGATTGATTTCGGCGGTAAGCTTAAACCATTTGATGAATTCTTTCTGGTATAATTTTTTGGCTTCATTGATAAACAGCAAACGCGATTGTTTATGATTGGCCTTAGGCATGATGACAAAAGCGAAAAACCGGTACAAAACCAGGTAAGGCAGGACATATTTGAACATATTCCCTAAACGCATCAGGATTTGGGAACGGAAGTTCATTTTAAGGATAGCACCGCCCAGAATCATACTTTTGACTCTTTCCGGATGCATTTCGGCCAGTTGGCGGATTACGATTGTCCCCAAAGAGATCCCAACAAAGTGGGACGCTTCTATTTTAAGGTGGTCAATCACTTCCAAAACATCGCTGGCAATGGCTTTAAAGGTATATTTCTGATGGAAAACCTGCTGTATTTTAGAATCGCCATGCCCACGCAAATCAAGCAGCAGCACATTGTAATGCTTCTGGAAATCGCGTATTTGCCTAAACCATATAGACGAACTGCCACCCGCTCCATGCACAAAAGTCACCCATTGGTTGCTGTTCTGGTTTTTATAAAGAGTATAATGTATCAAATGACGGATTTTAAAGCGAATTGATAAAAGCCAGCAACTGGTTCCTGTCTGTAGCGGAGAGTTGCTTGAATTTATTTTTGGATGCCTGGGCTTCTCCACCATGCCACAAGATCGCTTCTGTAACATTCCTTGCCCTGCCGTCATGGAGCAACTTCGTATGCCCGTTAACGGTATTGATAAGGCCTATTCCCCAAAGCGGCTGTGTCCTCCATTCGTTTCCGGTTGCCAGGAAATCCGGGGCGCCGTCTGCCAGCTCATCGCCCATATCGTGCAATAGCATATCGGTAAAAGGGCGTATTGTCTGGTTCCTAAGCCCTGCAATAGGATGATCGTTACCGGTTTGCATTTTTGCAATGTGGCAGGAAGTGCAATTTATTTCTTCGAATATTTTCTTTCCTTTTAAAACATCCTGGCTCGCATAATTCCTTCTTACCGGAACCGCCAAAGCGCTCGAATATAACACAACCCTGTTGAAATTAGCATCTGAAATTTCGGGAGAGCCTCCATTTGGGATCGCCCCGCAATCTACTCCTGGAGGGCAGTTTTCATTTGGAAAAAGGCTGGTTGTGATTCCCATATCCCCGGAAAAAGCACCTGCTACTTGCTGGCGCACACTTGGTTGGTTTGCTTTCCAGCCAAATCTTCCCAGTTTTTGCGAATTCGATTGAATATCATACACATAATTTGCTTTTCCGGAAACGCCGTTGTTGCTGTTTGCCGCAAAGGCCAAAATAGTACTTTCAGGAACCGCTTCCAGCAATCCCATACCAACCATCTGGTTGGCGACCCTCGGGGAAACCAAAACACCAGTAGCCAACGCTCCATATCCAAGATTGATGATATGATAGATTGGTTTCTGCAATTCGACAACGGTTCCGTCCGCCAGGGTTTCGGTAGTAATTTGGTAAGTGATGGTATAATTTCCTTTAACCGTTTGCCCTAAAATGGCATTGTCCTGCAACTGAGATCCGTACGCCGGTTCCGGGAAAGAACTTCCATTAGGATTGGTACCGGGCAAACTTAACCGCAATAACAGGCCTCTTCCCAATTCACCATCTGCCATGGGTGGGCGGCCTCTGCCATCTTTAAAATGGCAACTGGCACAAGCGTTCGCATTAAAAAAAGGGCCTAATCCGTCACGTGCCGTCGTAGAAGAAGGTGCCGAAATCCAGCTTTGCCTGAAAAAAGAATTCCCTACGGCAAAATCCGCGGCTTCATCAACAGTGAGGTCTTTGGAGGCAAATCCGAATGCTTCCGGTGATTCGTTAAAAACAGTCGATGACCCGCCGGAGAGTTCTTCTCCTTCTTCTGGGGAAAGTGATTTGTATTCCTCATTTTCAGAAGAATTACATGCCATAAAGCACACACAAACCATAATCGTTAAAAGCCTATACCTATATTTCATGCCCAAAAATAAAAAAGTGTCCTTAATTACAAGAACACTTTAGTGATTTTATTTTAAATCTGTTAGTTTACTACAATTCCGATTTTTGATGCTCCAGCCAATAAATTAGCCCCAAAAGTTTTCAACTCCAAACGAGCTGTTGCCACTTTAGCACCTTCTACAGAACCAGGACCACCTGAAATTGCCAGGTCGAAAGGGATTAAGATTGCTCCCACTTTTACCACTGAGGCATTTACTGAAGTTTCAGTATCATTATATACCGTAGTATCAGCCTGTCTTATCAGGTCTTCCAAAGAAGCTCCGTCAACAGAACCATATTTTCCTTTATAAATATTGATTACTCCCTGAAGGTTCAAAGCTATATCCCTGTGGGTATTGTCGCTAAAACAAGAATGTTCGTCCTCCTGATTAGCATTCAACAAAGCAGTATACATACGCTCGTCAGGCAATTCCGCAGTAATTAACGTCACGATTCCCAGGTAGATGTTTTTTAAAGCCACGTTATCGGATAAGGCGAAAAAAGTATTTCTATAAGTTCCGCCCACTTTCCATTCGTTTACCAAATAATCTAAATTGTCTGTCAGTAAATCTGCGCAGGCTTTTAAATAAGCAGCTCTTCTAGCCTGGTTGGAAGCCGTCCCTCCTGTAGTAAGGTAATCAGTATAAGGCCTTAAACCTGCCTGGTTTGCCGAAGGAGCCGTCAAGTCCTGCCCCCAAAGTAAAAATTCAATTGCATGGTATCCTACGCTGATATTTTTCTCGCCACCCTGCTCGTTCAATCCTTCTAAAACCGCTTTTGAAATGGTTGGAAACGATGCAGCATCATTAATGATTCCGGCTGTTGGTGCCCCATCTACATAATCAACATAATTTTCATCCAAAGGCCACGCGTTCATAAGCCCTTCCGGCCCGTCGGCATTGTCAATCGGCCCGTCTGCAAAACGGAAAGCCTCTGTTGTTCCATAACTTTCACGGGCAGTTTTCCATTTTGCTTTTGCATTGTCAAAATTAGCCTGGGTTGGCGTAGCCGTAAAAGTATTGATGGCTGTTTCCAAAACTACAGCATCTTCATAGGCTTTTTTGTAATTCTCATAAGCAATATTGGCATAATTCTCTATCACCTGTCTTTTGGTTACCGATTCCTCTTCATTGGAAGAATTGTTTTCCGAACAGGAAAAAATGGCTGCAGAAGCCACGAATACAGCAGTTAGCCCGAAAAAAGTATTTTTCATAGTATTTTATTTAGAATGATTAGGTAGGCAAAGCTACATTATTATTTATACTTATTCCAAATAAAAACAAAAAATTATGTCATCGGCAGCCTCTCATGCAGTGACTTGAAGTAATCGAAAGCTTTCGCTAGCCTGGTGCCGTACCACGAAAACATTTCACCATCTACGAAAACAGTAGTGGCATGGTGCGTGTGCCTTCCGAGTTCAAAAGCGTGTTCATCCTTAAAAGGAAAAGGTTCGGAGGACAGCAAAACCAGGTCGGGATCGCCTTGTATCCTCATTTTCTGAATGATTATCTCCGGGTACCTTCCTTCGTATTTTGGGTTGTTGTCGTAGATGTTCTCGAAATTATTCAGTTTCAGCAATTCATTTATAAAAGTATTGCCACCGGCCACCATATAAGGGTTTGCCCAAATAAAATAAGCCACTTTCCTGACGGGTTTGTCCTTGATGAAATCCTGGAAGCCCCGATAGCCGAAATCGATTTTATCCAGCCATTTCTGCGCTTCGGTCCTTTTGTTGAATAAAAGCCCAAGATCCCGGATCATTTGCTGATTGTCTTCAATTGTAATGATGTCCGTAACCCAGACCGGGCAGATTTCCTGTAAAGCCGATACGATTTCAAGCGTATTTTCTTCTTTATTGGCAATGATGATATCCGGCTGAAGTGCTTTTATCTTATCTATTTTAACCTGTTTTGTCCCGCCAATAACGGTTTTGGTCGATTTTAGATGGAAAGGATGGATACAGAATTTGGTAATCCCGACGATATTTTCTTCCAAACCCAAATCAAAAAGCAGCTCCGTCTGGGACGGAACCAGGGAAACAATTCTTTTGGGAGAACCTGCAAAAGAATGTGAAGTGCCAAGCTGATCAACAAAAACCTTCATTATTTATTCATGATTTCTTCCATTTCCTGTTGTAGTTTGAGGGCTTCGATCTTTGCCTTTTCAGCAAAATCCAATCCGCCGGAAGCATAAATGACTGCTCTTGACGAATTGACCAACAAACCTACATTCGCATTCATTCCGTAACGGCAAACTTCTGCCAGGCTTCCGCCCTGCGCTCCCACACCGGGAACCAACAGGAAGTTATCCGGGGCAATTTTTCGTATTTCTGCAAAATATTCTGCTTTAGTAGCTCCTACGACATACATCAGGTTTTCGGAATTCTTCCATGTTTTTGAAGTTTCGATAACCGTCTTGTACAATTCTTTACCGTCTGTGGTTTTGGTTTGGAAATCAAAGGCTCCTTCATTGGAAGTCAAGGCCAGCATGATGGCATGTTTGTTTTCAAAGGCGAGAAAAGGTTCTACGGAATCCTTTCCCATGTAAGGGGCAACCGTTACCGAATCAAAATCCAGGTCTTCCAAAAAGGCTTTGGCATACATCGTGGACGTATTTCCGATATCGCCCCGTTTGGCATCGGCAATGGTAAAGATTTCAGGGTGTTTTTCATTGATGTATGCTATTGTTTTTTGCAAAGATTGCCATCCTTTAAGACCGTAAGCTTCGTAAAAAGCGGTGTTTGGCTTATACGAAACGCAGAGATCATGGGTCGCGTCGATAATGGCTTTGTTGAATTCGAAAATAGGGTCTTCCGCGTCAAGCAAATGCTTTGGGATCTTGTTCAGGTCGACATCCAAACCGATGCAAAGGAATGATTTTTTGGTACGGATTTGTTGTATTAGTTGCTGTGTTGTCATGGTGTTTGTTGATGTGGCGCAAATTTACAAAAAAAATCCCCCGGAGCACCGGAGGATTTACAGAGAACGTTTTTTTATTTGACCAATTTGACTTCTACCCTTCTGTTTTGAGCCTTGCCGGCCTTGGTTTTATTGGAAGCGATAGGTTTGGATTCCCCAAAACCCGCTGAAGTTAAACGACTGGAACTGATTCCGTTTTCGATTAAATAGGCTTTGACTGCGCCGGCCCGGTTTTCGGATAATGTTTGATTTGCAGCATCGGTGCCATCACTGTCCGTATGTCCTTCTATTGAAAAATGAGAGGCCGGGTATTCTTTCAGTATCGCAACCATAGACTGCAATATCGGATAGGTTTGCTCCTGGAAGGTCGCTTTGGTAGAATTGAACAAAATGGTTTTAGCGTAATCATTTAGTTTTTTTATCACTTCTTCGCTTATTTCAGGACAGCCGTTGTTGGCCTTTGTGCCTTTGACTTCAGGGCATTTGTCTTCTTTGTCCAAAATCCCGTCACCATCTGAATCCGGCCAAGGACAGCCATTGTTTTTTGCCGGCCCGGAAACCGTAGGGCATTTGTCATCTTTGTCCAGCACGCCGTCATCATCTGAATCGTCCCACGGGCAGCCGTTGTTTTCTTTTGGCCCGGCGATCATAGGACAAGTATCGTTTTTATCCAGGACGCCATCTTTGTCGGTATCGGGTTCTACTTTTGCAACAGCGGCAGGTTCCGGTTCCTTGGTTTCTTTTTTGTAAAGCGGGATTTTTACCCCGGCATGGATGTCAAAACCTTTGGATTCATCCGAAATCAAATTCGTAATCACAGATCCCGAACCGATAAACAGCGGCCCGGCCCTAAAACCCAGACCAGCCTGAAATCCTCTGTATTCCATATAATTAAGTGGTAAATAAGCACTAAACCATTTGCTTTCGTAACGAGGAGTCAGCGAGATGGTGTTGGCAATGGCAGAAGTATTTAATTTTGTCCTTTTGTTAGCATTCACATCACCGTTAAGGTTAAGGTAGTATTTCCCATAAACATTCCAGTCTGCATTGGCATGGACTGCCGTAGGAAGCACATATTTTGCAATAGCAGTTGTTTCTGTAGCCGTATAATTCGCCTCTAAAAATTCCCCTATCGAATTCGCTTCCTGGTATTGGGCCTGGCTAACGGTCTGGTTCAGGTTATACAATTTTTGAGAAGCTTCCTTAAAGGTAATGGAACCGATATCCGTTACAGACAACCCTAATCTTATCTTATATTTATTTTCCGAAGGCCGATATTCATACACAACGCCCAAATCTGCACCCACGCCGTTGGAATCTGAGTTGAATTTCAGGTTATCGAAATTTTCATGGAAATCCTCATTGCCACCATACGTCAACTCTCCGGTGGTTGTTATGGTACTTAATAAAGGGTTAGCTGCAAAATTAGTATACGCTACCGTTACGTTATTTCCTTTGGTATAATTGTTGGCGATCCCCTGAAGGTATTTCAAAGTCACACCTCCTTTTAGCAAATGACGGTTAGTATTGAGGAATAACGTTGCATATGAGACTCCCAATTCCGCCCAGGAAGAAGCCGTAATATTGAAATTCCCCGCCTCGAGGCTGAAACTCTTATTAGAATCAAAATCACTTGACAATTCCCGGAAAACTTCACCATTGATATTGTGGATATTCGCCACGGCCCTTCCTCTGGTAAATACCGCCAAGGAATGTTTCGGAGCGATGGAAAACATCACCGAAGGCCCCATGACATCTGAATTTGCGATAAAATTATTGGACTCCGAAGCAAACAATTTAGCCTGGGTTTCCAAATCATAAGAGCTTTTGAGCAAGTCCGTTGCCCGGATGCCATAATAATCGTTGGTTCCTGTGATGCTTGCCGAAAACAGGTTGATATCGGCCCTGAAATTAGAACCTGCTATGGAAGCAGGATTAAACAAAACACTCTGTACACCTGCATAGTTATCGTGGAAATAACCTAAATATGACTGTGCTTTTAAAGGTAAAACACCAGCCATGACTAAAACAAAAATTATTAGTTTTTTCATCTTTGGATTCTTTTTGAGTTTTTAAAATGATTGTTTTTAATAATTTTATTCCTTCAATATATAACGGAAATCCCAGCGGTTTAGTGTAGTAAAACAAAAAAGCCCCTTCCGAGGTCCGGAAGAGGCTAACTATTTGAAATCCTGTTTCTTTTTATATTAGAAAACTTCTGATTCTTTCAGTTTTTCCATGTTGTTTACGAGTTGTAGTTCGTCTACAAATTTTTGGATTTTCCCGTTCATCACACCATCCATATCGAAAACATCCAATCCGATCCTGTGGTCGGTAACCCTTCCCTGAGAATAATTGTACGTCCTGATTTTTGCCGAACGGTCTCCAGAGCTTACCTGGGAAGTTCTTTTTACAGCATCTTCCGCTTGTTTTTTAGCCAATTCCTGTTCGTACAAACGGGAACGCAAAACGATCATCGCCTTGTCTTTATTTTTATGCTGTGATTTCTGGTCCTGGCACTGCGCTACCAATCCTGTTGGGATGTGCGTCAAACGTACCGCAGATTTCGTTGTATTTACAGATTGTCCTCCAGGCCCTGAAGAACAGAAGAAATCCACACGGACATCATTCATATCAATCTGAACGTCAAACTCTTCCGCTTCCGGCAATACCATAACTGTCGCTGCCGAGGTATGGACACGGCCTTGAGTTTCGGTTTGCGGCACGCGCTGTACACGGTGTACGCCCGCTTCGAATTTCAATGTTCCGTAAACGTCTTCTCCGGTCACTTCAAAAATAACCTCTTTGAAACCGCCTGAAGTTCCTTCATTCATATCTACCACAGAAAACCTCCAGCCTTTGTTCTCGCAATATTTTGTATACATACGGAATAAGTCACCGGCAAAAATAGAAGCTTCGTCCCCACCGGTCCCGGCACGGATTTCCACCATCACGTTTTTGGCATCTTCCGGATCTTTCGGGATAAGCATGAATTTGATTTCCTCTTCCAGTTCCGGAATACGGCTTTTGGCTTCTTCTAATTGCATTTTGGCCATTTCAACCATTTCTGCATCCGAACCATCGGCAATAATTTCCTGGGCTTCCTTGATATTCCCGTCAAGATTTACATACTCATCGCGTTTTTCAACCAATGCCTTCAAATCCTTATATTCTTTATTGAGCTGGACGTAACGCTTTTGATCGGCAATCACATCAGGCTGAATAATCAAATCAGATATTTCGTCAAACTTTTGTTTGATAATTTGTAACCTATCTAACATTTTTTCTTTCCTTTATTTGGAGTGCAAAAGTACAAAAAAAGTTTGCAGATTTCCGGTTTAGCCTATCAGATTTTTATATCCGGCTCTTATAGATTAACATAAATTAACTATTTTTATACAAATTCAAAACACATAACTATGAAAAAATCAATTGTAGCGACTGTCGTGATGGCTCTTGGCTGTGTCGTAATTTCTTGCCAGAAGAAGGAAGAAAAACCCGGATCATCTGTGAAAACGTATGCCCAAATCGAAAAAGCAAACTGGCTGCTCGGCAATTGGGGAAATACGACAAAAGAAGGAATCCTTACCGAAAACTGGACCAAACAGAATGACAGTATTTTTGCCGGCGAAAGTTATTTTGTGGTAGGGAAAGACACTGTTTTTTCCGAAAAAATCGCTTTGGAACAAAAAGGCGACAGCTTGTTTTACATCCCGATCGTAAAAAATCAAAACCAAGGAAAGCCTGTTTCATTTGCTTTGACATCGGCTGAAGGGAACCAACTGGTTTTTGAAAACCCGAAACATGACTTTCCGCAAAAAGTAACCTACACGAAAATTACCGCAGATAGCCTGGTAGCCGAAATTTCAGGCATGAAGGATGGAAAACCCGGCAAGGAAACTTTTCCGATGAAAAAGAAATCATACTAAACAAAACCTCGCCGGAAAGCGAGGTTTTTATTTATCTCCTGGACCTGAAATAATCCTCAAAATAGGTGCAATTGCCGGTCAAGGCTTCAAAATGCAACGGGTTTTTAGATTGTAAAGTACTGTAGAATTTATTTTTACCGAATATAAAAGCCTCATAATCTGTTGTTTCATCTTTATAATCGTATTGGTATTTGTATTGCAGCCTGTTCTTCTCGCACCTGCCCAGCATCCTGAGGCAGAGCATTTTGAATTTTTCGGTTTTAGCATTTTTCATCGCTGACAGGTAATATTTCCTTGCCAGGTTGCACTGGTAATATTCCGCTTCATCTTCAATAACAGTATCGCCGCCCGTACTCGACCAAAAATACCTCCTCATCATCCAGGAATTGCCATACTGGGTCATGTTATAATAGCAATTGGCCACCAGGAAATAGTAATAATCCCTGTCTTTTTCTTTCGTATCGCCGGCTCTGCGCAGGTAATTTAGCAATTGGGCCGTGATTTCTGTTTTGTTCAGGTGGATGGTGTCTTTTATGGGGATGAATGCCGGAGTATATTTCAGTTCGTAAAAGGGGTTTTTATCGAACACGTTGCTTCCATCCCAGGCGTATTGGTTTTTTTCCCAGGCAGAGTACTTTTCATTCCAAAAATTACCACCTACTTTTTGGAAACTTGCCAAAGCTTCCTCCAATTTATTCTGACGGATGTATTTTGTGCCCAGCAATTCCTGCAGCTCCTGCATTTCATTTCTCAAAGTACCATATTTCCAGTTGAAAAACGCATCATCCGTTTTGGCATGGATGGCAATATCCCCAATGAGGCTTTCTACTTGTTCCGGAGTGTACACCGCATCGATATAATCAAAATAACCCGTAAAGAAATCCGCATAGGTAGCCCCTTTGTTTTTCATGGTTTTCCAATAGGCCGCGTTGTAATACTGATGGTTTTCGTCCAGGTTACTATCATCAATTTTAGAATACAAAAGAGCGGCATCTATAGTATTGCCTTTGTATTCCAATTCTCTTCCCAAAGCAAAAAGGAACTGGTTGTTTCCTTTGTTTTTTAAAATGATTGGCTTGGCTTCTTCCGGAATGGAGGCATGCCCCGCTTTCTGGCCGGCAATTAAATGAAGCGCTTTCATAATTTCCAATTGATTGAAAAGCGCCTCGTTTTTAGGTACTGTTTTCTCTAATTGTTCCACTAAAGACAAACCGGAGCGATAATCCTTTGTCATAAAAAGCAAGTGTGCCCTGCAGGCCTTCCACAGGATCGGGTTATCCATTTTATTGCTATCGGTATGGGCGACAAACGCCAGTACTTTTTTAGCATATGCCCTATCGGCCTCGACCCTTTTTAAGATATTCCGGATGGAGGCTTCTTCCTTGTCCCAATAATTATTGGTTTCGATGGACGGATTGAACAAGGAATAATAAGGCGTAAAAACCCAATCTTCCATTTTATTGATTTCCCTCAGCAAAAGAAAACCCAGGCCTTCCTCTTTAGGATTTAACCTGTACACTTCTTTTAGGTAATCCAGTGATTTATCATGTGTTTTTATAGCTGCCAACAGGTAAACATTTGCTTTTTCCTGATCGGTTTTTGCAAATTTCAAAACAGAAGCAATGGGGATTTTTGTAGCATACTGCTGTGCAATCATAAAACGTTTGTCCGGTGCATTCTTAAAGACCTGTGCGGCATAAAAATTAGCCAATGGCGCGTCGGTTTCGGCCATAGTCCTGAAATACAAACTCCAATATGTGAGGATGTTCTTATCCTGTTGCAACTTAAAAACAGTGTCATACAACTTCCGTATCGTTTCGAAATCCTGGTTGTAAAAAGCAATCCGTATCGCAAGGAAAGTATAGCGTATTTTGAATTCTTCTTTTGTGCAGCTTCCCGACAATGCCATTGCTTTTTTAAGCAGAGAAGTCCTTTGGGGCAAAATCCTGCTGTCATCCCTTTCCCACGGATCATCCATCCAGGTATTGAATTCTTCGCAGTCTTTGGCAAATTTTAAATAATGTATCGCCTCATAATCCTTTGCCTGGTACAAATAACGGAGCATCTGGTTCTTGCTGCCCGGGTGTATGTCTTCTGCTTTTGATTCGTACAGCACCCATCCGATATCCGAAACCGGCACTTTATTTTTGCAGTACGTTTTCCATAAAACCTCATTTGGCCGCGTGTCGGATTCCCGGTAAGGCGGTTTCGGTTCAAAAGTATTGGCGCTGTAATTGAATGACGCAAATCCATAATACTCAAAAACATCCGGATTCAGGAACGAGTAGCGTAACTCTTCCCCGTAAGGGTAAAAACCGCAGGCAAATATGCTTTTACTTGCTAAAATCAGAATAAAAACCAGAAAGTTCTTCATGAGTGTAATTGCTTAATTGTTGTTCGTCCAAATGGAATAATGTTATTGTTGCTTCCTGGTCCAGCGCTACATGCTCCCGTATGACGGCTATGGCTTTGCTGATTTTTGCTGCCGGAAGTTCTTCCGATTTTATCTTGTCCCCGATCCTTAGGTAAACATCGCCCACAACGGTATCTTTTGTCACTTCGGACCATAATGGTTTTATGGGTTTGAGTATTTTTTTCAACGCTTTATTATCGGTATAAATCACTTTGGAAAATGTATTATTCTGATACACCTGCATCCACGAATAAACGGGCAGGGCAACATCCAAATGTTTGGGGTAATCCTTTTCCACATCCAGGTAGCTTTCCAGTTCGGCAATGTCAAGGATGGAATTTTTGGTATGGTCACCAAGCGGATCGATAAGGTTATAACACATCAAGGTAGCCCTGTCAACGGGCGGAATCCCCATTTTTTCCGGATATTTGTAAGGATACAGCCGAAGGGTACAGCTTATTTCCTTTTTAGAGATGGATTTCAGTTTCCGTAAGAAATAAAAATAATTTTCCTTCGACTTCAACGTCCAGTCGCAATCCATTTGAAACTCATTGAAGGACTGCTGCTCCGGGAATTTTTCCCTGCAATATTTCGCAATCAGGAAATTCACATTATCAGCCAACGAATCCAGGCTTCCTTTGCTGCTGTTTATGAAAACCGAATTCTTCAGGTATACCGTAGGAATGATTTTTAAACTGTCCTGGTTGTAAAAATGCAGTGCTGTTTTTGAAATAGGGAAATTCCCCATGGCGTTGCTATGGTCTACTTCAAAAAACTTGACATAGATCTTTTTGGCTTTTAGTTTCCGGATGATGGAATCTTCTTTTTCAGAGAGATTGTAACTATCGCTTTTCCAATAATAGAAAGCGCGCTCCACATGCTTCAATTTGTTATCCCGGCAGGAAAAAAAGAGGATGGCAATAAGCCCCAGGGCAAAGGTTTTCTTCATAATTGTTTCGGTGGTTTTACCAATATTTCCAACTCAAAAATCACACCATTTATTTGTTAAAAAAAGAAAAATCGAATTTATTTTCACAACAGGCTCCAATGGCACAAATTCCAACAACAGAAAAATACGGAACCGAATAAGGATTTTTTCCGAAGACGAAATAAAATAAGAAATGTAGTACAACAAGCTGCGAAAAAGAAGATTTTTTTTACATCCATAACGCTAACATTTCCAATAGATTATAAAACTTTTTAATTTTTTTATTTAAAATTAGTCTAAATAAACTTTGTAAACCTAATTTCTTGCTTTTATATTTGCGCAACTATTTTAATTTATTCTAAATAAGATGAAAAAATACATACTTTTCTATTTGGGTTCTTTACTCGCCGGCTCAGCTCTTCATGCGCAAGAGCACAACAAAGCGAAAAAGGACACTGTTAATTCTTTAAACGAAGTTTCCGTGAGCGGGGAAGTCAATAAATTTGTACAAAGCAAGGCATCTAACAGCCTTCGCCTTAAGACAGATATCGTTAAGATCCCTCAAAACATCCAGGTCGTAACCAGCGGAGTTTTAAAAGACCAAAACATCAATAACATGATGGAAGCGGTAACACGAAATGTCAGTGGCGCACAAATGATAGAACATTGGGGCCATTTTGCCAGGATAAACATGAGAGGGTTCAAATTGCCTGCCTTCAGGAACGGAATGAACGTGGAAATGCCTTGGGGACCACTCTCAGAAGATATGTCGATGGTAGAAAACATCGAATTTGTGAAAGGGCCGTCAGGATTTATGATGTCTGCAGGCGAGCCGGGCGGTTTTTATAATGTTGTTACCAAAAAACCGGTAAAAAAAGCCATTAACGAAATTTCACTTTCCGGAGGTTCTTACAATTCTTTCAGAGGTTCATTTGATTCCGGAGGTTCTTTGACTGACGATCACAAATTCCAATACAGGGTAAACGGAATGTACCAAACTGCCGAAACACACAGGGAGTTTGAAAAAAGCCACAGGACCAGTTTTGTACCTTCCTTCAGGTATGAGTTTTCAGACAATACATCGATCACCACTGAATTTACCTACCAGCAAGCCAAGCAAATGATTGGAGCCGCTTATGTATTTGCGCCTTCTTCAGCTGGTTTTGGCAGCCTTCCGAGAAACTTTTCCAATCTTGACCAAGGTTTTCCAAGTACTGATATTGAAGAAATCAGTTTTCTAACAAACTTCAATCATAAATTCAGTGACAAATGGTCTGTTGAAGCACAATACATGATCATGCAGTACAAGCAAGTCGGGGCAAGTACCTGGGCTTGGGATATGAAAAACAATGGCGATTTGACACGATATGTAAGCATTTGGGATGCTTTGAGTGCCAATGAATTGGGCCAGATATATACCAACGGAGAATTCAATACAGGAGCCTTGACACACAAAGTAATGGGCGGTTTTGATTTCAGGAATTTACATTATTATGCGGATTGGGGCCAATTGGGAATTATCGATGCGACGCCATTTAATGTTTTCAACCCTGTTTATGGCAATGCGGTTTACCCAAATTTTGACAGGACTAAATCTATCAAAGAAAGAGGTGCTGCAAACCAGGAAGGCATCATGTCTTATTCTTTCTATGCACAAGACGAAATCTGGACATTGGATAACAAATTAAGAGTGACTCTTGCTGCCCGTTATACCGAAGGAAAAACCAATGCCTACGGACTTAGAAGCCAAGACTCCAAAATCACACCTCGTTTTGGATTGAGCTATGACATTATTCCAAGTTTAACCGGTTATGCCCTTTACGATCAGTCTTTCTCGCCACAATTTGGTGCCAATAAAGCCTTGCAGCCTTTTATTCCTGAAATCGCTTCTGATATTGAAGGAGGTTTGAAAAAATCATGGTTCAATGACAAATTAAGAACCTCAGTAAGTGTGTACCAAATCACTAAAGAAAATGTATTGGTAACAGATCCGAGCGATATTAATTTCAGCATCCAGGTAGGTGAAATACAATCAAAAGGTATTGAATTCGATATGCAAGGCCAGATCACTCCTGAACTGAACATTATCCTTAACTATGCCAACTCTAACGTTGAAGTAACCAAAGATTCAAATCCTGCAAATGTGGGCAATAAAGTGGCCGGTTTCTCTAAGCATATCACTAACGGATGGTTGAACTATAATTTCAAAACCATTTCTTTCCTGAAAGGTTTCGGGGCATCGCTTGGATATCAGTACCAAGTAGACCGTTCTTCCTGGAATTGGGGTGCAGACAACCATTCGGCCTTGCCTGATTATTTCAGGTTGGATGGAGGTTTATCCTGGAAAAACAAGCACTTCACGATAAACGCTAACGTGAATAATATCCTGAACAAGTATTTATATTCTGGTGCAGATTACGGAAATTATGTTTATTGGCAAAGTGAGCCGGGCACAAACGGAAGGCTTACCGTTACTTATAAATTTTAATCCAGCGTACATTTTTAATTTAGTTGAACAAACTCCTCATGCTATGGGGAGTTTTATCTTTACCATATGAAAAACGGCAATTTCAAAAAAACAGTCAGGAAAATACACCTTTGGTTGGGGTTATCCTCCGGGATAATCGTATTTATCATCGCCATTACCGGGTGCTTGTATGCTTTTCAGGAAGAAATACAAAACATTACCGAAGAATACCGCTTTGTTGCAAAACAGGACAGCCCTTACCTATTGCCTTCACAGCTTGAAGAAATTGCCAAAAAACAGCTGCCAGGCAAAAGCCTGCATGCCATCAAATACAATGAGCCCCACAAATCGGCAGAAACCATATTCTACCATTACGAGCCTACTTATTATTATACCGTGTACCTCAATCCTTACACTGGCAAGGTTTTAGAAGTGGCCAATATGGATGAAGGTTTTTTTAGGTTCATACTCGACGGGCATTTTTATTTATGGCTCCCGAATGAAATCGGGCAGGTTGTAGTGGCCAGCGCTACTTTGATCTTCCTTTTTATTATTATTTCCGGGTTTATCCTTTGGTTGCCCAACAAATTAAAAGGGGCCAAAAAAAGATTCTGGTTCCAATGGAAGAAAGGCATGAAATGGAAACGCAAGAATTATGACCTCCATAACATTACCGGTTTTTATGTTCTGTCCATCGCCTCCATTTTTGCGGTAACAGGACTGGTTTGGGGTTTCCCGTGGTTTGCTTTTTGTTATTATACGGCTATTGGCGGGGAAAAATCATTAATTTATGAAGACCCGGTTTCGGTAAAGAACAAAACCATCAATATAGATACCATTGCCAAGCCTCTTGACAAAGCCTGGGCCATTATGCAAAAGGAATATCCTGAAGCAAAATCGATAGAAGTGCATCCGGCAGAATCCGACAGTACGTCCATAGCGGCAAATGCCAATCCGGAATCCGGGACGTATTGGAAAATAGATTACCGTTATTACGATCAGTATACCTTAAAGGAAAAAAAAGTAACCAACATATACGGGCGGTTTCCCGAAGCCAAAACTGCCGATAAGCTGATGCGTATGAATTATGATCTCCATACTGGTGCCGTATTGGGCTTGCCGGGGAAAATATTTGCCTTCCTGATCAGTTTGCTCATTGCCAGTTTGCCCGTTACCGGCTTTTTAATCTGGTGGGGACGCCGCAATAAAAAATAATAACAAGCCTCATTTATGGGGCTTTTTTTTATCGTTTGCCAAAATGGTTCCACAAAAAAACCTCATCTAGGGCTAAATGAGGTTAAACTTATAAAATAGAAAAATAACTGCCTCAAATAAGGCTGCTTTGGGGTTTACATTACGGACACTGCTGATTGCCGCTTACCCATAATGTACATCTGTTGGTTTCGTAGTCATATTCGCAACATCTCCTGATTACTGCTCCTATGATTGCTTTTTGTTCCTCTTTGCTCAATTCGGAAGCACCTGATAATTTTGATAGTTGATTAATCATACTGTAAATGCTTTAAAATTAATACTTTTTAGACAGTATGAAATTAAGCAACTATTGTTCAATAATTTACGGATTTCCCTCAAAAAATCATAAAATTTGTACTACTTTTCTTAAACTAAATAAAAAAGGCATAAAAAAAGACGGAAGTCAATTCCGTCTTTTATATCCAAAAAATATAGTGCTTATTTCACCGGGATATTCTCTAAAATCTCCATCACGAATTTCCAGTATTTCTGTGCAGATGAGATACTAGCCCTTTCATCCGGAGAGTGTGCCCCGTGAATCGTCGGCCCAAAGGAAATCATATCCATGTCCGGGTAATTTGTCCCTAAAATCCCGCATTCCAATCCGGCGTGGCAAGCCACAACCTTGGGTTTTTCATTGTTTTGTTTTTCATAGATATTCACCAAAACATCCAAAATCGGCGAATTCACGTTTGGTGTCCAGCCAGGATACGATCCGCTGAAAACAACTTCACACCCAAACAATTCAAACGCCGAACGCAAGGCATTGGCCAAATCGAATTTAGAGCTTTCTACCGAAGACCTTGTCAGGTTCTGGATCGAAATTTCACCATCTTTAACAATCACACGGGCAATATTGTTGGACGTTTCTACCAAATCAGCCATGTCAGGGCTCATCCTGTACACTCCGTTATGCGCCGTATAAATCGCCCTAATCAATCCTTCTTGTACGCCCAGGTCCATTACTTTGGCTGGAACCTCATCCGATTTTACGATTTCAATAGCCAGGTTCGGTTCGGTCGTTTTATATTCGGCCTTGATATCCCCGATGATTTCCTGCATGTCAAAAACAAAAGCCTCGTCATACATTCCGGCAACAATCACTTTGGCAACACTCTCACGAGGAATCGCATTACGAAGGCTTCCTCCGCTGATTTCCGCTACCTGAAGCCCGAAATTCTCAAATCCGTCAAATAACAAACGGTTCATGATTTTATTTGCATTCCCCAAACCTTTGTGGATATCCATTCCGGAATGCCCTCCGTTAAGGCCTTTAACCGTAATCACATACGCTACGGAATCCTCAGGGGTTTCTTCTTCGTTATAGTTTCTTGTGGCTGTAACATCTACGCCACCGGCACAACCGATATCAATTTCATCATCTTCTTCCGTATCCAGGTTCAAAAGAATCTCACCGGTAAGGATCCCTCCTTTTAAATTCAGTGCGCCTGTCATTCCAGTTTCTTCATCAATGGTAAACAAAGCCTCAATCGCAGGATGCTTGATATCTTTGCTTTCCAGGATAGCCATGATGGTCGCCACGCCAAGGCCGTTGTCTGCCCCAAGAGTGGTGCCGCGGGCACGTACCCAGTCGCCGTCAACGTACATATCGATTCCTTGTGTATCAAAATCAAAAACGGTATCGTTGTTTTTTTGGTGCACCATATCCAAATGCCCTTGCAGGACAATTGTTTTGCGGTTTTCCATCCCCGGTGTGGCCGGTTTGCGGATGATCACGTTACGGATTTCATCTTCAAATGTTTCCAATCCTAAACTATTTCCAAAATCTTTCATAAAAGCAATTACCTTGTCCTCTTTTTTGGAAGGACGCGGAACGGCATTCAGATCGGCAAATTTGTTCCAAAGCTGTTTTGGTTCCAGATTTCTTATTTCCTGACTCATATCGTTTGTTTGTTGTTAAAAGGTCAAAGTTACAAAGTTTAAATACTTTTTCTACCAATTGATATTGTAATTATATTTACGTTTCAAAAACGAATCCGGTGAAACGAAAATATATCCTTCCCTTATTGCTTATTGTCCAGGTTATCGGCTTAAAAATATTGTTGTTTTTTCCCGGGTTTGTCGAGAAATATTACAGCAACGGAGTATATCCCATTGTCTCCGGGTTTTCCCGAAAGGTTTTAGGCTGGCTCCCTTTTTCCTTTGGCGATGTATTATATGCTATTTTAATCCTTTGGGGGTTTTATTGGTTTTACCAAAACCGGAAAGTCAGCTGGAAAACTAAGGCACTTTCGGTCGTAAGCCTTCTCTCGGTTGCCTATTTTATCTTCCATGTATTGTGGGCCTTTAACTATTACCGTTTGCCATTGTTTGAGAAAATGAATATCCAAACCCGGTATACCGATGCCCAGCTGCTGGATTTTACCCAAAAACTGATCTTGAAAACCAATCAAACCCAATGGGAAATTACCCAGGACAACGCTAAAAAAGTAAGCGTCCCTTATTCGCAAAAGCAGATTTTCGATACCGCATTGGCAGGCTACAGCAAGCTTTCCCGCGAATATGCTTTCTTTACCTACAAAACCCCCAGCCAGAAAACATCACTGTTCAGTTATCCGCTAACTTACATGGGTTTTGGCGGTTACCTGAACCCTTTTACGAATGAAGCCCAGGTCAACGGAATGATCCCGCGCTACAATTTCCCAAGTACGGCTTGCCACGAAATGTCCCACCAGATGGGTTTTTCCAGCGAAAGCGAAGCAAATTTCATTGGTTTTTTAGCCTCCACAAAAAACGATGACCTGTATTTTAAATACTCCGGCTACAGCCATGCCCTGCGCTATTGTTTGTCCAACTGGGAAATCCGGGATCCCAAAACCCTGAAGCAATTGCTCAAGACCATCCACCCCGGAGTCCTTAAGAATTATAAGGAAAGTAAGGACTTTTGGGAAAACCACCAGACTTTTATCGAAACAGGCTTCCATATATTTTATGACAACTTCCTCAAACTGAACCAACAAAAGGACGGTTTGGAAAGCTACAGCAAATTTGTAGATTTAATGGTCAATTATTACCAGGACAGGCCTTTGTAACCTCAACACATACAATCCACTTTACTTTTTATAAAAACCAGCAGCCTTTCTTTAAGGATTGTTTTAAGTTGACGAACATTTGTTTTAAGTAGAAGAACATTTGTTTTAAGTTGATGAATGTTTGTTTTAAGTTGATGAATGTTTGTTTTAAGTTGGTGAAGGTTTGTTTTAAGTTGGTGAATGTTTGTTTTAAGTTGATGAATGTTTGTTTTAAGTTGGTGAAGGTTTGTTTTAAGTTGGTGAATGTTTGTTTTAAGTTGGTGAAGGTTTGTTTTAAGTTGGAGAAGGTTTGTTTTAAGTTGGTGAAGGTTTGTTTTAAGTTGATGAAGGTTTGTTTTAAGTTGGTGAAGGTTTGTTCTAAATACAAGGATGTTTGTTTTAAGTTCGAGAAGCTTTATTTTAAAAAGAAGGATTTCATTTGAACCAAAAAAAACGGGTAGCATAATTTCCTTACACTACCCGCAAACATCAAACTAGAGACGGGAAAATTGCTTTTCAAGCTTTTGGAGCCATTCCTCCCGTTTTTCCTGACTGACCATTTTCACTCTGTTGAAACTAATCCATTTTCTGTTTTTATATCCTAATTTCCAAAATGTCCCTCTTATAAGCGCTCTTTGTATGGCATTGCCAAAAAACCACCGGTAAATGAATCCCGGTGTATTCATCGTGGTAATCACAGTAACGCCTTTAATGTTTTTAAGCAGCGGTTTCATCCTGGTATTGCTTGCGTTGGAATAATCATAAGCCAATCCCGGAAAAATAACCTTATCGATAAAACCTTTCATAAGGGCCGGCATAAGTTCCCACCATATCGGGAAAATAAAAATAAGATGGTCCGCGTTCTGGAGCCTTTCCTGGTAATTGATCACCTGGCAATCTACCGGTTTCCGGTCCCTGAATGCACGTAAGTCCTGCGCCGACATTACAGGATTGAATTGTTCCCGGTCCAAATGGATCAGGTCTGTGGTATGGCTTGCCAGCTGCAGCCCTTTTTGTACGGCATTTAGCAAAGAATTACAATAACTTCCTTCGTAAGGATGATTGAAAACAATTAATATATTCATAGTATTTGGGGGTTAAGACTATTTTAGTTGGAGTAGATTTTATTCAGGTACGATTGTGTCCTTTGGATAATGGTATCGTATTCTTTTTCATTTCCGATATTGAAAATGAACTTATCAGGCCGTATGATCACAAAATCTGCTTTCTGTTCTGCCATCCATTTGGTAAAAAGAACCGATTTGATTTCATTGCCATAGATTGGAAAACCAGTAACCAACGGAATGAATTTCAGGACTCCAGACAATTCAAGCGGGTAAATCTTACTTTCGGCCCGGTACAAAACAACCCAGTTAAACCCGCACAGTTCATCAAAATACAGTTGGTCGTCTTTGGTCCAAACGATCGGTTGCGGCAAACGTTTCCCTACTAAAGAATGCTTAAACCTCGAAAAATTATCAATATCCAGGCCGTAAAGATGTTTGTTGATCAAGGCATCAATAGGCTTGCTTGGCAAAATATTGAAGATCCGAAGCAATCCGTTGCGCAAAGGAGACAAGATAGGATTGGAATATTGGATGAAGCCTCCAAGTATGGCCGCCAACCTGATTATTTTACGCACTTGAGGCGCTCTTTCCGTATAATAGGAATCAAGCAATTGCTCCGTTTCTTCGCCAGGATTCAGGCATGCCCTGACTATTTTCCAGGATAGGTTTTTTGCGTCTTTTATTCCTGAGCACATTCCCTGTCCTAAAAAAGGCGGCATCTGGTGGGCGGCATCTCCGGCAAGGAAAACCCGCCCCGATCGCCAGGAATTTGCCAATAACGTATGGAACGCATATTTTTTCTGACGGATGATTTCAAATTCCTCAATAGGAAAAAGCGCCTTTAGTTTCGGGATCATTTTGTCTGCCAGTAATTCATCGGAAAGCGCACTGTCCTGTTCGGAAACCATAAATTCCCACCTAAAATGATTATTCACTCCATTTACATATGTTATAGGCTGCTTTGGATCACAAAATTGTTTGTGGTCTTCCGAAAACAGTTGTTTGCCAAAGTAATTCGTATCAATAACAAACCATTCTTTTTTAAACCCGAAATCATACACCGAAATCCCCATTCTTTTGCGGATGGGGCTTTTCCCGCCATCACAGGCAATCAGGAATTTGGCTTTGACCCTGGTAACCGTGTTCTCTTTATCGGTTAAAACCAAGGATAGTTCTTCTTTGGTCTGGCTCAAGTCGGTCCAGGTAGTTTCCTTTAGGAATGTTACGTTAGGATAGAGCGAAAAGCCATTTCTCAGGTGCTTTTCTATCTCAGGCTGCAGTATCCAGTTGCAGTCCGGGATATCTTCCGAAACACTCGAATCAGGCTGGAACTGAAAAAGCACTTTGTCTTTTTTTGACACCAGGGCATAATTCTCGAAAGGCTTGATGGCGTCTTTTTTCATGTCTTCATATAAGCCCAATTCCTGAAAAATCCGGATTACGTCTTCATCTATATGGACTGCCCTGGGATAATCAATAATATCAGGCGCGGTATCAAACAACAGGACTTTTAAGTTGTGTTTTCCAAAATAATTGGCAAATGTGGCCCCGGTAGGACCACATCCTGCAATTATTACATCATATATATCTTCCATGTAATGAGTAAGAATTAAATTTTCTCCACTAATAAAGCCGTTGCTGTAAGGCCCGGGCCGAAAGCCATTGCGACTACTTTTGTCCCCGGAAGGATTGTATCATCGTTTACAATTTCATTAAAAATATGAGGGATTGTAGCCGAAGACATATTTCCCTGGCGGCGCAATACTTCATACGACCAGCTTGCCTGCTCTTTGAAAATCCCGATCTCATCCACAACATAATCAATGATTTTCGGGCCACCCGGATGGATCGCAAAATGCATTTTGTACTTATCTTCCTCAAGGTCTACATTGGCTTTCCGGCAAAGTGTTGTTAAGAATGACTTGATATTTTTACGGATGAAAACCGGCACTCTCTTGGAAAGGGTCATCAGGAAATTATATTCGCCCAGATCCCAAGACATGTCTTCCAGCGAATCCGGGATGATGACTTCATGGGAAGACAGGATGCGCAACCCTTTTTTCTCTTCGATAGCGGTATCATTCATAAAAGAATCTTCCTCATATAGCGAATAACCGATAAACCCATCTGCAAAAAGAGAACAGATCATTGTATTGGCATTGGAAAATTCGGTCAGGTTCAAATGCGCCGATAACAATTCCGTATGGATGACATCTACACGGCCGTTGGCAGTACTGGAATTAACCAGGCTGCTTGCCGTACGGATAGCCGGAAAAGCACCATAACAGCCCATTTGATAGGAATGCGTTACTTGTGCTGTGTCCCAATTCCTTTTTATTACCGCTTCCTGGGCAACGCTCGGTGAGGCATATCCGGAACAGGTAACATGTACTAAATTTTCCGGTTTTGTATTGTTTTTTGCGTAGAATTCATCAAAAACATAAGACATTTTTTCCTTGAACCATAGCATACGATCTCCAATTTTCGGTCCGTAAATGTCACCGGGCTTTGTCATGAAGCTTTTCGGAAGCTGGTATTCGGATGGCAATGTACTCTCCATCTTCTCCTCGATGAACTGGTCAACTTCTTCAAAGATCAGGATTTGCCGCTGATGGATGTTTTCAGGAGAAACAGAATATTTATCAACCTGATCCGAAATAAATTCAAAACTTACAGATATATCGTCCAGCTCATCATCTCCCGTTACAGCCAAACTCGGTTGGTTCTGGAAATGATGGTACAAAAATTTGGTGTACTGGTTGAGTTTTTGCTGATCTGTTAATTTGCCAACTAAA
Organism: Flavobacterium humi; assembly: GCF_004745595.1. Classification (GTDB taxonomy): domain Bacteria; phylum Bacteroidota; class Bacteroidia; order Flavobacteriales; family Flavobacteriaceae; genus Flavobacterium; species Flavobacterium humi. The sequence continues at coordinate 492,516 of NZ_SRLH01000002.1, forward strand.
ATGGGTTGGAAGTTCGAAAGAATAACATTTTTTTTCATTTTTATTAAGTTTAGATTTGACGCAAATTTTAGTCAAATTCCCTTTATAAAAATTAACATTTGTTAATTAAATTCCTACAAAAAATTAATTAACTCTTTCGAAACTTATTTTTTACATTCCGGTGTTTATTTTGGTTGTTTCCTGGCCCGTATCCGGCTTAAGGAAACGGTTGTGATGCCCAGGTACGAAGCGATGTATTGCAAGGGGACACGCTGTAGGATATGAGATTTGTTTTTGATGAGGTTTTGGTAGCGCTCTTCGGGTTTTTCCTGGATATAGGATAAAAAATGATGGATGTAATTGATGAAACGGTCGGAAGTAAAATCAAAAAACATCTCCCGGAACAACGGGTTTTGGTCCATGATGGTTTTCCAGTTTTCTTTTTTGATGACCAGCAACTGGCATTCTTCAATGGTTTCTATGCTAAAATCACTTGGAGTGTTTTTGAGGTAACTTTCAAAAGAGGACACAAATTCATTTTCAAAAAAGAACTGTATGGTTATTTCTTTCCCATTGTAATTGTTCGATAGGCGGATGCATCCCTTGACGATAAAATACAACGTATTGGACACATCTCCTTCCTGCAGCAGCGTATATTTGGCAGGCAGCGTTTCCTCATACCAGAAATCCTGGTATTTCTCGACGATACCTTTAAGTTTTGGGAAAGCTTTGGATAAACTGACTGGCATTTTCTTTACAATTAAATCTCATCACTGGTAAAAGTCGTAAAACTCCTTTTTTTGTACGGACGGATAATCAGGCGCCCTTCCCTGTCAAAACGGATATAATTATATACCCAATTCAGGAAAACAACCGCTTTGTTCTTAAATCCTATCAGCGAAAACAAATGCACAAACATCCAGACAAACCATGCAAAAACTCCATGGAAATGGTATCTTGGCAAATCGACAACTGCTTTGTTCCGGCCAATAGTTGCCATAGAACCTTTGTCATTATATTCAAACGGGACCATAGGCTCATTTTTTACGAACCGTACCAGGTTTTCACCCAACAAACGCCCTTGTTGCAAGGCAGGTTGTGCCATCATCGGGTGCCCTAACGGATATTCCCCGGTTTCCATTAAAGCAATGTCCCCGATAGCGAAAATATTCGAATGCCCTGCCACCTGGCTGAATTCATTTACACGGATCCGTTCGGCCTTTTCGACTAAAGACCCGGCGTCAAGCCCAGCAACAACAGCGCCTTGCACTCCGGCCGTCCAGATAACGGTCGCGGTATCGAAAGTGATATCGGAATTAGTCAAAATCGTACGCCCGTCGTAATGGGTAACCCGGACATTTTTCCAGATTTTGACACCAAGGCCGAGCAGGAATCCTTCAGCAGCTTTGGATGCTTTTTCGCTCATCGTGTTCAGTATGCGGTCGCCGCTCTGGATAAGGTTGATCTGCATTTTACCGATGTCCAGGTCCGGGTAATCCTTTTGCAGGATCGCTTTTTTCATTTCGGCCAAAGCACCGGCCAGTTCGACTCCTGTTGGCCCGCCTCCTACCAATACGAAATTCATCAGGCTGTTTTTATCGTTAACGTCTTTGGTTAGGACCGCCTGTTCGAAATTTTCCAAAATCAGGCTTCGGATATTAAGCGATTGCGGAATGGTCTTCATCGACATCGAATTGCGTTCAATTTCCTTGTTTCCGAAATAATTGGTTTTCGAACCTGTGGCAATAACCAGGTAATCATAATGCAAATCGCCTATTTCAGAAATGATTTTACGGTTTTGCGTATCAATCTCCTTCACTGAAGTAAGCCGGAAGTAAAAATCCTGGAATTCCTGGATCACTTTCCTTATTGGGTAAGCAATGGAACCTGCTTCGAGCCCGCCAGTAGCAACCTGGTACAATAACGGCTGGAATGTGTGGTAATTATGCTTGTCCAAAAGGACAACCTGTAGGTTTTTATTTTTTAGTTTTTTGGCTAATGTGATACCTGCAAATCCCCCACCGATGATTACGACCCTGGGATTTTTTGATTGTGGAATATTCATTCTTTGTATTGGAATGGTTCAGAATGGCTAAGTTACGATGTTTCTGCCGAAAAACAGCGCCAAATTCCTACAGATCTAACAATAAAAAAACAAAAATAAACGGCTTTGAAATCCGGCCGTTTTGGATATTTCCTTTTTTTTGTAACAAATTCAACCGCAAAACTACTAACTCGATATGAGTAATGCATTAGAGCAATCGTTTGTCGCGCAATTAAAAGAAAATCAGAATATCATTCACAAGATTTGCCGTTTGTATACGCAAGGTGAAGATGCTCATAATGATTTGTTTCAGGAAATTACCATTCAATTATGGAAAGCCTTCCCGAAGTTCAGGGGTGATTCCAAATTTTCTACCTGGGCCTACCGCGTAGCACTGAATACAGCCATTACTTTATACCGTAAAAGCTCCAAAACAATAAATACGATTGAGTTTGAAACCGGTAAACATTTTGTTTCCCAAGACGAATACAATTACGAGGAAGAAGAGCACATAAAACTTTTATACAAGGCCGTACAGCAATTGAACGATATTGAAAAGGCATTGGTTTTTATGTACCTCGAAGACAAGGATTATGAAGAAATCTCGGAAACATTAGGAATCAGCGAAGTGAATGCCCGTGTCAAAATGAATCGAATCAAAACGAAACTGAAAAAAATTATTAATCCGTAACGGAAAAGAATGTATGGAAGAGTTGGATGTATTAAAAAAAGACTGGAATAAAATCAATAATTACCCGAGGGTTTCGGAACAGGAGATTTATGCGATGTTGCATAAAAACTCTTCCTCAACGGTAAAATGGATTTTCATTATAAGCATTATCGAATTGAGTTTTGGTATCGTGTTAGGCATCATCATGTCATTTACAAAATTTGACGCAGAGAATATAAAATTGTTAAAAGGCCTTGGCATTTATGATTATTACAGGTTTTCCAATGTGGTCATATATATTGTTATCCTGTATTTCATTACCCGTTTTTATATTATGTACAAAAGGGTCTCGACAACGGACAACACCAAATCATTGATGAACAACATATTGAAAACCAGAAGGGTAGTAAAGAATTATATTTTATTCAATATCATAACTTTTGCCGTTCTTTTCATCTCTCTTGGTTCTTATGTTTTTGAAAAGGGCATGGAAAAAGGCTTTTTGGAAAACGGAGGCAAGGCCAATGAGATTTCCCTGAGTTTCCATTTGATTTCCTTTGGGGTCTTTTTTATAGTTGCCACGATATTTGTCGGGTTGTTCTGGCTCATCTACAACCTGATCTACGGAAGGCTGCTGCGCAAACTCAATAAAAACTTCAACGAATTGAAAAAAATAGATTTATAAAAAAAGGGCTCAACAATTGAGCCCTTTTTTATTTAATAATTCCATTGGCGTAATCTGTCCAATTCTTTTTGTTCTTCGATAACTTCTACCGGGATTACCTTAAGGAAGGAAGGATGCTGTTCAATCGCATATTCTACTTTTTCTACAATTTCTTCTATCGTATCATTCTCATAATCAATCTCCAAAGGTTCTTTTATGATAAAAGACTGCAGGATTCCTTTTTTCTTCAGGCGCAATCCTTTTTTATCGAATGAACGACGGAAACCATCAATAACAATAGGCACCACAATAGGTTTGTGGTTTTTGATGATATGTGCGGTTCCTTTACGGACAGGCTTGAATGATTTGGTGGTTCCCTGCGGGAAAGTGATAACCCAGCCATCTTCCAGTGCAATCCCAATATTTTCGGTATCGTTGGGATTTATTGATTTCTGTTCGTGCTCCGCAACATCTTTTCCTCCGGCACGCCAGGTCCTTTCGACCGTGATGGCTCCGGCATACGCCAGGATCTTGGTCAGGAAATTAGCCTGCAGGGTTTCTTTTGCCCCGATATAATACATATTGAGTTTTGGGTTCCAGAGATAACCAATGTTCTTGATATTATCTTCCCTGCCTTTTAAACTTGCGTTGAAAACATGGAACATTGCTACAACATCTGCAAAATATGTTTGATGGTTGGAAATAAACAATACGTTTTTATCCGGCAAAGCTCTTATGATTTCAGAACCGTCAATCTCTAATTGATTAAAACCGCGATACCTTCTGTGCGTTATTGCTCCGGCAATTCGGATTAACCAGCGTTTCAAAAAAAGAATATGACCAAAAGGATTTCGTTTAAATAATCCCATAATTTTATAAAAAAGATAAGCTGCAAAGTTACAAAAAGTATCAGATTATAAGACTTTTTTAATAATTTCTTTAAGTTCGCTCATCATCATGGCCGTTGCTCCCCATACCAAATGTTCGTTGATTTGGAAAGCCGGAACAGAAATATCCGTAGCATAAGAAGTAGACATATTTACCTGAACCACAATATTTTCGTCAAGGAACTGGCAAAGGGGCAGTTCGATAATATCGGAAACCTCATCAGGGCTTAGGTCAAAAATAAGTTCCTCTTCCGAAAACCCCAAAAAAGGCGAAACGAGGAAGTTACTGGGCGGAATATATACTTCGCTGAAAGCCCTTACCACATTGACTTTATGTGAAGCAACCCCTATTTCTTCCTGGGTTTCCCGCAAGGCCGTAGCCGAAAGCGAAGAATCGAAATCTTCTACCTTTCCTCCCGGAAAAGCAATTTGCGAGGCATGGATCCCGGGATACGAATTCCTGACAATCAAGGCCAGGTGCGTGATGCTTTTTTTGGGGTAAAACAGCATCAAAACTGCTGCTTTCCTTGGTTTTTTTTGGGAGAAATCCTGGTTTTTCAAAAGTTCGATACGCCCGGGAGGAACCATTTTTGCATGCGCAATGCTCGCCGGTAGCGATTCTTTTGCTATTTTTGGGACATATTTTAAGAAATCTGAAAATTCCATTACGTAGGTTTTTAACAATAGTTATCCTATTGATTTTGAATCAACACAAACATAAAGATAGCTTAAAAAAATGAATTTAACAATTTTATCCGCATCAAACGCATGTATAGCAAAGAAGAAAGCATCAAAATAAAAAAAGAATTCTGGACCCAATTTGCCGAAGCCTACCCTCGGAAATGGATTCTTTACGATACGAAGATCAAGGATTTTTCCTTTAAGTTCTTCGTAGACAATAAAAAAGCCCAGGTCCTTATCGATATCGAACCCCGAGATGAAGAAAAACGCAAAATTTATTTTGAAAAAATCGAATCCTTAAAAGCCATTTTAATGGAAGACTATATCCCGGAAGTTGTCCTGGAAAGGAATTACCACCTGGAAACCGGCAAAATAATCAGCAGGATATGGGTCGAGAAAAACGGAATCAGTTTAAACAACAAAGCGACCTGGCCGGAGATCTTCGATTTCTTTTACGAAAACATGGATTCTTTCGAGCGATTCTTCTATGAAAATCAGGACTATATAAAAGATTTGGAAATAAATACGTAAAAAAAACATTTTTTCTGTAACAATTGATTTCGGTTTGTATCATAAGAGAAATAAACAACCTAAAAAATCAATAATCATGACATCAAGAATTCACGAAAACAGAAAAAACAATGCTAAAAGCTTGAATAAAAAAGTAATCATTTTAGTATTAGCCATCCTTGCTTTTGCAAACGTATTTGCACAACATCCAACCGCTTTCGAAGTGAAAGTTACCGGAAAAGGCCAGCCGGTGATTTTAATCCCGGGATATTCCTGCAGCGGCGAGGTGTGGAGCGAAACCGTAGATCATTTAAAAAACAAATACGAATTGCATGTCCTGACTTTGGCCGGATTTGCAGGGGCAAAACCAATTGAGGATGAAGAAATCCTGAAAACGGTCCGCGACCAGATCATCCAATATGTAAAAGACAAAAAACTAAAAAAACCAATGCTTATCGGTCATAGCTTAGGAGCTTTTATGACACTGTGGCTAAACAGCACCGAGCCGGATTTATTCGGGAAAGGGATTTGTGTTGACGGGCTTCCGTTTATTTCAGCCATAGGAAAACCGGAAGTAACGGCAGAATCCTTACGAAACAACCCGCAATATAACAAACAGGCAACCATCAATAATTTTAAAGCCATCCCGAACGAAGGCTATGTTAAGAATACAACCAAGGCTATGATGTACCAGGTGAGCGATTCTGTCCATGCCCGTAAAATTGCGGAATGGAGCTTCAAAAGCGACAGGAAAACATTAGGAAGCACCATTATCGAAATGTCCCTTACCGATTTAAGACAGGACATCAGTAAAATCAAATCCCCTATCCTGGTCATGGCAAGTGTATTCGGAACAAAAGAAGCCAGCGAAAAAGTATACAACGAGCAATACACTTTATTACCAAACAAAACTATAAAAGTAGCGGACAGCAAGCATTTTATCATGTACGACCAGCAGGAATGGTTCTTTAATGAAGTTGATGCTTTCTTAAAATCTTAAATCTGACCAAAAGTGACCACCCATCAAAACCAGGAAACCTTTTTTAAGGAAATTTACAACACATATTCGCCTAAAGTACACCGTCTTTGCCTCGGATATACCGGAAATGCTATGGAAGCCGATGACCTATTACAGGAAGTTTTCATAAAAGCCTGGCAGAACCTGGATAAGTTCAGGGGAGATTCGAAAATAAGCACCTGGATTTACCGGATTGCCGTAAATACCTGCCTGTATCATTTGAGAAGCCAGAAAAACAAAAAAAGTGTCGATATCGATAAAACGGTTATCGGGAAAGAAGAGGAATCCGAAGATAAAGAACAGCAAATCCAGCTGTTGTACAAATGCATCAGCGAGCTTTCGGAATCGGACAGGCTGATTATTACCCTTCTGCTCGAAGAAGTCCCATATGCTGAAATCGCTACCATTACGGAAATATCGGAAGGCAACCTGAGGGTTAAAATACACCGGATAAAACAACAATTAAGCACCATTTACGCAAAATATGAAAGAATTTGATCATCTAAAAGAAATTTGGAACCAGCAAAAACAAAGTACGGTTCCTGACGTTTCCCAAATTATTTCGAAGGCCAAAAAAGAAAAAAGGTCAATGGGGAACAAAATACTGATTCAGGTAGCTGTCCTATTGCTTTCCGTTATAGCTATTGCCTGGGTTGTCGCCCTAATCGATTTTAAAATGGCCACTACCTACATTGGGGTCGGGTTAATGTTCCTTACCATTTTTTCCTATTCGGCCTTACGGTTGTACCAGGCGAAACAATTAAAGGCCATAGACCTGACGCAATCCCCGCAAAAAGCGCTGCAGCAATTGGAACAATATTATGCATTCCAGCAGTTTGTAGCCACAAAATGCACTTTAGCCTATTTCATTTTGCTTAATTTAGGTTTTGTGTTTTATTTTATTGAAGTGATGGAACCGATGCCCGTAAAAATGACCGTTATTTTCCTGACTGTCTACATCGCCTGGATGCTTATCGCGTATTTTATTTTAGGGAAGAAGCAAAAGCAGAAAGAATACGAAAAAACCCAAAGCATTATTGACAGCATCAAAAAAATCGAAACCCAGTACGAACAAGAATAAAAAAAACGCCATTCAAAAGTGGCGTTTTTTGTTTATCTCATCTGACAGATAAAATCCAAAATTGTTTTGGCGATGACTTCCTGATTATTGGCATCAGTTAGGTAATTCCTGTCTTTTTCATTAGACAGAAAGCCCAATTCCAGGACTAAACCCGGGCAATTTGTATTTTTCAGAATATAAAACGGGGCTTTTTTAATCCCTCTTACATTCAAATTTGTGGCTTTGGAGAGTTTTGAGGTCAAATCCGAAGCAAAAGCCAACGATTCTTCGCTATACAAGGATTCTTTTGCTACATAACCTTCCATCCCGAAAGTTCCGTCATTCTTGTGCTGGTTTACATGCAACGATACAAATAAATCCGGTTTGATATCATTAATCATGGCTGTCCTTTTTTCAAGGGTGATCAAATTATCGTCGGTCCGGGTGAAATAAATAATGACATCCGAATTTTTGTTCAGCGTATGTATTTTGTTAGAAATCTGGGAAACAATGTCTTTTTCCATATGGCTTTCGTGGACAGCACCAAAATCGGTACCTCCATGTCCGGCATCAATAACTACTGTAATGGTTTCTTTAGTTTTAGTTTCAGCTGCAGTAAAAGCGTAAACAGAAAAAGAAACAGCTGCTACAGCTAAGATTTTGACTATATTTTTCATAGAAAAGTTTTAAAATTATGTATGCATAACGAAGAAAGTATGAATATAGTATATTTCTTATAAAGTTTTTTATAAAAAATAAAAAAAAACGGGTTTCGTTAGCAAAACTTATGTTATTCTTACATTTTGACCTATAGTTTTGCCAAAAACACTAAAGTCATTTTGTACTGGCGGTCTTTTGTCTTAAGTTTGCGCCGTTTTCGCCACCGGCAAAACAATAAAAAATATAAATCCTTACTTGTAAATCACATAAGGCCTAAAATCATGATTGTTTCTTATCATTTTTAGAAGGGAATCAGAATCGAGTTAAACAAAAGGAATTGAAAAGTAAAGCAACTAGTTGGACAATTTGCCCGGAATGCCAGGGAATGGGAAAAAAAAGACGAAGGCTCAGCAAAAAAGTGAGGCTCGACTACCAGGTGGCATTCGATCAATTTGAAAAAAACCAGCAAGAAGGAATCGCCCCTGCCCGTCCTAAAGGCCACCAATACCCGTGCCCGGACTGCTGCGGATCCGGATTGCTTCCTTCTGCTGCCGCTCCCATAAAAGATACCGAAAATTACCCAAATGTCGCCATTATCGGTGGCGGTATAGGCGGCGTGGCCCTGGCTGTAGCTTGCCTGCACCGTGGAATTCCTTTTACCCTTTATGAGCGCGATCCTAACTTTGATGCCCGGTCACAAGGCTACGGCCTGACGCTGCAGCAAGCTAGCAAAGCGATCGAGGGCTTAGGTATTTTCACGTTAGAAGAAGGAGTGGTTTCCACCAGGCATTTGGTCCATACTACTGAAGGAAAAGTGATTGGGGAATGGGGCGTCCGGAAATGGGTTCCCACACATGCTAAAACTTCTTCAAAACGTTCCAATATACACATCGCCAGGCAATCATTGCGCCAGGTATTACTGGAGCAACTCGGAGGACATGATAAGGTACGGTGGGGACACCAATTGACCGGTTTTAAAGAATCAGAAAATGGAAATATTGACCTCACATTCCAGGTAGAAGGAGAAATAAAAAACGCCAGCGCAGACCTTATAGTAGGTGCCGATGGCATCCGCAGTTCCGTACGCAGGTTACTGATCGGGGAAGAAACTGCTCCTTTGCGGTACTTAGGTTGTATTGTGATATTGGGTATTTGCCCGTTGAACGCCTTAGAAGGCCTTACCAGTCCTTTATTGGATGCTGCTACAGTCTTTCAAACCGCCAATGGCAACGACCGGATTTACATCATGCCGTATACTTCAGATTCGGTGATGTGGCAGTTAAGCTTCCCGATGCCTGAAGAAGAAGCCAAAACCCTCCATGCCCAAGGTCCTGAAGCCATCAAGAAAGAAGCCTGCCGCAGGACACAGTGGCACGATCCCATACCTCAAATTTTAGCAGCGACCCAGGAAAACCGGATTTCGGGCTATCCTGTGTACGACCGGGAATTACTCACATCCGACATATTGCAAAAAGCAAGCCAGGCGACCCTTATCGGTGATGCGGCACACCCCATGAGCCCATTCAAAGGGCAAGGCGCAAATCAGGCGGTACTGGATGCGTTGGCACTGGCCCGGGAAATCTCAAAAGGATGCCGGCCTTTGTCTCAATGGCGAAAAGCCGGAATCAGGGAAAGCGTGTTAACCGCTTTTGAATCCGAAATGTTGGAACGAAGCGCTTCCAAAGTAAAAGATTCGGCAGAAGCCGCACAATTCCTGCATTCCGAAATCGTACTTCACGAAGGCGATGAACCCAGAGGGCGCTGCCTTAAGAAAAAGAACCTGTAACAACACTCAAAATTTATTTTGTATTATTTTAATTAGGAGCTTTCTCCTGCTGTCCGCTGTATCTTTTTGTCCCGTTTTTAAGAACGGAACAAAAAGGATGCCGCTTCCATCAGGGCTAGGGCCTTACCTTTCCACAATGGTTTTTATTTGATAAAGGTGTAAAACTCTTACGAAATTAAGGGATTTTCGATTTGATCGATTCTTTATGTTACTCTTCCTGATGGCTAATTTCAAGCTTATAGCCTTTGTTGCGTATCACAACAATGTTGCTATTGGGATCCTGTTCCAGTTTCTTCCTAATCTTGGATATAAACATATCCAAACTACGGCCCACAACAACACCTTCGTCTTCCCATATCTCTTTTTGCAGGCGGCTTCTCTCTATAATTTCGTTGGGAGACAATGCGAAAATGAGCAGTACACGGGTTTCCGTCCCCGTCAGGTCTATTGTATTCCCATTTACCATAAGTTTCCTATTCTTCGCATCAAACAACACCGAACCCAAAGTATACATATTGTTGTATTGCCCTTCAGGCGAACGTTTTCGAGGCTTAACAGCTCTCCAAAAAATAAAACCGGCAAATGCTAAAAATGACAGGCTGCCCAGCAGATATCCATTCTTAAGCATATTTATGTCCGCTGGATTGAATTGAATGCTAACCTTGTAACAGGCTTTGGGTTGCTTCCTTCCTATGCAGGTTACCATATCGTCTTTTTTATTTTTAGATATAGCGTATCCATATGCCACACTGGAGTTATCACAGTTCAGGACGTTAACAATATAATCGTGTGCAAGCGGATCTTTGGCCAACAAACGCCTGGTAATTTTCACTAACGAGGCCGGTTCAAAAGTAAGCTCATTTTCAAAGCTAATTTGGTATTCATTTTCGGATATCTTTTTTACCGGAAGTACCCTTGATGTACTGTCGCCCGACTCTAAAAGCAATTCATGCCCTATCCTGCGGAGTAAAACTTCCCTTTTTGCTAAAACAAAATCGTCACTATCAGTCATGCTGAAAGCTGCACAGATAACAGAAATAAACGCGAGTACAAGCAATCCGGACAGGTATTTGCGTTTTCCTGAGAGAAAATATCGGCTAAGATGCATACTGTCAAGTTTTTATTTACAAAGTTTACATTTTTATTTACAATATAAGTACCTCAGGCTGAAATATATCTCAGTAATTTTGTTGCATCAGTTTGAAAGGAGATGAAAAACAAAATGTCTATGTATCGAATCAAAAGAATCTTTATATCATTTTATAAACCCACAAAAATTATGAAAAAAGGAATGTATGCGCTGATCTTGCTACTGGTTGTAGTGAGCGGACTGGTATTCATTAGTCGTGAAATCAACAATGAAACTTCTAAGAAGTCATTACCAAAACTACTTTCTATCGCTGAAATGAAAGCTGAAAGAAAAAAATGGAAAACATCCCCCGATGGGGTAATGTTCAAAAAATGGGAAGACTCTCCTGAAGGTAAAAAAGTGTATGCCGGTGAGGCTAAAATAAGGAAATCCCTTAGGGATTATACCAATATGGAAGGAGTTGTAACCTCTCTTTCTCTTCCGCCAGGTTCAAGATTAGGTTTCGGGGTGATGGTCAATATCAATGGAGACGATTATATTCTTAGTTTTGGATTGTTAAAACTTGATGAATTTCAGCAATTGCATAGCCTGGAAGTTAACGACAAAATAATTATACGAAGCCATAATGTATCGCACGCGCCCAAGTATTTATATCCGATAGTATCGGGTGACTATGTGGAACGGAACGGTAAAATAATTTACAAACGGCCCATTCGTAAAGATGGTTGCTAAGGATCGCTAAATAGAATAAATCATGAAACCAAAGCTGCTTATTTTATCATTTCATGCAATTCAGTCATTAGTTTCGTCTTTTCATTTTCTGTATAAAATTCAGAATTGATCAAAGACTCTTTGAAATCTTCTACTGTTTTATCATAATTATGTTTTAATTGAATCTGGGTATTTATTATATACAGGTAACCTTCTGAAAAATTTGGATACGAAGACATTAATATGTTCCAGGCCTGAATAGCTTTATCGTATTGTTTTTCATTGTAAAAATACCATCCTTTACCATTCAAGATACCAATTGAAAAATTTAGTGTAGTCCCGTAGTTGTTTCGTATTTCTTGCTCAAGAGCAGTTTTAATACTTAGATCTTTTTGCTTAATTGAGGAATACTTTGCCTGACTAGCAGACCATTCTTCAAATATTTCATAAAGCGCGGTGTTTATTAATAAACCAGGTGTAGCATCGTGACCGGCTTCTTTAAAATGAGACCCTTTAATATCTAAGAAAGGATTGAGAAGGTATTTCCCTGTAATGGAATCCATCTTACTAAAATCCTCTGGAAAGTCGTTGCCAATCCCGAATCGATAATACTTTTTAGCGCTATAAGAGCGTTTCATTAATTTGCCAATTGAATCTGTTAAGTCTGTATTTTTCTGGATAAAAAACGGACTCATTGAAATAACGCCGTTCAGATCGTTTGTCCTTGAACTAAAAAGTGATGTCGTGAAATACCCATATCTTGAGTGGCCAATAAATAGCCTGAAAGAAGCAGCCTTATATTTTTTTTCAGCAAGTGGGATAAGTTCTTCAAATATGAATTTTTCATTTTCTAAAGCGAGTCCGTTTGAATCCGAAATTTTATACTGTGTTTCAATATAGCGATAGCGTTGTTCAGATTCTATACTAATTATTATGGATGATGGCATGAGTTCATTACTTGTCAGGTAATCAATCGTATTAATAATGTAATTATGACTTCTTTTGTTTTGCCTATCAAATACGATAATTAAGGGAAAATCTTTTTTTAAGCCTTTTTGCCACTCTATTGGAACCGTTACAGATATCTTTTTTTCATACCTGAGGTTTTTAGAGTTTAGGGTTGTGTCTTTTAACTTTTTATATCTTTCATAGTTTTGTCCAAACAGGCATGTAGTCAGTAAAGTGAAAATAAAAAGTAATACAAATTGTTTTTTTATCATCGCGGTCTATTAAGTGGCAGCATATATGGATACCTGCTTCATTGAATGCAGGATTCTACAATAATACATAAAAAGAAAAATATAATGGACGGTTTTTAGCTTGTTAAGATTTATTTTTTGAGTAAAAGTTAAACGAAGTAATTTGTGAAGTATATTATAAAATAAAAAACTCCTTAATTTCTTAAGGAGTTTTTTGTGGGCTATCAGGGTTCACAATCGAACACTTGATACCTGTTTTGACGTTTTTTGATAACTTAAAGTAGGCTCACTGATGATTCACTCCGCCATGGTTAAAATAAATATTAGAAGTTGCTAATTAGATTTTATCGTAGACCTGACATTACATGGATAAATAAGGACAATCCTTATACTATTTAATATGGAATCAGTAAACACAAGAATCTTTAATTTGCAATTAGGAATTATTAAATTGATTTAAATAAGTCTGTATTGTAAAACTCACAAAATGCCTTAAACAATGGAAGGCGAATCGAACACGTTTCAAAATTAATAGATCATCGGGATAATATTAGAATCACACAGGTCGATGTAAAAATCTTGGAAGAGGAATTGGATAAGGCTGTTGATAATTTTATATATTAAAAACAATTTTCCTGTTAATTGATATTTAACCAATTGTTTGTTCCTCCACAAAGCCAAAGGGCATTATAACCCAATTCATTTAATAGTTTTGCACCGTCTGCTGAACGACCGCCTCCTTTTCCACAAGTTATAATGTATTGATAGTTTTTATCAAATTTTATGGCTTCATCTTTTAATTCCGTTAAGACGATATTTATAGCATTTGGGATATGTGCCTGTTCAAATTCTTCATTTGTTCTTACATCTATAATTTGTATTTTTTTGTTTTGTTGAAGATATTTCTTCACTTCTTCCATTTCAATACATTCTTTGGCTAATTTGTTTATTTCTGGCATACGGAATTTAATTATAATTGAGGATAGTATTGTAAGTCCGCCGATAAGAAAAATGGCATAATTTACTCCAAATAAATCAGCCGTTATACCTGAAATAATGGCTCCAAAAGCATACCCTAAATCTCTCCAAAGTCGGAATGTTCCAATGCTTTCTGCTCTTTGTTTAGGGCTTGTGGCTTGTGCAATTGCCGATAAAAAAGTGGGATATACTAATGCTGTCCCCAATCCTAAAATAGTCGAAATGCAGGATAGCATAAAAAAACTATGACTGAATGGCAAGAAAATTATTGCTATTCCTTGTAATAGCATCCCCCAAAAAAGCATTGCTTTTTTAGAATACACATCAGACATTTTGCCTGTAAAAAGCTGTCCAATTCCCCAAACAGTTGGATAAATGGCGGTTATTATTCCTATGTTTTCTGTGTTATAATTGAGTGATATGAGTACAATAGGTAACAAACCCCAAATCATTCCATCGTTTAGATTGTTCACTAACCCAGCTTGTGTAATGGAACTTAATGTTTTGTTTTTGAAAGTAGTTTCCATAAACACATTTTCAAGTTGTTTGGTGTTGTCTGTTGCGCTTTCTTTATGAGTATGCAATCTTGTGTCTTTTACCAAAAAAAATGTCAATAAGAAACCAATAATAGAAATGGCAACACCTATGTAAAAAGGATATGGCGTTATACCATATTTATTAGCCACATAACCTGAAAAAAAAGCAACTACACCAACAGCAAAATAACCTGCAAATTCGTTTAAGCCCATTGCTAAACCTCGGTCTTTTTCGCCGACTAAATCAATTTTCATAACCACCGTACTACTCCAAGTTAAACCTTGGCTTAGTCCCAAGAGTATATTTGCAAAAACTACCCAATTCCAACTTGTTGCATTCATCAGGATAAGCGGAATAGGTAGAGCCACAAACCAACCAAACAGCAACAAATTTTTTCTGCCAAAACGATTGGCTAATTTCCCTGTGAAATAATTAGTTATGGCTTTGGTAATTCCAAATGCTGTAATGAATGATAAAATAGCTGTTTTTGATGCTATCCCAAATTCAACTTCTGCAAATTTTGGGAATATGCTTCTTTCCATTCCTATCATACCACCCACAAAAGCGTTTACAATTACTAAAATGGTAAATTGTTTCCAGTTTTCTTTAAGCCCCAATTTTATGTGTTCTGTGTTCATGAGTCATTTATAAGGAACGATTTAAAATGTCATCACTATTTTATTTTTTCTAACCAGTTCATATAGGTCTCCCATTGAGGAAAACTTGCAAACTTTTGGGTCTTTATTATTTCTACTTTGTAAACAAGTACCACACCCCAAAATAATACCGCCATTGTCTAAAAAAGTATTTGCTTGTTCTTTTAAATCCTTTTCTGTTTTTATTAGATTATCTAATTCAACCCCTTTGCCTAAAAGAAAAATACTTACCGTATCTCCTTGTTTTTTAGAAAAATTCGCAAAACGGATGGCGTTCCAAATAGTTTCCACATCGTTTGAATAAATAACAATTCCAATTGCTGTTGGGTCATTAGTACTGGTTGGCTTTTCTGTGCATTGCGAATGGCTATTGACAGAGAATAAACCCATCAATACAATCATAATCATTGTTTTCATTTTTTAAGGATTAAATTTGAAATACAAAGGTTGAACATTGCTTAGTAAAATCCTTTTACAAATGTTAAATAATTAGCGGATTGCCCCTCTAATTCTGCTTAAAGTAACTTGGGTAATTCCTAAATAAGATGCGATATGTTTTAAAGAAACTTTTTGTAGAAGCGTTGGCTGTTCTTTTATTAAAGCTATATATTGTTCTTCGGCTGTGTGAAATTGAATTCCCTCCATTCTGTTTACCGTATCAACATAAGCCTTTTCAAAAATTTTACGAAATAGCCTTTCAATTTCTGGATAAGTGTCGTACAAATCGAAAAGTTGGGTAGCATTAATAGCTATTATTTCACTGTCTTCTAAAACCTGAATGCCTTTTCGTGATGGGTTTCCAGTAAATAGGCTTTCTACCCTTGCAATGATAGTGTTTTCAAAAGAAAAGCTTTCTGTAATGTCCACCCCGTTTTTGTAATAATAAATCCGAGCAATCCCTTTATTTATAAAATAGATTGTCTTACAAGTATGTCCGATAGGTTGTAAGTCTTGGTTCTTTTTAATCTTAACAACAGTACTGATTTTAATAATGGCATCTTCAGCTTCTTTAGAAAGTGGATTGAATTTGCTGAAATATTGTAAGAGTGAAGTCATTATTTTGTTTTACCTCAAATTTAGTTAGTTTACTTTATGTATTATACATTCAATGCAAAAAAAACATGGCAGGAATTGGTTGAGACAGTTGATAATTATATTAGCGGGAGTATTTGTATTTGGCAGCGAATTGGCTATTGTTCCGGTTTTATATGCGTGAGTCGTGAAGGAAAATAACTGGTTGACAGAACAGCAATTTGTTGATTCGTTTGCTGTTGCAATGATAACGCCGGGTCCGGTTATTATTGCGATTGGTTTTATCAGTTGTCTTATTGCAGGTTTTCCGGGAGTATTGGTAGGTGCGGTCATTGTAATTGCTTCAAGGAACATTTTAGATATTCCAACTGCATTAATAGCTATTGTTGCAATTTTTGCTTTACTTTATATTGAGAAAATTCAAGAACCTTATCAATTGAAAATTTGAATCGAATCAAATTTTCAATTTTGTGGATTTAAAAAATAGAATTATGAAACTTTTAGTTATTTTGTTACTAATTATGTTAGTAGTTTCTTGTAATCAGCAAGAAAATAGAGAACAATTACTTCAAAAGCGTTTAGATAGCTTGGTGACTAATACTTATAAACCCGGATTTGGAGAATTTATGGGAAATATACAAATCCATCATGCAAAACTTTGGTTTGCTGGAGAAAATCAAAACTGGAAATTAGCCGATTTTGAAATGAATGAAATCAAAGAAAATTTAGAAGGGATACAAAAATACTGTTCTGACAGAATAGAAACTAAATCATTAGGAATGATTAATTTAGCAATGGATAGTTTAAGTCTTTCTATTTTGAAAAAAAACAAAGAAATGTTTCAAAGAAATTACGCAAATCTTACAAACTCTTGTAATACTTGTCATCAAGCAACAAGTCACGAATATAATGTAATAGTAATTCCAAAAAATCCACCATTTTCAAATCAGGATTTTCAAATAAAAAAATAATTATGTTGCGAAAACTAATAAATTCAGATAATTCAAAAACAACTATTTTAGTTCGCTTAATAGTTGGAGCAGTATTTTTTTCAGAAGGAATACAAAAGTTTTTATTTCCTGATACTTTAGGAGCAGGAAGATTTGCTAAAATTGGTTTACCATCACCTGAATTTTTAGGCAGCTTTGTTGGTTTTTTTGAAATTCTTTGCGGAGCATTAATCCTAATTGGGCTTTTTACTCGTTTAGCAAGCATTCCAATTATTATAATTATGATTGTTGCAATCGCAACAACAAAAGCAGAAGTTTTAAAAAACGATGGCTTTTGGGAAATGCTTCACGGTAGCAGAACTGATTGGGCAATGTTGCTTGGAGGAATCCTTCTTTTGATTGAAGGTGCAGGAAAGTGGTCATTTGATAAGAAAATTAGTCAAAATGGAGGAGAAAAATAATTTAAAAGAAATAGCAAAATTATTTTTGAAACTTGGTATTATTGGTTTTGGCGGTCCAGCAGTCCATATTGCAATGATGCAAGATGAAGTAGTCGTCAAAAAAAAGTGGCTGACTGAACAACATTTTCTTGATTTAATTGGAGCGACTAATTTAATTCCCGGTCCAAATAGTACCGAAATGGCTATTCATATTGGACATGAAAAAGCAGGTTGGAAAGGTTTAATTATAGCAGGGATTTGTTTTATTTTTCCTGCTGTAATCATTACTGGATTTTTTGCTTGGTTATATAAAGAGTATGGACAAATTCCAGAAATAAAACCTTTTTTATATGGAATAAAACCTGCTATTATTGCCATTATACTTTCCGCAATTTTTCCATTGGCAAAAAAATCTATAAAAACAATTCAATTAGGTATTATTGGATGCGTTGTTTTGTTGCTTTCACTTCTAAATTATAACGAAATAATTTTAATGTTTGGTGCAGGAATAATTGCATTAATCATTTATTATTTAAAAGAAAATGCCAATAAAGGTCTAAATACTTTTATTCCACTAACACTTTTTCAAGTTTCAAATAATAATTTAATTTCTCCAACAAACTTAAATTTATTTCTGATTTTCCTAAAAATTGGCGCAATTTTATACGGAAGCGGGTATGTGCTTTTCGCTTTTCTTGATGCAGAATTAGTTTCAACTGGGCTTTTGTCAAGAACACAATTAATTGATGCAATAGCAGTCGGGCAATTTACACCCGGTCCTGTTTTTTCGTCTGTGACTTTTATTGGCTATCAAATTAACGGGCTTTCAGGAGCAATAATTTCAACTATTGCGATTTTTTTACCGTCATTTATTTTTGTAGCATTATTAAATCCATTGGTAAAAAAAATGCGAAATTCAGTATTGTTTTCGGGTTTTTTAGACGCTGTAAATGTCGCTTCAATTGCAATTATTGTTTCTATTTGTTTTGAAATGGGAAAAGAGACCATTACTGATTGGCGAACTATTTTAATTGCATTAATAAGTATTATAATAACATTCAAATATAAAAAAATAAATAGTGCTTTTATAGTTTTAGGAGGTTCATTAGTAGGATATATTTTGACTTTAATTTAGATTTAAAAAGTTCAAACTAGTTCCAATTGTCAATTGTAGTCGTTCTAAACGCAAAATAATGAAATTTAATAATGCTTTATAAATTTCCAATATCTCTCCTAACCGAGCCATTTTAGTTGTAAGAATGGTTTTAACATATATTTTGTTAAAATTCAAAATAATCTAACTAATTTTGACATATTATTCCTTTCACATGAAAAGATTTCACATCATATTAATTGTTATGCTTGGCTTATTCCTAACGCCAACCATAACTTTTGCTTGTGAGAAAGTTGTTGTAAATCATTCATGCACAAAAGAAACTTCTAAAACTCAGAAGGATGATTGTTGTTGCAAAACGAATCATTCAAAAAACAAGAATCACGATGGTTGTGGGGGAAAATGCGGGCATTCTATGTGTGGATGCGGCTCAGTATGTAATGGCGGGGTTACCTTTTTAAATGAACTGGAATTCAAAAGCAATTCCCTTAATTTTTATTCTGAAAAACAAAAATTTTATAGTTCCCAAACCTTTATTTCTTCTGGTTTCCATTCACTTTGGCTTATACCTAAAATAGGCTGAATTCCACTTTTGACAGCCATTAGTGTGTCAAATCTAAAAGCATAATCTGCTTGCAATTATTTTATTTTCCCGTTAATATCAATTACAAAAACAGGGCTTTGTCATGCCGTCTTTTTTGTCATTGTTTAACAAATCTTATCTAAAAAAACACAAAATGAAATCATTTAAAAAAATAATGATGACAATAACCCTATTGTTATCAGTTGTGGTATCCAATGCCCAAACTAAAGATCAACTCAAACCGGTTTTCGATAATTATTTTTTATTGAAAGATGCCTTGGTAAAAACAGATGGAAAAACTGCTGCTTCAGCTTCAAAAGATCTATGGACAGCAATAGCTTCTGTAAAAATGGATGCTTTAAAAACAGAAGAACATATGGTTTGGATGAAAGCATCAAAAGATTTAACCACTGAAGCTAAAAATATTTCAGAAACTCAGGACATTAAAAAGCAGCGAGAACTTTTTAATCCATTATCTAAAAACATGTATGCATTGATAAAAACTTCAAAACCCTCAGAAGTTGTTTATTATCAGCACTGCCCTATGCAAGATGCCAATTGGCTAAGCAAAGAAAACACAATTAAAAATCCTTACTATGGCTCACAGATGCTGGGTTGTGGTAAAACTTTAGAAATAATTAAATAGAAAAAAGATGAAAGCAATACTTATCATATTAAGTGCATTTTTTGCATTTAATTTAACCGTAACAGCACAAACAGCTGCAAAAAATGAGGAGCAAAAAATAGTTTATATCTGCCCTTCACATCCTGACCAGATGAACTCAAGTTCTGGATTATGTCCAAAATGTGGAATGAAATTGACAAAAACCACTGAGAAAATAGATACTCATGCTCAAAAAGGAAGTCAGCCTATGAGTAAAACGGTGACAAAATATGTTTGTCCTATGGACGGTTCAACTTCTGATAAACCAGGGGATTGCTCTAAATGCGCTATGAAGATGGTAAAAGTTACCGAAAAAGTAGATACGCATGCTCAAAAAGGAAGCCAACCTATGAGTAAAACCGTCACAAAATATGTTTGCGCAGAGGACGGATCGACTTCTAACCAACCCGGTATATGTCCAAAATGTGGAATGGCAATGACTAAAAAAGAAGATGGTAAGCAATAAGAATCTAATGACGAAAAATGTTGTCAATGACCGTAATAAACAATTTAAAATTAAATAAATGAAAAATATAATTCTTTCAACCATAATGATGGCATTTGTAATGGTTTCATGCAATCAAAAAAACAAAAAAACTGTTGCAGCTGATCCAAAAACAACTCAAACGGATTCACAATTATATGCCTGTTCGATGCACCCTGAAATTACCGGTAAAAAAGGCGATAAATGCTCCAAGTGTGGAATGGAACTGACAGAGCAGGTTCCGCAAACTGAAGCAATCCATAAACGTGATGCTGCTGCCAATGAAGAAACTGCAAAATCAGCAACTCAATCTAATTCTTCCATAAATGAAATAGTAAGCAACTATCTTCAAATGAAAAATGCGTTAGTTAAAGATGACTCAAAAGGTGCCGCAAATGCAGGTAAAAAATTATTCGTAACTTTAAATAAGATAAATCTGAGTTTAATAGATGTGAAATTAAAGACTGAATACATTGACATTGCTGATGACGCCAAAGAGCATGCCGAGCACATTGGTGATAATAGCGGAAAAATAGAGCATCAAAGAGAGCATTTTGTAATGCTCAGTAAGGATGTGAACGATTTAATACAACTATTTGGAACAACCCAAAAACTATATCAGGATTACTGCCCTATGGCAAACGATGGTAAAGGAGCGGTATGGATTAGTGAAATAAAAGAGATCAAAAATCCTTATTATGGATCAAAAATGAGTAACTGCGGATCAATAAAAAAAACATTCTAAAATGAAACAACTCATCAGAAAGATTCTTTTTATTGGATTAATTATTTTTTTACTGATGCAATTCTATCAGCCTGTCCGAAATTCCGATTACGGGCAGGTTTTACCAATCCATATTTCTAAAGTCTATCACATCCCCAAAAATGTTGAATCAATTTTGCAGACTTCCTGTTATGACTGCCATAGCAATAACACACAATATCCGTGGTATTCTTACATTCAGCCGATACGTCTTTTCATGGAAAGCCATATTACTAAGGGAAAGAATGATTTGAATTTTAGTGAGTGGGGAAATTATTCCAAAAGAAAACAGGAAAATAAACTAGACAGAATTGTAAAACAAATCAAGACAGACGAAATGCCTTTACCCTCTTATACTCTAATCCATAAAAATGCAGTATTGACCGCTGCCCAAAAAGAACAAATGATCAAGTGGACTCAGAAAGTAAGCGATAGTATTTCAAAAATAAATTAAACCTATGGTACACAAATTAATAGAATGGTCTCTGAAAAACCGTTTCATCGTTTTGCTATTATCTGCAGGAATATTTGTATGGGGTATCCTCTCTATACAAAAGAATCCTATCGATGCAATTCCTGATTTATCAGAAAACCAGGTTATTGTTTTTACAGAGTGGATGGGTCGGGCACCACAGCTCGTTGAGGACCAGATTACCTATCCTTTGGTAACCAACCTTCAGGGATTACCGAAGATTAAATATGTACGCGCCGCTTCTATGTTTGGGATGAGTTTCATTTATGTCATTTTTGAAGATGATGTTGATATCTACTGGGCAAGGTCAAGAGTCCTGGAAAGACTCAGTACCATCAGTAGTACTTTACCCAAAGGAGCTACACCACAGTTAGGTCCTGATGGAACAGGTGTTGGCCACATACTCTGGTATACCCTTGATGCCCCCGGTATGGATCTGGGAGAACAAAGGGCATTACAGGACTGGTATGTGAAATTTGCTTTGCAGAATGTTTCCGGAGTAAGTGAGATTGCCTCTTTTGGAGGATTTCAAAAAGAATATCAAATTACTATTAATCCCAATAAACTGTTATATTATAAACTGTCTGTTCCGGAAGTAATCAATGCCGTTCGAGCCAATAATAATGAAAGTGGCGGAAGAAAATTTGACATGAGTGATATTGGTTATATTATTAAGACTTCCGGTTATCTAAAATCCATTAAAGAAATTGAAGATATTCCGCTAAAAAACCAAAATGGTATTCCAATTAAAGTCAGTGATATAGGCAGCGTTCAAATGAGCGGAGAAACCAGACTGGGAATTTTTGATCACAACGGCACCGGTGAGGTTGTTGGTGGTATAGTCGTTATGCGTTATGGTGAAAATGCCGACGCCGTGATTGATCATGTCAAAGAAAAAATGAAGGAAATAACAAAAGGACTTCCTGAGGGAGTAAAATTTAATATTGTTTACGACCGGGGACATCTGATAAAAGAATCTATTGATTCGGTAAAACGCACCTTAATTGAAGAGATGCTCGTCGTATCGCTTATCGTTATTATTTTCCTTTTCCACTGGCGCAGTGCCCTGAGTATTATCATTCAAATTCCCATAACCATTGCAGCGAGTTTTATCCTACTCAATGCTTTTGGTATATCCTCCAATATCATGTCATTAACAGGTATTGCTCTAGCTATAGGGGTTATAGTGGATAATGGAATTATTATGAGTGAGAACGCTTATCAGCATTTATCACAGCGATACTCCCAATGGCAGTCTGAACAAAAAAATGAAACAAACCAAGATGAAAAGAATTAAAAACATACTGCGTAAAAAACCACAGTGGATCTCGGATAAGGAAAGACTCGAAGTAATTGAAAAAAGCAGCAAGCAGGTTTCTCGTGGTGTATTCTTTGCTACGATAATTATAATTACCTCATTTCTTCCCGTGTTCATGCTTAGTGGTCAGGAAGGAAAATTATTCCATCCTTTGGCTTATACCAAAACATTCATACTGATTGTGGATGCTTTACTGGTCCTTACACTGGCTCCGGTACTGATTTCTTTTTTTATGAAAGGAAAATTCAGACCTACAGACGCACATCCTGTGAATCGTTTTTTGGAAAGAGGTTATGAACCTATCATCAGATGGGTACTCAAATGGAGAAAAACTACTCTGACAGTCAACATTCTGGCACTATTGATTTCAATTCCCTTATTGATGCGGCTCGGAACAGAGTTCATGCCTCCATTAGATGAACAGAGTATTTTATTTATGCCCGTTACCCTGCCTGATGTATCCAATGGAGAAATCAAACGTATTTTGCAGGTACAGGATAAAATAATCAAATCAGTACCCGAAGTAGAAAGTGTTTTGGGTAAGGCAGGACGAGCCAGTACAGCTACAGATAATTCCCCAATGAGCATGATTGAAACCATTATTATGCTAAAACCAAAATCGCAGTGGCGCAAAGGAATTGATAAAAAAGACATTATTAAGGAACTCGATACCAAACTGCAGATCCCAGGTGTCGTAAACGGCTGGACACAACCCATTATCAACCGTATTAACATGCTGGCAACAGGAATTCGTACCGATGTAGGAATTAAGGTTTACGGGCAAAATCTCGATACTATTGCACGCGTATCAGAAAGAGTGAAAATGGCTTTGGAAGGAACACCCGGAGTATCTGATTTATTTGTGGATCCTATTACCGGCGGTAAGTATCTTGATGTTGATGTCAATCGCCCAGAATTGGCGAGATATGGATTAACCGTTGATGATGTAAATCAAACCGTGGAATTTGCTTTAGGCGGTGCATCCATCGGGAATACTGTTGAGGGACGAAGACGTTTTTCAATAAGTGTGCGTTTGGCTCAGGATTATAGAAATAGTGTAGAGCGGATCAAACACATTCCTTTACAGTCCCCCGTTTTTGGAGAAGTTCCCCTATCAGCCGTGGCTGATATTAAATTTGTAGACGGTCCTCCAATGATCAGTTCAGAAAATGCATTATTGCGCGGAGCAGTTATGTTCAATATACGGGATCGCGATATGGGTGGGACGGTAGCCGAAGCAATGAATAAACTGGAAAAAGCAAAAAACATATTGCCAGAGGGCTATTTTATAGAATGGAGCGGCCAATATGAAAATTTAATAAGCGGTGAGAAAACGCTCAAACTTATCGCTCCAATTGTGCTGCTGATCATTTTCTTTTCCCTGTATTTTGCTTTTCATTCCTTGCGCGAAGCTTTTTTAAGCTTAATTACAGTCCCATTTGCCTTAATCGGTGGGGCTTACATTATCTATTTCTGGGATGTTAATTTATCGGTTGCCGTTGCTGTCGGGTTTATTGCCCTATTTGGAATAGCTGTGGAAACCGGGATTGTGATGGTTATTTATCTCAACGATGCTATGGACCAGTTAATCAAAGTAAAAGGGAATTCACGCGAAACCATTACCCAAAATGACCTGAAGGAATATGTAGTACACGGCGCTGCAAAACGACTGCGCCCAAAACTAATGACAGTCTGCGTTTCATTATTTGGACTGGTTCCTGTTCTATGGTCAAATGGCGTTGGAATGGATGTAATGAAACCGATTGTATTGCCTATGATTGGCGGCGTATTTACCTCTGCCATACATATCCTGCTGGTAACCCCTCTTATTTTTTTAATGTCCAAAGAATATGAATTACGAAAATATGGAAAACTTGAAGTACATGAAACGAAACATTAAAGTATTGGCAATAGTATTGCTTTTACTGCCAATACAGCTTTTTAGCCAAAGTAAACAGGTGTTATCGCTGGATACCATCTTGCAGCGGATTGACAAAAAAAATATACTCTTACAAAGCTATGGACTTAAAGCAGAAAGCTATAAATACAGTGCAGATGCAGCAACGGCATGGATGGCACCAATGGTGGGGGTCGGTACCTTTATGACACCATACCCATTTCAGGAAGTAATGGACGACCGTGATAAAGGTTCGCTGATGTTCAGGGTTGAACAGGATATTCCTAACTTCTCGAAACTAAATAAGAAAAAAAAGTATATCCAATCTCAGGGAGACATTGAAAACGCTACCAGAGTTGTAACTCTTAATGATTTTAAAGCGCAGGCAAAACGATTGTACTTTAGCTGGATGATTGCCGAGCAGCGCATCAGGGTTTTGGATCAGAATGAAAAGATAATGGGTACCATGAAAAAGATTGAAGAAGTAAGATATCCATATAATCAATCGCAATTGGGCAATGTCTATAAAATTGATGCCAGAATCGAAGAAAACAAAAATATGATCCGAATGCAGGAAGGCGAAATCGCAAAAGCAAGAGCATGGCTAAGCAGTTTGATGAATGAGCCGGGGAATGCCGATTTTTCTATAGATACCAATTACACTCCTGTTTTTAACCCTGCATTACATGATACTACAAGCCTTGCAGCTGTTCGTGGAGATATTAAAAAAATGGATGCCGGGATTGAATCGATGCAACGCAATATTGCAGTGATGAAGGCAGAAAAAAATCCTGCCTTTAAAATCCAGTTTGACCATATGAATGCTTTTGATAAAATGATGCCCAAAGCCTATTCGGTAATGGCAATGATGTCCATTCCAATTGCTCCGTGGTCATCAAAAATGTATAAATCGGATGTAAAAGCGATGCAGTATAATCTGCAGGCGATGGAAAAAGAAAAGTCTGCAATGCTACAGGAAACTCAGGGAATGTTATATGGTATGCAGTACGAAATACAAACGATGCAGAAAAGAATTGAGGGACTCGAGACAAAAATAATTCCTTCCATGCAAAAATCACTGGATGTAAATTTCTTAAATTATCAAGAAAACAAGCTGCAGATTCCTGTGGTAATAGATTCCTGGGAAGCTTTAAATATGTTACAGAATGACCTTTTGGACGAAAAATTAAAACTATATCAAATGATTGTCGATTATGAAAAAGAACTATATCGCTAAATTATGCGCCTTTATATTTGTTTGTGTATTTTTATTTGTTTCCTGCAATAAAACTGCTGATCATAAAAATAAAGTATCACACGAAAAGCATAATTTAAACCAGAAATACACCTGTCCCATGCACCCACAAGTGGTGCTGGATAAACCGGGTAATTGCCCTATTTGCGGGATGGAATTAGTACCCAAGCACACCCCTGGTACCGAAACAACTATAAATAGTGATCTTAAACATCTTTTGAAACCTGTAAATGAGCAGGTAGTTTCCAATGTATCAACCATAAAACCTGAGTCAGGCACGAAAATATTTTCTGTACAGGTACAAGGAAACATTACTTATGATACCCGTGATCAGACCAGTATTGCCAGTCGGATAAGCGGAAGAGTGGAGCGTTTATTGATAAAGTACAATTATCAGCCCATAAAAAAAGGACAGTTAATTATGGAGATTTATTCCCCTGATTTAGCTGCAGCACAAAGAGAACTATTGTTTATTTATCAGTCTGACAAAAATGATAATATGATGCAAAAAGCAAAAGAAAGACTGCAGTTATTAGGCATGCAACAGGGACAAATTCAACAAATATTAAATACTGGCAAAATTTTGTACCGTATTCCTGTTTACAGCAATGCCAATGGATATATTTTAGACAAATCAATAGCTGGTAACACATCTGTAGCAAATGTAAGTATTCCAGCTTCAGCAAGTACCAATGATGGTATGGGAAGCATGGGTTCGGGCAGCAGCACACCATCAAGTAGTAATAATGTATCCACAGCTTCTGCGTCGCCTGTACTACTCAGAGAAGGTCAGTATGTAGGTGCCGGCGAGTCACTTTTTACAATTTACACTAACAAAAGTCTTATTGCCGAGTTCGCTTTAGATCCCTCGGTATCATCCCAGATAAAAAAGGGACAAAAACTGGTTTTCCATGAATCTTCAGATAAACAAAAAGTATATACAGGTACCATTGGACTCATTCAGCCTGTTTTTAATGCGGGAAGCAATTTTACCCAGGTAAGAGTTTATTTAAATAGCAATCAATTTCAAATAGGAAAATTAGTTACAGCTACTATCCCAATTGCCAATAAGGGATGGTGGGTTCCTCAAAGTGCCGTGCTCAACTTAGGAAATAAGTCTGTTATCTTTAAAAAGGAGCAGGATGTGTTTATTCCCAAAGAAATTAAAGCAAAAATTACAACCAGTGGTATGGTGCTCATTGAAGAAGATATCAGTGATTGGGAAATTGCCGGTAATGCGTCATATATGGTGGACAGTGAAAGTTTTATCAAAACAGCTTCAGAAAATAAATCAAAAAGATAAGCCATGAAGAAGAAACAAATTTTATTAATTATTTTCTTGGCAGTAGCGGTTATTCCAATTCTATTTACAGCATGTACTAAGAAGGCAGAAACAAAAGTTACCCAGGAGAAAGTTCAAACGTATACCTGTCCCATGCATCCACAGATTGTGAAAAATGGACCAGGCACTTGTCCAATTTGCTCAATGGACTTAGTACCTTTTGAAAAAAATAATGCACAGGACTTTTTGATCTTGGGAGCAAGTCAGCGGGCATTAGCCAATTTAAATACTATGAAAGTTGGCGAGAATGAATTTTCACATTCCTCCCGACTCAATGGACGTTTGGTAACAAACCCTGAGCAAACGGTTTATGTATCGAGCCGGGTTGCAGGAAGAATTGAAGTATTGTATGTAAAAGAAACCGGGGTGCCTATCCGAAAAGGAGAGCCTTTATATAAGATATATTCCGAACAGCTCTCTTCGTTGCAGCAGGAATATCTGATTGCTACTGCTCAAGTGAGCAGTTTTCCGGAGGATAAACGCTTTTATCAAATGAAAAATGCGGCAAGGCAAAAGCTATTATTGTATGGACAATCAGAAGCACAGCTGAGCGATTTAGTAAAAAAACAAAAAGTATCTCCTTATGTAACTTACTTTGCTCCCAATTCAGGTATCATTGCAGAACTTTCCGTAACAGAAGGACAATATGTAGCAGAAGGCAGCTCTATTATGAAACTGGAAGATTATGATCGTTTATGGGTAGAAGCAGATGTATATCCATCTGATGCAGACAAAATTAGAACAGGGCAAAAGGTACAGGTAATTGTTTCAGGATATGAAGACCAGCCACAAACAATGACTGTTGATTTTATAAACCCTGCACTTCAAACCAGCAAGCAGATAATGCAGCTGCGTGGTACCATTTCTAATCCCAATAACCAATGGCAGGCAGGTTTGCAAGCGATTGTTTTACTGCCTTTTTCCGGGCAAAAATATATATTGGCCTTACCGGTAGATGCTGTAATCAGAGATGGAAATGGTTCACATGTATGGGTTGAGATTGAAAAAGGAAAATACCAGCCAAGAATGGTGTCCCTTGGAGCGGAGACATTTGATGAGGTAGAAATTACTGGTGGTTTAAAAAACGGCGAAACTGTTGTGGTTTCTGGTGCCTATCTTTTATACAGTGAGTTTATTTTAAAGAAAGGTAAAAATCCAATGTCAGGAATGAAAATGTAATTATTTCAAAGAGTTTGTTTAGATATTCTAATGAAATTAATAGCTATTGCAGCAATTTTTGTTTTACTTTATATGAGAAAATTCAAGAACACTATATTATTGTTGTCGCAGCAATGATTGGTCTATTTCTGAAAACATGGTTCAAATATTAATAGCAAGTTTATTATTGAGCATCATTCATGCTTCTATCCCTAATCATTGGTTACCTTTGATTGCTATTGGGAAAACAGAAAAATGGACGCAAGGCGAAATAATGAGGGCAACACTCATCACAGGGTTTGCTCATACACTCAGCACAGTCCTTATAGGAATTATTGTGGGATTTTTTGGTTACAAATTATCCTCTTCTTATGAGATAATATCAGGAATTATTGCGCCTTCTATTTTGATAGTACTTGGTATCATTTATCTTGTTCTTGACTTATCAGATAAAGAAGGATTTGAGCATAACCATCATCATGATGAATTTCTTCACAAATCTGTCAAGGAAGATTTTTATCCTCTAAAACTTGTTCAAAAGAAAAAGACAAAATGGTCTTTACTCGCTTCAATGAGCATTGGGATGTTTTTTACACCTTGTGCTGAAATAGAAGCGTATTATTTTCAAGCAAGTACAATTGGCTGGGCTGGAATATGGATTGTATCGGCAGTTTATACTTTTGTAACAATTGGTGGAATGCTGTTGTTAGTATATCTTGGGATGCACGGTGCAAAACATCTTGAATCACATTATATGGAACATCACGAAAAAAGAATTACGGGAATAGTTTTAATAGCTATAGGACTACTCACTTATTTTGTCAAATTTTAAAAATTATTTATTTAAAAATGAAATTACTAAACTATATAGATAAATTAGGTACGATTGGGATTTTCTTTACAGCACTATTCTCTCCCTGTTGCTTCCCCCTTTTTGCATTTGGAGCCTCAGCTCTTGGATTGGGCAGTTTTGAATTATTTGGAGGATGGACCATGTGGATATTTCTGGTAATGGTGCTAATCTCACTTACAGGATTAATTATTTCATATCGCAAACATCGCTTCATATACCCTTTATTGCTTGCTATACCAAGTGTCGTATTAATTTTATACAGCTATTTTTATGATAACAACCTCTATTTTATTTATTCGGGAATGTTCGGATTGTTAATTGCGACAGGAGTAAATTATTATAGGAATAGATCAAACGGAAGCTGTGATACGTGCATTAGTTATAATGGAAAAGAGGTAGAATTAAAATCGACTATTACTTGTCCAAATTGTGGATATAAAAAAGCGGAAATCATGCCAACAGATGCATGTGCATTTTTCTATGAATGTGAAAACTGTAAAACAAGATTACGACCATTGGAAGGTGATTGCTGTGTTTATTGTAGTTACGGAACTGTAAAATGCCCACCAATACAGGCAGGAGATAAGTGTTGTTAAAAAATTAAAATCGATTTAAAAGTATAAACACTACTAATAGAATCTATTGGGAGAATGTCTACGACACCAAACAACCAAATGAAGTAAGCTGGACTCAGGAAAAACCCGAAACTTCGTTACAATTAATCCGTAATTACCCCCTGCAAAAGATAAGTTGATATCAGCTTGAAGGTAATTTATTACTCTTGAGTACCTCGGGTTTTCTGATCTATCTTAAGTAATATTTAAATGATTGAAGTGTATTGGGTATATTTGTAAAAAAGCAAATTTTAATATTAGATTTGTATTTTAATTTTTTGATTATATTTTGTCGATGAAGTCATATTTCAAAATAATCATTTTCACTCTTATTTCGTGTTGCTATGTCAACACTGTATTTGAATTTTCAGATAATGAAGAAAAGTTGAATTTTGAAAAGGAAAGTCATTGTTACACTTATCAGGAAATTTTAAAATTAGACTTCTCTCAAACTACAACACAAAATATAGTAGACGCTGTTGAATCTAATTTTCAACCTCAAATTGCCTTTTACCCTGTGGTTATTTCTAAAATAACTACAAATAATTACCAGAATAAATTCTCTCAGCCTCCGCAGAAGCGTTATATTCTTTACGCGTCATTATTAATTTGATTTAATTATTCAGGAACTCTTTTGTTGCCAAATTCTTGTGCGACAAAAGGATCTATTGCTATAATTTAAAATCAAAATAAAACATTAGAGAGAACTTTTCTATATCCCTATGACTAATTTCATTGGAGTACTTTTAAAATAAACTTATAAATGAAAAACATAACAAAAAATAAACATAAAATTCTATTCCTATTATTCTTTCTTTTAAATCTAAATTTAATTTTTGCACAGAACACTTTAAAGGCAAATATCAAAAATGAGAAAACAAAAGAAGCAATTGCAAATGTTTCCGTATTTCTAGAGGGAACTAATAGCAGTTCTGCATCCGATGAAAAAGGACTTGTAGTAATCGAAAATATTCCAAGCGGAAAGCAAACTATTGTTTTTAATTCTATTGGTTATCGCAAAAAAGAGAAAACTATTGTATTTCCTCAAAATGACACTATAGAAATATTTTTAGAGCCAACATCGGAAGAACTCGAAGAAGTAAAGATTACTTCAACAACCAGAAGCAGCAGGACCATCCAAAATATTCCTACCCGAATTGAGACTATTGCAGCGGGAGAATTAGATGAAAAATCTTCCATGCAACCCGGTAATATTAAAATGTTACTCACCGAGAGTACAGGTATTCAAACCCAGCAAACATCTCAAGTTTCTGGAAGTGCAAGTATCCGTATTCAGGGCTTGGATGGAAAATATACACAGCTTTTGCAAGACGGATTCCCTTTGTATTCGGGTTTTGCAAGCGGTTTGAGCATTTTACAGATCCCACCACTCAATTTAAAACGTGTAGAAGTTATCAAAGGCTCCACATCCACGCTATACGGTGGTGGAGCAATTGCAGGATTAATAAACCTGATAACAAAAGAACCAACCGAGAAAAGAGAAATTTCGTTTTTAGCCAATATCAATCAAACACAGGCATTGGATTTAAGCGGTTTTTATGCAGAAAGATATGGAAAATCAGGACTTACAATGTATGTTTCTCGCAATTCCCAAAATGCTTATGATGTGAATAATGACGGCTTTTCAGATATACCAAAATTTGACAGATATACCATAAACCCTAAGTTTTTCTATTATCCGAATGAAAAAACAATCTTTAGTTTAGGTGTAAATGCAGGATTTGAGAAACGATTAGGGGGTGATATGCTAGTGATTGGCAACAATACAGATGCTACACATACTTTTTTTGAGCGAAACAATAGCAACCGATATTCAACACAGTTAAAGTTTGAAAAGACCTTTGATAATAAAAATATATTGACCATTAAAAATAGTATTGGGTATTTTAACCGAAAAATAGAAAAGCAAGCATATAATTTTGAGGGACAGCAAATAGCTACTTTTACAGAAGCAAATTATCTGATTCCAAACGAAAAATCAGAATGGAACTTGGGAGCAAATTTAGTTTCGGACAACTTCAAACAAATGAATTTAACAGCTAACAAGTTAGATTATTACAATGCTGCATTTGGTATTTTTGCTCAAAACAATCTGAACATCAGTGAAAAATTTATTTTAGAAAGTGGTTTACGCTTAGACATTACAAACAGAAGCGATATTTTTGTCCTGCCTCGCTTGTCATTATTGTATAAAATCAATGAAAAATTATCTTCAAGATTTGGCGGTGGTTTAGGTTATAAATCACCAACCATTTTTTCAGAAGAAACTGAAGAAAAATCATTTCAAAATATAGACCCGCTTGATTTTTCAAAAGTGAGTTCTGAAAAATCATATGGATTAAATGGAGATGTTAATTATAAAACTATCCTTTTTGATGAAGTCAGTTTTGCCATAAATCAAATGTTCTTTTACACCATTATCAAAAATCCGTTAGTTATTAACCCTGTTCCATTTTCTACACATTACGCCTTTGAAAATGCCAACGGAAACATTCAAACCAAAGGATTTGAAACAAACATAAAACTTCGCTTTGAAGATATTTCCTGTTACATTGGTTACACTTACATCGACGCGCAGAGAGATTTTGATAATAATTCAACCATCAATCCATTAACGGCAAAACATAGGATAAATGCTAATTTGATGTATGAATGGGAAGAAAAATTACGAATCGCTTACGAAGTTTTTTATGTTGGAAATCAATATTTGACAACTAATGAAAAAGTTAGGGACTATTGGGTCATGGGTGTTTCAGGAGAATACAGGTTTAAGCATTTTAGTGTATTTTTAAATCTTGAAAACTTTTTGGACAATCGTCAATCGAAATGGGAAAATATGTATTCAGGGACAATTCAAAATCCACAATTTAGGGAAGTCTATACACCAACAGACGGATTTATACTGAATGGTGGATTTAAGATTCAAATATAAAGAGGCCAAATGAAAACAAAAATAACCACATATCTCGATAAATCGTTTCCAACACATTTCCTTTCGTGAATTAAACCTCTTCGAACTATATAATTTTGTATTACAACAATCTAAAAATTATATTATTATGGTAATCGATCTTATCACCCGTGAAGATTTAAACGAATTCAGAAATCTTCTTTTGAATGATTTAAAACAACTCATTAAACCTCAATCACAACAGGGAAAGCAGTGGCTAAAATCTTATGAAGTCCGAAAAATGCTGAATATTTCTGCCGGCACTTTGCAAAATTTACGGATAAATGGCACGCTCGCTTTTACTAAAATTGGTGGTCTTATGTTTTACAAATATTCAGACATTGAAAAAATTCTGAATGGTAAATAGTAACTAATTAAAAAACGACTTTGGAGTTTTTTACTGCCCCCTGCAAGGGCAAGTGGTTTTGAGCTGCGGAAAGTATTTCAAGCAGCTCAAAACACAACTTGCAGTTGTCCCGCGACAACTTTTTAGGAATGGATTTAAGTGAAAAGGGTTGATACCCTTTTTTTCTTTTTGTAATGGTAGAGGTAATGTTATTTAAACCATTTTTAAGAACAGGAATTATCGGAATTCGATTCGATAATTAAGAATGCGAATAAATTTCGGCAGCCTTGAAGGCTGCCCGCCGATGTCCCTTATATCTGAAAAGAATCCTATTGCAGTTAGCGTGTTTCAGTGATATTAATAAATAAGAGAGTATAGATTTCGGGAATGGTAGTTTGTGCATTCATGCATTCATGCATTCACGTCTGTACGTTTGCACGCTTTCATGTTTGCACACTTTCATGTTTGTATGCTTTCATGCTTTTACGTTTGCATGTTTTCACGTTTGCATGTTTGTACGCTTGCATGTTTTCATGTATGCTAATCTGCACGCCTGTAGTCATATAATCACTCACTACAAAAAAAGTAAATTTTCAAGCATAATTGTACATGAGATTTAGCCTGCTCAAACCCCAAAAAATATATTATTCCAAAAGAAAACAGAAAAACCGGAAAAAAGAAAAAGAAAGCCATTTTACAGGACGGGATGCAGTCAGGCCAAAAGGAATCGGAATAAGTCCCGAAGGGTGGATTGCGAGGTACGAGCAAGACATTATGCCGAAGTCTTTTTGCCAGACTGAGAACAGCCCGTCATACCTTCGTTTTCTTTTTTATTTCTTTGGAAAAATATAAAGTAAAAAGAAATTCGTGTTTAATAAATTTAAGGGGCAGGATTAAATCCAGTGATACGGTTTGTCTTTACGGTTCAAATAGCAGTACATGTCTTCTCTTTTGAGTTCGGGAAAGAATTTAAGGGCATTTTCAATGGCATAGTTGGGAAGAAAGGAAATCTCGTCACGAACAGCTGTAATTACTTTTTCACGACCATAAAAACGGACGATTTCGTCAATTTGATCATGACCTCCACGCTCAATAATACGGGCAATTACCATTTTATATCCTCCATCCCAGTCAATACTGTCGAATCTAAAATCCCAGAAGAATTTAGGGTGAAGATTAGGTATATGTTTAACTGATGCTTTCATTGTTTTTCAATAAGGTTAGTATCAAATATAAGCAATTTCTGCTGAATTACCTGCGAAAACCTTTCTTTTTGTTGGGGTTAATCGGTAAATCTTGTCTTTCTGATTTAAATTTATACAAAGGATTTTTTACTGCCAGTTCCAACCGTTTTTGAATGTTTTTCCAGTTCTGCTCTTTTTCTTTTAGCACATCTACGCCTTCAAAGGTGGTAATCTTGTCATATGTATTTAGACCTATTGAAGCCCAATACGGGTCTTTATCATATTTTCTCTGATAGGCTTGAAGATAGAACTTTAAGGGTTCTTGTTCAAGCATAAAGTACATATCGACAAAATCCTTGTATCTGTTACCGCTCTGATGAATTGCGTGGAGTTTCATTGCTCCAATATCTTCATTGGAAATCATGCGGACTCCTTCAACTGTTTCCACAGAATTCAGAAGAGGGTAATCATGGGTAACAATATCGACTTTTATATCATCGATGTAGGTAAGAACGGTATTTGGGAAGAACTGGCTTTCCTCTTCATTTACACCGTAAGTATTATGCAGATATTTGAGTATCATCTGCGAATCAAAATTTTTTGTCGTAAAAAGATCTATATCCACCGATAAGCGGTGTCCTAATCGTAGGGCTAGCGCCGTACCTCCGACCAGTACATGTTCTTTCAATTTTTCATCTTTCATAAGTCTTTGGAGGAGTTCCCACATCTCTTGGGTAACTGTTTCTTTGTAGAGCATAATTTCATGTTTTTCAGAAAATTAATCCTGAAAAAGGCATGCTCTTTTGGAGTGTCCTCTGATGGCTCTATTTGACAGTGGATGTCCAATACTAAAGGTTTAAGGCAGTGTTAGGAAACAAATAAGCCAAATGCTTCCAAGCGCTTCCAAGCACTTCCAAATTGGAGTGTAAGTGCCGATTATAAAATATATTGGGTTTTAAATAATACGAAAAATGGACTCATGGAAAGTGAAGAAAAAAAGAACCCGCATAAAGGAGGCAGGCCAACCAAGATTGATCCCGCTGTCCACCGTTATTCCATCAGTCTTACTGAGGAAGAAAATGCCCGCTTCCTGACTCTTTTTGAGACTTCAGGGATGCATGTAATGGCGCACTTTATTACAGCGTGCGTTTTTCAAAAAGGGATAAAAACAGTAAAGATCGATAAAGCTACAATAGATTATTACATGCGCCTGACCTCTTTTTATAGCCAGTTTAGGGCTGTCGGGGTAAATTACAATCAGGTTGTCAAGATTCTATATCAAAAGTTTTCCGAAAAAAAAGCTTCAGCATATCTGTACAAACTGGAAAAACAGACAATTGAATTAGTTGTTTTATCTAAAAAGATAATACAGCTTACAGAGGAATTTGAATTAAAGCATCTTAAAAAATAAATATTTCCAGTGCTTTAAACTTTTAACTAAGCCAAATGCAGTCAGCTTGTTCCATAAAAAGCAAAAAAAAGAGGAAATGCTTAATTGTATTTTAAATTCGTTTTGATACTATGAGAAACGCGTTATCTTAATTAAGTTTAATAATATTTGATATGGAAAAGTTAAAGGATGAACAGTTTGAAAATGATGACATTATATCAAAAAATTATGAAGATTTAGAAAGGGAAAAAGAACAAAAATTCGTAAATTTCATGATTGAAATTATGGTGTCATTAACATTAAAAGAATTATATGAAGAGGGCGATTAGATATTTAAGGTTTAGCCAGTTGGGGCAAAGCAACGGCTCTATTGAAAGACAGGAATTATATACTGATCAATACTTACAGTATAATAATATACAATTGGTAGATACCTTTATCGACAGAGGGAAAAGTGCGAAGACTTTTGATCGTCCGGATTTTATAAAACTGCAGACATTTATAGCGAAACATTATAAATCTGTAGATTATCTCCTTGTAGATCAGCTTGACCGTTTCAGCAGGGATGCGGGCGAGGCCATGAATATGGTAAAGCAGTTCCAGAAAAAATATAGTATTCAGATTATCAGTGTAACTGAAGGGATCGTTTTTGATTATGACACACCGGGAAGCTTTTTCAGGGCAGGGTTACAATTACTGCTTGCTGAAGAGGATAATATCAATAGGAGTATAAAAGTGCGTGGCGGGCTTTATACTGCCCGTGCTAAAGAAGGTCGTTTCCTTACCCGAGAAAAACCTTTCGGCTACACTAAGGTTGGAGAAGGAAAACAGCGACATCTTGAAGTAAATGAAATAGAAGCCAAAGTGGTAAGAAATATTTATGATATGTTCCTACGTGATGTACCATTATATAAAATCAAAGAAATCGCGTATGGAACAGGATTTGACAGGAAAGGCAACATGGCCATTGACCGCGTGCTGGCAAATCCTGTTTATGCAGGACTTGTCAGAGTTGAACCTTTCAAGGATCTGCCGGGAGGTCTTTTTCCTGCTATTCATGAACCGATAGTTGATAAGACTACATGGACAATGGTACAATCCAAAATGAAGAAGGTCGATAAGGTAAAAGTAACTGTAGACGAAGAAATACCGTTGAGAGGTGTTGTAAAATGCCACTGTGGAACTCCTTTGACAGGTGCTCCTTCTCGTGGTAAATCTGGAAAATATTTTTACTATTATAAATGTAAGCATTCGAAGCATAACAACATAAGTGCTGTAAAAGCACATGAGCAGTTTTTAAATGCCTGCAATCTCATGAGCGTTCCTGAAAGGAAAATTAAGGAAATAAGGGCTGGATCTTACGCTTCAATTGAACAGGAAGTAAAAGCAAACAAGAAAAAAGTAGCAGACAAAAGGCATGAACTTGACGAAGTACAGCAGAGATTAAACAAGGTAGAAGAAAAATGGTTTAAAGATGAAATAAATAAAGACACTTACGAAAGATGGTATTCTACCTATAGTGATCATATCTTAACACTTACTGCATCAATAGAAAGATTCAGTACAAATCAAGGTAAAGCTTTTGAGGTTCTAGATAACAACTTGGATTTAATGGGTGATATCAGGCATGTTTATACAAAATTAGATGTTTTGCAAAAACGTCAATTTGTAAACATGGTGTTCGATGGCAACTTGTACTACCAAGATGGTATATATCGAACACCTACAATGATGGAGATATTTTCTCATAATGCCAGTAAAATGGAGGAAAAGGGATATCTTATATATCAAAAAAAGAGGGATAACATTTCTGTTATCCCTCACAGTGGGCGATGAGGGGTTCGAACCCCCGACCCCCTCGGTGTAAACGAGGTGCTCTGAACCAGCTGAGCTAATCGCCCGATAATTCTTGGTATTATCAGTATGTTTTGATAAAAGTGGTGGGCGATGAGGGGTTCGAACCCCCGACCCCCTCGGTGTAAACGAGGTGCTCTGAACCAGCTGAGCTAATCGCCCTTTTATCAATTGATGTTTCCATCAATCAGGGTGCAAATATAAAGGTATTTTTCACTTCTGCAAAATTATTTACACAATTTCTGCAACAACAAATGTACTTCCTCCTATATAAATAAAGTCTTTTGGGGCTGCTTTTTGCAATGCATGACTATAAGCTTCTGAAACAGAATCAAATACTTTTCCATCCAAACCAAACTCCATCGCTTTCTGCTGTAAAATTTTTGCCTCCAATCCGCGTGGAACATTCGGTTTACAGAAGTAATAAAAGGCATTTTTAGGGAATAATGGCAATATATCGTCCAGGTCTTTGTCGTTTACGACACCCAAAACGACATGCAATTGCTTAAATTCTTCCTTTTGGATCTGGTCGAGCACTATTTTCAGTCCATGGCTGTTGTGTGCCGTATCGCAGATCACTTTCGGGTCCGAATGGATTTGCTGCCAGCGCCCCAATAAACCGGTATTACTGACCACATTGAGCAAACCTCTTTTCAGGTGTTCTTCAGAAATGTTGAAATAATCCCTCAAAACCGCTACAGTCTGCGCTACAGCCTTCTTATTGTGTTTTTGGTAATTCCCTAACAGAGCACTTGGATATTCTTCGGTAATCAAATCGGAAGCAAAATAAATATCCGACTGGCATTCCGATGCTTTTTCCAGGAAAACTTTTTTTGTCTGATCCGTATATTCACCAATAACCACTGGGATGCCCGGTTTGATAATGCCAGCCTTTTCGAAAGCGATGGCTTCCAGCGTATCTCCCAAAAACTGGGTATGGTCAAATCCGATATTCGTTATGACAGAAACCAAGGGCGTAATAACATTGGTAGAATCCAGCCTGCCTCCCATGCCAACTTCGATTACAGCTACATCAATAGCTGCTGCCGCAAAATAATCAAAAGCAAGTCCGACGGTCATTTCGAAAAAACTCAATTGGTTCTTTTCAAAAAAAGACTTATTATCGGCCATGAAATCAACAATAAAACCTTCCGGGATTTTGGCATTGTTAATTTTGATACGTTCCCTGAAATCCTTTAAATGCGGAGAAGTATACAATCCTACTTTATACCCGGCTTCCTGCAAAACCGAAGCAATCATGGAAGAAGTAGAACCTTTGCCGTTGGTTCCGGCCACATGGATGGTCCTAATTTTCTTTTCAGGATGGCCCAAATGGCTGGTTAACAAAACCGTATTGGTCAAATCTTTCTTATATGCGGACGCGCCTTGCTGCTGGTACATAGGCAGCTGGGCAAACATCCAATCTAATGTCTGTTGGTAATTCATGGCAATCCCTTCTATCGAAAAATTATGTTGCGTACAAAATAATTTGGCGTTTTTTTAGTTTATTATAGTATAGAAATTTATCTTTAGTGCAAAATTGAGATAATTTTTTTTAATATAAATAAAGTACTTAAGATATAATATATGATTGGATTTTTTTTACAAGCCCAAAATGATACGATTACACAGGCAGCAGGTGCCGTAGTCCAAAACGTTGCGACAAATACCGAAATTTCTGTTTTAGGTTTTATTATGAAAGGTGGGATTTTCTTAATCCCTATTTCCCTGCTGTTGTTTTATACGATTTATGTCATTATCGAACGTTTCATTTACCTTAAGAAACACACAAAATACGATACGCATTTAATGAAAGACCTCAGGATCCACCTGAATTCAGGGAATATTGCCCTGGCTATCGCGACTGCTGAAAAAGACACTACCGCTTCGGGAAATGTAATTAAGGAAGGGGTTCACACCATTGGAAGGCCTATTGCCGAAATCGAATCGAATATGGAAAAGGTAGCCAATATCGAAATCGGGCAGATGGAAAGGCGCCTGGGCCATTTGGGACTCATCGCCGGTATTGCACCAACATTAGGTTTTATTGGAACCATTGGCGGTGTAATTAAAATTTTCTACAGCATTTCCATCACCGAAAATATCAGTATCGGAAACATTTCCGGCGGATTATATGAAAAAATGATCAGTAGTGGTGCCGGGTTATTGGTAGGTATCATCGCATATTCGGCTTACCATTTGTTCAATGGTGTAATTGACAGTTTTTCGCTGAACATCCAACGCCATGTATTAGAATTTGTTAATATCATTCAAAGACCAAATGCCTCAAATTAAGCGAAATAAACGATTCCATGCGGAAATTGCTACGTCATCTTTGAGTGACATCATGTTCTTTTTGCTTTTGTTTTTCCTGATCATTTCCACATTGGCAAACCCGAATGTAATCAAAATGACGCTGCCGAAAGCCAAAAACAACGAAAAGACAAATAAGCAAAACATTACGCTTTCCGTTACGGAAGACAAGAAATTCTATTTGGACAAACAGGAAGTGGCCTTTGACCAGCTCGAATCGACCCTTTTAACCAAAATGGCAGGCGCGAAAGACCAGGCGGTTGTGGTCCGTATCCCGTACAATCTTCAGGTGCAGGATTTAGTGGATGTACTCCAAATAGGTGTTCGGAACAATTTAAAATTCGTAATCGCCACCAGCGCGAAATAAATCATAATCAGGAGTCAATCCTGTTTTCTGATAGCGCGATAGAAACCAATCTTTTATACAAAAAATAAAAATCCCCATTGATTAGTGGGGATTTTTTATAAAAAGACGCCGCTGCAACCAGGGCTAAAATCTTGCTTCTTAAAGTAAATATCTAATTCAAGCTAAAACTGTAGATAATCTTCCCCACTTGTGTCTCGGGAGCGTCATCACTGGCTTGCCATTTGGTATTCATAGCTGCAATCCTGGCTTGGTCCAGCAAGCATTTTGCCGTGTTGGTCGTTCCCTTAACACCGGGAAGAACACTTACCGTATTACCGTTTCTGTCTACACGCACTTCTACAACTACTTTTCCGGATTCGTTACAGGTATATTTCGGTGCCGGTTTGGACAGTGCTTTCCTGTTTCCTAAAGAATACCCTATTCCGCCGCCGCTTCCGC
Source organism: Flavobacterium humi (assembly GCF_004745595.1). GTDB lineage: Bacteria > Bacteroidota > Bacteroidia > Flavobacteriales > Flavobacteriaceae > Flavobacterium > Flavobacterium humi. Next base: position 533,448 of record NZ_SRLH01000002.1, read on the forward strand.
TTCCGGAACCACCGCCAGACCCGGATCCTGAACCCGCTCCGGTTCCTGTACCATTGCCTGTCCCGTTTCCGCCGCCTGTCCCACCTCCGGAACCGCCGTTCCCGTAATAATCGCTGGAACCTAAGCTTCCGTTTGTTTTTCCTTTATTGCCACCTTGCTTGTCATCTCCATCACCACCTTTATTGCTTCCGTTTAAGATACTCGATAAGGCATCGTTGGTATTTTTGTTGACTTTCGGTTTTTCAACCACCGGTTTGATTTCTTTTTTAACAGTGACTTGCGGCTTTTTTACCTTCTCATGCTTCTCCACTACAACACTTTCTTCTGTGGAATTTTCCTGTGCAATGATCTGATCGTCCGGTTCGCTAACAGCAGCCACTTGTTTTGTCTGGTTTTTCACATTCAGGACTTCGCTTTTATAATCAGCACCTGAACCTACATCGCTATCCCCAAAATTTACGGTAACACCTCCGCCTCCGCCACCTCCGGCCAAAAGCATTTCCGTAGTATTGGAAGGCGGCCAGAATCGTATAAAAAACAATATCAGCAGCAACAAGGCATAAATCACTACTGTCATTAGAAATGATTTTCTCTTGTCTGCTGCTGATATCACTGTTTCCATAATTTTGTACTTATAACAATTATAACGAAAATAGTATAAATTTGTTATGTATCCTGAAAACTATCGGCAAAAATTATACCAATTGCTTCAAAGCGATTTCAAATGCCGTAGCGCTGATGTTTTTCTTGTCAGGATTTAAGGCATGCGCTTTTTGAATGGCATTTTTTATAATTTCCGAAGTATCATTGAAGATGGCCTCGTCTGTCATTTGTACTTTTTTCTCCATGAAATAGGCAAAAACACGTGCCATTCCGCAATTGGAAATAAAATCAGGGATCAAGCTCACTTTACTGTCTACTTCTTCCATGATAGGCCCGAAGAAAATTTCCTTGTCTGCAAAAGGAACGTTTGCACCACAGGAAATTACCTCTAACCCTGAAGCGACCATACTGTCCACCTGGCTTTTGGTTACAAGCCTTGACGCGGCGCATGGCGTGAAAATTTCTGCACCAATAGACCATATTTTAGCATTGATCTCTTCAAAAGGGATCATATTGTCTGCCACAAGTTTATTACCGTCCTTGTTTAGGAAAAGGGTTGTGATTTCTTCAAACGTGAATCCGTTTTCATTGATCAGGCCTCCGTCCCTGTCGATAATCCCTACTACTTTGGCTCCCATTTCGGCTAAATAAAACGCAGCGGCAGAACCAACATTTCCAAAACCTTGGACAATCGCTTTCTTGCCGGCAACATTCCCGCCGTAAATATCGTAATAATGACGTACCGCCTGTGCCACACCGTAACCTGTAATCATATCGGCTACCGTATATTTCCTGTTCACATCAGGTGAAAATGTCGTGTTCTCGATCACTTTTACAACCCCTTGGCGCAATTGCCCGATTCGGTTGATCTTATCTGCTTCAGTTGGTTTGAAATGGCCGTTGAAAACACCTTCTTGCGGATGCCATACACCACATTCTTCCGTCATAGGGATCACTTCATGGATTTCATCCACATTCAAATCGCCTCCGGTTCCGTAATAGCTCTTCAATAACGGTGAAACGGCTTTGTACCAACGTTGTAAAACACCCTTTTTCCTAGGATCGTTCGGATCGAAGTTGATGCCTGATTTCGCCCCGCCGATAGCCGGCCCCGAAACAGAAAACTTCACTTCCATCGTTTTGGCTAATGAAAGAACTTCGTTCATATCCAAACCTTTGCGCATACGCGTCCCTCCACCTGCAGCTCCGCCACGCAAAGAGTTGATCACTGTCCATCCTTCCGCTTCAGTTTCGGCGTCTTTCCAATGGAATACTACTTCAGGTTCTTTATTCTCGAATTTTTTTAATAAATCTTTCATTACTGTTTTTTTATTGTATTGTATGTTTTTAGTAGCGCAAATATAAACTTAAAAAAGATTTGAGATTTTATAAAAAGAAAATATTTAACCAAATCCTGATTATAACTACCTCTTTTTATCGACCCAAAAGGCACATAAAATCCCGAAGGCGTACACTATTAAGTCACTCCATAAAAATCCCTGCCCCAAGATACAGTGGCCTAAAAAGGTCTTTCTGATTGTATCAATCCAGATGTCCTGGTACAATTGGGAAATTTCTATCAAATAACAGAAGAGCAACGAAATAAATGCAATTTTGAAGCCTGAAAACTGTAGGAAGCACATTCTGAAAACAAAGAAAATCATCATCGCGTATAACATATCTCCAAAAAACAGCGGTATGAATGCCGTTTTTCGTGACAATAGCCCTGCCGCTATCAGCAATAGGACAATGAGGAAATACGCGAGCCTTTTTTGTTTCATACGGAAGAGTTTGCCAAACGCAACCCTTAAGATTTACTCGGTTTTGCCCAACAATTCATTTTTAAGGTCATCGTCTACCGGTTTATTGGAAAGCCAGATGCCAAAAAGCGCTTTTTTAAAATCAAATCCAGGAACAATTCCTTTCAGCACATCGTTTTTGTATACCCAAACAGAAGAATCAAGATGGTTGTATATCAAGTTGAAAACATCTTTTTCGACGATTTTATCACTAAGCATCGCTTTAAACTGCTCAATTCTAGGACGCAAAGCATCGATGGCATCTCCTGATGATTTTTCAAATCCGTTATGCAGGTTCTTTGTCAGTTTTCCTGAAGAAACCATTGAAGAGGTAATCTGGATCCTGATGGCCATGTCCGTATTGCTTTCCATAATGTCGTCAGGATTCTGTGAAACCATGGTCAGGTACAAAGCCTGAACGTATACTTCCATGAACATTTTTGAACGTGTTCCAAAGCCGTTAAGCTGTAAAGTATTCCCTTTAAATTCAATTTTCCTCGGAACAATAACACCGTCTACATTAAATTCTGTCTGAGCAGTAACTACTGAGGATGAAAAAGATAGAAGGATGAAAAACAAAAACAATAAACTTTTTTTCATAATAAGAATGGGGTTTTTAAATTTTGCGCAAAATTAATCTTTTTTACGCAATGTGAAAAAGTATAACGTCGTAAAAATGTTTTTATTTTTCACAAATAACCCCAGAACTGTGATTTTTTTCCGCACCGGTAACACTTGCCAAAACATTTACTTCATTCCTGAGTTTCAAAACCCCTAAAAGCGCGAAAATCAAGGCTTCCTTAAATTCGATGGTTTTGGGGTCCGGGATCTCGATTTCCATCTGTGGCAAATAAAATTCCATGCGTTCCATCAGGAAATCATTATACGCTCCGCCGCCCGTCACCAAAAGCTTCCCGGTTTTATGCGGCAGTGCCAAAGCGGTCTGGAAAGCAATATGTTCGGTAAATGTCCTTAATTTATCCTCAATCGGAACCGCATGTTTTTCCAATATAGGAAGAACTATTTCTTTTACAAATTCGAATCCAAGCGATTTGGGATGTTTTTTTCGATAGAAATCCAAATTGTCCAACTCCCGGAGCAGCTCTTGCGAAACATTTCCTGTCCTGGAAACCTTTCCTTTGTCATCATACTTCAAATTCAGGATATTGGCATAAAAGTTCAGGACAGTATTTACCGGTGAAATATCAAAAGCGATCCTGTTGCCATTTTCTTCAAAGGAAACATTTGAGAACCCACCAAGATTCAGGCAATAATCGAAAGCGGAAAATAGGATCCTGTCGCCTATCGGAACCAACGGAGCGCCTTGTCCGCCTAATTTTACATCCTGGACACGAAAATCGCAAACTACTTTTTGGCCGATCAGATGGGCTATTTTGGGTAAGTTCCCAATTTGAAGGGTAAAACCGTTTTGTGGCTGGTGCAAAATCGTATGCCCGTGCGAACATACGGCATCAAGGTCTTTCAAATCATATTTTTGGATGAAATCAGTCATGATCCCGGCCAGTAATGCTGTGTATTCTTCGTTCAGCAGCATCAGTTCTTCTGTTGGGAAATCTACCGCTTGCTTCAAACGGTTTACCCAGTCTTCCGTATAAGGAACCGTTGTGCTTTCCAGGATCCGAAAATGCCATTTCCCGTTTTCCACCGTAAAATAAATATGTGCCAGATCTACTCCGTCAAGCGAAGTTCCCGACATCACGCCAACAACATTATAGGTTCTGTTTTGCATGGGCTAAAATTAGGCAATCCTTTTGAAAATTTGATATTTATGGACTATATTTGGAAACTTTTTAAAGGACTTACAAACAAAACACAAAATACAATGAACTTTAATTTAAGCGAAGAACAGTTAATGATTCAACAGGCGGCAAGAGATTTTGCTCAGGCTGAATTATTGCCAGGCGTTATAGAACGTGACGAACATTCTAAATTTCCAACAGAACAAGTAAAACAAATGGCTGAACTTGGCTTCTTAGGTATGATGGTTGACCCAAAATATGGAGGTTCCGGATTAGACAGCGTTTCTTACGTAGTAGCAATGGAAGAAATTGCAAAAATCGATGCTTCAGCTGCTGTGGTGATGTCGGTAAACAACTCTTTGGTTTGTGCCGGATTGGAAAAATATTGCAACGAAGAACAAAAAATGAAATACCTGGTGCCGTTGGCAAAAGGGGAAGTTATCGGTGCATTCTGTTTATCAGAGCCGGAAGCGGGTTCAGATGCGACTTCGCAAAAAACAACAGCTATTGATAAAGGAGACTATTATTTGTTAAACGGTACCAAAAACTGGATCACAAACGGTGGCACTGCTTCAACTTATATCGTAATTGCCCAAACCGATGTCGAAAAAGGACATAAAGGGATCAATGCTTTTATTGTGGAAAAAGGCTGGGAAGGTTTCTCTATCGGCCCAAAAGAAAAGAAAATGGGAATCCGCGGGTCTGACACGCATTCTTTGATGTTTTCTGATGTAAAAGTACCTAAAGAAAACAGGATTGGCGCTGACGGATTCGGGTTCAATTTCGCGATGGCTGTCCTTAACGGAGGGCGTATCGGGATTGCTTCACAGGCGTTGGGAATTGCACAGGGCGCTTACGAATTAGCCTTGAAATATGCCCAGGAAAGAGTTGCTTTCAAAAAACCGATCATACAACATCAGGCTATCGCTTTTAAATTAGCGGATATGGCAACCCAAATCACGGCTGCAAGAATGTTGTGTTACAAAGCGGCTTCTGAAAAAGATGCAGGACAGGATATTTCGCATTCAGGTGCTATGGCTAAATTGTTTGCTTCAGAAACAGCGATGAACACTACTATCGAAGCGGTGCAAATCCATGGAGGAAATGGTTATGTAAGCGAATACCATGTAGAACGAATGATGCGTGATGCCAAAATCACCCAGATTTACGAAGGAACGTCAGAAATCCAGCGTATTGTAATTTCAAGAGGTTTGGTTAAATAAACCGAGAAATCCTTCAAAATAAAAAGAAAAGTCCAGTGGTATGCTGGGCTTTTTTTATTGGAATAATTTTCGAAAGAAGGGAAAATTCTATTTGTTTTTTAACTATTTAAATCCATTCAGAAGAAGATTTGTAATTATCCGGCAAATACGTGAGGTATTGAACCATTCGCGGTGAAATTCCGTTATTTGGAGTAGCACAGTGCGGCAATGCCTGATGCCAGATGATAAAATCACCTGCATTGCCAATTACCGGAACAGGTTTTAGAGAATGTAATGCTTTTTCCCTGGGATTTTCCTCCGGTGCCAAATCCAGCATCCATTTTTCAATCTTGTTGTGAAAACCGGGCACACAATGAAAGGCACCCTCTTCTCTACCACAATCCGTCAGGTATAATAAGCCTTGTAAACCAAAAGGAATAGGCTGTTTTAAACTGACATCCCAATGAAGTCCGCTTCCTAAAAACCGGAATTCTTGCGTTTCGGGAGGGCTAAAACTAACTTTATCAATAGTTTTGTATAAAGATGTAGTGCCGTATAATTGCTCATAAGCTTTGCGGATCCGCATGGATTGCCGATTGTTGTTTAATGTAACGTGGTCCGAAAAACCAAGCATCAGCCCCTTTTGTTCTTCATGCCGTTTATACCATGTTTCCTTTTTATTGGAGCACATTCCCAAAAAATCCCAAATAGCCTGTTGCGTGGCTTCGCATTCCGGCCTCGAAATCGCATTTTTAATCACGATATAACCGTTTTTGTTCCAAAAAGCAAGGTCCTGTTCTGTAAGTATTTTTTCGTCCGATGATTGTTCCTGATATAGTACCTCCTTTTTTTTCTTCTCTATCCAACCTTTAAAGTCCTCAAAAACAGGCTTTTCAAAATGAAGGAATCGAAGCGTATCTTCCATGCTAATCCCCAATCGGTACAACATCTCAATTTCCATATCCCAAGTAGCATAACTATCCGATATTTGAGGATTCGTTGTTCGTCTCCAAAGGTCTTCCAGTATAATCCACGGCATACAATTCCTATTGTGTTATCCTCAAAAATAAAGAAATTCCCTAAATCATAATTTGAATCCGGAATATATTTTACAATTTCCGTTTATTTTTATGGGGTTGTCCCTTCGGGCCGGGCTATTCGCTTCAATCTTTTATGGCTGAAGGAGCCCTAAAAGGATTTCCGCTGCTATCCCTCACCCGGGATTTACTGTAAAAAGGTGTTTTTGCTTTGAAAAGTATCTAAAACAAAAAAGTCCTTCACGTAAAGTGAAGGACTTTCTAAAGAAAGGCAGCGACATACTCTCCCACAGGATTGCAGTACCATCTGCGCAGGCGGGCTTAACTTCTCTGTTCGAGATGGGAAGAGGTGAGCCCCGCCGCAATAACCACCTTAAGTTTTAAGTCATTCCCTGCTATGGCAGGATAGGACTACAGCATTCGCTGTAAATATCTTAACATACTGAGATAAAAATCATATTTTAGAAAGTTTGCTGCCCCGTCCGAAGACGGGACAAGCGTGTACATAAGCTTACGGGTTATTAGTACTACTCGACTATGACATTACTGCCTTTACATCTATAGCCTATCAACGTGGTCATCTTCCACGACCCTTAAAAGAAATCTCATCTTGTGGTGGGTTTCGCGCTTATATGCTTTCAGCGCTTATCCCTTCCCAACGTAGCTACTCTGCAGTGCTCCTGGCGGAACAACAGATACACCAGAGGTTAGTCCAATTCGGTCCTCTCGTACTAGAATCAGATCCACTCAAATTTCTTGCGCCCACAGTAGATAGAGACCGAACTGTCTCACGACGTTCTGAACCCAGCTCGCGTGCCACTTTAATGGGCGAACAGCCCAACCCTTGGGACCTTCTCCAGCCCCAGGATGTGACGAGCCGACATCGAGGTGCCAAACCCCCCCGTCGATATGAGCTCTTGGGGGAGATCAGCCTGTTATCCCCGGCGTACCTTTTATCCTTTGAGCGATGGCCCTTCCATGCGGAACCACCGGATCACTATGCTCTACTTTCGTACCTGATCGACCTGTATGTCTCTCAGTCAAGCTCCCTTATGCCATTGCACTCTACGCACGGTTACCAAGCGTGCTGAGGGAACCTTTAGAAGCCTCCGTTACTCTTTTGGAGGCGACCACCCCAGTCAAACTACCCACCAAGCAATGTCCCCCTGATTCAGGGGTTAGACCTCAGATAAGCAAAGGGTGGTATTTCAACAATGACTCCACAACGCCTGGCGACGCCATTTCACAGTCTCCCACCTATCCTACACATCACTTATCCAAGACCAATACTAAGCTATAGTAAAGGTGCACAGGGTCTTTTCGTCCCACTGCGGGTAAACGGCATCTTCACCGTTACTACAATTTCACCGAGCTCATGGCTGAGACAGTGTCCAGATCGTTACACCATTCGTGCAGGTCGGAACTTACCCGACAAGGAATTTCGCTACCTTAGGACCGTTATAGTTACGGCCGCCGTTTACTGGGGCTTCAATTCAATGCTTCTCCGAAGATAACATCTCCTCTTAACCTTCCAGCACCGGGCAGGTGTCAGGCCCTATACTTCATCTTACGATTTTGCAGAGCCCTGTGTTTTTGATAAACAGTCGCCTGGACCTCTTCACTGCGGCCAGCTTGCGCTGGCGACCTTTCTCCCGAAGTTACAGGTCTATTTTGCCTAATTCCTTAGCCATGAATCTCTCGAGCACCTTAGGATTCTCTCCTCGACTACCTGTGTCGGTTTACGGTACGGGTACTTATAATCTAAGTTTAGAGGTTTTTCTTGGAAGCCCTTAGGTACACTATCTCTTTGGCCGAAGCCTCCGAGTACTATCGCATTTCACCAGTCCCAGCGGATTTGCCTACTGAGCCTATAGCTAGGTGCTTTAACGAACTATTCCGTCAGTTCGCGGTACTTTCATCACTCCGTCACCCCATCACAATTATAAGTAGTACGGGAATATTAACCCGTTGGCCATCGACTGTCCCTTTCGGGTTCGCCTTAGGACCCGACTAACCCGCAGCTGATTAGCATAGCTGCGGAAACCTTAGTCTTTCGGTGTGCGGGTTTCTCGCCCGCATTATCGTTACTTATGCCTACATTTTCTTTTCTAACCGGTCCAGCATACCTTACGATACACCTTCAACCCTGTTAGAATGCTCCCCTACCACTTGTATTTACATACAAATCCATAGCTTCGGTAGTATACTTATGCCCGATTATTATCCATGCTCGTCCGCTCGACTAGTGAGCTGTTACGCACTCTTTAAATGAATGGCTGCTTCCAAGCCAACATCCTAGCTGTCGATGCAGACAAACCGCGTTCTTTCAACTTAGCATACATTTGGGGACCTTAGCTGATGGTCTGGGTTCTTTCCCTCTCGGACTTGGACCTTAGCACCCAAGCCCTCACTGTTAGTGAACATTATATAGCATTCGGAGTTTGTCAGGAATTGGTAGGCGGTGAAGCCCCCGCATCCAATCAGTAGCTCTACCTCTATATAACTTTATAACTAACGCTGCACCTAAATGCATTTCGGGGAGTACGAGCTATTTCCGAGTTTGATTGGCCTTTCACCCCTACCCACAGGTCATCCGAAGACTTTTCAACGTCAACCGGTTCGGACCTCCACTATGTGTTACCACAGCTTCATCCTGCCCATGGGTAGATCACACGGTTTCGCGTCTAACACTACTGACTAAAGCGCCCTATTCAGACTCGCTTTCGCTACGGATCCGTGACTTAATCACTTAACCTTGCCAGCAACGTTAACTCGTAGGCTCATTATGCAAAAGGCACGCCGTCACCCCACGAAAGGGCTCCGACCGCTTGTAAGCGTATGGTTTCAGGATCTATTTCACTCCGTTATTCACGGTTCTTTTCACCTTTCCTTCACAGTACTGGTTCACTATCGGTCTCTCAGGAGTATTTAGCCTTAGCGGATGGTCCCGCCAAATTCAGACAGGGTTTCACGTGCCCCGCCCTACTCAGGATACCACTATCCTTATCTTCTCTTACTTATACGGGACTATCACCCTCTATGGTCTACCTTTCCAGGTAGTTCTAATTCAATCCGCAAGAAATGTCGTGGTCCTACAACCCCACAATTGCCGTAACAACTCTGGTTTGGGCTAATCCGCGTTCGCTCGCCACTACTTACGGAATCACTTTTGTTTTCTTCTCCTCCGCCTACTTAGATGTTTCAGTTCAGCGGGTTTGCCCACCTATCGGTGTGACATGTCTTCAACATGCCGGGTTGCCCCATTCGGATATCTACGGATCAATTCGTGTGTGCCAATCCCCGTAGCTTTTCGCAGCTTATCACGTCCTTCTTCGCCTCTGAGAGCCTAGGCATCCCCCATACGCCCTTATTTTGCTTATTGTACTTTCGATTGTTACTATAAATAACAACAATCTGTGTTCTTTCTACTTTTTAAATGTTTTTTTATCTCAATATGTCAATGAACTTTCGTCTTTACCAAAAAGACCAGTGGAGAATAACGGAGTCGAACCGTTGACCTCCTGCGTGCAAGGCAGGCGCTCTAGCCAGCTGAGCTAATCCCCCGTTTTCCAGTGTTTCGTTAACAGTTTTCAGTTAACAGTACTTCAAACGGCCACTCAACCTCCAGAATTTCCTTCTAAAGCTTCAAAAAGTAGTCCCGGGCAGACTCGAACTGCCGACCCCTACATTATCAGTGTAGTACTCTAACCAGCTGAGCTACGAGACTCTGTTTTTTGCTTTAATATTATTTGAATTAACAGCGAGAGTAAAAAAAATCCAAAGCATAACCAAAAGGCGTCATTCTCTAGAAAGGAGGTGTTCCAGCCGCACCTTCCGGTACGGCTACCTTGTTACGACTTAGCCCTAGTTACCAGTTTTACCCTAGGCAGCTCCTTGCGGTCACCGACTTCAGGTACCCCCAGCTTCCATGGCTTGACGGGCGGTGTGTACAAGGCCCGGGAACGTATTCACCGGATCATGGCTGATATCCGATTACTAGCGATTCCAGCTTCACGGAGTCGAGTTGCAGACTCCGATCCGAACTGAGAACGGTTTTGTAGATTCGCTCCTGCTTGCGCAGTGGCTGCTCTCTGTACCGTCCATTGTAGCACGTGTGTAGCCCAAGGCGTAAGGGCCGTGATGATTTGACGTCATCCCCACCTTCCTCACAGTTTGCACTGGCAGTCTTGCTAGAGTTCCCGACTTGACTCGCTGGCAACTAACAACAGGGGTTGCGCTCGTTATAGGACTTAACCTGACACCTCACGGCACGAGCTGACGACAACCATGCAGCACCTTGTAAATTGTCCGAAGAAAAAACTGTTTCCAGTCCTGTCAATCTACATTTAAGCCTTGGTAAGGTTCCTCGCGTATCATCGAATTAAACCACATGCTCCACCGCTTGTGCGGGCCCCCGTCAATTCCTTTGAGTTTCATTCTTGCGAACGTACTCCCCAGGTGGGATACTTATCACTTTCGCTTAGCCACTCAGATTGCTCCGAACAGCTAGTATCCATCGTTTACGGCGTGGACTACCAGGGTATCTAATCCTGTTCGCTACCCACGCTTTCGTCCATCAGCGTCAATCCATTAGTAGTAACCTGCCTTCGCAATTGGTATTCCATGTAATCTCTAAGCATTTCACCGCTACACTACATATTCTAGTTACTTCCTAATAATTCAAGATCTACAGTATCAATGGCCGTTCCATCGTTGAGCGATGGGCTTTCACCACTGACTTATAAACCCGCCTACGGACCCTTTAAACCCAATGATTCCGGATAACGCTTGGATCCTCCGTATTACCGCGGCTGCTGGCACGGAGTTAGCCGATCCTTATTCTTACAGTACCGTCAAGCTCGGACACGTCCGAGTGTTTCTTCCTGTACAAAAGCAGTTTACAATCCATAGGACCGTCATCCTGCACGCGGCATGGCTGGTTCAGGCTTGCGCCCATTGACCAATATTCCTCACTGCTGCCTCCCGTAGGAGTCTGGTCCGTGTCTCAGTACCAGTGTGGGGGATCTCCCTCTCAGGACCCCTACCCATCGTTGCCTTGGTGTGCCGTTACCACACCAACTAGCTAATGGGACGCATGCTCATCTTGTACCGTTGGAACTTTAATAATCAAATGATGCCATTCAATTATACCATGGGGTATTAATCCAAATTTCTCTGGGCTATCCCCCTGTACAAGGTAGATTGCATACGCGTTACGCACCCGTGCGCCGGTCTCATTATCCGAAGATAACTACCCCTCGACTTGCATGTGTTAAGCCTGCCGCTAGCGTTCATCCTGAGCCAGGATCAAACTCTTCATCGTATATTTTTAATATTTTAACGACGCTAGCTTTAATTAAAATCTTACGATTCCTCTTACTCTCTTTTTTATTTGTCTCTAAACATCTCTGTCTAAAAACGGCTGTCAATTCAATATGTCTATGAACGTGTCTTCTTATTTTCTGTCGCCTCTCATTCGATTAGCGGGTGCAAAAGTAGAACTCTTTTTTTTAATTACCAAAACTTTTTGAAACTTTTTTTGAGAAAATTTTCATCCCGTTTTGACCTCATTATTTTTAAAGAACTACCCTACTTGCGGGTGGCAAAGATAAAATCTTTATCCCTTACAATCCAAATCTTTTTTTAACTTTTTTCAAAGTTTTTTTAAACTTGTTTTTTCAGATTTCTTAATGAACTTCTTGCTGATTGCGGGTGCAAAAGTAGCAACTCTTTTTACATTTCCTAACCTTTTTTTCATCTTTTTTTAATCTTTTTTTTACCACCCTGAAAACCCGAACGTTACAACACAAACTTTTTTAAGCCCAATACCTCCAAAACAGCCTTGGCCGCCCAAAACACCACCACAACCACTACTCCATTATCAAAACCGGCCCAAAGAAAAACAGCAAAAACAGCAAAAAAGGCCTTTTTCAAGGTGCAAAGATGCCCTGAAGGCCGTTTGGGAAAGCCCAAAAACCGCCCAAAACACCCAAAAACGGATTAGCCCATGAAAAAAGGAGCGGATCCGGGGATTAAAAAGCATACCTATT
>NZ_SRLH01000003.1 GCF_004745595.1 Flavobacterium humi
GTACCCCCGGAAGTCAATCCCGATAAAGTCGGAAGCTGAGGCGTTGTCACATCAGAACAGTAAGGACTGCCAGTATAAGAAAACGTGCCCGAAGGAGTCGAAACAGCATTTAATGGGAAGCTTCTATAACCGATACATCCGTTTACAAACAAATCTTCTATTTTCACCCAAATCAATTCTCCTGCTCCTGCACTCAAATAAGATGTTAAGCTACCGATAGGAATTGGAGATATTCCATTTTCAGCATTTGAAAGCGAAGTATAATAAGTAATTGTATAATCTGATGCGCTTAATCCATTTAGCATATAAGCTGTCTGGTCGATATTAAAAGAGTAGGGCCCCGTTCCTGTAACGCATATCGTTTTCGGTAACGGCTCGCGGAGCGGAAAAGGAGTCCTGTTAACAGTGATATCGTCCTTGCCAATTAGACATCCCGTTGCGCTGTATACAGTTAATTCGTATACACCATTCTCGGTGACAGTAATAGAAGGAGTAGTAACTCCCGGCATCAAAACAGTATCATGAGTCCATGTAAAGGTATTTGTACCGGCTGGAATACCGGAATTGATTGTAACTTCATCATCCCAACAACCAATAACAACATTGTTTATCTGATTTCCAAGAGCATCTGTCAGCTTCATTGGGGCTATTTGAAAGTTTTTCAGAAAAACCGCCGAATCAAACAAATTATCTCCTACATTTCCAACAGCTAGCTTAATATGGTATATCTGCCCACATTGCAAATCAGCGGTAGCTCTTAGCACAGTAGTGAAACCATCATACTGGATGCTTGTATTTGCTGCCGGTGAAGTTCCTTGTCCATTATTAACATAATAAAGACAATTGGTACAAGCTCCGGTATTATTCAAACCATGATTTACGTTAAAAATAGATACAGGTGTTGTAGTCCCGGGTATAAGGGCAATATTTTTTGCATTGTTAGTAAAACTAGGCGTAACGTCGGGAGCAATGACATCAGGTACGATACCAGGGCCGCTTAAGAAAAACCCAAAAACATCATTAACATTCGGGCTCAATGAATATTCAGGATATTCTTCCGAGGCAAAAATAAAATCAAAATTCAGTACGGGACCTGTTGCCATAAAATCGAACTCCACTATAGAAGCGTGCTCGACATCATTGGTTGTAATCTTCCTTAAATCAGGATCTCCAGTAGCGGATTCAGGGACATCTATCGATTTTGACCCATTATTATTGGGCCCAAGGGCAACGGAAGATTCTCCGGTTGTCATCAACATGCCTTTAGGGGAATTATCGAAAATCCTAATGCCATTGGCATCATAATTTGGCAAAAAGCCAAGACTTGTCAAGTTAAAGTTGGTGGAGAATTTATCCACTTGCTTTGAAGGTACCAATGCAGCTGCGGCATCACCTCTAAATTTGATATTGAAAGGTGTAACTCCCATGCCCACCAAATCCTGGGTAACAATCTGTGCAGGTGATTTATTCGGAACGTATACCGGTGGCAGCGTTCCTCCAGGATCAACAAATACATTTTCCAGAATTAACTGGGCTTGGGTGGTCAGTCCAAAGAGCAGGAAGGTTAATAGGTAAAGTTTTTTCATTGGCAAATTTTTATTAATAACAAAAGTTAAATAAATCTTTAAATCTTCAAATATACACTTTCATGTAAATTTTGTTTGTTAATTTTGTAAAAAATCGATAAAATGAAGCTTGTTACTATAAAAAATACACAAAATCCTAATATTTTAAAATTCGAATTCTCTTATTTTATATGCCCTAACCAAAGTTTTGAATATAAAAACATAGACGAATGCGCCAATTCACCTTTGGCACAACAATTATTTTACCTTCCATTTGTAAAAACAGTCTATATATCAGGGAATTTCATTGCCATCGAAAAATTCAGCATTGTGGAATGGGACGACGTAAAACATGCTTTGGCAGATCAGATGGAAACGTATGTAAACAGCGGCGGAGAAGTGGTAAAAGCAACTGAAGTCCCAAAAAAAACACCCGTAACCGTATATGCGGAAAGCACGCCAAATCCTTCTGTAATGAAATTTGTGGCAAGCAAACTCCTGACCAAAACCATCGTGGAATGCAAAAACATTGATGAAACAACAGCATCTCCTTTGGCTAAAGAATTATTCAAATTCCCTTTTGTAAAAGAAGTTTTCATTGATGAGAATTATATTTCGATCACAAAATATGCCGTAAGCGAATGGCAGGAAATCACGCAGGAATTGCGCACTTTTATCCGGGAGTTTATCGAAAACGGAAATATTGTTGTGGATGAGACCAAAGTAGTGGCTTCGGACAAGCAGGAAAAACAGCAGATTGCCAACTTTGACAACCTGGATGTCACTTCGCAGAAAATCATCAACATTATAGAAGAATATATCAAGCCGGCTGTTGCTGCCGATGGTGGAAATATCCTTTTCGATTCATTTTCGGAAAATGACAAAAAAGTAAAAGTAATATTGCAAGGCGCCTGCAGCGGATGTCCGTCGTCAACATTCACACTCAAAAACGGAATCGAGAATATGTTGAAGGAAATGCTCCACGACCAGGATATCAAAGTAGAAGCATTGAATGCCTAAACCTTTGTTTTTTAAGTTTTATTTTGTTAATTTTATTAGCTATAAACTTTAAAAACAATAAGTTATGTCAGTATTAAAAGTCATTGAAGTTTTATCGAGCTCTCCAACGAGCTGGGAAGATGCCGCGCAAAAAGCAGTGGAGAAAGCATCCAAATCCGTAAAGCACATCCGCTCTGTATATGTCCAGGACCAAAGTGCCCAGGTAACCAACGGCTCAATCACTGAATATCGTGTGAACCTGAAACTAACATTCGAAATCGAATAAGATATACTAAAGCACAAACCGGTGTTTCAATCCGGGAAGTGCTTTTTTGTTTTTCGTAAGATTTTTTTTCGTAATATTACTAGTATTAACCAAAAATAAAACATCATGGGAATAGGAAATTTTTTCAAGAACTTATTCGGTTCTAAAAAAGTAGAGGAAATCACGGATAAAGTAAGTGATTTTGCAGACGATACCATTGCTAAAGCAAAAGAAACCGCCGCTCCGATAATTGACAAAGTGGAGGATTTTGCAGAACACGCCGGTGAAAAGGTAAAAGAATTTGTCCCTCAGGCTACCGAAGCCATCGACAATGTTGTAGATACAATCAAGGAAAAAACAGGCTTCGCTGTTGATAAAGCGGAAGAAGCGGCCCATAATGCCGTAGATACTGCCGAGGAGAAAATAAACAACTTCGCAAACGATACTACCGAAGAGAAAACTCCGGACGAACCGGCCAACTAATTATTTTGAAGGACCGGTCATCATAAAATCCTTCAGGTAAAAAGGCTCAAAATAGGCGACATCTACAGTGTCGCTTTTTTTATGCTTTTCATAGGCCAAAACACCCATGTCTTTTGCCGAAGGAAACACAATAGCATCATGGAACGCAAATTTAGGATCCGTTAGGACGCTTTTGCATTTTGACGCGCCGTCTCCTATAAAGTGGATGATCCCTGAAATGTCCGAAAACGAATGCTCATCAATGATTTCCGACGCTACAGCCCGTATCTTTTCGTGTTTCGAATTAAATACCGCTGTATAACATTCCATCCTTCTGGCATCCAGCATCGGAATAATGACTCCTTCCGTGACAGTGAGCTGTTTGGCCAATGTTTCTAAAGTATCGATGGCAATCAAAGGGATTCCTAACGAATAGCACAATCCTTTCGCAGCCGAAACACCAATACGTAAACCGGTATAAGAACCAGGTCCCTGGCTTACTGCAATAGCGGACAAATCCTGGAAGCGGATGTTATTTTCCTTTACGATTTCCTCGATAAAAACATGCAGTTTTTCCGCATGCGAATACCCGTCCTCGGAGATTTCCCTACAGGCAATGGTTTCCCCGTTTTGGGACAATGCAACGGAACAATTCCTGGTAGCTGTTTCTATCGATAAGATATAAGTCATGTATATATGGTTTCAATACCGCAAATGTACAAAGATGATTCTTAAAAAAGAAAAGCCCCATCCCAAATCAGGAATAGAGCTTTTACTTGTGGTTATGTCCCATTAGCTTTTGGCTTCTTTCTCTTTTTTCTTTTCGGCCGCCATTTCTTCTTTGGTTTTTACATAAACCTCGTCTCCGGGATTCAATTCTTTTGTAACAACCGTATATGGGCCTGTAACTATGGTTTCTCCGCTTTTCAATCCAGAAAGAACCTCTATATAAGTATCATCCTGGATTCCGGTGGTAATGATCCTCAATTTTACCTTATTCCCCGATTTTACGAAAACACATTCAAATCTTTTTTCATTTTTTGCTTTTGTTACTTCTTGTCCTTCCGAATCATCATTGGTTTGCTCGGCAACAATTTTGCGGGCAGAAGTTGTATCGGTACGCATTACAACCGCACTGATCGGAGCCGTTACAACATTTTCCTTGCGGGTCGTAATGATATCCACCGTGGCAGTCATTCCCGGGCGGAAAGGAGAGAAATTAGCAGGTTTTCCCGCTGTCAAATCAGCATATGATTCTTTCAATATCCTTACTTTGACTTTAAAATTCGTTACCTGGTCTGCAGATAGAGCCGTACTTGCGGAATTGGAAATACTGGTCACGATCCCTTTGAATTCCTTTTTCAGGTAGGCATCTACTTCCACTTTTGCAGAATCCCCTATTTCTATTTTTACGATATCGTTCTCGTTTACATCCACTTCAACCTCCATATTATTAAGGTTCGCCACACGCATCATTTCGGTCCCGGCCATTTGCTGTGTTCCTAAAACACGCTCGCCCAACTCTACATCCAACCTTGAAATGGTTCCGTCAACAGGAGCGTAAATTGCTGTTTTACCAAGGTTTTCCCTGGATTCGTTTACTGTCGCGGCAGCACTTTCCACATTATAATGAGCCGCTTGTTTTCCGGCCTGCGCTCCTTCAAAAGCAGCAACAGACTTATCCCATTCCGCTCTTGAGATGATTCCTTTGTCAAATAATCTTTTATTACGCTCGTAATTCGCTTTCGCCTCTTTAAATTGCGCATCCGCCTGGCTCAAACCGGCTTTGGTGTTAGACAATCCGGCCTGGGAACGATTCAAACCTGAGGTATACAACTCCGGGTTAACGCGTACCAACAGGTCTCCTTTTTTTACGGTTTGGCCTTCTTTTACGGGTAAGGCTATGATTTCTCCCGAAACTTCAGAGGAAATTTTAACTTCGATTTCAGGTTGTATCTTACCTGTCCCCGAAACGGTCTCCACGATGGTCCGCTGCTCGATTTTGGCAATTTCAACTTCCGTCCCTTTTTTCTTCTCCCCAAAAACTCCCGCTTTGGATAATACTAACAGCCCTATTATTGCTACTGTTACTCCTGATAAGACATATTTTGTTCTCTTTGTCATGGCCGATTTATTATATTTTTAATTGTTTCATCAATTGAAGAACATCTTTTTTTAGATATTCTCCCATTAAAACCCGAAATTCCCCTTTATTGTTTACTATTATCAAGCCCCAACACAAATCACTCTTCTCAAAGAAATGTGAATACAGGTAATTATCCGTATCATAGTGAGTAAGGCATTCTTTTGCATTTTTGTTTTTGATTTCCTTATGCTGAAAATACAAATTCAGGACAGATTCATCAAATGGCAGCAAACTGTATATATTTTCTTCATACCATAAATGATCGCAATCGTCCATTCTATATTGATCATAAAAACAATCCCCGACAGGTTGTTTGTAATTAATGATGTAATTGGTACTGTCAGAAACCTCCCTATCTGTTTCAGAAGATACGAAAAACTTAAATTCCATAAATTCATCCGAGGTCAATTTTCCATAGAAATTCTGGCCGGAAGTCCTCACCTTATTTCTCAGATTGGTTTGAGCGTACGAAAAATTACAAAGAACCAACAACGCAAACAGCAATTTTATTTTCATTTAATTCTTTTTAATAATGGGAATCCCAAAATAGAATTCTAATATTTTTGTCCTGAAAATATAATCGTATTTGGTACGCAATACTTCTGATTGCGCATTTACATACAGCGTTTGTGCCTGGTTAAAATCAAAAACATTCATCAGGCCTACTTCGTAGCGTTCTTTCGCATACTGAAAAGCCCCTTCCCTGGCTTCAAGTGTCGCTACTGCCGCCTCATGTGTTTTTAGTGCGCCTTTTGTATCGGTATAAGCGGTAAAAACGGTTCTTTCCAAATCGAGTTCCTGTTGTTCCAATGCAATTTTAGACCGTTCCAGTGCAATTTTGGAACGCAGGACATTATTCCTAGCCGAAAACCCGTTGAAAACCGGGACGGTTAACGACAATCCGAAATTCTGCCCCAAGTTGTCTTTGAACTGATCTGAAAAAGAAGGAATCAAACTACTGTCAAACAATGTATTACGATGCAATATACTGGTTCCTATATTATAAGAAGCGGATAAACTCGGTTGGTAAGCGCCTTTTGCAATTTTCACGTCTTTTTCCGAAATCTGGACATTGGTCTGGGCCAATTTCAATTCGGTCCTGGTTTCTTTAGCTTTGCCCAGGATGACCTTGGGATCTTCCATCAGGATTGTACTTTCTTCCGAAGTGGTATCGGCTTCCACTATATCAAACTCTTCAAAATTTTCAAGCTGCAATAACTGTGCAAGGCTTAATTTTGAAATCAACAATGCATTTTCCGCCGCAATCAATCGCTGGTTATCTGTTGCAACCGTCGCTTTTACGTCGAGCAGGTCTCCTTTAGGGATGACTCCCGCTTCAACCAGTTCGTTTGATTTTTCCAATTGCTGGTTATCGAAAGCCAATTGTTCCTGTTGTACTTTCAGGTTTTCTTTATTGAAAAGGATCTGCAAATAAGCATTCACCACATTCAGGGAAACATCTTCCTGTATTTTTGTGAGTTGGTATTGGGAAGCGATGATCGAAAGTTTGGCCTTCCTCAATTCGTTCTGGTTTTGCAACCCTTTGTAAATATCAACACTGGCAGACGCTCCGAAATTAGAAGATTCAGTGGTCTGGTTTTGCTTGACACCGGTTAGCGGGTCATTGCTCAAACCTGTGCTCCAGGAATGCGAAGCCTGCCCGTTTACAGATGGAAGGAACCGTCCGATCGCATCTTTTTTGGAAATATCCGAAAGCTGCTTGTCCAATTG
Source organism: Flavobacterium humi (assembly GCF_004745595.1). Lineage (GTDB taxonomy): Bacteria > Bacteroidota > Bacteroidia > Flavobacteriales > Flavobacteriaceae > Flavobacterium > Flavobacterium humi. The sequence goes on from NZ_SRLH01000003.1 coordinate 7,169, forward strand.
GGATTGCCTTATGGTTATATTATGTTCGATTGCATAGGCAACACATTCTTCCAATGTCCATTTCTTGGCCTGGCCGAAGGAAAATGTCGAAAAAATAAATGTTACTGCTAATAACAATAAACCTTTTGTATTTTGTTTCATATTAAAAATGGAAATTTTTGGTCGGTTTAAGGCCAATTTAAATCTTTCTTGTCATTTAAATCGTATCCTTTTTCCTCAATAAGTCCGATACACTTGTAATTTGTTACAGATTCCTCCTGCAATTTTTTGGAAAATAATTTTACATTTGTCTTGAAAACTATAAACCATCTCATGAAAAATATATTCTGTGCCGCGGTTTTAATGACTTTGGCAGCATTGAACAATGGTTGTTCCTCCACTCAAAAAATCGAACTCATGAAGCCGGAACCGGATGAAGCACTGCCGCTTACCTATACCGTAACTCCTTCTTATATCAGTTTTCCTGTCAGCCTGACCCTTAAGGACATCGAAAACCAAACCAACAAGGCACTCAACGGATTAATTTACGAAGACCATAACCTGGAAGACGATAAAACCGAAATGAAAATATGGAAGAACGACCCCATATTGATTTCGGAAGAAGACAAAAAACTAAAAATCACATTGCCGCTCAAGGTCTGGGCCAAAGTAAAATACGGAACTTCTGCCTTGGGAATGAACCTGTACGATACCCGCGAGTTTAACCTGAACGGGACGCTGACTTTAATGAGCGATGTCAAAATGAACAATTGGAAGGTCAGTTCGGTAACGGAATTAGGTACTATCGATTGGAAAGAAAGCCCAACAATAACCATCGCCGGAAAGCAAATCGCCATTACGTACCTCATAAATCCGACTATTAAAATGTTCCGGTCCAAAATTGAGCGTAAAATAGACGAGTCGCTGGACAAAACCCTTGATTTCAAATCGAATATGCTCGATATGATGAAAAAAGTAAGTGACCCGGTCGAATTAAGCCCTACCTATCAAACCTGGCTGAAAGTAACACCGCAGGAATTGTATGCTACGGATGCCGAACTCAAGAAAAATGCGGTAGAATTGAGCGTGGGACTAAAATGCCTTATCGAATCCAGCATCGGGCAAAAACCGAAATCGAGTTTCTCCAAGGAAAAAATCCTCCTGAAGCCCATTTCCAATTTACCGGACCGGGTTGCGGCAAATATTACAGCCGTTTCAACCTATCAAGATGCTTCAAAAGTGATGACCGCCAATTTTAAAGGAAAAGAATTCGGTTCCGGAAAGCGGAAAGTGATTATCCAAAATGTGGAAATCTGGCATAAAAGAGGCAAAATGATTATTGCGCTGGATATGCTTGGAAGTGTAAACGGCCGAATTTACCTGGCTGGCTTCCCACAATATAATCCTCAAACCAAAGAACTCTTTTTTGACGACCTGGATTATGCCCTGGAAACCAAAAGCCGGCTAATGAAAACCGCGAACTGGCTGGCGAGTGGCATGATTTTAAATAAAATCCGTGAAAACTGCCGCTATTCCATCCAACCCAACCTGGAAGAAGGAAAGCAGAACATCTTAAAGTATCTTAAGAATTATTCCCCGACACAGGGTGTTTTTGTAAACGGGCAATTGAATGATATTGCTTTTGAGAAAGTACAGCTGACCAATAATGCCATCATCGCTTTTTTAAGCATTACCGGAAACGTAAAGGTCAATGTGAATGGGATGTAAACCAGGATCTCTTAATGAGAACTGTTTTTCTTTTTTTGGAACATTTTATAAATCGCAAAACCTATCAGGGCTACCAGGATGTACGGAATTACCATCAGGTATACGATTCCGTCATTGACCGCCTGTGCCTGGCCAGTATCGCCTGAACTTTCCAAAGAAGCACGGCACATGGCACATTGACTATAACTTTGAAGAGAAAAGAAAATGGAAAGTAGAAAATAGACGCTTACCGTAAAACGTCTTATCTCTTTGTTCTTTGCTTTATTTTTTTCTTTATTTAACATAATAAGGTGAGATCATCAGGTACACAATTACGCCTGTTACAGCCACATACAACCAGATCGGGAAGGTGATTTTCGCGATCTTCTTATGCCTGTCAAAACGCTGCGAAAGCGCACGCACATAAGTGACCAATACCAAAGGTATAATGACAATAGACAGCAGGATATGGGTAATCAGGATGAAAAAATAAATAGGCCGGATAATTCCCGTTCCTCCGAATTTTGTTTCAATGGATGTCATATGGTACGCCACATACATCGCTAAAAAAGCCACCGAAAGCGCAATAGCCGTTTTCATCAGGTTTTCGTGGAGTTTCCTTTTTCCGTTTTTAATGGCAATTACAGCCCATACCAAAACGACTGCCGTTATACCATTGATGGTAGCGTAAATAGGAGGCAAAAACGACAATGGCTTTACATCATAGCCCAATTTCCTTAAATTCACTCCAAACAACAACGCTACTACCAAAGGAATAGCAATTGATAGAATGGTAATCCAAACATTGTATTTTTTCTCTGTACTGTTATTTTCCATTATTCTGCCAATAATTTAGTGATGTCCTGCTTGATTTGTTTTACTCCTTCTTCTTTTAACCCGTCATAATAGACAATCGGGTTCCCGAACTGGTCTTTCCTGCAACGGATATTCCCTTTTTTATCGATCAGGGCAAATAGGCCCGAATGCTCAAAACCTCCATTGACTTTGCTGTTTTCTCCTGCATATAAATTATAACCTTTGTTCGCCAGGTCAAATATTTTCGTGCGGTCTCCGGTGAGGAAATGCCAGTTGGCTCCTTTGGCACCAATATCTTCCGAATGCTTCTTCAAAACCTGCGGCGTATCGTTTTCAGGGTTAATACTGATAGATGCAATACCGAAATTCGTGTTAGCACCGAAACTTTCCTGGATGGTTTTCATATTCCTGTTCATGATCGGGCAGATACTTGGGCAGGTAGAAAAGAAAAATTCCACCACATAGACTTTCCCGGCATATGATTGGTTTGTGATGGTTTTGTTGTCCTGGTCTGTCAGGGAAAACTGAGGCGCCTGATGTACCGTAAACAAATCGCTTTTCACCGGTTCGCCTTCGGCCACTTTATTGAGCCGGTCGGACTTGACAACATCATTGTTCTTGATCCTGTCCACGATTTTGGGAATGCTGTAAATCCCGAAAACAAGGATGATAAAAGCCGTTCCTATGTATGATTTATTTTTCATCTTTTATTTACTTTCATGCAAATGGAAATCTTTGCGTTTGTTGTTTCTTTTCAGGGCCAAACGGTATTCGCGAAGCATGATCTTGACATCGTCTGACATTTCGTTATGCAGGTCCGCCGCCGAAACCGTATTATAGCTCTCCTTATATTCCTGCACCCCGGCTTTATTTTTGCCTTTGCGCCCACGGTGGTTCCTGTCTTTATCAATAATAATCACTTCAGAAGTATTGAGGTTTGCATCTAACTTCCCTTTTAACCTAAAAGAATCATAATACTGCTGGATCTCTTCAGGCTTTGCAAAAACAAATTTCCAGGCCGTCATGTTTTCGGTAAAATTGGATAATTTCTCCACCAACGCTTTCACTTCGTCCTGTTTACCGTCTGCGGCAATCATTACCATCTGAAAATCTTTGAAACCAACATAGTTGTCGTATATCTTCTGGTTCAGGTTGAAAATATTGCCTTCGCTGTTCTTGACATCATTTCCGACAAATCCTAAAACAGTAATCTTATTTTTGAGGAAAACCGGCTTTCCGTCAAGGCTGGACCATTTAGGCAGTTCTTTGTTGTTCTTTGAAATAGTCGGTAAGAAAAGTGAATTATGGGTAGCAGAGGCAAAAATTAAATAAATAACAATCGGCAGTGCAAGGAGACTTATGAGGACCAGTTTATTTTTCATCTGAAAAATTTATTTTGTGAGTACAAAAATAAAAAAAGCTCCGCATAAGGGAGCTTTTTTTTGAATTAATATGTTGTTAAAAATTCCATTTAATGGTAGAATTCTTAAACACTCCAAAAATATAATCAGCTTCAACTAGCAAAATGAATATTAAATATATAATCAGGAAAACCAATGGCCCAACAATAGACCAACGTAATGCTGCCTTTTCACCTTCCAAGTGCATGAAAGCCCACATAATCCCGTAAGCTTTGGCAATTGTCAATATGATGAAAATCCAATTCAACAGATTCATTCCTAAAACATTAGTAAAATGCAGTCCGTGAGGTTTAGTAATCCCTAAAAAAACTTCTACAATAGTGATAGCGGAAAGGACGAAAAATACTTTCCAGATTCTACCTACATTTGATTCGTGTGCGTGATCGTGTGACATGATACTCTTTCTTTTTTGGATTAAAAATTAAACTAGGTAGAAGAATGTAAATACAAACACCCAAACTAAATCAACGAAGTGCCAGTACAATCCAACTTTTTCCACCATTTCGTAAGAACCTCTTCTTTCATAAGTCCCTAAAAGAACATTGAAGAAAATAAGTATGTTGATCAATACTCCTGAAAATACGTGGAATCCGTGGAATCCTGTAATAAAGAAGAAGAAATCTGCAAATAATTTGCTTCCGTACTCATTTCTGGTCAGGTTAGCTCCTTCCACTACATAATGAGCAGTCTCCATTCTTTTAAGTGATTCTTCACGCGTAAGGATCGTTTTGTGTTTTGTAGTAGGATCAATTACCTCTGTACGTACCAAAACGTCAGGATGTGCTTTAAACCCTTCAGTTATCTGTTCAACAGTGTACGTAGGAATTGCAGGTTCATCAAAGAACCAAATCCCTTTACTTCTGGTATCCTGAACTCTTTCCGTAGGGATGTTTGCTGCGAAATCCGCCAAAGCGACCCTACTGTGGTTCGCATCGTTTTTCACGAATTGCAGGATGGAACCTCCTTTGGTTTCGATTGCCCCATATTCCCCTTTGATGAAATTTTTCCACTCCCAAGCCTGAGAGCCCACGAAAATCAAACCTCCGATAATAGTCAGAAACATATAAAGTATCACTTTATTCTTATTCATCTGATGACCCGCATCAACTGCCAACACCATCGTCACAGAAGAAAAGATAAGGATAAAAGTCATCAATGCCACATAATACATTGGCGCTGAAACACCATGCATAAACGGGAAGTGTGTAAAAACCTCGTCCGCTACGGGCCAGGTTTCAATAAATTTAAATCTTGAAAAACCGTAAGCCGCAAGGAATCCGGAAAAAGTTAAAGCATCGGAAACGATGAAAAACCACATCATCATTTTTCCGTAGCTTACACCCATCGGCTCATTTCCGCCTCCCCAAGTTTTACCATCAGTACTAGTAGTAACTGTCGTTGCCATAGAATTGTATTTAAAAAGTTGTCAAATTTACGTTTTTTTATTATTTCACGAAATATAAAAACAAAAACAAATATACCCAAAGAAAATCTAAAAAATGCCAAAACATCGCACCAAGCTCAATACCAGTGGATTGTGTGGAATTGTATTTTTGTTTAAAATGATTATAAATTATGATTAATAGTGAAATCATCCCTGCAAAAAGGTGCGCCAGGTGCAAAATAGTCAGTACATATAGGAAAGAAGACGTTACCGAACTTCCGCTTCCCGTAAAATAATACCCCATCTGAACCACTTGGCTGAACCCCTTAAATTGAAAAAACACAAAAGCAATACCAAGCACTAAAGTAGCCAGAAGGTACATTGTGGTATCCTTTCGGTTGTCTTTTTGGATTGCTTTTTTAGCCAAATGGATCGTAATGCTGCACAAAACGATCAAAATCGTGCTTATGGTAAAAGCCGGCGGCACTATCATCGTGTGGATCCAGTCTTTTCGCGAAGAACTTACCAGGTAGGCACTTGTCAAACCCGCAAACATCATAAACATACTCAGCATCGCAAACAGCAAAATCAGTTTATAAGACCTTGCTTTTCTTTGGTTATGCTCTTGCACCGACATTGTCATTTCCATATCCTTATCGTAAAAATTTATCTAAAATATATACTATCTGCAGTAGCGAAATGTACGAAACACTCACTAACATAAGCGCTCTTGCCGATTTATCATTTTGGTTTTTGTAGAGTTTCACAGCATAAAAAAGCATCCAGAAACCTAACAGGCCGACTATTACAGCCGAAACCGTAGTCAGGTACAATTGCCCCGTGTATCCGAAACTCGGCAGTACCGAAGCCACTCCCAGCCATAACGTATATAAAATGACCTGCATGGCTGTTCCCTTATCACGCTTACCGGTTGGCAGCATGTAAAAACCGCCTTTTTTGTAATCTTCAAACAAAAACCAGCCAATAGCCCAAAAATGAGGGAATTGCCAGAAAAACTGAATCAAAAATAATGTTCCGGCCTCGATGCCGAAATTATTGGTCGCCGCAACCCAGCCCAGCATAAAAGGGATGGCACCCGGGAAAGCACCTACAAAAACAGACAAAGGTGTCACTGTTTTAAGAGGTGTGTAAACGCAGGTGTATAAAAATATCGAAATGGCACCAAACATAGCTGTTTTGGGGTTGATCCAATATAAAATCACCAATCCGGCCAATGTTAAAGCTGTAGCAATAATGAATGCTGTGTTTACGCTCATCCTTCCAGATGGGATTGGACGGTTTTTGGTCCTGTCCATCAAGGCATCCAGGTCTTTTTCGATAATCTGGTTGTAGGCATTGGAAGCGCCAACCATGCAATAGCCACCAACAGCCAGCATAATAAGCACATATATGTTTTCGGTAGAGAATTCGGGAACGCCGAGCAAATAACCCGCTATTGAAGAAAAAACCACACTAATGGCAAGGCCAGCTTTAGTAATTTCTTTGAAATCAGTAAAAACGGATTTTAATGAATATGATGAATTCGTAGCGCTCAAGGCAGATTTTTTTTAAAAACTGGTGCAAAGATATAAATTACCATGCAGAATATGGAAATCTTGAATCTATATTTTTTTGATATTTTACTTTGGCAACCCAACCAAACGGGAAGCCTCTTTATTTTCTTCCCTAAAAATCTCCTCAAAAATAACCGTTCCTACAACAGGCCTGTAATGGCTGTTCTCATAATAATTTTCTTCGTTGCCCGTAAACTTGTTTTTTCCGGTGTAATCATAAAAATGATTCCCAAAGATTTTAACCAGAATAGCTTTATCATTCCTGTTCCATTTGACTTGCTCATACAACGGCCCGGCAACGATTTTGTATTTTGTTTTGTGTTTTTCCAGGATGGATTTCATCTCCAGGAGCATCTTTAAGTAATCGCTGTCTATCCGGCTTATGGAATCTTCTTTTGCTTTTTCGGGCCGGTCATAGAAAACGCCACCCAAATCCTTTACATATTGTTTGGGATTTTTTTCGATTTTCCGGTCAAGGCCGGTTTCTGTCATTTCGTTTGTAACGGGATCTACCGTAAAGGCATCTTCAGCAATCACATACACCATCCAGTCTTTGTATTGGCCTGTCCATTGGTAATTATAATACACCCATAAAAACCTCGGGTTCAGATACGCTTTCAAAAACGCAAAATGAAAATCCAACCAGGACTTCCCGGAAACGGCAGGATGTTTTTTGAACAAATGCTCGGTTCGGTTTTTTTGAGCCGTAAAACTCCAGTCCCTGCATAAAATAATCAAGGCATTCTTAATCGGGGCATTTTCCTTGTCCAGGTACTTCAATTTGGAAGCAATCCCCGCGATAGATTCTGCGGAAGCGTCAAATTTATACGGCACGGCATCTTTATCCAGGTATTGTTTCCAGGTATCTGTTTTAAAGGCAATTGTCCTGGAACTTCCGAAAATAAAAGAATTATAATGGTATTTGTCTTTGTTTTTGAGGTATTGTTCGGTAGAAATATAGTCACGGCTCGAAATTACCGGAGTCCGGTCATAATGATCATAGGTATAGATTACCTTAAACGGGTCAAAATACAGGTATCCGCCCAACAGCAAAACAGAAGGGATCGTCACAAACAAAAAAAGCCTCCGTAAGAATTGTTTCATACCCTAAAATTGAAAATAAATAAACTGTTGCTTGGAACCTGCAAAATACAATACCGCGACAATTACCGTATAATAAAATCCCCATCGCACAAAAACCGGGAATTTCAGCTCTATTTTTGAAATTGCATATTCGCTTTCGCGCCCGAACCATTCAATAATCAGGAACGGCACTAAAAACCATAATTTGTGTCCTAGTACTACATTGGGAACCGTAAAAAGTGATTTTGAAAATATTCTTCCAATGTAACTCAAAGCATGGCTTACATCTTCAGAACGGAAAAAAATCCAGCAAAAAACAGTCATGCAAAAAGTAGTGCAAACCGCCAGGAATTCTTGTATTGTTGGGAAAATCCTCCCTTGCGCCACGATATCAACATTGTCCCTGTTCGTATTAAACAAGATGGACGGCATGATGAACAATGCATTTACGAATCCCCAAGCCACAAAAGTCCAATTGGCCCCATGCCAGAACCCGCTCACCAGGAATATGATAAAAACATTCCGGACCTTGCTCCAGGCGCCACCTTTACTGCCACCCAAAGGAATATACAGGTAATCCCGGAACCAGGAAGAGAGCGAAATATGCCAACGCCTCCAAAACTCGGCAATGTCCCTTGAAAAATACGGGAAAGCGAAATTCTTCAGCAAATCGATACCAAAAAGCCTGGCGGTGCCTAACGCAATATCCGAATACCCTGAAAAATCCCCATAAATCTGGAATGCAAACAAAATAGCACCAATTACCAATGCGCTTCCCGAATAATCCTCATGATTGTTGAAGATCAGGTTCGCCACTTCCGCACAATTATCGGCAATGACTATTTTCTTGAACAATCCCCATAAAATCTGCCGGAGCCCGTCTTTTGCCTTGGCATAATTAAAATCCCGCCTTTGCTGTATTTGCGGCAGTAAATGAGTCGCCCTTTCTATGGGGCCGGCCACAAGCAAAGGAAAAAAACTGACAAATACGGAATAGTCTATAAAACTTTTTTCAGGTTTGATTTTTTCTTTATAAATATCGATCACATAGGATAATCCGTGGAAAGTATAGAATGAAATCCCTACGGGAAGTATAACCTGAAGTGTTCGGAAATCAGCCTCGAAACCAAGAAGCGACAACCCTTCGGCTAAAGAGCCCGCAAAAAAATTATAGTATTTGAAAACGCCTAAAAAACCCAGGTTGACTACAATACTCAACCAAAACCAAAAAGATTTTACCCTGCGGGTTTTGGCTTCGGCCATTTTCAGTCCGGTAAAATAATCCAACAATGTGGAAAAAACCAAAAGGAAAAGAAACCTCCAATCCCAGCAAGCGTAAAAATAATAACTGGCCACCAACAGCAGCACATTTTGTATTTTCTGATTCCCTTTCGTTGCAAACCAATACAGCACAAAAACGATGGGCAGGAAAACAGCAAAGCTGATGGAATTAAAAAGCATACTTTACTGCTGATTTTTAAAAATCATAATACCAATTGAAGACATCTGCCCTCAAACCTACCGAAAACCAAGTCGTGTTTTCCTTGAATACCGTTGCAGTATCCATTTTTGGCGAAAAGTTCCTGTAAATCAGGTTGGCAAAAAGTTTCAGGTTGGCGCTTGGGTTGAGCAAATAACCAGCCTGAATATCGGCAATAAGGATATTGGCTTTATTGCCCTGGCCTACTACAACGCCTTTGTCGAACGCCCTGTCTTCTTCATAATCCTTATAAATATTCGACCCGTAATTCAATCCGTCGGCAGCCGTATCATAATCAAACCCTCTAATCCCTACGCTTAATTTGGCATCAGCGAACAAACGGTTCCGGGTATAGCGGGCAATAACTGTCAGCTCCTTAAAATTAGATCCCCAAATATGCCCCATGCTCTGGTTGTTGTGCCCGTAATTGGTAAGGGCGTTGCTGTGCGCATACACATACGGCCGGACATGGTTGTATTCGGCCTGGAGGTATAAGTCCGGTACGCCAAAAGCCCTGAAATATTTTGCGCCAAGCTGGTACCCGAATTTATTTTTCCAGCTTTTTTCCCCGGCTTTGATATCTCCTATTGAAAATTCATCAAGAAGAAATTGCCCGTATAAATTAATGAAATTGTTCCATTTGTATTTGGAAGTCAAACCTAAAACGGCATTTCCGCTACGGGAAGAAGAAGAGAATTCCACCGAACGGTAAAAGATAATCGGGTTGACAAAATTCACATCAAATCCACGGTCATTGTCATTGGCCCAGACCACGGATTCGAAGAAACCGATATTCCATCTTTTGGTGGCATTGTAACTCAAATAATGGTTGGCCATATATTTGGTAGCAAATGTTTTGTCTACCGTCACTTCCGGGCGGACATCCTTGAGCCACATATAGGTATTGGTATATTTTATCTTCCAGAACGTGGTGTTTATCTTAAAAAAAGGATAAGGACTGGCTCCGTCCGCTTCCAGTAAAGATCGGTAACCGTCTCCAATGAAATTGCGACTGTAGCCCAACTGTATGTTGATATGTTTGCTCGGTGTGTAGGTAATATTCGCATCGGCAGAAGGGAAATCAAATTGGGTTTCTTTGAAATCCTTGGCTATTCCGATCCCGGGAATAACAGCAGGGTTTCCGCCGCCGGGTTTGATCGACTGGGCATACCTGTTGAAATAATCCGCGAAAAAGCCCTGGCTTTCATAGACTGTTGTGGTAAAATTCAACTGTTTGCCCAATCCTCCCTGGATTTGCAAACCGCGCGTATTCACATACGTGTAATCTTCCGAACCAGGATTGCTTTTCCCAACCCTCAAATCAAAGATCGGGTTCATGGTAAACCAATAATCCTCACCTTGAATGGCTACAAGGTTTTCGTTGAACAGCTTCCTTCCCCACCAACCTTCTTTTTTTATCTTTATTTTCTCATGAGCCTGTTCCAAATTGTAATATTTGCTCACTTCTGCATAGGTAAAAGGTTTCGAAGCTGTATGGCTGTTTGCCCCTATCTGGTTCATTTCATCATCGAACTGTGTGTAGAAATTATGGGAAAAAGGAATTCCAAGGTTACTGGTATATTGCGGGTTGGCAAACTTTTTATAGTTTTTGGAAACCGATTCGAATTCAGGATTTTCGGCATTGGCCAGCCCTTTTGTAGAATTCGCAACCTGGGTTTCTTCCTGTTTCTTGAGTTCGGCCAATTCGGCAGCGCTTTGCAAAGGGATGGCGATGGTCAGCGTATATTTGGCATAAGTAGGCCTGCCGTTATAGGTTGCCGGCGCAATTATTGGCAACGCAGCGAAAACTCTTTTGGTCTCTTCTATAAGCGAAGCATCTATGGCATCCACATATAAAACCTTGAAGGTCCCGGTAGTGTCTACTTCGAACAGCGTAATGATCTTCCCTTTGAAATTATCTTTTTTGGCGGCTTCGGGCAATTGGAAATTATGGTACACAAAATCCTGGAGCTGATTGTAAAAACAATTTTCAAGTTCCTGGTTTAGGGTATTGCGGCACGCTTCAAAAACAGGAGGTTTTTCCTGGTTGCTTACTTGAGCCATTGCCAATTGGGCAAAAAGCAGAACGATAAGGGCTGAAAAATATTTCTTCATTTTGGTTTTTTTAATAATTATCACCCGACACTTTACCGTGGGCGATGGCTTTGGCTGCTGATGTCCCTATTCTTTTTACGCCAAGACGGATCATAGCCAGGGCTTCCTCCAGAGTCCTTACACCGCCGGCAGCCTTAACTGGAAGCGGATTGGAATTTTCCAGCATCAGGATAATGGTTGGGATTGTAGCACCGTTTGGCAGGCCGCCTTCCGTTTTATAAAACCCCGTGGATGACTTCACGAAAACATTCTGGTAATTCTCCTCCTTAAAGTTCGCAATGACGGTATTCTTGATCAACGCCGAGATCTGGATAATCTGCTGGTGGCTGAGCGCCGCTACTTCAATAATGAATTTGACAACTTTTTTATGCGCCAGCCCTAATTGGACACAAGCAATAATTTCCTTTTTGATTTCGCTTATTTCACCTCTTTTGAAGGCTTCGTAGTTAATTACAAAATCCAGCTCATCCGCTTGGTCTTCAATAACCTGAAGAGCTTCCCTTACTTTATCTTCAATTTCCGAAGTGCCGTTGGGAAAATCAATTACGGTCCCGATGAGTACTTTGGAATCAGCCTCGGTTATCATTTTTTTAGCCAATTTTACCTCTTCGGGGCGAATCATAATCAATTTGAATTCTTCCTCAATGGCTTCCTGGATAAATGCTTTTACCACTGCTTTATTTTCCTTTTCAGATATATTCGCCTGGGAAGCCGTTTTTAGATAGGTAGAATCGAGATACTGTCTGATATTCATAATTTGCATTTCTTAAATAAGCAATAAGGCTATAAAAATAGAAAAATCCGGCCGAAATGGGTGGTTTTTTTGGATTAATTATTTCATTACTCTCTGTTTTGCGAACGAAAAACAATTCCTAATAATATTTGCATTTTTTTATTCCAATATCTTTTGCTTTAATTTTTATTATCATTTTAACAAAAAAAATGACGATTTATTATTTTTAGTATATTCGCAACACTAAATTTCCTGACAACACACACCATGAAAACAAACTATGCATTACTGTTATTGGGCTTCTTGTTCCTATCCTGCTCTTCCGACAATACTAGCGAAGACATACCTTCGGCCACGAATTATTACCCTTCCGGCACAGGCAATTTTTGGGTTTATGATGTAGAAGGCACGCCGGTAGGAAGAGATTCGCTTTATATTTCGGGAGATACATTAATCAATTCTGTTGCCTACAAAAGATTCAAAACCAAGATGCAGCCTGTTGGTTTTTATTCCAATTCGCTCAATAAAAACGGCGTTAGGAAATCTGAGGACAAACTATTGGTTTCCGGTACAATTGGGCTGAATTTTACAGACCAGTTCCCGTTGACAATTTCCATTTCCGATTTTACGGCCTTTAAGGAAAGTGCTTCGCCAAATGAAGTATTGGGAACCGTGTCCGGCTCGTTTCAGCAAAATGTGCAAGGATATCCCCTGACCATAGAATATACTTTTACTTCCAAAGCTGTTGGATCCTTGGCTAGTTTTACTTCACCTAACAACGATGTATATACGGATGTAAAATCGGTAAATACGATCTTAAATGTAAAAATATCCACGATTTACCAGCCGCAAGGTGTCCCGATTTCGATTCCTGTGACTATCTTGCCGGCCCAGGATGTAATTGTTTCGACGCAGTATTATGCCAAAAACATTGGCGTGGTCCACACGAACACGGACATGCATTACCAGCTGGCTTCTCTCCCTGTTCAGGTCCAATTGCCAATACCAAGTTCCGGAGACCAAAACCAAAAGGAATTTTTAGATACGTATCAAATCAATTGATGCTTTAGAATAGAAAACGACAACTATAATGTTGTCGTTTTGCTTTTACGAAATTCACTCCGCAAGAAAGAAATTAAAAGCCAATTATGAGGGTACTTGAAGTCAAATCTCTATATTTGTTAGTATAATCCATTTCGTTTTGAAAAGAATACTTCCTTTTTTTTCGTACTTCTTCCATCCAATTTTTACGGCAGTATTTGCATCACTTGTGTATTTTATCCTGACACCCAGATATTTTGTGTATGAAGTCATTTACCTGTACATCATGCAAATTCTTGTGGTTACGGTATTGATTCCTTTAGCTTGTTTTTATCTGTTGTTGATGCTCCAGAAGATAGATTCCATCATGGTGCCTTCCGTTTCCCAACGTAAAATCCCATTGATACTCCATATCCTCCTTTTGGGGATGCTCATTTTAAAAAGCACGACCCTTGATGCAATTCCGGAGTTGTTTTACTTTTATTTAGGCAGCATGATAAGCAGCGGAGTGGCTTTGTTACTGGTCTTTTTCCATAAGAAAGCCAGCTTGCATATGTTAGGTATGGCCTCGCTGACTGTTTTTTCCATCAGCTGTTGCCTGCATTTCCAGTCCAAAGAAGTCGTATTTATTGCATTGTTGTTATTTTGCAACGGATTGGTAGCTTCCTCCCGGTTGCTGATGAAAGCCCATACTGCAAATGAACTGATCCTGGGGTATTTAACAGGACTTCTTCCGCAATTGTTCCTGTTGTTTTTTTGGCTATAAAATATAGAACATCAAGCCGAAATTAAGCGTATGCATTTTGATCGGATCACCATTTAGAGTCCCGTTTTTAAACATATCATCGAATCCGTAATAGGCGTAGAAATTCCATTGGTTCCATCCGGCCGCCACATATGTCCCATATTGGAACTTTGCTATATCGCGGTTGTTGCTCACCTTATAATCAATGCCGCTGGCTTTGTAACGGGATTGGCTCATAAGCAGGTAACTCATCTTGAATCCTGTATAAATACGCCAGAATTTATGAGATTCAAAGGTAGAAGTCCTCCAGCGGATCTCTATAGGCGCTTCAACAAAATACATGGCCAATTTGTTTTTATCAAAGGGCTCTCCTGCCGGAATAGTTGAATACTGCATGACGCCATCTAATTCCTGGATAACCAGGTTCTGCTTGTAATTTTTGAATGAAAACCCTATTCCCGGCGCTATGGCAAAAGTCCTTTTTTTGTTAAGAGGGAAATCCCTTAAAAAACCTGCATTCAATCCTGTGGAAAAAGAATTTTGAGAAACATCCTTGGGCTTGGTGCTTAAAATATTATACGTAACGCCAAAATAAAACTGGTCTTCCCTGTACAATGAATCGACCGCATCAAAATCAGGGATCTCCTGTTGTGCGAATACATTAACAAACGAAAGTAAAAAAACAATTTTAAGAAGGTTTCTCATGATTTGGATTTAAGGCTTAAAGTTAACAAAATACTTATAATGAAAAATGCCTTCCGTTAAGAAAGGCATTTAATATTTTGATATTTTTTTATGAATGGTGAAGTTCTTCTTCTCCTTCTTTCATAGGTGTAGTTTGCGGCACAAAATCCTCATCATGCCCTGGCTTACTGTAATCGTAAGGCCATCTGTGTACTGTAGGCAATTCTCCTGGCCAGTTACCGTGGATGTGCTCCACCGGTGCAGTCCATTCAAGAGTATTGGATCTCCATGGGTTTTGTACTGCTTTTTTACCGTAGAAGATACTGGTAAAGAAGTTCCACATAAACACCAATTGGAAGATCGCCCCGATGATGGCAAAAGTTGTGATCAAAACATTCACATCAGCCAAATCATCAAATAATGGGAAGTTTGAATTCGTGTAGTAACGACGTGGCAAACCAGCCATTCCGATAAAGTGCATTGGATAGAAAACCCCGTAAGCACATATTGCCGTTACCCAGAAGTGGATGTATCCTAAGTTTTTATTCATCATTCTTCCGAACATTTTAGGGAACCAGTGGTATACCCCTGCAAAGAATCCGTAAAGAGCTGAAATACCCATTACCAAGTGGAAGTGCGCTACAACGAAATATGTATCGTGAACGTTGATATCCAGTGTACTGTCTCCAAGGATAATCCCTGTCAAACCTCCTGAGATGAAAGTTGAAACCAATCCGATAGAGAAAAGCATCGCAGGGTTCAACTGCAGGTTACCTTTCCATAAAGTAGTGATATAGTTAAATGCTTTTACTGCCGATGGAATAGCAATCAATAATGTTGTGAAGGTAAATACCGATCCTAAGAAAGGATTCATCCCCGAGATAAACATATGGTGGCCCCAAACAATGGTAGACAAGAATGCGATAGCTAGAATAGAAGCGATCATCGCACGGTAACCGAAAATTGGTTTACGTGAATTGGTTGCGATGATTTCAGATGTGATCCCTAATGCAGGCAACAATACGATGTATACTTCAGGGTGTCCCAAGAACCAGAACAAATGCTCGAACAATACCGGAGAACCTCCTTGATAGTGTAATACTTCGCCTGAAATAAAGATATCTGACAAGAAGAACGATGTACCGAAACTTCTATCCATGATTAACAATAAGGCTGCAGACAATAATACCGGGAAAGAAACAATACCGATAACAGCAGTAATAAAGAAAGCCCAAACCGTTAGCGGTAATCTTGTCATTGACATCCCTTTAGTTCTTAAATTGATTACCGTTACCACATAATTCAAGGATCCCATCAATGAAGAAGCGATGAATATAGCCATAGAAACCAACCATAATGTCATTCCTGTTCCTGAACCTGGAATAGCCTGTGGCAAAGCACTCAACGGAGGATAAATAGTCCATCCTGCAGAAGCCGGTCCTGACTCAACAAATAAAGAAGAAAGCATGACAACACTTGAGATAAAGAACAACCAGTATGAAATCATATTCATAAACCCGGAAGCCATATCCCTGGCACCAATCTGAAGCGGAATAAGCAAGTTACTGAAGGTACCGCTCAAACCGGCTGTCAATACGAAGAATACCATAATCGTACCGTGAATGGTAACCAAAGCCAGGTATATATCATTACGCATTACACCGCCCGGAGCCAATTTTTCACCCAAAAGGAATTTGAAGATTCCAAATGATTGCTCTGGCCAGGCAATTTGCATTCTGAAAAGAATTGACATTACAACCCCGATGATTCCCATAATAATACCTGAAATCAAGTATTGTTTTGCAATCATTTTATGATCAATACTGAAAATATATTTTGTTATAAAAGTATCTTTATGGTGGTGTGCGTGATCTTGATCGTGTGCGTGATCGTGGTCATGTGATGCTGCTGCCATAGTTTTATATTTTAATTTTTTTAATTCTGATTATATTATTTACTTACAACTGTTGCTTCTGCAGTAGCCACCACAGTAGTATCCGGTTTTTTAGCCGGAGCCGGAACAGAAACAGGAGCGTTTTGAGCAGCTTTTGCTGCCTTATCATCATTGACTGCTTTAGCGATAGTTCCCTTCCCTTTTAACCAATTTTGAAAATCCTGAGGAGTATCCACAACAATTTTCATTTGCATGTTGTAGTGCGAAGCACCGCAGATTTTATTACACAATAAAAGGTAATCAAAAGTATAAGGATCCAAACCTGGTTTTCCCTGAGCTGCCAATTCAGCCGTTTTCTTAGCACGGATTTTATTGATAGTTGACACTTTTTCAACCATTTTTTCATCCTGACGCATTTCGTCTGTAGTATAAATCGGTTTGAATGCAAACTGGGTTACCATACCTGGCACACAGTTCATCTGTGCTCTAAAGTGAGGCATGTAAGCAGAGTGCAATACATCCTGGGAACGCAATTTAAATAATATTTTTTTTCCTTTAGGAAGGTGTAATTCCGTAGTCGAGATATCGTCCTGCGCATTAGGATCAGTCATGTCAACACCCATAGTGTTCACTCCTTCGATCAAACGAACGTTGGCTTTACCAAGAACATTATCGGCACCAGAGTAACGTGCTTCCCAGTTGAACTGTTTCGCATATAACTCCACAACCATAACATCTTCGTCTTCATCAACAAACATAATATTTGTCCAGGTATACAATCCGTAAAGGATCAAACCTGCAAGAACGATAACCGGGATAATGGTCCAAATGAATTCCAATTTATCATTATCGGCAAAATATAAAGCCGTATTGCCTTGTTTGCCTCTGTATTTGTATGCGAAATAATGAAGCAATGCCTGAGTGATAGCCTGTACAAAGAATATGATCGCAAATGAAATCATCATCAAATTGTCGTAATCCGATCCGTGTTCAGAAGCCGGGTTGCTTAAAACAAGGTGGCCCCATTTCAACAATCCGAAAATAGTAAAGATATAAAGGAACGCAAGAAAGCCGAACATCAAATATCCTTGAATATTATTATCATTATCAGTAGCAACTTGAGAATTATCCTTTTTATTGCCAACTTGTGTTAAGTCGAAGATTTTAGTCATTTGCCAAATAGCAACTGATAATAGGACTAAAACTATAATAACCAACAAACTTGTCATCTGTTTTTGTATTTAAATATTAATAATGAAAATGCTTACTTTCTTCAACAAGCGGATTCCCTTTCGGCAATAACGGAGCTTTTGTAAGTGCTGTAAATACAACAAATATGAACAATCCTGCAAAGAATGCTATTGAACTGATTTCTGAAAGTCCAATGAACCACTGGTCACCAACTGTTGCCGGGTAGATCATGTTATGGAAATCTAAATAATGTCCTGCTAAAATAACCAGACCTGCCATGCTGATAATCCAAGGCACACGCTTGAAATCAGTGTTGATAAGGATAAGGATAGGGAATACGAAATTCATAACTACCATTCCGAAGAAAGGCAAATTATAGTGCTCGATCCTAAATTTGAAATACACAACCTCCTCCGGGATATTGGCATACCAGATCAACATAAATTGAGAGAACCATAAATACGTCCAGAAAACGGAGAAACCAAACATGAATTTAGCCAAATCGTGGAAATGACTGTTGTTTACATATTCCAGGTATCCTCTTGATTTCAAATACAAAGTAACCAATGCGATAACGGTAACGGCACTTACAACAAAACTTGCAAATACATACCATCCGAATAAAGTACTGAACCAGTGAGGGTCAACCGACATAATCCAATCCCAAGACATCATAGATTCGGAAACCAGGAAGAATGCCAGGAATCCTGCTGATAACTTAAAGTTTTTCTTGTAATAGCTAAGATCGTTCGTTTGGTCCAAAGCCAAACCGTTCTTTCTTGAAAAGTGACGGTAAGCGATCCAACCTCCCATAAATATAGCTGCCCTGATTAGGAAGAACGGTACGTTCAAATACCCTTGTTTTCCTTGAAGCAGTTTGTCTTCAGCCACAACAGCCGGGTCCATCCAAACAAATAAGTGGTTCAAATGCAAGCCTGACAATACCAATACAACATATACTATTATGGCTCCAGGAACCAAATAGGCAGTAATAGCCTCCATTACCCTGAAAAGTACAGGAGACCAACCTGCTTGTGCAGCGTGTTGGATTGCATAAAAAGCCAATACACCTAATGAAATTAACATAAAGAATAAAGCGGCAACATAAAATGCAGCCCAAGGCTTATTTTGCAACTGGTGCAAAACATGCGTCAAATGCTCAGCATGCTCATCGGCTTCAGCAACTTCATGTCCTTTAGCTTCTGCTTCGTGGGAAGGCTTTGCCAATTCTTCCGCAACGTGCTCTTCCGTTTTGGCAACGGTTGAATCCACATTTGCAGCGGCAACTGCATTTGAATCTTTACTCACTTCCGCAACATGCTCTTCTGTTGAGTCAGATGCAGGTGTTGCTTCCTGATGTGCAGCAGGCGTTGCTTCATGAGCAGCTTCGGCAGCATGTGCCGGTGCAGCTTCGTGAGCAGCTTCAGCGTGGTGTCCGCCATGGCTATCAGCCGCCAGAATTGCTTCTACATCTTTAGTATTTTTTGGTGCAGTGAAAAAACCAACTCCAATACCCAATGCTCCTAAAACCATTAGGATAAGAGATAAGTTTTTTAATTTGCTTGAAAATGTATACATAACTTATAAATAGAGTGTTTTACAATTATAATTCAGATCTAAGTTTTAAAACATAACCTGCTACCTGCCATCTTTCTTTTTGCGATAATTGATTAGCATGAGAACCCATAGCATTTTTTCCATAGGTAATTACGTGAAAAATACTTCCTTCCGTAATTTGTCTGTCTGCATAATTAGGCACCCCAAGAAATTTCTCTCTCACTGCCAATTTCCCTTTACCATCACCTTTTTCACCATGACAGATCGCGCAATAAATATTGAACAACTCTTTCCCTTTTTCCATGTTAACAGACAAAGAATCCAAAGGTGATTTCAAGTTTAGTTTTGCCGCTTCGTAACCCGCATCCGTGTTTGGGTATTCGTAAGGGACAAAACCTCTTTTTATTGATCCCGGAGCCGGCAATTGGCCTTCTTTTCCATTTTTAAAAGCTGCAGATTCAGAATATGTTTCATATCCTGTTGATTCATACATGTTTGGAAAAAACTGATAATTCGGTTTTTTGGTATCTTGACATGAAAACAGTAATGAAGACAACCCCATTAAAACTGCTAGTGTATATACTTTTTTCATAGTTCTGATTAATGCTTTTCAATTACTTTAACTTCAACAGCACCAGTGCTTTCAAGAAATGAAGTTAGTTCACTTTCATTATTGTTTACTGCCACTTCCATTAAAAAGTGATCATCGGTTGTTCTTACATCCGGATTCTCAGCAACTTTAAACGGCCATAATTTACTTCTCATATAAAAAGTGATTACCATTAAGTGTGCCGCAAAAAACACGGTTTCCTCAAACATAATCGGCACAAAAGAAGGCATGTTCTGGATATAGCTAAAACTTGGCTTACCTCCGATATCCTGTGGCCAATCGTGAATCATGATATTGTTCATCAACCATGTTCCGAAAGACAGACCTGTCAATCCATACAAAAACGCACAAATGGCTATTCTTGTAGGCGCTAATCCCATGGCCTTATCTAGTCCGTGAACCGGGAACGGAGTATAAATTTCTTCAATATGGTGATGTGCTTTTCGAGTCTGCTTTACAGCATCCATCAAAACATCGTCATCATTATATAGTGCATGTATTACTTTATTACTCATGACTTATTAGTGATTATCGTGATTATGACCTTCTTTTTCTCTTTCTCTTTTGTAATTCTCTCCTGATGATTTCAAGATTGTTTTTACCTCCGCCTGAGCGATTACAGGGAATGTTCTTGCATACAATAAAAACAATACAAAGAAGAATCCAATAGTACCAATAAAGATACCTATATCAACAAATGTCGGCTGGAACATTGTCCATGAAGACGGTAGGTAATCACGGTGTAACGAAGTTACGATAATTACAAAACGCTCAAACCACATACCTATGTTTACTACAATAGAGATAACGAATGAGAACATGATACTTGTTCTTAGTTTCTTGAACCACATGAATTGCGGAGAGAAAACGTTACATGTCATCATCGCCCAGTAAGCCCACCAGTAAGGACCGGTTGCTCTGTTAAGGAAAGCATATTGCTCATACTCAACTCCTGAATACCATGCTACGAAAAGCTCAGTGATATAAGCACATCCTACGATAGAACCCGTAATCATAATTACGATATTCATCAATTCGATATGCTGGATAGTAATGTAAGCTTCCAGGTTAGACACTTTTCTCATGATGATTAGCAATGTATTTACCATCGCGAATCCTGAGAAAACCGCTCCTGCAACGAAGTAAGGAGGGAAAATTGTCGTATGCCATCCAGGGATTACAGAAGTTGCAAAGTCCATGGATACGATCGTGTGTACCGAAAGTACAAGTGGAGTTGCCAAACCGGCCAATACAAGAGAAACCTCTTCAAATCGTTGCCAGTCTTTTGCTCTTCCGCTCCATCCGAAGCTCAAAATAGTATAAATTCTTTTGGTAAACGGCGTTACCGCTCTATCTCTTAACATGGCAAAGTCAGGCAACAAACCAGTCCACCAGAAAACCAATGATACGGAAAGGTACGTTGAGATTGCAAATACGTCCCAAAGTAATGGAGAGTTAAAGTTCACCCATAATGATCCGAATTGGTTAGGGATTGGCAATACCCAGTATCCTAACCATGGGCGACCCATGTGGATAATCGGGAATAAACCTGCCTGAACTACAGAGAAAATTGTCATCGCCTCCGCAGAACGGTTAATGGCCATTCTCCATTTTTGACGGAATAACAATAATACTGCCGAGATTAGGGTTCCCGCGTGACCAATACCTACCCACCAAACGAAGTTAGTGATATCCCAGGCCCAGCCTACTGTTTTATTTAATCCCCATGTTCCAATACCTGTGGAAATAGTATATACCATACAGCTTATTCCCCACAAAAATGCGGCTAAAGCGATATAAAAAACTGTCCACCATTGTTTATTGGCTTTACCTTCAACAGGTTTAGCTACGTCAACTGTTACATCGTGATAGCTTTTATCACCAATAACTAAAGGTTTTCTAATGGGTGCTTCGTAATGAGACGACATAATCCTTTATCTTATTTCTTATTAATATTAATTTCTAACTTTTACGTGGTAGAATACGTTCGGCTTAGTTCCTACGTGCTCTAACAAGTGGTACATTCTTTTATCTTCAGCTAATTCGGCTACTTTGCTTTCTTTATCATTAACATCACCGAAAACCATTGCTCCGGAAGAACATGCATTTGAACAAGCTGTCTGGAATTCACCGTCTTTTACCAACCTTCCTTCTTTTTTGGCAGTAAGGATAGTGGCCTGTGTCATTTGGATACACATAGAACATTTTTCCATAACCCCTCTAGAACGAACGTTTACATCAGGATTCAATACCATACGTCCTAAATCATCATTCATATGGAAGTCAAACTCTTCGTTTTTGTTGTATAAGAACCAGTTGAAACGACGTACTTTATAAGGACAGTTGTTTGCACAGTAACGAGTACCCACACAACGGTTGTACGCCATATGGTTCTGGCCTTGACGGCTATGTGATGTTGCAGCAACAGGACAAACAGTCTCACAAGGTGCGTGGTTACAGTGCTGGCACATTACCGGCTGGAATGCTACTTGAGGATTGTCTGAAGGATTTTCCATTCCACGCAATGTAGAAAGGGAATCCACCAATCCGGAGATATTTTCTTTGGTTTTATCATCTCCTTCGAAAGTATCGGCAGAAGAATAATACCTGTCAATACGCAACCAGTGCATATCACGGCTACGTCTTACTTCCGCTTTTCCAACTACCGGTACATTGTTTTCAGCGTGGCAAGCAATAACGCAGGCCCCACAACCTGTACAGGCGTTCAAGTCGATAGAAAGGTTGAAGTGGTGTCCAACCGTACGGTCAAATGATTCCCACAAATCAACCGTAGTAGCAGCAACTTCTTTATGGTCTAAAGATACAACAGGAATAACATTCCATTCTTTTGAATCTTTGGTGTTGAATATTTCAAGGGACGTTTCTTTAATGATATCGCCACGGCCCATTAATGTTTTTTGCAATTGAACACATGCAAATTCGTGCTCTCCGCCTTCTTTAGCAATTGTTACGCTTTGAACGTTACTGAAGTTGTTATACAAAGTATATGCATTAACCCCTACCTGCATTTCTTCTTTCATGGAAGCCATACGTCCGTAACCTAATGCGATACCTGCAGTACCTTTAGCTTGTCCTGGCTGGATGATAACCGGAACTTTTTCCAATTTCACACCATTGACAGTTAAAGTCGCGTAACTTCCATTAAGACCACCATTGGCAACATTCCAGTTTTCCAAACCTAGTTTTTCAGCATCCGCTTTGGAAACGGTTACGTAGTTATCCCATGAAGCACGGGTAATTGGGTCTGGGAATTCCTGTAACCAAGGGTTGTTTGCCTGTTGTCCGTCTCCTAAACCGGTTTTGGTATAAAGGATCAGTTCCATTCCGCTTGCAGCAGGAGTAGCTTTCGCCAAAGCAGCCGCAGCCGCGTTGAAGTCTGCACCGGCACCGGCGCCAGCAGAAATAGATTCATTGACAGCCACACCATCATGAACCAATTGGTTCCATGATTTTGTACCTACCCATGAAGTACGGATATAATCGTAGTACGATTGAGTGCTTCCGGTCCAGGATAACAAAGCATCCTGAAACTGGACAGTATCAAATAAAGGACGGATTGTAGGCTGTGTAATAGCATAACTGCCTTTTACAATGCTTACATCATTCCAGGATTCCAAATAGTGAGGAACAGCAACAGCAACAGTAGAAATCGAAGCTGTTT
This sequence comes from Flavobacterium humi, assembly GCF_004745595.1. Lineage (GTDB taxonomy): Bacteria > Bacteroidota > Bacteroidia > Flavobacteriales > Flavobacteriaceae > Flavobacterium > Flavobacterium humi. Next base: position 30,865 of record NZ_SRLH01000003.1, read on the forward strand.
CATCTTCTTTCATAGTAAAAGAAGCGGAAAGCTTAACTTTCTTCAAAGCTTCAGCAAATTCCTTTCCGTTAGGCAAAGAGTAAACAGGGTTGACACCGTTCATAATCAAAGTATGGACAGCCCCTGATTTCATATCTGCCAAAAGTTGTTTCACATCAGCGTTATTTCCTTTACGGATCTGACGTGAATTAGTAGCATTGAAAGCTTCGCTACCCAAAACACGGTTGATAGCCAAAACTAACAATTGTGCGTTTTTATCTTCGATTCCACATACCAAAACTCCTTTGCTTCCGGCAGCTTTCAATTGCTGGGCAGCTTTGGTTACCGCATCGTCATTGTCCGTTTTTGAAACGCCTACAGATGACCCGGTGATGATATTGTAGATTTTTACCAGGGCTAATTTTTGACCGGTTACAGTCATTGGCACACGTTTGTCAGCAGCAGCACCAGACATTGTCATGTTAGCTTCGAATTGGAAGTGGCGGGACATTTTTCCGTTATGCGGAATCCTTCCCTGCGTATATCCTGCATCAAAACCACCACCTTGCCAATCTCCTAGGAAATCCGCACCAATGGAAACAATTGTGTTTGCTTTTGAGAAATCATAATCTGCCAACGCTCTTTCACCATATACCATTTGGAATGCATCCAAAGCTTCTGATGAAGAAACCGCATCATACACCACATGTTTTGCATTTGGGTTTGAAGCTAAAAATTGACCGATCAGTTTATCTGTTGACGGGCTGGCAGAAGTATTGGTAAGCAAAACTACTTTCCCTCCTTTTGCTTTTGCGTCTGCAACACTGGCTTTGATCTTAGCATTTGCCTTTTCCCAAGTCGCAACAGCAAGTTCATGCTTGTCATTGGCGATTTTAGAAGTTTTCAGACGGGTACTGTCGTATAATGACAACACAGACGCGTGAACACGGGCATTTGCTGTGAAATTTGCACCAGCAATTTTATTATTTTCAATTTTAATAGGACGACCTTCGCGTGTTTTGACCAAGATATTAGCAAAATCAAAACCATCAGCCACAGTAGTAGCATAATAATCTGCTACACCAGGAATAATTTCTTCCGGTTGAACTACATAAGGAATCGACTTATGCACTGGACCTTCGCAGGCTGCCAAAGTAGCAGCTGCTGTACTAAATCCAACGTACTTAAGAAAATCACGACGTGTTGTAGAAGACGTAGCCAAAGTAGCCGCATCACCTAAAAATTCATCTGTTGGAATTTCTTCAACAAATTCGTTATTTCTAAGCGTCTCAACAATAGAGCTATTTTCGTTTAGCTCCTCAACACTTTTCCAGTATTTTTTGTTTGATGACATATTGTATATAAAAATTAGCTTCTTAGTATTCTATTAATAGTGACATTTACCACATTCCAAACCTCCCATTTGCGCTGCAGTCAATTTGTCTACACCGTATTTTTTAGAAAGCTCTTCGTGAATCTTTTTGTAGTAATCATTTCCTTCAATCTTAACATCAGTCTGACGGTGACAGTTCACACACCATCCCATAGTTAATGGAGAGAATTGTTTCATTACTTCGAAAGTCTGTACAGGACCGTGGCATGTTTGACATTCAACACCCGCTACAGATACGTGCTGTGAGTGGTTGAAGTATACGAAATCAGGTAAATTATGGATTCTGACCCATTTAACCGGTTTTTGTTTTCCAGTGTATTTTTGAGCTGTCTTATCCCATCCAACCGCATCGTATAATTTTTGAATCTCAGCAGTGTAGTACTCCTTAGTATAATCAACATACGTTGAATCTTTATCCCCTTGGAATTCAGAAATGTTTTTATGACAGTTCATACACACATTTAAGGAAGGTATACCTGCGTTTTTACTTACCCTTGCAGATGAGTGGCAGTATTTACATTCGATACCGTTGTCTCCGGCGTGGATTTTGTGCGAGTAATGAATTGGCTGGATCGGCGCATAATTCTGGTCAACACCTACCTGCATCAAATATCCGTAGATAAAATAAGCACTTGCAAGCATTAATAGGATTACCGATACCAATACCAGGAATTGATTTCTTGCGAAAGCTTTCCAGATTGGCAGTGATTTTGGTTTTTCAGCAACCTCAACCCCATTTGATTTGGCGATTTTGTTCAGCACGTTGTTTACCATAAACAACATCGCTACCAAAACAGCTAAAATACCTGCCAACAACCCTAATATTAGGTTATTCGACAAACCACCTTCTTTTGAAGCACCTTCAGCACCAGCCTGCGGTATTTTTTCAGCAGCAGGTTTTGGCTCGGAAGTGAACGCTAAAATGTTATCAATATCCGCATCAGACAATTGCGGGAAAGCAGTCATCGCTATCTTATTGTTTTCATTGAAAACTTTAACAGCATCCGCATCCCCTGAAGCGATAAGTGCCTTACTGTCCTTAATCCACTTGTGTAACCAGGCTTTATCATGTCTTTCCACCACACCACGAAGTGCAGGTCCAGTCATTTTAGAGTCCAGCTTATGACAAGCGGCACAATTGGCATTAAAAAGCGCTTTACCCAGAACAGGATTCCCACCTGCTGCCGGAGCTGCCGCTACAGCTGTCGCAGCGGGTGCCGCTGCTGTGTCTTGCGCAAAAGAACTTAAAGAAACGGATATTACAAACGCCAGGCTTAGCGTTATTATCCTTGAAATCGATTTATGGTTTCCCACTTTTTTCATATATTAAATGATTATCATCTAAATTCGGCATTGTTTTTGTTACTCTTTTTGCAGCAAATACAGTATGCCATTTAAAAAACTCCGACAAAAATACGACTTATGAACTATTCTCAAAACCTTAAATATATCTTAATTATTAATTTATATTTATTCTAAATAATATTTTTGATTTGTTTAATCAGTTAAAATGTACTTTTGCTAAAAAATATATTCATTATGAGAATTTTAAGTCTGCCGAAAGGTTTTCCCTGTTTGATTTTGTCCCTATTTATTGCTTCCCAATGTTTTTCGCAGGATGGAAAAGCAATCGTAAAACAAGATCCGAGGTTCGAACAGCTTTTAAATGAAAAACGTAAGATTAATTCCTCAATTACTGTTAATGACCGGTATAAAATCCAAATATTTACAGGCGATAGCGAAACAAGTAAGAAAGCGCTTACGGAATTTAGGAAAGCCAATAAGAATGTCGATGCCACAATTGTTTTCCATACCCCAATATATAAAGTATGGATTGGGAATTTCAAAACCCGGATTGAAGCGGAAAAAAAGCTTTTGGCACTCAAAAAGAAATACCCGAACGCATTTTTAATAAAACCGAACAAATAGTTTTTTACGATTAGTCATTTTTTAATGACACATAGCAACACAAAAGCCAGTCATTTTGACTGGCTTTTTTATGCACGGAAATAAGCTTTATTATGAATTTTGAAGAAATAAAAAAGCCAAAACTTTCGTTTTATTGCTGCCTTAGTTTTTTAAATCTTCATAAAATTATTACAAATATCTTACTGATGTTCCTATATTTACGTTTAACTGCCATTTTTGTTCACAAAAACGCAAAAAAATGAAATCATCAATCAAAATCAAAATCAATGAAATCAAAAATCATAACTTTAGCTTTAAGTCTTTTGACTTACTTAAATGTATCAGCGCAAAAAAACGAATTTGTAAAACCGGATAGTATTATTTATCCAATTCATAAATCAAACATTGGCAAGATTGCATTTATGTCACAAACCATTGCAGTTGAAAATTTTAAACAAACAGACTTTTTACAAACATTTGAACTCAAAGAAAAAACAGACCTTACTATTCGAGTCTTTTTGGGCAACTCTTTAACAAATTATCTTCATTTATTATCGCCACAATCAACTGCCGAAGAATTGACGAAAAATGGAAATTATCAATTTACATTTGTAGTTGACAACAAAAAAGTTTATGTTGAAAATCTAAATGTTGGAGCAGGAAGTATAGAAAACAAAAATCAGAAAACAATTTTTAGAATTCCATTAATAAGTTCAATTAATGAAGATTCTTGGGGTACATTTCTTTGGAATAGATTTTTTGGTAATGGCGGTCAAGAGGCACTTTCGGAAGGAGAACATTTTCTTAAAATTGAAATTAGACCATATTTAAAACTAAGCGAAGTCTTAACAGGAAACATAATTGCCGAAGGACAACTAAAAATTATTGTACCTGAAATAAAAATTGACGAAAAATTAGTAAAAGTTCAACAAATTAAACCAATTAAAGATTGGCAGATTTCTACAGCGAAAATTGACATTGCTAAAATTGAAGAGTTAAATCGAAAAATCGAAAAGAAAATCTATAAAGATGTTACAAGTATTGTAGTACTAAAAGACAGAAAAATATTGATTGAGGAATATTTCAATGGAGCAAATAGAAATTCGCTTCACGATACACGCTCTGTAGGAAAATCATTTGCATCAACTCTTTTAGGCATTGCAATAAAGGACAAATACATTAAAAGTGAAACGCAAACTTTAAAAGAGTTTTATGATTTAAAATCCTTCCAAAATTATTCTGTATCAAAAGATAGTATTACCTTAAAAAGTTTACTTACAATGAGTGCTACTTTTGAGGGTTCCGATATAAATTCTGAATCGCTTGGAAACGAAGAAAATATGTATCCAACTAAAAATTGGGTTCGCTTCACGTTAGATTTACCAATTGACAAAACAAAACAGATAAATAAACAGTGGGATTATTTTACAGCAGGTTGCATCGTTTTGGGTGACATTATTCATAAATCTGTTCCGAATGGATTAGAGAAATATTCACTTGAAAAATTATTTAAACCATTAGGGATTAAAAAATATAAATGGCAATTCACACCACAAAATGTCCCTAATACAGCAGGAAGTTTACAATTAAGTTCGTTGGACTATGCAAAATATGGGCAATTGTATAAAAATCAGGGCATTTGGAATGGCAAACAAATAGTATCACAGGAATGGGTAACTAAAAGTTTATCGCATCAGATGAACATTTCAGAAGATGAATATTATGGTTATTTGTTTTGGAATAAAATATATAAAATAAATGGCAAAGATTATGAAGTTTATTATTCAAGTGGAAATGGAGGAAATAGAATTTTTATGTTCAAAGACCAACCCATTGTAATTGTAATTACTTCGAAAGCATACAATACACCATACGGAGAAAAACAAATTGAAAAAATTATGCAAGAATATTTGATACCAGCAATATCTAAATAAAAATAACTTCTGCTAACAGCGGCCTTAATCAACTCTCAAGCCACTTTTCATATCAATTTGACACAACTCCAAAATAAAAAAGCCTAATTATCTGATTAACAAATAACTAGGCTTTTTGCAGAGGGGATGGGATTCGAACCCACGATACAGTTACCCATATACAAACTTTCCAGGCTTGCTCCTTCAACCACTCGGACACCCCTCTGAATATTTTTGCAAATAAAAGAATAAATTAGTTCAGATAAAAACTATTTTTAAAATTAATTTCAATTCATTTCACCACGGAGTGAAGTTTCGAATATCGTTTTGAAGACATTGTGGGCCACATTTTGCCCTAACAGGTACATTAACTTGGTGATAGCCGCCTCAGTAGTAATGTCTTTCCCGGAAATAACGCCTATTTTCTTAAGCTGCGAACTCGTCTCATATTGCCCCATATTAACGCTTCCACCGGAACATTGTGTCACATTTATGATATAAATCCCTTTATTGACTGCTTTTTCCAACGCTTCAACAAACCAGTTTTCGGTAGATGCGTTACCGGAACCATAGGTTTCCAGCACGATTCCTTTTAGATTTGACATGTCCAGAATAGTCTTGACCACATTGGCATTCATCCCTGGGAAAATCTTGACAATGGCGACATTATCGTCAAACTCCGTATGTACGTTGAGTTTTTTTGACGAAGGTTTGAGCAAAATATCTTCACTTACTTTCAGGTGCACACCCGATTCGGCCAGACAAGGGAAATTGGGAGAGGCAAATGCATTAAAATGCTCGGCACTTATTTTTGTTGTCCGGTTCCCCCTGTATAATTTGTATTCGAAATAAAGACAGACTTCAGTAATGACCGGCTTGCCTTTGTGTTGCAGGGAAGCTACCTGAATGGCCGTAATGAGGTTTTCCTTGGCATCTGTCCTTAAATCTCCGATAGGCAATTGAGAACCGGTAAACACTACGGGTTTGTCTAGATTTTCGAGCATGAAGCCCATCGCCGAAGCGGAATAAGACATTGTATCGGATCCGTGCAATACCACAAATCCGTCGTATTGGTTGTAGTTTTCTTTGATGATCATAGCCATTTTTACCCATTCCCGGATATTCATATTCGAAGAATCAATAGGGTTTTCGAAAGAAACGGTGGCTATATTGCAATCCAGCAACTTCAATTCCGGTATGTTCTTGAGCAGTTTACTGAAGTTGAAGGCTTTCAGGACTCCGGTTTCAAAATCTTTGACCATACCAATGGTTCCTCCGGTATAAATAAGGAGAATATTCGGTTTAGACTGCGTCATTGTATTTCATTTTATTAACAACAGGATTGGCATACATGGCGAGGAAACTTTCTTTCATCTGGTCATTTTTACCGTCTATGCGCATTTCGAGGCGCCGGGCAAAAAGGGATTTTTCCTGTTCTGTATAACGGTCGGAGAATCGTTCGGTCTTATGCAAAACATCGTAAGCGATAAAGTTGGTCGGCCACAGTTTATATGATTTCAGGATGGATTCGTCGATAATCTGGGTTAAAGCCTGTATCTGTTTATTTGGATTGGTGTTTTCTTCTTTGATTTCGTCCAGCTCCTTGTCCAGGATGTCCCCTACATGGATATGGATGCGTTTTTTCTGCCCGATGATCCCGCTGATGATATTATTGAAATCTTCACTGGAACCTTTTATGTAGGTTTCCTGATTGGCTTCAGCCATGAGTTGCGGCATTTTAAGCGCGTCGGTCGGGTCGTATTCGTAGGAAATCGAAATAGGGACAATCTTGATTTCTTTGAAATAATCAATCGCGTTCCTGTTCCCGGAAGCCATCGCCAGCATTTTTAAAACGCCGGAATGTGTAGCGTCATTGCCATCTTTGGTCCTTCCTTCACGCTGTGCTATCCAGACCGAACGGTTTTCGCGCAATAACAGTTGCTCTATATATTCGGACATCAGTTGCGAGCTTTGCAGCAATTCTCGGGGCGGCAAGCCTCTTTGCACTACAAAATTCCTATTGAGCCTGGAGAGTGATTTCAGGAAATCCTTCTTCACCAGGTTATCCCCTATTGCCGAAGCCGTCATCACCAACCCGTGGTCAAAAAGTGCAATATTGAGCAATGACGTATCCAGGATAATATCCCTATGGTTCGAAATAAAAAGGTAAGAGGTATTTTGTTCCAGCTTTTCGAATCCTGAAGTACTCAGGCCGTCAGAGCTTTTCTTGAGCACCTTCTGAATGGCTTCGTATATAAAATTACATTGAAAATCCCTGATTGAATGAGTTTTCCCCAACTGCGTTTTCCAAACCTCATCTTCCACGTCCGGGAACGTAAAATTCATCATCGCCTTCATGATGGGGTGATTAATTGCGTTTTGCAAAGCCTGATTTACTTCGGCATCATAATAGGGCCGAATAGCATCGAATTTTGACATTTCAGAGAATTTATTCTTACAAATGAACGAATTTTTTTTTAATCTTAGGTTAAGAAACCCTTACATTGCAAATACCGCCCTGGCATTTTCGGTTGTGATCCGTGCGACTTCTTCAAGAGGCATAGCATAGATTTCGGCCAGTTTTTGGGCTACAAGCGTAACGTAACCGCTTTCATTCCGTTTGCCGCGGAAAGGGGCCGGTGCCAAATAAGGAGCGTCGGTTTCCAGGACAATGTGCCGGATATCAATCTGATGCAGGAATTGGTCGATTTTTCCGTTTTTGAAAGTCACTACCCCACCTATCCCCAACTTCATATTATAGGAGATGGCCTGAAGCGCTTGTGCATACGTTCCGGAAAAGCAATGAAAAATCCCGAATAAATCGTCTGATTTCTCGAGTTCCAGGACTTCAAAAATTTCATCGAAAGCCTCACGGCAATGGATATTTATGGGCAATTTGTATTTTTTGGCCCATTGGATCTGGCGTTGGAAAGCCACTTTCTGAATGCCTAAAGTTGTTTTGTCCCAATACAGGTCTATGCCGATTTCACCGATCGCCGCAAATTTCCTTTTGGACAATTCCGCCTCGACATGTGCCAGTTCTTCTTCGTAATTTTCTTTGACATAGCAGGGATGCAGACCCATCATCAGGAAAATATTTTCCGGGTAACGGGCTTCGAGTTCATACATTTTTGAGGTGTAACTGGAATCGATGGAAGGAATGAAAAATTTGGTAACACCGAGGGAAATGGCTTTTTGGATTATTTCATCCCGGTCTTCCTGGAATTCTTCAGAATATAAATGCGTATGTGTATCGGTCAGGTTCATCTTTGATTGTACTGCAATATTTAGGACTGCAAAAATACAATTATTGCACCGGGTTTCACACGGAAATGAATCAAATTATACAAAACCAGGCATTAATCGAGGTCTTCCAGCAATTCCTGGGCCTTGTCAAAATCTTCAGCATCCGGAGGGATTTGTTTCAGCAATGACCGGCATTCTTGGGTTTTATGCTGTTTTAATTCCGATAGTGCCAGGTACCAGGTTGCTTTATCCTTGTAAATGGAATTTCCTTGCCGGATGGAATTCAGGACAACCGCCGCTTTGCTAAAATCATTGGTTTCAATTAAAGCAATCGCATAAAAATACTGCAGTTCGGGCGTATCCAGAACCGCCACTTTCTCAAAAGAAACAACGGCTTTTTGGTATTCTTTGCTATTGAAAAAATCCTGGGCGTCTTTCAGGCTCTTGTCTTCCGAACCCCTTTCTGTAAAATAGGCTTTCTCGTGCTGGTTGAAATCGTTGTATTCCGGATCGTTGCTTTGCATCATAAACCAAGTTCCAAACAGGATCGTAATGGACGCGGCGACTGCATATTGCCACGGCCTGAAGGAAATGACTTTAGGCTGTTTTTTTAGGCTTTCGCCAAAGTGTTCCCTGGAAATGGCTTTCAGGTTTTCCTTAAAAGCGGCCGTTTCGGGTGAAAATGAAGTGTCTAAAAAACGGGTCGTTTCGGCATACAAACGAAAATATTCCCTGAACTCAGGATCATTTTGAAGCCTTTGTTCAAAATCAAGCTTTTCTTCAGGCAGCATCTCGTTGTTGAGATAATTTTCAAAACCGATATATAATTCTTCGTTCATGACGCTAGTTTTTAAAAGATTTGTATCTGTCCGATTGCCGGATCATTTCTGTTAACTGACCTGTACAGAGTGATTTTTTCTTTCTCACGTAACCGTAGCTAACATTGAGTTTTTCGGCCACTTCTTCCATTGTTTTAGTTACAAAACTCAATTGGAGCAGCTCGCGGCACTTCTCTCCCAATTTCTGGAACATTTCATCGAACAAGGACTGTTTTTCATCAAAAATTTCAGTGCGCGAAACCATTCCCTGAACAGGTTCATCTATAGATACAAGATGTTCCGGAATTGTTACCTCTTTGTGGGAACGTTTTTTTAGCTCATTAAGCCATCGCCTTTTGCATAGCAGGAAAAAATAAGCATCGAAAGGGCATGTCAGCTGCAAACCATTTGTCCTGGCCTGGTTGTAAATGACGATCAGGACTTCCTGGACAATATCCTGGGCATCGTCGTCATTGCCGCTGTTGTTCCTGATGTGGTTTTTGATTTTGGGGACAAACCGTTTGTAAATGGTTTGTATCACATCCGAATTGTTTTGCAGTAAACCGTCAATATATATTTGGTCTGAATGTAGATTTTTGCCCGTCATGGAAAACTATTAATTGGCTAAAGTTAAAAAAATAAAAAGAATAGGTAACAAATTGAATCTCTAATTGATATATCGGTAAATACAAAAATTACTAACCTTAAAAATTAGAAAGCATGAAAGCAAATTTCAAAATAATAGGAATGGCATTGTTCTTAGGGACAGCAATCATTGGATGCACACCTTCTCCAGCTCCGGCACCTCCGACAGGATGCAATATCGTTGGCACGGATTTCCAACAGCTTTACACAACAACATTAGCCAGTAACGCTCTTTATACCAATTACACTACAATGGATCTGGTAACGCACGAATATACTTTTACGGTCAATACTAACAAAACGGTTTGCACGGTAGGCTATCAGGGGAATGCTGCCCTTTTCGCCGGTAGTGTTCCCTACACTATTGAAATCTACAACAACACAACCAGTACACTAGTATATTCAGGAAACCACATATTCAATTCGGCTGCGACCGACTACCAACCCATCACCCCTACAAATCTTGTTGCCGGGGACAGCTATACGATCAAGAGGATAGCGAGTAATTACCTTGGCAACATTGGAAATACCATTGGGCGAATTTTACGCTTTAACACCGGGCCGGTACCTTATCCAGTAACTTCAGGAGCTTTAACCATTACTGCCTCGAATTTTTATGGCACGGGCGGGCCGGTTCCCAACTACGGAATTCCATACATCGATATCGTTTTTCAATAAAATAACAACATAAAAGCAAAAATCATGAAAACAAATTTTAGCATAACAGGACTTTTATTCTTCGGAATAATCACTTTGGTGAGTTGAAATAAAGACGATAGTTTTCAAGAATCTGAATATATCCCGAATGCCGGGGACTGGAATAATTTGAGAACTGAAGCATTACAAAACCAAACACAAACATTTACGGCAACAGCCGGTTCGGGAACCATCAATTTGACCTCAGCGCATGGGGTCCAGATTTCACTAAACGGAAACGATCTTACAAAAAACGGAAATCCTGTAACAGGTGCAATCGACATCAAGTTTATTGAGCTTTTTGACAAAGGGACGATGCTGGCAACAAATAAACCTACTATGGGTGTAATGCCAAATGGAGACAAAAGCATTTTGATTTCAGGCGGTGAATTTTACATCAATGCTACTCAGGGAGGGCAGCAACTGGGCATCAATTCTATGATCCAGCTGCAAGTACCTGCTAACCTTACAGACCCGCTCGATGCCGGGATGGCCTTCTGGGCAGGAGACAACACCGATCCCGATAATCTTGCCTGGGTAAAACCCGCTGCCGGACCTGCCGATCACGGTGGAGCGGTCGGATTCAACCAAAGCAGCTATACGGTGACTTTTGGAAACTTCGGATGGACAAACATTGACCGTTTTTACAATGATCCAAGGCCTAAAACCCAAATTTTGGCTACAGTCCCTTCAGGGTATGACAACACCAATAGCTCTATTTATTTGTCTGTAGATGGTGAAGGCCAAAACCAGTTGGCAAAATTCGACACCTATAATCCGGCAACCCAACAATTTAGTGAACATTATGGGCAAATCCCTATCGGCCTGCAATGCCATATCATTTTTGCCACCGAAAGCAACGGCCAATGGAGGTATGGGATAAAAGCAGTAACCACAACCGCAAACGCCGTATATGCTTTTACCCTGGCCGAAACAAATTTAGGAACAGAAGCCCAGATGATTGCCGCTATAAATGCAATTCAATAATACCAACAGGTTACTTCTGAAATAATTCAAAAACAAGGGTAACAATTACCGTATACTGTTGATATAACACTATACACAACTATTAATCACAAAAAATTAGAAATCATGAAAACAAATTTCAAAATGACAGGACTTTTATTCATCGGAATAATGACAATGACAGCATGCAGCAGCGATGACAACGGAAACCAGGTTTCAGATATGCCACCTTCATCTCAAGAGTATAAAGCGTTAAGTGAAGAAGCATTGAACAACCGTACCCAGCATTTTACCATGGTAGCCGAAAACGGAAGCGCGACTTTTACCTCTTCTAAAGGCGTAAAAATCACAATCAACGGAAACTGCCTTACCCTTAACGGGAATCCTGTAACGGGAAATGTGGACATCGCCTTTATTGAAGTTTTTGACAAAGGCAGCATGCTTGCAACCAACAAGCCAACTTCGGGAAGAATGGGCAATGGCAATCTGGAATTGCTGATTTCCGGCGGGGAATTTTATGTCAATGCTACTAAAAACGGCCAGCAGCTGGCTACCACTTGCAATATCCTGTTGGAAGTCCCAACGAATTTAACCGGCGGAGCAGATTTGGGCATGCAACTTTTCAATGGTTTTATCGATGACAATGGAAACCTGGAGTGGAGGGCTAACAATGCTAATCCGGCAGGCGGAGGTGGTGTAGATGTAGGCCAAGGCGGAACTGGCGGCGGCTCTAATTATTATGTAAGTTTCGGAAACTTCGGATGGACCAATGTAGATAAATTTTACAGCGATCCAAGGCCTAAAACTACCATTCTTGTAGATGCTCCCGAAGGATATGACTTTGACAACAGCGCCATTTACCTTTCTTACGACGGAGAAGGCCAAAACGCCTTAGCAAAAATGGACACGTATACCGCAGCAGGTTTATTCAGCGAACATTATGGCCAGATTCCGATAGGATTAGCGTGCCACATCATTTTTGTCACAGAAGAAAACGGGCAATTCCGATATGGAATAAAAGGGGTTACTACCACAGCAAATGCCGTCTACTCCTTTACCCTGGCCGAAACAACCCTTGGGACAGAAGCCCAGCTCGTGGCGGCCATCAATGCCATTCAATAATACAAAAATAAAAAACATAGGAAAGTGGTGACAAATTCGCCACTTTTCTATATTTTTATAACACTAAACCAAACGTTAAAAACCAAAAGATCATGAAAAAATTATACATACTTATTTTTTTCCTGTCGTCTTTTTTCTTGTTTTCGCAAACGAAAGTCAAAGATACCATTACAAGAAGAGCAACAATTGGTTATGACAAAAACGGAAACCAGGTTTCTTTCAAACCCGAAACTCCTCCCCTTATCCAGATCGCCGGTGCGCCCAAAGCCAATTATTCCTATTTATGGGAAATGGGCGACGGGAATTACAGCAAAGACCCAAATCCCAAGCACAAATACAAAAAACCCGGGGAATACAAGGTAAATTTGACCGTAACCAACAATTACGACAACGGGAAACCTCCGAAGACACGTCCGAAAACGGTTGCCATACAAGAAATAACCGACCCGGCTTATACTGAAATTGCTTCCCTGGCAGATTCTGTCGGATATAAGATATTCAACAACCGGGAACCTATCCCTGAAGAAGAAATGGTCGTTGTGGTTAGTTATAAGAACAGCCTGAATTATGTGGCAAACGGAAAACTATACCTTTTTTATAATGACAGGGAATTTAAAAATGATAATTTCGAACTGCTGGACTACAGGACCCATTTTAACGAACGCAAAGTAACGGAAGATGGTTTTGCCTGTGCCGACGAACTCAACAATACAAACCGGTTCATAGCCGCGGCTTCAAACGAAGCCTATTATAAAAACACTTCTTTCAGGGAAGATGAAAACCTGGAAATGACACTTTTGGAATGTAAATCAGCATTTAGGGACGTACACATCCTGGAGTTTGACAATATGGATCCCAGCGAAACCCGGAATGCCTTTTTTACCTTCAAGACCACCCCTGAAATGATCAAGGATACCAGTGCCACTGTAAAAATGCGCGGCGTGTATGTCCCGGACAGGAATTATAAAAACCACAAAAAGAAAACCCTCGAGATGGAAATCGTGACCTCACATGATCCCAATAAAATGTCGAGCAACGGCCTTTTTATGAATTACAGGCTGGTGAGGCTCAAAAAACTGAATTTCAAAATCCGTTTTCAAAACAATGGCGAAGGCCCGGCAAGGACCATCCGTTTGGAATCGGACATTCCGGATATGTTCGATAAAAAAACACTCCAGATTGTAGATTCTTACCCAAAATGCCCCATTTGCCCTAAAGGCGAAGAAGTTACCTACAGCTGCCTCGACACGATCATCAAACAGAAGCAGATTCATTTTACCTTCAAGAACATTTACCTTCCCGGCAGCAACCAAAAAAACGTTACCGAAAAAGACAGTACCAAAGGATTCGTAAAATACACCCTGAAACTGGCCAAGGATTTCCATAAACAAACCACTAGGAGCAGAACATCCATCTTTTTTGACAAAAACGAACCGGTCATTACCAATTATGCCGTGACACGATTTAAACCGGGGATTAGCATAGGAGCCAAAACAGGTTACAATCTTTTTCCGGCGCTGGAAAATTCCAGGAGTTATTTTGCTGCCGTAACCGTTTCCCCTTTCAAATCCTACCGCTGGTATTGGCAGGCCGAGTGGCAAAACAGTTTGCACAAATATGATTCCAAAACCATTACCCATGATGAAATTGTAACCGGTACCAATGGCGTACAACAACTGCGCCGCACCATAACAAAATCTTCCTTTGACAATGTTACGATGGAAATCCCGCTTTTGGTGCGGTATAACATCAATAATTATGTCGGCATAGGCGGCGGTGTTTTGGCCGGGATAAATATTTCCCAAAAACAGGACTTGTCCACTAAACTACAGCTTTTTGAAGGTCCCAACCCTAATTTCCTCCTGAAGGAAAGCAGTAGGGAAGAAAACTTCGAGGAATCTCTTTCTCAATTCCGTTCCGGGATGTTGCTCGACCTTACGGGCGGGTTTTCCCGAATTGGGCCAAGTGTGGGCGTGCGCTATATCCTGCCGTTCAAGAAGGATTTTAATTACTGGCAATTTTATGCGATTTGGAAATTTTAAACTAATACTATCGGTGTATGAAAAAAAGACACTTCTTTTTCCTATTGGTGTTTATTGGTGCTCTTGTAAATGCAAAAGCACAGAACAGGCTTTCCTTCTCTTCTGCAGAGAGGTCTGTTCCGGGATTATCGGATCATTTCAAAAACTATAAAGTCCTAACGATACACGACCAGCTGCGAAAGATTGGCTCCGGAGAACAAATCAGTATCGATTATGGCCAAAGTTACACTTTCACCCTCGAAGAAAACAAACTCCTTTCAGACAACCATATCCTATCCATACAAAATGAACGGGGCATCGAACGAAAAAAAATAACCGAAACCGGGTTTGACGGGAAATATTTCAGGAATAAAGGCATCTCCGAAAACAACCAGTTTGTCTTTTCCATTTTTGAAAATTCCTATACAATATATATCAAAAACCCAGTTGGGGAATTTTACATTGAGCCGTTACGGAAATACGATCCTGCAGCAAACAGCAGCACTTACCTTTTTTATGAAGCGAAAAATGCCATTACCCCAGATGATTTGGGTTGCGGCTTTACAACACCTAATCCGCAAACGAAAGAAAAACCTTGGCCCGAGACCTCCAGGATTGGCGGTTGCAAAACCGTTGAACTTGCTTTTTCCGTAGATTACACCATGTACAGCACTTATGCTTCCATCAACGATGCCATAAACCGGACTTTGGAAGTCCTGAATCTTACACAGGCCAATTATACCATTCTCAATGGTGTGTCTGACGATGTGCAGTTTAAGGTTAACGAGCATTTTATCGTCACTTGCCCGACCTGCAATTATTGGCCCCCAACCCTTGAAATTTATGACAATTACAATAGTTTCGGAACCAATGCGTACCGGATGTTCATCAATCACTATGACATGAAAATACACTGGCAGAACCAGGGAGGCAGCGGGACCACGGTTGGCCTTGGTGCTTATTCCATTTGCAGCACTTCAAGCAGTGCCAACGGTGCCGGCATAGCTGTTGTAAAGAATTATGTATCGAATACCAATTTGATCCGATGCATATTATCGCACGAAATAGGCCATAATTTCGGCTGCGTGCACACTTCGGGTTTTATCATGAATGCTACTGTCAGCGGAAGCAATACCTGGGCGCCGGAATCGATAGTGAGCATCAATGCATCGCTGGCAAGTTCGATTTGTTTTGAAGCCTGCAACACAACAGCCTGCGACAATAAAAAAGCAGCCGATATAGTTGTAACTCCTGATATCGTCAATGACAAGATAGACGTGAGCTGGCTTGCCGAACCCGGAATAGATTTCAAAACACGGCTTTACAATTATAGTACAAACAGCTGGTCGCCTTACAGTACATTTAGTTATCCGGCCAATACCATTTCCTATCCTTTTACGCAGGTTCATTGTTCGGATAAATACCGGGTCGAAATCACTCCGGTCTGTTCCGGGATAAACGGGATTTCAGAGCAAACCGTTTTCGAAATCAATAAAAATGTGACTGCCCCGGCTTTGGTTTTCAATTCAACCGCACAAAACCAACCGATTTGCGGAGGAAGATCCGTCACATTTAGCGTAACGGCTATAGACGGCGGGACATCTCCTTCCTACCAATGGAAAATAAACGGATTGCCCGTAGGGACGAATGCGGCGGTTTTTACCACTTCCGCTTTAAGCGACAATGATGTTTTAAGTTGTGAACTCACCAGTAATGCCGCTTGTGTTGCTTCTCCTTATGCTTCTGTTTCGGCTGTACTGGCGGTTTCGGTGCCAACTGTTTTATCCATTTCCGTTTCGGCCTCCAATACTACAATCTGTGCAGGTGACAGCATTACCCTGACTGCAACGGGAACAAACATACAAAGCGCTTTCCCGTATTACCAATGGTCTTTGAACGGCCATCCGATACAAGGAGGGAATACTGGCGCTTCAGGGCCTGTGCTAACCGTAATCCCGGCGAATAACGGCGATGTTTATTCCTGTACTTTATATGATGGTGAAGGCTGCCATACTTCTTCTTCCGGAGCTTTGAGCAATACAACAACGATTACCATCCTGACGCCTTGCACGCTTTCTACGAATGAATATCAAATTTCCGGGTTGAGCTATTTCCCTAATCCGGTGAAGGACCGCTTAAGCCTGAGTGCAAAAGAAACTATTTCATCAGTTGCCCTATATTCTGTTTTAGGACAGTGTATACTATCGGAAAAAACAAATTCGGACAAAGTGCTGCTTGATGTATCGCATCTTCCCGGAGCGGTTTATTTTGTTAGCTTACAATCCGGGAACGCATCGGAAACCATAAAAATCATTAAAGAATAACATATTGGCAAAAGGCGGGAAAAAAAAGCGGTTCGATGCAAAGATTGCAAAATCTTTAGCGGCCATGGTTTTTTGGGAACAAATGTCCCGAAAGCTGTTATGGCTCTTTTTGTGTGCCGCCCCAATGGTTTTTGGGCAAAACCCATCAGGGATGGAAGGCAAAATCTACAATGCTGTGGATGTTTTCGTGGCCGGTCCAAATCCGGAAAGCCTGCGTCGGTTATCCGAAGCCGAAAAAGCATTCCACCCCAAAACAAAACCCGAAATCCTGGCTTTCGTTATTTTAAAATGCAACAAAGCCTATTTTGAAAATCAGTTCGGACAGGCAACCGAAGCCATAACCAGTTATGAAAGCGCCTGGCATTTGTTCCAAAAAAACAAGCTCAAAGGGTACGACATTACCGAATATTGCCTCAAACCTTTGGGGAATCTTTACACGGTCATTGGCGATTATGACAATGCGGAAAATACGATAAAGCAATATTTTTTCATAGCGAACCTAGAAAAAGACCAACCGCAGAAATGGGCCGCCATTTTGAATTTATCAAATGTGTACCAAAGTTCCGGGAAAAACGACCTGGCCATAACACTGCTCGAAAAAACCATTCAAACCGAAAAACTCACCGTTGTCCAAAAAGGGATCTTATTAAATAACCTTGGCGCAAATTATATGATTTCAGGCCATTCCGGTCAAGCCAAAGTTACGCTGCAAACTTGCATCAGCCTGTTAAAAGACAATAAAACCGAAGCCGGGACTGTTTCAAATGCCAGCAGGAACCTGGCGTTCCTATATAGCCGGGAGCGGGATTTCAGCAAGGCCGGTTTGTATTTCGAAATGTCCAAAAAAGGATTTTTGGAAAGCAAAAACCCGGAACCCAGAATTACCGCACGTTTCTATTATGACGAAGCGCAGCTCCTTTTCGAACAGGGAAAATATGCGAAAGCGGGCCAATCTATTACTGCGGTTTTCAAAACGCTGATCCCGGGATATGCCGCACGGAAGAAATTACTTCCCAACCAAAACGACCTATACACTGAAACCGTCCTGATGGATGCTTTGGACTTGCAGGGCGAATTGTTTTCTGTACAGGGGCAACCGGAACAAGCGCTGGCCTGTTATACGCTTTCCTTTCATATCGAAGCCTTGTTCCAATCTTTACTGGTATATGAAAACTCAAAAATCATTGCACAAATCAGGAAACGGAACCGGACCGAAAAATGCCTTTCCCTCTATTATTTGTTATACCAAAAAGAAAAGAAAATTGTCTATATCGAAAAGGCTTTTCAATTGCAGGAACAAACCAAATCCAGCGTGCTCAAAGAAGCAGTCTCTGCCAGCCGGGTGATTTCCAAAGAAGAAAAACAGCTTGCCGAACAACTTCAAAATTGTTCCAACAGTATCCTGAAAGAACAGCAGAAACTGGAACTGGCTGATATTTCAAAAATAAACCAAGCCATAAAAAAACAGAACGAGCTGATGCTTTTGCTCAAATCAAAACAGGTAAAAAACAACAATCCCTTCCATAAGGACATTGAGTTTCCGGCGTTATTCGAGAAATTAAAGGATGAAAATGCCCAAATGATGGCCTTTTTCTGGGGAACGAAAAACCTCTATTCTTTTACATTGGAAAATGGCAATATCAATTGGAGTCAAATGAACCTGGAAAATGGCCTGCGGTCGAGAGTACATCTTTTTTTGTCTTATTTCAATGATTCGAACGCGATTTTAAATGATCCCAAAGGATTTAACCGCTTGTCGAATAGCCTTTATGCCAGCTTTCGGTTTCCACCCAAGGGCAAGAACAGGAACCTTATTCTCATTCCTGACGGTATTTTGAGCTTCCTGCCTTTTGAAACGTTGATAACCAGGCAAAGTACAGGCCATGATTTTTCGCGGTGGCATTACCTTTTGGATGATTTTACGGTTTCTTATAACAATTCCGTTTCGTTTTATTTGAATTCCAGGCCTTTTGCCAATACCGAAGAAAGTGTTTTGGGTGTTTTCCCTGTTTTTGAAAATTCAGCGGCGGAACTTCCTTTTTCTAAAGCGGAAATGCGGGATGTAAAAAAACGCTTCAAAGGCCGTTACCTGGAAAAAAGCCAAGCAACATTTGCCAATTTTAAAGCCAATGCCGCTCATTATTCTATGCTGCATCTTTCCACCCACGCTGCTGCTGGAGATATTTTCACACCGGCCAGCATCCGGTTTTATGACCAGGAAATCTTATATTCGGAATTGTACCACCTGGACATCCATCCGGATTTAGTGGTCCTGAGTGCCTGCGAAACGGGCATCGGCAAACTATACAAAGCGGAAGGTGCCATGAGCGTGGCCAGGGGTTTCCAATTTGGAGGCGCACGGAATTTACTGTTTTCCTTATGGAAGGTAAATGATTATTCGACCGCTGTGTTTATGGATTATTTTTATCGGAATGTAGAAAAACACCATTCCTATCCTGAAGCCAATCATAAGGCAAAATCAGATTACCTGCAGGATCCTTCCATTTCAAACGCAAAAAAATCGCCTTATTATTGGGGCGCCATGGTTTATTATGGTACTTTAGAACCTAAAACCTCAAACCATTATTTTAGGTATGCCGGTTTGGCCGTACTAATCGGTTTAGCGTTATTTTTACTGTTCAAAAAAATAAAACATGGAAGAATTAGAAAAAGTCCTCAAAAAACATAAATACAAAAAAATAAAATTCAAGGTTCTAAAAACCCAGCATTTGCTGATCAAAGCAAAAATCAATGGTATAAAAGGCGATTTCATACTGGATACCGGAGCCAGCAACAGCTGTATCGGTTTCGAAAGCGTCGATTATTTCAACCTACAGACTTCAGCCTCAAAAACCAAAGCCGCCGGTGCCGGAGCTATTGGCATGAGGACATTGGTCTCCAAAGAAAATACCGTGAAAATCGGCCGGTGGAAACATACTGATATTACCTTGGTTATTTTTGACCTGTCCCATGTAAACCAGGCACTGAAGGAATTCAAAACAAAACCGATCCATGGCATTATTGGCGCGGATGTCCTGCAAAACGGAAAATCAATCATCGATTATTACAACCACTGCTTTTACCTAAAATAAAAAACGCCCTGGTTTCCCAAGGCGTTTTTGTTTAGTATGTTTTCCGATTACTGGAAATCAGCATCCGATACTCCTTCGTTGATTTTTACATCGGAAGTAAGCAATTTGATTTCAACACCTACGTTCATGTCAATCTCATAAGGGATTTTTACTCCTTTTACTTCTTTGTAATTACTGTAATAAGTAGTTTGCGTCATTTGCTGTCCACCTCTTTCAGCCGTTTTGGCTTCAGCGGTTTTCAATCCCGTTTTAACATCATAGTAATAGGTTGTCTTGTCGTTTTTGATCGCATATACATCATTACCGTTCATGTTTTCGATAGCTTGAAGCTTCACATTCGGGTTGGCTGCCAAAGTCAATTCTTCAAATGGAACCGCTCCTTCTTTTTGTTCTTTCAATTCTTCAGCAGTGAAGTCTTTTCTTTGCCCTTGCTGGATCATGTAACCTGATTTAGCGCCGATTACCCTTTTCATCATAGACTGACCCATCATTTTCATTTCCATGAACATTTTGCTGTCCGAAGTCATTTTAGTCGTTAATTCCAGAGGTGCTCCCTGAACTGTTCCTGAAGAAACCGTTACCACAGATTTAACCGCTTTAACCGCTTTTTCCCCACCAATAGCTTTAATGTAATTGTCAAAAACCGTTTTGGCTGTTACACCGGCAGGAATCGCAACGCTCATTTTCGGTTTTTCAACCGGGTTACCATATTTGTCAAAATAGAAAATAGGCAATTTTTCCTTAGCGCTCATTTTTTCCAAACCAGGCAAAACATCCGATCCTTTTCCAACGATGATTACGCGGGTGTTATCCGACATAAAGAATTTGTTGGCTGCAGCCTTGATATCTTCTGCGGTTACCGCATTGATGTTCTTGATGTAATTTTCGTAGAAATCCAAAGGCAACCCTTGTGTTTCTGTGTTTAAGGCATAACGGGCAATGGTAGCCGGTTTTTGGATCTGCATTACAAAGTTTCCGATGTATTTCGCTTTAGCCACTTTTAGGTCTTCTTCAGAAACCAATTCGGTTTTAATCCTTTTGATTTCGTTAAAGAACTGAACCACGGCACTATCGGTAACTACGTTTCTTACTGAAGCCTCAGAACGGAATTTTTCTACATATTTCCCTGATCCTAATGAAGAATAAGCACCGTAAGTCCATCCGTGTTTTTCACGTAAGTTCATAAACAAGCGCCCTTCTCCTCCTCCACCAAGGATTTGGTTGGCCAGGATCCCTGCGAAATATTCCTTATCGGTCATTTTCAGTTTAACTGTATTGACCAAGGCAATTTCAGATTGTACCGCGTTTGGCATATCCACAAAGTTGATTTGTGAGTACTGCACATTGCTTGGATCTGTGTATGTCAATGCCGGAGCCGTTGCTTTTTTCCAAGGGCCAAATTGTTTTTCGACCATTTTCTGAACATCTTTCAAGGTAACATCTCCTACAATTACCAGGTAAGCGTTACCCGGAACGAAATAGGTGTTGTAATTTAAAAGGACATCGTTCAACGTTACATTATTGATTGTCGCTTCGCTTACATATTCCCCTGACGGATGGTTTTTACCGAAAGCCAGGACATCTTCCACACGCTCCGCTACAGAAGTTACGCTTTTTTCATTTGATTTCAGGCCTTCGATTAACTTGGCTTTTTCCTTATCCAGCTCTTCTTGTGTGAATACTGAATTCAAAGCGCCGTCAGCCATTAACTCCAGGATTCTTCCGGAATATTTCGATAAACCGCTGGCAAATGCCCCGTTTGAAGCGAAATTGATATCTGCCCCTAAGAAATCCACTTCTTCGTTGAAAGCGTCTTTGGACATTTTCTTGGTCCCATTCCCAATTAACGAACCGGTCAATTGTGCCACCCCTTTTTTGTCACCTTCAGTATACGGTGCATTATCGATGGTCAGGTTGAAGGAAACCCTTGGCAATTTATGGTTTTCGACTACCAATACCTTAAGGCCGTTTTTCAACACGAATGAAGACGGTTTCCCTACGTTGATGGTAGGAGATGGCCCCGGTTTAGGCTGTTTTCTGTCTTGTGCCTGCATAGTCATTGTCAACAACAAACCCGCAGCTATATAAATATATTTTTTCATAGTAATTCTCAACTTAGTTTTGTGCTTTGTCTTTGGCAGGAACATAATCTAAAATCAAACGTTGGTTTGGGTTTAAATATTTTTTTGCCACTTCTCTGATTTCTTCCCTTGTGATGGAACGGTAAATATCAATTTCAGTATTGATCAGGTTTACATCGCCATGCAACAAATAGGATGACGCCAGGTTTTCAGCGATTCCTTCGATACTTGCATTGCTGTTTACATATTGGCTCTCGAAATTGTTTTGCAGTTTTTGGTAATCTTTCTCGGAGATCAATTCCGTTTGCAATTTCACGATTTCCTCATCTACTTCTTTCAATAAGCTTTCGGTAGTATTGGATCCCATTGGCAAACCGTAAAGGATGTACATTCCGTAATCTTCCTGAGTATAGTTGAAAGCCCCGATCTGCAAAGCCATTTTTTTGTCGTCTACCACTTTTTTGTACAATCTTGAACTTTTTCCGTCAGATAAAATAGAAGAAATCATATCCAATACTTTAGCGTCACGTGTTTTCATAGAAGGAGTCCTGTACGTACAAACCATCATCGGAATCTGGATGTTCGGATCTTCCCAGGTTGCCTTAATGGCTTGGGTAATTGGAGCCTCTTCGAATTTTTGTTTTACAACAGGCGTCCCTTTCTGGATAGGCCCGAAATAATTTTTAACCCATTCTTTAGCCTGAGCAGGATCAAAATCACCGGCTACTACTAAAACTGCATTGTTAGGAATGTAGAATTTTTTGTTGAACGCCTGGAATTCCTCCAGTTTGGCCGCATCCAAATGTTCCATTTCCCCGATGGTAGTCCAACGGTAAGGGTGTACTTTGAATAGGTTTTGCTTCACCGCCTTTAAGATATTTCCGTAAGGTTGATTGTCTATACGAAGTCTTTTCTCTTCCTTAACAACTTCATTTTGGGTATCAACGCCAATTTGGTTGATTACCGGGTGCATCAATCTTTCAGATTCCATCCATAAAGCCAGCTGCAGGTTGTTGGAAGGGAAAACCTCATAGTAATACGTCCTGTCGTCAGAAGTATTCGCATTATTGTTCCCGCCATTTGCCGTTACGATCTTGAACCACTCCCCACGGGCGATGTTGTCTGTCCCTTCAAATAAAAGGTGCTCGAAAAAATGCGCAAAACCGGTTCTGTTTGGCTGTTCGTCTTTTGCCCCAACGTGGTACATTACAGAAGTTACCACAACTGGTGCCGATTTGTCCTGATGTAAGATTACATGCAAACCGTTGTCTAGGTTGTATTCTTCAAACGCTACTTTCTGAGCTGAGGCAATACCTCCAAGCAGTAAAGCAGCACTTAAAGTCATCAATGATTTTTTCATAAAAGTGATTAGTTAATAAATATAACATGATGAGTCTGCCTATTCGTTTTTTTGTTACAAAACCAAGTCATTTTTTTTATCAATCATTTTGATTGTAAGTCTTTTATAAATAATTTTTAACGGAAGAGTTGTGCAATAGAGAAATAATTGTATATTTGCAACCTTAAAATTAATAAACATTATTGTTATGTACGCAATCGTAGAGATAGCAGGGCAACAATTTAAAGTAAGCAAAGACTTAAAGGTTTATGTTCACCGTTTGGCTAACGAAGAAGGTTCAAAAGTTTCTTTTGACAAAGTTCTTTTGGTAGACGACAATGGCACAATCACTTTAGGCGCCCCAGCTATAGAAGGTGCTTCAGTAGAAGCAAAAGTGTTACAACACTTAAAAGGAGACAAAGTAATCGTTTTCAAAAAGAAAAGAAGAAAAGGTTACAAGAAAAGAAACGGTCACAGACAATATCTTACTCAGATTTTAGTAGAAGGTATTTCAACTACCGGTGCTAAAAAAGCTGCTCCTAAGAAAGAAGCTGCTCCTAAAAAAGAAGCTGTAGCCACTGAAGAAGCTGTAGAAGCTCCTAAAAAGAAGGCTGTAAAAGCTAAAAAAGAAGATACACAAGAATAATAGTAACATTTAAAACCAAAACGTCATGGCTCACAAGAAAGGTGTCGGTAGTTCGAAGAATGGTAGAGAATCAGAATCGAAACGCTTAGGTGTTAAGATTTATGGTGGTCAAGCTGCAATTGCTGGAAATATCATTGTAAGACAAAGAGGTTCTAAACATAACCCTGGAGAAAACGTTTACATGGGTAAAGATCATACTTTACATGCAAAAGTTGCCGGTGTTGTGAAATTCCAGAAAAAAGGTGAAAACAAATCTTATGTTTCTGTAGTTCCATTTGAAGCTTAAGTCTATAAGAACTTATACAATATTAAAAACGCTCAGCAATTGAGCGTTTTTTTTTGCTCCGGCTATTACGGCTGCCTCTTAACAATTTATTTAATACCTTTGCATACAATCTGATTTTTATGAGCAAGATACGAATTACCAAACAGTTTAATTTTGAAACCGGCCATGCGCTTTACGGCTATGACGGGAAATGCAAAAATGTCCATGGCCACAGTTACAAACTTTCCGTAACCGTGATCGGTTCGCCAATTACAGACCGGGATAATGTAAAATATGGCATGGTGATCGATTTCTCAGATTTAAAAAAAATCGTTAAGGAAGATATTGTAGATATATTTGACCACGCTACAGTATTTAATGCCACAACGCCTCATATCGAACTGGCCAACGAACTGAAAACCCGCGGGCATCATGTCATTTTGGTTGATTACCAGCCGACGAGCGAGAACATGGTCATTGATTTTGCCGCAAAAATAAAACGAAGGCTCCCGGATTCGATAAAACTCCACAGCTTAAGGCTCCAGGAAACCGAAACCTCTTTCGCAGAATGGTTTGCATCGGATAACGAATAAAGTATACCTAAAACATAGAAAGGACAGCAAAAACTGTCCTTTTTTTATTTCCATAAATCTTATAAATAAAAAAGGAGCCCAAAACGAGCTCCCCATATATCTTAATTTGTGAAATTAGTTCTTTTATCCTAAAAGGTTCAGGACATAGCCCGGGAATAATCCGATAAGGATATTAAGCAACAAAGCCAAAACAGCAACAATCTGATACGCCAATGGAACAGCAGGCAGGTTTTGTTCGCTATCTTTAGTATACAGAGCTAAAATGATTTTAAAATAATAGCCTACACTTATTATTGAAGCGATAACCGCTACAATTACCAGAACGATCCATCCGGTTTGAATCAATTGGTTCAGCAAAAAGAATTTGGCAAAGAAACCGGCCAGGATAGGAATTCCGGCCATAGACAATAAAGAAGCCGTAAGTATTCCGGCCAATAACGGATGTGTTTTCCCAAAACCGTTAAAACTATCAATCGTTTCGTTCTGTTTTTCGCGGGTTACATAAATCACCACTGCAAAAAAGGCGATACCAGCCACAGCATATGCCGCAGCGTAATACAACAACACACTTGCCGCATTATTAAGGCATAAAAGCGTCATTACCATAAAGCCCGCATGGGAAATCCCTGAAAAAGCAAACATACGTTTGACATTATTCTGGCGCAAAGCCATAATATTCCCTACCAGCATCGAAGCAATGGCCACACAAACAATAATAACCTGGAAAGAATACGATTGCACAGGCAAAAGCTTCACCACTAACCTGAACAAAGCCGCCATAGCCACAATTTTAGCCAAACTGCTCATCGTAGCCGTAGTCAGCGCAGGAGAACCTTCGTATACGTCCGGCGCCCAAAAATGAAATGGCACAGTAGCGATCTTAAACAACATCCCAATCAGCAATAATACAATCCCGATGAAATACCATTGTGGGAAATTCGAGTAATGGATAACCTGGTAAATAGCCTTCAGGTCAAAACTTCCGGTTGCTCCGTAAACCAGGCAAATCCCGAAAAGGATAATCCCTGAGGCAAAAGACCCCATTAAGAAGTATTTCATTCCTGCCTCGTTGCTTTTCAGGTTCAGCCTGTTACTGGCCGCAAGGATGTAAAGCGCGATAGACAATACTTCAATCCCTAAGAAAAACATAGACAAGTTTCCAAAAGAAACCATAGCAACCGCTCCAGCCAGCAAGAACACTTTTATCGCGACAAAATCGGAAATTTTAGTGCTTTGGTTTTTATAAAAATCATGGCTCATGGCCACCAGGAAAATAGTAATAATGATAAACAGGCATGAAAATGCAGAAGAGAATTTATCTACAACAACCATATTGTTATAGTAACCTTTATCAAGACCAAATTCGGAAGCGGTAAGTCCCAAAATAGCCAAAAGCCCAATTATGGTCATTGGCACGATGGCTTTTCTGGCATTAAATATTTCCGCAATCAAACTTAAAATCCCTAATCCTGATATTGCTATTAATGTATTCATTTGTGATATGTATATTTTGAATCCTGATTGAAAATCAAATTCTAACTATTATTGTCTATTAATTTTAGTAACAATCTCCTGTAAAGCAGGCGTTATTAAATCGTTTATCGGTTTTGGGTACAATCCAAAGAAAAGCAACACCGCAATGATCACAACGAAAACGATGGTTTCCTGGGTGGTAACCGCTTTAAAAACTTTGGCACCAGCCTCACCCAACATGACATGTTGGAACATTTTGAGCATATAAACAGCGCCCAGGATAATAGTCGTTCCGGCCAATATTGCGAACCAGATGTTGGCATTGTACAAACTATACAACAATGTGAATTCCCCGATAAAGTTGAATGTGGAAGGCAATGCCACCGAAGCCAGCATAACGATCATAAACATCGATGCGAACTTATTATCCTGGATCCTGATACCTCCCATTTCTGAAATTTCCTGCGTATTGAAACGTCTTTCGATGACTTCGGCTGCAAAAAACAGGCCTACTACCACAAAACCGTGGGCAATCATCTGTAAAACGGCACCGCGCAATCCGTCAAGTGTTAAAGTATAAGCTCCCGCAGCAATCAATCCTACGTGCGCCAAAGACGAATACGCCAATAATTTTTTAATATTCTTTTGCTTTAAAGCCACAACAGAACCATAAATAACCCCTGCAACACTCAATCCGATGAAAACATCCATGTACATTTTGGCTGCGACAGGTGCAATAGGCAATTGCCAACGGATAACGCTATACAATCCCATTTTCAGCATTATCCCCGAAAGCAGCATCGTGCCGGCAGCCGGAGCTTTCTGATAGGTATTTGCCTGCCAGGAATGGAAAGGAACGATCGGGATTTTAATCGCATACGCTAAAAACAAAGCCAGGAAAATCCAGAATTGCTCCTGGCCCGACAAATGGATGGCATACAAGTCACCAATAAGCAAGCTTCCCGCCTTTTGGAACAGGTAAATGAATGCCACCAGCATAAACAACGAACCGGCCAATGTATAAATAAAGAATTTGATGATGGCTTTTTTGCGTTCTTCCGCATCACCGTTGCCCCATAGCAAGGCTATAAAATAAATAGGGATTAATGATAATTCCCAGAATATGTAATACAGGAAAGCATCGGCACTTAAAAATGTCCCCACCATGGCAAACGACATAAACATCACCAAAGCATAGAAATTTTTGCTGTTGTTGTATTGGTTCCCAAAAGATGAAAACAAGATGATAGAGGTCAAGGCAGTTGTCAGCAGCAGCATAGCAACAGACAATCCGTCAACTTTTAAGGCGATAAACAAATTAGGGTTGGAAATCCAATTCTCGCGAAAATTGGTATCAATTCCGGCCATATGCTGATTGAATATGTATATCGAACCCGCCACTGAAGCCAAACTAAAAACCAAGGCTACTTTTTTAGCTAATTGATCACCGGCAAAATAAGTTGCGATAGCGCCGAATAATAAGAGAATGAGTATAAATGATACGTTCATTGATGTATGATTATTAAACTAAAAATAAATAAATTAAAATCGAAGAAACTCCAATTACAAAGGCGAAAAGATACAATCCGATACTTCCGTTCTGTACTGATTTCCCCTGGTTCCCGATTTCGTTTGTCAGTTTTCCCAATCCGAAAACAAATCCTGAAACCGCCTCTTCCACATATTTCCTGAAGAAATGGGACACTTTGTATAACGGATTCACAAAAAGGGCCTCATATGCTTCGTCAACATAATACTTGTTGTACAATACTTTGGCAATTCCTTTTATTTCCGAATCTTCGGCAGGCAATTGATTTTGTTTGATATATTTAGAGTAAGCGATTCCGATACCTAATAAAGCTCCGGCGGTGGCAATAGCCATCAATGTATATTCGGTAGCACCCAAATGATGCGCTTCGTGGGCCTTATTGAAGAAAGGCTCCAGGTAATGATTCAACCAGCTGTTCCCCGGCAAGCTTATCAATCCTCCGATAGCCGCCAAAAAGGCAAGTATAATCAATGGGATTGTAATTAAGGAAGGGCTTTCGTGCAAATGGTGTTTCTGCTCTTCCGTTCCCCTGAATTCCTGGAAAAACGTAAGGTACATCAATCGGAACATATAAAAAGCCGTCATGATAGAAGCGATGGAGCCAATAACCCAGAGTACAATGTTTCCGTGGAAAGCCGTCATTAAGATTTCATCTTTGGACCAGAACCCTGCAAAAGGGAAAATCCCAGCAATGGCTAATGTTGAAATCATCATGGTCCAGAAAGTAACCGGCATGGCTTTTCGCAATCCGCCCATTCTTCGCATATCCTGCTCCCCGTGCAAAGCATGGATGACAGAACCGGATCCCAGGAACAGGCAGGCCTTGAAGAAAGCGTGCGTGATTACGTGGAACACAGCCACTTCATAAGCGCCAAGACCCAAAGCCAAAAACATCAGCCCTAATTGGGAAACGGTAGAATAAGCCAATACTTTTTTGATATCGGTCTGAACCAATCCGATAGAGGCAGCCACTACGGCAGTAATGGTTCCAACTATCGCGATAATATCTTGTACATAAGGTGTCAGGTCAAATAGGAAATGCATTCTTGTTACCATGAAAATACCTGCCGTAACCATCGTAGCCGCGTGGATCAATGCAGAAACCGGTGTAGGTCCGGCCATCGCATCCGGCAACCAGGTATACAATGGAATTTGCGCAGATTTACCGCAGGCACCTATAAACAGGCACAAAGCCGCGATAGAAAGCAATGGGTTGGACAAAACAGCACTATTGCTCAAAATGGACGTCTTAAGTGTTGCATAATCCAAAGTATGGAATAAGTATCCTAAGATAAACAAACCGATCAGCAAACCTAAATCTCCGATCCTGTTCATGATGAATGCTTTTTTTGCAGCATCGTTATACTCCTGGTTTTTATACCAGAAACCGATCAAAAGGTAAGAACAAAGCCCTACGCCTTCCCAACCGATGAACATAATAAGCAGGTTGCTTCCCATAACCAAAGTGATCATGAAAAACACAAACAGGTTCAAATAGGCAAAAAACTTATGCATATTCTCATCATCGTGCATATAGCTGATGGAATACATATGGATCAATGTCCCGATCCCGGTTACAAAAAGCAACCACAGGATAGACAACTGATCTAATAGAAACGAAAAGTCAATATTGAATTTTTCCAAAGAAATCCATTGGAATAAATCAACCTGTACAGGTTGCCCTGTCGATTGAAGCAACGCAAAGAAATAAGTGGTTGCAAAGAAGGAAATCAGGACAGATAAAGTCCCTATAATTCCGGAAATGGATTTCCCGGCCTTTTTCCCTAAAAAAACATTGAATAAAAATCCGCAGAACGGAGCTAACAATAATACTAAAGCTAATTTTTTTTCCATTAGTATTTATCCTTTTAAATTTTTTAAATTATCGATATCAATAGAATTCAAATTCCTGAAAATCGATACTAATATAGCCAATCCTACAGCAACTTCGGCAGCAGCCACAGCCATAGAGAAAAATACGAATACCTGTCCCTGCGCATCCTGGTGGTATGTTGAAAAAGCTACAAAAAGCAGGTTTACCGCATTAAGCATGATTTCGATTGACATAAACATGATGATGGCATTTCTTCTGTATAAAACTCCAAAAACCCCAATACAGAAAAGAATTACACTTAGATAAATGTAATTTTCCATCCCTATTTCTTGTAAAATATTATCCATTTATTGAACTGATTTTTCTTTTTTAGACAATAACACCGTTCCTATCATGGCTACCAGCAATAACACGGAAGCAAATTCGAACGGCACCATATATTCGTTTAGCAATACTTTCCCCAATACTTTGATAGACTGGAAATCCTGGCCTGTTTGTTTGTAAGCTGCAATAACCGGCATCGCCTTGATAAAGACCGCCAGCATCACGAAACAAATCAACCCGAAGGAAATCACTGCAGCCAGTTTGGTAGCCCATTTTTTATGCGGTTCGCCTTCCTTGTTCAGGTTCATCAACATGATTGTAAACAGGAACAGGACCATAATAGCCCCGGAATAGACAATAATATGGACAATCGCCAGGAACTGCGCATTGAACAAAAGATAATGCCCGGCTACCGAGAAAAAACAAATAACCAGGTAAATAGCACTGTGAATCGGGTTTTTACTAATGATAGTCAAAAACGCTGTTGCAATGGTAATTGCCGACAGGAAGTAAAATATAATGAGTAATGTTGACATCAGTTAGCGTTTTTAAGTTGAGCGTTTTTCATAGCCATTTCCAGTGGCATAACTAATTTATCTTTCCCGAAAATGAAATCCTCCCTTTCGTAATTGGAAGGTACCAGGACTTTTGAAGTGGTTAGGTAAATAGCGTCTTTCGGGCAGGCTTCTTCACACAATCCGCAGAAAATACAACGCAACATGTTTATTTCGTAGATTTCCGCATATTTCTCTTCACGGTACAGGTGTTTTTCATCTGCTTTCCTTTCGGCGGCTTTCATCGTAATGGCTTCCGCAGGACAGGAAAGGGCGCACAATCCGCAGGCCGTACAGTTCTCACGCCCTTGCTCATCACGCTTTAGCATGTGCTGGCCACGGTAAACAGGGCTCATCTGGCGAACCTGTTCCGGGTAATGAATGGTTACTTTTTTTCTGAAGAAGTGCCTGATGGTAATCCATAAACCCTTGACAATTGCTACTAAATACAGGCTTTCCAAGAAAGACATCTCCTTGTGGGAAACTTCTTTTTTCCTGCCTGATAATGATATATTTTGTATAGTCGTTGACATGTTCTTTTATTTAAATGCTAAAATACAAACTCCTGTTACCATGATATTTATGATTGCTAACGGAATTAAAATCCTCCATCCCAAATGCATCAATTGATCGTATCGGAAACGCGGTATGGTCCAACGTACCCACATGTAGAAAAATATGAATCCGCATATTTTGGTAAACAAAGCCAGCATTCCTATAACATTTGCCGTATTCACACCGGCATTTTCCACCATCCATTCCATGCCAGGATAATTATACCCTCCAAAGAACAAAATAGACAAAATAGCCGAAGAAATAAACATATTGGCATATTCGGCAAAAAGGTAGAATCCCATTTTCATGGAAGAATATTCGGTATGGTACCCTCCAATAAGTTCCGATTCGCACTCCGCCAAGTCAAAAGGAGTCCTGTTGGTTTCCGCGAAAGCGCAGATTAGGAAAATCAAAAACGAAACCGGCTGGTAAAACACGTTCCAGTTCATTCCGGACTGTTGGGCGGAAATTTCTTTTAAACTTAATGTTCCGGTCATCATCAACAGGGCAATCATGGATAATCCCATGGCCACTTCATACGATACCATTTGCGAAGCCGCACGTACCGCTCCCATTAACGAGAATTTGTTATTCGATGCCCATCCCCCGATCATGATTCCGTACACACCTACCGAAATGACTCCGAAGATGTACAATAATGCAACATCAATATCAGTAGCCTGCAAAAGGATATCCTTTCCGAAAAGGTGCAGTTTGTCTCCCCACGGAATTACGGCACTTGTCATTAAAGCCGTACTCATGGCAATTCCCGGGCCTATGATGAATAAAAATTTATTAGGGGTATTAGGGAAGAATTCTTCTTTTGAGAATAATTTCAGACCATCGGCAAGAGGCTGTAATAATCCACCCCAACCCGCACGGTTCGGGCCAACCCTGTCCTGAAGGAATGCAGCCACTTTACGTTCTGCCCAAGTGGAATACATGGCAAAAATCATGGTTATGGCAAATACGCTTACGATAACAACGCTTTTTTCTATAATAAATGTACTATCCATTTTTCTTTGAATCTATAAGGTTGCCATCAATTTTTTCATTGTAATCTATCTCGGCCATACTGATTTTCTTATGGTCTTTATCCCTTCCTTCCAAAATTAATTTTTCGGTAGCGATTTCTACTTTTTCTAATTTCTGGGTGTAATTGTTTTGGTTGATTACAGAATCCTTCTCAAATTCACGAGGCCCTTCAATAGTCCAGTCCTCTACGTTTTTATGGTCAAAACGGCATCCGTTACAAATGAATTCTTCCACTTCATGGTACACATCCTTACGGCCGGTAACACGTTGTATCTCTCCACCGAACATCCAAACGGTTGTTTTTCCGCAGCATTTATCGCAATCCCTGTGGGCATTATACGGCTTGTTGAACCAAACCCTTGATTTGAAACGGAAAGTCTTATCGGTTAAAGCACCAACCGGGCAAACATCGATCATGTTCCCTGAAAATTCATTGTCAATGGCTTTGGATATACAAGTAGAAATATTCGCATGGTCCCCGCGATCCATCACACCGTGTACACGGTTATCTGTCAATTGGTCCGCTACCTGAACGCATCTTTGGCATAAAATGCAGCGGTTCATGTGCAGTTGGATATTCGGGCCGATATCTTCCGGCTCAAAAGTCCTTTTCTCTTCAATGAAACGGGATTTTGGGTTTCCGTGTTCGAAGCTTAGGTTTTGCAGGTCGCATTCACCGGCCTGGTCACAAACCGGGCAATCCAGCGGGTGGTTGATCAGCAGGAATTCCGTAACGGATTTTCTCGCTTCTTCCACTCTTGGAGAGGATTTGCTGTTTACTTCCATTCCATCCATACAGCCTGTTACACAGGATGCCATTAATTTTGGCATAGGCCTCGGATCGGCTTCGCTTCCTTTGGAAACTTCAACCAAACAACAACGGCATTTTCCGCCGCTTCCTTTCAATTTTGAGTAATAACACATGGCTGGCGGAACTAATTCCCCACCAATCATACGCGCAGCCTGCAGGATGGTTGTTCCTGGTTCTACTTCTATACTTTGACCGTCTATTGTTACTTTCATAACTCTTTTTGTTTAAAGTTTCTATGACTTGCGCCACACCACTTTCGACTAAATTTATACTGTTTGTTTTGTCACTAAGTGCTTCACTTTCTCAAAAGGTTCCGCTACGAAGTGGTCTCTGTTTTTTATTTTTTCCGGGAAACGGACATGGTATTCGAATTCTTCCCTAAAATGACGGATTGCCGCCGCTACCGGCCAGGATGCCGCATCTCCCAGAGGGCAGATCGTATTTCCTTCGATTTTGCTTTGGATGCTCCATAACAATTCAATGTCTTCCTCACGGCCTGTACCGGTTTCGATACGGTGCAGGATTTTTTCAAGCCAGCCTGTCCCTTCACGGCATGGAGTACATTGCCCGCAGGATTCGTGATGGTAAAAACGGGCAAAATTCCAGGTATTCCTTACGATACAAGCGGTGTCGTCGTATACGATAAAACCTCCTGAACCCAGCATGGAACCTGTAGCAAACCCGCCATCGGACAAGGACTCATACGTCATCAGACGATCAGCACCAGCTGCGGTTTTGTATATTAGATGCGCCGGTAAAATAGGCACGGAAGAACCTCCTGGCACCAAGGCTTTTAAAGGCCTGTCTGTGCTCATTCCTCCCAGGTATTCGTCAGAATTCATAAATTCGTATACACTGATTCCCATTTCAATTTCATAAACGCCAGGATTTTTGATATTTCCAGAAGCTGAAATCAATTTGGTCCCGGTAGAACGCTCGATGCCGATTTTTGCATACTCGGCCCCCGAATTGTTGACAATCCACGGCACGGCAGAAATCGTTTCCACGTTATTCACTACCGTTGGGTTGCCCCAAAGCCCCGAAACAGCTGGAAATGGCGGTTTGATTCGCGGATTTCCTCTTTTGCCTTCGAGTGATTCTATTAAAGCGGTCTCTTCACCACAAATATAAGCCCCGCCTCCGATTTGAACATACAAATCCAAATCGTAACCGGTCCCTAATATATTTTTACCCAACCAACCGGCAGCTTTTGCCTCGGCGATGGCTCTTTCCAGGATTTTGTATACCCACATGTACTCTCCACGGATGTAGATATAGGACAAGTTCGCACCCAAAGCATAACTGGAGGTAATCATCCCTTCAATTAACAAATGGGGAATGAATTCCATCAGGTACCGGTCTTTGAAAGTCCCCGGTTCCGACTCATCGGCATTGCAAACCAAATGGCGTGGTTTTCCTGATTTCTTATCGATAAAACTCCATTTCATACCGGCAGGGAAACCTGCTCCTCCACGGCCACGGATCCCTGAAGTCTTCACTTCTTCGACCACTTCGTCTGGCGTTAA
Source organism: Flavobacterium humi (assembly GCF_004745595.1). Lineage (GTDB taxonomy): Bacteria > Bacteroidota > Bacteroidia > Flavobacteriales > Flavobacteriaceae > Flavobacterium > Flavobacterium humi. The sequence continues at coordinate 65,573 of NZ_SRLH01000003.1, forward strand.
TGTTTTCAGGGCTTTCTCTACAGAGGCATACCCACCTTCACGACGGTATACTTCGTAGGTTTTGATACCCGGTACGTTTATTTTGTCTAATAATATTTTCTTTGACATCTTATTTATCGTGTAATATTATTTTATTGTCTCTACAGTCTGCGATCAACTGATCGATTTTTGCTTCTGTCAGGTGTTCCTGGTAGAAATCGCCCAATTGCATCATCGGCGCATAACCGCAAGCACCAAGGCATTCCACCCCACGGACTTCGAACATGCCGTCAGCGGTAGGCTCTCCTACTTTCACCCCTAATTTAGTACAGGTGTAATCCATTAGGTTTTCGGTCCCGTTCAAACAACAAGGCGAAGTATGGCAAAATTCGAACATGTATTTTCCAATCGGCCTTTGGTTGAACATGGTGTAAAATGTTACTACCTCGTAAACTTCAACAGGTTTGATGCGTAAAATTTCGGCAACTTTGTCTTGTAATTCGATACTCAGCCAATTGTCATGGGCATCTTGAACTTCATGCAAAACAGGCAATAAAGCCGATTTTCTTTTATCATCCGGATAATGGCTGCACAATTCGTCGATACGAACCATTAAGGCTTCCGTGATATTTATGTTTTGTTTGATCTGTGTTTTTTCCATAATTATTAAGCGTCCAATTCGCCGGCAATTACATTAAGACTTGATAATATTACGATGGCATCCGATAATAATGCTCCTTTGATCATTTCCGGATACGCTTGATAGTATATAAAACAAGGGCGGCGGAAATGCAACCTGTACGGAGTACGGCTTCCGTCTGTAATTAAGTAAAAACCTAATTCCCCGTTTCCACCTTCCACAGCGTGGTAAATTTCGGCAACAGGAACAGGAACTTCTCCCATGACAATTTTGAAATGGTAGATAAGGGCTTCCATATTATTGTATACATCTTCTTTTGGAGGAAGGTAATAATCCGGGACTTCAGCGTGGTAATCGTTTCCTTCGGGCATTTTTGCCAAGGCCTGGCGTATGATGCTCAAACTTTCCCAAACTTCTGCATTACGCACACAGAAACGATCGTAAGTGTCACCTGATTTCCCAACAGGGATAATGAATTCAAAATCTTCATAAGAAGAATACGGCTCCGCTACTCGGACATCATAATCAACACCCGCAGCGCGTAAGTTTGGCCCGGTAAATCCGTAAGCCATGGCGCTTTCAGCCGAAATAGCCCCTACATTGACAGTCCTGTCAATAAAGATCCTGTTTCGTTCGAAAAGATTCTCGAATTCCTTCCAGGCTGGCGGGAATTCTTCCAGGAAAACGTCTAATTTACGGAACGCTTCTGCAGACCAGTCTCTTTCGAAACCGCCCAAACGCCCCATATTGGTTGTCAAACGGGCTCCGCAGATCTCTTCGTATATTTCGTAGATTTTCTCCCTGAATTGGAATACATATAAAAACCCGGTATATGCCCCGGTATCAACACCAAGGATCGAGTTACAGATGATATGGTCAGTAATACGGGCCAATTCCATGACGATAACCCTTAAATATTGCGCCCTTTTCGGCACTTCAATATTCAATAATTTTTCCAAAGTCATCCACCACGCCATATTATTGATTGGCGAAGAACAGTAATTCATCCTGTCCGTTAATGGGGTAATCTGGTAAAAAGGACGGTTTTCCGCGATTTTTTCAAAAGCCCTGTGAATGTACCCAATGGTTGGCTCGGCATCCAAAATGCGCTCTCCGTCCATCAGCAGGATATTCTGGAAAATACCGTGGGTGGCCGGGTGGGTTGGTCCTAAATTCAGGATCGAGAGCTCGCTCCCGTCTTCGTTTAGTTTCTCCTTAATTATTTTAGCATAGCGATGCTCTGGCGGTAATAATAGTTCTGACATTTTATAATGTTGAATTATTTATTTTTATAATGAATCCCGTATTTCAGGGCGCATTTTATTATTAGCAGTTTGATGGTGTTCTTCCAAAAAACCTGTCGTCTTTATCTGTCCTTCCGGAATCTTCCATTGGGAATTCCTTCCGCATCGGGAAAGAAATCATTTCGTCCATGTTGAGGATTCTTTTCAATTGCGGGTGCCCGATGAAATTGATCCCGAAGAAATCATACGTTTCACGTTCCATCCAATTGGCGGTCAGGAAGATATTTGAAACTGATTTTATTTCAGGGTTTTCCCCGTGTATAAAACTTTTTATCCGGATACGTTTGTTTTCTACCCAGTTATGCAAATGGTAGACCACTGCAAACTGCTCGTTCACATCGCTGTCAGGATAATGGATCCCGCACAAATCAGTCAAAAAATGAAAATTTAAGGTTTCCTCGTTTTTCAGGAACAGGATTACGGGTGTTATTGTATCAGATGAAACTTCGAAAGTGAAGATATCTCTTTCCTGGCGGAAATGCATTACGCTTTCTCCAAAGGTTTCCGTTAATTTATCTTGAATTTGGGTGTTTTCTAAAGCCATGTTCTTATTTAATGTTATAAGATGCTAATAGTTCTTGATATTCCGGGGAGCTTCGGCGGCGGACAGATTCGGATTTAACCAATTCCTGCAAACGCATCACGCCATCCACAATCTGTTCCGGCCTAGGAGGGCAGCCCGGCACATATACATCAACCGGGATCACTTTGTCTATTCCCTGCAAAACAGAATAGGTATCAAATATTCCGCCCGAAGAAGCACAGGCTCCTACGGCAATAACCCAACGCGGTTCCGCCATTTGTTCGTAAACCTGGCGAAGGATAGGCGCCATTTTTTTGGAAATGGTACCCATAACCATCAGCATATCCGCCTGACGGGGAGAAAAACTCACACGTTCGGACCCGAAACGCGCCAAATCGTAATGCGACGCCATGGTTGCCATGAATTCGATACCGCAGCAAGAGGTTGCAAAAGGTAACGGCCACATGGAATTGGCTCGGGCAAGGCCTACAACATCATTTAGTTTTGTTGCGAAAAAACCCTCACCTGACAACCCTTCGGGAGCTTCTACTATTTTTATATTTGAATCGCTCATTTTACTTTTTACTTATTAAGTTATGAAAAATCACTACTTAAAACCGATTATTATTCCCATTCAAGGGCTTTCTTTTTGATGATATAGAAAAATCCAACCAATAATAACGACATGAAAATCACCATTTTGATCATTCCTTCTACGCCAAGGTCTTTAAAATTGATTGCCCAAGGATATAGGAAAATAACTTCGACGTCAAAAAGCACAAACAGGATAGCCACAAGGAAATATTTTACAGAGAACGGAATCCTGGCATTACCGATGGATTCGATCCCGCTTTCAAAATTCTTATCCTTGTTTACCGACGATCTTTTAGGACCTAAAAGGCTGGAACCAAATATGGTCGCCGCCACAAACCCGACCGCAAGCCCCATTTGCATTAAAATAGGTATATAATCAAATTGATTTGTATGCATGCTGCAAAAAATTAGTTTTTATCACTTACAAAGATACATGGCTGGAATTAAATCACAATTAAAAATGACATTTTCAACCAAAAAAACGCCTTTAAAAGAGTTATTTTTATTATTTCTAAATAAGGTTTTATATAATAATATCGTTTTGCGAAGTTTTATTGATAAAAAAGCAAAAATTAACACAAAAACTCTTAGAAAAATGACAATTAAATTTATTTTTCGAACCGCTGTAATTTATCTGTAAAAAGCAGAAAAATTTTACCAATTTGGTATTAGTTTTGATGTAGTTTTAAAGAACTTTTAACCATTTATTTACTCTTAAATTTTTTAATCAAATGAAAACGAAAAATTTTGTTTGCGTATGTATTGCTGTTCTTATTTTTCAGGCTTGTGGCAGGAAATCAGCTGCCGAATTCAATTCAGATTTTTCGTTGTTTAAGGGTATAATTACCAATTTTACGGGAGGCATAGTCCCGGCCCAGTCCGACATCCGGGTGGTTTTTGCCTTTGATAAAAAAGAATGGAAAGCCAACGATGTCCTGGACAGTGATTTGTTCGACATTTCACCAAGCGTTAGCGGAAAAGTTGTCGCACTCTCCAGCAACACCATTGCTTTTGTCCCTGAAAAAAAGCTGGACCCGGATACCGAATACCAGGTTACGTTAAAGCTTGATAAGGTAATGACGGTCAAAAAGGAGCTTTCCGAATTTAATTTTACGGTAAAAACGTTAAAACAGGATTTCCTGGTAACCACCCAGGACATACAATCCTACAGTAAAGATTACCAATACCTGAACGGGACTTTGAAAACCGCCGACAATATTGATTTCGAAACCGCTTCAAAACTGGTTTCCGCACAACAAAAAGGAAAAAACCTTGCCGTAAAATTCATCAAATCCCAGAGTACTGCCACTGAATTCAAATTCATAATAGACAGCATACAGCGTTTCGATGAAGATTCAAAAATTGAAATCGCTTATGACGGTACCGATTACGATATCGATCAAAAAGGCGAAATGGAATATACGATTGTCGGTAAAGATAATTTCAAGGTAGTCGATGTTACAATCCCGGAAGGTGAAAACCAGACGTTATGGATCAATTTTTCCGATGCGCTGCAAAAAGGCCAGGATTTCAAGGGATTGGTTTCCATCCAAAATGCAAAAAACCTGAAATTCGCCACGCAAGGCAATGTCCTTAAGGTATTTTTCAGCAACGAAGCCCCGCCAAGCGAAACCGTAGCCAAAGAAGCCATTGAAGTGGCACAGGCCGCCGCTGTAGATACGACCGCCGTTGCCATAGACTCTGCCGCTGCCGTTGTTGAAGAAGCCAGTTATGAAGAACCGGAAGAAGAAACGGTTTCAGAACCTATTACAGGAGGCAATGTCCTTGTCGAGGTTTTCCAGGGAATCGAAAGCGAAAACGGCTATAAAATGAAGCAGAATTTTACCACTTCCATTTCATTCGACCAGATAAAACCCAATGTGAAGTTCACTAAAAATGGGACCATATTACCGAGTTCCAATAATTTGAAGCTCAATTTCGAAGCTGTAAATTTAAGCGCGGTAGATGTTAAAATCTATAAGATATACAAAAACAACATCCTTCAGTTTTTACAATATAACGAATTGAACGGGGCTCAGAATTTAAAGAAAGTAGCGCAGCCCATCGCCAAAAGCACCATCAACCTGAAAGAAAACAAACTGGTCAATTTTGCCCAATGGAATACTTTTGCCCTGGACTTATCCAAAATAATTACTCCGGAACCGGGTGCCATTTACCGGGTTGAATTTTCATTCAAGAAAAAATATTCGTTATACAAATGCGACAATCCGGAAGCTTCAGACGAGCAAACCGAAGAGGAAGAAACAGACGAAAACGATGTAAACTACAGCGGGAACAGCTATGACGATTACTATTATGAGGATTATGACTGGCGCGAAAGCCAGGACGCCTGTACCTCTTCCTATTATTACAATACGACCATCGGGACCAACATCCTGGCCTCCGATTTGGGTGTTATTGCCAAACGCGGCGAAAACAAATCATACTTGTTTGCCGTCAATAATATCGTGACCACAGAACCTGTTTCCAATGCACGGGTGGAATTGTATAATTTCCAACAGCAAAAACTCGCTACCCAAGCCACCAACAGTGAAGGAATTGCCGAATTCCAGCTCGATAAATTTGCTTATTTTGCCATTGTAACACTCGGGACGCAATCTACCTATGTAAGGCTTGATGACGGGAATTCACTTTCCGTGAGTAATTTCGATGTTTCCGGCGAAGCATTGCAAAAAGGGCTCAAAGGCTTTATTTATGGGGAACGCGGAGTATGGCGCCCAGGCGATAACCTTTATTTGTCGTTTATTTTCAATGACGCTGCCAACAAATTACCGAAAAGCCACCCGATCAAATTCAGGCTTTCAGACCCTAACGGCAAAATAACCTATCAAACCGTCCAGAAATCGAATGAACTGAACCATTACAGTTTTATCGTCCCAACAAATCCTGATGACCCGACCGGAAACTGGGAAGCAATGGTTAGTGTCGGTGGTGCCAAATTTTACAAAAGCATCAAAATCGAAACCATTAAACCCAACCGTTTAAAAATCAAGAATGTCTTCAAGAATGCCATGCTTTCGGCTTCGTACCCAAATACCGGCAATTTGCAGGTCAATTGGCTTCATGGGGCTGTGGCCAAAGATTTAAAGGTAGAGATGCAGGCCAAATTTTCACAACAGGTGACCACCTTCAAGAACTACCCTAATTATGTTTTTGATGATTTGGTGCGCCAGTTCGGTACCGAAGAAATAAATGTGTTTTCAGGAAAAGTAGACGGCACAGGAAAAGCATCCGTAGTGATTGACCCAAAATTGCAAGGACAAGCCCCGGGCATGCTCAAAGCCGCTTTTATCACAAAAGTTTATGAAGAAGGCGGTGATTTCAGTACCGATGTCATTGCCACGACGTATTCGCCATATAAAACCTATGTCGGATTAAAATTACCGGCACTTACTAAATACGGAATGCTCGAAACCAGGACCAACAATACCTTTGATATTGTGACTGTCGATGAAAACGGCCGCCCGAAGCCGGTAAAAAACCTGGAAGTGAAAGTCTTCAAAGTGGAATGGCGCTGGTGGTGGGACGCTTCCAATGATAATGTGTCCAATTACAACTCTTCCGACGCAACGACTTCTTACAAAACCTTTAGGGTAAATACCGATGCCAACGGAAAAGCAAGCGTCCGTTTTGCACTTTCCGATGAAGAATGGGGGCGTTATATGATCCGTGTTACTGACCCTAACGATGGTCATGCCACTGCGCAAACAGTTAACATCGACTGGCCGGTCTGGTCTGGAAAAACCCGAAATACAGATGCTTCAACAGCCAATATGCTGGTTTTCTCTACCGATAAAAAAGAATATGCGGTAGGCGAAAAAGCGCAGGTATCATTCCCTTCCAGCGAAGGCGGCCGTGCTTTGATCTCCATTGAAAACGGTGCGAAAGTAGTACAGTCCCTCTGGGCAAAAACCACCAAAGGAGAAACAAAGGTTAGCATTCCGATCACCGCTGCGATGGCTCCGAACGTGTATTTCAACATTACGCTATTGCAACCGCATGCTTCCACTAAAAACGATTCGCCAATACGGATGTACGGGATCCTTCCTATTGAAGTGGTCGACAAGAATACCATCCTGGAACCTAAACTGGCCATGCCGGACGTATTAAAACCCGAACAGGCTTTTAATGTGAATGTAAGCGAAAAATCAGGCAAGGCGATGACCTATACCATTGCTGTTGTCGATGAAGGCCTATTGGACCTGACCCGTTTCAAAACCCCGAATGCCTGGGAGAGTTTCTACGTACGGGAAGCTTTAGGGGTAAAAACATGGGATGTTTACGATGATGTTATCGGTGCCTATGGCGGAAAAGTAAACCAGATTTTCAGTATCGGAGGAGACCAGGATTTAGGTGGCGGGAAGGCGAAGAAAGCCAATCGTTTCAAACCGGTCGTGATTTATCTTGGGCCTTTCAAACTTGAAAAAGGACAAACCAAAACCCATCAGTTGAAATTACCGAAATATATTGGTTCGGTACGGACGATGATTGTGGCGGGCGATGCCAATACCAGCGCTTACGGAAGTGCCGAAAAAGCCACTCCTGTCCGCAGCCCTTTGATGGTCCTTGCTTCGTTGCCGAGGAAAATTTCCCCTTCCGAAAAAGTAACGGTTCCTGTTACTGTATTCGCTATGGAAAACCATGTGAAAAATGTTTCGGTACAAATCAAGGCCAGCGCAGGATTGAAAATTATAGGAAAACCGGTCCAAAACCTCGCCTTTACAAGCCCGGACGAAAAAATGGCCTACTTCAACCTGGAAGTCGGTGCTGCCACCGGCATTGGAAAAATCGAAGTCATCGCTACTTCCGGCAAGGAAAGATCCGCTTATGACGTGGAAATTGACATGACCAATCCAAATCCTGTCACCACTACCTATTCTGACATTATTTTGGATCCGAACAGCTCCAAGGCGATTTCCTGGAAAACCTTTGGCGTTGCCGGAAGCAATAAGGCCCGGATTGAAGTTTCGTCCATGCCATCGATTAATTTCAACGGAAGGCTGCAATACCTGATCCAGTATCCGCATGGCTGTGTAGAACAAACCACTTCATCGGTTTTCCCACAATTGTATTTGAATGACATTGCCGATATTGACGCCAACCGCAAGTCTTTGATCCAGAAAAACGTAACGGCCGGCATTACAAGATTGGGCGGGTTTCAGTTAGCCAATGGCGGAATGTCTTACTGGCAGGGAGAAGGCACCGCCGATGATTGGGGAAGCTCGTATGCCGGGCATTTCTTAATCGAAGCAGAGAAAAAAGGCTACGTCCTGCCTATCAATTTCAAATCCAAATGGATTGCCTACCAACAAAAAGAGGCCAAGAAATGGCGTTTTGAAGCCAAATACGGCAACGATTTTGCACAGGCTTACCGTCTTTATACTTTGGCACTGGCAGGCGCACCGGATTTGTCCTCTATGAACAGGCTGCGGGAAACCGGCGGCATTTCAAACGAAAGCAAATTGAGATTGGCAGCTGCCTATGTATTGGCGGGCCAAAAACAGGCCGGGATGTCCTTATTCCTGAAAAGCAAAATTGATGAAGAAAGCAGCCATTACGGTTATTACTATTATGGCTCCGCGGACCGAAACCGTGCCATGGCTCTGGAAACGTTATTATTGCTGGGGCAAAAACAGAAAGCCTTTGCAATGGCCAATGCATTAGCGAAAGATATGTCATCGGATCAATGGATGAGTACACAAACCACAGCTTACTGCTTGTATTCGATGTCCAAATTTGCCCAGTTCAATGGCGGAAAAGGCGTGAATGTGCAATTTAGCAATAGCGGGAAGAATATCCTGGTCAATACCAACAAATCCCTGACAGAAAGAAACCTGGTTGTAAAACCGGGCGCGAACAGCATCACCATCAAAAACAATAAAAACAATACGTTGTATGTCCGTGTGCTGCATTCCGGGATTTTACCTGTGGGGCAAGAACAGCCCGTACAAAACAACCTTTCTGCCACTATTGTTTTCAAAAACAGGAAAGGACAGGCTATTAAAGTGTCCAAAATCAATCAGGGAACTGAATTTATTGCGGAAGTCACTATTAAAAACGAGAAAAACGAACGGGTGGAAAATGTAGCCCTTTCGCAAATCCTGCCTTCCGGTTTTGAAATTGTAAACACCCGCTTTACCGATTTTGGCGAAGCGACCAATAATGTTGCCGATTATATCGACATTCGGGATGACAGGACCAATTTCTACTTCCCATTGGGCGCAGGCCAGACCAAAACGTTCCGCATCTTGCTTAACGCTTCCTACCTCGGGAATTATTACCTGCCGGGATTGCAGTGCGAAGCCATGTATGACCATAGTTTCCTGGCCAGGACAAAAGGGCAATGGATAGAAGTGGTAAAATAGAATAATTAAAACCCTTTCGTTCCGGGATTAGGGATGAAAGGGTTTAAACAACCAAAACCTTGAAAGCGAAAATCAAAGCGTTGCTACAGCGCATCTTCCATTGGATACAAAACAACAAAAAGAAATCAGCCTTCCTGTTTGTAGTACTGGCCGCTTATTATTTTTCATTACCCCGGACATTATTCCAGGAACCCTACTCGACTGTTATTGAAAGTAAGGAAGGGGAATTGCTGGGCGCAAAAATAGCCCGTGACGGACAATGGCGTTTCCCGGCGCAGGACAGTGTGCCTTACAAATTCAAAAAATGCATCGTTTATTTTGAAGACGAGCATTTCAGGTACCATCCGGGGTTTAATCCTATAGCAATGTACAATGCCATGCGGCAGAACAGCAAGGCCGGGAAAATAGTCCGTGGTGGAAGTACCCTGACCCAGCAAGTTATCCGTTTGTCCCGAAAAGGCAAAAAACGGACCTATTTTGAAAAAATCATCGAACTCATCCTGGCCACACGATTGGAATTCAGGCATTCTAAAGAAACCATCCTGGAATTGTATGCGGCGCATGCTCCTTTCGGGAGTAATGTGGTGGGGCTGGAAATGGCTTCGTGGCGTTATTTTGGCGTGCAATCGCATCAGTTATCCTGGGCGGAAAGCGCTACCCTTGCCGTTTTGCCCAATGCACCGAGTTTGATTTATCCTGGGAAAAACCAGCAACGATTGCTCAAAAAACGCAATACCCTTTTACTGAAATTAAAAAACGAAGGAATCATTGACGCACAAACCTATGCTTTGGCTATTGATGAACCCCTGCCGCAAAAACCTTATGATTTGCCCCAGACGGCTCCGCACCTGTTACAGCGGGTGGCCAGGAACCAGGAAGGCACACGGTTGAAAACAACAATCGATATTGCCTTGCAGAATAGGGTTAACCAAATCGCGAAATACTATTACAGCCAATACAAACAAAATGATGTAAACAACCTGGCGATTTTAGTCATTGATGTGCAGAACAGGAATGTGATCAGTTATGTCGGGAATTCCCCATCGGATGAAAACCATCAGAAAGATGTAGATATTATTGGCGCTCCCAGAAGCACAGGCAGTATTTTGAAGCCTTTGCTGTATGCAGCTATGCTCGATAACGGGGAAATCCTGCCCAATACTTTGGTCGCCGATATCCCAACACAGATTTCCGGGTATACGCCACAGAATTTCAATTTGACTTTTGACGGTGCCGTCCCTGCTCATAGGGCGCTCTCGCGTTCGTTGAATATCCCGGCGGTTTTGATGCTCCAGGAATATGGCGTAAACAAATTTTATGAAGAACTGCAGAAATTCAAACTCAGGGATATTTCCAAAACACCGGATCATTACGGCTTGTCATTGATTTTAGGTGGTGCCGAAAGCAATTTGTGGGATTTGTGCCGCACGTATGCCGGAATGTCTTCAACCGTAAATTATTTCAACAAAAGCAATGGAAAATACCGCAGCGGGGAATATGCCGAACTGAATTACGATGAGTCGATCCTTCCGGATTTCGGACACGAAAGCAAACAGAAAACCATTTTGGGCGCCGGTGCTATCTGGCAAACATACAATGCCATGGAAGAGGTAAACCGCCCCGAAGGGGACGAAGCCTGGAAGTTTTATGACAGTTCCCTGAAAATAGCCTGGAAAACCGGCACCAGCTTTGGCAATCGTGATGCCTGGGCCATCGGTACCAATTCCAGGTATGTGGTAGGTGTCTGGGTGGGCAATGCCTCCGGGGAAGGAAGGCCAACGCTCACCGGAGTAACCAGTGCGGCACCTATCTTATTTGATGTGTTTAATTTATTGCCCCGGAAAAAATGGTTTGATGCTCCATTGCAGGATTTGGCAGCAGTAGAAATATGCAAGCTGAGCGGGCACCTGGCGCAAGAAGACTGCCCGAAAATAAAACAATATGTTCCGCTTAAAGGAAAAACCACTTCCATTTGCCCGTACCACAAAACCGTGCATTTGGACAAAACCGGAAAATACAGGGTAAATAGCAGCTGTGAAAACGTGGAAGACATTGTGACCCGAAAATGGTTCGTATTGCCCCCGGTTATGGAATGGTACTATAAAAACCAGCATATTGACTATTTGCCTTTGCCCCCTTTCCGAAGCGATTGCCAGGGGACACAAACTGCTTCCATGGATTTTATTTACCCGAAAACGAACAGCAAGATTTACCTGACCAAAAATTTCAACAGTGAAACACAGCCTGTCATCTTAAAAGTAGCCCATTCACAGCGGGAAACTGAAGTATTCTGGTATGTTGACAATGTGTATAAAGGATCGACCAAAACCTTTCACGAAATGCCCATTACACCTACGGAAGGTTTTCATTACATCACGGTAATCGATGAATCCGGTTATGAGATTAGGAAAAAAATTGAGATTTTGAGGGAATGATTGCAAGGCCGGTTTTGTAGCGGCTCCTATTTTTGTTTATTAGAATACATTGCTTTTTGATTTATTTTACAGAAGCTTTATTACTGCCTGGTGATTGTCTGGAAAGTCAAAACCGGATTTCGGAAAGAGATTTTATTTTTTTGGAAGCAAAAGACTATTTTTGATTACTTGAAAAATAACTACTTATATATCTTTTTTCTTTTTGCAATGGTAAACTTACTTTTTGCACAGGATCCAATTACTGTAAAACTGACCGAAAACGAAGGATTACCTGATGTGGAATTTTATGATATTGCTGAGGACAACAAAGGGTTTATCTGGCTGGCTGCCGACAAAGGCCTATATCGTTTTGATGGGAAAGAGTACCTGCCATATACGCATAAAGACAAAAGAGGGCTCTCTGTTTTTGGTTTGAAACCTGACCCATGGAAACAATTATGGTGCAATAATATTTCGGGGCAGTTCTTCTTTCTTAAAAATAACAAACTGGAACTTTTTTTAGATTTAAAAAATGAACTTAAAGGAGAACTTGCAGAATTTGTTTTTTCCAAAGACAAACTGATTATTTTTAGCACTTCCTTAGTTTTAGCAGTAGACTTAAAAACCAAAAAGAGAGAAAATCTATTGAAACAGGCTGTTACCGGTTCGCATATTGTCCGTTCTCCGTTCCAATTTAAAGGAGCCACCTACTTTACTATTGATGATGAAATTTTTTCCATTGAAGGCAGCACGATTCGTTTGGCAGTAAACAACAAAATAACCGGTTTTAAGAACACTGTTTTCCCTAAGTTTTTTGAATATAAAGGAAATCTATTTTTAATTTCGTATGATAATGTTTTAAACCAAAATCGGTTTTTTAAAATAGCCAACAGCCATCTTTCTGAAGTTTTCTTTCCCGAAAAATTAAAAAACAACAAAATAATAGCTGTATCGAGCCAAGGCCCATTTTTATGGTTTTGCACTTCAAACGGCCTTATAAAAACAGTAGAAAAAAACAATCGGTTCCAATTGGATGGTATTTTCTTAAAAGATGATTTTATTACACGGCTTATATGGGACAGCAATGAATCATTATGGATTTCCACTTTAAACAATGGCATATTTATCATACCGACGCTACAGGTTAAAGCCTACATGAAAATTGTTGCCAATGATATCATTTCATCAATTGAAAAAATAGATGTGGCAAAGATTGCTGTGGGAACGACAAAAGGAAATCTGTTTATTGTTGATTTGTTAACTGGTAAAAAAGAGAAAATCTATCTGACTAAAAAAAGGAAAATATCCAGGCTATTGTATCTAAAAAAGGAAAATACACTTCTTATAAGCACCGAAAACAGCTCTTACACTTACAACACCGCTACCAAAAAAACCAGCGAGACAGATCTTTTTCTCAATGCTAAAGACCTGCATAGCATAGCGGGTTCGAATCAGATTATTTATTGCAGTTTTGACCGGGCATTGATTTTAAAATACGAACAAAACAACATCAGTGTTTTCCGGAACTTAAATACCCGCAGGGCTTATAGGGCCTATTACGACAAAAAATCCAGGCAAATTTACATCTCGTATGTAGATGACTTGGTTGCTTATGGTCCTAACGGCAATTCCAGGTCCTTGCAATACAAAGGCCATCCCATCATTGCAAAAGATATTTGCCAAACTGACAATGGCATTCTTTGGATAGCCACTTTCAACAATGGCATTTTAGGGTATAAAGACAATCGGTTTGTACAGAATTTTGACAGCACCCGCGGATTAAAATCGAATATTATCCAGGAAATAAAAAGTGACGGCAATGGATTATGGATTGTTACTGACAAAGGAGTCCAGCTGCTCAATACAAACACAAATACATTCCGGTCTTCCTCCATAAACAATGTCAATCCGGCCGTTACTGTTAAAAGCATCATCACCAATCCGAAAACCATCCTTTTTGCCACTCAGGAAGACATTCTCGAAATTGACAAGACATTACCGCCAAAAGAATACCGTCTGAAGGATATATACATAAAATCTATTACGATAAATGAGAAAGATACTCTCGTACAGGAAAATTATTCTCTCCCATATAACAAAAACAGAATCAAATTTACCTTCCATACCAACGGGTTCTATCCAAAAGACGAATTACGATTTGAGTACAGGCTCCTTGGATTAAATCAAGATTGGGTCCCCTTGGACAAGAATGTAGACTTCGTGAATTTTAACAGTCTTCCTTCCAGGGATTATGTTTTTGAGATACGTGCCAGAAGCAACAGTAAAAGCGGGTATGTTACCGCAAAAACCAGCTTCAAGATTCACCAGCCTTATTGGAAAACCTGGTGGTTTATATCTGGCCTGATTCTTATTTCGTTCGGATTAACAATCTTATTTTACAGAAATAAACTGAAAATCAAAGAAAAAGAAAAGGAATTAGCCATAAAGAGAGCCAATTTTGAAAACGAATTGGCAACGCTCAAATTAGAGAATTTAAAATCCCAGATGAATCCCCATTTCATTTTCAACGCCCTGAATTCTATCCAGGAATATATTATTTTAAACCAAAAGAACCTGGCTAGCTCCTATTTGGCAAAATTTGCTGATTTGATACGGGCCTATTTAGACCACAGTTCAAAAGGATATATTTCAGTAAGGGAAGAAATAGAATGTTTGGAAACGTATCTTCAATTAGAAGAACTCAGGTTCGAAGATAAATTCCGTTATAAAATCACCTGTCCAAAAGGCAATGAAGATATCAGGATCCCAACAATGCTTATCCAGCCTTATGTAGAGAATGCCATAAAGCATGGCTTGCTTCACAAAAAAGAAAACAGGAACTTGACCATTGATTTCGAATTACTGAACGATGAGAAAATACTCCGTTGCATCATTGCAGATGATGGGATAGGAAGAAAAAAGGCAGCGCAATTGAGGAACATGAAACACCGTTCGTTTGCCACGGAAGCCACCCGGCACAGATTGGATTTATTGAATTTTGGCCGTGAACGGAAAATAGGCGTAACCATAGACGATTTAGCCAATGATTCCGAAGAAGCCATTGGTACAAAAGTAACTTTATTAATCCCTTTAATGCACTAAACAATGGAGGCAATAATAATTGATGATGAAAGGAAAGCGAGGAGCCTGCTTCGCATTTTAATAGCGGAAAACTGCCCTAAAATCAGCAGTATCATGGAGGCTGAAGACTTGCTTTCGGGAGTGGCATTGATAAAAGAGCGCCAGCCGCAAATCGTTTTCCTGGATATTGAAATGCCGGAGCATTCCGGTTTGGAAATTCTCAATTTCATGAACAAGGAAGACGTTACTTTTGAAATTATCTTTACTACAGCATATAGTGAATTTGCAATAAACGCTTTCCAACTTTCCGCTATCGATTATTTGCTGAAACCTTTGCGTGCGGAAACCGTCAAGGAAGCCACCGAAAAAGCAATACATCAAATTGGAAAATCCAATATAGGCCTAAAATTGGAAGAATTGCAGAAAAGTCTGAAAACAACCAATTTCAATAAAATAGGCCTGCCCTTCTCTGATGGTTTTAAATTTGTAAATTTTGACGACATCATCCTGTTTGAAGCCGATGGAATGTATACCAAAGTAACTACCATAAAAGAAACAGAAATCCTTGTTTGCAAACCTTTGCGCCACTTTGTTACAGTATTGGAAATCCAACCTAACTTTTACAAGCCTCATCGTTCTTATCTTGTAAATTTAAAATACATTAAAGAATATATCAAAAAAGATGGCGGTTACATTGTCATGGATAACAACAAAACTGTTTCTATTGCCAATGATAAAAAAGAAGAATTCCTGATTATCATTCAAAATATAGGATAAAGCCTTCAGCAAGTCAAAACCCAGTTTCAGAAAGTCGTTTTATTACGGCTTTTTTTTATGAAGAAATTTACCCTATTCTTCTAATCCTAAAATCATGAAAACAAAATTATTTTTCCTAGTTCTATTTATTTACCAATTGAGTTCCGCACAATTCCCTACCAACGGTTTAGTTGCTCAATATGGCTTTGATAACGGAAGCCTTTTAATAGATGGCGCAAATGGAATTAATCTCACACAAACAGGAACCGCACTTACCGAAATAAACAATCGCTTTGATACTGCTCCAACCAGTGCGGTGCGTTTAAACGGCGATCGATTAACAAGACCTGATATTAATTTCCCTAACGATGCATTCAATCTGGGAAATCAGGCAACTATAAGTTTTTGGATTAACACCACAACAAATGATGCTGATGCAAGAATTATTTTTGACGACAGTAACAGGGCTACTTTTGCAAATGCTAATTGGGCAGGTTATTATATTTACCTGCAAAATGGAAAAATTGGTTTTGCATTGAGTGTTTTGTACAATAATGCCAGTTTAGGTTATAGAGGTGGTGGAGTATTAGGAACAACGGTTGTTAGTGATGGGAATTGGCATCATGTTGCGTTTACGATTTTCAATAGTCTTTCGACCTCGCCTTCTGGCCTGACAGATACTGCAACAAACTCAGGCAGGTTATATATAGATGGGGTCGATATGGGTAGCGGAGGGGCAACTAATACAGGCCAGGCAGGAAATGTTTACTTAAGTCTTTCCCATGACACAACCGGCACTATAAGCATTGGCAACAACCGATCTAATTCTCTTGCTACTAATAATAGGTATTTTGACATTATAGACGATATATTGATATACAACAGGAATTTAACTGCCGCAGAAATAGCAGGTATTTCAAATTATAATAATTTTTGCTTTACACCTCCATCTTCGATTGTATCAGTTGCTGCCATTACTCATACATCGGCAACCATAACCATTCCCGGAAATAGCACGTATGACATTGCTTATCATAAAAATTCAGAAGCATTTTCTAACGCTGTAATTATTTACGGAATAACTTCCGGGACAACAAACTTATCTGGATTGGATATTTTTACAAATTATAAAGTATATGTAAAACAGCATTGTGCAAACAATACAACAGGATGGTCATTGCCGGTAAATTTCACTACAACCAGAACACTTGGACGTATTTATGTAAATAGTGCTGCTTCAGGAAACAACAATGGCATATCATGGGCACATGCTTATACTACTCTCGAAAATGCCCTTGCCGTGGCACAAGACAATGAAGAAATCTGGATTGCCGGAGGCCTATACAAACCACACGCGTCTGATAGGACAATAGCATTTACAGTTTCAGATCTTAATTTGAAATTATATGGAGGATTTGCCGGCAATGAAACACAGCTGTCACAACGTATATTTGGAACTCATGAAACGATTCTCTCGGGAGATCTATTAGGGAATGATGACAACATATTATCTCATGTTAACACAACCCGAAATGACAACAGTTATACTGTAATTAACATACAAGGCAACAATTTGTTACTTGACCGTCTAACAATAACCGGAGGTCATGCCAATGGTGCTGCAGCGCCATTTAAAACCGGAGCCGGCATTACCAAAAGCAGTACGGTTACAAAAATGACTTTAAACAATTGTAAATTGATTAAAAATACAGCAGAGTATGGAGGCGCATTGCTTGCCGTGTTTAATAATACCTCTTCAGAATTAATTATCAGCAATTGTGAATTTAGCGAAAACTTAGCCTTAGGCGGCGGTGCCATTTATTCCTACACAAACAATAATGCATCAGCAACGTATACAGTTTCTAATTCCTTATTCAAAAAAAACCAGGTAAAAGATAACGCAGCGGCACTTGGATATTCAGGGAGTTCGTTATGGTTACGTGCTTATGGGACAAGTTCTACGATAGCAACAAATATTAGTAACTGCACTTTTGCCGATAATCTGGATACCGGCACATTTAGCGGTATAAATAATTTCAATAGAGCTACATTAGTAATAGGCAAACGAAATAGCGTTAGTGCAAACCATACTGCAACTATCTCCAACTGTATCTTATGGAATAACAAAGCTGCCGGAGGAACTGTTGCAAGGCCAATTTCCGGGCTCATTGATGACATAGTAAACCCTATTACGATTACAAACTCAATTGACGAAACTAATTTTACCGGGGTTACCCTAAGCGGTACTTCGTTAAACACTAGTGGTTCTAATCCTTTATTTACTAATGCTGCCAGTGGCGATTACACTTTAAATCCCGGCTCACCAGCGATTGATACCGGCAATAATGCAAATGCCATTGGAACTACTGATTTGTTAAATAATCAACGTGTATTCAATTCAACTGTAGATATGGGTGCTTTTGAGTTTGGATCTACTGTTTTAGGGCTGCAATCCTTCGATTCTTTTCCGGATTTTTCGATTTACCCAAATCCAACCTCTTCTCTAGTAAACATAGAATCTAACAAAGAAATAAAATCAATAGAAGTATATTCATTAGAAGGAAAATTAATATTTATTTCGATTGAAAATAAAATCGATGTTTCTAATCTGAAATCGGGATTATATTTAATAAAGGTAACCAATAGCCAAAATGAAACCGTAATAAAAAGATTGATAAAAAAATAATATTTTACCGCTTACTCTTTACGTAAAGAAAATCATTGCTTTAACCGAGTAATGATTTTTTTTTGACAATGTGTAGAAGGGATCGACCAAAAACTTTCACGGAAGGCTTTCATTACATCACGGTAATTGATGAATCCGGTTATGGGATTAGGAGAAAATTGAGATTTTGAGAAAATAAATACAGTACGGCTTTATATTTTTTTGTTTCAAAATAATTTTTTTTTATAATTTGCAACAAAAACTGTTGCAAATTATTATTTTTTAAAAAAATGAAACAAAATATAACGTTAAAAAACACCTTTGGCTTATCTCAGGAAGAAGCTGGTATGCTATTAGGTATATCAAGGGGCCAATACTCCATGTTTGTATCCGGGAAAAGGAACTTACCGCTAGATGCCACCACTAAATTAACCGCGTTGCTGCAATATTTGCAAGAAGATAAAGGACATTCAAAAGAGCGCAAACAACTCGAAAAAGCCGAAGCCGAAAAAACCTATCTGAAATTAGAACAGGATTATCGCAACGTAACCCTCAAGCTGCACCGTGTGGCTCAAAAGATCAAGGTCACCGAAGATATCAGGAACGAATCTTTTGCGGCATTACAGGTAGCTTCCTTTTTGGAAAAGCAGGAAGAAAAACATCCAGTGGAATCTTTGGCTGAATTTATCCGGATGCGGGCTACCCATAACTTGAATACTTATAATTTACATCAGTTGACCGAACTGCAGCTCAAAAAAGAAAGCTTTGAATTATTGCAGCATAGCATAGGAAAAAAGCTAAAACGGCTAAAATAATTCCAAAAAAAAAACGCCAATCAGAGTTGATTGGCGTCTTTGTTAGTCTTTTATAGAATTTCCGTTTTTATCGAAAAACTTATATTCTAAATACGTGTAAGCGTCACGAGGTATGATTTTCACCCATTTTTTATACTCAAAAAACCATTTTGAGCGTATTGATGGAAAACCTTTTGTAAGGTAGGCTGCGATGAACGGGTGTACGTTAAGTATCACTTTGTTTTGCAGCTTTACAATGCGTTCTAGATCGGAAGCGATTTTATCAATGATTAGAATAGGCGCTTCAATTTCGCCGTTTTCATTGTTAGGATCTTCTTCCCGTGTTTTGATATTGACCTCCGGACGAACCCTTTGCCTGGTAATTTGTACCAGTCCGAATTTACTTGGAGGCAATATTTTGTGTTTGGCTTTATCGTCGCTCATTTCTTCTTTCAAGAAATCATACAGCACTTTCCGGTTATCCGGATTCGACATATCGATAAAATCGACGACAATGATTCCGCCCATATCGCGTAAACGTAATTGACGTGCCACTTCTGCGGCAGCGATCATGTTTACTTCCAGAGCGGTATCTTCCTGATTGGTCGCTTTATTGGAGCGGTTTCCGCTGTTAACATCGATAACGTGCATGGCTTCGGTATGTTCTATAATTAAATAGGCACCTTTGCTCATGGAGACGGTTTTACCAAAAGAAGTCTTAATCTGTCTTTCAATACTGTATTTCTCAAAAAGCGGCGTGTCTTTAGACTGATAAAGCTTCACCATAGATTCTTTACTTGGAGCAATCTGTTGGATGTACTCCTTTGTTTCGTGGAACAGTTCCACATCATCAATTACTATTCCGCTGAAAGTGTCATTGAAGACATCCCGTAATATCGAGGACGCCCTGTTGAGCTCTCCCAGCACTTTTGACGGATGATGCGCTGTTGGAATTCGTTTGCACATTAATGTCCATTTGTCCATCAAATTTTGCAAGTCTTTGTCTATTTCTGCGACTTTTTTGCCTTCGGCTACTGTACGGACAATAACCCCGAATCCTTTTGGTTTGATAGATTGCACAAGGCGTTTCAATCTGTCTTTTTCTTCTTTTGAATCTATTTTCTGAGAAATAGAAACCCTGTCGGAAAAAGGGACTAAAACGATAAATCTTCCTGCCAGGGAAAGCTCTGAGCTTATCCTCGGGCCTTTGGTCGATATCGGTTCTTTGACCACTTGTACCAAAATTGACTGGTTGGCGCTGATTACATCGGTAATCACACCGTCTTTGTCAATCTCTTTTTCAAAAGGGAAACTTTTAAGGGAGAAATCTTTTATTTTACCTGCGCTTACAAGTTTTATGAATTTCAGTTGGGAAGCCAGGTTAGGCCCTAAATCATGGTAATGCAAAAAGGCGTCTTTTTCGAAGCCGACATTTACAAAAGCTGCATTCAGGCCAGCAACAGGTTTTCTGATCTTGGCGATAAAAATATCACCCACCTGAAAGTTGCTTGTTTCTTCTTCCTTGTGTAATTCAATTAGTTTTCCATCTTTTAATAAGGCAAAATCTACAGCTTCAGAACCAGATCTAATGATTAATTCTTTATTCATGTGTAAATTTTTATCCATTCGCCGAAACGAACAGATGGATTAAACATTTTACAGGTATTTTACCCGACGAAACAAACCGATTTGCCGTTATTTCAGAATTCAGATAGCGCAGATGGCAGAAAACTCTTAAATCTTAAATCGATATTCTTACATAACCCCCGGAATGTTTCAATTTCAATGAACGTTTAAAAAGAAAAAAGTAGTTTTAAACTACTTTTTCTTTTTGTGACGGTTAGCTCTCGCTCTCTTTTTACGTTTGTGAGTCGCTACCTTATGTCTTTTTCTTTTTTTACCACTTGGCATAATTTGTAGTTTTATTGATTATTAATAAATTATTTTGCGTCATTATTCGTTTTAACTCCTTCTACGAATACCTTAGCAGGTTTAAATGCAGGAATATTGTGAGCAGGAATTTTGATTGTTGTATTCTTGGAAATATTTCTTCCTGTTTTTTCTGCTCTGGTTTTGATGATGAAACTTCCAAAACCTCTTAAGTAAACATTATCACCCGTTTCTAATGAGTTTTTCACTTCGTCCATAAAAGACTCCACTGTAGCCTGTACATCTCCTTTTTCAAGTCCTAATTTTTCTGCGATTTTAGCTACGATATCTGCTTTTGTCATTTTTATTCGTAATTAAGTTTAAATAATTTTTTGAGTTTGCAAATATATAAATTAAATAAACAAAAATTCAAGCATAATCGATTAAAATTTAATCACATAAACATTTATTTTTGCTAACCAATTCTTAACAATGAATTTTAGTAAAATATTAACAACGTGGTATTTAGAAAACAAACGTGATTTGCCATGGCGAAAAACGGCCAATCCGTACCCGATTTGGCTCTCGGAAATCATGCTCCAGCAAACGCGAGTGGCGCAGGGATTGCCCTATTATTTGGCTTTTACAGAGGCTTTCCCAACCGTTTTTGATTTGGCCCACGCCAGCGAAGAGCAAGTCCTTAAACTCTGGCAGGGATTGGGTTACTATTCCCGTGCTCGCAACCTGCATGCTACTGCAAAACATATTGCCGGAAACCTTAACGGGATTTTTCCTCCGGATTACAAATCTTTGCTGCAATTAAAAGGTGTAGGAGAATACACCGCGGCAGCCATCGCTTCTTTCTCCTATAATGAAGCCGTGCCCGTTGTAGATGGAAATGTGTACCGTGTTTTGTCCCGATATTTTAATGTCAGCACCGATATTGCCTCGCCAAAAGCCAAAAAAGAATTTACACTCCTGGCGCAGGAAGTCCTGGATACCGAAAATCCGGCCTTATTCAACCAGGCCATTATGGAATTTGGAGCCTTGCAATGCGTCCCTAAAAACCCGGATTGCAGCCTTTGTCCTTTAAACGAGAGTTGCCAGGCTTTATCCTTAAAAAAAGTAGCCGAACTTCCCGTAAAAATCAAAAAAATGAAAATAAAGGACCGGTTCTTCCATTATTTGTTTATCCTGGACAACGAAAACAAAACAACGGTAAACCAGCGGACTTCAAAAGGGATTTGGCACAATTTATACGAATTCCCGGTCATTGAAACGGAAACCCCTGTATCAGGAGAAAAGGTTTTGGAATCCATCGAAAAGAAAATCAGCGGGGCTTCACACATTACTTTACTGGAATCTGAAACAGTTACCCATAAATTATCCCATCAGCATTTGCATATTACCTTTTGGCGCATGCAACAGGATACGGTTTTTGAAGGCGGGCTCGATTATGAGGAACTGAATAAGTTGCCCTTCCCTATCGTACTGCACAATTTTATAGCGAATAATAAGTTTTAAAGAAAATGCCTTATCTTTGATAATCACAAATAAAACCACAATGAACGGAACGTTAAATAAAGTTATACTTATAGGCCATCTGGGTGAAGATATTAAAATGCATTATTTTGAAGGCGGAAACTGCATAGGGCGGTTCCCCTTGGCAACAAATGAAGTGTATATCAATAAATCGACAAACGAAAAAATCACTTCTACCGAATGGCACAATGTTGTGGTACGGAACAAAGCGGCTGAAATCTGCGAAAAATATTTATCCAAAGGCGATAAGATATATGTGGAAGGCCGGATCAAATCACGCCAGTGGCAAGCCGAAGACGGCACTACAAAATACACTACGGAAATACAAGCTACCGAATTCACTTTCCTGAATACCAAAAAAGATTCCGAAAGCTTGAAATCTCAGCCGGAAACGCCAAAAAACACTACTTTTGACAACGAAATCGAAAATGATTTGCCCTTTTAATTTTTTATGATGTCAAAAAAATATTATATCCCATTCTTGTTTATGGCCATTTCCGTTGCCACCGTTAGCTGCAAGGATGATGTGCTGCCCAAACCGAAAAGTTACCTGAGCCTCAATTACCCGGAACCGAATTATGCGCAATTTGACGGGAAATGCGGATATAGTTTCGATTATAACACCCTTGGGAAAGTTGTGGCGGAAGACAATTGCAATTTCAAGATCGAATACCCGAAACTCAAAGCTACGGTATACCTTAATTACAAGCCCGTAAAAAGCAATATCGACCTATTGCTCCGCGACGCTCAAAAACTTACCTACGAACACGTAATCAAGGCAGACGGGATTTTCGAACAGCCTTACATCAACAAGGCCCAAAAAGCGTACGGCATGTTTTATGAAGTAGGTGGGAATGCCGCTTCGCAATCACAGTTTTACTTAACAGACAGCACCAAACATTTCCTGGTGGGTTCGGTTTATTTTTATGCCAAGCCCAACTTTGATTCGGTCCTGCCTGCTGCCGAATATGTCAAAAACGACCTGCGTGTCCTGATGGAATCCTTAAAATGGAAATAAAAAACAATAAAAAAGCCGGCAAATTGCCGGCTTTTTTATAACAGATACGCTACGTATTATAACACGCCAGCTTCTTTCTTGTCTGCAGAACAGGCTTTTTTACCAGCGCAGCATCCTGCCTTTTTCTCTCCTTCTTTTTGCGCAACTGGAGTTGTCGTTGTCGAAGCTTCAGAAGTATTGGCTTTTTTGGCTTTCTTTTTAGGTTTTTCCTGGAAAAGCATCGCCTTATCGCCTGATGATTTCACGTTGGATACTTTGTATGTTTTACCGTCTGCCACAGCTTCAACGGTTTCTACCAATTTTTCCGGGGTTTGCACTGTAGCATCGTATTCAATCGTTGCCGTTTTTTTATCAAAATCAACGGTGGCTTTCTGCACGCCTTCCAAACCGGCTAATTTTGTTTCAATCGTTTTGGCACAGCCTACCGCGCAGGTCATCCCATCAATGGTAAAACTGGTCGTTTGGGCATTCGCTATTTCTTTTGTTGCCGTTGCCGTTGCTGTAGTTTGGCCCTCACTTGTTTCTTTTTTACAGCTTACGAACAATGTCCCTACTGTAACCAAAACCGCTAAAGTTAGTTTGATACTTTTCATATTATGATGTATTTAGTTGTACAATTAATAGTGACAAAAATATATAAAAAACATTCGAATATTCATAAAAATAACAGAATTTTGGGAATTCAAAAAAACGAATCATGCTATCCAAAAACAACAAATGGTTTTTATTTATAATGCTGTCCCTGATTTGGGGAAGCTCTTTTATTCTTATGAAAAGAGGGTTAGTTGCATTGAATCCTTATCAATTGGGTTCGCTCAGAATCGTATTTGCGGCGATTTTTTTACTTCTTATCGGATTTAGAAGCCTAGCCCAAATTCCGGCCCAAAAATGGCGCTATATTATTGTAACAGCACTTTTTGGCATTTTCCTTCCTGTCTATTTGTTTGCCTATGCCCAAACTGGAATCAGCAGTTCGGTAAGCGGGATCTTAAATTCCTTAACCCCTTTATACACGATGCTTTTAGGCATTTTAGCCTTTGGATTAACATTTAAAAGAAACCAGATTATTGGGGTAATCCTAGGATTAAGCGGTTGTTTCTTACTGGTTTTTTATGGAAATACTTCTCATGGCGAAACCCATTATTTTTACGCCATCTTAGTGGTTCTTGGAACGTTTTGTTATGCGACGAATGTTAACCTGATTAAGAAATACCTTTCTGATGTAACACCACTGGCAATCATTACCGCCAATTTTGTAGTTTTATTCATCCCGGCTCTTGTGATTTTATTTTGCTGTGATTATGGCAGTATAGCTACTAAACCTGAAGTAATCCACGCGACTTTCTTTATTGTGGTTTTAGGAGTCATAGGAACAGGTGTTGCCAACCTTATTTATTATAAGCTGATTCAGATTACTTCTCCATTATTTGCTTCTTCGGTCACTTATTTTATTCCTTTGGTTGCGATGAGTTGGGGATTGTTGGATGGGGAAATACTAAACACATTGCAGTTCCTGGGCGCCTTTATTATTCTGGTTGGGGTTTATATGGCGAGTAAGAAATAGGTTTTGAGGCTGCAGGTTCTTACAATACTAAAATAGTTAAAAAAAAAGCTCCATTACCTGGAGCTTTTCTATTATTCTACAATTAATTTCTTAATCACTTTTAAATTTGATTGGGTGGTAACTTCAATCAAATACATTCCTTTAGGAACATGGGATAAATCTATAGTTCCCAGCATTGCTGATGAAGGTTTCTTGTCTAAAACAACCTTTCCAAAAAGATCATAAACTGTTATATTAGAGATACTATCCTGCCCGTTTTTTAGCGAAACCGTTACGAAATCTTTTGCAGGGTTAGGATAAAAAAGGAAGGAAGTATTTTCAAATTCCTCAACACCAAGTTGTGACACAAACTCCGTATTGAATGTATTGGTTGTGATAGCAGGGTTGGAATCAAAATAAATCGAAGCATTATTTGGAATAATATCCCCAGAGGCATAACCTGGTTTCGGCTTGATTTGATACACGATATAACCTTTACCTCCTGCAGCTAACATGATATTTTTAAAATCCCAGTTGATATTACGCCCTACACGATCCATGATTAAATTAGCACTTGAGCCAACTATTTTGATAGAATTTTCGTCAAGTTTAGTATCCAAAATGTTATTTACTTTAACATTGATGGCAGATGCTGATCCCGTATTCTCAAATCGTATGGTATAGTATAAATAATCATTCGAAGTAAAACTCGAATAAAGGATTTCTTCTCCGTGCGATTCGTGTATGTCATTAGGATCGTACGACCCAATAATTACCTGTGTTATGGACGCATTGTTATTCGCCGGCATTTCATCGGTAGAGGAAATAGAAACAGACGCTGAATTTGTCAGGATATCACCCAAGTGCACCGTCGGAATAGTTGGAACCGTCATCGTAACATCAATAGCTCTGGTTTCAAAAGGCTGCAAATTTGCAAACGCATAACTGAAACCGGTCGGCGTGGCCACAGTTCCCGATTGCGAAATAGCTGTAATTGCAACCAACGGATTTTTTACAAATAGTAAAGATCCGCTAGAAATTACCTGGTTCCCGTTATTGGTGTAGAGGATTTTGTTTTTATACGAAAATCCCGGGCGAGGTGCTCCCATTTCAAGAACATTTAGAGCAACATCCGTATAAGCCGTTGGGGCTGTAATAGGAAAATTAATGTTGGTCATTCCTGCAGCTGTTGTGGAAACATCATTAAAGGAACTTGCTGCAAGGGTAAAATAAGGACTGTAATCCGAATGTATCTGATACCCGAAATCATAAGTATTTGCCGGGTTGGCATCAACTATATTAAAATACCCGTTTGAAGACGCTATATTATGAATAGTCCCATCATTGTTTTTCTCATACACAAATTGCCCATGCGGAAAAGCAACATCACCTAAATCGTTTATTCCATTAGCATTACTATCCAGAAAAGCATTCAATCGGAAACCTTGGCAATCCAATAATGCCGTTCCGCCTGTCTGGCTAATTTTAATAAATCCTGGTGCATTGCCAAAGTTGGTTACCATCAGATAATAATAACCTCCCGTCTGATTAATAGTAAAAGAAGCATTCTCAACTGCTGCTGCGGAGTAACTGCATGCTACAATTTTGTCTGCTGTCAGCTGCGTAGTACAGGATGTTAGCGGAGAAGCATAAGGACCGTACAGGATAAAATCCGCATCCTGCCCCATTCCGATTGGGTTAGCGTTGATGTCAAAATTTGAATTTTCAGTAATTTGCAAATTAACCGTACCCGTAGTATTGGCTGAAAAACTGAACCACGTAGCATTCTTTGTTGTGCCCAAACAACCCATTGCACCTTGGGTAGGAGAGCCTACTGTATTTGGGAATATGGTACCGATCACACTACATAAAGAATTGGCACCTGTACATACGGAAGCGGCTTGTGGAATACACGTTAATGTTTGAAACGCCATTGGCCCAACCCAATTACTAGGATTGGATTCCTGGCAAACGGCCCTTACAAAAACAGAATAGTTTGTTGAACAATTTAGTCCTGTGGCAGCGAATGAATTTGTTGAAGTAAAAACCCCTGCCTGCGTAGGGAAAGGCGAACCGGCAGGAAACACCATTACTTCCCATTGTGTTGCATCTGAAGGATTTACCCAGGTTATATTGGCAGTTGATGTCCCAACGGTATTTACGCCAAGTGTAGTGGGAGGCGTACATATGACAACAGGCTGCTGGCAATTAGCCATAGCAGAAAACAATACCGTATTTGGTGTACCCGAATTTGAAGGCTTTGTATAAAGGGTTTGGGTAAAAGGATTTATTACAGAAATCCCCACTTCCCCCGGAAAAGAACCTCCGGTTTCCCAAAACAGTTCAAAAGCAACATTGTCCTGCAAAGGAACCTGAATCGTAACCTGTGTACCATTCGTAAAAGTAGCTCCCAGAGTGGCCACGGTAACTCCGTTTTGCCTTACACTCATGCGGGCACCATTCCAGCCATCACCAAAAGAATCTTTCAGCAGGAAACTGTAATTGCACTGAGCAAAAGAACTAATAGACGCTAAAACAACAACAAACAGAAGTAATTTTTTTTTCATAAACCCAATATATTTTTTATTTCGAAGATTAATGTTCTAATTGGCCCGCAAGCTACTATTTTAAATTGAAAGAATTCAAAGAATAAATCATAATCGATGCCTTTGCAGAAATACCCGCCGAATCTATTATCCGGGAGATGAATCGGTTGTTATTGAGCCTGAAGAAGATCTTGCTCCTAAACTAAAACCAAAAGAACCGGCAAAAGGAAAGAAAAAAAGCAGCTTCGCAGACAATTAAATCTGCGAAGCTGCTTTTAAGCCGTATTATGTACCGTTACTCTATTGCTTTGACAACCTGCTTTTCCGCTTCTTTCCGGGTTCCGTCGAAACCGTCAATACCGGAAACGGTTGTGTATTTTAGCACGTACTTTTTGCCTGGGTTCAGTTTATTGTAAACACTCTGGCACATTAAAGTCGCCTCATGGAAACCGCAAAGGATCAGTTTCAACTTTCCGGGATAGGTATTGACATCCCCAATGGCATAAATGCCTTCAATATTGGTTTGGTAATCCAGGGCATTGTTTACCTTGATCGCATTTTTTTCAATTTCCAGTCCCCAGTGTGCAATTGGCCCCAGCTTTGGCGTTAAACCGAAAAGCGGGATAAAATAATCTGTTTTGATATTCCTGTGCGCACCGTTTTCTTCAATATCGATGGATTCCAGGTGCTCGGCACCGTTGAGCCCAACCACTTCTGCGGGCGTAATCAGGTGGATTTTCCCGGCATGTTTGAGTTCCTGTACTTTTTCGACAGAATCCAAAGCGCCACGGAATTCGTTCCGGCGGTGGATTAGTGTTACTTCCGAAGCCACATCTGCCAAAAAGATGCTCCAATCCAGGGCAGAATCACCACCTCCGGCGATTACTATTTTTTTGTCGCGGAACAATTCCGGATCCTTTACAAAATACTCTACTCCTTTATCTTCGTAGAATTCGATGTCTTCTATAATTGGTTTTCTGGGTTCGAAACTCCCCAAACCTCCTGCGATGGCAACTGCTTTGGTATGATGTTCCGTTCCTTTATTTGTGGTAACGATAAAAGTACCATCGTCTAATTTGCGGATGGTATCGGCTACTTCGTTTAAGGTGAAACCCGGCTGGAACTGCTTGATCTGCTCCATCAGGTTGTCTACCAGGTCACCGGCCAGTACCGAAGGATAGCCCGGTATATCGAAAATAGGTTTTTTAGGATACAATTCCGTTAATTGCCCGCCAGGTTGCGGAAGGCCGTCGATAATATGGCATTTGAGTTTTAAGAGCCCTGCTTCAAATACAGTAAAAAGCCCGGTAGGGCCTGCTCCGATTATAAGTATATCTGTTTCAATCATTATTTAGGTGCTGGACAGCAAGGTTTTCGCGTGAGGGGTTGAGGCGGCATCCTTTTTTTCTTCCGGGGGTTCCGGGAGAAAAAAAGATATAGCCGAAGACCCGACCCGGTCCCGTTCCAGAAAAACGGGACCGGGTCACGCCCTGGTTATTTACATTACATTAACCACTGTTTCTATTTGTGGCGCATATTTTTTGATTGTGGTTTCCACTCCTGCACGCATGGTCATGCCACTTACGCTGCAGGAATTGCAGGCCCCTTCCAGGCGGACTTTAACGTGCTTTTCATCTTCAATTGAAACCAAAGTAATATCTCCACCGTCAGAATTCAAAAAAGGCCTGATTTCTTCCAGCGCTTTTTCAATAGTTAGTGTTAATTCTTCTTTTGTCATTTTATTTTCCTTTTACAGCAGAACAGCCTGCCATGGTTGTAATTTTAATAGCTTCGGTGGCCGGCAGGTTCTCATTCCTGTTTACGGTTTCCTGCACTACGTTTCTGGTTATTTCTTCGAAAACGGTTTCGACAACCGATGCCGTTTGCAATGCGGCCGGGCGACCGTAATCACCGGCTTCTCGGATGCTTTGTACAATTGGCACTTCTCCAAGGAAGGGTACCTGAAGGTCTTCAGCCAGGTTTTTTGCGCCTTCTTTCCCGAAGATATAATATTTGTTTTCCGGCAATTCTTCCGGTGTGAAGTAAGCCATGTTTTCTATGATACCCAAAACCGGGACATTGATACTGTCTGAGAGGAACATAGACACTCCTTTTTTGGCATCTGCCAAAGCCACAGCCTGCGGCGTACTTACCACAACCGCTCCTGTGATCGGCAAGGATTGCATGATGGAAAGGTGGATGTCCCCCGTTCCCGGCGGCAGGTCGATGAGCATGAAGTCCAATTCGCCCCAGGCTGCATCAAAAATCATTTGGTTTAATGCTTTTGAAGCCATAGGCCCGCGCCAGATAACCGCTTGGCTTGGTGCCGTGAAAAATCCTATGGATAATAATTTCACTTCGAAACTTTCGATGGGTTTCATTTTGGATTTGCCGTCTACTTCAATCGAAATGGGTTTTTCATTTTCGACATCGAACATGATTGGCATACTTGGCCCGTAAATATCGGCGTCAAGCACTCCTACCTTGAATCCCATCCTGGCTAAAGTAACCGCCAAGTTTGCTGTTACGGTTGATTTGCCCACGCCGCCTTTTCCTGAAGCTACGGCAATGATATTTTTGATCCCTGGAATTTCCTTACCTTTTATCTCATTCTTTTCCGGGGTTTCTACCTTGATGTTTACTTTTACTTTGGCCTCCGGCGAAAAAGTATCATGTATGACTTTCCTGATATCGTCTTCGGCTCTTTTCTTGATGTGCATTGCCGGGGTATGCAGTACCAAATCGACAACAACTTCATCTCCGAAAGTGATAACATTGGCTACCGCGCCACTTTCGACCATATTTTTTCCTTCTCCGGCTATGGAAATGGTTTCCAGCGCCTTCAGGATTTCTTTTCTATCTAATTTCATGTCTGGGTTCTATTTTCAGCTATGTTTATTTAAACTGATTTTAGATTGCAAAGATAGTGAAGAAGTTGCAAAGTCACAAAGCAACTTAGAGCCAAAGTTGATAGTGGTATAAATAAAATTTATACGAAGGCTTGCTGGTGTTTTTTGGGAACTTGAAAATATAGGAAAAAGCCTTTTTTACTGTATCGCCGGTTGCCAGAAATGCTTTTCGAAATCAACGACCTGATTGTTTTTGACTGCGACTCCTTCGCTTTCCAGGAGTTGCTGCATGAGGTTGGTCCCGTCAAAATGATGTTTCCCGGTGAGCATCCCTATCCGGTTCACAACCCTGTGTGCGGGAATGTCGTCTTTGGAATGGGCCGCATTCATCGCCCAGCCTACCATCCTGGCTGAACGGGCAGTCCCGAGCGCTTTAGCGATAGCGCCATAGGAGGTAACCCTGCCTTCGGGGATTTGCCGTGCTATTTCGTAAACTCTTTCAAAAAAATTATCGTCGGCTTTTTCCATCCTTAGAATTTGAAGTAATACTTGATGATATTGTATAGTGTCAGGGCCGAAACCAATCCGGTAATTGAACCGATAATGGTATTCATGTTCCGGATGATGAAATCTGTCTTGGATTCGATTTTCTTAAAAAAGGCGATATAGGCGTAAAACACCGCAAACGATCCAAAAACCACTCCAATCACAAACGTATAAATGGCCGCGGAATGGAAGGAAAAATAACCGAACGAAGCCAAGCCCACACTAACAAAAACATAGTAGGGTATCGGGAAAAAATTAATGGCCGATATGAGCATTCCGAGGAAAAAACGGCTTTTTTTGCTCTTGATCTTGATTTCTTCCTTGACTTGCTTTTTAGGGCCTTTGGCTAAAAAAAAGAAATACAGCGTCAGTACCGAAAAAATCCCGAAACCAATTTCCCGCAGCAAAATCACAACTTCCTGGTGGGCATCGATATAGCGCGCAAAAACAAGCGCAAGCAATGTCTGGAAAAAAATAACGACCAAAGCGCCCGAAGTAAAGAGCATGGCCCTGGTCTTTCCGTCCTGGACACTAATTTTAGCCGCGGTCATATTGATCAAACCAGGCGGGAAAATCCCAATGGTTGCTGTGATAAAACCTAAAAAAAGCGGCAAAATGAAGCCCATGAATGGTTTATTTTATTTTAAATCGAATATACGTAATTGCTTTGTTAATTTCCAAATATTGTTTTTCATAAAACGTCTGAATACCAGTCACTTCTTTCGGAGCTCCTTCGTTTTTGTAGACATTGTGGTTGGCATACAGGACTTCGTGCCCTTCGCCGTGCAGCAATCCCAACGTATACCCGTGCATGAATTCCGAATCGGTTTTCAGGTTCATCACGCCGTCCGGCTTTAGAATTTTTTTATACAATTGCAAAAACTCCGAATTGGTCATCCTGTGCTTTGTCCTTTTGTATTTGATTTGCGGATCCGGGAATGTAATCCAGATTTCGTCTACTTCGTTTTCATCAAAAATATGATCAATCAGTTCTATTTGCGTACGCACAAAAGCCACATTGTGCAGGCCTTGTTCCGTAGCCGATTTTGCTCCTCTCCAGAAACGGGCTCCTTTTATATCGATACCGATGAAATTCTTATCCGGGTAGTTTTCTGCCAGGCCAACTGAATATTCGCCTTTACCGCAGCCCAATTCCAGGACAACAGGATTGTCGTTCTTAAAAAAATCCTGGTTCCATTTTCCTTTTAAGGCAAACGAGCCTGAAACCACTTCCTCACGGGTTGGCTGGAAAACATTCCCGAACGTTTCGTTTTCCTTAAACCTCTTTAACTTATTTTTACTTCCCACAACTAAACTTAAATTTTTGGTAAAATTAAGGAAATATACCACACCCAAAATAGATTTATCTTTACATTTAGTCTAATTTATTTACTTCCTTTGGAAAATAAGAACAAAACCATATTGATTGCCCCTTTAAACTGGGGTTTGGGACATGCCACACGATGCATCCCGATTATTAAAGCTTTGGAATCCCACAATTTCATACCGGTCATTGCTTCCGATGGAGTGGCGCTCGATTTACTGCGGAAGGAATTTCCCCATCTGCAATCTGTTGAATTGCCTTCTTACAATATCGAATACCCTAAAAATGGCAAGTTCTTTAAGATGAAACTCCTGGCCAACAGCCCGAAAATGATCGATGCCATCCTTAGCGAAAAGAAACTGGTCAAGAAAATCATCAAGGAATATGCTATAGACGGTGTCATTTCCGACAATCGTTTGGGCGTACGCAATAAAAAAATCCCTTCTGTATTTATCACGCATCAATTGAACGTGATGACCGGGAACACTACCTGGCTTACCAGCAAAATGCATCAGTGCATCATCAATAAATTTGACGAATGCTGGGTTCCCGATGTAGATACCGCACCCAACCTTACCGGAGATTTGGGGCATTTGGACAAACCGCACGGGCATATAAAATACATTGGCCCGCTCAGCCGCCTGCACAAAAAACCACTGGATAAAAAATACGACCTGATGGTCATCCTTTCGGGCCCGGAACCTCAGCGTACGATGCTCGAAGAAAAACTGGACGAGGAATTGCAACACTACAAAGGCCGGATTGTTTTTGTAAAAGGAAAGATCGAACCCGAACAGACGGTTGCCGTGCGGGACCACATCACTTTTTACAATTATATGAATTCGCAGCAGCTTGAAACGGCTTTTAACGAAAGTGAAAGCGTGCTGTGCCGCTCCGGTTACACCACCATAATGGATTTGGCGCAGTTGGGCAAGAAGGCGTTTTTCATTCCTACGCCAGGACAATACGAACAGGAATATTTGGCCAAAAAACTAAAGAAGGAAGGTTTGGTGCCGTATTGCAAACAGGACACATTCAAATCGGACAAATTATTGGAAATCGACCTGTACAGAGGCTTGAAGGATTTGAAAACGACAGTTACCTGGAAGGAGTTGTTTCAACTTTTTCTAAAGTAAAGGAAAATTCGGAACCGACACCGTAGGTACTTTCCACATATATTTTCTCGTCATGGGCTTCTATTATATGCTTTACAATGGAAAGCCCAAGGCCTGAACCTCCTTCGGTACGGGCACCGCTTTTGTCAACGCGGTAAAAACGTTCAAAAAGGCGGGAAATATTCTGTTTTTCGATTCCTTCACCGTTGTCTGTTACCCTGATGATCACTTTGTTGTTGGTTAAATCTTCAACCCCGATTTCGGTTGAACCACCCTGTTTCCCGTATTTGATGGAGTTTACCACCAGGTTCATGACCACCTGCTGTATTTTTTCATAATCCCCGAAAACCATTATCGGCCGGTAATATTTGGAATCGAAATTAAGGGTGATGTCTTTTTTGTTGGCCTGCATCTCGAGAAGGTCCATAACGTTTTGGGTGAGCTCAATGATATCGAATTCGATCATTTCAAGGCTCTCGTCGCCCATTTCAAGTTTGGCAATCATATCCAGGTCTTCTACAATATAGACCAGGCGTTCTACCCCTTTCTCGGCACGTTCGAGGTATTTTTTGCGAAGGTTTTTGTCTTTCATAGCGCCACCTTCGAGCAAGGTCGAGATATAACCCTGAACGGTAAACAGCGGTGTTTTGAGTTCGTGCGAAACATTGCCTAAAAACTCGCGGCGGTATTCTTCACGGTCTTTCAGCATTTCGATTTCCAGTTTTTTGTCGGTGGCGAATTTCTTAACCTGCCTGGTCAGCGTAGCCATATCGGTAGTGATGGCCTGGTTCCTGAAGGTAGTGGAATCCAGGAAAGAAATGTCATCGTAGATTTTC
Organism: Flavobacterium humi; assembly: GCF_004745595.1. Classification (GTDB taxonomy): domain Bacteria; phylum Bacteroidota; class Bacteroidia; order Flavobacteriales; family Flavobacteriaceae; genus Flavobacterium; species Flavobacterium humi. The sequence goes on from NZ_SRLH01000003.1 coordinate 99,897, forward strand.
TTTACCCTTCTGTAAATAAACCTTTCAACCCGGTATTGAAGCATGAAAAAAGAAAAAACTAGGATGGAAACTGCGAATATCCCCGAAAACAACCAGGAGAAATAAAAGAAAAAATACGTCAGTATCGATACGAATCCAGTCGCAAAAAGAGTAATATACAAAGAGGATTTTACAGCAAACTTATATGTTTTCCTAAAGTTTATACTCATTTACAATTCAAATTTATAACCAACCCCTTTGATGGTTTTAAACAGGTCTTCGCCTATTTTTTCCCTTAATTTCCGGATATGCACATCAATGGTACGTCCGCCTACAACAACTTCGTTGCCCCAAACCTTGTCCAGGATTTCTTCTCTTTTGAATACTTTTCCCGGTTTTGAAGCCAATAAGTAAAACAATTCGAATTCCTTCCTAGGCAAAATGATCTCGATGCCGTCTTTGACGATTTTGTATTCTTCCCTGTTGATCAGGATATCCCCAACGTTCAGGTTTTCGGTTACGGCTTCATCGTCTTTTAACCTGCGTAGCAACGCTTTGACCTTGCTGACCAAAACTTTCGGCTTTATCGGTTTTGTAATATAATCATCGGCTCCGGCATCAAATCCGGCAACCAGGGAATAATCTTCGCTTCTGGCGGTCAGGAATGTAATGATGGTATTGCTTAATTCGGGTGTTTTCCTGATAATCTCGCAGGCTTCCATCCCATCCATTTCGGGCATCATCACATCCATGATAATAAGATTGGGAATGTGCTTTTTGGCTTTCTGTACTGCTTCTTTTCCGTTTTCGGCAGTAAATACCTGATATCCTTCCTGAGTCAAATTATATCCGACGATTTCTAAAATATCGGCTTCATCATCCACTAATAAGATCTTGATCTCTTTCTTTTTCATATAAGGTAATATCTGTTTTTTGTGACGTAAAAGTAGTCATATTTTGAAAGAAAATATTGTAGTTACACAAATTTAATCTGATAACATTTACATAACATAATGAAAACCAAATCGTAACTTCTGAGTAACATCAACTTTACATTTCGGAATTTCCTTTGCACCAAATTAAAACACAACAACAATGAAATTCAAATTAACATTTCTATTCTTATTCACCACATTACTGTCATTTTCGCAAAACGGAACTGTGACGGGTGTTGTTTCTGATAAAGATCTAAAAGGAGAACCCCTTCCTTTTGCAAATGTTACCATCAAAGGTACGGCTTTTGGTGCAACCACAGATATGAATGGTACATATGCCATCGAAATTCCTGAGGGAAATTATGAAATCGTTTTCAGTTTTCTTGGATACGAATCGAAATCGGTTCCGTTTTCCATCAAAGCCGGCGAGAAAAAAACCATAAACGAAACCATTGGTTCGGGAAGCGTTACCATGGAAGATGTAGTAGTTAAAGCTACAGTTAGCCGTGAAAAAGAGACTGCTTTATTATTGGAACAGAAAAAAGCCGTTGAGATCAAACAAAGTATAGGAGCCCAGGAAATGGCCAGAAAAGGTGTGAGCGATGTAGAAGAAGGATTGACTAAAATAACAGGTATCACAAAAGTAGGTTCAAGAGGTTTGTTTGTACGAGGATTAGAAGACCGATACAACAACTTATTGGTAAACGGGCTTGCGGTTCCTTCCAACAATCCTTTCAAGAAAATTATCCCTTTGGATTTATTCCCAACGGATATCGTGAGTGTGATTGAAGTTTACAAAACATTCAACCCTAATATTTATGGTGATTTTGCAGGTGGGACTTTTAATATTTCAACTTCAAAAGGACAAAAAAGCATCACAAAACTTACTATAGGCGTTGGTTATACTACTGACAACAATTTGGTTGATTTCAATATTTCCAAAGACGCGGACAACACCAAAGGTTTCTTCGGTTTAACCGGAAAAGACAGAGCATTGCCTGGATTATTGGGTGGAAAACCTTCCAGTTACACACTAACTCCTGAGCAGTCATTGGAATCTTTTAAAAGTGGTTTCGATGTAACGGAAACAAAAAGCCCTTTGAACACAAGCATCGGCTTATTGCATGTTGAGAAATTCCAGCTAAAAAACGACAATAAGTTTTCGTACTTGCTTTCGTTGAACTTTGACAACAATTTTTCTGTTAAAAAAGGTGTGGAACGAAATTTCAGCAACAACCCTTCCGGGTATGTGTACAAAAATGATTTCATCAACACGGAATACAAATACAAGACTTCCTTATCAACGCTTCTTGGCCTGAATTATACTTCAAAAAGAACCAGCTTTACCTGGAACAACTTCTATTTGAGAACAACTGAGAGCATGATAAAAGACCAGTTTGGTTATGCTGACTTATCGGCTAACAACAATAAATCGATCATCAGGACCAACCAATTGGACCAATCGGATTATTTCAACTCACAATTGCTTGGGGAATACAGCCTGACATCTGACAAGAACCATACGATCAAAGCCGGAGGTTCGTTTGCCAAAACATCTTACCAACAACCGGACAGAAAATTTTTCTCAGGAACGAAAGACGGTGACAACATCATCACTTCGATCGCCGGGAACAACTTCATCAAGCAATACCTTGATATTGACAGCGATATGTATTTGTCAGGAATGGCAGAATACAGCTTGAAATTTGGTGGTGACAAACAAAACGCCTTGAATATCGGTTACAACGGAAGTGCTTCCTTAATGCAGTCTTCTTACCGTTTCATTTCGCCTATCAATAATTTCGCCCCGAATAACTTTACGGTTGCCATCAATAGCCTGGATGCTCAGTTAAATGATTATTTAAGCCAAAATGCTTTCAGTTTCAGGGAAAGTTCTAATGCTACTTACAAAGCGAAGCTAAAGGAGATTACCAATGCCGGTTATGCAAACGTATTGTTCAAATTTGCTGACAAATGGGAAGTTAACGGTGGTGTGAGAGCCGAAAATGCAGAGCGCGAGACAAAATACAGGGAGCAAGGGTCGTTTGATCAGAAATTTAAGGTCATCAACAAGCAAAAACTATATGTTTTGCCATCGTTAAACGTAAAATACGGATTGTCTGAAAACGCGAACATCCGTTTTGCGGCGAGCCAGACCTATACAAAACCGGTCATCATGGAAGCTTATCCGATTGAATATATCAATGCCGACGGTTCTTCCATCAAAGGTAATCCTTATGTGGTAAACAGCGACAATTACAATGTTGACTTAAAATACGAATTGTTCCCAAGCAATAAGGAAATGCTTGCCGTAGGTTTCTTTGGAAAGAAAATCAAAAAACCGATCGAAAGAACTTTTGAGTCCAATGCAACCACAAGTACAATCATTACCTATTTAAATTCAGACAACGCCACTCTTTACGGTGCAGAATTGGAATTCATCTTTGATTTTGAAAGATTAAGTAAAAATCTATCGGATTTATCGTTAGGGTTCAACACTTCGCTTATGCAAACCAAAGTGGAAGTTCCGCAACAGATCACAAAACCGGACGGCAGCACAACATATTCGGTAGAAACCCACAGATCAAGAGATTTGCAGGGAGCTTCAAAATGGCTGATCAATTCCGATTTGAAATACCAATTCAACCTGAACAAAAACTGGAGCAACACCGTAACTTTCGTGTATTCTGTTTTCGGCAAAAGGATTTATGCTGTGGGGACAGGAGGTTTGGACCACATCAATGAATTGCCTTTCCAACAATTGGATTTTGTATGGAGCAGCAAACTTTCAGACCATTTTGATTTGAAATTCTCTGCCGACAACATTTTAAACCCGGAAAGAAACCTTGAGTTGGGAACCAATGGAAACGCTCCTATCTCGGAATCTTCCAATGTGGTAAACAGCTACAAAAAAGGAGTTGGGTTCTCTTTGAATTTAGGATATACTTTTTAATACGCATTTTGCCTATTGATATAAAAAAAGCTGCCGGTGGCAGCTTTTTTTCATTACACCTAAACCACTGAGGCTTAACGATAAATTTACTTTTTCATTGGTTTAAAATAACACTTTTATAATATTTAGATAACTAACAAAAAAACAAGCCCATATACATTTGTAGTACAAAAAATTAACAACAAAACTTATGAAAAAAATCGTTTTCGGATTGGCAATTTTAGCTTCAATCTTTACAAGTTGTACAAGCAGTGATGATGAAACCACAGCGAATACAGTGACAGGAGAAATAACAGGCCCAATCACGGCCAACAAAACGTATCCTTTAGGAACTTATACATTAAAAGGAATTGTAAAAATCGAATCTGGTGTAACTCTTACATTTGATGCCGGTTCAACAATCACTTGCGACAAAACGACTGGTGACAACGCTTTAGTTGTTAAAAACGGTGGAAAATTAATTATTAACGGAACCGCTTCTCAGCCAGTGGTTTTCACAGAGAAATCACAAGTTCCAGGTTCTTGGGGTGGAATCATCATGTACGGGGATGCTCCAATCAAAGCTATTGGCGGTGTGACAACTTCTACTTCAGAGGATGGAAACGCTATGTCTTACGGCGGAACAAATGCAGCACATAACGGTGGTTCTTTAAACTATGTTAGAGTAGAATATGCCGGAGCAAAATTAGCTGACGGAACAAAAGAAAACAATGCATTCACTTTTTACTCAGTAGGTTCAGGTACAACTCTTGACCACTTGGTAGCTTACAAAGGAGCAGATGACGGATATGAATTCTTCGGAGGAACTGTGAGCATGACCAATGCTATTTCTTACGGAAATTTTGATGACGCTTTCGACTGGCAAGATGGATGGCAAGGCCAAAACAATTCAAACTGGTACGGATACCAGGTTACCAAAGGAAACTTCGGAATGGAAATTGAGTGTTCAAACAACAACAATGCTTTCTTCCCTAAAGTAACTAACGTAACTCTAAAAAGAGCAGCTGGTTGTACTCCTGAAGTAGCTGGTGCTATCGAAATCGATGCTTTCCAATTCAAAAAAGAAGGAAACGGTGATTTCAGCAATGTAGTGATCTCAGGTTATGGAAATTATACAGAAGGTGCTACTACTTATGAAGGTGCTGCTGTAAAAATCCAGGACGCTACAACCAACACCAATCAGGTAAATGGTTCAAAAATCAAATTAACAAACGTTAAGATAAGTGCTACATCACACGATATCTCCGGAGCAACAGGCAGTATCGTGGTGACTTTCCCTGCTGGGCAATTCTCAACAAATGCAGCAGCGACAGGTGCTACATTAACAACAGGAAACTGGTCTACAGTAGGCGGAACAAGCTTATTGCAATAAGCAGATTCCAATAACATTTTATAAAATGCTCAAAATTAATTTTTTGAGCATTTTTTTTGGTACAGTATTTGAAATAATTTTATATCTTTACTTTATTATTTGAATCAATGAAGAAAAATTACATTTATATTACTTTATTCCTTTTGTTATTTTCCTTGGGCGCTACCGCTCAAGAGAATAGGGATACCACATTGAATTCAAGAAACCAGGAACAACCTTTTGAAAACCTAAACATTTATCCGAACCCTACCAGTAACGATCATGTTTATATCACTTCAAAAAGCACAGCCCCTAAAGATATTGAGATTTTCGACGTATTGGGAAAACGCATCATGCAAACCACAATCGTGACCAAAGAGCTAAATGTTTCTTCCCTTTTGCCGGGCGTTTATATTATCAAAATCAAAGAAGGCGAGCTTCGTGCCACCAGAAAATTGATTATCAGGTAATTATTCTTTTTAAACTATTAACATTTAATAATTAATTTACATTGATTCCTTTTAATTTAAAGGAATTACTTATTATCTTTGTTGTCCATTTTAACAAAAAAAATCAAAATGAAAAAAATTTACTTTATAGGAGCTTTATTGGCTACCTCATTGTCTTTCGGACAGGCCACTTTGCCATATTACGAACCATTTAATTACACTGCCGCTTCCAACCTTGGAGCTCAGGGCGGATGGGTTAATGTCAATACTGGAGATGAAGTTTTAGTTGAGGCAGGTAACTTATCTTATACTGGATTACAGGCGTCTTTAGGGAATTCTGTTAAATTTGACGGAGGTGGAATCGACCCGCAACAAGCTTTTACCGCTCAAACTTCCGGAATTGTTTATTCTTCATTTATCATAAAAGTTGTCAGCGTTACAGGTGTTACAGATCCTAACGGAGGTTATTCATACGGATTGGCTGATACGTCAACAAATTTCGCTTCTACTGTTTGGATTAAACCATTAGGAGCAGGTTTTCAATTTGGAATCAATAAAGCTACAGCAACTGGAGACACGCAATACCTTCCAACTGAATACGCTTTAAATACAAACTATCTTGTTGTTATTGCTTATGATTTAGGAGCAACAAAGGCTTCATCTATATGGATAAACCCAACGAATCTTGGTGCAGTATCCGCTCCAGCTTCAACTTTAACAACTACGACAGGAACTACAGACAGAACTCAAATCCAAAGAGTATTCCTTAGACAGGATTCTGCAACTGAAACTGCAAGTGTTGTAATTGACGAAATAAGAGTAGGTACAACTTGGGCACAAGTAACTCCAGTTCCACTTGGCGTTGCTGAAAACAACATCTCAGGATTAAAAGTATACCCTAACCCGGCTAAATCCAGCTTATTTGTAACTTCAGACAATTTCGAAGCAAAACAAGTTGAAATTTACAATGTTTTAGGTAAAATGGTACTTTCTACAACTGTTACAAACGCTCCAGTTAACGTATCAACACTTTCAAGCGGTGTTTATATGGTAAAAGTAACTGAAGAAGGAAAAACAGCTACAAGAAAAATAGTGATTGAATAATTCATTTCTCACTACATTACTAAGAAAAGACCCCAATTTATATTGGGGTTTTTTTGTAGCTTCGCGCTCCTTAAATACAATTAAAAATGAAAAAAATTTACTTTTCTTTCTTGACGCTGGTCTTAACTACCGGTTATGCACAAACGACTATCTTCTCTGAAAATGTGGGCACACCTCCTGGCTCTAATCCTTTGGTAAGCGCCCACACTTTTCAAAATGGTGCTCCGATTCTTTTTTCAGGAAATGCCGATGCAAGAACATCTACTCCTTCAGACACACCAGGAAATACATACCCTGGCGCTTCAGGCAGCGGATGTGTATTTTTCGGCGGTACATCACCAGCAAAGAACCTGACCATCGAAGGCATCAATACACTTGGGTACATTAACCTGGTTTTGTCTTTCGGGCATCAAAAAGGCACAAATGCCGCCAGTAATGAATTGACTGTCCAGGTAAGCGCTGATGGCACAAACTGGACTCCGTTAACATACACAAGAACTTCAGGAGCAGGAACATCTGTATGGACAATGGTCACAGCCACGGGAACAATCCCCTCAACTGCCAACCTAAGGATAAAATTTGAAAATCCGGTTTCTAATATTGGATTCAGGATCGATGACATCAAATTAACAGGTACCACCGCATTAAATATTACCAAAAACAATGAAATAAGCGGCCTTAAAATTTACCCTAACCCGGCTAAATCCAGCTTATTTGTAACTTCGGACAATTTCGAAGCAAAACAAGTGGATATTTACAATGTTTTGGGTAAAATGGTACTTTCTACAACCGTTACCAACGCTCCAGTTAACGTATCGGCACTTTCAAGCGGTGTTTATATGGTAAAAGTAACTGAAGAAGGAAAAACAGCTGCAAGAAAAATAGTGATTCAATAATTCATTTCTCACTAATCCGGAAATGCCCCAATTCACGTTGGGGCTTTTTTTATGGCGGTAAATGCCGGGTTGCTCCTTTCGTATGGAAAAACCTTCGCCTCCCGCATCACTAAAAACAATGCGAAGGGCATCACTAAAAACAGTGAGAAAGCTAATCACTGTAAAAAGTTTATTTTCAATCAGTTATGCATTTTATCGAAAATATCCTTTCGTTATCGATTAAATTATTTTGTTTCAATATCCCGTATTACTTTCGTCAAGAATTTAAACAGTTAATAATCAGAACATATGAAAATAATTTATTTATTCTTGCTAGTAAATTTCAGTGCTTTAGCCAATATCTCGACAGACTCCGTTAAAGGAAACATTCAAAATGCAGAAGCCATCGTAAAAACGGAAGACCCGGTTGCTGCGGTTGCTGTCAAAAAAACAAAAAGCAACAGTATTTCAGGATTGAAAATCGTTACTTGTGATTCGCAGAAAAGCGGCAAACACATTTATATCATATCCGATATGTATGTAAGGAAAAAAGTCCATTTCTATAATGCAACAGGAGAAAAAGTATATTCCATTTCAACAGTGGGCTCGCCAATTTACCTGTCCAAAATGGAAAAGGGAACGTACAAAATAAAAGTTACCGAAGGGAACAAAACAGAAACAAAGGATTTTGTCATTAATTAATCCCAACAGTTAAAACTTGGGGTCCGGTATTTTGCCGGACTTTTTTATTTACTTAATTTTGGGGAATGTTTTCCACTTCCGATATATTCCACATCGCTTCCAAAAAAGAGTTTGAAAAAACCACGCTCAAGGTATTTCGTTACCAATACGACAACAATGCGGTATACCGGCAATTTTGCGAATTCTTAAAAAAGGACAAGACAAACGTGAAAACCTTGTCCCAGATTCCGTTTTTGCCCATTCAGTTTTTCAAAAGCCATGATGTCCTGAGCTCGCCCGAAGCGGTACAGATTACCTTCACCAGCAGCGGCACCACCGGAATGAGCACCAGCAGGCATATGGTAACCGATTTGTCTTTTTATGAAGAAAGTTTCCGCTTGGGGTTTTCCCAATTTTACGGCAACATAGAAGATTATGTCATTTTAGCCTTGCTCCCTTCCTATTTGGAACGCGAAGGTTCTTCCCTGATTTATATGGCCGAAGACCTGATTAAACGCTCCAATAAGCCCGATAGCGGCTTCTACCTGAACAATTATGACGAGTTGACCACCAAGTTGGTTTCGTTGGACAACGCCGGGCAAAACGTCATTTTAATTGGCGTGACGTACGCCTTGCTGGATTTGATCGAAAACCGGGAATTCAACCTCAAGAACACCATCATTATGGAAACAGGAGGCATGAAAGGCAAACGGAAGGAAATGATACGGGAAGAACTCCACCAAACCCTTTGCAAAGGTTTTGGCGTGTCCGAAATCCATTCCGAATACGGCATGACCGAATTGCTTTCACAAGCGTATTCCTTAGGCGACGGCATATTCGAGTGCCCTAACTGGATGCAGGTCCTGATCCGCGATACGGAAGATGCCTTGACTTATGTTAATGAAGGAAAAACCGGCGGCATCAATGTCATCGACCTGGCCAACATCAATTCCTGCTCTTTTATTGCCACCCAGGATTTGGGCAAAAAGACCGCAAACAATTCCTTTGAAGTATTGGGCCGATTTGACAATTCGGATATCCGGGGATGCAACCTGATGGTGCTTTAAAATAAAAAACCCTCACTTTTCAGCAAGGGTCTTTCTGTCATATAAGAAACTTTATTAGTATCTGTAGTATTCCGGTTTGAATGGCCCTTGTACTTCTACTCCAATATAAGCTGCTTGTTCCGCATTTAGGGTTTCCAATTCCACACCTAATTTAGCCAGGTGAAGCGCGGCAACTTTTTCATCCAGGTGTTTCGGCAACATATACACTTCGTTTTTGTACGAAGCGCTGTTTTTCCACAATTCGATTTGCGCCAAAGTCTGGTTGGTGAAAGAATTACTCATCACAAAACTTGGATGTCCTGTAGCACAGCCTAAATTTACCAAACGCCCTTCAGCCAAAATGATAACATCTTTCCCGGCAATAGTATATTTATCTACCTGAGGTTTGATCTCGATTTTTGAAGCACCGTGGTTTTTGTTTAACCAGGCCATGTCAATTTCGTTATCGAAGTGCCCGATGTTACATACGATCGTTTTGTCTTTCATTTGTTCGAAATGACTTCCCATCACGATATCTTTGTTTCCTGTAGTGGTAATGATAATATCGGCATTGCCAACAACAGTGTTCAGTTTTTTCACTTCAAAACCGTCCATAGCGGCCTGTAAAGCACAGATCGGATCGATTTCGGTAACCGTTACGATAGAACCGGCGCCACGGAAAGAAGCTGCAGTTCCTTTACCCACATCACCATAACCGCAAACTACTACTCTTTTTCCAGCCAACATGATGTCTGTAGCACGACGGATAGCATCTACAGCTGATTCTTTACAACCGTATTTGTTATCGAATTTGGATTTGGTCACAGAATCGTTTACGTTGATTGCCGGCATGAACAATGTCCCGTTTTTCATTCTTTCGTACAAACGGTGCACTCCTGTAGTTGTTTCTTCTGACAAACCTTTGATTCCAGGGATCAATTCAGGGTAACGGTCAAAAACCATGTTCGTTAAATCCCCACCATCATCCAAAATCATGTTCAACGGCTTTCTGTCTTCTCCAAAGAATAAAGTCTGTTCAATACACCAGTCGAAAGATTCTTCATCAAGGCCTTTCCAAGCGTATACCTGGATTCCTGCGGCAGCGATAGCAGCAGCAGCCTGATCCTGCGTAGAGAAAATGTTACAGGAAGACCAGGTAACTTCAGCGCCAAGGGCAATTAAAGTCTCGATTAAAACCGCAGTCTGGATGGTCATGTGCAAACATCCGGCGATACGCGCACCTTTAAGAGGCTGCTCGTTTTTATATTCAGCACGAAGCGCCATTAATCCCGGCATTTCGGCTTCTGCCAATTCAATTTCTTTTCTTCCCCAGGCTGCAAGCGAAATATCTTTCACTTTATAAGCCACAAATGGTAATGTCGTTGTACTCATCTATTGTATATTTGTATTATCAAAATTTTGCCAAAATTACGGAATTACTTTTTATTTATAGAATGATCTGCTTTTTTTGTGATTTGTTTATCTTTATAATCTTTTGAAAAACAACAAAATACTAAATGCCTTTACATAAAGTTATCAATATCAACCCATCAACGTCTATTTTTCTATGGGAAATAACCGAATCTTTTGAAGATTTGTTTGATGAAGTACAACTAAACGACGTGAACCTGATCCGGCTCAACACCATGAAATCAGAACTCCACCAACGTGGTTTTTTGAGTGTCCGGAAATTATTGGCCCATTGCGGCTATACCGATTTTGACCTGGTGTACGACCAAAGCGGAAAGCCTTTCCTAAAAGACGGCAAGCACATTTCCATATCCCATTCGCATGCTTTTTCGGCTATTGCCCTGAGCAGCCAGAACATTGGGATTGACCTGGAGCTGGTTAAGGAAAAAGTACTCCGCCTTTCGCCTCGTTTTATGGATACTTCCCATTTGTCCGGATTGCCTGAAAGCGACCGGATGAAAAAAGCAACGATTATCTGGGGCATCAAGGAATCTGTATTCAAACTTAAAAACGAACCCGGCATTAGTTTTATCGACCATATTTTTGAAAGCCCTTTCCAGTTATCCGACAAAAACTGCACAGCCGAACTCCGCTTTAACGATACCGTGGAATCTTTTGCGATCCATTTTGAAAGCCTGTTAACAGAACCAGGCCAGGACACTGGAATAGCAGAAAATTATATGATAGTGTGTACCCTGGAAAACGAAATGTTGCTTGACGCTTAGAGAATTATTGTATTCAAAAAGATTTCGAGAAGGCTCGTTACCACACTGGCCAGGATGAGATTAAAAACCAGTTTGGGCTTTTGCTGCGATAAAATAGCGCCATTGACAAACATACAGGCCAACACTACCAGTGTTAATTGAATCATCTGAAACAGGGAAGTACCGTTTTTAAGCACATACATTGCTGCAGCCGAACCCAAACAACTTTGCCCGATGATAGCCAATGTTGCAAATCCTAAATACCCTTTTTTGAAATCTTCGAATGTTTTTTGATACAGTGTCATAATTTGTGATTTTATTACACAAAGTTATGCCTGGTGGAAGGCTCCTGTTTATGACCGAAATCATAAAGCCTGGATTATCGGTATACTTTCCTTCCGATGATTTGGATCTCACCCTTTTTTTCCATCGATTTTATTGCCCTGATGACGGTTTCTACCCGCAAACCGGTCAGGTCTGCCATTTGCTGGCGGGTCAGGTCGATCCTGTGGCCGTCTTTTCCTTTTTCGATTTTAAAAAATGTTATCGAATAATCCATCAGTTTGAGCAATCGGTGTTCCGGTTCCTGTGAAGAGATTTCGGCAGCCATCACCGATTTATAGTGAAGCCTTTGCGCCAGGTTTTCGATAATTGCCAGGGAAACCTGTGCATTCTCCCGGATAAGGCTTAAAAACGCTGTTTTTGGCACCAACAGTATTTCACAATCGGTTACTGCAATGGCATTGGCCGGATATACCCGTTCCAGGAACAACGGCGGCTCGCCAAAACTTTGGCCATCGTGGAAAAATCCCTGCACGAATTCTTTTCCGTCGTCATTAAAGTTGCACATTTTTACCTCACCTGAAACAATCTGGTAATAATGTGCCGGAAAATTGCCTTCTTCAAAAATGGTTTCTCCCTTATTGTATTTTTTCCTGGCAGCCTGGTAAGATTCCAATAACTTTTCCGTTATCATCGGTGGTTTTCTAAAGATCCCTACAAAAATACCATTATAATTTTATTGATTTTAAAAAAGGGCTACTTTTACCGAATCAATTAAGCAAATTGAAAAACAATGTTTTATACTGAAATTTTAGAGGCGAAAAAAAACAGCCGCAAACTGCTGGCCATCCTTCTCGACCCTGATAAAATCGAAATGGGATCCGTACCTGCGCTGGCCCGTAAAATCAACGAATCCCCGGCCACGCACATTTTTGTGGGCGGAAGCATTGTAAATGCCGGCATCATTGACGGGCTGATTATTACCCTAAAACAGGAAACCACGCTGCCTATCGTCCTTTTCCCGGGAAACCCTTCCCAGATTTCAAAAGAAGCCGATGCCATTTTGTTCCTGACATTGTTATCGGGCAGGAATCCCGATTATCTGATAGAGCATCAGGTAAATGCTGTCCCTTTCCTTAAAAAAACCAACCTGGAAGTCATTTCTACCGGTTATATCCTTATAGAAAGCGGCACGAAGACTGCAGTGGAGCGGGTAAGCAAAACAGAACCTTTAGACCGAAACAATTCCGATTATGTCCTGCAAACGGCACAAGCCGGCGAATATATAGGCAATGACCTGCTGTACCTGGAAGCCGGCAGCGGCGCCAAACAACCTGTCCCGTTGGAAATGATAGCAAAAACCGCACAAAACACCCGTGTCCCTTTGATCGTAGGTGGTGGCATCCGTACCAAAGAAGCCATTGATGCCGCATATCAGGCCGGTGCAGACCTGGTGGTTATCGGGACTGCTTTTGAAAACGACATAAATTTCTTCAGCTAATGTTTGAATACCTTTTTTCCCAATATAAAAACTACCCAACTTACGAAATCGCACTGGAGGTATCGGCAATCCTTTTTGGGCTGTTAAGCGTTTGGTATGCCAAAAAAAACAACATCCTGGTTTTTCCAACCGGAATCATCAACACTGCAATTTACACGTACCTGCTCTGGAAATGGTCGCTGCTTGGCGATATGATGATTAACGCCTATTACGTTATCATGAGCATTTATGGCTGGTACCATTGGACAAGGAAAAAAGATGATGTGGAAGAATTCCCGATCTCGAAGATGACCCTTTCGGAAAAAAAATGGTCCCTCTTCATTTTTGCCGCAACCGTTTCCTTTGTAGCATTAGTTTATACATTTTTTAATAAATTTACACACTGGACATCCTACGTAGATACCATTGTCACAGGGATTTTCTTTGCGGGCATGTGGCTGATGGCAAGACGGAAAATAGAAAACTGGATCTTATGGATCATAGGGGATATTATTTCGGTGCCAATGTATTTTGTGAAAGGGTATTCGTTTACGAGCATTCAATATTTAATTTTTACAATCCTGGCCGTTTCGGCTTATTTAGAATGGAGGAAAGCATTACAACAAAAAGCGGTTTAGCAAAAACATACGGGTTTACAGAGGCAGATTTTGAACAGATCCATGCCGAAGGGATTCCATTGGAAAAAATCTCAAACGAACTTTTCATTTTCCAGTCCGGGATTTCAAAAATCGTTTTAGAGAAACCCGCCATAATCAACGATGGCATTTTTTCCTTGTCTGAAACCGAAACCCTTTATTTTGCTGAGATTTTCGAGAGGAAAAAAGAAAAATTCCAGTTGGAGAAATTCGTTCCGGCTTCCGGGGCAGCCAGTAGGATGTTCCAATTTTTGAGTGAATTCCTGAAAGAATTCAAACCCGATTCAGAATCGATAAACGCTTATATCAACCGGACGCAAAACTCTTTGCTTTCTGTTTTTTTGATCGGAATGGACAAATTCCCGTTCTTCAAAAGCATCGACAAACGGTTAAACGAAAAATATGCAGATTTCCAATCGTGGGAAAAAGACAAAAAAAACTATTTCTTCATCAAGACCTTATTGGATGCCGATGAGTTTGATTTTTGCAATAAACCTAAAGGAATCCTGCCTTTCCACAATTATTCAGGACAAATCCTGACTCCTATTGAAGAACACCTGAAGGAAGCGGTACACTATTCGGCATCGAATGGCGTGGCAAAAATACATTTTACGATTTCTTCAGAACACCAGGCGGCTTTTGAGGGGATTATCCGGGAAACCCAATCCGATTTTGAAAAAAAATCAGGTTTTTCCATCCATCCTTCTTTTTCCAAACAACACAGCAGCACTAACACTATTGCCGTAAACTCGGGCAACAACCCTTTACGCAATGACTCGGGGCAATTGATTTTAAGGCCGGGCGGACACGGAGCGCTAATCAATAATTTAAACCAGAGCCTTTCCGATATCGTTTTTATAAAAAACATAGACAATGTCAGCCATAACGATATCGACGCTATTTCGCTTTATAAAAAAGTCCTGGGCGGTTATTTGATTACGCTTCAGAAAAAAGTATTCGACAACCTGAAACAGCTTAACAATCCTGATATTAAAAAAGAAGATATCCTGAAAATACAGCATTTTATTGAAAATGACCTCCACATCAAAACCACAGCGAATTTTGCAGAATACAAAAAAGAAAGCCGTATCAAGCACCTCAAATCCCTGCTAGATAAGCCCATACGTGTTTGCGGAATGGTGAAAAACGAAAATGAGCCGGGAGGCGGACCGTTCTGGATTCGGGAGAAAAACGGGAATATTTCCCTGCAAATTGTAGAAAGCTCTCAAATAGACCTGCAGAACGAGCGCCAATGGCATATTTTCAAATCGGCGACGCATTTCAATCCGGTGGATATTGTTTGCGGGCTGAAAAACCACAAAGGAGAAAAATTCAACCTTCAGGATTTTGTAGATCCGGACAGCGGGTTCATTGTCGAAAAAAGCAAGAACGGCACCCAATACAAGGCATACGAACTGCCCGGGTTATGGAATGGCGCCATGGCAAACTGGATCACCATTTTTATCGAAGTACCTTTGGTTACCTTCAACCCTGTGAAGACCGTTAACGACCTATTGAAACCCAATCATCAGCCACAATAAAATGGACGCGGAAAAAATCCTTACGGAATTATCATTCAAAGCGGTAAGAAGCAGCGGTGCCGGCGGGCAGAATGTCAATAAAGTGTCGAGCAAAGTCGTGCTTTCCTTCCGTGTAAACGATTCCCAGGCGCTTACTGCCGAAGAAAAAGAAATGATCTTCCTGAAATTAGCGGCAAGGCTGACTTCGGACAACATACTGATTTTAAATTGTGATGAAGACAGGAGCCAGCTTAAAAACAAAGATATCGTTACCCGGAGGTTCCTGGAAATCATCCGGAAAGCCCTTGTAAAGCCCAAAGAAAGAAAAGCCACGAAAATCCCCAAAGCAGTCATCCGCAAAAGGATAAAAGACAAGAAAACACTTTCTGAAGTAAAGAAAAACAGGCGAAAGCCAGATTTTGACTAGCCGTTATTTCTTAAACTGGTTCAAAGCCTGCTTCGTGAAATCGGACAGTACCAATTTTCCGGAAATAGCAGCACGTTCGTACAAAAGGGTATCCCAGTGGGCTGTGTTTTCCCAAAGTACTTTTTTCATTTCATACAGTGCCTCAGGATTATAGTTTGTTAATTTATGGACGAATACGGACAGCGCAGAATCCATATCCGATATCGAATTGAAAATCTCCGAATACAAGCCGTTTTCAAAAGCCCAATGCGCTTCTTTCCATTCATGGGCGGCAAGCGACAATTGGAACATGGCCGTTTTTCCTATTTTTTTAGAAACGGCAGGTTCAATCACAAAAGGGCCGATACCTATGGCAAGTTCTGATAATTTTACAGCAGCATATTCCGTAGCGAAGACATAATCACAGGCAGAAGCCAGTCCTACTCCGCCTCCGACGGCTCTTCCCTGCACGCGTCCCACAATGATTTTTTTGGAAGTACGCATAGCATTGATCACATTGGCAAAACCGCTAAAAAACTCCTTCCCTTCTGCAAGGTTGGAAACAGAAAGCAGTTCGTCAAACGAAGCTCCGGCGCAAAACGCACCTTCTCCGGCACTTTTTAGGACAATAACGGAAACCTCATCGTTATCGTTCAGGTCATTGATTTGCGAAGTGAGGTTTTTCAATTGGGTACTTGGGAACGAATTCCCGGCCGGATGACCGAAAGTAATGGTCGCGATTCTAGCATCGATAACCGTTTCTACAAATTCTTTTTGTAAGGTGTCCATGAGACTATTTTTAGTACTGTAAAATTACGAAAAAAGCATAAAAAAACCACGTTAAAAACGTGGTTCTGTATTTATTTTCCTTTGTTGGCTTCGGCAACGTATTTTTCCAATGCCATTGTCATGGATGGGGTTTCCGGCGTAGGAGCCAGGATATCAACCCTTAAACCATGCTCTAATGCTTCTTTTTGCGTTGTGCTTCCAAACACGGCAATGCGGGTATTGTTCTGTTCGAAATCCGGGAAGTTCTTAAACAATGATTTTATTCCTGTCGGGCTGAAAAAAGCCAGCACATCGTAATACACATCTTTCAGGTCAGACAAATCGCTCATGACCGTTTTATAGAACGTTCCTGGTGTCCAATCCAGTTTCAGGTTATTGAGTGTCTGAGGAATATCCGCATTGAGCTGGTCAGATGAAGGCAGGAGGAATTTCTCGTCTTTGTATTTTTTGAAAAGTGTAGACATGTCGACAAAATCCTTCTGGCCAACATAAATCTTCCTTTTTCTGTACACCACATACTTCTGAAGATAAAACGCCACCGCTTCAGACTGGCAAAAATACCTCAGGTCCTCCGGGATTTTGTATCGCATTTCTTCGGCTACCCTAAAGAAATGATCTACCGAATTTTTACTGGTCAAAATAATAGCAGAGTAATTATTCAGATCGATTTTTTGAGCACGGACATCTTTTGCCGATACTCCCTCAACATGTATAAATGGTCTGAAATCAACTTTAACCTTGTGCTTATTTTGCAGATCAAAATAGGGGGAGTTCTCAACTTTTGGCTCAGGCTGAGATACTAAAATTGTTTTCACTTTCATATTAAACATTTTCTTACTGCACTACCGTTTTGTAATAACATAATACATAAAATAATAGGGCGCAATTTCAAGAGCGCAAATATATAAAATAAAATAAAACAACTTACTTAATAGTAATTTTTGATAATTTTTTAATGAAACCAAATATGTTATAGAATTAATTACCAATAATATAGCCAAAACTCCCATAATAAGGTAAGTATTCATCAAATCCGTATAAAAAAGCACTATGTTTACAGGCAAAAGCAACAGCCCGATATAGGTCCTGTAGCTGACTTTGAACAAATTAAACTGTTCGATGAAACTTTCTATATTGAATGAAGTGGCGATAATCTTTTCCACTAAAAACTTAGAAAGGACAAAAAAACTTAAAAAAGTAAGGATCTGTATATAGGATATCCAATTCGTTTTTGTGGTATATCCAAGATAGCTCAAAACCATCAGCACAAAAAACGACAGCGAGATCAATTGCACCACAAACAACAAAATGGTAAACCAGCTCATCAGGTTGCTGCTGTCTTTGTAAATCTTCAGGTATTTGTTATTGATGATCAAATTTACAAAATCGCTGAAACGATTCTCGAATGCTGTTTTTGTAATAGCAACTAAAAGCAAAGCCAAAAGAAACAGGATCGTTACCCAATCTCTGTTTTCTACAATCCGCGGAATTAGTTCTATTTTTCCCATGGTGCAAAATTACAAATTTTTTAAAGCAATATTTAATTATAAATAATTTAAGAAACTCATTTGTGAAAAAGCTTACTTTTGCATCAGAAATCCATATTATGCAAGACGGAATTGTCATTATCCCAACGTATAACGAAATCGAAAACGTCGAAACCATTATTCGGGCCGTTTTTTCGTTGCCTAAAAAATTTCACATCCTGATCGTTGACGACAATTCACCCGACGGGACGTCCGATAAAGTCCTGGAACTGCAAGCAGAATTCCCGGATGCTCTTTTTTTAGAGAAAAGAAAAGGAAAAGCAGGATTGGGAACTGCCTATGTACATGGTTTCAAATGGGCCATGCAGCACCATTACGATTACATCTTTGAAATGGATGCCGATTTCTCACACAACCCGCAAGACCTGGAAAAACTTTACGCCGCCTGCCATAATGAAGGCGCCGGAATTGCCATCGGTTCGCGGTATCTGACAGGAGTCAATGTGGTCAACTGGCCTCTCAACAGGGTCTTGATGTCCTATTTCGCGTCCATATACGTCAAAATGATTACTGGGATGAAAATCCATGATGCGACGGCCGGATTCATCTGCTACAGAAGGGAAGTCCTGGAAACCATCCAGCTGGACAAAATAAAATTTACCGGATACGCGTTCCAAATAGAGATGAAGTACCGTACTTTTATAAATAATTTCAAGATAACCGAAGTGCCCATCATTTTTACCGACAGGACCAAAGGCGAATCTAAAATGAGCAATGCCATTATAAAAGAAGCTATTTTTGGTGTTATCATGCTCCGAGTAAGAAAAATATTCAACCGACTATAACTATGAAAACCATTTTAATTAAGAATGCCAAAATTGTCAACGAAGGAACTATTTTTGAAGGCGATGTTCTTATTGAAAATGAATTTATTGCTGAAATTGCCCAAAACATAAGCCCGAAATCATCCGATTGCAAAATCATCGATGCCGAAGGGAACTATCTGATTCCTGGCGCTATTGACGATCAGGTTCATTTTCGCGAACCAGGCCTCACCCACAAAGGGGACATTGCCTCAGAATCGAGAGCAGCCGTGGCCGGCGGGATCACTTCGTTTATTGAACAGCCCAACACCGTCCCAAATGCCGTAACCCAGGAATTATTGGAACAAAAGTACCAGATTGCTGCCGAGACTTCCTTTGCGAACTACTCGTTTATGATGGGCGCTACCAACGACAACCTGGAAGAAGTACTGAAAACCAACCCAAAAAACGTAGCCGGGATCAAAATTTTCCTGGGATCGTCTACCGGAAACATGCTGGTAGACAACGAAGCGGTCCTGGAAAAGATTTTTTCAAGCACCAAAATGCTTATTGCCGTGCATTGTGAAGATGAAGCCACGATAAAAAGCAACCTGGAAAAATACAAAGCGGAATACGGAGACAACATCCCAATGGAGTTCCATCATTTGATCAGAAGCGAGGAAGCCTGTTACCTTTCGTCCTCAAAAGCGATTGCCCTGGCCAAGAAAACCGGAGCCAGGCTGCATATTTTCCACGTTTCGACAGCAAAAGAGACCGAACTTTTTACCAATAAGATCCCTTTGGAAGACAAACAGATAACCGCCGAGGTCTGCGTACATCATCTTTGGTTTACCAATGAAGATTATGCCACAAAAGGCACGCTGATCAAATGGAATCCGGCCGTAAAGACCCAAAAAGACAAAGACGGTTTATGGAAAGCGCTCCTTGACGACAGGATAGATGTGATTGCTACCGATCATGCCCCACATACATTAGAAGAAAAGAAAAATCCTTATACCTCAGCACCATCCGGAGGACCTTTGGTACAACATGCTGTGGTTGCGATGTTCCAGGCCTTCCACCAAGGGAAGATTTCAGTGGAGAAAATCGTGGAGAAAATGGCTCATAACCCGGCCAAAATCTTTAAAATTGACCGCAGGGGATTTATCAAAAAAGGTTTTTACGCGGATTTGGCCATTGTCAATCCTGGAATGCCGTGGCGCGTAAACAAACAGAATATTCTATACAAATGCGGCTGGTCCCCTTTTGAAGATGTTACTTTTACATCCCGGATAACCCACACCTTTGTAAATGGCGAGCTTGTTTACCAACATTTTAAAAACACCGGCGCCCGTCCCGCTAAAAGACTGGAATTTAACAGATAACACATGAAAAAGATCCTTGTATTGCTTTCGGTATTGATTATGGGCCTGGGCTGTTCCAGTAAAAACGAAGCCCCTAAACCCGAAAAACCCATTGAGCCGGCCGTTATGGAAAATATCCTGTATGACCTGGCTTTGCTGCAGGCGCTCAAGAGTTACAGTCCTGAAAAATTAGAAGAAAACAAGGTCAATACCAAAACGTATATTTATCAGAAATATAAAATCGACAGTGCCCAGTTTGCCGAAAACAACCGGTACCTGGCTTTCAACATCGAAGAATACAAAGCCCTGTTCGAAAAAGTAACCGCCCGCCTGGAAAAAAAGAAAGCCGAAATAGACGCTATCGTACAAAAAGAAGAAAAGTCCAAAGCCGGCAAAGTTGAGGAAACGAATGCCAAAACCGCCGATTCGAGCAAAAAGATATTTCAGAAATTACGGAGCCGCAAACCGGTTAATTAGCCGTTCTTTCGGATAAATGCCTCAATATCCTGAAATTGAAACCCAAGCAGTGTGCTTATTTTTTCGTTAGAATACCTATCGGTGGAATGCAGCGAATAGGCTAAATCCCTTGTCAACATCCTTTTTTTACCAAAGAGAAAAGCCAAAAGCCAATCGGCCCGCCAGGCCAAACCAGTCAGGAACCAATTGGCATAGATTCCCGGTTTTTTTACTTTTAAAACTTCTGCCATAAGGGAAACCAATTCCCGGTAGGTTTTATTTTCGGAAACCAAGACAAACCGCTCGCCGCTTACTTCCCCTTTCATTAGTAAGTCCATGAGCACCACAACATCATTTACCGATACAAAACCAGTGGTTCCTTTGGTATAAAACACCAGCCCTTTTTTGACTTTCTGGTAAATCTCACCGCTGCCTTCCTTCCAAAAAGACGGAGCAAGGATCACGCCGGGATTTACAACCACAACCTCCAGCCCTTCCTGTTGTGCACGCCAGACTTCCATCTCGGCACCATATTTGGAAATGGCATAGTAGCTGTGAATTTTCTCGGGGTTCCATTCCGTTTCTTCGGTAATTTTGTCCTCATGCGGACCCAAATCACCCAATGCGGCAATAGAACTCACAAAACATATTTTCCTGACTTTTTTATCGATGCAGTAGTTAACGATATTGGCCGTGCCTTCAATATTTGTTTTCCGTAATTTTTCCTCGTCTTTCGGATCAAAAGAAACCAAAGCCGCGCAATGATACACAACATCTACGGCTGCAAAAGCTGCTTCGAGCGAAGGAATGGCGATTATATCTGCCTGGCACCACAGGATTTCTTTGAACAAATCCGCTTTGCCGTATTGTTCGAAAACCGATTTTACCCGCAGTTTTCCTTCTTCGTTCCTGAATAATGCCTTCACCTGCTGCCCTTGCCCGATTAAGTGCAAAACCAGATGCGAACCCACCAAACCTGTTGCTCCTGTAACTAATACCATGTTTCAAATATAATTTAAAGTTGCTGAGTTCCAAAGTTCCTTGAAAACAAAGTTCAAAGATTCTTAAAATTCCGAAATGACCAAATCAATTTTAAATTTTATCTTTGCGCAAATTATTTTACAAAAAATGAAGAATTTAGTCGAAGAATTAAAATGGAGAGGCTTGTACCACGACAGCATGCCGGGAACAGAAGAGCAATTGCTAAAAGAGGCAACGACGGCATATATAGGATTTGACCCTACGGCCGATTCCTTGCACATCGGGAGCATGGTTCAGATTATTCTTTTGGTCCACCTGAAAAATTTCGGCCACCAGCCTATTGCCCTGGTTGGAGGAGCTACCGGGATGATTGGCGACCCTTCCGGGAAATCGGACGAAAGAAACCTGCTCAACGAAGAAACCCTGGCCAAAAACGTTGCCGGGATCAAACGCGTGCTTTCCCGTTTCCTTGATTTCAATTCTACTGAAAAAAATGCTCCGGTCATGGTTAACAATTATGATTGGATGAAAGAATTCTCCTTTATTGATTTTGCCCGTGAAGTAGGAAAACGAATCACCGTTAATTATATGATGGCGAAGGATTCGGTAAAAAAACGACTCAACGGCGAAGTGGGCGAAGGCATGTCGTTTACCGAATTTACATACCAGCTTATACAAGGGTACGATTTTTACCATTTGCATAAAAACTACAACTGTGTACTTCAGATGGGAGGTTCGGACCAATGGGGCAACATTACTACCGGAACGGAATTAGTGCGACGTATGAACAGTGACGCGGCAAAAGCTTATGCCCTGACAACTCCTTTGATCACAAAAGCGGATGGCTCTAAATTCGGTAAATCCGAAGGTGGAAATGTCTGGCTGGATGCCGATAAGACTTCAGGATACCAGTTTTACCAGTTCTGGCTCAATACCAGCGATGAAGATGCAGAAAAATACATCAAGATTTTTACGTTTTTAGATAAGGAAACCATCGATGGACTGATTGCAGAACACAAACAGGCAGCGCATTTAAGGATCCTTCAAAAGCGATTGGCCGAAGAAGTTACGATTTTTGTCCATGGAAAGGCAGTATTGGAAGATGCTATTAAAAAATCGGAATTTGTATTTTCAAACTTTACGCTTGAAGATATGGAAGCTGAAGGAGAATCGTTTTTCCTTGATATTTTTTCCGAATTCCCCCAGCCTGTCCTAAAGAAAAGCGATCTGGCAGAAGGGCTCGATGCGGTTATGGGCTTATCAGACATGACCCAAATATTCCCTTCGCGCGGAGAATCCAGAAAAGCGCTGGCTGCGAATGCGGTATCGGTAAACAAACAAAAAATACAGGTGGAAAGCCTATTGAAAACCGAAGATATTTTCTTTGGGAAATACATCCTGATCCAATTCGGGAAAAGGAAATATTTCGTTATCAACATACTTAACGAGTAAGCGATACTCTTAAAAAAACATCCGCAACAGAAAGCCCCAAACAACGGGGCTTTTTTTTATATCCTCACTTTTCCCCAAATACTTTCCTGATCTGTCGGAAAAAAACCATTTTATTTTTAAGGGTAAGATAAGGTCAACTTATGGCCTGTTTTATACGCCGTCCGGAAACACTACTGATTATTGATTAAAATTAACAATATTAACGCTTAAACCGTAATTATTCTTAAAATTTAGCCTTATAATTACAGATTTCATATCTTTTACGGAAATACCGTATTTATTTATCAGAAAAAAAGAAATATATTCGCAATCGATAAACAACTAAAAACCAATTTTTTATGAAAAAACTTTTCCTAGGCTTATCCATTCTGGCCTGTAGTTACCTGCAGGCGCAAACGGACAAGTTCTGGTCAATGCATCAAGACCAGGCAAGTAAAATGGTAACGGACAAAGGAGTTGCAAGGGCTTCTTTCCCGAAAGAGTTCAAACTGTTCGATTTGAATATAGATCCTTTGAGACAGGCTCTTTTTTCTACACAGAACAGGGCTTCCAAAATGATTATTACCCTACCAAACGCAGACGGCGGTTTGGAACAATTCGAAATGTCCGAAGCTTCGAATTTCGAACCTGCCCTACAAGCGCAATTCCCGCAGATCAGGGCGTATTCGGGAAAAGGAATCACAGATAAATATGCTACATTAAAGTTGAGTATTTCCCAGGAAGGAATCCAGACGATGGTTTTCAGGACCGATAAGGAAAATGAATTCATCGAGCCGTATTCCCAGGATCATAAAACATATGCCGTATTCCGTTCACACCGTGACAAAGGGAAACTGCCTTGGACGTGTTCTACCGATGACCACAACATGGTAACTGATATTAATGCCCAACTTCCGGGAGCTAACAAATCAAGTACTGGACAATTGAAAACCATGAGATTAGCACAATCCTGCAACGGGGAGTATGCCGCTTATTTTGGAGCGTCTACAGCAGGAAATGCAACTGACCAGGGTAAAGTTTTGGCAGCTTTCAACGCTACATTGACGCGTTGCAACGGGGTATACGAAAAAGACCTTGCATTACACTTAAACCTTATTGCCAATACCACAGCGGTTATTTATTATAATGCATCGACAGATCCGTATTCTACTACATTGAGCCAATGGAACGCACAATTGCAAACTACTCTGACCAATAATATTGGTGAAGCCAATTATGACATCGGCCATATGTTCGGTGCTTCAGGAGGCGGAGGTAATGCAGGTTGTATCGGATGTGTTTGCGTAAACGGCCAAAAAGGTTCCGGTATCACATCTCCGGCTGACGGAATTCCTCAGGGAGACAATTTCGATATTGATTATGTAGTCCATGAAGTAGGGCATCAGTTAGGAGGAAATCATACTTTTTCAAATAGTAATGAAGGTTCGGGCGTAAGCAAAGAAGTAGGTTCCGGTGTAACTATTATGGGTTATGCAGGTATCACTTCCCAAGATATCGCTCCTCATTCCATTGATATTTACCACGAAACAACTATCGCACAGATCCAGGCTAATTTAGCGACCAAATCTTGTCCTGTGACAACTTCTTTGGCTGGGACCAATGCTACTCCAGTTGTAAGTGCCGGAGCAGATTATACAATTCCTAAAAGCACTCCTTTTATGCTTACCGGTTCTGCAACCGATGCTAATACTGGAGACGCCTTGACATATGTTTGGGAGCAAAATGACGACGGAGGTTCACAAACGGGAGCAAACAGTGTGGCAAGCGTAGGTAAAACTAGTGGGCCAAACTGGAGATCTTGGAGCCCAACTGCTTCTCCAACCCGATATTTTCCAATTTTGCAGACTGTTCTTGCCGGCGGCCAGACAACAGCCGGAACAGGAAATGACGGAATCAATGTAGAAGCTTTGAGTTCTGTTGCCAGGACTTTGAACTTCAGGTTAACGGTAAGAGACAATTCTCCTTACAGTTCTGTAGCTCCTATAAAAGTTGGCCAAACTGCTTTTGACGACATGGTGGTTACTGTAAATGCTACGGCGGGTCCTTTCTCAGTTAGCGCACCAAACACAGCTGTTTCTTATGTTGGCGGATCATCTCAAAACATAACATGGAACGTTGCAGGTACTACTGCCAATGGTGTAAACTGTGCCAATGTTGACATTTTATTATCTACGGATGGTGGAAACACATTCCCTGTAACATTGTTAGCGGGCACTCCGAACGACGGAACGCAAGCTGTAACTATTCCAAACACACCTGGAACTACCAACAGGATTATGGTAAAAGGAAGCGGGCATATTTTCTTCGATATTTCGAATGCGAACTTTACCATTACTACCGGTACTATAGACAACACGCCACCTTCTGCCCCTACATCTTTAGCGGCTTCAGGTACTACGCAGACTACCACTAACTTATCATGGACCGCTTCTACCGACAACGTAGGAGTAACCGGATATGATGTGTATCAAGATGGTGTATTCAAGGCAAATGTAGCCACAACTTCTTACGCCGTAACAGGATTGACTGCTTCTACAGCGTATTCTTTCTATGTAATTGCAAGAGACGCTGCCGGAAACAGTTCTACAGCCAGTAATACTGTAAACGTAACAACTTCTGCACCTATTATTGACACTACCCCTCCATCTGCTCCAACTTCATTGGCGGCTTCAGGAACAACTTCTTCTTCTACTAATTTATCTTGGACAGCTTCTACTGATAATGTTGGAGTAACAGGTTATGATGTGTACCAAGGAGGTGTTTTTAAAGCAAATGTGGCCACGACTTCTTACACAGTAACAGGATTAACTGCTTCTACAGCGTATTCTTTCTATGTAATTGCAAGGGATGCAGCAGGAAACAGTTCTACAGCAAGTAACACTGTAAACGTAACAACATCTCCTATAACGATAACCTATTGTGCTTCTCAAGGAAACAACGTGGCAGATGAGTTGATCGGAAGAGTTCAAATCGGAACCATCAACAATGCTTCTACTGGAGGAACAGGTTATACGGATTTTACGTCTATCTCTACTAATCTTACCAAAGGGGCTTCCACTACTATTACAGTAACGCCTACCTGGACAGGTTCTTCTTATCCAGAAGCGTATGCGGTTTTCATCGACTACAACCAAGATGGTGATTTTACGGATTCCGGCGAATTGGTATGGTCTAAAGCCGCTTCGACTACCACTCCTGCAACAGGTACATTTACCGTATCTTCTTCTGCTACGACAGGACCTACAAGAATGAGGGTTTCCATGAAATACAACGGAATCCCAACAGCTTGTGAAACATTCTCTTACGGACAAGTGGAAGATTACACTGTAAACTTACAAGGTGGAGGCTTACCAACGTATTGTGCTTCTCAGGCAAGTAATACAAATGATGAAAGAATCGGTAAAGTAGTGTTCAATACAATTAACAACACTTCTACAGGAACAGCTGGATATGAGAATTTCACTGCTCAGTCTACCAATGCAGGACGCGGGGCAACCTATACCATTACCGTTACGCCAACCTGGACGGGTTCTACTTATCCTGAAGCCTATGCGGTTTTCATCGACTACAACCAGGATGGTGACTTTACAGATTCCGGCGAACTAGCCTGGAGCGCTGCCGCTTCTACTACAACTCCGGTAAGCGGATCGATCACGATTCCTGCTGCGGCAACTTTAGGAGCTACAAGAATGAGGGTTTCGATGAAATACAACGGAATTCCAACGGCTTGTGAAGCATTCACTTACGGACAAGTAGAAGATTATACTGTAAACAT
The DNA here is from genome assembly GCF_004745595.1 of Flavobacterium humi. Classification (GTDB taxonomy): domain Bacteria; phylum Bacteroidota; class Bacteroidia; order Flavobacteriales; family Flavobacteriaceae; genus Flavobacterium; species Flavobacterium humi. The sequence continues at coordinate 126,895 of NZ_SRLH01000003.1, forward strand.
TTCCACTACTGCAAGACCGGATGCTGTTGAAAACAACCTGTCTTCCATCAAATTATACCCGAATCCTACTGAAGGAATCTTAAACATCACTGAGGTTTCTGAAAATGCGGCATTCAGAGTGTTTAATTTAATAGGGCAAACTGTATTGAGCGGAAAAATCGTAAACGGATCGATTGATGTTGCCAAAATGGAATCCGGAAACTATATTTTAGAAGTTTCTGACAACAATGGCGTAATCACCAAACGTTTCATCAAAAAATAATCTTTTTGAATTTAAAACCAAAAAGGCTGTCTCATATAGGGACAGCCTTTTTTCTTGCATCATGGCAATGGTTTTTGTTTTAGTCGACAGCTATTTTTGCAGTATAGGAATCCTTGGCTGTTGCCACTTTCACAATATATATTCCTTTTTTCAGGTCGGAGATATCGTAGGAACCGGTTTTGAATGCTTTGATGCGGAGCCCGCTCAGATCATAAATCTCTGTTGCGATAATCTCATCGGCAGCCGTTTTTTCCTTTTCCGGAACATCGGAAGATTTGTTGCTACAAGGTGGATCCAATATTATCCTTGATTGAAGATGTCCTTGTTCATCCTTGCTAACCGATAAAGAAGCTTGCCTGTCACAAGGGTTGTATGGTGGCGGCGCGCAGGTAATGGTCCTTGTAATCGATGTCGTTCCGCAATCATTGGTTGCCGTAATTAAAAAAGTCACAGTCCAGTTAAAATTCGGACCTCTTCCAGAACCTTCAAATCCGCTTCCAGAACCCATACCTCCATTTGTCGAGCCGATGTTGGTCCAGGTCGTAGCAGTAATACCTTGTTGGTTAAGTGGCACACCATTGGCAGTTACAAATTCGGCGTAAGCATAATTACTGTTCGACGTTAATTCGATATCAAAACTCGGCAATCCTCCTCCTACTCTAAGAGGTTTCACAACGTTTAACGATTGGCCGCAGGCATTGGTGATTCTGGCAATCAGGTTACAGGCTCCGTCAGAAACCTTGGTAACGGTTATGGATGAACCTGTAGCCGAACTTACTGTGGCTATAGCAGGATTCGAACTTGACCAGGTTACGGTATTTACATAGTATGGAGTGCTTAAATTCTCAATAGTATATACTTCTGAAGCTCCGCAAATGGAATTCCTGCCCGAAATAGTGGCTTGCGTTGCAGCAAAATTACTCCTGCTGATCTGGCAGGTTTTAGTCGGTTGCGAAACCCCGTTCAAAACCGGAGTTACCTGAATGCTAGACGGCAACACCGTAAAATCTATAGGCCTGATTTGTATGCTGTTGGTTGTAGTGGTAAACGGCCCGGTTATGGCTATTCCAGAATTATTGTATTTCCATCCATTGCCCACATTCCATTGATACGTCATAGTCCCAGGAGTGGCATATACATTATCAACTGTAAAGGTATAACCGGACAAATTTTCGCAATAAACAACCTGGGTGGCTGGAACTAGATTAAAGGTTGGAGACGGATTTTTGGTCAAAGCATACGTACAAGTGTTTGGGTGCACATTGGTGGAAACTTCATAAACACCATAAAAAGTACTTCCGGAAACATTAATGTCCGAAGCTTGCAAGGTTTGACTGAAAGACCCTTCCCAAGAAGTTCCCTGGCTAAAAGCGCTGTTGTCTACCATGATCCCATTGATAAATTGCGGCGTGCTGCTTGCGGTTTTTTTTATGTACAGTTTCAAAATGGCTGCACCTACATTTGTCGATGACGATTTGGTTATTTTCAATGTCAGGGACAAGTTCACCGAACTGTTTGACCCAAAAGCGATCGTCCCGCAATTTGAAACGGCCGCTCCGTTTACGGAAATATTCTGCAAAGACGGGGTTTGTCCTTTTGCCGTAATGGTAAAAAGGGCAAAAAATAATATACTGAATGCTACTATTGTTTTTTTCATTTGTATGATTTAAATGTGAATTTGCGCCGGCTTCTAGGCTTTTCGCCAGCTGCTGTATTTTTTTCGGACAACTCAACCTTTACCAATAAGCCGTCCGGGAAATCCGGAAAGACCTTTTGCTTTTCTTGCAGGTGTAAAATGTGCTTCATAACGGAATTGCCCGCAATATCCTAAGGATCTGAGGCCTATGTTTTGGTTGTTATTTTCTGTGGGGGATAAGTAATCTGACAACAAACCTATAACCAGTAAAGACTTATGAAATACGGTTTTTCCTTACCTTTTGTTAATTTTCTACTATCAAAAAACACTTTCGGAACATCTCATTTGCCGGAACACTGATACTCAAATTATCAAACCTTCCTCCTTCTTTGTTTTTGAAAAAATTAGTACTTTTAGGCCTTGACAAATTCAAAAAAATTATGAAGAAATTATTGCTTTTAACCTTAACAATGATGAGTATGCACACCTTGGTTGCACAAGACGTATTGTCTCCGGAACTACTATGGAAGCTGGGAAGAGTAACTCCTCTTGGTATTTCCAAAGACGGAAAGAACGTAATCTATAAAGTTTCGACTCCTTCTGTAGAGGAAAACAAATCCAGTTCTAAAACCTATTCCGTACCGGTTATTGGAGGCCCAGCCACCGAAATAAAAGACACGAAAGAAATCTTAAAAGACAAAAACATTTCTCCAGGCGGAAAATATACCGTGTACAATGAAGAAGTGAAAATTGATAAAGTCCTTGGAAAAGATTTTTATCCCGAACTGGACAAAACAACCGCGCAGATTTATAACGGATTGGATTACAGGCATTGGGATACCTGGAACGAAGGAAAGTTCAACCATGTTTTTTATAAGGAAAACAAAGAAGGAGCAACTGGCATCGATATCCTGGCCGGGGAAAATTTCGATTCACCGCAAAAACCTTTCGGTGGCGATGAAGATTACATCTGGTCTCCTGACGGAAAAAGTATTTTATACGTTTGCAAGAAAAAAGCCGGCACGCAATATGCCATTTCGACCAATACAGATATTTACGAATACAACCTGGCTACAGGAAAAACCACAAACAGGACCGAAGGCAATGTAGGCTACGACACAAATCCTGCTTTTTCTCCTTCCGGGGATTTGACCTGGTTGCAAATGAAACGCGACGGTTATGAAGCGGATAAAAACGATATCATTGTTCATTTCAAAGGCATAAACATCAACCTGACTGCCGGTTGGGACGGGACAGTTGACAATTTCTTCTGGAGCCCTGACGGCAAAAAAGTATATTTCGTGGCTCCTGTAGGCGGAACGAAACAATTGTTCGAAGTGAATTTCCCAGGCCTGACCAAAATTGCCGTGCAGGTAAAACAAATTACAGATGGAGATTTTGACGTAGCCGATATCATTGGCTTTTCAGGAACAAATGCCATTGTAACCAGAACCGACATGAACCATGCCGCGGAAATTTTCTCTTATGATGTGACCAAAAAAACCTGGAAACAGCTTACTACCGTAAACAAAGCAACCTACGACAAACTGGCTTTGCCAAAATTTGTAAAAAGGCTCGTGACCACTACTGATGGCAAAAAAATGACCGTGTGGGTGATCCTTCCTCCTAATTTTAATGCTTCTAAAAAATACCCTACGCTTTTATTCTGCCAGGGAGGCCCTCAGTCTCCTTTGACACAAAGCTATTCTTTCCGTTGGAATTTCTCTTTAATGGCATCGCAGGGCTATATTATAGTAGCACCAAACCGTCGCGGTATGCAAGGGCATGGAGTGGAATGGAATGAAAAAATCAGCGGTGATTGGGGTGGCCAGGTTATGGACGATTACCTTTCCGCTATTGATGATGTGGCCAAAGAAAGCTATGTAGACAAAAACCGTTTGGGTTGTGTTGGTGCCAGCTACGGCGGCTACTCGGTATTTTACCTGGCCGGGATTCACAACAACAGGTTCAAAACCTTTATTGCGCACGACGGTGTTTTCAATACACAAAGTATGTTTGGTACAACTGAAGAAGTATTCTTCAACAACTGGGATTTTGGTGGTGCTTATTGGGAAAAAGACAACCAGAAAGCACAATTATCCTACACAAAATTCAACCCGATCAATTTCGTAGACAAATGGAACACGCCAATCTTGATCATCCAGGGCGGCATAGATTTCAGGGTGCCGATTGGCCAATCCCAGGAAGCTTTCCAGGCGGCTCAGTTGCGAGGCATCAAAAGCAGGCTATTATATTTCCCGGATGAAAACCACTGGGTGCTTAAACCGCAGAATGCGCAGGTTTGGCAACGAGAATTTTACAAATGGTTAAAAGAAACATTATAAATACCCAAAACCCGCACCGACAACTCCGGCGCGGGTTTTTTATTTCTTAACGAAAGCATAAATTGGTGTTAAAAAAAAAATTCACACACTACAATTTATAATTTTACACTCTATTCAAATTAAAAACAGTATTATGTACACAATTAAGTCATTTGTAATCGCATCGCTGCTTGTGGGAGCAACCGGATTCGCTCAGGACAATCTAGTAAACTCTTTAAAAATAAATGCCAGCGAAAACAGTAAAGCGGCTTTTCAATTTACCGATGTGGTTAATGTCGAAAACACTTCTATAAAAAACCAGGGATCTTCAGGAACCTGTTGGAGTTATTCTGCCAATTCATTTTTGGAATCGGAAATGATCCGTATGGGCAAAAAACCGGTGGAACTTTCCCAGATTTTCTCTGCCCGTAATGCTTATGTGGAAAAAGGAAGGAACTATGTACGCATGCACGGAGCGACAACACTTGGAGACGGTGGTGCTTTCCATGATGTTATCAATATGTACAAAAAATACGGGGCTGTTCCGCAATCTGTTTACACAGGGTTGAACTATGGTACCGACAAAAACAAATTTGCCGAAATGGGAGCTTTGACAGAAGCCTTCCTAAAAGCGGTTGTAACCAATCCTAACGGAGAATTGACACCAAACTGGGAAAAAGCATACGCTGCCATCATCGATTCTTATTTGGGTCAAACACCTAAATCTTTCGATTACAACGGAAAAAAATACACGCCTGAATCTTTTGCAAAAGAAGTGGTAGGCATTAATGCTGATGATTATGTTGAAATCTCATCGTTGCAGGAATATCCATACTATTCAAAATTTGTATTGATGGTTCCGGACAACTGGTCTTACGATCAGGTCTATAATGTAAAAATGAACGAATTGACAGACATCATAGACAATGCACTTAAAACAGGCTATACTGTGGCTTGGGCAGGTGATGTAAGCGAAAAAAGCTTCTCATGGAAAAACGGTGTGGCTTTTGTACCGGAAAAGAAACCGGAAGACATGACAGCAGAAGAAAAAGCGGATTTATTCAACGGTCCTAAAAAAGAAGCGGTAGTTACTGAAGAAATGCGCCAAAAAGCATTTGACAACTATACTACTACTGATGACCACGGAATGCATATCGTAGGTATTTCCAAAGACCAAAACGGTAAGGAATACTATATCGTTAAAAACTCCTGGGGCGCAACAAACGATTATAAAGGATACCTTTACATGTCTAAAGAATTCGCGAAATACAAAGCAACAGCTATATTATTGCACAAGAAAGCAGTTCCGGCAGCCATCGCTTCCAAACTGAAAGTATAATCCTTTACAAGAAGGAAAATTAAAACCAGCTATTGTTTAGCTGGTTTTTTTTTGGAGATAGGAAAGGCATAAAAAAATCCCAACCTTTCGGTTGGGATTTTTAATTTACTATTTATCCTCGAGGTTCTTTCATAACGAAAGATTCCATAAATTTCGTAGTATAATTTCCGGCAACATAATCCGCCTCATCCATTAATTGTCTGTGGAAAGGAATGGTTGTTTTGATTCCTTCGATCACGAACTCATCCAGGGCGCGTTTCATTTTACTGATGGCTTCCTCACGCGTTTGAGCGGTAGTGATCAGTTTTGCGATCATGGAGTCATAATTTGGCGGAATGGTATACCCTGCGTAAACGTGGGTATCCAAACGCACTCCGTGGCCTCCCGGCGCATGTAAAACCGTTATTTTCCCCGGAGAAGGACGGAAGTCATTATAAGGGTCTTCCGCATTGATACGGCATTCTATAGAGTGCAATTGCGGTAAATAGTTTTTACCTGAAATCGGCACACCTGCAGCTACCAATATCTGCTCGCGAATCAAATCATAATCAATAACCTGCTCTGTAATCGGGTGTTCTACCTGGATACGGGTATTCATTTCCATGAAGTAGAAGTTACGGTGCTTGTCTACCAAGAACTCAACTGTTCCAGCTCCTTCGTATTTAATGAATTCTGCCGCTTTTACAGCAGCTTCTCCCATTTTATGACGCAATTCATCGGTCATGAATGGCGAAGGTGTTTCTTCTGTTAATTTTTGGTGGCGTCTTTGTACCGAACAGTCTCTTTCGGAAAGGTGACATGCTTTCCCGTAAGAATCCCCAACTACCTGAATTTCGATATGGCGTGGCTCTTCGATCAATTTTTCCATGTACATCCCGTCATTCCCAAAAGAGGCGGCAGCTTCCTGACGTGCACTTTCCCATGCTTTCAAAAGCTCTTCTTCTTTCCATACGGCACGCATTCCTTTTCCTCCACCACCGGCTGTTGCTTTAAGCATTACCGGATAACCAAATTCTTTGGCTAGTTTTTCCGTTTGTTCGTAAGACTCCAACAAACCGTCAGATCCCGGTACACAAGGAACTCCAGCAGCTTTCATAGTCGCTTTGGCGGAAGCCTTGTCTCCCATACGATCAATCATTTCAGGAGAAGCACCGATAAACTTGATATTATGTTCCTGGCAGATTTTTGAAAATTTGGCATTTTCAGACAAGAAACCATATCCAGGATGGATTGCATCTGCATTTGTAATTTCTGCAGCAGCAATAATATTAGACATTTTCAAGTAAGACAGGTTACTTGGAGGAGGGCCGATACAAACGGCTTCGTCCGCAAATTTTACGTGAAGGCTGTCCGCATCCGCTGTAGAATAAACCGCAACGGTCTTAATTCCCATTTCTCTACAGGTTCTGATCACACGAAGTGCAATTTCTCCCCTGTTTGCTATTAGTATTTTTTTAAACATCTTTTGAAATTTTAAATTTTGAATTCTAAACTTTAAATTATTCCAAATGATGACAGTAACCCATCATTCAAAATTTAATTTTTAAAATTTCTTATGATGGATCTACCAAGAATAAAGGCTGGTCAAATTCAACCGGAGAAGAATCATCCACTAATATTTTTACGATTCTACCGGATACTTCAGATTCAATCTCATTGAATAATTTCATGGCTTCGATAACGCACAAAACATCTCCTTTTCCGATAGAACTTCCCACTTCCACGAACATTGGTTTGTCCGGAGCCGGTTTTCTGTAGAATGTACCGATAATTGGTGATTTTACTGTAATATATTTTGAATTGTCCTCAGCTGCCGGCGTTGCTGCAACCGGTGCAACTGCTGCAGGAGCGATTTGTTGAGGAACTGCTTGCTGTAAAACATTCTGAGCTGGCAACTGCTGAACATATGTTGTTTCAGTAGTACCTTCTAAAGTTGTTCTGATGGTAATTTTAACATCTCCCGTTTCTAACTTTACCTCAGCAACACCCGTGTTTGCTACAAATTTGATTAGATTTTGAATTTCTTTTAAATCCATGATGATTTGTTTTAGTTATAGTTTATTATTTGTTGTATGCCCATTTCAGATAGATGGATCCCCATGTGAATCCTCCTCCAAATGATGCAAATATAAGATTATCTCCTTTCTTGAGCTGGTCTTCAAAATCACTTAACAAAAGAGGCAAAGTTGCCGAAGTCGTGTTTCCGTACCTTTGAATATTCAATAAGACTTTCGATTCATCCAAATTCATTCTTTGTGCCGTAGCATCAATAATCCTTTTATTGGCCTGGTGCGCCACTAACCAGTTAACATCATCATGCGTCAGGTTATTGCGCTCCATGATTTTTTCGCTCACATCAGCCATACCGGAAACCGCATATTTAAATACCGTTTTCCCGTCCTGGAATACGGTATGCAATCCGTTTTCCACTGTTTCTTTTGAGGCAGGCAATATGGAACCGCCGGCATCGATTTTTAGGTATTCGCGCCCAATTCCGTCGCTGCGGAGGATTTCGTCCTGCAAACCTAAACCTTCTGTGTTAGGCTCAAAAAGAACAGCGCCCGCACCATCTCCAAAGATAATGCAGGTCGCTCTGTCTGTATAGTCAATAATCGATGACATTTTATCGGCACCGATCAACAGTACTTTTTTATAACGTCCGGATTGCACATAAGCGGCAGCTGTAGACATCCCGAATAAAAAGCTGGAACAGGCCGCCTGCAAATCGTAGGCAAATGCGTTTACCGCACCAATTTGTGTTGCCACGAAAACCCCTGTTGATGCCACAGGCATATCCGGAGTTGCCGTTGCCAATAGGATCAAATCGATATCCGCAGGGTTTATCCCTGATTTTTCAATTAAATTCTGAGCGGCTTTGATAGCAAGGTAAGAGGTCCCTTTCCCTTTTTCTTTTAAAATTCTTCTTTCTTTGATTCCCGTACGTGTTGTTATCCATTCATCGTTAGTATCGATCATGGTTTCTAATACCTGATTAGAAAGAACAAACTCTGGAACATATGCGCCAACGGCAGTGATTGCGGCAGTAATTGTATTCATAAAGTTCAAATAATGCGTTCTAAAACATACGTTTTAAAAGACGTTGAAGTTACAAAAAATCTTTAAAACAAAGACAATTAACTTCGGATTTTATTTTTCAGTTATTCCCAACAAAAAAACTCTCACAGTTGGGTGAGAGTTAAATACTTTTTACAAAAATGTATTAAGCAACAGCTACTTGCTTATCAATTACTACTTGACCTCTGTAGTACATTTTACCTTCATGCCAGTAAGCTCTGTGGTATAAATGTGCTTCTCCTGTTACAGGACAAGTTGCGATTTGAGCAACAGTTGCTTTATAATGAGTTCTTCTTTTGTCTCTTCTTGTTTTCGAGGTCTTTCTCTTAGGATGTGCCATTTTACAAAATTATTTATCCGTTAATAGTTTTTTTAATTCGTCCCAACGCGGGTCTGTATTCTCTTCTTTTACTTCAATAGGTTCTTTGACATTGATTTCATTCAGTTTGGACAATGCATCGGTTTGCAATGTACCGTCCTTAATCCCCGGATGAACTTTTTTTAGTGGTATAGACAAGACGATCATTTCATAAATGTATTGCGACACGTCAATCTGATGTTCCGAAAACGGCAATATGAGCAACTCCTCATTATCATCGTTGAAGGTTTCACCAAACCGCACGATAAGGTTCAATTTCCCTTTTACAGGCAAGTCAAACTCCTCATTGGTCAGGTCGCAAGGCACATGAATTGTCCCTTTATGCTTAAAACTGAGTTCAAGCATAGTGCTTTTCTTTTCTAATACTATATTTACTTTGATGTCGGCGCTTTCAAATTCGTCATACTCAAAGTGATCAAAGAACGCTTTATTTATTTGAAATTCAAACTGATGTTTCCCAAGCTTCAATCCTATGAAAGGGATTAAAAATTCATTTGTAACTTTCATCTTAACAACAATTTGTCCCTTTATTCGGGAGTGCAAAGATATAAATTATTTATAAAATTAAAAGCGTTATAAACATTTTTTTGTTTATAACTGCTTTTCTTTTGTTTTCAGCGGTTTTTCGGTCAGTTCCTTGTACTCGTTCCGGGCTTTAAAAATGTCGATTGCCGCATAAATCGCTTCCAAAAAAGAATTATGGTCCGCCAAACCTTTCCCGGCAATTTCATAAGCTGTTCCATGGTCCGGAGAAGTCCTTACCTTATCCAATCCGGCAGTATAATTGACTCCTTTCCCAAAAGACAATGTCTTAAAAGGAATAAGCCCTTGATCATGGTAGGTTGCAATCACCGCGTCGTATTTCTCATATTGATGGCTGCCAAAGAAACCATCGGCAGAAAACGGCCCGAAAACCAGGGTCCCTTCCTCAAATATTTTTTTCAGGGCAGGTTTGATCAATTTGTCTTCTTCATCACCAATCACGCCATTATCGCCCGAATGCGGGTTTAATCCCAATACGGCAATTTTCGGCTTCCTGATCCCAAAATCCTGGATTAAAGATTGTTTTATCGTTTTTATTTTGGTCCGGATCAATTCTTCTGTCAGATGTTTTGCCACTTCATTTAAAGGCACATGATCTGTCAAAAGGCCTACTCGCAAACTATCCTGGATCATAAGCATAAGGGCATTCCCGTCAAGTTCCTGGTTCAGGTAATCCGTATGCCCCGGAAAAGAAAATTCTTCCGACTGGATGTTGGCCTTATTGATGGGCGCGGTCACCAAAACATCGATATTGCCTTCTTTCAAGGCCTGGGTCGCAGTCATAAAAGACTTTATTGCGTATTTCCCAACGTTTTCATCTACTTTGCCGTATTCGATATTTACCCCTTCCCGCCAAACGTTAAGCACATTGATTTTACCTATTATTGCCTGGTCCAGCTTATCGATTCCATGCAACTGGGCATTTAGTTCGAGGCTTTTTTTCAGGAAAGACAGGATTTTCACATTAGCAAAAATAACTGGCGTACATAATTCCAACATTCGGGTATCTTCAAATGATTTCAGGATAACTTCACTCCCAATCCCGTTTAAATCCCCAATAGAAATGCCTACAATTATATTTTCTGGTCTTTTTGTCATCAGTTCAATGTATTTATTGCTAATTTTGAATGCAAATTTACTAAAATAAAATCAGTAATGTTTACAGGAATCATAGAAACTCTAGGCAATATCAAAGCACTGGAAAAAGAAGGTGAAAACATCCACGTCACCGTTCAATCGAATATCACTAACGAACTTAAAATAGACCAAAGCGTTTCACATAACGGAATTTGCCTGACGGTAGTTAATATCAAGGAAGACTCTTACACGGTTACGGCTATTAAGGAAACCATCGACAAGACCAATTTAGGGCACTGGAACGTAAACGACGTTGTCAACCTGGAGCGCGCCATGAAATTAGGAGACCGCCTGGACGGGCATATCGTACAGGGACATGTGGACCAAACGGCTATTTGTAAGAGTATCGAAGAGGCCGACGGAAGCTGGTATTTTACGTTCGAATACGACAAAACCCTAAACAACATCACCATTGAAAAAGGCTCAATCACTGTAAATGGAGTGAGTTTAACGGTTGTCAATTCAAAAGCGAATGAGTTTAGCGTAGCTATCATACCGTATACTTACGAGCATACTAATTTTAAAAATTTCAGGGTCGGGACCAAAATCAACCTGGAATTCGATGTCATCGGAAAATATGTAAAACGATTGCACGAACTGCATTTGTAACATCCTAAAAACAAAAAAACCCCGGAAAATTTTTCCGGGGTTTTTATATATTGTAAATAAGTTACATTTTCATCAGCCAGTTTCGCATGGAAACTTCGTCATTGATAATTCCTCTCAATTCGGAAATCTTCACCCTGTCCTGCTTCATAGAATCCCTGTGACGGATGGTTACCGTCTGGTCTTCCAACGTTTGATGGTCAACGGTAATACAGAAAGGCGTTCCTAAGGCATCCTGTCTTCTGTAACGACGTCCTACAGCATCCTTTTCATCGTATGCCACATTGAAATCCCATTTCAGTTCTTCAATAATACCTTTGGCCACATCCGGCAAGCCGTCTTTTTTAACCAATGGCAAAACGGCCGCTTTGGTCGGGGCCAAAACAGAAGGCAGTTGCAATACGGTTCTCGTTGATCCGTCTTCCAAAGTCTCTTCTTTCAAGGAATTGGAGAAAACCGCCAAAAACATCCTGTCCAAACCAACTGAGGTTTCCACTACGTATGGCGTGTAATTTTTATTTTCCTCGGTATCGAAATACTGCATTTTTTTACCCGAAAACTCTTCGTGGGCTTTCAGGTCGAAGTCGGTGCGGGAATGGATTCCTTCTAGTTCCTTAAATCCGAACGGGAAGTTGAATTCGATATCCGCAGCCGCATTCGCGTAATGCGCTAATTTTTCATGGTCATGGAAACGATAGTTCTCTTTGCCCAATCCGAGGGATAAGTGCCAATTCAAACGGGTTGTTTTCCAATACTCGTAATATTTCATTTCTTCTCCCGGCTTCACGAAAAACTGCATTTCCATCTGTTCGAATTCACGCATTCGGAAAATAAACTGGCGCGCTACAATCTCGTTACGGAAAGCCTTTCCGGTTTGAGCGATCCCAAAAGGGATTTTCATACGGCCGGATTTCTGGACGTTGAGGAAATTCACGAAAATACCCTGTGCCGTTTCAGGACGCAGGTACAAATCCATGGCAGTATCGGCAGAAGCACCCAATTTAGTCCCGAACATCAGGTTAAACTGACGGACTTCGGTCCAGTTCCTGGAACCTGTTTCCGGGTCTGCAATTTCCAATTCCTCGATTAAGGCTTTTACATCTTCCAGGTCACCAGAACCTAAAGAACGCCCTAATCTTTCACGGATCTCTTTTTCTTTGGCTAAATATTCTACAACACGGGCATTGGTTGTTATGAATTCCTGTTCGTTAAAGGCATCGCCGAAACGCTCTTTGGCCTTCTCGATTTCTTTTTTGGCTTTCAGGTTGATTTTTTCTGCATAATCTTCCACCAAAACATCGGCCCGGTATCTTTTTTTGGAATCTTTGTTGTCAATCAGCGGGTCATTGAACGCATCTACGTGCCCCGAAGCTTTCCAGGTCGTCGGATGCATGAAAATCGCAGCATCGATCCCTACGATATTCTCGTGCATCTGTACCATTGATTTCCACCAATATTCCCTAATATTTTTCTTTAACTCCACGCCGTTTTGAGCATAATCGTATACTGCACCCAATCCGTCGTAAATTTCACTCGACTGGAATATAAAACCATATTCTTTCGCATGCGAAACTACATTCTTAAATAAATCTTCTTGTTTTGCCATAGTGGTGCAAAAATAGGAAAAGAGAATTAAAATTTTAGAAGAAAAAAAGCAAAAAAAGGATTACTTTAAAGAAAAAACAGTACTTCCTATTAAATTTATGCCCGAGAAGATATTTATTTCATAATCTCCTTTTTGGATATCGTTTTTGTTCGGATCTACAAAAACACACACATCCAGCTCCTCGTTGTCGTAATAAATATTGGTTTTAGCGCTGTAGCTAAGCAAACGGGAGTCTTCTTCGACAAAATCACCGTTTTTGGAAACCACTTTATTATCCGGGTTCACGATTTGGATGTAAATATCCTTATTGCCCTTGATGGCCGCCTTGTTTTCAAGAAGGGTAAAACAGACTTTTATTTGCTCAATGGCGCTGAATCTTTTGGTCTCAATGATATTATTGGATACGATTTTAATACCGTTGGCATACACATTGATGGCCGTCAGGTTTTTTGACAGGGCAAGGGCGCTTTCATTACTGTCGTTCCGTTTTTTCAGTTCGCGGTATTTACTGGATAGCTCGCCTAATTCTGTTGCCAATGATTTATTTTGGTCAGACTGCTCCTTTAACTGGTTCTTAAGCGAATCTATTTTTTTGGCATTGGGATGGATTTCCTGTCGTATCTCCTGTGTTTTTGGAGTCGGCGCAACCACTGTAGCCACAGGTTTTATATTTGCCGGGACAGTTTGCTGCGGAGCATTCTGCTGCCTAAGCAATTCCTTGTTTTCATTAAGAGTGGCATCGTAACGCGATAGGATTTCGGTAAGTTCGTTCGAATGCGTAATTTTTTCCAGCTGGATTTCCTGCTGTAGCTTTTTATTCTGGCTTTTTCCCTGATAATATTTTGACGCAAAGACAATTCCCACAGAAGCAAACACAACTGCGGAAAGTTTTATCATCTTTAATGATGTTCTTAAGGTCATTCTTTTTGGGAGATAAATTTTAATTTTTATAAATTTATATTTTTAAACAATTCCTCAAAAAAAAAATCGATGAAATGCTAAAAAAACTGATAAAACTATTTTTTCCTGAAATTTGTTCCGGTTGCTCTGAAATTCTTTTGGAAAATGAAACGTCAATTTGTGTTGCCTGCAGGCATCATTTACCCTTAACAAATCATTTGCTTGATATTGAAAATGAAGGGTTTAAAAGGTTTTACGGCCGGATTCCCGTAGCGCATTCGTCTGCCATGCTGTATTATCATAAAAAAGGAATCGTCCAGCAGCTGATCCATAATCTTAAATACAAAAACCATCAGGAAATTGGTACATTGCTAGGGAATTGGTACGCCGAGGATTTAAAGGCAAACCTGACATTAAAAGATGTGGATTACATCGTCCCGGTCCCTTTGCATAAAAAAAGGCTGAAGGAAAGAGGTTACAACCAGGTCACCACTTTTAGCAAAGCAATCTCCAGTGGTTTGGGCAAAAAATACGATCCTTTTATCCTGATCCGCAAGGAATATGCGGCAACGCAGTCCAAAAAAAACCTGGCCAACAGGAATTCGGTGTCGGAAAATACGTTTGGGATCCAGTTTTCGGAAATCCACCATGATAAGCATTTCCTGCTGGTTGATGATGTCCTTACAACCGGAGCAACATTGGAAGCCTGTGGCAAAGCTCTTTTGCAAATCCCGGGATCGAAAATAAGCATCGTTACGATGGCCATGTCACAATCTTAATTGCAGAGCCGGCATTCACAATAAAAAAGATTTCGTTTCCACTAAATATAGTTGTTATTTTGTAGCGGTTAAATCAATATTCATGAGAAAAATCAAAATACCAGGTTTCGGCTTTGTTTTCTGTTTGCTGCTACTGGTGGCGAGCTGTGCTAAAAGAGGCACGATTACCGGTGGCGATAAAGATACTACCCCTCCTAAAATCATATCCAGTTCTCCTGCGAATTTTTCAACAAACTTTGACAAAAAAACAATCAAGATAACCTTTGATGAATATGTCAAGGTCAAAGACCTGCAAAAAAACCTGATCGTTTCCCCACCGATGAAAATCCCTGTGACGGTATTGCCTCAAGGGATAGCCAGCAAAAACCTGATCATAAAAATCAACGATACCTTGCGGGCCAACACCACATATAGCTTCAATTTCGGGCAAAGCATCACAGACAATAACGAAGGAAATGTACTCAAGCAGCTGAAATATGTGTTTTCCACCGGCGCGTTTGTCGATTCCCTTTCTGTGGAAGGAACCATCAAGGATTCTTACGAAAAAGAAACCGAATCCTTTGTCAATGTAATGCTTTATGAAGTAGACTCCAATTTCAATGATTCGATTATTTACAAAGAAACGCCGCGTTATATCACGAGTACTTCAGACAGTTTAAAAACATTTAAGATCGATAATGTAAAAGCTGGGCAATACCGCCTGATTGCGTTAAAAGAAAAACCGGACAATTATAAATTTGATCCCAAAAGAGACAAAATCGCTTTCTACGACAAAACGATTACGGTTCCGGACAAGGCTATTTTTGAACTGGAACTGTTTAAGGAAACGCCGGAATTTGACAGCAAAAAACCTGTACAGGCCTCGGCAAACCGTATAATTGCAGGTTATGAAGGTGATGCAAAAGAATTAAAAATAGACGTAAAACAGCGCAATAACCCTGTAAGGACAATCCTGACCAAATATGCCGGTAAAGATTCGGTCCAGGTTTGGTTCCAGCCTATAAAAAACGATTCATTGCAACTTATGGTCCAAAACGGGAAGTACCAAAAAGGATTTTCAGTCCGGTTAGGAAACCAGAAACAGGATACGTTAAGGCTTTCCCTTAAACAAAATGCCATTTTGAGGCTGAACGACCATTTCGCCATCACATCGGCAACTCCCCTTGAAAAATGGGACGTTGCAAAAATGAAGTTGTTTAAAAAAGATTCTTCGGCTGTCGCTTTCAAAACCAATTATGACGCATTTAATCAGAATCTGGAAGTTTTATTTGACAAAGATCCTGATGAAAAATATACTTTTTCGTTGCTGCCAAATGCTGTAGAAGATTACCTGGGCCAAAAAAACGACAGCTTGTCTTTTTCGTTTTCCACCAAAAACCCGGCCGATTACGGAAACCTGAAGCTAAATCTGCAAAAAGTAAAATCCTATCCTGTCATTGTTGAGCTGACGGATGCCAAAGGCAAGGTTTTGGCTTCTGCCTCTTCCGAAACCTCCACAGTCGAATTCCTGCTGTTGGAACCTCAGAAATATTCATTGCGGGTTATTTACGATGAAAACAAGAACGGGAAACGCGATTCCGGGAATTACCTCAAAAGACAGCAGCCGGAAGAAGTCATCCATTACCCGTCGGAAATTGATGTCAGGGCAAATTGGGATGTCAATCAGGATGTTGACCTTAGCAACTAACCTAGCGTAAATGCATCTCTATCGTTCAGGAAATTGAGTTTTGCCCTGGTATCCAACATGGCTTGCCAGTCTAGTTCTACCATAAAAACAGCTTCGTCTTCTTGTGGTTCCAACAGGTAATTCCCAAGGAAATCTACAACTTGCGAATGGCCTATGTAGTCCAGGTTATTGTCGTCTTTCCCTACTCTGTTGACTCCAATAGTGTAGCACATATTTTCGATGGCACGTGCCTTGAGTAAAGAATCCCAGGCGAGCATACGTGGTTTTGGCCAGTTGGCAACGTAAATCAGTACATCGTACCCTTCCGTATTCCGGGAAAAAACCGGGAAGCGCAAATCATAACAGATAAGCGGGCAGATCGTAAATCCTTTATACTCGATGAGCAATTTTTCCTTCCCCGAAGCATATACTTTGTCTTCCCCGGCCAGGGAAAACAAATGCCTTTTGTCATAGGTTTTTATATCACCCGAAGGAAAGACAAAAAGCAGCCGGTTGTAAAAATGCCCTTCATCCTTAATGACCAGGCTTCCGGTAATGGCACAGTTTTGGGCTTTCGCCAAAGCGACCATCCAAGAAACCGTTTCTCCCTGCATCGTTTCAGCTACTGCATCAGGATTCATGGTAAATCCTGTGGCAAACATTTCCGGCAATACAACCAGGTCTGCAGTGGAAGCCATCCCGTGGATCTTTTCTTCAAAATAGTTCCGGTTTGCTTCCGGTGTTTCCCACACCAAAGGTGATTGGACTAAGGCTATTTTCATGTTATTTTACAGTTATTTCGTCAATAAATATATAGGCATCCCCTCCCGCGCCCTGATGCCACTCCGGCAATTTACCGAAATTATAGGCTTTCACTTTAATATAATGTGCCGCCACCGGGGTAAGGGTTGTTTTAAAATCAATAATCTTCGTTTCTGTTTCTTTGGGATCGAGCGTATTTTCAATGGTTTTGACCAGGGTGAAAGTAACATTGTCGGGCGAAGTGTAGAATTCGACTTTTTTCGGCATGACAATCCAGGCACGGCTGTCCTGAAGGAAATTAGCCGAAAGTTGGGAAACTTTTTGTTCCTTCTGCAAATTGATCACACATTCAAAATCCTGGCTTTGGTAACCCTGCCAATCTCCTTTTCGCCAGTTTTCGGAACCAAAAATACCGTCAATAAGGCCTTCTGCACCACCGGCATGGTATTGCGGGTTGTATTTCGATTGGATAGTGATCGTGTAATTGTTTGGTTTTTTGAAAAATCGGGCAGAAATCGTATCGCTTTGATTCCCAAAAGCATCTCTTGAGTAGAATTCGATTGTAGCCGACTCGGTCAAAATCAATTCTTTATTAAACTTATTAAATCCTGAGCCATTTGTATTATAAAAGTATTCTACTTTTTTAAGATGCGAATCAAACGAAACACTTAATTTATCCTTAAAAGATTTACTTTCCGCCTTAATAACCGGAACTGAAAGATAATTTTCTTTCTGAATGAATTTGACCGCTTCCTTATCCTTATTAATTCCAAAATCCCTTAAGAAACTGGCATTGATTGTTTTGTTTATTTCTCCATACTTCCCATTCCCAAAATCAACTTTTATGTTCTCAAAAAAAGGCTTTACCGTTGCCCACTGATTTTGACCAGGAGTCACATTATAAATACCCATACTACTCAATACATACCAGGCGCTCATTTGCCCGCAATCTTCATTGCCAATCAAACCGTCTGGAGCATTTTTATAGAATTTATTTAGGATGTAATGCACTTTTTCTCTCGTTTTCCCAGGATTATTAATATAGTCATACAAATAAACCATATGATGGCTTGGCTCGTTCCCATGAGCGTATTGGCCAATTAAACCGGTTACGTCCGCTTGTTCGCGACCCGTTGTTTTGGATTCACCATTAAACATTTCGTCGAGTTTGGCTTCAAATTCTGTTACTCCTCCATAGGCTTCAATCATACCCGGAATGTCCTGAGGCACGAAAAAAGAGTATTGCCAGGAATTCCCTTCGGTAAAATTATTGTTGATTTCCCGGGCATCAAAAGGTTTGTCCCAGCCACCGTTTTTCTTCGGGCGCATAAATTTGGTATCCCAATCAAAAATATTTTTCCAGTTTTGGGAACGTTTCATAAAATAATTGTAATCGTCCTTTTTGTTCAGAATGAGTGCCATTTGCGCGATACACCAGTCATCATAAGCATATTCGACAGTTTTGGAAACACTTTCGTGCTCGTCATCCATGGCAATGAAACCATTCTTTTTGTAGGCAGCCAAACCCAAATGATCGAGCATTGCACTGTGTTTTGCAGCTTCGAATGCTTTCTCGTAATCAAAACCCGGAATGCCTTTCGCCATAGCATCGGCCATTACGGAAACAGAATGGTATCCGATCATGCAATCTGTTTCGTTGGAAGCCAATTCCCAAACCGGAAGCCTTCCGCCCTGCTCGTATTGCTTAAGGAACGTATTGATGAAATCAGCAGTCCTTTTCTTTTCGATCAGCGTATACAAAGGGTGTGCTCCGCGGAACGTGTCCCAAAGCGAGAATACGGAATAATAGTCAAACCCTTGTGCCTGATGGATCTTGTTGTCCCTTCCGCGGTATTTCCCGTCGATATCCTGGGCAATATTAGGCTGTGACATCGTGTGGTATAAAGCCGTATAAAAGATGGTCAATTTGTCTTTTTCAGCCGAAGTGATTTCGATTTTTGACAATTCGGTATTCCAAAGCTGCGCTGCTTTTTGTTTTACCGTATTGAAATCCCAACCCTTGATTTCGGACATGTTTAAAGCTGCACCATCATAACCTGTCGGGGAAAGCGATACCTTTACAAGGATTTTTTCGCCTTTTTTCACTTCTTTGGAAAAACTGATTTTCAGTTCTGTACCGGAATACGTTCCTTCTTTTGGGTCTCCATTCGATTTTACTTTTGTGATTTTCATCGGAGTATTAAATTCGATACGGGCAAAAACATATTGGTCTTTAGCCCAAGCTTCGCTCCTGCGCAGGATTTCAATGGTTTTGGCATCGATAACCCTAACCTCGCCGTACAATAATTTGTCCCTATGGTTCAAATCCAGGATAATATTAGCCTGGCCGCTTCTGGTGAAACTATATTGATGGAAACCTACGCGGGCCGAAGACGTCAGACTGACATCGATAGCATGCTTGTCCAAAGTCACGGAATAGAAACCGGCAGAAGATTTCTCGTTGTTATGGGAGAATGCGGAAGAATATTCTTTGGGATCAAAAGTAGGCTCGCCCATTGTTGGCATGAGCATAATATCTCCGTAATCGGTACATCCGGTCCCGTTTAAATGCGTATGTGAAAAACCATAAATCACCGAATCATCGTAATGATAACCCGAACAACCGTCCCAACTTCCGTCTATGCGGGTATCGGGCGACAATTGCACCATCCCGAAGGGCACGGTAGCACCCGGATATGTGTGGCCGTGGCCTCCTGTCCCAATCATAGGATTGACATATTGACTGTAATTCTGGCCTACTAGCAAGGACGTAAAAAAGAGTAGTAATAAAGAGAACCTGGTTTTCATTGTTGTAGTTTAGTTAGTTGCAACCAAAGATAAAAAAAACGCATTCAAATTAATGAATGCGTTTTTATATAATTTAAGCCATGCTTTTATTTCATGCTTGCTTTTAGGTATTCCCTGTTCATACGGGCAATGTTTTCTAAAGAAATCCCTTTTGGGCATTCGATTTCACAAGCTCCTGTATTGGTACAGTTACCAAATCCTTCTTCATCCATTTGACGGACCATGTTCAGGACACGGGTAGCCGCTTCTACTTTTCCTTGCGGCAATAAAGCATATTGCGATACTTTTGCCCCAACAAACAACATCGCAGAACCATTCTTGCAAGTGGCCACACAAGCCCCGCAACCGATACAGGCTGCTGCTTCAAACGATTTGTCCGCATCGTTCTTATTGATTGGCGTAGCATTCGCATCTATGGTATTTCCCGAAGTGTTTACCGAAACGAAACCTCCTGCCTGCTGGATCCTGTCGAAAGAACTTCTGTCTACCACCAAATCCTTGATTACCGGGAACGCCTTGCTTCTCCATGGTTCAACAAAAATAGTATCCCCGTCCTTAAACATCCTCATGTGCAACTGACATGTGGTAATACCGGTATCCGGACCGTGCGCCCTTCCGTTGATGTAAAGGGAACACATTCCGCAGATTCCTTCACGACAGTCATGGTCGAAAGCGATCGGCTCGGTTTTTTCATTGATTAATTGTTCGTTCAATTGGTCTAACATTTCCAAAAACGAACTCGCAGTAGAAACATTATCTAATTTATAAGTTTCCATGCTCCCTTTCGATTTGGCGTTTTTCTGACGCCAGATTTTAAGGTTTATATTGATATTTTTTGCTGAAGACATAATGCTGATTATTTGTAATTTCTAGCTGCGATTTTAATAAACTCGTATTTCAATTCTTCTTTGTGAAGCTCTTCTTTACTGATGTCGTCGCCTTTGTATTCCCAGGCGCCAACGAATTTGAAATTCTCATCATCACGAAGCGTTTCCCCTTCAGAATCCTGGTATTCTTCACGGAAGTGGCCTCCGCAAGATTCTTTACGTTGTAAGGCATCCATTGCCATCAATTGTCCTAATTCGATGAAATCTGCCACACGAAGTGCTTTTTCCAATTCAGGATTCAATTCGTCTGCACTTCCCGGAACATAAACATCACTGTGGAATTCTTTTTTCAATAATGCGATTTCTTCAATTGCTTCTTTCAATCCTTGCTCGTTACGCCCCATACCTACTTTATTCCACATGATGTGGCCCAATTCCTTATGGAAATGATCTACGGATTTTGTACCGTTATTACCCAGGAACTTATTAATCAGCTCTTTAACCCTGTTCTCAGCTTCTGCAAATTCAGGCAGGTCTGTAGAAATTTTACCGGTCCTGATTTCATCTGCCAGATAATCCGAAACGGTGTAAGGCAATACGAAATAACCATCTGCAAGACCTTGCATCAAGGCAGAAGCTCCCAAACGGTTCGCCCCGTGGTCAGAGAAATTGGCCTCTCCGGCTACGAAACAGCCCGGAATGGTAGACTGCAGGTTATAATCTACCCAAACACCACCCATGGTATAGTGGACCGCCGGGTAAATTTTCATTGGTGTCTCATATGGATTCTCGTCGGTAATTTTTTGGTACATGGTAAACAAGTTACCATATTTTTCCTCCAGCCATTGTTTCCCTAAAGCGGTAATTTCTTCTGCTGTAGGATTGTGGTTCCCTTTGGCATATGCCGATTGCTTCCCTTTAGTTTGGATTTCAGTAGAGAAATCTAAATAAACTCCTTCATTAGTAGCATTCCCTTCAATTCCATGGCCTGCATCGCAAACTTCTTTTGCTGCTCTCGAAGCCACATCACGAGGTACTAAATTTCCAAATGCCGGATATTTTCTTTCTAAGTAATAATCCCTGTCATCTTCCGCAATTTGCGTCGGTTTTAATTTTCCAGCCCTGATCGCTTCCGCATCTTCTTTTTTCTTCGGAACCCAGATACGTCCTGAATTTCGTAATGATTCGGACATCAGGGTCAGTTTGGATTGGTTGATTCCATGAACAGGAATACAAGTTGGGTGGATCTGAACATAACAAGGATTGGCAAATGCAGCTCCCTGCTTGTGGATCTTCCAACCGGCGGTCACGTTGCTTCCCATCGCATTGGTAGAAAGGAAATAAACGTTTCCGTATCCTCCTGATGCGATAATTACAGCATGCGCCGAATGTCTTTCAATCTCTCCGGTAATTAAGTTACGGGCAATAATCCCACGGGCTTTTCCGTCTACTTTAACCAGGTCAAGCATTTCGTGGCGGTTGAACATCTGGACACGGCCTAAACCGATCTGTCTTGATATGGCCGAATAAGCGCCCAGCAACAATTGCTGTCCTGTCTGTCCTGCCGCATAAAATGTACGTTGTACCTGCGTCCCACCAAACGAACGGTTGTCAAGCAATCCGCCGTAATCACGGGCAAAAGGAACTCCCTGCGCCACGCACTGGTCGATAATATTTCCTGAAACCTCAGCTAAACGGTGTACGTTCGCTTCACGGGCTCTGTAATCTCCTCCTTTAATAGTGTCATAAAACAACCTGTAGATACTGTCACCGTCATTTTGGTAATTCTTAGCTGCATTGATACCTCCTTGTGCTGCAATCGAGTGCGCACGGCGTGGAGAATCCTGAAAACAGAATGCCTTCACATTATAACCCATCTCGCCAAGCGACGCGGCGGCGGCGGCTCCTGCCAAACCTGTACCTACAACGATAACATCAATTTTAGGCCTGTTGTTCGGGGCAACTAATTTTAGGTGATTTTTATGGTTAGTCCATTTCTCTGAAATAGAACCTTCTGGAATTTTTGAATCTAACTTCATATAATTAATGCTTTAGAATAAAATTAAAATGGATACAAACCGGAATAATTGCAAACAACAAAGGAACAATGATGGCAAATAATTTTCCGAACGTTTTTAGGGCCGGCGTGAATTTATTGTTCACACCCAATGATTGGAAAGCACTTTGGAATCCGTGCAATAAATGGAATGCTAAAACTCCCATTGCCAATACGTATAATATCGTAAAGATCAATCCGTATTTCTCGTCTTTGAAAAACGCGAACGTGATTTTATGCAAATCCTTATAAGCCTCGCCTACTTTTACATGGGCGTTAATATCGATAAGATCTGTCTTATTTTTCAATTCTACACCGTCTTTTGGCATATAACCTCCGGCAGTTGTGATGTAAAACTCCTGTGCCATTCCCGGCTGTACTTCAATTCGGACAGTCTGCAACGGCATTTTTTCGTCAAAATGCATTTTGGCCCAAAAATTAACCATATGCGTTACGATAAAAACCAAAATTACCGTTCCCAGCACAGCCATATTCCTTGAAGCGGAACTGCTGTTCTTTTGCGGATTGTTCATAGCGTAGGCTATAGGGCGTGCTTTTTTGTTTTGAATGGTCAATAAAATCCCATCGACAGCATGGAATATGATTGAAAGGTAAGTAAGGTAAGATAGTAATTTTACTGCCGGATTAGAAGTCATAAACAATGCATACTGATTGAATTTTAATGCATCGCCAAAAATTAACTGAAGATTTCCAGCTAAGTGACCAGCTAAGAACAAGCATAAAAATAAACCTGTAAGAGCCATCCAGTATTTTTTACCAATAGACGACTTTAAAAGTGCAGATTTTGCCATAATATTTGTTTGATTGTATAGTTTTTAAAAAATTCAAACAAAAATAAGGCAATTTGAGTGTCCCCGCAACCTTTTAGAAGTAATTTATAATGAATTTAAAGTGAGCCTGGCCCATTCCTGTTCCAGGGCTGTCAAACCCACTTTAAAATTGTTTTTCCAACCTTTGGAACCTATCTCACGTAGCTCGGGATAAGCCCTCTTAAGCCCATATCCACAACATTCTCACCTGCAGACGGTTCGTATTTGCCATCGGCTGTCACTTCATGCCATTCAAAACTATTGTTGATCGATAATGATAAAGTAACGGTAACATCGGTAGTTTCATTTCCGGTAATGATCAAATTGCTGGCAAATTTACCGGTCACCACACATGATCCGGCCGGAATCGGCGAAGTGGCGGCAATAGGGTTCGGAACCGTAGTAGCGCCTGCCGGCGCCTGGCCTGAAGAAGAATACGCAAAACCTTTCAATCCAAAAGCCCAATAGCCCTGATCGCGGTTCCCGTTTACTACAAAAGGATAATTCGCTATAGTATGTGTCCCGATGTACGTTCTGAAACCTACAAAACTAGCCAGCGTCCCAACATAATTAGCGCCTGAATTCCAAATATTTACATCATAATTCTGATAGGAAAGCGAACATCGCACCCATTCATAACTTCCTGCCGCAATATCTTTTAAAGGAATGGAAAGAAAGGCTTCATTTTCACCCACAATTTTGGCCTTGCTGAAATCGATCGCGTTTGACCCGCCCGCTCCGGTTTCCGGTGCGTGGTACAAAACAGCCCCTGCACCAAGCATCGTATTGGCATTTGGGGCAAACTCCAGGTAATGGGAACTTATGGAATTAAAAACAGGCGTCTGTGCTGCATTTCCGGCGGGAACGGCTGACGGCTGGCCAACATTGTCCAATCTTGCCTGGGCAGGATCGAATTTAAACTTAACGATTAATTGCGGGCCTTCTTCGACAATATCATCTTTATCCGAACAGGAAAAAGAAACCATAACCAGCACCCATAACAATACCTGGATTTTAATTTTCATAGCTTACGAATTTTAGGTTTCGACAAATATATACAAACTATTATTCTGCACTAACGCACTCGGTAACAACGGAAATAAAAGTCGTTTTATTTTACTCCTCTACAATCAGGTGGAATCCATCCTGCAAAACAGGCATTCTCCTCCAGTTGATGCCTTTCGCGATAACCTTCCACGCCTTGCCGTCATTGAAATCCAGTTCCAGAAGACTGTCTGCCGGCCGGTATGTATATTGCACCTGTACTTTTCTTTTGCTGTAATCATACAATTCCAAACGGTGTTTCAGTAGGTCATTTTTCATAAAATAATCGACCATATGGCCATCTGTTTTTTGCAAAATAAAATAACTGTTGCGGTGGACGAATAGTTTCCGTACCGGAAATTCCGAAGGCCGTAAAACTTTCTTATTGACCGTCATCTCTTTTACGGTATAAGCACCATGCAGGAAAATCTTTTCCGAAAGATCATCGTTTGTATTCCCGGAAGCCAGGTAAGGATATAGCACTTGCAAAAACAGCAATCCGATGAGGAATGTTTTTAGGCCTGTTTCATAGCCATGGGGCAAAAAACCCGGCAGCGCTTCCTGTGGCAACTGCACTAGTTTCCTGGAAATAAAAAAATCATACAGCTTTCTTACAAACGGAGCCAGGACAAACAACGCCATCAGCAGCAGGAAACAGGAAAACATTTTTACAGAAATCCCAAAGCCGAAATTAACCATCACAATATTGACCAAAGTGCATACAGCCATCAGCAATCCCAAAACCCTGGTCTTCCGGATCAAAAGCAGCACGGCAATTGCCACCTCAATACTTCCCGTCATTACAGAATAGGACCTCGAAGTCCCCATAGTGCTCCAGAACAGGATATCTTTAGTCAAATCACCCAATGGTGTGTATAGGATATTTGGTTCGGGCAGGTAAAATTGTGCCTTGAAAACTTTGTCAAAACCGTATTTCAATAGAACAAAAGACAAATAATAAACCGCCGTAAGCCTAGAGGCCGAAATGTATTTTACCGGATTTGCTTTCAACCATCGCAAAACAAAAACCCCCACGAAGGCTGTCATCAAAAGCAAAACCAGCAAAGCCGCAACCGAAAATGTATCTGAAGAAAAACCTACGGCATATGTGTTACCGGTAAAAAGGCGTTGCATTAGCCCAGCGGGCCGCGAAAACACGAAATGTGCCAGCCGGAACTGAAAATCACTGCCGTAAAAATGCAACGGAAGAAAAATCATCCCCAAAACAAAAAAAAGGGCTCCCGTTTTTTCGAGATGGTCTTTCATTATTGTGCAAGTGCTTTTTCAAGGCTATTGGCTTTCCGGGTAAAATACACCACAAGGCCCGAAATAAAGGACAGGGCAACGATAAAAATAAATTTTGGAGGAAAACCCGAACCGGCATCAAAAGCAAAAAACCCCGATTTTTTACGCTTCCTGTTTTCCTTTTTATATTTCTTTATTTTGTTGTCAAAACCGATAAAAACAACCTTATCCATATCATTTTCAAAATGGTACTCGCTCTTCAAAACCATTTTGATACTGTCCAGCGAATGGTTTTTGGAAAAAAGCGGATGGTCAAAAACCGTATCCCTTCCGGCTTTCCATAAAGTACTTTCCCCAGTCCCGTCTTCCTTTGCCCTTTTCATGACACGCTTGCAATACTCGCTGGTAATCATGACCGATTTTCCTTTGGAAACATACACAACCGTATCCAGGCTTGCATTTACAACGGTGCGGTATGGCACATCGCCCAAATTGGAATCGCCAATATCAAAAAGGCCTTCTTTCATGGCGATCCTGAAATCGGAAGCGCTTCCGCTGTGGCTTTTATGGGAAATCAGTTTCGTTTGGGAAAAACAAACCAGTGGAAACAAGTGTACAAATAACAACGCTAACTTCTTCATCTGCAAAGGGGTTGAATGGCTAAAGATAAAAAAATCAATATAACAATCTGTTTTTTACCTATCATTTAACAACTATTAGCTTTTATCTTTCTAAATTTGAGCTTCTTAAATTTACTTACTATGAAATACCATCAGATAGACCGGAATTTATTCATTAAAAACCGTGCGAAATTTACGGCTCAAATGAAACCCAACAGTGTGGCCATCTTCAATTCCAACGATATTTATCCTGTTTCTGCCGACAGCACCTTGCCTTTTGCGCAGCACAGGGATATTTTTTACCTAAGCGGCGTGGATCAGGAAGAAAGCATCCTGTTGCTTTTCCCGGATGCCCCTTATGAGCATTTAAAAGAGATTCTTTTCTTAAAAGAAACCAACGAGCATATTGCGGTTTGGGAAGGCGAAAAACTCACCAAAGACCGTGCTTTTGCCGTATCTGGGGTAAAAACCGTTATCTGGCTGCAGGATTTCCATAAAACACTGAAGGAAATCATGGCCTATTCCGAAACCATCTACATCAATACAAACGAACATTACCGTGCGACTATCGAAACGGAAACACGCGAGGCCCGTTTCATCAAATGGTGGAAAGAAAACTATCCTGCCCATAAAGTCGAGAAATCCAATCCAATTTTACAACGCATCCGTTCTATTAAGGAAAGCGAAGAGATTGATTTGATCCAGGAAGCCTGTACGATTACCGAAAAAGGATTCCGCCGTGTCCTTGATTTTGTGAAACCGAATGTCATGGAATACGAAATCGAAGCTGAATTCGCCCATGAATTCCTGCGCAACCGTTCCAAAGGATTTGCGTATACGCCAATTATCGCTTCGGGCAACAATGCGAACGTCCTGCACTATATCGAAAATAACCAGCAGTGCAAAGCCGGTGATTTACTTCTTTTGGATGTTGGTGCCGAATACGCCAACTATTCCAGCGACATGACCCGTACAATTCCCGTTTCCGGAAAATTTTCAGACAGGCAAAAAGCAGTATACAATGCCGTTTTGAACGTTAAGAACGAAGCCACAAAAATGCTGGCTCCGGGCACCCTTTGGAAACAATACCATATCGAAGTGGGCAAAATCATGACCTCCGAATTGCTAGGCCTGGGCTTAATTGACAAAGCCGATGTCCAAAACGAAAACCCGGACTGGCCAGCCTACAAAAAATATTTCATGCACGGCACGTCGCACCATATGGGGCTTGACACGCACGATTACGGCTTGTTGCACGAACCGATGCAGCCCAACATGGTCTTTACCGTAGAGCCAGGGATTTATATTCCTGCTGAAGGTTTTGGGATCCGTATTGAAGATGATGTAGTTATCCAGTCTTCCGGCCCAGCTTTTAACCTGATGCGCAATATCCCTATCGAAGTGGAAGAGATTGAAAGCCTGATGAATTCGTAAAAGAATCATGAAAAGATACTACGCCTTATTTTTCTTCCTGTTTGCCACTTATTCCTTTGCTCAAACTGAAGGGTATGCCGTCAATGCAGATGCCAGCCAAACCTATTTCAGGACATTTGGCTCCGGTACTCCCATACTCATCATCAATGGTGGCCCCGGGATGAACAGTAACGGATTTGAAGCTATGGCCAGGAAATTGGCCAAAAACCACCTGACGATTATTTACGATCAGAGAGGAACAGGTAAATCAGCATTGTCGGTTTTGGATAGTTCCACAATCAATATGAAAAAAATGGTTGCGGATATCGAAGTATTGCGCAAGCACCTTAAGATTGACAAATGGTCTGTCCTGGGCCACTCGTTTGGAGGTATGCTGGCTTCTTATTATGCGACATTGCATCCGGAACATATTGATAAATTGATCTTATCTTCTTCCGGAGGTGTCGACCTGAAACTGCTCAACGGCCCCAATCTTATCGATTCCCATTTAAGCAAAGCCGAAAAAGACTCCTTACGCTATTGGAATAACAAGATCGAAAATGGCGACACCAGCCATAAAGCCCGCTTGGGAAGAGGCCGTGCTATGGCTCCGGCGTATGTTTTTGACCGGAAATTCATCCCTATTATTGCCGAAAGGCTGACGCAATCCAACATGACCATCAACAGTTTGGTGTGGAATGATTTGCAAAAGATGCAATTCGATTGCAAAGAGGAATTGAAATCCTTCAAAAGGCCGGTCCTGATTATCCAGGGGAAACAGGATATCATCAGCAATGAAATAGGAGAATTGGCACTGCACACATTTCCCAATGCCCGGTTGGTTTTGCTCGAAAAATGCAAACATTACGGATGGCTTGACGCCGAATACAACTATTTTGGAGAAATCGAAGGGTTCCTGAAAGATTAAACCCTATCCGTCCCATAATAAAGGTCTGCAGCAGTGTAGGCCTTTTTTATTGTGCAAGAAAAGCAATTTCAAAAAATTCTTGGCTAAATTTGTGTACTAACAGTAATCCAACCACAATGAGAATCCTTATCCTGTCCCTCTTTGTTTCCTGCTCTTTGTTTTCACAGCAAAAACTAACCGAAGAAACGGCAATCAAGTTAAGCCGGCTGGCATTGCATTGCATCAACACTGAATTCCCTAACAAAACCTCGCATCTTTCCGATTCCAAAACAGATGCTACTTTATTGCCAAGCGAACTGCATCCTGCTTTCTACGGCTGCCTGGATTGGCATAGCAGCGTACACGGGCATTGGATGCTGGTCAAACTCTTAAAAGAATTCCCAAACCTTAAAAATAAAGATTCTATTATTACCGTGCTCGACCATTCCTTTCAAAAAGACAAAATGGAAGCCGAAGCTGCTTATTTTGGAAAATACACAGCATCTGAAACCTACGAAAGAACCTATGGTTGGGCCTGGTTATTAAAACTGGACCAAGAATTATACACCTGGAATACAGAGCAGGGCCGAAAATGGCACACTTCACTGCTCCCCTTGACTACTAAGATTGTTTCCCTCTGGAAACTCTACCTGACTAAACAAACTTATCCCAACCGCACCGGCGTCCATCCTAATACGGCTTTCGGGCTTTGCTTTGCTTATGATTGGGCAAAAGCCACAAACGAAATGTTCATGGTGCAACTAATAGCCCAAAAAGCCCGCGATTTTTATTACCCCAACTCGGCCATCCCCGCTTATTTAGAACCAGACGGGACCGATTTCTTTTCACCGAGCTTACAGGAAGCAGATATTATGAAACGTGTTTTGTCTAAAGAAGAATTCTTAAAATGGATCAACCCCTATTTTACAGAAGCTGGGATCAAGCAAATCTGTACACTCCCGGTAGTAAGTGACCGCAGCGATTATCAGATTGTACACCTGGACGGTCTCTCTTTCAGTAGAGCCTGGAATATGAAAAGTATTGCTTCGGCTTTGCCTAAAAGCCATCCGTTAAAGCTCCGTTTCGAGAAAACTGCCAATCTATTTATCGAAAAATCACTACCTGTCATATTTGAAAGCGGTTACGGTGGCGGGCATTGGCTGGCTTCTTTTGCCATTTATGCTTTAACCGAAAACAATTGATGCCTTTCGTTATGCAAACTAACACCAATTTTTCACTGGTTGATATTGCCGTTACAAGAACAAACCATTATCCAGGCAGGCCCACCATCATTTTCCTGCATGACTCCTTAGGCTGTATAGAGCTATGGCGGGATTTTCCGCAAAAACTGGGCGAAATGAGCTCCTGCAATGTCCTTGTCTACGACCGGCAGGGGTACGGGAAGTCCTGTCCGTTCACACAAGCCGGGCGCGATAATTATTACATAGAAAGGGAAGCTGATATCCTGGCTGAACTACTGGACTATTGGGCCATTGAAAAAGCCATCCTTTTCGGGCACAGTGACGGTGGTTCCATAGCACTGATCGCCGCAGCAAAATATCCGGCAAAAATAACAGGCATCCTAACCGAAGGAGCGCATGTTTTAGTAGAAGATGTTACCCTCAACGGTATTAGGGAAGCCATCCAGCTCTACCAGACCACAGACCTGAAAACCAAATTGGAAAAATACCATGGTGACAAAACAGAGGCTATGTTTTGGGCCTGGGCATCCACTTGGACAAGCAATACCTTCAAAAGCTGGAACATTGAAAATTTCCTGCCTTTCATCCAATGCCAATCACTAATCATGCAAGGAGAAAACGATGAATACGGTACCTTGGAGCAAGTAGCTAAAATAACGGCACAAACCAAAGGAGATGCATCAGCATTCATTATCCCCGCCATACAGCACACGCCCCACAAGGAAGCGCCAGAGGTTGTTTTGGAAGCATCTGCCGCCTTTATCCAAAAATTGCTTGCACCGGTAAATAGTCAACATTAGATATAATCTCGCGGTTCCCTTTGCCGCCACACCTCCATTTTACCTATGGAAACCAAAATAAAACCTTATTTTTGCAAATTATTGCAACCCTTACCATCCTATTTTGAAACAGCTTCTCTATAAAAACATCCAAATTGCCTATTCTGAAACCGGGAAAGGAACAGCTCTGATCTTACTGCACGGTTTTCTGGAAAATGCAACCATGTGGGATTATTACCAGGAAACCTTTGCCAGGGAATACCATGTTATTACTATAGATTTATTGGGGCACGGCCAGACCGGATGCCTCGGTTACATTCACACGATGGAAGATATGGCCGATGCCGTCCATGCCGTTTTAGACCACCTGCACATCAAGAAGGCTATTTTTACCGGGCATTCCATGGGTGGTTATGTGAGCTTGGCTTTCGCCGAATTGTATCCGGATTACATCAAGGGCATGGTGCTGTTAAACTCCACTTCTTACCAAGACAGCGATGAACGCAAGGCAAACCGGGACAGGGCCGTAATTGCAGTCAAAAAAGACTACACCGCTTTCATCCGGATGTCTATTGCGAATTTATTCAGTGAAGGCAATCGGGAAAAACTCTCCCAAGCCATAGAAGCCGTAAAAATCGAAGCCTTGAAAACGCCACTCCAAGGAATCGTCGCGGCACTCGAAGGGATGAAAATCCGTAAAGACCGTGAAAAACTGCTGCATCTTGCCGATTTTCCTATCTTATTGGTTTTGGGCGAAAAAGATCCTGTACTCAATTATACCGAAAACAAAAAACAGCTCGAAGGCACATCTGTACAATTCGCATCCTTTCCGGACGGCCATATGACCGCTATCGAAAACAAGGAAGAATTGGGCCCGGTACTACTGGATTTCTTCAGGACTTGTTAAGATTATTCGACCCGGATTGGGAATCTTCGGTTTTCAATAAACAATTCTTTCGGCGTCACATCATTCGGAAATTCAAAATATAAAATCCGCTTGATTTGTTTTTGTGGCTTAATGACGGTTTGAGAATCATATTTCCCCTGAAAACTGTGGAAACGGTACAAACTGTCTTGCGGCGTTGAAATATAAACATCGTCCATATTAAAGACACAGTCTTTGGTTCCCTCATTCTTAAAAATCAGCTTCATTTTAACAAACATCATATTTTCATTAGCTTCAATCATGTTGGAATACACATAAGAAGGCCTCATAGAATTCGGTATCGATTCTAAAATAATATAATCTTCCGAAATTTTCCTGAAGGTGACCGTCAATCCTTCCACATTATTTTCAAGGACCGCAAAACCGGTCAACATAAGGAACAAAAATCCTGATAAAATTGCTTTCATATGCATCGTATTCGTTTTTAAAACAGTCGTTCGTTTATTTGTAGTAATCGTAGAATTTATTCTTGAATATTTGATCCGGGTCGTATTTCAGTTTCAGTTGGAAAAAAGCATCACTTTGCGGATATGCCTTCCGCATGGCTTCTTTTTCAACATGCAAACGGTAGGGCAAATAGTAGGTTCCTTCCATTCTTATTGCGGTCTGTACGAGTTTTTGGGTCAGCTTCTTCATGGCTTCTTCATCCTCAGGGTTCTTTTTTTGGTTAAACAGAAATACAAACCCGAAAACATTTTCCCTGGCATAATTCATATAACTGTCATGGTCTTGGTACACATCCCTGATAGTAATATTCAGCAAGTCTATTTGGGTATTTCTGAGGTCTTTCTTCAATGCCTGGATATATTCATTGAAATTCCTTTCGGGAATAAAATATTCCTGCAAGATATCAGTCGAAGTACTGTCTTTATTTTCAATTAAAGCCACATTGTCATTCAGGACTTCATTCCTTGAAAAATTTTCGTCTGAAGAAAATTTGCTTAATTCGGTTTCCAAATCCCAACGAAGCCGTTTGCCATATTCACTGTTTACCGTACTTCTGAAGATAATCCTTTTGATTTCGTTCGATTTCTGGCTGTGCTCCGGTTTTTGCGCATCGGATAACGGTGTCTTCGAAGAAGTAAAGACATTTAGGGTGGCATACTCCAGAAAATCCTTTTCCGAGATGTTCAATCTTCCAAAAACCAGCTTGGCTTTCTCATCATCACGGGCATATCTCCTAAAATAGCTCAGGTATTTTGTGGATTCAAATTTAAAACGGTTAAAGTTCAGGTTCTCATTATCAACAACCTTCAGTTTTACATCTAAAATAATCCCAAACAGGCCATAACCTCCAATAACCAGGCTGAATAATTCTTTGTTTTCGGTTCTGCTGCACGTTACGATCTCTCCATCGGCTTTCATTAAAGTAAAAGACAACACACTCGAAGACATGGGAGGCGCGTTCTTTTGCCATCCATGCCCGTTGACACTCATTGAACCTCCAACAGAAAATGAACTGAAAGCCTGCATGATGGCCACCGATTTTTTATATTTATCCAGATAATTGATGACTTCTTCCCACAAAGCTCCAGAACCCACAGTCAGTACATCACCATCCAGTTTCATGTGGTTGTATGGCCGCATGTTTACAACAATACCGTCCGGATACATGGTATGTCCTCCCATGCTGTGCTTTGCCCCTGCTATGGAAAGAGGAATTTGCTTCATTTTTGAAAAGGCTAGCAATTCCTTCAATTGTTCCTCAATCGCTTCCTTCGAATGCGGAACATCAATGATAGAATCAACTTTGGTCAAGTTCAATCCGCTGGCATCATTTGTATATCCTTTGGGAACAACCGTTCTTATTTCATCCTCATTCCAATACGTTTTCAAAAGATGAAATGCGGGTATGGAAAAGAACAGCAAAATTCCAGCAATAACAATGTATAAAAAATACTTCTTTTTCATGTATACTATCAAATCAGTTTTAATTTTTTTGGCTTGTTCTTTTTTACTGGAGTTTTTCCTCAAAAGGAATCCCCGGGTCTAAAATTTCAGTAATCAACAAAATGATTTCCGTTTTGAAAAGCTCCAATATCCCGGGGTTAATAGCGGTGAAGGTTTCTTTGCCTTCTTTGACTGCAAAAGGCAGGAAACCACCCTTCATATTCTTAAAGGAAATAATTCCAGCTTCCATTTCCCTCTCACCGGCCTCTTTCCCGAACATAAAAGCATAACACAGCAGCTGGATGATCTTGTCGTTTTTGATCTCAAGTGTCAATCCGTCCCATTCCTTGAGCTGCACGCTGTTCTTGTCTACTTTTCCGGTTTTGTAATCGATAATCCGGATCTTGCCGTTCCGGATTTCTATCCTGTCTACTTTCCCGGCTATTTTTACCGCGTAAGGAAGCCTGGAATCGTCAATATTTTCCTCCAGATCTACCTCAAGGGCAAGGACTTGCACCGCATCTCCGTTTTCAATGTTTTTTTTCTCCTCATTGAGAAAGTTGAAGACATTTCGTTTGGCCACTTCAAAAGCCAACAGGTTCTTTCCTTTTTTGACTTCGCCTTCTTTGTATATTTCCTTAAACTGCTTCAGTACTTCCTCATCGGCAACAAGCAACATATTATCTAGGTCGGCTACGGACAGGAACTTCCCGATCACTGGTTTGTACAATTCTTCCAATGTTTCATGGATGATGGTCCCCAAAGTGTTTAAGGCGATATTCTCTTCCACTTCTTCCGATTCCCGGATAGACAATACCCGCTGGAAATAAAACTGTACCGGGTTTCGTACGTAGGAAGTCAGTGCGGAAGGAGAAAATCCTTTTCCCGTTGCAATTTCTTTCAAACGGCTTACCACCGCTTCCGACTTCGAAATACTCATAGGTTCGTAAGCAATCGTAGGCACCGTTGGCTGTATAATGGTATGTGTGAGCGTATGTTTGGGTTGTTTTTCGACTTCCAGTTGTGTGATGAAACGGCTTTTTTCCCCGCCATCCAACCCTTCGCTTTCCGTATTGTAAAGCAGGAAGATATTTTTGGCGCGCTGCAGCAAATGGTAAAAATGATAGGTATAAATGGCATCCTTTTCTTTATACGTCGGAAGGCCCAGCTCACGTTTCACATCATACGGTATAAACGAATTTACTGTTTTTCCGGCCGGGAATTTCCCTTCGTTCAATGAAGTGATGATGACCGTTTCAAAATCCAGGACACGGCTCTCAAGCACACCCATAATCTGCAGCCCGGACAACGGTTCTCCTTCAAACGAAACTTCAGCCACATCGATCACCTGTTTGTAAATGGCCTGCAGCGTCTGTACAGAATCGACATGCTCGTTTTTGGAACAATACGTGATGAGTTTATTGATGACTTTATAAATCGAATACAAAAAGGTTTTGACCACTTTGTCGTCTTCAGAATCCGAATTGAGGTTGGCCTTTACCATCAATAAGATTTCCGAAATACTTTCC
Organism: Flavobacterium humi; assembly: GCF_004745595.1. Lineage (GTDB taxonomy): Bacteria > Bacteroidota > Bacteroidia > Flavobacteriales > Flavobacteriaceae > Flavobacterium > Flavobacterium humi. The sequence continues at coordinate 162,005 of NZ_SRLH01000003.1, forward strand.
AGGATCTCTATAGGTTTCCTATGCCATTTCTGGAATATCAGCCGGAACAGGTCGTTCTGCCTTTCTTGTAGTGATAATACCTTTTGATGTGTAATGAAGGTGTAATTGTTCTTTTTGATGGTTTCGACCAAACCAGAGGCAAACACATACGATTCGACAATAGGATTGGTCAACACATCCAGAATATCCTTATAGTAAAAGACATAACTTGATTCGCTTCTGTTCAATGCGTTGGCGTGCATTTTAAAGAGTTTGGCAATCAGCACCTGGATTGGATTGTTCTTACTCGAATAGCCCATAGTAATATTCAGGCTTCCTACGCTTTGGGGCAAAGAATGCAACACCGGGATTAACATGTTTTCGTCGCCCAGGACTATGGCCACTTTATCCAATGAGGAAAAAGACGCATCGGAAATCAAATCTTCAATAAGGCTGGCTGCAATTTTGGCCTGGCCGATGGATTTTGCAGTCCCAATTACCCGAATATTTTTTTCAGCCGAAAAATCATTGACAATCCATTCAAACGGATGCGCTTTGTAATGGGGCCAGCTGCTTTTAAACCTTCTCAGGAAAAGACCAGTGTCATGCGAAGGATCATTCAGGAAAGCGGCATCTGCGTCCCAATAAACAGAAGCTTTGTCAACTGATATCAGGTATTGGATGATTTTTTCCTCCGCCTGGTTCAAGGCATTGAATCCGGCAAAAACAAATCGTTTTTTAGGCATTGAAGCTGAAAATTCGTCCAGTTTGCTAACCGCTTCACGATAAATCAACCCTTGGTAACCGATCCCTTTATTTTTCAAATGGCTATAAAGGTTTTCGTAATACAACGGGAGCAGTTTCCAAAATTCCAGGTAATTGTCTATTAACGTTGTTCGGTCTTCCATCGTTATACCCCATCGCTTTATAACTTCAATATCCTGAAGATACGAAAACACGTGGCCGGGTTTAAGAAGGTAGCGGTCAATTTCATTAAAATCCTGAAGCAGGGTTTTCGCCCAATTGGAAAACAGCTCGAACGATTGTTGTTTTTCTTTTGGGGTAACCGACAAATAGAGGTCATAAAATTCGAAAAGCAATTCAATCGAATCTATAGATCGGACCTGGGCTATTTCCTGTATAAAATCTTCAATACTTATTATTTCCGGAGCAAAGGTAAATCGGTCCAAATTGGATTTGAACGATTCCAAAAGAAAAATTTTAGCTCTTTTATTGGGTAAGACAATCGTCATTTCGGAAAGGCTCAAAGCGGGATCCGAAAGCAATTGCCTAGTTAAGATTTCAAGAAAAGACTGGTTTGACATTCTATAAAAATAAAAAAAACGTCCCGAATCCGGGACGTTTTAGAAATATATTTTAGAAAGAAATTATTTAACTAATTTCACTTCTACTCTTCTGTTTTGAGCTTTACCAGCTTTAGTTTTGTTGGTAGCAATTGGTTTAGATTCTCCGAAACCAGCTGAAGATAATCTTGCAGAGTCAATACCATTTTCGATCAAATAGTTTTTAACAGCAGCAGCTCTGTCTTCAGATAATTTTTGGTTAGCAGCATCTTTACCGTCGCTATCTGTATGACCTTCAATTGAGAAGTTAGAAGTTGGGTACTCTTTTAAGATCGCAACAATTGATTGTAATACTGGGTAAGTTTGTTGTTGGAAAGTAGCTTTAGCAGAGTTGAACAAGATAGTTTTAGCGTAGTCATTTAATCTTTTGATTACATCTTCGCTTACTTCAGGACAACCATTGTTAGCAACAGTACCTTTTACATCTGGACATTTATCGTCTTTATCTAAAACGCTATCTCCGTCAGTATCTGGCCATGGGCAACCTCCGTTTTCTCTTGGACCAGCAACAGTAGGACATTTGTCTTTGTTATCAGCAAGACCGTCACCGTCAGCATCTGGACATCCGTTTAATGCAGGTAAACCAGCAACATCCGGACAAGCATCGTCTTTATCAGCGATTCCGTCACCGTCAGTATCAGGACAACCGTTCAATTCTTTTGTACCAGCAGCATCCGGACAAGCATCGTCTTTATCAGCGATTCCGTCACCGTCAGTATCAGGACAACCTTGGAATGCAGGTAAACCAGCTACATCTGGACAAGCATCGTCTTTGTCATAGATTCCGTCACCATCTGTATCTTTACCTCCGAATTGGAAAGTTAAACCAGCCATGTGTTGGAAAAGAGAAGGAACTTCGAACTCACCGAATCCGTTTCTGTCTGTAAATGCTTTTTTGTAAGTAGAGCTTAAAGATAAACCAACTTGCTCAGTAAACCAAAAAGTCAAACTACCACCAATGTTAGCTGTTCCGGCAGATTTATCCTCTAACCAAGTGTAACCTCCACCTACGTTAACAGCAGGGTCAAACCATTTAGAACCGATAAGGTTTTTTAAGCTATATCTGATGTTTCCATCTGCTGAGTAATACATTAAATCCCCAGGATTAGAAACTGTAGTAGTGTTAGCTGATTGTCCTGGAACCCAGTCAACCCATTTAGTGATTTTGTTAACAGATCCTGTAATTCCAACAGAGAAATTACCACCAACATTTCTTGAAACAGTTAAGTAAGAAACCGAAGGAAGGATGTTCCAATGATCTTTTACGTCAAAAAATTGTGAAAAGTGATCTTTTAAATTAAAATCTCTCGGACTAGCACTAGTTCTATTGTCTACTGCATTCGCTCCGAAAGATATTGCCCATGGGTTGTTGCTGTCTTGTGCAGTAGCACTTAACCCAGCAATCATCAACATGGAAACAAAAAGTTTGTTAAGATGTTTCATACTTAATTTTATTTGATTACAATACGTTATTGTGACAAAAGTAAGTCGTAAATAATTAATTACAAAATGAATTGTTAAAAAAAACCAATAAAAAACAAAAAAAAATTATTTTTTTATCACATTAAGTTCTATTCCAACTTCTGTAAAAGCCTGAATAGCTTTATCTAAATGTTCTTTTGTATGAGCCGCAGATAATTGCACCCTGATCCTTGCTTTGTCTTTTGGCACCACAGGATAGAAGAAGCCAATAACATAGATGCCTTTTTGCAGTAATTTATCGGCCATGACCTGAGATAATTTGGCATCGTACAGCATTACGGGAACAATTGCAGAATCACCATCTATAATGTCCAGCCCGGCCTTTTTCATGCCTTCCTTGAAGTAGTTGGTGTTCCATTCCAGCTTGTCTCTTAAAGTAGTATCTTTCTCGAGCAATTCGAAAACTTTAATTGAAGCACCCACGATAGATGGAGCCAATGAATTCGAGAACAAATACGGGCGGGAACGCTGGCGTAAAATCTCGATTACCTCTTTTTTGGCAGTGGTATAACCTCCCATAGCACCTCCTAGTGCTTTTCCTAATGTCCCGGTAATGATATCAACGCGCCCTAAAACTTTTTTGGCTTCCATTGTCCCTTTTCCGGTCGCTCCGATGAATCCGGCAGCATGGCATTCGTCCACCATAACCATAGCATCGTATTTATCTGCAAGGTCGCAGATTTTATCTAATGGCGCCACCAATCCGTCCATAGAGAAAACACCGTCAGTTACGATTAGCTTAAAACGTCTTCCTTCGGCATTGGCCTTGATTAATTGTTGTTCGAGGTCTTCCATGTTGGAATTCTCGTAACGGTAACGGGCTGCCTTGCACAAACGGACACCGTCAATAATGGACGCGTGGTTCAGGCTATCCGAAATAATACAATCTTCCTCTCCCAACAAAGGTTCAAAAACCCCTCCGTTAGCATCAAAAGCAGCAGCATATAAAATAGTATCTTCGGTTCCGTAAAAATCTGCAATTTTCCTTTCCAGGGTTTTGTGGATGTCTTGTGTCCCGCAGATGAAACGTACGGATGACATTCCGAAACCATGCGAATCCAAAGCATCTTTCGCCGCCTGGACCACTTCCGGATGGGAAGACAATCCCAGGTAATTGTTAGCGCAGAAATTTAAAACGGTTTCCCCGGTAGAAATAGTGATTTCCGCTCCCTGCGGCGAGGTAATGATTCTTTCTTTTTTGAAAATCCCGTTATCTTCAATTGCCTGCAGTTCGTTTTGTAAGTGTTGTTGAATCTTTCCGTACATTTTTATATGTATTTGATTTTTACTAATTAGGTTTACAAATGTACTATTTCTAAATTTTCCCCTATATATATTAATGTTTTTTTCAGGACACTGAAGCCCATTTCCTGTAAGGCAGCTTCATATTCATCGAGTTGTTTCGCGTATTTTGGCTGATGGGTTCCTGTTTTGTAATCCAGCAAGTACGCGTTGTTCCCCAAAACTGCCACCCTGTCCGGCTTGATGGTCCTGGTTCCTTTTTTGAGGATATTCTGCTCGTTGAAAATCGCTGCGTTTTCGTCAAAAAAATCTTTCAAATCCGGATGGGAAACAATTTCAGCAATCGTTTTTTCTACTTCTTGTTTTTGATTTTCGGTAATCAATCCGTTTTCCAATGCTTTTTTAACCGCCAGGGAAATATCATGTCGTGTATTGACATAAGAGAGCACTTCGTGCAGGACATTCCCGAATTCTATCGCGCTTAATTGATGGGTTCCCCACATAAGCGCCTCTCTTTGTGCAATCTTGATCGCCTCCGGACGAATCACCGAAGCAACCGATTTGATTTTGACCGGTTCCTGCTGTACGTTTTTCTTCTCGGATATTTTTTCCGGACGGCCAAAATCATACGAGAGGACCGCAGGATCAAAGCCAGCACGATCTTGCAGGAATTCGATAAAAAGCGAAGACAAATTATTAGGCAGGTCTCCTTTTTTTCCGATATTCATCCCTGAAATGATATACAATTGCTCCTCTGCCCGGGTAAGTGCAACATATAAGACATTACTATTATCCAGTAGGTCTTCCTGGGATTTCTGACTATAGACGGCAGCTGCATTTTCGCCAAAATCATTCACTTTGCTGGATTTGTCAATGAGGAATTTACTGAAATCCAAATCATCGGTTTCAGAATCCAGCCACATTTTCTCTCTTTTGTTGGCACTGTAATTTTCTTCCGCAAAGGAAAAAATCACCACCGGGAATTCCAGCCCTTTCGATTTATGGATCGTCATGATGCGGATCGAATCCGAATTTTCAGAAGAAGGTACACTCAGTTTGTAACCGCTTTTATCCCAATACTCCAGGAAATCAGGGATACTCAACTGGTATTTGACATCCCGTTCCAGGACAATATCCAAGAAATACTGGACATAAGCGGTATTGTTTTTAGGCAGGATGCATTTTGAGACCAGGAATTCCACGATTTCATACAATGATTTTTTGCGGATGTTTTGAAACGGAAGGTCCAACCCGAAATGAAGCAGCCATTGTGCCAGCTCCTCTTCTTTTTTGAATTGGATCCCGGTAAAGATGAAATCATGGACCACCACTTCGTTTGCCATGTTCCTGGCCAAATAATACAAGGCATTTGCCAGGGATTCTATATCTTTTTTGTCATTGAGGTAAGCCAGCAGGTTCAGGATGAATTTTACTTCCGACGAAGCATTGATGAGCAAGCTTTCAGAAGAAATAACCGGTATTTCATTTTCTGTCAAATAATTAGCCAGCAAAATGCCGTATTTATTGTTTCGGGTCAAGAGTACTATTTCGCCGTATGAAAACCCTTCTTTCCTCACTTTTTCAATCGTTCTCAAAGTAGCTTTAAGGTACATGTCTTCCTGGGAAGTGTTCTCTTCCTCATCTTCATATGCCGCATCGTTTTCCGGTTTTGGAACAAAGGAAATATTCACATAGCCTCCTTTTTTTTCATTTGAATGCTGGAAACTCTGGTTTTCGTACAAATCCTTGTAATCTTCATTTGAAAATTTTTGTGCCACAAACGCAAAAAAATCATTGTTGAAATCAATGATCTGATCATAGCTCCGGTAATTGGAGCCCAGGTCAAAAACTTCCTTGTCCTTATTGCTGAAAGGGTTGCCGGTTTTGGCCAAATGGATGAACTGCTCCGCTTTCCCGCCGCGCCATCTGTAAATGGACTGTTTGGGATCGCCAACAATCATCAGCGAGCCCTGTATTCCCTGTAAATCTTCACTGGACAAGGCATTGTCAATTAACGGAATCAGGTTTTGCCATTGCATTTCGGAAGTATCCTGGAACTCATCGATAAAAAAATGCTTGTATTTTTCGCCCAGGCGTTCATAAATGAAAGGCGCCGGCTGGTTTTGAATCTGTTCGTTGATTAGCCGGTTGAATTCGGAAATAGACAATATATTCTGTTCTTCCTGGATTTTAGCCAATTGGTTGCTGACGGTATTGAGCAGCGAAAGAGGCGTGATATTTTTCAGGAAAGCTTTGTAAAAAAGGTATTTTTCGGCAATGGCGTTTATTTGCCTGAGGTTTTCAAGCAATGCTTCTGCAATAGTATCGACTGCATTTTTCTGATCCTGCGGTGTTTTGGCCGCATAGCGTTTGCCTTCCGATGCTTCAAGGTATTTATAATGCCCGGTGTGCTTGGTCATTTCGCCTGAAACCAGTTTTAAAAAATGCTTCGGCACATAACTGGAATAAAAGGAATTGTGCTCAATCCCGTTTTGCTCCATCATTGAAAGCGATCTTTTGGCCAGGTCAATGCTCTGCTCTTGCAACTGATCGCATAAGGCATCCAGTTTCTTCTTTAGGTGAATAAACTCTGGAATGGTTTTGTTTTGCAGCAGCCGGACTTCTTCCCTGTAATTTTCATTGAGGATCAGCCGGCCGGTATTCATGATTTCATTGGAAACATCCCATGATTTGTCATCATCGGTTTTCTCCATGGCAAAATCAATCAGCAGTTTGGTCAGGACCGGATCTTCACCAGCCTGGGCGACAATCGCATCAACCGCTTCCTGCAACAGGTTTTCAGTATCGAGCGAAACATCGAAAGTAACCGGCAAATTCAGGTCAAAAGCAAAAGAGCGGATTACTTTGTGCGTGAATTTGTCTATGGTCGAAATATCAAAAGCCGCATAATTATGGATGATGTTTTTGATAATCGCTTTGGCTTTGGCAGTAATCTGAATGAGGTCCAGGTCGGTTTCACGGCTAATGTCCTGCATCAGGCCGACGGACTTCCCGGAAGGGTTTTCTTTGGTAAAATCAAACAGGCTGCCTATAATCCTGCTTTTCATTTCATGCACAGCCTTATTGGTAAAGGTAATGGCCAGGATATTCCGGTAAGCGTCATCTTTCCTGGAGGTTAAGATGATTTTAAGGTATTCCTTGACCAAGGTATACGTTTTCCCTGAGCCGGCTGAAGCATTGTATATGGAGAAAGCAGGAGTTTTCAAATAAAAGCGATTAGAGTTTTACTTTATAGTGAAATAAAAAAATACTATTTCCTTTTCCAAAGTTAAATGTTTAATTTTGATTTGAATTAAATACTAATCATTTAAAATTTTATATCATGGCATTCGAACTACCGAAATTACCCTATGCATACGATGCATTAGAACCACATATTGATGCAAGGACAATGGAAATCCACCATTCCAAACATCATAATGCTTATACCACAAACCTAAACGCAGCCATTGCCGGAACAGATTTGGAAGGGAAAAGCATTGAAGAAATCCTAAAGAACCTCGATTTGACAAAAGGCGCAGTCCGTAACAATGGCGGCGGTTTTTTCAACCATAATCTTTTCTGGACCGTAATGTCTCCAAACGGAGGCGGTTTGCCAACTGGCGAATTGGCTTCTGCTATTGACGCAGCTTTTGGGAATTTTGAAGAATTCAAAGCGCAATTCTCTAAGGCTGGAGCAACACAATTCGGATCCGGTTGGGCATGGCTTTGCGTAAAAGACGGGAAACTGGAAGTTTGCGGAACTCCTAACCAGGACAACACATTGATGCCTGGAGTAGGCTGCGGCGGGACACCAATCCTGGGAATGGACGTGTGGGAACACGCTTATTACCTAAACTACCAAAACCGCAGACCGGATTATATTGAAGCATTCTTCAATGTAATTAACTGGGATGAAGTAGCCAGACGTTACGCAGCAGCGAAATAAACGCCCTTCAGTATATTGAAAAAGCCGGAAAGATATCTTTCCGGCTTTTTCGTATTATTTAATTTAATTTCAATAAAAAAGGTGAAATTGCTTTCACCTTTTTTGCCCCAAATCTACCATAAACTTAACCTACTTATGTAATGGTGAGTCAAAGATATACGGTGGTTGTTTTGTTGCCAAATAAAATCGGTGAAAAACCAATAAAGTCGATATGTGGCATATTATTTTGAGCGTCTCACTAAATTTAGTTAGAAGGGCATTTAACTGAATTTAGTTAAAAAAAGCCGTAGAAATTTTTTTTTGTAAGAGTACTCTTTATTTGGGTTTTCAGGAAGTGGTATAAAATAAAAAAGGTAGAAGTTTAGTTCTACCTTTTTTGCCCCAAATCTACCATAAACTTAACCTACTTATGTAATGGTGAAGCAAATGTATATTGCGGTTAAGCTGTTGCCAAATAAAATCGGTGAATTGTACAAATAATCGTTGAAAAGCATAATTACCGAAATTTAATAGGCGCGGGCATCTTTTCCTTCGTAAAAATTCATGAAAGCCCTGTTCACTACACGGTTTCCGCCGTCTGTAGGATAATTCCCCGTAAAGTACCAATCGCCTAAATTTTTAGGACAGGCCTTGTGCAAATTTTCAACGGTTTGGAAAATAATCTTCACTTCCGCTTTTACCGATGAAGACGTTAGCATTTCTGCAATTTTATCTGAAATTTCCTGATCGGTAAACGGCGCATAGATTTCGTTGACATAATTGACCACTTCGCTGTCGCTTAGGTTTTCCTGTGCTTTGCATTTTACGTAAACTTCGTCAACAATGTGGTACAGGTTTCTTTCTTTAAGAAGTGCCAATGCAGCCCTGAAGGCAACCAAACCTTCCAGTTTGGCCATATCGATTCCGTAACAGTCCGGATAACGTATTTGCGGTGCTGATGAAACAATAACGATTTTTTTAGGATGAAGCCTGTCCATCATCTTGATAATGCTTTTCTTCAATGTCGTTCCACGGACAATACTATCATCAATAATGACTAAATTATCGGTAGGCTTTATCACACCATAGGTTACATCGTATACATGCGCGACCAAATCGTCACGGCTACTGTCTTCGGTAATGAAAGTCCTTAATTTTACGTCTTTTATGGCCACTTTTTCCGTACGAAGCTTCACTGAAAGTATCTCTTGAAGTTTTTCCGTACTTAAGGCTTCCTTATTGGCTAAAATGTCGGCGATTTTCCTTTGGTTGAGAAAATCCTGGGCTGCTTCGACCATTCCGTAAAACGAAGTTTCGGCCGTATTCGGGATATACGAAAAAACCGTATTGTCCGTATCGTTATTGATGGTTTCCAGAACCGCCGGAAGGATTAATTTTCCAAGGTCTTTACGCTCTTGGTAAATTTCCGCATCGCTTCCTCTTGAAAAATAAATCCTTTCAAAAGAACATGCCTTAAGTGGCAGCGCTTCTCTTATTTTTTCGTCCAAAACCCTTCCGTCTTTCTTAATGACAAGCGCATGGCCTGGTGTAATTTCCTGGATACTTTCAAAAGGAACATTGAAAACCGTTTGTATTACCGGTCTTTCCGAAGCTACTACTACGATTTCATCATCCTGGTAATAATATGCCGGACGGATTCCTGCCGGATCACGGGTTACAAAAGCATCTCCATGCCCTAAAAGCCCTGCCATGGCATAACCACCATCCCAGTTTTTGGAAGCTCGTTTTAAAATACGGGCTACATCCAGCTTTTCGGCAATGACCGGAGAAGCTTCACGCTTGGACAATCCTTCATTCTTACACTCCTGGTACAAATCAGTTACTTCATCATCCAGGAAATGGCCTATTTTTTCCATTACGGTAACTGTATCCGCCATTTGTTTCGGGTGTTGCCCCAATCGGACCAAATCTTCAAAAAGCTCTTTGACATTGGTCATATTGAAGTTACCAGCCACAATCAGGTTGCGGTGCATCCAGTTGTTCTGGCGCAAGAAAGGATGGACGTTCTCAATGCTGTTTTTCCCAAAAGTCCCATAACGGACATGGCCCAGGAACAATTCCCCAACATACGGGATATTGGCTTTTTGAAGGGCCACATTATTGCGGTATTCTTCGTGTGCTTCGAGTTCATCAGCAATGCGCTGGTTAATCTGCCCGAAAATATCCTGGATCGGCTGTGCCTGATTGGAACGGATACGGCTGATATACCTTTGGCCTGCTTCTACATCAAGTTTTATGCTGGCCAATCCTGCTCCATCCTGGCCTCTGTTGTGTTGTTTTTCCAAAAGGAGGTACATTTTTTCAACTCCGTAAAAAGCTGTTCCGTACTTTTCCTTGTAAAACTCCAATGGTTTTTTCAATCTTAAAAGGGCAATGCCACATTCGTGTTTTAATGCGTCACTCATGTTGTTGTGTTGTAGTTAAGTAAATAAAAAAAGCCCCAAACATTGTCCAGGGCTTCGTATTATGATAATGCTATGTCGAATTGTGTTAGCGATTTGAATTGTTTCAATCTCGCATGCACTTCTTCTTTTGTAAGGGCAATCATTCTTTCTGTCCCGAACTTTTCCACACAGAAAGAAGCCAGGTTCGAACCGTGGATAATCGCGCTCTTCATGTTTTCAAATGAAATGTTTTCGCTCTGCGTGATAAATCCTGCAAAACCTCCCGCGAAGGTATCTCCTGCTCCGGTCGGATCGAAAACCTCCTCCAACGGCAATGCCGGTGCGAAGAAAACCTGTTTGTCATGGAACAATAATGCGCCGTGCTCTCCTTTTTTGATCACTACGTATTTTGGCCCCATTTCCTGGATTTTTGCTGCTGCTTTCACTAAAGAGTATTCTCCCGAAAGCTGGCGCGCCTCCTCATCATTGATTGTAATGACATCCACACGTTTGATAACGTTCAGAAGATCTTCCAAAGCACAGTCCATCCAGAAATTCATAGTATCCAACACCACTAATTTCGGTGTGGTTTCCATTTGGTCCAGGACACTGCTCTGCACGATAGGGTGCAAATTCCCAAGCATGACAACATCGGCATTTTTGAAATCCTGAGGTACTTTCGGCTGGAAATCGGCCAGTACATTCAGTTCTGTTGCCAATGTATCCCTCGAATTTAAATCATTATGGTATTTTCCGCTCCAAAAGAACGTTTTTCCTCCTTTTACCACTTCAAGACCTGAAATATCTATGTTTCTGTCTTTTAGCAGATTGATGTATTCCTGCGGGAAATCTTCCCCAACAACGGAAACAATGGCGGACTGCAAATTAAAATTTGAAGCTGAAAGACCAATATACGTTCCTGCGCCTCCTAATATTTTATCGGTTTTTCCAAAAGGTGTCTCGATTGCATCAAAAGCAACCGTTCCAACAATTAATAATTTGTTCATAAAATGAATTGAAAATTAAAGGTGCAAATGTACGATTTAGTTTTCGGAATTACTAACCGATTTTTATGGGAATTTAATCGTCCTGGTTATTTTCGTAAAAAGCATCTACGGACAGCTTTTCCTGGGCGGAAGCCATGACCGCCAAAGCATCGCAACGTTCATTCTGAGGATGGTTGTTATGGCCTTTTATCCATTTGAAATCTACCTGGTGCCTGCGGTATATCTTTAAGAAACGCGCCCAGAGGTCCGGGTTTTTCTTTCCGGCAAAGCCTTTCTTTTCCCATCCGAAAACCCATTTCTTTTCTACCGAATCCACTACATATTTCGAATCGGAAACTACTAAAACCTTCGTATTGGGGTTTTTCAGCTTCTCCAGACCGACAATTACGGCCAGCAATTCCATCCTATTATTAGTAGTATGGCGGAATCCTTCGTAAAATTCTTTTTTATAAGGCGACCCGACAAGCTCCATGACAACCCCGTAACCTCCAGGGCCGGGATTCCCTTTAGCAGCTCCATCAGTATAGATATGTACTTCGTGGTTTGAATTCAGCATCCGGGAATTATTTGGTGATGAGTTTTTCAATAACGGAAGGATAATGCAAGTGCTCGAGCTGGTGAACTATTTCAGCTATTTCTTCGGGTGTTTGGCATTTTTCGATATTGGCTGTGGCCTGGAAAACGATCCCTCCTTCGTCATAATGTTCATTTACATAATGAATGGAGATTCCGGTTTCTGTTTCTTTATTCTCCAAAACAGCCTTGTGGACATGCATCCCATACATTCCTTTGCCACCGTATTTTGGCAACAGTGCCGGATGGATGTTTACAATTTTATTGGGATAGGCCGCAATAATCGATTCGGGGAATTTCAAAAGGAAACCGGCCAGGACAATCAAATCAGGCTGGATTTCGTTGATTTTACTTAAAACCGTTCCGTCTGAAAGGGCAGTTTTATCAAAAATTACCGTAGGTACGTCATTATTTTCCGCCTTTTCCAAAACTTTGGCATGCAGATTGTTAGACAACACTGCGACCACGTTTCCTTGACTGTTGTTTTTAAAATGTAATATGATTTTTTCGGCATTGGATCCCGAACCGGAAGCAAATATTACAATCTTTTTCATTTATCCTTTGATTTTATTATGCAAAAAAAAGGATAATAAATGATAAATAATTAAAATTGACCGTCTTTGTGAAATTAATTTTTTAAATTCGTGGTAAGATTTATTAACTAAAAAAGTTGTATTAAAATAAAGTTTTTTATTTTTGCCAACTAATAAAAATTAAAATTAAAGATTATGTCAGACATTGCATCAAGAGTAAAAGCGATTATCGTAGACAAATTAGGTGTTGACGAAAACGAAGTTGTAACAGAAGCAAGCTTCACTAACGATTTAGGAGCTGATTCATTAGACACTGTTGAGCTAATTATGGAGTTCGAAAAAGAATTTGACATCCAAATTCCAGACGACCAGGCTGAAAACATTGCTACTGTAGGTCAAGCTATTTCTTACATCGAAGAAGCTAAAAAATAATATTACTGAACATCTGTAAGTGAAACACCTTACAGATGTTATTATTTTTTAATGTCTTTTTCAAAATCTTTTGTAGATTTGTACAAACATTGATTGTATTACAATCATAAAAAATTTATGTAATACCCCATTGTTTCTTTTAGTAATTATTAAAAGTGCTGTGGGTTTTTTTATATTAAACAAAACCAACTAAACTATGCAACTAAAGCGAGTAGTAGTAACAGGATTAGGCGCCTTAACACCTATCGGGAACAATATTCAGGAATATTGGAACGCATTAATAAGCGGAAAAAGCGGTGCTGCTCCAATTACGTATTATGATACCGAAAAACACAAGACTAAATTTGCCTGCGAAGTAAAAAACTTCAATGTAGAGGACTATATAGACAAAAAAGAGGCCCGACGCATGGATAAATTCGCACAGTACGCCGTTGCTGCAAGTGAAGAAGCCATAAAGGACGCAGGAATTACCAACGACAACGTTAACAAACAGAGAGTCGGTGTTATCTGGGGTGCCGGAATTGGCGGTTTGGAAACTTTCCAGGAAGAAGTCTTAAGTTATGCAAAAGGAGATGGGACACCTCGTTTCAACCCTTTTTTCATCCCAAAAATGATTGCTGATATTGCACCTGCCCATATTTCGATGAGAAATGGTTTTATGGGTCCAAATTATACTACGGTATCTGCCTGTGCTTCTTCTGCGAATGCTTTGATCGATGCTTTCAACTATATCCGTTTGGGAATGTGCGATGTTATCATCTCTGGTGGTTCCGAAGCAGCTGTAACCATTGCCGGTATGGGCGGTTTTAACTCCATGCAGGCTTTGTCAACCAGAAACGAAAGCCCGGAAACAGCTTCAAGGCCTTTTGACGCTACACGCGACGGATTTGTTTTGGGCGAAGGAGCCGGAGCTTTGGTATTGGAAGAATACGAGCATGCCAAAGCACGTGGGGCAAATATCTATTGCGAATTGGGCGGAGGCGGAATGTCTTCCGATGCGTACCACCTGACTGCACCTCATCCGGAAGGAATCGGTGTGATTGCAGTAATGGAAAACACGCTAAGAGACGCAGGAATGAGACCTGAAGAGGTTGACCACATCAATACGCACGGAACTTCAACGCCGCTTGGGGATGTTGCCGAATTGAAAGCCATCAGCCATGTTTTTGGGGAGCATGCCAAAAATATCAATATCAATTCCACAAAATCGATGACCGGACACCTTTTGGGAGCTGCCGGTGCCATTGAAGCCATTGCTTCGGTACTGTCAATCAAACACGGAATCGTTCCTCCTACTATCAATCATACGGTTGTAGATGAAAATATCAATCCTGAATTGAACTTAACGCTTAACGTAGCTCAAAAAAGAGATGTAAAAGTAGCGATGAGCAACACTTTCGGGTTTGGCGGGCACAACGCTTGTGTATTATTCAAAAAAATAGATTAATAAGCTCTGTTTATGAGTATTATTAGAAAAATATTTTCAAATTCCCGTTCTCCAGAAGACGGGATTTTTTTTGCAAAAATTGAGCAAATCCTGGGATTCAAGCCTATGAATCTTTTTCATTACCGCAGGGCTTTTACCCACAGGTCCATGAATACCATCGACGAACATGGCAACCCTTTAAATTATGAAAGGCTGGAATTTCTGGGTGATGCCATGTTGGGGTCGGTAATTGCGGCGCACCTGTTCAACAAAGTGCCTACCGGGGACGAAGGATACCTGACCAAAATGCGGTCCAAGATCGTGAGCCGGGAACACCTGAACGAATTAGGGAAAGACCTCAACCTGATCCAGTTCCTGGAGAGCAAGGTCTCGCTGCATAATTTCGGGGAAAATATCCATGGAAATTTATTTGAGGCTTTTGTCGGTGCCATTTACCTGGATCGCGGATTTACTTTCTGCGAGAAATTCATCCACAAAAAAGTAATCAAGCCGTATGTAGACATAGACAAACTGGAAGGCAAAGTCATCAGCTACAAAAGCTTGCTCATAGAATGGTGCCAAAAAGAGAAAAAAACATTCCATTATGATATTTACGATGATGAAGATGCGGGGAACCTGAAATATTTTGGCGTTAAATTAAGTATTGACGGCAAAATCGTAGCCAAAGCCAGGGCCACTTCCAAAAAGAAAGCCGAAGAAATCGCCTCCAAAAGAGCCTATTTTGTTTTTCAGGCGGAAATTGACAGCAAATAATGTCCAAAAGGCAAAATCGAATAAAAATTCCGGCAATTATTTAGCATAAACCTAACTTCCTAAAGTAGTTAATAAACAATAGAAAATAGTATATTTACATTTATTTTGAATATACTATGGCGATTCATAAAATACAACTTGAGGATTTTGACCAGGTAGATTACAATTTGGTTGCAATCCATACCACTCTCGAAGATTACCGCCTGGCGTTCAAGATAAACCAGAATTTAACCATTTCGCTCAGTAAGAACCAATGCGAGATCCCTATCGAAATCAACAAAAAAAAAGCTTCCTTTTCAAGATTTACGTTTGATGACGAAGAAAAAATGATGCTTTGGAATTTGATCCAGAACAAGCAGGAAATCGAATTGCCCGTACAGACAAACGCTGCAAACCTGTTCGACAGCAGCCCGCTCATGACGCAGATTGCCTTGGTTTCCGAATTAAAAAAAGTGGATTATTTCCTAAAGATAGAACACGACAAACAGATTAAAATAAAAGATATTATCAGTAAACTCAACAAGATTGATTCCATCAGCACAGTATATGAAGTGGATGCCAATGAAATCAAATCAAAAAACAATTTAATTTTTTAAAAATGCCTACAAGAAAAAAGACCAAAATTGTCGCTACGCTAGGCCCGGCCTGCAGCACAAAAGAAGTTATCAAAGATATGATTGAAGCCGGGGTGAATGTCTTCCGGATCAATTTCTCCCACGCTGATTACACCGATGTTTCGGAAAGAATCAAGATCATCCGCGAACTAAACGACGAAAACGGTTACACTACAGCAATCCTTGCTGATTTGCAAGGCCCTAAACTGCGTGTAGGCGTAATGAAAGAAGATGTAGTCGTACACGACGGGGACCTGATCACTTTCCAGACCGCCGAAGATGTACCGGGAACTTCACAAAGGGTCTATATGAATTACAAAGCGTTCCCAAAAGACGTCAATCCTGGTGAAAGAATCCTTCTCGATGATGGGAAACTGATTTTTGAAGCCGTAGAAACCAATAAAGAAACAGAAGTCGTTTGCCGTGTAATACAGGGTGGGCCGCTGAAATCAAAAAAAGGAGTCAACCTGCCGAATACCAAAGTATCTTTGCCGGCACTAACCCAAAAAGACATCAAGGATGCCTTGTTCGCTATTGAAAACAATGTGGACTGGATTGCCCTTTCTTTTGTAAGGACTCCTAAAGATCTTGAAGAGTTAAGGGATTTGATCAATACCAATTCCGACCATAAAATCCCTATTGTAGCCAAGATAGAAAAACCCGAAGCTGTAGCCAATATTGACAAGATCGTCGCTTTTTGTGATGGTTTGATGGTGGCCCGCGGCGATTTGGGTGTTGAAATCCCGGCGCATGAAGTACCGCTTATCCAGAAGAAATTAATCCACCGTGCCAAAACCGCCCGTATCCCTGTTATTGTGGCTACCCAAATGATGGAAACCATGATTACCAGCTTGACACCAACCAGGGCCGAAGTAAACGATGTGGCGAACTCTGTAATGGATGGTGCCGATGCGGTTATGCTTTCCGGGGAAACTTCGGTGGGTAATTATCCGGTCCAGGTAATTGAAAAAATGACCCAGATTATCGAAGCTGTTGAAGATTCGCCATTAATCCAGGTCCCTCAGAACCAGCCACAAATCAAAACCAACCGTTACATCACCAAGAACATCTGTTACCATGGTGCGGTCATGGCCAATGACATCCAGGCGAAAGCCATCACTACACTAACCAACAGCGGCTATACCGCTTTTCAGGTTTCGGCTTGGCGGCCACATGCGCATATCCTGGTTTTCACCTCAAATAAGCGCATTTTAACGCAATTAAACCTGCTGTGGGGTGTCAATGCCTTTCTATATGATAAATTCGTCAGTACAGACGATACAATTGATGACATCAACCTGATTGCCCAAAACAAGGGCTTTGTCCAAAAAGGCGATATGCTGGTAAACCTGGCTGCGATGCCGGTGGCCAATAAAGGAATGGTCAATACGCTGCGTATCTCGGAAATCGAATAAGTAGCTTTTCATAAAAAAATAAAGCCCGGCCTAAAATGCCGGGTTTTTTATTGAAGTGGCAATCCGAAAATCCCAGTACAGGCATACTAAAACTCAAAACGCAGCTGGACCACTACCGATTTTTTGATTTCCGTATTGAGGTTGTTGAGCGAAATCCCCAACAACCGCACGGAATCTTTCATCCGCTCCTGATAAAGCAATTCTTTGGCCGTTTCAAAAAGGAGTCCTTTGTCCGATATGAAATAGGGCAATGTCTTGCTCCTTGTTTGCTGTGTAAAATCGGAATACTTGATTTTTAAGGTTATCGTTTTGCCCGAAATCTTGTGTTTCTGCAGCCTTCGGGACAATTCACCGGCAATGCGCTCGAGTTTTTCCTCCATGAAAATTTCCGAAGTCAGGTTGGTATAAAAAGTATGTTCTGCCGCAACGGATTTAGTGGTTCGGTTGGGTTTAACGGCGCTGTTTGAAATGCCGCGGACCAAATAATAATAATGCCTTCCGCTTTTCCCGAAATGCTCGTCCAGGAATTCGATTGATTTTGATTTCAGGTCGGCTCCGGTGTAAATCCCCAAATAATACATCCTTTCGGTGGTTACTTTGCCGATCCCGTAAAATTTCTTGACATCCAGGCCTTCCAGAAAAGCCTCGACTTCTTCCGGATTGATGGTCTTCTGCCCGTTGGGCTTATTGTAATCCGATGCTATCTTGGCCACAAATTTGTTAACCGAAATCCCTGCGGAAGCCGTAAGGCCTACTTCATCAAAAATGCGTTTACGGATTTCCTGTGCGATCAGCGTGGCACTGGGATTCCCTTTCTTGTTTTGGGTAACATCCAAATAGGCCTCATCGAGCGACAAAGGCTCAACCAGATCTGTATAGTCACGGAAGATTTTGCGTATTTTTTTGGAAATTTCGGTATAACGCTCAAACCGTGGCCTGACAAAAATAAGTTCCGGGCACAACCGTTTCGCCTGCAAGCCACTCATGGCACTGCGTACCCCAAATTTCCGGGCTTCGTAGCTTGCTGCCGAAACCACACCACGTGATTCACTTCCGCCGACAGCCAATGGTTTTCCCTTCAATTCAGGGTTGTCCATCTGCTCGACCGAAGCGTAAAAAGCATCCATATCAACATGGATAATTTTTCTCTGTGGCGTTAGATCACTCATCACACAAATTTATATATCTTTAGCCTAACTTTTATTTTATGATTGAAATTGAACGCAAATTTTTAGTATCCAGTGATGCTTTTATCACTTTGGCTGCAGCCAAAAACAGGATTGTGCAAGGGTACCTCAATTCGGACCCGGAACGTACCGTGCGCATCAGGATCAAGGGGGAAAAGGGTTTCCTGACCATCAAAGGGAAAGGGAACGCATCCGGTACTACCCGATTGGAATGGGAAACCGAAATTGCTTTGGCGGAAGCCGAAAAATTACTGGCACTATGCGAAAAAGGTGTAATCGACAAAACGAGATACGAAATCCCTTTTGGCCTTCACACCTATGAAGTTGATGTTTTCTTTGGCGACAACCAAGGGCTTGTCATGGCTGAAATCGAATTGCATTCAGAAACCGAAACCTTTGAAAAACCAAATTGGCTGGGGCAGGAAGTCACCGGCGATAACCGGTATTACAATGCCTACTTAAGCAACCATCCTTTTAAGGACTGGTAAGAGGCGAAGGCAAAGGCGGTTCGGGTTTTAACTGGGCCACTTCGATTTTAACCCTCATTTCCCCTCCACCTTTATTGACGGCCAGGTACATATAGGCTTTTCGGGACAAATCAATTTCCCGTCCCCGTACATACGGCCCTCTGTCATTTACTGTCACAATAGCAGACTTCCCGTTACGCAGGTTCGTCACGCGGAGTTTTGTACCGAAAGCAAATTTCCGGTGTGCTGCCGTAAACTTGTTATTGTCAAACCGCTCCCCGCTTGCTGTTCTTTTGCCATGGAATTTTTTGGCGTAATACGAAGCATGTGCATTTGACTTGAACAGTTTATAATTGTAAAGGCCCTCGCTTTCAATAATCAGGCTGTCCAGTATGGCGGTTGAGTCTACCTTGACCGTATCCTGAAGTGCATAGTTATGAAGCGCGAAAGAGGTCCTGCTGAATTTCTTAAATGAAAAAGTAGAAATTAAGACAATGGCTATAGTGGTGGTAACTACCAATAGAAATCTATCTCTCATGATTGCTTTATTTAACATTACTCACTTATTTACAAATACCATACCCAAAACAAAAAAGCCCTATAATTTTAGGACTTTTTAACTTACTTTAAAACCATAGTGCCCATGGGATTCTGCTTAAAATCAGCAGCAGGCCCAATCCGTAAAATACAGCTATAGACCTGAATTTTGCGGTGCTTTCCTGTGTCCTTTTATGTTTTGACCAACCGATGGTGATCAATACGATTGCAATAATATTGATCAGCGGATGCTCCAGTGATGTTAAACGCAAAGCCGCGTTTTTCATTTCCCCAAAAGCGGAAGAACCAAGCGGTGATACAAAATATACCAGCAAACCAATCACGAGCTGCAAATGTGTGGCAATCAATCCAAGCAGGGCCATTGTCCTGTCTTTAGCGGTAAATTCTTTTTTGGAAGTGAAGCCTATCGCGCTGTTGGCTACAGCAATAACCAGGAACAACAACACCAGGTATGCCCAACCGGAGTGGAATTTTTGAATAAAATCGTACATTTTTGTTTGTTTTAGTTTAAACAAATATAAGTAAAAAAACAAAACCACACTTAGTAAGTGTGGCTTTGAATTGTATCAAAATCGTATGATTAGAAATTGTATGAGAATGTGAAATTCCATGTTCTTCCAAATCCGAAGAATACCTGGTTTCTTACATCAATACCATCATAAGTACCTCTGTTTAAATAATCCTGATAGGTAGGATATTGGCCATTACCAGTACCTTTTAAGTTGGTGTTTGCAACAATTGCACCGTTAATCAATACACCTTTTCCATCACCTGTTCCTGTATTGAATTCATTTTCAGTAGCAATAAACTGATTGGTTCTGGATTCAGACATATAAACTTCGTTCAAAACGTTGTTAACATTGAATCTCATAGTGAAATAATCCTTGCTGTCTTTGGTTGTGTTGATTTTGAATGAAATTCCAGCATCCATTAAACCATAACTTGGCAATTCTAATGTTCCTTTATTCACTTCTGTACCAAATTTATCTGGAGAAATAGAAGCGTACAATTTATCAGAATATCTGTAATTAGCATCTACTTTTAGATTTCTAACCACTTCATAGTTCGCACCGATAGAAGCTGTAGTTTGCGCAACATCACCTACTTTTATGTTATTCAAATATAATGTTGGAGATGTCCCACCGTCTAAAGACTGGTTATTGATATCGTATCTGTTACTTTTACTGTTTCCGCTGTATTTCCAATCACCTACAGAAACCATCGCGTTCAATCCTAATTTGGGTAATGGTTTCGCATTTAATTCTACCTCTACACCTGAATGGATTTCAGTAATTCCTGTAAAATCATAATATCCACCAACATTATCAGCTGCAGCATCATTGGCACGTTGGTACCTGTCCTTCCAGTTCGTATAGTATCCATTAACCGAAGCATTGAATTTAGCAGAACGGAAACCATAACCGGCTTCGAAGCCTAAAATCTTTTCATTAACTAGATTTCCGTTAACAATGGATCTTCTGTTTGGATAAACTGCATTAAAGAAAGGTTGTTTTGAATAATATCCTGCATTAGCAAAAACATTGTGCTGTTCGTTGATGTTATAATTTGCGCCTCCTTTGACATTTCCTCCTAAGATATTCTCATAACCTGTTTCATGTAAAGGATCGCTTAACAAATAAGTATAAGCATCTTCTTTTTTGAATCCTTGTTGGGAAATTGCGCCCTGAATGAATGCGGATAATTTTTCTGTCGAATATTCCAACTGAGAGAAAGCACCGTACCATCTTACCAAACCGTTATTATTGAACTCTATTTTTTCAAGGTCTTTTACATTTGAGAAAGGGTTGAAGCTTGGAGTAGCATCGTACGACTGATAAAATGTCTGTACCGGATTGTTAATGTCATTTGCCACATAAGAGCCTCCTGTTCCTGTTGCTAAATTCGCATTGTATGCATCAGCACCCAATCTGTCACTTACCACTCTAAAATGGTATCCAGTATATGTTCTGGCATCAATACCGAAATCAAGTGTTAATTTGTCTGTCAATTTAGTATTCAAATTGATTACCGCTCCATACCAATCATGTGAGTTCACATTGGCAACTCTTGTAAAACCAACTGATCTGCTCGTAACATATTCTCCGTTTGCATTAGGCGCCACTTGAGGACCCGTAATAAAAGGGGCAACTGTCTGACCTGTCGCCGAATTATAAGTACCGCTGTTAAAATCAACAAAATCATTAAACGGAACAGTTCCGCTTGCAGTTTTATATGAAAAAGGGCTTTTACCTCCACTGGCAGTTCCTCCTCCACGGCCCCATGAACCGTAAACTACAGAAGACAATTTCATTCTATCGTTAATTTTAAAATCATAGTTTAACGAAGCTACCGGTTTGTGGTAGTAGTTTCTTGCCCATGAAAATTCTTCCCCATTTAAATAACCCCAATCAGAGTTATATTTTATATTTGGTTCACCACCTTGACCGAACTTAAGATAAGTACCTAAGTGATTTGCAAAAGATCTCTGATTATGCCATTGAGGCGCTCCTGTAAAAGTAAATTGCAAATCATGTTTTTCATTGAATTGGTATCCTAACCCAATGAAATAATTTTGTCCTTGGAATTTCGTTCCGTTAACATAACCATCTCCAGCTGTGTTACTCAATAAAACAGAAGCAGAGAATCCGTTTTTCATTTTACCGGTAGAATAAGAAGCAACTGTTTTGATAAAATCGTCATTACCCATAGTTGCTGAAATAGAACCACCTTGCTTGATATCTGATGTTCTTGTAATCACATTGATTGTTCCTCCCACAGATGAAATAGCCAATTTGGAAGAACCCAAACCTCTTTGTACCTGCATGGCAGAAGTCACATCTGACAAACCGGCCCAGTTACTCCAGAAAACTGCTCCGTTTTCCATATCGTTTACCGGAACCCCGTTAATCATAACTGCAACGTTAGCCTGTGAAAAACCACGGATATTGATTCTTGAATCTCCAAAACCTCCTCCTTGCTTGGTTACATATACCGAAGGTGTATTCGCTAAGATTTCAGGAAACTCCTGAGATCCTAATTTTTCTCTGATTTCTGTAGCTTTGATAGTTGAAGAAGCTACCGGAGTTTTTCTGTCTTTGGCAATGTCGATAACGGTAGAAGTTACTACAACTTCGCCCAATACATTATCATCGCTTTTCAAAACGATTGTACCTAAATCAACTGTTTTGCCGCTGGCTACTGAAAATTCAACTTTAGCCGTTTTAAAACCTAAAAATGAAATAACAACTTTACCATTGGCAGCTGTTGTGTTTAATGTAAAACTTCCATCAAAATCTGATGTTGTCCCTACAGATGTCCCTTCAATAACTACATTGGCGCCAGGTAAGGCTCCTTTGTCGTCGAAAATCATACCTGTAATTTTCCCTTGAGCGAATCCTGAGGAAAGGGCAAGGAAAAAGAAAGTCACTAAAAACCAATTTTTCATGTTTCTCATTGTGTGATGTTTAATTTTTTGTTTGTGCAAAATTGACACAAATAATTATCACTAATGTTAACTTAATGTTAATAATATGCTTGCATAATATCAACCAAAAACTCTAAAAAATTGAATATTCTTAATAAATGTTGATTTTTTATTGAATTAATACGGCGTTTTTCAGGAATTATGCATTTTTCAGAAAATAATTCAATAAAAATTCGGTAGAAGAATCGTGGGATTTTACGCCTGAAATGTTAATTTCTTCCAAAATTGAGCTTGCCAGTTGCTTTCCTAATTCGACACCCCATTGATCGTAACTTGGGATATTCCAAATGATGCCCTGGACAAAAATCTTATGCTCGTAAATAGCAATCAGGGAGCCCAAAGTTTCAGGGGTCAGTGATTGGATCAGAATCGTATTGGTAGGCTTGTTTCCTTGAAAAACTTTAAAAGGCAATAGGAAATCCGCTTTTTCGCCTATAATGCCCTGTTGTCCGAATTCGGTTTTTACCGCTGCCGCTGTCTTGCCGTTGAGTAAGGCTTCGGTCTGGGCAAAAAAGTTGGACATCAATTGGTTATGGTGTTCCTTATCGCCGTGAAGGGATTGTACAAACCCAATAAAATCAGCAGGAATAAGTTTTGTCCCCTGGTGTATCAATTGAAAGAAAGCATGCTGGGCATTGGTTCCCGGCTCTCCCCAGATCACCGTTCCTGTTTGGTAATTGACAAGATTACCGTTTCGGTCAATGTTCTTGCCGTTGCTTTCCATTACAGCCTGCTGCAGGTAAGGCGTCAGTTTTTTCAGGTATTGCGTATACGGGATGATCGCTTCGCTTCCGGCGTTGAAAAAATTGGTGTACCAAACACTTAAAAGCCCCAGGATTACAGGTATATTTTGCCGGAAAGGAGTGTTTTTAAAATGCTTATCCATCTGATTGGCCCCAGACAGCAATCTATCGAAATTATCGAAACCTACAGCCAAGCTAATAGTCAGCCCTACAGCACTCCACAGCGAAAACCGTCCGCCTACCCAATTCCAGATCGGGAAGATGTTTTTTTCGGTTATCCCGAAAGCTGTAGCTTTTTCTATATTAGTAGATACCGCCACAAAATGTTTGGCAATATCCTGCTCTTTTGCACCGGCAAGAAACCATTTTCGGGCCGTTTGAGCGTTGGAAAGGGTTTCCTGTGTGGTGAAAGCTTTGGATACCACCACAAACAATGTGGTCTCCGGATTTAACCTGGAAAGGGTTTCCGCCACATGGTCCCCATCGATATTTGAAATAAAATGGATGTTCAGGTGGTTTTTATAGAATTGAAGCGCTTCAACAGCCATCGCCGGCCCCAAGTCGGAACCGCCAATCCCAATATTGACAATGTCGGTAAATGCCTTGCCTGTAAAACCTTGTATCGTTCCGGAAAGAACCTGATCGGTAAAGGCCTTGATCCTGTTCTTGATTTCAAAGATTTCAGGGACGATATTTTGTCCGTCTACCAGGACCGTATCGTTTGGATTGGCCCGTAAAGCCGTATGGAGTACCGCCCTGTCTTCGGTACGGTTGATTTTTTCTCCCGAAAAATAATCGGAAACCGCTTCCTTGAGCTTAACCTCTTCTGCTAAATCGAGTAACAGATCGATGGTTTTCCGGTTGATCCTGTTTTTGGAATAATCCACTACAAAAGATTCCCACTGGATATGGAATTCGTGGGCACGCAAACCATCTTCCCGGAACATTTCCTGCATGGAAACATCTTGTATTTCCTTAAAATGTTCTGAAAGTTTTTTCCAGGCCTGTGTCCCTGTAGGATTTATAGACGGTAATGCCATTTTTTGATGCTTCGTGTATTTTGATTCTTTTATTCCCGAATTAAATGCGAAATTACAATTTTAGTTTTAAATTTCTTTCCCGGCAGGCAGAAAGCCGAAATTCCCTCCTGCAGCACTTGTTTTCGGGATTGCAATGGTTCCAATAAAACGGGGTGCAAAACTGCGAAAATTATTGCAACGCCGCAACGCTGTCCAACTCTCTTTTCAATGGAGTCATGTAGTCAATGAACCTTGGCTTATTTTTACTATCCATAGGGGCGGAATTGGGCAATTTGAGTTTCAGGGCATCTACTTGCTTGCCGTTTTTCCAGAAACGATAACATACATGTGGCCCCGTTGCCAAACCGGTACTACCCACTTTCCCGATAACCTGGCCTTGTGTGACATGTTGCCCGCGGCGTACCAAAATACGGGACATGTGCAGGTATTGTGTCGAATAAGTCCTGTCATGCTTCACTTTTACGAAATTCCCATTCCCTGCCGTGTATCCGGCCTGTTCCACAACACCGCTTGCCGTTGACATGATAGGTGTTCCCGTAGGAGCGGCGTAATCGGTTCCGCTATGGGCTTTCCAGCGCAATTGTACAGGATGGAACCTGCTTTTGGAAAACCTGGAGGTAATATTGATGGATTTAAGAGGTGCTTTAAGAAAGAAGTTTTTCAGTGCTTTCCCTTCTTCGTCATAATAATCCATTTTCCTATCGGAAGGATTCTGCTTGAACGGGAAGGCATAGATTTTCTTGCCTTTGTATTCGAAAAAGGCGGCATGCAGGCTGTCAATGCCATCGTAAATAGTATCGTTTATAAACCTTTCGGTAAAAGTAACGGCAAACCTGTCTCCTTTTTTGGATTTGAAAAAATCGATAGACCATTTGTATACGTTGATCAATTCGCTGGACAAGGACGCGGCAACTCCTTCGTTTTTGAGTGTTTCAGATAATGAACCGTCCAATTGTCCCGAAATGGTCCTTCTTTTGAAAGTAATCGGTTTCTTTTTCTTATTGACTTTCGCAATGGAATCCCTGAAATCGACCACATAATAATTAAGCTGGTCCGGCTGGTAGATAAAATATTGGAGCTTTTTCGTTTTGTCCTTTGAAAGCAGCATCGTATACGGTTTTCCTATCCGTACGAGCCTCACGTTGAAGGAATCTTTTACTTTGGCAATAATATCATACACCTGTTTCCCGTTCAGGTTTTGCTTTTCGATAATACTCCCGAAAGTATCGTCTTTCCGGATCGTATCATTGATAACCGAAAAATCATTGAGGCGGAAACCAAAATCATAGACGATCGGTTCCGGCTTTTTTAAAGGCAGAACGGATTTCTCATTGTCTTTTTTGCATGAAATAATTACTAGCGCAATGACAAAAAGCGTTATAAATTTTTTCAAATGATCTGTTTTTTTTGATTATTCACCTTCACCCCAAGTCGCTAACTCTTGCTCAGACCAAAGTTCGGGAAAAAATATTCTTCTTTGGTACTTTGGATGCATGTATTTTTTCCAATCGCTTCCTCCGGTGGCTTCCCCATCACCTTTTCCGTTATCGATATATTTCCGTGCGGCATTTAAGTGGCCCATGACCCAAGTTATGTTTACCGTATGGTCGTAATGGCGCATGGCAGCAATTAGTTCCGGGTTTTTCTGGTCGCCTTCCGGGATTTCCTTGAATTTCCTCCAAAGGTTGATGGTGTTGTATTCTTCCATACAATCCAAAAATTCCTTTTTATATCTTTTTTCGAATTCCTTCAGGAAATACGATTTTTCCCCGGTGGTATAATCTTTTCCGGCAGCCTGCCAGTATAAATGCTCAAAAGCATGTTCGTAAGGCGTATTCCTGTCTATGGTAGCCCTGAAACGATGATCGATCAGGTTGATCAGGTCTGTGGAACAAAATTCGATCATACGGTACTGCGCGCTTTGGAAACCGCTCGCAGGTGTTAAGGTATGGCGGAATTTCATGTACTGGTCCACTTCCATTCCGTCTCCCATAATAGTAAACGAAGTGGTCAGCATATCGAAATAACGGCTGATGCGCATCAATCTTTCGGTAAAAAATGCTGTGGATGGTTTTTCCGTGTAAGACAATTGCTTTATTTCCCACAAAATCATTTTAAACAACAATTCATTGATCTGATGGTACATGATAAACACATTCTCATCGGGCAAGACGGTTCGCTGTACCTGAAGGCTCAAAAGGGCGTCCGTCTGGATGTAATCCCAGTAGGTAATAGGTTTGGACCATAAAAGGCCTTCAAGATGCGCTTCGGTTTTTTGATTTAATGCTTTGTATTTATCGTCAATTTCCTGGACGATATTTGAAAATTTACTCATAATTTATTTATCAGGTATTACCATAAAAGGATGTCTGAGCCCTTTGAAGGATTCTAAATCAGCCTTAAGCGAACCAACAGCCAAACTGGCTTTGATCCGTAAAGGTATTTTATTATCATCGTCTGAAATCCAGACAGTTAAACTTTCTTCTTCTTTAAAAACGCGGCCGGACTGTACCAGTGGCCTGAAAATCATGGTTTTTACTTTCCCAAAAGTAGTTTTTATTGTTTCCCTTCCAATGAATTTTAGCTTAAATTTCACAATTTCATCATCGAAAAACATATCGATCATAATGGCTTCCCCAACCTTCATTTTATCGATGTTGGGATGGTTCCTTAGGTAGTAAAACGAGGAAACGATATCCTGGATGTCTTCTGTGACATTGAATGTTTTTTCGGTATTGTTCTTGTAATCTTTGACGAAGACGGTATTTTTATCTTGGTTGAATATGCCTTCCTGGTTCTTCGTATAGCCGCCTTCATCGATTTTGCGTAGGAACTGATAGGGTTTTGTAGTAGTTTTATCGAAAAAACTCTGGTAATGGTCTTCTACTTTGAAAAACATTTTGGTCATACCGGTCGTGTAACCGTAACCTACCGCATAATGGACTTTTTTATTGTTTTTAGTGGATTCCTTTAGCTCCAGTGTGGCATAACCTGCAGTAACCAAACCATAGTGGATCCTGAATTTGAACCATTCACCAGTTTCGAAGGCGCTGTCCTGCCCTTTGGCAATAACAGAGATAAGTAGGACGAATAATAGTAGATTCCTTTTCATTTTGTGTTGTTTTTATATCCTTGGTGAAAGAAGAATACAATATTCATTCCAAAAATACTAAAAACAAAAAAACCCAGCCAAAAAATGACTGAGTTTTTATGCTATTAACCAACCAAAAAACTATAAATTATGAAAATTTATACAATTTGAGGGAACCACCCCTCTTAATTGCTCTGCAAAGGTAGGCTATAAATTCATTTAATTCAACGAAAAATCAACTTTAACATTTTTTTATCAAAAATAGCATCGTTTTAAAGGCAGATGTTAGTGAATTGTTAAGAAAAATGTCTTTTTATTACAAAGTTCCTCGTTTAGCTTGCTCTCTTTCAATAGATTCGAACAAAGCTTTGAAGTTTCCGGCACCAAAACCTTTGGCTCCCATCCTCTGGATGATCTCAAAAAACAATGTTGGCCTGTCTTCTACCGGTTTGGTGAAGATTTGCAATAAATAGCCTTCTTCATCCGCATCAATCATGATACCTAATTTTTGAAGTTCATTGATATCTTCTTTAAATTTCGCCATATGGTCTTTTAATCTCTCCGGTATGGCATCGTAATAGGCTTGTGGCGGTGTGCTTAAAAATTCGATTCCACGAGCTCTCATTTCTGCCACTGTTGAGATAATATCGTCTGTGGCAATAGCGATGTGCTGTACTCCTTCGCCTTCGTAAAAATCTAAATATTCTTCAATTTGAGAACGTTTTTTTCCCTCGGCCGGTTCGTTGATTGGGAATTTAATCCTTCCGTTTCCGTTACTCATTACTTTAGACATCAATGCAGAGTATTCCGTAGTGATCTGTTTGTCATCAAACGAAAGGAAGTTTACAAACCCCATGACATCTTCAAACCATTTAACCGCCTCATTCATCCTGTTCCAACCTGTATTCCCAACCATATGGTCAACATATTTCAATCCGACAGGAGCCGGATTATAGTCAGATTTCCACTCTTGGTACCCTGGCATGAAGATCCCGTTATAATTTTTCCTTTCTACGAAAACAAAAACCGTTTCACCATAAGCACCATAAATACCCGCACGTACTACTTCTCCATTTTCGTCTTTTTCTACAACCGGTTCAAAGTAAGGTTTAGCACCGCGTTTTGTAGTTTCTTCAAAAGCCGAACGGGCGTCTTCTACCCAAAGGGCGATTACTTTTACACCATCACCATGTTTTTTCACATGTTCTCCAATCGGAGAATTACTATTTAAAGCCGTTGTTAATACGATACGTATTTTATCTTGCTTTAATACATAAGAAGCTTTGTCTTTCACTCCGGTTTCCAATCCGGCATACGCCAAAGACTGAAATCCAAATGCTGTTTTATAAAAATGGGCAGCTTGTTTTGCGTTACCCACATAAAATTCCACATAATCTGTCCCTAATAAAGGTAAGAAATCCTGTGCTCCTTCAAATATTTTTTCCAGTCCGTATTCAACTGATTTTATTTCGTTACTCATAATTAATTAGTTAATTTGATAATTAGCGGATAAGCGAATTGCTTTTGGATGTACTAATTATCTTGTTTAATAATTTTATAATTCCATTCAATTTTTCGATTAATTCTTTCGGGTTTGGATATGATTCCAAATTTTCACAAAGAAATAACCAATACTCAGTTTCATCAGCCTCTTTTAAAGCAATTTTAAGTTTATGAATGAAGTCTGCTTTACTTTCAGCATTTTGGGCTTCTTTAACATTAGCACCTATTGATATTCCTGAGCGAATTATTTGTTTTGAAATTACATACTTTTTATACTCGTCTAATAGTTCGGAATATTTTACAATTAAAATCGAAAATTCGAAAGTTTCTCTTAAAATTGGATTTGTTTTATACCTCTCACTATTAGTAAAATTCATTCTGTTTTTTAGTTAATCATATTTATCTAAGATGAGCTAATTATTTCATTCGCATACACGCTAATTCAAAAATTATTCCACCCAGGATTTATAATATTTCCCATCGTCCAATCCCATGGCTTCTTCTGTAACCATTAGCGGACGGAAGGTATCGACCATTACGGCCAATTCCTGCGTTTCGGTATGCCCGATGCTTCTCTCCATGGCGCCTGGTGCGGGACCGTGTGGGATTCCTTTAGGATGCAATGTGATATGTCCTTGTTCGATATTGTTACGGCTCATAAAATCACCATCAACATAATACAGCACTTCATCACTGTCTATATTGCTGTGGTTATAAGGCGCCGGAATGGCCTTTGGATGGTAATCGTACAAACGAGGGCAGAAAGAGCACACTACGAAAGTCGCGGTTTCAAAGGTTTGATGCACCGGTGGCGGTTGGTGGACACGCCCGGTTATCGGTTCAAAATTATGGATGCTGAAACCATACGGGAAATTATAGCCGTCCCAGCCCACAACATCAAAAGGATGCGTGGCATAGAGTACTTCATGCATCATGCCTTCTTTTTTGATCTTGATCAGGAATTCACCTTTTTCGTCGTGTGTTTCCAATTCGCTTGGCAAAATAAAATCACGTTCGCAAAACGGGGAATGTTCCAAATGCTGGCCTGATTCGTTTTTATAGCGTTTCGGCGTATAAAAAGGGGTAAATGACTCTACATAGAACAAACGGTTTTCCGAAGTCTCAAAATCAATCTGATAGATCATCCCACGCGGAATAATCAGGTAATCGCCATATTCGAAAGGGATGTTCCCCATCATGGTGCGCAGTTTGCCTTTTCCTTTATGGATGAAGATCATCTCGTCTGCATCGGCATTTTTGTAGAAATACTCCCGAAGCGATTTTTTCGGTGCGGCCAGTCCAATGGTACAATCCCGGTTAACCAGCATGGCTTTGCGGCTGTCCAGGAAATCATCTTCAGGCTTTAGTTCGAAACCTTTGAACAATAATGATTTTATGTTTTTCCCAATCGCGATTTTAGGCTCGACCGAATAGGATTTGAGGATTTCTTTTACCTGTGTAGGCCTGTGGACATGATACAATAACGAAGAATGCCCGTGGAAACCTTCTGTTCCAAAAAGCTGTTCGTAGTACAAACCACCGTTTGGCTTTTCGAATTGCGTATGTCTTTTTTGGGGGAAATTCCCCAGTTTATGATATAGTGGCATTTTTTTCCAATTAAGAAGATTAATACATTAGCGAATAGGCGAATGTGTTAATTAACCAATCTGTCAATTAACTAATCCGCTAAGTAACAACTCATTCAGGATTTCTCTTGATGAGGAATTTAAGATGCGGCAATAAACCTGTCCATGACTTTACCATAAAACAAATATCGGAATTTTATTGAAAATGAATGCAATAAAAAAACCCAAAAAGAGGTTCTTTTTGGGTTTTTTATAATTTAGTATATCGTTATTCTTTATCCGGGTTGTTCAGGACGCTGTTTTTCTTTCCGTATAAGAAATAAATAGCCAGTCCGATTACCAACCATCCGATCAGCCTTAACCAGTTTGTCCAGCCTAATCCGTAAATCATGGCAAGGCAAACCCCTACACCAAGGATTGGTACCAATGGAACGAAAGGTGTTTTGAATTCACGTTTCATTTCAGGATTGGTTTTTCTCAATACGATTACAGAAATACAAACCAGGATGAATGCGAATAGAGTTCCGATACTGGTCATATCACCAACAATGTCACCCGGCACGAAAGCGGCAAATAATCCCACAATAACCAGGATAACAAGATTCGCTTTGTAAGGTGTTTTATATTTTGAATGCAAGTCACCAAAGGCTTTTGGCAACAAACCGTCTTTACCCATAGAATAAAATACTCTTGACTGTCCCAGCAACATTACCAGGATTACAGAAGAGAAACCAGCAAGGATAGCCACCGTTACAAATTGGGCCAGCCATGCATAATCTGTTCCCATTGCCGATGTGATTGCGTTGGCAACCGAAGCTTCTTTACCACCGGTTCTGAAAAACTCAACATTTTCAAGGCCTGTCAATACATGCGCAAAAAGAATATACAATACTGTACATACTGCTAATGATCCTAAAATCCCTATCGGCATATCGCGTTTTGGGTTTTTGGTTTCCTGTGCTGCCGTACTTACTGCATCAAATCCGATAAAGGCAAAAAATACGGTTCCGGCCGCTCCGAGAATCCCCATGATACCGCCGAACTTATGCCCGACACCATGTTCATCCACAAAAACAGAAGTTTCAGGAATATATGGCGTATGGTTCGCAGGATTGATAAAATTCCATCCGAAAGCGATAATCATCACTACAATAGCCACTTTAACTACTACAATGATACCGTTTACGAAAGCGGATTCCTGTGTTCCTTTTATCAGAAGCAAACTAATCGCTGCAACAATAAACAACGCAGGCAAATTAATGATACCGCTCACTCCGTCTGCAGAAGTCTGAAAAGGTGAATGAGACCATTCGAAAGGAATGGGGCTCGTATGAAATACATTGACCAGCAGGTTATTGAGGTATTCGCTCCAGGCAATCCCTACGGTTGCGGCTCCTACTGCATACTCCAAAATCAAATCCCAGCCAATAATCCATGCCAAAAGTTCCCCCATTGTCGCATAGGTATAAGTATAAGCACTTCCTGAAATTGGAATGGAAGAAGAAAGTTCGGCGTAACAAAGCCCTGCCAATGCACAGCCTATAGCCGCTACGATGAACCCAATGGTTACCGATGGCCCTGCATTCTGTGCAGCTGCGGTAGCCGTTCTTACAAATAATCCGGCTCCGATGATCGCTCCTATCCCTAAAGCTACTAGTGACCAGGCCGTTAAAGTTCTTTTTAATCCTTTCTCAGATTCCGATGCTTCTGCCAGTAACAGTGTCAATGATTTTTTCTTCCAAATAGACATAAAATATATTGTTTGGTTTTTAGTGTCCCAAAAATAGGCTTTTTTAAAAACATTCACACAAAAAAATTGTTTTTCTGCTTTTTATTTAATAAAAAATTGTTTTAAAACCAAAAACCGACGGTAAACCAAGTGTAGTGTTTTTTAGTTTCCGGCGACCAGCTGTGCTTCAGTTCAATTGGCCCGATAAAGGTTTCGATGCCGTAGCCCAAGCCATATCCCGAATATTTAGGGTGCGAAATCCAGGCGTTGGTCTGGAATATTTCCCTACCGATATTGGCATAATTCGCCGTAAAATTCAAGTGGCTTTTCCTAACGAACTCATAATCCAGGGTCATGCTCCCTTTGATGTAAGAACTCCCCGAAAGTTCCAGGAAATCATATCCGTAAAAATGACGGATATTGTTTATCTTGTTGAAACCGTAGCCTCCCAAAACGAAATCAAAAACGCTGTTCGTGTTTTTCTCCACATTAAAACCTCCTTCAGATTGCAGTTTTACGGCAATTTTCTTAAAAAAAGTGTGCACTATGGCCATATCTCCTTTAAAGGTTGAGAATTTCGAAAAATTGTTATTGTAATCTGTCGAAGAGAGGAACGATTGGAAATCCCCTAAAAAATACCAGCCTTTCTTCGGGAAATATTTATTATCGAAGGAATCGTATTTCAGGAACCCTACAACCGAAAGGTAATGGCTGTTATCAAAATACGTCGTGGTGTTTTGGATGGAATTAGAGGAAATTTTCATGAATTTATGTTCCACACCGGCACCGATCAGGAATTTTTGGGCAAAAATGGTCTGCAGGTACGCCTGGTTCGACAAATCGAGGTAATCCACATTGATGGAATTCAATCCCAGGTTCGAAAGCGTCATCCCGCCGTTGAAATCTGTTTTAGAGGTTTTGTTGAACTGCTGGAATTTGGATTTGAAACCGAAACTCCAATGAAAACCATTGTCAATATAATAATCGAAGTTATATCGGATATTGTCCCCAAGGATAAAATCGAAAGAAGCCACGTCATTCTTGATCAGTAATTTCTTTTTCGTGATATTGATCAGCCCTCCGGATTTGAACAGGTCATCATAATGCAGCCCTAGCTTGATAAAAGTTTTTACCGGGTTTTCACGGACTTCCAGGATCAGGTTGTCTTGGTTTTCGTTCTCCTTGGCCAGTTTGTAATTGATGGAACTGAAATTTTGAGTAGCATTCAGGTTGTTGATCCCGCTATGCAAATCGATATAACTGGTTTTCCTTTTGGGGTTGAACCTTAGTTTTCCCAGCACATACGATTTCGTATAATCCTTCAAACCTACAACCTCAATATCTTTAATATTAAGACTATCGGCCAGTTTTGAATGTGTGGGCACGGCTTTATAATTAGTCCCTAAGGAATCCAGCCTGCCTTTAACCAATTTTGCCGCTTCCACCCCTTTGTTTATAATGGCTTCGCCCTGCTCGAATGAAATTACGGTAAATCCGTCAATGTTCGGTTTGATGTAAATATCGGTTTTGAGTTTCTTTTCCTTCATTTTCTGAAGCATCTGGAAGTTTGAGATTTGTACCAAAACTCCCGCGGCTCCTTTAATCTGGCTGCTGGTTTTCAAATCATCCTGGACATCGACCCCGATAATGATATCTGCTCCCATTTTCCGGACTTCTTCCACAGGATAGTTATTGGTAACCCCGCCATCTATATAATATTTGCCATTGATCTCCACCGGGGAAAACAACGACGGGAAAGCGCTGCTGGCCAAAAGTGCCAAAGGCAAAGATCCTTTATTGAACACCACTTCCTCACCCGTTTCCACATTGGTGGCAATACACAAAAAAGGAATCTTAAGTTCGTTGAAATCCCGGATGTACCGGACGTTGTTCGTCAGCCTGCTGATTAGGTTATAGTTATACATCCCTTTTGAAATCCCTCTGGGTACCGAAATCCTGAGGTTTTGAAAAGGCAGCGTCAGGGCATATATCTCATCATTGTGTTTTTCGTAAAATGTCTTATTGTTCCTGGGCACAAAATCCTGCAGCAATTCGTCAAAATTTGTCCCCCTGAAAATAGAATCCAGCTCTTTGGCCGTATATCCTGAAGCGTACAACCCGCCAATTATGGCCCCCATACTGGTCCCGCCGATATAATCGATCTTTATGCCTGCCTTTTCAATTTCCTTGAGCACGCCTATATGGGCCAGTCCTTTCGCACCGCCTCCGCTTAAAACCAATCCGATTTTGGGTTTATGCTCGGTATTCTGGGAAAAGGAAGCCGTAAAAAAAATGAAACATAAAAAAAACAGTACGGTTTTTTTCATTTTATTTAGATTGGTTTATTGCCTTGTAAAATTCGTAAATTTTTTTGGCTTTTGAAAGCCCGACCACAGCAGAAATTTCATTTTCCGAAGCTAATTTCAATCTTTTAACGCTTTTGAAATGTTTTATTAATGTTTCCATGGTTTTTTCGCCAATTCCCGGAATGCTTTCAATGGAAGAATTCAGGGCCGATTTGCTGCGTTTGTCCCGATGGAAGGTAATCCCGAAACGGTGTGCTTCATTACGCAGCTGCTGGATTACTTTTAGCGTTTCCGATTTTTTGTCCAGGTACAGCGGCGCCGAATCCCCCGGATAGAACAGTTCCTCCAGCCGTTTGGCAATCCCTACAATGGCTATTTTTCCGCGCAGCCCCAAATCATCCATGCTTTTTAAGGCCGATGACAGCTGCCCTTTTCCTCCGTCAATGATTATGAGTTGTGGCAAGGGCTGGTTTTCGTCCAAAAGGCGTTTGTACCTTCTGTACACCACTTCTTCCATAGAGGCAAAATCATTAGGCCCGTCTACGGTTTTGATGTTGAAATGGCGGTAATCCTTTTTGCTCGGTTTCCCATCCTTAAAAACCACACAGGCAGCCACGGGGTTTGTACCCTGGATATTCGAGTTATCGAAGCACTCAATATGCCTCGGCTCGACCGAAAGGCGCAAATCCTTCTGCATCTGGGCCATAATCCGGTTCGTATGGCGGTCCGGATCCACAATCTGCAGTTGCTTGAGCTGGTCCATCCTGTAAAATTTCGCATTGCGCTGGGAAAGTTCCAGGATTTGCTTTTTATCGCCCAATTGCGGAATTGTGATTTTCAGGTTAGCCCCTACTTCCACCTCAAAAGGCACTATTATTTCTTTGGACAAAAGATTGAAACGCTCCCGAAGCTCCACAATAGCAAGTTCCAACAGTTCTTTATCGGTTTCATCAAGTTTCTTCTTGATTTCCATGGTATGGGAACGGATAATCGACCCGTGGGATATTTGCAGGAAGTTGACAAAAGCGGCACTTTCATCCGATATAATCGAAAACACATCAATATTCGATATTTTAGGGTTGAGGATTGTTGACCTGGACTGATAATTTTCTAGCACTTCTATTTTTTCCTTGATTTGCTGGGCCTGTTCGAACTTCATCTCTGTGGCCAGTACGGTCATCTGCTTTTTGAAATCTTTAAGGCTTTCCTTAAAATTCCCCTTGAGGATTTCCCGGATCGCCTGGACTTGCTTTTGGTAGTCTTCCAGAGATTCGAGCCCTTCGCAAGGACCTTTGCAATTCCCGATATGGTATTCCAGGCATACTTTGAATTTGCCCGAATCAATATTGGCCTTGCTCAAATCATAATTGCAGGTACGCAACGGATACAGTTCCTTGATCAAATCCAGGATAGTATGCACCGTTTTAAAGCTGGTATAAGGCCCGAAATATTCCGAACCGTCCTTGATCATTTTGCGGGTAGAGAATATCCTTGGGAAGCGTTCGTTCTTGATGCAAATCCACGGATAGGTCTTGTCATCGCGCAACAGTACGTTATAACGCGGCTGCAGCGTCTTGATCAGGTTGTTCTCCAGCAGGAGCGCATCGGTTTCGGTGGGAACGACAATGTGTTTTATGGAAACGATCTTCTTGACCAGGACATTGGTCTTGGCGTTATCATGGATTTTATTAAAATAAGAACCTACCCTTTTCCTGAGGTTGATGGCCTTGCCCACATACAGGATTTTCCCTTCTTTGTCATAATACTGGTACACGCCCGGATTGTCCGGCAAGGATTGGATTTGGAGTTCTAAGGCAGAAATGGTCATGGAAGTCTGGAATGTTATGTTCCAAATTTACGAAATAATTAAACCCGTGCCACAAAGCATTTCTGTAAATACATTTTGATGACCCGTTATAACCGATATTTTTTTACTTTAGCCTTTTACGCTGTTATGACCTACAAAAATGATATTTTAACGATCCTCAAGGAAACCGTTTTACCCGGGGAAAGCAAGACCATCAACATGGAAATTGCCAAACTCCACACCATGACCAAACTGAAAATCCCAATTATTGTGGAACGTTCCAAAATCCCGGGGCCAACAATCCTGCTTTCGGCCGGGTTGCACGGTGATGAGATTAACGGTGTTGAAATTGTCCGCCAGCTGATTGTACAGAAAATCAATAAACCCAAAACCGGTACCATTATATGTATCCCGGTTATCAATATTTTCGGGTTCGTCAACCAAACCAGGGAATTTCCCGACGGAAGGGACCTAAACCGCGTATTCCCGGGAAGCAAAACAGGATCCCTGGCCAGTAGGTTTGCCTATTTCCTACTCAAGGAAATCATCCCGCATGTGGATTATGCCATAGATTTCCATGCCGGAGGCGCCAGCCGCTTTAATGTGGCACAGGTCCGCATTGTCCCGGACAACCCTGAACTCAAAGCACTTGCCGATGTATTCCACGCGCCTTTTGCCTTATATTCGAAAAACATCAACGGCTCGTTCCGGAATTCCTGCGACAAATTAGGTGTGAAGATGCTGTTGTTTGAAGGCGGAAAATCCATCGACATCAACGAAGATATTACCAAGCAAGGTGTAGAAGGGGTCAAACGCGTATTACAGCATTTTGGAATGCTCAACAACCGCAAAAAAGCAGCCGCACCTGAAACCAAAACGATTTACATCGAAAAATCAAGCTGGGTCAGGGCCAAATATTCCGGCATGTTCCACGGCCATACGCTGGTAGGCCATTTTGTGGAAAAAGGAAGCATATTGGCCACCATTTCAGATCCATATGGCAAAATCGAGCATAAAGTAAAAGCGCCCAATTCCGGCTATGTCATCAATGTAAACGATGCCCCGATTGTGTATCAGGGTGATGCCATTTATCATATTTCAACTGTTTTGGCCCATGAATAAGAAAGAATTAAGACTGGAATATAAGGCCCGAAGGCAAAAACTCACATTCGATGAGACCGAACAAATGAGCCTGGCCATAGCCAATAAAGTCCTGTCATTGGATATTTGGGAGAAAAACTACTTCCATATTTTCCTTCCCATAGAAGAACAGAAAGAAGTGAATACCGAATACATCCTGCATTTACTGTCCGGAAAAGATAAGGAAACGGTTATTTCCAAATCTGATTTCCAAACCCGGCACATGACACATTTCCTCCTAACCGATTCTACCAAAATCAGGAAAAACCAATACAATATTCCGGAACCCGTAGATGGCATAGAAGTCCCTCCTACAAAAATCGATGTTGTTTTCGTACCGCTTTTGGCCTTTGACAGGCAAGGGCACCGGGTAGGCTATGGCAAGGGTTTTTATGATCTTTTTTTCTCCGGATGCAGGGAAGATGTGATTAAGGTCGGCCTTTCATATTTTGGCCCTGAAAATACTATAGACGGTATTTTCGATTGGGACGTCCGGTTGGATTTTTGTGTCACTCCCGATAGGATTTATGAATTTTAATTTTATATTCGCTTAAATTTAATACCAATGAAAAATTCAAAACCCCATTTTATCATTTTTCTTGTTACTTTTTTAGTGGCTTCCTTAGGATTGACAAGTTGTGTCGTGCACGAACATCATCCGCACAGGCACAGGACCGTTATCGTGAAAGAGAAAAGGATTCCTCCAGGCCAGGCCAAGAAAAGGCACGGAGACAGAAGTGCCAGGGACCATGCGCCGGGGCATCGCAAAAAAGACAAGATTATCATTATCGAGTAATAAAAAACCACGCTTTCCGGCGTGGTTTTTTTATATAGTTGCGTTTCCTTAATTATTTCGAAAATGCTTTTTTATTGAATACAATCAGTATCCCAACTCCTGTTGATATGGCTACATCTGCCACATTGAAGATGGCATTAAAGAACGTGAAATGCTTCCCACCCCAAATAGGCAGCCAATCCGGAAATTGTGCGTCCTGGATGATCGGGAAATAAAACATATCGACTACTTTTCCGTAAAACCAGGATCCGTAAGGCTTATCGCTAAATAATGTGGCCACTTCGTAGGTACTGTCATTAAAAATCCTTCCGTAAAAAACCGAATCAATGATATTCCCGAAAGCTCCGGCCAGGATCAATGCAATAGCGACCAAAAGAATGTTGGACGCTTTATTCTTATAGGAACTGTGCAGCCAATACCCAATACACCCAACGGCAATAATCCTGAAAGTGGTAAGGATCAGTTTGCCGTAAATGCCAGGCAATTCCACACCCCATGCCATTCCTTCGTTTTCAATAAACAATATTTTAAACCAATTGAACACTTTTACTTCTTCATGCAGCAGGAAATGTGTTTTTACATATATTTTTGAAACCTGGTCTACCAATAAAACCAGGAAAACGATGAAATAGGCTTTTTTTAAATTCATTTTTTAAAATTTGATGTCACAAAAATAAACATTCTTACATAAAAAACGCCCCTAAAAAGGAGCGTTTAGTTATTTAATGAAAGTTTATCGCTGCAGGTTTTTCGCTTCAATACTCATAGTCGCGTGCGGAACCAGTTTCAACCTTTCCTTGTTGATCAGTTTTCCGGTTACTTTGCAAATGCCGTAGGTTTTGTTTTCAATACGCACCAATGCATTCTTCAAATCGCGGATGAATTTCTCCTGACGGATAGCAAGCTGTGAGTTAGCCTCTTTAGACATAGTTTCGCTTCCTTCTTCGAATGCCTTGAATGTTGGCGATGTATCATCGGTTCCGTTATTCAGGTCGTTTAGGTAAGCGCTTCTTATTAAA
The DNA here is from genome assembly GCF_004745595.1 of Flavobacterium humi. Classification (GTDB taxonomy): domain Bacteria; phylum Bacteroidota; class Bacteroidia; order Flavobacteriales; family Flavobacteriaceae; genus Flavobacterium; species Flavobacterium humi. Next base: position 201,635 of record NZ_SRLH01000003.1, read on the forward strand.
TCTAAATCGTTTTTCGCTTTGTCTAGTTTTTTCAAGATCAATTCTTTGAATTCAGCCAAATCTGCATCTGAGAATCTTATTTGTTCTTCTACCATAATTTCTTATTTTGAAATTAAAATCATTGTTTTTACATCATCAAACTCAATAACCGTACCGTTATTGACATTTTCCTGAAGAACGAGTTCTTCAGTTAAAGTTTCAGCTTTTATATAATCCTGATTGTTTAAGACGGCTTGGTTTAGGGTATCCTCTTTTTGAATAGCCACCTTAATTTTATCAGTTACTTCAAAACCTGAATCTTTACGGATATTTTGGATTCGGTTCACAAGCTCGCGGGCAATACCTTCATTTTTGAGTTCCTCTGAAATAGTGATGTCCAGGGCAACTGTAATTCCGCCGGAATTTGCTACTAACCAACCTTCAATATCTTGCGAAGAGATTTCCACATCTTCTAATGATAAAGTTATACTTTTTCCTGATATAACAATGCCTAAGCTTCCTTCTCTGTCTAATTTATTTATCTGTTCCGCAGAAAAATTTTGTATCTCTTTGGAAATCAATCCCATATCTTTTCCAAAACGAGGCCCGAGGGTTTTAAAATTCGGTTTGATCTGTTTCACCAACACCCCAGAAGCATCGTCTAACAGTTCAATTTCCTTGACATTTACCTCGGCTTTAATAAGGTCGGAAACCGCCTCAATTTCAGCACGTTGATTCTCATCAAGTATTGGAATCATTACCTTTTGCAACGGTTGCCTTACTTTTATCATTTCCTTTTTACGGAGCGATAAAACCAATGAAGAAACCGTCTGCGCCTTGGCCATTTTGCTTTCCAGCGATTTATCAACAAAGTTTTCAACGTTTTTAGGGAATTCTGCCAAATGCACGCTTTCAAACCTTTCTCCTTCAGTAGCCTGCGTCAAATCCCTGTAAAGCCTGTCCATAAAGAACGGAGCAATCGGGGCGCTTAATTTTGCCACGGTTATCAAACAGGTATACAACGTCTGGTAGGCCGCGATTTTATCCTGTGCATACTCGCCTTTCCAAAAACGGCGGCGGCACAAACGCACGTACCAGTTGCTTAAATTCTCCTGGACAAAATCAGAAATCATACGGGCTGCTTTCGTTGGCTCGTAATCATCATAGGCCTCATCCACTAATTTAATGAGCGTGTGCAGTTCCGATAATATCCAGCGGTCGATTTCCGGCCTGTCTTCCAGGGGAATTTCCGCTTCGGCATATTTGAACCCGTCAATGTTTGCATATAACGCAAAGAACGAATAGGTATTATACAAGGTTCCGAAGAATTTTCGCCTTACTTCCGCAACTCCTTCAATATCAAACTTCAAGTTATCCCAAGGGTTCGCATTGGCAATCATGTACCAACGCGTGGCATCCGGTCCGTATTCCGCCAGGGTCGTAAACGGGTCAACCGCATTCCCTAAACGTTTGGACATTTTTTGGCCGTTTTTATCCAAAACCAATCCGTTTGACACTACGTTTTTATAGGCCACTTTATCGAAAACCAACGTTCCGATAGCATGCAGCGTATAAAACCAGCCTCTTGTCTGGTCTACTCCTTCTGCGATGAAATCGGCCGGGAAATCTTTATTGCCATCGATTTTATCTTTATTCTCAAACGGATAATGCCATTGTGCATATGGCATCGATCCTGAATCAAACCAGACATCTATAAGGTCGCTTTCGCGCTTCATCGGTTTTCCGCTGGCAGAAACCAATGTGATGCCGTCGACCACGTTTTTATGCAGATCGACCAGGTCATAGTTCGATTCGCTCATATTGCCAATCTCGAAACCTTTAAATGGATTTACGGATTCTACGCCGGCTTGGATTGCTTTTTCGATTTCGTTGTATAATTCTTCCACCGAACCGATTAGTATTTCTTCTGTCCCGTCTTCCGTTCTCCATATCGGCAATGGAATCCCCCAATACCTTGATCTTGAAAGGTTCCAGTCGTTTGCGTTTTTCAGCCAGTTTCCGAAACGGCCTTCTCCGGTTGCTTTCGGTTTCCAGTTGATGGTCTCGTTCAGGTCAAACATCCTTTCTTTGACATCGGTCATTTTAATGAACCAGGAATCCAAAGGATAATATAATAAAGGCTCGTCGGTTCTCCAGCTGTGTGGGTAACTGTGAACGTATTTTTCTACTTTGAATGCCTTGTTTTCTTCTTTTAAACGAATCGCGATTTCAACATCTACCGATTTTTCAGGTGCTTCTCCAGCATTGTAATATTCGTTTTTGACATATTTCCCGGCCAGTTCTCCCATATGCGAGGTGAATTTACCTTGCAGGTCAACCAGCGGCACAGGATTTCCGTTTTCGTCCAGAACCAACATCGGTGGGACTTCCGGCACGGCTTCTTTGGCTACTTTAGCATCATCGGCACCAAAAGTAGGTGCAGTGTGCACAATACCGGTACCGTCTTCCGTAGTAACGAAATCCCCCGAAATTACCCTAAAGGCATCTTCCGGATTCTGGTATGGCAAGGCATATGGCAATAACTGCTCGTATCGGATCCCGACTAAATCTTTTCCTTTACATTCCGCTAAAATCTTGAATGGAATATTTTTATCGCCTGCGTTGAAATTGTCAAAATCCGCCTCGTCTTCACTGGCAAAGAAACCTTTCCCGAATTGTTTTCCAACCAAATTTTTAGCCAGGATAACATTCATCGGCTTAAAAGTATACTGATTGAAGGTTTTAACTAAAACATACTCAATCTTCGGGCCAACGGTCAAAGCTGTATTTGACGGAAGCGTCCAGGGAGTTGTTGTCCAGGCTAACATGTGGATATCTCCAAAACCTTGCAAAAATGAAGGCAAGGTTTCAGGAAGTGTTTTAAACTGTGCCACAATGGTCGTATCTGTTACATCACGGTAGCTTCCAGGCTGGTTCACTTCGTGCGAAGACAAACCTGTCCCTGCTTTTGGAGAATACGGCTGGATCGTATAGCCTTTGTAAAGCAAACCTTTATCATAGATTTGTTTCAAAAGCCACCAAACGGATTCCATGTATTTGGATTTGTAGGTCACATACGGGTCTTCCATATCAACCCAATACCCCATTTTCTCGGTAAGGTCGTTCCATACGTCTGTATAACGCATGACCGTTTTCTTGCAGGCTTCGTTGTATTCATCAATAGAAATGGTTTTCCCGATGTCTTCCTTGGTGATGCCCAATTCTTTTTCGGTGCCTAATTCCACAGGCAAACCATGGGTATCCCAGCCGGCTTTACGCTTTACCTGGAACCCTTTTTGAGTTTTGTAACGACAAAAAATATCTTTAATCGCACGTGCCATTACGTGGTGAATGCCAGGCAATCCGTTTGCTGAAGGAGGCCCTTCAAAAAACACATACGGTTGGTTCCCTTCACGGGAAGTTACACTTTGCTCAAAGATGTTTTGTTTTTTCCAGAAATCAAGCACTTCAGAGGCCACGGTTGGCAAATCAAGTCCTTTATATTCAGTGAATTTCGTACTCATTTTATCGTTTTCTAAAATCAATTCGCGAAAGTACTAATTTTTGAATAATTCTGTGTTAATACTATGACAAAATACATAGCAAACCGATGATTTTTCTGCTGTTTACGAAAAAACCTCCTTGAGGACTTCCAATGATTTCGGTTTTTTAAACCCGTCAAGATGAACGGAATAGTAATCCAGCAGTATTTTGAGCAATAATTGGCGCTCGGTACCGGCAAAAACCTTTTGGTCGGAATCGAATTTCAAACCAATGAGTTTCTTGAACAGAAAGGTCTCATGCCCGGTGAGGCAGCTCAATCCCTGGGAAGAGGAAAATACGCCTTCATTTGTTTCGAAAAAAGGCAAGTCCGCTTCAGAAGTATCAGGGTAAAACCCGAGGAACTTCGTGATTTCGAGCAATAAGATCAAATGGAAATTTGCCATTTCGTCGTGTGTGTCCAGCCAAAGCAGTGCCGTTTCCAAAAACGAAAACAAGGTCTCGTTTTTTTCCTCTTCCCGGATGCTGTGGTGCAGGACTTCCGACAGGAAAATAACGATGGTGCTTTTGAAAATATCGGTATTGATGGAATGGAAAGGAGCCGCCAACCTTATTTCCCTGAAATGTTCCAAAGTGCCTTTGTTCTTATGGCTCGCCTCAATATCCAAAAGGGTTAACGGCTGAAAATAAGCGATCTTCTGATTTGATTTTTTCCCGGAGAAGGCATTCGGCACAAAATACGATTTCAGCCCGTCCGATTGGGTAAAACATTTTACGATCAGGCTTTTTTCCTGGTATTTCAGTGCACTTAGAACAATGGCTTTGGTCTTGACAAGCATTATCGGACAATCATCACTTTTTTGACTTTAGAAAGCAGGCCGTCTTCAGAAGAGACAAAAATCATATAGACACCGGACGCTACTTTGCTTTTGCCAAAAACTTTGGTATCCCACATTACTGTCCCTCCGGCGGAAATTTCCTCATAAACAAGATTCCCTTCAATATCGGTGATCTTGACATTGCATTTATTCATCAACCCTGTAATGGCGACGCTCCCGTTAAATTCAGGCCTCACGGGATTCGGGAAAGCGATGATGTTCTCGAGGTTTTCCGCTCCTTTGGTAGACGTCCCTTTATAGGAAACCATACCGCTTTCGGTAGCGATGAAAACCTCTCCGGTCTGGCTGTTTATCTCAATATCGGTGATGACGTTGCTGGGCAACGGTGAATTTTCCTTGGTAAAAATATTGAATGTCTTTTGGCCGTCGGAAGAGATAAAAAACACGCCCGAACCGGCTGTACCGATCCATTTGTTGTCGGAACCATCCACTACGATATCGGTTATAAATTGCTGGTAAAGAAGTTCTTGCGCCAAACCGTCTTCCAAAATAATAATAGCATTCGAATTCAGCTCGTTGTTTGTCAGAAAAGAATCGACGCTTGGCAAGACCCTCAAACCGTGCGTTGTCCCAATCCAAAGCTTGTTTTTATTGTCTACCGCTATCGAACGCACATCGTTGTCGGGAAGGTTTCCTTCGTCCTGTCCTTCTTTAATACTTAGCGACCTGTTGTTATGGTTTTCGTTGAACCCGACCACTCCTTCATGATTGGTAGCTATCCATTTTGTACTGTTTTTATCGATGACTATCCTTCCGTAACTATTGGTAAGCGGCTCTTGCACGCCCGAAAGGGCAAAACTTTGCCATTGTTCGTTTGATCGTAAGACATGGAGCCCTGTGGCTACCAGGGAATTCGTTACCCAAAGATTGCCGTTTTTATCAAAAGCCGAACCATTGACCCGTATATCATCCTGTGCCAGGTTAGGAATGGTCTGTAATGTGCTATTGGACCTGTTGTATAATTTTGCGGCGGCATCGTTGTCAAACTTCAGCAGCCCCGAATAATACGAACTGAAATACACTTGTTTTTGATTGGCGGGATTAACCGCTATACGAGTGAGGGATTTTGCATTGAGCAAATCGGAATACGGGAATAATTTCCAGTTTTTATCGGCATCCATTTTACTGATGGCGTAGGAATCCAGAGGATACGGGTTGTAATTCCTGGAATAATCACCATACACAGTCCAAAGGATATTCGAAGCCGATTGAATGGCAAAGATTTTATTTTTGACTGGCCCGTTCGGGGTATTGTCTACAAAAACCGTAGGATTGGACAGAGTGGTAGAAAACAAGCCGTTTTCCTGTGTCCCAATATAAATGGTATCACCCATCATCGTAGCACAGGTGAGTTTTGCTGTGATTCCCGTTATGTTGTTGATCTGCAAAATTTTAACCAACTGCCCGTTATAAATATGCACAAAATCCTGAGTGGTTATAATCAGGCGTCCTTCGCTGTATCTTACATCGGTTGGGATCTGGCTGAATGTTGTTACATATTGTGGCGTGTCTCCCACGAATTTAAACATCGCTGCCCCGAAACCTATGGCGATAAGTTCTGTGCCGACTGCCTGGACACTTCCCCAATTGGCGGCATACACCATAGTCCATTGGTTATAATCAATTAAGTTCGGATTGGTGACAGATGCTTTCAAAAGGCCATAACCGCTGGCCACGGCATAGATGAATCCGTTAAAAAGGGTAGTTTGCAGGATTTCGACATTGGCACCGCCCGCACCGATAAAATAAGTGTCTCCAAATTCGGAAATGGCCAAATCATATACGCAAATACCGAAATCGGTAGCGATATAGACTTTCCCGTTGTGCTCCATAAAATGGTTGATCCTTTTTTTGTTCTGTGGTACTGATGGTTTGTTGACGATATCCACCACGTTCAACATTGTCCCATCAGTATCATTGACTACGATGAGCAAGCCGTTTTCATGGCCTATAAGTGTTTTTTTGAAGGCTTCGCTGTGGTAGACCTGAGAGATGTTTTCTCCCGAAAGCCCTTCAATGGTAGTCGTTTTGGAAACCTCGTTGGTGGCGCTGTTTTTTTTGAAATATGCGTTTTCCGCAGCAGCGTAGAGATGCGTGGAACTCTGCGAAATATCTTTTATGGTATTATACGAAAAGTAGCCTTCCCACATTTGCTTTTCCTGCGAATAGCCAAAGAAGGTTATCAATAATACTATAGAGTGTAAGAAAACGTTTTTCATCTGAAAAAATTAGATTCACGTACAAATATAGGATAAAAACGATTTTATTTAAGTTTTAATATATTTCCATAAAAAAAAGCGCCTCATTACTGAAGCGCTTTCTGTTTTTATGATGAAAGGGTTTATACAACTCCTTGTCCTAACATAGCATCAGCTACTTTTACGAAACCGGCGATGTTTGCACCTTTTACGTAATCTACATAGCCATTACCGTCTGAACCGTATTGTACACAAGCCTCATGGATATTTTTCATGATTCCTTTTAGGCGCTCATCAACTTCTTCGGTTGACCAGCTTAAACGCAATGAGTTTTGAGACATTTCAAGACCTGAAGTTGCCACACCTCCTGCATTGGAAGCTTTTCCTGGAGCGAATAAGATTTTTGCGTTTTGGAAAACAGTAACGGCCTCTGGTGTAGAAGGCATATTAGCTCCTTCAGCCACACAGATACATCCGTTTGCTACCAATACTTTCGCTTCATCCTCGTTCAACTCGTTTTGAGTAGCACAAGGCAGGGCGATGTCGCATTTCACTTCCCAAGGACGTTTTCCCGCTACATATTTAGCATTTGGGTATTTGTTCAAATAATCACTGATACGACCGTAGTTTACGTTTTTGATTTCCATTACGTAAGCCAATTTTTCAGCATCGATACCAGCCTCATCGTAGATATATCCTGCAGAATCTGACATGGTAACTACTTTTCCTCCTAATTGAGTCGCTTTTTCAGCAGCATATTGCGCTACGTTTCCAGAACCTGAAACCACAACGATCTTACCGCTGAAGCTTTGTCCTTTGGTTTTTAGCATGCTGTCCGCGAAATACACATCTCCGTAACCGGTAGCCTCCGGACGGATTAACGATCCTCCGAAAGTGATTCCTTTTCCAGTAAGGACTCCTGTAAATTCGTTTCTTAAACGTTTGTACTGTCCAAACATGTAACCTACTTCTCTACCTCCAACACCTATATCTCCGGCCGGTACGTCAGTATCAGCTCCGATGTGTTTAGACAATTCAGTCATGAAGGCCTGACAGAACTTCATGATTTCGTTATCCGATTTTCCTTTAGGATCGAAATCAGCTCCACCTTTTCCTCCACCCATTGGTAAAGTAGTCAAACTGTTTTTGAACGTTTGCTCGAAAGCTAGGAATTTAAGAATGCTTAAATTTACTGATGGATGGAAACGGATTCCTCCCTTGTATGGCCCAATGGCTGAATTCATCTGGATACGGTACCCTCTGTTAACCTGAGTAGCGCCTGAATCATCTACCCAAACAACTCGGAACATGATAACACGCTCTGCTTCGACCATTCTTTCCAAAAGCATTTTGCCTTGGTACTTTGCGTTTTTTTCAATAAAAGGAATTACTGTTTCAGCAACTTCTTTAACTGCCTGCATAAACTCAGGCTCATTTGGGTTTCTTTTACCTACTGCTTCAATAAAAGCATCAATACTTTGTGACATGATTTATAGATTATGAACGCTTTATGAAAACGTTTTCGTTTTGAGGCACAAATATACATTTTATAAAAATATAGTCAACAAATTTTTAAGCTTAAAAGATTCTTAATGTGTTGAAATTGATAAATCTTTTGTTTTTTTTATGATTTATTTTTGATGTGTTTGTTGTTTTTATATATTTGTCGGATAATGAACTAAATCTATACCCATGCCCAGAATACTTAGCTTAATCGTTTTATTCTCATTAGGACTCCTCAACTCAGCCCAGGCCCAGTTTGGTTTTTCTCACGAAATAGGTGTAATTGCCGGTCCGGTTGCCTTCCAGTCCGATTATGGAGTGCGTCATGATTTTGATACTAATGCAGGAAACACAGGAATAGGAATCGGGTTGGTACACTATCTGAATTTTTCCTACCGTGCAGACTGTAACTGTTATACTCCGGAGAACTATTTTAACGACCATTTCAAATTAAGGACAGAGTTATCTTATACTAAAACGAAATTAAACCATTTCGGAGAATGGGTAACCCCTGAAAAATTAGCCACTTCCATTCCGGCACAGCAATTAAAAGCAATGCACGGAAGTACAGCTGTAACCAATATCGGTATGCAGTTGGAATGGTATCCTTTGAGCATCAGGAATTTTACTGCAAGCACCGGAAGTTTTGCTCCTTTTGTGAGTTTAGGTGCCCAATACAGTTTTTTCAAACCGGAAGTAGAAACCAGTTTTGGTGACGGCCGATTGACACAACCAAATATCTTCCCGAAATACTGGGAACCTTCTGACGGACAGGCTCATGGTTTTTCTAATGAAAGAGGAAGTACTTTATCTGTCGTTTCAAGTGTAGGGACACGTTACAAACTAACCCCTTTATCGGATTTAATGATAGACTTGAGATTCCAATATTTCAATTCCAACTGGGTTGACGGTTTGAATCCTAATCCGGATGTATATACTGAAAACAAAGCCAATGATTGGTTGGTATGGTTGAATTTCGGTTACATCTACTATTTGAATTAAAATATCATAAAAACATAAAAAAACCCGTCTTGTTTACACTTGACGGGTTTTTTATTTATTAGGCCAAAGCCTGTTTTAAATCTTCAATCAGGTCTTCTGCATCTTCCACACCAACGCTCAATCTGACCAAGTCGTCTGTAATCCCAATTTCCTTGCGTTTGTCTTCCGGTATGGACGCATGTGTCATTAAAGCCGGATGGTTGGCCAATGATTCAACCCCGCCCAATGATTCTGCCAGGGTGAACACCTTCACTTTTTCCAAAAAGGCAATGGCATCTTCTTTTTTTCCTGATTTGAAAGTAAAGGTTACCATTCCTCCAAAACCGCCAATCATTTGCTTTTTGGCAATTTCATGAAACGGATGCGAGGCCAGGCCAGGATAATATACTCTTTCCACTTTTGGGTGGTTCATCAAAAATTCTGCTATTTTCACACCATTCTCACAATGTCTTTGTACGCGAAGGTGCAATGTCTTGATCCCTCTTAATACCAAAAAGGAATCCTGCGGGCCAAGGGTTGCTCCAGTTGCAAATTGCTGGAAATGCAGTTGATCGCCCAATGCTGCATCTTTTACGATCAAAGCGCCGGCAATCACATCAGAATGCCCGCCAAGGTATTTCGTGGCCGAATGCATTACGATATCGGCACCTAAATCCAAAGGTTTTTGCAAATAAGGAGTAGCAAAAGTATTATCTACCGCGAAAAGCACGTTGTGTTTTTTAGTGATTTTGGCTATTTCGGCGATATCGGCTAATTTCATCAAAGGGTTCGTTGGCGTTTCCACCCAAACCATCTTCGTATTGGCGTTGATCAATGATTCAAATTTGGCAAGGTCATTCATGTCTACGAAATGGAATTTGATTCCGGAATCTTTATAAATCCGGGTAAACATCCTATAGGTACCGCCATATAAATCATCCATGGCAATAACTTCATCTCCGGCCTTAAAAGAACGCAGGACACAGTCCGTTGCTGCTAATCCTGAAGAAAAAGCCAATCCGCGCGTACCGTTTTCGATACTGGCCAGTGCGTTTTCCAATGCCGTTCTTGTCGGATTGGCTGCACGGCTGTATTCGTAATCGGGATTAAGCGGCTGTCCAGGGCTGGTCTGCACAAAAGTAGAAGTCTGGTAAACCGGCGGCATTACAGCTCCTGTACTCGGATCGTGATGTTGCCCGCCGTGTATAACTTTAGTATTGAATTTCATTTTTTATGTTTTTAAAATACAAATTTAGATTTTATTATTCCGTGAATGGAGAAGTTTAACGATTTTTTGGCCGGCCCGGTTCGGTTACAGGAATTTTTTAATCTGCATCATGACCCCAATATGTGTAGCTTCATGGTAGTTGGAAAATTCCATAGCAAAATGGGCACTTTTAACATGAAAACCCGTTGATGTGGTAAACGGCATAAATTGATCAAAAATATCATTGGCAAAATCTTCTTTTGATTGTTCGAGGGTCGAAAAAAGAAATTTCTTGATTTCGTCTATTTCAACTTGTGTCACAAAGGCTTCAGGCCGGGTGCCTCTTTTGTACTTATCTACCATTTCATCCGGAACCATCATGCTTAAACCGGATAATTTATACACAAGCATTTGCTGGACAACTATACTATGGGCAATGTTCCAAATCAGGTTGTTGGAAAAACCATCCGGTACTTTATTTAGTTCTTCCAAAGTATGGTTTTCCAAAAAATTCAAAAGTATATTCCTGCTCGAGTTACTGATTTCAAAAGTGTTTGACATATGTTTATTTTTTTATAAAAATAGTAATTTTAACTGTGAAATGGATTTTCTTTGCATGCAGAAACAAAATAAATATTATGGACAGAATATACTACCTTTCTTCCTGCGACACCTGCCGGAAAATAATCAAATCGTTGCCCAATGCAGACCGCCTGACATTTATTGACATTCGCCAGAACCCGCTTTCTGAAGCCGATGTAGAAGAAATGCACCAGCTTTCCGGAAGTTACGAAGCGCTTTTCAGCAAGAAGGCGCAATTGTACAAATCCATGGACCTGAAAAATAAAAACCTGACCGAAGCCGATTATAAAAAATACCTTTTAGAACATTATACGTTCCTGAGCCGCCCTGTTTTTATCATTGACGGCAAAATCTACATTGGCAACAGCCAAAAAAATATCCTGGAAGTGATTAAAGTACTGGGCTAATGTCAAAAAGAAACCTGGCCCTTATTGCCGCCACACTGGTCTCCCTTATTTACGGCGTGACCTTTACCATTGCCAAAGACGTCATGCCAGCCTATATTGATGCCTTCGGGTTTATCCTGTTGCGTGTGGGCGGGACTACTTTGTTGTTTTGGCTGATTGCCACCCTGATGCTTTGGCTCCAGCCGGAAAAAACCGAAAAGATCGACAAGGCTGATTTCCCACGGATTATTGCCGCTTCCTTTTTTGGCGTTGCTTTTAACATGCTTACTTTTTTCAAGGGGCTGAGTTATACTTCTCCAATCATGGGGGCCATCATTATGGTGACCACACCGATGATCGTCCTGATTTTATCGGCTGTCCTGATCCGGGAACGGATGGAAAAACGCAAAGTCATCGGGATTGTTTTAGGGCTGGCCGGAACCGCCTTTTTGATCCTTTACGGAAAACCGATGCTCAATGCCCCAAAAGCCGGCCTGGGAAATTTACTGGTTTTCGTAAATGCCGTTTCCTATGGTTTTTACCTGATCATCGTAAAAAAACTGATGGATAAATACAATGCGCTTTCGTTTGTAAAATGGATCTACTTCTTCGGTTTTTTGATGGTGCTTCCTTTTGGCTGGAACGAATTCCAGGCGGTACACTGGACAGCTGTGCCGGTGGATATTTTCTGGAAAATAGGTTTTGTGGTGGTTTTTTCCACTTTCCTGACCTATTTATTGAATTTGCTTTCGATGAAAGAACTCAAGCCGACCACAGTAGCGGTTTTCATTTACCTGCAGCCGTTGTTTGCTTCGGTTTTCGCCATCGGATTAGGAAAAGATGAATTGAATATGGTAAAAATCGGTTCGGCTATACTGATTTTTACCGGAGTTTACCTGGTTACCCAAAAAAAGAATTCACAGCAATCCTAACCAACCGTATCTTTTAGAGTTTGTTACAGGTAGGATCGGATACTGAACACTCAATAGTTTTTCTTACATTTGTAGCCATTACAATTTTCAATATGATACAATCCATGACAGGTTTTGGCAAAGCGTCACTGCAATTGCCTACCAAAAAAATAACGGTCGAATTAAAATCATTGAACAGCAAAGGACTGGACCTGAACACCAGGATGCCTTCTGTATACCGCGAAATGGAATTAAGCCTTCGCAACCAGATTGCCCAGAGCCTGGAGCGTGGGAAAGTAGATTTCTCCTTGTACATTGAAGTGACCGGAGAAGAAACATCGACCAAAGTCAACGCGCCCATCGTAAAAGCGTATATTAAGCAAATGCGTGATATTTTGCCGGATGCCGACAATACCGAATTAATGAAAATGGCAGTCCGCATGCCTGATGCCTTAAAAACAGAGCGTGACGAAATTGACGAAAACGAATGGAAGCAAATCCAGTCTGTAATTGATGAAGCCCTGGCCAACATTAATGATTTCCGTGTCTCTGAAGGCCTATCCCTGGAAAAGGAATTCAAATTACGCATCGATAATATCCGTTCCTACATGAACCAGGCATTGGTACTGGATCCGGAACGTGTGCAGAATATCAAGGAAAGACTGCAGACAGCTATCGATGAATTGAAAGTAAATGTAGACACCAATCGTTTTGAGCAGGAATTGATCTATTATTTAGAAAAACTGGACATTACCGAAGAAAAAGTTCGTTTAGGCAACCACCTGGATTATTTCCTGGAAACCATCAAAGGCACCGAAGCCAACGGAAGGAAATTAGGTTTCATTACCCAGGAAATGGGCAGGGAAATCAATACTATGGGTTCCAAATCCAACCATGCCGAAATGCAGAAACTGGTCGTACTGATGAAAGACGAACTGGAAAAAATAAAAGAACAGGTACTCAATGTACTTTAATTAAAGCATACAGCTACAAGCCATCGGCTTGAGGCAAAAACACAACTACAATGAAAGAAGGGAAATTACTCGTATTTTCAGCACCGTCAGGTTCGGGCAAAACAACAATAGTCAGGCATTTGCTGGCACAGGAAGAATTAAACCTGGAATTTTCAATTTCGGCCACAACACGGGCTCCCAGAGGAGAGGAAGTACATGGGAAGGATTATTATTTCATTTCCCTTGAAGAATTCAAAAAACACATCAAGGCAGAGGATTTTGTAGAATGGGAAGAAGTGTACCGTGATAATTTCTATGGTACGCTCAAAAGCGAAGTAGAACGCATCTGGGCCAAAGGCAAGAATGTCATTTTTGATATCGATGTGGCCGGCGGGTTGCGCATCAAATCAAAATTCCAGCAGGAAACCCTTGCCGTATTCGTAAAACCGCCAAGCATCGACGAATTGAAAATCCGCCTGAAGAAACGTTCCACCGAAAGCGACGACAAAATCAATATGCGTATTGCCAAAGCATCTGTAGAACTGGCAACAGCACCACAATTTGACAAAATCATCAAAAATTATGATCTGGACGTAGCCAAAGTAGATGCGTACGAATTGGTAAAAGATTTTTTGAAGTAAAACAACTTCATTTTTCCCCCTAAATCATAAAAACCATGAAGATAGGATTGTATTTCGGGACTTTTAATCCCATACATACCGGGCATATGATCATTGCGAACCACTTGGCCGAACATTCGGACCTGGACCAGGTTTGGATGGTTGTCACGCCGCACAATCCGCACAAGCAAAAAAACACGCTCCTGGATGATTACCACCGCTTGGAAATGGTCCATCTGGCCACTAAGGATTTTCCCAAATTACAGCCTTCCGATGTAGAATTCAAGCTGCCGCAGCCCAACTATACGGTAAACACTTTGGCTCACCTACAGGAAAAATACCCACAGCATACTTTCTCCCTGATTATGGGCGAAGACAACCTGAATTCGCTCCACAAATGGAAAAACTATGAAGTAATCCTCCAAAACCACAGTATTTATGTGTATCCCCGTTTGGCATCAGGAGAAATCGATGCCCAGTTTATCAATCATCCTAAAATCCATCGGATTGGGGCTCCGGTTATAGAGATTTCCTCCACTTTTATCCGGGAAAGCATCAAGAATAAGAAAAACGTGGTCCCGCTTTTGCCTGAAAAAGTATGGCATTATATAGACCATAATTTGTTTTACAAAAAATAAGGGTTGGGTACTTAAAAACTTTTACTACACCCCAAAATATAAAGGCGTTCAGGAAATTCCTGAACGCCTTTATTCTAAACACCAAAAAACAAAACGTAATTTAACTTAACTATTTTTATATAACTAACTCACTTTTTTAGTTGTAGTTTTACTACGTTGCACGGATTGTCTCAAATATTGTATAAATCCTCTTCCTACTAGCTCATAAGTAGTTCCGGAGGCATTATGATACAATCTAATCCGATTGTCATTTATAACGCTGAGTGTAAACGATTCATTGCCCCAGAAATCATAATTTAATGTTAAAATTTTCTGATAAGGGCTTCCAGTGTTGAAAATCCCGTACTGTCCGGTAAAATCCCAATAGATATTATTTACGTTTGTGCCGGGAGCATCTTGGGAAGAACGGAACGTATCATCGCTTCCTCCAGCCATAAACTGAATAAAATGTTCGTTGTCAAAATCATTCAAAGCTCCTGCATGGCTCGTATACACTTTTTCCCAGGCTTTATACTCCTGAAGGAAATAATGGATGTTGTCATAAAAAACACGATCGTAATCAAAAGTATTCCTTTGGTACCCTACAAGAAAATAAGTCGTGTTCTGGCTTCGGCTGTATAATTTAACCTGATTGGCCGATGTTTGGTACACTTCAAGATCGTATACACCATAAATATCGTGGAAAAACCGAATGGTCGTAGGGAAATAACCATACGAGCCCACTTTAATCCCGAAACCGCCGCCGGTTGTTCCTATTCCCACTAAATTGTTGTTGGCATACAAACTTCCGTTAAGGAAAGAAATGGTAAAAGCCCTGGATAAAAACGGCACGTCGCCATTCCCTATAGTCCTGTCATAGTCAACATACCATAAATCATAGCCTTCCATGAGTTCCGGCAAAGAAACAGATCCGTCGTCATACGGTTCTTCCACATACACATCGGTCACGCAGGAAGAAAATAAAAAGGGCAAAACCACCGCTGCTAAAAGTATTTTTATCGTTTTCATGATTCGTTTATTTTAGGTTTGAATAAGTCTGTTCAATATGCGTGCCAAAAAATCCGGCTATTGGATTTTAAGGTCGTTAGATTTTTCGCCTTTTAACATTTTTGATTACTTTTGACTAATAATTTATCTGGAAATGGCTTCCACTATTTTCCGGAGCTATTTCCCGCTATCCATTGCAATCTTTTGTTTTGTACCAAAAAACAAAAGGATTTCCATTGCTATCGGGGCTAAAAAATGAAACAATGATTACAAAACCAAAATTTGCAGTAATAGGCGGCGGAAGCTGGGCAACGGCCATCAGCAAAATGCTGTGTGTAAACCTCGGCGAAATAGCGTGGTACATGCGTAACCAGGACGCTGTAAATCATATCAAGGCGCATAAACACAATCCGAATTACCTGAGTTCGGTAGAATTTGACCTGAACAAACTCCGCTTAACAACCGACATCAATGAAGCTGTCGCTTACGCGGATTATATCATATTTGCGATTCCTTCCGCTTTTTTAAGTGCCGAACTGGAAAAAATGACCGAATCGCTGGAAGGCAAAGTGATTTTTTCGGCTATTAAAGGTATTGTCCCGGAAAGCAGCCTTATTGTTGGGGAACATTTCCATAAAATGTATGACATCCCTTATGATAATATCGGGGTTATTACCGGCCCTTGCCACGCAGAAGAAGTAGCGTTGGAACGTTTGTCATACCTGACCATTGCCTGCGGTGATGCCTCCAAAGCCAAAATCGTGGCCAAATGCCTGTCCGGAAACTACATTAAAGCCAAAATCTCGGATGATATTATCGGTACCGAATATGCCGCCATGCTCAAGAACATTTATGCCATTGCTGCAGGAATCGCGCATGGTTTAGGTTATGGAGATAATTTCCAGTCCGTATTGATGAGCAATGGAATCCGGGAAATGAAAAAATTCATCCGAAAAGTGCATAAAATGAAACGGAACATCAACAACTCAGCGTATTTGGGCGATTTGCTGGTCACCGGATATTCCGTCTTTTCACGCAACAGGATGTTTGGGAACATGATCGGTAAAGGTTATACGGTAAAATCAGCGCAAATGGAAATGAGTATGGTCGCCGAAGGGTATTATGCCACAAAAAGCGCCTACAAGCTCAACCAGGAATATGGCGCCAAAACGCCTATCATCAATGCAGTGTATGCTATTTTATACGAAGGGAAAGAAGCCAAGGAAGTCTTCCGTAAACTGACTGAGAAGCTGGATTGATGATTTAGATAAAAGAAGAAAGAGCCAAGAAACAAGACTTATACGATTGTCTTTTTTCTTGGCTCTTGATTCTTGTCTCTTGATTCTTGTCTGTCTACCGCACAATAACCCCGTCCACAAACAGGATCGGTACTTCTTCCACAGCTTGTTCGCTGATGCTGCCTTTGACAAACGTAAATTTCTTGTCGTATAAAGTGTTCCCGATAAAATAGGTCACCATAAACTCATTGTTGAGTTCCAGGACGCTTTTTTCGATCATTTCGACCTTGACGACGGTAACAGGTACTATTTGCGCAAAAGCATGGCGCAGGAGCGACGTTTTCTTCATTTCGCCATCAATGGTGCCAAACGCTTTGGAAACGACCATTACACTGTCTAAAATGAAGTCACTGTCATTAACCAGGTAAACATTCCAGACTTTATCCATAAAGTCATCGTTCCATTCCTGCACAGCGGCCAGGAATACGTTTTCCACTTGAGGGATGATAATATCTTTTTTCATATAACGGTCAGGCCACACATGACGGTCTTTTGTTTATTTGATTGTTGAAATACTGCAGGCATTTATAGCCCTGATGGAAACGGCATCCTTTTTCTGGCTTCTTTAGCCAGGAAAAGATAGAGTGTACAGCAGGAAATAGCTCCTAAAAACTAGATGCTCGATTTGAACTGTTCCAGGAAACGCACGTCATTTTCGTAGAACATGCGGATATCCCCAATTTGGTACAATAGCATGGCCATACGCTCGATTCCCATTCCAAAGGCGAAACCGTTGTATTCTTCCGGGTTGATATCACAGTTTTTCAAAACGTTAGGATCGACCATACCGCAACCCATGATCTCCAGCCAGCCGGTTCCTTTGGTGATACGGTAATCGGTTTCGGTTTTTAAGCCCCAATAGATATCGACTTCGGCACTTGGTTCTGTAAAAGGGAAATAGGACGGACGCAGGCGGATCTTGGATTTCCCGAACATCTCTTTGGTAAAATACAGCAGGGTTTGCTTCAAATCGGCGAAGGAAACATCCTTGTCAATGTAGAGGCCTTCCACCTGATGGAAAATACAGTGGGAGCGCGAAGAAACCGCTTCGTTCCTAAAAACCCTTCCCGGTGAAATGGTACGGATGGGCGGTTTGTTGTTTTCCATGTAACGCACCTGAACCGAAGAAGTGTGCGTGCGCAACAGGATATCCGGATTGGTCTGGATGAAAAAAGTATCCTGCATGTCCCTTGCCGGATGGTATTCCGGTAAGTTCAGCGCGGTAAAATTATGCCAATCGTCTTCAATTTCCGGCCCTTCGGAAACATTGAACCCTATATTCGAGAAAATATCGATTACTTGGTTTTTTACCAAGGAAATCGGATGGCGCGAACCGATCTTGAAAGGCTCGGCAGGACGGGACAAGTCACCGTAGATGCCTTTTACCTCTTCTTTGCTTTCCAGTTCGTCCTGGATGGCCTTGACTTTCTCTTCCGCAATGGTTTTCAACAAGTTGATTACCTGCCCGAACTCTTTTTTCTGATCGTTGGGCACGTTTTTGAATTCGGCAAAGATATCCTTAACCAAACCCTTGCTTCCCAGGAATTTGATACGGAATTCTTCCAGTTTTTCTTTATTCTGAGTCGTAAAAGCCTTCGCTTCTTCTATATATTCTTTAATCTTGTCAGTCATCATGGGTACTATAAAGGTACAAATTTACGGAAAAGTTGGAAGATTTTAGCCAATCAGCTTTTTTTCCAGAAAATAGTTCACAATCGCTTCTTTCATCAGCACTGATTGCTCTCCTGCTTTCAGCGGCGGTAGTTCTTCCCGGACTTTGTAATGTGGCCAGCCGTCGTTGTCAAAAAACTCGAATTCGTAATAACCATAAGGCTCGAGCAGCCTGCAAATGGCGATATGCATAAGGTTTAGTTTTTCATCTTTTTTATATTTCTGATGGAATTTCCCCAGTTCCTGCACTCCGATCAAATAAATGATCGCATCCAAATCCAGGTCTTCCCCTTGCGAGAATTGATCGGAAAGTATCGTGACAAGCTGTTCCCAGCGTTCTTTAAGTTGTATATCTCTTGACATTTTTTATAGGTTTAAAGGAAAAAAGTGGAGAAAAGGAAACATTTGATTCCTTTGGCAATCAACAATCCACTAATTTATGCAAAGATAGAATTGTAAACGAAAATTTAAAGATTCTTTTATCTTTGTTCTTTACTCTATTTTCTTATGTTATGGAATTTATTGATTTTGTTTTAGGCACGTTATTGGCTTTCGGATGTTATAAAGGACTTAAAAATGGCTTGTTTGTGGAATTGGCGTCTTTGGTTTCATTTATCGCCGGCATTTATTTCGCTATTAAATTCTCCTATATTGCCAGTGATTTTTTAGCAAAGAATGTTCATTGGTCTCCTAAAACTGTCCAGGTTACGGCTTTTATCCTTACATTATTGTTGGTTGTCATTGCCATACACCTGCTGGCCAAGGTTTTTACAGGAATAGCCAGTTTTGCTTTCCTGGGTTGGGCAAATGCATTGGCCGGTAGTTTTTTCGGGCTTCTTAAAACCGCTTTATTTATAGGGATTATGTTGAGTTTGTTCCAAAAAGTAAACGTAAACAATATGATTTTGTCCAAAGAAACGCAGGAAAATGCCATTCTTTTCAACCCTTGCATCAAAACCTCAGAATTCCTGTTGCCCGTTTTGACAGATTGGTTTGAAGACTTGAAAGCCAAAGCCATTGCTGATGAAACTTCCGAAAATGAAGCCTCTGAAAAAAACGACTAATTATTCTTTATTTCAATTCCTTGATGGCGCTTTTCTCAATCCAGCCTTCTTTTTGGTCCAATAACCGGATTTTTTTGTAATTGTTCAAACTTTCCAACACATATACCTTGGTTCCTGCGTGCAGGGCAAAAGCTTCCGGTGCGGCAGAATTGGGTTCGCTTTTAACCGAGGCCACTTCTGCGAAAACAACAGCCGGGCGGTCATTTTCGTGATGGTTCTTTTGGAGGAAACCCGCAAAAACACTAACAATCGCAAACAGCAACACGAAAAGCATACTGGTAAAAAATATTCTTTTCAAACCGGTTTTACTGGAAAAATAATACCCGACAAAACACAACAGGAACAAGACCGATAAGGCAACCGCTACCCAGGCCCAGGTATCGTAATGGAATCCGGATGTGAAGTCCTGTATGATTTTGGCAAAACCAACCGTTGGCACTTCCGTAATGTCATCGATGGCCATTTTTTGGGCAAAGGCCAGGTTGTTCTGTATTTCCGAATCGTTTGGATTGAGCAGCAATGCTTTTTCAAAATTGAAAACCGAAGGGGCTACTTTATGCATCTTATAATAGCAATTCCCTAAATTAAAGTACAATTCCGCAGACTGCTGCCCTGATTTGATAATGGTTTCATAGGATTCGGCCGCTTTTTCATATTGCCCTTTCTGATAGAGATCATTCCCTTTTTCAAAGGCGGATTGTGCCCAGAAAACCTGGGTCGACAATAAAAATATATAAAGGATGTTTTTCATTTTAGGTAAAAATTATCAGTCGCTAGATTTGTTTTTCCAATTCGGAAATAATCGTAACCGCCAAATCGTAATCATTCTGGATACTGGTACTTGTGGAAGGAGCGTAACGGGCAAACTCACAGCTTTCCGTCAAGGCGATAAATTGGCTCACTGTTTCCGGGTTTGCGTTTTTAGCCAACAGGTATTCCCTGATTTTGTCCTTACTCATTTCCGATGTTTCAATATGCAACTTGGCTTTTAGGAAATTATGCAGCGCCTTTTCCAGGGCAATGTAAAACGGCTCTTTGTTGTTGAGCTGTTTTTGTGCCTCCGATAAATATTTCTTGGCCAATTTATTCGACAATTTAATCCTGTTCCCAACCACATCGCCATCAATTGCTTCTTTTTTCTTGCGGATCGCCATAATGACCGGAATCAGCAAAAACGGAAGGAAAAGCAAACTATAAAACAACCCCGAGCCCAGGAAATCGGTTTGATTGATATCAGCCAAAACCGTTTTAAGCTTTATGAATCCGAAGGTCGCGTTGGAAGCCACTTTGGTTTTATCCGGATTATTCCCAGGCGTAGCATTGTTATTGGCAGCGATTGGACCGTCCAGGACTTCTATGGTAATCTCTTTGGAAGAAATCGTTTTGTATGTTTTGGTCGTTAAATCGAAATACGAAAAAACCAATGGCTGTATCGGGTAATTCCCTTTAAACTGCGGGATAACCGTGTAAGTGTCCGAAATATTCCCGGTCATTCCCGATAATGGTGTCTCCACACTTTCTTTATGAACGGGATCATACATTTCCAGCGAGCTTGGCAATACCGGTTTTGGCAACGTGAATAATTTCAGGTTTCCTTTTCCGGACACCACGACTTTTAAATCGAGTGATTCCCCATTTTTGAGTTTGGTTTTCGAGGGAACGACATTAAAATTGAAACTGCCCACTGCTCCGGTAAAATCCTCCGGTTTCCCGGCTTCCGGCAAAGGTTTTACGTTGATGATTTTGGCTCCGGCCGAAACCCTTTTATTGGCAACGGTCATTAACGGCCTGCCGAAGAAATCGACTTTATTGGAAGGAACTTCGACTTCCACATCGAGGGTAAGGGGTTCGATTTCGAGCTTTCCGGATTTCTGCGGATATAAAACTGTTTTCCGTAAAACGGCAAAACGGTAATCTTCTCCTTGGTATTTGCCCTGTTGCACCTGCAATTGCTTTACGTCTATATTCTGGCTCCAGAAATTAGAATATTTCGGGCTTTCTACCTCACGCCAGCCGCCCACTGCCGAACGGTTGCTTACGTAAATTTTATACACGACCGTAATAGGTTCGTTCAGGTAAGGGTTCGAATTCGAGATTTCAGCCACCAGGTGCACTCCGTCTTTCCCTGCATATGTTGGTTGCTGCTGCTGGTTGTTGTAAGGATTGCCGTAAGGATCCCTTTCTTCTGCAACGGCATTTCCCACGGTAATTTTTATGGGAGATGTTTTATAGGTTTGCCCATTGATTTCAATAGACGATTGTTTAATGAGAATTACTCCTTTTTTTAGGGGCATCAGGACATAACTGTAGGTTTTGTTGAAGGATTTCCTTCCATTGACCCATAGGTAATTTACAGATTGCCCGGGGCCGCCCACTACTTTGAAACCTTCAAAAGAAGGAGGGTTGAAGTTATCCCCGTCTTCATTCATGATAAAATCAATGCGTAGGCGTTCGTTGATCCCTAAAGCGGTTTTACTCACTTTGGCTTCAAATTCCACCTGTGCAAATAGTGACAGATTTGCTATTAATGCTACTATTAAAAGTATTTTCTTCATTTTATAATCCTGCATTTATTACCAGTCCTTTTCGTTGTCAACCGGTTTTCCTTTTACTTTTTTACCATTTACCTTATCCTGGATTTTCTTTTCCTCATTGTTTACGGCATCGAGTAATGTTTTCATTCTTTCCTGTGACGCTCCGCCTTGTTTGGGCTGTGGCTTAGGGTTTTGCTGGTCTTCTTTCGGTTTCCCTTTGTCTTTTTTGTCGTCACCTTCTTTTTTATCGTCCTTTTTGTCTTCTTTTTTATCCTTGTCTTTGTTTTTATCCTTCTTGTCGTCTTTTTTCTTGTCGTCTTTTGGAGGATTTTCTTTGAGTTTCTTTTTGGCTAAAGCATAATTATAGCGCGTCTGCTCATCGGTAGGATCATTTCGAAGGGCGTTTTTATAGGCTTCGACAGCCTTTCCGTATTCTTTTTCATTCATGAACACATTCCCGATATTATGGAATGCCGCATGCTTTTGTTTTTTGCCTTTGGCGGTTTCAATAGCTTTTGCATACGCATATTTGGCTTCACTGGACTGGTTTTGCTTATAAATGGCATTCCCTAAATTATAGGCAGCTGCCGGCCTTTTGGCATTATTTGCTTTGGAAATCCTGTAATTCGCTTCCGCTTCAGCGTACTGTTTTTTAGCGTATTCTTCATTTCCCTGCGGCAGGTCAAAATCTTTTTTTTGAGAAAATGCTGCTGCAGAAATCAATAAAGCCAATAGCAATATGGTCTTTTTCATATCTTATTTTTGCTTTTTCTCGTTAAACAAATTCAATTTTTGTACCCATTTCGTTTTTCTTTCCAATAAAAAGAGATCCAGCAGTATTACAAAGAAACCAATTCCTAAAAACCATTGGAATTGCGATTGGAAGTTAGCCATTTCTGTGGCTTCAAATTCCGTTTTTTGAATATTATTAAGTGATTTTTTGATAAAACTAACCACTTCTTTGGTATTATTGCCGTTGATGTAACCTCCTTTGGCCGCTTTGGCGATGGCTTCCAGGGCTTCGGGGCGCAATTTGGTCACAACCACTTCGCCGGTGCTTTTATCGCGGTGGAAACTCTCTATAACGCCGTTTTTCTTGTTTGGAATAGGCCCACCGGCTGTTGTCCCGATACCGATCGTGATGATCTTCATTCCTATTTTACGGGCTTCTTCTGCAGCATTTTCGGCACCTTCCGAGTGGTCTTCCCCATCGGAAATCATAATCATCAGTTTGCTGGTGTTCGGGCTTCCTTCAAAATATTTCCCCGATAATTTTATGGCTTCATCCAGGTTGCTCCCTTGCGAGGAAACCATTCCCGTATTCATGCTTTGCAGGAACATTTTGGCCACATTGTAATCGGTTGTGATGGGCAAAACAGGAAATGCGCTCCCGGCATAGGCGATGATCCCTATCCTGTCGCTGCCTAAGTTATTGATAATCTGGGACACGACTTGTTTGCTTTTTTCCAGTCGGTTGGGCGCGATATCTTCTGCCAGCATACTTTTGGAGACATCAATGGCAAAAACAATATCGATTCCTTCTCTTTTTACTTTTTCTACCTTGGTCCCGATTTTCGGATTGACTAAACCGATGATCATCATGGACAATCCAAACAGCAAAAGCCCAAATTTTAAGGCCGGTTTGAAGTTTGATTTCTCCGGGCTTAACTTTTTGACCAGTTCCAAATCCCCGAACTCGCGCTGTTTTTTCCTTTTCCAGAATTCGATATACAGGAAAAGCACCGCCAGGGTAGGCAGCAGTAACAATAAATACAAATATTTTGATTCGTCTAACTCGTACATTTTCTCTTAAATAAAACTTCTAAAAATGGTATTCCTCAAAACAATCTCGATTAGCAGCAATATTCCTGCAAGCCAGACCAAAGGCCTGAACTTTTCATCGTAATTGACATATTTCAACTCTTCCACTTTTGTTTTTTCCAATTTATTGATTTCGTTATAAATACTTTCCAAGCCTGAATTATCCTGGGCCCTAAAATATTTCCCTCCTGTTTTTTTCGCAATCTGCTTCATCAGCTCCTGATCGATTTCCACCGGCATCATTCGGTACAAAAACCCGCCGTTTGGCGCTTGTGCATAAGGAAAAAGGGCATTTCCGTTTGTCCCTATTCCGATCGTATATACTTTGATGCCATATTCGGCGGCAATTTCCGATGCCATAATCGGTTCCAGGAAACCGGCATTGTTCACACCATCGGTCATCAGGATGATTATTTTACTCTTTGCCTTGCTGTCTTTCAAACGGTTAACCGCTGTGGCGAGCCCCATCCCAATTCCGGTCCCGTCTTGCAGTACATTATCGTATCTGATGCTTTTTATAGCTTCCAACACCACCGCTTTGTCACTGGTCACGGGTGTTTTGGTATAGGCTTCGGCGGCATACACCACTACACCGATCCTATCGTTGACGCGGGCTTCGACAAAATCAGAAGCCACTCTTTTCAAGGCTTCCATCCTGTTAGGTTTTAAATCTTTGGCCATCATACTGCCGGAAACGTCTGAAGCAATTACGATATCAATCCCGTTTGTCGAACTTGTCTTGTTGCTTACATCAACAGTCCTCGGCCTTGCCATAGCCACGATTAACGCGCCCAAAGCCAATAATCGTAAACCAAACAGCAACGGTTTGAGTTTCGGCAGGATAGATTGTGATGTTTTAAACCCTTGCAGCGAACTTATCTTCAAGGTCGGTTTTTCTTCTTTTCTTTTGAAAAAATACCAGGCAACCGCAAATGGCAGCAGCAAAAACAACCAAAAAAGCTCCGGATTTAAAAAAGTGATATTGGTCATTTTAATTCGTAATTTGTAATTCGACTGAATTTAACATGCGTTCGGATATTTTCTGTGCATTTTCATCGCCTTCCCTATGCATGACCATGATTTGCTGCAACCCGCCCGATTGGCTGAACAGCAAGATCTCGTAATACATTTTTTGCTTTTCAAAAGTAAGGGTTCCGTACCCTTTGACTCCTTTAATTCCCTTCTCTGTATTGAATTCTTCCTGCTTGGCCAAGATATTCTGGCAACCTTGCGATTCCAATGTCTGGATGGTTCCGTTTAAGGCCTGTGTCAGATCGGCATCCGTTTCTTTTTTAAACTGGATCGTAGAAACGACGATATTAAATCGCTCTATTAAACTTCCGTAACCAAACATTTGCATGTCTTTGATTAAGGCCATGGCATCTTTTGGTGCTGTTTTTTTGGCATCAAGCCTTTTGAGGACTTCCGGAGTTTCAATAGTGACTGACGGATTTCCGTAATCGCTGCGTATCCATTGCCCGTTTAAGAGTTCTTTTGTGGAATGCCCTACAAAACCGTTTTTAACATAATCTACTCCTTTGGTGGCCACAATGAAACCCAGGAGAAGCACTATAGAACCTAAAACAATCCCACCGATAGCCAGTTTTTTATTCCGCTTTTCCTTTTTAAGTTTGATTTCCTGCTGCAGCAATTCCCATTTCTTGCTGGTTTCATCGATTACTACCGGAATCGATTTGTCGAGTACCGAAATGGTATTTTCGATTTTCCTGCGGTCTTCTTCAATCTCGAAATCCAGTGGTTTGGATTTTGCGAATTTTACAAGGTCCGCTTGTTTTAATACTTTTTCCAAACCTTCCAGCGTTTCTTTGGAAAGTTTCATTTTCTTTTTGGCAGAAGCCGCCCGAAGGGCTACAATCAGTTCCGAAGTCGTACTTTCTTTGGCCGGGACTTCGATAGCTTCTTCAATGTAATCTCTTGTAATATCGGTCAGTTCCGAATAATATTCCTTGACTTCCCCTTTTTGCAGCAATTCCTTTTTCTCCAATAGTTGAAGTAAACTGGTTGCTTTTTCAATCGGTGAATTGTATACGATTGCTTTTTCCGGTTCTTTTCTGTATTTTTTCCATAGGAAATACGCCAGGAAGCCAAGTCCGATAAGCCCTAAAAGCCCCAAAAGGTATTTCCACCAGTCGCCCATAGGTTTCCTCACCTGGATGATGGGTTTGATGTCGTACATTTTTTGCTTTAACGTATCTACTTTTACATTGGAAACCTCAACGGCAATACTATCCGAAAACACGGGTATCCTGTCTATCAGGACCGGGATTCTCGGAATAACGTACTTTCCGGAATCAAATTGGGTCAATCCGTATTTCTTGATCAGTTCATAACGCGAATTTTCTTTGACGGTATCCACAGGATACGATTCGATCACTTCAAGACTGCCGAAATTTTTAGCATTTGGGAAAAGCACTTTGGAGGACGCGTTTACCTTTGCCTTGAGTGTCAGGGTAAATTGTGCGCCTATTTTATTTTTTGTAGTATCTACAGAGGTTTCCAATGGCTTTGTTTGCGCCAGGCCAGCAGAAGCAATCAGCAACAGGAAATAAAACTTTAAATTCATTTGATTGTAACTCTTTTTTCTTAAATCATTATCTTGATTTAAAATAACCCAATAATTTTTTGACATAGCTTTCATCAACCCTTGTACTTACGGTACCTGAGCCGCATTTGGAAAAAATATCCTTAAAATAATCCACTTTGCTGCTGTAATATTTCTCATAAGCCAAGCGGACACTTTTCGAATTGGTATTCACCCATTGCGTTTCTCCTGTTTCGGCATCCTGCATGGGAACCAGCCCTACATTTGGCATTTTTTCTTCCCTCGCATCATAGACACGCACTCCGGTAATATCGTGTTTTTTTCCGGCTATTTTTAAGGTTTTTTCATAATCGTCGTCTGCAATGAAATCAGAGATCATGAATACGATCGCTTTTTTCTTTTGTGTCCCCGATAAAAATTTTAAAGCTTGTGAGATATTGGTTTTATTGCTTTTGGGTGAAAATTCGATCAACTCCCTGATAATCCTCAACACGTGCGATTTCCCTTTTTTCGGTGGAATGTATAATTCTATTTCATCTGAAAATAAAATCAATCCGATCTTGTCGTTGTTCTGTGTTGCCGAAAAAGCCATTGTTGCTGCAATTTCGGTAACAATTTCGCTTTTGGTCTGGCTTTTGGTCCCGAAACTTTCCGAACCGGAAATATCGACCATGAGCATCATCGTCAATTCCCGTTCCTCTTCGAACACCTTGATATAAGGCTCGTTATAGCGTGCCGTCACATTCCAGTCGATAGCCCGGACATCGTCTCCGTACTGGTATTGGCGGACTTCGGAAAATGTCATCCCGCGGCCTTTGAAAGACGTGTGGTATTCCCCCGAGAAAATATGATCGCTCAATCTTCGGGTCTTGATTTCTATTTTTCGGACTTTTTTAAGTAATTCCTTGGTATCCATGACTTTAGTTTTCAGTCGCAGTTTTCAGTCGCAGTAAAAGAGTATGGCTCTGTAAACTCTGACTACAAACCGTAAACTAAATTTTTAAGGTACTTCTATTTCGTTTACAATCTTGTTGATGATTTCAACCGAAGTGATATTTTCGGCTTCGGCTTCGTAAGTGATCCCGATACGGTGGCGCAGCACGTCGTGTACTACCGCACGTACATCTTCCGGGATTACGTAACCGCGGCGTTTGATGAAAGCGTAACATTTTGCGGCATTTGCCAGGTTGATGCTTCCACGTGGTGAAGCCCCGAAACTGATAAGTGGCTTAAGGTTTTCCAGTTTGTATTTTTCAGGGTAACGGGTTGCGAAAATAATATCCAAAATATATTTTTCGATTTTTTCATCCATGTAAACCTCACGTACAGACTGTTGTGCCCGTAGGATCTGGTCAATGGAAACCACTGCGTTCACTTTTTCGAATCCTCCGTTAAGGTTCTGGCGGACGATAGTTCTTTCATCCTCCATTTTAGGGTAATCGATAACGGTTTTCAGCATGAAACGGTCAACCTGTGCTTCCGGAAGCGGGTAAGTACCTTCTTGTTCCACCGGGTTTTGAGTAGCTAATACCAGGAACGGCTTATCAAGCTTGAAAGAAGTATCGCCAATGGTCACTTGTTTCTCCTGCATGGCTTCCAAAAGTGCCGATTGTACTTTGGCAGGTGCACGGTTTATCTCATCGGCAAGGACGAAATTTGCAAAAACAGGCCCTTTTTTGATAGAAAATTCATTTTGTTTGATATTATAGATCATGGTTCCGACTACATCGGCAGGCAACAGGTCCGGAGTAAACTGGATACGGCTAAAACTTCCGTGAACCGCCTGGGCCAAAGTATTTATCGCCAGGGTTTTTGCCAGTCCCGGAACTCCTTCGAGTAAGATATGCCCTTGCCCCAAAAGCCCGATCAGCAATCGTTCGATCATGTGTTTCTGCCCCACAATCACTTTGTTCATTTCCATTGTGAGAAGATCGATAAAAGCGCTTTCCCTTTCAATTTTCTCATTAATTGCCCTAATATCTAAAGTCGTTGTATTTTCTTCCATTATTCTTTTTTTAAAGCCGTGAAATTAACATCTTAATTAATATGACGCAAATTGAAAATTAAATTAGTTTATCGATGTTAATAATGCGTTAAAAATTCTCGTAATGCATTATTTTTAAGGATAGTTTGTGAAATCGTTTTGCTATTTTTAAGAACTCATAATCCTTTTGTTTTAATCCCTGAATTTCAAGGCTTGGGCAACGGTCTCCTGAATTTAGCAATTTAGGATAAAACAGGTTTCGAAAAGGGCTGGAATTGTTTCTGACGAATCTTTGGAGTATTTTTTCTTTGATTATAGTATAAAAAAAATACCAACCAAATCGAAAATCTTCATTGGTTGGTAAAGTGGAATATAACTAACTTCAAATTATTCAATAGTATGGCTGCCGATATCTGTGGCCTGCCCGTTAACGACGACGACATTTTCTACAGTAACCATGGGTAATTCCGAGGCTATATCCGGAGTAAGCGTCACGGTATATGTCCCGGCCGGGATCGCGTTTAATTGGAATTTGCCTTCGGCATTGGCATAAGCCGAAACGACAGTTCCGTTTACATCAACAGAAGCCAGGACCTGGAGATTTGCAGGAACCGTAACGACCGTTCCTTTTATAGATCCGGTATTTGCGGTTGTTACCACTCTGATAACCGGATTTAAATTATAATTGCCCGATCCGCCTGCCTGGACGACAATTGATTTTTCAACATCAAAATCCAACATAAAATCATACGCTGTATCTGGCTGCAATGTTGTATTCACCGCTATTTTCAGTCCTGATTGTTGTGCGCTCGGCGTATTCAGCGGATATGTTATCCCATCTTTGACAACTGTATTATCAGTACCAAGCAACAATCGGATTTGCCCTAAATTCCCGGAAGGTATTATGGCATTGTCTGCCAGTACAACATTTAAACCGCCTGTTAACTCCAGTAAATTGTAAACGTGTGGTGCTGCTGTCCCTATACTTATCCAACCGTTATCGCCTGTGTCAGAGTTATTTTTAACCATTACATCTAAAACCTCTATATTAACTTCATCAAAATCACCTGGTGAATCCGCTAACTTTACTGTTAGAGTTGATGTTTTTTCAGTGTCATTACTATCATTACAACTCACAAAAAATAACGTTGTAAAAATCATTACCAATAAGCTCAACAATTTCATCCTATCTGTTTTCATATCTGGGGAGATTAAAATTAGTGATATAGTAACGCTAAAAAATGTAAATTAGTGTCCTAATTGCATGTATTATGATTAATAAACGGCTGCTTATAAAGAACTTATTGGCTCATAATGACGAGAACAGTTTTTATGATAAAAAGCGCCAGCTGAATTTGCATACCCGGGAAGGAAAAGGGAAATTCCTCAAGCATATCTGTGCCTTGTCGAATTCGAACCCGACCAACAATTCCTATATCGTTGTAGGTGTTGAAGACCAGGAAAATGAAATCGTAGGAGATGATTTTTTCGATGACAGCCGGATCCAGAACCTGGTGAACGCTTTCTTGGAAAACCCGCCCAAAATACAATATGAAAATGTTCCGTTCCCACAACTTCCCAAAGACAAAGTGGTTGGGTTGGTAACGATAAAACCCAATAATAAAGTTTCTTTTTTCAAGAAAGGAATCCATACCATTTTAGCCAATTCGGCCTTTGTCCGTGTGGGGAGCAACAGTATTCCTACGGAAGAAAAGATCCCTTTTTCCAAACAAAATATCGAAACGGTGATCAGTATCGAGAACAATTCGCGCAACAGCATCGCCCATACCCTTGAAGGTGTCCTGGATTTTGTCAATTTGCGGCACAGGGACATGTATACCAATTATAAGGTTTTTAAGGAATTGTTTGTGGTATGCTGGTCCGGAAATAAGAAGAAAATCAGGGAAAATACTTATTTTACAAGGGTTGACATAGAGCTGATCAACGAACAGATCAAACTTTTTTATTCTGCCCAGGACGATGTTTCCATTGCGTATGACGACAATTCGTTTATCATTACCGAATACATCCCGTTAGGGCTGAACGATAAAACGAGTTATTATCCCCTGGAAAAGGTAAGCATCACTTTTTTTGACAACGGTTATTATAAAATAGAATCCAAAATGCTGTTCGAGCCTCCGGAATTCAATAAAAAAATACTGTTCCACATTTACAATTCCAACAAATCCCTTTTGTCTAAGATGGAAAAAGAAATGCAGCTCACCAATGCCGAACTGAAAGATCTTGAAAACCTCCCTTCTACATTAATGATCTGCTATCTTAATGGTTTTAGTGATGCAAAGCAGAAACTGGTCGATGCCAAAAATTTTTTAAAACCGTATCCGAAAGTATACGCTAGTTTTAAGGAAGCATTGCGCGTTTTAAGAAAAATGAAATATAACGAGCAGAATTCTACTGATAATAACTGATATCAGGTAAAAAAAATAAATCATAAAAAGACGCTTATAATAGGTTTGTTCATGGTTTTCAACGTATGGAAAATCATCAATCCCCATAAGGCAAAAATCCCCATAAAATTAAAGAAGATGGAAACGCCCATTTTTTTGCCGTTTATGGTATAATACCCTTCTTTAAATGACAACAAAATAGAATCATAATTAGGTTCTTTAATCAATTCGAGCATATAAACCGTAGCAATTAATATGTTAACTATTAATATTACGAATATCGCCAAAGCCAAAGTGGTAATTAATAAATTATACTTTGCCTGTTTTTCTAATTTTTGTATTTCCCGTATCATAAATCCAAATTATTTACAAAAACTATCCTTTACGTGGTAACTATCCGGTCATCTATAAAGGTAATTTTTTGGTTAAACTATACCTCATTCAATCATTTTAAATCCAATTACAATTGCAGGTATCAGTCCTACATAACAACAGGGTAGTTTTTCTTTGAGCGGGCATTGTCACGGCCTGTCCGATTCCTGGAAAGCTGTTGGCTGAATGCCTGTAAAGACAATGGCTTATTGGGGAAAACCATAGTTGCCGGAATTCCGGCATGTGTTTAAGATCAAGGCGAAACCATCAATCTTAATGGTGTGGTAAACGAAGTTGTTATATAAAAAACAGTAAGAACGAATAGGTTTTTAAGCTTGTGTTTCCCAACAAAGTTATTGTCTTTTGTAAAAATTTCGTTACGGTTTTTCCTCATCATTTGTTATATTTTAAAAGAAAGCAGTTAAACCAAACTAAAAACTACTTTGGTTTAACTGCAAGACTAAAAAAAACAAATACTACTCTTCTATGATTATGAAATCGGAACGCCGGTTCAAAAGATGTTCCTCATCGCTGCATTTTACGCCGTTGCTGCACCTGTTTCGCAAGCGTTTTTCGCCATAACCGATGGCACTTTCAATACGGCCCGGGTCTATTCCTTTGGACAGTATGTATTCCTGTGTGGCTTTTGCTCTTTTATCCGAAAGCATCATATTGTAAAGGTCTTTCCCTCTGGAATCGGTATGGGATTCGATTTTGATCTTGACTTTCGGGAAAGTATTCATCACATATACGACTTTGTCTAGTTCTATGACGGCTTGTGGTGTAATGCCCCATTTGTCATATTCAAAAAAGATAGGATTGATGTCCACTTTCTTCTTATTGTCTTCAATGACCACAAAATCATCCAGGTTGGCCAGTTCGAAATTGACATCTTTTATTTGGTCCTGGTTCTTCAAACCGGTTATGACTTCTTTCTCCTGTGGGACGAATTTGGTTTTGGAAGCCTGCAGGCGATACGATCCGCCGCATGGGATTGTTACCTGATACTCTCCGTTGGGAAGTGTTGTAACTTCTGTTTTATAATCTCCGAAAGAATCGAAAACCTTAACAATCGCTCCATCCAGGCTCAGTTTTGATTTAGCATTGATGACTTTTCCGGACACGATCTGGTCACACGGCGCTTTGGCCTTGGTAAAATAATAAATGTCGTCATCGCCTTTGCCTGTATCCCTGTTGGAGGAAAAGTATCCAAATTTTAATTCCGGGTCAATGATAAAAGAAAAATCATCTTTATTGCTGTTTATGGGTTCTCCGAGGTTTTTAGGTTCTGAAAAAAACAATTTTCCCGATTGCTTGCTTTCAAAAACATCCAAACCGCCGTAACCGTAATGCCCATCGGAAGAAAAATAAAGTGTATTGTTTATGTAAAACGGAAACATTTCCCTTCCTGCCGTATTTATCGTCGGTCCGAGGTTGAGCGGGCTGTTTAGTTTCCCATCCGAAAAAACCTCAGCAACATAAATATCGGTTTCCCCGTATCCGCCGGGCATGTCGGAAACAAAAAACAACCACTTCCCGTCCGGGCTCAGGGCTGGGTGCCCAACACTGAAATCCAGGCTGTTGAAAAACATCTTTTCCGGTTCCGAAGCTTTTCCGTCTGTTATAGTGGCCCGTAAGATCTGAAAATTATTCACCCCTTCCTTATCATTAAGCAACCGGCTTTTCTTGAGGGTATTGGTGGTGTAATAAATCGTTTTCAGGTCTGGGGTAAAAGTAACCGTAGCATCATGGTATTTAGACCGTATGTTTTCCAGGAAAGGGAGCTCGTTAAATAACTCTCCTGTAGAAATGTTCCTGTCGGCGACATAGAGTTCCAGAAACGGCTGTTGGTTCCAGGAATATAATTTTTCATGGAATTTGGTCGTATCCTTTGCAGAAGAATATACCAGTTGGTTCCCGTAAAAAGCAGGGCCGAAATCGGATTTCGAACTATTGATGGCTACCGGTTTGATCGTAAACAACGAAGGTCGCGAAGCCAAACTATCGTTGTATTTTTTCTGAGCCATAAAATGACTGGCCTGTTTGTCGTCCCTTTTTTTGAGGAGCTCGTTTTTGGTTATTTCATCCGCTTTATCATAGTCCCGGACACCCCGAAGGGATTGTGTATACCGGATCAGGTACTGGTCGGAAAGCGTTTGCCCCTGGAGTTCGTATAGTTTCCGGTACCAGGTTAAAGCTTCTCTTGGCTTGTCCAGGAAATAATAGGTGTCGGCGATATGCGTCACCGCTTCGATAGAAGGATTGGATTCTTTCTCCAGGTACTCTTCGTATGTTTGGGCAGCTTCAACGTATTTCAGTTCCTTAAATAACTTATCGGCTTTTTTTAGTTTTGACTGGGCCAACGAAATGGTCAGGCAGAACAGCAGGCAGAAGGTAATTATTTTCTTCATATACATTTGTTTTTTAATTAGAAGAATCGAGGAGATTTAATGGCTGTAGATTTCTGAGGCAATTGATAACGAAGGATGATCTCATGGGTTCCGTCGTTATACTTGTTGAGTTTTGTCACGGTATAATCAAAGGAATAGCCTGCAAAAAAGCTTTTCGAAATCTGGAACCCAACCAGTGCGCTCACCGAATCGTCCCATCGGTAAGAAGCCCCCAGGGTGAGTTTTTCCTGCAATAGGAAATTAGCAGAAACATCTGTGGCCAACGGTGCCCCACCTACCGCCTTTACTAAAACAGATGGCTTGAATTTCAAATTATCCGAAATGGTAAAAACATATCCTCCAATGAAATAATAGTGCAGCTTATCTGAAATCACAGATTCCTGGATATCATCATAATAATCGTACCGGATGAAATTAGGAACCGAAAGCCCCAAATACCAATTATCCGAATACAAATAAGCTCCCGTCCCAACTAAAGGCATAATCTTATTTTCAATATTATTGTTTAGCAGGACATCGTCACTATTGTAAAACCTCCCTTTTGACCAGTCGATATTCAGCATTCTTACTCCGGCTTTTAACCCAAAGGCAAGTTTGGTTTTGTAACTGGTTTCAATGGTGTACGAAAAATTTCCCGAAGCAAACTGCTCGCTTGACGGGCCAATATCATCACTGATGATATTGAGCCCTAGTCCAATTTTCTGATTCCCGATCGGGGCATGGATCCCTATCGTCCCTGTTTTCGGTGCTCCGGAAAAACCAACCCACTGGCTGCGAAGCAATAAGTTCGCCTCGAGTGCCCCTGTTGAGCCGGTATAACCGGGATTGACCGTGATGGTGTTATACATATACTGTGTATATCCCGGATCCTGTTGTGCTTGTACAATGGCTGCTGTAAAAAACAGTACTGTTAAAAAGCTTTTTGTGGTTATCTTTTTTATATTTAGTTTCATACGCTTTTCTATTTAGTTTTGAATATTCAGAAAGATGCTTTGTTATTAAAATTATCTTACAATTTGCAACCATCCGGTTTTTACACCTTTTGATTCACCAATATCGAATATATAATAATACGTTCCTGAAGGTAATTCCGTACCATCAAAGGTTCCTTTAACATTCGCAATTCCTTTCCAATTATTTTTATAACCATTAGTACTATAGACAAGGCTGCCGTATCGGTTATACACCTCTAGTTTGTTGTTCGGGTAATATTCGGCACACATGATGTTGAAGAAGTCATTCGAGCCGTCTTCATTTGGTGTAAATTCATTGAAAATAACCAAACACAATGGCCCTAATGAAACTCCGGCCACATTTCCATCGTCCGGATCTATAGGGTCCGACATATCAATTGTAGCGGTATTGTCATGGATTCCTTCAAACAATACTTTAACCGTAAGGGTCAATGTAGCCACTTCATTAGCGTTCAACACCGGAATGGTCCAGATTCCCGTAACCGGATTGTAAGTACCGTGGGAAGCCACATAGCTTACATATTGGAACCCGGATTGGATCTGTTCGTTTACAATTACATTATGGAATTGTGTGGATCCGACATTGCTCACCTTGATGGTAAAAACTACATTTTCATCCACAAAAGGAGTCATGTTATCTGCCGTTTTGGTAATGGTCAGGTTGGAACAGGTGGCCACAGTCACATTAGAAGTTGTACTGCTGCCGCTACATCCATTCGTATCAACAAAAGCGACACTGATGGATTCATTTCCTATCTGATCCCAGGAAACCGTTACCGAATTATCCGTTGCCGTTCCGCCGCTGATGATATTTCCACCACTGGTAACATTCCAGCTGTAATTCGTCATCCCGGCGTTAGTAGTATACGTTACCGGCTCATTGATACAAACTGTTGGGGTTCCTCCTGTTATAACAGCCGGTATGCCAGCGTAAAACTGAATCGTAACCGCAAGGCGGATAGAGCTTTCACAACCGCTTACAGGATCAACCTGAGATGCATAATAAGTGGTGCCGCTTACCAATAAAGTAGTGGGTGCCAAAACAGTCCCGCCAGTAGCCGTAGTATACCAAACCACTCCGGTACCCGTTACCTGGATATCCGCAATTGTTGCATTGGATGAAGAACAGAAATCCTGGGTGGCATCAGTGGTGGTTGGAGGAGCTGCATTATTTATTTGAACCGTAACAGCCAAACGGATAGAACTCACACATCCGCCAACCGCACTCACTTGAGAAGCATAGTAGGTCATTCCGTTAACCAAAGCCGTGGTAGGCGCTATGACATTTCCACCGGTAGCGGCATCGTACCAAACTATTCCGGTTCCGTTGACCTGGATATTGGCCACCGTTGGATTATTAATCAAACAGAAATCCTGCGTCGTATCATTTGTAGTTGGAGTTGTCCCGTCATTTATCTGAACAGTAACCGCCAATCGTATAGAGCTTTCGCAACCGTTAACCGGATCTATTTGTGAAGCATAATAAACCATTCCGTTGACCAAAGCCGTGGTAGGCGCTACAATATTTCCACCGGTAGCGGCATCGTACCAGACAATTCCTGTCCCCGTGACCTGGATATTGGACACCGTTGGATTTGTCAGCAAACAAAATCCTTGAGTGGTATTGCTCGTTGTTGGGGTGGCACCATCGTTCACCTGAACGGTAACCGCCAATCTTACGGAGCTCACGCAGCCGCTTACCGGATCTGTCTGTGAGGCGTAATAAACCATTCCGTTAACCAAGGCCGTAGTTGGCGCCACAATATTTCCGCCGGTAGCAGCATCATACCAGACAATTGTCGTACCCGTTACTTGGATGTTGGCCACTGTTGGGGTATTGATCAAACAGAAATCCTGCGTCGTATCTAAAGTCGTTGGTGTGGCACCATCGTTCACCTGGACGGTAACTGCCAATCGTATGGAGCTTTCACAACCGTTAACCGGATCTATTTGTGAGGCATAATAAACCATTCCGTTGACCAAAGCTGTGGTTGGCGCTATAATATTTCCGCCGGTAGCAGCATCATACCAGACAATTGTCGTACCCGTTACTTGAATGTTGGCCACTGTTGGGGTATTGATCAAACAGAAATCCTGCGTCGTATCTAAAGTCGTTGGTGTGGCGCCATCGTTCACCTGGACGGTAACCGCCAATCGTATGGAACTTTCACAACCGTTAACCGGATCTATTTGTGAAGCGTAATAAACCATTCCGTTGACCAAAGCCGTGGTTGGCGCTACAACATTTCCGCCGGTAGCGGCATCGTACCAAATAATTGTAGTACCCGTTACCTGGATGTTGGCCACCGTTGGAGTATTGATCAAACAGAAATCCTGTGTCGTGTCTAAAGTGGTTGGTGTGGCACCATCATTCACCTGGACAGTAACCGCCAATCGTATGGAACTTTCACAACCGTTAACCGGATCTATTTGTGAGGCGTAATAAACCATTCCGTTGACCAAAGCCGTGGTTGGCGCTACAATATTTCCGCCGGTAGCGGCATCGTACCAAATAATTGTAGTACCCGTTACCTGGATGTTGGCCACCGTTGGAGTATTGATCAAACAAAAATCCTGCGTCGTGTCTAATGTGGTTGGTGTAGCACCATCATTCACCTGGACGGTAACCGCCAATCGTATGGAACTTTCACAACCGTTAACCGGATCTATTTGTGAAGCGTAATAAACCATTCCGTTGACCAAAGCCGTGGTTGGCGCTATAATATTTCCGCCGGTAGCGGCATCGTACCAGACAATTGTCGTACCCGTTACTTGGATGTTGGCCACCGTTGGGTTATTTATCAAACAAAAATCCTGCGTCGTGTCTAAAGTCGTTGGTGTGGCACCATCGTTCACCTGGACGGTAACCGCCAATCGTATGGAGCTTTCGCATCCGGTAATGGCATCCGTTTGTGTGGCATAATAGATCATTCCGTTGACCAAAGCCGTAGTTGGCGCTACAACATTTCCGCCGGTAGCGGCATCGTACCAAATAATTGTAGTACCCGTTACCTGGATGTTGGCCACCGTTGGAGTATTGATCAAACAGAAATCCTGAGTCGTGTCTAAAGTGGTTGGTGTTGGAGTATCGTTGATAATTACTGATACATCCTGAAAAGTCCCGGCTATATTTTGACAAGTCGTATCACTTGAAATCGAAACATAATAAGTATAAGGGCTGTTGGTTGCCGTTAGCCCGGAGATAGTCAATGCGCCGTTTGCGGCTATACTGTACGTAACCCCGCTAAAGGTTCCGTTTACGATTGGCAGCGTGGTATCGTTTGTAAAATACCAATTGTAAACCGGATTTGCCAATATCGTGGCGGGCTGCAGGACTACATCCGTATTCAAGCATTGCTGGACATCATTTATAGTGATATCATTGGCTACAGAAAAAGGAAGGATTGTAAATGTGATTTCCGCTCTTTCATTCTGCAGTGTTTCACAAAATTCATCTGAACTTACCCCAACATAATATGTATAAGTGCCCGGCACTAAACCCGTCAGGTTCAACGTTGCGGATGTTTCCCCAGGAATGGCGATCTGGTTGATCCCATCGGAACTATACCAGTGGAATACAGGATTAGTCAGCACCGGTAAGCTGTTCAGCTGGGCTGTTAATGTTACCGCTCCGTTGGCACTGCAAAATACCGTATCTGTGCCGGAATTTATTAAGATACTGCCAATGGCCACTTCAGGAGCCGTAGCACCTACGATTATTGTTATTTTCGTTCTTGATAACACCTCACATCCATTGCGGACAGGTTGTATGTAGAAATCATGTGAACCTACTGACAATGTGTTTGGCACTATAAAAGTTGATCCTGTTGCCACAACTGTTCCTCCATATTCCGAATCGTACCAGGTGTATGTAGTACAAGGCTGCGGAGCAATTGAAACCGTGTCGCCGAAACAAACTTCGATAATATTGTCTCCTCCACTTCCTACAACATCAATAAGGGCTTCTCTTTTGACCATGTGTACCTGAAGGAAATCCAATACATTGGCAGGCCCTCCAAACCGGATTCTGACGCGGTCAAAAGCCGGTGATTGCGAATTGGAAACCAAAAGCACTTCGGCTCCGCCATTTAATAATTCTGTGTTGAGGAATGCCCCGTTAACTTCCATCAAATCCCCGACAGGAGTATTTCCCATGTAACGCTGGATCGTAAATCCGAATAACAGGCCAACGGTTAATTGTGTCCCCGGTTTCGATATTTTGATTTTCAGGATGTCATTTCCTTGTGAAGGTGTGGAGAATTTTACGGTCATTTCGGCTGCAGCCAAAACACCAACGGTTTTATACAAAGTGGCAAAAGTCGCTTCGTCATTGTCAACGGCATTCCACGGATTTTGGACAGCTACCAGCGAGGTCAATGCTCCGACACCCAAATCGACTGCTCCGTAAAATATATCTTCGACATCTCCGGAAGGGCAAACAATAGGATCTGCTTCTTTTGTATAATACGCTTCGTATACTTTTATGTTTTGTGCAACGCTTAGAACCGATCCCACAATAATCCTCACACCATCGTAAGCCTGTGGGCCGGAACCGTTTGCCGGAACAAAAGTATATTCGAAACTGTTTTCGCCCGGAAGCAAATTAAGAAGGTCTCCCGAAATGGGCTGTATTGTACCGATATCAATAGGATTACCGACACCATTCCTTTTTGTCCCAACTACTGAAACCGCTCCTATCAAAGCCAAGCCGCTGTATTCCGAACCTAATTTTATGGTAAGGGGCGTACCGGCCGCTATGGTCGTATTCCATTCTAATGTTTGCCAGGTAGTACCAATGCCCAGAAGCCCAAGGCCAGTAATTATGGTAGAGTTTGTTTGCAGGTTATGGTCAATGGCTGCAGCACCGTTAACCACACCGCCCGTGATTATGGAATCACTGCTTTGTGTGTCAGCGAAAACTTTTTCCATCATAACCGGACATGCATTAGGATCCAGCACAATGACTGTTACCGACAGGCTTTTCGAACATAAACCATTATTGGCCACTACCGTAAAAGTATAAGTCCCGGCTTGTGTAAATGGCCCGGCTATATTGGAAGCCAAAGCAGTTCCGTTTTGATCATACCAGACAATTGGTGCATTCGAAGTAGATAGCAATGTGACTGTCTCACCGATATTGGCAGAATAACTTGTTGGGGAAACCCCTAGTTGAGGCAATGGATTAACAGTCACATTTACTTGTTCTTTATCTGAAGCACAGGTCTGCGCCGTATTTGACGCCTGAATATAGTAAATACCGCTTGCTTGTATGTTTGATGCCTGGCTGCCTGTTATCGGCATATCGGCTGCATCGTAAAAAGTATATACCGTATCTCCTGAAGTATCGAAATTAACAATGGCATCCCTTAGGTTTACAAATCCGCAACCTGTAATCGAGGCCTGTACGTCAAGGGTTGTTTCTGTTGGAGCCGTAACCTGAACCGGTTGCAAGGTATTGATGGCATTTTCGCAGGTCCCGCTTACTTCTATCGAAACATAATAGGTAATAGGCGTATTGCCCATAGTTAATCCGCTTATTGTCAATGCACCAGTTATATTGTCTTTCACATAGGTTATCCCCGGATGGCCGCTAAACCCAGTAGTAATTTCCTGTGCTTTTAGCTGATCGGTATAATAATGGAAAGCCGAATTCGGAATTAGGGTCGTAGGTGCTAAAACAGCAACTCCAAGACAGGATGCCT
Source organism: Flavobacterium humi (assembly GCF_004745595.1). Classification (GTDB taxonomy): domain Bacteria; phylum Bacteroidota; class Bacteroidia; order Flavobacteriales; family Flavobacteriaceae; genus Flavobacterium; species Flavobacterium humi. The sequence continues at coordinate 241,782 of NZ_SRLH01000003.1, forward strand.
GTATGGCCGCATCAATGGTAATATCTGAAGCAATCGGCACTGGAACAACATTGATGACCACCGGGATCCTTTCCGAATCTACGGTACAGCCTATTTTTCTGGCTGCTACATAAACTGTTGTTGTAGTTGCCAATGCCCCTGTGGTATAACTTCCGTTATAAGCCGTCACGGCAAGAGGCACACCACCAACCGGCCCCGCATACCAAACCAGTTCGTTGGTATTGGCTGTTAAGGCAGATACTGTTGCGGTCTGGCCACTGCACACGGTTATGTTCTGGCTGGCAACATCTATTACCGGAGGCGCCGGAGACCTGGTTATCTCGTATAATTTTAATGTTTTTACAATATTGAGCTGTAACAATGATGAAATGGTCACTTTTACCCTATCAAAAGGTTGCCCCGGCGATAAAGGAATTGTTACTTTCTGGCTCGTACTTAAAAGCTGTAACAGGTCAAGGTTTACCTCATTGCCAAGATCGTGGGTAAAAACGACGGTTGAGCCGTTAAGCGCTTCGACCTTGATACCATCGGCCAACCCTAAATTCAATATGGATGGGTCATCTATTTGTACTGTAATATGGAATTGATCCGTGGCGTTCGAAAGCGAAGAAAAATAAACCGTCTGGCTGATATTTCCCGCAAGGGTCAAAGCGCCCATGCTAACTTGTGAGAATGTATTCGGATTCCCGTCTATGGCATTTTTAGGGGTTGCCACTCCGGCTCCGCCAAGGCCTAAAATATCTATCGTTCCACCTGTACCGTCAAAAGACGTGGCGAAACTTTTATCGCAAACATCATAACCTTCCGTATAAAAAGCATAATAAACTGACATACTGTTGGCTGAGCCGAGCAGCAAAGCATCGGTAAAATCTTCAATTTCCAACCTGTCATAAGCAGCATTTGGTGTTATGGCTACATAGTAGTAACCGTTCTCGTCTACTATCAGCCGGACATTTTCATTGGAAAACCCCGAATGGCTGGATCCCGAAAGCACACTTGTCGCTCCGTTCTTTGCCTTTACGGTAAAATAATGGTCCCCCAAAACAACTGTTCCCAGCAAATCGGCCAAACCGCCGCCCAATCCTCCTCCCAATAAGGAATTCAGGGCATCGGTATTAAAACCTATCCTTATGTAAGAAGTTGTCCCGGCCGGCAAAGTCGTGGGAAATCCCAGTTCCAGCCTTCCGCTATAACTGCCTATCCCTACTGCTATACCGCCATAGGAATTAAGTGTAGCGAAGGTGTTGTCATTCAGGATCGCATTGGATTCGTTATTGACATGACTGTGGGAAATTACCTGATTGGCGTACACATAGCTTACTTGTGCGCTTACATCAGTTTGAGAAAAAAAAACGAGTAAGATAGAGATGTAAAATGTTCTGACATAATAATCCCAAATTGTAGAATTCCTATTCATAAGCAATAATTTAATTGTTCTTAACTCAGTGAATTACAGGAGTTTGTTCGTAGGCAGTCAAATCCTATAGAATGAACTTCTTGTTATTTGGAACAAAATGCATGTTCCCAAACAAAACAATAAATATTTAACAATAATGTAATAGACTATAATTTGGGGGGTATTTCAAAAAACGTATTTGTAACTTAAATACTGTTAAAAAAATTAAACCGGTTCGAAAGAACTGTAACAATCCTTTCAAGTAAAATATAATTAAACTTGTTTATGCGTGCGCGGTAAGACTTATGGGAGAAAACATAAAATGCAATGACACTCTTTTCATAATGTTCTGTTTTGGATCGTCATTATACTAAAGTAGGTACTATGTTTGTATCAAAGTTATCTTATTTTTAATTAGTTATGTTACGGTTTTACCGTATTAAATGTTAAGGTTTGGATTTGCAAGGGTTCCAAACCGGGGTTTTAGGCACAAAAAAAGGGATTCCGATTGGGATCCCTTTTTCAGAAAGAAAGGAAAAAAGGTTTAGATCAAGCCTAGTTTTTTAGCTTCCCTGATAATATCTTCGTCTGTCCCTTTTTCGATACAGAAATAATCCTTTATCTGGACCTTCCTTTTTTCGATGGAACTGATGGACAGGTTCAGGTGGTTGGGAAGGTTTTTCGTTTTTATACCCTGCGCAAGAAGCGTTATGATTTGACGGTTGAAATTGTCCAGGTATACTTTCTTTGACAGCAATTCTTTCAAACATTGTTTAACGGTCATACTGTGGTAGGTTTCCCCATTGACAATCATATCAAAGGCGGTAAGCAATTCTTCAGCGCTGAAATCGCTTTTAACCAGCAATCCGGCAGGTTCGATATTCCGTAAGATATTGTATAGCAAAAGTGCCTCGGTATGCGAGGTAAGGATGGCTATTTTACTGTTGGGCATATGCTTTTTGACCAGCATCGCCAAATCTTCACCGGAGTTGATGTTTTTTTCTTCAAATGGAGGCAAGCTGTAATCCAGGAAAATCAAATCGAAAAAATTCGACTTTGCCTTATTTGTGATAATCTCATAAGCGCTTTCGCAATTATGGGCTGCCGTGGTTTCTATTTCATATCCTAAAGCATTATAAGACAGAATAATTTTATATCCCTCGATCATTGAAGGATGGTCATCTACCATGAGAATTTTTAATACCATACGTGTTTTATAAACTATTGTGAAACAAATTTATGCCGGGATATAAATATCGATTTGGGTTCCTTCTCCCTTTTGGGACTGAAACTGGATGTCACCACCGACTATTTTAATCCTGGACTGCATATTTTTAAGGCCAATGCCTTCTTTTGTCTTCTTGACATCAAAACCAATCCCGTCGTCCGCTATTTCTATGTGAATGCGATTGCCCAGTTTTGTAAGGGTTGCCCGGACGTTTTTGGCTTTGGCATACTTATTAATGTTTTGCAATGATTCCTGGAATATCCTGTAAAGGTGCATTTTGGTGGTGCTTTCCACTTCCTCCCAATTGATGGCAGAATCCGTTTCCAGGTGGTAATTGGCTTCGGAAATGCTTTTTTGCTCTTCAAAAAGGGAATCCACAATTGTTTCAAAGCTGTCTTTCCCGGAGAAAATATCTTTGCTCAAATCATGGGAAATGCTCCGTATCTCTTTTTCTATGTTTTGGATGTTTTCAATATGCGAAAGGCATTTTTTTATCGTTTCCTCATCTGTCCTTTTGCTCAGGATGAACAGATTCAGACGGGTACTGGTCAGTTTGCTCATTACCCCGTCGTGGAGTTCCTGGGCAATTCGTTTTTTCTCATTTTGCCGGCCTTCCTCAATTTTATTTTGCTGCTCAAGCATCAACTGATAGATTTGCTCATTGGCCTCCTGTTGGTCTTTTTCGAACTGCAATTCCTTATTTCTGGCGTGTTGGACTTTAGTAATATACAATAATACGATGATCAATAATAAGACCGAACTTAGTCCTAAAATTAACCATCTTTGTGATGAAATCTTATTTTTTTCCGCTTCGATATTGTTCTTTTGAGTCAGGATTTCATCTGTCTCGAACTCTATCCTTGCAAATTTGTTCCGTGTGGCCCGCTCCATGTTCTGGAGGCTGTCGCTCAATTTGATGTAATTCCTGTTATGGACTGCTGCTTTTTTAGGGTCGATTTTAGCCAAAAGTTCCAAAGAGGCTAATTCGTCCCTGTAATTTTTTGTTTCACTCGCCTTTGCTTTGGCATCGTTTATAAATTCCAAAGCTTTGGTAGTATCTTTTTGGGCAAGATAATATTCGGCTAAATGTATTTTGTTGATGACGATACCCGGTAAAATCTGTAAACTGTCCCGTATCCGCAATGATTTTTTAAACATCGGAGAGACCGTATTATTTCCCATTTTGAATTTAGAGTAGGCTAAATTATCAATAATGGCGGCAAATATTGCCGGATGGATTTTATCCAGGTCATTGATTTGTAAAGCGTTTTGATAGGTTTCAACCGCTTTTCCATATTGCTTTAAATGCTGGTAAACAACACCAATATTATTGAATGTCTGTGCTTTTAAGATCTCATACTGAGGTTCTTTTTTTAAATTTTCCAGCTCTGAAAAGGCCTTTTGGTGGTATTCAAGGGATTTATTGAAATCATCCATCCCAAGCAAGGAACTTCCCAGATTCACATTACATTCATACGACAGCATTTTTGCGTCTATCTCTTTGGCCAGGCCCAATGCCCGGATGGTTGCTATCTCACTTCCTATATAATTCCTTTCGGTAAGCATTATATAGGCTTTGTATAAAATAGTCTTGGCAAGGTTTTCCTTGTCGTTTAACTTCCGGTATAGTTTTTCAGCCTTTGAATAGTAATAATAGGCACTGTCATTGTTGGCTTTTTCAAAATAAAAATCCCCGATATAGTACAGTGCTTTCGGGATACTTAACGTATCGTTGCTTTGTAATGCCAGCGAGTAGGACTTCCTGCTCACATTCAAATATTTATCCAATTCGTAAAGCTCAAAATACCGGTTCGCGATTTTAAAATGGTTCCTTCTGTTCAAAGAATCATTTTTTGTCTTGCTTACCATTTCAAAAGCCTTGTCCGTATAATCGAGACGCTCTTTTTTGGAATACGCTTCATTGCGGGCTTTTGACAGCAAGGTATCGAGGTTCCTTGCAGACAAATCGTCCAGCTTTTCTTTTTTCTCATCCGAGCAACTGGCAAGGAAAAGAAAAAAAACGAAAAGGAAATAAATTTTACGGTTCAAATTAATTAATTTGGTTAAAGATGACACACAAATTTAAACAAAATTTAATTGCCCGAAAACGATTACAAAAGTAATTTCGACGGTTCCCCGAATTAATCTTGTTTTGGCTTAACAATAGGATCAACTGTAACAACTGGAGGGATTTCCTCGTCACCATCTTTACCAGATACACTTGCGCTATTGTTTAGTGTGGTATTTTCTGAAACCTGAGTGGTATTGTTTTCGTCAATTTCGTCAACTGAACAAGAGGTTAAAGCACCAAAACAAACTACAAAGCCTAGGGTAAATAAAAATTTTTTCATAATATTAATAATTAAATTGATTAAAACTTGTTTTTGGAAACATCAAAGATGGAAATGACTGATTCAGAGAGTTTAAAAAACTTACATTATCTTTTATTTCATCCGTGTTGTTTTTTATGTTATAATTTTATTCAAAATTATAACCCTTTGAATAATCAATTTTATGGTTTTACCTCGTATTTTGTTAAATAAATTTTCATGCCGGAAAAAGCAGCAAAACCGATCTGTTTTTTTAAGAAAGGGATTCGCTATTTTTTGTAAATTTCGGAATATAATTTGATTAAAATGAGAACATTAGTAATAGGCGACATACATGGTGGCCTTATTGCCTTACAACAAATACTTCAACGAGCTAAAATAACACCCAGAGACACGTTGATTTTTCTTGGCGATTATGTCGATGGATGGAGCCAATCCCCTCAGGTACTGGACTTTCTGATCCAGCTTGACAGTACCCATAATTGTATTTTTATCCGTGGAAACCATGACGAACTGGCCGTGCACTGGCTACAGAACAATCACAACAACCCCATGTGGTACGAACATGGAGGCAGATCAACCGTATTGGCTTATGAATCTGTTCCGGAAAAAACAAGGCAAAAACACATTGATTTCCTTCTTGCCCTGAAAAATTACCACCTGGACGAGCAGAACAGGCTATTTGTACATGCCGGATTCACGAACCTGAAAGGTGTCACCATAGAACATTTCCCCCGGATGCTGTATTGGGACAGGACGCTTTGGGAACTTGCCCTTTCTTTCAATGCCCAATTAAGCCGCGATTCTGTTTTTTACCCGAAACGGTTGTTGCTCTACGACGAAATTTTTATCGGGCATACGCCTGTTTCCCAAATCAATGAAACCACACCGGTCAACAAAGCCAATGTCTGGAACGTTGATACCGGGGCAGCTTTTAACGGCCCGCTGACCATTATGGATATTCACACTAAGGAATTTTGGCAAAGCGACCCTGTAAGCAGTCTCTATCCTGATGAAAAAGGCCGGAATTAAAAGGAACTTTCTTATCTTTGTCCTCAATTAAAATTTTTGAAAATGAAAAAAATCATCACACTTATTGCTGTGTTTACAGCCTGTTTAGCAAATGCTCAAGCGTTTAAAGGAAAAGGAGACATCAAATTCCAGGTGGGTGCCAATATCCAGCAAGATGCAACAGGTATTACTTCTACAGCCGATTTTGGGTTAGGTGAAAACATGTCATTTGGTTTTCAGGTTACCTATTTGCTATCTGCCAACAAATATTTGGATTTCAGTCCGGAGTTTGGAGACAGGGCAGATGTCAGGGCACGTTTCAATGCAAATCTGGGCAATGTTATAAATGTAGATGATAAATTCGATGTATATCCTGGACTGGATCTGGGCTTACGGAATTTCGGAGGGCACGTGGGAGCGCGGTATTTCTTTACCGACGGATTTGGTGTGTTTACCGAAGCCGCTTTCCCTATCGCGAAATACGATACTACAGACAATGAGCTTTTTGACAATTACAACAACCAGTTCAATGTAAGCATAGGAATGTCTTTTAACCTGTAATAATGAGCGTACTAGAGAAGAAATTAAAAGACAGGAGCGATTCCAAATGCGAATTGTGCGGCAACAGCCATGACTTAAAGGCCTATCTTGTACCGCCTGCTTCCACAGGAAATTTGGAAGACAGTATCCTGGCGTGCGCCACTTGCATCAACCAGATTGAAAATCCGGAAACCACCGATGCCAACCATTGGCGCTGCTTAAGCGACAGCATGTGGAATGAAAACAAACCCGTCCAGGTTGTAGCCTGGCGGATGCTGACCAGGTTGCGTACAGAAGGCTGGCCACAGGATTTGCTAGACATGATGTACCTTGATGAAGAAACCCAGGAATGGGCTTCTGCTACTGGTGAAGGCGATGACGAAGAAGGCAAAATCGTCCATAAGGATTCGAACGGCAATATCCTAAAAGACGGAGATTCTGTAGTACTGATTAAAGATTTGGATGTAAAAGGAGCAACTTTTACTGCAAAAAGAGGCGCGCCGGTCCATAATATCAAATTGGTCTGGGACAACGCCGGGCAAATCGAAGGCCGCGTAGAAGGGCAGCATATTGTCATTTTGACACAATATGTAAAAAAAACGAAATAAAAATCAAAAGAGTCCCGGTTGGGACTCTTTTTTATTTGGACAATACGATACAGATTTTTGCCAAAGCAAAGAGGATATAAAACAGCCATTTCCAGTTGATTTCATCCGCATCATTCCTTCGCTCTGCGCGGTACTCCCTAAATACTGCAGGAGCCGGTTGTGGAATGTGGGCTTCGTTTCCATGTTCGTATTCGTCATAATCCAATGCCAGTTTTTCTTTTCCGGCCCATTCCTTTAGGATCCCTTCCGCTTCAAGGGAAATGTTGTCGTTGTATTTCGCCTTTGCCTGGACAATGGATTTACAATACAGATCAATTTCAATTGTAGCCAGGATTTCGGTATTCCCGGAAACTTTTTTCCTCAAAGAAAAGATCGCAACCGCACCTTGCATGCAATCGTATTCGTATTCGGCAACGCAGTGGCTCATTTCATGGCCTTCTTCATACAACGCTTCGGAACTTATCAATTCGATAATGTTGTATTGGATGGTTTCTTCATGGGTTGCCACTTCTTTGCCGAAATGAGATATCCCGCTTGGTGCCCAGTCCGCCCTGTTTAAAGCATCCATTCTTTTGGCGTATTCTATATGCCATTCGCCAGATTGTTTCAACAAGGTTTTCCAGTTCCTGCCTTTCATAGAATACTCTTTATTTGCTTCCAATTGGTTTTGGATATAGAACAATACTTCCTGGACTTCATTATACGCCAACGTTTCCTGTTTTACCAAAAACCGGATGACCGTTCCCCAGAATTCCTCATGTTCAAAATGCTCGTTCAGACTACTCCAGGCGATGGTTTCAGCCATATCGGCAGAAGCACCATACCCTTTGGCTTGTGCCCACCTGATGGCTTTGGCAACACTATAATGAGCAGGCACATTCTGGAATTCGTGAGCCATTTTCCTGGTAAATGTTACCGGAAAGCCTTTTAAGGACAGGACACTTTCCCCTCTTCCCAATTGAATGTACCAGAACATGTGGATTTTGTTTTCCTCATAGAAAGCAGTTTCCAAAAATTCAGGAACTTCGTATCGGGCAAAACAATGCCTGATTAAAGAACTCATCTGGATCTCGGCCGCAACAGCTCCTTTTTCCCAGTTCCGGATTTCCCTTACTGATTTATTCCCAAAAGCGGCCATGTTTGCCAAAGTATTGATGCAAGCGGTTTCCCGTAACAACGCATAACAACCCTGAGCCTCCAAATGCAGCAACAAATCGCGGAATGTTTCTCTTTTCCAGGTATGCTTTGTTTGGCTCATTGACGCAAAACAAGTACCGATCACAGAGGCTAATGTCCCTTGATTCCCTACGGTTTTTGCGTTTTCTGTGAACAATCGCTCTACCAGCTGCGTAAATGCAGATTTTGGTTTTACAGCGAAATTGCCGGTCAATGTTAGTACAGTTGTTTCCATTTCTTTTTGTTTTTACATCTGATTCCTTTTTGGGTTATAAATAAAAACCCGGTTCTGTTTTCCAGAACCGGGCATGACATATCTCATGGCTGCTGCTTTAGGGCAGTGTTCCGGTTCCTGAAAGATTGAAATTGAATGACACCATTTGCGATGTTGTTGTTTTGTTATGTGATTTTTGCTGTTCCATACGGGCATAAAAAAACCCGAAACATAGTTTCGGGCTTGTTATATAGCATCGTTTATCGTCTACTTATCTTTTACCAAACCCAAAACCGCACGAAAGGAAATCGCTTCCTTCGTTTAATTGTCCGTATGTTGATTTGATAAAAGGCATTGTTTTTTGTTTTAATCGGGGCAAAAGTAAGTCTTTTAACGGATTGCCAAAATTTTGGGGTCAATTTAGAATTAAACTAAAAAAGCGTTCCGGATTGGGAACGCTTTTTTTCTTTTATTTTCTGAAGATTACAAATCAAATTTGATTCCTTGTGCCAATGGCAAACTTGTCGTATAATTGATTGTATTGGTTTGTCTTCTCATATAAATCTTCCAGGCATCTGAACCAGACTCACGGCCACCGCCGGTTTCTTTTTCCCCACCAAAAGCACCTCCGATTTCAGCTCCGGAAGTTCCGATGTTTACGTTTGCAATTCCACAATCGGAACCTGCAACAGATAAGAAACGTTCTGCCTCACGCAAATTGTTGGTCATGATCGCAGAAGATAATCCTTGTGCTACACCATTTTGAAGGTCAATCGCATTTTCTACATCTCCGGAATATTTCAATAGGTATAAAACAGGTGCGAAGGTTTCGTGCTGAACGATTTCAAATGCATTGTCCGCTTCTGCGATAGCCGGTTTTACATAACAGCCGCTTTCGTATCCTTCTCCTGAAAGAACGCCGCCTTCTACCAATATTTTACCACCTTCGGCCACAACTTTTGTAAGTGCCTGGTTGTACATTTCAACAGCATGCGTATCGATTAGCGGACCAACGTGGTTGTTCTGATCTAATGGATTTCCGATTCTCAATTGTTTGTAAGCGGCCACTACGGCATCTTTCACTTTATCATAAATACTATCGTGGATGATCAGACGACGGGTTGAAGTACATCTTTGCCCGGCCGTTCCAACTGCTCCGAAAACAGCTCCGATTACAGTCATTTTGATGTCGGCATCCGGAGTTACGATGATGGCATTGTTTCCTCCTAATTCCAATAATGATTTCCCTAAACGACCGGCAACTGCCTGCGCAACGATTTTACCCATTCGGGTGGAACCTGTAGCGGAAACCAATGGCACGCGTTTATCAGCAGTCATTAATTCTCCAATTTTATAATCTCCGTTGATCAAACAAGAGATTCCTTCCGGAAGGTTGTTTTCCTTTAAAACTTCTGCAATGATATTCTGGCAGGCAATTCCGCAAAGTGGTGTTTTTTCAGAAGGTTTCCAAACACAAACATCTCCGCAGATCCAAGCCAAAGCGGTATTCCAGGCCCAAACCGCTACCGGGAAGTTGAACGCGGAAATAATCCCTACAACTCCCATCGGGTGGTACTGCTCATACATCCTGTGCCCCGGACGCTCGGAGTGCATGGTCAAACCGTGCAACTGGCGGGACAAACCTACTGCGAAATCACAGATATCGATCATCTCCTGAACTTCTCCTAAACCTTCCTGGTAGGATTTCCCCATTTCGTAAGAAACCAGTTTCCCTAAAGCTTCTTTGTGCTTGCGTAGTTTTTCACCAAACTGGCGAACGATTTCCCCACGCTGCGGCGCCGGCATCAAACGGAATGTTTTGAAAGCTTCCGTAGCCGATTGCATTACTTTTTCGTAATCTGCAGCTGTAGATGCTTTTACTTTACCGATTAATTGCCCGTCTACCGGTGAATGGCTTTCGAAAACCTCTCCGTTGGAAAACCAGTTATTTCCTGTAGAGGTTCCTTCGTTTATTGCTTTTACGCCTAATTGCGCTAATGCTTCGGTCATGCCGAATTGTTGTGCTATTGTTGACATTTTAACTATTTTATCGTTTTTTGTTATATTTTTCGCAAATGTATGGTTTTTTGTTTAATCGTGGATTGGTTTCCGGGTAAAGTTATCGCTAGCCCTGATGGAAACGGCATCCTTTTTATTCTTTCTTTAAGAATGAAAAGATAGAGTGTACAGCAGGAACAGCTCCTAAAACAAATTCTTTTTCTTAAACATGAATACACCAAAAATAGAAATTATCAGGGAAATAAGCAGGATAATCCAAAAACCAAACGGATTGCCCTGCAGGTTGTTCGGGACGTTCATGCCGTACAAACTGGCTACCAATGTCGGGATCATCAGTATGATGGAGATAGACGTTAGTTTTTTCATGATAATGTTCAGGTTATTCGAAATGACCGAAGCGTAGGCATCCATCATCCCGGTGAGGATGTTGCTGTACACATTTGTGGTTTCTTCGGCCTGGCGTAATTCGATCTCGACATCTTCGAGCAAATCCGGATCCAAGGCACCGGCCTGGCTCTTGAGGTTTTTGATCCTGTGGAATAAAATATCGTTGCCTTTTAAGGAGGTAATGAAGAAAACAAGGCATTTTTCTATTTGCAGCAATGCCTGCAGCTCTTCGTTCTTGATCGATTTTTCCAGGTTGTGTTCGGCCAGTTTGATCCGTTGGTTGATGTGTTTCAGGTATTTTTGGAACCAGACGCTGGAAGACAAAAGTAATTTCAGTACCAGGTCGAAATGGTTCTTGACCGTAATTTTCTTGCGTTGTGTATACAGGACAAAATCGGAAAGCATATCGGTTTGCTGGAAACAAAGCGACACAAAAACATCATCCTTGAAGATCAGGCCTAGTGGCACAGTGCTAAAAGGTAGTTTTTCATCGTTGCTCTTGAAAGGGATCCTTATAATGATCAGGCACCAGCCGTTTTCGGTTTCAATCCTCGGGCGTTCGTCAAAATCTTCAATATCATTGTAAAAAGCTTCCGGAACCTGCAACTCCTGAAGAAGGTATTGGGTTTCGTCCCGGTTTGGGCAGACTACGTTGATCCAGCAGTTGTTTTCGGAATTTTCGGTTTGTAATAACCCGTTGTTGTTTTTGTAAAAAGTAATCATAATGCAAAGCGCTGTTTTGGGATAGCGTTTGCAAATAAGCAACGCTATTCCTGTTTATCTTTCGTTTTCCTTGAATAATCGTCCATGAGGATTCTTAATTTTTTTGCGAAAGTAAAGCTTTTTAAATACAAAAACTCATAATTATTTCTTAACAATGCCTAAAGCGGTTCCATGACGGTACCACATTGCGTGCATGTCCTTAGGGTTTTCGAGGCATAAAAATGGTTGAAGTGCTTTTGGAAATCATTTTCGATATCGTTCAAACCGAAATACACTTCGTGCAGTTTATGGTTGCAGTTCTCGCAAAACCACAATAATCCGTCTTTTGCCCCGATGTCATTGCGCTTCCTTTCCACAACCAACCCTATGGAATTTGCCTCCCTTACCGGGGAATGGGGAATTTTGGCCGGATGCAGGTACATATCTCCCGCAGAAAGCCGCATGGCTACTTTCTTGCCTTCATCCTGGACATAAACGGTAATATCACCTTCAAGCTGATAGAACAATTCTTCGGTTTCATTGTAATGGTAGTCTTTCCGGTTGTTGGGCCCAGCTACGATCATGACGATATAGTCCCCGGAATCAACGTACAGGTTTTTGTTGCCTACGGGCGGTTTTAGAAGATGCCTGTTTTCTTCAATCCATTTCGTAAGGTTAAAAGGTTTCGCGATTGCCATATGCTTATAGTTTTAAATGTAAAGTTATGAAATCACCATAAATCAAAACCACAATTGCACATAATTATAAAAGCGGCCCGGGCTTGCGAACTGGCGAAGCATAGCAAATATGGCTGCCTACTGTTTATATGAAATAAAAAAAGGCTGGGAAAATCCAGCCTTTGGTAGTTTTATTTTACTTCCTTGATTAAGTAAATATACGTCGGGAAGTGGTCGCTAAACCCAACTTCTGTCATCGAATGGCGTAGCGGGTATCCTTTATACTGCCCGGTAGTGGTAATCAGGAAAGGTTTGTTGTAAATCCCGGCTTTCCAATACCTCCAGGAAGAATAATCTTCTTTGATAAGCGGTTCGGTAACCATTATGATATCAAAAATATCCCAGGCATCACGATATCCGATGGTTCCCATTCCTTTATTGGCCATGCTTTCGAAAGGATTGTAAACGCCATACGGCTCTACTTCCGATTTTTTGCCTTTGGCACCTATTTCAACCTTGACACTTTTATTGAAACTTCCGTCATTCAAATCCCCAAGTATGATTACTTTGGCATCCGGTTTGATCCTTTGCAGGGAATCTGTGATTTTTCTGGTTAGTGCCGCCGCCGCTTCTCTAAGGGGAGCACTTTTCTTTTCACCTCCGGAACGCGATGGCCAGTGGCAAACGATAACATTGATTTCTTCTCCGTCTAATAATCCTGTAACCAGCAATTGGTCACGGGTATAAATCCTTCTGTCGTTTCCTGAAGCTGCCGTAACGTCGTCCGTTTTCTCTTCGGCTTCTTTTTTATCCTTGCCTTTGTCTTCTTCCTTATATATATAAAGAGGCACATTGATGTAACTTGTCGGTTTGAAGTGTTTCTTTTGGTATAAAAGGCCTACATCGATCCCACGTTTGTCCGGTGAATCGAAATGAACGATACCATAATCTTTATCAATCAGTTTAGGCTGTTTTATCAAATCTTCAAGAACACCGCGGTTTTCAATTTCGGAAGCTCCGATAAGTACCGGAGGGTTCGGGTTTTCACCTGTTCCGATTTCCGCCAAGACACGGCTTAGGTTCGCCAGTTTCTTTTTATACTTTTCCCCTGTCCATCTCTGAAGTCCGTTAGGCAGCCATTCTTCATCATTATTAGGCCCGTTGATGGTATCAAAAAGGTTTTCCAGGTTATAAAAAGCAACTGTCTGGACAGCAAATTTCTTCGTCTGGGCTTTCACGTTTACTGTTAAGGACAATAGAAATAAAATAGTGAAAAAATTTCTAATTTTCATAAATATATAATTAATTAAACCAAGAGCCGAATAACTTTTGGGGCTACAAATGTAAAATAATATTACATACAGCCTAATCTTAATCCGTTAAGAAATATTTATTTAGATGAAAAACCAAACAATCCACACGATTATTCTTACATATTTTTTCCTTCGATCTAATTTTAGTAGCCTCATAATCAATACAAACCCTCTCGAAGTAGCCAAATTTGGGCGGCAAACGTAAATTTATCAACAAGTTTGACATAAGTTTTATGCTAAATAGCTGAAATGTCATTTAATCTTGTAAATTTGTCGCCCCAATTAAATTTAAAAAAACGAAAAAGGGATTTAACTTTATTTTAATTTATGAAAAAACTTGTTATTAGTACATTATTTGTATTACAGGCTTTTTTAGCTTTTGCTCAGCAACCGACAGGGATTACCGGTAGAGTTGTAGACGCCAAGACTCAAAAGCCATTACAAAATGTCGTTGCTTCTATTCTAAACACGAATTTCACGCAGCTTACAGATGCTAGAGGTGTATTTCTGTTCACTGAAGTGGCAAAAGGCAGTCAGTTATTGCAAATTAAGAGTGTTGGTTACAAAGATCAAATGCTTCCGGTTGAGATCTTTACCGGCCAGATGATCGATTTAGGCGTTTTGGCCCTTGAAGAAGACCAATCATCCGAGCAGCAATTAAGTTTGATTACCATTACTGAAAATGATTTAGGTGATGACAACAGTGGTTCGGAAAGTACTTCAGGCCTATTGCAGGCTTCTAGGGATTCGTTCCAGCAAGCAGCAGCTTTCAACTGGGGCCAGGCACGTTTCAGGATCCGTGGATTGGATAATGAATACGGAACGACCATGATAAATGGTGTTACAATGAACAAGATTTATGACGGAAGACCGCAATGGAGTAACTGGGGTGGTTTAAATGACGCTACTCGTAACCAGGAATTTACAATGGGTTCTTCTCCTTCAGATTATACATTTGGTGGAATTTTGGGAACTCAGGAAATCAATACAAGAGCTTCCATATACAGACCAGGTTCGAGGATTTCATTCTCAGGTACAAATACGAATTACAACTGGAGAGTTATGGGAACCCATGCTTCAGGAATGAATAAAGACGGTTGGGCTTTTGTAATTTCAGCGGGAAGACGTTGGGCAAAAGAAGCTTATTTTGAAGGTACAGATTACAGCGCCAATTCACTTTTTGCAAGTGTCGAGAAAAAAATAAATGACCACCACTCGTTAAACTTTACTTCTATTTACGCGCAAAACAGCCGTGGTAAAAGTTCTCCGAACACTGACGAGGTAACACGGATTGCCGGTGTAAAATACAATTCATACTGGGGATGGCAAGATGGCAAGAAAAGGAATTCACGTGATAAAGATGTGGAAGAGCCTATCTTGATGCTGGGCCACTATTGGAAAATAAACGATAAGACGAACTTGAATACTAATGTAATGTATCAGACGGGTCAAATCGGGAACAGCCGTATAGATTACCAAGGTGCCCGTAACCCGGACCCTACATATTATGGAAATCTACCAAGTTATTATACTTCCAGATATAATATTGACGATTATTCAGACTGGCAGGGAGATACCCCGGAAAACATTGCCTTAGCAAATGATGCGAAGTTTTTAACGAACAGACAACTGGACTGGGATTTTCTTTACAAAACAAACAGCGAAACCCACGACGGGAACAGTGTTTACATTTTATACGAAGACCGTACAGATGACAAATTATGGACTGCCAATACAGTATTGAACTCTCAGCTTGCAGACAACATCACTATGAACGGTGGTGCTACTTTCAAAAAGTTGAAATCACACAATTTCCAGAATTTATTGGATCTTTTAGGAGGTAAATATTTCGAAGATTACGATAATTTCCAAGACGGTTCAGAACAACAGTCTGACTTGAACTTCCCAAAGAGGAATGTGGTTGAAGGCGATACTTTCGGGTACAACTACAACTTGCTTGCCACTACTTTTGATGCGTTCACACAATTCAAATTCACGTACAAAAAAGCTGATTTCTATTTGGCACAAACATTTGCCCGTAACGAATACCAAAGAGAAGGTTTATACAAAAACGGAATCTACCCAACCAATTCTTTCGGTAAAGGAGACAAGCATATCTACGAAAACTTCGGTTTCAAAGGAGGCTTGACTTACAAATTGACAGGAAGGCATTTATTGACATTCAACGGGGCTTATATGACTAAAGCACCTGCTTTGCGAAATGTATTCCCGAATGCCCGTTTAAACAACAATGCCCTTGAATTGGACAGCGAAAACGTAACTAGCCTTGATGCAAGTTATATCGTAAGAGCGCCAAAATTGAAAACAAGGCTAACAGCTTACTATTCTAATGTTAAGCATGCTACTGAAACTTCTTTCTTCTTCGGTGAAGGTATTTTTGACGATGAGACTAGTGATGGTGGTGATGCTTTCGTAGCTGAAACTGTTACAAATATCGAAAAACAAAACATCGGAGCGGAATTAGGTATCGAATACCAGCTTACAACAACAATCAAATTGACTGCGAATGCTGCTTACGGCGAGCATACATACAACAACAACCCGAACGTTTCCTTAAACAATGACAACCTTGCTTCACCAACAAACACTAACCCTGTTGTTGATTTCGGTACGGCAAAATTAAAAGGATACAGACAATCAGGAGGTCCTCAAACGGCGGCTTCTTTCGGGATAGAGTACAGAGACCCACACTTCTGGTGGATTGGTGCCAATGGAAATTACCTGGCAGACAACTACATGGATGTTTCTGCTTTGTTAAGAACAGACAACTTCTTCAAAAATCCTATGGATGCTAACGGTGATCCTTTCCCTGAAGCTACACAAGAAAGAGCTTCTGAGCTTTTAAAACAACAGAAATTCGACGAATTCTACCTGGTAAACCTAACTGGAGGTAAATCATGGAAGGTTGGAAACCAAACATTTGGTATCTTTGCTTCTATAAACAATGTTTTGGATACCAAATACAAAACAGGTGGTTTCGAACAAGCAAGAAATGCGAATTTCAGAGAGTTAAACCAAGACGTTTCAAGCGGTACACCTGCTTTTGGCCCGAAATATTTCTACGGAAACGGAAGAACGTACTTTGTTAACTTATACATTAATTTCTAAAAAATATTGTTATGAAAACATCTAGAATAATACTTATGGTAGGGATGATGGTTTCCGGTTTGGTTTTTAACAGTTGCTCTCCAGAAGATGATATCAAAACTCCGGAATTAAAGCCATTAATCGTAAACGAAGATTTTGCAAGAGGGTTTGTAGACAATACAACACTTGGTGTCCCAGGCTGGATCAATATAGCCGAAACAGGAACAGCAAAATACAAATACCAGGAATACCAGCACAATGCATATGCTGAATTTACTTCTTACCAGTCCGGTGAATTGGTAAATGTAGGCTGGTTGATTTCTCCTCAAATTGATTTAGACAAGCAGGAAGGTGAAAAACTGACTTTCGAGGCTTCTCAAAGTTATGTTTCTTCTGCATCTAACTCTCTTGAAGCGTTGATCTCTACGGATTTTGACGGTACCAATGTAACTACGGCAACATGGCAGCATTTAAACGCAACTTTGCCTACTACATCAAGCGCTTATTTTGCATGGATCAAATCAGGTGTAATTGATTTATCAGGTTATACAGGAAAAGCATATATCGCTTTTAAAGTGAAAGGATCTGGTACAAATACAGCTCTTGACGGAGGCTATCAAATTGATAATGTAAAAGTTTTTAACTAAACGACCCCAATTTATGAAAAATATATTTTTAAAATCCGCGCTGTTATTTTCAGTAATTGCCGGTATTTTTACAAGTTGTGTAAATGATGACCAGTATGATAGTCCTGAAATCGTATTTTCTGCTGATCTTACACCAACAAAAACAGTAAAACAAATTAATGACGGTGCAACTGCTGCCGTAGTTCAGTATGCCGGCGATGATATCATTGAAGCCTATGTAACTTCAAGCGATGAAAAAGGAAACTTTTACAAATCCGTTTCATTCCAGACCATCCCAACAGACGCCACAGCTCCTATCGGGTTCAGTGTGCCTATCGATGACAATACTCTTTATGGAGAAGGATTTTCACCAGGAAGAAAAGTGTATATCAAACTAAAAGGATTGTATGTTGCCAAAGTATACGGTTCCCTGCAAATCGGTTCATTATTTGAAGGAACCATCGGAAGGATCCCGGTAAACGTATGGAGAAACCATTTGTTCCCATCAGCTACCAAAGTAAGCGAAGATTCTTTTGTAAGACCAATGACTATGGCGGCCGCTTTTACAGATGCCAACCAAAACACTTTGGTTGAATTGGATCCGGTACAATTCGGAGAAGGTTCCCTAGGCAGGACTTATTATGATGTAGATTCAGGCGGTGGTTCAACCAATCATTCCGTAATTGCTACAACAGGCGGTGCAAGCCAGGTCATCCGTTTTAGCAGCTTTGCTCCTTTCTCAGGAAACATGGTACCTTCCGGAAGCGGTAAAATCAGAGGGGTTATTACAAAATACCAAACTACTTTCCAGTTTATGGTACGTTATGAAAGTGACATTAACCTAACTGGCCCAAGAGCTGATTTATTTGCACCAATCGGAGGTTCTGCCCTTGTGTATACAGGTGCTTTTTCAGAGCCTTTCACTTCTTACACAACATCAAACCAGCAGGTATTCCCTAAATACATCAACGATGCAGCTGTAGGAAGCAGGTACTGGCAGGTAAAAACATTCAGTGGGAACAAATACATCCAGATGTCTTCTTTCGGAGGAACACCTGAAGCGAACAGATCTTTGTTCATCGTTCCTGTAGACATGACCGCAGCCAATAACTTCTCCTTCAAAACAGAAGCAGGTTTTGACAATGGCCCATGCCTAAAAGTATATTATTCCATGAACTACGTTCCGGGATCTAATATCAACAATGCTACTTTAGTAGATATTACCTCTAACTTTGTTATTCCTGCAGGACCGGCAAGTGCTTATGCAACCAGCTTTACAAGCAGCGGTGTATATCCAATCCCGTCTTCACTAACAGGAAACGGTTACTTTATTTTCGAATACAAAGGAAATGGTAACGGTGGTGTAACCACTACTATGCAAATTGATGACATCACAGTAAACTAAATAGTGTTATCTTCATAAAAGAAGCCCTCTTGTACCAACAGGAGGGCTTTTTCTTTTAGATGTCTTATCGTTTTTGCACAGCCTTGTGTAGTGTTTGCACAGCCTTATGTATCGTTTGCACAGCCTCATGTATCGTTTGCATAGCCTCATGTATCATTTGCACAGCCTTATGTATCGTTTGCACAGCCTCATGTATCGTTTGCATAGCCTCATGTATCATTTGCATAGCCTCATGTATCGTTTGCATAGCCTCGTGTACCGTTTGCACAGGCACTATCCTAAACCATCCTGACCCAAGGTTTTAAATAACAAGCCCCTTTATCATCCTATATTCGGTAGATCCCATGCCATACTGCGCCTTCACGCCATCTTTCACCCGGATGGCCATCTGCGAAAAATGATCGTAACTATCCATCCTGTTGTCATTCATTTGCTTGAGTTGCGAAAAAGCCGCCATCACCTGATTGTTTGCCGCTTCCGCCTGAGCATGCAATCCTTTAAGGCTCTGCACAGATAGCAACCCGTTCGAAGGATTGTAATTAGTGCCAAAATGGTTCAGGCTGGCAATTAAATCCGAAAAATACTGAACCGTCGCCGCAAACGACCGGTGCGACTGGCTTACGCTTTCCTCCTCGGCAGAAGTTTTGGCCTTCGGCTCTGCCCCTCTTATTTTGGCAATGATTGCCCCGACATCCGTAGCTTCCTTCGCATCCCTGCCATAACCGGCTTTTACGGTCGCATTGATATGCGTGAGCACTTTCCTTATTGAGAAAAGGTTTTTCTCGAACAACAGCCTCCTTGCTTCCACCGAAAGCGAATACTGTTGCTTTTTAGAAGCGACCGCTTCGTTTTCATCCTTGATCTGGTTGATAAATATTCGTAGTGATTCAATACTGAATTCCGGCCTTTGCGGCAGATAGTTTACAAAAGATTCCAAAGCAGTGACTAATTTTTCGGCATTTCCGATGCGGGGCCCCAACCCTCTTTCTGAAATTGATTTCATGGTTTTTATTTTTTTTAAAAGGTTAAAATTAATTAATCCCTTTCAACTTTTAACAAAAATCATAAAAAAATTCCTACAAATATTTTAGTTTGTTTTTCCATAAAAAAAAGCTGTAACCAAACGCTACAGCTTTTATCTCAGGAAAAAGATCCTTTATTTTTGAATATTATTTCTTGGAAAGGTTCTCCAGCATTACCGAAGTCATCTTTTCCATATCGAAATCATTCTTCCAGCCCCAATCCTCTCTTGCCACAGTATCATCAATGCTTGCCGGCCAGCTGTCCGCAATCTTCTGACGGAAATCCGGAGCATAATCAATGGTAAATTCCGGGATATGCTTTTGGATGGATGCTGCAATTTCCTTCGGTGTAAAACTAATCGCCGATAAATTGTAGGAACTGCGCACTTTGATCTTTTCGGCCGGAGCCTGCATGATGCTAACCGTTGCTTTGATGGCATCGTCCATGTACATCATTGGCAACGCGGTATTTTCAGAAAGGAAACAGGTAAATTTCTTGTCCTCAAGTGCTTTGTAATAAATATCAACCGCATAATCCGTAGTTCCTCCGCCCGGTGGCGATGTCCAGGAAATAAGCCCCGGATAACGGATGCTCCTCACATCCACACCATACTGTTTGTTATAATATTCGCACCATCTCTCCCCAGACTGCTTACTGATCCCATACACGGTAGAAGGTTCCATAACCGTATATTGCGGTGTATTTTCCCGAGGCGTTGTCGGCCCGAAAACCGCGATGCTCGATGGCCAGAATATTTTTTTAATCTTCCCTGCTTTGGCCAGGTTCAACACATGGAAAAGCGAGTTCATATTCAAATCCCAGGCAAAAGCCGGGTTTTTTTCTGCCGTAGCCGAAAGCAAAGCCGCCATCAGGTATACATCAGTAATATGGTATTTTTCGATCAGGTTCTCGATCTGGTTGTAATCCAAAGCGTTTACCACTTCAAAAATCCCGTCGTTTACCACATCGTTATCCAGTTTCCTGATGTCGGAAGCAATAACATTGTCCGTACCGTAAACAGCTCTTAATTTTTGGGTCAATTCGGTACCAATTTGTCCGCAAGCCCCTATTATCAATATTTTTGTGCTCATCTTATGTAAATGTTGTTGCACAAAGATACTCTTTTCACAAATTAAATAACCGACAAATTCTTAAGAACTTTAACACTTTTGATTCTGTAAAAAAACAAAATAGTACTTTTGCGGTATTCTCAATCGGATTACATCATGAAATATACCATCACCCTTTGCCTCTTGATTGCTTTGCTGTTCCCGGCCTGTAAAGACGACAGCAAAATACACGAAATAGAAATTACCAAAGCACTCAAGGAAAAAGAACTGGCTTTTAATACCATCAACAAAACCTGGAATTTTGGACCAAGAAACCTCAGCCCGGAAGCACAGTCCATGTTAGGCAATTGGATGGAATGGCGTTTGTTCATTTCCGAACTGAATCAAAAACCCAAAGGGACCATTGGCGCTTTCCAGCGAAAAGTAAGCGTGTTGGTAAAACAGGCCGAAGCGATGAATACTTCCATCCCTCAAAGAATCGACAAACCACAGATCAAAAGCAGGATGATGGCTTTGGTCACCAAAATAAAGAGTTTGGACACCTTTATCAACCTTGACAGGATCCCGGAGAAAAAAATCGTGGGCATCATTACCGACCTCAATACGGAAGTGTATGCTTTTCAGGACCAGATAGAAGAAATTGTCCGCAGGAGCCATATCCAGAGGGAAGAAGGCGAACAGGAGATGCTGAATTCCATTAACGGAATGGCCAGCCCGTCACAACCGGCACAGCAAACCGCGCCAGAAGAACAAAAAGAGGAAGGAATACTAAAATAATTTTCCATTGAGCACCGAAATCATCCGCAATACATACGGCCGGCAGGCAAAAGTGGGCACCATAGCCCAAGCCATCCACGGAGACAACAAAATCCATGTAAAAGGCCTCACGGGCTCTTCTTTGTCTTTTGTTGTGGATGCCCTTTTCCAAAAAAGTGAGCATTCCTTCCTGATTTTGTGCAACGAAAAGGAAGAAGCGGCCTATATCCTAAATGACCTGGAACAGCTAACAGGCAACAAGGATGTGCTGTTTTACCCGAGCTCTTACCGCAGGCCTTATCAGATAGAAGAAACCGAAAACGCGAATGTACTGCTGCGCTCGGAAGTCCTCAACCGGATCAATTCCCGCAAAAAACCCGCCATTATCGTTTCGTATCCGGAAGCCCTTTTCGAAAAGGTGGTGACCAAAAAGGAACTCGAGAAAAATACCCTGAAAATTTCCGTAGGAGAACAGGTTTCCATTGATTTTATTAACGAAGTACTCTTTGAATACGAATTCAAGCGTGTCGATTTCATTACCGAACCCGGCGAATTTTCGGTCCGTGGCGGTATCCTGGACGTGTTTTCGTATTCGAATGACAATCCGTACCGAATTGAGTTTTTCGGGAACGAAGTTGACAGCATCCGGACCTTTGATGTGGCGACACAACTTTCGGTTGAGAAAAAACAGAAAATCACAATCATTCCAAATTTCGAAAATAAAATACTACAGGAAAACAGGGAAAGCTTCCTGGATTATATCCATCCGCGGACAACGCTTTTCATCCAAAATACAGATTTGCTCGCCTCCAACCTAGACAAATTATTTGGCAAAGCGGAAGAAACCTTCGATAAATTATCCAAAGACATCAAACATGCTTCTCCTTCGCAATTATTCCTGAACCAAAAAGAATTCCTCAAGCAGGCATTGGATTTTGCAGTGGTTGAATTGTCTTCAAAACCTACCTTCAAGATTTCTGAAAGCTTTGAATTCCATACCCAGCCGCAGCCGTCCTTCAATAAACAGTTCGATTTGCTGCTGAACAACCTTAAGAGCAACCAGGAACATCATTATAAAAATTACCTGTGCTGTTCCAACGAGCAGCAGGCCAAGCGTTTCCATGACATTTTTGAAAGCCTGGACGAGCAAAACCACGAAAACCTGACCAAACAATACGAAACTATTGTATTGCCGCTCTTTCAGGGTTTTATAGACGAAGAAAACCAGATTGCCTGTTATACCGACCATCAGATTTTTGAACGCTACCATAAATTCAGCATCAAAAACGGCTATTCGAAAAAACAGACCATTACACTCAAAGAGCTCAATTCGCTCATTGTAGGCGATTATGTGACTCATATTGACCACGGAATAGGAAAGTTCGGCGGATTACAGAAAATACAGGTCGAAGGCAAAACCCAGGAAGCTATAAAACTGGTGTATGCCGATAACGATATTGTATATGTGAGCATCCATTCACTTCATAAAATTTCGAAATACAACGGAAAAGACGGCGCGCCACCTAAAATTTACAAACTGGGCTCCGGCGCCTGGAAGGCCTTAAAACAAAAAACAAAAGCAAGAGTCAAACATATTGCTTTCAATTTGATTCAATTGTATGCCAAACGCCGTTTGGACAAAGGTTTCGCTTTTGCCCCAGACAGTTATTTGCAGCTTGAACTCGAAAGTTCCTTTATTTACGAAGATACTCCGGACCAGTTAAAATCAACACAGGAAGTCAAAGCCGATATGGAAAGTGACCGCCCTATGGACCGCCTGGTTTGTGGCGATGTTGGTTTCGGTAAAACCGAAGTGGCTATCCGGGCGGCTTTTAAAGCGGTAGATAACGGGAAACAGGTGGCTGTTTTGGTTCCTACGACCATTTTGGCTTACCAGCATTACCGGACTTTTAAGGAGCGGCTTAAAGACATGCCTGTAAATGTCGGGTATGTAAACCGTTTCCGTTCGGCCAAACAAAAAGCGGAAACCTTAAAAGATTTGGAATCCGGAAGACTCGATATCCTGATCGGGACGCATCAATTGGTGAATAAAAATGTCGTTTTTAAAGATTTAGGATTACTGATAGTCGATGAAGAGCAAAAGTTCGGCGTAAACGTAAAAGACAAACTGAAAACCATCACACAAAATGTCGATACCCTGACATTGACCGCAACCCCAATCCCAAGGACATTGCAGTTTTCGTTGATGGCCGCCAGGGATTTATCGGTCATTACCACACCGCCGCCCAATCGTTATCCAATCGAGACACATGTTATCGGATTTAACGAGGAATTGATCCGCGATGCTGTTTCCTTTGAAATAGAACGTGGCGGACAGGTATTCTTTATCAACAACCGCATCGAAAATATCAAGGAAATTGCCGGAATGCTGCAGCGATTGGTTCCCAATGCCAAAATTGGTGTCGGCCACGGGCAGATGGATGGCAAAAAACTCGAAGAGCTGATGCTTTCCTTTATGGAAGGGGAATTTGATGTATTGGTCGCAACGACAATTATCGAAAGTGGGCTGGATGTCCCGAACGCCAATACGATTTTCATCAATAATGCCAATAATTTCGGATTGTCGGACCTGCACCAGATGCGCGGCCGTGTAGGACGAAGCAATAAAAAGGCTTTTTGCTATTTTATCACGCCTCCTTATTCCGCCATGACGGACGATGCCCGCAAACGCATACAGGCCCTTGAACAATTCAGCGAACTCGGCAGCGGTTTTAATATCGCCATGAAAGATCTGGAGATACGTGGTGCGGGAGATCTTTTAGGTGGTGAACAAAGTGGTTTTATCAATGAAATTGGTTTTGAAACCTATCAGAAAATCATGAACGAAGCTATTGAAGAGCTTAAGGAAAATGAATTCAAAGAGTTGTATGCCGAAGAAGATACCGGTGAAGAAAAAGAATATGTAAAAGACCTCCAGATCGATTCTGATTTCGAGTTGCTTTTCCCGGACGATTACATTAACAGCGTAACCGAAAGGCTTGCTTTGTACAATTCGCTGGCCCTTATCAAGGATGAAGAAGGCCTGCAGCAATATGAAAATGAGCTGACGGACCGTTTTGGCGCTTTACCGAAACAGGCTACTGCCCTGCTCAACAGTTTGCGGATCAAATGGATTGCTTCGAAACTGGGCATCGAAAAACTCGTCCTCAAACAAGGAAAAATGGTTTGTTATTTCATTTCCGACCAACAAAGCAATTATTACCAGTCCAACCGTTTCCACCAGGTATTGCAATTTGTACAGAGACAGCCGCAACTGTGCAGGATGAAAGAAAAGGAAACCAAGAACGGCTTGCGCTTGTTATTGACTTTTGAAAATGTGAAATCGGTTAAAAGAGCTTTGGAATTGATCGGGATGATTTAATAAATGCTCAACAGGAATTTATAGTATTCGTCAAGGGTGTTTAAACCCATTTCCTTTCTAAATTCATTCACTTTTTCCGGGTTTTGAAGTTCCGGAAGAGGCATTGGCTTGCCGGATTCCCATCCCACCTGGGTTCCATAGCGCTGTTTTTTGTTGGTGTTTTTCATCACCCTATCGTACAAAAAAGCATAGTTTCTCAGCAATACTTTGCCCGATTTCAGGCCTTTTTCCATAGTTTTTAAAACCTGTTGCTGAAACGCCGGATCATGATCGGAATGTTGTACCACTGTCCAGAAATTAATCGAAGCTTTTTCTCCATTAACCGTCACCCATGGAAAGGAATAGTCTTGAAAATATTTTTTAACCACCTCTGTGTTTTCCTTAAAAATCCGGTCAACTTCCAAATCCATGGAATCCGTGTATGCTTTTCCTTCAGACTTGATTCTAGCCATATCGAATTTTAGCGCTTTCTGTTCTTTGTTAAACCTTATTTGCAGATCTTCCTTCATTGTTTCAGTATAGGCTCTTTCCGAAGCTTTGCAGGAAAACAGCAAAAGGCTCAATAAAACGATAACGGATATTTTTTCCATAGGATTTTACAAATGTTTTAAATCTTTAATCACTTTAAAAGCTACATCCACAACATCGTCACTAACCAAAATCGTAAATTCGTTTGAGGTGGAAATCACTTCATTGATAATGATTCCTTCCCAGGCCAGCCGTTGGAAAATAAAGTAATAGATTCCCGGTATAACGACATTTTCTTTTGGCAATTTGACCGTTATCGAGGCGAGGTTTTGTAATTTCTGAATTAGTTTTTCCTGCGAAAAATGCTTGTCTACCAAATGGCCCACGCTTTCACTTACGACGATATTGGTTTCATTCACACCGCGCGAAGACGTATAAAATATATCCGAATGCATGTTGATATCGGAAATCAGGTCCGCCTGCTTGTTGAGGATCGTATCGGAAATCAGGAAAGTGTAATCCGTCAGGGAAGAACGCACAGTAATTTCGCCAATATTCTTTAAGACCTTGGTGATCTTATGGTTTACTTTAAAATCCAAATCTTCCGAAAGCCTTTTCAGCGCCATAATGATAGCGCCTTGTTTGACATCTTTCCCTAACTCATGCTCCAATTCTTCAGTCATAATCCTGGCCAAAGAAGTCAAATTAATAATCCCCTGCGAAAGCGCGTTGAGTAAAAACGGTTTGGTTTTGATGTAGTTTTCAACTACGGATGAGATTGTTTTCATTTTTTCACTTAAAATCTGTTGCAAAGATAAATTTAAAACAATTTGTTACAAATAAAACAACAGTTGTTTTTTGCTAAAAATGATAAAAAGCGTCTTCTAAGTGCTCAATAATGAAATCTTTACCGTTTTTGTGTACCGAAATGATATCGAAACGAACCTCAAAATCCAAATTATTTTCCGTCACATATTGATCCATGGCCTTGACCAGGAGTTTGATTTTTTTGGGATTGACAAAATCCTGCGGATTCCCAAAATCGAGCGAAGACCGGGTTTTTACCTCAACCACGGCAAGAATGTCCGCTTTTTGGGCAATGATATCGATTTCGGCTTTCTGGAAAACAAAATTCGTTTGCAGGATATCATAGCCGGCTCGCTGCAGGAAACCCACAGCCAGTTCTTCTCCTAGTTTCCCAAGTTCGTTGTGGTCTGCCATGCTACTGCTGGAAAGTGACTTTGCTGCAATTTGGGCTCACATCAATGGAAACCTGCGACCCGAAAATCATGGCCCGGTTGTCCTGGATATGCCCTGCCGGGAAATTATAAATGACCGGGATATTGTATTTTTTGGTCACGTCATCCACAATCTGGAGCGCGTCCTTTCCCCAAGGAATGTCATTGTCTTTCATTTTGGTCATCGAACCCAATACGATTCCTTTGATACTTTCCAGGCAGCCATTGCGTTTGAGGTTCATCATCATGCGGTCTATGTGGTAAAGGTATTCGTCCAGGTCTTCGATAAACAAAATCTTATCATGGCAGTCAATGGCTGAAGAAGAACCCAGCAAACTGTAAAGGATTGACAAATTCCCGCCTACCAGTTCACCAGAAGCCTTGCCGAACCGGTTCATGGCATGTGGTTCTATTTCGTATTCCAGCCTTTCATTCCCAAACAATGAAATCTTCAGGGTTTCTTTTGCCTGCACTGATGCTTTCCCAACACTAATGGGCATGATCCCGTGGATGGATTTGTAACCCATCGTATTTAAATGACTGTGCAAAACCGTCACATCGCTAAACCCTATAATCCATTTCGGGTTTTGTTTGAATTTTGTAAAATCGAGTAAATCGATCATCCTTACCGTTCCGTAACCGCCCCGCACACACCAGATGGCCTTGATATTCGGGTTATCCATCTGCTCTTGAAAATCTTGGGCACGCTGCTGGTCTGTTCCGGCAAGCTGGTTCAGGTCAAGCCCGATCGTACTGCCTATTTTCACCTCAAGCCCCCATGATTTAAGCAGGTCGATAGCCGGTTTCAGATTGTCGTCGATATTTTTTCTGGCGGTAGATACAATAGCGACAGTATCCCCTTTTTTAAGATTTGGAGGTGTGATCATGTTTTTTTGAGCTTGGATGTTCGAAAATGTAAATAGTAAAAATAAAATACCAATCGTTTTTTTCATTTGGAATCTGGATTCGATAAACAAATGTATTAAAGTTATTTTTATGAGCCGACTGATACCGCTTATTTTGTAATTTACAGCAAATTTCATAGCCCCGATAGCAGTGAAAATCCTTTTTTGAGGCTTTTCGCCGAAAAAAAGATTGCAACGGATAGCGGGAATAGCTCCAAATCAAAATTCTATTGCTTATTTTTGCATTCAATTAAAATGAATTATGTTACAAGATCCAAAAAGATATACGATTACTGCTGCTTTGCCTTATACGAACGGCCCGATCCATATTGGCCACCTGGCCGGTGTGTATGTTCCTTCCGATATTTATGCCCGTTACCTTCGCCTACAGGGCAAAGATGTGGCGTTTATGTGCGGAAGCGACGAGCATGGGGTGGCTATTTCGATGAAAGCCAAAAAAGAAGGCATCACGCCACAGCAGGTTATTGACAAATACGATGGCATCATCCGCCAATCGTTCCTGGACTTTGGGATTTCTTTTGACAATTATTCGAGGACTTCAGCAAAAATACACCACGATACGGCTTCTGAATTCTTTAAAAAACTATACAATAACGGTGATTTTATTGAAGAAATAACCGAACAATTATATGATGCAAAAGCAGACCAATTTTTAGCAGACCGTTTTGTAACCGGTACCTGTCCAAAATGTGAAAATCCAGAAGCTTACGGTGATCAATGCGAGCGTTGCGGCTCTACTTTAAATGCTACGGATTTAATCAATCCCAAATCGACCATTACAGGAGAAACTCCTATTTTGAAAGAAACCAAACACTGGTTTTTACCTTTAGACCGCTATCAGGATTTCTTAACGGACTGGATTTTGACCGGCCATGCCAAAGATTGGAAAGCGAATGTGCTGGGGCAGGTAAAATCATGGCTGGACGACGGTTTGAAACCCCGTGCGGTAACCCGTGACCTTGATTGGGGCATTGACGTCCCGGTAGAAGGTGCCGAAGGGAAGAAACTATATGTGTGGTTCGATGCCCCAATTGGGTATATTTCTGCAACCAAAGAATGGGCGGCCCGCGAAGGGAAAGAATGGGAACCGTACTGGAAAGACCAGGACACAAAACTGGTTCATTTTATCGGAAAAGACAATATTGTTTTCCATTGCATCATCTTTCCGGCCATGCTTAAAGCCGAAGGAAGCTATATACTGCCCGACAATGTCCCGGCAAATGAATTCCTGAATTTGGAAGGCAATAAACTTTCCACCTCCAAAAACTGGGCGGTCTGGCTGCACGAATATTTATTGGATTTCCCTGAAAAACAGGATGTTTTGCGTTATGCGTTAACGGCCAATGCTCCTGAAACCAAAGACAATGACTTTACCTGGAAAGATTTTCAGGCACGGAACAATAACGAACTGGTAGCGGTTTTTGGGAATTTCATCAACCGTGTAGTGGTACTCACCAACAAATATTACGAAGGCGTGGTGCCGCAGCCTAATGCATTTTCAGAAGTAGACCAACAAACCCTGGACGAATTAAAAGCCTACCCGGCCGTAATTGCCAGTTCGGTGGAACGATACCGTTTTAGGGAAGCCTTGGGCGAATTGATGAACGTAGCCCGTTTAGGAAACAAATACCTGGCTGACGAAGAACCATGGAAAATCGTAAAGGAAAACCCGGAAAGGGTACAGACTCAAATGTATGTCGCCTTGCAGATAGCAGCAGCTTTGAGTGTTTTGGCAGAACCTTTTTTACCTTTCACGGCCGCAAAGCTGAAACGCATCCTCAAATCTGACGGCCAGTTTGGCTGGAACGGGATTGCTGCTTCTTCAGACCTGATCCCTTCGGGGCATACCATTGGTGAAGCGGAATTGCTCTTTGCCAAAATCGAAGACGAAGAAATCCAAAAGCAAATAAACAAACTTGAAGCCACAAAAGAGGCGAATAAAGCAGAAAACAAAGTGATCGAACCACAAAAAGAAACTTCAACATTTGAAGATTTCGCTAAAATAGATTTGCGTGTAGGAACCATTATCGAAGCCGAGAAAATGCCCAAAGCCAACAAACTGCTAGTATTGAAGGTAGACACAGGCATTGATGTCCGTACGATTGTTTCAGGAATCGCCGAGCATTTTACACCGGAAGAAGTAATCGGGAAACGCGTAACAGTATTGGCCAACCTGGCGCCAAGAGCCCTGCGTGGTGTAGAAAGCGAAGGAATGCTATTACTGACCAATACCGCCGAAGGCAAACTGGTATTTGTCAATCCGGATACTGACGGTGTAGAAAACGGGGCGATAATTGGTTAAAACCGACAGCCGTTTCATGCTAAAATAACTTTACAAGATATACAGGTTACGCAAAATTTCGTAACTTTATGAAAAAGTCAACTTATGTTATCAAAAAATATTGAATCGGTATTAAACAAGCAAATCCGTATTGAAGCCGAATCGTCGCAAGTGTACCTGTCCATGGCTTGTTGGGCAGAAACCCAAGGATTGGAAGGCGTTGCACAATTTATGTACAAGCAGTCCGATGAAGAGCGCATGCACATGCTGAAGTTGGTAAAATACATCAATGAGCGCGGCGGGCATGCCGTGGTAACCGATTTAAAGGCTCCAAAGACCAAATTCGGGACCATGAAAGAAATGTTCGAGGAATTGTACAACCATGAGCTGTTTGTTTCCAATTCCATTAATGAACTGGTCCATGTGACCTTTGATGAGAAAGATTACGCCACGCATAATTTCCTGCAATGGTATGTGGCCGAACAGATTGAAGAAGAAGCCCAGGCCAAAACCATATTGGATAAAATCAATTTGATCGGTGACGACAAAGGCGGATTGTATCTATTCGACCGGGATATCCAACAAATGACCGGCAAAGACGCTACAGCGGCAAGCAAAAATTAAAACAACCAGTTGTTTTGGGCAACAAGGAAAAAAATAAGGAAAAAAGCAAAGAGAAAAAGAAGCATGAAAAAGCGCTTCTTAAAATCCATAAAATTGCTGAAGACTGCAAGTCAAAATGTTGTGAAAAATATTTAAAAGCAGAAAAAAAGCGATGCAAACGCTGTCCTATGTTTGATTTGCTCAAAAAATACAATAAAAAAACTCCTTCCTGAACAGAAGGAGTTTTTTATGCCATATGTTTTCCGGCAGCTTTTTAAAAACCGTAATTGACACCCAACCCAAATATTTCCCTTACCTGGAACGCTCCAATGGCGTTGTCGTCATAAATGGCCTGCAGTGCCAAATTCGTAGAAATATATTTATTGATTTTCATGACCAAATTCATTTGGTAATCAATATCAACATTTTGCGGTTTATCCAAATAATTAGCATACAGGTTCAGGATATTTTCCATCGAGATATTCTCCATTAGGGTGAGCTTGTAATAAGCGTTTACAGCGGCCCCAAATTCAAAACGGGTGGTTTCCCCTTGTTCGACTCCGTAAGCTGGTCCAAACTCTGTAAAATGGCTGTGGACATATATAAGGCGGGATGTTGCCGGGGCAATATTGACTTTTAGGTTATCAGACCGCTTCCAAAGCATTCCCGGCCCGGCCTGTAAATAAGCAGGAGAAAAAAAATGCGAGATCTTTACGTCTCTCTGGTCCGCGAAATCATCTGCGGGATTGAGCGGCGTTCCGTTATCGTTTGTAAAATCTTCCTTTTTGAAACCGGAATCCATCTGGGTCCTGATATTGAAAAAAGCGGAGTAGTACCAATAACCGACTCCTGCCTTTTTCCCTAAAAGCGAGGTAAATTCAAGCCTGTCGTCGGATTTGGTCATTTCGGCATCCTTCACTTTGGTCAAACCATAGGCTACTAAGATTTTATTGTCCCAAACGATGTTAGGTGTTTTATAGTTAAAATCGTAATTCAGGCCCACGTTCCCCGCCATGTTTGACGTTCCTCCTCCGAGCCATTCGTGGTTAAACGCCGATTGGTTAAAGAGTAAAGTAACCGTTCCGGCTTTTTTCCAACCCATATTGGTAGTGTCCAGGGTTTTGGCTGCCGCTTTTGCTGTTTTGTCTATGAGTTCTCTTTCCGTTTGCTGTGCCTGTGAATACACGCCAACAAATAAAACCGATACTGCTAAAATGATCTTTTTCATAGCATTTTGTGTTTACAATTCTCACAAAATTATGAAAATATACGGCAGATTGTTTTACTTTTTCGATTTAAATAGCGGTACCGCCGAACAGGCTTCCCCGTACATGATGCTCCTGGCAAAAGGCTGCAGTTTTTGCAGTGCCATGATATAAGCGGTTTCAGGAACCGGTTTTTTGGAACATCCTTTGATGATGACCGGCTTGTCCTTATAAGGCGCATAATCAATGGTAGACAGTACTTCCTGGTACAAGGCAGTCTCCAGGTCATCTTTTGTCCCTTTGACAATCTTTTTGGCAAAAGGAGCCAAATGGACAGTGACCAAAATCATGGCCCATGCCGGAAGAATAGCATCCGTGGAGCATCGAAGGTATACATAATGATCCTGGTATTTGGACCAATCTTCGTTTTTCAGGGCTTCACGGAAATCTTTTTCCTTCAAAAGAAAACCTTCATAGAGCCACTGCGAAATATCCACCTGAGTCCTTGCCCCGGGCTGGTAATAATCTTCCAGGTCAAAAACTTCCAGGGCGCTGCTGGCTACTTTGTTTACAATTTCTTCCATTTCCTTAGAGCATTCCCAGTTCCAGTTTGGCTTCTTCACTCATTAAATCCTTGCTCCACGGCGGATCGAAAGTGATTTCCACTTCGCAGGATTTTACGGTTTCGATTTTCTTGATCTTGTCTTCCACTTCCTTAGGCAGGGTTTCGGCCACAGGGCAATTTGGCGAGGTAAGGGTCATCAGGATTTTCACATCCAGCGTTTCATTCACAAAAACATCGTAGATCAATCCCAATTCGTAAATATCAACCGGAATTTCCGGGTCGTAAATTGTTTTCAAAACCTTTACTACTTCTTCTCCTAAATTGATGGTATCGTTAAATTCTTCCATTATTGTTTTATTATTGCTTCGCCTGAAAGGCCAAAGCGTACATTTTTATTTGTTTGATCATCGATACCAAGCCATTGGCACGGGTTGGCGAAAGATGGTCTTTTAATCCTATTTCATCTATAAATTGAGTGTCGGCTTCCAAAATCTCGGCTGGAGAATGGTTGGAAAAGGCCCGGACCAAAACTGCGATAATCCCTTTGGTGATGATGGCGTCGCTGTCAGCGGTAAATATGATTTTCCCGTCCTTTTGCTCTGCATGGACCCAAACTTTGGATTGGCATCCTTTGATGGTATTTTCTTCCGTCTTGTATTTTTCCTCGATCAGCGGAAGTCCTTTTCCTAAATCGATTACATATTGGAAACGCTCGTCCCAATCTTCAAACATCGAGAACTCATCGACAATTTCTTCCTGTATTTCTTTAATAGTCATTCTTATTCCTTTTTATCGGCTATTTCGATAAGTTTATTTACGATTTTTGCTATTTCTGCCGGCGGGGCTCCTCCATCGAAGGTTACCGATTCGAACGTTTTCCCTTTTTCGATCACTCTGAAGTTTGCCATCGGCGCACCATCATGGAAACGTTCTTCAGTAGGCGCTTTCAGGTTGGCCAGGCCGTCCTTGTTCACTGATTTGTAAAGCGAAACCAGTTCTTTCCAGTCCGCATCGCTTATTTTGACTTCTTCCGGTTTTCCATCCCGTACATTGGTTACCCAGGCCACCTGGTCTGCAACGGAGATTTTCCTGAAAAAACCACGGGTGTTGGCTTCGTATTCCAATGTTGGGAGCACTGTTTGCTGTTTCATTACGGTTTCTTCGCTTACATTGTTGCTTGCTGCTGCTGCTTTCTTTTGGCAATTGCAACTTGAAAAAGTCACTATCATGGCCGTTAGTAAGGTAATTGCTTTCATAATTTATGGGTTTTAGGATAACATCATTTTAGCTTTTTGGACCGCTTCTACAAATATATCAATTTCTTCCTTGGTATTATAAAACGCAAAACTTGCTCTTATCGTTCCCGGGATATTAAAATAATTCATAATCGGCTGTGCGCAATGATGGCCGGTTCGTACCGCTACCCCTAATTTGTCAACAATCGTACCAATGTCATACGGATGGATGCCTTCGATGTTAAAAGAAATTACGGAGGTCTTCTCGCCGGTGCCGTAAATCGTGAGTCCTTCTATTTCCGATAATTTGGCCGTTCCATATTGAAGTAGTTCCTTTTCCTGCTTTTGAATCGCATCAAAACCTACTTCGTTCAAAAAATCAATGGCCGTTCCCAACACGATCCCACCGGCAATATTAGGCGTCCCGGCTTCAAATTTATGCGGCAGTTCGGCGTAGGTTGTTTTTTCGAAAGTAACTTCTTTGATCATTTCTCCTCCTCCCTGATAAGGCGGCAGTTTATTGAGCCACGCTTCTTTTCCATAAAGGATCCCAACTCCGGTCGGCCCGCAGATTTTATGCCCTGAAAACACATAAAAATCACAATCCAGGGCTTGTACATCCGGTTTTAGATGCGGAGTTGCCTGCGCCCCGTCAATAAGGATCGCTGCACCGGCCTGATGCGCTTTATCAATCATGTAGCGGATCGGGTTGATAATTCCCAAAGCGTTTGAAATATGGTTTACGGCAACAATCCTGGTTTTATCGGAAAGCAGCCTGTCAAATTCGGAAAGGATCAGTTCCCCGTTTTCATCCATTGGGATCACGACAAGCTTGGCTCCGGTCCTTTCGCAAAGCATTTGCCAAGGGACAATGTTGCTGTGGTGTTCCAATGCGGAAACCATTACCTCATCGCCTTTGGTTACAATCGAAGCAAATCCGTTGGCCACCAGATTGATCCCGTGCGTAGTCCCCGAAGTAAAAATCACTTCATGAAGGTGCTCCGCGTTAATGTGGTCCTGTATTTTAGCCCGTGAAATTTCATAGGCATCAGTAGCCAACTGGCTTAAAGTGTGCACGCCACGGTGGATATTGGCATTTATTTCCTGGTAATATTTTTCAATCGCATCAATGACCACTTTGGGTTTTTGCGAAGTCGCACCATTATCAAAATAGACTAAAGGCTTTCCGTTTACGGTTTGTGATAATATTGGAAATTGAGCTCTTATTTTTTGAACATCAAACATAACTTCTAAAATTTAGTGCAAATTTAAGTTATGTTTACTTAAAACAATACTAATGAATTGATAAACTTAATATGTTCCTCCCGAACCGCCGCCGCTAAATCCTCCGCCGCCGAAAGGCATTTTCTGTTCTGTGGCCGAAACTCCTTTTAAACTTACCTGTGAATTTGCCATTATCACTTCGATATTGGACAAAACGGTATTGTTTTCGTTCCTGTCCGGCATAAAAGTAATACCGCTTGTGTTGTTTTTCAACCTGGAAATGGCAAAATAGGAAATGGCAAACAATAAGCATCCGCCTAGGATCAAAGCAATTTCAACCGGCAAAACCGAATAGTAGTACCTGATGGTGTAAAAGGAAAAGCCTAAAGCTGCCAAACCCACGTACAACATTAGTTTGTCTTTTTTGGCCAAAGAATAAAAGATATAAAAAAGCGGGATCAGGAAAGTGAATCCGTAAAATACAAAAGCAAACGGAATGTCCGAACCTGGCGCGAGGTCCAAATCCATCAAAGCAACCGAAAGCTCTCGTACCACAAGATAATTCATAGATGCGTAGGCTAAAACCAAGGCAAAACCCTGTACAAGCAAAAGGCTGTTTTTGTAATATACTGCCGAAACCGAAATCAACCTGAAGTAAATAAAATAAATAATGAAGGCCAAAAGCAGCATGACAAAAGGAAGGAACGACATGTTGATCATTTTTTCCTCAACAATCAGATTACCAAAAAAACCGATTATCCCAATACAACCAATCAACGCAGATAAGGCATGGGCGTATCGCAAGCAGCTCAATAGCCCAACTATGGCCATTGTGGCAAAGACAACTGCGGGTTCTTCTGTGGCAACACCAACAGCTCCCAGCAAACAGCCTTGGGCTCCCAGTATAAAAGCATCGTCTAAGCCATGGCTTTTAAAATTTTGTACCGCCAAAAATTCAGATGCAACAATACCAATAATGGCATATATAAAAACCAAGGCTTTATACTGGTTTTCCAAAAAAGGAAGCGTCATCAAAGAAACTACTCCTGCAATGGAAGAATACAAAAATGACCCTAGCAGGAAAAAACCAATCCGGACCAATATATTCTGGTGGTTTTTTAGTGTTGGGCGTTTTGCGGCAATTCCATCAAGCTGGTTCTTCGGTATAAAACCGCTGTTTTTCAAGTGCTGTGCTTCATTAAACAGGAACGTATTGTCTAACAGCTCTTTATTGTATGCTATCATGTGCTTTTTTGTTAAATTGTTTTATCAATTGGATAAATCCAACTATCGATCCGATGAAATATAAGGGCGCCATAATGATTATGAATTCCCCGAACAAATCCAGATCAACAATATCAAACAGCCTGAACAGGAAGATGTTAAAACCGATATAGGCATACACCAGCGTGAAGGTAAAAATGGAAATGGCTTTGGTTTGGTAACTAACCCGGTAGAAATAATACATGGAAGCTGCCATTAACAACACAAAAACGAACCAGTAATCCTCTGTCAGCCCTGCAATGCAGCAAAGGCCAATTAAATGCTGGGCAAAGGTCAGGAATACCAGGCTGAAATGTTTTTTTAGAAGCATTTTTCCGGAATAATGATTCCAAACCAACAGCAAAACCCCTAAAGCCAGCCCGTAATAAGAAAGCATAGGATTGTTATAAATATCATTTTCCAGGATATCCTTCGGTGTTAGGGAAATTCCTATGGTCGTTGCCAAAGCCGTAATGGCAATGGACAACGCACTTTTATTATTGAAATAATATGCTACGCCAAAACCGAACAAAGCCGAAACCAAGGTTGCCCAACTGTAATTCGCTCCGAAAACCTGGTACTGGAACTGAAAATAACCCATAAAAATGCAGCACAGGATTGTACCCGCGAGCACCAGGTAATTGTAGACCGGATTTTCAAAATCAACATCTTCCCTTGAAAACCCTTTTGATTTTTTAAAACTAAAATAAAAACAGGCCGCAGTTACCAAAAACAAAACACCCAAAATAAAACCATGCCCGATGCTGTCTATGTTCTTGTAAATCAGGATCCCGATTCCTGTTGTAAAAAGCAATACTGCCAAATACAGTAAAAACAGCAGTTCGTTGTGCAGGGAAAAAATGCCGAGGGCACGGTATTCCTCAATATCACTGAGCTGTTCCGCTGAAATAAATTCTTCTTCCCTTAATTTGTGTACTAGTTCTTCTTGTTTCATTTTTCAATCGCTTACAAACAAATATACCTAAAAGAGAAATAAAATTCAGTAAAATTATCGGGCTGTAAGAACGAAAAGCTTTTTTTAGTAATTTGCGGTAAACTTTACAACTCATGAAAAAAATATTTGGTTTTATAGCCCTTGTGCTTTTGGCCGTAATTCTTTACTACGGATTTGAAACGTATCCAAAACTGGACCTGATTTCCGGGTTTTCTTCAAAAAGCATCGCTTCGGGGCATTTTATAGACAACCGTTCGCTTGAGACCATCCAGCAGGGTGATAACGATATTGACATGATCGATTTGGCCAAAAACGAAATTGACGAAACGGCCAAAATCGCATCCGCATCAGTGTATGGTTTGAAAAGCAGGAAGGCCATTTACCGGGAAGGCCTGGGAGCGGTCCTGATTGATGACAATTTTGATGTGAACAAACCGTATGACATCCCAAAAAGAACCATTATAGAGAACAATTTGCCTTTCCCGTACGGAAATAACGAACCCAAGGATACCCTTTTCAGTACGATTGATTACAAAAGGCTGCAATCGGCGGTAGACAATGCCTTCGATAAAAAAGGAGAAAAAAAACGACGCACCCGTTCGATCCTTGTCATTTATAAAGATAAAATCATTGCCGAAAAATACGCTGACGGGTTTTCGAAAAAATCGAAGATACTCGGATGGTCCATGACCAAAAGCATCACGGCCACTTATTTTGGGATCCTTCAGAAGCAAGGCAAATTCGACATCAACAAACCGGCACCTGTTGCAGAATGGAAAAATGACCAGCGCAAAAACAT
This sequence comes from Flavobacterium humi, assembly GCF_004745595.1. Classification (GTDB taxonomy): domain Bacteria; phylum Bacteroidota; class Bacteroidia; order Flavobacteriales; family Flavobacteriaceae; genus Flavobacterium; species Flavobacterium humi. Next base: position 279,515 of record NZ_SRLH01000003.1, read on the forward strand.
CACCACCAATGATTTGCTACACATGAATTCGGGGTTGGCATGGGAAGAAGATTACACCAAAATCTCAGATGTAACCAAAATGCTTTTCCAGGCGGAAGACATGTCGAAATGCCAGATCGAAAAACCGGCCGCTTTCAAACCCAACACCCATTGGAACTATTCTTCGGGGACTACCAACCTGTTATCGGGCATTTTGCGCCAGCAATTCAAAACGCATCAGGAATACCTTGATTTCTGGTACAGTTCCCTATTGGATAAAATTGGCATGAATTCCGCGCTGGTAGAAACCGATATGGCGGGCAACTTCGTAGGTTCTTCTTACGGTTGGGCCACAACACGCGATTGGGCAAAATTCGGATTGCTGTATTTGCACAAAGGCAACTGGAACGGCGAACAAATCCTGGACGAAAGCTGGGTAAAATACGTTTCTACGCCTACAAACGATTCCAAAGGGCAATATGGTGCACAATTCTGGCTTAATGCCGGCGGTTATTTCCCGGATGTGCCTAAGGAAATGTTTTACTGCAGTGGTTACCAGGGGCAGATGATTGCTATTTTCCCTTCAAAGGACTTAGTTATTGTACGAATGGGGCTCACGGAAGAGCCGGATTTCGATTTTAATGGATTTTTGAAAGAAGTGGTGGGAAGTTTGAAGAAATAAAACAACCTGTTTATCATAAAAAAAACCCGCTACTCAGGTAGCGGGTTTTGTTTTATAAATCAAATCCTAAATTCACGCCTAATTTTGTGGCGATGATCTTGGCAATCTTGATTTTCAGTTCCGGTATTTTGATGCTGGAAGTCACTTCGCTTGTAAAAGCATACATCAGCAATGCTTTGGCTTCTTTTTTAGGAATACCACGCTGTTGCATGTAGAACATGGCGTTTTCATCCAATTGCCCGATTGTGCATCCGTGAGAGCATTTTACATCATCGGCAAAAATCTCCAATTGCGGCTTGGCGTTTATCGTGGCTTTGTCGCTCAATAAAATATTGTTGTTCTGCTGGAAAGCATCGGTTTTCTGCGCTTCTTTTTCCACAAAAATCTTCCCGTTGAAAACCCCGGTCGAGCTATCGTTCAGGATTGTTTTGTAATTCTGGTGGCTTTCGCAGTTAGGCGTTGCATGCTGTACCAATGTATAATGGTCCACATGCTGCTTGTCGCCGATAATCGTGATTCCTTTAAGTGTACTGTCGATCCTTTCCCCTTGATGGTAGAAATTCAGGTTGTTCCTGGTGATGTTCCCTCCGAAAGAAAAAGTGTGCACAGCTACGCGGCTTTCCTGCTTTTGGGCGATATACGTATTGTCTACCAAATTGGAAGACTGAAGGTCATTTTGGATTTTATAATAATCGACAATGGCACGTTTCTGGGCAAAGATTTCCGTTACCGAATTGGTCAGGACCGGATTCTCGTTCAGGCTCTGGTGACGCTCAATGATCTGGACATGGGCGTTTTCACCCACAATGATCAGGTTTCTCGGCTGGACCATCAGCGCAGCTTCATTCCCCGTTGAAAAATAAATGATCTCGATTGGTTTTTCGACCACTTTGCTTTTAGGGATATTGATGTAAGCCCCTTCATTGGCGAAAGCAGTATTCAGCGTCGTAAGGCTTTCTTCCTTGCTGGCTACCTGATTAAAGAAAGTATCGATAATCATTTTGTATTTCGGTTTGGTCAAAGCCGATGACATCAGGCAAACATCCAACCCGTCGTGCGTTGTCGAAGACAGGTAAGAACTGAAGATCCCATCGATGAAAATCACCTTATACGTATCTACATCATTCAAAAAGAACTTCTTAACGTCCTTGAATTCAATGGCATTGTCTTTTTTCGGGAATACGCTGAAATCATTTTTAAGAATGGTGTTCAGCGAAGTATATTTCCAGGATTCTTCCTTTTTGGTCGGGAATCCTTTGGTTTCAAAATTTTTAATGGCCGAAGTCCTGATGTCGTGCAAATCAGCGTTTACATCCACATTTTCTTCAAAAGCCATGAAAGAGGCAATCAATTTTTCTTTCAATTCCATATTATGCTTCTTGTTCTTGTTTAATCCAGTCGTAGCCTTTTTCTTCCAGTTCAAGGGCCAGCTCTTTCCCACCCGATTTTACGATTTTCCCATCGTATAAAACGTGCACGAAATCAGGGACGATATACTCCAACAAACGCTGATAGTGCGTAATGACAATTACTGCATTGTCCTTGCTTTTCAGCTTATTGACACCGTTGGCCACGATGCGAAGGGCATCGATATCCAATCCTGAATCCGTTTCGTCCAGGATGGCTAATTTCGGGTTTAGCATCGCCATCTGGAAAATCTCGTTGCGTTTCTTTTCTCCACCTGAAAAACCTTCGTTAAGCGAGCGGGACAGGAATTTACGGTCAATTTCCAACAATTCCGATTTTTCACGGATCAGTTTAAGCATTTCATTGGCAGGCATTTCTTCCTGGCCGTTGGCTTTGCGTGTTTCGTTGATGGAAGTTTTCATGAAGTTGGTTACCGAAACCCCAGGGATTTCCACAGGATACTGAAAGGAAAGGAAAACGCCTTTGTGCGCTCTTTCCTCCGGAGCCAATTCTGAGATATCTTCTCCTTCAAGATTGATTTCCCCTTGGGTCACTTCGTAATTTTCATTCCCGGCGATAATGGAGGACAAGGTACTTTTCCCGGCACCGTTCGGCCCCATGATTGCGTGTACTTCGCCTGCTTTTACCTCAAGGTTGATTCCTTTTAATATTTCCTTATCTTCTATACTTGCGTGTAAATTCTTTATTGATAACATTTTTCGAATGTATTTTATTCTGATTTGTAATTAACCTACGGAACCTTCAAGGGAGATTTCCAATAATTTCTGTGCTTCTACCGCAAATTCCATCGGAAGTTTGTTCAATACCTCCTTACTGAAACCGTTTACGATCAAGGCAATGGCTTTCTCGGTCGGGATTCCGCGCTGGTTGCAGTAAAACACCTGGTCTTCCCCGATTTTTGAAGTTGTCGCCTCATGCTCGATTTTGGCAGATGTATTTTTACTTTCGATATACGGGAAAGTGTGCGCACCGCAATTGTTGCCCATCAGCAGTGAGTCACATTGCGAGAAATTCCTCGCATTATCGGCACGGGCGCTGATTTGTACCAGGCCTCGGTAACTATTTTGCGATTTTCCTGCAGAAATTCCTTTGGAAATAATGGTTGATTTCGTGTTTTTACCCAAATGGACCATTTTTGTCCCGGTATCGGCTTGTTGGAAATTATTGGTTACGGCAATGGAGTAAAATTCCCCAATTGAATTGTCTCCTTTTAGTACACAAGACGGGTACTTCCAAGTCACGGCAGAACCGGTTTCCACTTGTGTCCAGGAGATTTTTGCGTTTTTCTCGCACAAGCCTCTTTTGGTTACAAAATTGAAAACGCCTCCTTTTCCTTCCTTGTTCCCCGGGTACCAGTTTTGTACCGTAGAATATTTTATTTCGGCATCATCAAGGGCGATAAGTTCTACAACTGCAGCGTGCAGCTGGTTCTCATCACGGCTTGGCGCCGTACATCCTTCCAGGTATGAAACATAACTTCCTTCATCGGCAATGACCAATGTTCTTTCAAACTGCCCTGTCCCTGCCTGGTTGATCCTGAAATACGTTGATAATTCCATTGGGCAGCGAACGCCTTTTGGGATATAACAGAAAGAACCGTCAGAGAAAACAGCAGAATTTAGTGCGGCATAGAAATTGTCTTTCTGCGGAACCACAGTCCCCAGGTATTTCTGTACCAATTCCGGATGTTCTTTGATCGCTTCGGAAATAGGGCAGAAAATAATGCCTTTTTCCGCTAATGTTTTTTTGAATGTAGTGGCCACCGAGACAGAATCAACAACGATATCCATAGCGATATTGTTCATCTTCTTTTGTTCATCGAGTGAAATACCCAGTTTTTTGTACATCGCCAAAAGTTCCGGGTCTACATCGTCCAGGGTTTTGTTGGGATCTACTTTTTTAGGGGCGGAATAATACGATATGGCCTGGAAATCAGGTTTATCATATGCCACATTTGCCCAATTTGGCTCGGTCATTTCTTTCCAGGCACGAAACGCTTCGATGCGCCAGTCGGTCATCCATTGCGGTTCTTCCTTTTTAAGTGAAATGGCCCGTACAATATCTTCATTTAAGCCAATAGGAAAAGTTTCGGATTCTATATCAGTATAAAACCCGTACTCGTACTCTTTGTTTTCGAGTTCAATTTTTAGGTCGTCCTCCGTGTATTTTGACATAATTTTTTTTAATTTTTTTTATAAGGAAAAGCTTTCCCCACAACCGCAAGTCCTGTTAGCATTAGGATTATTGAAAATAAAACCTTTCCCATTCAATCCTCCTGAAAATTCCAAAATAGTCCCAGCCAGGTAAAGGAAGCTTTTTTTCTCGACCGCAATCTTAACATTGTTGTCCTCGAAAATCTTATCATCTTCTCCTATTTCCCTGTCAAATTTCAATTCATAAGACAATCCTGAACACCCACCGCTTTTTACGCCAACTCTAACGTAATCTTTAGTAGCATCAAAACCGTCATCTTTCATCATATCGACAATTTTTTTACTTGCTGTATCTGATACCTTTATCATCGTTAATTTGATTTTGTCTAAATAATCCACAAAGATACTATATAAAAAACCTTTTTCCATAATTACTAACATTTTTATAACTAATCCGGCTATAGAAAAAGTTTATCAGGCCATTATAAAACGGCCCGTTTTTCTTAAATTGCAGTTTTTTTAAAACAAGACCATGAAACTTTATCCTATAGAAACCGGCAACTTCAAACTCGACGGAGGCGCTATGTTTGGCGTGGTGCCGAAAACCATCTGGAACAAAACCAATCCTGCAGATGAAAACAACCTGATTGACATTGGTGCGCGCTGTTTGCTGATCGAGGAAGGAAACCGGCTCATTTTGATTGACACCGGAATGGGAAACAAGCAATCCGAGAAATTTTTTGGGTATTATTCACTTTGGGGAAGCCATTCCATAGACAAGTCGTTGGCAAAATATGGTTTCCACCGGGATGACATTACCGATGTTTTCATGACACACCTCCATTTTGACCATTGCGGCGGAAGCATCCAATGGAATAAGGACAAAACGGGTTATGAGCCGGCTTTCAAGAATGCGAAATTCTGGACCAATGACAATCATTGGCAATGGGCAACCCAACCAAACGCCAGGGAAAAAGCTTCTTTTCTTTCCGAAAACATACTGCCTATGCAGGAAAGCGGGCAGTTGCATTTCATCAAAAGGCCGGAAGGCGATTTCCTGAACCAGTCCGAATTGGATTTTGGGATTTATTTTGTGGATGGCCATACCGAAAAGATGATGATCCCGCACATCCAATACCAGGGAAAAACCATTGTATTTATGGCTGATTTGCTTCCTACAGCCGGCCACCTGCCGCTGCCTTACGTAATGGGCTACGACACCCGGCCTTTATTGACACTGCCGGAAAAAGCAAAATTCCTGACCGCTGCCGCAGAAAACAATTACTATCTGTTCCTGGAACACGATGCCCATAATGAAATCATAACGGTTGAAATGACTGAAAAAGGTGTCCGCCAAAAAGAAGTTTTTACCTGTGGGGATATCTTAACCAACTAAAGCACAACATACAAACCCGCAGCCGCCAACTTTTGAAAACGAATAAGTTGGCGGCTGTTAATTTTATATTAAAATTTATTTGATATATCAAATATTGACAAATCATTTCTAATTTTGAAAAAAATATACATGGAAAAACTAAAAGACATCACCTTTTACACCATAGACAAAGCCATAAGAACATATCGGGTTTATGCCCAGAAAAGGCTTAAAGAGTTTGGATTCAAAATAACCATAGACCAATGGCTGGTTATTAAATCAATCATGGAGAACCCAAACATCACACAACAGGAAATAGGGGAAATGGTTTTTAAAGATAATGCTTCGGTCACAAGGATTATAGCACTTTTAGTACAATCGGGGTATTTGGAACGTTCCGTCAATATGGAGGACCGAAGGAAAACAAACCTGAAAGTGACCCTAACCGGAAAACAAATCATCAAAAAAGTGCACGGCCTGGTATTGGAAAACAGGAAAACCGCACTGGAAGGAGTAACCCTTAACGAATTGGACATTTTGAATAAAACATTAAATCAAATCATCAGGAACTGTAAATCAGCATAGTTTCAATCATCAATCAAACAACAAACATCATGGTACGATTAGCCTGGACCTTAGCCCTCATTCTGATCACAGCAATAACCACCGTACTTCGTGCACAAAGCCCTGTTCCGGTTGCCGGGGAAACTTTCCCTGAGCGTAAGGCTTTCATAGGTTTTTTGGGCAAACCTACCGAAAAAGGAATCAGTATCGATTCGGTCCTGCCGAATTCGACAGCATCCAAACTCAAACTCAAAAAAGGAGATGTAATCCAGTCCATCAACGGAAACGCCACCTCAACTTTGGAATTGTATGCCGCAGCAGCCTCCGCCATCAGGGCAAATGACAAAATAACCGCTCAGTACACCCGAAATGGAAAAACGGCGACAGCCACAACAAAAGCCGTTGTAAAACCACTGGAAACATCGGTCGTGGCCGATATAATGTATGATTGGGTACGATTTAGGAACGGTTATTTAAGGACCATCACTCGAAAACCGAAAGGAAAAGAAAACGTCCCTTGCATTTTACTAATCCCAGGTTACGGTTGCGGAAGTATCGAAAATTACAGCAAAAGCTACAATGGAAAACTCATGGACGAATGGCTCAAAAACGGTTTTGCCGTAGTGACCATTGAAAAATCAGGATTGGGAGACAGTTTCGGTTGTGAAGCTTGCGCTGAAGCAGATTTGCTTACCGATATTGAAAGTTTCGATGCAGGCTACAGCTATATGGAGCGGCTTTCGTTTGTAGACAAGGCCAATTTATTTATCTGGGGGCATTCGATGGGTGGCACGATAGCTCCGGAAGTCGCCAAAAAACACCATCCCAAAGGCGTCATGGTCTTTGGTTCCGTGTTTCGCCCATGGAGCGAATTCCTGCTGGAAATGCATCGGGTCCAAAAACCTTTATTGGAAAACCTGACGTATCAGCAAACCGAAGATTTCACCCGTAAAATCCAGAAAATCTATTATGAGTTCTTTGTGTTGAAAAAATCGCCTGCCACATTATCGGAAAACCCGGAATACAACGCCCTGGTCGTTTCGGAATTGAATTACAAGCCCGGAAGCACCAATATGTGGGGAAGATCCTGGAAATTCTGGCAGCAGCTTGATACTTTGGACCTGGCCAAAAGCTGGCAGGAAGTCAACTGCCCTGTCCTCATCCTGCACGGCGGGACCGATTACGAGCAATGTTCATTGGTAGAACCTATGCTCACCCAGAAAACAATTAATGAAAAACACCCCAATACCGCTACCTGGATCACCATTCCCGACCTGGATCATTTTATGATGAAAAGCAAGGATTGGCCGGAAGCTGTCAAAAACTTCAACGAACAACAATATGCCAAAGGGAATTTTAATGAAAAGATTGCCCAGGAAACCGTCAAATGGCTACAATCAAAAGTGTAAGTTTTTTAAGCAAAATCATATAAAGTAATGTTAAAAAATATAACTTTGTTAGATTAATGCAGATTTTTACACTTATTAAATCCAAAACATGAGAATTTTAAAAACCATTACTTTTACCGGAGCCATTGCCTTAGCTATTGCAAGTTGCAGCGCTCCAAAAGGCATCGTAAGTACCAACCCGGCTAAAATTGATGTCAGACCATTCAAAACCACTAAACTTTCCGATACACAATTGCAACGCTGGAGCCATTTCGACCTGGACAAAGACACAGTGCCTGGTATGAGTGTAGACAGGGCTTATGCCGAATTGCTAAAAGGCAAAAAAGGAACCAAAGTAGTTGTCGGTGTTGTGGATTCAGGTGTAGATATCGAACACGAAGATTTACAGGGTGAAATCTGGAACAATCCAAAAGAAATAGCCGGAAACAAAAAAGACGATGACAACAATGGTTATGTTGATGATATCCACGGATGGAACTTCCTGGGTGATGCCGACAACGAACAGCTAGAATTGACGCGTATAGTCAAAAAAGGCAACGACGGTTCGGTACAATTTGAAAATGCCAAAGCAGAACTGGAGCACAAAACAGCAGAACTGGCTCCGCAAAAACAGCAATTGGATTTTATCCTTGCCGGAGACAAAGCCGTAGCAGATTACCTTAAAAAGAAAGACTATACTGCCGAAGACGCTAAAAAAATACAAACTACAGACCAGGCTTTGTCACAATACAAAGCGATGATGGTTCAAATCCTGACGTCTACGCCAAGAGCGGAATTTGACGCGCAAATGCAGGAATACAAAGACTATGTTTACGATCAGGTGAACTACAACCTGAATACTTCTTTTGACGGGCGTAAAATTGTTGGGGACAACCCGAACGACATCAACGACACAAAATACGGGAACAATAACGTTATCGGGCCTAAAAAAGACGGTGCCAAACACGGAACACACGTAGCAGGTATTATCGCTGCCGTTCGCGGGAATAACAAAGGTGGAGACGGAATTGCCTCCAACAACGTTCAGATCATGGCCGTTCGTGCGGTTCCGAACGGAGACGAGTACGACAAGGATATTGCCTTAGCGATCCGTTATGCGGTTGACAATGGTGCCAAAGTAATCAACGGAAGTTTCGGAAAAGGCTTCTCCCCAAACAAACAATGGGTTTATGACGCTATCAAATATGCGGCATCCAAAGACGTCCTTTTTGTACATGCTGCAGGAAACGATGCCGAGGATATCGATACGGCGCCGAATTTCCCTAACGATGCTGACGGCAAAAACCCGGAGTATGCAGACAACGTAATCACTATCGGTGCTTTGAATTATGAGTACGGACCAGGCCTGATGGCTGATTTTTCCAACTACGGAAAAGAAAATGTAGATGTTTTTGCTCCTGGTGTAAAAATTTACGCTACCACGCCAAACAATACCTACGAATACCTGCAGGGAACCTCAATGGCTTCCCCAAATGTTGCCGGTGTAGCTGCCTTGATCCGTTCTTACTATCCTAGCCTGACCGCTTCGCAAGTAAAACACATCCTTATGGATTCCGGAACCGAATTGACCACTCCTATCAACCTGGCGGGTTCGGAAGGCAAAACACAAACTACATTGGCTGCCATTTCCAAAACCGGTAAAATCGTAAATGCTTACAATGCTTTGATTTTAGCCGAAAAGCTAGCTAAAAAATAAATTCAAAATACACAAATACAATCATGAATATCCTGCAATGCCATTAGCGTTGCAGGTTTTCTTTTAAAAGAGAACAACACAATGAAAAAACTTTTATTTCTTTCCTTATTGGTTTCTTCGGCTGTGCTGGCACAAAAAAACCCAAATCCCGGGTATTGGCAACAGCATGCAGATTACAAGATGAATGTAACCATGGATGTGAAAAACTACCAGTACAAAGGGACACAAACCTTGGTCTACACCAACAATTCCCCAGATACGCTCCACCGGGTATATTACCATCTGTTCAATAATGCGTTCCAGCCTAATAGCCCTATGGATGCAAGGCTCAAAACCATTGCCGATCCGGACGGAAGGATGGTAACCAAAGTAAAAGTGGATGGAAAAGATGTAAAGCAAAGCCGTATTTCGGCATTAAAACCGAACGAAATCGGTTACCTGAAAATCTCAAACCTGAAACAAGATGGCGTGGCCCTGGAAAACAAAGTGGTCAGCACAATACTCGAAGTTACTTTGGCGAAAGCCTTGTTGCCTGGAGCTTCCACAACTTTTACCCTTGATTTTGACGGACAGGTCCCGGTACAAATACGCCGCTCGGGAAGAAACAATAAAGAAGGCGTAGAACTTTCTATGGCGCAATGGTATCCTAAAATGGCCGAATACGATTACGAAGGCTGGCAGGCCGATCCGTACATTGCCCGTGAATTCCATGGTGTATGGGGTAATTTCGATGTAAACATCACCATTGATAAAGACTATGTTTTAGGCGGGAGCGGTTATTTGCAGAACGCGAATGAAATAGGCTATAATTATCAGGATGAAGGGGTTGTGGTCAAACTTCCAAAGAAAACCAAAACCCTGACCTGGCATTTTATAGCGCCAAACGTGCATGACTTTACCTGGGCAGCCGACAAAAATTACATCCATGACAAACTGCTTGCCGAAAATGGCGTCATGCTGCATTTCCTATACAAAAACAACCCGAAAATCATCGACAACTGGAAAAACCTGCAGCCGAAAACCGCACAATTGATGTCCATCTACAACAAAACGGTCGGCCAGTATCCGTACAAACAATATTCGGTAATTCAAGGAGGCGATGGCGGCATGGAATACGCCATGTGTACTTTGATTGTTGGAGAAGGCACTCCGGAAGGTTTAGTTGGCGTTACCGCACACGAAATGGCACATTCCTGGTTCCAGCACGTACTGGCTTCCAACGAAAGCAAAAACAGCTGGATGGACGAAGGTTTTACTACCTGGCTGGAAAACTATGGCCTAAACGAGATTGCCGAGAAAAAACTGGCCAATCCGCATGAGGATTCCTATACGGGTTATTTCAATTTGGTAAAATCCGGGAAAGAACAACCGCAAACTATCCATTCGGACCGTTATGACGAAAACAAAAGCTACAGCACCGATGCCTACAGCAAAGGAAACCTTTTCCTGACACAATTGGAATACCTTATAGGACATGACAATTTCATGAAAACTCTCAAACGTTATTATAACGATTATAAGTTTACACATCCGACGCCAAACGACATCAAACATACGGCTGAAAAAATTTCGGGTGCAAACCTGGACTGGTACCTCAACGACTGGACCAAAACCACCAACACCATTGATTACGGCATTAGATCGGTAATGGAAAACGGCAAAACAACAAAAGTTACCCTGGAGCGCATAGGCCGCATGCCGATGCCTTTGGATATCATAGTGGTATATGAAGATGGCAGCGCCGAGACTTTTTATATTCCTTTAACGCTGATGCGCTGGACAAAAGAAAATCCGTTCCCGAACGTACAACGCACCGTCCTGGACGGATGGGACTGGGCTTACCCTACGTTTGAATTCACTATCAATAAAGAAAAAGGAGCGATCAAAGCCATTGCCCTTGACCCGATGGAATTGATGGCCGATGTGAACCGAACCAATAATGTTTTCGAGAAGAAATAATTCCACATAAAACAAATTATAAAAAAGGATTGTCTTGATAGATGATCCTTTTTTGTTGGTTTTCTTCAATTGCAACCAACATTCCCTCCTTTATTACTGAAATCCAACCCCTTACTCCATTTAAATTTCTTAATCTTTTCTAAAGGAATATTGTAAATACCTTCTTTCACGATATATTTACGAAATTCAAAAAATGATTTCCATGAAAAGGATGTATGCCGCGTTTCTTATTCTTTTGAACCTTTCTGTATTTGCCCAAACCCCGGTAGACAATACCTTGTATGCACACGCACTCAAGGCCCCGAAAACCACTGATGTCAAACTCCTGGCGCGCTACTTGAGTTCCGGTCCTATAAAATCGGAAGCCAAAACGGTGGAAACTTTCTTTTATTGGATAGCCCAAAATATTGCATACGATACCGTACTTTTCAAAAAAGGAACCATTATGGAAGAGGATGTGACTGTGGCCAAAACCCTGAAGAACAAAAAATCAGTCTGTGCCGGATATTCGCAACTGCTGTTAGAATTGTGTAATGCTGCACAGATAGAATGCCTTATCATTGAAGGTACGGCGCGGTATTACAATATGGGGCCTAATGGAGCCGGCCATGCCTGGAATGCCGTAAAAATCAACGGGAAATGGGAACTTATCGATACTACCTGGGGTTCCGGATACCTGGATGACACCGGGAAATTCAAAAAACATCTTGATTTAAAATATTTTTTGGCCGATCCCGAATTTATGATCATCGAGCATTTCCCAAACGACCATGCCTGGCAATTAATGGAAAAACCGGTTAGCAGCACTGTTTTTGACGGAAAGGAATGGGAAGAAAAAAGGCTCAGGCTATTTTATAACCTGACGGATGATGATGCGTATGCCACTTATAAGCAACGGATGAAACAAGCCAAAACAGCTCCTAAAACAAAAAAGAGCATATAAAAATAATTAGAATCGGTAATCAAAAAGTATTTTCATTACTTTTAAAACATGACACTCCAACTCAAAGAAGGTGAATATTTCGGAAAAAACACACTGGCTCAGGAAGATGACGCTTTCAAATTTAGCCTGCAGCGCTATGAGCCGGGTTTCAGCATTTCGGAACATTACCACGAAAACGATTATATCAGCATCCTGACCCGAGGCACTTATCTGGAAAAAACCAAAACAGAACAAAGCGGCATCGAAGCCGGAAATATCATCTTCCGCCCCAAAGAATACAACCACAGCAATGCTTTTACGGAAAACGGCGGCACCTGTTTTAATATAGAATTCAAAAAAGACTGGGCCAAAACCCTCGATTTCAAATTCCGGTTGCCCGCAGGATTCAAGAATTATAAAACCGGCCTTTTTGCCCCGTTTTATACCTTGGTACACCAATTTGTAAACCATCAGGTTGTGCCGGAAAACAATACCGAATTGATTTATGAATGGCTTTTCCAGATCAACCAGGACATTCCTATTGCCGGCCGCCAGCCCTGGATTGCAAAGGTCAAAACGATATTGGAAGAGGAACTGGCCGTTTTTCATTCGTTGTCTTCCCTTTCCGAAAGGATTTTTGTGCATCCGGTATACCTTTCGGGCACTTTCAAGAAAAAAACAGGTATGACCGTGAGCGAATACCAGTTGGAAATGAAGCTCAAAAACGCCATGCACCTTCTTTTAAACACCCAATCATCCATTACCGAAATAGGATTTGGCAACGGTTTTTTTGACGATGCACATTTCATCCATGCCTTCAAAAACAAGTACGGCGTTTCCCCATACCAATTCCGCCAGGCGTTAAAAAGTTAATCTCATACAATTTTTATTCATCAGGTCCGAATAATTTTGTAGAAAACTACCGCTATGAAAACCTTCACACTCACCCTCTTGCTTTTATGTTCCGCTTTAGGAATAACAGCACAAAACCAGGCCAACGACAGCATCAAACTGGATTACACCAAGATTTATGCTTTGGGTTTGGATGGAAATCCTATAGCTGCCTTGCCTTTGCTGGAAATGGCTCCGTCGCGGAAAGCATCACAAAAAGACCTGAAATTCAAAACCGCCTTTGAAAACCGTTTCAAATTCACAGCAGACCAAAGCGATTTCCTAAGTTCCCGGAAATCAAAAATAGATGATTTACTATTGATTTACAGGGATTACTGGCGAATGTCCTTCTCAAACCGGAAAGACAACAACGATACGCTGATTATGCGAAATGTAACTCATTTCCTGAAAACGAATTTCCCACCAGCTCAAAACCTAACCCTGAACGAAGACAGTATTGATGTATACCAAAAAAAATACATCACCAGCCTGGGCTATCATACTACAGGCTTTGGAAAAACCGGAGGCCTCTATGATTTGCTGGTTTGGAAAACCGAAAAAGATACCGTTTACAAACTCCGTTACGAAGGAAAACAAACGCCGGTCAAGATTTATTTTATGGACGATTTCATTACGTTGGGTTGGAGCGAATATGCCACATTAGGCCGTTACCATCCTGCAGGCTGGGCCACCAAAGAGGCTTTGTTTTGTGTTCGGAAATCTTATGATACAACCTCTGAAACCTTCAAGGTAAGCTACCTTGGCCATGAAGGGCGCCATTTTGCGGATTACAAATTATTCCCGAAACTGAAAGGCGTGGGTTCAGCCGATCTGGAATACCGCGGGAAACTAACCGAATTGTCGCTTTATTCGGAAGAAGGGCTCTTTAAACGAATACAATTCTTCATCAATAACGCTAATTATGACAGTGAAAACGGGCATTCCATCGCTGCTTTTTGCGTCATCCGGGATTTGTCCCGGGTTTTCTTCCACAACGAATTTGAAAAAGACCTGGAAAAATGGAAAGCCATCCCAGTGCGGAAAATAAACAAAGCTTCGGCCAAACTCCTGGAACAAAACACAAAGGCACTGCAGCAAATCCCGGAGGTGGAAAAGTTTATTAAATAATACGGTTTTGTTATATTTGCGGAAGATGATTCCTGTTGCGTTTTCTATTTAGCAATTGTGCAAAACCATAACCCTTAAAGACATGCCCTATTTTATGCAATACCATCGATTTTCTCTTTGTTTAGTAGTTGGATTTGTTTTCATTTTGGCTGTCGGTTTTTGCATCCCGGAAGACAGGACGTTTCAACAAGACAATGGATCCATAAACTATACCGGTTTGTACGTTGCGAAAGACACTTTGCCGTCTTTGGATAAGAGTTTCAAAAGTGAAATTACCGTATATCTTATGAAATTCCATCCAAACGGGACTGTCCAGATGTCTGGGAAATACACTTATAATGAAGGAGAACCGGATCAGCTTACCAATCCCAATATTGTAAAATGGCTGAATCCCTTTACTTCTTTTTACTTTTCACAAAAAAAAGCAAAACTGAGCATTTACTGTTCTTCCATCCATAAAAGAAAAGCTACCGATTTTGCTACAGCCTCAAAAGTTTCTGTAGAAGAAACGTTCAGAATCAAGGGAGATACTCTTTTCAGGGATAAAAAAACCAGTAGATTCTTTCCTAAAATGTATATTTTACACAAAGAGCTTACTTTTAATCATCCTAGTGTCAGGGAAACGAATGCCTGCGATTAATGTCTCCAATAGCATTTGTGAATTGTTAAATTGATTTGAAACAAAATATATGCAATTGACATCGTACAATACTAATTTTCTTTTGACTATGAAAATATTTAACCCTCTTATGTAATGGAAAATATAGTAAATCCAAACCCTTAAAGTTATTTATGTGTCCTAAAAAAGACTTTGAAAATAAACAAAGCCGCAGCCAAACTCCTTGAAAAAAGCACAAGGCATTGTAGGAAATACCAGAGGTATAAAAATTTATTAAAAATAGTGGCTATTATTGTGGCACATAAATTGATAAATATATAACAATCATAATATTTTGAAAACCTGAATTATAAAAAGTTTGAATTTTATGTTTTGTCCAAAGTCGTTTCTTTCTGATAAAACAAAAATTACTCCTCTGGAATTTGACAGAAAAATCATTACTTTCGTCACAATAATCTTAGTCTATCATTTTCTACAATATTGTTCACATCAAGGTTGTTAAGGCTATTTTTTGAGAAAAAGCAACTAAAAATAAAATCATTATCAAAATTTTACAATTAGAATATCCCATGAAAATCAAAATCCCTTTGCAATTATTTTTAACTCTTATCCTTTCAACTTTTATTTGCTGTACTAAAGATTCCCAAACAACAGAAAATCAAAATCAAAACATACACACGATTACTTTTGATGAATTAAAATCTAAAATAGAATCCGCTCCGAAAATTATCCAAAAACTTCAAAACGCTAAGAATGAAATTGCTTCCAATAGAATACAAGGTGGTTTTAAGTTTGAACTTGATTCTATTAAAGAATTCAAGGGAGAAGAAAATTATAAATCTTATACCATTAAGGCAAGGAAATCAAACTTGAATGAAACAGAATTTATTTATAAATTGCTGATAGAAAATAGAAATAATGTGATTTCTTCATGTTTGATTACATTTGATTATAGAAACAAGCTTCTGGTGCCAATCAATAAGGAAGTTTTTGTATTGGATAACCCAATGGATAGAATGGAATGTTATGCCGTGACTTTTATTGTAGAATGTACTTGTCACGAACATTCAGCACCATGTACTCATCCATCATCTTATACATATCATTACTGTTCAGGAAGCAATGGCGGAGGAGAAACTACTAACATAACTAATATTAATGGCGGAGTTACTACTGTAGGAACTTCAGGTACAAATTCTACCGTAGCAATCCTTTCGGAAGAAGAGGCACTGGAATTATATGCGGGTTTTACAAACGCATTGACAACCGAGCAAAAAACATGGTTGTCTGCAAATCCAATTACTAGTGTTGAATTATTCGCTTTTTTTACAACTGAAGGATTCTCTGGAAGTAAAAGAAGTTTTGCAAAACAGGCCATAAATTATATCATGCTTCATCCTACAATAACATTTAAGCAATACAAAAATTGGTTTTCCAATACAGCAGTAGGATCTGAAAGCGATGAAACAAGAAATACCGCATATTGGAATAACCCAAGTTTAACTTTTCCACAGCAAACACTTCCTAGTTTTGATACTTTTTATAGTGCTTATCCATCAAGTTCAACCTCTGCACAACAATTATGTACGCAAATTGGCGGGCAAATATTGACAGTCTATAATAAAATAGCAGCTAAGAGGCTTAATATGAATACCTGTGCAATACGTATGTCAAGAGCTTTAAATTATTCTGGAGTTACAATACCGAATGTTCCTGGAACAAAAATCGGAGATGATGGCAAGTATTATTTTACTTTTGCCGGAGACATGAATACTTGGATGAGAAAAACATTTGGTACTAACACCTATACGGGAGTTGGTCCAACAAACATCAATCATCATAATTACACTCAAAACCAAATACTTAACAATCCTATGATACTTTCAGGTATTAAAGGAATATTTTCAATGGTATCAAGTAATCCTGTTTGGTCAACTGGCCATTGTGATTTATTGTTTAATGATGTTACTTGTCTGAACAACTGTCATTTTGAAGGACCAATCTTATATATTGATGTTTGGGAATTAAACTAATCTTAATATAATTATGAAACACTTACTGCTTTTCCTTATTCTATTTTTCTCCACACAGCTGTATGCCCAATTGGAGGTCACATCTGACACCATTACAGTAGATGGCAAAAACTATGGTCTTACTCTCTTAAGTTATGGAAAACACAGCAAATCCAAACCTCTAAAATTATTTGTATGTGCTAAAAAGGACTTTTATAAGGTAGACAAAAACATTCAGGAATGCTATAAAAATCATAAAATCGAATACACTGATTTCTATATTCTTTCTATTGAGGGAGGAAATACTAACCCTTATTTCAATCAAATCCTCGAAAAAGGATTAAACAAAATCGACGAAACAAGAATGTCCAAAAAACTTTCAACACTACAAATCCAATATAAGGAATACTATAATGAAGCAGATAAAACCTGGAAAATCGTTTATGATAAAAACAATTTGACGGAGATAAGTAAAATTAAAAATCTTTATCAAGATATCAGTACTAAAAACATCTGCAAATTATTAAAACAATCGCTATGATCCATCACATTGTCATGTGGAAACTCAAAGAAACCGCAAACGGAAAATCAAAAGCGGAGAATGCCCAATTGATGAAAGAACGCCTTGAAGGCCTCCAAGAAATCCTGCCTGAAATTATCGAATTGCGTGTCGGGATGAATATTGAAAACGAATATTCGAATTTTGACATTGTGCTTCACTCCTATTTCAAATCGATGGAAGATTATTTCAGTTACCAAAAGCATCCCGAACACGAAGCGATTGGGAATTGGGTCTTTACCATCCGGGAAGAACGCTTTTGTGTTGATTATGAATATTAGTATTCAAAAACAGTATTTGACATCTCTGGTATTTTCTTTATTTTTCGGGTAATTAGCCTTTGTTACAATCTGAAACCTTCGTTTTATTATGAGCATACTGGAAAAATTGGCCACATCATTGGGCCGGCGCGATGAAGTCCCGAATCAGGAATTGGCAAGGCAAATTGCCCAGACCGAAGATAAGAAAGCCATTTTGGAATTGGTCGAAAACCTTCAGCATAAAAATAAGGGCATCCAGTCGGATTGCATCAAAACCTTGTATGAAATTGCGGAAGTCAAGCCAAAACTCATTGCCGGTTTCCATCCGCAATTAACAGCTTTGCTTGAGAGTAGCAACAACCGCCTGCAATGGGGAGCCATGACTGCCCTCAGTGCTATTACAGACGAAAACCCAACGGTAATGTACCAGGCATTGGCCAAAATAATCGCCGTAGCAGACAGTGGTTCGGTTGTGACCAATGACCATTGCGTCCGGATATTGGTAAAACTTTGTGCGGTACAAGAATATGCCGAAGATGCTTTTTCCCTGCTTAACGAAAGATTGCTGAAGAGCCCGACCAACCAGCTACCGATGTATGCCGAAATGGCCTTGCCTATTATTGACAATCAAAACAAAACACTTTTTATAGCTACATTAATCTCCCGTCTTTCGGATATTGAAAAAGAATCCAAAAGGATCCGGGTTGAGAAAGTCATCAAAAAAGCCAACAAGTAACCGGCAAAACCGTAATTTTTTTATTGTGGCGGATAAAAATGTAGCGTTTTTCCTTCCGATTGAATATTATTGTATATTTAAGGTACTTTTTCAACACTGAAACAACCATCAACTATGTGGAAATCAATACTCCAAACGACTCTTTTTGTCGGTACGCTCGACATTTTGGCTGCCTGTCTCAATGCTTATTTATCAGCTCATGTAACTCCCGGCAAAGTGCTGCAGTATATTGCCAGCGGTATTTTCGGGGACACGGCTTTTTCTGGAGGTGCAAGCATGATGCTGTTTGGCCTATTATTCCATTTCGTGATTGCCTTCGCCTGCACGGCTGTTTTCTATTGGCTTTATCCGAAAATACCATTTTTTAAATTCAGCCTGACGGTCAATGCTATTTTAATTGCTGTGGTAGCCTGGTTGGTTACTACCCGGTTGGTCATTCCGATGAGCCGTATTACGCCTCCTCCTTTCGATTTTGTCCGTGCTTCCGTATCCGTGTTTATCCTGATTGTGTGCATTGGCATTCCTATTGCGTATCAATCCAAGCGTTTTTACCAGGAAGAAAAACAATAACGAATCTATTAATTTCAATAAAAAAGGCTCTTTATTTTAAAGAGCCTTTTCCATCAATGCATAGCATTAATCCTGATGCTGGCTTTTACCAGTGCCAATGCTTTTATCTTGCCCAGTTCCACATCTTTGTCCTGGTGGTGTTTGTTTTGGCTCACCAGCCTGACAAAACCGTGCTGTTCCGATTTCTGGATGTATTTTACGGTAATATATTCCTCTCCGCTCATATCGATGCTCAAAAGATACATTTCGCCCCAGAAAATCTCATTTTTCAAATCGTGGATTTCTTTATACAAAACAATGTCTCCGCTTTTTAACAACGGGTACATGCTGTCTCCCGTTACATAAACCGCCCCGTCGCATTTAGGCAGGTGCGGAATGGAAATATGGTCTATCGGTTCCTGCGATTTCGAATCCTGGAACAAAGGCACGAGTCCGGCCACCGCTTCGATATCGTACAACGGTATCTGCTGCATTTCCATGGCATTGTCTGTCTTGAGCTGATAGGTTTCGATATTTTTATTCAACAGCATTTCTTCATTCCCTACAAACATTTCCCCTTGTCCTGTCAGGAGCCAAACCGGGTTCAGGTCGGTATAAACCGCCATAATCTGCTCCAGCATCGAAGACCCGATGCTTTTATTCTCCTTCACCGCTTTGGAAATAGCACCCCTGCTGGCGTTTATGCTGTTCTCAAAAGCATAATAGCTAATCCCTTTTTTGTCTATATACAATCCTATTCTTTCCGAAACCATAATTAATCTATTGGAATTACAAGGCAAACTTATGAAAATAATCTATCATTCCAGCACAAAAAGCAATAAAATCTCACAAACAGCATCATTTATGCTTAAATAGATGAAAATAATACCGCAATATCTGTAATCGAATTCATTGATTATCATAAATAAAAAAAGACAAGCCTTGCCAATAATTAAGAACTTACTAGATATCAGTCAAATATAAAATAAATGAAAATTTTCTATTAAAATAATTGCGTTGTAGATTATTTTCGTCTATATTTGCATTGTGATTATAAGATAATAGTCTTATAAATTATAAATGTTACTAATAAATAATAGTTTTTATATAGTATTTGGTGTATTTACATCCCAACAAGAAAGATTATAATCACACAAAAACCGTAAGCGCTTACAATTAGTATAAACCTTTATTAAATCAAATTAAAATGAGTACAGAAATCAAAAACACATTATTCCGCTTCGTAACGATGCGGGCTCCGGAACTTTTGGAAAAAGAAACCGTTGATATTAATTTCGTTAAACATCCATTCTCCAATCCTGATTATACCGGAGAAATCACCAGTGATTTCCTGGAGGCTATCTCCAGCATCCCGGCAGGAAAGACAAAAGCATTGGTTTTGTCAGAAACAGCCACGGGTTTTGCTTCTCCGGTAACCAAAAGAGAACAATTGCACACATCAGGATTAGTCTCAAAAAAGTTTTACGACTTTGCTGTTTGGCTAACCGCCAACCGTACAAAAGTAAAATATGCAGAAGTTGTCAGCAAAATAGAATTCGGCGGCATTGATGCTATTGAAAACGAAGCACATATCAATACTCTTTGGGAAAACCTTTTTTACCAGATTATCACTTCCAAATCCCCTTATATCAGGGAAACCATCCTTTCTCTTTTGGTGGCAGATTTTTTTATCAATAATTACACCATGATTCCAGATACGGATGAAGCTTGCCAAAAACTCGCACAAGCCAGGGTCATTATCCCAAAAATCCTCTTTGAAAAAGAAGATGTTTCTGCTAAAAGAGCATTATTAAAAGAAGCTTTCGATGCTTTGCCTTTGGATACTAAAGAATTGGATAAAGAACTGGACTTGATACTGTGCAAAGATAAAATCGAATCCTACAAATCTATTGTTGATGAATTAAAAAAAGCACAAAACAACTACAACAAGGCAAATCAGAAAGCTTATGATTTGGCAAAGAAAGAGTATGAGGCAACGCTTGCCGTTCTATATGCCAATGCAGAGAAAGTAACAAAAACGTATACAAATCCAACCATCAATCTTGAAAGATCCGTAACGGAGTATGTTGATTTGGTTGTTCCTCCTTTCGAGTTTCAAAAAAACCCGGAATTGGATGGATTGAGCCTTACAGGTAAAGTTTCTGACAAAACCACATCGTTAATTTCAGGAATAGTGGATGTAAACGGATACGATACTTTTGACGAAGTAATCAACCATTACGAAACACAAATTGCCGAAGGTTCACAACACGTATTCAACAATACGGAATCAAACCAAACTGTCATCAGTTCCAATGGTGTCATCCTTCCGGCAACCACATCCAGCAGCATTGTTACAGCAAATGTTTTTGCCGTGGCGGCAAACTATACCTCGGGAACCATTCCCCTAAATCTTATGTTTAGCGGCGAAGCAGTAGGCCTGGATATAATTGCAGCAAATTATTCGTTGACTTTTGATGATGAGACGGAAGTAATAGGGACTTCTTTTATTGACACAACGACAAACAACAAACTTTCGGTTAAGATATTCGGGACAGGGGTCAACCTGTTCAATCGGGACAATATGGTGCTGAAAGGTATTTTCACTTTAAGTGATGGAAGAAAAATCCATTTCAGCGGGAATCTGGTCCTTACGGAAAGTCCTTTTTCTGTAATTCCAGGCAAAATAATTGACGGTGGTGTCCTTACTTACTTTTTAAGAGGGAAAGGAACTTATGAAATGAAATCAATCGTGATTCCAGACCCATTGGAATTACCGGATGATGTAGAAAATCCTACTGACAATGGCGCTGTAATTCAATACATTCCTTCTGGTTTCGGTATCAAGAGATTGGGAATTGCTGATTACCGTAAAGTGGAGCAGGAAGTCTGTTGCTATGTTCCGGGTGAAGTTTCCCATATCGAAAATATTATGGCCAGCGAGTACAAGGAAAAAGCAACACGCAGGTTAAGGCGTACTGAAGACACCACGACATCAACCAAGGAACAGGAGATCGAGAAGCTAACCGACTCCACCTCAACAGACCGTTTCGAAATGAATCAGGAAATAAGTTCCGTACTGGCAGAAGACACCCATATAGGAGTCAATGTGTCTGTTGAACAAAAATGGACAGGAGGAAGCATAAATGCCGGTGCAGACTTCGCCAGCAATACTTCTTCTGAAGAATCCAACAGCCAGGCAGTTACACATGCCAAAGAAGTAACCGAAAGGGCTTTGGACCGTGTCGTGCAAAAAGTAAAAGAGGAACGTGTTTCCAAAATCATCGAAGAGTTTGAGGAAAACAGCAAACATGGCTATGACAATAGAAAAAACACCCAGCATGTTTCTGGTGTTTACCGTTGGGTAGACAAAATCTATAGGAATAAGGTGATCAATTACGGAAAGCGCCTCATGTACGAATTCATGATCCCGGAACCGGCTGTGTTTCATAATGTGGCCATTGCTTCAAGAAAACAAGACCCTGGATTCGAATTACTGACAAAGCCCCTGGATCCTAGAAGTCCCGGTGACTCTCAATTAAGATTGGATAACACTTTCAATTCGAAATATAGTTTTTGGGTTTCGCATTATAATGTGGAAATCACTTCAAAACCTGAAGATTTTGTCCATGTCGGAAAGGCATTTTCTTTCACAACCGGCGAGATAAATGGCGGGGAATTTGACGAAGTTGCATCAGGAAGTGAAGACATAAGGATTCCTGAAAATTATGCGGCAGTAGGAGCCTTGGCAACCTGGTATTGGTCACCTGAACCAGGCTTTGGTATCGCAGTACTTTTGGGTGGTAACCGAATGCCCCTCAATGCTTATGCCCCACTTTCACCTTTTAAAGGAATAATACCTTTCTCATATTCCGCTTTGGGACATCATTCAGGTAAT
The DNA here is from genome assembly GCF_004745595.1 of Flavobacterium humi. GTDB lineage: Bacteria > Bacteroidota > Bacteroidia > Flavobacteriales > Flavobacteriaceae > Flavobacterium > Flavobacterium humi. The sequence continues at coordinate 302,334 of NZ_SRLH01000003.1, forward strand.
GGAAGTGTAGATATAAAATGCCAGCTGACCAACGAAGCGAAACTACAGTGGCAACTGGAAACATTCAATGCCATTATGGATGCTTATGAAGCGGAATTGGACAAATACAATGCCAAATTAGAACAGCTCAAAGCAATGCAGGAAGAAAAAGTAAGGACAAATCCGCTTTTCTACCGTCAGATTGAAAACATGGTTTTGCGTAAAAACTGCATTGAATACCTGGCAAGTCACGACACTTTAGGAAAAGAATCATTGTTAGCTAATGGGGATATCAAAGACATGCATGTAAATTATGACGACCCTAAGCTGGAAACCTATGCCGCCAAAGTCAAATTCTTTGAACAGGCATTTGAATGGAATCTGATGAGCTACAATTTCTACCCATTCTATTGGGCTGATAAAAAGAAATGGGCTGATTTATACAATGTCTCAGAAACAGACGACCCAATTTTCCGTGCCTTTTTACAAAGTGGTATGGCAAGAGTTATCGTAACGGCACGACCTGGCTTTGAAGAAGCAGTAAACTGGTACATGGCCACAGGACAGGTATGGAATGGCGGACAGGTACCCACTATGGACGATCCTTTATTTGTATCAATTGTAGAGGAATTGCGTGAAACCGAAGGCGAAGTAGAAGAAACATGGGAAAGCCGTGTGCCAACTTCCTTAACCATTATCCAGGCAGGAAGTGCCGGGCTTGAAGTAGTTCAGGCTCTGCCTTGCGACGAAGATTGTGCCGATTACAAACTGTTTGATTCAGATGGGCAGCCGGTATTAGATGGCAACGGAAACCAAATTTCAACCAATCCGTTTACACATTCCAATGATGTCAAATTGCAAGGTGTAGACAATGTCCCGGACGAAGGGGAACAAACACCTCCTATTTACAATCCGGGAGACGAAGAACCTCCTGTAGAATCTTAAATACCTAACTCTAAAATCCCTGCCTCATGCGGCAGGGGTTTTAAAAAAAGAAAATACATAACAATACTTGCAACCCTTTAAATAATTTAAACAATGAGTACAGAAATCAAAAACACATTATTCCGCTTCGTGACGATGCGGGCTCCGAAACTACTTGAACAAGCAACAGTCGAGCAGTATTTCAATTTTATAAAACATCCTTCAGAAACAGGCATTACCGGCACAAGTGTTTTCTTAGATGCTGCGAAAACCATTCCGGCAGGAAAAACAAAAGCAAAATCCTTGGCAGATGCAGCAACAACTTTTGGAACTGGCAGCTCAATCAAAAAAACCCAAGATTTGTACATCGGCAGCGAAGCCCTTATTCCTGACAGTCTTTATCGATTTGCTGTCTGGCTAACTTCCAATCGCTCTTCTCTAACAGAAGCTGACATCTTAGAAAGACTTGGTTCTAATGGAGAATTCGTTAGTCCCATTGCCACTATGGAAAAGCGTTTCAAATTATGGGACAATCTTTTTTATCAGATTATCACTTCTAAATCCCCCTATTTGAGGGACCTGATTCTCTCAGTTTTGGTTGCCGATTTCTTTCTAGAACGCAGAGAGGATATCACCACAGAGAAAGATCACAGAAAACTCGCACAAGCCAGAGTCATCATCCCAAAAGAACTGTTTGAAAAACAGGATATGACGCCTAAAAAAGAAGCGATGAAACAAGCTCTTGCCGCTTTGCCATTAAATACGAAAGAACTGGACAAGGAACTAGACTTGATTTTATCCGCTGATTTAGTCCAAAAATACAAGTCGATTATAGAAGAACTGAAAAAAGCAAAGCAAATTTATAAACGAAATTACGCAGCTGTCCTGGAAAGCGAAATTCGTGACTATGAAGAAATGCTGGCAGACCTGTATGCCAATGCCGAAACAGCTGAAAAAACAATCATCGACCCGATAACCAATATGGAAAAAACTGTGCTGGAATATGTAGATCTGGTTATTCCGCCGTTTGTTTCTTCTATGAATGGATTCGAATTGGAAAATGATTTTGTGGAAGAAAACACATCAACCGATACTTTTAACTTGGTAATTTCCCTTGCGGGTGAACATGGTTATGCAACCTTTGATGAAGTCATCAGCCATTTGGAAAAACAAATCGCCTTGGGCACCAAAAAAATCTTCAAAAACACTGATGTAACGCAAAAAATGATAAGTACCAGCGGTATTATATTACCGGAAACACCTGTAAACAATACAGGCGGTAATATCTTTACCATAGGCGCAACACGTATAGGTACATGGTCCCCAATTACAATGCTCTTCAGTGGTGCCGCGGCTGGAATGGATATTATCAGCGCAAATTATCAATTAACCAATCTTCAAAATGGAACAGGCATTCAGCAAACTTCATTTTCAGACTCAATCATAAATAACAAACTGGCAGTCAAGATTTTGTTAGATGAAATTGCTTTGTGGCCTCCTTCAAGCTGTTCCATTGAAGGCATGCTTGCCGCAAGCGATGGAAGGAAGATCAATTTAGCTGGTGAATTCACCATTTCCTCTTCTCCTTTTACCCTTGATCCTGATACGTCAATTAATGATGGTTCACACATTTCTGTTATGTCTGGAAAAGGGACTTATGAAATTATAGCAATTGAATTAGATCCAGAACTCCCAACGGATATTCCAGATGCTCCAGAAGACGGAAGCCTAATCAAATACATTCCTTCAGGTTTTGGGATCAAACGCATCGGAATTGCAGATTACCGCAAAGTGGAACAGGAAGTGTGCTGCTACGTGCCGGGAGAGGTTTCCCATATCGAAAACGTCATGGCAAGCGAATACAAAGAAAAAGCAACCCGCAGGTTACGACGCACAGAAGATACAACCACGACAAGTAATGAGCAAGAAAAAGAGAAATTAACAGACTCGACCTCGACCGACCGTTTTGAGATGAACCAGGAAATGAGCTCTATTCTGAATGAGGACACCTCTTTCGGGGCACATGTATCGGCGAATCAAAGCTGGGGTACAGGAAACATTTCCGCCGGTGCAGATTTTGCCAACAATACTTCTTCGGAAGAATCAGACAACCAGGCGGTAACACACGCCAAGGAAGTAACCGAAAGGGCCTTGGACCGCGTAGTGCAGAAAGTAAAAGAGGAACGTATTTCCAAAATCATCGAGGAATTCGAAGAAAACAACAAACACGGATTCGACAACAGGAAAAACAACCAGCATGTTTCCGGAGTGTACCGTTGGGTAGACAAAATCTACAAAAACAAAATCATTAATTACGGTAAAAGGCTGATGTATGAGTTTATGATTCCCGAACCGGCGGCTTTCCATAATTATGCCGTTTCATCCAAAAAAGAGGAATTGGGTTTTGAAAAAATAGCAAAACCTATTGATCCTAGGATAGCCGGTGGAGATCTTGCCCTTGCCTCGCATAAAAATGTTCTTGAAACCAATTACCAGCATTGGGCTGCAGTGTATAATGCAGATGTGTTATCCCCTCCTGCCAAAGACAGTAGTATAGGAAAAGAATTTTCATTCTCCGGAATGGGGTTGGATGGGGAAAAAGTCTGGGCCGAAAAAGCTTCTGTTACAGTTCCTGAAGGCTATAAGGCAGTGGATGCCAAAGTATTTGCTACAGGAAAATCAATGATCAGTGCTCCTAATACGCATAACTGTGGTGCTGCGGCAACTGTCGGCAATCTGATTTTCGATTATTATAGAGACGGTATCGACGCCGGAAGGGAGATTCCCAAACGAGGAACCCTGGAACAGCAAAGATTAATCTCAACCGATAAGAACATTCCTGTCACAGCAACATCATACGGCCAGTATTCGTTGGGATTGAATGTGACAATCATTCTGGAAAGGACACCTGAGTTTTTTGAACAGTGGCAAATTGAGACGTTCCAATCCATTATCAAAGCTTATGAAACCGAATTGGAAAAATACAATGCCAAAATTGCGGAGCTAAAAGCACAGCAAATGGACAAAGTAAAAACCAATCCGTTATTCTATCGCCAGATTGAAAATACCGTGCTCCGCAAAAACTGCATCGAGTATTTAGCAAGCCACGCAGCGTTGGGTGAAATTAACCTGATTAAAAACAAATCCGTAGACACCGTACAGGTAGATTACGACAATCCGTTATTGGAAGAATATGCCGCCAAGGTCAAATTCTTCGAACAGGCATTCGAATGGAACTTAATGAGTTACAACTTATATCCGTTCTATTGGGCCGACAAAGGCAAATGGTCTGACCTGTATAACATCTCAGAATCTGATGACCCAACATTCCGTGCCTTTTTGCAAAGCGGTATGGCAAGGGTAGTCGTAACGGCTCGTCCTGGCTTTGAAGAAGCCGTAAACTGGTATATGGCCACAGGACAAGTATGGAACGGCGGACAGGTCCCAACCATCGACGATCCGTTATTCGTATCCATCGTAGAGGAATTGCGCGAAACTGAAGGTGAAGTCGAAGAAACCTGGGAAAGCCGCGTACCAACGTCCTTGACTGTCATCCAGGCCGGAAGCATCGGTCTGGAAGTAGACCAGGCTTTACCATGTGATGAGGATTGTGCTGATTACAAGCTCTTTGACTCCGACGGGGAACCGGTGCTTGATGGCAACGGAGAACAAATCTCTACCAATCCTTTCAAGAAATATGAGGCTGTAAAACTCGAAGGAGTGGATAACACAACGCCTCCGGTAGAACCATAATCAAAATTATATAACCATAGAATCCCTGTCTTGGCAGGCGGGGATTCTTTAAAAAACAAATTGTATGAGCACATATAACGGAATGCCCGTCGTTTTCGATGACGAGCAGGATAAGGGTTTGTTGGGGAGTTTGTTTCCGATGGGTGCAAATCCATTAGGATTTACTGGCGGATTGCCAAACCAGAATTATTATAAAAGCCCTTTTGCAGAATTATTAAGACCTAACGATGGGACGTTGATTAAAACTGATGATCCTATCACTGTTTTCGAAAACAACTTCTCTTATACTATAGATGTAAAAATGTATGACAATGGGTATGAAATTATAAATGCCTATAACAAAACAACTGTAAAAGAAAGAGACATCATTTTCTTCTGTGAAAAAAACAATCCAAATAAATCAAACTTATTCGGGACTTTTGTCTTAGTGAAATATGGTAGCAAATATAAAGATTTGCTAAATGACTTGATAAGTGGCAAAACTGTGCCAATTGCTTCCCATAGGAAAAACAGCACTGTCTCTAAAATCATTAAAACTTTTAACGACGAGGTAACTGACAACTTCTCAATATTGACAAAAATATTTTCTGTTGACATAGAAGAAAGCAAAGTAAAATCCATCATGTCCAATGAACTCTATGCAAACAGTTCATCCACCAAAACCATAAAAGACATCTATGAATGGTACAATAATACTATTTCAACTGTTGTAAATGGAATAACCGGTTGGCTTGAAGGAATCAAATTTACCGAAAAGGACTATATCCCGCAAAACAAGCCAATGCTTTCTGAAGCTATAAAAAACGCACTGGATGCAGCAAAAAAAGGAACCGATTATTTAATGCCTGATGCCATTGAGAATTTTATATCCAATAGTTTTGAGACGGCGCTTTCGCAAATAAAAAACTTCATAAAAGGCAGCTTGCCTCAACCTTGGGTGCTTTTCTTAAAAAAAATATACGGCACAATCCAGGGAATGTTGAGCATCTTTAAAGAAGGGGTCACCAAAATGGCTGATTTTGCCGGAGAAGCCTTTTTGCTTTTTAAAGCATTGCTTATGGGCGTTGCAAATGGCTTACTGTCAACAGTGCAAACACTGCTAAGTGCCATTGGTTGGTTGTTAGAAAAAAACAGCTACAAAATAATCACTGGCGAATTCCAAAAAGAATTACAAGGCAAATTAGAATTCATTGAAGACTTTTTTGATTTGATTAGTGAAAAAGCTGCTGATTTTTTTAGTGGGATACGAAGCCTGATTAATGATTTCAGCCTGGATAAAATCAAAGACATCCTAGGTATTTTTGGCGACAAAACAAAAGGTCTTACAAAATATGATTATGCTTATTTTACGGGTTCATTTGTTTTTGAAGTCATTCTGGGAGTAATCCTGGCCTATTTTACAGGAGGTGCAACTGCAGTTGCCGAAGCGGCAAACCTAGCCGAAAAAGTGACCGCGATGCTTCGCCTGGTAGCCCGGGAGGTCATCTCTACAGCTACGATGGGTGCCATAGATATTTTACAGCTTTTTAAAGTTTTAATTACTAAATTTGTTCAGGCCTGTAAAAATGGATGGAAGGGATTTAAGCAGTTTTTAGAGAATTTGCTCAAAAACAAGACTGATGATATCGTTCAGGAGGAAGGGAAGGTTTTGGATGAGGCTTTTGATGGAGTTTCCTTAATAAACAGAGGCAAATATCTCGGACAAGTATTAGAGGAAATTGATATTCAAAAAATTAAAGCTTTTTTAACAACTCACAATGTTGATTTACAAATTGGCAAAGGAGATGGAATTATTGAAGTGACTGAATATTTTTACCCTTCAGGTAATATAGTAAAATTACATCCTCATCAAGCCGCAATGTTTATTACTAATGGGGAAACAATGAAACTTGTACTAAGAGAAAAAGCAACCTTATATGAAGCCTTTCACGAATTAATGCATTTCAGAGATTGCCAAAAAATTGGAAAAAAAGCATTTCTAAAAAAACCTTTAGTTGAAAGAGAAAAATATGTCTATGACAAAATGGTAAGATACTCTGAATACTTGAATAAAAAAGAGCTTAAACACGCTGAAGATTATATTAACTTCCATTATTATGAAGCTCGTTTAACAGACAATATTGGAAATCCATTAAAAGAAGTTTTGCCGCTGAATCTTGATAGTTTTCCAAAGAAAAGACAAGAAATAAATATTGATAAAATTTTAAAACTAAAATAAGATGATTACAAAGGAGCAGGCAATAGAAAACGTTAAAAAGTATATCTCGAAAAAAAATAGAGAATATATTGAAGTAGTTTCTGATAGAGTCAATTTTGAAGAACAAAAATATATTAACTATGGCAAATTTGAAGAGCAAAAAAAGGATATATTCACGGTAACTTGTAAACTAGAAGGATATACAGATCCTATTCTTCATTTTATTACTGTAGATGCTGAAACTGGAGAGATTTTATTTACAACAACTCCTCATGGCTATGCAGAAGAATGGGAAGAATAAATTTTGTCCCGATAGCGCGGATTTGTAATTCGCGTCTAACAACCTCAAAACCCCAACAAATAGTTGGGGTTTCTTTTATCTACAACATTATATTTGTTAGATTATTTTCATCTAATATATTTGTTTTATAAGATTATTTTCTTTATATTTGTACTATTAATATATGAATATAATCATGGACAAATACACGTTAACCCAAATCTCAACCCTGCATCCTTCCGTACGTTTGGAAGCCAGCCAGATTATCCAAGTCTGCAACTTCGCCCTCAAAGGCAGGGCCAAAGTCCGGATCACCCAAGGATTCCGCTCTTTCAAGGAGCAGGAAATCCTCTATGCGCAGGGAAGGACAAAGCCCGGCAGGAAGCTCACCAACGCAAAACCGGGCGAATCCATCCACAATTACGGATTCGCCGTAGACATCTGCCTCATTATTGACGGTAAAACAGCTTCCTGGGACACCGCCCGGGACTGGGACAACGACAAAATCGCAGACTGGTACGAATGTGTGAAAATTTTTGCGAAATTTGGTTGGGAATGGGGCGGGAACTGGAAAGAATTCAAGGACCTCTCACATTTCGACAAACGGGGCCGCAACAATTGGCGAGACCTCATCACCCTAAAACAAGACACTAACGGATACTGTATCCTGAAAAAACAATACGATGCCTAAAAAAATAAGAATATTAAGCCTTGATGGCGGAGGGATCCGGGGTATCATCTCCTGTGTCATCCTCAAATACATCGAAGAGCAATTGCAAAAGCTGGATCATCCCGATGCCAAGCTCGGGGATTATTTCGACCTGGTGGCCGGAAGCAGTACCGGCGGGATCCTGGCTGCTCTGGTTTTGTATCCCGACAATTCCAAACGTTCCAAATTTTCGGTGGAAACCGCCCTGGACCTCTATGCCAAAAAAGGAGACACGATTTTCAACGTTTCCTTCTGGAACCAGGTACTCAACCCTTTTGGATTGTTCAACGAAAAAATCTCCCAAAAGAGCCTCGAAAAACAACTCAGTGAGGTATTCGGCACCCTGGAACTGAAAGACCTCGTAAAACCCTGCCTGATCACGTCGTATGACATCAATTCACGCAAGGCGAAGTTTTTCTGCAGCCATGAAGCCGATTCCCCTTTGGAGAATTTTTACGTCAAGGATGTCTGCCGGGCCACCAGCGCAGCCCCGACCTATTTCGAACCGGCCAAAATCAAATCGCTCTACCAGCAGGAATTCACACTTATTGATGGCGGCGTGTATGCCAACAACCCTGCCCTTTGCGCTTACGCGGAAGCCCGGAAGATTGCCTTTAGCAAAGAACTCAACGATCCGGAAAAAATCGATTACCCAAGTGTTAACGACATGATTATCATTTCCATCGGGACAGGACAGGTTCTAAAACCCTATTCGTTTAAAGAGTTTGAGAATGCCGGGAAAATCAAATGGATCAGCCCGCTAATTGATATTTTACTGACCGCCAATGCCGAAACAGTTGATTACCTGCTCACTAAAATGTACGAAACCTTAGGCCCGAGGAACCAAAAGAACTATTACCGCATCATGCCCGATTTGAAAAATGCGTCCCCGGAAATGGATGATACCACCCGGAAGAACATTTTCGAACTCATCCAGGCCGGCTTGCTGTATGTGGATGAAAACCGCGAATCTTTGGACGAAATTGCCAAAAAACTGGTCAAGCACAAATAAAAAACTGCCTTTTGTGACAAAGGCAGTTTTATATCGTATTTTCATTTCAATCCTATCGGGAATAGGGCAGTTCCTCCTTACTTCGACTTGATTTCAATCACATCCCAGGTATCCCAGACATCGTTTTTCAGTTTTTTAAACACTGCCGAATCCTGGCTTTTCTCCAGTTTCTTGAACAAATCGTGCATTTCCCCGCGCATATCCGGGTATTTGTCGGTCACCTGCGTTAAATTTTCCCACGAACGGATATGTTCGTTAAACGATTTGGAAAATTCCTTCGGGCATCCCTCCAGGTCAATCTGTTTCATTTTTCCTGTATAATTCGTAATGGTCTGGCTTAACGGAAGTTTTTTGCATTCCTTGTTCCGGATTTTACCAATAGAATCATCAATGGCAATCACCCGGTCCATACGTGCTTTTTCCACATCTGTTACCTGTTGTTTTTCCTGGAAACGGTTGATGCTTCTGTCGCAGGAAGCCAAAAAGCCCACCAAAACCATCATCAGGAGCAACCCTGCGCTATATCGTTTTTTCATCTTTCTCGTAATTCAAGTAATACATTTTATTCTTTAAAGTTACGGATTTTATCACAAAAAAAGTGCCAATATAGTAATAATAAGAGGTTTACGGCAAATTTCAAAACTTTCCATACCGATAAAAAAGGCGGTAACCGCAATGATTACCGCCTTTTGTACCGGCTATTTTTTACTGCTTGATGATTCTAGCCGAAAACTGCTGGGTTCCCTGGCTGAAATGCACAATATAAATCCCACCCGGCAAATCGCTTCCGAAGGAAATGGCTTCAGTAGGCGCCATTTTTTCCTTATGGGCCACAATCTGTCCCAGTTCGTTCACGATATCCATCACCACCGGTGTCGTTTGGTCCAAGGACACAAAGTGGGCGTTAAATTCACTGGTACTCGGATTCGGGTAAACAACTGTGCTGAAAACAGCATCCATCTCCTTCGCAGCAGCGGTATCCGCGGAAGGCCTCTGTGTAAGTGCCGAATTAAAAGTAACAGTCCCAGTAGCTATCGTTACATTGTCCGGGTCAAACTGGACGGTACTCGGGGTAAAAGGCAAACTAACGGTAATTTTATTGGTCCCGGTCCCGGCTCCTATTGTTCCGTTTCCGGCAACAGACAAATTCCCGGCGTTGTCATACAAAACAATATTCTGGACCGATCCTGAGGCGCTTTTAACCCTGATCGCTACCGGCATCCTGAAATACGCCACATTCGAATTGCTGCTTCTGGTCTGGGTTAGTTTCAAAGTAATGTTTGTCCCTACATTATTCCATTCCACGCTATAACTCGGTGTTCCCACGCCATTGACCCAATCGGCAAAAAAACCGCTGAGGTTAGCTCCTCCAAGCGCTGTCTCAAAATGCTGCCTCAAATTATCCGTATTGGCAGATTGATACGCCAGGTTAGGATCGGCAATATAATTCCGGGTGGCTTCAAAGAATTTGGTATCCCCGGAAACCGTTCTTAGCATCGACACGATCATTCCGCCGCGATCATACACCGCAGTAGTGTTCGCACCAGTCCAGACGGTATTCGAATTGCTTACATTGGCAATGTAAACCGGCACTGTTGTGGTCCTGGCCGAACTCTTCATCGAACTCCTTCTCGACAAAGCACTTTGCCCCAAAGACGGGATTTGTTCTGCCGCAAGCACTTCCATGTAGGAAGCAAACCCTTCGTTGAGCCACAAACTGTTCCAGGTTTTGCACGTAACAGCATCGCCAAACCATTGGTGGGCCACTTCATGGGCAATAGTAGACCAGCTGGTCAGTCCTCCGGAACTCAAGCCGATGTTGGTTTGATGTTCCATTCCTCCGGCAAAGCCAAATTCATACACCCCGAATTTTTCATTCTTAAAAGGATAATCCCCAAACTTGGACGTAAACAACTGCAGTTCCAATTTACAGAAATCCAGGGCATTGAGTATCGAGGTATAGGAACTCCTGTTGAACAACTGATAGATAACCGGTACGCTTGTGGTGCCAATCGTCACCGGAGTCCTGTTGAATTCGGTAAATTTAGCCACGCAGATACTCACCAGGTAAGACGCCACCGGATACTGGTGCCTATAGGTATATTTGGTACTGCTCCCGCTCACAACGGTCTTGAACAATTTTCCTTGTGTGGCCACTTTAAAAGCCGAAGGCGTACTTACCGTAATATCCATTGTTTCCACTTTGTCCTGCATGTCCGCCTTGCACGGCCACCAGTCTTTGTCTTCGTACGATTCGGAGAGTGTGTAGATGTAATTGCTGCCGTTAAAAGACGTTTTTTGGTATCCCAAAGCTTCCCCGCTTGCGGCCGGCGGCACACCCCTGTAGGAAATCGTTACAGAATCCAATACATTGTTGGCCAAAGGAGCCGGTAAGGTAATAGTCAGCAAATTGACATTCCCGCTGGACGGAAACGATTTGGAAACAGTAGCCCCATGGTACTTCACGACCAATCCGGTATTGTTAAAAGAGGTTTTGTTCAAATCGAAAGTAATAGTACTAACGTTAGCTGTTTTGGTCAGGAATTTGGTCGTTACCGTGCCCCGGATGTATTTGGTCGAATCAGGATTGATCCGCCAATACACATTGTGGTGCTTCACATCAATGTTGGCACCGGACCCGCTTGTCCCCGAAGTTTGGGCTCGCGCCGACATAAAGGAGGCTCCTGCCATCACGAACAGGAGGCTTGCTTGTTTAAATGCATTCATACTAAATTGGTTTTAAGGTTGTTAGCGATAAAAGTAAACCAAAAAAGTTTATTCTGAATATTCTTACAAAATATTTTTATCGGAATTTTCTGTTTTTCAGTGGTTTATAGGCAAAAACAGCACAAAACTTACAAACTTTATAGAAACATAACCCATTGTAATATAGTATTTTATATAATTAGGAAGCTAGCCGGGATTATGCCGTAATTTCCTGCGGTCAAAGTCCTATTAAAATTCTATCAAAGTGTGCTTAAAGTGCAGGATGTAGTATGGATGTAGTATGGATATAGTATGGATATAGTATGCTAAAGCGCCATACAAATGCCGTTAAAGTGCTTCTGAAGTACATTCAAAATAAAATACAGCCCAAATATCCCCGTCTCAACAATCCATGCAAAGCATTTCAATCTGCGGCCAAAAAAGCATTCCAATTGCAATATGCATAGTGCAAACCCCATTCAAAAGCGAAACCCAACTTCATTTTCATTTCGACCTCCAACTTCGTATCTTTACCCCCGAAATGAAGAACACCTACCCAAAACACGAAAAGCTCAAGAGCAAAACCAGTATCGATTTCCTTTTTTCCGAAGGCAAATCCGTATCCAAATATCCGTTGAGGTTAGTATACGCCCCAATGTCCCTTGAAAAAGGGGAAAGGATCAAAATGGGGGTTTCCGTTTCTAAAAAGTACTTCAAAAAAGCCGTAGACCGCAATTATTTCAAAAGGGTGCTGCGCGAAACCTACCGCCTGAACAAGCATCTGCTGCTGGACAAGATGGGAGAGCCTTATGTTTTTATGTTTTTCTATCAGACCAAGGACCGCCTAAGCTACCAGGAAATCAACGAAAAGACCATACAGCTCTTCGAAAAATTCATCCAAAGCCTCGAACATACGCCATAAAAAAAAGAGCTGCTTTCGCAACTCTTTCTATTTTTGAATTAATAAGTCTTATAATTGAGGCCCAGCTTTTACCAGGTTTTTTCCTTCTTCATTATCGGTATACTGAACAAAATTCTGGATAAATCTTCCGGCAAGGTCTTCCGCTTTTGCAGTCCATTCGGCAGCATCAGCATAGGTATTCCTCGGATCCAATATTTCAGTATTCACCCCTTCTAGTGCCGTAGGTATTTCCAGGTTGAAAATAGGTACGATTTGGGTATCTGCATTTTCCAAAGAACCGTCAAGGATCCTGTCAATGATCGCACGGGTATCTTTTATCGAAATACGTTTCCCGGTACCGTTCCATCCTGTGTTTACCATGTAAGCAGTAGCGTTATGTTCTTCCATTTTCTTTACCAATTCCTCACCGTATTTCGTTGGGTGAAGGCATAAGAACGCTTTACCGAAACAAGCGGAGAACGTAGGCTCCGGTTTAGTAACGCCGCGCTCTGTCCCTGCCAGTTTTGCAGTAAATCCGGATAAGAAAAAATATTTGGTTTGCTCGGGAGTCAGTTTGGATACCGGTGGCATTACACCAAAAGCATCTGCTGTCAGGAAAATAACCTTTGTGGCATGTCCTGCTTTGGATACCGGCCTTACAATATTGTCAATATGGTTGATCGGATAAGAAACCCTTGTGTTTTGGGTTACCGAACCGTCTTTGAAATCTATTTTACCGTCTGCATCTACAGTAACGTTTTCCAATAAAGCGTCTTTACGGATCGCATTGAAGATATCCGGCTCGTTTTCTTTGCTTAAGTCGATGGTTTTGGCATAGCATCCGCCTTCAAAGTTGAAAACACCATCGTTGTCCCATCCGTGCTCGTCATCACCGATAAGTTCACGTTTAGGATCTGTAGACAAAGTGGTTTTCCCTGTACCGGATAATCCGAAGAAAACAGCAACATCACCGTCTTTCCCTTTATTGGCAGAACAGTGCATGGATGCCATTCCTTGTAACGGAAGGTAATAGTTCATCATAGAGAACAACCCTTTTTTCATTTCACCGCCGTACCATGTTCCTCCGATCAATTGGATTTTCTCGGTCAAATTGAACGCGATATATACATCGGAATTCAATCCGTGTGCCGCATAGTCTTTAAAGCTTGTTTTGGATCCGTTCATCACCACAAAATCTGGCTCTCCGTAAGTGGCCAATTCGGCATCGGTCGGACGGATGAACATGTTTTTCACAAAATGCGCCTGCCAGGCCACCTCAACGATAAAACGTACTTTCAGCCTTGTGTTTTCGTTGGCTCCGCAGAAAGTATCTACCACAAAAAGCCTTTTTCCGGACAATTCTTTAACTGTCGTTTCTTTTAGGGCATTCCAGGTATCCTGTGAAATGGGTTTGTTGTCGTTTACAGCCTTGTCAGAAGTCCACCAGATAGTGTTTTCTGTTACCGCGTCTTTTACAATGTACTTGTCTTTAGGGGAACGGCCTGTAAATTCGCCTGTCATTACGTTTACCGCACCAAGCTCGGTTAACTGGCCTTTTTCGAAACCTTGCAAAGAAGGCTTCAATTCTTCCTGATATAATAAATCGAATGACGGATTATATACAATTTCTTTAACGTCTTTAATTCCGTATTTTTCTAACGAAATCGATTTCGTAGCTGGGGTGTATGCTTCCATAAAATAATTTAGATGTGTTGTGTACTACTATAAGGGCAAAAGTATAAATTTATTTTAAATGCTTCACAGATTATGCCTTTTTTGTGATTACATAGTAAAAAACCATTGACCACGAGATAATTAGCAATAACCCGCCAATAGGAGTCACCGGGCCAAGATATTTAAAACTCATCCCCGTGGCTTTGCTTGTCGAAAGTAGGAAAATAGAGACCGAAAAAAACAGCGTCCCAAGCACCGTCAGATAATAAACAATCGTTTTCTGCTCCGGCAACAGCAGCTGTGTTGTCCCGACGAACAGCAGGAACAAAGCGTGGTACATCATATACCTCACGCCTACTTCAAAGGAAGACAGCTGATCTGCATCGAGTATTTTCTTTAAAGCATGCGCTCCGAAAGCGCCCAAAACTATCGACACAAAACCGAAGCACAATGCTGTAAGTATGATTTTCTTTTCCATCAATGTTTTTAGCCAAAGATACTACATGATGCAGGATTTTAGAACTTTAAAAACATTTCTGCAATAAAATATAACATTTTACTACATTTGTGTGATTTTTTATAAAAACAACATGAGAAATGTATTGATTATTGGAGCCGGGCGTTCGGCCTCATCACTTATAAAATACCTTTTGGAAAAATCCGAAAGCGAAAACCTGCACCTGACTATCGGGGATTTGTCTTTGGAATTGGCCCAAAGGAAAACCAAAAACCATAAAAATGCTACCGCAATCGCCCTGGACATCCACAATCAGGAACAGCGCGGGGAAGAAATACGCAAAGCCGATATCGTGATTTCGATGTTGCCGGCCCACATGCACCTTGAAGTTGCAAAAGATTGCATTGCTTTCAAGAAACACATGGTGACCGCTTCGTACATCAGTGACGCGATGCAGGATTTGGACGCTGCCGCCAAAGAAAACAACCTGGTGTTCATGAACGAAGTGGGGCTTGATCCGGGAATCGACCATATGAGTGCCATGAAGATCCTCGACGAAATAAGGCATTTGGGTGGGAAAATCATCCTGTTTGAATCCTTTTGCGGCGGATTGGTCGCTCCGGAATCCGATAACAACCTTTGGAATTACAAATTCACGTGGGCGCCTAGGAATGTTGTCCTGGCCGGGCAAGGCGGTGCTGCGAAATTCATCCAGGAAGGCACTTACAAATACATTCCGTACCACAAATTATTCCGCAGGACCGAATTTTTGGAAGTAGAAGGATACGGGCGTTTTGAAGGCTATGCCAACAGGGATTCCTTAAAATACCGAAGCGTATACGGATTGGACGATGCCCTGACCGTTTTCAGGGGAACTATCCGCCGGGTAGGGTATTCCAAAGCATGGGACATGTTTGTCCAGCTGGGAATGACCGACGACACCTACATCATTGACGATTCCGAAAACATGAGCTACAGAGGTTTTGTGAATTTGTTTTTGCCATACCACGCTACGGATTCTGTGGAAATCAAACTACGCCATCAACTGAAAATCGACCAGGATGATGTCATGTGGGATAAATTAGTCGAATTGGATTTATTCAACCCAAATAAAACCATAGGCCTCAAAAATGCCACACCGGCCCAGATCCTTGAAAAAATACTAACAGACAGTTGGTCATTGCAACCCGAAGACAAAGACATGATCGTGATGTACCACAAGTTCGGGTACGAGCTTAACGGAGAAAGAAAACAAATTGATTCTACGATGGTCTGCATCGGTGACGACCAAACCTATACGGCAATGGCCAAAACCGTAGGCCTGCCTGTTGCCATGGCGACCCTGCAGATCTTAAACGGAAATATAAAAACCCCTGGCGTACAATTGCCTATCAAAAAGGAAGTATACGAACCTATTTTGAAGGAATTGGAGCAATACGGAGTGATTTTCCATGAAAAGGAAGTCCCTTACAAAGGCTATAATTAATACTTACACCATTAATTGTAAAAGCCCTGTTTCTATGGAGACAGGGCTTTTTTTATGTTAGGACACTTTCATTTCCGTGAATTGTTTCTGCTTGTTGATTTCGTCCTGCAGCTGCCGGCTTACTTTCTGTTCGCGTTCTATGGCCCTGCGCTTGTATTCCTGGTATTCTTCCTCCAATTCGGACAAAACGCTTTTGGCGTGCCGGGTAATGGCATTCGCTTTGTTGAATCGTATGGCAAAAAAGGCAAAAGACATTAAAGAACCGAAAAAAATAATACTGAAAAGTGTGGCAAAAACGTATTGGTTGAAGGTTATGCCCAAAAAAGTAACGGTAGGCCCCGAATTTGTATATTCGGAAAGGGAAGCGCTCGTTTTTTTAAGTTCGGATTGCAGCTGTGCAATTTCTGCTTCCTGCCGGCTGGCAATTGTCTTGGTTTCCAGCAACTGGCTCTCGACTGCTCCGTAAGACTGGGTTATGCTTTGTTTGAGGTTCTGGATCCATTTTGTCTTGACTATTTTCAGATCCCTGTAGCTTTCGGATTTATCCAGGATATAGTCAAACTGTCCTGCAATTTTGTTTTTGGAAAGTGCTGATTCCTGCGCGGGGGAAGCGGTCATGGCAAATAGCAGTAATACCGCCATCTGCAACCTTTGGATTGCATTGCTTTTCATTTTTAGAGATTTGAGGGTTAAACATAGTAGGTTGATAATGAAACGCTAAGCTAATAAAATTATTGTTTATTCAAAATTTTAGAATTTTTCTTATTAATTCTTGGTTTTTGTTTCTATTTATCAGAAAAGCGTATATTTATGTTCCAAATTCACCTCAAATGAAAGTAAACCAATTACAAATTGAAATAGACGGCATCGATAAAGAGATTCTGCGCTACCTGATGGAAGATGCCCGAAAACCGATCCTGCAGATTGCCAATAAAATTGGAATCTCAGGCGCAGCAATACATCAGCGGCTGCGAAAGCTCGAAGAAGCCAAGGTAATTTCGGGCTCAAAATTTATTGTTAATAATAAGGTTTTAGGGTACAGCACCATGGCTTTTGTAGGAATTTACCTAGATAAGGCTGCCCGGAATCCGGAAGCGGTCCGGGAATTGAAAAAAATACCGGAAGTTTTGGAATGTCATTATACTACCGGAAATTGGTCTATCCTGATTAAGATAATCTGCAGGGATAATGAACACCTGATGAATTTGCTCAACACTAAAATCCAGGCTATTGAAGGTGTTTCCAGGACCGAAACCTTTATTTCGCTGGACCAACAGATTGAACGGCAGATACAATTGTAACAGGACTGCTTATGATTTGATGGACAGCCTGACGTCTTTTTAGCCCCGATGGAGCCGGTATCCCCGCGGAGTGCAACGGAGCGGGATAAAGGCGAGAGCGGGAAGTATGAAGAACTGAAAAGCGGGCTTCCTGCTCAAAAAAAAAAATCCGCTTCTTTCGAAACGGATTCTATTTTATTCTACTTTTTATCTCCTGTTATTGTAAATCGAGATGTAATACATGAGTGTCGCGATAGATCCTAAAGCGGCTACCACATACGTCCTGGCCGCCCATTTGAGTGCGTCTTTGGCACCGGCTTGCTCCGCCTGGTTGAGCATGTGCTTGTTCTCCAGCCACGCCAAAGCCCTGTTGCTGGCATCGTATTCGACCGGTAAAGTAATGATTGAAAATAAGGTTGTGGCCGCAAAAACCAAAATCCCGATTAGCAATAAACCCGGGAAAATCCTGATGGTCAATATCCCAGCCAGCAGAATCCACTGCATGTAATTGGAAGCCACACTGACAAAAGGCACAAGCTTGGAACGCATGGTCAGCCACTCGTATCCTACGGCATGTTGTACGGCGTGCCCGCATTCGTGTGCCGCTACGGCAGCAGCAGCTGCATTTCTTTGATTATAAACGGCTTCGCTTAAATTAACGGTTTTGTTTGCCGGATTGTAATGATCTGTCAACTGGCCCGGTGTGGAGATGACCTGCACGTCCCGGATGCCATTATCGGCAAGCATTTTTTCGGCGATTTCTTTTCCCGACATGCCATTTTGCAATTGCAGCCTGGAATAATGTTCAAATTTGCTTTTCAGCCTTGCACTTACCAACCAGCTGGCCAGCATAATTGCCCCGGCCAATATTAAATAACCCATTCCCATATTTCCTTGTTTTAAATTTGACGTTTAAAGTTATAAAATATCCCGCAATTTACGCGCCATTTTAAAAAAATGACAGATTGGCACTCGTGCTTGTGTTGTTTAAACAAAAAA
Source organism: Flavobacterium humi (assembly GCF_004745595.1). GTDB lineage: Bacteria > Bacteroidota > Bacteroidia > Flavobacteriales > Flavobacteriaceae > Flavobacterium > Flavobacterium humi. The sequence goes on from NZ_SRLH01000003.1 coordinate 320,691, forward strand.
ATCCCGGATACTGAAACCCGGGATTTTATATTCTTATTTGAAAAGTAGGAAAATTATCCTACCAGATTGATGATTTTTCCAGGAACGATAATCACTTTTTTAGGCTGGTTGCCCGCCAGTTGTATTATTGTCCTTTCATCCTTCATTACGATTTCCTCAATTTGCGCCGGTGTCAGGTCGAGTGGCAAATTGATGGTGAAACGTGTTTTCCCATTGAAGGAAACCGGATATTCCTTGTCGCTTTCTACCAAATGCTGCGCCTCGAATACCGGGAACGGCACTTTTGAAATGGATCCTTCATGACCCAATTGTTTCCATAATTCTTCGGCAATATGCGGTGCATACGGGGAAAGAATAATCGCTAATGGCTCTAAAATCGCTCTTTCGTGACAATTCTGGGTTGAAAGCTCATTCACACAAATCATAAACTGCGACACGGAAGTATTGAAAGAGAAATTCTCGATATCGTCCGCTACTTTCTTGATGGTTTTGTGTAAGGTTTTCAGGCTGTCTTTTGACGGTTCGTTATCGGTTACAATCAAACCATTATCGTCAAAATACAAACGCCATAATTTTTTCAGGAACCCGAAAACCCCTGTAATTCCGGCTGTATTCCAAGGTTTTGCCTGTTCGAGCGGCCCGAGGAACATTTCGTACAATCGCAGCGTATCGGCGCCGTATTCGTTACAAATATCGTCCGGGTTTACTACGTTATACCATCTTTTAGACATTTTTTCAACTTCACGCCCAACGATGTATTTGCCGTTCTCCAAAATGAATTCGGCATCTTTAAATTCCGGAATCCAATTTCTAAGTTTCTCTAAATCTATTTCATCAGAAGAATTGACAAAATTAACGTCAACTCTAATTTCTTCAGTCTCATATTCCGACTTCAGATTTTTTGAAACATATTTTTTAGTCCCAGAAACCCTATAAACAATAGCACTCATCCCCAAAATCATTCCCTGGTTGATCAGTTTCTTAAACGGCTCTTCAGTTGGAGCATACCCTCTGTCTTTCAGGAATTTGTTCCAAAAACGGGAATACAGCAAATGGCCTGTGGCGTGTTCGCTTCCGCCGATGTACAAGTCAACGTTTTCCCAATATTGTAGCGCTTCCGCAGAGGCGAATTCGGTGTCATTATGGGCATCCATATAACGCATCCAGTACCAGGAACTTCCCGCCCAGCCCGGCATCGTATTCAATTCTAATGGAAAAACCGTTACATTATCGATGAGGTCATTGCTGACTACTTCGTTTGTTGTTGTGTTCCAGGCCCAATCGGTAGCGTTTCCTAAAGGTGGCTGGCCGTCTTCTGTTGGCAGGTATTTTTCGACTTCCGGCAATACGATCGGCAAATGTTTTGCTTCGATCATTTGTGGCAAACCTTTCACATAATAGACCGGGAATGGCTCTCCCCAGTATCTTTGACGGGAAAAAACCGCATCACGCAAGCGGTAATTGGTTTTGCCTTTTCCTTGCCCGATCGCTTCAAGTTCGGCAATGATTTTTTTAGTGGCTTCTTTATAATTCAAGCCGTTCAAGAAATCTGAATTGGCTATGATGGTTGTGTTTTTGTCGTCAAAGGCTTTTTCGGAAATATCGATTCCTTCAAAAATATTCTTGATCTCCTGCATGCCATCCTGTCCTTTGAAGAAATTCGCAAACGCATAATCCCTTTCATCACCGCAAGGCACGGCCATGACAGCACCGGTTCCGTATCCGGCCAAAACATAATCCCCGATCCAGACCGGAATAGGTTCTTTGGTAAACGGATGTTCGGCATAAGCGCCGGTAAATACTCCTGAAATGGTCTTTACATCAGCCATTCGCTCTCTTTCGGAACGTTTGGCAGTTGCCTCGATATAATTTTCCACAGCTTGCTTTTGCTCTGGCGTAGTGATTTTGGCCACCAATTCGTGTTCCGGGGCCAAAGTCATAAAAGTTACCCCGAAAATAGTATCAGGACGTGTTGTAAATACTTCTATTGCATCGTTATGCCCTTTCAGGTTGAACGTTACCGAAGCGCCTACTGATTTACCAATCCAGTTGCGTTGCGATTCCTTGATGCTTTCGCTCCAGTCAATCGTATCGAGTCCTTGTAGCAATCTTTCGGCATAGGCGGAAATCCGCATGCTCCATTGGGTCATTTTCTTACGGATAACCGGATGGCCTCCTCTTTCTGAAACGCCATTGACAATTTCGTCATTGGCCAATACCGTTCCCAAAGCCGGGCACCAGTTCACTTCGGTCTCCGCCAAATAGGTCAATCGGTATTGCAATAGGATTCTTTCCTGTTCTTCTTTGGAAAAAGCGTTCCATTGCGAAGCCGAAAAAGCAACGATATTATCATCACAAACCGCATTTACATTGGCATTGCCTTCGGTTTCGAAAAGGGAAACCAAAGAAGCGATATCTTCAGCCTTATCTGTATTTTTGTTATACCAGGAATTGAACAATTGGATAAAAATCCATTGCGTGTGCTTGTAATAATCCGCATTTGAAGTGCGTACTTCGCGGCTCCAGTCAAAAGAAAAACCGATTTTGTCCAATTGCTCACGGTAACGGGCGATGTTTTCTTTTGTGGTCGTATCCGGATGCTGGCCGGTTTGGATGGCATATTGTTCTGCCGGCAAACCGAAAGAATCATATCCTTGCGGATGCAGGACGTTGAAGCCCTGGTGCCTTTTGTACCGCGCTACAATATCTGAAGCGATATAGCCCAGCGGATGCCCAACGTGCAAACCCGCTCCTGACGGATACGGAAACATGTCCAAAACATAATATTTAGGTTTGGCTTCGCTCAGTTCGGCTCCGCCTTGGGTGACTGAATTGTTTTCAGCGGCGAAAGTCTGGTTTTCAGCCCAATATTGCTGCCAATTGGCTTCGATTTCGTTCGGATTGTATTTCATTTTCTAGTATAGGGTTTACGGGTTGCAGCTTTGCGGTACGGATAAAAAGCGAAAATGCTTCCTGCTGTTAAGCGCTCACTGTCAACTCAAAAATCTGTGGCAAATTTACATTTATTATAAGAAACAGGAAACTTTGGACGTTATTAACTTTAAATAAAGAAATACTTTGTTATTTTTACCCAATAATTTTGTTCCTATGAGTTCTTCTTTTGATAAATTTCAAAAACGCAGACTGATTACGTCTTATTTTTCGGTGGTGGTGAGTGTATTTCTGGTATTGTTTTTACTGGGGATATTGGGTCTTTTTATTGTAAATTCGAAAAAATTGGCAGACGACTTCAAAGAAGGGATTGCGATGACCGTTTTCTTCAAAAACGAAGCCCAGGATTCGACACTGACAAAATTTGCGGAAGAGCTCAAAACCGCCAAATATGCCAAAAGCTACAAATACGTTTCCAAAGAAGAAGCGGCTAAAATACACAGTGCGGATATTGGTGAAGATTTTATGAAGTTTTTAGGGACCAACCCGCTTTTCAATTCGTATGACATTCACCTGAAAGCCAATTATGTAGTAGCCGACAGCGTAGAAAAAATCGAAAGAAAGCTACGCGAAAACCCAATGATTGCCGATGTGGGTTATGACAAGAAAATGGTCAGCCTGGTAAACGATAATATCAAAGAAGTGAGTTTCTGGATCCTTGTGGTAAGTGGGTTCCTGGCGGTAATTGCGGTTTTGCTGATTAACAGCTCGATGCGCCTTTCCATTTATGCCAACCGTTTTATCATCAAAACAATGCAAATGGTAGGAGCCACCAAAGCTTTTATCCGAAAGCCTTTTATCTGGAGAAGTGTAAAATTAGGCATGATCGGTGCCGGATTAGCAATAGTTTCCTTATTGGGTGTATTGTATTATGTGGACTCTTCCTATCCTACTTTGGGCATCCTGAACGATAAACTCATCATTGGCGCTATCCTGCTCGGGGTTTTTGCCGCAGGGGTTTTGATCACTTTGCTGAGTACGTATTTTGCCACGCAGCGTTTTTTAAATTTAAGAACCGACGATTTATATTAAATATAACGGTTGATGCGGTTAAGCATCGGCGTTGATTGTAAAAACAGACAACATGGAAAACAAAGCACAACAAGAATTTCTTTTTGAAAAAGTAAATTATAAAATCCTTCTGATAGGTATTGCCGTGATTGCTATAGGGTTTATCCTGATGTCAGGCGGTGGAAGCCAGGATCCGAATGTTTTCAATGAAGATATTTTCAGTTTCCGAAGAATCCGTTTGGCACCAACAGTAGTACTGATCGGTTTTGGGATTACCGTTTATTCTATCCTGAAAAGCCCGAAAAAAAGCCATTAATTTACACGATTTAACTCATCCAGATGGATACACTACAAGCCATAATCATCGCGATTATTGAAGGATTGACCGAATACCTGCCGGTTTCTTCTACCGGGCATATGATTTTCGCCAGTTCCTATTTTGGGATACAAAACGATGATTTTGTCAAATTATTCCAGGTTTCCATCCAGTTTGGGGCCATTTTGGCGGTTGTGATGTTGTACTGGAGGAAGTTTTTCAACTTTACCAAAATCAATTTTTTCATCAAATTGGCCTGCGCGGTAGTTCCTGCGCTTGTTTTGGGGAAATTATTTGACGATAAGATCGAAGCCGTACTGGGCGATCCCATCCCTATTGCAGTTGTCCTGATCCTTGGCGGTATTGTACTGCTTTTTATTGACAATTATTTTAAAAACCCGACAATCGTAAAAGAAGAAGACATTCCTGTAAAAAAAGCGGTTGCCATCGGTTTCTGGCAATGTTTGGCCATGATGCCCGGGACCAGCCGTTCCGCAGCATCAATTATCGGCGGGATGCAGCAAGGATTGTCAAGACAGGCAGCAGCAGAATTCTCTTTCTTCCTGGCAGTGCCAACCATGTTAGCCGCAACGTGCTATTCGGTATTTTTAAAAACCTACGAAACGTCCCAATTAAAAGGATATGAACTGATTCTAAAATCGGAGGGAAACATCAAAATGTTCCTCATTGGGAATGTTGTCGCCTTTATCGTAGCGTTACTTGCCATAAAATTTTTCATCGGAATGATCAAACAATATGGTTTCAGGCCTTGGGGATGGTATCGAATCATTGTAGGTTCCTTCCTGCTGTTATACTTCATTTACTTAAAATAAAACACTTTGCTTACTCCTGAAGATTATTTAAACGGACAAGTTTTACTCATTGACAAACCCTTGAAATGGAGTTCGTTCCAAGCGGTGAACAAACTGAAATATGTGCTGAAAAGCAAACTTGGCCTTCCCAAGAAATTCAAAATCGGGCATGCCGGGACCTTAGATCCGCTGGCTACAGGCTTACTGATTGTATGCACTGGGAAATTCACCAAGATCATTTCTGAAATCCAGGGCCAGGCCAAAGAATATACCGGGACTTTCCATGTTGGGGCTACTACTCCTTCTTATGACCTGGAAACGGAGGCCGATGCTTTTTTCCCAACAGAACACATCACTCCGGAACTCATCTACAAAACAACAGAACAGTTTTTGGGCGAAATCGATCAGAAACCACCTGTTTTTTCGGCTATCAAAAAAGACGGAAAACGTTTGTACGAACACGCGCGTGCCGGAGAAGAAGTGGAAATTGCCGCCCGCAAAACAACCATTCACGAATTTGAAATTACACGCGTTGCGCTTCCGGAAATTGACTTTAGGGTAGTGTGCAGCAAAGGAACCTATATCCGTTCGCTGGCGTATGATTTTGGATTAGCACTACATTCCGGAGCACACTTAACCGCTTTACGCCGGACAAGAATTGGCGATTACGATGTAAAAGATGCCATTGAGGCTACTTTGTTTGAAGATTCAATTGCTCCAAATGCTGCATCAGGGCAATAAGCTCTTTTTGCGTGCTCAATCCCTTGTCATGCAAATACCATAACTGCAGTTCGGTTTTAGCCGTTTCATCCACCACGCCATATTGTTGCTTATAGCTTTTGATGAGATTCGTAGCACCTTCTGGCCTAGGTCCCCAGCTTCCTTTGAGTTGCATGGTTTTCTTTTCCAGGACGATCAGTTTCGGGATAGACCTGCTTCCGTTGGTCAGGAACATATTCATCAGGGCTTCGTTTTCGTCCCGAAAGAGGATTTTAAGTTCGATTTTATGGGTAGCGTTGGCCATTTTATTGAAAATAGGCAGTAATTGCGCTGCATCGCCACACCAGCCTTCTGCCAAAACCAGCCAGTAATAATCATTATGAAGCGCATTTAAGGCTTGTTCGTTCGATTTCCCTACATGGATGGTTTTATCCAGCCTGTTCATCCTGGTTTCATTGAGTTTGCTGTAATTCAACAAATCATCGGATTGTTCGTCCCCGGTTGATTTTCCTTGCAAAAGCAATTTCGTTACTTTATTTCTGTATTCTGCATATGTAATGCTCGACAAAAAGCTGCTTGTGATGGTTGTAGTGGTTTTCATCTCACTCGGATTAAAGTACAAAATTACATTTTAATCTAGGTTATTTTTAAAATTTCTTGTTTAAATTTGGATACCAAACAATACTCTCAAACATGAAAATCAGATGTGCCTGGTGTGAAAAAGACGATTTGTACCGAAAATACCATGATGAAGAATGGGGCATCCCGGTATATGAAGACCAAAAGATTTTTGAATTCCTGACCCTGGAAACATTCCAGGCCGGATTAAGCTGGTATACTGTTTTGGCCAAAAGGGAAAACTTCCGGAAGGCTTTCGACCAGTTCGATTACCGTAAGATCGCCAAATATTCTGAAGCAAAGATGGAAGAATTGAAGCAAAACGAAGGCATTATCCGCAATGGCCTAAAAATAAAGGCAGCGGTAACCAATGCGATTGCTTTTTTGGAAGTCCAGAAAGAATTCGGCACTTTTTCCAACTATATCTGGGGTTTTGTAGATGGAAAACCTATTGATAACAATCCGAAAAGCCTTAAAGAAGTCCAGGCGACCACAGCTATTTCGGATGCTTTAAGCAAGGACTTGAAAAAACGCGGATTCAAATTTGTCGGTTCTACCGTTGTGTATGCCCATATGCAGGCCACCGGGATGATCAATGACCATATAGAAGAATGCTGGACAAGGCAGTAGGTTTTTGTTGATCATCAGCTTTTAAGAAAAGACATAAATACTTCCCTCGGGATTTCCCGGCAGCCCAGGCTTTGCAGATGATCGTTATAAATCTGGCAGTCCAGCAGCGTATAATCCTTTTCCTGGATGTAATTGACCAAAGCGATAAAAGCAACCTTTGACGCATTGCTTACTCTGGAAAACATGCTTTCCCCGCAAAAAACAGGATGCATGTCCACACCGTACAAGCCGCCAACCAGTTCGTTATTCTGCCAAACTTCCACCGACATGGCTTTGCCCATATGGTGCAGTTGGCAATAGGCCTCAATCATTTCATCTGAAATCCAGGTGCCGTACTGCCCTTCGCGCTTAACCGTTTGGCAATGCAGCATGACTTCCCTGAAAACCGTATTGAAAGTTACCTTAAAAATGCCCCTGTTCATGATATTGCGCATGCTTTTGGAGACTTTAAACTCTTCCGGGAACAGCACCATCCGCTCTAACGGGGACCACCACAAAATGGGATCGCCATCTTCAAACCATGGAAAAATGCCGTTTTGATAGGCCAATACAATCCTTTCCACAGATAAATCGCCGCCAATGGCCAGCAAACCTTCGGGTGAAGATTCCTGTACCGGTGGAAAAGTTAGCGCTTCGGTCAAAAAATGCATAATAATACTGATTTCATTTATCTATCGGAAAAAACAAATTACTCCTAACAAAAAAGCCAGAAATACGATTACTTCTGACTTTTGTTTTTCCCGGTTTCCTTTTTTAGAAAGGTAAATCGTCGTGTTCTTCTTCTTTAAAATTAGTGGCAGGCTCGAAAGTTTCAGCAGAAGGCATCGCCGGTGAAGGTGCTGAAGCCTGTGCTTGTACTCTTTCTATTCTCCATCCCTGGATAGAATTGAAATATTTGGTTTCCCCTTGCGGATTTACCCATTCGCGGCCTCTTAAATTGATCGAAACCTTCACTTGTTCCCCAACTTGGTAGCTGTTCAGATCGTCTACTTTTGCCTGGGTGAATTCAATCATAATGTGTTGCGGATATTGCTCATCTGTAGTGATTACCACTTCTCTTTTCTTGAATGATGCACTAACGTCCTGTGTAGGGTTAACCACCTTAATTCTTCCTGTAACTTCCATCTTCTGTTTATTTAGCCAACAATACTTTCCATGCCGAAAGTACGTCTTGATTATTTAAATATTCTTTTGCTTTCAAATGCACTTTTTGCTCATCATCGGAACTTAAAACTCCTTTCACGGCAAAATTTTCCTGCACAAATATAGCAATTTCTTCCTCACTTGGCAATGCTTCGATATTTCCTAACATGCCCAGGTCATTTCCGTCGAACACTTCGCTTTTTTTGATGAATTCCGGTATGCTGTCTACACCGATGCCAAGCGTGGTCAGCGGTTTCGGCACTTCAAACAGCCCTTGGTTGGCACGCGAATACCAGTTTCCGCCCATACGGGCAACCAAGTCAATCTTGTGCTGGTCAATTGTTCCGGTTTCGTCCAGGATGGCTTCATCAATATGGATCTTGACCACTTCGCAGATGATCAGGTTCCCGGCACCACCTTCTTGTCCTAATTCGATGATTTCGTTCACTTTGCATTCAAACTGAACCGGTGATTCGGCCACGCGGTATGGTTTTACGATATGCGAAGGGATGGGTGTTAAGCCCGATTTTACAAATTCGTTGATTCCTTCGGCATATTCCGTACTGGACAACGAAGCCTGCTGTACAATAGCGTAGTTTACCACATTAATAACCACTTCTCGGGTGATTTTCGCGTTTTCCAGCGTATGCTTGGTCGTATTCCCGCGGACTCTCCTTGCCGGCGAAAAAATCAGGATCGGCGGATTGGCGCTAAACACATTGAAAAAACTGAAAGGCGATAAATTCGGTTTCCCGTTCGCATCTACAGTACTGGCAAAAGCAATCGGCCTTGGCCCAATAGCTCCCTGCAGATACGCCTGCATTTGCGGTGTGGTAATGTCTTTTGGAGAAATGCTTAACATGATTTTTTTATTTGGAACAAAAATAAGAAATCCGATGGTTTTGAATTGAAGGTTTTAATTTAATTTTTTCCTGTATTTTTTAGGCTGTCCTTTTTTCTTGAAAACCGCTTTGCGGCCATCCCAGGCATAGGTTTCTTTCCAGGTGGTTACGTCAAATATTTCGCCGGATTCGTCTGTGTTTTCGGCTTCTTCCACTTCTTTGAATATCAATCCGGGCTGGCCGTTTTTCTCTTTTGGGAAAATAAACTGCTCCGAATGGTAATATACTCCGGCATCGCCTACTTCTTCCTTTTCAGGTAAAGAGAGTAACTCCTTGCCCGTCCATCCGAAATAGAAATAAAAGGTTGGAATCCCGCAGGCTTCCCCACTGAAACTAATGCGGTAAATATCTTCCAGATTGGACAGACCGAGGCTTCCGATGAGCTTGTTCTGGAAAAAACGGCTTTCGTTGAGGCTCCTGGCAAATGTTTTTTGCTCCAGCAATTGATTTCCCGAATCTAAAACCTTGACGGTGATGGAGCAATATTCGGATTCGTAGCCTTCGATTTGCTTTTTTTCAATTTTATCTATTGTGGTCAAAAAAACATACTGCTTGGTTTTTACATAATCCAATGCCAGGAAACCTTGCCAGACAAATCCCGATTTTACTTTCCCAGCGGCATCTTCATACTGGATTTCGGCCCAGGAAACATTAATCCCCTTGATCTTCAAGGTGTTTTCGGTCCGGTTCAGAATAGTTACGGGTTTGCCCAATTGGAGCGAATCGAGCAATGTGCTGCCGGCAGAAGCCTCGCTTCGGATGTAACAGTTTTTGGCGCCTATCATTGCCTTCACATTCTCATATTGGTTCCAATAGCCGCTGTGGTTCATTTCTTCCTGCGAATACGAAAAAAAAGAAGAGAGTATCAGCAGGAAAGAAAAATAATTTCTCATTTGGATCGTTTTTATGCCAAAGATATCTTTTCCTTTCCAATTGCCTTGAGTTTCCCTGGCCTTGTTTTGGAATGTTGCCCATTTTAAGTGTTCCGTAAGGAAATTTCTTTTTTTGAGTTCGTATTGAAAAGCATCTGATGTCTTTTTAGTATATTTATCCACTCAAGAAAACCTATGCAATTTTCTACCAAAAGAAACGTTACCCGATGGGTCCTGATGTCAATTTCATTCCTGATCATTGTCGTGATTTTATGGAATACCTATATTTTTTTCCAGATTTTCAAAAACGAGGAAAGAATAAAAATGGAAGTTTGGGCTACCGCTCAAAAATCATTGCACACCGCAGGCGATAATGCCGATGTGGACCTTCCGCTCCAGATCATTTCAAACAATACCACCATTCCTATCATCCTGACCGATAAAAACGACGCGGTTTTGGGCAGCAATAACATTGACGATGAGATCATTAAGGATTCCACAAAATTTAAAAACCTGCTGCAGAGCTTCAAAAAATCAAACAACAGGATCGAATTTGAAATTGACAAAGGGAATGTCCGGTACCTATATTATGCCAATTCGCCTTTGCTGAGCAAATTGAAATACTACCCGATCGCGCTGGTCATGGTTATTTTCCTCTTCGGGGCTTTGGTATACAACTATTACAAATCCACAAAAATGGGTACCCAAAACAAACTTTGGGCAGGGATGGCAAAGGAAACCGCACACCAGATCGGGACGCCGCTTTCTTCGCTTATCGGCTGGGTCGAAATCATGAAAGCCGACAATGTAGATGAAACCACTGTTACCGAAATCGAAAAAGACATCCACCGACTGCAAAACATTACCGACCGTTTTTCAAAAATAGGTTCCGAACCCAGCCTGGAATTGCGGGACCTGATTAGCGAAACACAAAGTGCTTACGAATACCTACAGTCCCGTTTTTCGAAACAAGTGATTTTTACCTTCAAAGCGCCCAAACACAACATTCCCATTTTGATCAATCCGACACTACACGGCTGGGCGGTCGAGAACCTCATTAAAAATGCCATCGACGCCATGCGCGGAAGAGGGACAATTGCCATCACTATTGAAGATGACGGGAGAATTGCCAAAATAAACATCACCGATAACGGAAAAGGAATTCCCAAAAACCAATTTAGGACTATCTTTGAGCCTGGTTTCACTACCAAAAAAAGGGGTTGGGGACTAGGGCTTTCGTTAACCAAAAGAATCGTGGAAGAATACCACAAAGGACGCATCAAAGTCTTACACTCCGAAATCAACAAAGGAACGACCATTCAAATAACTTTTAAGAGATGAATTTAAGCTACTGGGAGCTCAAAAACTGGTTTACAAATGTAGACTATACTGTTGTAGGAAGCGGAATCGTTGGCCTTCACACAGCCCTGCGCCTACGCGAACGTTTTCCGCAAAGCAAAATCCTGGTACTCGAAAAAGGCATGTTGCCCGAAGGTGCCAGTACGAAAAACGCAGGTTTTGCCTGTTTTGGAAGTTTATCCGAAATTATCGATGACCTCAAATCCCATTCGGAGGAAGAAGTGATACAGCTTATCCAAAAGCGTTGGCAGGGATTGCAGCTGCTGCGCAAAAACCTGGGCGACCAGGCCATAGATTTCAAGCCTTACGGCGGATATGAATTATTTTTGAAAGAAGACGAAAGCACGTATAACGAATGCCTGCAAAAAATGCCTTTCATCAATGATATCCTAAAACCCTTATTCAAAACAGAGGTGTTTGAGAAAAATGTAGACCGCTTTGGTTTTGGCAACATCCAGGAGTATACTATTTTCAATCCTTTTGAAGCCCAGATCGATACCGGGAACATGATGCAGGCATTGCTAAAAGAAGTGCATGCCCAAAATATCCTGATCCTGAACAACCAAACGGTAAACGGATTCCATGACGGTCCTAACGGTGTTGAAATTTCCGTAAACGATTATGGTTTTACGACCCAAAAACTGCTTTTTGCCACCAACGGATTTGCCGGCGAACTAACCAAACATGCTGTAAAACCGGCCAGGGCACAGGTTTTGATTACCGAACCGATCCCAAACCTGGACATCAAGGGTACTTTCCATTTGGACAAGGGATATTATTATTTCCGGAATATTGGGGACAGGATACTCTTTGGCGGAGGCCGGAACTTGGATTTTGAAGGGGAAACCACCACTGAATTTGGACAAACGCAACGCATTCAAAACAAATTGGAAGAATTGCTTTCCACCGTAATCTTACCAAATCAGGAATACACCATCGCCCACAGGTGGAGTGGTATCATGGGCTTGGGTTCCCATAAAAAACCCATCGTAGAACAATTGTCTGAAAATGTATATTGCGGCGTAAGGCTCGGTGGAATGGGTGTGGCAATAGGAAGTTTAATCGGACAGGAATTAGCGGATTTAGTATAATGGCAACGAAAAAGACAACAAAAGCGAAGCCGGCTGCAAAAACGGCTGCAAAAAAAGAAAATACCAGTTTTGGGAGCAAAGTAAAACGTTTCCTCCTCAAAACCATGCTTTGGTTTCTCGGGCTTTCCCTGTTTTTTGTGGTATTGTTCAAATTTGTCCCGGTCCCTTTCACCCCACTTATGGCGGTTCGGGCTTTTGAGCATAATTCCGATGGGAAAGACATGGTCTGCAGCCATGACTGGGTGCCGCTGGAAGATATTTCGATGAACCTCCAAAAAGCGGTCGTAGCCAGTGAAGACGGTAATTTCCTCAAACATAACGGCTTCGATTTCGGGGCAATGCAAAAAGCCTTCAGCAGCAATCAGAAAGGGAAAAAACTCAAAGGAGGCAGTACCATTTCGCAACAAACCGCCAAAAATGTTTTCTTGTGGCAGGGAAGAAGTTACGTCAGGAAAGGGCTTGAGGCCTATTTTACCGTCCTGATCGAATTGATCTGGGGAAAGGAACGCATCATGGAAGTCTACCTGAACAGCATCGAAATGGGAGATGGCGTATACGGTGCGGAAGCAGCATCGAAATATTGGTTCCATAAAAGCGCCAAAAACCTGACCAAATACGAAGCGGCTTCTATAGCGGCCATTTTGCCCAATCCGAGGAAATACAAAGCAACCAACTCTTCTTCGTATGTAGAAAGAAGGAAAAGCAAAACCTTGCGTGTCATGCGGCAGGTAGGAAAATTAGAATATTAAAAATTTAACACAGAGTTAGTAAAATACGCAGTAATTTAGAGACTCATTCTTAATTAGGGAAATCATGAAACGTTTCATCCAAAAAAAATATATACTCACCTTTTTAGCAAGTGCCTTCCTCTTTGCAGGTGTCAGTTTTAAGGAAGATTTTTTCGAAATAGCCAAACAGATCGAAATTTTCACCACGTTATTCAAAACCGTCAATATGAATTATGTAGACGAAACCAATCCGGCGGAATTGATGGACAAATCCATTAAAAGCATGCTCGCGGACCTGGATCCTTACACGGTTTATTTTAACGAACAGGATGTGGCAAAATTCAAGATCAACAATACCGGCGAATACACTGGAATTGGTGCCATGATCAACCGTAAAGAAGGGAAACTCATTGTCCGTGAAGCCTACAAAAATTATCCTGCAGACAAGGCAGGGCTTAAGGCTGGTGATGAAATTATCCAGATTGGCGATGTCAACCTGATTGATTTTAAAGAAGATGCCTCACAGCTTCTGAAAGGAAGCAAAAATGCTAAAATCGATATTAAATACAAGCGCCAGGGCGAATTGAAATCGACACAGCTTATTTTGGATGAGGTCGAATTGAACGCTGTTCCTTATTTCGGGAAAATAGACGATAAAACCGGTTATATTGTTTTGTCCCAGTTCAATGCCAAAGCGTCAACAGAAACCAAACAGGCTTTGGAAAAATTAAAAGAACAAGGTGCCACACAGATTATTTTGGACCTTCGGGGCAATCCCGGCGGGCTTTTAGGAGAAGCGGTCAATATCTGCAACCTTTTTGTCCCGAATAACGAAACCATCGTAACTACAAAATCACATATCGCCAAGCACAACAACACTTACAAAACGTCCAGGAATCCTATAGATACTGAAATTCCATTGGCAATTATAGTAGACGGAAAAAGTGCTTCCGCGAGTGAGATCGTAGCAGGAGCCTTACAGGACTTGGACCGTGCGGTAATTATCGGCAGCAGGAGTTTCGGAAAAGGATTGGTGCAGCGCCCGTTGGACCTTTCGTACGGGACACAGCTGAAGGTGACCATATCGAGGTATTATACACCTTCGGGAAGATGTATACAGGCTTTGGATTATTCCAAAAAAGATGCAAACGGGAAAGCTATCCGTACCGAATCTAAAAATTACAATGCTTTCAAAACCAGAAAAGGCCGTACTGTGTATGACGGAGGCGGGATCCAGCCGGATATTGAACTGGAAGAAACCAAAACCACCAGCATTATAGAAGCCTTGGAGAAAAACGATGCCATCTTCAATTACGCGACGGCTTATTATTACAAAAACCCGTCATTAGGAGATAAGATACCGGTATTGGGCGATGCAGAATTCGCTGCTTTCAAGAATTTTCTAAAAACTCAGAATTTCTCGTTTGACACGAAAACGGAATTGGCCCTTAAAGAAACCATGCAACAGGCCAAAAAGGAAAAAATAGACGCCACGATAAAAGTACAGTATGACAACTTATTAGCTTCTTTGCAAAAAGCGGAAGAATTGGAAATGGATAAAAACAAAACGGAAATCCTTAATTTACTGCGGGATGAGATCATCAAACGCTTTCAATACAAAGAAGGATTGTACCTTTTTTACACCAAAAACAATTCGGAAATAAAAAAAGCTTCGCAATTATTGTCCAACACAACAGAATACAACCAAATACTTAAAAAATAATGAATAAGTATTGGAAAATCTTATTCTTACTTTTCTCTTTCTCAGCAGTTTCGGCCCAGGAAGAAGTCGTCAATTCGGTGTATTTCGAGTTTGACAAATACCATCTGGATGAAAAACAAGGCAATGCTGTTGTCTCGTTTATTAAAAATGTGGATTCCACAAGGGTAGAATCAATACAGATTTTCGGTTATTGCGATGACAGGGGAAAAGACGCTTACAACTTCAAACTCTCTAACAACAGGGCCAATACCATTAAGAACAAATTGGTTTCAAGCGGTATCAAAAGCAAGATTATTGTTACCATTGAAGGCAAGGGCCGTGTACTTATAGACGACGATATACTGGAAAACCTACCTGAAGTCCGTTCTAAAAACCGCAGGGTCGATGTTGTGGTCAACATGAAACCCTTACCCAAAATAGTGCTTCCGGGCATGTTTAACGAAATCCAGAAAAAGCATATCGTCGGGGACCGGATATTCCTGGCAGATGTCCTTTTTGAAAAAGGGAGCAGCAAAATCAATATCAAGGCTAAAAACGATCTGGAAAAAATGGCTAAAGCCCTTCTGAAGTATAAAAACCTGAAATTTGAAATCCAGGGCCATGTTTGTTGCACGCCGCCATATCAAAAAGAAGCCATAGACCGCGATACCAAAAAAAGGCAGCTTTCCTCCAATCGTGCCCAGGCCGTTTATAAATTTTTCGTTACCAAAAAAATAGACAAGCTGCGCATGACTTACAAAGGGTATGGGAACAGCCAGCCTTTGGGGAAAGAACCCGAATACGACCGGCGGGTGGAACTTGTGATCACTAGTATTTAGCCGCGTTTCATCCGGATGTGCGGTATGTCATCTTCCAGATAGGTTTCGGAAGTGGCTACAAAACCATGGCTTTCGTAGAATTTCTTAAGGTATAATTGTGCCGAAATAGTGATTTGGCTCTTGCCGAAATGCTCCAGGATGCCTTTGATCGCTTCCCGCATCAGGTCATGGCCCCATTTGTTTTCCCGGAATTTGGCCGCTACGATTACCCTTCCGATGGAAGCTTCCTCAAAATAGTACCCGGCATCGAACAACCGGCAGTAGGCTGCCAATTCATTTTCATAATACGCCAGGACATGCAATGCTTTTTGGTCTTTGCTGTCAATATCCTGATAAATGCAGTTTTGCTCCACGATAAAGACTTCGCTGCGCAATTTTAGTATATCATATACTTCTTGTCCTGAAAGTTCCGTAAAAGGCCTTATTTTGAATTCTAACGGCATAATTGAATCATTTATACAAAAGTAACAAAAAAGGGAATCAAATGATTCCCTTTCTTTATCCTTTAATCTTTAATTCCATTCCCGGTTTGATATTCTCATCATTGATATCATTCAGTTTTTTGATATCGGCAACGGTCGTGTGGTGCATTTGTGAAATACTGTACAAGGAATCTCCTTTTTGAACAATGTATGATTTCTGTTCCTGGTATTTGCTTTTCTTTTTGGAAACTTCAGCAACAGGAGTTTCAGTCGTTTTTTGGATTTTCAGCTTCTCTCCTACTTTAACTTTAGAATTGGAAAGGTTGTTCCATTCTTTCAGGTCGGCAATGCTCACGTTATTCTTATCTGCAATCAGCGACAGGTTATCACCGCTTTTCACTTTGTAGAAAATAGTCTGGTTTTTATCTTCCGTAGAAGCTACGGCTTCATTGGCAACCGGTTCTTCCGGAGCAGTCAATCGGATCTTATCGCCTAATTTAACATTGTTGTCTTTCAGGTTGTTCCACTTTTTCAGGTCTGCAACATACAATTTGTTCTCTTTCGCAATTTTGATCAGGTTGTCGCCGCTTTTAACGGTATATTCGGTAAGTGCGCTTTCTTTTTCAGCCGCTGTTTCCGGTTTGTCCGCTTTTGCGATTTCGGTTGCCGGCTGTTTTTTGGTTTTTTCAACAACTGCAATTCTTTCCGAAGTCATAATTTTTAATCGCTTCCCTGCCTGCACATTGTTCCCTCTTAACTTGTTCCATTTTTTGATGTCGGAAAGGGCAACGTCATATTTTTCGGCGATGTCGCTTAAGTTATCACCACGCCTAACCGTGTGGAATTTTGTTTTCGAAACCTTTTTCATAACCGTATTTCCTTCGGCTATGGCTTCTTCCGCAGTATTGCCTGAAATAGTATCCTTTATGATTCTTGCTTTTGCTTTCGGTGTAAACGGTTTTTCCCTTCTGCTTTCCTCATAATTGATATAAGCATACATTTTATCTTCATTTGAAGTAAAGATGGCCACTTTGTCTTTTGGCAGGCGTAGGAAATGTGTCTGGTTGGTCACATAAGGAACCACTTTCATTTTGTAGGAAGGATTCAAAAATTCCAGTTGCTCCTCGGAAATATTCAATAAATCCGAAATCTGTTTGAACGACATTTTCTTTTTAATGGCAATCGTATCGGTAGCGAAATGGTTTACGATGGCTTTTTCAGGAACAATCCCGTGCTCTTTGTGGTATTCGAAAATATACATATAAGCATAAAAAGCAGGAACGTAGCCTTGTGTTTCACGTGGAAGGTTCTTTTTGATGTTCCAGTAATTTTGCTGGCCTCCGGAACGGCGGATCGCTTTGGCAACATTTCCGGCACCGGAATTATAAGACGCCAGGACAAGCTCCCAGTCACCGAAGATCTTGTACATATTCATCATGTACCTTGCAGCGGCATCCGATGCTTTGAGCACATCGCTGCGTTCGTCTACGTAAGAATTGATATTCAGTTTGTATTGTTTGCCCGTTTCGTACATAAACTGCCATAGTCCGGTTGCCCCAACTCTTGAAACCGCTTTTGGGTTTAAGGCAGATTCCACCAAGGCAAGGTATTTGATTTCCAAAGGCACATTGTATTTTGCCATTGCCTCTTCAAACATCGGGAAATAGTATTGGGAAATTCCCATAAGCCTTTCCATGGAGTGTTTGCGGTTCTTCAAAAAGGCTTTCACCAAGTTTTCCAACCCAGGGTTATACTCAATATTAAACGGTGATTTTTCGTCAAGTAATCGCAATCTTTCCTTAAAAAGGTCGGTTGGCAATTCGTAATCCACCTTTTGGTCTAGGTCAATATTTTTGATGTCTGCATAAAGCTCATCAAAAACTTCCTGGTTTGTTAGTTCCTTTAAAGCAAGGCTGTCAACGCAAGAAGTCATTTCGTCAGCTACATAAGTGCTTTTAAGCGAATCAAGAAATGATAGTTTTACCGTAGGTTTTGCAGTGGCTTCAGCTTGAAAGCTATCCTGTGCAAGGGCAGTAAAAGTAGGTAAAAGTAGGAGTAGGTTTAGGGCAAAAAACTTTTTTATCATACTGTATATTTTGTAACTTATTAAAATTCAACTAGTTGAAAATTTTTGCAAACATAAAAGGTTACAACGTAAAAAAACAAAAAAAATTGTTAATTTTTTGATTTTTAACTTATTACCGCTGCTATACCAGGTAAGGTCCTTCCTTCTAACATCTCCAGCATTGCCCCGCCACCAGTAGAAACGTAGCTCATTTTCGGTTCAAAACCAAACTGTTTTACGGCGGCTACACTATCGCCTCCGCCAACAAGTGAAAATGCCCCGTTACGGGTCGCTTCGGCAATAAAGTTTCCTAATTCAATTGTTCCGTTGGCAAAATTTGACATCTCAAAAACACCTAGCGGGCCATTCCAAAGAATCGTTTTGGATTCCAAAATAACCTTTTGTATCGTTTCGAGGGATTTTGGCCCCACATCAAGGCCTTGCCAGCCGTCTGGTATTTTATCCACATCAATTACCTGTGTTTGCGCGTCATTGGAAAAAGCATTGGCTGCTACCACATCAACAGGCAAATGGATCTGTACGTTCTTCTCTTTGGCAGCACGCAAAATCTCAAGGGCCAGTTCAAGTT
Organism: Flavobacterium humi; assembly: GCF_004745595.1. Lineage (GTDB taxonomy): Bacteria > Bacteroidota > Bacteroidia > Flavobacteriales > Flavobacteriaceae > Flavobacterium > Flavobacterium humi. The sequence goes on from NZ_SRLH01000003.1 coordinate 339,462, forward strand.
TGTCGTCTTCACAAATGGAATTGCCAATTGTACCGCCCAGTGCCTTTATAAAAGTAAACGTCATACCGCCGCCAATAATCATGTGGTCCACTTTATCGAGGATATTTTCGATAACCGTAATTTTTGAAGATACTTTGCTTCCGCCCAAAACAGCCGTAACAGGTTTTTCACTATTATTCAAGACTTTGTTCAGGCTTTCGATTTCTTTTGCCAAAAGGGTGCCAAAACATTTGTTCCCATCAAAAAACTGGGCAATAATCGTTGTTGAAGCATGGGCTCTATGCGCCGTACCGAAGGCATCGTTCACATAAATATCTCCCAATCCGGCTAATTTTTTGGCAAAATCAGCATCACCAGCTTCCTCTTCTTTATAAAAACGAAGGTTCTCCAATAACAATACCTGGCCCGGTTGAAGGTTTGCAGCTGCTTTCTCGGCAACCTCTCCAATGCAATCTGCAGCAAACTGAACAGGAACGCCCAAAACTTCAGAGCATTTAGCTACAATATGGCGCAGCGAGAATTCGTCCTGGAATCCTTTCGGCCTTCCCAGGTGCGACATCAGGATAACGCTTCCGCCATCGGCAAGGATTTTATCGATGGTAGGTTTTGCCGCTTCGATACGAGTGGCATCGGTTACATTAAACTGTTCGTCTAACGGTACATTGAAATCAACCCTGATTAAAGCTTTTTTGGTATTGAAATTAAAATCTGAAACTGTTTTCATCCGGCTTATATCTTTATTCTTTTTTAATCTACTTCTTTTTGTGTACAAGGACAGTTACTGGCTTTCTGTAAGAAATCAAGCCCTATGGTAATCATGTGTGTCCCTGAGTTATAATTGGCCAATTCGTTAAGTGTCAGCTGATACGAATACCCTACATAAAACCCTTGCTTTTTGATACCGATCATTGGCCCTAAGGTAAGGGGTTTCAAAGGCTGGTCATTCAAGAACCTGTAAGTCGCTCCTAACCAGAAATATCCGGTTCTCTGATTGTCATAATATCGTATTTTGGCATTCAAATCTGTACTGGAACGGCCGTCACTCTGAAAATACTGGAAGTAGGCAGAAGGTTCGATTTCTACCCTGCTATCTCGGTCGCTTTTGTACGTATAACCGGTAAAAATCTGGTAGTTCCTAAGCAAATTCGGTTCCGCCATATAAAACTTCTTCGTGTCCTTGTTCAGGATGTTGCTAGCATTTACACTGAAGAAAAAGGCTTTCCTACGGTACAAAAGACCCACATCGAAGTTATTGTTGGATGTAAACCGGTCGTTTGTTATACTTGGATCGACAATATTGAAGTTTTCGGTATCAATCCTGAAATTATTGATATTGAAAGAGATACCGAAAGACAAATACTGTTTGGAATAATAATCTAAAATGATATGGTGCGCAAAGGATAGTTTAGCTCCTGTTTGCCTTGTAAATCCGTTTTTATCATTATAGAAAGATGCTCCTACACCAGATTGGTCCGCGATCCTGAAATCAGCGTACAAAGCCTGGTTCCTTGGAGAGTCTTTAATACCGACCCATTGTGCAAATCCGTTGGCCCTGATCCTGAAATTATCACCGATACCTGCATAAGTAGGCGATAAAACAAATGGGTTGTCAGCCAAGTACTGGGTCGCAACAGGAACATTAAGTTCCTGTGCAACATTCTTTGTAAACGATAACAAAAGTACCGCAATAAGGAGTTTTCCTTTATTTACTATTCTATTTGGGGAAGAAATCATACTCTTTGAATTAAATTATCTATACAATGTGAAGTGACCCACATACTCTTTATCATTATTACCGTCCACTTTAACAACATACCAGTAATCTCCTGATGGCAATTCCTTACCTTCATATTTACCATCCCAGAAATAGCCTTCTTTCAACTCTGCTACTTTTCTTCCATATCTGTCATAGATTTGGGTTACTAGGTTTTTGTAGTTTGAAGTATTGGTTGGGCCCCAAACATCATTTCCGCCATTTCCGTTCGGTGTAAACACATTCGGGATGAAAATCGGAATGAATGTAAACGGCTGGGTTAGTGTCACACTACAACCTGTGCTGTCAGTAACAGTAACGGTATAGTTTCCTGTTTGCTCGTACACGAAGGTATTATCCGTTCCGTTGTTGTAACCGTTAAAGGTATACGTATATCCTCCTGAACCACCTGTCGCTGTAGCCACAATTTCATTAAGGCCTCCTTGAGTCAAGACTAATGTCAACGGATCAACATCAGAAGCAGTAATGGTAAACTGTTGGGTCTCTTTATTACAAGCTGTCGGATGGTACACATAAATAATATGGTTACCAGGAGTCAGCAAGGTTGGATATGCCGCTGAAGTAAACACATTACTTGCCTGAGCAACATTTACATCATCCACATCAAGCGAGAACAGGTAATCTGTTAACGGATTAAATGCATTTGATGGAGGGTTGCTCAAGTTGTATACTACAACATTTACAGCCGGTAGGTTATTCACACATGGGAAAGTCACTTCTGCATGAGGATCGTAAGAAACTCCGCTACCGATAACTTCCTGTTGCTCTGATTTACATCCGTTGGCATCTGTAACGATAGTGGTATAAACCCCACCGTTAAGGCCTGTGAATGTATAAGCGGTTACTCCAGCTGCCAATGGGATAACAGGACCTGCAACTGGTGTTGTTGCTCCAGGATACATCACGCTGTAAGTGATTGTATACGGAGCGGTTCCGCCACCGATGTTACTTACTGTAAGTGATCCGTTATCGTCTTCCGCACAATCCTCATCGATAGGAGCAGTAATTGCAGATGTCAAGATAGGAGGTTCAACAATTCCTAAGTTGTTAAATTGGATAAAGCATCCGTTTTGGTCCTGAACAATCACTGTATAATTACCTGCCGTCAAGTTCGGAACATTAAATCCGCCTGCCGCATAAGGATTCTGGATCGTGATGAACTGATCTAAATTCGGTGAAATGGCATATTGGATAGTTCCTGTTCCACCAGCGATAACCAAGTTCACACCACCATCGTTTCCACCGTTACATTTAACAGGTATCGTTGTCGGTACTACTGTAAATGGTGTTGGCTCAGTGATGCTTATCACAGCTGGTGTCGTGTAAACGCAATCCCCGCTGTTCACTCTTATCAGATAATTACCTGCCGCAAGGTTGATGAAATTACCTGGAGTTGGTTGTGCAGCTCCCGCCACAGGATTTCCTGATCCGTCAAGCAATGTAAAGATATAGTTGCCTAATCCTCCTTGAGCCGTAACAGAAATAGAACCTGTATTGCTACCTCCGCAAAGGATATCCGTTTCCGTAACCACTGTAATATTCAGAGGTGTTAAAGGATTGATTTGAACGTCATTAGAAACAGCGCTTAAACATCCGTTAGCATCTTTAATATAATAATGGAAAACACCTGTTGTTCCTGCCGGTAAATTAATCGCAACCGATGGATTGAATGTGGCCACACTGTACGTTACATTATCAGCACTATACGTGTAAGGTGCCGTTCCGCCAGTAGCCGTTAACGTTAATACAGTATCTCCGGTACATGTTGGAGTTGTAGTAACTGATAACGTAGCGCCCACGATTGCCGGCTGATTGATTACAACATTCGCTGAAGTAAAACTACAGTCGAAGCCATCTCTAATGGTCACACTGTATGTTCCTGCTCCCAATCCAGTGATAACCACACCTCCAACAGGAATAATGTTAGGTCCTGAAGCGCTTGGTGGATTTGTCGTATTGAGGATGTAAGTATAATTACTTCCCTGGCCACCCGTAGGATATGAGATGGAAATAGTTGCCGTATGATCACCGAAACATGCGATAGGAGTTGCTCCTGCCGCCACTACGGCGTTAATTGGTGTTGGGATAGCCAATACCACATTTCCTGTAGCCACACATCCTCTTATATCCCTAACATTCACAACATAATTACCTGGAGTCAAGTTATTGAATACATTATTTGCTGAATAAGCAACATTTACTGGCCCTACCAATTGGTACTGATAAGGGCCTCCCCAACCGTCACTACCAAGTGCTGTGATACTACCATCATTATTACCTGCAATACAAGTAATTGGAGTAGATGTAATTGCCAAAGCTAATGCCACAGCTGGTTCGTCAATTGTAAAGTTATTGCTAACCGTACAATTAGGGCTGTTGGTTAATGTAACTGTCGCTGTATATACTCCTGCTGCTAATCCGGAAATCAGTTGCGGCCCGGCCGTTGCGCTGGTACCGTTGATTATCTGTCCGGTAGTAGTATTTGTAAGAACGTAAGTAAACGGTCCTGCATCATTAGTTGGGGTCAGGTCGCTGTCTACAATGGTAAGATTTACACTTCCATCGTTACCTCCAACACAAGTCACATCAGTTTTTGGGCTAACATTTAAAATGAATGTATTCGGATCGAAAACATAATGGATCACTTCAACACTACAATTCGTTATTGGATTCGTCACCGTGATAGAATAATCCCCGATTGGCAATCCGTTGAATACCCCTGTGTTATTCGTTTGAGTGAACGCACCTGCTGGTATTGAATTGATAGTATATGTTAGCACTGCAGCACCTCCTGTTGTTGTAACACTCACTGTAATGTTTTCAGGAGTAGTACAAGTGATAGGGCTCGTTACATTGATAACCGGATTCGAAATTGAAACAAAAGGATTGATAACCGCAGTTGTTGATCCGACGCATCCGTTATTGTCGTATACATTGATGGTATAAGTACCGCCTGCCAAGTTAGTAGCCGTATAAACGTTACTAGCTCCGGATTGAACTGTCGTACCACCTAAAATGAATTCATAATTAGTATAAGTTCCGGAACCGCCTGTAACTCCTGAAACCGTAATGGTTGCGAAATTAGTAGCGTTAGTTCCAGCATTACAACCAAACTGGGCAACAGTAGCCGCCGGAACAGTAACAACTGCTGGCTGGTTAACTGTTACAAGATCAGTCGCAGAACATCCTCTTCCTGAATTAACCTGGATAGTATAAGATCCTGTAGGCAATCCTGAGAAGACATTCGATGATTGAGGTCCTGCATTTACAGGTCCGCTAATTTGGTAAGTATAGTTCGGATTATTATTTCCGGCCAATAGGCTTACAGTAATCGTTCCATCGCTTCCGCCAAAGCAAGTTACAGGCGTAGCAGCTGAACTAAACGTTACCGGGGTAGCCGCATCAAGTGTCACAGATACATCTTTGGTACACGTTGTTGTTACATCTGTCACTGTGATAGTATACATTCCTGAAGGAAGGTTGCTAAATACATTTCCTGCCAACGTTCCAAGATTAGGATTGATCGCATAAGAATAAGTACCTGAACCACCATTGGCTGTAACCGTAATTTGTCCGTCATTGTTAGCACAACTTGTCAAAGCTGTAATCGCCGGAGTAATTCCTATCGGCTGGTAGATTACGATACTTGCCGTAGCCGTACAACCATTGCCGTCTTTTATAGTTACCGTGTATGTTCCTGAAGCGCTCACAACAAACGTTGGGCTTGATTGGAACACACCTCCGATAGAATACGTTAATGGTGCAACTCCTGTACCGGTAGCTGTAAATGTAAAACTTGTTCCAGCTGATGTACACTGATCCGTTGCAAAAGTCGGAAGTGTTACCGTAGGTGTAGGATCGGTCGCGATTGTTACATCTATGAAAGTGAAACAACCATTCGCATCCTTAACATATACATCCCATTGTGTATTGGTAGCTGGGTTTAATACCGCTGAATTCGAAGCTGTATAATCCGCTAATACTGGCAATGCTCCATCCTGAACAAAAGCATACGTATACGCTGGTGTTCCTCCTGAACCCAATACGGTAACCTGAGCTCCTGTATTACAGTTTGCATTGACATTTGAAATTATAGCCAAAGCAACCGCGCTTGGAGAACTAACACTTACCACATTCGATACTTTAACACAGAAAGGCGGCATAGTTTCAGTCACTTCAATTGTATAGTCACCTGCAGGCAATCCTGAAATTATCATTGGGTTAACTGGTGTGTTTCCAATGCCTGAAAGAACAATAACATTTGCGCTATTAATCACATTGTAAGAATACGTTCCGTTATAACCTGTCACATCAATGCTGATCGCTCCGTTGCTCAAACCTGAACACGTAACTGCCGCTGAAGGCGATGCTACAACATCAATAGTATTAACAGGCGCTACAACATACCCTGCAGTTGCAATATAACATCCTGTAGTCACATCATTCACCTGGAAGAAATACGTTCCCGGAGTGGCTAAAGAAAATACATTAGATACTTGTGGTGCTCCTGAAGGCAATTGTTGGTATGTGAAGTTTCCGGAACCGCCCACAACGTCAATATGAACCTGTTCTGGGTTGTTACAAGTCATTGCAACATCCTGAACTACAGTTGCCGAAACAAATGCTGGCAATGGATTCACAACCACTACTTCCGTATCCTTACATCCGTTAGCATCCTGAACATAAACTGTGATATTCTGAATTGCTCCAGTATCAATCACGTTAAAAGTATTGGAAGCAAAATAATTCGTATTATCAATACTGTACGTGTAACCTGGTGTTCCGCCAGCACCATTTACAGTAATAACAGAAACATTCACTGAATTATCAGCCGCACACGTAAACGGAGTGGCGCTTCCTGAAGCGACTACCGCTGTTGGTGTTGTGATAATCACATTGGTATCAGTTGCTGTACAACCTCTGCCTGAAGTTACCACTATGGTATACGTTCCAGCAGGTAATCCTGTAAATATATTAGACGATTGAGGACCTGTTGCGTAAACCGCTGGTGCCGTGATCGCATAAGTATAAGGAGGATTGTCATTACCTGCATTTAAAGTAACGGTAATCGTACCATCAGAATCTCCAATACAAGTAACCGGTTCTGTAGCTGTTGTAAACGTAACCGCCGTAGGTGCCGCAAGACTGAATGGAATATTGGTATTACATCCCGTAGTCGTATCAGTTACCCTGATAATGTAATTTCCAGCCGGCTGGCCAGCAAAAACATTACTTGGCTGAGGCCCTGTAATCACTACAGAAGCACTAGTCAATAAAGTATAAGTATAATTTCCTGAACCTCCTGTAGCTGTTACAGTAATGGTTCCGTCATTGTTTAAACAAGTTGGTTGTGTTGTAAAGGCCGCAGATACGGTAACCGGCGTCAAAATAATAACATTTACTAAATTTCCACAACCGTTGAAATCTTTAACCTGAACATTGTGTGATCCAGATGACAATCCTGAAATGGTGAATGGGAACGTTTGTGCCACATAAGCACCACCGTCTACACTAACCGTATACGGAGCAATTCCTGGAGTCGTCATGGTTACATTGATGGCAAAACTTCCTTCAGCCACACAAGCATTGGCAACCACCGCTGCAATAACCGGAGTTGGATCAGATCCTAATACTACAGTAGTTGTTTTGATACAACCGTTGGCATCCAAAACATATACATCGTAACTTCCGGCTTCAGCATTAAAAGTGCTTGACGCATTCCATCCTGCGGATGCTGCAGTTGGTGCAGGGCTTCCGGATGTCAGGAATTGATAGGTATATGGAGCTGTTCCACCATTGGCTACAGCTGTAATCTGACCTGCATTTGTATTACAGTTGTCATTTTTAGTAACCGAAGCCGTTAATGTCAACATCGTAGCCGATTCAGAAATTGTGAAAGTAGTAGAGGTAATTCCACAACCTGAAGCAGAACCTCCTACTTCGGTAAACTGTATGTTGTATATTCCTATAGGAAGCGGTCCTGCTGTTACCGGGAACACAAACGGTGCCGTAACAGTACCTGAAATTCCTGTAGGTAAATTATTAGCCGCATTGATCACTGTATAGTTGATTGCCGTGGCCCCAGCAGCAAAACCACTTAAGCTGAAAGATACTGAACCATCTGCACTTCCGGTACAAGTTACATTATGTGGCACTAAAGAGCTAACAGATAATGTAGAATTTGTAGGGGTTGGCGCAGTCATTTGTTCGAAATAATAACAGTTTGTCGTTAAATCATGAACAACAAAAGTATATATAGCACCCGGAGTCAATCCTGTGAAAATATGAGTCATCGGTCCTGGATTTGCAGGAGAGAAAGAAGATGACCAAGGTAAATTCGGTAAATTAACGATTCCGAACTCATATGGTCCTCCTGGCACTAAAGGCACCACAGTAACTGTTACTGTAGCTCCAGCGGCACACGAAGGAACACTTGGATTGATAATAAAGGTCAAATCATTCGGAGGAGAAGATAAAACCAGGTTAGATTTTATCAAGGTACAGTTATTCGCATCTGTAACCTGTAAATTGTATAATCCAAAATCCAAACTGGTGAAGCAATAATCTGCTCCAGCTGGAGAATTGAAAGTCTGGTTAGGGTTTCCTCCTGTTAAATCTATCAGCGTGTAAGTAAACGGAGCTGTTCCGCCCGCCAAACCGTTAACGCAGATAGAACCTAATGATGTTCCCGCTCCTGTACAAGTAATAGGGTTTATAATAGCAGTGAAAGCAATTGGATCCGGTTGGCCAATTACGATTACTTCCGTATCGGTACATGATTTTGCATCTGTAATTGTTATCGTATAATTACCCGCAGCCAATCCGGTGGTTTGTGTCCCGTAATTTGTTCCTGTGGTATTATTGAATACATTGATAAGGTATGGAGCTGTTCCTACAGTTGTATTGATCACAATATTGATTGCCGCGGTAGCATCACCAGAGCATAATATCTGCTGGGTTTGCGTTACTGAAGCAATTTGCGGCAATGATAACGGATTGATCGTAATCGTTGCAGCCTGAACCAAACAACCTCTGGTATCCCTTACCTGGAATTGGTAGTTTCCTGCTGTTGCTGTCGAATACGTAAAAGTAGATCCTACAACCGTAACAGGAGCTCCAAAAGCACCACCGTTAAAGCTTACCTGGTATGTATAACCTGGGTAACCGCCTGCTATAGTTCCTGTAATTACTGCATTTGGCGAAGCAGTACAATCCAAGTCTTTAGTTAAAACAGTACTTAATGTTAATTGCGGGTTGATTGTCTGAACCGGTAAAGTAACCGTACATCCGAAAGCATCCCTAACAATGATCGTATAAGTCCCCGGTGTTAATGGTCCGAAAGAATTACTTGACTGGAAAGCGCCTCCATTGATATTAAAAACATATGGAGCTGTTCCACCTGAAGCCGTTACCACAAGAGTAGCGCCATTGGTTCCGTCATAACAGAAGTCAGACGCAGCAACATTGATCGAAGCTGTTGGAGCAGTAGGTGTAACTAAAGTAAATGGTGGGGACGTAACCGAACAACCTCCTGAATCGGTAGTGGTTATAGTATACGTTCCTACCGGTAAATTTGAAAAAGTATTACCGGATTGCGTTCCTGCTGTTGGGTTGATAACATAAGTATATCCGCCCCAGCCACCTGTCGCATTCACAACAGCCTGGCCGTTTGTAGTACATGTAATCGGGCTTGTAACCACCGGAGCTGCTAAAGCTGTCGCCGGTTGTGTAACTACTACTGTTGCTGTTGCAAAACAGTCATTGGCTTCATTATGGACATTAATAGTATAAGATCCTGCCGGTAAATTTGGCAATGTAACTACAAATGTTGTAGATCCGGTCGCCGGAGTTGTCCCGTTTGTAGCAGGGTTGTTTCCGTTTATAGTGTATGAATAATTTGTACCGTTAGGAATTCCTGAAACTGTAAACTGAACACTTCCAGTAGATCCACCTCTACATTTAACATTGCTCACCAACTGGCCTGCAACTGTAAATGGTGGAAGTGGTGGGAAATAATAACTCTCCTGGTACACGCAACCATTTCTGTCCCTTACGGCAAAAACATAGGTAACACCACCTGGTAGGTTATGGAACAATCCGCTGGAAGTCCATCCTGTAGCATATAGTGCTGGTGAAACAATACTAAATTCGATTGGAGGCAATCCTCCTCCTGTATTAGGCAATTGCGCATTCAATGTACCTGTTCCTGAAGGACAAGTAATGATATCGTGTATTAAAATCACTAAATCCGTAGGAGGATTCAATGCAGGAACCGTAACCGGGGCACACGTAAATGTACAACCGTTTGCATCTTTCACAACGATAGTATAGGTTCCGGCCGCAGTGATGGTAAATGTATTACCCGCCACAAACGCACCACCATTAATACTGTAAGTATATGGAGCTGTTCCGCCTGTAACCGTACCCACTGTAATAACACCGTTAGCTGTACAGGTAAATTGTGTCGTTAAGGTCGCAGTTGCGGAAATAGTTGCTGGAGAACCAATAGTCACTGTTCCGTTGAAAAGACAACTTTTGCTGTCTCTCACCTGGTAATTATAAGTTCCGGCCGCTAAATTGGAATATGTCGTTGTTGTGGTAAACGTACTTCCGTTAAAACTAATAGTATAAGGAGCCGTTCCTGAACTTGGCGTAATGATCACGCTACCGTTGCTCAATCCGTTACATGTTACAGCTGTTGCAACAGCTGTTGCTGTTGGGTTTACAATGGCATTAATAGTAACACTACTCGTTTGGGCAGTACAACCTCTGGTATCTGTAATCTGGAATACATAGGTTCCGGCAGTTGAAGCACTATAGGTAAATGAAGATCCAACCACTGGGTTAGAAGCTCCGAAACCGCTTCCTGTGTTCACCTGGTAAGTATATCCAGGATAACCGCCGGCAATCGATACTGTAATAACAGCATTAGGAGATGCCGTACAATCCAAATCCTTAGTAAGTACCGCTGAAGCTGTAAGCTGAGGATTGATTGTTTGTGTAAAAGGAGCCGCATTCGTACAACCATAAGCATCGGTAACCACAATGGTATAGGTTCCCGGAGTCAGGTTGGCAAATGTATTGCTGGACTGATTTGGCCCACCGTTTATAGAATATTGATAAGGAGCCACTCCTCCGGCAGCCGTAACTACCAGTGTCGCTCCGTTGGTTGTGTCATAACAGAAATCCGAAGATGCTGATAAAGTCAATGTAGGCCTTACCGGTGCAACAATCGTAAGGGTTGTTGAACTAGCCGTACATAATTTAGTATCCCTGATGGTTACAATATAACTTCCCGGAGGGATATTATTGAAGATCGGGCTGGCTTGGTAAGCTGCGATAATTGTTCCTCCAGAATTAGCCAATTGGTATTGGTACGCTGGTGTTCCGCCTGTTGCAGATGCCGTAATCGTAGCATTTGTCAAACACGTTACAGTCGTAGCAGTAGCTGAAGCTGTCAATGCCGTAGGTGTAATAATTGGCTGTGGCAAATTAAAACTACAAGCAGAATTCGTTGGAGTTGAATCGTATCGAACCAAAACAAAACCAGGATAACCCACCGGAACCGCAATAGTCACCGGAGAAGTAAAATATGTATTCCAAGTAGCTCCGTTGTCCATAGAGGCCTGGAAACCATTTGTAGCATTAAAGTTTTGAGCGGCAATAGTTACAGTAGCATCATTAGCTCCTGCACAACTTACATCTTTATGTCCTGTCACCTGAGCTGTAAAGGCCTGGTTACATGGAATATTGATAGGGAAGTTTCGCACCGATAAACAAGAAACCGGTAATTGGAAAACATTGATATCATCGATTACCACATCATTTCCGCTCGTAACCGCTATATTGGAACGGATTACAAAGCTTAAATTAGTATTTGGCCCAGGGTTTAATGTCAATTGATAGTTGATCCATGCATTAGATTTAGGGATATTGCCTGTGTTGCTCGTTGCAATAATCGTTTGTGAAGGCAATCCAAGGTCTTTCACCAATTGAATTGTCAAATCAGGTGGGCTTTGCGTATTGGAAGGATCGATTTTCAATAAGTTCGCCGCCCATAAGGATACTTTAATATCCTGGTTTGGGATAATATCAACAATCGGTTTGCTGTATAATATTCCACCTACACCTGCAACACCTCCAATGTTAATCGCCAGGAATCTCGCGTTAGGATTCGCTCCGTTTGTAGTGTGGTCCAAAAATGGATACCAAGCACCAAACGGGAATAAGATTTTCTTGGTTACACTATAATCACCATCATTGATTTGTGCACTACCATTACAATACATGGCTGCATTGTTTACTTGTCTTTCGAAGCAATAGCCAGGGTTAATACCTGGTGATGTCGTGTCGTTTCCAGTTCCGAAATCTTCAAATAGCAAATTACTGAAAGTAGGAGGGGAAACCAAAGTATAGTTTACCGTAACTACTGAATTTCCACAAGGTACATTCGTAAATACATTTGAAGCCGGATCATGAGGAGGAACCAACGGCGGGTTGATAGAATACGTATACGTATAACTGCTTGCCCCATTGTTTACGGTAACCGTACTGGTTGCCGTCCCGTTACAATTAAAGGTCGGTGCACTCAAGCTGATTGTCGGGTCTGGTGGGATTGGGTCCAAAGTAACCGTCATAGCGAACACGCATAAATTAGCGTCTCTTACATAGATCGTATAGGTTCCCGGTGGTAAATTGGCCTGGTTTGAATTCTGCCAACCTGATCCGAAATTATACTGATAAGGGTTCGGTGCCGGATAAGGGGTACCACCCTGAACATTCGTGATTCTTACAATACCATTTCCTCCGTTAGACGCACAGGCAACTGCTGCAACACCTCCGGAAGCAGTCAATGCAGTGGCTGGTTCGGTAATTGTTATGGTTTGTGGCGGTGTAGTACAAGGCACTCCGGCCATAGTATATTGAATAACTGCCGAATAAGTTCCTGCAGCTAAATTCGTAAAGTTAGGATTCGTTGTGAATGGTGCCGCACCGGTAATACTATATCCTAATGTATACCCGTTTGGATTGGTAACATTGAAATTGATAGCTCCCGTTGTACTTCCGTAACATAAAATATTGGTTGGGGTTACGGTAAATACAGGTGGCGGGTTGTTTGCCACAACGATAGAAGTAGTAGCGCTACAGTTGTTAGCATCTACAACTTGTATATTGTAAGTACCTGCAGTCGTAACAGTATAAACTGGTGAAGACTGGAATACGGTCGTACTGTTTATAAAGTAAGAATAAGGTGGTGTTCCACCTACAGGATATATCGTAATCTCTCCATCCACACAAGTTAATGGTTTTGTCAATGCAGCCGTAACGGTTAGCAAAGGAGGATTATTTATGGTAAAGTTTGCTGTTGCGGTACAACCGTCTTGTGTTGAAACCGTATAGCTGTAATTTCCAGGATTAAGGTTCGGGAAAGTATAGTTATTGGCAGCAATAGGACCAACACTGTTTATTAAAGTTGCTCCTTGATGGATACTGAAAGTATATTGAGGCTCTACATCATTGGCAACAAGGCTTATACTTCCTTTCTCTCCAAAACATAACGGTTGCGTTACGGTAGCGGTAACAGTAAAGTTCCTTGTCCTGATGATCGCCTGAACATCGAATACACATCCGCCGGTAACCCCGATTTGTCTGATATATACTGTATAGGCTCCTGCTGTATTTATAGTAAATATGTTAGATGCCTGCCAAGGTCCGGTTGGGCTTAAACTGTATTCATATCCGGCAGGGACATTATTTACCGTAATCTGTCCGGCTGTTGTACAAATGATATCTTTTGTGACAACAGTAGGGCTTAAAAGATTTTGGAAAACATTGAAATAGAAAATACGCTGGCAACCTCCTTGGAAGTTGATTACAATCCTGTATTGTCCCGCTGATGTAACATCGTAATTCGGTCCTGTTCCTACCTGGTTCCAAGTACATGCAGGATTTTCATTGGCACAATTTGGGTTCGCAACAGCAGCGCAACTTGCCGTATCCAATTTCTCCCAGGAAATCGAAATCGCAGCCGCAATGTTTGTCTGGATTAACTGATGTGCATTCGCACCCGTTGTTCCACATAAGAATATGTTTGGCAATTCCTTACCGTCATTAGGACAGATTACCGTGTTATCCGAATAAGGCAATACTGGATTGGTAACCCCAGGACCATAATCGATTACGTTGATGGTTTCAACAATAGACTTACATGGTGAAGTGTTGATATTATCATGAACCGTATACGTTCCAGGCACGGTAATAACAACAGATTGGTTGTTCGTTCCCGCAACCGGTGTTATTGTACCAGGTCCTGACCATACGTAACTTTGGTATCCAGGTGCAGCCGTTAAGGTTAAACTGGAACCACATAATACTTCATTTCTGGTAAAATCACAATTATCAAGTCCTACCAGGAAGTTTGTAGATCCCGGTACTCCAAAACCACAGGCACCGAACGAAGCGATACTTCCTTCATCCGAAAAGATAGCTGTATTGTATGTTCCGGAATAAGTGGCAAAGGCCTGGTTCTGGATCAAATTCGAACAAGCGTCATCCATTTCCATACAGGTGGACACCACATTCACTTTGATTTTTATGACAAAACGCGGATCGCCTACTTCCACTAAACCGTTAGGAATGGTAAATACCAAGGTTCTTGTTCCGGCGTTGTATGTAAAAGTTACTCCCGGAGGCAAAGCGCCCGGCAAGGCCAGGTCTGCAGGATTGAAAATGATATTAACCGGCAAAACATCACGAATGGTAAATGATGTCGCATTATCGTTTCCGATGTTCTGGAATCCGATTTCATAATTAAGTTGTTGGCCTAAGTTGACATTCGTACCTCCGATTGGCGTACCCAAGACGTCTTTAACATCTTTTGTCAATTGAATTTCAGGCGCAATAATATCTACCGCAAAGGCATTGAAAAAATAGAAATATACGTCTTGGGTACTTCCCAGACGTATCGTGGCCGATGTGACGTTATTCCCTATGACGGCATTCCCGGGGTTATTGACACTGAGAATCCCCGCATCGTATCCTAAGGTGTTGCTACTGCTAGGTGTCCTATTGGTAAAATACCCGGCTGTTGTGGTTATACTACTGTTGAAGAAGTTATTGGTTGCTCTTTCTGTAGTGGATATCGTGGTTCCGTTAATTCTTAAGTAATCACCGGAAATAGGCTGGTCACCTTCCAATGCAGTCATGGCGAACTTGGCACGAACCGGTCCTACAGGAATGGTTCTAAATCCTGAGATCGGGATGTCTAATGTTGTTGCTCCACCAATACCACTGAAACCATCAAAGGTAACGATCGATTTACTGGTTAGCGTCGGGTCTTCGTATACGATAATCAATGACCAACCGGCACTTAAACCGGTTCCGCCGTTTCCTCCTTCACTTGACAGGACATTTGCTACTGTATAAGTCCCGACAGGATTTGCCAAAGGCGTGATCAAACTGGTAACGTCTGCATAACAGGCATAGGGTTTATTGCTGTCACTTCCGATAGGAGTCGTGTCTGCATCGTAAACAATCTGTCCAGTTATATCGATATAGTTGCCGGTAGGCAGCTTGAATTTGACTTTATTGATATCTGTCCGGCTGCCTGATTGAAGGATGGCTCCCCAATACAAACCGGCATAAACGATTTTATAACAATTGTCCCCACCTGGCCTTGGGCTAACCAAATTGGCGCTACTGGAGCTGAAAGTACTCGGATCGCTGTCAATATCGATATACTCCATACTAAAATCCGAGTTGTAACCACCTCCATTGTAAGAGTCTTCCGGATCAGAATTATTAGTATCCCTATTTAAAATGTTATTTCCAATGAGCAACATATCACCTCTGACATCCTGGTCGTATCGAGGCGTAAACGGCTTAAGATTTTGGGAGTAAGAGATAATGCTTGACAAAAACATTATAGCAACTAAACTCTTCTTGATGAACGTAATTTTTCTCATAGTAGTAGCATATTTAAACAATCTCCATTTCTGAAAATGCTTGTGAAATTGAATTTAGTAGTAATTGATTGGGGCAATTTTTCCATTTTTTCAATAATAAATTATTTGTCAAATAACCGGTTGGGTTTCCCGCCCTGTTATTCTCGTTTATTCTGTAAGCCGTAACCCTTTTTTAAACCTTTTTCTCCATGATTTTGATTTTTAAATGGGGACTAAAGTTATTTATATTTTTATTTGAATTAACATTTTTTTAGGGTTTTTTTTCTCTCTAAAAAAATGTTAATCCTTTTTTAACACTATTCTACTTTTACGATAACCATTTTTCCGTTATAAGGCTTGTTGCCTTTAAGCTCGTTAGCCCTTGTTGCATCTTGGATATCACTGAATTTTTGATAATAAATATAATAGGTACTTGTACTCACATTATAGAAGAAATCAATATTCGTTTGTCCGGATTCGATTGCTTTTTTGATGAACGCATCACGTTTAGCTTCATCCTTATGGGCAGCGACAACCAAATAGAATCCTTTGTCGATATTCTCGATGTTTTTCACAATCTGCATGTTTGACAAATCTTCTTCTCCATAATCGAAATCTTCCGGTTTGTACACTTTACTGTTCGGAGTAGTTGTCAATTTAAGTTGTTTCAACGTTTCTCTGTCTTTCAGGTATTTCGTTTGATTGTTGTCAAATTTAGCCTGCTTGATTCGACGTTTTTTCTCGATATCTGTCTCGGTTTTAATTCTCTCCAATTTGGCCAATAAATCTGCATTTCGTTTATCTGTAGTAATCTTTTCAGCTTTCAACTGGTTGATTGTTTTCAGGTAATTCTGATTGACAGCATCGTTTTTATTCGGCACTTTCGTGATTCTTTCCTTATACAGTTTTTCGTATTCGTTAATGAAATTGTCCGTGTTTTTGTTGTTTTCAGCAATTTCCGCTTTCAAGGCTTCCAGGGCTCTGTTGGCAGCTGTTGTACTTTGGTACTCTTTCACTTCCGAAACGATTCCCTGCTCAGACAAGTCGTTCACTCTTCTCAATTCCAAAAGCTCGTTTTCTTTCGCTTTGGCGATAGAGTCAAGTCTGGCTAACGATTCGCTTTGATTTTTCTTCGAATCATCAATTACTTGGCTTAAGTAATCCAATTGCTTGTCTTCGGCTGTTTTATTGGCATCCAGTTTCTTTTTGGCTTCTTCTTCAAGACGTAACCTCTCTGCTTCCGCATCGGCTTTGGCTTTGGCTTCCGCATCAGCTTTAGCTTTCGCATCTGCAGCCTCTTTCTCTAGTCGTGCTTTTTCTGCATCGGCTTTGGCTTTCGCATCAGCATCCGCTTTAGCTTTCGCATCAGCAGCTTCTTTTGCTAAACGTATTTTTTCAGCTTCCGCATCCGCTTTGGCTTTCGCATCAGCATCCGCTTTAGCTTTGGCTTCCGCATCGGCTTTCGCTTTAGCATCTGCTGCTTCTTTTGCCAGACGTGCTTTCTCGGCGTCGGCTTGCGCTTTGGCTTCCGCATCGGCTTTCGCTTTAGCATCCGCAGCTTCTTTTGCTAAACGGGCTTTCTCTGCATCTGCATCCGCTTTGGCTTTGGCCGCTGCATCTGCTTGTGCCTTGGCTTCCGCATCGGCTTTCGCTTTAGCATCTGCTGCTTCTTTTGCCAGACGGGCTTTTTCAGCGTCGGCTTGTGCTTTAGCTTCTGCATCGGCTTTGGCTTTCGCGTCTGCCGCTTCTTTTGCTAAACGGGCTTTCTCTGCATCTTCTTTCGCTTTAGCATCCGCTGCTTCTTTTGCCAGACGGGCTTTCTCTGCATCAGATTGTGCCTTGGCTTCCGCATCGGCTTTCGCTTTCGCGTCTGCTGCTTCTTTAGCCAGACGTGCTTTCTCTGCATCTGCATCCGCTTTGGCTTTGGCCGCTGCATCTGCTTGTGCTTTAGCGTCCGCGGCTTCTTTTGCTAAACGGGCTTTTTCGGCATCGGCTTTAGCTTTGGCATCCGCATCCGCTTTGGCTTTAGCATCTGCCGCTTCTTTAGCCAGACGGGCTTTTTCAGCATCTGCATCCGCTTTGGCTTTCGCTGCTGCGTCTAATTTTGCTTTGGCATCGGCTGCCGCTTTGGCTTTCGCATCTGCCGCTTCTTTCAATAAACGGGCTTTTTCAGCGTCTGCATCTGCTTTGGCTCTGGCTGCTGCGTCTAATTTTGCTTTGGCATCAGCTGCTTCTTTTTCGCGGCGCAAACGTTCGGCTTCAGCAATAGCTTTGGCTTTGTCTTGTTCGGCTTTTATCCTTGCGGCTTCTTCTGCTTTGGCTTTAGCTTCCGCAGCTTCTTTACCTTGTAATGCCAGTAATTTTTCTGCTTCGGCTCTCTCTCTGGCTTCCGCTTCGGCTTTCGCACGTGCATCTGCCAATTCTTTTTCTTTACGAAGGCGTTCTGCCTCTAATCTTGCTTTTTCCTGTTCTGCTTTAAGCGCTAATTGCTCATCACGCTCTTTTTTAAGTTCTGCAGGTGATTTTTTCTTCACGGCCACTTTTTTGTCAGCAGCTCCCGGGTTTGTTTTTTTGCTTGCTTTTACAATTGGTTTGTAATCTTCATAATCACCATATCCTCTTATTTTATAGGCAAGGGTGATTTCATGCGACATTCCGAAATTGGAAAAATTCCCCATTCCTTTTTCAATGCTGTATCCTATGGATATTTTTTTGGCAAGGATAAGTCCTAATCCTCCGGAAACTCCATAAAGGCTGTTATAACCGGCCTGAACCCAACCTCCTCTTGGAGCATTGAACAACAAAGCACCAGAGAAAATGGTTTTGTCTTTGTTTAGTTCGCCTCTAATCATGGTAGAGAATTTGGCATTCTCGAAGAATCCTGAATTATACATATAACCCGTGTACATGATATGTGCCGCAACGCCTTTTGCAGGGTCATCGCTTATAAGTCCGGAATCGCTGAAATTGTAGGTGAAAAGATTGTTGGCGGAAAGACCGAAATCCATAACTGCCGTACTATAATTAATTCCCGGATTGATGGTAACCAAAGAATTTTTAGGAATATTTTGAAGGGAAGGGTCTGAAAGGTCGTTTGTTATGATATCGCCTGAATTTAATCCGCTGCTCAGGTAGGCCAGGTTTACTCCGAAAGTGAAGTTATTATCGTTTGAAATGGCAACATTCCTAGCAAAATTGGCTACTGCACCAAAAGAGGATAAAATTCCGTAATTCCGTTTAAAAGCACCAAAAGCGATACCGTTATCTTCCCGGAATTTACCTGAATAACTGATAAAATAAGCCTTAGGGGCGTTTTCAAATTCGGACCATTGGGTTTTATTGTGCAGCGTGATGAACGATTCGTCTTCTCTGACAAAACTGAACGTAGGATTTAGTAAGAATTTATTAAACTTTAAAGAATTTTTTGCAGGTACATCAAATGAAACTACGCCGTCTGTTTGTGCATAGTTCCTATCAATAAAACAACATAATAATAAAATACTTAGTAATCCTTTTTTCATACTACTTTACAATTGTTATAGATCCTTTTTTAACTTCACCACCTTCTTTTGTTATGATATAATAGTATACCGGATTAACAGACTTGAACTCTAACGCACTTTCAGGCCAATTATTTTGATAATTTTTTGTTTTTAATGCAATTTCTCCTAAAGAATTGATTAGCAATACTTCAGTGTTCGCAGAAATATATTCCTGCGGGATAATCCAAAGATCATTGATACCATCATCGTTCGGGCTGATCACATTTGGGATATTCACCGCATTGACACCTTCCTTGAATTTGAAGAAAAGTTCTTTAGTGAGCACGCAACCCGTTGTTTGTGTTACAGCCACTTTATAAGTTCCCGCAGTGGATGTGCTGAAAGAACTGTTCGTTTCTCCAGTAATAGCAGTAGCTCCTGAATACCACTGGTACGAAGGATTCGAAGCATTTGTGGTGACTGTGACAGTTTTGGTTTCCCCCACTTGCATCATATTTTCCTGTGGCAGCTCAAGAACATCAATAGACGCATTGAAACTCGTAGCAGTCAATGTAATGGTATTGGAGGTGGAAGAACAGCTTCCTTGTCCAACCATCACATAATAAATCCCTGCCAGGCCGGTTGTATAAGTATTTGAAGTCGCTCCCGGGACAATGGCGTTGTCTTTGAACCATTGGTAAGAATAGCCTGGAGCCGTACTTAATGTTGTTGGTGTCGATGGGCAGATAGTCGTGCCTCCGCTAGATGTAATGGTAAAACTCGATCCTGCAGTTACAATATTTACGGTAACGTCCTGTGACTTGGTAATAGAACTTGCTGTAGTACAGGAACCGTAATCAATTTCTACATGGTAAATCCCTGAAGTTGTTATGTTTATGGAAGTCCCAATCTCTCCGGGAATCGCCGTTGTGCCTTTGTACCATTTGTATTTCAGGCTGGGAAAGGAGATAGGTGAGGGATCGGAAGGAGTAGGGCTGTCGATGGAAAGTGTATAACTTCCGCCGGAACAGATACTCGCTGTTGAAATTTTATTATTTATGTAAAATGACTGGTTAAATGCTTGGAAATAAGCGGCAAATGCAGCCGAACTCGAACCTGTAATAGCAGGAGATGTCCCTCTTACCCTTAATTTATACCCTGCTCCAGCCGTTGTAGTTGGGACTTTAAAAACGAAGTTCCCAGGACTGGTTGCCAATTGTGACGAAAGAATAGTAATAGGTGTTAGGCTTAAAAAAGATCCGTTGGCATCTGACATTTCCAAAACGAAGGTATTCGCCCCGCTAAAAGTAAAGTTTACGGTATAGGAATTAAAGCTTGGACTGGCACAAATCTGAGTAAAAGCGTACGTTGGCGTACCAATTTGTGAAAATGTTTTTGTCTGGCAAAAAAAGACTACTAAAGCTAATGAAAGAATGTATTTATTAAGAACCGTTTTAATTTTAATCTCCATAACCACTCAATTTATATTTATTACTCAAAACAGAAAATCCAATCACATTTACATCAAACCACCCAATATGAAACATAACCCAATAAATCCATTAAAAGCTTAGCTCTTAATGGATCTAAAAAGGTTCTTTGTTCTATTATTTTGAAGCGGTGATTTTACCTATTTTTACTCTGAAATCTGGAGTTCCAGTTGCTTTATTGCTATCAATAAACATTTCAGCGTTAGGTGTGTTTTCATATAAATTGTAGAAAGCGCTGTTTCCATAATAATCCTCAAGATCTTCATTGTTTGTTGTGTTTTCAACAAAAATGTTTCCTTTGCAATTATTGAAATACATCTCTTCAAATTTGATTTTCTTCAATCCTCCGGCTTCAGGTTTAATGTCGTCATCAAGGATAACCGCAGGGCTAAATCCTGAAATTACACTCTTTTTTAAACTGAAGGAAGTATTGTCGGCAACAAATATACATTCTTTAACCAGTCCGCTTGCTAAATCAGCAGCCAGGTCCGTTGTGCTGTTAACCAAAGTACAGTTAGTAGCTACAACGTTCGTTAGGTTTTTAGAGAAGTCCGCCTCTTCTTTTTTGTCATAGGAAGAAACATTCATACATCTTGCTCTTGTAGAAGAAGAATAGTAAGAGTGTCTCACCGTTAATGAATTGTCGATTTTGCATTGCGCTCCCTGGGTGATTCTGATGTCATCCCCTTTAGAACGAAGTGTTACCATGTTTTTCAATGATAAATCTCCACCTAAAATTTCAAAAGCATTCCCTGCGGCAAAACTACACATTACGTTTTCGATTACCGTTTTGTTTCCAACTCCTGCTAAGGAAATGGCATTGTAATCTTTATACCCTTTGATTTTTTTACCTGCAAATTCTACTCTTAAGAAACGGATTACCCCTGAAGTACTTTGCGGATTGGTCCCACCGTAGATTGTTTGGGTTGGGTCCAGTTCGAAATTAATGGACGAAGTCCCTCCGAATTTATTGATCGGAGCATCTCCTAAAATAACGATTCCACCCCAATCACCTTCTTTTTTAGACGGTCTGTTTGATGTAAAAACGATAGGATCGGTTTCCGTTCCGTTTGCCACTAGCTGAGAACCTTTGGCAATAACCAAAGCACCGCTGGTTTCATAGTCTCCTTTGATAACCGTTCCGGCTTCAATGGTAAGTACCGCATTATTAGTAACATATACTGGCCCTTGCAAAAGGTAGGTGTTCTTTTTGTAAAGGGTCGTGTTTGTTGTTATTTTACCATACAAAATCTGATTTGTCTCATTGTATTCAGTTTTGGCAGGTTTAAACTCCGTCCAGTTGTTTAACCAGTTACTAGCACCAATAATTCCTTTTTCCTGTTGCGCGCTTGCCGAGCAAACCACAAATAGAGCCAGCCATTTAATTTTTAGTAAGTTTCTCATGGGGGTAGATTTAGAACGTTAATAACTAAAATTATTTCAAAATAACAATATTTAGATTAATACTTTTTGCTTATTCGTTAAGCTGATTTAATTCTTTTAACATGGATTCGTAATACAATATCGATGAAATCAGGTTTCCTTTATCGGAATATGGCATCATCGTTCTTTGGAATTCAACAGTAGCGTTAAGAAAATTAGTAGTATTTTCTCTTTGTGAATCCAACGCTTTATTGTTTTCAGAGTTGTCAGGAATACCAACATCCTGCATGGTAACTCCAGGCTTTGTAGTCAAAGCGATGTAAGGTAAAGTGTTGATAAGCACTTTTATTCTTTCAATATATAATTCCAGTAATGCACCTTTTTGCATAGTCTCAAGCTCACTTTTCTCATGATATTTCCTCATAGATGCGCCTGTGCTTATGATGCTTTTAGGTTTGTTCTTACTTTGTGCCTCTGCATTTCCTCCTACAGCAAAAATCAGAAATAGACTTAAAAAGATAATTTTCTTCATGGTAATTTGTTTAATTTTCAATTAATAAAATTCTAATAGTTCAAAAATATACCTTTAAATTGAATTTACAAGTTTTTAATAACTTTTTTGTAATTATTTTTAAAATCGCTTGTAAATAAAACTTAAATGTTGTAACAACAAAAAAATAAATGCATTTGTATTTTTTAAACTAACAAGCTAAAAGCGTGCCAAAAAATTTTACTTTGTTAAAAATATGCAAAAAAACTTATAATCGTGCATTTTGTCGATTCTTTTTTCTCTTAATCGGGCGCAAATGTATCATTAATATTTTATAACTTCCTAATTATTAGCTCTTTTTATTGAATTTCTAACGGTTTTTTATTTAATCTGCAGAGTTTTTATGTTTTTTAGGAATTTTAATACAGATTTTTATCAACATCGTAAAAAAAAAGGCTTTTTTGTTAAAATTAAAGCATTCATTTATATTTGCAATATGCAATTTAACAAGATAGTAGGCCACGAACATTTAAAAAATCATCTCACGCAGAGTGCTTCCTCAGGCAGGATTCCTCACGCACAATTGTTTGTAGGCCCGGAAGGATCGGGAGTTTTGCCTATGGCTATTGCTTATGCGCAATATGTGCTGTGCCGGAATTCGGGAGCGGAAAATTCCGGGGGAAACGAATCCTGTAACTTAAAATTCGAGCATTTTTCTCATCCGGACCTGCATTTTATCTATCCGACGGTAACCACTGAAGAAGTAAAATCGAAACCCAAAAGCTTTGATTTTTTATCCGACTGGCGCCAATTCCTAACAGAAAAGCCCTATGGAAGCCTGTTCGATTGGTACAATATGCTCGGCGTCCAGAACAAACAAGGGGAAATAAGGGTAGAGGATGCGCAGGAAATCGTAAAAGTGCTTTCTTTAAAAGCATATGAAGGCGGTTATAAAATCATGATTGTCTGGATGGCCGATAAAATAAATATCGCTGCATCCAATAAATTGTTGAAACTGCTGGAAGAACCTACTGATAAAACCCTTTTCATCCTGATTACGGAACATGAGGAAGACATCATCCAAACGATCCGTTCCCGTTGCCAAGTGCTTCATTTTTCGGGCTTAAGCGAAAGTGCCATAGCCGAATCACTGGTGAACAACCAAGGTATCGATCCTAAAAAAGCACAGAAAATCGCGCGGAAATCACAGGGAAATTACAACAAAGCATTGCAATTTTGCAACGAAGTGAACGATGACCAGCCTTTTGAAGAATGGTTTGTTACCTGGGTTCGGGCCGCTTTTAGGGCCAAGGGAAATGCTGCTGCCATCCAGGACCTGATCAGCTGGAGCGAACAAATTGCCGGCCTGGGCCGTGAAACCCAAAAAAAATTCCTTCATTTTTGTGTTGAAATGTTCCGACAGGCCTTACTTTTGAATTATCAAAGTGAAAAATTGGTCTACCTGGAGCCTTCTGTTGCCAACTTCAATTTCGAAAAATTCGCACCTTTTGTCAACGGAAACAATATAAATGATATTTTTAACGAACTTTCCGATGCTATTTACCACATCGAACGCAACGGGAATGCCAAAATTATTTTAACCGACCTATCAATAAAATTAACCCGTTTAATTCACAAAAAATAAACTTATGGAAAATTTAGCCGCCGTTTTCATCCTGATTTTTTTAGCCATTACTTTTCTGCAGTCCGGCTATGATAAATACACCGATTTCAACGGGAATTTATCCTGGCTGACCGAGCATTTTTCAGGGACATTCCTTGACGGTAAAGTGGCTCCGGCCTTAAAAACACTACTGGCTTTGGAAATTATCGCCGGGATTTTATGCCTTGCCGGAGTACTCGAACTCTCCATAAGCGGAGGGACCCTTTTTGGGAAATACGGAGCTTCGGTATCCTGTATCGTTTTGCTGATGCTGCTTTTCGGGCAAAGGATCGCAAAAGATTACGACGGGGCCAGGACCATTGCCATTTATTTTATTCCTGCTGTTTTAGTGGTGTATTGGCTAAGCTAAATTCAGGCTTGCCCGAAACATTTTCAGTTCGTCCCAGGTAAATTTGTCACCGTATTTTTCTTTAAGAGGATTAAGGGTTTCTTCCGTATAATTGTTGAAAACATTTCTTAATTCGATGATTTTATCTTCCGGTAAAACATCTGCAATCGCTATTTTGCCGGCTTCGATCAATTTGGCGATATGACCACCAATGGTTTGTACCGTCAGCTTTCGGATGGCTGCTATTTCCTTGACGGAATTTTTCTCGAGCCACAACTCATACGTTTCCTGGACAGTGCTTTTTTTAAGTTCTTTTGGTACCTTTTCCTTCTTCGTATATCGTTCAGCATCAGCATTATCATCAATCAAGGTGCTGTTTTTGCTTTTGAATTCTACGCGGATTTTTTCCAACGCATTGCTTTTGTAATTTTTAATTTCATGGGAAGTCAGGGCTTCTTTCGAAATTGTTTCACGTGAAGCGATTGTTTTTACCAGCAACCGGGCCTTCATCAACCGCAGGACAGCTTTAACCTGAAGTTCTTCCAGGACGGATAATTCTTCGTAAAACGCTTTTACTTTTTTAATCCGTTTGACTTCTTCCAGTTTCCATAAAATGTCGTAAACCATTTGGTCCATGGTACTGAAAAAATAAGCATACGCGGCATTTATTCTTTCTTCAATAAATTGATAATCAGTTGTTTCACGTGAAAAAAGCGCATGCAGCTGGCTCATGAACTTGCGCGCCGGTTCTTGTATCTGCCAAAGGATCCCGGCCTGTTTTTTCGCCCAGGCAGCGTGCTTTGATTTTTCAGAATTCTCCGATTTTTCAGTATAGCTGAACTGGTGGTTCCTCCATTCCTGGGCCAAATCCTGCCAGTCAAAAGCCGATTGCAGGTATTCCAGCAAAAATTTCCTTGTTTCCTGTTCCAGGGAATTGGCCAAGATGGTTTCGTTTGCCTTATTGCCGGCATAATCCATCACGTCCAGGTCGTTCGAAATACCGTTCATTTGAAGCGGAGAAAGCAAAATAAGGCCTTCTAAGGAGCGTAATCTCGATAAAGCCACATAGGCTTGTCCGGGAAGGAAAACCTGCGATACATCAAGCGCAGCTTTGTCAAACGTTAATCCCTGGCTTTTATGGACCGTTATGGCCCAGGCAAGTTTGATAGGGTAGTGGACGAAAGTACCCAAAACTTCTTCCTCGATTTCTTTAGTATCAGGGTTTACCAAATAACGGATGTTTTCCCATTCGTATTTCTCGACCTCGATTGTTTTGTTTTCTTCCGGAAAATGCACCATGATTTCTTCTCCTGAAAGGGATTTGACAATGCCCATTTTCCCATTGAAAAAATGCTTGTCCGCTGACAAGTCGTTTTTCACAAATATGACCTGCGCTCCTTCCTTGAGTTGCAAACGCTCTTCTATGGGAAAGATTTTTTCGGGAAAATCCCCGGTAATTTCCGGCGAAAAGGTAAACAATTTGCCTTCCAATTCTTCTAACGCTTTGGTATTCATAGCGTCAGCTTTGGTATTATGCGTGGTTAAAGTGATGAAGCCTTTGTTTTTTTTGAAGTCAAAGTCTTTTTTCACATACTGGTTTAAAACACCGATATCTTCCTGTGAAATCCTGTTGTTCCGCAGGTTATTCAAAACGGATATGAAAATATCGTCTGTTTGGCGGAAAATCTTTGAAAGTTCAATATATAGCGGAGGATTCAGCTGGATAACATGCGAATGGAAAAAAAATTTCCCTTTGTAATACTGGCGCAATGTTTTCCATTCCTCGTCACGGATGACCGGCGGGAGCTGCATCAAATCGCCAATGAACAACACCTGCACACCGCCGAATGGGCTTTTCTTTTTGCGGACGGACTGCAGCATAAAATCGATGGCATCCAGCAAATCGGCCCGAAGCATGCTCACTTCATCAATAATCAGCAGTTCCATATTGCGGATGACTGCCTTTTTAATGCCGCTCATCCTAAAATGCCTGGAAAGTGTCTGTTTGGTTTCAAAGGCAACCGATCCGGAAAATTGAGGCGCCACATTCTCGGGTATGAATCCGGCAAACGGCAGCTGGAACATGGAATGTATCGTTACGCCACCGGCATTTAGCGCGGCAATTCCGGTTGGAGCCACCACCACGACATTTTTGTGGGTGGTGCTGATGATTTCTTTCAACAGTGTGGTTTTCCCGGTTCCGGCTTTCCCGGTCAGGAATATGTTGCGTTTGGTCTGATTGATGAATTGAAGGGTGTATCGGGCGTCTTGAGAGAGGTTTTCCATTTGGCTTGTAAATATCCGGCTAAAATATTGAAATTTTTCAAATGAAATTTACGCAGCCTCGAATTCGATCGGAAATGATGAAAATCCGGCCGTTTTTAAAGCCAAAATGCCTTTTATAGCCCCGATTGGAGCAAGTATCCTTTTGCTGCTGTTCCAAGTCTGTTTTCGTAATTTGAAAAAGAGTCTTGAACAGCAGAAAAGATACTGTGGAAAGCGGGAATAAGCTCCAAAAAAAAACCTCCACCAGAATTGATGAAGGTTTTTGCTTATTTTCCCGAAAATTATTTCTTTTCTTCTGTTTTTTCTTCTGTTTTGGCCTTTCCGGCGTATTTTTCGTTCAAGACTTTTGTCATTTCTCCTGTAATGTCATACGCTTCTTTTGCATATAAAACGGTTGCTGCATCACCGGTTCCGTAGATGTAATCGTACCCTTTTTCCTTACCGTAATCTTTGATGAATTGCTTCACTTTTTTAACAAGGCTATCGGTTTCTTTACCACTTTCCTGTTGCAATTGCTGCAACATTCCTTGTTGAGTGTATTGCAATTGCTGCTGCCTTTGCTGCAATTCGGCGCCTTTTTGCTGTGCCCACGCCTGTCCTTTTGCCATTGCGTTTTGCTGGAAACTGTTCATTTCCGCTTTAAGGTTCTTTGCGGTCACTTCGAGCTCACGGTCCATGACTTCTCCTTTGGTTTTGTACTTTTCGTTCAATTCCTTCGCTTCGTTATAGTCCTCCATTAATTTTGAAGTATCGATATAAGCTGTTTTGAATTCTTTAGCACTTGGGGTTTTGTCACAGGCAATCATTGAAAATGCCAATGCTGCAAATAATACGATTTTTTTCATTTTATATTTTTAATTTATTTTTTTGAAATTTTGGTAAAAGTAATCATTTTTTAGAATGTTGGATTATTCCATTTTTGAAATGTGCTTTTTTGCGAATTTAACCTGAAAAAGCCATCATAAAAAATTATTATCCGAATCTGGTTTATATAGTTTTTTGCTATGGAAACAGGCTTGTTTTAAGCGGTTTTGAGCGGTTTTTGGTTTTTGGACATAAAAACACTTATTGACGACAATGAAAAGGCTTCAAAACGCTTTAAAATTGATTTTAGGTGTTTTTAAGCACGTAAATGTGCGATGAAAACTCCAAAGTCTTTTTTGCTTTGCTGTTCGAGCGGAATCCAATCCAAAAAGCCTTGAAAAAATTCATTTTGCCGTTTTTATATTTTTCCGACAAAAGGGAAACGTAAAAACTGTCAAAAACCATTGGAAGGATTTTGATCAGTTTCATATTTTCTTTGGCAAATAATTTTTCAATCGAAATTTTGGAAAAATGCCACAAATGCCTCGGCACATCGTAAGCAGCCCAAAAGGGCCCGTAATATTTTGCGTCAAACGATTTAAAATTGGGAACCGCGATAAAAATGGTACCGTTTGGCTTTACCAACCGCTTTAATTCCTTGATTTGTTCTTCAATATCGGGTACGTGCTCCAATACATGCCACATAGTGATCACATCAAATGACTGGTTTTCAATGCTTTTTAGGTCATTTTTAAAGGAAACTCCTTTGGAAATCGCCATATTTTTGGCTTTTTCACTAGGTTCGAGGCCTGTTGTCTGCCAACCTTTCGCTTTGGCCACGGTCAAAAAATCCCCGGTTCCCGCTCCAATATCCAAAAGGCTTCCTTTTTCAGGATGAAAGGAAGTAATGAGCGAAACTTTCTTTTGTAAAGAATACGTTTTGACGGACTGGTATATTTTTTCAAACAGGGATCGTTTTCCATCAGTATGCGAAATATAATCGTCACTTTCGTAATATCCCGGCAAAGCATCCGGCGAAGGCTGTGGATGTGTTTTTAATAATTGCAGGTTTTCATCTATCAGCAGTTCGAAATTTTCTTTCGAGACGGAATGGTCTTTCACCTGGATGAAAACGGATTGATTTGAAAAATTCATGTATTGGATTAAAATATAATAACTTTTTTGTTTGTTAATTTCCGAAGCCGTTTCACGTGGAACATTTCAATTCGGAAAAAAGATCAAATAATTTCCCTTCTTTTATCTTCCCATAAAAACCAACAATACGGAAATATCATTAGGCGACACACCACTAATTCTTGACGCCTGCGAAATGGTGACCGGCCTGATTTTTTTCAGTTTTTCCTTGGCTTCGTAAGACAATGATTTTAATTTGTCATAATCGAAA
This sequence comes from Flavobacterium humi, assembly GCF_004745595.1. Lineage (GTDB taxonomy): Bacteria > Bacteroidota > Bacteroidia > Flavobacteriales > Flavobacteriaceae > Flavobacterium > Flavobacterium humi. The sequence continues at coordinate 368,531 of NZ_SRLH01000003.1, forward strand.
TTTTCAGGAATATGGATGTCTTCGAGCCTATGCAATTTTTCGGCATTGTTTCGTTCCTTTTCAATATATCCGGAATACTTGACCTGGATTTCTGTTTGTTCCAAAATTTCCTGGTCCAGTTCGTGTGTTGAAACATATTCACGGATTTTATCAAACTGCATCATATCCTGCATGTCAATTTGAGGACGGGAAAAAATCTTGAACATTTTATCCGATTGTGTCACTTCTGACGTTTCTTTGGCTCGGAGTACCGGATTTGCTTCTGCTATAGTAACACTTGTTTCTTTGACAAAATCAACCATTGCTCCGGATTTTGAGAATTTCTCTTCCATGCGGCGCATACGTGCTTCAGAGGCCAATCCGATTTCAAACGATTTTGGTGTCAGCCTGAAATCAGCATTATCCTGACGAAGCAAAGTCCTGTATTCGGCCCGTGAAGTAAACATGCGATACGGTTCTTCGGTGCCTTTGGTAATCAAATCATCAATAAGCACTCCGATGTAGGCTTCATCCCGTTTTAGAATAAAAGGTTCTTGTTCCTTTACTTTCAGCGCAGCATTAATTCCTGCTATCAATCCTTGGGAAGCTGCTTCTTCATAACCTGTTGTTCCGTTAATTTGCCCGGCGAAATACAAACCGTCAACTAATTTCGTTTCTAAAGTATGTTTGAGCTGCGTAGGAGGGAAGTAGTCGTATTCGATTGCGTAACCGGCACGGAAGAATTTTACGTTTTCGAAACCTGCAACGGAACGAAGCGCTTTAAACTGGACATCTTCCGGCAACGATGTCGAAAACCCGTTAACGTATACTTCAACCGTATTCCAACCTTCTGGTTCCACAAACAATTGGTGCCTGTCTTTATCGGCAAAACGATTGATTTTATCTTCAATAGAAGGGCAGTATCTTGGTCCTAAACTTTTAATTCTGCCATTGAACATCGGAGAACGCTCAAAACCTTCGCGCAGCAAATTGTGCACTAAAGGCGACGTATACGTCATGTGGCAATCTCTTTGAACAGTTAGTGGTGATGTAATGTCGGAATATGAAAATTTTGAAGGATTGATATCGCCACCTTCAACACTCATTTTAGAATAATCCAAAGATCGACCGTCAACCCGTGGCGGCGTTCCGGTTTTCATCCTGCCGGCTTCAAACCCGATTTTGACCAATTCTTCGGTAATACCGAAAGAAGCACTTTCTCCAGCACGTCCTCCTCCAAATTGTTTGTCACCAATATGGATCAGTCCGTTTAGGAAAGTCCCGTTGGTCAATACTACTGATTTTCCATAAATGGATAATCCCAAAGCCGTTTTGATTCCGACAATCTTATTGTTTTCTACAATTACACCAGAGGCCATTTCCTGATAAAAATCAAGGTTGGGGGTTTGCTCGAGCATCAATCGCCATTCTTCAGAAAAACGCATACGGTCACTTTGAACCCTTGGCGACCACATAGCGGGCCCTTTGGATTTGTTCAGCATCTTGAATTGAATGGCCGTCTTGTCGGAAACAATTCCGGAGTACCCACCAATAGCATCAATTTCTCGAACAATCTGTCCTTTGGCAATTCCTCCCATAGCAGGATTGCAGGACATCTGGGCAATATTCTGCAAGCTCATCGTAACAAGCAACGTTTTGCATCCTAAATTCGCAGCGGCGGCGGCGGCTTCACATCCTGCGTGCCCGGCACCTACCACAATTACATCATATTTTTCTAAAAACATTTTATTCTTTGTTTGTGGCCTGATCCGAAAATCAGGCCTGAATTTTAATGTTCCACGTGGAACGTAAAACTTCTATATTATTTTTTTAAAGCATTTGTTCCACGTGGAACGTTAAAAAATAAATAATTTTAAACTACTGTTCCACGTGGAACAGCTTGATTTTTTCATCTTCTTTTGAGCGCATTAGCACTTCATCAGCTTCCGATTTGTCTTTGTAACCGCAATAATGAAGAACACCGTGAACGAGAACGCGTTTCAATTCCTCTTCAAAACTTACGTTGAAATCTATGGCGTTATCCTTAACTCTTTCAACAGAAATATAAATATCGCCGCTTATAGTGTTACCAACAGAGTAATCAAAACTAATAATATCGGTCAATGTATCGTGGTCTAAATACTGACGATTGATTTCAATTAAGTAATCATCATCACAGAAAATATAATTGATTTCTCCTTCGGTTTTGTTTTCGGAAGCAATCACATTTGAAATCCAGTCGAAATACAGCTGCTCGTTTTGGATCTCAAAATCTAATTCATAATTAAAGCTTATCATTTCCTTTAAAATATTCTTGAACCTTGCGGTTAAAATTGGAGCGCAAAGGTAGTGTTTGTCTGTTTAAAATCTCAATGCTGTTTAAATAATCTTGCAATTTTTGAGGTAGAGGAGGAGCGCCGTTTGTAAACTGTGCCTTATTCGTATTCGATTGGCGCTTTGTATCCTGGTTTTGTTCCTGCATTGCTTTCTCTAATTTCAGCAATTCGTACTTAAGATTTAAAGCTTTTTGAATAACATCATTCGAGAAACCTTTATTGATTAACTGCTTTTCGATCTGTTTCATTTGGTCCAATGCATTCTGTCCAGAACCACCCATACCGTTTTTTTGCAATTCTTTTTCCAAAGCATCACGCAATTGCTGCTGCTCTTTTAAGATATCCAGGACTTGTTTGGCATCCCCTTCGCCATCATTTCCTTCACCAGAAGATCCCGGTTTGTCACCTTTTGACTGTCCGGGTTTGTCTCCTTTTGCTCCAGGTTTTCCTTCGTTACCAGATTTGGGTTTTCCTTCTCCCATTTTCTTGGCCAGGCCTTCTTGCTTTTTGATGATATCCGGCAACTGCATTCCCTGTCCTTGCCCTGGTTTGGGTTTGCCTCCGGACATGCCAGCAAGCGACATTTGCATTCCGTTGAGGATATCACTTAATAAATTAGCCAAATTATTAGCGCTGGTTAACGTGAATTGTTGGTTGGCTGTTCCGCGTCCTATTTGATTGTCTGTGAAATTCTCAATACTCTTGTCAATGTTGTAATAAACTTTTCCAATCTCATTGGTAACCGGTTCGCTGATTTTCGGATTCCTCAAGGACATGGCAAAAAGGCTGTCATCAACATGCTTGAACTGTGTTTTCAAATCCTGCTGTGCTTTCAAATATTTGGTAAAGGAAGCCGAAGAAACACTGGAAGTAGATTTGAAATTCTTAATCAGGACTTCTTGAGAAAACGAAAATTCAAGTAAATTATCCAAAATCTGACGGAGCATTTTCACATCTTCCTCCATTTGTTCTTGTTCACCGCCTTCCATTTCCGCCTGCATAGCCTGTCCCATTTGTTTCATTTTCTTGGCTGCATTTTTTTGTTTAGGAGAAGCTTTGTCCTGTTGGTTTTTCTTCAAATCATCAGTGGCATTTTGCATGTCTTTTTCAATGCTTTCTTCTTTTTCTTTATCCTGGGGAATATCCAACGGTGATTTCAATTCCTTATTTTCCTTATTCAACTCTTTAAGATCTTCCTGTATCTTATCAAATTCTTTGTTGATTTCGTTTTGTTTTTCAGCTGAATTTTCCTTTTTATCATCAGAAAGAGCCTCTTGCTTATCAGAAAGTTTGTCTAATTTGTCTGCAATCTGTTCTGCCTTTTTCTCAACATAATACCGTTTGGTCAACTCCACAAGCTGTTCAAGGTTCTTGCTTTGGTTTTTGCTTTTCTGTTGGAATTTTTCAATCTTCTCAAACAATTCTTCCTGGCTTAGTTTATCGTTGAGCTCTTTAAGTTCATCCAAAAGTTTTTTGTTTTTTTCCAATTCTTTCTCTGATTTTTCCAATCTTTCTTTCAGTAATTCTTTCTCTGGATCCTTTTCATTAGACTTGAATTGCTCCAGGTTGTCTTTTATTTTCTCTGAAAACTCTTTCATCATTTCATCCTGCTGCTTTTGCCTTTTGATAAAATCATTGATTTTTTGCTGCTCTTTATAGTCTAGGCTGTTCTTTTCCTTATTGCTGTTTTTTAGCTTTTCGAGATCAGACATTTGCTTGTCTTGCGCGTTAAGCGATTTCTCTAAACTGTTGATGTTGTCGTTTTGCTGTTGCAGGTTTTCTTCCTGTTTTTCTTCAGCTGTAGATTCACGATGGGAGAAGGCCTCTGATTTGGTGCTCTTGAAATGATGCAATGCGTCATTGTCGAATACTTCAAAATAATACTCATACGATACGCCCGCATCAATATTCAAATTACTTGGGAAAGCAAAAACAAACTGATCGTATACATCGTTCTTGATCGCAATGGTTCCACGTTTCACATCGGTAGGTTTATTCTTTGGATAATACACAACCTGCAGTTTTGAAAAACCATAATCATCCGAAATCTGGCCCAATACATAGTTTTTGGTTCCTTTTAAACTGTCCGGAGCCATCGTTGCTTTGACCGTTGGGTATTGGTCTTTTATGATATTGATGGCATAATTCAGTTTTTCGTAGTTTTCGACTGATTTATTAGAAGTAAATATTTGATAATCTGTGTTTTGAATGATATTTTTAGACAATTTGAACTCGTTTCCGTCATGATTGAAAGAAAAAGAAGAATTGTCCTGGATCAGATGGATGCCTGACGTGGCAATTGTGCTGATTTTCCAGGTTACTTTTGTGCCTTCCGGTACGATCGCATTTCCGGTTCCTTTGATAATTTCGGGTTTTCTATTGAGGTAATTAGGGAAATTCAGGAGCATTTCAAAATTGGAAATCGCCGGAACAGCTACCACATCCAAAGCATATTCTTTTGAAACAACCTCATTGGCTTCGATATGGAAATCTACATTCTCCAGAGGTTTTTCGAATACAAACCGGAACATTCCTTGCTGCGTGTTTTCCATAAAATAACTTTCATCACCAATAAAAATCATGGCCTTTTCGGGTACTACATTTCCAACGGTTTTTACAGTCAAGGTAAAATCTTTTCCTTGTTCGGTTTTCAGGTCGTTGCCGATAACAAAACGAAATGGGGCAGGAGGCAGGAATTGCTCTTTGTAATGCACGACTCGGTTCATGCTTTCTGTGATGAGTTGTTCTTTTCCGGAAAGCATCAGGAACAACAGCACTAATATCGGGATGATAGCCAGCGGTAAAAACTTCTTGTTTTTATTGAAATCTACCGCATTGGTAAACGGAATCGGCTGAAGGGAATTTGCTTTCTGTTCTATCGAAGCCAGGAGCAGTTCGGAATGATTGCCGTCTTGTGAAAGCTGCAGGAAATTGGTCAGCTTGTCGTTGACTTCAGAAAAATGGTTTCCTATGATTTTCGAGGCTTCGTTAAAACCGATCCCTTTTTGCAACTTGAAAAGCTTGAACAACGGAAAGGCAATAAACCGCACGAGCAGGAAAATTTCCACGATAAGGAAAAGCCAGAAAAGGAACGTTCTCCCAATGGGTTTCAACCAAAGGAAATATTCGATAAAACTGGTGGCCAGCAAATATATCAGCCCCAAACCGACAAAGAAAATGCTTCCCCTGAGCAATTCATTGGTATAGAATTTCCTGATAAATCCTTCTAATTTCTGAAATATGAGTTTTGAGTTTTCCACAGTAATAATTTCATCCTTTTATAACCAATAAAAGTACAAATTTTTCAATTGCATCAACATTAAAAAAAAGCGAATTACAATTCTCATTTTCAAATTTTTAAATTGATCTTTTGAAACCGTATCTTTGTACCAAATTTTACGAAAATGTCAAAGCAAGTGCGTGTGCGTTTTGCACCAAGTCCAACCGGACCCTTACATATTGGCGGAGTCAGAACCGCTTTGTTTAATTATCTATTTGCCAAAAAGAACGATGGTATTTTCTTTTTGCGGGTGGAAGATACCGATCAGAACCGATTCGTACCCGGAGCCGAAGCCTATATAATGGAAGCTTTGGAATGGCTGGGAATTGCCCCGGATGAAACGGTTGGGAAAAATGAGAAGTTTGGCCCGTACCGCCAGAGCGAAAGAAAGCCGCTATACAAACAATACGCAGACCAGCTTATAGCATCCGGCTGGGCATATTATGCTTTTGATACCGCTGAAGCTTTGGATAAACATCGAAAAGAACACGAGGAGCAAGGCAAAACATTTATTTACAACCATCACAATCGTGAAAAATTAGATACTTCTTTGGTTCTTTCTCAAGAAGAAACAGCCAAAAGGATTGCTTCAGGCGAAGAATATGTCATCCGTTTTAAAACTCCGGTTGATGAGACATTGCATTTGAAAGACATCATCCGTGGGGATATAAAATTTGAAACCAATTTGCTGGATGATAAGGTACTTTTTAAGAGCGACGGAATGCCAACGTATCATTTGGCGAACATCGTTGATGACCATTTGATGGAAACCTCTCATGTTATCCGTGGTGAAGAATGGCTTCCATCGATGCCGCTGCACGTTTTATTGTACAGGGCTTTCAATTGGGAAGCGCCAGAATTTGCCCATTTGCCATTAATCCTAAAACCTATAGGAAATGGAAAATTATCCAAAAGGGATGGAGACAAAATGGGCTTCCCGGTATTTCCACTGGAATGGAAAACAGAAGAAGGTGTTTCCTCCGGATACAGGGAAAACGGGTTCTTCCCGGAAGCAGTAGTTAACTTTTTAGCTTTATTGGGATGGAATGACGGAACAGAGCAGGAGTTGTTTTCTTTGGAAGAATTAATCCGGAAATTTGACCTGAACAGGGTTAATAAAGCGGGTGCGAAATTCGATCCTGAAAAGAACAAATGGTTCAACCACCAATACCTGGTAAAGAAAGACGATGCTTTTTTAGCAGCGTTGTTTTTACCGATAGTACAATCAAAAGGCATTGAAACAAATCTTGGTTATGCAACAAAAGTGGTGGCTTCTGTAAAAGAAAGAGCGCATTTTGTAAATGAACTTTGGGACTTATCCGATTATTTCTTTACCGCACCAGCATCGTATGATGAAAAAGCGGCCAAAAACTGGAAGGAAGAAACCCCTGAACTTATGAAACAGTTGATTTCAGTATTGGAAAACATTCAGGATTTTACTTCTGTGACTATTGAAACAACGGTAAAAGAATGGCTGACTGCAAACGAAATAGGAATGGGCAAGGTGATGCAACCTTTCCGATTGAGTTTGGTAGGAAAGATGATGGGGCCGCATTTGTTTGATATCGTAGAGATGTTAGGCAAGGAGGAAACCACCAGGCGGATCCAAAAAGCTATTGACACGTTATAAAAATAAAAGCTCCTTACGGGAGCTTTTTTATTGTAAACAACTAATGTAAACCGGTGTGTTGAAAAAACCCAAAACAGCCATATTGCTGGTATCCTGTATATTTCGCTCTGAGTTGGCAAGCCTGTTCAGCAGCAATTCACAGTTAGGAAAATAAAACTTGATCTTGGAATAGATCTCTCCTCTTAAATTGACGTTTTTTTGGTTCCTGGAATTGCTGAATTCATGTGTTTCTATAATCATATCTTCTTTATCAAGCACATGGAACACGTAGAAAACAGTACTGCTTCCTTCTTCTTCGGGCATCGAAATACTAACCAAAGTCCTTTCCGGGGTTTCAGCCAAAACAAAAAAACCGCTTATTTCATTGGATTTATCGAGTTTGAAGGTTTTAAATTTATTCACACCAAAAATTACATAATCAAAATCCCTGAAATTTGCCTTGAACTCCTTCTCGCTGTTTGCCAATTTGTAATAGATCGTTTTTTCAGAGGCATCAATCCGGAACGAGTTTTTTTTTATTTCTGTCTTGGAACCGTCTTTTTTAACGATAAAAGAATCCGGAAAAGCGATTTGTGAAATACATAAAAACAACAGAAGGTAAAGTTTTTTCATAGTAGGTTGGTGTTAATTCGCAAAAATAAAACACATTCCAGCCATTCAAATTAAACCATTATTAACAAATAAATAAATTGTAATAAAAAAGCCCCGCAATGCGGGGCTTCAGTGTTGAAATAAGGTAATTTTATAAATTAATAAGCAACTGGCCGCTTAAAATCCCTAAATGGCCTTTGAAATCCCCATTGTTTTTGGTTGTCAATTCCTCACTTTTATTCAGGTTGTTCAGGAAATTATTCACTCCGTACTGATAGGACAAAACTGCCTTCACTTGTTTGGACCCGGCAGAAATACCCATGTAAAGATTCCCGTTTATTTTAGTCACATCTTCAATATCAGCAACAGTCAAAGCCGTTCCTGCAATGGTATTCTTGGCATCGTCGCGGTTAAATTTCAGTTTGTCATTTACCTGGAGGACAGGTCCCAATTCTATTGAAAGATGGTCTTCCACAATATTATAACTCAATAGTAACCTAATCTGGGCGGCCAGGAATTTATAATCGACATCTTTATTTTGTGCCAAAAGAGTGGTGCTTGCTACGGAAAAACGGCTTTCAGTAAACTGCATCCCAAACACCATACTGAAGTTGTTATAATAATTTCCCCTAACTGAGAATCCTCCGATCCATCCTGATTCTGGATTTGCGTCAAAATTAGAAGTCATAAGCGACGTTTGGGTAATCCCGCCCGAAATCCCGATCCTGTTGCCATCACGGCGTCCGTATTGTGCTGATAATGAAACGGAAAACAACACAAAAACCCAAATAAATATCTTTTTCATAAACCTGTTTTTTGCAAAAGTAGCTATTATTACCAAAAAGAGTTGTAACTTTTAAAATAAACTCACGTATAACTACCATTAATCAAATAACTTAAAAATAAAAACTATGGGAATTTCTTTTCTTGCTATTTTATTTATCGGCTTTTTTCTCTTAATGGCTTCCTTTTTTACCGTAAAGCAACAGACAGCAGTTGTTATTGAGCGCTTTGGTAAATTTTTAAGCATCAGGAATTCAGGTTTACAACTAAAGATTCCTGTTTTTGACAGAATTGCCGGCCGTGTCAACTTGCGAATCCAACAATTAGATGTTATCATCGAAACACAAACCAAAGACAATGTGTTTGTCAAAATGAAAGTTTCAGTACAATTCAGGGTAATCCAGGAACACGTTTACGAGGCTTTCTACAAATTGGAATATCCTCACGATCAGATTACTGCGTATGTATTTGACGTAGTTCGTGCGGAAGTGCCAAAACTGATCCTGGACGATGTATTTGTCCGTAAAGACGATATTGCCATCGCTGTAAAACGAGAATTAAACGAAGCCATGCTGGCGTATGGTTATGATATCATCAATACCTTGGTCACAGATATAGATCCGGATATCCAGGTGAAAAACGCCATGAACCGTATCAATGCTGCAGAAAGAGAAAAAACAGCAGCTATGTTTGAATCGGAAGCACAACGTATCCGAATTGTAGCCAAAGCCAAAGCAGAAGCGGAAAGCAAAAAATTACAAGGACAAGGTATTGCAGATCAGCGTCGTGAAATTGCACGAGGATTGGTAGAAAGTGTGGAAGTGTTAAACGAAGTGGGAATCAATTCACAGGAAGCATCTGCTCTTATTGTGATTACGCAACATTACGATACGCTGCAAGCTATTGGTGCCGATACCAACTCGAATTTAATTTTGCTTCCAAATTCTCCACAAGCGGCAAGTGATATGTTGAATAGTATGGTGACAAGTTTTTCAGCTTCCAACATTATTGGAGAGCAAATGAAAAACCAACCGAAAAGAGTAAAATCGAAAGATCATACTTCAACCGATTATAATCCTTCGGATACTTCTGATCCGAATGCTGCATCGTAACATTTTTAAAAAAAATAGTTGAAAAGAGTCCATCAAAAAATGGGCTCTTTTTTTTATTCCATTTTTTGGTCCAAAAAAACGAATTTTACGCTTTTTAAACCTTAAAATTAAAATAATGCGATTTAAGCCATTTTCGAAATATAAAACAATAAAACACCTTGCCTCTTTTTTTTGATGGTTTACAATTAAAATATGAAGGTCACTTTTAATTCATAAAAACTATTATTTATGAAATTCAATAAAAAATATCTATAATATAAAAACCCGCTGATGGGCGGGTTTTTAATAGTTAAAATTTATATCTCAGTTTTTAGAATTTTGTAAATTTTTCCAAAACCATTGGATCAGTTTCTTTTTCTCTTAAATCTAAAAGTTGTTCTCTGTATGAATTAAAAAGATAATTATTATTATTAAAAACTTCAACCATTTCTGCTCTAACGATATTTGATTGACTTGCTCCTGAAAAATTGAATAATTTGTCAATTTTGTCTCTTTCTATTTCCTCGACATCCAGGTTATTGGAATAATTAAGGATCATATTGGCAAAAAGAAGAGACTTTTTGTCATTAACGCTATTCATGTTGGTATTAAAAGCATTCAATAATAAGTTTGTATTTTGAATGGCTGAGATATCGTTCTTAAAAGCAGCCTCAAACTCAGATTTTTTATCTAAATCATTGTTTTTGAAGTAACTGTTTATATTTTTCGGAATCGATAATTTAAGTAAGTTTTCTTCTTTTTTATCGTTATTGACAACTGTTACTTTCAAATCAACGGTTTTGTTGAAAACTAAGGTTTCTGATGTAGAATCCCTGTCTACGCAGAAATACCCGGTGCGCTGGAACTGGAATTTATCGCCTTCTTTAGCTTCTTTCAAACTGTTTTCAACAACGCCTTTCACGGTTTTCAAGGAATTCGGGTTCACAAATTCAAGGAAACTCTTTTCTTGTGTATCTGGTGATTCTTCAGTAAACAAACGATCGTACAACCTGATTTCCGCATTTACAGCATGAGGAACCGAAACCCAATGGATGGTTTTGGATACTTTTCGGTTACTGGCTTCAGAACCGCTACCACTCTTACTGTCAGTATCATAGGTTGCTTTTATTTCGGTAATGACACCGTTGGTATCTTTTGTAACCGCTTCAAATTGTATGATATACGCATTTTTTAAACGTACTTCTTTGGAAACAAAATCGTCATTGAAACTTAAAAAGTCTTCTCTTTCGATGTAAATTTCTTTGGAAAAAGGTACTTTTCTGAAGGTCATGGTTTCTTCTTCCGGATTGTTTTCGGCTTCCAGCCATTCTTCATTTCCATCAGGATAATTCGTAATGACTAATTTTACCGGGTCAAGAACGGCCATAACCCTTGGTGTTATTTTGTTTAAATCTTCGCGTACGCAGAATTCCAACAAAGAAACATCTATTAAATTTTCACGCTTGGCAATGCCAATGGTATCGGCAAAATTCCGAATGGAAGCTGGTGTATAACCGCGTCTTCTCATCCCGGAAATGGTTGACATACGCGGATCGTCCCAACCGGTAACATGCTTTTCTTCAACTAATTGCAATAATTTCCGTTTGGAAACCACTGTATGTGACAAATTCCTTCTGGCAAATTCCCTTTGCTTTGGCCTTACTTTTTCAGTGTCATAAATCTGGTCTAAAAACCAATCGTACAATTCTCTGTGCGGCAAAAACTCCAACGTACAAAAAGAATGCGAAATTTGTTCCAGGTAATCGCTTTCGCCATGAGCCCAGTCGTACATAGGATAAATGCACCATTTGTTGCCTGTCCTGTGGTGTTTTTCATGTAAAATCCTGTACATAATAGGATCTCGCATTAACATATTAGGAGAAGCCATATCAATTTTGGCCCGTAAAATATGAGCCCCTTTTTCAAATTCACCGTTTTTCATTCGCAAGAATAAATCCAGGTTTTCTTCCACAGAACGATTCCTGAAAGGGCTGTCAACACCAGCTTGCGTAGGGGTTCCTTTTTGTTTTGCCATTTCTTCAGAAGACTGGCTATCTACGTAGGCTTTCCCTTTTTTGATCAATTCGACCGTCCAATCGTAAAGTTCCTGAAAATAATCAGAAGCATAACGCTCTTCGGCCCATTTATAACCAAGCCATTCCACATCCCTTTTGATGGCATCTACATATTCCTGTTCTTCCTTGGCTGGATTGGTATCGTCAAACCGTAAATTTACAGGTGACTGATAATCAATACCTAAACCAAAATTCAAACAAATGGCACTCGCATGGCCAACATGTAAATAACCGTTAGGTTCCGGTGGAAAACGAAAGCGTAATTTAGCAGGAGACAAACCATTTTTTAAATCTTCCTCTATGATTTGCTCTATAAAATTCAGTGATTTTTCTTTAGTTGACATATTCTTAAATTGAAAAGGCAAAGTTACCAAAAATGTTGGTTATTTGGGCATTGGTTGATTTTCTTATTTACCGTTTCTTACAGAAAAAGTTGTAATTTTATCCGATAAATGACTAACCAAATCTTCGAATACACTTACAATGGGAACAATAAAACTTAAAAATATACGGACTTTTTCATTTCACGGATGCCTTATCGAGGAAGGAAAGATCGGTTCTGATTATACCGTTGACCTGGAAATCAAAACCGACCTGCGCAAATCGGCACAAAGCGATGCCTTGGCAGATACCGTGGATTATGTACTTTTGAACAGGATTGTAGTGGAAGAAATGGCCATTCGTTCAGAACTTTTGGAACGTGTGGCACAACGGATCATGGAACGTATCTTTAAGGAAATACCTGCGGTTTCAAGGATTCTTGTGGCAGTTTCAAAACTAAATCCGCCTATTGGTGGTGATGTTGAAGCAGTTACCATTGAAATGGAAGAATATAGAAATTAATTCCTGGCAAAAGACAATTTTATTCAAAGTTTTTGATTTTTGGCTTTTGGCTTTTAACTTTTTTCTTATATTTGCAATCCAGTAAATAAAGGGCGTCGTGGCCGAGCGGCTAGGCTGGGCTCTGCAAAAGCTCCTACTCCGGTTCGAATCCGGACGATGCCTCAAGGAAAGAGATACGAAAGTGTCTCTTTTTTTTATGTTTTATTTTTTTAAAAAATAAATTAAATGGAAAGTTCGAATCCGGACGATACATGAGGAGAGATGTGAAAATGTCTCTTTTTTTTATGTTTTATTTTTAGGAAAAATAATTTAAATAGGAAGTTCGAATCCGGACGATACATGAGGAGAGATGTGAAAATGTCTCTTTTTTTTATGTCTTATTTTTAGGAAAATAAGTTAAATAGGAAGTTCGAATCCGGACGGTGCCTCAAGAAAAGATACGAAAGTGTCTCTTTTTTTTATAGTTAATTACAAATTAGCCATATTTTGATAATTGAAAATTAAACTAGATTTTATAGTTATTTTTTCAATTGTACGGGTATTTAATTTGTAAGAAGGCATAAAAAAACCTCTCAATTAGGAGAGGTTTGATTTGATAAAAAATATAAAATTTATTTCTTCTCTATCTTCTCAATAGTGTCTTTTACAAATTGCTTATCGCTTGGAAACCAGCCCTGAACCAATAAAACAACACCGAAAACAACCAACAAGATACTGCTTGCCTTTTTGATTTTGATGATGTTTGAAGGGGTTAGTTTGTTCCGTAACTGTTTGGCTAAAAGGATCTTTCCCACGTCTGTAGCCAGGTAAGAAAGGATGACTGTGGTGAAAAACCAAACAACATTAGTTACGTCCATTTGTAATTTCGGGACAAAAGTAATGATGATCAGCAGCCAAAAACCCAAAACACCGATATTGATGAAATTGAGCAAAAATCCTTTGATAAATAAGCTGAAATAATCCTTTTTTATCAATTCGACTACTTCGGCATCCTCATCAATGTTTTTTCTTGCCTTACGCAGCTTAAAAAAAGAAATAAGCCCATAGGTAAGCATAATGATCCCACCGAAAATAAACAAGGCAGGATCGTCTTTTAAACTTTGGATTAAACGGTAACTTCCCAAATACGCCACACCGATAAAAAAAACATCGGCCAGGACCACTCCAATATCAAAGAAGAAAGCCGCGCGGAAGCCTTTGGTAATACTGGTTTCCAACAGTACAAAAAAAACAGGTCCGATCATGAAACTTAAAAATATTCCTAATGGGATTCCGTTGCTTAAAATGTATTGTATCATAGACTGTATTTAGTGAATCGGCAAGTTAAAGTTTATAATTCAAAAATTAAACTATCTTTTGCTCAAAATGATATTTCCACCCAAAATTGTTTTCTGGTTGACTTGTTTCGGATTGCCGTAAATGGTAATGCTTCCGCCGGCCCGTACTTTGGCATCGACCAGGTCTGCAGCGGTAACATCTGCACTTCCGCCGGCATTTACAGATACGGTAGCTTGTGAAGCCTTGCATTCCTTCGCTTCTAAAATACCACCCGAATTAATTACAACAGCCAGGTTTTCAGTACTTCCGGTTAGTTTGACAACGGCTCCATTGGACGATTTTACCGAAATTTTCTTCGCCTGCACAGTAACTTTTATCTGCGATCCTTCCTTGGCAATCAAATTAAAATTAATGGATTCCAAAGGAGTTTCACAAGAAATATAAGAACCTTCGTTAGCTTCAAGCCCTTCTATTTTCTTAAAATAAACCTTGGCCACGATATCTTCTCCTTTGAGCAATTTACCCAAAGGCATCCTGATTTTCAATTCACTGTTGGCATTGACAATTTCTACTTCATCGGATAATTTACCGGTAATTTCAATTTTGTTTTCTGTGGAAGCAATCAGCTGCACCGATATTTTATCGAAAGCGGTAACTTTATCAAAATCACCTAAATTCTTGGTAACCTGGGCGGAAACAAAAGTAGTAACCGATACAAACGAAAGGATCAATAGTTTTTTCATAAAAAGGGATTTTACATTATTCTTTTTTTCTTAAAAAATGAAAATCTAGTTGTTTTTTTACTAAATCAGCATTTTTAACTGTAACGTAAACTTCGTCGCCTAATTGCAAAAGTTTCTTTGAAATTTCTCCAACCAAGGCATATTGCTTTTCATCAAAAGTATAATAATCGTCTTTTATTTCCCGGATACGGACCATTCCTTCGCACTTGTTTTCAATGATTTCAACATAAATCCCCCATTCGGTCACACCGGAAATCACACCTAAAAACTCTTGGTCCTTATGGTCCTGCATGTATTTGACTTGCATATATTTGATAGAATCACGTTCTGCATTGGTCGCTAAACTTTCCATATTGGATGAATGGGCACATTTTTCTTCGTAAAGATCCTGGTCTACTGATTTTCCTCCGTCCAGGTAATACTGCAGCAAGCGGTGCACCATAACGTCAGGATAACGCCTGATGGGAGAAGTAAAATGCGAGTAATACTCAAATGCCAAACCATAATGGCCAATGTTCTCCGTAGAATAAGCCGCTTTGCTCATGGTCCTGATAGCCAAGGTATCAATCAGGTTTTGCTCTTTTTTTCCATTGACATCTTCCATCAATTGGTTTAAAGATTTGGAGATATTTTTGGTATCGCGCAAATCGAGCTTGTAACCAAACTTGGAGATAACACCTTGCATCGCAAAAAGCTTGTCTTCGTTAGGTTCGTCATGGATCCTGTACACAAATGTTTTCTTTTGTTTCCCGATATATTCTGCTACTTTCCGGTTGGCCAAAAGCATGAATTCTTCGATAAGATGATTGGCATCTTTGCTTTGTTTGAAATACACACCGATAGGTTCCGCATTTTCATTCAGGTTGAATTTCACTTCCACTTTATCAAAAGAAATTGCACCGTTGTTCATACGGTTCCTTCTTAAAATCTTGGCCAGTTCGTCTAATTTTAAAGTAGCTTCCACCAAATCATCCGAAACAATATAATCACTTCCGGTTAAGGAAATTTCTGCCGGGATGGTATTGGATTTTGTTTCGATAATATGCTGGGCCTCTTCATAGGCAAACCTTTGATCGGAATAGATAACCGTCCTTCCAAACCATTGGTTCATCACCTGTGCTTTTTCATTGATTTCGAAAATAGCCGAAAACGTATATTTTTCTTCGTTCGGACGCAGTGAGCAGGCAAAATTTGACAATACTTCAGGCAACATCGGAACCACACGGTCTACCAAATAAACCGAAGTCCCACGCTGGTACGCTTCGTCATCTAAAATAGTCCCTTCCTGCAGATAGTATGAAACATCGGCAATATGGATACCAATTTCGTAGTGTCCGTTCTCCAGTTTTTTGAAAGATAAGGCATCGTCAAAATCCTTGGCATCTTTCGGGTCGATCGTATAGGTAAGGGTTTGCCTCATATCACGGCGCTTTGCAATTTCGCTTTCTTCAATGGAAGTGTCCAATTTTTGGGCATATACTTCTACCTCTACAGGAAAGTCATAAGGCAAACCATATTCGGCAAGAATGGCATGGATTTCGGTATCGTGCTCTCCTGGTTTTCCCAGTACTTTCAGAATGGTACCAAAGGGAGAATCGGCTTTTTTGGGCCAATCTTCAATTTTGGCAATTACCACATCTCCATTTTGTGCATCGCCTATTTTATCTTTAGGGATAAAAATATCGGTATACATTTTGGCATTGGCCGTAGACACAAAAGCGAAATTCTTCTGGATGTCTATAACACCTACAAATTCCGTTTTGGCCCTTTCGATCACTTCAATCACTTCCGCTTCCGGGCGTTTTCCTTTGCGGCGGTTATACACATACACTTTGACTTTATCATTATCCAAGGCATGGTTTAAATTATTGGTCGGGATAAAAACATCATCCTCAAAATCTTCCGAAATAAAATAAGCGGTTTTGCGGGAAGTCATATCGATTGTCCCTTCGTAATAATCCTGGCTCATGGCTTTTACCAGGTATTTCCCGGGTTCGGATTCGATAATCTGTTTTTTCGATTCCAGCAATTTTAAATCTCTGATAATTTCATTTCTACTTTTGGTATCGTCAACATCTAAAATAGCAGCAATTTGTTTGTAATTAAAAGCTTTGTTTGCGTTTTGTGAAAGTATTTTTAAAATCTTTGAAGAGAAATCTTTTGGCTTGGAACCAAACTTTTTTGGTTTTTTACTCATAGTCATTTTCTAATATTCCTGAAAATTACAAAATACTATCCAGTATTCGGTAAATGCCAGCTACATTTAAATAAAATATAACTTTTTAAAAATAAAAATTTTTTAAAAACTCAAAGTTTTCAACATACATCTAAAAGAAGAAAAAAAGAATTTTTTAAAATTTAAAATTTTGGTGGTTATGATAGGGTGTTGATAATGGCAATAACTTTTCAAAAAGCAATACGATTCTTGAGTTATACATTTTTATCTTGGTTTATTAACATAATATTAATAGTTTAAAGACTTCATTTTAAAGGCTTTCTGAAAAGCTATCAACAACTGTTAACAATCTGGAAAACGCTTTTTTTGTAAATAAGTTTTAGTGTTGATTTTGTTAACAACCCCTCTTTTCCACACTGATAAATAATCTAAAAATTCCCGAAACTTTATTTGGTTTTTCCATTCCGGTTTTGGATTACGATTTTAATCGATACGACCAAGAAATAGTTCTAATTTTCTATTTAAAGTTGTTAACATTTGGTGTTAATTTAATATTAACTGATTATCAGTTAGTTACAATTTAATGTTAACATTACAATAATTTAACAATTTTGATACAAAAACCGCATTGATTTTCAGCAACTTATGCTTAAAGTAAATTTCCGTTGCAGAAACAAATCGGGCTACGAACAATTCACAATATCTTTTGGTAAATTTGCACAAACTAATAGCACACTCTTATGAAAATATCCATTGGAAATGACCACGCCGGACCGGAATATAAAAAAGCGATTATCGAACATTTGGAAAATCAGGGACATACGGTTATCAACCACGGGACCGATACTTTTGAAAGTGTTGATTATCCAGATTTCGGCCATGCTGTTGCCTCAGATGTAGAAAATCAAAAAGCGGATTTCGGTATTGTGATTTGCGGTTCCGGGAACGGGATTGCCATTACGGCAAATAAGCATCAGGGTGTCCGGGCGGCACTTTGCTGGATCAATGAAATTGCCGCTTTGGCACGCCAGCATAATGATGCCAATATTATTAGCATCCCGGCACGGTATACCAATATCAAGCAAGCTGTGGAAATGGTCGAAACATTCCTCACCACAGATTTTGAAGGCGGGCGCCACGCTACCAGGGTTGATAAAATTGCCTGCCGGTAATTTTCAGGCAACCAAAGCTAAAACCCCATAAGTCAAACAAACCATTTCTAATGACCAGTATAGAATACATCCTGAAGTCTGTTGCCACGGCTTCCAAAAACATAGAAGCCACGCTTCAATTATTGTCAGAAGATTGCACGATCCCTTTCATCGCTCGTTACCGGAAAGATAAGACCGGAAACCTTGATGAGGTTCAGATCGAGCAGATTGCCAAATCCAAAAAGCAGTTTGATGACATTGTAAAACGAAAAGAAAGCATCCTCAAATCAATCGAGGAGCAAAATGCGCTCACGCCCGAATTAGGGCAAAAAATCAGGAACAGTTTCGATTTGCAGGAGCTGGAAGACTTCTACCTGCCGTATAAAAAGAAGAAAAAAACCAAAGCGGACGTTGCCCGTGAAAACGGATTGGAGCCTTTGGCCAAAATAATCATGGGCCAGCGCAACGATGATATCGAATACCTGGCGTCCCAATACCTGAACGATAAAGTAGTCAACGAAGACGATGCCCTGCAAGGAGCACGCGACATTATCGCTGAATGGATCAATGAAAACATCTACATCAGGAAAACACTCAGAAGGGTTTTCCAACGCAAGGCGGTCATTGCTGCCAAAGTGGTAAAAACCAAGAAAGACGATGAAGCGGCGCAAAAATTCTCGCAGTATTTTGACTGGTCCGAGCCATTGTCCAAAACACCTTCGCATCGGTTATTGGCGATGCTCCGTGCCGAAAACGAAGGATTTATCAAACTTTCGGTAGATGTTGAAAAAGAAGAGGCCATCGATTTTATCGAAGAGAATATTATCAAATCGAACAACGATACGACAGAACACCTTCAGCTAGCCATAAAAGACAGTTACAAACGGTTGCTGGAACCGGCAATTTCCAATGAAACGCTCCAGGAAGCCAAGGAAAAAGCGGATATCAATTCGATCCAGGTTTTTGCGGCCAATTTAAGCCAGCTGCTTTTGGCTTCGCCATTGGGGGAAAAAAGAATCCTGGCTCTGGATCCTGGTTTCAGGACAGGCTGCAAAGTGGTGTGCCTGGATGAAAAAGGAGATTTGCTGTATAACGAAACGATTTTTCCGCACGCCCCGCAGAACGAGACAACGATGGCGATGAAAAAAATCCGTTCCATGGTAAACGCATATAATATAGAAGCCATTTCAATTGGAAACGGGACCGCTTCAAGAGAGACGGAATTTTTCATCAAAAAAATAGCTTTTGATAAGCCTGTCCAGGTTTTTGTGGTTTCCGAAGCCGGAGCATCAGTGTATTCCGCCTCCAAAATCGCCAGGGAAGAATTCCCGAATTACGATGTCACTGTCCGCGGTTCGGTTTCTATCGGAAGGCGATTGTCCGACCCGTTGGCCGAATTGGTAAAAATAGATCCAAAATCGATCGGTGTAGGACAATACCAGCACGATGTGGACCAGACCAAATTAAAGGAAGAGCTGGACAATACGGTTATCCGCTGCGTAAACTCGGTAGGGGTCAATATCAACACAGCCAGTAAATCGTTATTGAGCTATGTTTCCGGAATCGGTGAAAAAATGGCGGAAAATATCGTGGCTTTCCGAAGCGAAAACGGCCCGTTCGAAGACCGTAAACAATTAAAAAAAGTACCAAGGCTGGGCGAGAAAGCCTTTCAGCAAGCGGCAGCTTTTATCCGGATACGCGACGCCAAAAACCCGCTGGACAATTCGGCTGTGCATCCCGAAGCGTATGGCATAGTTGAAAAAATGGCCAAAGATTTAGGTATAAAAGTAAACGAACTTATTGCCAATCCGTCCAAAATTTCATTGGTAAAACCGGAAAATTACACCACGGGCGATATTGGGATTTTAGGTTTGAAAGACATTCTCAAGGAATTGGAAAAACCAGGCCTGGATCCGAGGAAAGCTGCAAAAGTGTTTGAGTTTGACCCGAATGTGACTACCATAAAAGATGTGCGTTCGGGCATGATATTACCAGGTATTGTCAATAACATTACAAATTTCGGCTGTTTTGTCGATATCGGGATCAAGGAAAGCGGGCTGGTGCACATTTCGCAGCTCAAGGCCGGTTTTGTTTCGGATGTGAATGAAGTGGTAAAGCTCCACCAGCACGTCCAGGTCAAGGTAACCGAAGTTGACGAAGACCGCAAACGCATCCAATTGAGCATGATCCTCTAAATTAAAAAATCCCAAACGTTACCGGTAACATTTGGGATTTGTATTTTTACCCGAAAACGGGAAAGAGAAATTTATTCCTTAGTTTCTTCCTTTTTTGAATCTGCAGGTTTGTCTTCGCCTTTTGCAGCGTCTTTAAATTCTTTGATTCCGGTTCCTAGACCTTTCATCAATTCCGGAATTTTCTTACCTCCAAAAAGCAATAAAACAATAACCAGTATAACAATAATCTCTGTAGCTCCTAATCTTCCCATAACTTATAAATTCTGCTCGCGCAAGTGTTTAAAAAATATTAAGCAAATATACCAAAGAATTTAACAAACCATTATTTTTTAACGATTTATTATTAGTAGCAAACTAATAAGCCCTTCTAATTCTTATCTTTGTGGGATAGTTTAGTATTTATGTCAGAAAAAAGATTAAAACGAAAAGCGTTCCTAAATAAAATTACCGCCAAAAACAGGCTGGTTATTTTAAATGAAGATACTTTTGAAGAAATTTTTTCTTTCAAACTCAACATTATCAACGTTTTTATTGCTGCGACCATTGGCGCTATTTTCCTGATTTCGGTTACGAGTTACATTATTGCCTTTACGCCGCTGCGGGAATATATTCCGGGATATGCTTCCACAAAATTGAAAAAGGATGCCATCGTTTTGGGCCTGAAATCCGATTCGCTCGAATTTGCCCTGAAAAAGAACGATGCCTATATCCAGTCTGTTAAAAAAGTGCTTACCGGCGATCTGGAATATGCGAAAGTCAACAAGGATTCCATCATGGCTTCTGAATATGTAGATCCTTCCGAATATAATTTCGAAGCTTCGAAAGAAGAATTGGAATTGCGCAAACAGGTTGAGGAAGAAGCCCAGAAAAACAAAAAGAAATAGTCCTTTTCTTAGTTCAATCTAAAATAAATTTCAAAAAACACCTGATCCAGAATGTCCTTAAAAGCATTTTTAGCCAAACAGTTTGCTTCCCGGATGCATCATAAAACGCAAAAATGGGCCCAAAACCCTATTGAAACGCAGCAAAAAATATTCCGCGAATTACTCCATCAGGCAAAAGACACCCAGTTTGGGAAAGACCACCATTTTGACAGCATCAAAACCCATGAGGATTTTACCGCTAATGTTCCGGTGCGGGATTACGAAGCTTTAAAACCGTATGTAGATAAAGTTGTAAAAGGGGAAGGAGATATTCTCTGGAAAGGGAAGCCGTTGTATTTTGCCAAAACTTCAGGGACAACTTCGGGCGCCAAATACATCCCTTTAACGAAAGAATCGATGCCTTTCCACATAGAAGCAGCCCGCAACGCCATTTTGGGATATATACACGAAACCGGCAATGCTGATTTTGTAAACGGAAAAATGATATTCCTGCAGGGAAGCCCGGTTTTGGAAGAAAAAAACGGGATCAAACTAGGCCGTCTTTCCGGGATTGTGGCTCATTTTGTTCCTAAATACCTGCAAAAAAACCGCATGCCTTCCTGGGAAACCAATTGTATTGAAGATTGGGAAACCAAAGTGAATGCCATAGTGGAAGAAACATTCCATGAAAACATGACCGTGATTTCGGGAATTCCTTCCTGGGTGCAGATGTATTTTGAAAAACTCAAGGAGAAAGCCAATAAACCGGTTGGGGACATTTTTAAAAAATTCAATTTATTCATTTACGGCGGTGTCAATTATGAACCGTACCGGGCCAAATTTGAAAACCTGATCGGTAGGAAAGTAGATTCCATCGAATTGTTTCCGGCCTCGGAAGGGTTTTTCGCCTATCAGGATTCCCAAAAAGAAAAAGGAATGCTGTTATTGTTGAATTCCGGGATTTTCTATGAATTTATCAAAGCCGAGGAGTTCTTTGGCCAAAACCCAAAAAGGCACACTATTGGAGAAGTGGAATTGGGCGTAAACTATGTTTTGATCATTTCCACCAATGCCGGGCTCTGGGCCTATAATATTGGCGACACCATCCAGTTTACCAGCGTAAAACCATACAGGATAATTGTTTCCGGACGGATCAAACATTATATTTCGGCCTTTGGCGAGCATGTTATCGGGAAAGAAGTCGAAGCGGCTTTGCAGCAGGCCATGGAAGGAACCCAGGTCCGGATAAACGAATTTACCGTAGCACCGCAAATCAATCCAACCGAAGGACTGCCGTACCACGAATGGTTTATCGAATTTGAAAACGAACCGGAACATCTGGAAACTTTCGCTTTAGCGATTGACAACGCCATGCGCAAGCAAAATGTGTATTACGATGACTTGATTGCAGGTCGTGTGTTGCAAACAGTGGTGGTTTCGAAAGTGGCTGCAAACGGGTTTCAGGAGTATATGAAATCGATCGGGAAACTGGGCGGGCAAAACAAGCTGCCGCGTTTGTCAAACGATCGGGAAATTGCAGACGTATTGCAAAAAGATAACAAATGAGAATGATACAAAAGAGTACGCTACTGTTGTTTTTAGCGGGTTTTTCAATGACGGCCCAAATAAAAGGAACCATAAAAGACAGCCTTTCGGGCAAACCGATACCGTATGTAAATATTTGGGTGGTGAATGAGAATATAGGCACCACATCGGAAGAAAACGGGGAATTTACCCTCAATGTAACCGATAAGGATAAAACGCTTCTTTTTTCGGCTTTAGGATTTGAAAAGAAAACCATCAAAGCTTCCCAGGAGATGAAAGTGGCCCTCAAACCAATTGCCTATCAGTTGGATGAGGTTGTGGTCGCCCCGCAAAGGCTCGAAACCAAAGAACAGGAAATCGGGCAAACGGAAAATAAAATCTACCAGGCTTTTGACAACGGTCCCAGGATTGACACGAAATATTTCCCGTACAATAGCACGTACCGCAAAACAAGGTTCATCAAGCAGGTTTCGATCCAAACCGACAGCAAAATAACGGATGCGATCCTTAAAATCCATTTTTACGGTGTTGATCCGAATGGTTACCCGGGAGAAGAATTGTTAGACAAGGATTTTATCGTGACGGTAAAAAAAGGCGTGAGGAAAAACACCTTCGATGTTACGGAACTGAACTTGACAATACCTAAAAAAGGGTTGTTTGTAGGGTTTGAAAAACTGATAATCGAGAGAAACAAAACCGAAAAAACAGTCACCGACCTCAATACCAATAAAACACAAATACAAAAAGCCTATGCTCCATTTGTTTTGTACGGAAGGACGGAAAGAACGTTTTTATTCACGTTTTCCGGCGGCAAATGGATCAAGAAAACAAAATCGGATACGGAAGATCCCCAACAGAGGATAAAGATATCGGAACCAGCCATAAACCTGGTACTTACCAACTAGGAAAACCCATATTCTTTATAGTAAAGAACGAATCAATACATTTTAAAGCTGTCATTACCGACAGCTTTTTTTATAGGCGGATGTGTTCATTTCAAACAAATTGGAACAAAAACCATAAAAACACATGCATAATATAACAATTTTTAAACCTGCCAAAGGGATAATCCACACCAACTAAAAAATAAAAACCTTACCTTTGTGGGTTATAAAATAAAATTTAATGAAGGAAATTAAAAACATTTCGCGCTCAAGAGCGCAAGAATCGTCGGCAGCTATCGAACGATTGTACATTACCATGAGGCATTTATTCAACAGAGGTTTTTACAAACCGATGGGTGTTTCGGGTGAAACTTTAAGAGAAGCCTTATTGGCATTGCGACCAGAAATTTATGGTTCCATTGCCGATGAAAAAGTAGAATTGAACGGGTTGCTGTACGTTATCGAGCGTTTACCTGTCGGGATTGAAGAATGCCGTTACATCAACCTTACTTCAGATGAAGGGTATTCAAATTCACATTTCCAGGCGATTGTCCCGCCAAAAAGAAGAAGGAACTGTTACCGCATTGATGATGAACAGATGAATGTCGAGATTACCCGCGGGCGTTCGGACATTTACGATATATTGACGCACCTGACCTTTATTTTCATCGAATCGCACAAAATCAAGAACAGGGTACTGATCGATGATGAAGGATCGGTTTCCCGCGATTGGCAGAAACTGGAGCAGGCAGCACTTCAAAGTAAAAAATTAAGCCTGGTAGACAGGGAAATAGCCATTTCACATGCGGCAAATATTTTAGGAAGGACTTTTGCTGAGGTTAAAGATATTTATGAGGATTTCGGCAATGCTTCGGCACCGGACCGTTTCCTGCATATCGTATATTGGTTAGGAAAACTCGCCATTGAGGAAGTGGTCGAAAACAACAAGCGTACCATTACCTTCAGCCCTATTTTAAGAGAGCGCCTCGGGCATCACATCCATGGCGAAATGTGGGCAAACGACATCAAGGAAGTTTTAAAGAAAAACGACTTACTGTCCAGGCCAATCCACATTATCAGTGCCAATATGCACAGTGTGATGAATTCCATTTTTGCGACCCATGTCTTAAAAACGAAATTCAAAGACAAATCGGATTTTGTCATTTACGAAGAATTGAGTAAGTCCGGAGCGAATGATCTCCGTGATAAAGTTTCAGCTTTTGCGGTAAACCACGGTATGATTTCATTGCCGGATACTTCCGGGACCAATATTGATGTCCAGATTTTCGATACAGCTAAAATCGATTGGGCAAAATCAGCGTTTCCAAAGGCTAAAATCGATTCTTCCGCACCGGTTTTAATCGTTATGGATTATGCATTCGGGGAACAGGCTTTTGAAACCATTGACGAATTATTGAAACCTTATAAAGTAAACAAAACCAAAACATTATTGAATGTTGAATCGGTTTCCATTATGGGGAAAGCCGGAATCCTTGAAGGCGGGAAAGGGGATATCATGATCCCGAATGCCCACGTCAATGAAGGAACCGCTGATAATTACCCTTTCCATAACGAGTTGTCTGCCGCCATGTTTGAAGGAAACGGCATCCCGGTTTATGCAGGGCCTATGATTACCGTTTTGGGGACATCGCTTCAAAACAGGGAGCTGCTGAAATTTTTCCACGAATCCACATGGGAAGCTATCGGCCTGGAAATGGAAGGCGCGTATTATCAAAAAGCCATCCAATCGGCATCTAGGATCAGGAAAAGCATCAATCCGGATGTAAAAGTCCGCTATGCGTATTATGCTTCTGATAACCCTTTGGAAACAGGAAGCACACTGGCATCTGGAGGTTTGGGCACGACAGGGGTTAAGCCAACTTATTTGATTACCATAAAAATATTAGAACAAATTTTCAACGCATAATTATTTTCAATGCATTTTACTGAAACCAATTTAAAAGGCTGCTTTATTTTAGAACCGAAGCTTTTCCATGATGACCGAGGGTTTTTTATGGAAAGTTTTAACGAAAATACCTTTGAGAAAGGAGTGGGCCAAAAGGTTCATTTCGTCCAGGACAACCAGTCCTTTTCATCCAAAGGCGTTTTGCGTGGCTTACATTATCAAACCGGGGAACACGCCCAGGCGAAATTGGTAAGGGTGCTTAGCGGCGAAGTATTGGATGTTGCTGTCGATATGAGGCCGGAATCGCCTACATACGGGCAGTCGTTTTCGATACTTTTAACCGGGGAAAACCAAAAGCAGCTGTTCATCCCGAGAGGGTTTGCCCATGGGTTTTTAGTGATGAGTGAAAAAGCGGTTTTCTTTTACAAATGCGATAATTTTTACAATAAAGAGTCGGAAGGTGGTGTGATTTACAACGACCCGGCTTTACATATTGACTGGCAGTTTTCTGAAAAAGAATTGATCATTTCCGAAAAAGATGCTGTTTTGCCCACATTGGAAAACGCTAAAAAGGTATGGTAATCTTAGTAACAGGAGCATCAGGGCAATTAGGCCAGGCTTTACGGCACATAGCCCCTAATTATGATGGCTTGCAGTTTGTTTTTGCTTCTTCGGAGGATTTGGATATTACCAACCAGGACAAGGTGGCTCATTTTTTTGAAAATCAGAAAATAGATTTTTGCATTAATACGGCGGCCTATACGGCAGTGGACAAGGCAGAAACGGAAATTGAAAAGGCTCAGGCCGTTAATGTTTCCGGCCCGAAAAACCTGGCGGTTGCCTGCAGGAAGCACGATGTGACATTGATCCATATCTCGACTGATTTTGTTTTTGACGGATCAGCGGTAAAACCCTATTCCGAAACGGATCCAACCAATCCGATTGGAGTATACGGCAAAACAAAACTGGAAGGAGAACAGGCGGTGGCCGCTAATTGTGAGAAGTTCTTTATCATCAGGACTTCATGGGTGTATTCTCAATTTGGGAATAATTTCATGAAAACAATGCTACGGCTTGCTTCAGAAAGGGATAGCCTGAATGTGGTATCGGACCAAATAGGAACGCCCACAAATGCCGTGGATTTAGCTGAAGCACTGTTGTCTGTCGTGACAAGTGGCAGCCATGATTTCGGGATTTACAATTTCAGTAATGAAGGAACGGCAAGCTGGTATGATTTTGCCAGGGAAATCTTCCGCCAGA
This sequence comes from Flavobacterium humi, assembly GCF_004745595.1. Classification (GTDB taxonomy): domain Bacteria; phylum Bacteroidota; class Bacteroidia; order Flavobacteriales; family Flavobacteriaceae; genus Flavobacterium; species Flavobacterium humi. Next base: position 395,140 of record NZ_SRLH01000003.1, read on the forward strand.
ACGGAATTAGTATCGAAGTCAATCCAATTCCGACCGAGGCTTTTCCCACACCGGCAAAAAGGCCCAAATATAGCGTCCTGGACAAATCGAAAATAAAAAACAGTTTTAAAATAGCAATAAAAAGCTGGGAAACGGCTTTACAACAAACAATATAAGGAATGAAAAGAATATTAATAACAGGAGCTGCGGGATTTTTGGGATCTCATTTATGCGATAGGTTTATCAAAGAAGGATACCATGTAATTGGGATGGATAACCTGATTACCGGCGATTTGAAGAATATTGAGCATCTTTTCAAGTTGGCTAATTTCGAATTTTATAACCACGATATTTCAAAATTCGTCCATGTTCCGGGACATCTGGATTACATATTGCATTTTGCTTCGCCTGCAAGCCCTATCGATTATTTAAAAATTCCAATCCAAACTCTTAAGGTAGGTTCTTTAGGGACGCACAACCTGTTGGGTCTGGCAAGGGTTAAAAAAGCAAGGATTTTGATTGCTTCCACGTCTGAAGTATATGGTGATCCATTGGTGCATCCGCAAACGGAAGATTATTTCGGGAACGTAAATACCATAGGCCCTCGCGGGGTTTATGATGAAGCAAAACGTTTTCAGGAATCCATCACAATGGCCTATCACCGTTTCCATGGTTTGGAGACCCGCATCGTGAGGATTTTCAACACGTACGGGCCAAGGATGAGGCTCAATGACGGCCGCGTAATTCCTGCTTTTATTGGCCAGGCGCTGCGAGGCGAGGATTTGACTATCTTCGGGGACGGGATGCAAACCCGATCGTTCTGTTATGTAGACGATCAGGTGGAAGGCATCTTCAGATTGTTGCATTCCGATTATTCAGGTCCGGTAAACATTGGTAATCCGGATGAAATTACGATAAAGGATTTTGCAGAAGAAATTATAAAACTAACAGGTACCAACCAAAAAATTGTCTACCATCCTTTGCCGGAAAACGATCCGTTGCAACGCCAGCCGGATACCACAAGAGCAAAAGAACTATTAGGGTGGGAGGCCAAAGTTTCCCGTTCGGAAGGTATGAAAATTACCTACGAATATTTCAAATCATTGCCACAGGAAGAACTTTTAAAGGAAGAACATAAGGATTTTTCAGGGTTTATCCATTAACAGAACATGACCAAAGGAAGGTATTCAAAATACTTACGCCCCATAAGTATCACAATCGATTGTGTTTTACTGCTGATTTTAGCCAATTTTTTTCTAAAAGGATTTGCTTCACATTTGCTGTATTTTATGGTGTACCAAATTGTCTCCTGGTGCGTTTTGGCCTATTTTACGAACTTTTACGAAGTATACCGCTTTACAAAACCGGTCGAGATTATGACGATGCTCTTCCGGCAGCTGTTTTTATTCATGCTGATTGTTATGGCTTTTTTCTCCATAACACGGGAAATTATCTTGAGTTTCAAACTGTTATTGTATTATTTCGGGTTTTCGTTCATATACATTACGCTTTTTAAAGGATTGTTATTTTATTACCTGAAAAAATACCGGATTGTCCTGGGCGGAAATTACAGGAACGCGATCATTATCGGTTATACCGAAAGCTCGCAGAACCTGAGGCATTTGTTTCAGACCAGGCCGGATTACGGCTATCATTTCAAAGGTTTTTTCTCGGATAAAATTTCCAATGAAGAAATAAAAGGAGGGATTTCCGAAATCCAGAAATTTGTTTTGGAAAACAAGATCGATGATATCTACTGCGCTTTGGAGGAATTGTCCGGAGACCAGCTGAAAGAATTGGTCGAATTTACCGATTACCATAAAAAAACGATCAAGTTTATTCCGGAAGCCAATGAGATTTACGCCAAAAACCTAAAGATCGATTATTACGAATTCTTCCCGATTTTATCCTTAAAAAGAACACCGTTAAACGAGCCGCTGCTCAAATTTGTCAAGCGGTTGTTCGACATTTTATTCTCTTTGTTCATCATCCTTTTCATCCTTTCCTGGCTCATCCCGATCATCGCTATCTTAATTAAGCTCGAATCCAAAGGCCCGGTTTTTTTCAAACAGGGAAGGCCCGGACTAGACGAGAATGAGTTTTATTGCTATAAATTCCGTTCGATGAGGATTAACAACAAAACGGAAGAATCTGTTGTAAAAAACGATCCGAGAGTCACTAAAATTGGGACTTTTCTCAGAAAAACAAGTTTTGATGAAATGCCGCAATTTTTTAATGTATTCATCGGAGATATGTCTATCGTGGGGCCAAGGCCACATTTATGGGCGCACAACAATGAGTACAGAAGCAAAATAAAAAAATACAACTTCAGGCTGCACATAAAGCCCGGAATTACAGGATTGGCACAGGTTAAAGGGTTTCGGGGAGAAATCGAATCCGATGACGAAATGTTCCACAGGATAAAATACGACTTGTTTTACATCGAGAACTGGTCATTGCTTTTAGACATCAAAATTATCGTCCTTACAGTCATCAACATTTTTAAAGGACAAGAAAAAGCCTATTAATGAGCGAAACGGTTTCCATTATCACGCCTACTTTTAATTCGGCAAAATACATCGCCGAAACCATACAATCCGTCCAGAAGCAAACCTATTCCAACTGGGAAATGATTATTGTGGACGATGGTTCCAAAGATACCACTGTCGGGATCATCCAGAATTTCATGGAAGACGACCACAGGATCCATTTAATCCAGCTCCATAAAAATTCGGGGCCGGCCAAAGCAAGGAATGAAGGAATCGAAAAAGCGCAAGGGGATTACATGACTTTCCTCGATGCTGACGACATCTGGTTTCCGGATTTTATCGCAAGCAGTATCCAGGCTATCCGGCAAACAGGGATCCATTTTGTGTTTTCCTCCTATAAGCGTTCCAACGAAAACCTGGAATTTGTGTATTCCGATTTCATCGTTCCGCAAAAAGTTACCTATACCGATATTTTAAAAACAAATTCCATAAGTTGTCTAACGGCTTTTGTCGATATCAGGACTTTGGGGAAAAAGACCATGCCGGAAATATTCAAAAGGCAGGATATGGGATTGTGGCTGAAATACCTCAAGGAAATACCATTTGCTTACGGTATTCAGGAACCGAAGGCAATTTACCGCATCCGGGAAAATTCATTGTCCAGGAATAAATCCAAACTCTTGAAATACCAATGGCAGTTTTACCGCGAGGTTGAAAAGTTAACTATAGTACAGTCAATATATTACATGGCACACTGGATGTACCGCGGATTTATGAAATACCGGAACTAAAGAGACGATTGGAATTGTTTTAATTTTCCCCGTAAGGTCCTTTCCAGGATTTCTTTACGGTGGTAGGTAAAATGAAGCCCTGGTTCCAGGTATTTGTCAATTGCTTCCTGGATTTTTTGTATCTGAGGTGCGGTCAGTTCTATTTCGCTGACATAATCGATCTCAAAAGTATCCGTTTTTACCTGCCGGATGATAAATTCCTTTACATTCCCGTCATCTTCAATAATGCTTTTGGTCACATAATAAAAAGTAAGCCCCGGCGATTTTTTCCCGCTTGGCAATACGGCAATATCATTGGTGCGGCCCAAAAGTTGTTTCAGGATTGGTTTTTTCCAGGTGCTTTTTTCGTCCAAAACCCCAATATCGCCAATATCGTACCGGATAAAAGGATGCGCTTTGTTGTACAAGGAAGTGATGACCACACGGCCTTCTTTTCCGTGGGGAACAGGTTGGTTGTTTTCGTCTAGGATTTCTACAAACAGGGTTTCAGCATTGACAAGCCATTCGTTTTTAGTGTTTTGGAAAGCGATCAAATCCAATTCGGATGCTCCATATTCATTCACAACCGGAATACCGAATTGTTTTTCCATCAGGATTTTGTCTTCCTCGAAAAGCATTTCGGAAGTGACCATACATACTTTAAGCGATGGGCAAATGTCTTTTAAAATAATGTTTTTCGACTGTAAAAATTTGGCAAACAAAACGATAGAGCTCGTATAACCATTAATGTAGTCAAACTTTTTGGCCCGGAAGTGTTTTAATACTTTTTCCAGGAAAAAATCGGAGAGGTCAAAAATCGGGAAACGGAAACGCTGCCCTAAAAAATCCTTCAAACGTTCTTTTTGGTATCCTAAAAAATCGAGCGGTATGCCATAAAAACGGGCTTGGTACGAGCGGTTAAAATCAATCCCGTACCAGCCGAAACGATAAATTATCGAAGCCCAGGTCAGGGCATGAGCTTCTTTGTCCTTGGCAAAAATAAACGGATCGCCGCTGGAACCGGAGGTTTTGTTTACAAAGACCGTTTTAGGAGTATATCCTTTGGAAAGCCTTTCTGCCAGGGGTTTCTGCAAATCTTTTTTAGTGAGGACCGGTAAATCGTTCCAGTGCTTCGTGAAGTCGCCATCCGAGTTCAGGTCCAGGTTTTTGGCAAGGACCAATGACTGGTAAAACGGATTGTTTTTCAGGTGGAAAGCCACAATTTTTCCCCGGCAGGATTCGGTAAATTCCTGGTAACCTCCTTCAGGAACAGCCAGGATCGAATCAAAAATCCTGGTAGCTTCCTTCATCTGGAAACCATTTAATTTTAGCGATAAATCAAATAATCGGAACACGGGATAAAAATTTATTCAAAAATAAGAAAAACCAGCCGCACATTCTGTATAAAAATTTCCCTAATAGATTTAAACGAACTATTTTTGCAACTCAAAACAAACACAACTACACAATGACAATCTTATTACTTGGTTCAGGCGGAAGAGAACATGCTTTAGCTTGGAAAATGCTTCAAAGCCCACAATGCGAAACACTTTTTGTAGCACCCGGAAATGCAGGAACGGCCGAAATAGCGACTAACGTTTCGGTAAACCCTACAGATTTTGAAGCCGTGAAAACATTCGTCCTGCAGAACCAGGTAAACATGGTTGTGGTAGGTCCTGAAGATCCTTTGGTACTCGGGATTTACGATTTCTTCAAAAATGATTCCCAAATACAGCATATTCCTGTAATCGGGCCATCGAAAACCGGTGCCCAATTGGAAGGAAGCAAAGAATTTGCCAAAGAATTCCTGGTAAGGCATGCAATACCAACAGCCCGTTACCAGAGTTTTACCAAAGACACGGTGGAGGCCGGTTGCGAATTCTTGACCACGCTTGAGGCACCTTATGTATTGAAAGCGGACGGCCTGGCTGCCGGAAAAGGCGTCCTGATTTTGCAGGATTTGGCCGAAGCTCAACAGGAATTGCGCAACATGCTGGTGGATGCTAAATTTGGCGATGCTTCTTCAAAAGTAGTGATCGAGGAGTTTTTGGACGGAATCGAGCTGAGCTGTTTTGTTTTGACCGACGGGAAAAATTATAAAATCCTGCCAACGGCCAAAGATTACAAACGCATTGGCGAAGGAGATACCGGTTTGAATACCGGTGGGATGGGAGCGGTTTCCCCGGTTCCGTTTGCGGATACCGTTTTGATGGAAAAAATCGAAACCAGGATTGTAAAACCAACTATTGACGGTTTGCAAAAAGACAATATAGAATACAAAGGATTCGTTTTCATAGGGCTTATTAATGTAAAAGGGGAGCCGATGGTCATTGAGTACAATGTCCGAATGGGCGATCCCGAAACAGAAGTGGTCATGCCAAGGATAACATCAGACCTGGTAGCCATGTTCCAGGCTGTAGCCGATCAGAAACTGGATGGATTCCAGTTGGAAATCGATCCAAGAAGCGCTACTACGATTATGGTTGTTTCCGGCGGGTATCCGGAAGAATATGAAAAAGGGAAAGTAATTACAGGATTGGAAAACGTCCAGGATTCTATTGTTTTCCATGCTGGGACAAAACTGCAGGACGGAAGTGTTGTGACGAACGGTGGAAGGGTGCTGGCGGTGACTTCATATGGGAATGATTTCCAGGAAGCCATAAAAAAATCTTATCAAAACATAAACAAGTTACATTTTGATAAGATGTATTTTAGAAAAGATATCGGTTTCGACTTACTTTAAAAAAGAGTGAGCTGTCGTATCCTGATATTCGTCGTCGTTGTCTTTATGAAGTTTTAGTTGTTTGATCCAGTACCAGGTATAGTAACAACAAATTGCCATAAAGCCCCATGAGATAATATTGGCGATCCACCAGTTAACCAGTTCTTCAGAACGTAAAACATCGTGGAGAGCAAAAAGAATATTTTCAAAAAGCCACTGTATTCCTTCAAAAAATGATTTCATCTTTTATATGTATTATATTTACAGGACAAAAATATAAAATATACTCATGATAACAAGCGTTTTTAGTAAATCTAGGCCAATAAATTATATTTTGATAACCTCATTGCTGGTGGTTTGCTTTATGCTTTACCAGTTTCAGTCTAATTTCAACACGATAACCCCATTGGAAATAGGCAAAAAGGTGGTCTTGCTGTTCTTGCTTATCGGTTCTTTGTTCATTACGAATTTTATTACCAAGAAAAACGGATTGAGCAAGGACAACAGTTATACCTTTTTGCTGTTTTTCGTTTTTTTCATACTGTTTCCCAAAACGTTGTCCAACGGAGGGCTTATCTTATCCAATGTTTTTATTTTATTGGCTTTGAGAAGGCTTATTTCGATGCAGTCGCTCATTACCCCGAAAGAAAAGATTTTTGATGCTTCCCTCTGGATTTTTATGGCGGCCTTATTTCATTTTTGGAGTATCCTGTTTATAGTGTTGGTATTTGTATCGATTATTTTCCATGTATCGAGGGATTACAGGAATTGGATAATACCTTTTATCGCTTTTTTTGCAATCATCATCATTACGCTTTTGTTTTCGTTGATGTTCGATCCTGGTTTTATCCCGAATTACATCAATCAGATCGCCATCGATTTTGACCTGAAGTACATAGAAAACATCTTTCAGAATATTGCCTTGACCATTTATATTATTACGGCTTTGGTGGCTTTTGTAACAATGCTCCTGATCTTGACCAATAAATCCCTGAACCTGCAGTCGTCCTACAAGAAGATCATTTTTGCGTTTATCATCGGATTGGTGATTTTCTTTATTTCGCCCAATAAGGACAACAGTTACCTTATTTTTACTTTCGTACCGGTCTCCATCATGCTGACCAATTACCTGGAAACCATTGATAAATACTGGATTAAAGAAAGTATTTTAGGCATAATCATCCTGGCAAGTTTTATTACTTACATCCTTCAGCTGCTATAATTTGCTGCCATATGCCAAATCTCCGGCATCGCCCAATCCCGGGACGATGTAGTTTTTCTCGTTGAGTTTTTCATCCAGGGCAGCGACCCATAAATGACAATTGTCCGGCAGGTTTTTTTCAAGGAAGGCAATTCCTTCCGGTGCAGCAATCACAACGGCAATATGGATTTCTTTAGGGGTTTCTTCGGTATGCAGTTTGTTAAAAACAGCCACAAGCGATTGCCCGGTAGCTAACATGGGGTCGATCAGGATGAGGTTTTTGCCTTCAAAGGAAGGAGCCGCCTGGTATTCGACCAAAATATCAAAGGCATCGTCGTTATTGTAATGGTGCCGGTAAGCGGAAACAAAACCGTTTTCAGCGTCGTCAAAAAAATTCATAAAACCCTGGTGCAAGGCCAGGCCGGCCCTTAAAATAGAGCACAAAACAACATTGTCCGCAACCGTGGTGGTGTGTTTTATTCCTATAGGAGTCTGGACTTCAATGGCTTTATATTCGAGTGTTTTGCTCAATTCATAGGCCATGATTTCACCAATACGCTCAATGTTTTTGCGAAAACGCATGCTGTCTTTCTGGATATTTATATCGCGGATCTGTGCTAAAAAATGGTTCAGGATACTGTTTTGCTCAGAAATGTAGTGGATATGCATCAGAATTAATATTTAGAATTTCAGGCTAAAAGTACAAAAAAACGCTATTTTTGTAGAAATAAAATACACGAAACTATGTTTGCAGAATTTGCATTTCCCATTTTTGAACGAAGCATTGCTGACTATCATATCATTGATGATGTATACCAACCGACCTTAAATCCTTACGAAAAAGGTTCCATAGAATATTTATTATACGCCAAAAACTGGGTAGATACGGTTCAATGGCATTATGAGGATATCATCCGTGACCCGCAAATCGATCCGGTTGCTGCCTTGGATTTAAAACGAAAAATCGATGCTTCAAACCAGGTCCGTACGGATATGGTGGAATTTATCGATAGTTATTTCCTTCAAAAACACAAAGATGTACAAGTGAAGCCAAATGCAAAGATCAATACCGAAAGCCCGGCTTGGGCCATTGACCGTTTGTCTATTTTGGCACTGAAAATATACCACATGAGCGAAGAGGCAAACAGAGCCGAAGCCACCGCGGAGCACAGGGCAAAATGCCAGGAAAAACTAAACGTCCTGTTAGACCAGAAAAGCGATATGTTTACCTCTATCAGTGATTTACTGACCGATATCGAAAACGGTGACAAATACATGAAAGTATACAAACAGATGAAAATGTACAACGATGACGATTTAAACCCGGTGTTGTACCAAAATAAAAAATAGGCTTCTTTTTAGATGTCAGCAATACAACATATTGGCGTTATAAGGCTTTCAGCCATGGGAGATGTCGCAATGACGGTTCCCGTACTGAGAGCTTTTTCTTTGCGTTATCCCCAAACGAAAATCACAGTCGTTTCAAGGCCTTTTTTCCGACCTTTTTTTGATGGGATCCCGAACCTGCATTTTTTTGCGGTAGATCTTACCAAACGACACAAAGGTTTCGTAGGCCTGGTCCGGTTATTTTCGGATTTGCGCAAGCTGGGCATCGATGCCATTGCAGACCTGCATAACGTGCTGCGTTCTAAAATAGTCCGGAACCTTTTCGCCTTGAGCGGAAAAAAAACTGCTTTTACAGATAAAGGCCGCGCAGGTAAAAAAGCACTGACCAGAGAGAACAACAAAATTTTCAAACCGGTAAAAACAATGTTTGAAAGGCATTGTGACACTTTTGCTTCGTTAGGTTTCCCGATAGAATTTTCCCATCCGGTTTTCCCTGAAAAAGCAATCCTGTCGGAAGCAATCAAGGCATTTACCGGGCAAAAAGATGAAAAATGGATCGGAATTGCCCCTTTTGCCCAATATGAAAGCAAAGTATACCCGAAAGATTTGATGCAGGAAGTCATTGATGGGCTGTCAGAAACAAATGCCAGGATTTTTCTCTTTGGAGGCGGGGAAAAGGAGATCCAACAGTTAAACCAATTCAAAGGTTCTCATGAAAATGTCGTGGTAATGGCCGGGAAACTAAAATTCCGGGAAGAACTGGATTTGATTTCCAACCTGGACCTTATGCTAAGCATGGATTCCGGGAACGCGCATATTGCCGCCATGCTGGGAGTCAATGTGATTACGCTTTGGGGAGCCACTCATCCGTTTGCCGGATTTGCTCCTTTTTTCCAGCCTTTGGAAAACTGCATCACATCCGATAGAATAAAATACCCAAAACTGCCAACCTCGGTTTACGGCAACAAAAAGGTCGAAGGCTACCAGGATGCCATGCGGACAATCTTGCCGCAAAGCATTTTGGATACAATAAAAAAGGAGCTTCAGTAGCTCCTTTTCTGTATATTATACATCATCATAATCGACATAAATTTCGGCGGAAGTCGGATGCGCCTGACAAGTTAAAATCAATCCTTCGGCAATTTCATCATCGGATAGGATGGAATTCTTTCTCATTTCGGCCGTACCTTTGGTGACACGGGCCAGGCAACTGCTGCAAATTCCTCCCTGGCAGGAATACGGTGCGTCAAGTCCTTGTTTAAGAGCTGCTTCCAGTAATGTTTGTTTGGAAGACATTTCAAAAGTCGCTTCATCACCATCAACCATCACCGTTATTTTGGCATGTTCCGCTTTGCTGGTATCGATCGGTTTTTCTGTTTTGGAAGCAGAAAACAATTCGAATTTGATGTCTTTTTCAGCAATATTTTTTTCTTTCAGCACATCGCTTACTGTATTGATCATTTCTTCCGGACCGCACAAATAGAATTTCGAAAATTCCTTCTCGGCATGTTTGTTGTTTAAAACAAAATTAACCACAGATTTGTCAATCCTGCCAAAAAGCGCCTCATCGGCTTTGGACTGGCTGTATACGAAATGCACAAAAAAACGGCCCAGGTATTGTTGCTGCAAATGGATCAATTGATCGTGGAAGATGGTTTCCTCAGGAGATTTATTCCCAAAACACAATACAAACGAACTGTTTGGTTCTTGTTTCAAAACCGATTGCAGTATAGACATGATAGGGGTAATCCCGCTGCCTGCGGCAAACGCCATGTAATTTTTCTGTTTTTCAGGATGCGGTTCAAAAGTAAATTTGCCTTCCGGCACACCTACTTCGATAACATTGCCGACTGCCAGTTTTTCGTTGGCAAATTTTGAAAAATTCCCATATTTTACAGCTTTAATGGCAACTCTTAATTCATCGCTGTTAGGAGCGGAACATATGGAATATGCCCGGCGGATTTCTTCACCGTCCAGGGTAAGTTTCAAATTCACATATTGTCCGGCCGTAAATTTGTAAAAATCTTTAAATTCGTCTGGGATATTAAAAACAACGGAAACGGCTTGCGGTGTTTCCCTTTTGATTTCTTTTATGGATAATTTATAGAATGTTGACATATATTATTCTTTTCAGCAAAATTAACAAACGAGGGTGACATATTTAAAATTAAAAAATACTTTCTTTTCAGGAATTTCAAAAAGAAACGTACTTTTACGAGTTATAATACTAAAAATACTATTTGGCAGTTTACATATAAAACCATTTTATGTTGAAAATTAACAGATTAAAATATATTTCCGGATCTTTTTTAATTCTTTTTCTGGTGGCTTGCTCAACCAAAAGGAATTCTTTTGTAAACAGGAACTGGCATGCTGTAAATACAGAATATAACACGTTATACAACGGGGATATTGCATTAGAGGCAGGAATAAACGAACTCAAAACAGGCTATAAGGATAATTTTTGGGAAATATTGCCTGTAGAAAGAATGCAGGTCGCCGAAGAAGCCATGTTGCCCGGGCAAAAAGGGAAAAACCAAAATTTTGACCGTGCGGAAACCAAAGCGACCAAGGCCATCCAAAAACATTCCATGAACATTGAAGGGAAGGAAAAAAACATGCAGATGGACGAAGCGCACCTACTGTTGGGAAAATCCAGGTATTATGACCAGCGGTTCATTCCTGCGTTAGAAGCCTTCAATTACATTTTGTATAAATATTCCGATTCGGATAAAATTTATGAGGCGAAAGTATGGCGGGAAAAAACCAACCTTAGATTGGAAAACGATGCTTTGGCCATTAAAAACCTAAAAAAACTTATTAAGAACAAAGACCTCAAACCACAGGTTTTTGCCGATGCGAATGCCACCTTGTCCCAGGCCTATATTAATTTGGAACAGCAGGACAGCGCCATCGCACCTCTGAAAATGGCATTAGGCGCCACAAAGTTTAAAGAAGAAAGAGCAAGGTATCATTTTATTCTGGGGCAACTCTACGAAAAAGCCAATTACAAAGACAGTGCGTATGCTGAATTCCAGCAAATCATCGATATGAAGCGCAAATCACCAAGGCATTATGTGATCCGCGCCCATGCCCAACAAGCTCAGCTGATAGATCCGACAACCGACACCGTGGCTTTCCTTGAAAAATACGCCAAGCTCTTAAAAGACCGTGAAAACAGGCCATACCTGGATGTGCTGAATTACCAGGTAGCATCTTTTTACGATAAACTCAATCAAAAAGAACAAGCTGTAAAATTCTATAACAAATCGTTACGATCCCCTTCTGAAGACGCATATCTTCAGGCCACGACCTATAAAAACCTGGCGACAATCTATTTTGACAAAGCAAAATACCTTACCGCGGGGCAATATTATGACAGTACACTGACCAAATTGGTTAAAAAAGACCGCGAATATTTCGCAATTGTAAAAAAACGCGAGAACTTGGTAGACGTTATCCGTTATGAAGGAATAGTGCAGCATAATGACAGTATCTTGAAACTGGTAGCCCTTTCAGACAATGACAAAAAGGCCTACTTTGACGATTATATTTTAAAACTCAAAGCAAAGGATGAAGCCAAAAGAGTTTTGGAAGAAAAACAAAAAGAAGCCGCCGAAAAAGCAAATGCAGGCATTAAGGATATTGAAGTGGCACCCGGAAAAGCAAAAGCAATCGTAACCAACCAATTGCCAAAACTAACTTCCGACGATCCTAAAAACGGAGGTGCTTTTTATTTTTACACCCCTGCGACGGTAGCCTACGGAAAAATCGAGTTCCAAAAAAGATGGGGCAAACGCGCCCTAAAAGACAATTGGCGCTGGTCCGTGCAATCGGAAGATATTAAAGACAACAATGATCAGCCGCTGGCGGAGCAGGGCATCAAAAAAGATTCTGCTGCCGTTTCCGAAAAATACAACACGGAATTTTATGTAAAACAACTCCCAACATCACAAGTTGTAATTGACAGTTTGGCCAAAGAAAGGAATTTTGCCAATTACCAATTAGGGGTTATTTACAAAGAAAAATTCAAAGAAAACAAACTGGCGGTAAACAAGTTTGAAACAGTACTGAAAAGCACTCCGGAAGAAAGATTGATTTTGCCATCAATGTATAACTTGTACAAACTTTATGAAATATCGGATAAAGCGAAAGCCGAAGCGATTAAAAGCCAGATCATCAGCAATTACCCAAATACAAGGTATGCCCAGATCTTGAGCGGTACCCTTTCGGAAGAAAATATCATAACCCAAACGCCGGATGAGGTTTACAAAGGATTATACAAACAATTTGGCAACCAGGAATATGCAGCCGTTTTGGCAACTATTGAAAAAAGCCTGACGCAATTTGCCGGAGACGACCTGATCCCAAAATATGAATTATTGAAAGCAAGCGCGATAGGCAAGCTCAAAGGTGTTGAGGAATATAAGAAAGCGGTAAATTATGTGGCCCTGACATATCCAAACAGCAAAGAAGGCAAACAGGCGGAAGATATCCTTAGGATGAGTGTGCCCGGTTTGGAAAAAATGGCCTTAAAACAGGACAGCCTGGCCAAAAACTGGAAAATCATTTACAAAGCCGGCAAGCGCGATGATGTGGAGACTACAAAACTAATGGAGAAATTAAACAAATACATTGCTGAAAAACAATTTGATAAATTCTCGGTTTCCTATGATGTCTATTCGGAGAATGAAAATTTCATAGTGCTGCATGGGGTTTCTTCCAAAGAGTTTTCGAAATACCTGATCGATGCTTTGAAAGAAGCCAAGGATTACAAGATTACAACCCCGGCAAATGTTATTTCCAGCGGGAATTATGCGGTTATACAAGTCAAGAAAAATTACAACGAATTTCTGGAACTTAAATAAAAGGGAATGTTTGAAAAAAGCACAAAATCATATACTGACCTGCTAGGTAAAACGAATAGGATTGTGGAAGGCACCAGCATTAAAGGGGATATAGATTCCCTGGCCGATTTTAGGTTGGATGGCCATCTGGTGGGGAACTTTTCTTCCAAAGGCAAGCTTGTCATCGGGCCGGCCGGAAGCGTTACCGGAGATATTTCATGCAAAAATGTAGATGTGGAAGGAACGGTAAACGGGAAGATCGTCGTTCAGGAAATCTTAAATGTAAAATCAAAGGCAAGCATCCACGGGGAAGTGACCTGCGGGAAACTTTCGGTTGAACCCGGAGCAGATTTCAGTGCGACATGTATCATGAAAACCGTTTCAAAACCATTGCTGCCGCCACCATCACATGGAGAACAATAATCAGCAAAAGAAGAACTACAACAAATGGCTGTCGCTCATCAACATCCCTATCCAGATGGGAGCAATTATTTTTGTGTTTTATAAAATCGGTTTTTGGCTGGACGGAAAATACCCCAGCGAAAAAGTATATTACTACAAATTATTAACGATACTGGGTGTTTTTATAGCACTGTACAATGTATACCGCCAGGTAAACGAAATTGGCAAAAATTCCTGAAAATGAAGAAAGAAGGTTTGAAATTGATAGGCAAACTCACTATGGTTATTGCCTTATTATACGGTATGCACAGGGTTTTCTTTTCTGTTTTTGAGTTGGATACAACGCAGTTCAAATACTCACTTTTACAACTATACTTGTTTTTTGGTCTTTTTTCCATAGTGATAATTGCGCTTCTTTTGGTGATAAGGCAAAAAAACCTGGACATAGTGGGCAATACATTTTTATTGGCCACCACCATAAAAATGGTAGCCTGTTATCTTGTTGCAAGGCCTATCCTTACAAACATAACACAAGGAAACCCGCTTGAAAAATGGAATTTCTTCTTTCTTTTTATGCTTTTCCTTTTGTTGGAAACGGTAGCTACAATTGTGATATTAAATAAAAAGGGAAATTAGTTTTTGACGAATTTTGACTGGAAAGCCCTTCCTTCGGAAAACGCCTTCACGATATACATTCCTGAAGCAAAGCCCTCGGTATTGATTTCTGAGGTATTGCCTTTTCTATCAAAAACAGTTTTTCCATAAATATCAACAATTATTAGTCTTTCTAGAAGTATATTTTCCGTTAAACGGATAGTAATAAAAGACGTTGCCGGATTAGGAAAAACACTGATTTTAGCCATATAATTTTCATCAGCGTCCAATGTTGGGCAGCCAATGGCAACCGGGATGTTTTTTGCAGCATTTGTCCCGTCTCCAAGCTGGCCATAAAGATTCGCTCCCCAAGCCCATAAGGTTCCGTCGTTTTTAATCGAAAGGGTATGGGAAACTCTCGAAGTCACCGATTGCCAGTCTGTAAAATTCCCGAAAACCTGCACCGGATTGTTTCGTTGCGTATTGGTGTTATCGCCCAACTGCCCTGAAGCATTACTGCCCCATGCCCATAAAGTCCCGTCTGTTTTCCGGACGATGCTATGCTGGGTGCCTTTGGCCATACTGGTGCAATTGGAAATCACCGAGATATTGGTCGGAGAAGGCCTGTCTGTCGTGGTTCCGTCTCCTAACTGCCCGTTTGAGTTAGCGCCCCACATCCATAAAGTCCCGTCGTTTTTAGAAGCAGCACTATGCCCGTTTCCTGCGCTTACCGCATTCCAGTCGTTGTCAGTGCCTATTTTGACAGGTGTATTTGCATTTGTGGTAGTACCATCACCTAATTGTCCGGTATTATTCCTTCCCCAGGCGTATAATTCCCCGGTGGTTTTGATAGCTAAAGTATGGGTAGATCCTCCGGCCAGCGACTGCCAATTCGTGTCCGTTCCTATTTTTGTAGGGACATCTTTATTGACAACAGTCCCGTCTCCTAATTGCCCATAGGTATTTTCACCCCATGCCCAAAGGGTTCCGTCGGTTTTGAGAGCCAGTGTGTATTCATCACCCGCAGCAATATAGAGCCAATCCGTATCAGTTCCGATCTGGATGGGTACATTAGAATTTACAAGTGTACCATTTCCGAGCTGTCCAGCTAAATTTCTTCCCCAGGTCCATAACGTGCCATTGTTTTTTAATGCCACACAATGCGAATTTCCTGACGAAACGCTTTGCCAGTTCGTATCGGTGCTTATTTCAATAGGAAGGTTTGAGTTTGTAGCTGTACCATTTCCGAGCTGTCCCACATTGTTTCTTCCCCATGCCCATAAAGTACCGCCTGTCCTGATCCCAATCGTATGCGCACCGCCTGCTGAGACAGATTGCCAGCATTGTGCCGTGAGATTTATCGTAAATAAAGGAATAAATAAAAGGAGTAGTTTTTTTCTCATATAGTTTAATTTGTTCCCGAATATTTCAACGAATGTATAAAAAAAATATTTGTTAACAATTTTTTAAACAAAGAATATGCGAAAAGCCTTGTATTTAGATTAAATTTTAAAAAATTCAACCTGCAAAAAAACAGTTTGTTAATAACTTTTACAAGACGGTTTAAGGGGTAAAAAACACACGTTAAGAAAAAAATAAATTATATGGTTTTAAATATTAATAAAAAATGTACCTTTGCGCCAAATTTACAAACGTAGAATTATAGTTTTTATATATGGTAATTTCAACGCGAACCCTTAGATTTACAATTGCAGTATTTATTGCAGGTCTTCCTTTATTTAGTTTTGCAAATCCGGTTTCAGATACTACAAAAGTACAAACTGAAGTATCTCATGCTGTGGCTGATACCACTCACGCAGTGGCTGAGGCTTCCCATGAAGCACATGCAGAACCTACAGATGCCAAATCTAAAATCAAGGCGTTTATCAACCACCACCTTCTGGACTCTCATGATTTTGTGTTTTCCGCAAATGAAGAGACAGGGGAACACTATGGTTTCTCTTTACCAATCATCCTTTGGGATGGCGGATTGCAGGTTTTCTCTTCTTCAAAATTCAACCACGGGGAATCCGTAGCGGAAAACAACGGGAACTATTATGTCCTGCACCATGAAAAAATATACAAAACAGATGCTGCCGGTACTTTAAAAGAAGGACACGGTGGGCACCCTGAAAACGTAAAGCCGCTTGACCTTTCCATCACAAAGAGTGTGGTAGGTATTTTGGGAATTGCCCTTTTGATGTTTTTACTTTTCACAAGCCTAGGGAAATCGTTCGCTAAAAACGGAGGGATTTCAAAAGGGCCGGGAAGGATCTTCGAACCGTTGGTTTTATTTGTACGTGACGAAATTGCCATTCCAAACATTGGTGAGAAAAAATACAAGAAGTACATGAGTTACCTGTTAACGATATTCTTCTTCATCTTATTCCTAAACATATTAGGGTTAACGCCACTAGGATTCAACATTACAGGAAATATCGCCATCACAGCTTCTTTGGCAATCTTAACCTATTTGATTACCACGCTTACCGCTAATAAAAATTACTGGGGGCACATTTTCTGGATGCCGGGTGTACCAACACCGATGAAATTTATTTTGGCTCCGATTGAATTATTGGGTACGTTCATTAAGCCATTTTCATTAATGATTCGTTTGTATGCTAATATTTTAGCAGGCCACGTGGTTTTAATGAGTATTATTGCATTGATGTTCATATTCAAAAGCTGGATAGGAAGTACCTTATCTTTCGGATTGGCATTTGCATTATCATTGCTTGAAATATTGGTTGCCTTTTTACAGGCGTATATTTTCACTATGTTATCTGCCCTTTATTTTGGTATGGGTAATGAAGAGCATCACCACGACGAGGCTCATCATTAAGAATAAAAATGGTTTTTGGCCCAGGCCGGATACCTTAAAAAAGAATGTTTAATTTTTAATATATATATTATGCAAATTCCAACTATTGTAGGAGCAGGTTTAATCGTAATCGGAGCTGGTTTAGGTATTGGTAGAATTGGTGGTTCAGCAATGGACGCTATCGCTCGTCAGCCAGAAGCTTCAGGAAAAATTCAAACTGCAATGCTTATCGCAGCTGCACTTATTGAAGGTATTGGTTTCGCAGCGTTATTCGCAGCGTAATTAAAATTCAAAGACAATAGTTGCAACGGTTGGTTGTAACTATTGTTTTATTAATTATTAAAAAAAGATTTTATATACTATGGAAAAGTTAATCAATGATTTTTCGTTCGGATTGTTTATTTGGCAGGTTGTAATATTTGTCGGATTGATCTTTTTATTGAAAAAATTCGCATGGAAACCTATTCTTGATGCGGTAAATGACAGAGAGGAAGGAATTAAGAATGCATTGCTTTCTGCTGAAAACGCAAAAAAAGAAATGCAGAACCTGCAAGCGAGCAACGAGCGTATTTTGCAAGAAGCGCGTTTAGAGCGTGACACGTTGCTTAAAGAAGCCAGAGAAATCAAGGAAAAAATGATTGCTGATGCAAAAGAAGAAGCGCAAACTCAAGGATTGAGAATGATTGAGCAAGCTAAAGCTTCTATCGAAAGTGAGAAAAACGCTGCTATGGCAGAATTAAAATCTCATGTATCATCATTGTCATTGGATATTGCAGAAAAATTATTAAAAGACGAATTATCTAACAAAGATGCCCAAATGAAATTGGTGGAGAAAATGTTAGGTGACGTAAAATTAAACTAATCCCGTATCATGTCAAGTACAAGAGCAGCAATTCGCTATGCGAAAGCAATTTTAGACATGGCGACCTCCAAAAGCGCAGCTAATGAGGTGAGCCAGGACATGACTTTGATTGCAACTACTATTAAAGGGAATGCGGAATTGGATACTTTTATCCAGAACCCAACCATTAAAGTTGAAGTTAAGGAAAGTGCCTTATTGGAAGTTTTCGCTTCTGTAAATAATGTCACTAAAGGGTTATTTCATTTGTTGTTGGAAAACAAAAGATTCGAGATACTCGAGCCGATTGCCATTGAATACAATAAACTGTTTGATCAGGCCAATGGGATCGAAGTTGCAAAAGTAACGACAGCCATTGCGATCACTCCGGAATTGGAAGCTAAGGTTATGGCTAAGATCAATGAGTTTTCAAACAAAAAAGTGACGATAGAAAACATAGTAGACCCTTCTATCATTGGAGGATTTATTTTAAGAATAGGCGACAAACAGTACAATGCTTCTGTTGCCAATAGATTGCAAGTTTTAAAAAGAGAATTAAGTAATTAGTTATTTATATAATTATGGCGGAAATTAAACCTGCTGAAATATCAGCAATATTAAAAAAGCAATTATCAGGTTTTGAATCTGGTGCTACGCTAGAAGAAGTAGGAACGATACTTCAAGTTGGAGATGGTATTGCGCGTGTTTACGGGCTTTCAAATGTTCAATACGGTGAGTTGGTAGAATTTGATAACGGTATGGAAGGTATCGTATTGAATCTTGAGGAAGACAATGTGGGTGTGGTACTTTTAGGGCCATCTACAGGTTTGAAAGAAGGTTCTACTGCTAAAAGAACACAACGTATTGCCTCTCTTAAAGTTGGAGAACAAATGGTTGGGCGTGTAGTAAACACACTTGGTTTTCCAATTGATGGAAAAGGGCCAATCGGTGGAGACTTATACGAAATGCCTTTAGAGCGTAAAGCACCTGGAGTTATTTTCCGTCAGCCAGTTACTGAGCCATTGCAAACAGGTATCAAAGCAGTTGATGCGATGATCCCGGTAGGTCGTGGGCAACGTGAGTTGGTTATTGGTGACCGTCAGACTGGTAAATCAACAGTTTGTTTGGATACCATCCTAAATCAAAAAGAATTTTTCGATGCTGGAAAACCGGTATTTTGTATTTATGTAGCTATCGGGCAAAAAGCCTCTACAGTAGCGGCAATTGCAAAAACATTGGAAGAAAAAGGCGCTATGGCATATACGGTTATCGTTGCTGCTAATGCTTCTGATCCAGCTCCTATGCAAGTATACGCACCATTCGCAGGTGCAGCAATCGGAGAATATTTCCGTGATACGGGTCGTCCTGCATTAATCGTGTATGATGATTTGTCAAAACAAGCGGTGGCTTACCGTGAGGTATCTCTTTTATTAAGAAGACCACCGGGACGTGAGGCTTACCCTGGAGACGTTTTCTACCTTCACTCAAGATTATTGGAAAGAGCTGCAAAAGTAATTGCAGATGATGATATCGCTAAAAACATGAACGACTTGCCGGATTCTTTACGTCCGATCGTTAAAGGTGGCGGTTCATTGACTGCATTGCCAATTATCGAAACACAAGCGGGTGACGTATCTGCGTATATCCCAACAAACGTAATTTCGATTACTGACGGACAAATTTTCTTGGAGTCTGATTTATTCAACTCAGGAGTTCGCCCGGCGATCAACGTAGGTATTTCGGTATCACGTGTTGGAGGTAATGCACAGATCAAATCCATGAAAAAAGTGTCTGGTACCTTAAAATTAGACCAGGCTCAATTCCGTGAATTGGAAGCTTTCGCGAAATTCGGATCTGATTTGGATGCTGTTACTTTAAACGTAATCGAAAAAGGTAAAAGAAACGTTGAGATCTTAAAGCAAGGTTTGAACTCTCCTTTTACAGTAGAAGACCAGGTAGCAATTATTTATGCTGGTTCTAAAAACTTATTGAGAAACGTTCCTGTTGATAAAGTAAAAGAATTCGAGAAAGATTTCTTGGAATTCCTGAACAACAAACACAGAGATACGCTTGATGCTTTAAAAGCTGGTAAATTAGATGACAACATTACTGATGTTATCGAAAAAGTAGCGAAAGAAGTTTCAGCAAAATATAATTAATTAGCAAATTAGCGGGCTAGCGGATGGCAACATTCGCTAATTCCGCCAATAGGCATATTTTCTAAAGTAGAAAAAAATGGCAAATTTAAAGGAAATCCGTAATAGAATTACTTCCGTTTCATCTACGATGCAAATCACATCGGCAATGAAAATGGTTTCTGCTGCAAAGCTGAAAAAAGCACAGGATGCAATTACAGCTATGCGCCCTTATGCCGAAAAATTAACGGAATTATTACAAAACCTTTCATCAACCCTTGAAGGTGAAGTGGGCGGAAGCTTTACGACACAAAGAGAAGTTAAAAAAGTATTGGTTGTGGTAATTACCTCAAACAGAGGTCTAGCCGGTGCGTTTAATTCGAATGCCATCAAAGAGGTTAAGAACATTACCGATAAGTATGCAGGAGTACAGGTGGATGTTTTTGCTATTGGTAAAAAAGGAAACGATGCTTTAAAGAAAACGCATACTGTAATTGACAATCAAAGTTCGGTTTTTGACAACCTGACTTTTGACAATGTAGCTGCTATTGCTGAAGATTTGACCCAAAAATTTATTTCAGGGGAATACGACAGAATCGAAATAGTTTACAACCAATTTAAAAATGCGGCGACCCAAGTTGTTAAAGCAGAACAATTCTTACCGTTGGCACCGATAAAATCAGATGCCACAGCTAAAACAGCTACAACCGGCGACTATATTTTTGAACCATCGAAAGAAGAAATCGTGTTGACTTTGATCCCGAAATCATTGAAAACACAATTGTACAAATCCATCAGGGATTCTTTTGCTTCCGAGCACGGAGCGCGTATGACAGCCATGCATAAAGCAACTGACAACGCAACCGAATTGAGAAACCAATTGAAATTAACGTACAACAAAGCGCGTCAGGCAGCAATTACCAATGAAATCTTGGAGATTGTTGGTGGAGCAGAAGCATTGAAAGGATAATCACTTATTTATTCAAGATATTGAAGAGCTGGCATTTTTGTCAGCTCTTTTTTTGTTAATTTTATACAACATTTAAGAAACCGTTGCATTGGAAATCAAAGAACTTGTTACCGTCGAGGAAATGCTGGCCCAAATACAGGTCATGAAACATTTGTATCCGAAACTGACCTTGGCGAAATACCAATTATACCTTCAGGATATGGTACCGCACAATTACAAGCAAGTAGCCATTTTTGAAAAGGAGGTTTGTGTGGGTATTTCCGGCTATTGGACCGGTACGAAATTATGGTGCGGAAAGTATATCGAACTGGATAATTTTATTGTTTCACCCGACCATAGGTCAAAAGGGATCGGAAAAATCATCACCGATTATATTAATGATAAAGCCGAAGAAATAGGCTGTACCAATATTGTTTTGGATGCTTTTACGACCAATTTTGCGGCTCACCGGTTTTATTACAATCAGGGTTATGGTCCCAAAGGCTTTCATTTTGTGAAAATTTTAAATGAAGAAGGACTGACATAAACAGTAAAATATACTTTGTTTTTATAAAAGATGTATTTTTATCTTTTTATTTTTAATAATAGTAACTTTTTACTATTTAGTACGTATAACAGAAGTAAACCACTAAAATAAAACAAATGGCCATGCAAAGTTTTAATTGGAAGAGTCTTTTTGTGAATGAAGAGCAAAACGATGCTGCAAAAACAGAAAATCAAAATCCGGTTACTTTTTCCAAAACCGAAAACAAGTTCCCCGAAACATCCACTACGAATATTTTGACGGAGACCAATAACAATCCATTTCTTAACGAAATAATCGAAGTATACCAAAAGGGTTTTGACGGGCTTAACAATGAAGGTTTTGACTTTTTCGAACTGTACAAATCAGTATATGCGGTTGGAGTGACCAATCCCCAAAGTTATCAGATGGCCTTTGCCATGGGGAAAACGATAAAATCAGATTTATCCAAAGATTTCCTTCTTGAAAAGTCAAAGTTCTATATAGTTGAAATCGAAAAGGTGTATGCCAAATATGATGCAACGGGAAATTCTAAAAACAAAGAGTTAAACAATACCATTACATCCCAAAAGCAAAACCTGTCCAAAGAGATTACAGACCTGGAGAGCCAAATAGCAAAACTCCAGATAGAATTGGAAAAGAAAAAAGCGGATTTGGCCAGGATCGATTTGGATAATAAGGAAATGTTTGCCGAAATCCAGCTCAAAATCGAAGCCAACAATATTGCAAAGCAAAGAATTTTAGAATCAATCAATACTGTTATTACAGGAATCAATCAATATTTATAAAATGAATAAATTCGAACAGGAAAAAAGCACGTTACTGGAACTGCCGATATTAAAACACTTTGACGAATCAAAAGGGGAAATAGCACTAAAAACGGATGTCTTAAAAAAAGGGGAGAAATCATTATTCTGGGCATTGGCTTTAGGCTTGTTGGGAATAGGCGGCTACCTGGTTTGGACTTATATCATCCCACCATTATTCACCATGCTTGGCCAGGCTATTGCCTTATCGGCAACAGGGGTTTTCCTGGTTTTCCTGGTTATGATGTTTCCTGTAATTATGAAAGGACTTCGTTTTGCCACAAAAAACATCCATAAGGCACTCATCCAAAGCAATCCATTTAACGAATTGGACGAGCAAAAGCAGAAAATGATCAAAAACCGGGAAGTTTTCAAAAACACTAAAGCAAAGCTTAAAGGGCTGAAAAACGAAATGGAAATTGAAGCGGCCAAATCTGAAAAAGAAGCAAAATCATTCCAGGAGGATGTCCTGAGTTTGCAACGCCAATCGGAAAGATTAAAATCTGCCATGGATGAAATGGTCAAAATCAATGGTGTAGGAGCAAAAGATACAGACGAATATGTGGCATTGCAAAGTGAACTCGCTAAAAAACTAAGTGATTCCCAAAGAATTTCAAACCAATACGAGCAAAGCAAAAGCTTCATCCAAAAATATGGAGTCAGAGCTAATGTTTTGGGGAAAATGGACAGGAAACTAACATTGGCCGGAACTGCCATCGATATTAAAATTGCCGATTTTGATGCCACGGTGACCATGTTAAGGAAAGAATATGAGTTTGCCAGAAACGCAAAGGCAGCGACCGAAAGTGCCAAAAGCGCCATGATGTTTACCAAAGACTGGGAATTGGAATATGCCTTGGAAGTAGTGACATCAACCATCGCCCAGGATATTGCCAGAACATCTGAAAACCTAATTGATATTGATTCCCTGACCTCTCAATATTCAGTAGATAACGATGAGTTGTACACACGCCTGGATTCTTTGGCCGATCAAATCAAGACAGGGGAAAACACCATTCCGGATTCGACCAAATACTCCAGTCCAAATTACAAGATGTCTAAAGAAGACAAACAATCCAGTGGTGGTTTCGGAGATATATTTTAACAAAAACAAATTAATTTTTATATAAATGGGAAAAATTTTAAGAACAGCAAAATTAACAACACTATCTGAATTGCTTATTGTCATTGCAGGAGTTGGGGGGATTTTAGGAGCGATTTATTTCATTTCTCCGGGAATTAAAACAGCTGTTTCCAAACAATTGACAGGAATTGAATTAAACAATACAGATGTAAATAATGTAACTAATGCAGAAAAAATCGCACTTCCTTCCAAAGAAGTTTCTGCTGCAGTAAGCGATAAACCACTGGTAAGAATTGCAGGTTACGCCTGGAATGCCCAATCAGGGATTATTGTTTCCAATGGTGGGCCAAAAACGACCAAAGGATCTTTAATGGAAAAAAACGGTGTCAATCTTGAAATCATCCGTCAGGACTGGTTGTCGGAACTCCGTAACATGCAAATGAAATTTATTGAGGAATTTGACGGAGGCGCTGCTTTCCCAACTTCCGATAAAAGTGCTTTTGCCGTAATGATCATGGGTGACGGAGCGCCGTTTTATATCAGCTCTGTGCAAAAAGCGTTAAATGAGAAATACGGTAATGACAAATACCATTTACAGGTTCTTGGAGCTGTAGGTATGAGTTATGGCGAAGACAAACTAATTGGGCCGCCAAGCTGGAAATCAGATCCGAAATCAATGAAAGGAAGCGTTATTTCTGCAGTATTGGGAGATGGTGACTGGGTAACTACGGTAAACTATTGCTTTGCGAACGGTCTTAAAGTGAATCCTGACCCGGCAACGTATGATGCTGACGCGGTAAATATCTATCCTTCTGAAAATGATGATTACATCAAATCAGCGGAAGAATTGATCAAATCACAAACGACAGGCTGGACAGTTTCGTTAAAAGAAGTAAGCAACGGAAAACTGACCGGGAAAACGGTAAGCCGTAAAATAGACGGTTGCGCTACCTGGACACCTGGTGACAAACTGGTTTTCGACAAATTATCAGGATTTGTAGACATCGTTTCCACGAAAGAATTCAACAACCAGATGCCAACGGTTTTAATCGGGGTTAAAGAATGGGCTGCGAAAAACCCTGAAATTGTTTCCAACATCCTCAAATCAGCATTGACGGCATCCAACCAAATGAAAAATTACGAAGATTGGAAAGTAAGGGCTTCCGAAGCAATTGCCGATACCTATAAAATGGAAACACCGGAATACTGGTACAAAATGTTCAAAGGACAGCAAGGGACCAAAAACGGATTGACCTATAATATGGGAGGTTCCAAAGTATTCAATTATGCTGACGGAATGCAATATTTCGGTATGACCGATGGTGTAAACAGATACAAATCGGTGTACAACCAGGTGTCGGGTTACCTGACCGAACTGAATCCGTTTGGATTTAATGAAAATGTTGGAAAAGTAGTGCCTTACGAAGAAGCGGTAAATTTATTTTACCTGAAAAACATCAATGACATCGAGTCTACTTCAGCGGACAAGGCAGATTATACCGTACAGGCTACTGAAATTATGGCATCGGGCGAATGGAAAATCAATTTCAATTCCGGTAGTGCGGCCATCCAAAACAATTCCTCGAAAGATCTGGAGAAAATATACAACCTCTTGATCCAGGCAGAAAATTCCAAACTGACCATTGTAGGACATACGGACAATGTTGGAAACAGCGACGCTAACCTGCAACTGTCCAAAAACAGAGCACAGGCTATTGTCAACTACTTAAAAAACAAAGGAATCCCTGAAAACAGGTTCCAAATGATTGACGGAAAAGGTTCAAACGAACCGGTTGCCGACAATAACTCAGAATCTGGAAAAGCTAAAAACAGACGTGTTGTAATCACATTCTTGAAATAATAATTTAAAAGCACAAAGGCTATCAATTATTTGGTAGCCTTTTTATATTATGATGAAATTTTTAACACCTTTCGAAAGCATATCCAAATCCAAAAAAACAATGATCCTTTTGGGCTGGGTTGCGCTGTTGCTGCTTTTTTGGTTTGTAGGAACCTCAAGCGTAAAGCATCTTTTTCCTTCTCCGCAACAAGTGCTGCAGGGATTTGGTGATTTGTACAATGAAGGTTTGGTCGTGCATATTTTCAATTCATTGCAGCTGTGTTTCCTCTCCATTTTTATGGCAGTCGTGATTTCCATGCTATTCGCCTATACCTGGCCAATCCCATTATTGAAGCCTGTTTCGGAATTTGTGACCAAATTCAGGTTTTTGCCTTTTACCGGACTGTCATTCTATATCACATTGGTAGTCCATGAAGCCAGGAACATGCAAATCTGGATTATGGTAATATTCCTGACGACTTTCTTAACCACATCATTAATAGCTATTATTAAAGATATTCCCCAAGAAGAGTTCGATCATGCCAAAACACTCAAATGCAGCCGTTTCGAAATACTATGGCAGGTAATCATTTTAGGCAGGATCGATTATGTAATTGATGTCATCCGTCAAAACCTGGCCATTACCTGGATGATGCTCGTAACGGTTGAATCGATTGTTGTGGCTTCCGGCGGTTTGGGATTCCTAATCAAGAATTCGGATAAATTCATGAACCACGGAAGAATCATTGCCTTGCAGATTATCATCCTGCTCATCGGGCTTACCTTGGACTGGGCTATTAATTTCCTTCGAAAAGCGGTTTTCAGATACTCAAAAATATAATTCATGACCTATCAATTTAAAGAAACATTATTATACGTAGAAAACCTAAGCGTAGCTTATGATGATACTGTAATAATCAAGGATATCAGTTTAACTGAAAAAGATGTTGTACGGACTGCCAAAGAAAATACGGGCCAGATTATTGCTTTTGTAGGAAGGTCGGGAAGGGGGAAATCTACTTTTTTCAAGGCCCTGACCGGATTGGTCCAACCCAATACCGGAAAAATCCTGATCAAGGATTTTGCAAGCCAGGAAGCAAATGCGGCAAAACCTGTTAAGGAAGGCGATATTGGTTTTGTAGACCAGAAATATACTTTGTTCAGGCATAAAACGGTGTACCAGACATTAAAATTTGCCTTGCGGAAAACCACTATTTCCGAAACGGAGAAAGAAGCAAAAATAAAGGAATACACCAACAAATGGGGATTGGACAAATGTATCGACAAATATCCGAATGAACTCTCCGGAGGACAAAGACAGCGTACAGCCATTATAGAACAATTGTTTTCATCGGATAAATTTATTGTGATGGATGAGCCTTTTTCAGGATTGGATGTCGGGAATATCGAAGAAGTAAAAAAATCATTCGATCTTTTAAGCGATATGTCCGAATTCAATACGGTCCTTTTTTCCACACATGATATAGAACTGGCTATCGAACTGGCCCAGGTAATCTATGTCATCGGTTATCCGACAATCAATGGCGAAAAGAAAAATTACGGGACAATTGTAGCAAAATATGACTTGCGGGAAATGGAACTGGCCTGGAAAGACCACTGCGAAGACCATATAAAACTGTACAAGGAAATAACGCATCAAATGATGATTTCATAAAACAATGCCATTGAAAAAACGGAATCCCATAACCATCCTTGAAGATTCTTTCCTGTCAATAAAAGAATATATTGAAGGGGAAATGAATAATGAAAAGACTTTTTTCGATCAGGCTTTTGTGCAGCAATTGAAAAAGGAAACCCTTTTGCTGATCCAGTTATGCGAACTCCTGAACCAGGATGAAAAGTTTGTCAAAACCATAAACGATTGGGTAAACCCAAACCGGGCCAATAGTTTTTTGTTTAAGGCAGAACATTTTTTCCTTTCCGACATCGTTTCCATTTGCGAAAGGAAAACATTAGGGGAAAACGAAAAGTCGCGGTTTGTGTATGCGTATTATTATGATGCCTTGCGCAACCGGCATTTTGCCGATGAAAAAGCCATCAGCACACTCAACAAATTAGTGGCTTCAACAGAATTCCATGAAAACCTCAAGAACATCAAAAAACAATCTGTCATTGTCCCGGCAAACAGCCAACAGACCAATTTTTTGATTCCGGCGTTATCAGAAACGGCTCACGCCAGGCTTTCAGAAATGAAAATGCATTTCGAGAGATTCCTGCAGTTTTCATATTCTTTGGATGCAGCCAGCCAAAATATTGTCAAAGCGATATCTGAAGAAAACAAAACCTTGCATCAATCCGTAAACAGCCAGGTAAGCTATCCGCCGGAGGATGACACCCTGGAGAAAGTATTGGAAGAACTCCACGGGCTGGTTGGGCTGGAAGCCGTAAAAAAAGACATATCGGAACTGATAAACCTTTTGGAAATCCAGAAAAAGCGTTCGGCAGAAGGATTGAAAAACATAGAAATCGCATTGCATACTGTTTTTTTGGGGCCACCCGGAACAGGGAAAACATCAGTAGCGAGATTGCTCAGCAGGATATTCAAGCACCTTGGGTTTCTCTCCAAAGGACAAATGTACGAAACCGACAGGGAAGGAATGGTGGCAGGTTTTGTAGGGCAAACAGCCACTAAAGTAGACAAAGCCGTCCAGGAAAGCCTTGGCGGGGTTTTGTTTATCGATGAAGCCTATTCGCTTACCCAAAACAATCTTGGGAATGATTATGGAGCCGAAGCGGTAAACACGATGCTGAAAAGGATGGAAGATCACAGGGACGATCTGGCTGTTGTTGTGGCGGGTTACACCGAACCCATGAAATTTTTCGTCGAAACCAATCCCGGCCTGCGCTCAAGATTCAGCAGGTATTTCATCTTCGAGCATTTCAAACCTTCGGAATTGTTCCTGATTTTCGAGACATTTTGCAAAAAATCAGATTTTATTTTGACCGAAGAAGCAAAGGAAAAACTGCATGACACCTTCGAATTGCTGTATTCCAAAAAAGACGAAGGATTTGGTAATGCCCGGGTTATCCGGAACCTTTTTGAAAAATGCGTGCAAAACCAAGCCAATAGGATTGTCAAGTTAACCAAAATCAATCAGGAAATATTGAAAACCATTTGCGAAGAGGACATCCCTGAACCAAAAGAAACGCAGGAACAGGTTTATTTTGCCGTAAATAATCCATCCGAATAAAAACTGGAATAACAGAAATACCTATTTTTGCGTAGCAACAAAACCAAAATCATTTTGAGTTTATATAAAAATCTTTTCAAGCAAACACTCATCTACGGTTTGGCAACAGTCTTGCCACGAATGATAAGTTTCCTACTCAATCCGTTATACGTTCATGTATTGCCAAAAGGGGAATTTGGGGAAGTTTCCATTGTTTTCGCCTGGCTTGTGTTCTTTAATGTGATCCTGTCCTACGGAATGGAAACCGCTTTTTTCAGGTTTTACAATATCGAAACCGATAAGAAAGATGTTATTTCGACTTCTACCATTTCCATTTTCTGGACTTCCATCGGGTTTTTGTTTGGTTCGCTTTTGTTCCGTGAAACCATTTCCGGCTGGCTTGGGATCAAGACACAATATGTATCCTACACCATTTGGATTTTAGTGCTTGACGCATTGGTTATTATTCCTTTTTCAAAAATACGTGCCGAGAAAAGGCCCATGCGCTATGCTGTTATTAAAATAGGCAACGTCGGGGTTAATTTATTATGCAATGTTTTCTTTTTGCTGGTATTGCCTAAAATCGGAAGCGACAACCCGCTGAGTACGATTTACTTTGAAAACTTTGAAGTGGGCTACATTTTCGTTTCAAACTTAATTGCCAGCCTTCTGACTTTTATAGTGCTTTCGCCGAATTATTTTAAAATACACTGGCATTTCAACCAGGAACTCTGGAAAAGGATGATGCGGTATTCCTTGCCTATCCTGGTCGCCGGGATAGCGTTTGCCATTAACGAACATTTCGATAAAATCCTCCTGGAATGGTGCGGTGTCAGCAAATCGGACATCGGAGCCTATTCCGCCTGTTATAAGTTAGGGCTGTTCATGGTCCTTTTCAGGACGGCCTATACACTGGGGATCGAGCCTTTTTTCTTCAGCCATGCGGACAAAGAAAATGCGCAGCAAACCTATGCCACCGTCACCAAATATTTTGTGATCTTCGGTTCGTTTATCACTTTATTCGTTATCGTTTTTGCCGATGTGCTCAAAATATTCCTGGTCCCGAACCCTACCTATTGGGAAGCCATGAAAGTTGTCCCGCTCATTGTCCTGGCCAATTTTTTCCTGGGGATTTACACCAATCTCTCGGTGTGGTACAAACTCATCGATAAAACTAAAATCGGGGCTTACATTTCCATTGTGGGTGCAGTGGTCACTTTGGCACTCAATGTGCTGCTCATCAAACCCTTGAGTTATTACGGTTCTGCCATTGCGACCATTTTCGCGTATGGGAGCATGATGTTCATTTCCTTCTACCTCGGTCAAAAAAAGTACCCGATACCTTATGATATCAACAGGATTATGCGTTATTTGGGGATTTCGGTGTTGCTTTCCGGGCTTTCGTTTTATGTTCCGGTATTCCGCGAAAGCTATATTTTCGGGATATTTGCCATTGTCTTCTTCGGATACTATATTTACCGCAACGAAAAAGAAACATTCCAACGGATTTTAAAACGAAATTAATATTTTTGAGGAGCTATTTCCTGCTGTCCGCTATATCTTTTCTCCCGTTCTTACAAACGGGACAAAAGGATGCCGCTGCCATCAGGGCTAAAAAAACAAAAAATGACAATAAAAATTATCAATACATCAGGGCATCCATTACCAAGTTATGAAACTATGGCTTCAGCCGGCATGGACCTTCGCGCGAATATTTCAGAACCTATTACCTTACAACCTTTGGGGCGTGCGTTGGTAAAAACAGGGCTTTTCATAGAGCTGCCTATCGGTTACGAAGCACAGGTAAGGCCCAGGAGCGGCCTGGCTTTCAAGAAAGGGATTACCGTCTTGAACTCGCCCGGGACAGTCGATGCCGATTATCGTGGCGAAATTGGCGTAATTTTAGTAAATTTATCCAATGAAGCATTTGTCATCGAAAACGGCGAGCGCATCGCCCAATTAATCATAGCCAAACACGAACGTGCCCAATGGCAGGAAGTAGACGGACTTTCTGAAACTTCCCGCGGTGAAGGCGGTTTTGGCAGCACAGGTGTAAAATAAGATACAACATCAGGAGTGAGGGAAATAATGTGTTTTCCTCTTTAAAAAAATAAATACAACATGAAGATAATAGTACCAATGGCAGGCCGTGGCTCACGCTTACGCCCACACACGTTAACCATTCCAAAACCGTTAATCCCTATAGCCGGAAAACCGATCGTACACCGTTTGGTCGAAGATATCGCAGGGGTCATCAACCAGGAAATCGATGAAATCGCTTTTATCATCCATAAGGATTTCGGTAAAAAAGTAGAAGAGGATTTAATTGCCATTGCTGAAAAACTAGGTTCCAAAGGCACCATTTATTATCAAAACGAGGCTTTGGGGACGGCACATGCCATTATGTGTGCCAAAGAAAGTATGACCGGGCCAATCGTTGTTGCCTATGCCGACACACTTTTCCGGGCCGATTTTACGTTAGATACTACAGCGGACAGTGTGATTTGGGTTAAACAAGTGGAAGATCCAAGTGCTTTTGGCGTAGTACAGCTCAACGAAAGCAACCAGATTGTGGATTTTGTCGAAAAACCAAAAGAATTCGTATCCGATTTGGCAATCATCGGGATTTATTATTTTAAATCCGGGGAAAGCTTGCGCGAAGAACTCCAATACCTTTTGGATAACAATATTGTCAAAGGCGGCGAATACCAATTAACGGACGGATTGGAAAACATGAAACAAAAAGGCATGAAATTTGTGCCTGGTAAAGTAGAGGAATGGATGGACTGCGGCAACAAAAATGTAACCGTTGAGACCAATTCCAGGATGCTGGGCTTTTTGCACCAGGACGGTGTAAATTTGGTTTCCGAACATGTAAAGCTGGAAAACGCAACGATAATCCCACCGTGTTTTATTGCTGACGATGTTATTTTGATCAATGCTACCGTAGGCCCGAACGTTTCGTTGGGAAGAGGGACACATATAATTGACAGTACGATTAAAAACAGCTTGGTGCAAACGCATGCGCACATCAAAAATGCGCATTTGGACAATGCCATGATTGGGAACCATGCCACGTTCGATGGTAATTTCACCCAGATCAGTATAGGGGATTATTCGGTTTTAGAATAAAGGTGATGATAGGAAAAGTGTCAAAAATAAAAGGATATGCAATAGGAATGTTTTTCATTTCCACGGCACTTTTGGCACAAACCCAACCGGAAGATGTCGCTTTGGTTTCGGATGATTTCCAGGAATCGTATTACGAATCCCTGATGCAAAAAGGGATGGAAAATTACGACAAAGCAATTGTTTCATTAGAAAAATGCCTGAAAATCCAACCCGAAAACCCGGTGGTTTATCATGAACTGGGCAAGAATTATTTCTTTCAGAAGGATTATCCCAATGCCGAAAAAGCCTATATAAAAGCCACACAGCTAGATTCTAAAAACAAATGGTATCTTATCGATTTGTATGAGGTGTATTATGAGACCAAAAATTATAACGAAGCGCTCTTGGTCGTACAGAAAATAGTCCCATTTGACAAAAAATACAAAGAAGACCTGGTGTCGCTTTACATGTACACGCAACAGTTCGATAAGGCTTTGGTACTGATGAACGAACTCGATGAAACCGTCGGGAAAACCGAACTCAGGGACAATTACAGGCTTGAGATCAATTCGCAAACCAAAAACAACGTTTCAAATAAGGGCGAATTGGAAAAAGCGATAGAAAATTCGCCTAAAAACGAAGAAAACTATATCTCTCTGATTTATTTGTATACCGACAACAACCAGGAAGACAAAGCGTTCCAGGTAGCCCAAAAGCTGGAAAAAAATATCCCGGAATCAGAGTGGGCGCAGGTTTTCCTGTTCAAATACCATATCAATGAAAATGATGGCAACGGAGCGGCCAAATCTATCGAAAGGGTTTTCAACGGTTCAAAAATCGATAAGAAAATCAAATACCGGATGTACAATGAATTCCTGATCTTTGCTCTGAAAAACCCGGCTTTCGAATCGCAGCTCAACAAAGTGACGGCCTATTTTGAAAACGATCCCGAATTTGATGTCCACAAGGAAATAGGAAAGTTCTATTACAAAAAGAAAAGCTGGGATTTGGCGGTTAAAAACCTGGAAAAATCATTCAAAAACAAGAATACGGACCTGGAGACCAATATTTTCCTGTTAGCTTCTTACGAAGAAACCAATAATTATGAAGGGATTGTAAAAGTCGCCAGCGAACTAATCGATACCTTCCCCAACCAGCCGGAGTATTATTTTTTTGCAGGTAAAGCGGCCAGCCAGCTGAAAAATTTCAAAAAAGCAAATGAAATCCTAGAAACCGGCCTGGATTTTGTGGTAGAAAACAAAGAGCTGGAAATCGATTTCCTAAACTTGCTGGCGGAAGTTTCCACAGCACTCGGCAACGCCAAAAAAAGCAGTGAATACCTGGCAAAAGCCAATAACCTTAAAAGTAAAAAATAAAAATGCGCAAAATAATCCCATTGTTGTTACTGGTCCTGGTGGTTTCCTGTAAAGCGAGGCAGAAAGTTGCCGCTCCCCAGACCGTTGCCACGACTGTTTCAAACGAAACCGTTTCCAATATCGTTTCGAATCATTATGCGATAAAACGGGATTTTAAAACCGCTTTTTTTAAAGCCGATGTTGATTATACAGACCCGAAACAGTCTTTAGGCCTTTCGGCAGATATCAGGATCAAGAAAGATGAGATTATCCTGGTGAGTGTAAAAATGCTCGGGATTACTATGGCCAAAGCAATAATCACTCCTACGCAGGTCCGATATTATGAAAAAATGAACAGTAAATTCTTCGAAGGAGATTACAAAACATTAAGCGATTGGCTCGGTACCGAACTGGATTTCAAAAAAGTGCAGAATATGCTTATCGGCCAGGCTATGGATGATTTAAGCAAAGGGAAATATTCGGTGGTAACCGAAGAGAATTCGCCAAAACTGGAAGAGCTTTCAAACGGTAATTTTGCCAAGGCTTTTGTCTTTGACCCCAATTCTTTTTCACTCCAACGCCAGGAAATAAGGCAACAATCCCCGGAAAGGAAACTTTTGGTCAACTATTCCGATTATAAATCCTATTCCGAGTGTGTTTTACCAATGCAACTCATTATTTTTGCACTTCAGAACAACGAAACAACATCCATTGCCATATCGTATAAAAATGCAGCGTTCAACGAAGAGATGTCTTTTCCGTACAGCGTTCCGAGTGGTTATGAGCGAATTAATATAAATTAGAAAAATACCGAGAATGTTTAAATACTTCCTATGTTTTTTAATGTTGTCCACTTCCCTTACATGGGGCCAGGAAGAAGACAGGCAGCGAAAATTAGAAGCTGAAAAAGCCCGTTTGCAGGAAGAAATCAGGCAGCAGGAGCAACAGCTCAAAAAAGAAAAGAGTAAGGAAAAATCCGCTACGACTGTTGTGGTACAGCAAATGGCAAAAATCAACCTACAGCAAAAGCTGATCAATACTACGGCAAAACAAGCCAAAGTGTTGGGGAACAGCATGTATATCAATCAAGTAAATGTTAACCGGCTGAAGAAAGACCTGGAAGCACTCAAACTCGATTATGCCGATATGATCGTAAAATCATACAAAAGCCGTTCGGAACAAAGCAAAGCCATGTTTTTATTATCGTCTGAAAATTTCCTGCAAGCCTACAAACGGGCGCAATACATGAAGCAATATTCCAACTTCCGCAGGATGCAGGGCGAAGAAATAAAGAGCAAAACACAGCAATTGGAAGTGTTTCACAATAAACTTCAGGTGCAAAAGCAGGAAAAGGTAAAACTGATTGCCGAAAGCGAAAAGGAAAAACAGGAACTTGAAAAACAAAAGCAAGAGCAGCAAAGGCTTTTGAATTCCATCAAAAAAGACAAGAACAAGATCATTGCCGAGATCAAGAAGAAGCAAAAAGAATCTAAAGCGATAGAAAGGCAGATCGACAGGTTGATCCGTGAAGCGATTGCCGCCGCCAATAAAAAAGTCGGGAACACGACCAATACAACCACGTTTGTCCTGACACCGGAAGCCAAAGAACTGGCCAATGATTTCAAATCCAACAAAGGCCGCCTGCCATGGCCGGTTGAAAAAGGATTGTTGACCAAGAAATTCGGAAGGCAGCCACACCCGTTGGAACCATCGATTATTATTGAAAGCAGCGGTATTGAAATTTCTTCCGAAAGAGGAGCCAAAGCCCGTTCGATATTTACCGGTGAAGTGAGCGACGTCCAGATGGCATCGAATGGAACGGCAACAATCATTATCCGCCATGGGGATTACACCACAACGTATTCCAATATTGAAAAAGTCTTTGTTAAAAAAGGCGATAAGATTTCGACCAAAGAAGTATTGGGAGAAGTCCATTTTAATAGTTTTACCGGGAAGGCGATTTTAAAATTCCTGATCTTCCAGAATACGACAAAACTTAATCCACAATCCTGGATTATCAATATGTAATAAAAAAGGCTCCGCTAAACGGAGCCTTTTTTTATATAAACAAAGCTTTTAATTCGGTTGCTTCTTCAGGTTTCATTTTACCGGCAAGCACCAAGCTCAATTGTTTTCTTCGCAAAGCGGCATCATAACGCTCTTTTTCTTCATTGGTTTGCGGAGTGATGGCAGGCACTTCCACCGGGCGTCCGGTATCGTCAACCGCTACAAAAGTATAAATGGCTTCGTTGGCTTTGGCACGTGTTCCCGATTCCCGGTCTTCCACCCAAACATCAATATAAATTTCCATGGAAGATTTAAAGCTGCGGGATACTTTGGCTTCGACCGTAACAACACTTCCTAAAGGAATCGCCCTGTTGAAAGCCACGTGGTTTACAGATGCCGTAACGGTAATCCTGCGCGAATGACGCCTTGCAGCGATACTTGCGGCACGGTCCATACGGGCCAATAATTCGCCTCCAAATAAATTGTTCAAAGGATTGGTTTCACCTGGCAAAACCATATCGGTTAGGATGGTTAAGGATTCTGAAGGAAATTTTGCTTGCATGAGATTTTTTTGCAAAGATATAAGGAATGCGAATGATATTAAAAAAAATGCCTTTCAAATTTTGAAAGGCAAAGGATTTATAGATCTTCAATAAGCAACCAGGCATCCTGGTTTACCGTTTGCTGTATCTGGGTCATTTTATATTGGGCTTCGGTGTATGTCGCGAAACTTCCGTACAATACAGGATATAGCCCGTGTTTGTTTTTGGCCAAAATCCTGGCTTTGAAACCTTGAGCGTTCAATTTGTCTAAAATTTGTTGGGCATTGCCTTCGTTCCTGAAAGCGCCGGCTACAATATGAAAAGGCAAAGTATTGCTTTCCTTTACGTTCATCACTACCGGATTGACAGGATTGTCTATAAAAAAGGTAGCCTCCTGAATCTTGTTATCAACTTCTTTCTGTACTTCAGATTGTACCAGGATTGTTTCCGATTGTTCCTGTTGTGAAACATAAGTGGCATAGCCAAAACCGGCACCACCTACAGACATAACCAAAACGGCTGCATATTTTAAAACCGAACGGGCACTGATGCGTTTTTCAGGTGTAAACTGGATCGGGATTTTCTCCTCAAGGATTTCTACTTGTTTTTTCAGCTCTTCCCGTTTTACGGCTGGCGATACAAAAGAACTGAAACCGAAAGAACCGGTTAGGTAATTCATTTGGTTCGAAGGCACGAAGACCAGGTTGTTTTCACTGTTGAGCCTGAATTCGCCAATATTTTTCAGCGCAATGGTTTCCTTATCCTGCAAAAGGGTTTTCCAGGAAGCCACTTCTTTCTCGATGGAAGAAACAACATTGTCATAGCTCATCTTTTCGGCTACGGCAATATGATTGGCCAATAAACCATCGTTGTTCTTCAAATAAGAATTGAAGGAAATTTCTTTCTTTGGCGCATAAAAAGTATGGTTACTTTCTTGTATGTTTGCAGAAACCGTTTCGGTTAAAAAAGCACCAAAACCAGGTACAGTTACACATTGGTAACGATATAAAAGCTGAGAGATATACTGGGCTACATTCATAGAAACAAAATTAAAGAATACAAGACACAATCAAAATTTTATCAACAAATGTTATTAACAATTTGATTTTAGCTTGTATAAATATACGCCAAAAATTTATAATTACATGACAGAAAACGAGTTACATTATTTATTAGCCTTACAGAAAGTAGACAGAGTAGGTGATATCATTGCCAAAAAATTATTGAACCATTGCGGTTCGGCAGAAGGAATCTTCAAAGCAAAAACAACACAATTAGCAGCGATTGACGGCATTGGCAAGGTTTTATTGAAGCGTTTGGCAAATCCGGATATTTTTTCCCAGGCCGAAAAAGAACTCCGGTTTATCCGGGACAATAACATTACGGTTTCTTTTTTCAGGGAAGAAAGTTATCCGGAAGGCTTGAAACATTGCACCGACAGCCCCATTTTACTCTTCACCAGTGGAAATATCAACCTAAAGCAAAAACGGATCATCAGCATCGTAGGCACTCGCCAGGTTACGCCTTACGGAATGGATTTCTGCCGGAAACTTATTGCAGATTTGGCACCGCTGGATCCGGTCATTGTCAGTGGGTTTGCCTATGGGGTTGATATTTTGGCGCATCAGTCAGCCATGGAAAATAACCTGCAGACCATTGGTGTGTTAGCGCACGGGCTCAATCAGATTTATCCAAAATCCCATAAAAAATATAAGCCCCAAATGGAAGGCAATGGCGGCTTTATGACTGATTTTTGGAGCACTTCCCATCCCGACCGGGAAAATTTCATCAAAAGGAATAGGATCGTGGCCGGAATTTCGGAAGCAACCATTGTTATCGAAAGTGCTGATAAAGGAGGATCACTCATCACGGCCAATATGGCCAACGATTACAACAGGGACGTTTTTGCCGTGCCGGGCAGGACTTCGGATAAATACAGCCAGGGATGCAACAACCTGATCAAAACACAGCGCGCACATTTGCTAACCAGTGCCGCCGATTTGGTGTACATGCTCAATTGGGATATGGAAAAGAAAGAAAAACAGATCCAGAAACAATTGTTTGTAACCCTGGAACCGGAAGAACAACTAGTTTTTGATTTCCTGCAAAAGAACGGCAAAGAACAAATGGACCTGATGGCGGTGCACTGCGGATTGCCGGTTTTCAAACTGTCTTCCTTACTGCTAAACATGGAATTGAAAGGAATCATCAGGCCTTTGCCGGGGAAAATGTTTGAAATAATATAAAAAACCTTAAATTTGCAGCGGATTCTTCCATTTAGGATCCGTAATCATTTCTCACTTAAACGTTTATAGCATGCAACTGTACAACACTTTAAGCGCAGAAGAAAGAGCCGAACTGATCGATCAGGCCGGAAAACAAAGGCTTACTTTGTCTTTTTATGCGTATGCCAAAATTGAAAACCCACAGGAATTTCGCGACAATTTATTTATCGAATGGAACAAGCTCGATGCGCTTGGCCGCACTTATGTAGCCAAAGAAGGGATCAATGCCCAAATGAGTGTTCCGGCCGAAAATTTTGAAGCCTTCAGGCAAACCCTGGAAGCGTATGATTTCATGAAAGACATCCGGCTCAATGTTGCTGTCGAACATGACGATCATTCGTTCCTGAAACTCACGGTGAAAGTCCGTGATAAAATCGTGGCAGACGGGCTAAACGACGAAACCTTTGATGTGACCAATATCGGTGTGCATTTGAAAGCGAAGGAATTCAATGCTATTTTAGACGATCCCAATACGATTGTAGTCGATTTCAGGAACCATTACGAAAGTGAAATCGGCCATTTTAAAGGTGCGATCACTCCGGATGTGGAAACATTCAGGGAAAGTTTGCCAATCATCAACGACCAGCTTAAAGACCATAAAGAAGATAAAAACCTGGTCATGTATTGTACCGGGGGAATCCGCTGCGAAAAAGCGTCGGCTTACTTCAAGCACCAGGGTTTTAAAAACGTATACCAGCTCGAAGGCGGCATCATCAATTACGCCAAGCAAATCAAGGAAGAAGGATTGGAAAGCAAATTCATCGGGAAAAATTTCGTTTTTGACCACCGTCTGGGCGAAAGGATCACAGACGATATCGTTTCGCAGTGCCATCAGTGCGGAAAGCCTTGCGACAACCATACAAATTGCGAAAATGAAGGTTGCCATTTGCTGTTTATCCAATGTGATGAATGCCAGGCGGCGATGGAAAACTGCTGTTCTTCCGAATGCCAGGAAATCATCCATATGCCTTTGGTGGAACAGGTTAAACTGCGTCGAGGCGTCAAAAACGGCAACATGATTTTCAGAAAAGGAAAATCGGAAAAACTGAAATTCAAGCATTCGGGTGAATTGTCCGGGATTGCTTTGGCGAAAGCCGATTCGAATGAGGGCCTTCCGTCAAGGCACAAAACCACAGCCATCCGTCAGAAGATAAAAATAAAAAAAGTACTCATTGCGCAGGCGGAACATTATTATGCCAAATCGCAGATTGCCCAGTTTTTGGTCCTTAACCAGGAACTAAAAGCCGGGGATAAAGTCCTGATCTCAGGGCCGACTACCGGAAATGAAGAAATCACCATTACTGAAATGTTTGTAAACGGCAGCAGTGCTCCAGTGGCCGGGAAAGGAGAAAAAGTTACCTTAGGGGTGCCTTTCAGGGTCCGGTTGTCGGATAAATTATTCAGGCTCTCGGAATAAAAAAGGAAAAGAAGAATATTTTAAAACCTATTAAGTCGCTGATTTGATAGGTTTTTACATTTAGAATAAAATTAACCTTACAACTTTCCGACTTTGCAACATTGAGAGTAAAAAATACTATCTTTACACTCAAAACGTTATTACTAAAAGTAGTTCCGGTCCTATGCCGGAATGACCAATATATATTCAGAATTATGGCATGTACAAGTTGTTCAACTTCCGATGGCGGTGCGCCAAAGGGGTGTAAAAATAATGGGACTTGCGGCACCGATAGCTGCAACAAATTAACTGTTTTCGATTGGCTTTCAAACATGAGCTTACCAGGCGGCCAGGCTCCTTTTGACTGTGTCGAAGTACGGTTCAAGAACGGGCGGAAGGAATTTTACC
Source organism: Flavobacterium humi (assembly GCF_004745595.1). Lineage (GTDB taxonomy): Bacteria > Bacteroidota > Bacteroidia > Flavobacteriales > Flavobacteriaceae > Flavobacterium > Flavobacterium humi. The sequence continues at coordinate 434,803 of NZ_SRLH01000003.1, forward strand.
GCAATACCGAAAAATTAACACTCAGCATTGGAGATATCGTAGCTACAGAAGCTTCTCCGGGGCATGATGTGGGAATTGTCACGTTGACCGGGGAACTGGTTAAAGTACAAATGAAGAAAAAAGGGATCAACCCGGAAGGGGACATCCTCAAAATATACCGCAAAGCGTCGCAAAAGGATATTGATATCTGGAGCACGGCGCGTGACAAGGAAGACCCGATGAAAGTCCGTGCCCGCGAAATTGCCATCAGGCTGCAGCTGGAAATGAAAATCTCGGACATTGAGTTCCAGGGAGACGGATCAAAAGCAACATTTTACTATACCGCGAATGACAGGGTTGATTTCAGGCAGCTGATCAAGGAATTTGCCAGCGCTTTCAGTACCAGGATCGAGATGAAACAAGTAGGTTTCCGTCAGGAAGCGGCCCGTTTGGGAGGAATAGGTTCCTGCGGAAGGGAATTATGCTGTTCTACCTGGCTGACAGATTTCAGGAGCGTAAACACCTCTGCGGCACGTTACCAGCAACTGTCGTTAAACCCGCAGAAATTGGCCGGGCAATGCGGAAAACTGAAATGCTGCCTAAATTATGAATTAGACACTTACATGGATGCCCTGAAAGGTATTCCGGATATGGAAACCAAGCTTTCTACCGAAAAAGGAGATGCGGTTTGCCAAAAGATCGATATTTTCAAAGGACTGATGTGGTTTGCCTATATCGGTAATTTTGCGCAATGGCATATTCTGAAAGTTGCTGAAGTCAAGGAAATCATAGAGCAGAACAAACAAAAGAAAAAAGTGGCTTCACTGGAAGATTTCGCTATCGAGGTCGAAAAACCGGAGGTGGAAAAAACATTCCAGAACGCGATGGGACAAGACAGCCTTACCCGTTTTGACCAACCGAAAAAGAAAAACAAATCCAGCAGGAACCGTCGTCCGCAAGGACAGGGTGAGCCTAATTCGAACCAGAAGCCGAATCAGAAATCGAACTCAGGCCAGAAACCGAACCCGAATCAGAAATCAAATTCGAGCCCGAACTCTAACCAAAATCAGAAATCGAACCCGAATCAGAAGCCAAAGCCAAATAAAAACAAACCGAATCCAAACGGACCAAAAATCAGAAATGAGAAAAAAGATTCTACTAAATAGCACCGTACTGTTATTTCTTGCTTCGGCTTTAGTGTCGTGCGATAAAACCAGGATTTTTGACGAATACAAGACCTTCAATGACGGATGGCACAAAGATAGTATCGTAACCTTTGCCTTTGAGGAAGAGATAACCAAAAAACCGGCGAATATGTTCATCAATATCCGCAACAACGATGATTATGAGTTCAGCAACCTGTTCCTGATTGTAAAATTGGAACAGCCCAAAGGGAACATTAAAGTAGACACGCTTGAATACCAGATGGCCAATCCTGACGGGACACTTTTAGGAGAAGGATTCTCAGATATTAAAGAAAGCAAGCTGTGGTATAAGGAAAACGTATTGTTCCCGGAAAAAGGGAAATACAAAGTATCCATCCAGCAAGCGGTCCGGCAAACCGGAAAAGTCAAAGGGGTTGAAAAGCTCAAAGGAGTTACGGAAATAGGCTTACGAATAGAATCATTAGAAGAAAAATAAAATGGCGCAAAAACTGAACACTAAAAAACCGGATTATTCACCTTATGTGAAAAAGTTTTGGAAATACTTCTTCATTGCTTTTGGAGGAGTTCTTTTGTTTTTCCTGTTTGCCTCCTGGGGGCTTTTTGGCCCGATGCCATCTTTTTCGGAATTGGAAAACCCGGAATCCAACCTGGCCACTGAAATTATTTCTTCAGACGGCGTTACCATTGGGAAATTCTTCAACGAAAACAGGACACCGGTAAAATACGGAGACCTGCCGCAACATTTGGTAAAAGCCCTGGTTGCCACAGAAGACGAACGTTATTACGAACATTCGGGTATTGACGGAAGAGGAACCATGAGGGCTATATTGAGTTTAGGAAGAAGCGGTGGAGCTAGTACGATTACGCAACAATTGGCAAAAAACTTATTTCATGGCGAAGGTTCTAAATTTTTGCTTTTGCGAATGATTCAGAAATGTAAGGAGCTTATAATTGCCATTCGCTTGGAACGTCAATATACAAAAGGAGAGATCATCGCAATGTACTTGAATAAAGTTGACTTTATTAATACTGCCGTAGGAATTCGATCAGCATCCAAAGTATATTTCAATAAAGAACCTAAAAACCTTTCGATCGAAGAATCAGCTACATTGGTCGGAATGTTAAAAAACCCTTCAGCTTTTAACCCTGTTAGAAAGCCTGAAAAAGTAAGAAATCGTAGAAATACTGTTTTGGGACAAATGGTTAGAAACAAATTTTTATCAGAAACTGAAAAAAATCATTATTCTAGTCTGCCATTAAAATTAACGTTCTTACCTGAAAAATATAACGAAGGAACAGCTACGTATTTCCGCGAATACCTTCGTGATTACATGAAAAAATGGGTATTGGAAAATAAAAAAGAAGACGGTTCCGATTATAACATCTATTCAGACGGATTGAAAATCTATACCACCATCGATTCCAGGATGCAATTGTATGCGGAAGAAGCGGTTAAGGAACACCTGAAAAACCTGCAGCAGGAATTTTTCCTGGAAGCGGCCCAAAACAAACTCGCACCGTTCATTCGTGTGACACAACCTGAAATAGACAAGATCATGGAACGTTCCATGAAAAATACTGAACGTTGGCGCATCATGACCGATGAAGGCAAAGACGAAGACGAGATCAGGAAATCGTTCCACATCAAAACAAAAATGACGGTCTTTACCTGGAACGGCGACAAGGATACCACTATGACACCTTATGATTCCATCCGTTATTACAAACATTTCCTGCAGCCGGGGATGATGTCTATGGAACCGCAAACAGGAAAAGTAAAAGTATGGGTCGGAGGTATTGATTACAGGTATTTCCAATACGACCACGTAGGTTTGGGTGCCCGTCAGGTAGGATCCACGTTCAAGCCGTTTGTGTATGCGACAGCTATTGAGCAATTGGGGATGTCTCCTTGCGATACGATCATTGACGGTCCTTTTATGATCCACAAAGGAAGGCATAATGTTACCGAAGACTGGGAACCCCGGAATTCGGACGGAAAATACAGAGGAATGGTAACGCTCAAGAAAGCGCTGGCCAACTCCATCAATACGGTTTCGGCCAAATTAATAGACAAAACCGGTCCGGACGCCGTTATTTCCCTGGTACGGAAATTGGGCGTGGATACCGAAATCCCGTCACAGCCTTCCATTGCTTTGGGAGCCGTTGATATTACGGTAAAAGACATGGTCGCGGCGTATAGCACTTTTGCCAACCAGGGGATTTACCTAAAACCACAAGTTATCACCAGGATTGAAGATAAAAACGGGAACGTGATCTACGAACCTAAAATGGAATCCCGCGACGTATTAAGCAAGGATATTGCCTACGCAGTGATCAAATTGCTGGAAGGCGTAACCGAATCAGGTTCCGGATCAAGGTTAAGAACCCAGGGCGGAGGAGCCGGGGACAAACGCTGGACAGGTTATCCGTACATGTTCGACAACCCAATTGCCGGTAAGACCGGGACCACACAAAATCAATCGGATGGTTGGTTTGTCGGTATGGTACCGAACCTTGTTACAGGGGTTTGGGTAGGAAACGAAGACCGTTCGGCCCACTTCAGGACCATCACCAACGGGCAGGGAGCCACCATGGCATTGCCAATTTGGGGATTGTTCATGAAAAAATGCTATGCAGATCAGGAACTCCACGTTTCCAAGGAAAAATTCGACAGGCCGGAAAACCTCTCCATCAAGGTAGACTGCGCCACCGAAAGAAGGGTCATCCGGGATACCATGGCCAAGGATTCCACAGCAATCAAACCCGAAGAGGAACAAAACACAGATGAATTTGGAATATAATAATTTTTAGAAGCTATTCCCGTCATCCGCTTTATCTTTTCCCCGTTAAAGAAACGGGAAAAAGGATACCGCTGCTACCGGGGCTAACGAAACACATACAACATGATCAATAAAAAAGTAACTAATGTCCAGGAAGCATTGCAGGACATTAAAGACGGGCAAACCATTATGCTGGGTGGTTTCGGCCTTTGCGGAATCCCTGAAAACAGCATTGCCGAACTGGTAAAAAAAGACGTCAAAAACCTAACCTGCATTTCCAATAATGCCGGCGTGGATGATTTCGGATTGGGATTGCTGTTGCAAAAACGCCAGATTACAAAAATGATTTCTTCCTATGTTGGGGAAAATGCCGAGTTCGAACGTCAGATGCTTTCCGGGGAACTGGAAGTAGAATTGACTCCGCAAGGAACTTTGGCCGAAAAATGCCGCGCCGCACAAGCCGGTATCCCTGCGTTCTTCACACCGGCCGGTTACGGCACGGAAGTGGCTGAAGGTAAGGAATCCCGTGAATTCAACGGAAAAATGCACATTATGGAATTGGCTTACAAAGCTGATTTTGCCATTGTCAAAGCCTGGAAAGGGGACGAAGCCGGAAATCTTATTTTCAAAGGAACGGCCCGTAATTTCAACGCTTGCATGGCCGGTGCCGGGAAAATTACTATTGCTGAGGTTGAGGAACTGCTTCCGGTTGGATCCCTTGATCCTAATGCCATCCACATTCCGGGGATTTTGGTCAACCGCATTTTCCAGGGAGAAAAATTTGAAAAAAGAATCGAGCAACGTACAGTAAGACAAAGAAGTTAATCATGGCACTAGGTAAAGAAGATATAGCAAGAAGGATAGCAAAAGAGGTCAAAGACCGCTATTATGTAAACCTTGGGATCGGAATCCCGACATTGGTGGCCAATTATGTCCGTCATGATATTTCGGTGGAGTTCCAAAGTGAAAACGGTGTGTTGGGCATGGGGCCTTTCCCTTTTGAAGGAGAGGAAGATGCCGATATTATCAACGCAGGGAAACAAACCATTACAACCTTGCCCGGAGCCAGTTTTTTCGATTCAGCTTTCAGTTTCGGGATGATCCGCAGCCAGCATGTCGACCTGACAATCTTGGGTGCTATGGAAGTCTCGGAAAACGGGGATATCGCCAACTGGAAAATTCCCGGTAAAATGGTAAAAGGAATGGGAGGCGCCATGGACCTTGTGGCTTCGGCAGAAAACATCATCGTAGCCATGATGCACGTAAACAAGGCCGGAGAATCGAAAATACTAAAAAAATGCACACTGCCGTTAACCGGTGTCGGCTGTGTTAAAAAAGTTGTAACCGAACTGGCCGTACTGGAAATTACCCCAAAAGGGTTCAAACTTCTGGAAAGGGCACCAGGGGTTTCCGTGGAAGAAATCATCAAAGCCACAGAAGCCGACCTGATCATCGAAGGAGATATTCCTGAAATGGACATCCGCTAAAAAATAAAATAGTATAGCTAAAAAAGCATCTTGCATAAGATGCTTTTTTTTGTTCCAATCAGTGTTTAATGGGGTTTTTAACGGTTGGGATTTTATGGTTAACTTAAGGATTTCGTTTTTGTAAGATATTAGTTTACAATTAATTAGATTTGTTTTTAACAATTAAGCAACAATTAATTAACTAATCAAAAACCAATTACTATGAAAACAAAATTAAGCAGCTTTGCCTCGGCATTTACGCTGTCCTTATTTGCGTTGTCTGCTTTCGCCCAGGAAACAGATAAGAATGTAAGCCAAAAAAGCAGAGGCGAAAATGGCACGCCAAGCTTGATTACATTCAAAGCGGAATCCACTTACAAGAGTTCCGATTTCCAAAAAGTATTTCAGGACCAGCTAGGATTGAAACAAAACCAAAACTTCTCCAGGATCAAGACAGAATCCGATCCTCAGGGCTTCACCCACGAAAAATTCCAATTATACCACAACGGGATTAAGGTAGAATTCGCTACCTATACCATGCACTCTAAAAATGGGAAACTGTCTTCCATGAGTGGTGAGTTCTACAATTTGAACAATGTAAACACATCGCCTGCCATTTCCAGCCAGGAAGCATTTAACAGGGCACTGGCCCAGATTGGCGCCAAACACTATCTATGGGAAAACCCGGCCGATGCTGCTGCCATGGATTATACCAAACCGCAGGGCGAATTGGTATTACTGCCTTCCATGCAGGACCAAGGCGAAAAAAGAACTGTTGACAATGTACGTTTGGCGTACAAATTCGATATCTATGCGACCCAGCCTTTAAGCCGCGGTGACCTATATATCGATGCCAATACAGGAGAAGCGTTATTTTACAATGCTACCATCAAACATTTAGGCGAGCACAGCCATGGCACGGCAGGCGCTTCCGCAGAAAAAAATTCAGGCGCTGGCCATCAGGATATGGCCGCAACATTGGTCTCTGCTAATGCGGCTACCCGTTACAGCGGAACGCAGACTATTGAAACCACGTTAAGCGGTTCCTCCTATATCTTATCGGATACAAGCCGGGGGAATGGTGTACAAACGTACAATTCTGCCAGGACAGCATCGTACCCGACCACTAATTTTACCGACGCGGACAACAACTGGACTGCAGCGGAATTCAACAACACCAACAAAGACAATGGTGCATTAGATGCACACTGGGGCGCCGAAATGACTTATGATTACTGGTCTTCAGTTCATGGCCGGAACAGTTATGACAATGCAGGGGCCAAAATAAAAAGTTATGTGCATTATAACCTTGTGGCAGCCGGTTATCCGGATAACAACAATGCTTTCTGGAATGGAAGTGTCATGACCTACGGCGACGGTAGCGGTACTGTTTTCGATGTGCTGACGGCCATGGATGTGGCGGGACACGAAATAGGCCATGCGGTTTGTACCTATACGGCAAACTTAGCTTACCAAAAAGAATCCGGAGCCTTAAATGAAGCTTTCTCCGACATTTGGGGCGCTTGTATCGAATACAGGGCAGCTCCGACTAAATCAACTTGGGTGATCGGGGAAGATATCGAAAGAAGATCAGGACATGCAGGCCTTCGTTCGATGAGCAACCCTAATGCCGAAGGACAGCCTGATACTTATGGCGGGACCTATTGGAAAAACGTAAATTGTACACCATCAAACAGTAATGATTATTGTGGTGTCCATTATAATTCCGGGGTATTGAACCATTGGTTTTACATTTTGTCCGTTGGAAAATCCGGGACGAATGATATCGGAAGTGTTTTTAACGTAACAGGTATCACCATCGATAAAGCAGCTAAAATTGCCTATCGCCTGGAAAGTGTGTATTTGTCTTCCAATTCTACATATGCTAACGCCAGGACATATGGCATCCAGGCAGCCACTGACTTATATGGAGCGGGTTCTGCAGAAGTTATCGCGACCACTAATGCCTTTTACGCAGTAGGTGTAGGAGCAGCGTATTCCGGTTCGACTGATACTGTGGCTCCATCCGTTCCGGGAAGTTTAACCGCTTCAGGGACCACTTCTTCTTCTACTAACTTATCCTGGACAGCTTCTACCGATAATGTGGCGGTTACCGGATACAATGTGTACAGTGGAACAACTTTATTAGGGACTGCTACCGGGACCACTTATACCGCTTCAGGATTGACAGCTTCTACAGCCTATACTTTTACGGTCAAAGCCAAAGATGCGGCAGGCAACCTTTCGGCAAGCAGTAATGCGGTAAATGTGACAACACTGGCCGCAACCGCTTCGTATTGTGCTTCGCAAGGAGGCAGTGTAGCCGATGAATTAATAGGAAGAGTACAAATCGGTACGATCAATAATCCTTCAACCGGAGGAACAGGATATACTGATTTTACTGCTATTTCCACCAACCTTACTTTAGGAGCTTCCACAACAGTGACAATAACCCCGACATGGACAGGTTCTGCGTATGCGGAAGGCTATGCAGTATGGATCGACTACAATAACGACAAGGATTTTGCGGATGCAGGGGAATTGGTATGGAGCAAAGCAGCTTCTACAACCACTCCGGCCACAGGAAGTTTTACAGTAGCGGCCACGGCGGCTGCAGGCGCTACAAGAATGAGGGTTTCTATGAAATACAACGGAATCCCAACCGTTTGCGAAGCATTCCAGTACGGGCAAGTTGAAGATTATACTGTCAATTTAGTAGCCGGTACACCTGATACGACAGCTCCTTCAGCTCCTTCCAATTTAACAGCTTCGGGAACAACTTCCACTTCTACAAATTTATCCTGGACTGCCGCTACGGATGATGTGGCCGTAACAGGTTACGATGTTTACCAGGGAGCAGCATTGAAAGCTTCGGTAACCGGGACAACTTATACCGTAACTGGCTTAACGGCGGCTACAGCATACACTTTTTCTGTGAGGGCGAAAGACGGCAACGGCAATGTTTCTGTGGCAAGTAATACGGTAAATGTGACCACTTCGTCTACTAGTGTTACGTATTGTGCTACTAAAGGGAATAGTGTAGCTGACGAATATATTGATTATGTGGCTTTAGGCGGAATTGCCAATACCACGGGGCCAAATGCCGGTTATGGGAATTTTACCAATTTGGTTGGGAATGTACCTTACGGGTCGAACACTATTACATTTAGTACCGGATTTTCAGGATCAGCTTATACTGAATTCTGGAGCATCTGGATTGACTACAATAAAAACGGCACTTTTGAAACAACGGAGCAGGTAGTAGCCGGATCGTCTTCCAGCAGCGGTAATTTAACAGGAACATTTACAGTACCGACAACCGCTTTGGCCGGAACGACCAGAATGAGGGTTTCCATGAAATACAATGCAGCGCCAACCGCCTGCGAAACATTCTCTTACGGGGAAGTAGAGGATTATACGGTAAATATCGGTGGTGCGGCAGTAGCCGGAATTGCAGCTGCCAATACCATCGAAAACGAAACGAATGTATTCGATCTTGGCCTCTATCCAAACCCTGCTGAAAATACGCTAAACATTACGGTGGCCGACGGAAGGCAAACCTCATTCCAGATCTTCAATATTGTAGGACAGAAAGTAAAATCAGGGGTTTCAACACCAAATGAAATCAATGTTGCTGAATTGAAATCAGGTATGTACATTTTTGAACTGAATGACGGTCAAAAATTGATTACAAGGAAATTTATCAAAAAATAATCAAAACAACGTTTACCAAACCAAAAGCGGCTTATTTTTTTAAGCCGCTTTTTTTTTATATAAATCATAATAAAATCAATAGCTTTGCCGCCATAGCATTTTTACACCCAATTACAAGATTAACAGCAAAATATGAAAAAAAGATTACTTACTGTCTTCGTGTTATTTTATTCCATCATTGGCCTTGCTCAAGTTCCAGGTACGATAGACCCCAACTTCAATGCTACAATGGCAGCCGTACCTGTCTTCGGTGTCTCAAGAGAGATTGGTATCTTCTCAGAAGTTTTCGCAGTATCTGTCCTGTCAGACGATAAAATCCTGGTTGGAGGTAACTTTTCAAGATACAATTCAATTCTTACAAATACAGCAGGGATACTCAGGTTAAATCCTGACGGCAGTAAGGACACCACTTTCAATACACCGTATGATTATTTACGTACTGTATATGCTATAGGGGTTCAAAATGATGGTAAAATCATCGTGGGGGGCGGATTTTTAAATTACAGTTCCACCATCGCCCGAAGCAGGATAGCCAGATTGAATGCTGACGGATCCTTAGATAATTCTTTTACAATAGGAATGGGGTTCAATGATATTGTGAAAACAATAGTAGTACAAGCGGATGGCAAGGTAATTGTTGGTGGGGATTTTACAAGTTACAATGGTGTTGCGGCCAATAGAATCATACGGTTAAATGCTGACGGTAGCATCGATACTTCTTTTACGGTTGGGACTGGGTTTGATCAAACAGTCGAAAAAATACATTTACAATCAGACGGGAAGTTGTTGCTTTGTGGTCCTTTTACCATGTATGACGGGGTTTCAGCAGTAAAGCTGGTCCGGTTAGAGGCTAATGGAGCCAGAGATACAACTTTTAGTATAGGAACAGGATTTCTTTATTCCACTCCCACAGCCATAGTCAACTCCGTTGTGTGTAATTTGGCCATACAACCAGACAATAAAATAGTGGTGGTTGGCACTTTTTCAACATTCAACAATACAGCAGTTAATAATATTGCGAGGTTGAATGCAGACGGTTCGCTTGATCCGGGGTTTAATAGTGGTACAGGATTTACTGCTGTCCCTCTCCAAATCCCAAAGGTAAATGAGATCATCATACAAGATAATGGTAAAATTGTGGTTTGTGGGGGGTATTTTAATTCCTACAATGATTTTGCTACCGAAAAGAATATGATTCGGATTAATCCTGACGGAACTATAGATCCTTCTTTCGATCTAACGTATAGTTATAGAGGGAATGCAGATAAAAAAATACCGGCATTACAATCTGACGGAAAGATAATTATTGGAGGAGACTTTGTTAGCTTCGATTCTTATCCCCACAAACATATAGCAAGAATAAATCCTGACGGGTTTGTAGATCCAACTTTTGGCGCTTCAGCCGGATTTGACGGGAGTGTAGAAGATACTTTTGAACAGCCTGACGGCAAGCTTTTGGTATGCGGTAGTTTTGGAAGTTATAACAAAACAACTGCTAAGACAGTAGCAAGATTGAATGCCAACGGAAGCCTCGATACTACATTCAGTTCAGGAATAGGTTTTAATGATTGGGTTTTTAAGGTTATAACACAAACCGACGGGAAGATTTTAGTGTGCGGTGCTTTTACAAAATACAATACCACCAACAGCAATCGGATAATAAGACTGAATCCGGACGGATTGGTAGATGCTTCTTTCAATGTAGGAACAGGTTTTGCCACAGCTTCGTTTTTGAATGATATTGCTGTGCAAACAGATGGTAAAATAATTGTTGCAGGGGCTTTACTTTCTTATAATGGGACAACACTCAACCACATTGTAAGGCTGAATAGTGATGGTAGTATTGATCCAACATTCAATGTGGGAACAGGGTTTAACAAAACAACTTATGCAATAAAAATCCAGCCAGATGGGAAAATCCTGATTGGAGGTTTGTTTACCACTTATAACGGTAGTCCTTCAAAAGGAATCATAAGATTAAACAATGACGGGACAAAAGATGTATCGTTTAACACAGGTACGGGTTTTGCTAATTCTTCAGTTACTTCAACAAGGGAGTTCGTCCATCAAATGTTAGTACAGCCGGACGGTAAAGTCCTCTGCATAGGGTTTTTCAATTCTTACAATGGTTCCAATGCTGATATGATAGTACGATTAAATGCGAACGGTAGCTATGACAGCACTTTTTCCACCGGAACATTCGATACGTCTTTGCATATTAGTGGTATAAAAGGTATTGCCTCACAGTTGGATGGGAAAATAATTGTAGTAGGGGATTTGTATAATTACAGTGGGGTAAGTTGTTACGGTACTGTCCGTATGAATGCAGATGGCAGTTATGATAACACGTTTAGTGCTAGTACTGGGGCTAAAATCGAAGACAATCTAGCCACATCGGTAAGAGTGTTATCTGACGGTAAAATAATTATGGCCGGGGATTTTAAGACTTTTAGCGGCAAAGCGGTCAACAGGATTTTAAAATTAAACACAGACGGGACCCGCGATCTATCGTTCAACACAGCAGGATTTGACAATACTGTAAATACCATAGCCTTGCAGGCAGATCATAAAATCCTGGCAGGAGGAACATTTACAGCCTACAATGGTGCTACCACAAAGAGGATTGCCAGGATACATACCGATGGGAATCTTGATAACTCATTTAGTTCAGGTTCAGGTTTTGATGCAGGGGTTAATAAGATAAAAGTACAGGCCGACAATAAAATTTTAGTAGGTGGGGATTTTATCTCTTACAACGGAACCACAGCCAACAGGATCATACGATTGCTTGGGGACGGTACTGCAGACACTTCTTTCAATACCGGGACAGGATTTGACAACAGAGTACTTGCAATTGCCTTGCAAAATAATGGGAAAATTATAATAGCTGGCGATTTTACGTCTTACAACGGAGTTGCGGCCAACAGGATTATCCGTTTAAATCCGGACGGAAGCATCGATAGTGTGTTTGCAGCAGGGCTTGGTTTCAACAATACCATATATGCTATTGCCCTCCAATCGGACGGGAAAATGCTCATAGGCGGCAGCTTTACCAATTATAATGGTACGGCTGTTAACAGGATTGTAAGGTTAAATGACGATGGTAGCCGGGATACTTCTTTTACAATAGGATCCGGCTTCAATAACATTGTCAGGGTTATTGTCCTGCAACCGGATGGAAAAATAATGGTTGGCGGAAATTTCACGTCATACAACGGGGCAACGGCTAACAGGATTGTGAGGCTGAACATTTCAGGAGGGAAAGACATCCTGTTTAGTTCCGGAAGCGGATTTGATAATTTTGTGAATACTATTGAAATTGAATCCGGAAAAATCATCGCCGGTGGAAATTTCACCACTTATAATGGCACCACTGCAGCAAAATTGGCAAGAATCAGCGCAAGCGGATCTATCGACGCCACATTTAGTACCACTACAGGATTTGACAATACGGTCCTTGCATTAGCGGTCCAAGAGGACGGAAAAATTTTGGCAGGAGGACTTTTTAATCAATACAAAACAACAGTATCCAATTACTTTTTACGTTTGATAGGCGATACTCCTCCATTGGCCACTCCGTCATTTACCCAAGATGAAAAAGAAATGTTTGTTTTATATCCTAATCCTGCCGGAGAAACCTTAAATGTCGCAATGACCGATAACAACAATGCTACATTCAGGATTTATAACCTAATAGGCAATCTGGTAAAATCCGGAAAGACAAGCCAAAACGGAATTAATATTTCTGACCTTCAGCCAGGGATTTACATTTTCGAATTGAAGGACGGTCAAAAAACAGCGGCCAAGAAATTTATCAAAAAATAAGTATCGGTTTGATACAAAAGAAATGCCTTGCTTACTACAGCAGGGCATTTTCAATTATAGGGAAATAGGCTTCTGTGATAAAAAAAATTATTTAGTAAAAACCATCACAGTTTTGTGATAATTTAATTTTATAGAAAAATTTTATCACAATTTTGTGGTAAAAAAAATAATGATGGAAAAATTATCACAAGAAAACGTTGTTTACAAGGATGCTAAGAAAATAGAAATCAAAAAGGAGGATACAAAAAAAGCGCTTCATAATGAGCGCTTTTTTATACAGTAATGTGATGAATTATAAATTCTCAAAAAAATCATTTCCTTTATCGTCGGTAATGATAAAAGCAGGGAAATCCTTGATGGTAATCTTACGGACGGCTTCCATGCCCAATTCTTCAAAATCGACTACTTCCACCGAAAGGATATTTTCCTTGGCCAAGATCGCCGCAGGCCCGCCGATGGATCCCAGGTAAAAGCCGCCGTATTTGTTACAGGCATTTTTTACATCGGCTGTACGGTTTCCTTTGGCAAGCATTACCATACTTCCGCCAGCTGCCTGGAATTCGTTTACATATACATCCATACGTCCTGCTGTGGTTGGCCCGAAACTTCCGGAAGGCATCCCTTCAGGGGTTTTTGCAGGACCGGCATAATACACCGGATGGTTCTTAAAGTATTCCGGCATCGGTTTTCCGGCATCCAGCAATTCTTTTATTTTGGCATGCGCAATATCCCGGGCTACGATTAGTGTACCGTTTAATTTCAATCGGGTTTTGATTGGGTATTTTGATAGTTCCGCCAATATTTCCGGCATCGGCCTGTTCAGGTCAATTTCAACAGGTGCTTCCAGGTGCGGAGCGGTTTCGGGTAAAAACTGTTTCGGGTTTTCTTCCAATTGCTCAACGAAAATCCCTTCCTTGGTGATTTTCCCTTTGATATTCCTGTCTGCCGAACACGAAACACCTAATCCGACCGGGCAGGAAGCAGCATGGCGTGGCAAACGGATGACACGGACATCATGCGTGAAATATTTTCCCCCAAATTGCGCTCCGATGGCACTTTCCTGGCAAATTTCCTGCACACGTTTTTCCCATTCCAAATCACGGAAAGCCTGGCCTCCCATGTTTCCGGATGTTGGCAGGTTGTCGAAATACCCGGCTGAAGCTTTTTTTACGGCTGCCAGGTTCGCTTCCGCAGAAGTGCCTCCGATGACTAATGCCAAATGGTACGGCGGACAAGCCGAAGTACCCAAATCTTTTATTTTTTCACGGACAAATTCATCCATGGATTTTTCGTTCAGGAGCGATTTTGTCTTTTGGTACAAAAAGGTTTTGTTGGCCGAACCACCTCCTTTGGCCAAAAACAAAAATTCGTAAGAGTCCCCTTTTTTGGCATAAATATCTATTTGCGCCGGAAGGTTAGACCCGGAGTTTTTTTCTTCAAACATCGAAATCGGGACAATTTGCGAATACCGTAAATTGCGTTCCTGGTACGTATTGAAAATTCCTTTGGACAACCATTCGGCATCATTGGCTCCGGTATAGATCCCTTCTCCTTTTTTCGCCATCACGATTGCCGTTCCGGTATCCTGGCAGGAAGGCAATTCGCCTTCTACAGCTACAACAGCGTTTTGCAATAGGTTGTAAGCGACAAAACGATCATTATCGGTAGCTTCCGGGTCGTCCAAAATGGCCTTGAGTTTTTTCAGGTGCGAAGTACGAAGCATAAAGGAAACGTCTTTCATGGCTTCCTGGGAGAGCAGTTCCAATGCTTTTGGGTCAACTATCAGGATTTCACGGTCTCCCAGCTGCTGGGTTTTTATGAAATCGGAAGAAATTTTCCTGTATTGTGTATCGTCTTTTTCAATAGGATACGGGTCTTGGTATATAAAATCCATCAGATGTAATAATTTTGGTTGGCAAAGATAATAAATAATAAGAAAAAGCCCTTTTGTTGCCTTTTTTATCGTTTTGAAAACAAACGAGATACCTTATTTCTTGATCAGTTTCTTAACTACTTCAGATTGGCCGAACTCCAGCTTTTCAATAAAAGGAAGGGTGGTTTCCGGAAAACCGGTCCATGGGTTGGCGCCCAGGTATAATTCTTTAAGATTGACCAGGTTGACAATTTCCTGAGGCAATGTCCGGAACTGGTTTTCATCCAGGTCCAATACAGTCAGTTTGGTCAGGTTGCCGATATCTGCCGATAGTTTCCGCAACTGGTTTTTATCCAACACCAGGCTGTTCAGGTTGGTGAGCGTCATGACTTCCGACGGGATCGCCTGAAGCTGGTTGTTTTTCAGGTTGAGGTCCGTCAGGTTGGTCAGGTTGCCTACCTGCATCGGCAAGGCTCCAATAGCATTCTTCTCCAGGTTGAGGACTTTTATTTTGGTAAGCTGTCCTATTTCGGCCGGGATTTCTTTTATTTTATTGTCGAATAAAACCAGGTCGGTCAGGCTGACCAGGTTCCCGATTTCCATCGGAAGGATATCGATCTTGTTGTAGCTTAAATTCAGTTTTCTCAGCTTGGTTAATTTCCCTAAAGAAATCGTTACGCTTTCAATTTTGTTTTTCTGTATTTCGATTTTTTCCAGGCTGGTGATTTTTGTAATCTCCAGCGGGAAACGGATGAATTGGTTATTGTTGAGGTACAATTCCTTTAGCTTGGTCAGTTTGCTGATCTCGATAGGCAAGGACTGAAGGTCGTTATAGTTTAACCAAAGCTTTTCAAGATTTACAAAACGGCCGATTTCCACCGGTAATTTGGTAAGGCTCCTGTTGTTCAGGTTGAGTTCCTTGTACTTTTCAGGATTTGGGGAATTCATAATGTCGCTCATCGAACGGCTTTCGGCTTCTTGTGCATTCATCGATAGGAAAGCACAGTTTACAAGCACCAATACAAGAAATTTCTGTAGGCTAATCATAGGTAATTATTTGGGGCGATAAAAATAATAATCTTTCGCAAATAAAGAAATTATAATTAAAAAACTATTGCAATAAGGGTTTACGATTTCGTTAATTAAAAAAACCAGCTGGCTACAAAAATGGCTGCAACCACACAGATCAGATCCACCAAAAGCATAGTGGCAAGCGTGTAACGGGTATTTTTGACATTGATAGACCCGAAGTACACGGCAATCACATAAAAAGTGGTTTCGGCGCTGCACTGGAAAATGCAGCTCAATCTTCCGGTAAAGGAATCCGGTCCGAAGTTGCGCATCGAATCAATCATAAAACCTCTGGAACCTCCCGAACTGAAAGGCCTTAGCATGGCCACCGGCAAAGAATCAGTGATCTCCTTGCTTACGCCGATATTCGAAAAAAGGAACGAAATCCCGTTGCTGATGATTTCAAACAAACCGCTGTTACGGAAAAAGGAAATAGCTACGAGCATCCCCATAACATAAGGGAAAATGGTCACACCGGTTTTTAGCCCGTTGTTGGCGCCTGTTACAAAAGCATCAAAAATAGTCGTATTCTTTTCTGTGAATTTTTTCTCGCGGAAGAAGGAAAAAACCAACGTAAAAGCAATGATGGCCACCAGCATCAAACCGGAAAGGTTGGAAGTGAAAAAGTTCTTGCCAATCAAATCCAAATGATTCACATAAAAAAGCAAACCTACAATTGCGGCAATCAATGTGATGAGTGCGACAACCAGGGAAGCACTTTTGAAATTGATTTTCTGGCGGATCCCCACAATCAGGAAAGCGGCAATGGTGCCCACAAAAGAAGTGATGATACAAGGCAGCATCACATCGGCAGGATTGCTGGCATTTTCAGCGGCACGGTATCCGATGATCGAAGTAGGAATCAGTGTCAAACCGGCAGCATGCAAACACATAAACATGATCTGGGCATCGCTGGCCCTGTCCTTATCCGGGTTTAATTCCTGAAGGCTTTGCATCGCCTTGAGCCCGAATGGCGTCGCGGCAGAATCCAAACCTAAAAAATTAGCCGCAAAATTAAGGGTCATATACGAAATGGATTCGTGGTTTTTGGGTACGGTTGGGAAAATTTTCAAAAACATAGGACTCAGCTTTTCCGCTAATTTTTCGGATGCCCCGGAATCTATCAATAATTGCATGATCCCGCAGAAAAAAGCCAGGTAGGCAATTAATGGGATGATCAGGTCCAGGAGGCTGTTTTTGCAGGTAGGCAAGAGGCCGTCCGATTTTTGGACACCGCTGTAAATTTTTACGGTTTTGTTACTGAAAACATAGGTCGTATCAGGATTGGAAACTTCGGTATTGATGACCATGGTTTTCTCGGGAGCTTTTTCAATACTGTCCTTAATGAAAACAGGGAGTTGATGTACGTATTTTTCAGCTATGAGAACCGGGTCGTCCTTTTTTCCATTTAATATAAAATCAATCGTATACGTATTTCCCGTAAAAAGGCTGCAAACCACAAATACAATCGAAGAGATAAAAATAGCCAGCCAAAATCTGCTTAGTACCATAAATCTGTTTTTTTCGTAAATGTACTATTTTATAGTATTGGCAAAGAAATAATTTTTGGCTGCAGCCCAATGCTTCTTCTCCCAAATTACCACCGAGGAAAATTTAACAAAAAAAGCCCCGGACCTCCTAAAAAACAGAATATTACTACATTACAGAACAAAAAAAACATTATTGTTGTAAAATGTGAATTTAAACCGTTAAAAAACAGACACATATTGAAAATTAATTTGTGTCTTAACAGTTAGTGAAGTCATAAAAATGTATATTTGGCGCACTTAACTAACAATAATGACTTATAGAATGAAAAAAAATTATTTTTTAAGTGTTGTTTTTCTGGCATCATCATTATCTGTTTTCGCTCAAACCAAGGAAGATGCGAAAAAAATAACAGAGAATTATGACCTGAAAAAAATAAAAGCGCTAAAAGAGTTTTACCTCAAAAAGGGAGAACTGGACAAAAAGAATGCGATTGAAAAGGCAAAAATCAATAACTGGCCGATAACCCTTAAGGGAGAAAACGGCAACTTTATGGAATTGATGAAACTAACCCCAGACGGTTTCCCTTTGTATTACTCTACTGAAAATGCCAATGCGGCAAAATCAACCAGGGCTAATCATTTAAATACTGGCGGATCACTAGGTTTAACCCTAAACGGACAAGGATTAGTTGCCCGTGTATGGGACGGGGGAACAGTTAGGCGTACTCATAATTTGCTAACCGGGCGTGTCACTACTGTTGATGATGCTACAGGAACAATTTATGTAGCGCATTCTACACACGTTACCGGGACAATGATCGCTTCAAATGCTTCTCCTGTAACAAAAGGGATGGCATGGCAGGCAGAAGCGAGAACCTTTAACTGGACAAACGACAGTGCTGAGGCCCTGGATGAAGTACAGGGCGGAATGCTGATTTCGAATCACTCTTATGGTGTGCCGATTATCAGTGCAACGAATGTCCCTCTTTCACCATGGTACATCGGGACCTATTCTGCGGAATCCTACGAATGGGACCAGGTTGCTTATTCGGCTCCTTATTACCTGATGGTTGCTTCTGCAGGGAATAATGGTATGGATGACAATACAGATCCGGCAGCTTTTGGATATGATAAATTAACAGGAAATAAAGTTTCTAAAAACAACCTTGTTGTGGCGAACGCTTTAGATGCTTCAGTAGATGTTAACGGGAATTTAACGGCTCCAGTGGAAATTAACCTTTCCAGCAGCCAGGGCCCGGCCGATGACAGAAGGATCAAACCGGACATTACAGGAAACGGTACTGATGTTATTTCTTGTAACAGTACAACCAACACTGCAACTATTTCCATGACAGGTACTTCCATGGCAAGCCCGAATGTGGCTGGAACCTTAATGTTATTGCAGCAGCACTACAAAAACCTGACAAACAACTTTATGAGAGCGGCTACCCTAAAAGGATTGGCTTGCCATACTGCGGACGAAGCAGGGAATATCGGTCCTGATGCCATTTATGGATGGGGCTTGTTAAATGCTAAAAAGGCAGCTCAGACATTAACCAACAACGGATTGACAAGCTGGGTTTCAGAAGAAGTCCTGAACCAAGGGCAAACGTATACTATGACCGTTAAATCAGACGGGGTAAATCCTTTAATGGCATCTATTACCTGGACGGATGTACCGGGGACTATCAATGCCGGGGAAAGACCGATAAATGATGCGACACCGGCTTTGGTAAATGATTTGGATATCAGGGTAACAAGAAACGCTACCACTTATTTCCCATGGAAATTAGATACAGATGTTACGGCAGAAGCTATCAGAACCGGAGACAATAATGTAGATAATGTGGAGCAGGTTAAAATCGATGCACCGGTTGCAGGAGATTATACCATCACCATTACCCACAAAGGAACGTTACAAGGCGGAACCAAACAGAATTATGCATTGGTAGTTACAGGGATAACTTCCAATTTTGCCATCAACTCCACTTCTTCCGATTTGACATTGTGCGCCAATCAAAATGCGGTGTATACATTTGCCTACAAGCAAACAGGAGTTGGAACGACAAACTTTAGCGCTGCCGGATTGCCTGCAGGTGCAACAGCGGTATTCAGCCCAACGTCTTTAAATACTAATGGGAATGTTACCATGACTATTTCAGGTCTTTCAGGTATTGCACCAGGAGAATACAATGTTGGGATTTTAGGGAACAACGGGACAGAAACAGAAACAAGATACAGAGTTTTAAGAGTATACAACGGGACTTTCCAGCCTACTGCTTTAAATACACCGGCTAACGGACAAACAGGGGTTTCAACATCCGTTATCCTGAAATGGAATGCAGATGCCAATGCAGAATCCTATAATGTACAAGTGGCTACAGATTCAAATTTCACCAATATCATTGCCAATGCAACGCAACCTGAAAATACATTCCAGTTGACAGGATTGACTCAGTCAACGCGTTATTACTGGAGAGTGACTCCATCGAACAGATGTGGTAACGGAGTTGCAGCTTCAGCAACGGTACGTAATTTCCAGACTGGAGTATTAACGTGCGGGTTTAATTTTACGGCGACTAACTTTAGCAACGCTACCATTGCCACTACGGCTAATGCTGAGGCAACTGTTCCGGTTACGGTTACCGGCGGATTAACTATCGGGGATATAAACGTGAACGTGAATATTACGCATACGTATATCCAGGATATGACAATTTACCTTCAGGGTCCTGCAGCAATTGGCAGCCCGATTGTGTATCTTTTTGAAGAAGCTTGCGGGGACAATGACAATATCAACTGTGTTGTGGATGATGAAGGATCGGCTCCGGCATGTTCCGGCAATCCGGCAATCTCCGGTAATGTTACACCATCCCAGCCTTTGAGCAGCCTTAATGGTTTAGTAGCTGACGGAATCTGGACATTGCATGTGGAAGATCCTTATAACGGTGATGGAGGAGTTGTGAACGGTTTTGGATTGAGCATCTGTAAAGTGACTGCATCATTGGGTGTAGGCGAAAATGAAATTGCAGGGCTTAAAATATATCCTAACCCTACCAAAGGAATCCTAAACATTGATTTGGGGGATACTCTTGAAGAAAGCGTAACCACATTATCGTTCCATGATATTCAGGGAAGACAGATTTTTACCAAAAAAATCAATGCTACCACAGGAGAAGTAAATATCGATTATCTGCAAAACGGTGTTTATATGCTTACTGTTGAAAATGGAAACAAAAAAGCGACCAAGAAGATTGTCCTAAACCGATAATTTTTGAACAAATATTGAAAAAGGGCCCTAACCAGGGCCCTTTTTATTTGCTTATATATGAATGATTTCCTCTTCGACCAGGAGGTCTTCCCTGCGGAAACGCAATAAAACCTGCGCAACGGCAATGACATCTTTTTCGCAGTATGTTATGATCCGGTCAATGTCTTTTTCCACATAAAAAGTATGGGAGACCTGGCTGCCGTCTATATCGTCTTTGGGAGAAGGAATGCCCAGTACCTTGGTTAATAATTTTAAGGAAGTAAAGGTTTTGTAATCCCCGAATTTCCATAATTCCATAGTATCCAGATGCGGGACTTCCCATGGTTTCTTTCCAAACAAATTCAATTTTTGAGGAATGTGGATTCCGTTGATGATCATACGGCGGGCCATAAACGGAAAATCAAATTCCTTGGCATTATGCCCGCATAAAATATGTTGCGGATGGCTAAAATGATTGTTGATCAGATTGCTGAAATCCTTAAGTATTTTTTCTTCGGTACCAAAAAAGGAAGTGACCCTGAAATTCCGGATGTCCCCTTTTATCGTAAAATACCCGGCTGAGATGCAGATGATTTTGCCAAATTCCGCCCAAATCCCGGCACGGTCATAAAATGCTTCGGGAGTATAGTCGTCTTTGCGCTGGTATTGGGTTTTTTGTTCCCACAAATATTGCAGGTCCTGGTCCAGATGGTTGTAGTTTTCGTGTTCCGGAACGGTTTCTATATCGAGGAACAAGATATTTTCCAGGGGTATTTTCTCTATCATTTTCTTATCATTTTGGCGGTTACGCTACGAATGTAAAAAATTGAATTGAAAGTATGAGCCATAAAGTGCCACTATTTTTAAAACAAACTTTGCTGTTTGTTTGGGTTTTCGTGTTCCAATAGCCATTTTTTACGCCACAAACCACCGGCATAACCCGTAAGCGATCCATCGGTACCAATGACCCTATGGCAGGGCACAACAATCCACAAAGGATTTTTCCCGTTTGCGGAAGCGACGGCCCTAATGGCTTTCACATCGCCTAATTTTTTGGACAAATCCAGGTAGGACATGGTTTTCCCGAAAGGGATGTTAAGTAATTCCTGCCATACTTTTTGCTGGAAATCGGTTCCTTTGGGATTGAGTTTGAAGCTGAAACCGGTTCTTTTCCCTTCAAAATATTCGGTAAGTTGGGACACGGCCTCTTGTAAAGGCTTCGGGATTTTAGCAGAAACCTTTCCTTCCGACAAGACAGAAATGACAGCAATGCCATGCTCATCGCCTTCAATTTTGGTAATACCCAACGGAGAATTTATAAAAACAGTTTCCATAGGATAAAAGTAATTATTTTACCTAAAAAAAGCCTTCTCAGGAAGGCTTAATTGTAGTTTTTATAAATGGCTGAAGATATAAGCCTCCAAGGCTTTTTGTTCTTCTGCGGATAAGTTTTTGGTAATCGCAAAATTGGTTTTCATCACTTCATACTGGCTGGGATCTACCAGAGGTTCAGCATTCCCTTTGAGGAATTCGACGATATTACCGCCTTTTGCTTTGTAAATTTTGGCAATATCTTTCAGGCTTGGGCCGATGGTTTTGGTTTCAGGTTTGTGGCAGGAATAGCAAACACCTTTCCCATCGAAAATTTCCTGACCGAGCTGTTGAGGTGTCTGGGCGGTTTCGGTATCCGGATACAAAGGCTCGGTTTTTTGTTCTTCGCTTTTGCACGACACAAGACCTGAAAAAGTACAACAAACAACAGCCAACAAAGAGAAAAAGCGTACGGTGTTTTTCATTTTATTTGGACATTAAAATAGCCGCTTCTTTAGCGAAATAGGTTGAAATAAGGCTGGCACCGGCACGTTTGATGCACATCAGCTGTTCCATCATGATTTTGTCATGGTCCAGCCAGCCTCTTTGGGCAGCAGCCTTAATCATGGCATATTCCCCTGAAACATGGAAAACCGTCACAGGCACAGGTACGGCATTTTTCACTTCCCGGACAATATCCAGGTAAGCAATCCCGGGCTTTACCATGACCATGTCGGCACCTTCTTCGACATCCATAAGGGCTTCTTTGATGGCTTCAATGCGGTTGGCATAATCCATCTGATAGGTTTTCTTATCTTTTGGCACCACAACATCCGCTTCTCTTGGTGCACTATCCAAAGCATCGCGGAAAGGGCCGTAAAAGGCAGAGGCATATTTAGCCGAATAACTCATAATCCCTACCTGGTGGAAACCGGCAGCATCCAACCCCTGGCGCAAACGCAGTACGCGTCCGTCCATCATATCGCTTGGCGCTACAAAATCGGCACCGGCCTGGGCATGGGAAACGGCCATTTTTACCAAAGCTTCATTCGTGGCATCATTGGCAATGTCCCCATTTTCAATAATACCGTCATGGCCATAAATAGAGTAAGGATCCAATGCTACATCGGGCATGACGATCATTTCCGGGCAAGCCGCTTTGATGGCCCTGATGGCCTGTTGCATCAATCCGTTAGGGTTCCAGGCTTCTTTCCCGGTATTGTCCTTTAGGGATTCATCGACTTTTACATAAATGTTTACGGCACGGATTCCCAAAGCAAAAATTTCTTTCACCTCTTCGACCGTCAAATCTAATGAGCGGCGGAAAATTCCCGGCATTGAAGGGATTTCAGATTTATAATTTTCGCCTTCGGCAATAAACATCGGGAACATAAAATCACTCGGACTTAATGTGGTTTCGCGAACTAAACTCCTAATTGATTCGTTTGTTCTTAATCTTCTGCCTCGTTGTAGTGGAAACATAACTATATCTTTTAGTATTGTCCGGCCTAAATCCAGTTTTTGGGATTTGCCAGGACGTTAATTAATTTTTCTTCTTCGCTGCCTTTTTCAGGATGATGGTCGTATATCCATTGCACATGCGGCGGCAGACTCATCAATATGCTTTCGATCCGGCCATTGGTTTTCAATCCGAATAATGTGCCTTTGTCATGAACCAGGTTGAATTCTACATAACGGCCACGGCGGATTTCCTGCCAATTCCTGTTTTGAGCAGTGTAAGGAAGGTTTTTCCTTTTTTCCACAATAGGCACATACGCTTCCAGGAAACTATTGCCCACTTCGGAAACGAAACCAAACCAGTTTTCCATAGAGTGGCTATCCGTTGCTTTGCAATGATCGAAAAACAAACCGCCGATACCTCTTGCTTCATTGCGGTGGGCATTCCAGAAATACGCATCGCATTGTTTTTTAAATTTTGGATAGAATTCGGGATCGTGCTTGTCGCAGGCTTTTTTACAGGTTTGATGGAAATGGACTGCATCTTCTTCAAACAGATAATAAGGCGTTAGGTCCTGTCCGCCACCAAACCAGGAATTGATGGTGTTTCCGGCTGCATCATACATTTCGAAATAACGCCAGTTTGCATGGACGGTAGGCACCATAGGGTTTTTGGGATGGATGACCAAACTTAGCCCGCAGGCAAAAAAATCGACATCGCCTACATTAAAATAAGCTTGCATCGCTTCGGGCAGTTTCCCGTGTACGGCTGAAATATTGACGCCGCCTTTTTCAAAAACGGCTCCGTTTTCCATAACACGTGTCCTTCCGCCGCCGCCTTCCGGACGTTCCCAAAGGTCTTCCTTAAATTTGGCGGTGCCGTCAGCAGCTTCCAGCCCTGAGGTTATCGTGTCTTGTAAGTTTTGTATGTATGTGTAGAATTTATTTTTCATTGCGGTCATAATCTGATTTGAGCAGGCCAAAATAAACAACGTCTTCCAGGATCCCAGCTCCGTTTTTGAATTCTTCCCGTAAAATACCTTCTTGCCGGAAACCGTTTTTCAAAGCAACCTGCTGGCTGGCTTGATTGATTTTGGAAGTGCAGATAAAAACTTTGTTCATTTTCAAATCATTAAAACAGAAAGCGATAGTCTGGGCGACAACCTTGGAAATAATGCCTTTGCCTTCAAAATGCTTATCGATGAAATAGGCCAGTTCGCATTTGGAAATACCATAATCGATATTCTTGATGCAAACATATCCCATCAGTTGTTGTGTTTCCGAATTCCGGAGATAGAAATAATAGCCGGCCTTGTTTTTTTCTTTTTCAATATTCGTTTCAATAAAGGCAATTGTTTTTTCCAGGTCGAGGCAGTTTGAAAGGGTTACCGGGAACGTTTTTTCAATATGGTTTTTATTGGTTTGTACCAGGTTGTAAAACTCTTCCGGGAGAATGCTTTCAATCGTATTTATTTCCCAATTTATGGAATCCATTGCGGTCTTTATTTTGTAGCTGCAGTTAATTTATGATGAATTTCAAACGAAAAACTCTTGCTTTCCCGTTGGATGTAATGGTAAAGGTAAATTCCTTTTTCCGATACGTTAAAAGCAGTTTTATGGGAAAACTGGAGCAGGAAATCGGCAAATTTTTCCAAATGGCCCCAATCCAGGTGGCATGCGATAAGATGAGCTGTCAGCGCTTCAGGACTGAAATTGGCAATATCCTTGGTGGTCAGCCCCAAAAGCCCCAATTGGCCTTCGATATCGGACTGGCTTTTTCCCGTCAGGGGTTCAGGAACAAAAACAAGGGGAAGCAACGTTTTCAAAACATTGTCAATCCGGGTGCTTTCCTTGTCTTTTAATCCTTTATTGAGCATGACTGTTTTCTTATTGTTGGTATTCTTTTACCGCATCGATAAATGCTTTGGCATGATCTACCGGGATATTCGGTAAAATTCCGTGGCCCAGGTTTACGATGTAACTGTCTTTCCCGAATTCGTCAATCATTTCATGGACCATTTTTTTGATGGTCGGGATTGGAGACAATAACCTAGACGGATCAAAATTCCCTTGCAGGGTTATTTTCCCACCGGACAGGTAACGGGCATTCCTGGCTGAACAAGTCCAATCCACGCCAAGGGCAGAAGCTTTGCTTTTAGACATTTCACCCAGGGCGAACCAGCATCCTTTTCCAAAAACAATGACTTTCGTTTCATCGGCCAATGCCTCAACGATCTGGTTGATATATTTCCATGAAAATTCCTGATAATCAACCGGGGAAAGCATACCGCCCCATGAATCGAAGATCTGAACGGCATTGACACCGGCTTTCACTTTTTCTTTCAGGTATAAAATCGTCGTATCGGTAATTTTCTGCAATAGGGTATGGGCGGCCACAGGATTGGAAAAACAGAATCCTTTGGCAGTATCGAAACTTTTTGAACCTCTTCCTTCCACAGCATAACAGAAAATCGTCCAGGGAGAACCTGCAAAACCAATCAGGGGCACTTCGTCATTGAGCATTTCTTTGGTCAATTTGATGGCATCCATAACATATCCCAACGTTTCCTGGATATCCGGTACAATGACTTTTTCCACATCTTGTGTTGTCCTGATAGGGTTGGGAAGGAAAGGCCCGATGTTTTCTTTCATCAAAACCTCGATTCCCATCGCTTGCGGTACCACTAAAATATCCGAGAACAGGATGGCGGCATCCGGAGCGATCCTGCGGATGGGCTGTACTGTAATTTCAGCTGCTAATTCCGGGGTCTGGCAACGGGTGAAAAAATCGTATTTATCACGTAAAGCGATAAATTCAGGTAGGTATCGTCCCGCCTGGCGCATCATCCAGACTGGTGGCCGGGTTACTGTTTCGTTATTTAAGGCACGTAAGAAAAGGTCGTTTTTGATCATTTGTTTTAGTATAACTGCAAAGTTGTTATTTGAATTCGTTCAGGCATTGGATAATTGTGTTTTCAACCGTGGGCTGATTTGCAATTACTATGTTTTTGATTTTATTGGTTTCCAAAGCTTCGGCGGTGGTGTTGCCAATGCAGAAGCAGATCTCGTTTTTGATGGTATTCTCTTTTAGGAAACTTTCTACCGCTGACGGGCTGAAAAACAGTATGCCGTCGGCTTTGGCGTTTATTTTCTGAGGCGTCAGCAGGGTTTCGTAAACGGTGATTTCGTTGTATTGTATATGGGCTCTTTTTAAAGCATCCGGCAACGTGTCCCGGCGCAGGTTTCCGCTAAAAAAAGTATAGCTTTCTTCAGTATAGACCAAAGCAATAATTTCCGCCAGATCTTGTGCATAACCGGTATAGGCCATTACATTGAAGCCGTTTTTCTCGAGAAGCTCTTTGGTTTTCAGACCGACACAGAATGCGTTTTTTGATTTTAGCTGATCTGCTTTTTCATGTTCTAAAACACTCAAAACAGCATTCTGGCTGGTAAAAATCAGGTTGTTATTGATGTGGTTCAGGTCAAAAGGCTTGTTATGGGTCTTGATGAAATCCGCTTCAATGACATTGAAATCCGCATTCAATAAATACTGCTTCTGGTTGCTCAGAAGTTTCTTTGTTGATACTATACGGATTTGGTTTTGCATTATTTCTGCAGTGTTTTTTTAATATTTGCCATGAGTTCCGAACCTCCGTTTTCCAGGATTTCCTGAGCCAGTGTATAGCCTAGTTTCTTCCATTCTTCAATTGGAACAGTCCTTTCGATCTCGATTTTTTCTTTTCCGTCAACCGATAAAAGGATTCCTTTGAAATACAGCGTATCATCATGCTCATTGTGTTTGGCAATAGCACCGATAGGCGCAGTACAACCACCTTCAAGAGTCCTTAAGAACTGTCGTTCAATATGGGTGCAGATTTCGGTTTCGATATCGTTAAGATGGTATAATGCCTCCTGTGAAAAGTCGTCGTTTTCCATGGCCACTACCATCATTGCTCCCTGGGCAGGGGCCGGAACCATCCAATCCAGGTTGATAAATGTAGCAGGTTTCAGGTTGATGCGTTCCAAACCGGCAGCGGCAAAAACAGCTCCGCCCCATTGGCTGTCTTTTAGTTTCTGCATGCGGGTATTGACGTTTCCGCGCAGGTCCACAACAGTATGGTTCGGGTATTTGCTGAGCCATTGTGCCTGGCGTCGTAAACTTCCGGTGGCAATGGTCGATTCTTTTTCCAGGAAATTCAGATCGCCTTTGTGGACTAAAATATCCAGGACATTTGCCCTTTTTAAAACGGCAGCCTGCACGATTCCTTTCGGTAAAGCAGTAGGGACATCTTTCATAGAATGGACTGCGATGTCTATTTGCCCCGAAAGCATGGCCATGTCTAGCGTTTTGGTAAAAATACCGGTAATGCCCAATTCATACAAAGGTTTGTCGAGAAGGATGTCACCTGTCGATTTTACAGCGATGATTTCGGTGGTATAGCCTAAATCGTTGAGTTGTTTCTCCACGGTATGCGCTTGCCAAAGGGCGAGTTCGCTGTCACGGGTTCCAATACGAATTGTTTTTGACATTATTTGGCAGTTTCTATCTGAAAAACTTTTTCAATCCAATCGATGCTTTCATCCACCATAGTATTATCATCCTTGAGGTGGTTGGCGAAATGATTGGTTATTTTCTGTATGATGCGGTTGCTGATCAGTTCGGCTTGCTCTTCATCGAAATTGGATAGTTTTTTTCGCTGAAAATTAAGTTCCGTTTCCTTGATATTGTTTAGCTTGGCTTTTAAAGCATGGATGGTCGGGGCGTATTTGCGGCCGTTCATCCAGGTAATGAACTCATCTTTTATTTCCTCAATGATGCTTTCGGCTGCCGGGATATGCTGTTTCCTGTTCTCCAGGGTTTCGTCAGTAATCTGGGACAAATCATCCAGGTGTACCAGCGTAACATTTTCCAGTTCCGTAACATTTTCGTGGACGTTTTTAGGAATCGACAGGTCTAAAATCAGGATGGGTTTCTTTAGGTTCAAGATGGCTTTGTCAATGGTAGGGTTTTGTGCCCCGGTGGCCACGACCAAAACATCAGCCTGTTGTACTTCGGTTTGCAGGTCTGCGTAATCCTTGACGATCAGGTTTAATTTCCCGGCTAATTTTTCCGCTTTGTCCTTGGTTCGGTTAATTAGGGTAATGTGCTCGTTTTTAGAATGTTTTACTAAATTTTCGCAGGTATTGCGGCCAATTTTCCCCGTTCCGAAAAGCAGGATGTTTTTGTCTCCGATGTTTTCCACATTCCTCATGATATATTGTACGGAGGCAAAAGAAACCGAAGTGGCTCCTGAGGAAATTTCGGTATCGGTCTTGATTTTTTTGCTGGCCTGGATAACGGCATTTACCAATCTTTCCATAAAAGCATTGGCCAAACCTAATGATTTTGATTGCGCGAAACTGGTTTTTATTTGTGAGATGATTTCGAAATCCCCCAAAATCTGGCTGTCCAAACCAGTCCCAACCTTGAACAGGTGCGAGATCGCTTCGTAATTTTTATAAACGTGTGCCACTTTCTGGAACTCTTCAACGGTTCCCTGGCTGTTTTCGCAAAGTAATTTGATCAATTGGAAGGGATGCTGCGCAAAACCGTAAATTTCGGTCCTGTTGCAGGTAGATGTTACGATCAGGTTGTCAATCGCTTCTTCTTTCGCCTGGAGCAAAAGATTGGTTTTGGCCACATCGCTTAAACTGAATTTCCCTCTAACTTCTGCATCGGCTTTCTTGTAACTCAAACCAATAGAGTAAAAAGTTTGATGCTTTGATAAGTTATTATTTTCCATGTAGTTTACTTTTCAAGTAAGTTTGACAAAATTATCACTATCGCTAGTATAAAAATAACGCTGGAGGGACTTTTTATATCGCTCAGAGATATTTTAAACCAAAAACACCTTCACAACGTAATTTATTTTAAATTTGCACTAAAATCAATGCTTTAGTAGCTATTTGTTTAGAATAATTCTAAATAATATTTTTCAGGTTGCTTCAAAGTATATACGAAAAAATACCGCTATGGGTTCTCAGGAAGAGATTAAAATCGAAGAAGATTTCATTTTGATACGGTTTCAAAATGATTCGGACGAAATACTGAGTGTTGAACGTCAGGTAAAAACAGGGCTGATCCAATTTCACTTTGGTTTGAAGGGCAGTGCGAAATTCATTTTCAACCAGGGAAATTACAACCTGGACCTTAAGGAAGAGAAATCGCTCTTGTTTTACAACCCCGAAAAGGAATTGCCGCTCAACTTGAAACTCGAGCCGAGGTCCTGGGTGATTTCAATTTTGGTTTCCATTAAAAAATTCCACGGCCTGTTTTCTGCCGATGTCGAGCATGTGCCTTTTTTGAGTGATGCCAACCGGGACAAAAAATATTACGGAGAGGAAAATATCAGCCCGTCGATGGCCATTGTCCTGAACCAGATGTTCCATTACAACCTGAACCAGTCGCTGAAAAATCTATATTATAAAGGAAAAGGATACGAACTGCTGAGTTTGTTTTTTAACCGTTCCGAAGACCCGAATGCCGAACAATGCCCTTTTTTGATTGATGAGGAAAATGTATTGAAAATAAAGAAAGCCAAGGAAATTATCATCGCCAATATGGCTGAACCTCCAGGATTACAGGAACTGGCGGACCAGGTAGGGCTTAATTTGAAAAAACTTAAAATGGGTTTCAAACAGATTTATGGAGACACGGTGTACGGTTTTCTTTTCGATCATAAAATGGAATACGCCCGCAAATTGCTGGACAGCGGTTCCTATAATGTAAATGAGGTAGGGCTCAAAATCGGTTACAGCACTGGGAGCCATTTCATCACGGCTTTCAAAAAGAAATTTGCGACCACACCGAAAAAATACCTGATGTCCATCAATCCCAATACCTAAAAAAGAGTTTAAAGATAAAGATTTGTTACTTTTATAAAATACCAACACAAGAATGAAAGGAGTATTATTAGTTAATTTAGGTTCGCCAAAAAGCCCTGACGCTAAAGATGTAAAGCCTTATTTAGATGAATTTTTAATGGACAGGTACGTAATAGATGTCCCTTTTTTATTAAGGGCTTTATTGGTCCGGGGCATTATTTTGAGGAAAAGGCCGGAAAAATCGGCAGCGGCCTATAAAAAAATCTGGTGGGAAGAAGGATCGCCTCTTATTGTCCTTTCAAAAAGAACCCACGAGAAAGTGCGGCAATTAACAGATATCCCGGTGTCTTTGGCGATGCGTTACGGAGAGCCGAGTATTTTGTCCGGACTGCAGGAACTGCACGATAAAGGCGTAAACGAAGTACTGCTTTTCCCGTTGTACCCGCAACACGCCATGGCTTCTACCACTACTATTTTGGTGTTGGCCGAGGAACTTCGCAAGAAGCATTTCCCACACATGAAATTTACCATTGTACCGGCATTCTATAACAAAAAGGATTATATCCAAAACCTGGCCGATTCCATCAAAAACCATCTGGAAGGATTTCAATACGACCACCTGTTGTTTTCATACCACGGGATTCCGGAGCGCCATGTCCGTAAAACCGACATCACCAAATCGCATTGCAAGATTGACGGATCGTGCTGCCATACACCATCACCGGCCCATGAATTCTGTTACCGCCATCAATGTTTTGAAACCACAAGGCAGGTAGTGGAGATTTTAGGGATACCGAAAGAAAAATACAGCCAGACATTCCAGTCGCGATTGGCGGGAGACAAATGGCTGGAGCCTTACACGGACATTGAAATTAATAAAATGCCGGAAAAAGGGATTAAAAACCTAGCGGTCGTAACACCGGCTTTTGTGGCAGATTGCTTGGAAACATTAGAAGAGATTGCTATGGAAGCCAATCATCAGTTTAAGGAACACGGAGGCGAGAACTTTTTGGCCATCCCTTGCCTGAACGATAGCGATGCCTGGGTACAAACCATCAGCAACTGGATTAACGAATGGAGTAAAAAATAACTATGGACGCCTATTACAATTACCTGAAATCGTTGCATTTGATTTTTGTGATCACTTGGTTTGCCGGGCTTTTTTATATCGTCAGGTTATTTGTCTACCATGCTGAAGCCAAAGCAAAACCGGAACCCGAGCAAAGCATTTTAATCAAACAATACCAATTGATGAGTTATCGTTTGTGGTATATCATTACCTGGCCGAGCGCCGTTTTGGCGAGTACTTTTGCCTTTTTAATGCTTTTTGGGACCCATTTGGGCAATTCCTGGCTGCAAATGCCGTGGATGCATGTAAAACTTGGCTTCGTTTTTGTGTTGTATTTGTATCATTGGAAATGCCACCAGATTTTCAAGCAACTGCAACGCGGTGAAGTGAAACATACCTCCGGGTTTTTCAGGCTATGGAATGAAGGCGCGACAATTATCCTTTTTGCCGTTGTTTTCCTGGTGATTTTAAAAGATGCCCTGAATTGGATTTATGGGGTTGTGGGCATTATTTTATTTTCGGTTTTGATTATGCTGGGGTATAAATTTTACAAAAACATCCGCGAAAGGAAGCAATAGATGAATAGTATTTTTTCAATAAAACATTGGTCGCTCAGGGTTAGGATTTTCCTTTCGATGATTTTCATTACGCTCATCGCCTCCATACTTATTGCTTCGGTATCGATCATACAGTTCAAAAATGAAAGCCAGGTGTACCATCAGGAAAGGCTGGACCACAAAGAATACCAAATAAAGGAACATATCAATTATGTCATGGCAACCACGCCGCACCCGCTGATTACACAAAACATCCCGTCGATATTCCGGTATAAAATCTTTGAGATCGCCAACATCCACAACCTGGAAATCAGTATTTACGACCTGAACGGAAGGTTGCTGATCAATTCCAAAGCACCCATGATCAAAGGGCAAATTTCACCCAACCTGCCGCAGTATATTATCGATAAGGTTAAATTTTCCAAAGAAAAAAGATACGTAAGCATCAGCGAGAACCAAGGCAAGACATTCCGTTCTTCGTACAGTTACCTTTTGGATTATGTGGAAGGGAAACCCATCGGGATTATCAACCTGCCGTATCCGGAAGACGATTCTTTTTATAAAAACGAATTGCAGAATTTCCTTTCCATTTTTGCCATTGTCTATTTTGGAATGTTTGGGATTTCGATCCTGCTGGCGTATTATTTGTCACGGTATATCACAAAGTCTTTGGAAACCATTTCCAATAGGCTGACCGAAACCAGTTTGACGGAGAAAAACAAAAAAATAGAATTGGTCAGTAACAGTTACGAGATTGACAGGCTGGTGCAGTCCTATAATAATATGATTGACGAGCTGGAGGAAAGTGCCAACAAATTAGCGCAGAGCGAAAGGGAAGAAGCCTGGCGTGAAATGGCCAAACAAGTAGCGCACGAGATCAAAAACCCGTTAACCCCGATGCGTTTGACGGTGCAGAGTTTTCAGCGGAAATTCGATCCGAACGATCCGAACGTGAACCAGAAACTCAACGATTATTCCAAAACCCTCATCCAGCAAATCGATACGATGAGCGCCGTGGCATCGGCCTTTTCGAATTTTGCTTCGATGCCGGCCCAACAAAATGAGACTTTGAATGTGGTAGATGTCGTTCAGTTGGCATTGGATATTTTCAACGAAGAATGTATCCGATTTTCTTCGGAAACAACGGAAATCATAACCAAAATTGACCGTACACAGCTTATCCGGATCATTACCAATTTAGTCAAAAACGCCATCCAGGCCATCCCGGAAGAACAACCGGAGAAAAATATCCAGGTGATTGTTAAGAAAGAAGCCAATAATGCCATAATTTTGGTAAAAGACAACGGGAAAGGAATCGCGAAAGAAGATTTTGACCGGATTTTTGAACCGAAATTCACCACAAAATCCAGCGGGATGGGCTTGGGCTTGGCAATTATCAAAAATATTATTGAAAATTACAACGGAACAATTACTTTTGAATCTAAAATAAGGAAAGGGACCACTTTTAAAGTTTCCCTACCGATCATAAACAAATAAAAACACACAAACTATGGCATTAGAAAATATAATCTTAGAGCACGAAAAAGGGATCGCGACTATTTTTATCAACCGGCCTGAAAAATTGAATGCTTTAAACAAAGCGACAATCCAGGAACTGCACGATACATTGAAAATGATTGATGCCAATCCGGAAGTTAAAGTCATTATCCTGACGGGAAGCGGGGAAAAGGCGTTTGTGGCCGGAGCCGATATTTCGGAGTTTGCCCATTTTTCAGCTAAAGAAGGTGCTTTGTTGGCGGCAAAAGGACAGGAGTTATTATTCGATTTTGTAGAAAACCTAAAAACACCGGTTATTGCGGCCATTAACGGATTTGCGCTTGGCGGAGGATTGGAACTGGCTATGTCGTGCCATTTCAGGATCGCATCGGATAATGCCAAAATGGGATTGCCGGAAACCTCTTTAGGAGTGATCCCGGGTTATGGAGGCACCCAACGTCTGGCTCAACTAGTAGGAAAAGGACGCGCTATGGAAATGATCATGACAGCAGGGATGATTACTGCCGAAGATGCTTACAGGACAGGATTGGTCAACCATGTGGTACCGCAAGCGGATTTGTATGCAACGTACCAGCAATTGGCCAATAAGATCATGAAGAATTCACCGGTGGCTATTTCCAAAGCCATCGAATCGGTAAATGCCGGATTCAAAGATGGAGTAAACGGTTACCACACCGAAATCAGGACATTTGGGGAATGTTTCGCCACACAGGATTTCAAGGAAGGGACCACTGCTTTTTTGGAAAAAAGAAAAGCGGAGTTTACCGGAAACTAAATAAAAAAAGAGAGCTTAATTGCTCTCTTTTTATTTTTCCCCATTCCATTCGGCGTAAAATTGGGTCAGGAAATTTTCCATGTACTGGTGTCTTTCCAAAGCGATTTTCTTGCCGCTTACGGTGTTCATTTTGTCCTTTAAGAGTAAAAGCTTTTCGTAAAAATGATTCAACGTAGGTGAATTGTTGTTCTTGTACTCTTCTTTATCCATGTTCAGTTTCGGTTCGATTCGAGGATCGTATAAAGGCCTGTTTTTGAACCCGCCATAATTGAAAGTCCTGGCAATTCCTATGGCGCCAATAGCATCCAAACGATCGGCATCCTGAACAATTTCCAGCTCTTTGGAATTGAATTTCCTTTCAAAATTGCCACCTTTGAACGAAATATTTTCAATAATGCCAACCACATGCGCAATGGTTTTTTCATCGGCATTTTGCGTTTGAAGGAAATCCCGGGCCGTTTTGGGGCCAATGGTTTCGTCACCGTCATGGAATTTACTGTCCGCGATATCATGGAGCAAAGCACCTAAGGCCACTACGGTTATGTCGCAGTTTTCTCCTTCGGCAATTAAAAGGGCATTTTTATAGACGCGTTCTATGTGGAACCAATCATGGCCTCCTTCGGCATTTTCCAGTTGTTTTTTTACAAAATGTATGGTATTCTCTATAATGCTCATCACTATTTCGGTTAAAAAAATCCTTTCGGAAGGAAAGGATTTGAGTTGTTATTTTACTAAAGCGGGCTGGACCCATTTGAATAATTTTTCTTCGGCCGGGACAATCATCCGTTCGGCTACTCTTGTCATCCTTGCCGGTAATTTCATCAGATAGTCACGTGCTTTTTCGGCTTCGTCGGTCAGGTTTGAAATTTTGTCGATTTCCCAGCGGTTGATCAGTTTTTGAAGGATATCAACATAATCCATTGCTGTATACACACCAATGCGTTGCGCCGATTCTGAAAATTTTTCGAAGGCCAGTCCTATACTCTCTCCCGATTCGCGGATCAGGTGGGCGGGCATCGTGATTTTTTGCTTCATCATATATTGGAAGGAAAGCATCATCTCGCTTGGATCTACTTTAAAGATACGTTCTACAAATTCGCTGTAGGCATGGTGGTGGCGCATTTCGTCCCCGGCGATTAAACGGCATATTTTGGATAATTTGTGGTCCCCGAATTTTTTAGCCAATTGGGCCACACGGTTGTGCGAAACGTAAGTAGCCAATTCCTGGAAACTGGTAAAGACAAAATTTTTGTAAGGATCTCTATCGGTTCCCGGATCAAAACCGTCGTTGATTAAGTATTGGGTGGTGATTTCCATTTCACGCATATTGACACGGCCCGACAAGTACAGGTATTTATTGAGGAGATCCCCGTGGCGGTTTTCTTCCCCGGTCCAGTGCCGAAGCCATCTTGACCAGCCGTTGTCCGGTTTTTGTGAAACCCCTTCCACATCCATTAGCCAGGATTCGTAAGTAGGCAAGGCTTCTTCGGTAATGGTATCGCCAACAAGGACAACCCAAAAATCATAAGGGAGTTCTTTGGCAATTTCTCGGAGTTCTTTTACGTCTTCAAAAAAAGTATCTTTTTCGGAATCCGGTAATAAATCTGACGGCTGCCATATTTTTTCAACGGGAATCAGATAGTTTTCAACGAAAGTATCGATATCTTTTTCCAGAAGCTGCATGACTTCCAGACGTACGTTTTGTGCTGACATAATTTTAATTTTTTATCCCTTGAACCACTGCATTTTCAGTTTTTTCCATTATTTCAGGGAATGAATAATCCTTCACGGCTATAGGCTCATGAATGGTGAATTGTAATTTGTTGCCCAAACCCATTGGAAATGTGCCATAACGGACCATTTTCCATGAGTTGTTTATAGAAATCGGTACAATATAAGCCGATGGGGCATATTTGCACAGAATTTTCAATCCGCTTTCCGAAAATCGTTTCGGTACGCCGTTTTTGCTTCGCGTCCCTTCCGGGAAAATCACCGCGGAACGGTTGGTCTTTTCAATATATTCCGCCAGGCCTTTTATAACCGGCAAGGCCTGTTTGGGATCTTTCCTGTCAATAAGTACAGATCCGCCGTGCCGCAAATTGTAGGAAACGCTCGGAATGCCTCTTCCCAGTTCTTTTTTGCTGACAAATTTTGGATGAGAACGTCTTAAATACCAAATAATCCCAATAATATCATACAAACTCTGATGGTTGGCTACAAAAATGACCGGTACGTTTTCCGGAACCAGGTTTACATTTTTGAAACGGTATGTCGTGCCTAAAATAGCAGTGCATTTTGCCAGGAAAAAATTCAGGTAATCTACACTTTTCTTGTGTGCCTGATAGCCGAATACATTCAAACAAACCCATTGTATTGGATGAAAAATCAACAAACATAATCCAAAAGCGATGTAATAAACGATCGATATTGGGTATGACATTATTTTTTGCATTTAAAAAGGTATTTTATACAAAGATAAGGCATTAAATAAAAAAAACCACGCAAAAACGTGGCTTCTATTTTTAATCTTTCAAAATTAGCAAAATTCGTTGAAAGCGTCTTGAAGGTTTTCCGCGATTAGTTCTGCCGGACGGCCCTCAATATGATGGCGTTCTAGCATATGCACCAACTCCCCGTTTTTAAACAAAGCCATGCTTGGCGATGATGGAGGAAAAGGGAACATGTGCTGGCGGGCAGCATCTACCGCTTCTTTATCGACACCGGCAAAAACAGCCACTAAGTGATCCGGTCTTTTAGCTCCTTCCAAACTCATTTTTGCTCCCGGGCGGGCATTTCTTGCCGCACAGCCACATACTGAATTTACCACTACTAAAGTTGTTCCTTCTTTTGCGATAGCATTCTCTACTGCATCAGCGCTATATAAATCTTGAAAACCCGCATCTGATAATTCAGCACGCATTGGTTTAACCATTTCTTCTGGATACATAATTTTAATTTCTAAAGTTTAGTGATGCAAAGTTACAAAGATTCTCTTCTAACTGTATCGGGATTAATAGGATTTTAACGAAAGGCCGCTTTACGAATCCATCAGGCTTTGGAGAAGGTCTACAAATTGGCCTACATGGTAACCGTCTAGCAAGGCATGGTGTGCATGTACGGACATTGCCATTGTTTTTTTTCCGTTTTCTTCCATCATTTTCCCAAAGGAAATTTTCGGGCAGCTATCCGGAAAAGTAAAGCTCCTGCCATGGGAGAGCGAAGTGAAATTTACCCAAGGCAAAGAGGAAAAATGGATTAGGTTGATGCCAAAGCCCCGCGTGATGAGCCCGGGAGTGTTTTGGATCCGCTGGATTTCTTCTGCTGTTGTTTTGGCAAAAATAGTTATATCGGGTGAGTAAGGCATGTAGGAAAACCCGAAAGTCTGATCATCCCTCATGATGGTAGCGGACGCATCGACCTGGTCATAGATAAATACCTCACCTTCCACAATCCGGTACCTGAAACTCTCAATGGCATTTACTGCGCTTAATGTGGCATGCAGGTAATAGGTAAAAAAGGAAATGCCGGATTCTTTTGCTTTGGCATAAGCTTTGGTGCAATCGATGGAAGTGGTGATCCCGAAAAAGGGTTCTTCCATTTGTTTGAAGAATAAGAAATGTTCTTTCCGATTCCAATTGTCAAGGTCTAATTTTGTTCTCACTATAATAGGAAGGGTAAAATGTCTGTAATTTTTTCTAAAGTCCTGAAATTAGGATGGATTACTTTATGGTCAATCCTTTCGTGCGCCCAAGTGGTATGGAATGGGATGTGCACGGCGTGGCCGCCAATGCCAAGTACGGGCAACACGTCAGATTTTAAGGAATTCCCGATCATGAAGAATTCTTCCGGCAGGATATCCAGGCGCTGTACCAATTTCCGGTAATCGACTTCCTGTTTGTCGGACATGACTTCGATATGATGGAAATAATGGCCAAGTCCCGAACGGTGCAATTTGCTCTGTTGGTCTTTCAAATCTCCTTTTGTGGCGACCACAAGTTTGTATTTTCCGTGAAGGGTTTTGAGCGTATCTTCAACACCGTCGAGCAGTTCGATCGGTTTTTCGAGCAATTCTTTTCCGTAAACGATGATCTTCTCAATGGTTTCTATGGAAATGGTCTGGTTCGAAATTTTCATGGCCGCTTCAATCATGGAAAGGATATACCCTTTGATCCCATAACCGTACAAAGGCAGGTTTTGGATTTCAATCCTGAGCAATTCCTGCGATAGCCCCTGATGCGACAAATAATCTTCCATCAGGCCACAGAATTTCTTTTCGGTTTCCTCAAAATAAGGTTCGTTGACAAATAAGGTGTCATCGGCGTCGAAAGCAATAACTTTTAGATTCATTTTGTATCGGATTGGTCTAAAAAAGAAATTGGCCATTAGTTAAAACGGAGCAATTCCATAGCAATTATTTTACATCTATTGTTCCTGAAAGCTACTCGTCCTCCTTTTCGATTGCGTCTTCGAAATCAGGATACAAAAACTTGTTATACGGAAACCTTGTAATGTGGATTTCCCGGACCGCTTCATACACCTTCTTACGGAATTCTTCGAAATTTTCCTTTTGCGTGGCCGAGATGAACAAAGCATTATCGGCACCTACATTGCTCATCCAGGTGTTCTTCCATTCTTCCAACGTATAATGTTTGGTCGTTTTTTCGGTAATCAGGTCATCGGCGTCAATGGTCAGGTGGCGGTAGGCGTC
The DNA here is from genome assembly GCF_004745595.1 of Flavobacterium humi. Lineage (GTDB taxonomy): Bacteria > Bacteroidota > Bacteroidia > Flavobacteriales > Flavobacteriaceae > Flavobacterium > Flavobacterium humi. The sequence goes on from NZ_SRLH01000003.1 coordinate 473,677, forward strand.
AATTTTATTGAAAACCATGATGGTCGGTTTATCGGCGCTTTTTATATCCAATAAAATCTTGTTGACAGATTCTATATGGTCTTCAAAATCCGGATGCGAAATATCCACCACATGAAGCAATAAATCGGCTTCGCGGACTTCGTCTAACGTGCTTTTGAAGGAATCTACCAATTGTGTGGGTAATTTCCGGATGAACCCTACGGTATCGGAAAGCAAAAACGGCAGGTTTTTAATCACGACTTTGCGGACAGTCGTATCTAAAGTGGCAAACAATTTGTTTTCTACAAAAACATCGCTTTTTCCTATAGCATTCATCAGTGTCGATTTGCCCACGTTCGTGTAACCGACCAACGCTACCCTCACCATTGCCCCGCGGTTGCTGCGCTGGATGGATTGCTGCTTGTCGATTGTCTTGATCTTATCTTTCAGAAGGGAAATCCTGTCCCGGACAATACGGCGGTCCGTTTCAATTTCGGTTTCCCCGGGGCCACGCAACCCGATACCTCCTTTTTGGCGTTCGAGGTGTGTCCACATCCCGGAGAGCCTTGGCAAAAGGTAAATGCACTGGGCCAATTCCACCTGTGTCCTGGCATAGGAAGTTTCCGCTCTTTGGGCGAAAATATCCAGGATGAGATTGGTCCTGTCCAAAACTTTGCAATCCAGTATTTTGGAAATGTTTTTTTGTTGGGATGGAGACAACTCATCATCAAATATCACCGTTGAAATTCCATTGTCCTTAATATAGTAACTGATTTCTTCCATCTTTCCTGTTCCGAGGAAAGTTTTCGGGTTTGGCTTGTCTAATTTCTGGGAAAAGCGCTTTACTACCTCACCACCAGCGGTAAATGTTAAAAAATCCAGCTCATCCAGATACTCTTTCAACTTTTCCTCGGATTGATTTTGGGTGATTATTCCTACAATAACCGTTTTTTCGAAATTTATTTTCTCTTTTTCTAACATAGTGTGAATAAAGCACAAAACTACTAATTTGTGGCGAAACTTTGCATTTTCTTTACCTCTAATACGTAATTCATCGAAAAAAATCGAACATTTTTGACTTAAATCTTATAGAATTGTTAATTTTTTTTACATTTGGGGATTAATCAAACTAGTTAACCGAAAATATTACAACTATGAAAAAAATTACTTTTGGTTTTTTCATGATGCTTTTACCTTTCCTGAGTTTTGCCCAGGTAATAGATGAAGGCTTTGAAGGAGCCACTTTCCCTCCTACAGCTGCTGTGCCAGGGAACTGGGCCGTTTTTGATAACGGTGTAGGAACAGGTTCTAATTGGACCGAAACAACAAATGCTGCCCTTGTGCATTCAGGTGCAAAAGCGGCATTCGTGGATCGTGAAGGTATTGGCTCAGGGAATACCTCACAGGATTGGCTTGTGACACCGCGTATAACGGTGCCTGCAAACGGTCAGTTACGATTTTTTACCAGGCAGACATTAATTGGTAATAATGGTTCAACGTATGAGATAAGAATCTCAACGGACCCTGTACAGAGTAACTTGGCAGGATTTAATGCAACCCCATTGCAATCCTGGACTGAAACAACTTTAAATGCCACATACAATGTGTATGAGGAGAAATTAGTTAGTTTAAGTGGTTATGCAGGCCAGCAGGTCTACATTGCTTTCGTTAAAGTTCATACGCAAACAGGCGGATCAACAACAGGAGACAGATGGCTCGTGGATGATGTGAAAGTTTTGCAACAATGTTTGGATCCGACGGCTTTGGGTGTTGGAACCATAACACCGACATCGGCTGTATTGTTATGGACAGCCAATGGAGGAGCAACGACTTTTGATGTGGAAGTTATTCCGGCAGCCGCTAGTCCACTAGGAAATCCAAGCCCAGGTGGTGCAGGAATTGCAAATAACCAGCCTTTTGGAGGATTGACTCCTGGAACGGCTTACAAATATTATGTAAGAGCAGTTTGCGGAGGAGGAAATAACAGCCAGTGGGTTGGTCCGTATACCTTTTTGACGACTCCGGCAGGATCTATATGTAGTTCTCCGATAGTAATTGGAGGATTGCCTTTTAGTCAAAGTAGCAATACGAATTTATATGGTGATGAGGTAGATACTCCTCAAGGAGCCGGTTGTGCCGGTGGTGCGACAAATTATATGGCTGGTGCAGAAGTGTTTTATTCTTATACACCAACTTTTACAGGAAATATTACGATTTCAATGACACCAACAGGTGTTAGTTCAAGTTTATATGTTTACAACGGTTGCGCAAATGTGGGCGTAAGCTGTTTGGGCGGTGTGGCCGACAATACAGGGAATCCTAGGGTAATCCAGCCATTGGCCGTTACTGCAGGACAAACGTATATTATCGTTATCTCTTCAAGTACGACTCCGGCTGCCGGAATTCCGTATTCTTTGGTTATACAACAGTTTAATTGTACGCCACCAGTTGGTTTGCCTACAACGAATATCAATACAACCAGTGCTGATTTGTCTTGGACAAACCCTACAGGGGCTACAGCTTGGGAAGTGGCGGTACAACCGGCAGGATCTGGTATTCCAACAGGAGCAGGTCAGCCAGCAGCTACCAACACAAACTTTACAGTAGGTCCTTTGACTCCTGCAACAGCATACCAATATTGGGTAAGAGCTGATTGTGGTGGAGGTGTTTTCAGTTCTTGGGCTGGACCATATACATTCAGTACCGCTATATGTGACGCGGTTGACAGATGTGATTTCGTTTTCAGGATGACTGACTCTTTCGGAGACGGTTGGAATGGAGCGCGAATGGAAGTAAGACAAAATGGAGTAGTAGTGGCCACTATCGGTTCTACATTTACAGCAGGGGCAGGACCAATAAATATTACGGTTCCTTTATGCCAGAATTTCCCTTTTGAATTGCATTGGACTGTTCCGGGAAGTTTCCCTGGAGAAGTTGGGGTTTCTGTAATCAATAACTTCGGACAGACTTTATATAATAAACCATCTGGTACTGGTTCTGCGCCTTCTTTATTATATACATCAACTTTCAGTTGTTCTACACCGGCATGTTTGCCTCCTACGGCATTAACAGCAACAGGTATGACTACTACAACTGCGAATTTAGCATGGAATGGAGCAGGAGCCACTATGTGGGATGTATATGTAGTAACAAACGGATCAGCTGCTCCGGATGCATCTACTGTACCTACGTATAATGATATCACGACAAACGCTCAAGTTGCCGGGCCGCTATTGCCGCTTACAACGTATCAGTTTTATGTAAGAGTTGTTTGTTCAGGAACAAGCAATAGTATTTGGGCAGGACCGGTTACTTTCACAACGTTACCAACATGTCCTCAACCAACTGCTTTAACTGTTTCTAATATTTCTATGAATTCAGCTACTTTAGCGTGGACTGAAGCACAAACGGCAACAGCTTGGGATATTTATGTGGTTGATGCTGGATCTGCAGCTCCGACTGCAACATCAACACCTACATTCCCTAGTGTTACCAATAATTTCTCAGCAACAGGATTGTTGGCTGGACATTGCTATGAGTACTATGTAAGAGCAGTATGTTCTCCTACGGATTCAAGTTTATGGTCAGGGCCGAAATCATTCTGTACAACTATTTGTTTACCAGCAAACCAGTGTAATTACACCTTCAGATTAACGGATTCATTCGGTGACGGATGGAACGGAGCTAGAATGGAAGTAAGACAAAATGGTATTGTTGTAGCTACTTTAGGAGCAACATTCACTACAGGAGCAGGACCAATAAATATCCTTGTACCTCTTTGTGATGATATTCCGTTTGAATTGCATTGGACTGTTCCGGGAAGTTTCCCTGGAGAAGTAGGAGTGTCAATTATCGATCCTTTTACAGATGTTTTATATACAAAAGCACCTGGTGTAGGTTCTGCGCCGTCATTGTTATATTCAGATATGGCTCAGTGTACACCTCCAACTTGTGCTAAACCTATTACATTAGGAGCGAATACAATTACGCAAACAACAGCTAACTTAACTTGGGTACAACCAGCAGCGCCTGGATCTCCGGTAGGAGGATGGCAAATTGTTGTTCAACCAGCTATTTTAGGAGCGCCTACGGGAGCTGGAACTCCTGCTGCAGCAACAACGTTTGCAGCTGGAAGTTTAACACCAGGTACCTTATATGAGTTCTACGTAAGAACGGATTGTGGGGCAGCTGATGGTTTAAGTGGATGGGCTGGACCGTTTGCATTCGGAACTCAGGTTTCCAATAACGAATGTGCACAGGCAATTGTTGTTCCTGTAAATGACGATGCATCTTGTGCTTTGTTTGGAAGTGGTTCTGTTATCGGGGCGACAGGTTCGTTACCGGCAACAGCTTGTGGAGGAACGGCAAATGATGACGTTTGGTTCCAGTTCACGGCAACTTCGACAAAACATTATATCAACTTGTTTAACGTTGCAGGTTCTACGACAGATTTAAATCATGTTGTATATTCAGGTACATGTGGTGCTTTAGTACAGCAAGGTGCTTGTCAATTGAACAATAACAGTATCATTTCAGGTTTGACTATCGGAAATGTGTACTATGTAAGGGTTTATACGGCTACGGCTACTACAAACCAAACAACAACGTTTAATATCTGTATTGGAACAGTTTCTACTTGTAGTACTGCGGAAGCAACATGCTCTAACCCGACGGATCCGTTTATTTTCCCAAATACAACAGGAGTTCCAAGTGAAGGGCAGCAAGCTTGTTTGTTTACCAATCCAAACCCGACGTATTACTTCATGACGATTTTGCAATCAGGAAACTTATCTTTCCAAATCACGCAAAATACTGCTTTTGATGCAGCTGGTAACCCAACAGGAACTGGTCTTGACGTTGACTTCGTTGCTTGGGGGCCATTTACATCTAATTCTGCAGCTTGTGGTAATTTAGGTAACGGATGTCCTACACCAGGAGCGTGTCCTAACAATACGACAAACCCAACATTCTATCCGTATGTACCGGGTAATATCATGGACTGTAGTTATTCTGCGGCACCGGTTGAGACATTTACAATCAATAACGCGGTTGCCGGTCAGGTATACGTAATTGTAATTACTAACTTTAACGGAGCACCTGGATTCATCAGATTTGACCAGACGAACTTTGGTGTACCTGGATCAGGATTAACTGACTGTTCTATCGTATGTGAGGTAGATTTAGGACCGGATCAAAACTTATGTGGAGTTTCTTCTGTAGTTTTAGATTCTCACTTGAATAACCCATTGGCAACATTTGTTTGGAAAAAAGGTACAGATGTTATTGTGGGAGCTACTTCTTCAACATATACTGCTACTGAATCAGGAACGTATACCGTTATCGGAACATGCGCACCAAATGATGTACAGGATTCAATGGTCTTGAATTTAGGACCTAACGTGATCATTGGTGACCAACCGGATTATGCACTTTGTGATGATGCTTCAAATGACGGTATCGCTACTTTTGACTTGTCAACATTGACAACAGGTATCCTTGCAGGTTTAGATCCAAACTTCACTTATAACATAACATATCATTATAATGAAGCAGATGCTTTAACAGGTCTAAATGCTATCAACCCGGCAATTCCTTATACAGGAGCTTCTCAAACGATTTTCATTAGAGTCGTAGCGGTAGGATATCCGGTATGTAACACTATTGTACCTCAAAACTTAGTAGTTAAGCCAACGCCAATTGCGACGCTTACTTCTTCTGATGCGGACAATACGATCTGTAGTAATGAAACAGCGACTATTAGCGTTAACCCGGTTAACTTCGTGGCAACAGACGCTACGTATACCTGGACATTAAATAGCAATCCGATTGCAGCAACAGGTTCTCAAATTACACCAACCGCCAGCGGTACTTATGGTGTGACAATCAACTTGAACGGATGTACTGCACCGTTGACATTGACCTTTACAATCAATGCTCTTCCGGACTTTGGAATAACAGGAACCAACCTTGTTAAGTGTGCTAATGAAACAGCGGTACTTACTGTAGCTCCAAACGTTCCGTTTGCTGCTGGTGTTACGTATTCATGGACTCATGACGGTAACCCGATGCCAGGTGAAACAGCTGCTACTTTGAGCACGACAGCGTATGGTATTTTTGCCGTAACGGTGAATAATCTTGGATGTACAACAACGCATCAAATAGAGATCACGTTAGATTCGACGAATATTCCAATCAATACTGTAGGAGAATGTCAAGGAAGCAACTATATGATTACTGCAACCCCTCAAGGAACAGGAACATATACATATGACTGGTATAATGGAAACGACCTGACAACACCAATTGTTGACGGTGATGCTATCGGATCTAGTTTCAATGTAACTGCATATGCTAATGCTAATAATATATCTTCTTTCCCTGTCACTTTCGTAGTTAAGGTAACTACAACTCCGGAAGGATGTACTGATAGCGAAACATTTGTTGTGGAAAGCCCTCTTTGTACTATTCAAAAAGGTATTTCTCCTAACAATGATGGTGATAATGACGAATTCGATTTAAGAGGTTTAGGTGTGAGACAATTGAGTATCTTCAACAGATATGGTACCAAAGTTTACAGTTTGGCAAACTATACCAACGAATGGAAAGGTCAGTCAGATAAAGGGAATATCTTGCCGGACGGAACATATTACTATGTAATTGAACAAACCAGCGGCGAAACCAAGTCAGGTTGGATATATATTAATAGATAATTAAAAATTGGAAAGCAGTCTGCCGGTAACAGGCAGACTTGCTTTACTAACCAAATAAAAACTAACAAATGAAAAAATTATTTTTCACAACAGTTGTTGCTTTGATGGCAATTTATGATGTTCAGGCTCAACAAGATCCGCATTATACACAATACATGTATAATATGAATGTTATCAATCCAGCTTATGCAGGATCTAAGGAAAACCTATCGCTTGGGCTTTTGTACCGCAAGCAGTGGGTTGAAATTGAAGATGCACCGACAACATTTACCGCGACTGGGCATTCTCCGGTGGGGAAAAATGTAGGATTGGGACTTTCTGTTATTTCAGATAAAATCGGACCGGTTGAAGAAACCAATATTTACGGAGATTTCTCCTATACACTTAATTTAGGAGGTGAGCATAGGTTAGCCATGGGTATTAAAGCGGGTGTTTCTTTGCAGAAAATAGGACTAAACAGCCAGATCGCAAGTACACTACCGGTACCTACTGACGGCGCTTTCTCTGAAAACACTTCAAACTCTGATTTAAACGTCGGGGCCGGATTGTTCTACTATACAGATAAATACTATTTGGCTTTTTCGATCCCAAACATGCTCGAAGCGACTCATTTGGATTATAACGGCGTTCAGTACGGATCTGAAGTACAACACTATTTCTTAACGGGAGGATATGTTTTCAATTTATCCCCATCAACGAAGTTCAAACCGTTCTTCATGGTGAAATCAGCATTTAATGCTCCTACTTCATTTGATATATCGACTAACTTCCTGTTCTTTGAAAAATTCGAAATCGGAGCTACTTATAGAATTGATGATTCTTTTGGTGGTATGGTAAACTATAAAGTTTCAGATGGAATTCGAGTGGGTTACGCTTACGATCATATCGTTTCGGATTTGAAAGTGGCTACACCTTCATCACATGAATTTATCTTGTTGTTCGACTTGAACTTCCCTAAAAAAGTATCAAGTTCTCCACGTTATTTCTAAAATATTAAAGAAAACAAAATGAAAAAAATATACATAGCTTTAAGTTTTGTTCTAGCCATCTCAGCAAGTAACGCTCAAAACAAAGACACTAAAATTGGAGACAAATTGTTCTCGCAATATGAGTATGTTGATGCCGCTAAGGAATACTTAAAATTAACTGATAAAGGAAAAGCAGACGTTTATGTTTATAAGCAATTAGGGGACTGTTACTATAACGTATTCAATTCGGTTGAATCTGAAAAATGGTACGCAAAAGCAGTAACGTCACCACAAGATGCTGAAACATATTTCCGTTATGCACAAATGCTGAAGGCTAACAAGAAATACGACCAGGCAAATGCCATGATGCAGAAATTTGCAGCTTTGGCACCAAATGACAACCGGGCTAAAAGTGTTCAGGATGATGCGAATTACCTAACTAAATTATTGGGGAAAGCAAAATTATTCGAAGTTTCTTCATTAGGGTTCAATTCCAAATATTCGGATTTTGGTGCTTATTTGAAGGACAACGTTATCTATTTCGCCTCTGCCAGGAATACGGCACGTAAAACCTACGAGTGGAACGACCAGCCTTTCCTTGATATTTACAAGACAGATTTCAAAGACGGCCAGGCAGGTAACCTTGCTATTGCTGTTGAGGATTTGAACACAAAATACCATGAAGGACCAATTACCATAAGCGCGGATGGGAACACTGTTTATTTTTCACGCGAGAGCTTCTTTGACAAGAAAGGCGTTAAAACGCAGGATAAGAAAGCGAACATGGGTAAAATGAATATTTTTAAAGCGACTAAGGATGGAGAAAAATGGGGTAATGTTACTTCGGTTTCTTTCAACGGAAAAGACTTTAATACCAGCAGCCCTTCTTTAAGCAAGGATGGTAAAACACTTTATTTTATTTCCGATATGGCCGGGACTTTGGGTAAAACCGATGTTTGGAAAGTTGCCATAAACAGCGATGGTTCTTTTGGGACTCCTGAAAATTTAGGGAATAAAGTGAATACGGAAGGAAATGAATTATCCGCTTTTATCGCAGATAACAATACTTTGTATTTCGCTTCTAACGGAAGAAAAGGTTTGGGCGGACTTGACGTTTATGCTTACGACCTGAACACAAATGCAGAAGCTATCAACCTTGGGAAACCGGTAAACAGTGAGAAAGACGATTTCGGCTTTACATTCAACCAAGAACAAAATACGGCTTTCTTATCCAGTAACCGTGACGGTGGTGCAGGGGATGATGACATTTACCTGGCTATCCCGGTTTGTAATGTGAACCTGGTTGTTTCCGTACGTGATGCTAAAACCGGAGCAACATTATCAGACGCAGTGGTTTCTGTGGTAGATGAAAAGAAAAATGTGGTTGCCAAAGGAAATTCAAACGAAATGGGTAATGCTAATTTCCCATTGGATTGCAACAAGCAGTATTTCGTAAATGTGGACAGGAACGGATATTCCAGCAATGTCTTTACAATGGACAAATCCAAAGGTGGAGAAGTTGCTTTAAATGCTGATTTGGCTCCTATTGAAGCTATTATTACTGAAACGGAAGTTATTCTTAACGATATTAATTTCGAATACAACAAAAGCAATATCACCGAACAAGGTGCTGCCGAGTTGGATAAGTTAGTAGCGGTAATGGTACAATATCCGGAGATGGTTATTTTTGCGAAATCCCACACGGATTCACGAGGAGACGACAAATACAATATGGCGTTATCTGACCGTAGAGCAAAATCAACGGTTCAGTATGTAATTTCTAAAGGAATCGCTAAAGAAAGAATTACCGGTAAAGGTTTTGGAGAATCTGAGCCTAAAGTAAATTGCGGCGCTGATTGTACAGAAGAGCAACACGCTGAAAACCGTCGTTCTGAGTTTATGATCGTTAAGAAATAATACATTTCTATATATTAAAAAGGCCTCGTTGAAGAACGGGGCCTTTTATTTTTGGGTTGTTTGATAATAGCGTTTTGAGTTGCCTTGTTTGGCTTGCGATACCTTTTGGATTTGTCTTTTTAACGATACAGGAGCATAAGTGCTTGTAAGTATCAAATAAAAACATGAATCATTTTTTACTATATTCTTTAGCCATTAACAAAGCATTATAAGCATTAACCACTTTCCCAGATACGGATAATTCTTTGAAGGGTCTTAAAACACCTTCTTTTTCTCCCGGGACTTGGACGTTTATGTTATATGATACTCCGGACTCTAAAATGATTTGTTTCAATTGCGCGGCACTTAGTTTAGGATAATAGGACCAGACTAAAGCAGCAACTCCTGCTACAATGGGGCTTGCCATAGAAGTTCCGTCACGATAGGAATATCCTACATTTGCATCGGTTGTCTTTAAAAAGAAACTTGGAGCAAAAAGATCAACAGTTCTCTTACCGTAATTAGTAAAATTTGCTAAAAATTTCTTATTTCCATTAAATGTAATGCCACCAACTTTAATAAAATTTTGACAAAATTCTTTTCCAGTATCTTCATCATAGTCAATAGGATAAAAGGGCTTTGAATCATTATCGCTGGCATCATTGCCTGAACCGGCAATTAATAATACATCATGTTGTTGTGCATATAAAAAGGCTTCTTTTATCCATTCAGGATTAGCACTAAAAGTCTTGCCAAAACTCATATTAATGACTTTCGCACCATTATCAACAGCATATCTTATTGCCAGTGCAATATCCTTATCATTTTCATATCCTCCAGTTGGAACCGCTAGTATAGGCATGATTTTAATTTGATCACTAAAACCTTCTATGCCAATTTTATTCGACCTGTTAGCGCCTAAAATTCCGCTTACAATAGTTCCGTGATAAGTCAGTTTTGCGTTTTTTGACACATTGTTATTCCCATAATGATTATCTTTTAGATCTAACTCATCATCTCCGATTAAAACCCGGTCGTAATATTGGGGGTTATAAGTTGTCTTATATTTTTCAATGATCTTTAAACTATCTCTTTTTAATACATCATAGGTCAATCCCAAACGGATATAATCTCTAATTGATAATATACTGGATACTATTTTGGGGTCTGCTTTTTTATTCTTTTTATATAAACTATCAATTTGAAAATAAGTATATTTATTTTTGCCGAAAAGTTGGTGCAATTTTTTAGAATTTTCTCTGAATGCTGAAAGATTAAGAGAAGCATATTTTTTTAAAGTATCTATTTGAGCAAAATCTTCTTTATAGATATCTATTGCTTTTAAGTATAAAAGTGAATCTTTTTTATTCCCCCTAAAATTAAGAAATGAATCATACTTCTTTTTTAGCCTGCGTAATATTCTTGTTGGTTCTGAATTGGCATAAGAAATACTTTCTCCATTCTTATTACCTAAAAAATTCCAGCCATTAACATCGTCAACATAACCGTTGTGGTCATCATCAATCCCATTATTAGGAATTTCCTTCTTATTTACCCATATGGCAGTTTTTAAATCTTCATGGTTAATATCAATGTCTGTATCAATGACTGCGACAATGATTTGTTTACCATTCTTATTTTTTATGATTTCTTTATATGCCCTGTTTAAACTTGTTCCTGCTAATGTGTCTTTTTGGATATCTAAATTATGCCAACAATCTCTAACGGATGTAGGCAAACTATTTTTATAGATTATTGAAGGGGCTTTAATATGAGTTAATTTCTGGCCAAAACAATTAATAAAACAAAGAAAGCAAAAGATTATAAGATTTTTTTTAATCATGATTTAAAAAATACTCTTGAGTGAATGCTAAGGATCCTTACAACATATTGAGAAAAGGCTGAATTTTAAATTGATTCATTCCTTCTATCCTTTACTCATCATTTTTGCCATTTGCATTGCATTATATACATTGAGTATTTTTCCTGTTTTAGATAATTCTTTGAAAGGTAATTTCATGCCTTTTCCTTTTGGGATAAATACATCAATATCATACGGAGTTCCTGATTCTAAAATAATTTGCTTTACTTGTTGTACTGTTAGTTTAGGATAGTATGACCAAATCAAGGCCGCGGTGCCTGAAACCATTGGAGCTGCTAGTGAAGTTCCTGAATCAAACTCATATGTATTGTTAGGAGCTGTAGTATATATATCTTCACCGGGAGCAAATAGATCTACATTCTTTTTACCATAGTTTGAAAATTGTGATACAATTAAATCTCCATTTCTATTACTTATTGAACCCACATTAATGAAATTATTACAAATTTCTCCTGTGTTGTCATAATTATAATCACTTGGATAATACGGATTGACATCTACATCCATGCCATCGTTACCTGATGCATGAACTAATAAGACATTATGTTGTTCAGCATATTTGTAAGCATCATCAACCCAATCTTTATGCAATGAAAATTCTTTACCAATGGACATATTAATTACTTTAGCACCATTGTCAACCGCATATCGTATTGCCATGGTGATATCTTTGTCATGCTCGTCCCCTGAAGCTGAAACATGTAAAGGCATGATGCTAATATTGTCTGAAAAACCTTCAATCCCTTTTTGATTATTCCTTCTTGAAGCAATAATTCCTGAAACTTTGGTGGCATGTTCCTTTGTTGAGGTAACTCCTGTAATTGTAACACCTACTTTATTATTACCGTATCCTTTTTCAAGAATATTTGGATTATCTCCAATTAACTTTCGCTCTTCAAAACTAATATTAAGATTTCTGTTAATTACAGAATCCAGTTGGATGCTTTGTTCTTTTATGTCATCAATTGTTTTGTGATTAAGTTCAAGATTCCCAATCATATAATCAATTAATGCTCCTAAATCCCTATCATTGCTGTCTCTTCTTTGCCTGAATGTTTTATCGTTAATCTTGTATGTCTTATACAAACTATCTAATTGTTTGATTGTATAGTCTTCTTTTGGGAAAAAATGCTTTAAAGTATCTTTAACTATCGGAAATAATTCAATATCAAAAAGTAAAGATTTTTGCCAATTTTTATAATACTTATTTTTTATCTCATTAAATTTTATAGCTCTTTGGTATTCTTCATAATCAGACATTTCATTGTTTGAAATGTCTGATTTTAGTTTATTTTTGAATTTAGCATCCCATTCTCTAATACAGCGCACATATTCAAAATTTTCATATACCATATAGCCTCCGCTTTTAGTACCTATAAAACTCCATCCGTTAACATCATCTATATAATCATTATGGTCATCGTCTTTATTATTGTTAGGAATTTCTTTCTTATTGACCCAGAATCCTTCTTTTAAGTCTTCTTGATTTAAATCAATTTGACTATCAATAACGGCAACGGTTACCTTTTTCTGATTTTTAGCTGCTTTTTGATTTTTATAAAACTTATCTAATGAAATTCCTAAAACTTTATCGTCTAGGAAATCTTTTTTATACCATTTTTTTGAAATAGCATTATTGAGCTCGTTCTCTTCAGTTATTTGAGATTCAGAGCTAATGCCGAAAAAAAGAAATGGGATCAAAAAAAATATATTAAGTTTCATGTTTATATGTATTTTAAAAGAAAGAGAAATAATAGAATTAAAATTCTTTAAGTGGTAAAACTCAAATTTTGTCAATTTTAAAATTGAACTTTTAGAAGAGATCTAAATGTTTCCTAAAGAAACAAATTTATTGTTTAGGATACTATAAGAAAGCTGGAATCATTTTTTATTATATTCTTCAGCCATTAACAAAGCATTATAAGCATTTACAACTTTACCCGATTTTGATAGTGAGGAAAATGGTTTCAAAGTTCCTTCTTTTTTACCTGGTACTTGCACATCTATGTTGTAAGCTACTCCTGATTCAAGAATAATCTGTTTTAATTGTGTAGCACTTAGTTTAGGATAATACGACCATACTAAAGCTGCTACTCCTGCTACAATAGGACTCGCCATAGAAGTTCCATCACGATAGGAATATCCGGCTTCTGCATCAGTAGTTTTTAGAAAAAATCCTGGAGCAAAAACATCGACTGTCTTTTTCCCATAATTTGTAAAATCAGCTAAAAAATAGGTGTCACAATCCAGGGCTACAGCGCCAACTTTAATAAAGTTATTACAAAATTCTACTTCTGTCGTTTCATCGTAGTCTATTGGATAAAATGGTTTGATGTCATTATCACTGGAATCATTCCCGGAACCGGCTACCAATAAAACATTATGCTTCTCTGCATACAAAAAAGCTTCTTTTATTAGCTCGGGATAAAGGGACATGGTTTTCCCAAAGCTCATGTTAATAATTTGAGCCCCATTATCTACAGCATAGCGGATTGCCAAGGCAACGTCTTTGTCATGCTCATAACCGCCGCTAGGTATTGCTAATATTGGCATAATTTTAATTTGGTCGCTAAAGCCTTCTATTCCTATTTTATTTGCTCTATTAGCCCCTATTACACCACTGACAATTGTACCGTGATATGTCCATGTTGCGTTTTTATAAACATTATTATTACCGTAGTGAGTGTCCTTAAAATCAAATTCATTATCTCCGGTTATCAGTCTGTCATAAAAAGCTTCATTGTAAGTAGTTCGTAATTTATCTTCAACTTTAATGCTGTCGTTTTTTAATGAATTATAATCTTTACCTAGCCGGGTAAACATCCTCATATAGATAATATTATCTGTTAAAGAGGAATCTTTCTTATTTTTAAAATAAAGACTGTCTAATTCACTTAATGTGAATTTAGTTTTATTAAATTTCTGCATCAATCCTTTTTCACTTTCCCTGTATTTTGTAAGGTTTTCAACAGCATACTTCCTCAAGTAAATCATAAAATCTTTATCCTGTGCGTATTCATTAGTCGCTATTAGATATAATAATGAATCCTTTTTATTCCCATTGAAAACAGGAAAGTTAGGATACTTTTTCTTTAAAGATTTAAGTACTCTTGTTGGTTCCGTGTTGGCGTAAATCATGCTTTCTCCTTTAACAGTTCCTAAAAAATTCCAGCCATTTACATCATCAATATATCCGTTATTGTCATCGTCCTTTCCATTATTGGGGATTTCATCTTTGTTAACCCAAATGCTGGATTTCAAGTCCTCATGATGTATATCAATATCGGTATCAATTACAGCTACAATAATTTCCTTACCTTTTTTGTTTTTGAGGATTTCTTTATAGGCTCTTTGTAAACTCGTACCTGCCATGGTATCTTTTTCAATATCCAACTGCTGCCAGCAATTCAAAACTTTTACCGGATGATGTTTTCTCACAATCACAGCAGGAGCTTTGATTGGAGTTGTTTTTTGCGCAGCGCAATTAATAAAAAAGAGGCAGCAAGAACTTATAAAAAGAAATTTAATCATAATTTATTAAAATTGAAGAAAGAGTCAGATGTAGCAATTTAATATAAAATTACCTTCTTTAGAGAAGGTAATTTAGCTAAAAATTATTTCGGTAATTGAGGACGATGTATTGGAGGGTCAATAGGACCACCACCAGTACCCGTACCGCCACCAGTGTCTCCGGTATCTCCTGTGTTGTCTGAAAAACCATTGTCATCGCCACCTTTGATAACTCTTAAGTTAGACACTTCAAACTCTAAAAAATCTGATAGGTCTTTAGCCAATTTTAAATTTACTTTTTTCATTTCGTTTATTTTTTGTCAGACAAATCTAACAAATATGTGTATTCAATCACAAGCTTAGTTTTACCAATTTGGAAATTGATAGATTTAACTCGCATTTAAATATTTGTTTCTCATTATTTTAAGGAAATCAGAAGGCTTCATTTTAGTATGCAATGTAAATGCTCTTGTAAATGTTTGTACGCTGTTATATCCACAAAACTCTGACAAAGCCTGTATGGTATAGTGCATATATTTTTTATCGGTTTCTAATTTTTCTAGCAAATATTCTATTCTAAGCGAATTAATATATTGAGTGAATCTGATTCCTTTTATCTCGTTGATGATTTTTGACAAATAATGTGAGTTAGTCTTAAATTCCGTTGCAAGCATTTCAACAGTATATTCTTTGCGCAAATACCATCGTTCCTTTTCAAATTGCTTAAGACTGCTGAGTATTTGTGCTACTACATTTTCATCAATTGGTAGCATAGATGCTTTTTTACTACTCTTTTCTTCAATTATAGGAGAACTGGTTTGTGCAAGTAATTGTTGCTCTCTTTCTGCCTTATAAATATTGAATAACCTTTCTTGCTTTTGAAGTTTTTTTTCAGTCCTCTTTTTATTTAGGTATAATATATATCCGAGCACAACAATAGCGGAACCTAATAAGATAATCGTAATTCCAGAAGTCATTCTGTCATTTTTTAGAGACGAGATAACAGCTTGTTTTGAGGTGATTATTTCCTGAATGTCATAGGTTCTAGCAATTTTGTTTGAAATATATTTGTAGTTATCATAAAGTACTTTATCGGCTTTAATGAATTGGTCTGAATAAAAGATCACATTCTTATAGTCTTTATTTTTTTTATAATAGTCAATAAGTCTTTCGTAAGTTTTAATTGTCAGCGGGTAAATATCATTTTTAGCTTCAAATATTGAATCCACTTTTTTATAATAGCTGATAGCTTTTTTATCCTGGTTAAGCTGGTAATAACATTCTCCTATATAAAAACAGTTTTCTGCATAGTTTGAATAATCATTATTCTTTTGGATAATTTTTAATTGACTGTATAAATGTCTAATTGCTTTTTGATATTGCTTACGCTTAAAGTAATTTTTACCTCTATTGGAAATAAAGTAAGGGTAATAGTAGTAGCCTGAGATATCTTTATTTTTTAATGAAATACCCTTATTTATGTATTCTTCAGCAAGATCTATTTTATCAACTTTATTATATAACTCTGACAATCCGAGGATGTAATATAGATAATTTGAATAATTGTTTACCCTGGCTACTTCTTCACACTTCTTATATATAGTAATTGCCTCTTCATAATCTCCCTGTGTGTTTTTGATTAAACCAATAGAATGGTCTATGCTATTATTCAAATCTTTGGACATCCCGGTTGAATGTTTACGAGCAATTAAGAAGTAGTTCAATGCATTTTTGAGCATTTTTTGATTGTAGTATATGTGTCCTCTAACATAATACAAATAAGAGAGCGTTTTTGGCATTTTAGATTTAGCCATATTAATTGCAGAATCTGAATATTTTAAATCTAATTCAAAATTATTCGACACATCTCCCATCGAGCTATAACCATAAATAATTTCTTCAATATTATTCTCTCCTTTAGCTTTCAGCAAATAAGTATTTGCATAGACATTATTATTCTTATAATTGAATTTATGCTTGGCTATCTTGTTTTGTAAATCTAAGAAGCTGCACTTTTTTAAAGTGTCCGGTATTTTTTTTAAGTCTTGGGAGAAGATAAGATTGACATGTAACAATCCCCAACAAAAGACTAAAATTTTAAATTTCCCCATCATTAATAGTTTTTGTTTGAATTGAATTTCTCATAGCGAATTTAGGAATTTTTAATTAATGTAAGAATTTTCTTTTTCACATAATCATGTCCTACAAAAGGCTTTATCATCATTTTTTTATAATTATTTGACAATTTGATACAGTTTTATTTTCAAATTCAAATCATTGAAAATCTGCGTGTTATTACAAATATTAATGTCAATTTGGAAATTGGAATCTATCAATTTCCAAATTGGCTTATACAACATTTGGATTACGATATTTCTTACATTTACTTTGTCTCAACAAGCAATCAAAAATATTCAATTTTGAAAGTGAGTTATAAATTTCAGTAGCTACGAATTTTGCAGGATTTGTCTTTTATCCTAAAGAAAATAAAAAGAGATATGCTATTTACTTTTAAGTTGGGTTATGTAAATAACATTATGAGTAAATCTAACAAAAAACAGTCATACCTATATAATTGTTTGGACGACAAAAAAGTATGACTGCTATTATTAATAAAGAAACAAAATTATGAAAAACTTTTTATTCAGCCTAGTGGCTATTGTTACATTTTCTTTTGCTAGTTCGGCTAGTACAATTAACCCAATGAATGAAGTTAAAACTGAATCCGCATCGATTACAATTCAAACAAAGGATGCTAAAACAGTTTACGCTTTCAATTCAGTAAATGATTTTAGAAATCATACAAATCAAATCCTTGAAAGTGTTGATAGCGTAATGTTAGATGAAGCTTGTACTGTAACTATTTCAATGACTGTTTCCGTTACTGTAAGCACAAGTATTGGTGTAGCAGGAGGGGAAATCACTACTACTGTTTCAGGATCAATTACTGCTTCTTGTGAAGGAGCAGTAGCAGCTGGAAGAAGGCTACGTGCTAGTCTTATAGCTATGGCACAAGGTTAATATTACAAAAGCCCTAACTGTTTTATAGTTAGGGCTAATTAAAATAATGGTTATGAAAATAAATAAGATATTTTTTTTACTTGTTTGTAGTGTACAAGCCTTTTCACAAAACTTTGTTTCAACTGCAAAGGTTGAATATGAAATGATGATTAATACTGATGGATCACTTCAAAACTTTGAAGCCAATCTTTATTTTAATAATGTGTATTCAAAATTTGATTATAAAAACAAAGAGACGTCTGATAAAGTGTCAGAGATTAAAACAGCTACAAATGTTTCTAAAACAGTAATTAAAAAAGCAGATACTACGATGACTTCTATCTTTTTTAATCCTGTAAAAAATATCTTGTATTCGAGCAAGCTTAATGAGGTGGTTTTTGAAGATAATAATCAGCAGAAATGGGAGTTAATCGATGAACAAAAAGTTATTGGTAATCTTCATTGCGCGAAAGCGGTTTGTTCTTTTAGAGGACGGGATTATATCGCATGGTATGTAAATACTATTCCTGTTTCTTTTGGTCCATGGAAATTTAATGGTTTGCCCGGATTAATCATTGAAATATATGATTCAAGAAAAGAAGTGTATATGGCAGTAAAAAAGATTGACATGCCATTTTCAAAAAACATAACAGGGATTGATTCAGAACAAACACTTATTTCCAGAGAAGAAGAGCAAAAAAAAGTTGCTGAACAATGGGCTAAAAAACAAAAAGAAATAGAAACGAGAGCAAAAATAATTGAAAGTTCTTTTAGTAAAGAGGATAAAGTAAGAATCAAAGTATCTGAGCCAGTTTTTAATAAAGGTATTGAAATTGAATAGAAAATGAATAGATTTAATTTTCTCCTTTTCCTAATTATAGGGTGTGGTTTGTCTTTGCATGCCCAATCTATTATTTCAGGTCAAATATTGGACAGTGCTAAAAACCCTATTCCGTTTGCCAATGTATCCATTAAGGTGCAAAATGGTTTAACGATCATTGCTTTTACTACAACTGATAATAATGGGAATTATAATTTAAAAACCAACAAAACAGGAGATTATAATTTATGTTTTAGTGCACTTTCTTTTAAAGCAGCTACTTTTCCTGTTGCCTTGGAAGGCAATAAAAATTACATCCAAAATGCAAGCCTTGCAGATGAAATAGTTGCACTTAATGAAGTCATTGTTCAAAATGAAAGAGCAATAACAATTAAACAAGATACCATTATTATGAATGCCAATGCGTTTTCAAAGGGAAACGAAACAGTAGTTGAAGATTTACTTAAAAACTTACCAGGCATAAATGTTTCTGAAGATGGAACAATAAGAGTAGGAAACCAAGAAATAGAAAAAGTGATGGTCGAAGGGGATGATTTTTTTGAGCGTGGGTATAAACTGCTTACTAAAAACATGAATGCTAACACGATTGATAAAATAGAAATCTATAAGAAATATTCCAGCAATAGGCTTTTAAAAGGAATAGAAAACAGCAATAAAGTTGCTTTAAATTTAAAATTAAAAAAAGGATTAAAAATGCAATGGTTTGGCAATATTGATGCCGGTTATGGGCTTATTTCTGAGAATCGTTATGAAACTAGAACAAATCTTATGTCTTTTGATATTAAAGCAAAATATTACCTGTTAGGGAATCTTAATAATACAGGTGTGGATGCTACTGGTGATATTAACCATCTTATTAGACCTTTTCGTTTAGATGACATTGAAACACTGGGTGATGACCAGCAGGCAAATAGTTTGCTTAATCTTAATATAATGACTCCTTCACTTAAAGAAGAACGAACCAAATTTAATAATGCAGAAATGATCTCCTTAAATGCAATTCATACACTTTCACCAAAAGTAAAGATGAAAACACTAGGGTTTTTCAATTGGGATGAAAATGATTCCTTTCTTAATGAATATCAATTCTACCAAATAAATGGGACTTCATTTACAAATACCAACAATCTTACATTAACAAAAAAGAAAATTGTTGGCTTTGGGAAAATTGATTTAAACTATGATCTGTCAAATAACAAGATGCTGGAATTTACCAGTAAATATAATAATGAACATGAAAATGGAACGTCACAATTAATTTTCAACGAAACTCCTACCAATGAAAAGCTAAAGGGAAATAATCAGTTGATAGATGAAAAAATTGTGTTTACTAATAAAATCAATGATAATAAGGTTCTTGTTTTAGTAGGAAGGTGTATCAGTGAGAAAACACCACAAACCTACAATATTAACGCTCTTTTATTTCCGGATTTGTTTTCTGGACAAAACGTAGACAAGGTAATACAACAAAGTGAGAACAAAATGCAGTTTAGTGCCATTGATGGTAACCTTTTAGACCGTAAAAGGAATGGCAGTTTATTGGAAGTGAAAACAGGATTGAAACACCGTCAGGATATTTTAAACACTCGGTTAATGTTTCAGGAAAATAATACGATTGCAACTGTTCCGGAAGAATATCAAAATTCTGGGAAATATGCCAGTATGGATGCTTATCTAAATGCCAAGTATTCCTATAAAAAAGGCCGATATACTTTAACTGGAGAAATGGAAGCACATCAATTATTTAATAAATATACTGATGTAGGAAGAAACGAAAAGCAGGCACCTTTTTTTGTTAATCCAAAAATTGGTTTCAATATAGAAATTAACAAGAGTAATAGATTTTTTTCTGTTTACTCTTATAATAAGACAAACGCTGGTATCCTCGATGTCTATAGTAATTATGTGCTCACGGGATACCGCAATTTTGATAAAGGGACTAGCAATATCAATCAGTTGCAAGCGAGTTCTATTCTCTTAAATTATGGATTAGGAAACTGGGGAGCTAAGTTTTTTGCTAATGCTTCCTTTATTTATACCAAAAACCATGATTTTTATTCTACAAACAGTACAATAATACCTAATTATTCGCAAGTTGAAAAAATAATTATAAAAAATCAGGATTTGTTAAGTGTCAGTTTAGATGGGAATTATTTTATAAAAGCAATTACATCCAATTTTAAACTAAACTTTGTGTATTCTAATTCAAATTTTAAAAATGTAGTCAACAATAAAGAGCGTGAGATAAAGACAAACAATTTTAATTATGCTTTTGAATTACGCTCCGCTTTTAGAGGAATGTTCAATTATCATGTTGGCAGCAAATGGAAAACCAGTGAAACGAAAACCAACATGATCAACAAAAACACAATCAATATAAGCTTCTTGGATTTGATTTTTGATTTCAATAAAAAATTCAATATTAGCTTGGAATCAGAACGTTATTTTTTTGGCAACCTGGATAAGAACAATAAATATTACTTCCTTGATTTTGAATCAAAATATACAGTCCAGGACAATAAACTGTCATTCACGCTTTCAGGCAAGAATTTATTTGGAACTAAAACATTTCGTGAATATCATGTAAATGACATTTCGGTTTATGGTACTGAATATAGATTGTTACCCCGTTATGTCTTACTCCGAATAGACTATCGTTTTTAATATTTCGATTATTGTTTAGCATGATTATACAATTATTACATAAATATAACGCCATAAAAAATGAATAGAAATTTTAATTTTTAAAGCCATGAAAGAGAGTTTAATTCAAAAAACAACAGAGAAGGATGTAATCTTCGTTACTAATACCCTTTTCGATTTATTAGGAATCTGCCTAATTGTAATCATGATTGTTATTCTGATAAAAGTTTACACTAAGATTGCTAGATTAATCGATCAAAATAGTCTACCATAAAAGTGAAAAAATTAGAATATTGAAAAAACCACAGGGGAGTAATAGCTGTCTACCTGGCTGCTACTTCAAATATAAATTCTTTCAAAGAAGAATCGCATAACAAGATAGACTTCAACTTAACGACGAAAGACAAAGTTTAATTAAGACGAAAACGAAACAAAAGAAGTCGTTGTTATGCGAAATGTGTTAGTTACGATAAGAATCTATAGGAACCTGTGTGAGGAAGCTGTTATTGAGGCCAAAGTTCGGGTTATTATTCGGCTTAGCCTCAATCGCTTCCTAATTTTCTAACCTTCAGAAATTCAAAATCAGATGAAAAAGAAAAAAATAATACCAGCAATTATTGTTGTTGTCTTTTTTGGTTTTATAGGGAATGCCCAGTATAACAATACAGCGCTCGCTTTACGAAGAACCATAATGGTTATCAATGTCGAGTTGTTACAAAGAACCATGCCGACAAAGACAACCAAAGAGGATTTCAATAAGGAGCTAATAGAAATGAGTGTTTCTAAAGAAGGAATAATTTTCTTAAACAAAGCATTTGACTTCTACAAAAAAGAGGTCTCAACTGAAGAAATTTTAAACTCCTATGAGGGAAAGGAAATTCATGAGGTGGTCAGGTTACTAAAAAACGGGGGAAGGAATGTATTCGGGGATATAGACAATATGAGTTTACCGGATAAAAAAGAGCACACTTTATGGTTGAAGAGTATGTTAAAGGTTTTGGCAGAAGTGATGAATATTGTGATTAATACTTGTAATGCATTGCCTTGGCCCTGTTAGGAATAAGAGGGTAATTTTTTGGTTGTTGTTTTTGATTTCCAGTACCTGAAAAGTATTGGATAAAGCAGCACAAGCGCTGCCGTTACCAGACAGCGCTTGTGCATTAACAACAAAACAAAACAAACTTAGGGCTGTACGACTTGTGTTCGTAAAGATTCCAAAACAGCTACAACCTGATTGATAATTACAGGATCGGTAACGCCATTAAGGTTTGCGGCGGTGCCTACATAACCTATGAATTTATCGAAATTGGCATTGGTGGCTTTAACTCCCATCCTGGTATTGATAGCCGGATTGTGCGCTACTGTCATGCTTGCACCGGTATAGGTGTTCGTGGCGCCTCCACCGGTATTGACCGAAAAGAAGTCTGTCAGGTTTTTGCTTAATACCGCTACTTTAGTGGTATTACCAGCAGATACTTCGCTTACCAATGGAGCGAAATGTGCCCCAAAATTCCCACTAGATCCTGCGACAATGTCTGCAACGATTAAAGTGATGGTTGTATCAACTACAGAACGATAGCTCAACCGCCCTTTTTCGATCAAAGTGCCGGGATTATTTGGATCAGGGACTTTCAGCGTGCCTCCTAATTTTTGGTAAAGGGTCAATTCAGTCATGACAGGGTCATCATCATTGTCATTACAGGATAGAAAGGAAAAAGAAGCTCCCAGAAATAGCGCAAGGAGGGTAATGTGGATCAGTTTTTTCATAAAGATGGATTTTATAGATTAATGAAAGATATTCTGTATGAATTTTGAGAATTTATAACTGTAACTCTCCGTATCCATTATAGGACAGACGGATTTGGATGCCATTTCCTGGGAAATAATATACGGTTTGGCTTTGTAGTGGCCTTTGGTCATTAATTGATCATAGACTTTTTGGGCATTGGTAATACGGTTATCATGGAAATAAACCAGTATACCGGTTTCGGTGTTGAGTTTGTCATGTTGTACACCGGGAATGCTTTTAAGGTTTCGATGGATGTCTTTTGCCTCCAACGGATCTACCGGAGGAGTAAAGTCAATACGGCTGATCTGTATTGTGGCATTGTCATATACCACTTTGGTAGCGGTGGCTATATGCACGATCAATATAATAAACAGTATTGCTGTGAGTGCGAAGAAGCCTCCTATAAACCCTTTAATTTTCCTGTTCAGTTTCATAATTATATGGTTTTTAGTTGTTTATTATATATGTACGAGAAAAAAGAAAGGATGGTTTTATCCGGATTTAAAAAAAGCATAAAAAAAACCTGCTTGTTAGGGCAGGTTTTGAATATTATTTTTTAAGCTTCTGGATCAAAGGGTCTTCCAGTAGCGTTTTGATTTTGACCACTGCATCCGAATTATCGTTTGGTACGGTCATTGAAAGGACATAATGTTTTATTTTCCATTGGTTACCTTCCTTGACCAGGACGCCGGAACCGCGGCATATTTTCATTTGGGTATCCAGCAGTTCATCGAACCAGGCTGTTTTCCCAGAGGCGTCAAAATAAATATGACGTTCGAGCGGCGTAAAATTCCAGGCTTTGCCTTTGTCAAAATAGGGTTTGGCAAAGGCCATAAAGGCGGGTTTGTCCCAATTCTCAGTAGCGTCAGTACCAATGAACACGGACTGGTCTGCCATGAGGCTGAAATATGCTTCAAATTTTGCCTGGGCCGCAGCTTTGTGCCAGGCATCGAGGGTCGTGTTTATGGAGGCGGTTTCCTTGTTTTGGGAGAAGGCAATGCCAGAAATAAATAGTGCGAAAAGGAGTGTGAATTTCTTCATAGGTGGTTTGTTGGTTTTTGTAAAGTTACACTTTTTGAGGTAAAAGGGAAGGGGATTGGTTTGGGGATGTAAAGTGAGTGGGCTCAAAAACGGTACTTTGATAGTGTTTTGACTGTATTTAATAATACCAAATAAGTACTATATCAGTACTATATCAGTGCTATATCAGTGCTATATCAGTGCTATATCAGTGCTATATCAGTGCTATATCAGTGCTATATCAGTGCTATATCTATAAAATAATACAAATGTAAAGATACGAAAGGGTTGATGAGAAGGAGAATATTCCAGTTAAAAGCCGTTGGATTAGATTCTCCTTTCCTCAAAATGACAAACGATTGTATATAATTATTGAAGAACAAATAATACTTAACACCCCATAAACTTATAACTTTTCATTTCAATCCTATAACAAATCTTGCCTCTTTGGAGTATAGCTTTGTTGAGGTATTTCAATTTGGAAATACTATCATTAATACTAAATGTCATGAATCTGAAAAGAATTTTTGGAGCCATCCTCACGTTATTGGGCATTGGCGGGCTAATATATGCGGCTTTTTTGTTTTCGGGGAACGATGGAACCACAAACCAGGAAATCCGGAATATCATTGTGTATAGTGTTTTGGGCGGCCTCTTTTTTGCCTCGGGCATCAGTTTGGTCCGAAATACCAAAGACGAAGCATAAATGAAATACATGGCCCGCAATGAAAGGTTTTTGGAGCATTAACGTTTTAATGCCATATAAAAAGCTTTGATGCCCGCTCTTAGCGAAAAATCATTTTCTTCAGGCATTTCAGGCTCTGCAGGTGTTTTGTCATGTGCCGTTGCGGTAGGAGGTACCGATGCACCTGGTGTTTTTTGATCAGTAGGTTGTGTTGGTAGGGCCGGGATACTTTTCATAATAAAAGATTTGAATGATGTGGTAAATTTGGGCCTTATTATGGTGCTTTTCCTTATATAATTTTTGATTTATTTAGTATAATTTCCCAGTTTACTCTTACTATGAATTATAAACCACTCACTGATTTTACAAAGTAGGGAGAATCGTTCCACCGGATCTTGCGAAAAGCAAAGTTTTGTTTCAAAGGGTTGGGAAGGCAGTTCCAAATGGCCTCATTCATTTTCTCCAAGAGTAGTTTTTTTGAAAATGTATCCGAAACTACCAGGCTTATTTCACGTACCGGTTTGGGTTCCTTAAACGGTTTGAAGAGATGTGATTCTTTCTCGTTCAGGATAGACAATTCCGGAATGATGGCAAAGCCCAATTGAGCCCGGACCAGGTTTTTCAGGGTTTCGATGGAGCTGATATCATAGGTGAACTGCTCTTTTATCTTTTTGGGATTTTTGATACCGCAAATGTCCAATAGTTGTGCGTTATAACAAAATTCACTCTGAAGCAGCAGTAACTCCGATTTGTCCCGGGCTTGTATTTCGTAAAAAGACTCGCTGGCCATTGGATGTTTGGAGTGAAGGTAAGCGACAAATGGTTCCTGGAAAACAGGATGTTCTATCAGGTTAGGATTCCCGGTAGGCGTAGCCATAATGGCAACATCAAGCGTTCCGGTTTCCAGGTCTTGCATGAGCTGGCCGGTATTGGCTTCCTTAATGATAAAATGCACTTTCGGGGCCGCTTCGCTCATCGCCTTGATAAATAAAGGAATAAGATATGGTGAAAGTGTACTGATAACACCCAGTTTGAGTTCTCCTTCGAGGGTGTTTTTCTCATTGATCACAAAATCACGGATGTCATCCGCTTCCCGGAGGATTTTTTTGGCACGGGTTATAATTTCTTTTCCCAGCAAAGTAGGGGTTAAAGGCACTTTTGTCCTGTCGAAAATCTTGATCCCGATTTCTTCTTCTAAGTTTTTTAATTGAATGGTTAGTCCTGGCTGTGTTACCATACAAACTTCGGCAGCCCTAGCAAAATGGCGTTCTTCATCGAGAGCTACAATATATTTCAGTTGCTGGATAGTCATAATTATAAATTTAATTTATAAAGGTAAAAAATTATCAATTTGATTTATAATAATGCCCGCAATAAATTTGTCCTATCCAATCAGCAGTAACGCTTTGGAATCAATACACAAATAAAAATAATCATTTAAAAAAACAAGATCATGAAATTTACAAGAAGAGCAAACGCAAACTGGAAAGGTACGGGAATGGAAGGAAAAGGAACCATCAGTACCCAAAGCACAACTTTAGACAACGCCCAATTGTCATTCAAGACACGATTTGACCAAGGGGTGGGCACGAATCCTGAAGAATTGATTGCCGCAGCGCATTCCGGCTGTTTCACCATGCAGTTAAGCTTCCTTTTGAGCGAAGCCGGATTTATTCCCGAAGATTTGAATACAGAAGCCAAAGTTACATTTGAAGAAGGCACCATTACCCTGATCCAACTGATCCTCAAAGGAAGCGTTCCGGGCATTACAGCTGATGCCTTTGAAAAAACAGCACAAAAAGCCAAGGAAATATGTCCTGTTTCAAAACTGCTCAATGCCGAAATTACCTTATCGGTGGAACTGTTAGCTTAATTTAAGTACAAATCTATAAAAAACAGAAACAATGAAAACAACAATTATAAAACAACAATTGAAATCGGAGATTCACAAACACCAAAAAAGCAATGTAAAAAGAGTGAGTAGACACTTTTTCCTGTTCGCAGCCTTTATTTTTAGTCTCTTATCGATGACTTCCTACGCACAAACCACAGCACCGGTTAAGAATGTAGTTTTGGTCCATGGCGCTTTTGCCGACGGTTCCGGCTGGAAAGGACTCTACAAGATCTTAACCCAAAAAGGATACCATGTAACGATTGTACAAAACCCGCTGACGTCGCTTGAAGATGATGTGGCAGCCACTAATGCGGTATTGGATAAACAGGACGGGCCCACAATATTGGTAGGCCATTCCTGGGGCGGAGCTGTAATTACGCAAGCCGGGAACCATCCGAAAGTGGCTGCTTTGGTATACGTAGCGGCATTTCAGCCGGATAATGGCGAATCTGTATTGACATGGGTGCAAAAAGCCCCGCCAGCTCCTGAAAATGGAATCCTGGCCCCGGACGCCAAAGGCATTGTTTATTATGACCAAGCCAAATACCACGCGGGTTTTTGTGCCGATATCAGCAAGGCAGATGCCGATTTCATGTATGCTTCCCAAGGCGCGTTCCATGCCAAAGGATTTGTAACACCACTTACACAGGCAGCTTGGCACGAAAAACCATCTTATGGGATTGTAGCAACGGAAGATAAGAGCATCAATCCAGACATCCAGCGGACCATGTACAAACGTTCCGGCGCGAAAATTACCGAAATAAAAGGAAGCCATGTTGTGTTTATCTCGCAGCCCGAATTGGTTGTCAAAGTAATCGTGGCCGCCTCAAAAAAAGAATAGTGAAGCAAAATAATCCGATTGCCTTTATGGTTTTTTACCTCTGAAACCCGGTCTTGTACCGGGTTTTTTTGTAGGTGAAAAAGCAGTTGGAAAGAGATTATGCCTTGATTTTCAAAGCATTATAAATGTAAGAAAAAGAATAATAAAATTTAACAATAAATAAGGTTAAACCGTAATCCTTTTCTGATTAATAAGACCATTTTTACACCGCGAATTTTTCCGCTTTCGGAAATGGTAACCTTATGTGACTAAGGAAAGCGTAGCTATGCTCCGAAGTCATATTCCTATCCATAATTTCCCCGCTAACATTTTGTTTGAAGTGCATTTAAATGAATGCATTCCAGCCTTTTTTTATATATAATAAAAGAGGTCATAGCTTTGTTTTTAGGCATTGACAAGGTTTTTGTTAAAAAGATGTTAGTGGAATATTATGTTTTTATTCTTACAAATAATTTAATCCCCAAACTATTTTTTTGTAAGAATTAATGCCTATCATTGCAGTGCGAAAAAGATTAATAAAATTTAGAAACACACGTTTCTTACACCTACAATTTTATTGGTTTTTTGAATTCATCGGACTCTGTATTTCTCTTTCAAAAAGAGCTCCTCTTGTAACCAAGGGAAGCGAAGCTTTTACTTAAAATTTATGTTTTTTATTATCTATGAAAGCAACTCATAATGGTTGGTATGTGCTGTATGTAAAATCCCGGTACGAAAGGAAGGTTTACGAAGCGCTTCAGAATTTATCCATCGAGGCTTTTTTGCCACTGATTAAGGAACAGCGGAAATGGAGCGACAGGAAAAAAATAGTCGAAAAACCGCTTTTTCCTTCCTATGTTTTTGTCAATATCAATTCTTCCCTTGACTTTTATAAAACACTAGCTGTAAACGGCGCCTGTATGTATATCCGATTCGGAATGGAATATGCTAAAATTTCGGAACAGGAAATAAGCAAGATCAAGCTTTTGATCAATAAGGAATACATTACCAATATCGAAGTGGGCGACATGCTGCCTAAAATAGGCGACCTGATGGAGATCTCTTCCGGCCCGTTGAGCGGACTGAACTGCAAAGTGGTAAAAGTCAACAACGAACATAAGATAATTGTCCAGATAGAAGCTTTACAGCAAAACATTACGGCGACAGTTCCGTCGAGTTATCTATTCAACAAATTAACAGCTTAAGCACCACGCTCTATAATGCAAGACATTCACGATAAAATAGCCAAGGACTATTGGCATAAGAAAGCCGGTAAAGTTGTGCATTCCGAAGGGGTTTTTCCTGAAAACCTTTTATCGGAATCTGCAATTGCCGAGGCTCAGGGACTTTCGTATTTCTATAAACTTACCGGAGAAAAAACCGTGGCCGAATTCACGGTATTATCGGCACTTTACGCCATGCTGCTGCAGCGCTATTTTGAGGATAGTACACTTTTGTCCTCCAAACCGTTTCTGCCCGGGGCAAAAAACCTGCTGTGCTATTCCTTTGGGCCCATTGCTCAAAAAACGGTGCGGGAGTTTATACAGGAAACCAAGCAGGAAGTCGAGGAAGTGTATACTTTCGCTCCTTTTTGCGAAGCTGCTTTTACCGAACAAATATCCGGCATAAACCATATTCCTTTCCAATTCAATTACGGTACTACAAATGATGGGCATGTGTTGTGTCATGGGCTGTCATTCCATATTGAAAAACTGGAAAACAAAGATTTGAAGATTTCAGCAAATTATGCCGGAGCATTTGTTGATCGTGCGATTGTGGGTCATTTTGTAATGAATTTCAAAAAATGGCTCCAAAGCCTGGAAACCAATATCCATCTGCCAATTGCCTCCATTTCGATCCTTTCCGAAGGAGAAAAAGAGCAACTGCTTGGCCTCAACCCTCAAAAAGGCAGTTATGATACCGAGATGACACTGGCCGGACTTGTAGAAGAACAAGCACAGAAAACACCTCAGGATATCGCAGTCGTTTGCCAGCAAACAGCATATACGTATGCTTCGCTTAACGAAATGGCCAACCGTCTTTCTCATTTCCTGATCCGGGAAAAAAATATTTCAGAAGGGGATTTTGTAGGAGTTAAGATGGAAAGAAGCGAAAAACTGCTTATCGCCATACTCGCCGTATTGAAAGCCGGTGCTACTTATGTCCCTATCGATGTTAACTATCCGGAAGAAAGGATCGCTTATATAGAGAAAGACAGCAATTGCACTTATATTATCGATGCTGATGCTTATGAGGGCTTCCTGGAAACCTACGGGGATTATTCCACGGAAAACCCATTGGTAAACAGGCAGTCAAATGACCTTGCTTATATTATTTATACTTCAGGAACGACGGGCAATCCTAAAGGAGTGATGATCACGCACCAAAATGCGGTTGCCTTGATCCATTGGGCCCGGGAAGAATTCCGTACCGAAAGTTTTGACATCCTGTACGCGGCTACTTCCCATTGTTTTGATCTTTCCGTTTATGAGATGTTTTATCCGCTTTCCGTTGGAAAAAAAATAAGGATACTTGCTAATGCTTTAGAAATCGGAGCGGCATTAACAAGCGGCCAGGACCAAAAAATCCTGATTAATACGGTTCCTTCGAGCATCCGGAATGTCCTGGAGGCAGGTATTTCCCTTGAAAATGTTAGCGTCATTAACCTGGCGGGAGAGCCTTTTCCTGTGGATATTGCCAAAAAATTACTGCAAACCAATGCTGAAATCAGGAATCTGTACGGCCCTTCGGAAGATACGACCTATAGTACTAGTTACAGGTTATCTGCAGAAAAGGATTATCAGTCTATCCCTGTGGGGAAACCTATTTTTAACACACAAGCCTATATCCTGGATGATGAGCGGCAATTGGTACCGGCCGGAAATATCGGTAAACTCTATCTTTCCGGTGACGGAATCGCGCAAGGCTATCTTAACCAATCGGAACTTACAGCAGCAAAATTTATAGACAATCCTTTCGATAATGCAGCAAAAATGTACGACACCGGTGACCTCGCCAAATGGATGCCGGACGGTAATCTTGCTTTTTTCGGGAGGAAAGACCATCAGGTAAAACTCAGGGGATACCGTATTGAGCTGGGAGAAATCGAGAATGTGATCCTTTCTTTTTCTGCAACCATACAACAGGCAGTTGTAGCGGTAAAAAAGAATAAGGAAGATGTACTGGTAGGCTATTATGTCGAAAACACACCAACAGATAAAACGCTTTTGCGGAAATACCTGGAAAAACAACTTCCGGGCTACATGGTCCCTACACATTTTGTCAAGGTGGATGCGATACCGCTAACACCCAACGGGAAAGTAAACAAAGAAGCACTTCCGGAAATAGCGGATATCATTATGGAAAAAACGGCTTATGTCGCTCCGGCAGACAGCGTAGAAGAAGTATTGGTAGCCATTTGGGAACAAACTTTAGGCGTTTCCCCAATTGGAATGAACGATCACTTTTTTGAATTGGGAGGACATAGCCTGATGATTTCCCAGGTGATCAATTCGATTTATAAAAAATTAAATAAAAGTGTCCCATATAAGGTATTTTATACGAATCCTACCTTAAGCGATTTAAGGAAAGTCCTGAAAGACCAGGAATACCTACCAATTCCATCGGTTCCTGTAGCCGATTCCTATCCGTTGACACCTTCACAAAACCGTTTATGGCTGTTAAGCCAGCTGGAAGGCGGTAATGCAGCGTATCAGATTTCGGGTGCGGTGACTTTAAAAGGAACGGTTGACGGTAATCATTTCATCAAAGCTTTTGAGCAGGTGGTGGCCCGCCATGAAATCCTGAGGACAGTTTTCAGGAAAGACGAAGAAGGGATTGTACAACAATATTGTATCCCTGAGGAGGATTTTCATTTTACCATAGAAACCGGGGATTTTTCCAACGCCGAATTCCCGGATTTGCTGGTGCGGGAATACATTAGGGAAAAAGACACACAAAGTTACCGCCTGGACCAAGCACCGTTGTTTAGGGCATCGCTCTTAAAAACAGCCACGGAAGAATATGTGTTTTATTTGTCGATTCACCACCTTATCAGTGACGGATGGTCTCTCAAAGTGATGACGTCGCAGGTTTTGGAATGCTATGATGCCTTGCAGTCAGGGAAAGCGCTTCCGTTGAGCGGGAAATCAATTCAATTTAAGGATTATGCGGCCTGGCTTGCTTCCGAACAACAAAAAGAAAACTATCGGGCTGCTAAAGAATTTTGGCTCGCCCAATTTCAGGAAACTGTTCCGGTGCTTCAGTTGCCGGGGTATTCCAACCGCCCATCTGTAAAAACATACCATGGCAATCAATACCGCTTTGCGATGCCAGCCGGACTGCTTGCATCGTTGAAATCACTTTCCAAAGAATCCGGTGTCACCTTGTTTACGGTTTTGATGGCAGGAGTAAAAATACTATTGTCGCGGTACAGCAATCAAGACGATATTGTTATCGGAACACCGGTTGCAGGAAGGGAACATCCTGACCTGGAACATCAGATAGGATTGTACATCAATACCTTGGCCTTAAGGACATCGATCAATCCAAAAGAAACTTTTTCAGCATTGTTGCAACGAGCAGGAAAACAACTTCTCACGGCTTACGGGCACCAATCCTTCCCATTTGATGCTTTGGTGGAACAATTAAAAACAGCAAGGGATACTTCAAGGTCGCCGTTATTTGATGTTATGGTTGTTTTACAGAACCAGCACCAGGTATCGGGTTTTACAAACACCTTTTCTTCGGGGGTGGTGATGGAAGATTTGGCTATCGACCGAAACGTATCTCCGTTTGACATGGTATTCACGTTTATAGAAAAAGAAACATTACAGCTTGAATTGCTGTATAATTCTGATGTATATACGCCCGGGTTTATCGAAGGGATTGCGGTTCATTTGGAACAACTCTTCACACAAATCGTAAAAACTCCCGAAATACAGCTGGAAGAAATAGAACTGGTTTCCGAAACAGAGAAAGAGCTGTTGTTGGATACCTTCAATACAACAGATACTATTTTTGATACCGGGAAAACAATAATAGACCTATTCTTGGAACAAGTGTCCAAAACACCACAAAATACAGCAATCGTAGCCAATGGGGAAGCCTTGAGTTATGCCGGCCTGGATGAATTGTCGAATAAACTGGCCCATTATCTGATCCTGAATTATAAAATCGGGCAGCATGATGTTGTGGCTGTATTGTTGGAAAGAGGGGAACGCCTGCTTATTGCTTTGTTGGGAATCCTCAAAGCCGGTGCAGCCTATGTACCGATAGACAGCAATTATCCCGAAAACCGGATTAAGGATATCCTGCAGGATGTGAGTGGCAAAATTGTGGTAGATGATGCTTTTATGGATGATTTCTATTGCGAGGAAGAATTGCCTTCCGTTGTACCGGAACTAAAAACCGAAAGTACTGACCTGGCCTATATCATCTACACTTCCGGGTCTACGGGAAAACCGAAAGGGGTAATGATTACGCACCAGAGTTTGGCCAATCTTTGTTTTTGGCACAAGGAAGCTTATGGCGTGGATCAAACCAGTAAGGGAACGTTATTTTCAGGAGTGGCTTTTGATGCTTCCGTATGGGAAATTTACCCGTACCTGGTTTCGGGTGCCACATTGTATCCGATCCAAAATGAGGACATACGCTTGCAGACCTCGTTATTAGCGTCCTTTCTGAAAACCAATGAAATAACACATACGTACCTACCTTCCAAAATATGCCAGGAAATGATGGCAGAAGAAGACCTGGAACTGAAAACCATCATCCTTACCGGAGGGGAAAGCCTGAATTATGCAACTCATACTTCTCTACAGGTGTACAATAACTACGGCCCTACGGAAAATACAGTAGTCACTACATATTATGACTGCAAAAAAGCGGTAAAGGAAAAAGTTTCCATCGGTAAGCCGGTAAGTAATACAAAAGTTTACATTTTGTCCGATAACCTGAAATTACAACCTGTGGGCGTTATTGGAGAATTGTGTATTTCCGGGGCCGGGCTTTCAAAAGGATACTGGCAGCAGCCGGCACTTACAGCAGAAAAATTCATTCCCAACCCGTTTTCGGCTACAGGAAAATTATACAAAACCGGAGATTTGGCCAGATGGCTGCCAGACGGAAACCTTGAATTCATCGGAAGAAAAGACAATCAGGTGAAAATTCGCGGCAACCGGGTAGAATTGGCAGAAATCGAACACGTGATCCGGGAATATGGTGCTCGCATTTCCGATGTGCTGGTAGATGTAAAAGAAGTCTATCAGGAACAAGCGATTGTAGCGTATTATACCGCTTCGGAAACAATTGATAAAAAAGAACTCAGGGATTACCTGAAAGAACTTTTGCCGGATTATATGGTACCGGGTTATTATGTCGCTCTTGAAAAACTGCCGTTGAATGCCAATGGGAAAGTAGATAGGATAAAACTGCCGGCACCTTCCCAGGAAGATATCCTCAAAAAGGAATATGTGGCACCAGGAAATGAAACCGAGGCCAAAATCGTCGGCATCTGGCAGGAATTGCTGGGCCACCAGGCGATAGGCGTTACCGATGACTTTTTTGAACTCGGAGGGCACAGTTTGCTATTGACGAAATTGCTAAATGAATACCAAAAAGCATTTAAGGCCCAAATCGATCTTAAAATACTGTATTCCAATACCAGCCTGAAAAGCCATGCCGTTTTGTTACAAGATGCTGCAACAGTAGTGCAGGAAATCAAAAAAACCGCCCCACAGGAATATTATGAGATATCGCCTTCTCAGATGCGGTATTGGTTATTGTATAAAATCCAGGGAAAATCCAGGGAGTTCAACATTTACAGTACCTTCGAACTTCCGGAGCATTTAAACACCAGTGCTTTTGCAACAGCGTTCAACCTTTTGCTGGAACGGCACGAGGTATTGAGAAGTGTTTTCGCGGAAGAAGCGGGCATCCCCAAACAAAAGATACTGCCGCACCAAACCATGCCTGTACCTTTTTTGGCCTCAGAAGAAGAAGGTAAAAAAGAAGTATTCGGGCATGCGTTCGATCTCGAAACGTATCCTTTGTTTAAAATAGCCATCGTAAAAGAGGGGCAAAACCATACCTTGTTCTTCAATATCCATCACAGTATAAGCGATGGCTGGTCAATGGGAATCATATCCAGGGATTTGATGGCACTTTATGCCGCCGTAATTAGCGGGAATACAGCCGGGCTTCCGCAGCTGGATATACAATATAAAGAATACGCGCAATGGCAAAATGGGTTGCTGCAGCCATCCGTATCGAATGTCCCGGAACACTACTGGAAAGAAAAACTCTCGGGGACATTGCCATATTTGCCGCTGCCTTCGGATTATACGGCGAAACTGAAAAATAACGAGGCGAATTCCTCTTCCTATACAGTGTATGTTACCCAAGTACAGCAGCAAAAAATAGAAACGCTATTTGTCAAAAAAGGCATCAGTGCATTTGCGGTATTTGTGGCGACACTCAAAATAATGTTGTTCAGGCTTACTTCGGAAGAAGATATTATCGTAGGCATCCCGGTAGCCAACAGGAACCATTACCAGCTCAAAGACCTGGTGGGCTGTTTCATCAATACGGTCATGCTGCGCGATACGATAGCCGGGACAATGTCTTTTAATACTTGGTTGCAACAGGTTAATGAAACGTTGGTAAATGCTTTGGTGCATCAAAATTATCCTTTCGAACAATTATTGGAACTGCTGAATGTCCCTCAGAAAGACAATCGTTTCCCGATAAGCCCGGTGTTTTTGAATATGGTCGATTTCGATGTTAAAACCCTGGAAACAATTACGGACTTTAGTCCAAGCCATGAGGTTTTGGAAGCTGCCCCGAAATTTGATATCGAATGTTATATCAAAAGTTTTGCTAACGGATACAGCATCAATTGTGTTTACGACCACGAGCTTTTTAAGCCAGAAACCATTACCTATTGGATGGACGCTTATTTGTCTGTCATTGATCAGGTGACCGCAAATGAAGAAAAACAGATAAGTGAGATTACCCTTTTTGACCAGTATATCGAACAGGAAGCAGCAGCAAGGCCAACCAATGATTTTGACTTTTTCGAAGCTGCTGAAATTGAGCAAAGCATTGCCGCCCGATTTGAAAAGAAAGTAGCCCAATTCCCCAATCATACGGCCGTTTATGCCAACGATACAGTGCTTACGTATCATATGCTGAATAATTGTGCCAATCACCTGGCGCAGCAAATACTCGAAAAAGCCCAGGAAGGTACACGCCGGATCGCGTTGCTTCTGAGCCATAACGAAACCTGTGTTATAGGGATGATGGGTGTACTCAAAGCCGGATTTGCATACGTTCCCATAGATGCCAACAGTCCTGTAAACAGGATCCGGTATATCATGGAAGATTCAGGATGCAGCCAGCTCATCTGCAACAGCACAACCGAAGAAAAAACC
Source organism: Flavobacterium humi (assembly GCF_004745595.1). Classification (GTDB taxonomy): domain Bacteria; phylum Bacteroidota; class Bacteroidia; order Flavobacteriales; family Flavobacteriaceae; genus Flavobacterium; species Flavobacterium humi. The sequence goes on from NZ_SRLH01000003.1 coordinate 509,746, forward strand.
CGGTTATTACAGGAAGAATTACCTTATTTATCGGTTATAAAATTACCTGAAAGCTATGTCCTGCCGGAAATGGAAAACCTTGAGAATAGCATAAAACCTTCAGATGAAGCCTATGTCCTGTATACTTCAGGATCAACGGGCATGCCAAAAGGAGTTTTGCAGAACCAAAGGAATGTCCTTCACTTTATAAGAGTGTATACCAACAATGTCCATATTGCCGTCAATGACAATCTAAGTGTTTTTTCTACCTATACTTTTGATGCCTCTGTAAAAGATATTTACGGCGCCATCTTAAACGGGGCGACAGTCAGCATTTACGATATAACCGAAAACGGGCTTGACAAGCTTTCCGAATGGCTATTCACGCAAAACATCACCATTATCCATATGGTACCGACTATTTACAGGAATTTCCTGAAAGGATTGGAAGAAAATGAAGTCCTTACCACAGTCCGGTTGGTTGATTTAGGTGGTGAATCCTGCCATAAGCCTGATCTGGATTTGTTCCGGGAACATTTTACGGAAGGTGCCTTTTTGGTCAACGATTACGGGCCGACAGAATCTACCATCGTGGCCCAGAATTTCCTAAACCATGCTTCCAAATTAACCAGGAACAATATGCCTTTGGGCAAAACCGTACAGGAAACAAGCCTTTTCCTATGGGATAAAAACAACCAGCCGCTTGGAGTATATCAGGAAGGGGAAATCGTTTTCAAAAGCGACTATCTTTCTTTGGGCTACCTGAACAGGCAGGAACTTACCGAGCAAGTTTTCCTTACAGATCCGGCAACGGGCAAAGGAAGGGTCTATAAGTCGGGAGATATAGGAAAAATGCTGCCTTCGGGTGAAATCGAATTCCTTCAGCGTAAGGATTCCCAGGTCAAATTGAACGGATTGCGGATCGAACTTTCGGAAATAGAATACCAGTTGGAACAAATCGAAGCCATAAAAGAAGCAGTGGTGTTGCTTAAGGAAATGCAAGGCAACAGTTATATTACGGCCTACATAAGAGTAAGCGAAACACTGGGGACGGCAAAAATAAAAGCGCTCCTGGCTGAAATATTACCGAAATATATGATTCCGGCGCTTTATATCACTTTGGAAGAATTCCCAATGACCAGAACCGGTAAAATAGAACGGAAAGCCTTGCCTGATCCTACCATTTCCGACCTGAAAACAGTTCCTTACGTAGCACCTCAAAACGATATTGAAAGCAAATTGGCTGCTATTTGGTCGGAAGTGCTGAAACTGGATATCGGAATTGTGGGAACCGAAGATAATTTCTTCGAACTGGGAGGAAACAGCCTGCAAGGTGTTGTCCTGATCAATAAAATCAATAAAAACTACAATACCTCTTTTTCGATAGCGAACCTATATGAAACCCTGACTATCAAAGATTTGTCTGCCTTACTGCATTTTTCTTTGGTTCAAAACCAGGAATTTGAGACGGCAGACCGGGAATTGGACCAGGACGAAATCATCCTTTAAATACTAATCGAAAGAAAACTTCAATCATTTTAAGAACAATAACATACGTATTCCGGGAATTTCCGGGAGCAAATTTTTTTTGTGAAAACCGAAATCATACACAAACTCCTTTCTTTAGGAGTCCAGCTAAAAATAGTCGAAGGAAACCTTAAAGTGAATGCTCCAAAAGGAGTATTGACAAAAGAGCTGCTGGAAGAAATTTCAGCACATAAGGCGTATTTAATCAACCTCATTACAGCCAATAGTTCGATTCCCCGGGCTGAGGCAAAAGAAAGTTATGCGGTCACTCCAACACAGTATTTCATGTGGTTCACACACGAATACCTGGGAGGCAGCAGGGCTTATAATATCACGGCAACATTAAAGTTACAGGGCGAGCTGGATAAGAATCTTCTGGAAAAAGCATTCCAATATGTCATTGCACGCCATGAATCCCTGAGGACTTTTTTTAGGAAAAATCAAAACGATGAGGTACAGCAATATATCCGGACTGAAGAGGAGATAACTTTTAGATTGCAAACGATGGATTTGCAACATTTATCGAAAGAACAGCTCCATGATCAGATCAAGCAGGAATACCAGAAATCTTTTGACCTGGGCAAAGACTTTTTGTTAAGCGCCACACTATTAAAAAGCAAGTCAGCAGCGCATATTTTGGTATTTGTGCTCCATCATATCATTGGAGATGGATGGTCCCTTCAATTACTTACCAGAGAAGTCATGCTGGCTTACAACAGCCTGGTTAGTGAAACAGCAATACCGTTGACTCCTCTGGCCTTGCAATACAAAGACTACAGCGAGTGGCTTTCCGGAAAACTTTCCCAGCCGGAATATGCAGCTAAATTGGACTATTGGAAACAACAGTTTGCCACCAAACCGGTAGGCCTGGATCTGGTCCAAGGGAAACGCCCTGCAGTAAAAACCTATACCGGGCGCATCCATCAGCACGAATTCCCGAAGCCGTTTTCCGCAGCACTGATCAATTTTGCCAGGGAACATCAAATGACCTTGTTCATGCTTTTGTCAGGAGGATTGAGCGGGTTGTTTTCCAGGTATACAGGGCAAAACGACATTACACTTGGGACTACGGTTGCCGGAAGGGAACACGCTGATCTTGAACATCAGATAGGGTTGTATTCCAACGCGCTGCCCATCCGGGCGCAATTTGAAAAAGAGGACAGTTTCCTGAGTTTGATGCAAAAGCAGAAGCAAACACTTCTCAAGGCTTATGAAAACAAGGAATACCCGTTTACGGCCTTAGTCAATCATTTGTCGCTTCCAAAAGATCAGAGCAGGTCCGCTTTGTTTGATATTATGGTGCTGCTGCAGAACCACCAAGGAATGGAAATTAACGATCAGAAAGGCATCAATGGCGTTACCGCATCGGAATATACCGAAATAGAAAGAGGTGTAAGCCAGCTGGATATCAGTTTTGTTTTTGTGGAAAAAGAAGAAGGCTTGTCCTTAAGCGTAGAATACAATACGGATATTTATACGGAAGGTTTTATCGTAGCCCTTTTGCATCATTTTGAAGCATTCCTAAAAACAGGGATGCAGCAACCGGATCAAGCTATTCATACCATTGAAATGGTAACTCCTGCAGAAAAAAATAAACTCCTGACCGAATTTAATACGCCGCCTGTTTCTTGCGGGCCATCTGAAACGGTTGTACACCTTATAAGTGCAATAGCCGAAAAGAACCCCAATAAAACCGCACTGATTTACCAAGGCGAAGAAACCAGTTATGCTTTTTTGGAAGAATACAGTAACCGCCTGGCCCATCATTTGGAAAACCGTTTTGCCATCCGCAAAGGGGATTTTATCGGAATCGCGCTGGAAAGGAATTCCTGGACGATCATTACAATGCTGGCTATCCTAAAAACAGGTGCGGTGTATGTTCCTATAGACCCGGCGTATCCGGAAACAAGGAAACACTATATTTCTGAAGATAGCGACTGCAGGCTAATCATTACAAATGCCGTATTGGAAGAATGCAAGGACCGAATGCATGGTTATCCTCCAAAGTATGCTTCTGAAGCCACACCGGAAGATCTAGCCTATATCATATACACTTCCGGATCTACCGGAAAACCTAAAGGTGTCCAAATCACGCATGCTTCGTTAGCGGATTATGCCACCACGTTTCAAACTTATTTTGAGATAACGGCACAAGACAGTATTGTACAGCAGGCCAGTATCTCTTTTGATACTTCCATAGAAGAAATTTTCCCCATCCTGATAAGCGGCGGGACATTGGTATCGTATGAAACGAAAAGCGATTTTGAAGGTTTGTTCCGTTTGTGCGAGCAACATAAGATCACTGTTTTAAGTACCAATCCGTATGCCCTTCAGTTTTTGAACAATGCCTACGGGAACTATAATCTTGCCATAAGAGCCCTTATTAGCGGAGGAGATGTATTAAAACCTGAATATATCCATAATTTATGGGATAAGGTAGCGGTGTATAATACCTACGGCCCAACAGAAAGTACGGTTTGTGCTACCTATTATCCGGTGACAAACCTCCAAACGGCCATTCCTATTGGGAAACCTATTGCCAACAGGCAGGTGTATATCCTGGAACCCGGAACGACTCAATTGGCTCCAATAGGTGTTGCCGGCGAACTCTGTATTTCAGGCGAAGGATTGTCTTCCGGGTATTTGAACCAACCGGAACTTACCAGGGAAAAATTTGTGCCCCATCCTTTTCATCCCGAGACACTTTTATACCGTACGGGCGATCTGGCCTATTGGCTGGCAGATGGCAACATTGGTTATATCGGGAGGATAGACCATCAGGTGAAAATTCGCGGATTCCGGATAGAATTGGGAGAAATCGAAGCTGCCCTTTTGGAGTATTCCCAAGAGATGCTTCAGGCAATAGCAGATGTCAAAGAAGTGAACGGGGAGAAAGTGCTGGTAGGCTATTATGTTTGCGGTACAGCTATAGACAAATCTTCACTTCGCACCTATCTTCAGGAGAGGCTGCCGGAGCATATGGTCCCGGCTTTTTATATCGCTTTGGATAGTTTGCCGCTAACTTCAAACGGGAAAACAGATCGAAAGGCCCTGCCGGATGTAAACGGTGATGACCTGATCCGCCGGGAATATGTGGCACCAAGGAATTCCCTCGAAGAAGAGATCGCAACGATATGGAAAGAAATCTTATCCTTAGATACGGTAGGCATAACCGATAATTTTTTTGAACTGGGAGGACACAGCCTGATTTTGCTCCAGGTGATGAATAAAATCCAGAAACAGTTACACAAAAACATTTCCTTCAAGGATTTCTTTTCCCATCCTACAATAGAAGGATTGTCCGGGAAACTTACCGATTTCGATTACCAAAGCATACCCAAAGCCCCGGAATCTGTTTCCTACCCGATATCTTCCACCCAAAAGCAATTATGGATTTTAAGCCAGTTTGAAGGAGGCACGATGGCCTATAACATTTCCATTGCCGTAAAAATAAAAGGAGCCCTGGACACGGATAAACTCGAAGAGTCCTTTCAAATGTTACTCAACCGCCATGAAATATTACGGACAACTTTTCAATGGAATGAAAAAGGTACCATCGAACAGTTTATTGCGGGCCAAGGTACCGTTCACCTGAATATCGAAAAGGTGGAATTCCTTTCGGAAGAAAATAAGGAACATGCCATAAAACAATATATCAATGCGGCCAACGAAGCTCCTTTTGACCTTCAGAAAGCGCCGCTGCTAAAAGTTTCCTTAATCAAAACAAACCATAACGAGCATCTGGTCTTCTTTTCGATGCATCATATTATCGGTGACGGATGGTCATTGGAAATCATCATCAATGAAGTACTGCGTTCCTACAACAGCCTGACAAACCAAAGGGAAATTGGGCTACAGGAGTTGGACATCCAATTCAAGGATTTTGTTTCCTGGAGAAATGGCCAAAAAGAAGATTACCTACAATCTGAAGCATACTGGCTTGGACAGTTTACAGGTACGTTGCCTGTTTTGACTATTCCGAGCCTAAAAGACCGCCCATTGACTAAAACATTCAACGGAGGCAAAAAAAGCCATCAGTTTTCCTATGAATTCTCCAATGAATTAAAAGCATTTGCACAAAACCAGGACATTACCCTGTTTATGGCATTGCTTTCGGGCGTAAATGTATTGCTCTACACGTATTCCAACCAGGAGGACATCATCATCGGGACACCTCTTGCCGGAAGGAACCACCCGGATACGGAAAACCTGATAGGTTTATTCCTGAATATCATACCGATACGGTCACGCATCGAAGCGGAAGGTACTTTTGAAGATTTCCTGCAAAGGCAGAAAAACAACTTGCTCCATTCGTTCAGGCACCAGGATTATCCGCTCATCGACCTGATTGAAAAATTGGACCTGGACAGAGATGCCAGCCGTTCGCCATTGTTTGATGTTATGATGAGCCTGAACGCTGAAAATAAGATTATCGATTATTCCGCCTTCCAGGCTTTTGAAATTGAAAGGTTCGAAATCGAAAAGGAAGCGGCCCAGTTCGACCTGAATTTTGTTTTTAACGAAAGCGGCCCATTGGGATTAACTATCGAATACAATACCGACATTTTTGAAGCTTTTGAGATAGAACGGATTTTTAGCGATTTCGAGAAAATCTGGAACAAGGCTTTTGCAAATCCGGCTATGGCCCTGAACGAATTTACAGCATCAAAAAAAGAAACCAAAAAGAGAAATATAAACAGAATGTCTGACTTTTTAAAGATCTAACCATGATGAACAGAATAAGCACATTAAAGAATCAATCGGCCCAGAAAATCAACCCGGAAGAAGATGTTAAAACCTTTTTCTTTGAAGGCCAAACATTCCCTTTAGTTATCACTCCTGTCAATTCGGGGTACAGTTTAAAAAACTGGTTTACCGAAAACAACGAAAAATTCAACAAGGACCTTACGAAATACGGAGCGATACTTTTCCGCGATTTCAATATCAATTCCGTAGAGAAATTCCAGGACCTGATGTCCATCTTCCCAACAGAACTGCTGGAATACAAATTCCGTTCTTCGCCAAGGTTCGAACTGGGAGACAATGTATACGTTTCTACAACATATCCGGAAGACGAGAGCATCAACATGCACAGCGAGAACTCGTATGCTGTGCATTCCCCGCAGCGGATCGTGTTTTGTTGCGTGACCGCTGCAGAATACCGCGGGGAAACGCCTATTGCCGACAACAGGTTGGTCCTTAGTTATATCAGTGAGCCTTTGCGGAAAAAATTCAAGGAAAAAGGGGTTTTATACAGAAGGAACCTTAACGGCGTATTAGGTTTGGCCTGGCAGGAAGTTTTCCAGACTACGGACAAGGAGCAGGTTTCAGCCGAATGTACGGCCAACGGGATTGATTTCGAATGGGTAAACGACAACGAATTGGTGCTGACCTGGCGCAAAGAGGCCATTTGGGAGCATCCGGTTACCGGCGAACTGACCTGGTTCAACCATAGTTTGTTCTTTAACAAATACTTATTGGACGAGGCCTTTTTGAAATCGCTTAATTCCGATGACGAACTGCCTAACAATACTTTTTTTGGCGATGGTTCCGAAATTTCGAAGGAAGAAATCGAAGAAGTAAAAGCAGCTTATCAAAAGGCTACGACCGAATTCCCATGGATCAGCGGTGATGTCCTGTTTTTGGACAATTACCTTTTCTCCCATGGCAGGAACCCATACAAAGGTGCCAGGAAAATCATTGTGTCCATTTCCTGATTTACTCATCCTGCTGCAAAAACGCACTATAATACCTAAAAAAACATAGTATGATCAACAATATCGGAGGTTACGAATTATCAGAAAACCAAAAGAACCTTTGGAGCATTTCTAAAAACCAGACAGGGCTTTATTACAACCAGATTATTTTGGAAATAAAAAAGGATTGGTCTGTAAGGGAGGTCCTTCATGCGATACAAACAGTAACCGATGCCAATACTATTTTAAGATACAACCTGATCCATCATGCCAATTTCAATTATCCTTTCCAGATCGAATCGGATACTTCCGACATTGATTGGAAGGAAATCGAAGGCACGATAAAGGAAGTGGATGCGGTACTGGATTATCCGTACGATCCTTCCGTAAATAATCCAGCAAGGTTTTGCCTGGTGAAGGAATCCGGGAAACTGACATCTTTGGCAGTACGCCTGTATGCGGTTTTCGGGGATATCTACAGCTGTTTTTACCTCTGCAACCAGTTAGGCAAAATCCTGTCGGGCGGGAAAAACAACCCGGAAGAAGGCCAGGATAAAATCGATTATATCAATTACAGTGCCTGGCAAAATGACCTGATCAGCAAACCGGAAAGGGAAGCCATTGTTTTCTGGAAAAATGCCAGTTATCATACATCGGAAGCGTTGTTCCCGTTTTCGGAAAAGGCAAAATCATTCCAGCCTGTAAAAAAACATATCCTTACCATAGATGGCGCGGAATATGCCAAAATCAAAGATTTTTGTACCGGTAATGACTGCGAGGCCAAAACGGTTTTCCTGTCCCATTTTGTACAATACCTGCAATTGTTTTCCGAGAATGAGGTAACCGTTGGGGTTTCTGATTTCAAAAGGGATTATGATGAATTGGAGCATACGTTAGGATTGGTTTCGAAATCTATTCCTCTGGCCATCGGCAAACAGGACGGAAAAAGCCTTGCCGAAAGAGTCAAAGAAATAGAAACCCAAAGGCAGGACGCTTCGGAATGGACAGATTTTTTTACGTTAAACAGAAAAGAATCGGCAGTTTCCGAACCGCTACGGTATTTCAATTACGGCTTTGAATTTATAGACCTACCTTCTGTAAGCTCCGAATACTTGCAAGCTTTCCATGTTGCAGAATTGTTTTCAACAGAAGACCTTTTTGACCTGAAAATTTCCTGTATTGATAACGGCAACAGCATTTCCGTCGAACTGTATTACAACCAGGCCTGCCTCAATACAACCGATATTACTATTGTATCTAGGCAAATCCGGGCAAAATACCTAGACTTGTTCCAGGCCTCAAATCCGGAAATAAGCCTTCTGGAAAAAGAGATTATCGAAAAATCCAACACCACTGACCGGAAATTTGCAGCAGCTGGATCCATTATACCTATAATTGAAGAACAAGCCCAGGCTTTCCCCAAAAACATAGCCCTGTTTGCGAATGGTTTGGAACTGGATTACGCCGGGCTCCATAAAAAATCAGACCAGTTCAGGAATTACCTTATCGAGAACCACAATGTCAGGAAAGGTGATGCTGTTTGTGTTGTAGGCGAAGGCACAGATTGGTTTGTCATCAGTATTTTAGGGATTATCAAAGCCGGCGCGTACTACATCCCAGTCGATAGCAAATACCCAAAAGAAAGAATAGATTACATTTTAAAAGAATCCAATTGCAGTGTTTTAGTCTGCGATCCGGAAAACGGGGCGGCCCATACTACAGGAGCCACACACGTGAATCCTCATGATGCGCAGATTTATACAGAGCAATGGAAAGACCATCCGGTCGCCATCAACCCGGAAGATTTGGTTTACTGCATTTATACTTCGGGTTCTACCGGAAATCCTAAAGGTTGCACGATCAGCCATGGCAGTTTATTGAATTACATCCAATGGGCAAATGAGTATTATTTCGAAACTCCAAACGTTGGGAATTGGGGCCTAATCACTTCCATTTCATTCGATTTGACAGTAACTGCGCTTTTTACGAGCTTGACCCGAGGGAAGAAATTATGGCTGGGGGATTTTGAGAAAAATATCAGTGAAATGTTATCCGATGCTTTTGCCAACCCGGAAATCGACACTTTAAAACTAACGCCTTCCCATATTTCACTTGTAAAGGAATTGGAAATCAAAGAGACAACCATCAGGAGGGTCATCTGCGGAGGCGAACAATTGCTAAAACACCATATAGACATACTCAAAGGAATCAACCCGGAAATCCGCATCTATAACGAATATGGCCCAACTGAAACGACCGTAGGCTGTATCGTAAAGGAAATAGAACAAACAGATTCCCGCATCCTCATCGGAAAACCTATTGCCAATACCGCCATTTATATTGCAAATGAAAATAAATCGCTTTGCCCAATAGGGGTAAAAGGGGAAATCTACATTGCAGGCAAAGGACTGACAAACGGTTACCTGAACAGAAAGGACCTTACCGAAGATAAAATTATCGAAAGTCCGTTCATCGAAGGAGAAAAACTATATAAATCGGGTGATTTGGCCTGTTGGCTGCCCAATGGCGAAATCGAATATTTCGGAAGGATCGACGATCAGGTAAAAATCAAAGGTTTCCGGATAGAATTAGGAGAAATCGAGCAGCTGATCCTGAACCAGGAGCATATCAAGCAAGCGGTTGTTGTGGTCAAAGAAAAGGAAAACGAAAAGTACTTGGTTGCCTATTATGCAGCCGAAAAGCAACTGGATAAAAAGACTTTGCAAAACGCATTGAGCCAGGTTTTACCGGATTATATGGTTCCGGGTTATTATGTCCAGTTAGAGGCGATCCCTTTAACCTCAAACGGCAAAGCCGATAAGAAAGCCTTGCTGGATGTGGAAGCCAAAGACCTGATCAAGGCTGAATATATCGCTCCACGATCAGAAGAGGAAAAATTACTGGTTTCCATTTGGTCCGAAGTACTCAAGCATGACCCAATCGGGATCAAGGATAATTTCTTCCATCTGGGAGGGGATTCGATTAAATCTATCCAGGTGGTTTCCCGCTTGAAGCAGCAAGGATATGTAGTAAAAGTGGAACAAATCCTACGGAACCCACTTATCGAGGAACTGGCAAAATTGATACAATCTAACGATGTTGTTGCCGATCAGGCTGTGGTGGAAGGAGAAGTGCCGCTGACTCCAATCCAACAGGATTTCTTTGCAAACGGACTCATAACCAACAAAAACCATTTCAATCAATCGGTAGTACTGAAAAGCCGAGAGCAGATCGATCCTTCGGTTTTGGAAGCTTCCATAGCAGCATTGGTGCTCCACCATGACGCACTACGGATGACTTACAAGTATAAGGAAAATGCCTGGAGCCAATACAACCAGGATGCTTCGAAAGCCCGTTATGAAATCACGTTTTACGACCTGCGGCAGGAAGCTAACGAATTGGAAGCATTGCAAAGAGCAGGAGAAACATTGCAATCAGGCTTTGACCTGACTTCCGGAGCGCTTTTCCGCATAGGCCACATCAGGATGTCAGACGGAGACCGCCTCGCCCTGGTTATCCATCATTTATTGGTTGACGGTGTTTCCTGGCGGATACTATTAGAAGACCTAACACAGCTGTATACCGCAATTGCATCAGGACATGAGTATAAGTTAGCGTATAAAACAGATTCTTACCAACGGTGGTCTACTCTTTTGAAAGCCCATGCCAACAGCGGGAAAATGCAAAAGGAAAGAATGTATTGGGAAGAGATCACCCATCAAAATATAATGGTATTGCCTACGGACCAACAACCTGCCAACAGTTATCCGGCAATGGATGCATCGGCTTCTTTAGTATTGGATGCTGCCATGACCCAAAAACTGCAAACCCAGGTACACCATGCGTATAATTCAGAAATCAATGACGTATTGCTTACCGGTTTGGGGCTTGCTATCCGGGAAGTTTTCGCCATAGAAAAAACCGTAATAAGGATGGAAGGCCACGGCCGTGAGGAAATACTGGAAGGCATAGACACCGGAAGGACAATAGGCTGGTTTACCAGTGTATACCCATTCGTCCTGGATCTTTCCAATGCAGCTGGACATGAGCTGGTTTCGGTTAAAGAATCACTACGTAAAATTCCCAACAAAGGTATCGGGTACGGAGTTTTGAATTACCTGGAAAAACCTTTCGAAAATCCGATGGTTCCAAACATCCAGTTTAATTACCTGGGTGATTTTGGCCACGGAGCCGGAGGAAATGAGGAAAATCCTTTATTTGAATTTACGTCAGAAAGCATCGGTTCCGTCATCGGTACAGAAAATAAACAAAGCGATGTCCTGTTTGATATTGTGGGAATGATGGTCTCTGGCCAGCTTCATATTTCCATCAAGTATGCCACGGGGTATTTCAGGAAAGAAACGGTACAAAAACTGGTGTCTTCCTATGAAAAACAATTGCAGAACCTGATAGGAGAATTAGCGGCCATCCAAAAAAACCGCCTTACGCCTTCTGACCTGACGTACAAAAAACTGGATTATGCTACCGTATCGGATTTAGCCAAGGAAAACAATATCGAGGATGTGTATGAATTGTCGCCTTTGCAGCAAGGTTTTTATTTCCAATGGCTTATGGATCCTTCGAGTTCGATGTATTTTGAACAGTCAACCTACATCATCAATGCCCCGGAGTTATCTGTTGAAGCGGTCCGAAAAGCATACAACGGATTGATTTCCAGGTATTCCATATTGCGTACTTCCTTTACAAATGATTTGGGCGATGTACCTTTGCAGATTGTCCATAAAGAAGTGGAAGGGCATTTTTCATTGGAGGAAATAACCGAAAGCAACCGGGTATCCGCAGAAGCGATCCTGGACAAAATAAAAGAAGAAGACCGGGCAAAAGGATTTGATTTTGAAAAACCGTCCCTGATGCGATTAAAGGTTGTAGCCCTGGAAAACGGAAGGTATGCTTTCATATGGAGCCATCACCATATCCTGATGGATGGCTGGTGCATGAGTATCCTGATTAATGATTTCAATGCGATCCTGGCTTCGGTGACAGAAAATCAGGACCTACAGCTTCCGGCGCCGGTAAAATATGCAGAATATATCAAATGGCTGTCAGGAATCGACCAGCAGGATACGCTAACATATTGGAAAAAATACCTGCAAGGGGTACATTCTGCTACAACAATACCTTTCAGGCATTCTAAAAAAACCTTGGAAACAGGAACAGCTGAAGTGTCTTTCCAGATGGACGGAGCACTATATCAAAATATAAAAAAACAATGCCGGGAATTAGGGATTACGCAAAATATATTTGTCCAAGGTGTTTGGGGTTACTTGCTCTCCAGTTATAATAATCGCAACGAAGCGGTTTTTGGTTCGGTAGTTTCAGGCCGTCCGGGAGAATTGCCGGGTGTGGAACAGATGGTGGGGTTATTTACCAACACCATACCAGTAAGGGTATCCCATACAAAAGGAGATTCCGTAAAAACCTTCCTACGCAAACTTCATGCAGAAGCCCTCGAGAGTACGCCGCACCATTATATAAGCTTGTCGGATGTGCAATTGCAAAGCCCGCTCGGAACCCAATTGATCACTTCTATAATAGCGTTTGAAAATTTTGCGGCTTCGGAAACGATGGCAAACAATAGCCCGGACCCGTCTATGGTTGTGGAGGCGATAAGTGCCTTTGAACAGACTAATTATGATTTCAATGTCATTGTAAGTCCTTCGGAATCAGCGCTAAAAGTAGCCTTGCAGTATAACCCGGAATGGTTTGACAGGAGATATGTCCAAAATATTGCCACACACTTCCTGAAAGTAGCAGAGCAGTTTGCTTCAAACCAAGAACAGGCTTTAGGGCAGATCACTTATGTAGAGGCATTGGCGGATCCCATTGCAGATCTGTACCAGGAAAATTTCTAAACTCATTATCCCGGAAGCGGCCGTATTACAAGTCGCTCATTCCCGGTAAAACTTACCATCATTTTGCACGCGATTATACCTTCATGAGTCAGTAAAGACGGGAGAAGGAAAGTCATAATTATATAACCAAAAAACATTAATCATGATCAAACCATTAATTCAATCCATGGCTGTTTGTCCCGATATGAACAAAAACTATCCTAAAATTCAATATGGCAAAGGAATTTATCTTTTTGATGCCAATGGGAAAAGATATTTAGACGGATCATCGGGTTCTTCCTCGGTTTCCAATATTGGCCACGGAAGACAAGAAGTTGTAGAGGCAATCAGCCAGCAGATTTCTAAAGTATCGGTATTGCCTACCCACGCTTTCAATTCTGAAACAGTAGAGCTTTACCTGCAGCGCCTTGTTGATTTTGCCCCGGAAGGGTTTAGCAAAGCCTGGACAGTAATGAGCGGGACGGAAGCGGTAGAAAATGCCGTGAAACTAGCCCTGCAATACCATCAGTTAAAAGGGGAATTCGGAAGGTATAAAATTATTTCAAGATGGAATACCTACCACGGGAATTCTGTTTTCATGCTCGATATAGGAGGGATGAAAGCCCGCCGCGAACTCTACAGCAAATGGCTCAACAATTTCCCACACATCTCTCCGGCCTATAATTACAGAAGGCCTGCCGGGCTTACCGAAAACGAATATGTGGAAAGCCTGCTGCAGGAATTTGAAAACACAATTATAGAAACGGGGCCGGACACCGTTGCCGCTTTTATCGCCGAGCCGGTCATTGCTGCCGCAATGGGAGCTGTGCCTCCGCCAAAGGGATATTTTACAGGGATGCACGCCATTTGTCGCAAGTATGGCATCCTGTTCATTTCGGATGAGATCCTTTCTGGATTTGGCCGTACCGGGGAACATTTCGGGATTAACAATTTCGGTGTGGTTCCGGACATCATTGCTGCCGGGAAAGGTATAAGCGGAGGGTATTTTCCATTGTCGGCCGTCATCGCTTCAGAAAAAGTAACAGCTCCCTTCGTAGATTCCAAAACCGCATTTTTAGGCGGGCATACTTTTGCATGTAACCCTGTTGGCGCTGCTGCCGGCAACATTGTCATGGATATATTGGAAAGGGAACAACTGATCGAAAACTCGAAAAAGATGGGTGCGCTTTTCCTCAAGAAATTAGAATCCCTGCAGGAATTTGACATCGTAGGTGATGTCAGGGGAGTAGGATTGCAATGCGGAATCGAACTCGTTCAGGACAAAATCACCAAGCAGCCTTTTGACCCGGGCATGAATATTTCAAAAAGAATTGGGGAGAAATCCATCGAAAACGGCGTGGTCCTCTATCCGGGCAAAGGTTCTGTAGATGGAGTTTCGGGAGACCACATCCTGATTACACCTCCACTTACCGTAAACGAAGAACAATTGGATGAAATCATCACAGCAATCAAGACATCATTAGAAGCTGTTACAGTAGAACTTAAAAGAGAAACCGTATAATATGGAAAAAGAAATCAGCCTTAAAAAAGCCAGGATTGAAGAATTTTGGCATGCGTTTTTATCAGAAAACCCAAATTCAAATTCGGCTTCATTTTTTGGAGGAACCCATCTGAAAAATGAAAATACCGTAACGAAAAGGAAAATCTTCCTGAGCACGGAAGATGTAAAAAAAGCGGAAGGGCTTTGCAATGGTTCCGATGTCCTGTTGTATAATTTTTATTGCAGCGCGCTAAGCATACTCGTATCCAAATACGAAGAAAATTTTTCTTTCCTGTCTCCGGTCAATCAATTTGAAGGTTCCCGGGAAAGCAAAGGACTTTTTGTGCTGAAGCCGCTTGTAGAGAGCACGCAAAGCTTTAAAGAGATTTTCTCTTCCCAGAAGGAAACCCTTCTAAAATCTATCGAATATGCTTTTGACCTCGGCACTTTTGAAGATTCTTTCCTGGATTTTGAAAGTTTCCAAAAAAACGAACCTTTTGGGCTCCTTGTCAACAGTACCAATGAGGAGGTGCCGGCAATTGTTAAAACAGTATTCGATTTCGATTTGAAAAACGAGTCTCCTTATCTGGAAATCAGTATCAAAGGCGAAATGTACGACGCCGGCCTGTTGGAGGTTTTCGGGGAAAATTTCAATGTATTGTTCCACGAAGTGCTTCAGAATACGTACGGGGCCATAGCTACTTTAGCTTTTAGGGGAAGCCGTGAAAACCATATTCTGGAAGAAATCAACCAACCGAAAAACGATTTCCCGCTTGATAAAAACATCCTCGAATTGCTGCAGGAACAATGCGCAAGGCAAAAAGATAAAATTGCGATAGTAAATGGCTCTAAAACCATTACCTATACCGAGTTGGATGCACAAACCAATCAATTGGGAAGGTATATCCAGGACTCTTTCCAAACCGGAAAAGACATGCTTTTCGGGATGATGCTCTCCAGGTCCGTTAACATGGTAAAAGGAATCCTGTCTGTCTGGAAAGCCGGAAGCGCCTACGTGCCGATGGCCACCAATCTTTCAGACGAAGCACTTTTGCATATTATTGAAAATTCCAACCTGAAAGCGGTCATTACAGATAGTACCGAGGTTTTGGAACAATTGTCGAGATTATCCCACAACGTGGCGGTTATTGATCTTAGCACACTGCTTCCAATGCTAGGCGCCCTATCGGATACCCCGGTTCCCGTAACCGTTTCTTCCAAAGATCTGGCGTATGTCATTTACACCAGCGGTTCGACCGGCAAACCCAAAGGAGCCATGATTGAACATTTCGGGATGCTGAACCATATCGGAGCCAAAATACAGGAGATGGGCATTCACAATAACAGTATTGTTGCCCAAAACGCCCCGCACACATTTGATATTTCCGTATGGCAGTTTTTCGCTCCGTTAGTGGCCGGTGGCACAAGTGTCATTTATGATGATGAAGTTGTCCTGAACGTGAACCAGCTTGTCCATAAAATGGCTGAAGACAAAATTACCCTACTGGAATTGGTGCCGTCTTATTTGCTGGAAATGCTCCATGAATTGGAAAATGAAGACAATACTATCCCATTGGCACTGGACATTATCATCTTGAATGCCGAAACCCTTACCAAGGCAATGGTCAAAAGATGGCTGGATTTGTATCCTGCGGTGCCTATCGTGAATACATATGGGGCCACAGAAGTTTCAGACGACATTTCCCATTATGTGATGACGGAAGTTCCGGAGTATCATTCTGTCCCGGTGATGAAGGCGATTATCCAAAATGTGGAAATCCATATTGTTGACGAACATAAAAACAGGGTGCCTCTTGGTGTCAAAGGCGAAATATTGCTGGCAGGGCCTTGCGTTGGCCGCGGTTATTTCAACGACGGGAAAAGAACCGACGAAGCTTTCCTGAAAGGCCCTATGGAGGGTATCACTTCTTTAGAGAGGATTTATAAAACAGGTGATTCAGGCCGGTTCCTCTCGGACGGGACTCTGGAATTCCTGGGCCGGAATGACAACCAAGTCAAGATTTTGGGTTACAGGATCGAATTGGACGCTATCGAAAACATCGCATCAGGTCTTCCGCAGGTTAAAAATGCCAAAGCTATCGCATACACGGACCAACAAATCATTGCATTGTATTATGTAGCTGATACTGAAATAGATACTGCTATTTTTGAAGAAGAACTGTTAAAGGCATTGCCATCTTATATGCTTCCATCGGCCTATGTACACATGAACAGTTTCCCAGTAACCGCAAACGGGAAAATCGATAAAAAACGATTGCCGGAAATAACAGACAAAGACCTGGTTAAAAGCGAATACACGCCTCCAAGCAACGAAATCGAAGAAAAACTGGTAACCATCTGGAAAGAAATCCTGAATAAGGAAAAAATAGGGATCCATGACGACTTTTTCGCTTTAGGAGGAAACAGCCTGATGGCCATGAGGGTATTTAATAAGGTGAGTAACGAATTTGGGATAAAAGTAGATTTCAAATCCTTTTTTAACAAGCCAACCATAGGCAGTTTAGGGTTGGAAATATTATTCCTGACCGAACAGGAATCTATCAAGGAAGAGAATTTGTTCGAGTTGGATATTTAAAAAAAATAGCATAATTGTATGGAGAATATTATAAAGAAAATAATAGAAAATAAGTTGTTGTTGAAACTTGAAGAAGGAAAACTTAAAGTATATACAAAAGACAACGGTTCTATAAGCGCAGAATTATTGAATGAAATCAGAAGCCACAAAACGGAGCTTGAAAACTATTTGCTGTCCCAGGAGAAAAACAGCATAGACAATGAGCTGAAACTGAATATCCCAAGGCTTGAAGAGCAGGAAAATTACGAACTCTCGTCTTCCCAGCGCCGGTTGTGGATCCTGAATCATTTCGAAAAAGGTGCCGTAGCTTATAATATTCCGTCCCATTTTGAGCTGGATCAGAATTACGATATCGATAATTTCAAAAAAGCCATCGACGCTTTAATAGAAAGGCATGAGATATTAAGGACCGTATTCCGTAAAAACGAAAAAGAAGAAATCCGCCAATGGGTTTTGTCCGGTTCAGAGATCAATTTTAAAGTGGATTATGTAGATGTAAGTGAAAATCCGGAAGGATTGGCAATAGCAAAATCTTCCATCGAAGCAGATGAATTCCAGCCTTTTGACCTGGAAAACGGACCGCTGTTCAGGGTGGCCATATACAAGATTTCGGAAGAGAAATGCATTTTGTATTTCAACATCCACCACATCATCGGCGATGCCTGGTCTATGGAAATATTGTTCCGCGACACCTTCGCTTTTTACGATGCTTTCCGCCAAGGAACCAATCCGGACTTACCGGAACTCAGGATACATTACAAAGATTATGCAGCCTGGCAACAAGAACAGATCCGCAACGGCGCTTTTGAGAAACACAAAACCTTCTGGAAGGAAAAATTTGCCGGTGAGCTTCCATTGCTGGACTTGCCAAGTGAAAAAACCAGGCCTAAAACCAAAACCTACAACGGCTACAAACTGGGTTCCTATGTTTCTGCGGAAACCACCAAGAAATTGGAATCCTATTGCAAAAAAAACGGGGGAAGCTTGTACATCGGGCTTTTAGCCGTTTGGAATGCATTGTTGCAGAAATATACCCACCAAAAAGATATTGTCATCGGAGCTCCGATTGCCGGCCGGGACCATATCGACCTGGACGACCAGGTAGGTTTTTATATCAATACGCTGCCGCTGAGGAACGCTATTGACCCTTCCCAGAGTTTTGACGCTTTGTTTAACCAAGTGAAATCCAATACGTTGGAAAGCTTCAATTTCCAGCAATACCCTTTTGATTTGCTTACCGAAGATTTAAACTTGCTCAGGAATCCATCAAGAAGTGCCATATTCGATGTCATCATCGGATTTCCCGAAACCCAGGCCAATGCTGAAGATTTTGTGGCCGATGCCGATAAAGTGGAACGCATCTTTGATTTGGGGATGATTGTATCTAAAGTGGACCTGGCCATTATTTTCAGTAAAGTGGGCCATCATTTGTTTTTCGATATCAATTTCAATACCGATGTATACGAAAGGGGAATGATTGAAAAACTAATCGTTCATTTCAAACAGTTTGCCGCACAAATAGTAGAAAAACCAAATGAAAAAATAGAAAATATTGAGTACCTGACTGCTGCCGAACGCTCCGACCTATTGCGTCTGTACACTCCGGCTCCTTTTGAAGAATCTTCTGCCACAATCCTGGATTTGTTCCAATTGCAAGTGGCCAAAAACCCTGAAAAGGCAGCGTATGTTTTCGGTTCATATT
>NZ_SRLH01000004.1 GCF_004745595.1 Flavobacterium humi
AGCGTTGGGCCTACAGAAAGTAGATTATAATTACAACATCCGTGGCTGGCTTAAAGGCATAAACGATGTGGCGAACCTGACGCAAGGGGCTAACCCTGTAGATTTGTTTGCCTTTAAGGTGAATTACCAGGACAACGATACCCAAAGCTATGGAGTGTACAGCGTGCCGCCCCTATATAACGGGAACATTAGTGAAACGTTTTGGCGCACCAGCAGCGATAACGTGCAGCGTAAATACGGTTATAATTACGACAACCTGAACCGATTGACAGGCGCAACGTACCAAAAACCAGGTGCGGCTACACCTACGACCAACTCGTACAATGAGACATTGGCGTATGACAAGAATGGGAACATTACTGCTCTAACCCGCACGGGAGAGTATGACGATGCGGATTATTCTCTGGAAGTGGACAATCTGGCGTATACCTACCATGCCGATAACAAAAACCAATTGATGAAGGTGTTTGACAGCACTAACAACACCAACGGGTTTAAGGATGATAGTACCGGCACGAGCGATCCTGCCGACGATTATACCTACGATGCCAATGGGAATATGACGGCCGATACCAATAAAGGGATTACACAAATTGTGTATAACCATATGAATTTGCCTATAAAAATCGTGTTCAACAATAATAACAGTACAAAAATTGAATACCTTTACAACGCAGCAGGTATCAAGTTGCAGAAAAACGTAACCCAAGGGAGTACGATAACAGCAACCCAGTATTTTAATGGGTTCCAATACACGGATGGTGTTTTGCAATTCTTCATGCATGATGAAGGGTACGTAAACAACACAGTCGTGAATGGCAACAATGTATATAACTACGTGTTCAATTACACCGATCATTTAGGTAATGTCCGATTGAGTTATGGAGTAGACCCTGCCACAAGCGTTCTTAAGGTATTGGAAGAAAACAACTACTACCCATTTGGGTTGAAGCATAAAAACTACAACATGAGCCAGAAAACATACATTAAGGATGGTGGTAAGGTTGTGTTGGAACCTTGTAGCGGTTGTGCGAAGACGTATCAGTATAAATTTAATGGTCAAGAATGGCAAGATGAACTAGGGCTTAACTTGTACGACTATGATAATAGAGCTTATGACCCAGCAAATGGTCGTTTTTTACAAATGGACCCTAAAGGAGAATTGGGACGTAGATGGTCACCGTACAATTATTGTTTTGACAATCCTGTTTACTTTCAGGACCCTGATGGAATGTGGCCATGGCCAACTTGGATGGGTAATGTTCAACAATTTGCTAAAGGTTTTGTTTCATCTGTTAAAAATATTGCTGAAGGAGCTCAATTACACAATCAAGTAATTGGCCAGGTAAAATTGGCATACAGCATGGGTAAAAGTGTTGTCAATGGAGATTTAAAAGGAGCTGGAAAACAATTTGTGGATGGTACTGGAATTCCAGCAGTGATTAATACAGGAGGAAAAGCTTTAAAAGGGGATTTTAAAGCTATGGGAGAGATAGCGGGTGTAGCAACTGTCGTAGCAATAACACATAAAGCAGCTAAAAGTAGCACAAGTGCTGTAGTAACTGCTGAAACAGCTGAAGTTGCTTCAACTCCTAAAGCACCAGTAACAACAGAAACAACTAATAGTTCAAATACTAATATGACATCTCCTAACTTTGTAGTTACAACAGGAGGTGATGCAATTCCAATTCCTGAAGGTGCTACTGGGCCAACACAGCCTATGCGAGGCACTGGAATGGTTTATCAAGGTGGTTCAGGAGGATTTGGGATGGATCCTCGAACAACGGGAGTAAGAATTATGGATGCGAATGCTAATCAAGGTAGTAGAGTTAATTATATGAATAATGCAACACCAACACCTCAAACAGTTAACCCTGCAACAGGTCGACCTATATCTAATAGTGACCCTGCAGGGCATATTCCAATAAATAACAATTAAAAATGAAAGACATTAATAATAAATTAAATAATGAAGATTTAATTGCTGTACAATTTGTCAAAGATTATTTGCAATTACATTTCTTTGAAATGGGATTTACGTTTTATATTTGGCCAGTTGTTGAAATCAAAAATAAGATTTATAAATTTGGAGATGTTGAGTATCGGAATAAATTATGTGATTTTATTGGAAAAAAAGTAAAGGAAGTTTCTATTATTGAAAATGAAAGTATAACAATTGATTTTGGAGATTCTAAAATTCTTGAAAATATAAACCCCAATAACCCTGAAATTATTTCTGAAATTTGCATATTTCATGATGATAAAGACTGGTGGGTTTGGTAATGTATCAAAGTTAGTGATAAGCGGATACGGATACATAACATGTAAATGATAACATTTTTATAAAGCTAAATTGTAAAAATAATAAAAGCGAATTGAGAAATAAGATAGAAGAATCCTAACTATTACAGTTAGGATTTTTTTATGCCCTGGTGAAAACAAAAGCTAATTTTGAAAAGCAAAATCCTAGCCCTGATAGCAGTGGAAATCCTTTTTCTCTCGTTTTCAGACGAGGGAAAAAGATTGAAACGGATAGCAGGAAACAGCTCCTAAAACAAAAGAAAAAGAATACCTTTACAACGCAGCAGGTGTCAAATTGCAGAAAAACGTAACCCAAGGCAGTACGGTAACAGCTACCCAGTACTTTAACGGGTTCCAGTATGTGGATGGCGTATTGCAGTTCTTCTCGCATGATGAAGGGTATGTGAACAACACGGTGGTAAACGGCAATAACGTATACAACTACGTGTTCAATTACACCGACCACCTGGGCAATGTGCGGTTGAGTTACGGTGTAGATCCTGCTACAGGCGTTCTTAAAGTATTGGAAGAGAATAACTATTATCCTTTTGGGCTGAAGCACAAGAACTACAATATGAGCCAGAAAACGTACATTAAGGACGGAGGCAAGGTTGTGTTGGAACCGTGCAGCGGTTGTGCTAAGACGTATCAGTTCAAATTTAATGGGAAAGAATTACAGGACGAGCTGGGACTGAATGTTTACGACTATGGGGCTAGAAATTATGACCCAGCTTTAGGACGTTGGAGCAATATGGATGCTAAAGCTGAAAAATATCTCCCATTATCTCCATATACTTACGCCCTCAACAATCCAATGTTCTTCGTTGACCCAGATGGAAACGAAATAGATATCTATTATGGAAAAGATAATAAAGAAAAAGTTAAGTATGGATATCAAAAAGACAGAGATTATACTAAAATAAAAGATAGTTATTTAGCAGATGCATACAAAGCCTTAGATGCTCTTTATGAGAATTCAAATATTGAAGTTGATGGAAAACAAACAAATTTAATGCAAACTTTAATGGATGATAAACGTGAATTATCAGTTGTTGAAGGTGGTGAAGATGGTGGCTCTCATTTTTCTGATGGTAGAAGTTATCCTGATGCTGGTGATGGTTCCACTAAAACAAAAAATAATATAGGAACGATATATTTCAACAGAAAAGAAGGGGTTATGTATAATGACACTAATGATGCTAAAAAAATATCTGATTTATATGACAGCAACGGAAAATTAAAGCCAACTACGAGAGTAAATTCACCAACTTCTGTTTTGGGACATGAAATAGGGCATGCATTTAATTTTGCAACAAACCCGACAGAATATTTTAAAAGGAAGGCAGATATAAGTACAAGAAATTTAACTCCATATTTTAGGAATGCTGAAGAGTCAAAAGCGACAACATTATCCACGCAGATAAATATTAATTTAGGAGAATTTCCAAGACGAAATTATTATGCAACTGGTGTACAAACCACAGGTGTATTGTCAAATAAAGTAAAGAATTAAGATTATGAAAAAAATGAATTATATTAAAATAATTTTGATATTAACTTTAGTTTACTCATGCAGTACTAAAAAAACTTTTCAAAATGATGATGAAATTGGACAGAATAGTATAACAGCTATTAAATTTATGGGTACAGTCACCACCCACCCATCTTCAACGAATGAAAAATCATTTTGGGCTTTTAAAGATGAGCATGTTATTTTAAAAATAAGAAATTACAATATTCTTGACGAAGTTAAATCGTTAAAAAATAAAGGTAATGATATGATGATGGATGTCAATTATTCTTTTCTGATTAAGCAAAATAACAAGATTACGGATACATTATACAGTGATTCATCTCTTAAATCTTGGGTTTTGAAAAAGGGCAAAACATATACTATGTTTTCTGATGATGAAGGTAAAATAGCCCAAAACTTAAGACAATCATATTCTTTTTTTAATGATTGTTGGTAATTTGTTTCAATAGCATATGGTAAAGGGATGGGCGTAAGGCGCCTGTCCCTTTTTTATTTTCAAAGATTCTTATTATGTATTTATATGTACCGTAAAAGTGGTGTCGGACACCTAAATACATCTATATATCAAATTAGGCACAGCTGGAAAAACGACACCCCACCCCCTCTCAATCCGCATTTTTAAAATCAAAATCCACGATTTGGTCATTTTCAGTTATCAGCCTCAGCCACACAATTAGGCTAATTTGCCCCGCATTCACTTGATAGTATGCGAAAATTGTTTCCGAGTTTTGCCGTTACATTTCCAGCTGTGTCACTTTGAGACATAAATATTTTGGTTAAGAAAAAAAATATTTCCAAAAAAGTCCCAATTAAGCTACACTTTTGAGAATTTCTTAATATTTATTGTAAATGATGCTTGATTAATACCCTTGTATGGGATTCCTGTATCTAAAAATAACATGAGTAGTAACACATTAACAAAATGAAATATGAAAATATCAAAGAATTTATAATCACGACTAAATGCAGTAAAAGCAAAATATACAGATTCTACAAAAAAAATGAAGACTTGTTTGCAGAAGCAAAAATGAAAAGTGGAAAAAGAGTATTTCCAACCGACCATGCAAGATATTTTGACAGCGAAATAATGTTTGATGAGAACAAGCTATTACGTCAAGAAAACCAATCCATGAAGAATTTAATTGACTGCTGTTTAATTGATAAGGACAGTTTGTCGTTGAGACTGTGGCGTTTGGAATGGTCATTCTTTATTACGGTTGCTTACAAATTGGAACGAGATAAAAAAAGTTGTTTTAGACAAATGCACGGCTTATACGGGATATATAACATGTAAATGATAACATTTTTATAAAGCTAAATTGTAAAAATAATAAAAGCGAATTGAGAAATAAGATAGAAGAATCCTAACTGTAATGGTTAGGATTTTTTTATGTATTTATCAGAATAAAAATGTCTTTTGAAAATGATTGCCCTAGCCCTGATAGTAGTGGAAATCCTTTTTCTCTCGTTTCAGACGAGAGAAAAAGATTGAAACGGATAGCAGGGCACGAGCGAAGCGAACTGACGAAGTAAATAGCTCCTAAAAAAGAATACCCCGCTGCGCAAAGTCTCCCGACTTTGAGCCATAGTAAAACAAAAGCTATAACATGACGTTGTAGCTTTTTTATAAAAAAGTTGATTTATTGTTTATAACCGAGTCTGACTAATTCTTTTTTAATTTCTAATGCTGTTTTAAATTTTGATTTCTTATTTGTTCCGTCACTCCAATTGCATTCACAGCCTCCGTCAAGTTTTTTGCTTATTTCTTCAAGAAATTTCAAATCAAGTGTTTTCTCAATAGTTTCGTCATCAAAAACGTAAGTACCGTAGAGCGTTCCATTAACATCATAATGTCGTTGCTCCCAAGAAGCTATTATTATTAACTCTTTTGCCTTGTCGTTGTCAGCATTTGCAAAGAAGACGGTTTCAATTGACGGATTGCCACCTTCAGTATCTATTGTTCCAAAAGTTATTTTACTGTAAGTGTTTTTATCCAATTCAGAAAATACAGATCCAACAATTTTATGATATGTCTGCTGGTCTGGGTCATTCTGTTCTGGTAATTTGTATGTTATGTCGTAAAGCGAAATTATCGTGGAATTTCCGTTCCATTTTGTTTCTAAAACCTTATGTGTCAAAGTAGCGTTTTCTGGTTTTTGTCGTTCAGCAAATTGCTCAGCGGTCTCATTGTCTTTTCGTGGCAGAAGTTCTATTTGTCCAAACGAGAAAGTCGTCCAAAAAAGTAAAATTGTTATGTTAATACAGTGTCTCATTTTGGTTGCCTATAACTTGTTAATATGTTTGATAACGTCATACATACACCTCTGTTTTTCGTAGATATGTATGACAAAAACTACATTCACTAGCTAATATAATAATTATTCAAAATCCTTAATCTGTTTCCAATGGCATTTGGCATTAAAACGCACTCAATGGGATGGGCATCATAGCTCATTCTTGTTCCAATTGCTTGCCCTTTCATAAATCCTATTTGCCAATTCCATTCCGGCCAGCCCCACAAAATCATCCCAAGCGGAAGTCGGTGCGAACCACAAGCGTATGTGCTTAAAATCAGGAATATTTTGACCTTTTAAATCATATAATTCTTCAACAAAAGCGTTATGAAAATCTTCAACCGAATTAAAATTATTGGAATATCCACCTGTTAGTTTGCTTAAAACTTCTTCAGCTTGTTCTAAATCATTAAACAGATCAAATATTTCATATTTTTTCCAAGTTTCAAATTTATCCATTTTTAAATCTCTTTAAGTACTGATGGAGCCACTGTTAGCAATACGCCAACTTAACAACCACAATAATAATGTAATACTATTTGATTTTTAGTTGTTTTAATCTCGAAATAGCAGCCAGCATCGTTTTCAAAGGGCTCGTATTTGGTTTTTGATTTATTCCATTGATTGTCTTTGGTTTTGAAAAACCATTCCACAAATTTCACAACTTCGTTTTTATCATAACCTTTAAAAATTATCTGGGTTTCGATTCCTGCTTCAGAACATGAATTGTTCTTTACTACTATTCCGTTTTTAAATGTATAAATGGAAGAACAGATTTCGTTTGATTCATCAAACCTTTTTAAAATTTTCCTGGAGCCTTTTCCTAAATATTTTGTGAAGTATTCCACATCGGCATTATCGTATTTTTTGCTTTCGGATAAAAATGACTTAGTAGGTATTGGCAGTTTTAGATTTTGGGCAAAGGTTGAAATTGATAAGGAAAAAGTAAAAAGGAATAGTAAGTATAGATTTTTCATGGATTGTTGCTAATATGCTTATATGAAAGCAAAACTAAACAAAAACATTGATACTATCTCAGATATGGATTATGGATGTAAATCTGATATTCAACAACTATGGTTTTCCTGTTGCAAATTTTTCAAAATATTTTTTTTGCAACAAAAATTGTTTCAAATTTTTTAAAAAAAATATTTTGCAACAGTTTTTGTGGCAAAATTTTTCAAATGATTTTTTTTGACACAAAAAGAGAAGATAGAGGAAAGAGGAAAGAGGAAAGAGCATAGACGGTAGTATAGAGGTAAGGAATAACATTTTAGTTGCAAATCCATCTCTCCATTTTCTATTCTCTATTCTCTTTCCTCTATTTTCTATTTTCCATTCTCCATGTTCTTTTCTTGATTCAACTCTTTTTAGAAGTCTTCTTACTCACTCCGGCTTCACTCAAGGCAATGGCTATTGCCTGTTTCCGGTTTTTTACGGTGCCTCCTTTTCCGTCCTTTCCGGATTTTAGGTCGCCTTCCTTAAATTCGTGCATCACCTTTTCGATTTTGCTTTGCTGTTTTTCGGTTTGCTTTGCCATGGTTCCTATTGTTTAAGTGTAACTTGATAAAATTACGCCCGGGGAATGGAAATCGGTTTTAAAAACCCTCTTTTATGTTATATAATTATAAGGCCGTCATCAAAAAGTTACGGCCATGCTCAAACCAAGCTGCTTGCCATTATAAACGGGTATAATCATCCCGTTGAGGTTTTCCTTTCCTTTGAAAATCGTTCTTTTCAACAACGGATGGATCCAATAGGCAATTTTGGTGCTCAAGATCCCAATCCCGGCTCCGGCAGAAACATCGCCTAGCCAATGCCTGTCATTGTACATCCTGAAAAAACCGGTCCCGGCGGCCACCATATAGCCTGAGATACCATACCAAACCGATACGTTTTTATATTCCTGGTACAAAAATTCGGCACCCATAAAAGCGGTCGCCGTATGGCCGGAGGGAAATGAGTTGTAGGAGGTCCCATCAGGCCTTAATTCATTTCCGGTGTTTTTGATGATGTTTATCGTGGCCCCCATAATCAGATAAGCGGTGCCCAATATAATAGTCCTGTCCTTCAGGTTGTTTTTTCCTTTGATGCCGGCATTGTTCAGGACATACACCGATACGAACGGGCTGTATTGGGAAAAATCATCCAGGGACAGCTTTTCGTCTATGTGCTCGTTAAATTCTTCCTTTGTTTCAGCATTAATATCTTTCAGCGTATGGCTTTCCAGGCTAATGACTCCATATCCAATCAAGGCTATCGGCAGGATTAAAGCCTGCTGCCTGAATTTGATATTGTCGATGTTTAGGCTATCTATCGGTTTGTTTTGCCCGAAGGTTTTGCCTGCCAGCAAAAGGACAATAATAATCAGGTTCAATTTTTTTACCATGGTCTTTATGATTCATTATGAATTGTGTCGGATAAATCCCGCTTGCCGGCCATTGGCAATAACCAAGGCTTCAAAGCCGGTTAGCCACCGGTTTGATACCGTTGCATATAAGCATTGGCCTTGTTGTCATTGCCCATGTTGTGGTAGGTAAGCGCCAGGTAATACAGCACCATCCTTTGGGAAGGATTCCGCTGGAGGGCCTGCTCAAAAGCCGGTATTGCCTCCTTGTAGTTCGAGCCTGCAGCCAAAGCGTTGCCATAATTCATCCAAAGCTCCGCATTGTCAGGATACGCTATTGTCCCTAACTTGAACATGGCAGCTGCTTCCCCAAATTGTTTGGCGGCAAAAAAAGAACCCCCAATCCTTCCGTGCGAATTCTCATTATATTGGTTGTTTTGCAAGGCCTCTTTGTACAAGGCAACGGCATTGTCAATCTGTTTTAACTTGACATAGGTATCGGCAAGGTTCAGCCTGATCTGGTCGTCGTTTTTCTTGGCAAGCAATGCTTCCTTTAGCAAGCGGCCGGCAACATCATAGTTTTGCAGATGGTAATTGGCAATCCCCAGGTTGGATATAGCGTCCATATTTTTGGGATCCAGTGTATGGGCCAGGCTTAAGGCTTCAAAAGCTCTGTTCAGGCTGTCGTTATTGTGGTTTAAGGAATGAGTCAGGAGCACGGTTCCGTAGTTGTATTGGGCCCGGGCGCTGTGAGGTACTTTTTTGGCATGGCTGGCAAAGAGCGTATCATTGCTTTTCCAGTCTGTGTTATTGCTGCGGGTTATCATCCCGAAAACCAGTGCAATACCTAAAATTGCAACAGCTGCGGTGCCTGCCTTGCGGGTGTGCATGTCATGGGTCAATTCAAATCCCACATAACAAATGGCCAGGAATAATCCCAAGATAGGGACAAACATAAACCTGTCGGCCATAGTGGCACCAATAGGGAATAGGAGGTTGCTGGTCAGGAAAGAAGTGGCAAAGAAAAACAGGATCCCAAAACTGACAACCGGTTTTCTCTTAAAATAATAAATGGCAACAGCCAATAAAGCACATAAAACAACCAAAGCGGCCCAAAAGCCTGTACTGGCAAAAGTAGCACATGGTATTTGCGGATAAGAATAATCATAAGACAAGCCCGCCGGATACAAAACGTGTAGCAAGCCCATCCCCAAAACGGTAATGGCTGTCATTTTTTGGCTGATCCAATCGCTGCAAGCCAAAAGGGAATTGTCTGCATAGGTGTATCCCACAACCGGGGAACCGCTGTTGATGACCAAAGTCCTGATCAATAACCAGAGGCCTGCGGTAAGGACCAAAGGCAATATGGCCTTAAAAGCATGGCTGGCGTTTTGCTTCCTGATCTGTACCAAAAGCAAAAACCAAACCGGTATAAAAGCAATAGCCCCTTCCTTGGAAAGCAAAGCCAGGAAAAAGAACACGCATCCCTGCCAGCTGTAACCGTCTTTTTTAATAAGCCAATTGGTGGAAAGGATGAAAAAAAGCAAAGCCAGTACTTCATCTAAACTTTTTATGTTGGCTACGACTTCCGTATGCAGCGGGTGCAAGGCAAACAACAGGGCAATGCCAAAAGGCAACCATTTGTTGGTGCCTTCCAATACACGCTTCAGCATATTGTAAAGGGCCAAGACCGTAACGGTATACAAAGCAACCTGCACAAAATGGAAAAAGCCGGGTTTGTCCGGGAACAGCGTCCATTCAATGGCAAAAACAATCAGGGATAACGGCCGGTATAAACCACTGTTCAAATCCCAATAACCTCTCCAGTAAAAGGTCGTAAAGATATCCCCAAAACCTGCAAAACCGTTTTTAACAAATAGGTTTTTAGTAATTACCGCTTCGTCATCCAATACAAAACCATGGCCTATGGAGTTGCAATACACAAAAAAACAGCATACTAAAAGAACGTAAGGAAGATAGGTAGCATAGGATGCCTCCGGCTGCTGGTTGTTGTTTTTGGAATTGGTTTTCATTGGCGTTGCATAAGGATTATTATTCTGATCGGGCCTGTTTTACTCGTTAACAGCTCAGTGGACTAAATTAAAGAAAAAAAACCGGGAGTGGGCAGGTCCTCTAAAATTTTGCACAGATATCCTTATATTCTTTTTTCAGTTCCTATAAAAAACCTGATATTTACAGCTTGAGACACTTTTACAACCTGTTATTATCCAATCCGTAATGAAAAAACTTTCCATAATTATCCCTGTTTTCAATGAAGCCGCGACCGTTCATTTAATCCTGGATAAAATAAAAGCAGCTGTCTTATCGGGCGGTATGGCCAAAGAAATCATTATAATAGACGATTGTTCCACAGATGCCACGGCAGCAGCGATTGAAAATTACAGGCACCAAAACCCGGAGTTGGGGATGTCTTTTTTCAGGCATGAGAAAAACAAAGGAAAGGGAGCGGCCCTGCATACCGGGATAAGGCAGGCGACAGGCGACTACATCATTATCCAGGATGCGGACCTGGAATACGACCCTAATGAGTACAATATCCTTTTGCAGCCCGTATTGGATGGCTATGCCGATGTGGTTTACGGTTCCCGTTTTATGGGAGGGAATGCGCACCGCGTGTTGTTTTTCTGGCACACAATAGGTAACAAGTTCCTCACTTTCCTCTCCAATATGTTCACCAACCTGAACCTGACCGATATGGAAACCTGTTATAAATTGTTTGATGCCAAGATGTTGCAATCATTGGTGCTGAAGGAAAAGCGTTTCGGTTTTGAGCCTGAAGTAACGGCCAAAATAGCCCGCATCAAAAGGATAAGGATATATGAAGTAGGTATTTCCTATTACGGAAGGACCTATCATGAAGGCAAGAAAATCAACTGGAAAGACGGATGCCACGCTATTTATTGCATCCTGAAATACGGTGCTTTGCGATTGTAGTTTTAGTGCCCGTATCAGATTTTATTCGGTTTGCTTACATATTTGTTGCCCTTTACAAAAAAACGCCAGGGCAAAAACGCATCTTCCTGGGCATAGGCAATACCAACGCGTGGCGTGGCTGCAATTTCTTCAGGGGCATAACGGATGTGGTGGTCTTCCAACCAGATTTCGTCTCCGGTCAAATCCTTTTTATTGAAAGAACGGTCAATTCCTAATGCTTTGGCTGCAGAACCGGGCCCGGATGAAATAGCGGCTTTGGTGGCAGGCATATTCCTGCGGAGTTCCATGATTTCCTTCCCGACCAACGGCTCAATGGCCCTTATCAGTATTGCGTGCGGCTCGTCCTGGACAGAACTCACAATATTAAACAGGTGATGGATACCGTAACACAAATATACATACGAAACGCCTCCGGGGCTGTACATGATTTCCGTCCTGTCGGTACGCCGCCCGCCATAGGCATGGGAAGCTTTGTCCTGTATGCCAAAATACGCTTCGGTCTCGACAATGATGCCTGCTGTCACTTCGCCATCCAGTTCGGTAAACAGGACTTTCCCCAAAAGGTCTTTGGCTAAAAAAACAGCGTCTGGATTGAGGTAATAGGAGTAGGGTAGCTTCAAGGCAACAGAGATTGGTTTGTAGATGACGAGGCACTTCAGCAAAATTACTCAAAAGCCTTTTGAATTTGTTAGTTATGATTAAAGGAAATAGTTTTATTATTTAATCGATTTACTATTAATATCATTTATTATCTTTCCATAGCCTCCTAAAATTAGGCTACTGGCTGTTTTAGTAAAATGGACATCCTGATTGTCTTGAGGCAAATTTATTGATCCTACAGCTTTTTGAGAATAGATGATGGTTAACAAATTTAAATCATATACTTCTACAA
Source organism: Flavobacterium humi (assembly GCF_004745595.1). Taxonomy (GTDB): domain Bacteria; phylum Bacteroidota; class Bacteroidia; order Flavobacteriales; family Flavobacteriaceae; genus Flavobacterium; species Flavobacterium humi. The sequence goes on from NZ_SRLH01000004.1 coordinate 12,324, forward strand.
CGATGGTACCTTCTTTCTGCTTATTCCCTGTATTAAATTTATGAGGGGTAGTGTCGAGACTGCCAAATTCATCTTTGATAGTGGAAGCTTTAATATTAATGAAATAATCAAAACCCGTTCCTTTTTTTAAATTGCTTAAATCATTCTTGTTTGGATTAAGTGCAATATTTTTAGGTAGCAGTAATCCTTTAGTAGTGTGAACATAACTTAATCTGTCATTTAAATTTGAAGAGAAATCTTTTAATGCCAGCTCCGTTAATTTTTGTTTCACTTCATAGGGAGCCTGAATTTCATTAAGGAGCCACTTTCCATTTTTAAAATCCAAACCGGTGGTTTGTGCTTTATTGTCTAATATATAGGTTGGGAAACTACAGCTGGTCAAAAACAAGTATGTGATAAATGATGTAACAATTCTTTTCATTATAAATATTTAATTAAACAAGGGGTATGATTTTTCAGTAAACATAAGTTTAAATCTATATACTGTGCAAATTAGTAATGATTTTTAAAATAATTAAAAATTTAAGGAAAGCAGAAAATCACTTTATTAAGTTTAATTGAAAGCAACCCGGAATTTGGTAAGGGACAACTTGGTTTTGCTCTTGAATAATTTGGTAAAAGACTGCGGGTGCTCAAATCCCAGCCCATAAGCAACCTCAGTTAGTGGTTTGGAGCCAGTCATATCCTTTGTTTTAAAAGGAAACATTCCTTATTTTAAAAATAATGCCCTTTTGTTTAGAATAAACCTTCTCGAACTTAAAACAAATGTTCACCAACTTAAAACAAATGTTCGCCAACTTAAAACAAATGTTCACCAACTTAAAACAAATGTTCGCCAACTTAAAACAAATGTTCACCAACTTAAAATAAATGTTCGCCAACTTAAAACAAATGTTCGCCAACTTAAAACAAATGTTCGCCAACTTAAAACAAACCTTCACCAACTTAAAACAAACTTTCTCCAACTTAAAACAAATGCATGTAAATATCAAGCATCCAACAAATTAAAAACCCTTTTGATGATTTTTAATGGAAAAATGATGAAATTTACCATATATAACAAACCAATGCAAGAAGAAACTCACGACAAGCTGAAGATTAGGGTTAACTCCAATGAGAATCCTTACGCTGCTGCTGATATGGAACAAAAACAGCTTGAGCCCCGTAGGTTGGCTTCTTATTTCATTGTATTGATTGACAGTGGTTCCGTTACTTACCAATTGGACTTGCAAGATATTACCATTACTGCCGGGGACTTGCTTTTTGCGATGCCCAACCAGATTTTTGTGCCACCTGCCCAAACGGGCCCTCTACAATATTATAAGGTTTTGTTTGATGAAAATACGCTGGCTTTGCTGCCGCAACGCTTTTCGTTTCTAGTCAATCCGTTACATTCGCAAACGATAACTTTAGAGAGCCCTGCAAGGGAACGGGTGAGGAAAGTTTTTGAGATTTTAAATCAGATACTTTATACTGATAGCCATTCGACCGATTCGGAAATAACATTGGCCTACTTGAATTTGCTGTTGTCGGAATTGAACAATGCGTATTTTAAAAATGAACCGGTTGCTACTGTAAATACTAATTTATCAAAGTTTGTAGAATTCAAATTAATGGTGGAAACACATCTTACGGAACAACCGTCCATAAATGCAATTGCCGGGAAATTATCGTTAACTTCCAATAGTTTGTACCGGCTCGTAAAAGAATATTCCGGCACATCGCCAAAGGATTTCCTCACTAACCGCCTGATGATGGAAGCCCAGCGGAAATTGCGTTATTCGAATCTTTCCGTAAAAGAACTAGCCTATGAATTAGGATTTAATGATCCGGATTATTTTTCAAGGCTTTTTAAAAAAAGTACCGGGAAAAGTGTCAGTGACTTTTTGAACAATCAGGATTTGTAGGGGAAATAGAACGATTTGTCCATTCCTACCGTTTTTTGGTGTTTTACTTTTGCTTCATGAATTTAAAACAGTAAAAAAATGAATGGCGAAGTAATTACACACTCCGAAGGAAACACTGCTAAAGATCAGTGTAAAACAGCATTAGTAACAGGGGCAAATAAGAGCATTGGCTTTGAAGTGGCAAAGCAACTTGCGCAAAAAGGGCTGTATGTGTATCTCGGCAGCCGGAATCTGGAAAATGGGAGGGAAGCCGTTGCCAGATTAAAGGCAGAAGGGATACACAATGTGGAATGCATCTGGCTTGATGTAACAAATGATGCATCGGTACAGGAAGCCCGTGAAGCAATAGGCAGGAAAACAAAATCATTGGATATCCTTATCAACAATGCAGGGATTTACGGCGGTTATCCGCAATCCGCATTTGATGTAACAGTGGAACAGTTCAAAGCAACCTATGATGCCAATGTGTATGGCGTAGTACGAGTCACACAAGCGTTTATTGATTTGTTGAAAAAATCTCCTCAGCCGCGTATTGTAAATGTAAGTTCAAGCCAGGGCTCCATTACGTTGCACAGCGATCCTGCTTACAAATATTACGATTACAAAGGTATCGTTTATCTTTCTTCAAAAGCAGCCTTGAATATGTATACCGTTGTGTTGGCGTACGAATTAAAGGATACTGATTTTAAAGTAAATGCAGTTTGCCCCGGCTATACCAAGACAGATTTTAACGGGCACCGCGGGACTGGAGCGGTAGAAGTAGCAGGAAAACGCATTGTAAAATATGCTTTGACGGATAAAGACGGTCCGACAGGAAAATTTTTCAGCGAAGAAAACAATCCTGAAACAGGGGAGATCCCTTGGTAATAAAAAGGTATAAAAAAACCCGAAATTATTGATTTGGTTGACCGCTGACGGACAAATTCCACAACATTTTATGGAAGATTTGAAGAGTAAAATAGGATTGCATAATTTTGCAATGCATGAAGTAGCTAATTTTCTAATAGTATACTATGAACAATTCATTTTCTGACAGCAACCAAATTGGAATGGTATCTACTTTCCCTGAGCTTGTACATACTGATTTTAAGGGAGGAATAAACGCGCTATGCTGGTATAGGAATTTGGATGGCAATTTTAACGAGATTGTAACCCAATTATGTCTAAAAGAAAATATAACGGAAGTTTACCCTGAAGATTTGATTGCACTTCAATTATCAGAAAAAGGCAATATGGCGCGGGACATAATCTTACATGATTTACAATTATTAACGGGTTTTGGGGCTTCGCCGTCTCTTAATTTATTGAAGTGTTATGAGCGTGATGAGGAATTTGATTTCATATCCACCGATGTATATTCGTTTCATGTTGACCGTTCTCCCATTGCAACAGACACTTTTTTATGTACCTATCACGGAGCGGCGAGTGATATTATACCTAACTCACAGGCAGAGCAAAAAATCCTCATTCCGGAAATCCGGGCAAAACTAAAAGAACTGCATACTGGGCCAGAAGAAGGATTCGAAAACTTTTTGAAGGAGAATTACTTTGATTTGCATTATCAGGCACATGGGGATGCATCACCTGTTAATTTAGGTTTAGGACACATTTGGCGCCTGGCTGTAGACCATCCAAAACAACAAGTACTGCCTTGTATCCATAGAGCACCGATAGAAAATGAAGGGGAATACCGATTGTTGTTGATTTGTTAGGGGGAATTAGAAAAAAAGCATAAAAAAATCCCTAAATCATTGATTTAGGGATTTAAGAGTGACCTCGACTGGACAAATTTCTATAAATTTTATGGAAGATTTGAAGAGATTGGCTTATATGTCTTTGGATGCCCTGTTGGGGATTTAACGTAAAAATTGTCCCGCTTTTACCAGAATTTGCACCCATTTTGCATTTTGATATACTTTTTTAATTATCGCAGAACGAACCAATTTGCTTTAAATGCCTTTCGGCCTGGTATTTATTAAAGTTATCCCATTTTGGAGCGGTACTTGTTTTTTGTCCGTACATAGCATCCAGGCAAATGTTGTTGTCCTTGTATTTGTCATGTAAAACAGCCAAAATTTTAAAGAAAAATTCATCCAGCATGATGATGGCCTCAAATTCTGATTTTAGTGTACTATAATTAGAATCTGAAGGATTTAATAGCTGCAGTAAATTTAAAAGCTCTTTCTTTTCTTCATCATTGATTTCAGTGGCATAACCCGTTTTTAAGGTTTTAAAGACCAGGTTATTCCAGGCTTTGCTGTCATGTCCCCATGGCACATCAGGCAGGTTTAGGGAATGTTCGCAAATGAGAATAATAGAAAAAAGAACATCATTTAAATACTCCGCCGGGAATTCGTCAAAGCTTCTGAATTCGAAACCGCTCTGGTACATTTTTTCCTGATTAAAATCAAGCCCCACCTCTGAAAGCATTTCATATTCCATGTCGGCTTCAATCTGATCGCGCCACCAGATGTTTTCTTCTTTTGTAAATTTCAGTAGTTTTCTAAAATTGTCTACCTTATAGGTTAGGATTTTACCTTTTGGCATTGATTTGTTATAGGTCCCAACACCTATGTAACGGGACATGGCATTTCGCATTGAACCCAAAGTAAATTTTTTGTCTAAACTGTATTTATCACTGATCACGCCCATAATATCAGGACTTCCGAGCGTGGATATGAAAAAAGGCTCAAACCACTGTAATAGGTAAATAGCGTTAGCATGTGTTTTTTCAAAATCATTGTAATCCACAATTCTGCTGTCTTCTGTCAATGACGGTAAGGTGATATGAAAATGGTAGGTTCCGTTATTGAACAAAACCAGGTTTTCCTGATTGGTCATAAACATATTAAGGCCGTTGTTGTAATCCGGAAAATTTAATTTTCCGTTTAACACAGACGATTCGTTGATTTTATCCAAAAACAGTTTTTTGGTTGCTTTCAATTCTTTGCAGGAATCAGTAATTGTCCTGTTTTCAAAATATTTGGTTACAAATTCAATGGAATCACCATCAAAATGCACAGATCCCATCGTTTTGTTTCTTTGGGTAATCATACTCTGAATGTTGTATGGCTGATCTTCAAGGAAAAGTTCCATGATCGATTTGCCGAGATATTCCGGATTTTCAATCGGTTCTGAGACCGCCTCACCGGCTTCCGTACCAATTAATGTTTTTACTGGCGATAATGTCTTGTGCTGATAATTGATATCGAGCTTTTCCAGCGAATGACTGTTCATCATTCGGCTTACTTTATAGTTTTTAGTCAGGTTAAAAGCTTTTTTGAGCATAGGAGCCAGGCTTTCAGGTTTATAGCATTTCCTGTAATCAATACTATATTTCTCAAAGCCAATTTTTTCTTGTATAAATTCACCAGAAACTATTAGGGGTTCTTCAAACTGCATGTAGGTTTCGTTTTCCAATCCTATTCCCCAATAGTATTTTTTTGTCTGATTGTCTTTCATTTATACTTATTTTCTTTTTTAAGGTTAATTATAATTTTTAAAGCATTATTTCATCTGAAGACACAAATTCGGCGTGTTACCATTAGTGACAGGAAACCTATAATGGATTAAGCACATTCTTGCCTCCAGCATAAAAGTTTTTGTTTACTTTTAAAAATAATAGGAATTTGTATTTTAGATATTTCGCACTTTTTATCGAAGGAAAGATCAAATACGGAGTAAAATTTTATAATGGTGTTATAAAATTACCAGTGTTATTAATCGCTTTTGTATCAATAATTTAAGCAAAGGAACGGCTAAATCACAATTTTTGCTGTTCTTATTTTTTCTAAGCTGTAAAAGTAGTTTTTTATTATCGTATTTCCAAGTGGTTATCTCGTTGATAATCAATATTTTTTTGAATGTTTAACGATAGGGCGAATTGCGTTTTTATTCGTGATAATAAAACACATAAGAGGAATACAAATCATCATTCCACCAGTCTTTCCTCACCTCCGAAAAGTAATTGTAATTCAGTTTTCCTGCCTGTGACTGCAGCGGATATATGACAACGCCATTTTCGCGGTACGCTTTATGCAGCTCTGTTTCAGGAACCACGGGAACAATGTGTCCGGAGAGGCCTTTTTCTCTTCTCTTGGCGCAGATTATTCCAATTCCGCCATGGGCATTTACCTTCTGTTGGATTTCTTCAGCTGTAAACATTTTTTCCCATCCAAAATTTGGTCCCCATTCTAAAAACCAGTCGTGTATAGCACTGGAATAGATACGGTCTACGGTTTGTTCAAAAACAGCTTCTACATCTTGTCCCCGTATAATTTTTTCAAGGGATTCGGGAGTCCACCAAACGGTTGGAAGATATACTTTAGCGAAATAGCAATAATCATAAGAGTATACATTGCAATAGGTGTCTTCTACAGTTCTTTGATATCTTAAACTGTTTTCAACGTCAAGTTTATCAATTATTCGGGCAATACTTTCTTTTTTACTCGCTGTATCTGTCATATCCCTGTAAGGAATGGAAGGATCCATTATCGGTTTTTCTTTCATTTCCATAGAATCTAGCCGAGATTGCAGACCTGGTAACAAATTGGCTTTCTTGATTTGAATATTCGATAGTATATGATCGTCTAAGGGTAACGATGCTACTGATACAGTATGTTTTTCCATCTTGACTGCTTAAAATTAATTGACCTGACGCTGCAAAATTGATTAATTATACAGCGAAATTTGGTTAGCCAGCGGGTAAATGTAAGGATTTTAAGTTGCTAAAGAGTTTTAGGAAAAGACAAATTACAGAAAATTGTATGATTACTTTAATTGTTTTTGTCCTAAACACAAAAAAAGCGCCGATTGAAGACAATTGACGCTTGGCGATGGTTGCGAAGTTTGGAGCTGATTTCTTTCGGCTACGATAAAATTTCTTGCGAATGAAAATGTGAATTTACCACATCTTTCAACATTTCTTGAAACGACTGTTAGCGGTAGGCTTTTATCTCGATTTGGTTTTTAATACTTTGTTTTACATTTTTCCATTCACTATCCAAAATACTATAAAAAGCGGTATTTCTGGGTATTCCATTTGGTTCTATTTTATCTTTTCTTAAAATTCCTTCAAATGTTCCACCAATTTTTTCAATTGCTTTTCTTGAACGTAAATTATTATCTTTTGCTCTAAATTGAACCCTATTCGTTTTTAAATTTTCGAAACAATATTTGAGTAGTAATAGTTTACATTCTAGGTTTACAGTTGTTCCCCAATATTCTTTCATAATCCAAGTAACGCCTATTTCTATTTTTTTGTCATTAGGGTATATTTCAAGAAATCTAGTAGTTCCAATAATTTTGTTTGAATGTTTGTGAACAATAATGAAAGGATACGCTGTTCCTTTTTCTCTATCATTCATTGCATTGTTGAAATTCGGATAAAATATTTCTTCAACTGAATAATCTACAGATGTTAGTTCCCATATTTCTTTATTGGATGCAGCAACAAATAAATCTTCTAAATGTTCTTTTTCTAATGGGAGTAGCTTTATTTCAGCTCCTTTTAATACTATAGGATGATTAATCCAATTGTTCTTCATAAAACTATTTTTTTAAGCTTACCGCTAATGTTCCGCCGCCTCTCGTCAGTCGCGAAGTTCGGAACGAATTGTTTTCTGTTAAAGATAAAATTTCTTGTGAAACGCGAACGTGAACTTATCACAAAATTCGTAATTGCTCCAAACGTGTGTTAGCCGTTCGGTTTTTTCCTATTCTGTTATTCCGCTTTCAATTTTCTGTTTATTTTTCCGCTTAAGATTTTCTAGGTCACATTCAGCTTCAAATATTTGGTTGTTGATTTTTTGAAAATGCATATAACAACCAATAGGAACAACAATTACTAAAATAGCACCAAACAACAATACGGCATCGCTATAACCCATTCTTTCTGCCAAAGTTCCTTTTCTCATTGGAATATATGGACCAACAAAAGGCATAATAATTCCAACAGCAATTAATCTCCAGATTTTCCATTTTTCTTTAGGCAACTTTTGGAGTTGCTTTTCAAGCTCTCTTTCTTCAACATCTGAATTCACGTCAAATTCATTCATTTTTATTTAGGTTTTTGGGTCGATTTTTGTACGTCCCCCAAACTGACGGTTAACGTTCTGCGGCTACGGTTCAGTTGTGGTTTTGAAACTGATTTTTCCATTAGGAAAAAACGAAGTTAATAAAATAAAAGTTCTATTTACTAGAAAACCAGCAATTGATTGTAGGCGATGTTAGCATAGGTGGCGACACATAAAGGGAAGAACGAATATTTTGCCTCATTTTATTCCGCTTCTTTTACGTAACGTTTCGGCTTATCGTTTTCGGAAGTTCTAAACTTAATTATAAAAAAAATCGAGCGAAGCTCGAATTGTGTTTTGTTGCGTTAATTTTTGACCGTTATTTTTCGCATTCTTTTCCGTATCCATTTCGGTTCGGGTTTCATGAATCTTTTTGCGCAAAGAAATTTCAGAAGTAGTATTCAGGGCTTTTTCAACTCGATGTTTTTCCGTCCGTAGGAGACATCGATGCTAACGTTTTTCGGATTTGCGAGGTTGCGGCTAATTTAGCGAAGAGTTTTAAGTAAACCGGACTTTCCGAAAACTCCAAACACATACTAACGGAGCAATAAATCCAAACCGCTGTTATAGGAAGCCCTTACTACTTGCGTTAACGCTTTTCTCAGAATACAGTTGTCAACAATGTTCTTTCTGCTCTTCGAATATTAAATTCATTAGAGTTATAAGTACTGATTTTGAATAATGCTAACTTTAGTATGTTGTTAAAAGCTTTTATTAAATATAGATTAGCATACTTTAATTAGCAATGAAAAATAAATCTGAAATTTTAATAAAGTTTGGAGATAGAGTTAGAGAGATAAGAACTCAAAAAGGACTCTCACAAGAACAATTGGCAAGCCTTGCCGATGTTCATAGAACTTATATCGGAATGATTGAACGAGCAGAAAAAAACATCACGCTAATAAATATAAATAAAATAGCTAGCGCTTTAGGTGTGGATTTAAAAGAGCTATTGTAAAATTGGAAAAATGAATTTATCTGATGTGTTTAAATTTACCCAGGGCTTAGGACAAAAGGGCCATCAAATAGGGAGAAAAGTAGGAGATGCAATTGAATTATTAACTTTAGGAATGATTAAGTTAGAAGATAATTTAGTAAATTATCTAGTTGTAGAAGATGGAGTTGAAGGAGCGACGAGCGCAAAACACAAAGTTGAATTTTCGTTTTATCATGTAAATGCTACACACAAACCATCGAAAAAATCGGAAGACCTTTTCGGAATTATTGAGTGTAAAAAAGTCGGTGTTGAGCAAACTATAAAAGCAAATTTTAAAAAATGGAAAGCTATACCTGCAAATAAAAACAGTTTTTACGAGACTGATGGATATAGTTTTATAATTTCTCCGGGCAATACTGATTATAAGTGGCTTACTCATGTCAGCGGTGAAGTTAATGGAGAAAATAACATAAAAATACGAGTTGATAAAATACAAGCGCAACAAATTGTATCAACTGATATTTATCGATTTAATTGTAATCTTAATAGTCAGGCATTAGTTGCAGTTGATGTTAATAATAATATTTTTGTATTAGCTCCTGATCAAAAACTTTCTGAAATTGAGGATCACATTACAAAATGTATTGTAATAGAAATTAAAGAACTTGATGGTTTAAATGTCTCTAAAATTAATGTCAATGAATCTTTGCCTGGACCGCAAACTCCAGAAAAAGCGAAGCAAGCTTCATTTGTATCTTTAGATGTGAGAAAAAAAGTGCTTGGGCATTTTGACAAAACAGACGATAAATCCTTTATTTCAATTTTAGTAATTGGTGAAGCTTCGCATTGGGAAAATAAAAGTCGTTCAATGATTAGACTTTGTAACGATTATAATTTAATTATACCTGATGTAATTTTGATTCATCTTTTTGAAAAGTTTGAAGAAAAATTTGGTGAAAATTATCAAGATAGAATTACGAAAACTAGCTATAAAAACAATGTTGAAGTTAGAAAATTGATTTTAGAAATCATTGAGCATTTCGAAAGAAAGGTTATGTATGAAATGGAGATTGGAAACTTTGTTGTTTTCAAACATCTCAACAATGATGGAAATAGATTAATAGTTGAAGAACTATAGTTCTAACCTTAAATTTTTTCTATCAATTCCGATTTCTTCATTTTGCAAATGTGATAAATCTATTACCGCGCCAAACTCGATAAAGACTTCAAAAAATCTTTGATAGTTATTACCCCAATAAATAATTGAACACGCCATAGGCGCACCACTACCCACATCTAAGCCATTTTCTAAAAACCTAAGTCTAGTATCATATAGGAAACATACTGCTTTTGCATTACCAAATACGCTCTGTTTCCAATGACCAGTATTTGTTGCTACGGGTACTAATGCAAGAACTTCTGAGTTATATTTTTCATTAGCTAATGCGCACTTAGCAAGCCAATTTTTTATTGTTGTTTTTCTTTCTTTATCGGAGCCGTATGGAGGGTTTACATAAATTGTTGGAAAATCCCATGTTTGTTTAAGCCCATCAGTTTCGGGTAAAGAAAATTCAACTTCTGCTTTTACAATAGAATATGGGTTGGAGCATGGATCTAATGAAATAGAGCCTCCAAAAAATTCCTTTACAGCCCTAACATATTTTATTGGAGTTCCCCAACTTTGACTTTGTGTATTTACGTTTCTCCCAGCACTCATATTATTTGCTAATTATAGTATGCTAATTTAGGTACTATAAATTAAATATGAAAGTTAAAATTTAGAATTTATTACTAAACTTTTCCACAAACTTGAGTTTATGTCTTTTATACCGTACACGTGAAAAAGGGTTTCCTATAACGTCTCGCGGCTACGATTCAGTTGCGGCTTTGAAACTGATTTTTCCCATTAGGAAAAAACGAAGTTAATAAAATAAACGTTCTATTTACTAGAAAATCAGTAATTGATTGTAGCTGATGTTAGGATTGGTGGCGACACATAAAGGGAAGAACGAATATTTTGCCTCATTTTATTCTGCTTCTTTTACGTAACGTTTTGGCTTATCGTTTTCGGAAGTTCTAAACTTAATTATAAAAAAAATCGAGCGAAGCTCGAATTGTGTTTTGTTGCGTTAATTTTTGACTGTTATTTTTCGCATTCTTTTCTGTATCTATTTCGGTTCGGTTTTCACGAATCTTTTGCGCAACGAAATTTCGGAAGTCGTATTCAGGACTTTTTTCAACTCGACGTTTTTTCGTCGGCAGGAGACATTGATGCTAACGTCCCATTACTACAAGTGGTTTGGGGTTAAATTAAGCCTTATCTTCGGATTTGCCTAAACGTCCCAAATACAAGATCCTATTTTTAAATTAAGCCAATTGCCTAAATCTCTTGTAGCAAGTGTTAGCAGTAGTGAATTTTATTTATAATAATTTTTTTCGTGTCGTAAGTAAATCAAATTTTCCAAATGCTTCATATTTTCCGGAGCGGGAACATATTTAATAATTTCCTCTAAACCGTAACCCCAAGGATAATCTGCTATAACTTCAGTACATGCCACAGACATAAGTTCAAAATCATCTTCTGTCGCATCAGAATCAAATAAACATTGCCAAATTATTTTTTTTTCACGCAACTCTACCGATACAGAACGTAATGAAGATGTAATTTCTCCTTGTAATGCTCTAATGCTACTCAAAATTAATTTATTATCTTCTTCTGTCATCTAATTGATTATTTAAGAATTTATGCGCAATCTGGGTGTTAACGTTGAAGCAAGTGTTAGACAAGTACTGTTACATATTAATTTCAAAATACATTCCGCTAACTATTGACACGAGCGAACCTGAGTATAAGAAATTTTTGGCTTTAAATTTTTCTGTTAAAGATAAATGTTTTTCGTGAACGTGTAAAGATAAAAACCAGCAATTGCGCGAAATCGCTGTTAGCCGCCGTTATTATTTAAGATATTATTATTCCCTCGCTTTTCATTATCTCCAGTGCTTTTTTCGTTTCATTTTGCCCATCATTCAATGAACCAGGAAGCATAACTAATCGTTTTTTTAATTTTCCATGATCATCTTCAAACATCATCTCAAATTGTGAACGGGTTAGACCAAATTTAGCATTGGTAAATCTAACTGCTTTTATTTTATTTCTTTCAATTATAGGCGTAGTAGAATTATTGAAGCTTTTTGCAATTCCGTAAATTAAAAAGATGGCAAACAAACTATAAAAGATTGCAGAAAAAACTTTTCCTGTTTGATAATTTGTAAAAGCATTGTAAAGGAAGTAAACTGAAATCAAAGAATAAATTATTAAGATTCTCGAAATTCCATTTTCCGCAGTTATTTCGGAAACATTTCCTATTATTCCATCTCTCGTCAATATTATTTTGTCTGGGAGAATGTGGCAAAAACCAGTTTTAGTTTTAAATTTTTTTTCGCTCTGCATTTGTATATTAATAATTTCTTTTGTTCTAGTTGAATTCATAAAAACAATCGCAATAAAAAAGGTTTTAATCTTCATTTTACAACTGTTGTTGACTAAATGTTGACTAAAACCTTTAAAAAATGCCTAAAATAGGCTTGTTTTGTGACCTCGACTGGATTCAAACCAGTAACCTTCTGAGCCGTAATCAGATGCGCTATTCAGTTGCGCCACGAGGCCGTTGCTAGCAAATACGGAGCGCTAAAGCGTTCAGTGAACTTGTTTGCGGGTGCAAATATAGTCATATTTGGTTAAAATGCAAACAAGAAATAAAAAATAAATAATTAATTCCTTGAAGGCTTTATTAATTGCTTAAAGCTCTTGATGTTACATAATACCGCCAGCCGATAATAGCCATTTGCCATTTTTTGGCTTTGGACAAATCCAGTTGTTGTTTGGAAAAACTGGGTAAGATCAATTTGTTTACCTGCGCTAAAATTTTGTACATACCGGTGATTTTTGACAAAGGTATAAAAAAAAGACTGCCTTGGGTTTGGCAGCCTTTTTTGTTTTAATTAGTTCTCTTCTCTTTTTCTTTTTGGGCTTCCTCCCTTGCTTTTGCAGCTTCTTCCCTTGCTTTTTTGGCTTCGATCATGTCTTTTTCCCTGTCTTTCATGGCTTTTTTGGCCTCGATCATTGCTTTTTTGCTTTCTCTCATGGCTTCTCTACGAGCTTCCTGGGCTTCTTCCTGCGCTTCTTCTATGGCTTCCCTTGCGTCTTCAGCGGCCTCCCTTGCATCTTCCATTGCTTGCCTGCGGATATTGATGCGCTCTATATTTTCTGTTCTTCGCCCGTTTTTGTTTTTGGTTACGACAATGACTTTGCCGTCGCCTTCATGGATGGTTTGTACTTCAACATCGTCCCCAAGAACAATCCTTTTGGCTCTTTTTGAACCCTTTGGCCCTTTTGGTCCTTTGGTATCGTATACGAATGATCTTTCATAATCGCCAAAATCCATATCGCCAATAATATCTTCGGCAATTTTTTCACCATTTACCCATACTTCTTTTTTGTTTCCGTCATGTTTTACCACAATTTTTCGGGTTCTCGGCGGATTTGGAGGAAGCGGAGGGATTGGTGGAACCGGAGCCATTGCATCTTCCGGCATCTCCGGCATTTCTGGCATTTCTGGCATTTCTGGCATCTCCGGCATTTCAGGAGCTTCCCAGTTGAAGCCGTAATCGTCTTCGTCCCCGACAATTACTTCAACATCATCATTGTCATCATGATGTTTGATCTTTCTGATTTGTGCTAATCCGTTCAAACCTCTTGTTTTCGATCTTCCAAAACCAATCGACCCTTTTCCGTTTGAATCGGTTTCCTTATAGAAATGTATCGGTTGGATAGGCGAATCGCTTTCGGTCTGGCTGGTTCCAGTGTTGCCGTTTTTGTCTTTGTAAGTTACCTTGATACCGGTAATTTCGCCATTGCCGTTTCTTTTTACTTTGGAAACTTTCAAGGTAACGCCGTGATTGTTTTTCAGCATTGCAGCATCCCTGTCGATTTCTTCGTTGGTTGAATTTTTGTCGATAACGACAGAAACTACATCCTTGTTTTTCCTGTGGTTTTCATTTTTGGATGCCTTCTCCTGTGCCAGGACCTTTACCTGGAACTGGAGCATGAACAGCGCCAGGAGCGGAAGCACAGCGAGGTACTTCCATGAATTTGTCTTGCTTGATTGATTTTTGTTTAACATAACAATTCGTTTTTTGATTAATGATTGATAAAAATGATTGGTAATCGTTAAGCAGTTTTGATGAGAAACTACCTTTAAAAGCGCTTTTTGATACACTTTTTTGTCGTCAATATGCTGTATTGCTTTCTGGTCTGCAATATATTCAAGGTTTTGTGTAATGGCTTTTTTGTAAAGCCACATAAAAGGGTTGAACCAAAAGATGATGCAAAATACCTTCGCCAGTAAAATATCTACCGAATGCCTTTCGCGGCTATGGATTTTTTCATGGAGCAGGATGCTGTGCAGCTCTTCATGGGTATAAAAACTGGAATTGTAAACGATATAATTAAAAAAGGAAAACGGGGCGATGTCCTCATTCAGGTCTACCAGGGAGAACTGTTCTTTCTTGACAACGTCTTTTTTATACAAGAGCTTGAAAAGGGAGATCAGGTGCGTTATGATTTGTCCCAATAATACGACCGAGATGAGCGTGTAACCGATAACGGCCAGTTGTGACCAATCTATAGCGGTTTCTGCCGGAAGCTCGGCCTGGTTGGCGTACTGCACCAGGTCGTCTAAGGCAATTTTGGGTTTTTCTACGATAACCACTTTTCGGATAAATAATAAAGGCATGACAACCGAAGTGATAAGCCCGGCCAGCAAAAACCATCTGTTTGTATTGAAAAAAGTATCTTTCCTCAGTAAAAAATGATAGGCTAAAAAATAAGCTGCGATGAGCGCACTTGCTTTTAATAAATATATGAAAAGTGTTTCCATACTATTTCTTTTTTTCGATGATGTCTAATATTTCGCGTAATTCTTCGGCTGAAATTTTCTCTTCTTCCGCAAAAAAGGAAACCAGGCTCTTATAAGAACTGTTGAAATAATTGTCAATAGCCGTATTCATGAAACGCTTGCGGTATTCCTCCATGGCGACAACAGGGAAGTACTGGTGCGTGTTCCCGTAGGCATTGTGCGACACAAACCCTTTTTCCTCAAGGTTCCTTATTATGGTCGAAAGTGTATTGTAATGCGGCTGGTCTTCAGTGATTTCAGCCAGGACATCCTTCACGAAAGCTTTTTTGAGCTTCCATAAAATGTGCATTACCTCTTCTTCTTTATTCGTTAACTTTTGCATGACTTACATTTATATCCCAAACTTATAACTATATTTTTAGTTACACAACTATTTTTATAGTTATTTAACTAATTTTTAAGTTTTATTACGGTAATAGTAGACTTGTTTGGGTGTAAGTTGTTGGAAGTTATAAAGATAGTGAAAGAAGTGGGAAATTTGCGATGAAATGAATTTAGTTTGAATACTTTGATGACATATGAAATATTAGTATTTTTACTACAAAACAGGTGTTTTTACGCTATTTTTTGGCGTAGGATAGTTTTACATTTGAATACTAAAAAAAGCATATTTTAAAGGGTAATCGGGTATAAATGAAAAGGTACAGGAACATATGGGTGTTTTCTTTTCTCCTGGCGAGCACATTGTTGTTTTCTCAAAAGGAGCAATTAATTATTGGAAGGACAACGGGAAAGCTCGCGATTAAAAACAATCTGGAAATAAGGACTTTCGGGTTTACAAATTCGCTTTCCGGCCAGGTTGCGTTGCCCGGATCAGCCATTGATCTTAAGGAAGGGGATAGCCTGGCTATTGATTTTTGGAACATTTCGCAAGGGAATCCGGTTTCGTTGTATTGCAAAGGAATTGATTTCCAACAGCGGAATAAAGAAAAGGAAATCATGGCCAAGAATGAGCCTGTCCATCATATGGAACACGGATTTTATTCTTTTTGGGCCAAAAAAGCCGGGACATATCTTTACTACAGCCCTGAAAATTATCCTTTTAACCTTCAGGCCGGCATGTTTGGCACCATCATTATACGGGCAAAGGAAGAGGATACTTTAGTGGTTAGACCTTCTAACGAAGCGCTTTGGTGCAGTTATGAAATTGATACCCAATGGCATACCGATACCCTGATGGGAACAGAATACGATAGCGAAAACAAACCGGTAGCTTTCCCCAAATACCAGCCGGGTTATTTTCTGATTAATGGTAAAATGGCCTTGAAAACAAAGGGGTTGCAATCATTCGCGCATAAAAAGGAAAAAATACTGCTTCGTTTGGTTAATGCCGGTTTGTACCTCCATGAGGTAGATTTTCCGCCTGGAGCGACAGTTCAGCTAATCCATACAAAGGATTCTAGAGCTATAGGTTCGGACAAAGGATATACAGTTGCCTTGCATCCGGGCGAATGCCTGGAAATGCTTCTTTTTTTAGACAAAACAACAGAAAAAGACCGGATTGTGTACCATTTTATAGACCCTGTTTCCAAAAAAGAGCATCATAGAGCCGCTATCCCGGTTTTGTATTAACAGTTAAAAAAGCATTATGAAAAAATCATTTTTATACCTCATTGTCCTTTTTTCCTTTTCCTGCTCTTTTGCGCAGAAGAAGCCTACTTTTTCAGTAGTGGGCAATGCTACGAATAAGGAAAGCCTGCTCAAAGGCAAACGGTTGGACCTTTCCAAAATCAAAGTTGAAAATATTTCGGACAAACCGATATACCTGGTCTGGGAAACGGTAAGCAATACATTCCCCAAAGAATGGGATTGTTCCATGTGCCAGCACGGCGCCTGCCAGATAGGAATCCCGAAAGGCTCTGCTTTTAGCAAATTAAATGCTGATCAGCAAGGGTTTATCGCCATCCATGTAATTCCGGCCAACAAAATAGGTACCGGGACTGTAAAATTTAAAATCTACGACAAAGCCAATCCGGCCTATACGGAAATACTCACTTTTGAAGTGGAAGTACTATAACTAACTAATTTAATAACTACTTAAAACCAAAACTAAAATGAAAAAAAGCATTCTTTTATTATTTGCGATCCTGCTCACGGGCATGGCCTACAGCCAGGATAAGAAAGTGACGAAGTACATTCGTAAAAATGCCAGCTCACCAGAGGCAAAGGCAGATCTTGACGCCATGAATGTGGCCTTTAAGAAAATGCGGGAAATGGGTTGTGACATGGGCCAATCCTGGTACTATCAAGGGGCCGTGCACAATATCCCGGATGTTATTAACGGGCCAAACAAGCTTTGCGAAAAGTACCAGACCAGTAAGGATAAATTATGGGCCTGGGGCGATTGTACTCATAAAAGTTCGGAAAGCGCTTCCCTGAATTTTCTTTTGTGGCACAGGATGTACACTTGGTTCTTAGAGAAAATTGTCCGGGAAATGTCCGGGAAAGATGATTTTGCCTTGCCGTATTGGAATTACGGAAGCAAAGAAGAGGCAGAAAATATCATGCCGAAACAAATGCAGGACAAATCAAGCTCTTTGTATGAATCGGCAAGATACAGTATCCTTAATAACGGAAAACCAATCCTTGCCGATCAGGTGGAACAAATCCAATTGGCCCTTGGGGAATTGCAGACAAACCCTTCTTTTGCAGGAGCCGCGGGATTCAGCAAAAAACTGGAAGGCTCACCACACGGGTATATGCACGATCTTATAGGAGGTGAATATGCAAACCCGAGCGAGTCGTATTACAATCAAATATACCAAAAGGAATATTCAGGTTTAATGGCCAATGTGCCGTCGGCAGGATTCGACCCAATCTTCTGGCTGCACCACAGTATGGTTGACCGTATTTGGGAATCCTGGGACCTTTCCTCATATGGCCAGCGCCCTACGTTAGAAGAACTCAAGGCAAACCCGTGGCCGTATGAGTTTATAGCGCCAAACGGAGACCATATTACTTATACTATGGAAGAAATGTACGCCATGGTTTTCAACCTGGATTACAAATACGATAACCTGCTTTACGGATCATCGGAAACTCCGGCTTTAGCTGCTGCGAAAAGTAAAGTTTCATTCCAGGATTCGAATAAGGAAGTTATTTGGGAACAAAAAGTAGGGAAAATAATCGGAGAAAATGCCTTCGTCCATAAAGTAACGGAGAAGTTGGCCAAAAACACTAATAAATCATTTAAAAGCGAAGCCAATGCTAAGATCGTATTGAATTTGGATGTTGTGGTGTACAAAGAACCGAAAGACTATTATACCATTTATCTTCGTTATCCGGGCAAACAAGACCAATATGTGGGAGTGATGACATTCTTTGGTGTGAGCCACGATCACGGGACCGGTGAAAACCATGAAATAGCGGAAACTGGTGTAAAACTTAATTTCTCCTATTATATTTCAGATGATTTGTTGCGTTCGGATAATGACTTCGAAATTATTATAAAGAAGAAAGGAATTGGCGATGCAAAAGTAACACTGGAAAAAATCAGTATGGCCAAAATAAAATAAAGCTTGCATGATTTTAAAAAAAAAGCGATACGGTAAAGTATCGCTTTTGTTATTAAAAGAAGTTTTTAAGCTGCCTCGCCCAAATGATTTTCCGGTTCCTTATTGGTCAAATTATATACCCAAACACCTAAAAATACAGCAACGATCCCCAGGAATCCCATAAAGGCCCAGTTCACCTCATAGCCAAAGTTGTGGCCATATATATGTTCGTATTTACGGTTGAAATAACCAATGATCTCAAGGCCCATTTTAGCACTGGCAATATGCGCCAAACTGTAACTCATGGTAAAAATAGCCATATACCGGCCTTCGTGCCCTTTTGGAGCGCGGCTCATGGCAAATGAATTCGAAAATGGAAAAGCGAACATTTCCCCAAAAGTCATAAACAACATCATGATGATCAAAATCCCGGCCCAGGTATTAATGAGCATTAAAAACAAACTGATTGCCATAAACAATGCACCGTATATAACGATTCGGACTTTATTCAGGTGTTTTCTTTCCACATAACTTACGATGGGCATTTCCAGGAAAAAGATAAGCAGGCCGTTCATCATCAACAGCAGCCCGGTTTGGAATTCCGTTAAGTTGAATTGCTCCTTGTGATATAAAGGGATGGTGGTAAACAACTGGAAAAAAAGGATCCCCGTAATGGTGCAGCATCCTAAGAATATCCAAAAAGGCTTATCCTTAAATACCGAATGGGTCAATATTTCTCCCGGGTGCTCTTTGTCTGTGAATTTTGATTTTTTCTTTTCTTTCACATTCAGCCAAAAGATCAGGATCGCTAAAATACAGGTAGCGCCATCTACCCAAAACAGTCCTTTATAACCAATATTCATAATAATCAAACCTCCCATAGCAGGACCGGCGGCAAACCCCAGGTTAATGGCCAGCCGTACCAAAGTCAGGGCTCTTGTACGGTTTTCCTTTTTGGCGTAAGCACCGAGGGAAACAAACATCGCCGGGCGAAACATATCGGCAATGACCATAATAACGAACATGCTGATGCATAATCCTGTGAAACTGGTTATAAACTGCAGTATGAAAAAAGCAATACCACTGGTAAACAAACTGAAAATCATAATCCGGTAAAAACCGATCTTATCCGAGAGTTTCCCGCCCAACCACGAACCAATCATCGAACCGGCCCCGAAACAAACCAGGATCCAGCTGATTTCGCTATAGCTGAAATGAAGGTCTTCTTTCAGGTATTTTGACAGGAAAGGTAAAACCATCGTTCCGGCGCGGTTGATAAAAGTCATGAGTGTCAGGATCCAGATTTCTCTCGAAAAACCCCTGAAACTGTCAATGTAGCGGTTAAAAGCGTGTTGAAGCATAAAAAAGTAGAGTGATTTCCAAAGTTACGAAATTACAGCTTTGCCACTTTCCAACTTTTAAACTAATTTTGCCAAAATTTTATAAGCCGATGTTTTATAATCTTCATACACACAAAAGTACCTTTCAGGAAAATGTCCTGGAAATTGTAAACCAGTATCCGGATGCGTTTGATCCTGAGGCGGCTTATTTTTCTATTGGAATCCATCCGTGGCATATTAATGTGGAGAAAACCGGCGAGTATTTGGCGGTCCTGGAAGAAAAACTTCCATTAGGGAATTGCCTGGCTTTGGGCGAATGCGGCCTGGATAAACGCATTGAAACATCGCTGGCCGTTCAAATTGAAGTTTTCGAAAAACAGCTGGCACTTGCCAAAAAGTATAAAAAACCTGTAATTTTGCACTGCGTTTCAGCCTATCAGGAAGTCATCGAAATTAAAAAACGGCTCAAAATGGAAGTCCCGATGATCATTCACGGATTTTCAAAAAACGCCCAGGTGGCGAAATCACTTTTGGACAATGGCTTTTATTTGTCTTTTGGAAAATACTTATTGAGGAACCCGGAATTGGCTTCGGTTTTTGAAGAAGTGCCCAATTCTAGGTTTTTGCTGGAAACCGATACGATTGAAGAAACGATTTTTGACGTGTATGAAAAAGCGGCGTCCATCAAGAAAATAAATATTGAAGAGAATGTTCAGGCTAATTTTAGAACCATCTTCAATATCCATTAAAATAAATTAATTAAGAATAGAACATACTATGGCAGAGTGGACAGAAAGAGCCGAATTATTATTTAAGAAAGAAGGCCTGGAAAGGTTAAAAGAATCGAATGTATTGGTTGTGGGAATGGGCGGTGTAGGTTCATTTGCTGCCGAATTCATTGCCAGGGCAGGCGTGGGGAAAATGACTATTGTTGATGGTGACGTGGTGGATATTACCAATGTAAACAGGCAATTGCCGGCGTTGCATTCAACTGTAGGTCAGCCGAAAGTAAAGATAGTAGGCGACAGGCTGATGGACATAAACCCGGAACTGCAACTGACAAGGATTGAGGAATTCCTTTCCCCGGAAAGAGCATTCGAGCTCGTTACCCCGGATTATGATTACGTCCTGGATTGTATTGACAGTATCACCCCAAAACTCAACCTGATCCTTGCCGCCAAGCGCAAAAAAGTCAAAATCATAAGCAACATGGGAGCAGGAGGGAAGCTTCTTGCCAGTAAGGTTGTGGTAAAAGATATTAGTAAAACAGATGTTTGCCCTTTGGCGAAAACCATCAGGAAACGCCTTAAAAAAGAAGGCATTTCTTCAGGGGTAAAGGCTGTCTTTTCCGTAGAAAAACCAGATGAAACCAGTTTGAAAATGACCGATGGCAAAAACTTCAAAAAATCATTTTACGGTACCAACAGCTGGATGCCGGGATTGTTTGGGCTCCATGCCGCTGAAACGGTTGTAAGGTATTTGCTGAAAAAAGGCGAATAGGCTAGGAAACCTTTGGTTTGTTCAAAGGAGTGGCTGTAGCGACCTTTAAGGAATCTTTCCCGACAGGTTTCGCTTTTACCACCGGCTTTTTAGGCCGTACCGGAATGAAAATCTCAGTGGTCCATTTTGCCGCCGAATGGCTGTTTAAGCTATTTACCGGGATGATTTCGATCTCTTTATGAATAGGGCTTTGCTCCAGTTTATTCTTTTCCATAAAGGCGAAGATTTTGGACAAAGCCTCTTTTTTATGCGAATAATTCCCGATAAGAGTTGCTTTTACCGCTTGGAACGGATTGGTTTGGCCATTGAAAATATCACTTTCAGGAGTGGTAAATACTTTTTGTTTTGTTGGGATTGCCACAGAGAATGTAATGGTATTGTTAAGGGTGTCCCTGGAATGGTAAATGATAAACGGTGCGCCGTTTGAAGGAGTGTTGGTGTTTTTAAGCAGTTGGTTGAGCTTTGGAAGCATCTTTTTTATTTTGGCCGGCAATTCATCGACTTTACAGCTCAAGGGGCGTTGGATGTAAAAAACCGTGTCCCGGTCTACAAAGGCAATATCTTTCACGCTGAAACTGTTCACTTCCGAAGTTAGGGCGGCATTCAGGTTAGACAAACCCAATTCGAACATCTTGTCAAAATTATGATGCGTCCCTCGATTGATAATGTTTAGGAATTTGTCCTTAAAATCAAGTGTTCCTTCTTTTGTCCAGGTAACGGCCGTTTTTTTGCCGAGCGTATCTTTGAAGGTAAGGACCATCTCATTGTCAATATTGTTGATGGAAATGTTCTGCAGGATCTTTTCCCCATCAATATTTTCGGTATGATTGATTTTTGTGGCTTCATTTTTCCAGGGATTGATGCTGTCCCAGTTTTTCAAATCGGCGGTGTACTTGAAGGCGATGTCTTTGGGAACATCTATGATTTTGGTTTTTTCGACGGTATATTTTCCATCTTTAGTAGCGACAAAAACCGAAACGGTCCCGCAAATTAGGAGCAGCAGTAAAAAAAGATATTTTGCAATTCTCATGTTTTGTAGATAGTAGGTATGTAAATTTATAAAAAAATGTTAATTAAAAACATTCATCCACCTCTAATTTTCAATTATTCTTTCATGATTGATTTAATCGCAAATAAAATGGCAATAAATAACAAAAAAGCAATTAAAATCCATACGCTGCCTTTATAGTATTGTTTGTGGAGTTTTAAATCTTTCCGGTAGGAAAATACAATGATGGCAATAAAACAAACGACAAAAACCGCCGCGAAAATAAGCTGACCCTGACTGAACATAAATTTTTTCTGTAAAAATAATCATTTGTAATTTCATTTTAATACTTTGCATTCTAAATTAATCGAATAGAATTATGCAAAAACAGATTAAAGCCGTCCATGAGTTCCACAGTGCTTTCGGGCTTGGAATCAATAATGAGCCTACCGGGGATTTAGGCGAAAATAAAAACCTGCTTCGCTTTAACCTGATGAAGGAAGAAAACGAAGAATACCTCGAAGCGGTCCGGAACGATGATATTGTTGAGATTGCAGATGCCCTGGGCGATATGCTTTACATTTTGTGCGGCACGATCCTCGAGCATGGATTGCAACATAAAATGGAAGCGGTTTTTGATGAAATCCAGCGAAGCAATATGAGCAAGTTGGGCGAAGACGGAAAACCGATTTACCGTGAAGACGGCAAAGTGCTCAAAGGCCCTCATTATTTCAAGCCTAATTTTGAAGAAATTTTAGCACCCTAAAATATTTCTATAAAAAAGGAGAAATAAGACTGGCTCATTTCTCCTTAAAATAGTATTGTTTTATTGAAAACTAGACCTTAACCGTCCAGCCAAAAGTATCTTCAGCCAGTTTGTATTGGATATTGGTTAATTTTTCTTTTAAGGCCAAAGCCATCGAATTTTCAATTTTTGGCAACTCATAATAAGTGTCCTGGTATGAAAAGCCCACAATCGGGTTTACGACTGCTGCGGTACCGGCTCCGAAGATTTCTTTCAGGGTACCGTTTTTGGCGCCTTCCACTAATTCCGAAACCAAAACAGGACGGACATCTACATGGATTCCTTCACGTTTGGCCAGGTCAATAAGGCTTTTACGGGTTACTCCGTCCAAAATACGTTCGCTTGTCGGAGCAGTATATAGGGTATCGTTGATCCTAAAGAACACATTCATAGTACCGGCTTCTTCCAGTTTTGTATGCGTCGAGTCATCTGTCCAGATAACCTGCTGGAACCCTTGCTCATTGGCTAATTTGGTCGGGTAGAATTGCCCGGAATAGTTACCGGCCGCTTTTGCAGCTCCAATCCCTCCGTTTGCGGCACGGCTGTAATAATCTGCCACAAGTACTTTCACTTCGCCTGAATAATAGGCTCTTGCAGGAGATAAAATGATCATGAACCTGTATTGTGTGGAAGGTTGTGCCACCACACCTGACCCGATAGCGATCATAAACGGCCTGATATATAAGGTATTCCCTTTGCCTTTTTTTACCCAGTCTTTCTCGATTTTCAGAAGTTCTTTCAATCCGTCAAGGAAAACACTTTCGGGAACTTCCGGCATGCACATCCTTTCTGCCGATTTGTTGAAGCGGATATAATTCTCGTCCGGCCTGAACAGCCAAACCGAATCGTCTTCTGTCTTGTACGCTTTCATACCTTCAAAAATAGCCTGGCCATAATGGAAAACCTTTGCAGAAGGATCCAGTAAAAATGGCTCGTAAGGCTTTATGGCCGGCTTTTGCCAGGCGCCTTCTTTAAAATCACATACTAACATGTGATCTGTAAAAACATTACCAAAAGTAAGGTTTTCAAAATCTACCTCATTGATTTTTGAAGAAGCTACTTTCATTATATCGATTTCGCTTTGAATATTTAAACTCATTACAGACAATATTTTTTTGCTAATTTAGTAAAAATCATGGCAAAAATTTATATTCTGCCTAATTTCTGACATGTTATTCTTAATTTTTTTTAAAAAAATAAAACTTAATAGGGAATATTACATATTTGTTAATATTTTTTGATTTCTGTTACAGGAAATTTACAAACTCCATAAATTCTTATTAGATTTGCCCTTAATAATTTTAAACACACCAAAAAAATGAAAAAGATAAACGTATTTGCTTTCCTGATGGTACTTTTTATAAGCTTCGGTGCCCATTCACAGGTTTCTTCCAAAAAAGTAAAAGCCGGTACTGCAGCTGTCAATACTAAAGATTATGCTTTGTTTGGCGATAAGTTTACCGCTTCAAAAGTGTTGACTAATGCAGAAATGCTGAAAAAATACAAATCATTGAAAAAAGGGGATACCATAAAAGTGCAATTCAAATCAAGCATCAAGGAAGTATGCAAGAAAAAAGGCTGCTGGATGTCTATGGACCTGACTGACAGCAATGAGTCCTTTGTACGATTTAAAGATTACGGTTTTTTTGTGCCTTTGAATGCCGATAATGAAGAAGCCATCGTAAATGGTGTTGCTTATATTGATGTGGTATCGATTGAAGAATTAAGGCATTATGCGAAAGATGCCGGGAAATCGCAAGAGGAGATCAATAAGATCACGAAACCGAAAATTACTTACGCATTTCAGGCTACAGGTGTTTTAATCAAAAAATCATGAGGAAAACAATAGTATTATGCCTTGTTTCGCTATTGGCTTTTTCCTGCAATAAGAAACAGGAAGAAGTACAGGAAAAAGAAACCGGATCTTCCGGAGGGAAGAAGTTCGAAATGTACGAGATGTCGGAGATGTCAATGCTAATGGAACAGATGTACGCTGATAACGAACGCTTGAAACAAAGGATCATACAAGGGGATACGATCGGGAAATTCCCAAACCATTTTCTAAAAATCCACAAGGCTGTTATGACCGATAAGCAGGAAAACGATGCTTTTTTCAAAGAGCATGCGGCTGCTTTCATCAAAGCGCAGGAACTGATTTACGAGGACCCGAAAAATGCCAAAGCCCATTTTAACGAAAGTGTTGATGCTTGTATCCAATGCCACCAAGTGAAATGCGGCGGGCCGATCGCCAGGATCAAAAAACTATACATAAAATAGCATACTTGAAAAGAGAAATCATAAAAACACGTGACGGGTCCACAACCATTCATTTGGTAGACTGGAACGAAAGTTACCATTCCAAAAACGGAGCCATCCGGGAAGCGTACCACGTATTTATACAAAACGGGCTTTCCTTACTCGGGGAAAAGTCCGTTTCCATTTTAGAGATAGGATTTGGAACCGGGCTGAATGCTTTCATTACCTTTTTGGAGGCTCAGAAAAACAAGCTGACCATAGAGTATACGGGTGTCGAAGCCTATCCTGTAGAAGAAGGGGAAGCTTTTGCCATGAATTACCTCGAAGAGCTGCAGGCGGTTTCCCAGGAAGCGGAATTCCGGAAAATGCACCAATGCCCTTGGGAAGAAAAAACACATTTCAATCCTTATTTTTCCTTAACAAAAAGACGCCAGTTTTTTCAGGATATTGAGGATAAGGAAGCGTTCAACCTGATTTATTTTGATGCTTTCGGTTATCAGGTGCAGCCTGAATTATGGAGCACGGAAATCTTCCAAAAAATGTACGATTCCTTAAAAAACAATAGTATTTTGGTTACCTATGCCGCCAGGGGCGTTATCAAACGCTCCATGGAAGCCGTAGGTTTTGTGGTCAAAAAAGTGCCCGGGCCTCCCGGCAAAAGGGAAATGATGATTGCCTTTAAGAACATTTAGGACAATTTTATGATAAATTATTCGTTAAATACATTATATTATCTTAAATTTGAGAGAACAAATAATACCACAACTTTTAATTTATTGCCAATGTCAAGACAAATGATTAGTTACACAAAATCAATTCTTGAAAGAGTTAGTTTTGATCCTGTATTGTTTTGTAAGGAGTTAGAAAAAGCCATAAGAATGCTTTTACCTTATGAACTGGAAGAGTTAACGGTTTGGGTTCTGAATTTTACCAAAGAGAAACCGGAACTTAAAAAATGTGAAATTTACCTGAATGTATAAAAGAAAAGGAGCTGTATAGCTCCTTTTCTTTTGTGTACTCTTTACATTTTGGTAATCAATGGATTACATTCTTAAAAAATATTTTTTGAATGCAGTAAGACTTTACTTTTAAAAAAGACCTTAAAATGCATTTCGTCGATAAAAAGTGCATTTTGTCGTTATTCTAGCTATTTTTTTACCACTTTTTGTTTTATTTTTACCAGGCGTTATTATTCAAATAGTCTCACTTTAATTTTTTTAATATGCCTAGAATGATCTATGACTACACCAAAAAAATACTTGAAAAAGTAAGTTTTGATTCTAAGCTTTTTATGAAAGAGCTGAAAAAAGCGGTTAAGAACCTATTGCCTTATGAAATGGAACACCTCAAGAAATGGCTGTTGTTTTTTACAGATGAAAAACCCGAACTCAAACAATGCCTGTACATTGTTAACGATTAATGTAACTGTTTAACTAAACTATAAAATAAGGAGCCAGGCGGTTCCTTTTATTTTTTATGCAGCGGGCTGATGATCTCGACGTTCTGGAAAGCGATGGCACCTCTCAAAACACCCGATATGGTTTGCCGCAATGCTTCAATAATATGGATTTTAAGTTCGTTTTTAGGGAAAATCAGGCTGATTTCACGCGCCGGTTTGGGCTCTGTGAAATGTTTTAGTTTCTGGCTGTCGGATTCCTTTAAATCTAATGTATGCAGGTAGGGCAAAAGTGTAATTCCCAAACCTTCATTGGCCAGTTTTATCAGGGTTTCAAAACTGCCGCTTTCAATCTGGAATTTGTTTTCGTGGCTCTGTGCATTGCGTTTGCATAAGTTTAGGATACCATCCCTAAAGCAATGCCCGTCTTGTAAAAGCAGGATTTCGTCTACATTCAAATCATCCACTTCCAATTCGCTTTTCGAAAATTTAGCATGGTTTTCAGGGACATACACCATAAAAGGTTCGTAGTACAATACAATTTCCTTGATCTTTTCTTCCTGCAAAGGAGTCGCGGCAATAGCAGCATCAAGATGCCCGTTCTTAAGTTTTGTAATGATTTCGGAGGTATTCAATTCTTCAATGATGAGTTTTACCTTTGGGTATTTCTTGATGAAATTGTTCAGGAACATCGGCAAAAGCGTCGGCATGACCGTAGGAATGATCCCCAGCCTGAATTCCCCGCCAATGAATCCTTTCTGCAAATCGACAATATCCTGTATCCTGTCGGCTTCGTTCACTATATTCTTGGCCTGGGTCACTATTTTTTGCCCGATTTCGGTAAGCTGGATCGGTTTTTTGCTTCGGTCGAAAATCTGGATGTCAAGTTCTTCTTCGATTTTCTGGATCTGCATGCTCAGTGTAGGCTGTGTGACAAAGCATTTTTCGGCGGCAAGCGTAAAATTTTTATATTCCGCAACAGCCAGGACATATTGAAGTTGAGTAATGGTCATCAGATAGTAAATTTTTATACAAATATAAAAACTATCAATTTAATTTATGCTAAATGCTTCTTATTTTACGATAATTTTGTAGTATTAAAAGTAAAGTTATGAAAATTAATAGTTTAGGTCTTCCTGTTGAAGAAACTGAAATCCTGGTAACGGAATTGAATATCTTATTGTCGAATTTTCAGGTGTATTACCAAAACCTGCGCGGGCTGCATTGGAATATCCGCGGGAAACGTTTTTTTGACCTGCATCTGAAGTTTGAAGAACTCTACAACGACAGCCAGTTGAAAATCGACCTGATTGCAGAACGTGTCCTGACGCTGGGTGGCGTGCCGCTGCATACTTTTGAGGATTACATCAAAATGAACAAACTCGCCGTTGGCAAAAACATCCACAACGATGAGGAAGCTATTGGTTTAATTGTCAGTTCTTTGTCGCAATTGCTTAAAATAGAGCGTATTATCTTGAATCAAGCCGCTGATATCAATGATGAAGGAACCAACTCAATGATGAGCGATTTCATAAAAGAACAGGAAAAAACCGTATGGATGATGAAAGCCTGGCTGGAAGAGGAAATATAATTATTCCTGCTCCAAATCAAGGTTTTCGTTAAACGCGGAAGGAAGCATCTGTGGGATAAACTTAATTAAGATCGGAAGCAGCAAACTGCCGCCCGGAACCAGGAAAATGGTCAGTGACGGAATGGTTTTGCAAATATCAAGGATCTGGTTGCGTACTTTTTTCTTTTCTTCCGGATTCAGGTCGCGGGTGGTGGATTTGGCCAGTAAGACCATCAGTTCCCGGCTTTGTGAAATTTCAAGCAGCAGCCTGTTCTTATTCCTGGAAATCAATGTGTGAACACTTTGTGTGGTCTGGTCGTAAAAATGCTTGACAGGATTTGAAAAATTAAAATAAGGAATCTGTTCCTTGTTTGTGGTCAGGAACACATCGATATCGGCAATGCTCTGCTGCACAAAAGAGTGTTCAATATCCAGTTTCTCCGCCAATTTGTACAGGAAGTGCTCTTCCGTCTTTTCTATCTTTTCATCATTCCACATCGCCATTCCGGCCATATCGATAAGATAAAATTTCTCATAATCGTCGTTAAAATAGGAGAGGTCCAAATTCTCAAGGGACACAATGCCCAGTTTGCTGAATTTGGTATAACGGACGGAAGATTCAAATAATTTTTGGAGCAATTCGTCGTATTTCGTCTTGGTTTCCTTGGTTTGTAAAGCAAGCGAGACGATGTTTACAATGATTTCTTCGGTTTTCTTGAGGTATTTTTCCGGGATATTCCCTTCTTTCAAATATTTTTTGAACGCCAGGACATCTATAAACAACAAGGCATTGGTCAGGATGTGTGAAAAATTCTTGCTGATGATGTTGTCATTGGTTTGCACCCGGGAACTGATGATTTTTTCCAGCGAATGCGAAAGCGAATCCTGCGGAAGGATCTTATACAGGAAATTAGAGCTTTTAGGGTGCAGGTCATTGTAAAAAGCCACACATTTCTGCAGGAATTGCATATGGTCCCGGTTGTTTTCCGTAAGCTGGTACACACCGAACAAGGTATTCAAAAGCGCTATTTTCGAAAATTCCTCGGTGGTCCATCCTTTGGTTGCCATCGGTTTTCCCGTCACAAAATGGGTGGTATACCCTACCAAAAAACCGGTTTGCCTGGTTTTTTCATAGAATACCTTCGAGTCATTGATAACCGCTTGCTGCTGAGCGTTCTGCTCAAAGAAAAACTTATCAATCCAACCATGGGCCGAAGCATTTATCATACCTGTTTTTTGAACTGCAAAGCTATATCTTTTTACCGAAGTGCAATGAATTTAAAATTAAGTTTTCGATACTAAATCTTGATCGGTTGCTGTGCGGATACTGAAAATATAGCAGTGTTTTGCTATGCCGGCTCCCAAAGTTCGATCTTATTTCCTTCGGAATCAATAATATGGATGAATTTTCCGTATTCGAAGGTTTGCATCTCATCTAAGATTGTCACTCCGTTTTCTTTTAATTTGGCCACAAGCCCTTCCATGTCATGAACCCTGTAGTTAATCATAAATTCCTTTTTTGAGGGTGCGAAATAATCGCTTCCGCTTTTAAAAGGAGCCCATTGCAGCGAATGTACCTCTTCGGGGTTATTGAAGTCCCTGGATTGGAAGGTGGAACCCCAGTCGTTTACCTCT
This sequence comes from Flavobacterium humi, assembly GCF_004745595.1. Lineage (GTDB taxonomy): Bacteria > Bacteroidota > Bacteroidia > Flavobacteriales > Flavobacteriaceae > Flavobacterium > Flavobacterium humi. The sequence goes on from NZ_SRLH01000004.1 coordinate 42,204, forward strand.
AGCCCCAAGTTTTTAGCATACCATTCTTTTGTTTCTTTTGGATTTTCTGAAAAAAAGAAAATTCCGCCAATTCCCGTTACTTTAGGCATGGCATCGTTTGCCGGTTCCATATTTTTGTTTTTGGATTCTTCCATGATTGCTTGTTTTTGTTTACAGATGGATAACAAATATACCGAAAACTTGTCGAGAAAGGCATAAAACCAGGATTTTAAATAGTTACAAAATGCTACTGATAGCAACCCAATCTGGCTGATGGGATTTATCCAAAGGCAAATAAACCCGGTTTTATGCCTGTTTCTGCCATAAAAGAGTTATATTTATAGAAGTGAACTAATTACACGGATGTACTACGATCGTTTATCGATTTACAGAAGTTTATACCTAATAAGCATTTGCAGATTTTTAAATTCTTGTCTTATGTTTATGCAATATAAAAATGGATAGCGATGATTACCCAAGACCAAAATTTCCAGAGAAATATTTATTTAGTTGATGATGATGAAGACGATAGGGCGATGTTTGCTGATGCGTTGACGGAAGTGGACGGCACCGTTGTTTTAACTCAGGCCGAAAACGGGAAACAACTGATGGATATGCTGCAAGTCCAGCCCAATCCGATGCCTGAAGTTGTGCTTTTGGACATCAATATGCCAATGAAAAACGGATTTGAGTGCCTGGAAGAAATACGGACCCATGAAGGCGACCTGAAAGAGCTGAAAGTAATCATGTTCTCTACCTGCGACAATCCGGAATCCATAAAGAAAGCACTGGCACTTGGCGCTACATTTTATGCGGTCAAGCCGAATTCTTTCCATGGGCTGAAATCATTCATTCAAGAAGTATTGCAAATCGATTGGTTCTCTCCCCAATTGAACCATATGGAGTTTAGGATTATTTGATTTTCGGGGTTATTTTCCCGTCAATTTTGGCCAGGACCATGCCTGGAAAACAATGATGGCTGTTATAATACTTTCCAGGAAAGAGAGAAATACATAAAATGTCTTCCATTCCGATAGAGAAGATATACCCACCAATAAAGTAAATAGCGTAAAGAAAATACCGATGCCAATAGTAAGCCATTTGGCCCATTTGGGTGTGAGTATCAGCGATAAGAAAATCATCATAGCCGGGATAGCCAATATAAAAGTGGCCATAAATAATTTGGTAGGGCTGTCCAGCATATTGTGTCCGTTTAGCAGTCCTTGTGTCTTGCCGGGTACATATAATTCGAAATAATCCCCGTATATATAGCAAAACATAACTGCTGTCCATAAGGAAGCCAGCTTTAGCCGCACATTAATTTTGAAGTCTTTTAAATCGTTTGCCATCCCTCTTTTTTCATAAGACGATAGATGTCTTTGTTTGTTACAAAAAGAAACGCTAATGCTATAGTTGTAAGAATATTGCTGAAAGATTATTTTTTATCGGATTTGATGATCAACCGCAACGTAGGATCATTGGTAATGAAACTATAGAACCAGTTGAAGGCCAATTTTAATTTGTTCCGAAAACCGACAAGTGGGATAATATGGATGAACAACCAGACTGCCCAGGCCAAAAAACCGCTGAAAAAACCTTTCGGCAAATCAACGACAGCTTTATATTTTGAGATGATGGCCATACTGCCTTTATTGTTGTAGGCAAACGCTTGTACCGGTTTTCCTTGTTCCAGATAGTTTAAGTTATCGGCCAGCTGCCGCGCCTGCTGAATGGCAACCTGGGCCAGCTGCGGATGCCCTTTGGGGTAGTTTTTGTCCGTTTCCTGCAGGCATTGGTCCCCAATAGCGAAGATGTTGCCGTATTGGGTTACCCTGTTGATCTCATCTACCAAAATCCGGCGGCCTTTTGTAATGGTTTCCGGGGATAATCCGGGCACTTTTCTTGCGATGACCCCGGAGGTCCAGATAAGCGTTGCGGCTTTTATTTTTTCCCCGGTGGAAAGAATGACCTCGTTATGGATATAGTCATTGACCAGCGTATTGAGTTTTATCTTGACATTGAGTTTCAGCAGCACTTTGCAGGCTTCTTCCTGAGCTTTGGTACTCATGGGGCCAAGCAGGGCAGGAAGCCCGTCTACCAGGTAGATGTTTCCTAATTTGGCCCCGGCTTCAGGATAGTCTTTAACAGTAATATTGAGTGCCATTTCAGCCAGCATTCCGGCCATTTCCACACCGGTTGGACCGCCTCCTGCGATTACAATATTGGCTAATTCTTCCTGGTCGCTTACAGTGTCGGCCCTGACGGCTTCTTCCAACTGCAGTAAAATATGGTTGCGGATATTTAGGGCATCCTCAATGGTTTTCATAGGCAATGCATTCTTCATGACATTGTCATTATCGAAGAAATTGGTTTCCGTTCCCATGGCCAGTACCAGGTAATCGTAGTGTAAGTTGCCGTTTTGTGTCTCTATCGTATTGGTTTCCGGAATAACATTTGTCAATCCGCCATAAAAAAACGGACGTTTTGGTAGCCTTGGAAAAGCTTCCGGAAAGGATAACTGATATTGGAAGGTTCAATGAAAGCCGTTGCCACCTGATAAAGCAAAGGAGGGAAAAAATGATAATTATGCACATCCACAAGTGTTACTTCAAATTGAGGCATATGCGATAATCTCTTCGCGAGGTTCAGCCCAGCGAATCCACCTCCGGCTATGATGATTTTTTTGGCCATGGTTACTTACTTTGATAAAACGTTATTCTTTGTATATCAGGTAAATGTATGGTTTTTGATAAAGAACCCGTTACAGGATTAATAAGGATCTTTATAAGATTTAAGGGCTTCTAATAGAGGGTTATTTCTTTTTTCCGGCTTTGGCCATCGGATTGAAATCAAGGCAGAGCTGCAGCCAATGATACAGGTCTTTTGTGCTTTTGTGGCCTTCTTCGGTTACAAAAATATACCCTTTGATAGCTGCTTTTCCGGTAAATTCCATCGGAAGGACATGAGGCATAGTAAGGGCTTTGAGATAGGCTTCGTCCTCAATCCTGCAAAGCAGGAAATCTTCACCGGTTTTTTTGTCGATATGGGTAGCACAGCACATTTTGTCATCGACCATAAAACAAATGCCTTTGAACATTTTCTTCTCGTAGAAATTGGCGTTTTTCTGCTGGAAAAACTCCCGGATCCGTTGTACTGTATCTTCATTGAAGGCCATGGTGTTTTTTGTATTGAGGATTGTTACTATTTATTTTTCAAAACGCCATTGATCTAAAACAAGCGTGATGATGGCATGAGGCCAGGTTTCAAAGTTCAATAATTTTGCACTAATGGGGATTATGCTTGTAGGTGTCCAGGTTTGGCCTTTTGGAGTGAACATCAATGCATTATAATTTAAATTTTTCTCAAATGGATTTTGTACGGTAAGCATTGTAGTGATGTTTTTCCTGTCTTCTGCATCTTGGGTAAATTCAATTTCGATTGTTCTTTTTGGGTTGATATTTTGCTCCACAACCTTCATTTTTGAGATAGTATCTGCGGTAATTTCACATTCAACATATATTTTTTCACCACAATAAATCTGTAGTATTTTTTCCTTGACAAAATAAGGGCTCTCTGGGATTTCAGCTTTATAATCTTGCGTTTCATTTGCCGCAATGTGTAACGTAAAAGCCTTCCGGTTGTTTTGGGCAATAGAAAGAGTTGTAATGAATAGCGTGAAAAGTAATAAGAAATGTTTCATAGTTTTGGGTTATACAAAGGCGTTTTTTGTATTGATGGTTATATGATTGGTACCGAAACCTTTTATTTTGTCGTACTGCTGCCTATTTTTTTGCCAAGTTTCTCAAATTCGATATCGTTGGGTTCCCAAAGCTCGATTTTATTGCCTTCGATATCCATGATATGGACAAATTTGCCATATTCGACCGTTTCAATGCTATCAGTTATGGTAACGCCTTCTTTTTTAAGCTGCCCGATCAGCCTCTCCAAATCTGCCACTCGGTAATTGATCATGAATTCTTTGACGGAAGGTTCAAAATATTTTGTCTTTTCCGAAAAAGGGCTCCATTGGGAATAGCCTTTTTTGGTATTGTCAGCGGCTTGCCTCCATTCGAAGACTGTTCCATACTGGTTTGTTTTGAGCCCCAGGTGTGCCTGGTACCATTCCCGCATTTTTTTAGGGTCTTTGCATTTGAAGAAAATCCCTCCGATTCCCGTCACTTTTTTAAACGTTTCTTCTTCCGCAGCCGAATTGACCATTATGGTCTTGGCCCCAAAACCGAAACCGAAAGAAATCAAAACAGTAAGTAGCAGTATGCTGTGTTTTTTCATTTTTTTACAAGTTATAGTATTGCCACGTTTTTACGCATCCGGGATTTCAGGTTCTACCAATTTAATCAGTTTCTCTAAAGATTCCTGCCATCCCAAATAGCACATTTCGGTTGGGATAACTGCCGGGATGCCTTCCTGGATGATGGTAAGCTCGGTGCCGCAGGACACTTTTTTAAACCAGATCGATGTTAGCATCTCTCCCGGCAGGTTCGGATCATCAAACCGGTCGGTATGCTTTATAAATTCATTGGGTTTGATCTCAAGATATTCCCCGCCAAACGAATGGCTGTTACCGGTAGAGAAGTTGGTAAAAGACATTTTATAACTTCCCCCTGTTTTGACATCCATGCTGTGCACCGTGCATAAAAAACCATACGGCGGGAGCCAGAAAGCCATAGCACCGGCTTCTGTAAACGCCCGGTAAACTTTCCCGGGAGCTACTTTGATGACCCGGTGTAATGTTACACTGTTTGTTGACATGATTATCGATTTTATAGTTAGTATTCCTTTTTAATCGTGGTAACCAATGGGATGATACCTACAAATATACGGAAAGTTTGGAAGGGAAGGTTTGAAAAAAGGAAGTATGGTGACTCCAAGTATCTGCTTATTTCCTTAAAATCTTATCCATGGTTTTTCCTTTGGCCAATTCATCAATCAGTTTGTCCAGGTAACGGACTTTTTGCATGAGTTTGTCCTCGATTTCTTCTACGCGGTATCCGCAAATGACACCGGTAATTTTGGAAACATTAGGATTAAGCAGTGGTGCTTGGGCAAAAAAGGTTTCAAAATCGCTTTTATTGTCAATATGCTGCTGCAAGGTTTGGGTATCGTAGCCGGTGAGCCAAAACAGGATCTCATCTACTTCTGCTTTGGTACGGCCCTTTTTCTCTGCCTTGGCGATGTAGAGTGGATAAACGCTGGCAAATACCATTTTGTATACTCTTGTATTGTCCATTGTAATTGCTTGTTTTATTTAGAGAATTCCTCTAGTTTTTCTTTTTCTTTTGCCGTAAGGCTGTTTATTCCTTTTTTCCCGATTTTTTCTAGTATCTCATCAATTTCTTTTTGTTGGTTTACTTTTTGTTCGTTGTACCGATGCTCAATGGAATAGTATTTTTTCTTCGTCTTAAAGAAAATATCAGATTCTATAAGAAGCAGGTGGGGTTTGTTGATAATCAGTATGATAAATAACAAAGTAGGTATCGTAACAACAAGGATGGGAATGTAATTTACGGAAATTACGCCGGGATTAAGGATAATTGCGATAATCATTCCCAGGAACGCGCCTCCTAAATGTGCCTCATGGCCAATGTTGTCTCTTTTGGATTTAATCCCGTACAGTGTAATCCCGACAAATAGCAATCCGAACAGCCAGCCGGGAACATAAATCGGTAAAATAAACAAACTCGTTTCGATTCCCGGTACCATTGCGATAGTGGCGAAAATAACCCCGCATACCGCTCCCGAAGCACCAACAGCGGAATAATCACCATATGCTTTATGGATAAATAAAGAGAACAGGTTGCCGCCAATTAAGCTTCCGAAATATACCAGCAGGAAAGGGAAAACCCCAATTGTGACCGATAATAATTCTGCGAAGGAATAAAATGTCACCATGTTTAAAAGCAAGTGCATCCAATCAACATGCAGGAACCCGGATGATACCAGCCTGAAATATTCTTTGCGGACCAGAATGGAATCTACTTCAAACTTGTATTTTTCTAAAAACGACCTTTCCTTAAAACCTTTATAAGAAATAAGGCCATTCGCTATTATAATGATAAAAACCAGGAGTACATGTATTGTCATTTCTGTTGTAAATTTTAAAATAAACTCATTTAATCATTAAATTTTAATGCTAATTTACCGTTTCTTCTTTTCCTTTCTTCTCTTCGAAGCAATATAAAAAGAGGCAAATATCAGCAATGGTATTTTAAAGAAAAGCAATATGAATGCAGTCAAGGGAGCGAAAAAACAAACAATCACCGAAACCAGCCCGTTTAGCATGTCCAGGTTGAACATCACCTGGTAACGCTTTTGGTGTTCTTCGTCTATATCTTCGGGATCTATAAAACCCTTCCTGTCCAAAACCGAATAATCCCAAAGGAAATTCTGCAAAATCGAGATCAGGAAAATATTCAAAGAATAGCAAAACACCGCGGCGGTATCGGTTATATGGTCGCTCAATATACTGGTCGAGAAAGGCAATACAACAATAAAAAACAGCCAGGCATGGTTGTACCAGATAAGGCGCCCGTCCATTTTTTTGATATAGGTAAAGAGCTGGTGGTGTGTATTCCAAAACCCTAAAATATTAATAAACGAAAGCACAAAGGCCAGGTATTTATGCCAGGGTCTGATCAGGTCCGTAAAATTGAACGGTTGCCCGGCGGGAATGTCTATCTTCAAGTCCAGTGCCAATAACGTTATGGCGATGGCCACCACTGCATCACTAAAAAACAATACCCTTTCGTATGGGAGTTCTTTTTTTTCGATTTTCTTCATGAGGAATCTCTTTCGGGTTTTGACTTGCATCCGATGATTATCAGAATCAAAACGGGATCACGTATTTTTAGTAGCGTTTACAGGACATGGTGTGCCAGGACTTTCTGCACTTCATATACATTCACTGATTTGTTGAACTGTGCCCGGATACTCGGCTGCGCTTCGCTGGAAATCCAGATTTTAAGTTCCGCATCAAGTTCGAAAGAACCGGCCGTTTCGATACTGAACCTCGAAATGCTTTTATAAGAAATCGATTTGTATTCCGTTTTGTTACCAGTAATTCCCTGTACGTTTATGAATATCAGTCTTTTATTGGTGAAGATGAATGTATCGCGGATCAATTTGAAGCCCAGTTCGATCTGTTCGTTGTCAGCAAGCAGCTGGTTGTATTTTTTATTAAGCTCGTCCGGATTGACAGCTCCGGCGTTTCCAAGTAGTGCAGAGAAAATCCCCATGTTTTTAAATTGTTTTATTGATTATTAAAGTTAGTCGCATCGGTTTAATGCCTAATGATGGGCACTCGCAAATATACCGAAAAGATTGGAAGAAAATGCCCTTTTGGTTTTCCAGCGGATTTTTTTGATGGGCTGTTTTGTTTTCTGTCTTATGCCCGAAAAAGGTTCATAAAACAAGGTTTGGCCCGCCCACCTGGCGGAAAGTCAAATTGATCCTCGGCAATACATCCCTGGCGGTTTTAGGTACCTGATGTTCCCAAAAACTGTTTGTGCTTCCGGCCATTAATAAAAAAGTGCCATGGTGCAGGGGAATTTCTACCTGCGGTATGTTTTTCAGGGATTTATGGCGCAAACGGAACAGCCGGGTTTCCCCAAAAGTAACTGAGGCAATAATCATGTTTTTGTTGCTGCTGGGCGTTTTATCGCTGTGCCACGCCACGCCATCTTTGCCATTGCGGTACAGGTTGAGCAAAACCGCGTTGAATTGTATCTGTGTTTCTTTTTGGACACGCTCCCGGATCTCAAGCAGTTCCGCCGGCCACTCCTTACCGGTTTTGTCATTAGCCCCATACCAGGCTACCATGCGCGGAGCGGTCACTACTTTGTCGTACATGGGCATTTCATATTCGTGCCAAACCGTATTGTGGAGCAAGCTGTTGTAATAACGATCCGACTCTTCTTTGGAAAAAAAGTTGTCAATAAGCATCAGGTCGGCATCGGGAAGGTCGAATGTTTTTTTGCCACCGGTCCCTTGCGTAAATAGTGCTGTGTCGTCAAATAATATCATATTTTCCTTATTTTGTCTTACGAATGCCTTGTCTGTGGAAGCGATGTCCTTTTATTTTTCAAACGGCATGTTCTTTACCTTTCCGGGATGTTTTTCAGCATAATTATTGATCAAATGCATGATGTATTGATTACTTCTGTAAGGCGTAACATAGTCCTTTACCGCCGAAGGTTCGGCAAACCCGTCATCTGAAGTAATATAGCCCATACCGTAAAAATGGCCTTTTTCCACCCAGATGCAACTGCGTTCCTCCGCAGACCGTCCTTTATCAATAATAGCAAAACTGGACCTCTTATGCCGCAAAAAATCAATGGCGTTTTCAATTTGCGTATTATGATGGCTTACTTCCGGCAAATCGGCAAGGGTATTGTTTTGGAAGGTTTCGCCTTCGCTTATACTGCCGTAACTGCAGAACCGGTTGTCTATCTTGAATTGTTCCGCCAGGCTTCGCAGCAGGTTTATCCCATCATATAGCGTATTGAAAGACTCGAGGCAGGAATGGAACTTACCCAGCTTTCCAATGGCCAGGTGTTTGTAACCGCTGCGAGCTTCGTATTCGTAAAGCCCGTATTTCGGTTCAAAGCGTTTTAACGCCCTGTTATAGGCGGGCCATAATTTCTTGATTTCGGAACATTCCAATAAAAGGGCCATGAGTTCCGTGGCACAAACCTCAAAGGAAATCCCGTGTATCTCCCGTAAGAAATGTTGCCGTTGCGGTTTCACGTTATGCCCGCTGAAATGCGAAGCCACACGCTTTTTTAAATTGACCGCCTTGCCTACATAAATCACTTTTTTTACCTGGTCATGAAAGTAATATACACCTGGTTTTTCAGGCAGTTGTTCAAAATCTTCGGGAGGCAAATTAGGAGGCAGGCGCTGGTCTTGGGCGGTTTTTTTAATCATTTTCCCAATCTCGTCCTCGCTGTCCCATTCCAACAACCGCGAGAACAATATGGCTGTAGCCTCGGCATCACCTCCGGCACGGTGCTGGTTTTTTATGGGGATATCCAGGGAATGGCAAAGTTTTCCCAAACTGTACGAAGCCAGCCCGGGTTTTATTTTCCTTGCCGCCCGCACGGTGCAGAGTTTCCTCGCCGTCCACTTAAAACCGGCTTCTTCCAGCTGGTGCCTTACAAAAGAATAATCGAAATTGACATTATGGGCCACAAATACCCTGCCGGTAAGCATTTGCATTATTTTTTCCGAAACAGCATCAAATATAGGTGCATCCCGTACCATTTCGTTATTAATGCCGGTCAGGGCAAAAATAGGAAGTGGTATTTCTTTTTCCGGGTTGACCAATGTTTCCCAGCGGTCAATCACCTCTGTCCCGTCGTGGATGATAATGGCAATTTCCGTAATGCGGCTGCCACTGGCGTTGCCTCCCGTGGTTTCAATATCTACTATCGCATATTCCTGTTTTTTCATACAAAATGACGGCAATCGCTCTTTTAAAATGTTGATGATGAATATATTTTACAAAATTAGGACGTTGCATCCTTAAAATAAGTATTTTTGTAGTGACTTAAAATCCCTTTAACATATGTTGTATATTTCTGACAATTTGAAATGGCTAAGGAACAAGCGGAATTTGTCGCAGCAGGAAGTGGCTGACGGGATGAAATTGCCCGTAGACCGGTACAAGAAGTATGAATATGGAAAAAATGTCCCGCCGGCAGAAACACTACTGCTCATTTCCCGTTATTACCATATCAGCATTGATTTGCTCCTTACCATAGATTTACGGAAAATTTCCATAGACAACCTGCTCCAGCTGGAAGACAACCGGATTGTCCTGCCGATAACCGTAGACCAAAACGGGGACAATCTAATCGAGATAATCCCTCATAAAGCCCGGGCGGGATACCTAACCGGTTATGCCGATGCCGAATTCATAGAAAACCTGCAGCAAATCTCATTACCCTTTTTAGGGCCGGGAAAAATGAGGGCGTTTCCTATCGGGGGCGATTCGATGCCACCCCACACGGATTCCACTTTTATTGTCGGGAAATATATCGAGAACCTGGGCGAGATAAAAAAAGACAAAACCTACATACTGATTACCTTAAGCGAAGGAATTACTTATAAGCGCCTGCATAGCAAAAATGCTGAAGCCGTTTTGGTCGAACCCGACAACATCGTATATTCTCCCTATGAAATCAAGCTTTCGGATATCCTGGAAATTTGGGAATATGTAGCCCACATCGGGCGTGATGACAGCAAACAGCAATCCCCCGAACCCGAAAGCGTCAAAGAAATGTTCCTGGAACTCAAACGGGACATATACGATTTGAAAACGCAGTATAGTAAATGAGAGTAGAAGAGTCAAGAGCAAAGAGAATAGAACATAGAACATAGAAGTAACCTCCCCAACCTTTCCACGCCTTCCACATCGCCCTCACAGCATAATCCGTAGAAAACAACAAATCATGAAGCGGCAGCTTTCCGCGAAGACGAGGAGGTACGACGAGCGGCTCGGAACGCGGAGTGGAATGATTTGGTAGTTTTCAGGATTGTGATGTGCAGGCTTGATTTTTGGTACTTTGCATCAAGGCAAAGTACAAGAAGAAAATCCTTCCGTACATTTTAAGTAAAAAACAATCAGGCTTGATTTTTTGTTTCTTTTAGTTCACTGTGAATTTATTTTTATCGGTGTTCACTGAACCTCATGCTTCGGTTTGCATCAAGACAAAGTACAAAGGAAAAACCTATTCTAAACAACTATTCCATACGCCTCACAAAAAGCCTTTGTAATATACTCATTAGAGCAATACACATACCCGTTGTCGCAAAAATCCGTGCCCCAGCTGTTACGTACGATAAAATAATCTTCGGTATACCCAACAATAGCAACAGCGTGGCCGCCGTCTACACTTTCCGTGTCATACACTTCAAATTTATGCTCCGAAGTCCTGACCCATTGGCTGTCCGTATCTACCAAAGCCAGTACAGGCCCCTGGCTCGATATCCACATGCGCAGGAAATCCACGTTGCAGTCGTCATTATTGATAACCCGGTAATATCCTTTGATCCTCAACTGGGAAGCCAAATCGGAGAATTCTGTAGTTTGGAATTTCACGCTGAATTCCTCAGGATCCAACGGCAGGTCTTTTTCATGGACCGCTCCATATTTCCGCAATACATCCAGGGCCGCCTTCAGGCATACACCGGTATAAATATCGGCAGAAGTAGTGGTCTCATCCGCATCGGTATCTTTAGCAGCCATCCAGGTCAGCCAGGAAGATAATTGGTCTTCTTTACTAATCCTGTTTGCCTTCACAAGGTGCCATCGGAGCAATCCGTGCGTCGAAGCCCAGCCAACACAGGCCGAAGTATCTAGCTGGTCCCCAATTTCCCACCAATCTTCCCGCAGGTCAAAACTCTGGGGAAAGTTCATATTTACAAGCCCTTCGGCAATTGCCTTATCAAGCGTCCAGTCATTTTCTTTATCAAAAGAAGGAACACAATTTAAAATTCTACCTGTTACACGGCCTCCTGCTGGCATACAAATTCGGTTTTAGTTACTAGATGGTTTGTTTGTAAAGCAAATATAATAAACCCCTGTGTGGAAATTTTTACGTACTAATACGTGTTGTGAGGCAGCAAGAGGCAAGAAGCAAGAGGCAAGAACAAAGAGCAAAGAGCAAAGAGCAAAGAGCAAAGAGCAAAGAGCAAAGAGTCAAGAAGTAAACCTCCCCGATCTTTCCAAGCATTCCACATCGCCCTCACAGCATAATCCGTAGAAAACAACAAATCATGAAGCGGCAGCGTTCCGCTTAGCCGAGGAAGCATGACGAGCGGCTCGGAACGCGGAGTGGAATGATTTGGTAGTTTTCAGGATTGTGATGTGCAGGCTTGATTTTTGGTACTTTGCATCAAGGCAAAGTACAAGAAGAAAATCCTTCCGTAGATTTTATGTAAAAAACAATCAGGCTTGATTTTTGGTACTTTAGTTCACCAAACATTTATTTTCATCGGTGTTCACTGAACCTCATGCTTCGGTTTTCATCAAGGCAAAGTACAAGAAGAAAAACCAACGGAGATGTTTCCTTCGTCAACATGACAAGATTACGCAACGGTAGAACTCGCATCCGCAACGTTAGAATTACCACCTGCAACGGTAAAACTCGTATCCGCAACGTTAGAATTACCACCCGCAACGTTAAAACTAGCACCTGCAACGTTAGAATTAGCGTCTGCAATGGTAGAATTACCGCCTGCAACGTTAGAATTGGCGTCTGCAACGGTAGAACTCGTACCTGCAGCGTTAAAACTAGCACCTGCAACGTTAAAACTACCATATGCAACGGTAGAACTCGCACCCGCAACGTTAGAATTACCACCTGCAAAAGAAATCTCCACAAGCCCTCTACACGGTATCCCTGCTAATTATGCAACTAAAACCCGAAATCCTGTAACACGTCCCCAAGCCATTACTTTTAATTTTAGAGCATACTAATTTTTAAAAACAAAGTCATGAGAAATCGAAGCTTTTTACTGGTACTAGGATTAACTCTCGGATTATTGGCATCTTCTTGCGATAATGACAGTAACGAAGGAGAAACCCTGGCGCCTATATCAGGAAAATGGGACATTAGTAAAGTAGGGACTCTTGTTAACGGAACCGAAACACTAATTGATGCCCCACAAAACGAAAGCGGCTGTTCAAGGGATTATATGGAGCTTAAACTGGACAATACAGTAAATGAAGGAGATTACAGTTCGGCTGTAACTGCTTGCGCCTTAACTGTTAACCAGGGTATTTACTCCAGGTCACATAATAACCTAACACGAGTTGTTGACGGTGGGACTACCGTTCAGGACATTATGAACCTTACCGTAAATGAATTGAAACTTAAAGATTCAAACGGAAACATTGAGTTATATGTCAGACATTAACCCACGTATTTCGGTACAGGCATAAAAAAAGGAAATGACGTTATAGTTGCTTCCTTTTTTTAGGTTTAGCACATGATTTGCCATTGTTTTGGCCTCTAATTTACATACAGAACCTAATTTTTAGATCCAATGAAAACAAAAGATAAGAATCTCGCAGGATTGTTCGAGGAATTTGCCTCACGTGTTACCAAAGCCACAGGAAGCACCACTGCTTTTGCCTGTGCCTTCTGCATTGTTTTGATCTGGGCCGTTTCCGGGCCTTTTTTCGATTATTCCGAAACCTGGCAACTGGTCATTAATACCGGAACGACCATTGTTACTTTTTTGATGGTGTTTTTAATCCAAAAAGCCCAAAACAAAGATTCGCTTGCCATACAGCTTAAACTCAACGAGTTGGTCGCTTCCCACGAATATGCCAGCAACAGGCTCGTAGATATCGAAAGCATGACAGAAGAGGAAATGATGATCGTACACAAATACTATCAAAAACTCAGTGAGCTTTCCAAAAAGGAAATAAAACTCCAGACTTCGCATTCCATTGATGAAGCCCATCAGAAACACGCGCTCAAGATCGGGAAGAACAAGATCGTGAAGCAAGCAAAAAAAGAAACCCCAAAAAACTGATCCTTTAATTTTTTTGCCAATGTAAAAATAAAACATAGCTTTGTAATCCAAATAGGAAATGGTGCTCTTCCTAACCCAACCGCCTTAAAAAGCTGATGACGCCTGATTAATAAATGAATTCATTTAATCGGGATAGGTATGTCTTACAATCAACACAAAAAATCGTCCAGCTCTAAAAAACAAATCCGTTTTTTATCCTTTGTCAGGAAATATCCTGCCGTACCGTATATTGTAAAATGGATTTTAATCAGTTCTATTATCGGTATTTGCGTAGGTTCGGCTTCTGCCGGTTTTTTAGTTTCCCTGGATTGGGTTACAAATTTTAGGGAAAACCATCTCTGGCTGATCGCTTTGTTGCCTATTTGCGGGTTGTTGATAGGATTGCTGTATACTTTTTTAGGAAAAGACATCGAAGCCGGCAATAACCTACTGATAGACACCATTCATAATCCTAAAGACATTATCCCTTTCCGTATGGCGCCGTTTGTGTATATCGGGACTCTGGCAACACATCTTTTCGGAGGTTCGGCAGGGCGTGAAGGCACAGCATTGCAAATGGCCGGCGCTATCGCAGACCAGTTTGTAAAACCTTTAGGACTTGATAAGAATGAACGTAAAATAGTGCTCATTTCAGCCATTGCAGCAGGATTTGGATCTGTTTTCGGGACACCGCTGGCAGGCGCGCTTTTTGGGTTAGAGGTTTTCCTGTTGGGCAGGATTACGTATAATGCTATTTTTCCAGCTTTTGTTTCTGCAATCCTCGCAGATCTCGTTACAAACCTTTTGCAGGTCAACCACACACATTACCACATTGGTTTTATACCTAAAATCGAAGCGTTTCCTATTGTTTACAGTGTTTTGGCCGGGATTGTTTTTGGCCTGTGCGCCGCTTCTTTTAGTAAAATTATACATACTGCAACTGTTTTTTTTACATCCAGGATTGCTTTCCCGCCGCTTCGTCCTTTCCTTGGAGGCAGTATCGTTGCTTTGGGTGTTTTGGCTATCGGGACCACAAAATATATCGGGCTGGGCATCCCTGCCATTGTCGAATCTTTCGGGGAACCGACGCTTTGGTACGATTTCGCCCTCAAAATGGCCTTTACCATTATTACTCTTTCTTCAGGATTCAAAGGAGGAGAAGTAACGCCTTTGTTTTTCATCGGGGCAACCCTAGGAAGCGCTTTGTCATTGATTGTACCTTTACCAACTGCACTTTTAGCCGGGATGGGGTTTGTAGCCGTTTTTGCCGGAGCGACCAATACTCCCTTGGCTTGTTCCCTGATGGCCATGGAGCTGTTCGGGGCCGAATGCGGTGTATATGCCGCCATTGCCTGCATTGTCTCGTATCTGTTTTCGGGGCATACCGGTATTTACGGCAGGCAGATTATTGGGGAAGCCAAATACAAGGCCTATAAAAACCATATCGGGAAGAGCATCAGTGAAGTCGGAAAATAAACCGGGATACAAAGCAAAATAATATATCTTTACGTTAGTAGATATAACAGTATGGAGACAAATCTTTTGAATGTAAAAAAACAGATTACCGAAGTGGAAAACCGGCTTTTAGCCGCCATAAAATCCAGTGATGTCAAGGCCTTGGACACTTTGCTCCACGATGATCTGCTATTCATTACCCCGGATGGGCAAGTGCTTACAAAAGCAATGGACCTGGCTTCGCATGCTTCCGGGAATATGGTTATAGACTATATAGTTTCTGTTGTAGATATGGTAAATATCATAGAAGATACTGCTGTTGCTATCGTAACAATAGAAACAAAAGGGAAAATGCTCAATCAGCCCATTGAAGGGAAATTTAAATATGTCCGTGTTTGGAGATTATCCGAAAACCACTGGAAAGTCATTGCCGGGAGTTGCATGGCTCTATAATCGAAACTTAACTCTTAACTCGATTGCATAAATGTTGCAAAAGTATCGCTGTCTCCGTTAAACACATCATAATCATTAGTAGTACCGTCCAATGCATAGCTTTCGGATTTTTGCCATAGTGTCCAGCCTTTCGTTTTCCATAAAGAGGGCACTGCCAAGGTTGTGTTATAATCGGCAATCCATAAATCATAATTGGCAAAAGCAGTATCTGTAAGGTAGGTATTTGCCGTATTGTTGTCAGTATATAACAGCGGTTTCCGGCCTGTTTTTTGTTCCAAAAGAGTCAAAAACTGCAATAAATTAGGCTGTATTTCGGTTTTGTTGATGCCGGCATCGATGCTTCCTTCCTCAAAATCCACAATAGGAGGGAAATCCGTTTGTTCAAGCGTGCCGATAACCGCCAAATAATGTGTTGCCTGCTGCGTCGGATCATCATCGCAATGGTAAAAATGATACGCACCCCGAACATAACCTTTTGATTTGATCAAAGGCCAATTGGTTGTAAAATCAGGGTCTGTATAAGTAATGCCTTCAGTGGCTTTGCATATCACAAAAGTAAGCCCGTCGGTTGCTTTGTCGAGTGAGGCAATTTCATTCCCTTGGTATTTTGAGATATCGATCCCGAAAACGCTTTGTGTATTATTCTGGTCCATGGCTACAATTCTTTTGGATGTTTGTAAGTCAAATATATGAAAAAGACATTTTTTGTACTAAAAAAACTACTTTTTTAATAAAATGAAAGCTACCCGTTTGATTGTTCGGCCATTTCCTTAACCAAAGCCAAGCCTTTCGGGAAAGCCTCATTGAAATAATCCTGGTAGTCTTCCGTAATATCCATTTCGACCAACAGCGTAGTGGTGCCGTTGTTCTCAGATAACGTATAATTCTCCCGGGCACCACTCCATTTGCGGGTTTCATCCGTAAGCGGCTGCTCTTCGAAATTTTTCATCTCGCCAATGTGGGTAAAATACATTTTTTCATTAGGGACCATTTTTTCGATGGTACTGTACATCCCTTCTCCGGAAGGCGAAAGGAAATGTACCCTGCTACCTTCTTTCCAATCGGTTTTGGTATAAGAACCTTCACAGAAAACGGCTGTCCATTTTTTGTAGTTTTGATCTTCCCACAAGGCTTTCCATACGATGGCAGCAGGTGCTTCGATTGCTATTTTGAATTCCAGCTTTTTCATAATGTAAGAATTTATTCAAATATACGAAACTTTAGAATGCCTTCATAAGGAAATTATTGCCGTTTGTTTTGGAAAACCCAAACGGCAATGGCATAGATTTTGTGCCTCTCATATCCTGAAACTTTCTCCTTAATTTTATGAAAAAAACACTGCTTATGCTGGCTTTGTCTTTTATTTGCTGCAACAATGCAAAAGACGAAAAAAAAACCTATGCCGGTTATCATTCCAATGCCCTGAAGTATTGCAAAGACAACCGGTTCAATGAAGATTTTTACTTCCTTGTGGATTTGAGCGTCCATTCCGGGAAAAACAGGTTTTATGTGTACAGTTTCAATGAAGGCAAGGTTTTGGATGAAAACCTGGTTACCCACGGCGCCTGTGATCATTTTGATGCCAACCTGAACAAATACCAAAAGGCAAAATTCAGCAACAGGACAGATAGCCATTGTTCTATGAAAGGGAAATACAAAATAGGGAAGAGGGATTACAGTTCGTGGGGCATCCATGTGAAATATTGGCTGGACGGCCTGGACGAATCGAATAAAAATGCGGTAGAACGCGTAGTGGTGCTGCATTCCTGGGACGCTGTGGCGGATAAGGAGATATTCCCAGATTATAGCCCGTTAAGCTGGGGCTGCCCGGCGGTTTCCAATGATTTTATGAAAAAGTTGGATAACAGGCTCAAGGCGGCAAAAAAACCGGTTTTGCTATGGATTATCGAATAAAAACAAACCCCGGATGCATCACGGGGTTTGTTTTATATAGTCGTCAGTTCAGTTTCTGGAATTGCCGGTTGAATATCGAATAATTGACCCCGAGTATCGAGAAGAAAGCGGTTTTTTTCAATACCGGATCATCAAATTCCTTACCGATGCTCAGGTTAAGGCTGATGTCCTGGGCGATGGTATACGAAAACTGGGCCGCGATACGATACGTAAAACTTTTTTCAAGCCGGGTTATTTTGGTTCCGCTCATATTAAGGTCGGGAAATTCGGTTCGGTACCAACGGATCATTGATTCTATGGAAATGTTGAAATCCTTTTCCAGCCTGATATAACTAAATCCCAGATCGGAATTGACAGAAGTAGTGTCTCCTCTGGAAGTCATCAATCTTGCGGTAGCGGTCCAAGCATCTTTTTCGGTTACATAATAATTGGCATTGACCCAAAAACCGGCTTTCTGAAAGGAACGGCTTCCGGTGGTATTGATAAATTTTGAAGCGGCAGCAGCTTCCAGGCTAAAACCGATCCGTTTGTTTTCCATTTCTATGATCCTGCCGGCCAATTCTTTTCTTTCGTCCTGGTAGGATGTGGCCAATGCTTCGCAAAAAGCAGGTACATCCGGCGAAGAGTTTTTCTTTAAATCTTCAGCCCGCTGTTGAAAATCCGTAATTTTGGCATCATCGATCTTTGGATTGGTATTTTCTTTCAGCCAGCCTACAATCGCTACAATTGCTTTGTCTTTTGTGTCGAAGGAATCATCGGTTTTTGCATTCACGATCATACTGTTGATGGTTTCCAGCTGCAGCATTTGGTTTTCCAGGATTTTGAATTGATTGTCCAATGCACCTTTTACAATTTCGAACCGAAGGCCAAGCCCCAGGTTGTTGCTGCCGTTTACCGTATCTTTTACCGTCGCGGCGGAAAGGGATAAGGTTTGCAGAATCGTCTGGAATGTATCGGGATGCAAATATTGTTCACGGCTCAGTTTTGGCCTGCTTTTGAGCCAATATGGTGTTACTTCGAGCCCCATGTTCATAATCAGGTTCCCATCTTTATCGAAGGAATTCAGTAAATCGGTCGATAGTTTTTTGGCAGAAGTCGGACGCATGACAGAAGCCGGTTCGTAATCCAATATACTGAAAGCCGGAGTATTGGGAATGCGCAAATCCTGGCCGAACGATCCGTAGCAAAGCAACAGCGCCATTACGGCAAAAAGGTAGTTTCTCGTTCTCATTTTTGCATGGTTATTTTGATGATATAGCAGGCCGTATCTAAATCTGCAGGTAATTCCTCGGCATAATCATACGATGTTTTTACTCCGTTTTCGGTAATGGTAACCGTAAGGTTTGTCCAGTTGGTTTGCGGCAGTTTGTCTTGTATCGTTGCAATGATTTTTATGATTTTTCCATCGCACGAATCTGCAGTTCCGGCATTAATGGTCTCGTTTGCGCCCAGTAATTTCTGTCCTTTGAAAATGACATAACTGCCTCCTTCGCCGTTACCGCTCTCTGCCGAGATGAGGATATCCGCTGTTTTGGTTTTTAAGGTGTACGTTTCCTGTTTTTTATAGTATGAAGTTGCCATAATGGGTATTGGTTGGTGTTATAATTCGGAATTTGGTTTCACAGGGTTTTCCATATACACAATAGGGATGAACAACGTGTATAAGATCAAGATGACCGATGCTATGAAGGAAACAGGAACCGTATCTATCTCCTTGATTGGGGAGCCGGTCGCAAAAGCCCAGATCAAAAAACCGAAAGTGGTATAGATGATTTGGCTTTTCTTGGTTACCCTTGATACTTTGACTGAATATAAAGGAGTTATGAAAAACAATATGCCGATAACAATCCAAAGGATAATGTTTTCATGCTGGCTTTTAAGGCCTGTAACCAAACCGTAAATAGTTACATAGGCCGTGATGATCTCGGAAGGAATCAGCTTTACTAGTTTTTCTTTATAATTATCGGCGTCTTTCGGATTGCCTCCAAGGTCCCTGACGTCTTTGCTTGTTTTTATTTCCCGGGTCATATTGGTTTGTTTCGCTTCAGTTGTTTTTAGTTTTTTGATAATGGTTCCCTTTTCAATCCCACTGTATTTTGATCTTAAAAGTAGGCTTCGCCCGAAAAAGGAATGTTATGCTAAAGATATGATACTATTAAATGCAAATGTGTGAAATAATTTACAAATAATGGAAATTTTTAAGCCTTTCCATTTTTCAGCCGAAGGATTGTATGCTGATAACCACATAAAAATAGTGATATATAAAAAAGAAGGCGAAGGTTTTTCCATGCAATTTGTTAAGTTTTTTGGTTTTGTTTTGAAAGAGCTTTTCAGTACATTTTACTTTTACCGAATGTGATTTTAGTGAAAAAAATCTTACATTTATATTATGTTATCGTTAATTGAAAATTAATAAAAAAGCGTTAATATGCCGAAATAGAGCTATTTATAGTAATTGTGTTATGATTGGTTTAAGATATCGGATGCAAGACTTCCAATTGAAGGAAAAGTGGAATATTTGCGGCCTGACCAACAAAAAAATAAACACAATGAAAAAAGTATTCACAGTAATGCTGGTACTGATTGCTTATATCGGTACGTCGCAAACAAATTTTATCCCGGGAGATTGGGCGGGTGCCTTGTCCGGGTACTGGAATTTTGACAACAATGCCAATCTTGTCCAGGCACAAGTAGGAACCAATTTAACAGCACAAGGCAGTTTTACGCAAGTTGCCGGGCCAACGGCTTCTAATTTTGCCGTGCGCAAAACTGTCGGGAATTATTTCAAATGCACACATGGCGTTCCTAATTATGGGCAGGCCTATCCGAACAAATATTCGGTGATGATTGATTTTAAAGTACCTTCATCAGGACAATATTACAGCTTTCTCCAGACCAACCAAGGGAACAGCAACGATGGCGATTTGTTTATCAATCCGGCAGGGAAAATAGGGGTGACGGCTTTGACGTATTCAAATTCCGCCGTTTTGCCTAATGAATGGTACCGATTGGTTATTACGGCCGATGTAGGCAATGAAATCAAAATGTATATTGATGGCCAATTATGGAATCCCGGCTTGCCCAACACCTTAAACGGACGTTATGCCTTAGACCCTTTGTTATTATTGCTGGCAGATGACAACGGAGAAGACAACCAGATGGATGTTGCCGCCATGGGCGTGTTCAACAAGGCACTGACCGCAGCAGAAGTGGCTACTATCGGCGGTTACGGGCATACTCCGGCACCTGTATCTACCGGAATGAATCCGTATTTGCAGACTGCGACACCAACTTCTGTTTACATTTCCTGGCATTCCACGAACACGGCCCAGAATCCTGTGGTAAAATTCGGGACGAGCAGCACAAACCTCAATCAAACCCTAACAGGAACCTGGGAACGGATAAATGCATCGGCAAATTACTATTGGCATACGGTTAAGCTAACCGGTTTACAGCCTGATACAGAATATTTTTACCAATGTTACAATGGCACGACGGCTTCTGTAGTGAATGCTTTCCGGACACCTTCGTTACGGAACGCCGCAAACCAGCATATCAGGATGGTCATTTTAGGCGATAACCGGACCGATGTGGCCAAAACGACACAAAATGTACAGCAGATAAAAAGCAAGCTAACGGAATTGTACGGGCCCAATTTTTACAACTCCGTGGATCTGATCCTTAATTGCGGGGATATTGTAACCTCGGGTTCGGTGATCAGTCAATACACGGACGAATATTTTACGCCTTTTGCACCTTTGACGGCTTCCATCCCAACGATGATCAGCATTGGGAACCATGAAGGGGATTCTTCCAACTTTTTCAAATATATGAAATACGAAGAGTTGACCAACGGATATCCTGCAGGCCATTCCTTCAATGAAAAGTTTTACAATTACAGCTACGGGAATACCCAGATTTTAGCAGTTAACGGTAATTCGGGATATAAGGTAAGCGACCAGATCAACTGGATTGACGCCCGGTTACAGGAATCGGACAGCAATCCAGATATTGACTTTGTGTTCTCCTTTTTGCACCATCCAGGGCATAGTGAGATATGGCCTGACGGTAATGAGGTTTTTGTCCAGAACAGTATTCTTCCCAAATTAAAACAATATCCTAAAAATGCATTGTTAACTTACGGCCATTCCCATAATTATGAAAGAGGTGTAGCCGATATTGCCTCGGGAACCCACGACATGTACCTGGAGTTGTCGGGAGGCGCCGGATCTGCCTTAGACCGTTGGGGCATGTATGCCAACCAAACCGATTATCCTGAAATAAAAGTAAGCAAGGATATTTATTCCTGGACATTGTTGGATATTGATGTGGATAACAAATCGTTTAATGCCAAGACCTTCAGTTTCGGAAATTCCAACAGGCCTGTGGTCAACGAACTGGTGGATGAATTCCATCTGAATTTAAACCAGGCAAAACCGCAAACCCCTATTGCCCTTGGGATAGAAAACCAAACGACACTGGTGGCTTCACCAATGATAGGTGCCGATTTGCCGCAAACATGCCATTTTCAGGTAACAGCAACTTCCGGGAATTACACGACTTTGTTACTCAATAAAGAGCAGGACAAATACAATATTTACGATGATACCAGGGCGCCCAATTATACGCCAATAAACAAAAATGCCAATTTGAATATTTCGAAACTGAATGCCTCGACATATGGGCTTGTTACAGGGCAAACCTATTATTACAGAGTGCGTTACAGGGACGAAAACCTGAAATGGAGTTCCTGGTCTGCAGAAAAGGCTTTTGTATACAATGCTACGCTCAGCACGAAATCGTATGCAACTGCTTCCGAAAAAGAGAATAAACTTAAGGTTTTCCCTAATCCGGCGGTTTCACAGGCACAAATTTCATTCGACTTGCCCCAAGCCTCAGAGCATGTGAAAATTGAATTGAAGGATATGTCGGGAAAAACGGTCGAAACCATTTTCAAAGGAAGCCTGGGCCATGGCACGCAAACAATCCTTTGGGATATCAACAGCCAATTGAGCCCGGGCATGTATATCGTGGCTTTGGCTTCTGATACTGCCAACGAAACATTCCAGGTATTGATTAATAATAAAATATAGTATTCCATAAAGAAACGAACCACAGGAACCTACTTCGGTGAAAGTTCTTGTGGTTTTATATCTTAAATTGAAGTCAGCATGGTAAAAATGAAAATAACAGTATGGATTGCCTTATTCCTTTTGACAAACGGGCTTATGGCACAAAAAAGCAGCGTCCTGTTGCCCAAAGAAGCAAAAGACACGCTTTTTTTTGAAGGGACAAAAAAGATGTGTCAGGAAGGACAGCTGAAAAACAACATGAAACAAGGGCTTTGGACCACTTATTATTCCAATGGGAGAAAAGCGGCGCAAGGGACTTATCTTGATGGCACATTGCACGGCCCATACATTTCATGGTTTGAAAACGGCACTACATGTACGGAAGGGAACTATGACCAAAATAAAGAAAACGGGCTATTCAAAAGCTATTATGAAGATGGTATGCTGCAATCGGAAAAAAACTTCGATTATGGTATTTTATACGGAAAAGCGATGGAATATTACCCAAACGGAAAGCCTTTCAGGGAAGAATACCATAAAGAATATACCAAAACCGGGCATTGGAAAAAATGGTATGAGACCGGGGAATTATTCTTTGAAGTAACGTATGAAAATGACATGCAGCAAGGAGAGGCTATTACGTACCATCCCAACGGGAAAATCAAGGAAACAGGCACTTTTGACCGTGATATGAAAATAGGAGCCTGGTATTTTTATGATGAACAGGGAAAAATATTGGCAGAACAATTTTATAAAGGCGGAATGAAAACGGGCTTATGGAAATCCTATTATAAAAACGGAAACATACAGGAAATGGCCAATTATAGGGATGGAGAAAAACAAGGGGAATATGCTTTTTATTTTGAAGACGGCACGCTTTATTCCGAAGGTATTTTTGAAAAAGACCTCACCAACGGCTATTGGGTCGTTTATTTTGAAAATGGAAAGAAAAAAGAAAAAGGCGCTTATTTTATGGGGCAAAAAACCGGTTTGTGGAAATTTTATGACGAGAAAGGAAAACAAATCCTGAAAAAGCAATTTGAAAAACCAACAAGCATTTTACAGTATTAACCGAGCCTGAAATAATGTGCCGCTAAAACGGTAAAAATACTTCCAGCTATAAAAATATAGTTTTCAACCCTTGCAAAATAGTATTTGTGAGGGTTTTTTTACGGTAAAACCATATTCAACAGGGGCGAAAACACCCTTTTAAAAAGGGGTATTGTCCTCTTTATCATTGTTTTAAATGAAGGTAATTTTATGTCAAGTATAAAAATCAAGCATTCAAATGGAGGAAGCCGAAAAGCCAAAAAAGAGTAGGTACCAAAAAAAATTAAAATTATGAGAACAAAAACACTGTTACTTATTGGTGTTATTGCTTTGGGGTTAGTGCTATTTTCCCAATGCAAACCAAAGAAAATGCTGGTCTACAATGAAGACGGAAACTTTATTGTTGACAACAATTTCCTGATCAAGGACGCCAAGGAAATGTCCAGGACGGATATTGAAAGCCTTATTGCCCTGGACAAGGAATACACAAAAATCGGAGGTACCGGCTTTTTGAATTACATCGTCAATACCCAAAGAATCCAGCACATCGCGCAAATCCAGACTTGGGACCATGTGGCTAAATTCACAAAACTGAACATGATCCATAAAGGTTGTTTCGAAAGAGCCGATATCGATTGGAACTCTTTTGGGGATATTAAAGTAAGGCTGGATAAAATATTGTCCAAATACCAATTTGCTTCCCTGGATGGCAATGTTGCCATTACTGCGAATAAAATCGTGGTAAATGCAGCCAAATTATCCGAACAGGATATGGCTACTTTCAACAGGCTTTCCGTAGTAGGTATCGATGAGAATAATATCTGCAACGATTACATGGGTACAAAAGCCTTCAGCAGGATGCTGATCAGGACTACAAGAACACCTTTTGATGAAAACCTGAACCAACAGGTGATCAATGTGATCAAGCAATACCAGAAATAATAGCAAAACAACAAGGGCAGTCGTTATGATTTGTCCTTGTTTTACAAAACAAGAGTTTCAGTAATCAAATCAAAGACAAAATGAAAAGAAAAGGACAGCTTTTTGGGATATTCCTTTTATTGCTTCTAGTGTTTACCATTGGCTTAAAAGGGACTTTTGACGGTTATTATGGGTTTTATTATGATAAAGACGACTACGAAAAACCGTTGGCTTACGAGCTTTCCAATACAATAGTCGAACTCGGGCCGGTGAGCCTGTTTACGGCTTATACCGGATTTGATACCGGATATGGTTTCTTTGCACCCAACGTGGCCAGTGATTTCGTACTGCTTTTTGAGCTTCGGGACGCCCGGGGCAATATCCTGGAAGAGCGGATCATGCCAGAATTCAAAAGCAAGGAAGGCATTGTAAGGTATACTTCTGTTTTTAATATGTTTATGGATAAAGTAGTCTCTTCTAAAAAGAAAAACGACTCGCAATACCATGAATACCTGGATGTTGTGCTGAAACAAATTGCTAAAAGCGTGCTGAAAGAAAATCATAAAGCTGCAAAATGTACTGCCAAACTATACTTGTATGATTACCCGACTTTGGACAGGTACAAAAGAGGAGAAAAAACAGATAACCTGATTTTGGTAAGTCAAATCAAATAAAAGAACACTATGAGAAAAGCCGCCATTTTATATACAAAGATTGAAAATTTCTTTTTTGAGAACAAAGGCACAGCCGAATTTTTGGTTTTTTTCCGGATTTCGATAGGAACGATGGTATTGTTGCATTTTGTATCGATTATTCCGGATTTTGATATGTTTTTTTCCAGTAAAAGTATTGTGCCTCAGGATATCATGTCTGTTTTCCATCCGGGCTGGCTGCTTACATTTTCTAAGATTACCGCTTTTTTCGATTCTTACGGAATAACCGAAAGCACCGTGATTTTAGGGACCAAAATAACCTTCATCACCTTGTGCGTTGCCATCATTACCGGGTTTTATTCGCGGGTTAGCGCCTTTTTATTACTGATTTTGCAGGTTGCGCTGCTCAAAGGAAGCTCATTTTTTATTTACGGAGTCGATTTTTTTACGAGCATGTCCTTATTTTACCTGATTTTATTCCCTTCAGATGCTGATTTTTCCCTCCGCCGGTTCTTCTTCAAAAAGGAAACAAAAAACGTAAGTTATATGCCGGTTAAAAGAATGTTTCAAATCCATATCAGCATTGCCTATTTCTTCTCAGGATTAGATAAACTGCTGGGCTACAACTGGCGAAACGGCGAATCCATCTGGAAAGCCATTCATTTGCCGTATGCGAACCGGGATTTTAATTTTGATTTCTCCTGGATGGCAGATCATTCTTATATTTTAGTTATATTAGGCTGGTCCACAGTAATGATAGAGATGTTGTATCCGGTTTTTGTCTGGATTCCCAAAACCCGCAAAACCTGGATGCTACTAACTATTTCCATGCACCTGGGTATTGCTTTGGTACTCAACCTGTATTATTTTTCTGCGATTATGATCATCTGGAACCTGGCTAATTTTTATTTTGAAAAAGAATCCGTTCCGGTAACATTTCCAGTCCTTAAACGCTTGTTTTACAGGAAACCCGCTCCGATTGAAGTGTAATATTTGAAAATCAGCAATCGGCCAAAACAAATAATAAATAAAGCCATCATTGAGTATGATGGCTTATTTTTTACCGGAAACGGAGCTTTCTCTTTATTCCTCCAGCAAGGTATTTATCTTGTCCGAAACGGAAGGTACGGTCCAGTTCTCGTTTTCTATTACGGAAGCAATTTTGCCGTGTTTGTCAAACAGGAACAATTGGATCCCGTGTTGGTTTACAATGCCATTCCCGTAATTTACCGTGGTGTTGAAGAGCTGGTCCATCTTTTCTTTTTCTTCTTTATCGGCAGAAAGCAGGAACTTGTTGTTTTTGTCGAACATGAAATTATAAGAACCGCCATATTTTTTCAGTACATCGGGCTTGTCCACATACTCGTCATACGTGATGGCGTAAATTTTAAATTTGTTTTTCTTTCCCACCAGGCTTTTTTGCAACTCGGATAATTTGGAAATCGTGGCGGCACATTTGTTCTGATTGGTGCAGCTGGTATAGAAAAAAGTGACGATAAAAGGACTTCCATGAGTGTTTTTCAGGTTGATAAAGTCATTTTCCTGATCCAAAAAGGTAATGTTGAGGTCTTTTACCATTCTGTCTTTTTTCCCGATCAATTTGGAAGGACTTTCTTTCCCAATGGCCATTTTAGAAGAGCAACACGATGGTTTATGACTGGTTGCAGGCACTTCTTCCGTCTTTAAAGCATCCAGGGCCTTTTTGGCTTCTTCCTGAATGGTTGTCTTATAATTGTAAACGGTATTGTATTGGAAATCAGAAAAATTCACGGTCGTGCGATAGGCATCCGTAGCCAGTTTTTCAATAAGCGGTATGAGCCTGCTGTCATGGTATTTCTTGCTTGTAAAAACAGCAGCGCACACGATATTCTGGTTGTCGGAAAAAGTCAATTCAGAAATCAGGTAGCCAAGTATCCTGTCATTAGCCGGGAAAAAAGAAAAGGAATGCAGCAAATAAGCCCGGAACTGTAATGCTTCGTTAAAACCTTTGCCATCGTATATCGGATGGTTTTCTGCCAGCCAAAACGATAGGTTCTCCGTAATTGAAGCAGAGTCGCTGAAGTTTGCCTTTGCCGTTTCTGTCAAAGCCGCTAATTGGGCAAACGAATCCTGCCCGTTGGCATTTTTAATGTATTTTGCCAATGCCTCCTCGCTGGTCTCAAGACCCGCCGTATTGGTACTTCCATCGCCGTCTTTCATCTGGCAATACAGCGGAGCATTGAAAACAGTAAAAAGCAATGCTATGGCATATAACTTTTTCATAATCGTTTAAAAAACAGGTCTTACTAATAAAAGGTATTTCTTCGCGATGGCAGTCAATTCCTTGTCGGCATCGTTGCGGCCATTGGATATATCACGTATCAGAGTGTCTAATTTGTCTGCTTTTTTGGCTTTTTTCCGATAGGATATGGCTTTTCTTTCATTGATGGCAAGTTGTATGGCAATGATCTTCAAATCTGCGGAAGCGGATGGATCACCCAGGATTTCCGTTAAGTAAGTAACAGTTTCCCTTTTGTTGTAATTGTAAAAGGAAATCAAGGCGTTTTCCCTGAATTTCGATTTTTCTTCCCTTGACATAAAAATAGATGCTAATTTCTCTTTTGCAGCAGGATAGCCCCCAAGAGTCTGGATCGCCAATAGCCGCTCGTCTTCGTTTTGGGTTTCCAGCAGTATTTTATAAACGGCGGGATAAAAATCTTTTTTAGGCGCGGAAGAAAGGATCCTGATAGCCGTAAGATTGTCCAACGGTTTTGTATTCTGGCCTTCCAAACCCCTGATCAGCAATTGTTGGGCCCTTGCATCTCCGTTCAGGACTAACTTACTGAAAGCGAATTCCCGGAAGGCCACATCTGGGTCTTCTACCATTTTATGATACGGTTCCAATATCCCGGGCATAGAAGAAAACGAAAGGTTTCCTATCAAACTCAGTGTTTCATCCCGCAATGCTTTAGGCGTTTGAGGATTGGAAAACCAACGCATGATTTGATTCAGGAATTCGTTGTCTTTATCGGCTTCCGCATAAATCTTGTTTAAGGCCAAAGCCCTTATTTCCGGTTTTTCATTCTCCGAAAGGACAATACGCTTGAACATTGCCTTTTGTTGGTCATCATAAATAATGGCGTGCTTTTGTATGGCTTTTATCCGCTGTTCGGTCGTATTTGAAGTATTGATAAAAACAGCTGCATCTTTAAGTACCCTTCCTTTGTATTCTTCTACATTTCTAAGGATGGAATCTCTTTTGGTCTGTTGCGGGAAAACAACTGCTGAACTAAAGAGCAATAATGTCAATATGATATATGTTTTCATTTATTTTGGATTTTAAATTGTTAATAAGGAAAAAAATCATCGTACCCGTAATTCATAAGCCTGAAATCGATAGTCGTTTTAATTGTTGGCTGGGCACCTGGGAAAATACTTCCCACAACAATCGGGAAAGGAGTCAGCGGAGCCGTAGCAGGTCGTTCTAATGTGCCTGTGCCTTGTGAAACGCCTGTTTTATTGTCCCAAGGCCATAAGGAATCTTCCACATACTGGCCAAAAGTCCTGTTGGAGGTAATTTGGTTCGGGTTTCCGGGATTGGTTGTAAATACCGGTGGCGAAGAAGGACTGTTCGAGTGTCCGCCCTGCAGGTCATACGTACTGCTTTGTGTAGCATCGAAGCGGTTATTCAACCATTGCCATTTGGCCCACAGCCTCTCGATATTGCCATGCAGAAAATAGAATAATGGATCCTGTGGGGCAATGTGAGGGCTTCCGGCTATCCAGGAAACGCTATTGCCTGAATTATTATGAGCGCCATTGTGCGTGGTTCCTTCCATTCCTTTAAAACTGGAATAGTTGGCACCTAAAGCAAATGTTGCGGCTTCTGTTGCTACTCCGGTACCAGTCCCCATTACACTGCTAGGAATTCCGTTATTCCCGTAAGGTGTTCTTCTTCTTATCCCTGCAGCTTGCCCGGTTATTTGCCAGGTGCTTATTGGGTTGGAAGGATTGATGATTGCCACTGCAGCTGGAGCAGTTGGGTTTGCGCCCATAAAATCTGCATTGAACATATTAGGAGACGACATATCAAAATGCCAGTAAGGAAGTGCTACGCTAGGATCGCTGGCCTGCAGTATCCGCTCGATATGAAGCATGAAGGCTCTGTGCCAAGGCAAAAATGCAGAACCAACGTGGGCTTGCCTGTGGGCGATAACATTAAAACCGGAAGCATTGCCGCTATGGGAATTCTTAAATAATTCGTAGAAGTTATACGTTTGATGGATTTCCCGCAAGGCTTCCAGGTATCGGTCACGTTCCGGTGTTGATAACGTATTGGCATTTTTCCGGATTCTGACCATTACTGCTTCACGGGCCAGCAGGTCTGCTCCCTGCATGACTTCAAAAACAGCGTCCTTGTCTTCTACACTGGCATTATTTTGATTTCCGGCAATTTTAAAACTGGCCCATGAACCATCTCCGCTAAGCGTCAGGTTTTCTGTTAGGTTTGTGGCCGTTGTCCCTGCTGCCAGCGTTCCGGTAGCAAATCGTAAGCGGTTTAAAGAAGGCATATTCCTAAGCGTAATATTAAGCGTAGCGCCCGGTGCACTTGGATTTAGCCATTTGATCCTGCAGGAAACGGGATTCCAGGCAATATAATCATCAATAGTGGTAATGCTGCCCACTTCTATGGCAACCTGAGGACGCGTATTCGGGATAGGTCCTGGAGAACTGCTGACCATCAGGCCTTTTCGGGCTATGACAACTTCGTTACAGCTGGCTCCGGCAGTAGCAATTTCTATAATGCTTGCCTTATCTGCAGCGGAGAGGCTGTTCCCTTTTACAAAAAAATTAAACCAGCCGCCATTTCCGGGCAAGGTCGTAAAAAACGATGTTGTAACCCCTGAATTGGTAGTGGAGATAAACAAATCGCTGCTTAATCTTTTGTTTCTGAATTCGACTTCAACACCGCCGGGAAACTGCAGGCCGCTTCCGAAGTCTTTGTTGAAATTTGTAATCCTGGCTCTGCATTGGATAAATCCTGATGTTCCAATGTAATCATCGTGGTTCGATTCTGTATTATTGACTTGAATTTCAATAATAGGCATTCTGGAGTTTGGGCAAGTTGGGATTACAGCACAACTATTGGCAAACAATACCATAATAACACAACAGAAGATAAAATAATAATGTTTCATATAATTTATTTTTTAATTGTTTATTTCCAAAGCAAGCTTTTCTTATGCCTTTTCAAAGGGCTTTCAGAAGCGGGCCGGCTTTAGAATTATTATGATGTAAAGGTTTGATTATTAGTTTGATACGAGTACAGGGTATTTCCCCTTTTTTTAACAAGGTATTTCCCTTTTTTTCGCAACCCCAAAAAATAATGCCTGCTAACCTATAAATGTAGGCAATAATTAAAACGTATCAAGAAGGTTTTCAGGTATGGATCGCACTGGTTATTTTAGGATGAATCCATAAAAAAACCTGTGAAACAATGGCTTCACAGGTTGTATCATTTTGGCAGGTGCCGTATGTTATCGGATCAGTTCGAAACTTCTTTTTACAAAAGCAGTCAGTTCTTCTCCTTTTAAAAGGTTTTGAGATAGTTTTGCCAGGTCAAGGGCTTGTTTTACAAGGCTTTCCTGTGCAGTGGCTTCTGTCGTGTTTAAAATGGCCGATGCCAGGTCAGAATTGGTATTGACTACCAGGTTGTACATTTCCGGCATATTGCCCATCCCGAACATACCGCCGCCGCCGGACTGGCTCATTTCCTTCATACGGCGCAGGAATTCCGGCTGCGTGATGATAAACGGGGCCGCATTGCTGTCTAAGGCTTCCAGTTGTACCGAATAATTTTGCTTTGGCACCAGGTTTTCCAAAACAGTCTTTAAACTGGCCTGTTCTTCTTCCGATAATTTGGAAATGGCGTTTTCTTCTTTCTTAATCAAATTGTCAATATGGTCCGAATCCACGCGGGTGAAAGTCAGGTTTTCGTTGTCTGCTTCCAGTTTTTGGATCAAATGGGAAATAATCGGAGAATCCAGCAACAGTACTTCATAGCCTTTGTCTTTGGCAATGTCAATGTAACTGTGTTGCGCTTCTTTGTTCCCGGCATATAAAACCACCAGTTTGCCGTCTTTGTCAGTCTGGTTGCCTTTGATTTTCTCTTTTAATTCTTCCAAGGTAAAATAGTGTCCATCTACCGTTGGGTACAATACAAAAGCACCGGCTTTTTCGTAGAATTTCGGTTCCGAAAGCATTCCGTATTCCAAAACGATTTTAATATCGTTCCATTTTTGCTCAAAATCCTCACGGCTTTCGTTGAATAAGGATTTTAATTTATCGGCCACTTTACGGGTAATGTAATTCGAGATTTTTTTCACCTCGCTATCCGCCTGTAATCCGGAACGGGAAACGTTCAGCGGGATATCCGGCGAATCCACCACACCTTTAAGCATCATCAGAAATTCAGGGACAATGCCTTCCACGTTATCGGTAACATACACCTGGTTTTGGAACAATTGGATTTTGTCCTTCTGGATCTGGATGTCAGCACCCAGTTTCGGGAAATATAAAATCCCTGTCAGGTTAAAAGGATAATCTACGTTGAGGTGGATGTTGAAAAGCGGTTCTTCAAACTGCATCGGATACAGCTCGCGGTAGAAATTTTTGTAGTCTTCCTCGTTTAATTCGGATGGTTGTTTTGTCCACGCCGGATTTGGGTTGTTGATGATGTTGTCTACTTCCTTATATTCTGTTTTGTAATCCTCAGGAGCATCTTCAGGTTTTGGCAAAGCTTCTTGCCTGGTTCCGAATTTAATCGGGATTGGCATAAATTTGTTGTACTTGTTCAGTAACTCCTTGATTTTGAAATCTTCCAAAAATTCTAAAGAATCCTCTGCTATATGCAGGATTATTTCTGTACCGCGTGTCGTTTTGTCTGCCGGTTCCAAAGTAAATTCGGGGCTTCCGTCGCAAGTCCAGTGTGCTGCAGGTTCGTCTTTGTAAGATTTGGTAATGATCTCCACTTTTGAAGCGACCATGAAAGCAGAATAAAAGCCCAATCCGAAATGGCCTATAATGCCTGAATCTTTGGCAGAATCCTTGTATTTTTCCAAAAACTCCTCGGCACCGGAAAAAGCCACCTGATTGATGTATTTTTCCACTTCATCTGCCGTCATCCCCAAGCCTTGGTCAATAATGTGCAGTTTTTTACCTTCCTTGTCAATTTTCACCTCGATTATAGGATTGCCATATTCTACTTTGGCTTCGCCGATGCTGATCAGGTGCTTCAATTTTAAAGTGGCGTCAGTTCCGTTTGAAATCAATTCACGTAAAAAGATTTCATGGTCGCTGTATAGAAATTTCTTGATTAAGGGAAAGATATTTTCTACCGAAACATTAATTTTTCCTGTTGTCATAGGTATTTGATTTTAAATTTAATATGGTTTGTCTTCTTTCAAATAAGATACCAATTATTCCTCAAATGACAAATTGGCGCATTGGCCTTTGCCTTCTTTTGAGGCGAATTATTCTATTTTTATTAGGCTTTGTGTACGCAAAATTCGTATTTTTGTAAGAATATCTATTAAACTTTAAAATATGAAAAAGATAATTTTATTATTTACGTTGGTTATTTTGGCAGTTTCTTGCAAGACTCCCGCACCAGCTGCAAGTACTACCGTAGACAGAAGGTCTCAGGTAGCTATTAAAGGCAACTGGACTATAGTTTCCGTTACGTATCCGGGTTCGGATATGTTTAAAGTTAAATCTTTTGATATTGCTGATGCCAAATGTTTCGAAGGCAGTACCTGGAAATTTGTATCCAACAACGATACGGGGGAAATGGCTTTGACACAGGCAGGTTGCCCGGCTTTCAGCTCGCCAATCAAGTGGTATGTGAATAAGGACAGCCAGTTTGTTTTGAAATTTCTGGGAGAAGGGGTAAAAGCCAAAAAACAACAGGTAGGCTACATTTTAAGGATTGACGATCAAACCATGGAGTCATTCAAGTTAATAGACAATATCAATATCGGAGGGAAGTTAACCAATGTTGTCTACCAATTCAGAAAAACTAATTAAAATACAGTATTATGAAAAAGTCAATTATATATTTCTTATCGATGGTGCTTCTTTCGGGAACAGTGATAACCGGCTGTGAGTCTGTTAAGAATTCAAATAATACGCAACGTGGTGCTGCCATCGGAGCAGTGAGTGGTGCCGTTATCGGAGGTGTCCTGGGGAACAATCTCGGAAAAGGAGGCAAAGGAGCGCTTGGTGCGGTCCTTGGTGGTGTTGTAGGAGGTGTTGCCGGTGGGATGATCGGTAACAGGATGGACAAACAGGCCCGTAAAATCAGCGAGACATTGCCTGGTGCCCAAGTGGAAAGAGTTGGGGAAGGGATCAAACTTACGCTGGGTGAAAATTCCATCCGTTTTGATACCAACAAATCAACATTGACTCCAACTGCCAAATCAAATTTGGACAAGCTGGTAGCTGTTTTCAACGAATACCCGGATACCAATATCCAGATTTACGGGTATACCGACAGTTCGGGCGCCGATGATTACAATTTGAAATTGTCTGAACAAAGAGCTGCTTCGGTAAGAAGTTACCTGTCAGGGAAAGGTTTGGCAAATTCGCGTTTTTCCACAACAGGATTAGGGGAGGCTGATCCTATCGCTTCCAACGAAACGGCAGAAGGCAAGTCTCAAAACCGAAGAGTGGAATTCGCCATTACCGCTAATGAGAAAATGGTTCAGGATGCCAAAAAAGAAGCTGGAAATTAAGATTTCGTTACGTTATAAATTCATTAAAAAAGCTGTTTCTTCTAAGGAACGGCTTTTTTGTTTTTAAATAAACTTCGTAGTTTTGTCGTTCTAAAATAATAGCATGCTCCAAGTCAAGAATATTACTTTCGGTTATACCGAAAAACCAGTTATCCAACATATAGAATTTTCAGTTGAAAAAGGACAGAACATTGCTGTTTTAGGAGAAAGCGGCTGTGGGAAAAGTACTTTGCTCAAACTTATTTACGGTTTGTATGACCTGGATGAAGGCCATATTTTATGGAATGGGACTGAAGTTTTAGGGCCAAAAGCCCATTTGGTTCCGGGAATGCCTTTTATGAAATACCTCGCCCAGGATTTTGACCTTATGCCGTACATTACAGTAGCTGAAAATGTAGGCAAGTTCCTGTCCAATTTTTATCCGGAACAAAAAGGGCAACGCATTTGGGAATTGCTAGAAATCGTCGAAATGACCGAATATGCAAACGTGAAGGCCAAATACTTAAGTGGCGGACAGCAACAACGTGTCGCCCTGGCCAGGGTTTTGGCGTTGGAACCGGAAGTACTGCTGCTTGACGAACCTTTCAGCCATATTGATAATTTTAGGAAAAATGCCCTGAGGCGTAATTTATTTGCGTATTTGAAATCAAAAGGGATTACCGTTTTCGTTGCTACGCATGACAGTACCGATGCGCTTTCGTTTGCAGATGAAACCATTGTCCTGCATAAAGGGAGGATTTTGGAAAAAGCGCCTTCCAAGGATATCTACAATAACCCGCTTAATAAATATGTGGCCTCTCTTTTTGGGGAAGTAAACGAATTGAAATTGTCCCAGATTACGTTTACCGAAGGTGAGGACGAATCCATTTTATTGTATCCCAGTCAGTTAAAGGTTGTGGAAAACGGCTTGCTGAAAGCAATAGTCAAACAATGTTACTTTAAAGGGAACCATTATCTTGTAAAAGCGGTTTTTGATAAAAAAGTCATCTTTTTCGAACATGATGAGGAACTGCCACTAAACCTGGAAGTTACCTTAATGATAGCGTAATGGTGCTTGAAGGCTTTTTGGGAGATGCAACCATTAAAAATTGTTTAATCAGAAAAAAACCTTAACTTGTATTGCATTGTTTTATTGTAAATGTAAATTTGCAATTCATTTTTAATTAAAAACGTAAAATATGTTTCATTCTAAAATAACGGGTTTAGGATATTATGTGCCGGAAAATGTAGTGACCAATGATGATTTATCAAAAATTATAGATACCAGCGACGAATGGATCCAGGAAAGAACCGGGATAAAACAGCGCCGCCACATTATAAGAGGTGAAGATACCACGACTTCCATGGGAGTCAAAGCAGCGGAAATTGCCATTAAGCGTTCCGGAATTGCCAAAGAAGATATCGATTTTGTCATTTTTGCCACGTTGAGCCCGGATTATTATTTTCCTGGGCCGGGAGTTTTAGTGCAACGCGACCTTGGCTTAAGGACAGTAGGGGCGCTTGATGTACGCAATCAGTGTTCGGGTTTTGTGTATGCGATTTCTGTTGCAGACCAATATATCAAGACCGGAATGTATAAAAATATCCTTGTCATCGGTTCGGAAGTGCATTCTACCGGACTGGATATGACCAGCCGTGGCCGCAGCGTGTCAGTGATTTTTGGCGACGGAGCAGGAGCAGCAGTCTTGAGCAGGGAAGAGGATGTGACCAAAGGAATCCTTTCCACTCATTTGCATTCAGAAGGGCAGCATGCCGAAGAATTGATTGTGAAAGCACCGGGAATGGGGCAACGCTGGGTAACCGATATCATTGCTGATGCAGATCCTGACGATGAAAGTTATTTCCCATACATGAACGGGCAGTTCGTGTTTAAAAACGCTGTTGTCCGTTTCAGTGAAGTAATCAATGAAGGGCTCGAAGCAAACAACCTGGGCGTTTCGGATATCGATATGCTGGTTCCGCACCAGGCGAACTTGAGGATTTCACAATTTATCCAACAGAAATTCAAACTGACGGATGATCAGGTCTACAACAATATCATGGACTACGGAAATACAACCGCAGCCTCTATTCCGATTGCCTTGACAGAAGCTTGGGAAAAAGGGAAAATAAAAGAAGGAGACATAGTGGTCCTTGCCGCTTTCGGTTCCGGTTTTACCTGGG
Organism: Flavobacterium humi; assembly: GCF_004745595.1. Lineage (GTDB taxonomy): Bacteria > Bacteroidota > Bacteroidia > Flavobacteriales > Flavobacteriaceae > Flavobacterium > Flavobacterium humi. The sequence continues at coordinate 78,177 of NZ_SRLH01000004.1, forward strand.
GAAGCGTTATTATCAAATGGTAATCCTTACAGTTACAAAATAAAAAAAGCTCCATAAACATGGAGCTTTTTTTAGCTATTATAGTAATCCGCCACCGCTTTGGGTTTCGTTGGCATCACGTTGTTTGCGTTGCAGCGCTCTGTTTTTTCCTCCTCCGAATACATAGTTGAAACCTACGTAAAAAGTTTGGCTTTCCCAGTAAAAAGCACCGTATTGTCTGTAAGGAATGTTTCCGTCGAAAGCGAAATGCATCGTGTCAAAAATATCATTCAAACGTGTTGTAACGGTTCCTTTTCCTTTTAATACGCTGTATGTCAAGCCTACATCTGCTTTGTACATCGCTTTTCTTTCAAACTGAAGGCTCAGGTCACGCCCTCTGTACATCCCGAATAATTGGAATTTCAGTTTGGAAGTCGCCGTAAAGGTATTGTTCATTCTTGCATTGAAAGAAGTCACGTCAATTTCGGCATTCTCCAAAGCATTCGTAGTCGCATTTTGGATCGTTCCGCGGACCGTTTTAAAATAGGCATCGGCACTCGCATTGGCAGACCACCATTTTGTGAATTTTAAATTGGCCGAAGCTTCTACACCATAAGCATTGTTGTCATTGAAATTGTCAAAAGAAAGGATTTTACGGTTGTTTGAAGGGTCGTTCGGGTCATTGAAAATCACTCTCGAAATCTCATCATTGATCCTTCTGTAAAATACGCCGGTAGTTACAGATCCTACCTTCATGTTTCGGGTATAATTCACCTCGAATGAATTCGTGAACTGCGGTTTTAATTCCGGATTTCCTTTGGATTCGATCAAAGGGGTTGACCATTCCCTGATTGGGCTGATTTGCCCTATACTTGGCCTGTCAACTCTTCTGGAATAGTTAAAATTGAAGGAATTCTTCTCATTTAAAGTATACGTTACGAAAGCAGATGGGTAAAAAGTAAAGATTTTATCCGTTACCCTGTCACTTTCATTCGAGCTTGTATTCTGAGGCGTTTCATCCGATTTGAATTTCGTTTCGCTTTTGTCAAAATCTCCTGAAATATCGTAATATTCCATTCGGATGCCTAACTGCGTACTCCATTTGCTGCTCCATTCCGTACCGTAATTGGCATACACGGCGCTGATGTTTCTGTTGAAGCTGAATCTGTTGTCGGCATTTTCAACAAGATCGTAAGGCGCGCTAAACTGAGTTCCGTCCTTGTGGGAATTGAAATTGTTTTTTGTCGTTTGAATCCTTGTTTCCGCACCAAGCTCCAGTTTTGTTTTTTCGGTTAAAGGATTGGTATAATCAATATTAATTTGGGTATAATCGGTCACACCTTTAATAACATTCCTTGTATCGAAATCCGATGCCAAACTCCCGTTAGATTCGGTAGAACTGTCATCATAATGCGTGTCTTCGCTGTTTTTTGTTTTGGAATAATTTACCTCAACATCCAAAACCTCGTCTTTTTTGTCAAAATTATGTTTGAAAGCCGCATCGTAGGTCTGGGAATTGTTTTTATTTCTATTTCTGAAATATTGGCTGCTGTCATTATTGCCAAGCCCTGAATAATCGATAATCGTTTTTCCGGTTCCGCCCGTATGGTTTATACTTTGGTTGGTATATACCGAAAAAGTGTTTTTGTCATTAATATAATAATCGACACCAAACTTCACCAAATGGGAATTGTTTAAATTATTGAATTCAAAATTCTGAAGGTTTTCCAACCCTGGATTTGAACTGTTTACATAACCGTGATTGGCGTTTCTACCATGGTTGAAGCCATAATTGGTATAGAAATTTACCTTTCCAACTTTATAATTAAGATTTACAGAAGAGTTTGTTTTTGGTGTTTTCCCGAAAGTTACCCCGGTATTTATAGAACCGTTGAATCCGATATTCGCATTTTTATGCAAAATGATATTGATGATCCCGCTCATTCCTTCCGGGTTGTATTTCGCCGATGGATTGGTGATCAATTCTATTTGTTTGATCGATGCGGAAGGGATTTGCTGCAAAAGCTGCGCCGCATCAACATTGGAAGGTTTCCCGTCAATCAGTACGCGCACGTTTGAATTCCCTCTTAAACTCAATTCCTTGGTCTGCGGATCGATGCTTACCGTCGGTACATTGTTCAGGATTTCAGAAGCATTCGTTCCGGAAGCCACTAAATCTTTTCCGACATTCACCACTTTACGGTCAATTTTCTGTTCGATGGTTGAACGGTCCCTTACAACAGAAACGCCTTCAAGCATGGTCGCCTCTTCTTCAAGAGCAATCGTTTTAAGAGCGACTGATTTGTTTTCGGAAGATAAGTTGAAATTACCTTGGTATGTCTTATAGCCCATAAACTGCACTTCGATGGTCAGGTTCTTTAATTCCAGGTTTCCTACTGTAAATGTTCCGTTTTCTTTAGAAATTGCTCCCGAGATCACTTTTCCGGCATCCTTGATGGTAATGGTGGCGTACGGGATTGGTTCACTGGTTTTCTTGTCGACTATTTTCCCGGAAATGCTTCCGGGGTTTATAAAATTGTTGGGGGCAGATGTCTGTGCTTGCATACTAACGAACTGCGTTAGCAGGCAAATGAGAAAAAGTTTGAGTTTCATACTACTGTTTGTTTGTTTATTGTTGCGATTGATGATTGCAATGCATAGTAGACTATCCTTTGCAGGGATTGTTACAATTTTAAGAAATGTTTAACATCGGGAGGAAAATAAAAAAAAACCTCGCCATGCTTGGGTATGGCGAGGTTTTGTATTTCAGGCGGCAGTCTATCTCTTGAGGGTAAAGTGCGCTTTAAAAGTTTTCGAGGTCCCTTTTTCAAGATAATGCACTGCAAACCAATAATCGGTTGCCGGCAGTGGTTTCCCGTTGAATGTACCGTCCCATCCTCCAGACGATGGTGTGATTTGCTTGATTAGCTTTCCAAACCTGTCAAAAATGAATATCGGGGCATCCGGATTGGAAGGTCTTAAATTAGGAATATTCCAGGTTTCATGGTATCCGTCACCATTTGGGGTGAAAAATTTAGGATAGTTTATAATGATTGCCGTGGCAGGTGCCGGAGAACATTGTCCGTCCTTGTCCCGTACCGTTACCGTATGTTCTCCCGGAGCAACATCGTAAAAAACGTTGCTGTCCTGGAAATCGGCTTCATCCAGCTGGTATTCGTAATTGCCGGATCCGGAACCCAAAACATTTATGGTAATGTAAGAAGGCGATTCAAAAGCATCACTGTACACTATCTCTATATAAGGAGCATATTCGGTTACAGTTGTGGTTATTGTTTTGGAACAGCCCGTAGTAACATCCGTTACCTTTACGCTGTATGTGCCGTCAATTGCCGCTATATGGGTCGGACTGGTGCTTATAATTGTCGGGCTTGGTGCCAAAGTCCATTCAAAAGTATGGTTGGCTGCCGCAACTCCCGGCTCTAAAAGTACCGGATTGACCAATGCGCCGGTTTCGTAATCCGTACAAATGGAATATTCCGGTTGTAAAACGGGATTTGGCAGCGGTTTTACGATTAAAGACAATTCGGCCACGCCAAAACAGGAATTTGCCGGAATGTTATTATTGTTGATGATCCTCACCCAAACACTATCGTTAAAAGGATTGTCATTCTGATACGCAGAAGGATTGGCTATTGGCGTTGCCAGCGGATTATTGGCATCAGCCAAAGAGGTATAATAACTAAAAGAATAATCCGAGGCAGGCGTTTGTGTACCCAAAACTTCAGATTCCCTTTGGGTCAGGTCAAATGAAAAGATACCATCATTTGCTGCAAAAGTATCGCACTCGCTAATAGCAGTTGGCGAAAAGGCAGTTGTGGAATGGTTGATGATGATATTGACCAGGTTTTCATCCTGGCAATTCAGGTGGTTGCTGGTTTCCCTGTAAATATAAATCGGAGAAGTAGTCGAGGAAGTAAAGGTTCTTTGTGAAGCAGTTATCAACTCAACGTTTCCAGGTGTGGTAGGTCCTCCTGATAAAGTATAATAATGATTTTGCGGTGGCAAGACCGGAAGGGTATAAGTGTCACAAGCTGTCTGATTGCCTAAGTCGACAGCTTCTATCCCGTCAATCGCTATTTTGAACATACTTTGAGTATAGCAGTTAGCTGGATCGTTAGGATTTTCGGCATAGATGTAAATTATTTTGGTCCTGTTGGCCAAATCGTCATTGGCATTCAGGTCTGTGATGTCGATAAAAAGGTCCGTAATCGGATTTACGCCCATCGGATCGTCATAGTAATTCCCGTTTGTCAGCGGTAATAAAGTATAATTGTAACAAACCACCTGGTCTGCAGATCCATCAATCACAGGCTTGGTATTGATGTTGATCCTCCACGGTTTTTCTGTAAAACAGCCTGTCAGAGCCGTCGATTCCTTGTAAAGGTATATGGTGGCAGAGGTAGCTACAAAAGAAACATTCGGTATGAGCTTCACATTCCCGGTTACTGAAGGTCCTCCGGATAAAGTATAGTAATCCGCACCGTCAGGATTTATAGGCAGGACAAAATTCCCGCAGTTGGTATAATCCGGCTGGTCGGCTATAATTGGTTTGTGGAATGTAACCACAAATGAATCATCATCAGTACAGTTGGCGCTTGCCACATGGAAATAGATGGTCCTCGTATTTGAACCCACAGGAGCTGTTATGATCCCGGGCGGAATGATATTCCCGCCTCCGTTAGGGGCATCCCTGTATTCTCCAATTGGAGGGGCAGTTAAAACATAAGAAGTACAAACATCCCTGTTAGGCATCGGGATGTGGTCTATGTAAGCGGTAAAATGAATAATAGGTGTCCTACAATTGTTATTCTCCGCAAAAACATAAATATCGGTTGTAGTATTGATTGGGAAAGTAAGCAAATGATACGTTCCCAGAATGTCCTGTGTGTAATAATTCCCAACACTCAAAGCAGGTAGGGAATTGATCGGGTTGCAATCAAATAGGTCCGGGAATGTCCCGGTTATTGTCGGTGTAATATCAACATGGACGGTAAAGCTGCTTTCCAGGATACAAGGAGGCGTTTCCATGGAAACAAAATATACATGGATCACTTCTCCGACAGCAGCCACATAACCAGGGAGCAATTCTGTATTCCCAGGAGTGGAAGGACCTCCGGCCTGTGTGAAATATTGAGATCCTGGGATTGGAGCCGGCGGTAATATGAATTGATCGCATTGTGTATCTCCTGGAGATAAATCGCTCGGATCTACCAACCAGACAAAGAAATCGCTTTCAGAATTACAGCTGGGAATACCTCCGGTTTCATAATACACATAAATATGCTGTTCTGTCGTAATGACGTCCCCTTCAAAAAGCGGTGTACCGGTCCCGTTGGCACCCGTAAAATAATTTCCCTGTGTCAAATGGCCTAAAGTATAGCTGGTACATACATATTGATCTGCAATCTGAGGAATCATAGGGTTTGGGACGGCAACAAGATTTAGGCTTGATACGGTTGCACAACCCGGATCGGTCTTGTTTTGCACCCTTACATAAATTACCGTACTACCAGAAACAAAGAAGGAAGTCGTATTTATATTGTTTATGCCGGCATTTGCATCGGATAAACTGGTATAATAAGTCACATTAAAAATCATTCCGGAAGAACCGTTCAATGCAGTAGGATCTTGTGTTGGCAAATCGAATGACGCGGTCCCGCCTCCTGTTACAGATTCGCACATGCTGAAACTCCAGGCCGGTGCCGGTGCAGGCGGTGGTACGAGTTGCAATTCGAAAGATTTGACAGCATGGCATCCGGCAGGGTTTTGGATCCTTACCCAGATGGTTTTAGGCAAACTTCCTGCACTAACAGTATAGCTCAATGGCAAAGGGTTGGTGTTGGATTCCGCTTCCGATTGCAATTCATGGTAACTAACCTGATTGGAACTTGTAGGATCGACGATTAAGTTGTTGTATGCTAAATTAAAGGTGTAATTGGCTTGCCCTGAATCGCATTTGTATAAAAATTGAGGATTTGGGGTGGTAAGAGTAGCGTTATACTCAATTACGATATCATTGGTGGCAACTTCGCAAAGACTGGATTGCACATAATAAGTGAGCTGGTATGTTCCTGGGCTGCTTATGGTCAAATTTGGGCCGGTTTCGCCAGGCAGAGGATTGCCAAATTCATCTTTCCATACAAAATCAAACAGGTTAGGATCTAATCCGGAAGTTATGGTGTAAGTGTCTCCGTCGCATAGCGCTGTGTTGTTGGCAATGGTCAAGTCGGGCCCTAAAATATCTTCTCCAAAGTCAAAACTGCCCCCGCCCAAAAAAACGGCAGAGTCAAATTCATTATCTCCCCTGTCTGCAATTACCAGTTTGATATGGTACGTTCTGTTAGGTACCAGCGTGGAAGAAGCATTCATTAAAACCGTCTGCCCGTTAAAATTCGTAGCTGAAGTAGTTGCAGCCGCACCTCCGTTGTATCTTCCGAAGTATTGCGGATTGGCAGAAGGACACCCGGAATTATACGTTATGTTCCTGATGGTCCGAACCGAAATTGGCGTGGATGTACTAGGCACAACGGCAATATTCTGTGTTGTTCCGTTTGTGGAATCGGTCAGTAAGAAAGCAAAAGCGTCTTCAAACAAACATTGGTACGCCCCGTATTCTTCAGAAGCAAAAAGAAATTGGAAATTAAAATTGGGCGAAAGTGCCGTAAAATTAAATTCCAGGACCGTGGCGTTTTTGGAATTAAGCGTAATGCCCGATGCCAAAAGTGCCGCTTCCAAATCCGCATCGCCATCCCAGGCCATACTGCCGTCGCTTAACTCGGAAGTGTTTGGTCCCTGAGAATTGAAAATATTCCCTGTCGTCAGGATTACGCCATTTTGCAATGGAAAATTAGGATTTGTGTTTTCAAAATAGCCAATCCCATTTGAAGATCCGAAATTGGTCCCTGTCCTGAAGCTTACATCACGTGCATTTACGCAAGGGCTGTTTACCAAAACATCTTTTACCAATTCATCCTCGCTGTACGCGGTACTATTGATCGTAATCGATTGGGAGAGCATCGGCAGGCTGGTGGCCAGTATAAAAAAAAATAGAATTCTTTTCATGGATTTATGCTAAATTTCGAGCGGGCAAATGTATACTAAATTTACGAAATAAATTAAGTAAAGAACTGTGGTTTAAAAAGTTATTTTAAATATTATGAGAAATGTAAATATTTAATTGTTAATATTAGAGTTTTAATTTTGAGATTGCCCAAGAGCAGATTGCCTTATTCGGCGAATAAGTTTATCTTTGCCTGCAAAATAAATTATCATGACACTATCGCAGATTCTTACACCCCAAATCCAGAAAGCTGTTCAGGCTTTATTTGATGTTTCCCTCGAAAAAGTAGAATTTCAGGTAACTCGCAGGGAGTTTGAAGGTGATATCACTATGGTTATTTTTCCGTTGTTGAAACTTATAAAAGGGAATCCTGTGGAAATCGGGACAAAAATCGGGGATTACCTAACCGAAAATGTTGCAGAAGTGGAACGTTTCAATGTAGTGGCCGGGTTTTTGAACATTGTGATTTCAGATGCGTATTACCTGGATTTTTTCAACCAGATCAAAAACGACGAACAATTCGGGTTTGTTACTCCAAAAGAAGGAGGAAAGGCGGTTTTAGTCGAATATTCATCCCCAAATACCAATAAACCGTTGCATTTGGGCCATGTCCGAAACAACCTTTTGGGGTATTCCGTAGCAGAAATACTTAAGGCTTCAGGAAAAAAAGTATATAAAACACAGATTATCAACGACCGTGGGATCCACATCTGTAAATCGATGCTGGCCTGGCTGAAATTCGGGTACAACGAAACGCCGGTTTCTTCAGGGCTGAAAGGCGACAAGCTGGTTGGGAAATATTATGTGGAATTCGATAAAGTCTATAAATCCGAAATCAATGTACTGATTGCGCAGGGCAAAACAGAAGAAGAAGCTAAAAAACAGGCGCCAATTATCCTGGAAGCCCAGCAAATGCTTCGAAAATGGGAAGCAGGCGACGAAGAAGTAGTGGCACTTTGGAAAAAAATGAACCAATGGGTTTACGACGGGTTTGCCATCACTTACAAGAATTTAGGCGTTGATTTCGACTCGTATTATTATGAGAGCAATACCTATTTGTTAGGGAAGGAAGTGGTCCAGTTTGGCCTGGAAAAAGGGATCTTCGAAAAAGACCCGGACGGTTCCGTATGGATTGACCTGACGGCGGAAGGACTGGACAGGAAAATTGTCCTTCGTTCGGACGGGACGGCTGTTTACATGACCCAGGATATCGGGACTGCCATCCAGCGTTCCAAGGATTTCCCGGACGTAGGAGGAATGGTGTATACCGTTGGGAACGAGCAGGATTACCATTTTAAAGTGTTGTTCCTGATCATCAAGAAACTAGGCTTCGACTGGGCACAGAACTTGTTCCATTTATCGTACGGAATGGTTGAATTACCTTCCGGTAAAATGAAATCGCGTGAAGGAACCGTAGTGGACGCAGACGATCTTATGGAAGAAATGACCCAAACGGCACGACAGATTTCAGAAGAATTAGGAAAGCTGGAAGGTTATGGCGAAGAAGAAAAAGCATCCCTTTTCAAAACCATTGGGCTTGGCGCACTAAAATATTATATGCTTAAGGTCGATCCTAAAAAACAGATGATGTTCAATCCTGAAGAATCGGTTGATTTTGCCGGAAATACAGGTCCTTTCATCCAATATACTTACGCCCGCATCCAATCGATCCTTCGTAAAGCCGACTTTGACCTGAATGTAGATATCACCGAAACATTGCATGAAAAAGAAAAAGAACTAATCAAACAAATCGAGATGTACCCTGAGGTGATCCAGCACGCTGCTGCGAACCACAGCCCGGCTTTGATTGCCAATTACACCTATGATTTGGTTAAGGAATACAATTCGTTTTACCAAACGGTTTCCATACTCGGGGAGGAAAACCTGGTCAAAAAAATCTTCCGTGTGCAATTGTCCAAAAAAGTGAGCGATACCATAAAATCAGCCTTCAGTTTATTAGGGATCAGTGTTCCTGAAAGAATGTAAAAGCATAAAAAAATCCGCCTCGTTTGATGGGAACTCGGCGGATTTTTAAACAAACAAACAAAGTTTTAATTAAAGTTTAGCGGATACCTGATGTCTTTGTACGTCAGGTATTCTTTCTTTTTAGTGATGTCCAGCAAACAGATCAGTTCGCTCAATTCATACCTATCAATAAGGATGATAAAATTAGTCTGTAAGGTTGGGATCGGGATTTTTTTCTCGAAAACCGAATTTTCATATTCCTTTTCCCAATACGAAACATCAATCTTTAAAAGGAAATGGATAAAGCTATCCAGTTCGTCAGGTGTCAGGTTGAAATTCAAATTCTTAAAGGAGAGTTGGTAATTTTCAGAATGGGAACAACGTATCAAAAGCCCGTTTTGAGTCTGGTTTAAGTATTTGATTCTCTGACACATATTGCGTTTATTTTATAATGTAACTATCTATTATCGTGTTGATTTCTTCTTTTGAAGTATCCGGTTTCAGATCAAAAAGAGTCATAAAAAGCGGTTGTTTGTTAACGGTTTTTTCCAAATTCAGGTTTTTATTCTGAGCAAAAACAGTTTCCCATTTGTCTCTCACTTTTTTCCAAAGCTGATTGTTTTCTTTCCACCAGTTTTGAGCTGCTTTACACTTCGAATCGTCTACTTTTGTATACACATCGTGCCCTTTTTCCTGAGCAAGCAAAACATCCGGGGTGTTGTCTGCCCTAACGATTTTGTCATTATCCTGATCGTGGATCCATCCGAAAGCGGTTATCTCATGTACGTTAGTCCTTTTTAGTACATTATAATCATTCCTAACCGTATGTTCTCTTCTTGGAAGCGGTGCGTCGGTAGTGTTTTCCCATACATGCCTTCCGTCATAATGCGACCATGTTGCTGTCCCTTCGTATCTCGGGCTGTCATCAACTTGATATACTTTTTGAGTCCATTGGCCTTTTACTGCATTGGAAGGCAACTTTTTGAATTTCCAGCTGGTGTCTTTGTAAAAATCATAAAAATTGGTATTCTCGAACATCCAATCCTGCCTCCAGTGTTTGATGATGGTTTGGTCGTTTACGATCAATAAATGCTGCATTACGATTTTGTTGGGCTGGTCTTCTACCAATTCGACCCATTCCAATCCGTAATCGTGTTTTGTTTTGGACGGTTTGTAGTTTAGGGTGTCTTTTGAATACTTAAAAGTTTCTGCAAAATTGAACTTAACCTCATAACAGCCGCACATTGATTTAATGGCTTTTATGTCCTGTGATTTCTTGTCCTGGCTATAACCAATTGTTGCAAAGCCTGTTACCAAAATAAGTAAAATGATTCTTTTCATTAGTATAAAATTAGATTTGATTTTTCTTTGGCAAATATATTATATTTATTTAGAACAATTAAAAATAACGTATATATTTGCAAAAAAATTATTAAGACCCAATCTAAATAATGAAGCAAAAAATACTTTCCATAGTACTTATATGTCCTTTTTCCTTATGCCTGGCACAACAGAAACAATTGGATTCCGTTAAATCGAATGCGTTGAATGAAGTGGTGGTGACAGGCCAGTTTGAACCGCAATCTGTAAAAAAATCGGTTTTTAACGTCCGGCTGATTACCAGTAAGGATATTCAAAATTTAGCGGCTAATAATTTGTCTGATGTGTTGAACCAGTATTTGAATACTACGGTAAGGCCAAGCGGTGCCGATGGGCGCTCTACAGTATCTTTATTCGGGCTTGATTCCCAATATTTTAAAATTTTGGTAGACAATGTGCCTTTGGTCAACGAAGCCGGTTTGGGGAACAATACGGACCTGTCCCAAATCAATTTGAACGACATAGAACAGATCGAAATCGTTGAAGGTTCTATGGGCGTTACCCATGGAGCCAATGCGGTGAGCGGCATCCTGAATATCATCACTAAAAAATCATCGGTACAGAAATGGAGCATCAGCGCAACTTCCCAAGAGGAAACCGTTAAAAACGAATTCTCCTTTTTCGACCGGGGCCGGCACATACAATCTCTTAAAGTGTCGCATTCCCTTGCGGATAACTGGTTTGTCAGCATTGGTGGCAACCGGAATGATTTTCAAGGGTTTTTAGATGATAAAAAAGGGAAATACCATAAGGAGAATGACCAGGCAAGAGGCTACAGATGGCTTCCGAAGGAACAAATAAACGCTTCGGCATTAATCAGTTACCAGAAAAAACAATTCCGGGCCTTCTATAAATTCGAATACCTGGATGAAACGACAGATTTCTACAACAGTACCGTGCAATCAGGTTTCAGTGATCAGTTCGGAGGGTATCGGTACGCGGATGACAAACGGTACCTGGTGAACCGTTTTTTCCACAACTTGAATGTTGCCGGCAAGCTTTTTTCGAAAATAAATTATACCGCTTCCCTTTCCCACCAGAAGCAGGAACGCAATGTTGAGGATTTCAGGTATAACCTAAGCAGCAGGAAGGAAACCATGAATGTTACCGCAAAAGACCAGTCGATGGAAGTGCTGTATTCCACAGGAACGCTAAGTAATTTCTTTTCAGACAAATCGGTTGATTTACAATTAGGATATGAAACTGTGCACAACAGAGGGTTTTCCGTAGTTCAGGAAGCGAACAATACCTGGACGGCTGTGGCTGAAACGTTGGAAAACTATGATTTTTTTGCTTCTTCTGAAATCAAGGCCACTGAAAGGCTTTCCATCCGTCCCGGATTGCGTTTTTCCGTTCAATCCAAATTCAAGGAACAATATGCATCGTCACTTGGTTTGCGGTATTTATTCGATAAAGGATTGGAACTTCGCGGATCATATGGCAATTCATTCAGGACGCCAACCTTTGAAGAACTGTATTATAAGATGGTTTTTGACAGCCATTATTTTGTAGGGAATCCAAACCTTGTCCCGGAAACCAGCACCTCCTATGAAATAAGCCTTAAAAAAGCAACCGCCCTGAGTTCGGGGTTGCAAATTTCAAATACTTTTTCAGGAAGTTTTTTAAATGTAGATGACAAAATACAAAGTGCCCTGATTGCAGTTAACCCAAGTAAATACCAATACATCAATATCAACAAGTACAACGTGTGGAATTTTTCCTCAACCAACCAATTCAAAAAAGAAAACTGGTCTTTCAATTTAGGTGCGGCCTTGATTGGTATTTCACAGAAAATAAACAACCAGGAATTTACGTCAAGCGAAAAATACCTGTATTCTTTTACTATCAACAGCAGTGTTTCTTATGCCATTTCGAAATGGGACGCTGTTGTATCTGCTTATTACAAGTACAATGGAAAGTCACAGCAATTTGTGCAAGGTGACGGAGCCTATGTCATTTCGGATATAGAAGCAAGCAACTGGCTGGATGCTTCTGTCCGTAAAAATTTCTTCAAAGGCAAACTCGAAACTACCTTGGGTGCCAGGAACTTGCTGAACGTAACCAGCATCAACCAAACCAGGACCAATGAAGGGGCAGGGCATGCCACCTCTTCACAAATCATGCTGGCGTACGGCCGGTCCTATTTCCTTAAACTAACGTATAACCTTAATTTCTAAATAATAAATATCATGAAAAAAACATTTTTATCCTTAACTATTGCCTTGCTGACACTAGCATCGTGTTCAAGTGATGACAATACTTCCGGTACTGAAGAAACAATTTCAAACGGGGCTACTGTAAAACCGTCTGTAGGTGGCCCAAACCAGCCTAACCAAGTATATGTAGACTTCAGCGGTCAATCTTCCACATTCATCAACAGAGGCTCTTGGGATTTCGGGTTCTCTTCAGGCTCAGAATTCAGGGTTGTCATCAACGGATCGCTAAAAATGGCAGTTAAAAAACTGGCAACTTCTGATATTACTTTGGCACAAACAGCTGATACTGATGTGGCTGTTGGCGCAGGTGAAAAAGCGTCAAGCAATGGGTATTGTGATAACCCTACAGGTGTTTTAGCTGGAGGAGGTGCAGGTATCGGAACGGCTATTGCTGAGATTTCTGCTACAGATGCCGATAATAAAGTATACTTGGTAAACCTTGGGTTTGCAGTGTCTACAACAACACCAAGTGCAGGTTCTGTAAGTATTGATGGAGCAGACAGAGGATGGAAAAAAGTAAGGATCTTACGCAACGGGAACGGTTACAAAATCCAGTACGCAGATTTGGCTTCAACGACTTACCAGGAGAAAACAATCTCCAAAGACGCGGAGTACAACTTTACATTCTTCAGCATGGCTTCCGGTGCGACAGTGGCTGTTGAGCCTAAAAAAGCAAACTGGGATATTTGTTTTACTACGTTTACAAATTACGTTAGCATGCCTTCTGAAGTAACGTATGGCTATTCTGATTTTATCGTTTCCAATATGAAAGGCGGGACCAAAGTGTACCAGGTTTTGAATACCGTAAGCACCTATGCTAACTTCGTTAAAGCAAGTATTGTAGAGGCAAATTTCGATGCTTCGGCTACAGACCAAAGAAAAATCGGTTCCAATTGGAGAAACGGCGGTGGCCCAACAACTTTGCCAAGTATCAGGGATGATCGTTTTTATGTTTTGAAAGATGCAGCCGGAAACTATTACAAATTAAGGTTCCTGGCCATGACAAACGAAGCAGGTGTAAGAGGAAACCCAACAGTAGAATACGCAATCTTAAAATAATCCGGGTATGAAAACAATTAAAATCCTGATCATCGTCCTGAACCTGTTCGTTGGCGGATTTATGATTTACGGCGGAATAGGGAAATTTACAAAACCGATCCCTGCGCCCAACTCGATTATAGAACAAGTCCAAAAAGGAGAAGAAGTAGCCCCGAGCACTGAAGTCCTGATGATCAAAAACTACATCTTCGGCATGAAGCAAACCAATTATTTCTGGCAGTTCTTAGGTTTTGCCGAACTATTGGCAGGCTTGTTGCTTTTCAGCCAGGTTTTGGCAAGGATAGGCGCTATCATAGCTTTACCGCTAACCATCAATATATTTTTGTTCCATTTGTTCCTGGAGTCGGAAGAATTGGGAGAACTGGGGCTAACATTCGCGCTTTTTGCAGCCAATATAGCACTCATAGGATTTACGTATAAAATATGGAAACAGCTTTTATACGATAAGCAGGCGCTGAAACTGGCGTCATAAATATCTCTCTAACTATTTGATTATATGAAAGCTGCCGGGGTTTGTTTCCCGGCAGTTTTTTTCGTTATGGGAAATCCGTTCTTTTTGTTAAAAGTTGCCCTAACTACTTTTTTATGTCTTATTTGTAAAGTATAATTGTAGTATTAATCTTATTAAATTTATAAAATGGAATTTTTAACTTTTCAATAATAAGAGTAATTTTTTGTTTTTTAAGGAAAGCCTGGAGTGATTTTTTGCTTCAGGTTTTTTTGCTGTTATCAAAAATGAAGCATGTTTGCAATAATAGAACCAGCCTTCGCATAAAATACTAAAACTTTGCACCTCACTAACTTTGCGGCTTTGCGACTTTATATTATCTTTGCATCACATTTAGAAAAATAAAATTATGTTCAATAATCTAAGCGATAAGCTTGATAAAGCTTTCCATATATTAAAAGGCCACGGTAAAATAACCGAAGTAAACGTTGCGGATACCCTTAAAGAAGTACGTCGTGCCTTGCTTGATGCCGATGTCAACTTCAAGATTGCCAAGGATTTCACCACCCGTGTAAAAGAAAAAGCAATCGGGCAGGATGTATTGACAACCTTACAGCCGGGTCAATTGCTGGTAAAGATCGTTAAGGACGAACTGACTGAATTAATGGGGGGCGATGCAGCCGGGGTAAACCTTTCCGGGAATCCGTCGGTGATCCTGATGTCAGGTCTTCAAGGTTCCGGTAAAACGACTTTTTCCGGGAAACTGGCTAATTTCCTTCAGACAAAAAAGAACAAAAAACCATTATTGGTAGCGTGCGATATCTATCGTCCTGCAGCGATCAACCAGTTGCATGTGGTCGGAGAGCAGATTGGTGTAGAAGTATATTCGGAGCCGGAAAACAAGAACCCGGTGGAAATTGCCCAAAACGCAATCAAACACGCCAAGGCCAAAGGATATAATGTTGTCATCGTCGATACGGCCGGTCGTTTGGCTGTCGATGAGGAAATGATGACCGAAATTGCCAATGTGCATAAAGCAATCCAGCCGCAGGAAACGTTGTTCGTAGTCGATTCTATGACAGGGCAGGACGCGGTAAATACGGCCAAAGCCTTTAACGACCGTTTGAATTTTGACGGAGTGATCCTGACCAAATTGGATGGTGATACCCGTGGTGGAGCTGCAATTTCTATCAAATCGGTAGTAGACAAGCCTATCAAGTTTATCGGTACGGGAGAAAAAATGGATGCCATCGATATTTTCTACCCTTCGCGTATGGCAGAGCGTATCCTGGGCATGGGAGACGTGGTTTCCCTTGTGGAAAGAGCGCAGGAGCAGTACGATGAGGAAGAAGCGAGAAAGATCCAAAAGAAAATCGCCAAGAACGAATTCGGGTTTGATGATTTCTTAAGCCAGATCCAGCAAGTGAAGAAAATGGGTAACATGAAAGACCTTGTAGGAATGATCCCGGGTGCCGGGAAAGCCCTGAAAGATGTTGAAATCGAGGACGATGCGTTCAAGCATATTGAAGCCATCATCCATTCGATGACACCACAGGAAAGAAGCAAACCGTCCATTATCGATATCAAACGTAAAAACAGGATTGCCAAAGGTTCCGGACGAAAACTCGAAGAAGTGAACCAGCTGATGAAGCAGTTTGACCAAATGAGCAAAATGATGAAAATGATGCAAGGGCCAGGAGGCAAGAACCTGATGAAAATGATGGGAGGAATGAAAGGCGGCATGCCCGGAATGAGATAAGATTAGTCAAAAAAACCGAAAGTCTTAAAGTCGTAATGTCTTTAAGACTTTTGCCTTTAAGGCATTACAACATAACAACTACACAACAAATATTTAAGGAATGCAACTACTAGACGGAAAAAAAACATCACAAGACATTAAAACGGAAATCACTGCCGAGGTAAACAAAATGAAGGCCAATGGCGAGAAAGTACCGCACCTTGCCGCGATCATTGTAGGTAACGACGGCGCCAGCCTTACCTATGTAGGAAGCAAAGTAAAAGCCTGCGAATTGGTTGGGTTCGAATCGACGCTGGTAAAAATGCCAAGCACCACTTCCGAAACCGAATTGCTTAAAAAAATCAAAGCACTTAACGAAAATGACGATATCGACGGATTTATAGTCCAGTTACCGTTGCCGGACCAGATTGATACACAAAAAGTCCTTATGGCTATTGACCCAAGCAAGGATGTAGATGGTTTCCATCCGGAGAATTTCGGGAAAATGGCTTTGGATATGACTACCTTCATCCCGGCGACTCCTTTTGGGATACTGGAGCTGTTGGAGCGTTATGGTGTGGAGACCAAAGGAAAGCATACCGTGGTAATCGGAAGGAGCCACATTGTAGGCCGCCCGATGAGTATCTTAATGGGAAGAAAAGGTTTCCCGGGAAATTCAACAGTGACCCTAACGCATAGTTATACCAAGAATATTGCCCAGATTACGACTCAGGCCGATATTATCATCACGGCATTGGGAGTGCCTAATTACCTGAAAGCCGAAATGGTCAAGGACGGAGCAGTTGTCATCGATGTGGGCATCACCCGTGTGGAAGACAAATCCTTGGAAAAAGGCTATGTTATTACCGGAGATGTTGATTTTGAGAATGTATCCAAAAAAACCTCCTTTATTACCCCTGTTCCCGGCGGAGTTGGGCCCATGACCATTGCCATGCTGCTTAAAAATACCTTATTGGCCAGAGAACAAAGACGTTTGAATAGTTAAAATATGACAATTACAGTTGCTACAAAAGAACAATTAAGTATTGTTCAAAGGCTGGCTTATGAAATATGGCCTGATACCTACGGAAAAATCCTCTCGAAAATACAGTTGGATTTCATGCTGGATAAATTTTACAGTACCGCTTCGCTTGAAGAACAGATGCTAGAGAAAAACCAGGTTTTTATGTTAATCGAAGACCAAGGAAAATACCTGGGCTTTTGTGCATACGAACTCAATATCGATAACAGCCAAAAAACAAAGCTCCATAAAATTTACGTTTTACCTGAAACACAAGGCAAAGGTGTGGGCAAATTATTGCTGGAAACCGTAGAAAATGCCGCCAGAAAGGCTGGAAATACACATTTGATCCTGAATGTAAACCGGTTCAACAATGCCCTGGAATTTTATAAGCACAAAGGTTTTACCGTTGTAGATGAAGTAAATATCGAGATCGGCCATGGCTACCTGATGGAAGATTATGTGATGGAGAAAAATTTATCCTAGTTTTTCGCGTTAACTATACAAAAAATACAATTTTAAAGCCCCATGACACCAGTTGCAACCATAAAATACATTTCAGATAATGTAGATGCGTTTATCGAATATTCCCCAAAACTGCTGACGGCCCTTTTTATTCTTTTTGCCGGTCATTATGCTATTAACCTTTTCAGGAGGCTGGCCAACAGGGAAGTACGAAAAAGAGAGCTGGACCTTACGCTATCCAAATTCCTGATCAATATCGGGACGTGGCTTTTGCGAGTCCTGCTTTTTGTCACTTTTATATCAAAATTAGGAATCGAAACGGCTTCTTTCGTGGCGATTATCGGAGCGGCGGGTTTAGCCATCGGATTGTCCCTTCAGGGATCGCTATCTAATTTTGCCGGCGGTATCCTGATTATTTTGTTCAAGCCTTTTGAAGTTGGAGATTCTATTGAAGTACAGGGTGTCTCGGGAACTGTAGCCGAAATCCAGATTTTTGTGACCAAACTGACCGCTTCGAACAACCAGGTAATCTTCATTCCCAACGGGGCATTGTCTAATGGGAATATCATCAATCATTCTTTGGAAGGTACACGCCGTGCAGATTTACCGGTTTTGATTTCCTATGATGATGACCTGAAAAAGGCAAAAGAGATTATTTTATCCATATTGAATACCAATGAAAAAGTACTCCAGGAACCTGCTCCGGCGGTAGATGTTACGGCCTTGACGGAAACAGGAGTACGGTTAAGCATCAAACCCTGGGCTACAAATGAAGACTATTCCAAAATGTGTGCGGAAGTCCTTGAAAATTGTAAAATAGAGTTGAATAAAGCCGGGATTGTCCTGGAGAAAAAAGTATAGCCTTATTTTTTCAGGATTCCTTTTTCCACACTGTCATTCAAAATACCTTCTGCGTATTTCCAGATTTCGGATGAGCCCAAAGCCATGACCTTTTTCTTGTCGTGGACCGTTTGGTAAGGTACGTCGAATTCCTTCCAGGTGCCACCGTTATTGGAAGCATTCTGAAGAAGCGGCTCGAGCCTGTCCATCGTTTTGGCAAACTTAGCCTCGGCACTCTGGCCCAGTTCGAATTCTTCCCAGACGGCTATCAATTCCTGGGCTTGCTCGGTTGGCAAAATCCCGAAAATCCTTTGGGCTGCTTTGGTTTCTTCTTCAGTATTGGTGTGGTTTTTGGAAGTATCGTATAGGAATATGTCCCCGGAATCGATTTCTACAATGTCATGGATGAGAACCATCTTCAACACTTTCAAAACATCAATCGGTTCGTTGGAGTGCCCTGCCAAAACAATGGTCATCATGGCCAGGTGCCAGCTGTGTTCCGCATCGTTTTCTTGTCTGTCGCTGTTGATGAGTTTTGTTTTCCTAAGGATGTATTTCAGTTTGTCGATTTCGGTTATAAACGCGATTTGTTTCTTTAAATCTTCCATTGTAAATAATAGTTAGCTTTTTACTTGTTTTCTGCCGAAAGCAATTCTATTAATTGCCTATTAAATTCTCCGGTCGATGCGCCAAGGGCCGAAAAAAATTGTTTGTCAAAATTTTCAACGGTAACCACCGCTTTTTTAACGATTTCCTTTCCGTTATCGGTAAGCCCGACGGTTTTCGCCCGTGTATCGGTAAGATGTTCCTGCCGTAAAACGAGCCCTTTTTGCTGTAATGTCCGCAATACGGTTGAAGTAGTCATGGGATCGATCTTGGTATGCGAAGACAAAACGATCTGCGTGACTTCTTTTTTATGTAATGTAAGCCAATGGATACTGGCCATAAGCACGAATTGGGAATGGGTTATCCCATAAGGCTCCAATGCTTTCTTGAGCTGCCTTTGCCAGAGGCTTGTTACTTGCCATAACAGGAATCCCGAACTGTCTTCTGCTTTTGCTACACTAAATGTATTGTCTGGTGATGTACTCATCCTTACTCATTTTTGAAGCGATAAAGATAAAATCATTTTGGCTGATTTCAAAGAAACCGAACCGGAACGGATAACCCCATGATTTTTTATCGGTAATGAATTCCAGGTTTTCGATAAGTGGCAGGATGGATGTTTCGGTGCTATCCAGAAACGTTACGTTCCTCCTGAACGGACGGAAGCCTTCAGTCATTTGAAAAGGATATATTTCGTCATCCTTTATTTTTCCCACAGCAGTAAACGCCTGGCATTTTTCGGAGCCCTCCATTGTGATTTTTGAAGAATACACCAATAGGAAATCTCCTTTTTTCATCCGTTTAAGCGGTCCCGGCTTCCCATGGCAAACTTGGATAAAACCACCTTCCACGCCACGTTGGGTATGTGTTTTTGAAATGGCAGCTACCCAATATCGTGCAGCACTCATAATTTCGACGCCGCTTTAATTTGAGCTTCCATGTCAGTAGCGAAACCGTCTGTGATTTTTTGTGCCACCAATTTTACCCAAAGAAAAGCCAGGATGCCTTTAACGGTAATAGTACTTGTTATGGTAAGCCCGTTTTCTGTTTCTTCCAAAAGATGTTCCCCGTACATTTTGGCTAAAGGGAATACGGTAAGATCTGTAAAGTTTTTGTTTTCGATTGCCTTGAGTATTTTTATTTTGACATTGGGACCGTCTTTCGGGCGAAGCGTAAAATAATTCCCGGCTGTAAAAGCACCATCCAGTTTGGCGTATTCAATTCCTTCGTCCCAGGTATGCCAGTTATTAACATCGGCAAAAAGCTGCCAAAGCTGTTCTTTCGTCACCTCTTTCGTCACCATTGAGTAAGATCTTGTCCACATAATTTTGTTTTTTTATAATTATAAGTACAAATATAATATGTACACTTATTATATGCAAATTATTTTTGATAAGGATAAAAAAAAGAGCCTTATATAAGGCTCTTGCTATTTGTTATGAAAAAGAAACTTAATACCATTCCGGCAGCCTTTTTAAGTCATAAGTGCTTATCTGGCTGATGTCACGGTCTGTATAAACAGGTATCTTAAGAATACAGGATACGTTTGTTTCCAAGCTGTTGGAAGTGAGGTCGAAATCGAATCGCGGGTTTGTAGCCGAAAGGAATTTTACTTCTTTGGTATTGTCAATAAAACTGAACAGCACATTGACCATTCCAATGCATCCAATATGATTGGCCACTACATAGCGGAGCAGGACAGGTGCTGTATCATATACATAGGTATAGCCTCTTGGGTCAGTCATATCTCTTCCCAAATTATTTTTGACTACTTCTATATCATGGGCCTTGATCTGGTCAATCGAATCAAATTCCCGGTATTGCAAATGAATATCCATATCAAAGCCTGGATATACTGATTTACCTTCATCTTCTTCATCATCATTATACAGCCTTCGGTATTGGGTATAATGGGCATTCGCCTGACGTTCGTGGTCGTAACGGAATACAAATTCGGCAAAAAGATGGTCGGTTTTCGTATACACTTTGAGAGTTCTGTCCATAAAAATATAGATTGGTTAATTTTGTTATAGTGATGATTTATTCGAATGAAGGGCTTAACGGCAATATTTTGTCCATGCCATGTTGAACCCTGTCGTGGCAATCCTCTATGCTTCCTACATACCTCATTTTTTTGGGTACGCCAAAGGTGAATAGGCCTTTGCCTTTTGCCATCCTGTCGAGCTTGCGTAAGGCGCGGGGCGATAGTTTCCGGTATAGCGGTTCAAGGATGTCGCATTGTTCTGCCGTTCCGTAAGCCAGGTCCCATTGGTCCGCATCGGTTCCTGTAATAAGGTTTTTGGAAAAATATACTTCTCTTAATCTCGGATAGGCAAATTCAAACACTTTTTGGGAGCCTTCATTGCCAAATGCCACTACTTCTTTGTTTCTGACAATTAGGAATCGAATAATGCCGGCATCTAATTTTGAAAGTTGCCTGGTGACTATTCCGGCAACACTGATCCATTGTATTTCATGCCCTTGTCTTTTTCTTTCGGCATCGAACCAGGCATAGAAATCCCGGATCTGACTGATGGTTTTGTATTTCAGGTTGCCGTTTTCTACAGAAATATTGAAAGCATTCGCCTGCTTCCAGGCATCGTTTTGCTTCTTCCGGTCTTTTTTCAGCCAACATCCTTGCTGAAGGGTTAGATTCCCGGTTTCTTTTTGATAGCATTTGAGGTTTTTCCATTCCTGGGAAAGGGCGGAATGTGTATTCCATACAAGCAACAAGGCAGCTATGGCTACTTGTTTTTTCAATAGTAAGATTTTCGGATTAGGATTCTTGGTCAAAATCAGATCGGATTTGGCTTGATAGTTTTTTAGGAGCAACTTCGCAATAGGCTGTTTTTAAAGCATCTGTGCATAAATCAGGATGTACTTTGTTTAAATCTACATTTGTCCAACCCTGTTTCCCCCATTTGTTGGGAACAGCATAAATGATACTCTTATCGGAAACAGAAAAGATGTCCTGGTCCGCTTCAGACAGTTTCAGGCAGGCGAGGCTGGTCTTCAGGTCATACGTGGCAAATATTTTTTTTCCTACCCGGAAAGAAGTTTTTTCAAAATGGGGTTCCTCTGAAGTTTCAGGAAAGGAAAGAGCCAGTTTTCTAAAAGTTTCTATTTCAATCATGGTCTTGGTTGGTAACTCCTTGGATGATATGTAAATATAGCACAAAAAAACATACATTCAAAAAGCCGGAAATGAAAAAGAATCTAAACGGCAAGTGTTTTCTCAAAGCAAACACTGGTTGCAAGGCCTTGGTATTTCCCGAAATTAGCAATGATATGGTACCCGCTTTTATGATATAAAGCCATGGCGGCCAGTTGCTTGTTTCCTGTTTCCAGGACGCATTTCGTATAATCCAGTTCTTTGGCCCAAACCTCCAGGGCAGTCAGTATAGCCGAAGCGATTCTTTTACCGCGATGGTCCTCAGGGACATACATCCGTTTTACTTCCATCACACCAGCGGAATATTCACGAAGGGCACCGCATCCTACAGGAACCTGGTTCTCATAAGCAACAATGCAATGTTTTAGTGCACCGGTTTTGTTCAGCTGACCTAAAAATGCGTGTTCTTCCCCGTCCAATAGCCGTAATTCCGCATCGAGCTGTTCCACAAGTTTTTGGAAATCGTTATCTTCCGAATCAGTCCTGGTACAGCGTATCATAGATTGGTTTTATTCTTTTCTGAAATTCCTGTTGCTGCGGTCCGGTCTTTGAGGTGCCGCTTTCCTGTAATCTTTCCGGGGCGCTGCCTGCGGGTTCGCTTTCGGGAAACTTGCTTCTTCGGTTTTGCTTGAAGGTTCTATCAACGTATTCAATTCGGTAATTTCAGCATCGGTCAGTTCCCGGTAACGGCCTACCGGAACGTCCAGCGAAATGTTAATGATCCGGATGCGTTTCAATGCTGTCACTTCATAACCCAAATATTCGCACATCCGGCGGATTTGACGGTTGAGCCCTTGCGTCAGTATGATCCGGAAAACGTACTTGCTGATTTGCTCTACCTTACATTTTTTGGTTACCGTATCCAAAATAGGAATACCACTGCCCATTCTTTGTATAAAACGATCTGTTATAGGTTTGTTTACCGTTACGATATATTCTTTCTCGTGATTGTTGCGGGCGCGCAGGATCTTATTTACGATGTCTCCGTCATTGGTCATGAAAATCAGGCCTTCACTGGCTTTGTCCAGCCTTCCTATGGGAAAGATTCGTTTTGGGTAATTAATGTAGTCCACGATATTGTTCCGAACCTCAAGATTGGTAGTGCATTCAATGCCAACGGGTTTATAAAAAGCCAGGTAAACAGGTTTTTCGGTTTTCTCACGAACCAGTTTCCCATCCACACGCACTTCATCGTCAGGGGAAACTTTGGTCCCCATTTCAGGAACGACGCCATTGATGGTAATACGTCCTTCTTCCAGTAATTTGTCGGCTTCACGGCGGGAGCAAAATCCTGTTTCGGAAAGGAATTTATTGATACGGGTTAAGTTTTCTTCCATGCAGCAAAAATACTATTAATTTGAAAAACGGGAGCCACAAAATCCGTGAAATATAATTTTTACCCTACTGGGATTTCAAATCCTAATATCCTTATATTTGGGAAGTTAAAAATAATTGATATGGATAAAAAACTACTTTCCTGCATTTTGTTGTTCTTTTTTTCGATAATGGGCCAGGCTCAGAATAAAATTGAAGGTTCCCAGCCGTCTTTGGCGGATACCGGCCATGAATTGTATGTTGCTTTTTCAGAAGAAGTTCATTTTGACGGTCCAAATTATAAGGAAACGCTTTTGGGTTCTATTCCCGAAATGAAAGTTATAGAACAGGAATTCCATCTGCAGTGCGAAAAAGGAATTGCCATTTCAGACGAACAGCTTAATTTTATGGAAAGTGAAGCAGTCCGTATTTCAAAAAACAGTCAATCGGTTAGGAAGTTGAGGAATATACTGAAAGTAACAATCGACAATCCAACCAATGAAAGGCTCCAGGTTTTATCGGCAAAACTCGAAAAATTGCCGCAGGTAAGGTATTGCAGCCTGATGTCCACAATGCCTGTGCCGCCGCCGGCAGATATTACGCCAACGACTACCAACTATGAACCGAACCAGACCTATTTACAGGCTAACCCGGGCGTAAATATGTCCTATGCCTGGGGATTGGGTTTAACGGGAAGCGGGATCAGGATTCGGGATGTGGAATACGGATTCAATAAAAACCATGAAGATTTAGCCGATGTCAATGCGTCTATTGCAGCAGGAATGACTGTTTCGTCATCTGCATCAGTTGATTATACTGAGCATGGCACAGCTGTATTGGGAATTGTTTATGCAGATAAAGGAACGTACGGGATTTCCGGGATGGCTTATGGTGCCCAGGAAATGGTACAATTCCCGGAATGGCAGGAAATAGGTTACAATAGGGTAAATGCGGTGGCTCAGGCAGTTGCGCATTCCATTGCCGGAGATGTAATCATTTATGAAATGCAAACCGGAGGGCAAAACAGCAATTATGTTCCAGCCGAATTTAATGCTGCCGTTTGGGACCTGACAAAAGCGGCTACGGATGCCGGTATCATAATAGTGGCTGCTGCCGGGAACGGAAATGAGAACCTTGACGGAGCTTACTATACTGCTTACAGGAACAGGGGCGATTCAGGCGCTATCATTGTAGGAGCGGGTTCGGCTTCTTTAAGCCATCAGAAATTATCGTATAGTACTTATGGCAGCAGGGTGGATGTCCAGGGTTGGGGAACCAATGTAAGGGCTACCGGTTATGGCGATTATAGTATTTTCGGAGGAGATTTCAACCAGCAATACACCAATTTCTCAGGCACAAGTTCGGCTACACCTATTGTGGCTTCCTGTGCTGTGGTGCTCCAGTCGTATTATCACGGTTTGTCCGGGAATTACCTGACCAGTATCCAGATGAGGGATTTACTGAAACTGACCGGGATTCCTCAAGGTACGGGTGGAAATATCGGCCCATTGCCCAATATGCAGGCTGCGATCCAGCACATTAATGCTTTGTTAAGCACTCCTGAAAATGCAAGGGTCGTTTTTACAGTGTTCCCGAATCCGGTAAAAGATAGGATTGCTATCACTATTGAAGAAGAGGTAACGGCTACGGCCAAAATGGAAATCAGCAATTCGCTCGGCCAAATAGTGTACACTACGCCTATCATTTCAGGGAAGAATGAGGTTTCTTTAGCAAATTTTCAAAACGGCTTGTATTTCGTCAAGATAACAAACAACGGAAAAACATCAGTCAGGAAAATTGTGAAGCAATAGGAGGGAAGTTATTCGGTTTCAAATAAAAACTGGTAAATGTTTTGGTACAATGTGTCGTCGTGCATGCTGTGTCCTAAACCTTTGGTTTCTATAAATTGAGCTGTTTTCCAGGCTTCGGCAATTTTTTTCCCTTCGTTTATCGATACCACATCATCATCCGAATCATGGGCGATCAAGCCTTTAATGGAAAAAGTAGCGGCAAATTTCCTTCCCGAAAAATCCTCAATCTTTTGTTTGTAGCTGTCCAGGTAATGATCTTCCAGCGTTTTCGTGATTTTGGCGTTCAGGCTCAGCATCGCGATATAATTTTGGAGTATAACCTGAAAATCACTTGGTGCTCCTAAAATAACCATTTTTTGGACTGCATCATCCGGGTAGGCATAATGGTAATACAGGCAGGTTTTTCCACCTATCGAATGGCCGATGATGTATTGTGGCTTGAATTTTTTTACGGCAATATGTATAAATTCTGCGTATTTCGGGATGCTGAATTCTTTGCCGCTTGACAACCCGTGAGCCGGTGCATCAATGGCAACAATGGTACAGCCTGATTTTTTGAGGTAAGGAATAAAGTTTTCCCATCGGGAAGCGTTGCTCTCCCAGCCATGGACCAGCAGGATGGTCACATCTTTCCCTTGCCAGGTATACGACTGGAAGGTGTGTTCGCCGTTTTTAAAGCTTTCCGTGCGGGCTTCTTTCAGGACTTCCGGAAGTTTGTCTTTGGATAATTTACCCGTCCTTGGTTCGCTAAAAAAGGCATACGCAAGCTGCGAAGCCTTTTTGGGATATACAAAACTCAATAAGTTAAGGTATAAACCAAGTGATTTTGCCAGGAAAAGGTAGCATAACTTTTGCATAGGAATCCAATAAAAAAGCTCCCGTATTTGGGAGCTTTAAGTTAACTATATTTTTGCAAATAATTGTTCCATTTTTTCTCTTTCTTCTTCAGCAAGAGCAGCATCAACCAAAATCCTTCCGCTGTGCTCATCAGTAATCACTTTTTTACGTGAAGCGATTTCCATTTGTGTTTGCGGCGGAATAGTGAAGAAAGAACCTGCAGAAGCGCCTCTTTCAATAGAAACCACTGCCAATCCGTTTCTTACGCTGGAACGGATCCTGTTGTAAGCCACTAATAAACGCTCTTCTATCTGTGCCTGGAATTCTTCCGATTTTTCAGATAGGAAATTTTCTTCTTTCTCCGTTTCGGACATGATAGCGTCCAATTCTGATTTTTTATGTTTCAAATGAGAAGATTTCGCCTCTAATTTTTCTTTGGATTGTGAGATCACTTCTTTTTTGTGTTCAATGGAAGCTTTCATTTCCTTAATATGCTTCTCAGCCAACTGGATTTCCAATTCCTGGAATTCCACTTCTTTTGTCAAAGAGTTGAATTCTCTGTTGTTACGAACGCTTTCTTGTTGTTTCGTATATTTTTTGATGGATTCCTTATGCCCTTCGATAGCATTTTTCTTCTCTTTGATCTGCTCTTCGATAGTCTCCAAATCACTTTTCAACTTTTCCAAGCGGGTGCTTAATCCAGCCACTTCATCTTCCAAATCTTCCACTTCCAAAGGTAATTCCCCTCTTACATTTCTAATTTCATCAATCCTTGAATCGATTAATTGTAAATCATACAGCGCTCTTAACTTTTCTTCAACGCTCAATTCTTTTGTAGTAGCCATATTTTATAAGTACTTAACTGGGTTTGTATTTTCTTCAGATAAAATGATCCTGCTTTTCAACAGGGAAGGTGCAAAATTAGCAATTTTTTTCGTAAGATAATCAACTATATGGTTTTTTGTAAATCTTTCACTTTCAAAATGCCCGATATCGGCCAGGAGCAATTGGTTTTCGGCTTCATAAAAGTTGTGGTATTTCAGGTCTGCGGTCAGGTAGGCATCGGCTCCTGACTGAATGGCATTTTTAATGGCAAAGCTTCCCGAACCTCCCAATACGGCAATTTTCCGGATGGGTTTCCCTAAAAATGCACTGTGCCGAATGCCTCCGCAAAGCATTTTGTCCTTTACCATTTGCAGGAAATCAGCCTCGGGGATTGCAGTCTCAAATTCACCGATCATTCCCAATCCAATCTGTTGGTGGGAATTTTGAAGGTCGTATATTTCGTACGCTACTTCTTCGTATACATGGCTGCTAAATAGTGCTTTAAGGATTTTGCTTTGGAGGTGTTTTTCAAAAATAACTTCGACCTTGATTTCAGTGGTGGAAGTTAATTCGCCTTTCTTTCCCACCGAAGGATTGCTTTTTTCATTGCCCTGGTACGTGCTGAAGCCTTCCGAGTTGTAACTGCAGTTGTCATAGTTCCCAATCGTTCCGGCACCGGCCTGCAATATTGCCTGGCGGACCTTATCGGCATTATCGGGTACCGTATACGTCACTAATTTCTGTATGAAATGTTGTTTAGGAACCAGTATCTTGGTTTTGGTCAAGCCCAGCGCATCGCAGAAAATCTTGTTTACTCCGTCCTGATGGTTGTCCAATGCCGTATGGACAGCATAAATGGCAATGTCATTTTTAATGGCCTTGATTACCGCTCTTTCCACATAATTCTTGCCGGTAATTTTCTTAAGCCCGGAAAATAGGATAGGATGGAAACAAACCACCAGGTTGCATTGTTTGGCGATGGCTTCGTCGATAACATTTTCGAGTGCATCGTGGCACACCAGGACCCCGGTAGTTTCCAAATCGGAATTTCCGACCAGGAGCCCGACGTTGTCAAAGTCCTCGGCATAGGCCAATGGGGCCATTTCTTCTAAGATTGCAAGTATTTCTTTGATTTTCATAAGTATAGTCTTTAGTCGCAGGCCACTCCAAATAAATCGAGGCATTTGCCCCAGGTTTCCGTTACGGTGCCTTTGCCGTTTATAGTATAAATTGCTCTTGAAGGAAAGTAATTCTCTGATTTTGAAGGCGAAACTCCCCAAATGAAATCGTCATTATAGGTCAGGAAACGGGAGCCGATATTGGCGAAAATTTTTGTTTTTACAGTTTTATTTGAATAATCATGTTTCTGATTGTCAATATATTGGTTTATCTTCTCCTGTTCTTTTGTATAATTTGCCCCATAGGTAAGAGGCAAAGGTTTTTTCGAGCAAATCAGCGGATGCCCACATTTTTCCATATCATATTCTGTAATGGGAAATGCCAGGATACTGGAAATGCATTCGTCATAAGAATATAAAACGTTTTCAATTTTGACTCTTTGAAAGCTTTTCGTCCCATAAATATAATAATAAGGAGCGGTTATTTTTTTCACTTCATTTTCGAGTTCAAGGTTCCTCATCAATTTGAAATGACCGATTGTATCTAAATAGTGTACATTTTTAGGTTGTTGCCCGAATAATGTCAAAGAATCTTTTTTACCTATTTTATCAAAAACAGCATTCAGGGGAGTGTTTTCTTCGCCGTAAACGTTCAATTCGTAAGTAATGGCCATGGTGTTCTTCGATAATTCATAAACCGCCAAACCGTCAAAAGCAAATGGAGAAGGATCCTGGATAGTCTCTGTTCCGGTTTTGGCCGGGGTATTTTCGGCCTGTTTTTTTTCTTGCCTGCAAGCGGCGAATGTTAAAATCAGGAGAAGGAAAGTGATCGGTTTGTGCATTTTTGATACTAGCGTTGAATGATGCGAATTTGAACCAAAGATAAAAATTACCTACATTCGTATCATGAATTTATTAAGAAAAATACTTTTTCCTTTTGCGGTTTTATATGGTTTTATAACCGGGATCCGTAATTTCCTCTATGATAAAGGAATTTTAAAATCCTATTCGTTTGCTATCCCTGTTATTGCCGTGGGGAATCTCAGCGTAGGAGGAACAGGAAAAACCCCTCAGATAGAATACCTGATCCGGTTGTTATCCCCAAACTATAAAATAGCGGTTTTGAGCCGCGGTTACAAAAGGAAATCGGAGGGTTTTATTCTGGCCGGTGCCAATACCAATGCGGAAGAAATAGGGGACGAGCCTTTTCAGTTTTTCCGGAAATTCAAAAATATACAGGTTGCCGTTGATGCCGACAGAAGGAACGGTATCACCCAATTGCTTTCCCAACCCGTAAAACCGGACGTGGTATTGCTTGATGACGCTTTCCAGCACCGAAAGGTAAAAGCCGGTTTTTATATCCTGCTCACGGCATACGATGATTTGTTTTACAATGATTTTATGCTACCCACGGGAAATCTCCGCGAAGGCAGGAGCGGTGCCAAAAGAGCTGATATTGTAATTGTGACCAAATGCCCGGCTTCCATTCCTGAAGCGGAACAAAAGCAGGTAAAGGCGAAAATCAGTAAGGATATGCCTGTTTTCTTTACGTATATAGACTATGACGATGCGGTGTTTTCAAATGATAAAAAACTGGCCGTTAGTGAAATACAAACTGTAGATAAAATTCTTTTGGCGGGAATTGCAAAACCGGAACCTTTTTTCGCATATTTGCAGGCTGCAAAAAACAAAACGATGGTGTTCCCGGACCATCATAATTTTACGGGACAGGATATCGAATCAGTCATGGAAAAAGCGGCAAACCGCATGATTGTGACCACAGAAAAGGATTTTGTCCGGCTCGAAGGGAAATTGCCAGCGGAACAGCTGTTTTATCTGCCGATAAAGAGCGCTTTTATAAACAATGAAAATGAATTCAATAAAACAATTATAGATTATGTGGGAAAAGGTTCAGGAAACAGTTGATTTTATTATGGAAAGGACCAATTTCAGCCCGGAATACGGTGTGATTTTAGGTTCGGGGCTTGGAGGGTTTACCAATGACATGGAAGTGGAGCATATTTTGCCTTACAGCGAAATCCCTAATTTCCCGGTTTCAACAGTGCAAGGCCATACAGGTGCTTTGGTTTTTGGGGCGATCAAAGGGAAAAAGGTAGTAGCGATGCAGGGCCGTTTTCATTATTACGAAGGCTATGACATGAAACAGGTTACGTTTCCCGTTAGGGTAATGAAGAACCTCGGGATAGAGAAACTAATTGTTTCCAATGCTTCCGGAGGTGTAAATTCCAGTTATAAGGTAGGATCGATTGTTATCATCAAAGACCATATCAATTTCATGCCGGAACATCCTTTGCGAGGCGCAAATGACGAACGGTTCGGCCCTCGTTTTGTAAACATGAGCGAGCCGTATAGCCGGAAAATGAGGTTAAAAGCCAAAGAAATTGCCTCCGATTTGAATATTTCAGTACAAGAAGGAGTTTACCTCGGGCTGCAAGGGCCTACTTTTGAAACCCTTTCCGAATACAGGATGGTTAAGATTTTAGGTGCCGATTGCGTCGGGATGTCGACCGTGCCGGAAGTAATTGTGGCAAGCCATATGAACCTGGAATGCTTCGGGATTTCCGTTATTACCGATATGGGCAACGAAGAAAGCATCGATACCATTACACACGAAGAAGTTTTGGAAGCGGCCAAAGAAGCCGAACCTCATGTCAGGAATTTAATCAAGGAATTGATTACGCAATATTAGTTTCAACCAGCAGGTTAGTCTCGATGATCTTATACAGATTGTCGGGATTAAAAGGCTTGGTAATCACATCATTCATCCCAAAAGAAAGAAGCATTTCCCGGTTTTCATCCAAAGAAATGGCCGTTAACGCAATAATAGGTGTCCGTTTGTCAAATTTCCGGATTTCTTCAGTAGCAATGGTTCCGTTAATCCCCGGCAAATGCACATCCATCAAAACCAAATCGTATTTATTGAGTTTTAACTTAAGGATGGCATCTTCTCCTGTTTCGCACAATTCACAAATAATCTGTTTTTTCTCGAGGATTTTACGGGTAATCATCTGATTGATTTTATTATCCTCTACCAGCAAGATTTTTTTATTGATGAATATTTTCGGGTTTTTAATGATGAAATCTGTCGGTTTGGCTATTTCTTCGCCTATTTCAAAATCGAGGTTAAAAGAAAAAACAGAGCCCGTCCCGATTTCGCTGGAAACATTTATCCTTCCGCCCATCAGCGAAACAAGGCGTTTTACAATAGTCAGCCCCAAGCCTGTGCCACCGTATTTCCGGTTGATCTCGACAGAACCTTGTGAAAAACTTTCAAAAATGGATTCCAACTTATCTTTCGGGATACCGATCCCTGTATCCTGGACTTCAAATTTCAGGCTGCAGTTTTTGTCGTTCCGGTGGATGAGTTTCGTATTTACGGTTATGGTTCCGTTTTCGGTAAATTTTAAAGCGTTGTTAATCAGGTTGATGAAAATCTGCGATAATTTTGTCGGATCTCCAATAAGGAATTCAGGCACATCTTTGTCCAGGTATAAAATGAAATCGTTATTGTTCTGGCTGGCTTGTTCCTTGAGTGAATTCTGGATGTTATGTAGCAACTCCTTGATATCGAAACTTATTTTTTCAATTTGGATGTTGTTTGATTCAATTCGGTTTATTTCGAGGATCTCGTTAATGTAAGTCAGTAAATAATTTCCGGAAAACTTCAGGGATTTCAGGTATTCGATCTGGCTCGCTTTGGGTTTGTCTTCCAGTAAGATGTGGGAAATCCCGTTAATGGCGTTCAAAGGAGTCCGCAATTCGTGGCTTACCGTCGAAAGGAATTCCGACCGCGCCTTGGATGCTTTTTCGATGCGCTCTTTGGCAATTTCAAGCTCATTGTTTTTTTCGCGCAGCAATTCGTTCGATTTATTCCGGATGATGTTGTTTTTGTACAAAGACAAACTCAGCAGCGAAAGGATCGTAATCAGGGCGATACTCAGGATATTGATAAGTTTGGAGAATTTGCCGGCTTTTTCCTGTTCTTTTTTCTCTTTGTCGAGTTTTTCCATCGAACGCATCATTTCGTCTACTTTCACCCTTTCAGATACAGTGTTTTGGGACTGGAATTTGGAAATGGATTGAATGGAATCGTTCAGTTTCGTATGGATTTTTAAGTAAGCAAGCGAATTTTTGGTTTCCGATAATTGGTCGTAAACCTCGCTCATTTTCTTCGAAATCTTCGATTGCTGCTCCAAATCGTTGTTCTCGACGCTTAATTCATAAGCTCTTGTAAAATAATTCAGGGCCAGGTTGTTCACTTTCCCTTTTGCCTTGATTTGCCCTAATTGGTACAAGGCCTCCGATTGCAGCTTAAAAGTGTCTTTGTTTTTTGATAGATGGACTAATTCTTCCAGTGTTTTTTCGGCAACGGAATCTTCGTTCTTTTCCAGGTACAATAAGGCTTTTTGAAGTTTTACCGTGTTTTTTGCATTGGTCAGGTCGATGCTTTCATAGACTGAAATTGATTTCTCGAAATAGGATTCAGCCCTTGAAAAATTCTCCTTCTGCATGTAGCACAAACCCAGGTTGTAATAGCAAAGGCCAAGTTTTGCGCTGGGTTCCGCAGCATTTAGAATGGAAACGGAGCGGATAAGTTTTTCGATGGCATCATTGTATTTCTTTAAATCGATATAAATGATGGCCAGGGTAAAATACCCATTCGCCACAGATAGGTTGTTTTTGCTTTTCAGGCCATATGTGATAGACTTGTTGGCATTTTCCAGCGCCTTGTCGAAAACTTTGTGGTTTTTATTGTAAATGGCCGTTTCGTTGTAAAAAAGGCAACTGTCTATTTTTGATACGAACAAGCCGCTATCCTGAGGAAAAGCAGTGCATGCCGTCAAATAAAATAAAACAAAAAATAAGCCTTTAAACATTTTTGGAAATTCAATAAAAAACAGCCTAAATATAATTATTTTTTGTCAATAAGTGTTATTAAGTCTATAATTCTGCTGGAATAACCTATCTCGTTGTCATACCAGCCTACTACTTTTACCATTTTGTCGATGACTGAAGTAAGCTGCGAATCGAACAGGCAGGAGTTCCTGTTTCCTAAAATATCAACCGAAACGATAGGGTCTTCCGTATAGGCCAAAATCCCTTTAAGTTGATTTTCAGCAGCTTTTTGAAAGGCTGTATTGATCTCTTCAATGGAAACTTCCCGTTTTACATTAAAAGTGATATCGGTCAGCGAACCGTCCGGAACCGGGACACGTATACCGCAGCCACCCATTTTTCCGTCAAGTTCCGGGAAAATTTTGGTCAGTGCTTTGGCAGCTCCGGTAGTCGTTGGGACAATCGATTGCGAGGCACCTCTTGCCCTGCGCAGGTCTTTATGGGGCTGGTCGTGCAGGCTTTGGTCTGTGGTGTAGGAGTGGACCGTTGTGATATAAGCCTGTTCGATGCCGCATAATTCCTGGATGACTTTTATCATTGGAGCAGCGTTGTTTGTGGTACAGCTGGCATTGGAGATAATCAGTTCGCTTCCGTCAAGGATGTGTTCGTTTACCCCTAAAACCACAGTTTTGATGTTTTCCACTTCAGCCGGTGCGGATAAAATTATCCTTTTGGCACCTGCTTCTATATGCTGGTAAATCTCTTCGTATGTTTTGTATTTTCCGGTTGATTCCACGACAAAATCGATATCGTGTGATTTCCAATCCAGGTTCCGGATGTCTTTTTCATGGAAGAAAAAATACGGTTTGCCATCTACCAAAACCGAATTTTCATCATGCGAAACGATATTGGGCAACACGCCATGGATACTGTCGTATTTCAACAGGTGCGCCATTGTTTTGTTATCTGCAATGTCATTAATTGCTACAACTTCAATTGAAGGATGGTTGAGCAACAACCGGAATAAATTCCTTCCGATCCTTCCAAAACCGTTAATGGCAATTTGTGTTTTTTTCAATGTAAATGGTAATTTTAATAGTGATAGCTAAACCAGAACCCGTTATTTTTCTATCCTGAAAATTATAAAATATGCTTTTGCGCATGGTATGAAGAACGGACCAAAGCACCGCTTTCTACATGGCGGAAGCCCATTTCTTTCCCTATTTTTTCGTATTTTTCGAATTGTTCAGGGGTGATGTATTCCTTTACGGGCAAATGTTTCTTGCTCGGCTGCAAATATTGACCGATAGTCACGATATCTACATTTGCATCGCGAAGGTCTTGCATGGTTTGGATTACTTCTTCTTCCAGTTCTCCCAATCCGAGCATGATCCCGGATTTTGTCCTGCGGATGCCTTGTTGTTTTAAGTAACGTAGCACTTCAAGGCTTCGGTCGTATTTTGCCTGGATCCGGACTTCACGGGTCAGCCTGCGCACTGTTTCCATATTGTGGGAAACAACTTCAGGATTTGCAGCGACGATACGGTCTAGGTTTCTTTCAGAGCCCTGGAAATCAGGAATTAATGTTTCAAGCGTGGTTTCAGGATTCATTCTTCGGATGGCTTTGACGGTTTCGATCCAGATAATCGATCCCATATCTTTCAAATCATCCCTGTCAACACTGGTAATCACCGCATGTTTGATATTCATAAGCTTGATAGAGCGCGCCACTTTCTCTGGTTCGTCCCAATCTACGGTTTCCGGGCGGCCGGTTTTGACACCGCAAAAGCCGCAGGAACGGGTGCATACATTTCCAAGAATCATAAAAGTTGCTGTCCCTTCACCCCAACATTCTCCCATATTCGGGCAGCTTCCGGAAGTACAGATCGTGTTTAATTTGTACTTGTCGACCAAGCCGCGCAATTCGGTATATTTTTGACCAATGGGAAGTTTTACCTTCAGCCATTTTGGTTTTCCTGTAGGAAGTATATTTGATTCTGTAACAGTTTCCATAAAAATGCTGTTTTTGCAATGCAAAGATAAAGAAAGATTGATGATTAAAAGATTATTGATTTGAGTTTTATGAATATTTTGACGTTCTGCCCCGGGCCAAATCCAGATGCGCCAAGGTTAGTTACTTTTATATTATCAAAAATGATTCCGGGGATTAAATTATAAGAAAATCATTTGCGGGATTTAATGATTTAATAAATGAGCTGTCGTAGGGAAATAGAAAAATTCAATTAAATTTGTAGGAATATTAACCTATAAATTTCAATTATGAAAAAAACTATTTTTTACGTTTTTGCATTGGCTTTTTTTGCCGTTGGAAACGTTTTTGCACAATCTACCACAGAACAACACCTTAATTCCGGTATCCAATCTGCCGTGACAATCCAACAGAATGGGGTAACGGCCGGTAAAGCTGTAAATCAGCTGGTAAAAGAGATTACGATACTTGGAACTCCCAATGCGGAACTTTTTAATGATAAAATGTACGCTCAGGTAGCATCGGTACAAAACAATTCAGATGATGTGCTTTATTTTATGGATTTGGCCAAGAATGCTTCTGCTGTTCCTTTTTCAACTCAGGAAATTGACGTGCTGACATTTGACTTGGTAAGCCTGAATGACGAATTGATGTATTATACCAACCAAATCGTGGAGGCTTTGAACAATAACAATAACGATGGAGCGCTTTCCCTTGTTCCTCAGGTTCGGGATGTTTTGGCTTCACAGAACGATAAAGCGGGCCAGGTTATTGCTAAAATCGAATGGATAAAACAAGCGGTTAAGCGGTATAATGTTTGTATACAGACTGTTGATTATTTAGGTAATCCGGTTCCGGGTTCCGATTTGCGTGGTTTTTATGCTCAAAATATGACTACCGGAGAATATATTTATCCAACAAACCAGGAAGGGAATTGTTTTGAGAATTTGCTTCCGGGAACTTACCGATTTGATTCTTATGATGGCTACTGGAGCGGAACTTCTTCTGAAGAAGTAACACTTTCCGATAGTTTGGTAAACGCTAATGGAGTGATCATCGTTAATTTGGTTTATTGGTCTGAATAACAACGGATTGAAATCATAAAAAAAAGGTGTTTGATAAATTCAAACACCTTTTTTATTTGGGTTGCTAACTTACTGCATTTTAACAACTATCGGTAGTGAATAAGAAGTCCTTACCGGTTTTCCTTTGTAAATTCCCGGTTCCCATTTGGTTTTAATCGATTTTAAAACCCGTATGGCTTCTTTATCCAAACCATATCCAGGGCTTCTTGGAACAGTAATGTTGGTAAGGCTTCCGTCTCTTTCTACTACAAAATAAACGATAACTTTTACTGTTTTTTCTTCATCAATAGAAGGTGCTTCAAATTTGTTGCCTACGATTCTTAAGAATTCGGCTATTCCTCCAGGGAAATTCGGGTTTCTTTCCAGGCCAACTGATGGCAAGATTGCCGTAGGATCTACTTCAGGCCCAGGATCAGTTACTGTTCCTCCAGTATTCCCGCCAGTTTCCGTTCCCGTTCCTGTAGTACTGGTATTGGTGGAAGGAGTTGTTGGCAAATCTGCATTTGTAGGGATTTCCGTTGGTGTGGCATCTTCTCGTTTTACTACTACAGGAGTGGCAAATTGTACCGGCGCTTTTGGTGCCGTATTCGCGACTGCTGTTTGAGATTTAGGCTGTTTTATATTAGGCTGAAATTTTACATCAACCGTCCTTAATACACAGTCGGGATCAATGGGTTCTACTACTTTGGGTTTGTCGAATGAGCTTAAGATCATCGGCAATGCAGCAAGCCCGGCCATTAGGGCCAATGCGCTAAAGAAAGCCTTCATTGTGGTTTTACCATCTTCCTGGCGTAATTTGTACGCACCGTATTCTTTGTTTTTTCCTTCAAAAACCAGCTCCAGCCATTCGTTTTTGTTAATGTTTAACTTTGACATAATTTTTCGGTTTATAATTAATAATTTTCTATAGCTATAAAGAATAGGAAGAAAAAACCGTGCCAAAATTTTGTTAAATCAGGAAATAAAACAAAATATTAATAAAAAGATTGCATTTTGCGTAATTCGAAATGATGGTAAAAGAAAGATTTAAGATCGGGTAATGATCTCGGCTAATAATTTTTTTGCCCGTAACAATTTGATCTTTACGTTGTTGAGTGGTTCGTTGACTTCGTCGGCAATTTCCTGGTAACTCATTTCCTGGAAATAACGCATTTGGATTACTTCCTGGTAAGCCGGTTTCAATTCTTTGATAAACTGAAGCAAACGTGATAAATTTTGTTCCGTAATCAATTTGTCTTCTGCAGAAGGAGAGGAATCGGCAACATTGTAGGCAATATGGTCTTCTTCGTCTGTAATATCGATAAAAAGCGAAGATTTCTTTTTCCGGAGCAAATCAATATGTACATTTTTGGCAATAGCGATAAGCCAGGTATTGAATTGAAATTCAGGATTGTAAGTAGCTATTTTGTCAAAAGCCTTTGAGAAGGTTTCAATGGTAATGTCTTCTGCATCTGTTTCATTTTCAGTACGTTGCAGCATAAAGCCGTATACTTCATTCCAATATTTATCGAGAAGAAAAGTAAAAGCAACCTGATCGCCTAATTTTGCTTTTTCTATTTGATTTTTTATTTCCAAGTGACTGGTTTTGAGAAAATATTCCTAAAAAACACATTTAATTGTGTGAATATAAGTATTATTTCGATAATTGGATACCAATACATTACATCTTTTTCTTTTAGTTTGCCTGCAGAAAATCCTAACGACATCCAACTGATCAGGTATCGGAAGAAAATCAGCGCCAGGACAATGATCCATTCAAATTGGAATAGCAATAATATAATAGGCAATACTAAAAATAAGAATTGGGAAACATAGAATAGTCCCAATTGTGTCTTGTCAAAGGATTTATAATGCTTTGCAGTGGAAGCATGGCGGCGCTTCTGCATAAACCAGCTCCCGAAAGTTGTTTTGGCCTTCGAATAGGTAAAACTTTCCTCATTGTAAGCGATAGCGGTTTTTTCCTTGGTAGCGGTTTCGTTGATAAATAAATCATCGTCTCCCGAACGGATTTTCATGTGGTGTACAAAGCCGTTTGCATTGAAAAATTCTTCTTTTTTGTAGGCTAAATTCCGCCCGACTCCCATATACGGTTTGCCCAATCTTGCCCACGAAAAATACTGCGTTGCAGTCAGTAAAGTTTCAAAACGGATGATTTTGTTCAGGAAACCAGGTTCTTTTTCGTAAGCTCCATATCCTAAAACAATGGTTTTATGCAAGGTGAAATGGGATGTCATTTCAGAAATCCATTCCCTGGAATTCGGGTAACAATCGGCATCGATAAAAAGGAGGTATTCCTTGGTAGCGGCTTTGATCCCAAGTGTCAGGGCGAATTTTTTATTGCCCCAAAAGGCTTCGTTGTTTTCTACTTTTACCAGTTTTACATTGGCGTATTTTTTTTCGAATTCTTCAAAAACTTCCAGTGTTTCATCCCTTGAAGCGTCGTCAATCAGGATGATTTCAAAATTGGAATAATTCTGGTCGGCCAGGAGTGGAATGAATTTTTTTACGTTTTCTTCTTCATTTTTAGCGCATACGATTACAGAAACGGAAAGGTGTTTCGGGGTGCTTGCCTGTGGTTTCAGAAATGAAAATTTACCAAAAATAAGGCCATAGTACACCACTTGGATGAGGGTAATCGCGGAAAAAATGTAAAGTAAAACGAGTAAAAATTGCTCCATAAAACCAGTAAAAAATAATGGAGCAAATGTAGTTATTAATTGACAATGTACAATTGATAATTTGTAATTATAAATTCGTATATTATTTGTTTTTTTTCATCTCCAGGGCAATTTGCTTCGCGTTATGATCGTCTGAATTTTCCAATTTGGCAATGATGTTTTGGTAGTTTTTCGCATCCCGGTTTTGGGATAGTTTTTTTATCGCTTCGAGTGAAGTGATTTCAATTTCAAAAGCGATAATGCCGCGGGCCTGCATCATGGTTTTTGCGGACAAATCTTCCACCCGGATTGGTTTTTCAGAATTTTTCTCGTACTTGTCCACTAATTTTTTGAGCGAAAGTATTGTTTCTTCAGGGGTTAAAATAGAGATCTTCCCGTAGGCGTGTACCGCAAGGT
Source organism: Flavobacterium humi (assembly GCF_004745595.1). Classification (GTDB taxonomy): domain Bacteria; phylum Bacteroidota; class Bacteroidia; order Flavobacteriales; family Flavobacteriaceae; genus Flavobacterium; species Flavobacterium humi. The sequence continues at coordinate 117,058 of NZ_SRLH01000004.1, forward strand.
AATTCCAGGTCGGGACATTTTCATGATCGTACCAGGAAGACGATATGTAGGAATGCGGCCCGGAAAAAACAGCCAGGACTTCCGTATTTGCCGCAAGGCTTTTTCCCTGCGGGTTTTCTTTCGAAATATGCCCTACCAAAATATCCCGTCCGTTCGGGTTTTGATCCAAAATCAAAGGAATATGCGTGGCACAAGGCCTTCCGTCGGTTTGATTGATCAAAATAGCAAAACCGTTTTCGTGGATGAAATGCTGTATTTCTTCGCGGTTTTCGTTTTTGTAGATTTCAGGGATGTACATATCGGCAAAAATTGTAGTTCTAAACTTTCGTTTATTAGTTGAGTTTCTCGTTTAACTTTTTTATCTCTTCTTCCGTAAAATTTAATTCAGCAGTATACTTCTTCAATTTTTGTTTGCTAATCTTTTTTAAAGGAGAATAATAAATATAATCGCTAAAGCCAGCCAACTGCGCCATAGGGTCTTCACTGTCGGTGTTTTCTTTATTGAGTAGTTTCTTTACCACTTTTAGGACTTCTTTTGCGCCTTTTTCTTCATTGAATCGTATAATTTCTTCAGGGACATTGGGTGGCATCATAGTCATTGGCATATGGGCAATTTTGGGTAGGTATTCTACCAATATCTGCCAGGAGCTTTCATCTTTTACTTTTGACATAATTTCAGAAAGGTTTGTAATCGTGCAAGTTGATACGTCCGTGTTGAAAAGTTTATGTGTTTTTTCCAAGGCCGGTTTTCCTATTTTAGCTAAGATCTCAGTGGCTTTTTCTTCAACTCCATTGCCATGATTTGTATGGATTTTTAATATAGTCAAACAAATATCAATTGTATAATCTTCACTTTCGGATTTTTGGATTTTATCCAATTTCGATAATTTTGCTTTTGCATCATTTTGTTCAGAACTGAAGAAAGTCACTACCTCAAAATTCTTGTCGTTATATTCAATATTTGAAAAATAAGGAACATGATTATTAAAAATTGCCTTTTTGTTAAATTCATCCTGCTTTATTTTGTTGCCTGAAAGTTCATAAAGTTCGGACAACTTGTTGAGGATTTGAGGTTCTTTGGGATATTTTGATAATAACTTCATTAAATATTTTTCAGCTTCATCGTATTTTTTGAGCTGAACATAATTAGTAGCAATATTGAATGTTGCTTCATCATTAAATTCGTCCAGAGCTGAAAGTTTTTCAAATGCCTGGTTCGATTTTTCGAAAGCTCCCTTTAGCTGATGGATTTTGGCAATAATGAATAATTCCTCATTACTGTCCGGGAATTTATGTGTAAGATATTCTAAATCTGCTAAAGCGGATTTTAGATTTTCTTCTTTAAATTGAGTGTCATCAAATTTTAGTTTTTCATTTTGAGAGAGGTAAATGCTGTTTCCATCTATGTTTTTTTTGCCAATCCCATTTTGGTATAACTCAAGGCTTAGCTGGTACCGCCCTTTTATCAATTCAGGAACACTGCCAAACATATCAATCCCACTTTCAATAATATTCAGGCCGTCCAATAATTTTCCACTCCTGAAAAGAGAAAGGCCATAAATACCAAAGGCTTCCGGGCATTTTTGGTTCTTTTCAAACAATTCTTTGGATTGCATTACCGCTTTTGCGCTATTGTTTTCCTGCAACGAAATTATTACCTTGTTGAGTTCATTTAAAATAGAATCATCGCATTTTATATACGCCTTTTCCAATGCAGGATAATCAAATATGCGTCTGTTAAAACTCTGGGAAAAACTTGTCAATGACCAAAATAGCAATAGGATTAGAATGGAAATGTTTTTTTTCATGTCTTTATTTTAATATTAAATCACATTTACTTCCGCTTCAATCGCGATTCCGTATTTTTCAAAAATGGTTTTCTGGATATCTTTCGAAACATTCAGGATTTCCTGGCCCGTCGCGTTGCCGTAATTGACAAGGACCAACGCCTGGTTTTTATGGATTCCGGCATCGCCAAAACGTTTTCCCTTGAAACCAGCCTGTTCAATGAGCCAGCCAGCCGGGACTTTGACTTCCGTTTCAGAAACGTCATAATGCTTTATTTCTGGGAATTTCTCTTTTACCTGGTTGAACAATGTCCTGGAAATGATTGGGTTTTTGAAAAAACTTCCGCTGTTTCCCAATTCTTTAGGGTCTGGCAATTTGCTTTGGCGGATGGCAATTACCGCATTGCTCACATCCTTTAATGCCGGGTTTGAAATGCCTTTGTTTTCCAGTTCTTTGGCAATATCACCGTAGGAAATATTGATTTTATGGTTCTTTTTTGTCAGTTTGAAAATAACAGAAGTGATGATGTACTGGTCTTTGGCTTCGTGTTTGAAGATGCTTTCGCGGTACCCGAAACGGCATTCTTCTTTGGTAAAGGTCTTCATTTCGCGTGAAGCGATATTCATGGCGTCGCAGGAAATAAAAGTGTCTTTTATCTCGGTTCCGTACGCCCCTATGTTCTGAACAGGCGTAGTGCCTACGTTCCCGGGAATGAGCGACATGTTTTCCAATCCGCCGAAATCCTTGTCAATGGTCCAAAGCACAAATTCATGCCAGTTTTCGCCGGCCTGGCCTTCCACCCAGACAAAATCATCGTCTTCTTTCAGGATTTTTTTTCCTTTCAGGTCGATATGTACGACCAGCGCGTCTACATCTTGTGTAAGGAGCATATTGCTTCCGCCGCCCAGGATGAATTTCTTCTCGTTCGGGTTCTCTTCCAAAACAGTTTCCAAATCTGCAATGGAATGGACGGCTACAAATTTCCGGGCCTTGGCTTCGATGCCAAAAGTGTTGTATTTTTTTAAGGAAAAATGATTTTGGATCTGCATGTAACTATCAGCATTTAAAAATTTAATATTTAGTCTTCTGTTTCCAAAGCACGGTTCAAAAACTCGTTGAGCGGCTTGATCAGGATTAGTTTTTGGGCAATTTTTTTGGAGAAATCCTTGTCTGAAAATAATTTGTCATCAATTTTTCGGGAACAGGTGAAACTTTTTAATTTCAGGAATTCGATAGCCGGATGATCCGGTTCGTAACCTTTCGGTGCCTTTTTCAATACGTTGTTTTCTTCCCGGTCAATCTCCCCGAATTCTTTTTGGAAGGCAGGATCAGTTGCAATTCTTTCCAGGTCGTCATAAAAAAAAGCAATTTCCTTTCGTATTTTTTTCAGCTCTTCTGCTTCCGGGCACCAGACACCGCCGGCAATAAACGAGCTCCCTTTTTCAAAATGGATGTAATAGCCGGGGCTGTTTTTCCTGTTTTTATTGGTGGTCAGCCAAACACCCATATTGGTTTTGTACGGCGATTTGTCTTTTGAAAAACGAATGTCCCGGTTAATGCGGAACGTGCAATTTTTGACTTCCAATAACTCTAATGAAGGATCAAGGGGTTTCATTTCATCCAAAACCGAAGCAATGAACTTGTGGTACTCTTTCTTGTAATTTTCGTACCGCTTCTTGTTGGCGTGCATCCATTCGGTATTGTTATTGGCTTTTAGGTCGTCAATAAACTGAATAGCTTCTTTAGAAATCATGCTACAAATGTTTTTTTAGGTCTTCTTCCGAAATATAACCGGTATTCCTCCAGGTTTCTTTTCCGTTTTCATACATGATAATGACAGGCAAACCGTCTAATTTCAGGCTGTTAACCAAAGTTTTGTTTTTATCGGCATCTAGCCGGACAATGGTCATTTTGCCTTTCAGGTCTTCCTGCATTTTAGTAATGTAAGGCGTCATTTTTTTGCATGGGGCACACCATTCGGCATAAAAATCAATCATTATCTTTTTGTCCGATTGGAGCAATTCATCAAATTCCTGGGAACACATCCCGATAATTTTATCACTTGGGGCAGATAATCCTGACGCATTCCATTTCATAATGCCGCCGTCAAGGTTGTACACTTTTGTAAAACCCAATTCTTGCAGTTTATGGGCTGCCTGCGCGCTTCGTCCTCCTACTTTGCAGTATACGAAAACGGGTTTGGTTTTGTCGTATTTTTCCGCTTTTGCTGCAAAATCATCTCCATTCCAATTTACATTCGCGGCATTTTCAATATGTTCGGCAGTATATTCCTCAGGAGTCCTGACATCCAACAATTGCGGATGGTCCGAAGATTTCAATTTTTCGGCAAAGTCTTTGGCTTCAATGGTTTGCACGGTTTCAGCGTTTTGTCCCTGACAGCTCGCAAATAAAAGGCAAAGAGAGAAGAATTGTAGGATAAATGTTTTCATGATGCTGAATTTTATAGCTAAAGTAAGAATTAAAGATTAAATATTTTATAACTCTGATGCGTTGATTTTACGATATTTTCGGTTCTTTCCGAATGCGTATCCGAAATAAATAACTGCCCGAAATCATCATTGTTGACCATAGCCACGATTTTTTCGACCCGCGTTTCGTCGAGTTTGTCAAAAATATCGTCAAAAAGCAAGATGGGTTTTTCGCCGCTCTGTTTTTTTACGAATTCGAACTGGGCCAGTTTCAGGGCGATCAAAAAGGATTTCTGCTGGCCCTGCGAACCAAATTTCTTAATGGGATGATGTCCTATATTGAAAGATAAATCATCTTTATGGATACCAACGCTTGTGTACTGCAAAGCCCTGTCTTTATTGATGTTTTCCTGCAAAAGCGATAACAGGTCCTGCTGGCTTAACTGGCTTTCGTATTCCAGTTGGACCGTTTCGGAAGAATTGGAGATGTTTTGGTAAAAAGCATTGAAGATCGGAATGAAATCATTCAGGAATTCCTTTCTTTTCGTATATATGTTATGCCCGAAAACATTCAGTTGTTCGTTGTAAATTTCCAGTGTACCGGTTTCAAAAACACGGTTGACCGCAAAATATTTCAGCAAGGCGTTGCGCTGGCCCAGCACTTTTTGGTACTGTATCAGTTCCTGTAAATACTGGCTGTCGAGCTGCGAAATGACGCTGTCTATGAATTTTCTCCGGGTTTCGCTGCCTTCCCGTATCAGGTCGGCATCGGTTGGCGAGATAATAACCAAAGGTATGAACCCTAAATGGTCCGAAAACTTCTCGTATATTTTCCCATTGCGTTTCAGGATTTTCTTTTGTCCTTTTTTCAGGCTGCAGAGGATGCTTTCCGTCCGGCCCTGTTTCTCGAATTCCCCGTCAATGACAAAAAAATCGGTACCGTGCTTAATGTTCTGTACGGCAAGGGTGTTGAAGTAGCTTTTGCCAAAGGCCAAATGGTAAATGGCATCCAGTACATTGGTCTTGCCAATGCCGTTTTTGCCGACAAAGCAGTTTATTTTATGTTCAAACTCAAAATTAGCTTCGCTGAAGTTTTTGAAATTAAATAATGAGATTTTTTTTAAGTACATAAAATACTGGTGATTGAGTGTTTACGGCAATATGTAAACGGATATTTCTATTGTGGCCGCAAATTATTAAAAATATAGTGAAAACTTGTTTTGTTTTTCAATAAAAATTTTATTTTTGCACCTCACTAATTTAAATATAAATGGCAACTTATAATAAAAGAGGGTATAAAGCTCCAAAACCTGAAGGCGAGAAGTTAGAAAATGTTGAAGATCTGGAACAAGATATCAATGTTAATGAGAAGGACAGTACTACGGCTACCGTATTTAACACCCTTGACGAAACGGCTTCACGTACCGAAGAGTTTATTGCAAAAAACCAAAATATCATCCTTTCAGTAGTTGGTGGTATAGCTTTGGTTGTTGCAGGCTATTTATTGTATAGCAAATTTGTTTCCGGGCCAAAGGAAAACGAAGCGGCAAGCGATATGTTCCAGGCACAGCAATATTTCAAACAAGCTGTTGAGGGAACCGTGGCTAACGATTCTTTATACAACCTGGCTTTGAATGGTGGAGAAGGCAAACAAGGTTTCCTTGATATAATCGAATCTCATTCCGGTACGGATGCCGGTAACCTGGCAGAATACTATGCAGGAATGTCTTTCCTTAATACAAAACAATTCCAGAAAGCGATCGATCATTTGGCAAAATTCAAATCAGATGATGCTTTTGCCAATGCTATTGCCATTGGAGCTACAGGAGATGCATATGCCGAATTGAAAAAACCGGAGCAGGCATTGGAGTTTTACGTAAAAGCTGCTGAAAGCAACAAAAATGGAATGACAACACCGCGTTTCTTATTAAAAGCAGGGCAAACCGCTTTGACTTTAAACAAAAAAGCAGACGCTTTGAAATACTTTACTGATATTAAAGATAATTTCAGTACGGCTCCTGAAGCTCAGAACATTGAGGCTTTAATAGGTTTAGCCCAATAATAATTTGAATTAGAGAATTAGGATTAAGGATTTTAAATGTTTAAATTCGTAATTCAAATTCCTATTTAAATTATGGCTACAGCAAATAAAAACTTATCAGATTACGATAAAAATGCAATCCCAAGCGCGAAAGATTTTCGGTTTGGGATTGTTGTTTCTGAATGGAACGATAAAATTACCGAAGGGTTATTCCGAGGGGCGGAATTCGCCTTATTGGATTGTGGAGCGGCACCTGAGAACATTATCCGCTGGAATGTACCGGGAAGTTTTGAATTGATTTACGGGGCCAAAAAAATGATAGAAACACAAAATGTGGATTGTGTCATTACCATCGGTTGCGTGATCAAAGGGGAAACGATGCATTTCGAATTTGTTTGTGAAGGTGTGACCCAGGGAATCAAGGATTTAAATGTCCTCTCCGATGTCCCTACTATCTTTTGCCTGCTGACAGATAATACCGAACAGCAGTCTATTGACAGAAGTGGAGGAATCCACGGGAACAAAGGCACTGAAGCTGCCATTGCGGCCATAAAAATGGCTTTTTTAAGGCAACAGGCCAACAGTCGTTTCCATTTTGATACCCAAAAATTATTATCGGAACATCAGTACCAAATTGAAGAAGGCAAAAAGCGGCTTGAAAAATAAAATATAAAGCCAGGACAATTTACGCGCGGTCTCTTATTTCTAAACTAAATTTTAGGAATAAGGGACCGTTTTTTATTGGGATAATTTGATTTCACAAAAATAATTGTAAGATTTTTATTAGTAATAAAATAAAAATATTCTCATATTTGTGTTAAAACAAATAAAATTATCCTATGAAATTAACGTTTAATCGATTTTTAGTGCTGTTTTTAGCATTAATATCACAATTGGTACTGGCACAGGAGAGGAACGCTTCAGGTGTTGTTACAGATCAAAAAGGGCTCCCGTTACCAGGAGTTAATGTAGTCGTCAAAGGCACCACAAGAGGCGTGCAAACAGACTTTGACGGTAAATTCAAAATCCAGGCTGCGCAGGGCGAAATACTCGTATTTAGTTTTATGGGTATGCAAACCAAAGAAGTAAGTGCATCGGCAAACATGAATGTCAAATTGACCGAAGATGCCCTGCAGTTAGGCGAAGTGACCGTTACCACCGCGTTGGGTATCAAACGGAAACCGGACGAAATCACCACTTCCAACCAGGTAGTCAAAACAAGGGAACTGACCCAGGCCAGCAATCCCAGCGCCATTCAGAGTTTGGCAGGAAAGGTTTCAGGACTTCAGGTGAGCACCACTTCAACCGGATTGAACCCCGGCGTGAGTATCGTTTTAAGAGGGGCGAAATCAATTTCGGGAAACAACGAGGCATTGGTTGTTATTGATAACATTGTCTCGAGCGCTTCTGTTCTTTCTTCCATTGACCCTAACGTCATCGAATCCATAAATGTGATCAAAGGGGCCAATGGTGCCGCATTATATGGAGAAAGAGGGGCTACAGGTGTCATCATTGTGACCACCAAAAAAGGAACAAAGTCAGAAAAAATGACTGTTGACGTTACGTCATCGGTTACAACCGAATCCATAGCGTACCTTCCGGAAACCCAAAACAGGTACGGCCAGGGATGGCAAGGGGATTTCGACTGGACAGATCAAGGTTCCTGGGGGCCGGAATATGACGGGTCAACGCAGGTTGTCGGTATTCCGTATCCAACGGCAACAGACTGGCGTTTTGGCGCTTACGAACATATTGAAGACAATATCAAGCCTTTCTTCGATACAGGCATCAACCTGCAGAACAGTGCTACAATTGCGGCAGGCAATGTCGATACCGGATATATTTCCTTGAATTTAAACCGGCAGGATTTCAAAGGAGTTATCCCTTCCGATGTAAAAACAAAAAACTTTTTCAACTTAAGCGGCGGAAAAAAAGTAGGGAAGTTCATGCTGTCAGGGATAGCCAGGTATTCAAACGATAAAACATCAAGGGTAAACGGGAATACATACCAGACGCTTGCCAATACGGCCGGTAATATCCCTGTTCAAATGTTCAATTCGGGTAATAATGGCGACCACTGGACATTGTATGATGACAGCCCGTACTGGAAATTGAAAAACGACAGGACGGATATCGAAAATAATATCAACGAATTTATGGGTGAGGCACAGTATTCGTTAAACAAGAATATTGATTTTGTATTAAGGAGCTCTGTAAGGAATACTTCCGGCAATACTACTTCCTTTACCAACGAATACATCGATTTGCTCCAGTTGACGGGTACCGATAGGAAAATCCGTTCTTTTTACAGTCAGGCCAATTCAAACAGAAGGGTGATCTATACTGATTTCCTGGTGAATTTCAATTACGATTTAACGGAAAAAATAACCTTCAAATCGAATTTGGGTTTAAACGCCACTGATGATAAATTCAATTCGGTAGGTTCTTCAGGACGTGATTTAAGCCTTGCCGATTATTACGATTTGGATAATATCTCCAATGTCCAGAATCCGTCTGAATTTAAATCAAGACAAAGGACAGCCGGTATTTTCGGGCAGGTTGATTTAGGTTACAATGAATATTTATTCTTAAACCTTACGGGCAGAAACGATTGGAATTCGGCTTTAAAAACCATCAACAGGAAAAATACGAGCTTTTTCTACCCTTCGGCGGGTATAGCATTCATCCCGACCAAAGCTTTTGAAGGGTTGAAAGGAAATGTGCTGCACAAGGCAAAACTTTCGGCCAGTTACGTAAAAGTAGGAAATGCAAGTGCTTTGGCACCGCACGCCTTGAACAATACGGGAATAAAAGCTCCGGGCTATCCGTATTTCCTGACACCGTTAAATTCATTCATACTGAACACTTCCAAAGTAGATAAGGATATCGAAAACGAATTTGTGAAATCTGCGGAATTTAATGTCAACCTGGAATTCCTGAACAGAAGAGTACCGAGGATTACACTTGATGCGGCTGCCACCATTTCCAGAAATGAAAACCAGTTGCTAAATACAACAGTATCCAGTACAACAGGGTTGGGGGATGCGCTGATCAATGTAGGGGAAACCAAATCACGAGCGTTTGAAGTAGACTTAGGTTTTACGCCTTTTAAAACGGACAATATAGAATGGAGCGGAAGGGTTTCGTATTCCACATTCAAAACAACTGTTGTAAAAGTGACGGATGATTCTGATATCGTAGGATCCGGGACGCCTGGTATTTATGCTGTAGAAGGACAAGAGTTTCCTTTAATCAGAGGATATGCCTATACAAGGGACGATCAGGGAAGAGTGGTGCTGGATTCTAATGGTGACCCGATAAAAAGCTCTCAATTGCAAATTTTAGGCAAAACGACACCGGACTATATTTTAAACTTTTCGACAGAATTCAAATATAAAAACATAACTTTAAGTGCTGTAGCGGATTACAGGACAGGCCATGTTTTCTATTCGGGTGTGGCGGAACAGCTTAACGGACAGGGAAGATCTATAGAATCTGCCGAAGGAGGAAGGCAGCCTTTTATTTTCCCGAATTCTACTATTGAAGGTTCAGGGGTAACAAATACGACACAAACTACCGGAGGAGACGGTTCCTATGCTGATTTTCAAAGTTATGTAACGGATAATTACGGTTATTTTGATGAGAATTTCGTTATGGATGCCAGCGCGTTCAAACTTCGTGAGGTAGCCTTGAATTACGAATTGTCCAAAAACATCATTTCAAGAGTGGGTTTAAGCCGCTTTAATGTGGGAATCAGCGGCAGGAATTTGCTGACCGTATTGCCAAAAGCCAACAGGAATTATAACGATCCTGAAACAGGTAACGGAATAGCGGGTTATAGCTTTACGCCACCAACGAAATTCTATACTTTCAGTATTAATCTTGCCTTCTAAAAATGTACAAAATGAAAAAAGCAATACGAAAAATAACGATATTCTCTATAATCGCAACGTTCTTTGTGTCCTGTGAAGATTATATTGATGTTAACAAAGACCCGAATAGCCCGGAAGTCTCAGAATTGACTCCCGACAACATCCTGCCAGGGGCACAAACCACTACGGCAACTACCTTCGGGACAAGGATGAACCAACTTGGGAACCTGATGTCCGTGAGCTGGTCTGCAAATGCGACTGATTTTACCAGTCCTTTTATCAATGAGTTCAAATACAATGTCACCACTACTTTTTACGATGATATTTGGGATAACCTGTACCAAAGGACCTCTAATTTTTCCCATATCGAAAAATACCAGGACGGGCAAAATTGGGACCATCATAGAGCGATTGCCAAGATTATGAAAAGCTTTTATTTTCAGTATCTTGTTGATTTGTATGGCGATTTACCGTATACTCAAATCCACAACAGCACTGATTTCCTTTTTCCTAAATACGATGACGATAAGGCAACGTACCGATTATTGATCACACAATTGGATGATGCCATCAATTTGATAGACAATACCGATGATACCACTGTACGTTCTGTAGTTGCCTTTGATGTTATGATGCATGGCGATATGCCGAAATGGAAACGTTTTGCCAATACCCTGAAACTCCGTATCCTTTTGAGACAGTCGCAATTAGCCGATGCCGATACGCAAACCTACCTGACACAGCAGTTTGCCAATCTTCAAAATTCGGGAGCACAATTTTTAGCGGCCAATGAAGACGTGACAATAAATCCGGGATACCTGAATTCGGATGGGAAACAGAATCCTTTTTATGCAACGTATGGAAGGGATCCGCAGGGAGATGCCACATCTACAAACAATTTGGTAGGGCCGTCAAAATTCACTGCTGATTTTTTACGTGGTTTACTTCCTGGAAGAAGTGTGGTTGATCCGAGAAGGTTACGTCTTTATACTTCGAGAACTGCGGGATCAACAACCATTACAGGAGTTGCGCAGGGAGCTAGCACAGGAAGGCCTTCCCGTTTAGGGCCGGCAATCATTAAAGGTTCCAATCAGGATATGATCATCATGCAATCTGCCGAAAGCTTATTTCTTCAGGCAGAAGCGGCGCAAAGAGGCTATCTTGCGGGCAATGCGCAGGCTTTATTTGAAAACGGTATCAATGCTTCATTTGCAATATTGGGATCAACTCCTACGGAAGCCGCTAATTATATTACTTTGAGCCAGGGTGTCAATACCGTTGGATGGACTGGTTCTGCCAATAAAATCGAAGCCATTATCACCCAAAAATGGATTGCCAATAACTGTATCAATGGTATCGAATCATGGATTGAACTGACCAGGACAGGATTCCCTTCCGGAATGCCATTGCCTTTGACCACAAACAGCGCGACAAGGCCTATCCGATTGTTGTACCCGGCTTCCGAATATTCGGGGAACACCAATAACGTGCCTAACCAAACAGCTGCGGATGCTTTTACCAGCCCTGTATTTTGGGATAATTAATTCACAGACATTAAAAGTCTAATCAAAAACAAAGAAAAATGGACAATTATATAAAAAACATAGGAAAATTAACGGCACTGTCCTTATGCGGGTTATTGTTATTCTCTTGTGAGAAGGAAGACGACCTACTGCAACGTACCGGTAAACCTACTGTGACGATAGATCAAAAAGACATCACGGTGACCGAAGGCGATCCGATTACCCTGGATTTTAAATTAAGTTATGCTATTCCGGCGGAAACCCACATCAGGATTGAAGTAGCCGGAGGTACCGCTACAGACGAGGATGATTTCCTATTCGACCTGGATACCATGGAAGATGCCGGCGGCGGATTTTTTGGAGGGAACGGATACTTTTTTGTCATAGACCCGGACGAAACGACAGCGACACTGGATATCGAAACAATAGCCGATGCCATGCCGGAAGGGACTGAAACACTAACATTGAAATTTTATAGTGCCAGTCAGGGAAGAGCAGTAATCGACCAAACAGTAAATGTAAAAATCAACGATTAATTATTTTTTTTGATCGATTAAGAAAAGAAAGAGCCGTCCAAAATCAGGGCGGCTCTTTTTGTAGTAGTATTTTTTTATTTTAAGAATATCTTGGCTATTAAAACCAAAACCTTTTCCTTAAATTTGTGAACTCTGGTCTGCTAATCCGACCAGTCAGAAGAATAACAAGTTAACCACAAAATAAATTAATGTCAAGTATAATCCAATTACTTCCTGATCACGTTGCGAATCAAATTGCCGCAGGAGAAGTTGTACAACGCCCGGCTTCAGTAGTCAAAGAACTATTGGAAAATGCCATCGATGCGGGAGCCAGTGACATTAAACTGATTTGTAAGGAAGCCGGGAAAACCCTTGTCCAGGTTATCGATAACGGAAAAGGAATGAGTGTAACCGATGCACGTTTGTGTTTCGAACGCCACGCGACTTCCAAAATCCGTAAAGCGGAAGATTTATTTGACCTGCATACCAAAGGTTTCCGGGGAGAAGCATTGGCTTCTATTGCAGCCATAGCCCACGTAGAATTGAAAACCAGGCAGGACCAGGAAGAACTGGGCACCCATATTATCATTGAAGGAAGTAAATTTATGGCACAGGAACCTTCTGTTTTGCCTAAAGGAACTTCTTTTTCGGTCAAGAACCTGTTTTTTAATATTCCGGCACGCCGTAATTTCTTAAAATCGGATGTGGTCGAATTGCGCCATATTATTGATGAATTCCAGCGTGTTGCCTTGGCGCACAGCAACATTCATTTTACCTTGTACCATAACGGAAGCGAATTATTCAATTTGCCCCAGTCGAATTTACGCCAGCGGATTGTCAATATTTTTTCTGGTAAAACCAATGAAAAACTCGTGCCCATCCAGGAATCTACCGAAATCCTGTCTATTCAGGGTTTTGTAGGGAAGCCTGAATTTGCCAAGAAAAACCGCGGCGAGCAATTCTTTTTTGTAAACGACAGGTTCATCAAAAGTTCCTACCTGCACCATGCGGTAATGTCTGCCTATGAAGGTTTGCTGCGTGACGGCCTGCAACCCAGCTATTTCTTATACCTGACGGTGCCTACCCATACGATCGATATCAATATCCATCCCACAAAAACCGAAATCAAGTTTGATGACGAACATGCTTTGTATGCGATTTTACGTTCTGCGACCAAACATAGTTTAGGCCAGTTCAATGTGGCACCAATCCTGGATTTCGAAAGGGATTTTAACCTTGATACCCCGTATAGCTACCAAAATAAAGAAGCCGAAACGCCAACCATACAAATCGACAGTAATTTCAATCCGTTCCAGGAAGAGAAAAAAACGGCAACAGGCTCGTCTTTTGGCTTTAAGCCGAAAAAAGAAGCCCAGCCACAATGGGAAAGCCTGTATGTAGGCCTGAAAGAGAATTTTGAGCCGGAGGAAATGCATTTTGAATCAGAAGCGGTAACGAGTTCTTTGTTCTCTGATCATGAAGTGGAAAAAGCCCCTACATCAACCTATCAAATCCATAAAAAATATATTGTCAGCCCTATTAAATCAGGAATGCTGATTATTGACCAGCAAAGGGCCCATCAGCGTATTTTGTATGAGCAATTCCTGACCAATATTACAGTACACCAGGCCAGCAGCCAACAATTGCTGTTCCCGCTGACCCTGTATTTTTCCGGGAATGAAATGGCCATATTGAAGGAATTGAAGCCATCCTTGGAAAGCACAGGTTTTATATTTGAAGCTTTGAACCTGGATTCGGTAGTGATTTCCGGTGTGCCTGTGGCCATTACCGAGAGCGAGGTTCCCATCGTTTTGGAACAATTGATCTCTGATTTGCAGGACGAAATCCCCGACAGCAGTTTCAGCCAGATGGACAGTATGGCAAAATCTATGGCAAGGAGCTTGGCTGTAAAAACCGGAACGTACCTTACCGAAAAAGAACAGGAAAATATGGTCAACAGCCTGTTTGCCTGCAAAGAAAATTCGGTTTCGCCTTTTAATAAACCTACTTTCATTACGTTGAGTGTGGAAGATTTGGATAAAAAATTCAGTATATGATGAATAATATGACTCCGACGGTTAAGCAGTTGCTTATCATTAATATTTTATTTTTCCTCGGAAGCTGGGCAGTTCCCGAGGCAGAGCATTACTTGGCCCTGTATTATTTTGAAAATGATAACTTCAGGTTCTGGCAGCCTATCACGCATATGTTTATGCACGGAGGAATCGCTCATCTTGCTTTCAATATGTTTGCTTTGGTTTCCTTCGGGTCTATCCTGGAACATTTTTGGGGCTGGAAGAGGTTTTTGTTTTTTTACTTATCCTGCGGTATTGGTGCTTTTTTAATACACACCGGTGTAAATTACTATCAAATCCATGCTATCCTGGACAATATTTCAGGGCTGAATTTATCCAAGGAAGAGATGATTACGGTACTCAACGCCAATATGGGGCAATTATTTGATGATAATGGGCAGATGGTAGCAGGGCCTGTCAAAACAATGCTGGAAAATGCGCATTGTACTCAGGAACAATTTAATGCCTTAACCCAGGCACTACCTGACTTTTTAACACCTGCATTAGGTGCTTCGGGCGCTATTTACGGATTGCTGATTGCCTTTGCTTTCATGTTCCCGGATGCTGAATTGTCGCTGCTTTTTATCCCGATACCACTCAAAGCCAAATATTTCGTACCCATTTATATGTTCCTGTATGATGGTTTTTTTGGTATCTTCGGAAGTTCTATGTTTGGATTCAGTACCGGTGTAGCTCATTTTGCGCATATTGGAGGAGCATTAACAGGATTGTTGCTCATGCTGTATTGGAAAAACAGTAAATTCAACCACAAGCGCTGGAATTAATTCAATATAATGTAAGATGGACATACTTAACGATTTAAAATTGCAATACAGAATAGGGGATATGACGACCAAATTGATTTTTTGGAACGTCCTCTTGTTTGCTATTCCGGAAGTATTTTTTTCTTTACTGAAATTGTTTAACATCCATATTTCGTATTACGATTTTATCGGGCTTACCAACGATCCTTCCGATTTGCTCCAAAAGCCCTGGACGATTATTTCCTATTCGTTTTTCCATGCCAATTTCTTTCATATTCTTTTTAACATGCTGATGCTCAATTTTTCAGGAAAATTGTTCACTACGTTTTTCACGCAAAAGCAATTGTTGGGATTGTATGTTTTGGGAGGTGTGGTAGCAGGAATCGTTTACATCGCCAGTTACCTTTTTTTGCCGGCTTTGGCCAATCAGAATACATTGCTGGTTGGCGCTTCTGCATCGGTAATGGCGGTCCTGATAGCTACGGTAACCTACCAACCCCATATGAACCTGAGGCTGGCCCTTATCGGGAATGTCAAACTCTGGCATATTGCCCTGGTGTTCCTGGCACTCGATCTGATCCAGTTGCCATTAGAGAATACCGGAGGGCATTTGTCGCACCTTGGCGGAGCGCTATTTGGCTTCATTTATACTAAAGCATTGCAAAACGGAACAGACCTGTCCAGCGGATTCAACGCGATATTGGATTGGTTTGCCACATTATTTTCTCCCCGGAAATCTACCCCTTTCACAAAAGTACACCGAAACCCCAAATCGGCTAAACCTGCGAAAACTACTGGTAAAATTGTAACAAAAGACAAAACCCAGCAACAAATTGACGAAATTTTGGACAAGATAAGCAAGTCCGGTTACGACAGCCTGACGGCAGATGAGAAGGAATTCCTTTTCAAAGCCGGTAAGTAATGTTTTAATTTTTGCCAAAATATCATTAATTTGTACTGATATTCAGTAAAGTAAAGAATAATGAAGAACCTTTCCTGGTTTAATAAGCTCGCCTTTTTCTGTAATATAGTACTTACTGTATTAACTTTCCTTGCGTATGTTTTGCCATTCCTGGCACCTACGTGGTTTCCGTTTTTATCGGTATTGACACTTATTTTGCCTTTGTTTTTAATACTCAACGCCCTGTTTTTCATGTATTGGTTCATCCAGTTCAAGCGGCAGATGATCCTTTCGGGACTAGTGCTTCTTTTGGGGATTACTTTTATCAACAAATTTTATAAATTCTCTTCCAAAAACATTGAAACCTCCGATAAGGATTTTATCGTCATGAGTTATAATGTTCGTTTATTGAATCTATTTAATTGGATACCAAGAGATAACGTTGCGGAAGACATCCTGCATTTTGTAAACGAGAATAACCCTGATATCCTTTGCATACAAGAATATTCCACTTCGGCTTCGGCCAAAATCGACCTGAAAATATACCCCTACCGGGCGATTTTTATGAAAGGCGATAAAATAAAAACCGGGAATGCCATATTCTCGAAATTCCCGATTGTCAATGAAGGCAAAATAGAGTTCCCAAAATCCAATAACGATGCGATTTTTGCAGATATCAAAATCGGGAAAGACCTTGTGCGGGTGTATAACATCCACTTGCAATCGATCAAGATTTCGCCGGATGTCAGTGAAATATCCGAGAACGTAGAAGGAATCAACCAGCAAAAATCACAACAGATTTTCAAAAGGATCAGCGAAGCATTCAAAAAGCAACAGCAGCAGGCAGAGATCATCATGGACCATAAAAAAGGCTGTAAATACCCGTTGGTTATTTGCGGAGACATGAACAACAGCGCCTTTTCCTATGTATACCGAGGCATCAAGGGCGATCTCCAGGATTGTTTCGAACAGGCCGGAAAAGGTTTTGGACAAACTTATAATTTCAGGTATTACCCGGCGCGCATCGATTATATTTTTGCCGGCAATAACATGAGGGTCAAAAGCTTTACCAATTTCCCGGATTTCGTCAATTCAGACCATTTGCCGGTCATGACCAGATTGGCTATCGAATAATAATCAGGGCGTTCCCTCCGTAAACTCCGGGCGGGCTATTCGTTGCAATCTGCCATTGCGTACGGCGGAGCCTTCCGCAATACCAGGATTTCCACTGCTATCCCTAACGCGGCCACTGCTGTGCAAACGAATTCTTTACATTAAAACGAAAAAGGAATTAAAGGCTTTGATTCTTGAGGTAATCCAGGGCAAAACGCCCCTCGTTAAACAACAGGTCAAGGATGCTGAGATTATTCAGGTAACCGTGTTTTTCTTCAAAAACCTGCGTGTAAGGTTCAAATACATGAGTGTCTTTTTTGCCGTTGGCCAAGTGGCGGAAGTCCTTGAAACCTGGAACTTCATGGAAATATTCCATTGTTTTCTGACCTTCAAATTTGAAACCGAGGCATTTGGATACCACTTCTATGGTTTCAAAATTCAAATCCATCAAAAAAGTATGCTTTTTGGTAAAGATAGGCGCAATAGTATCTTCGTAATATTCAAAAAAAGGAGAAGTCCTATAGGCGGCCTCCAATGATTTGAAATGCTGTTTCTGCCAGTCAAAAGCAGTCTCCAGGCGTACATCTTTTGTTTTCTGATGCAACTCTTTGGAATGCTTGATAGGAATATTCAATAGTTGGATGCCGTTTGGGCTGTAAATATACATCCTGTTCCGGTTGGTTTGTTTCTGGAAATTGTCTTCCATTTCAAAAGTAACCGAATCAGCTTTTGCCATCGCCGCAAAATGGCTTATTGACGGGAAATAAGTAGGATGTACTAAAATGTCCATGGTATTAATCAATTGGTGTATTGGATGCTTTCTTTTTCCTGAAATAATCAAAACCGAACCAAATCGCTAAAAGAATAAGGAAATACTTAAAGTAGGAAACCGGCTGTCCGTCTCCGCCAACCGTACAGAACAACCTGTTCCAACGGATTTTTTTCATAGGGCTTCCCCAGTTAAGGTTAGGGTCAATGCTCCACCAGATGAAGACCGGTTTGCCCACAACATGGTCGTACGGGACAAATCCCCAATAGCGGCTATCCTCCGAGTTATGGCGGTTGTCTCCCATCATCCAGTAATAATCCTGCTGGAAAGTATAGTTGATGGCAGGTTTGCCATTTACATAAATCTGGCCTTCTTTTTCTTCCAGGGTGTTATGCTCGTATACGGTAATCAACCTTCTGTAAAATGGCAGCGATTCCTTGTTCAGGGCCAATGTTTTCCCTTTTGCCGGAATGTAAATCGGGCCGTAATTGTCCTGGCTCCAGTTTTGGTTGTGCGGGAAAAGCCTTTTGTCCGCTTCTGTTGCAATATTCTTTACAATCGATTTTACAATAGGGTTTTGCTTTAATTTTGCTGCGGATTCTTCCGTAACGGCCACAAAATAATATTCATTCGGGCGGCCGGTAGGATAAACACCGTCCGTAATCTGCAGATCATACAGGTAATTCCCGTCTATGGACGACCCATCTGTCACGACTGTATACGAATATTGAGGTTTTGCCCTTTCCGGGAAAGCCAATCTTTTGTTGTCAATATAGACAACGCCGTTTTTTATCGAGACATTATCGCCAGGAACTCCAATACAGCGTTTTACATAGTTGGAACGTTTGTCCAGCGGTTTGTCAATATGTCTTTTTAAAGGATCGCGGAACTGGTATACCGTATCGGCCGGCCAGTTGAAAACAACAATATCGTTGCGTTTGATTTCGTCAAAGCCCGGAAAACGGAACGATGGCAATTGCGGCCAACTCAAATAGGATTTGGCCTTTACAAACGGAATACTGTCATGGACCATAGGTAGGGCCACAGCGGTTTTTGGTGTCCTCGGCCCGTAATGCAATTTGCTAACAAACAGGAAATCGCCAATTAGCAATGATTTTTCCAGCGATGAAGTAGGTATGTTAAAAGGTTGTATTACATATGTATGGACAATCGTCGCCACTACAATAGCATACAATGCGGAACTGATAGTGTCCCCGGTTTTGGTCGTAGCGACTAAACTGCGGTCCCTTTTGTAGGTAACCTCTTCAAAATAATTGATATAATAAATGTAAAATCCAAGTGTCAGGACGCCAAGAAGTGTGTCTTTTGTTGTGTTTTTGCCAAAACTCCTCAACGTTTCCACCCAAACGACAATAAACATGATTAAATTAACCACCGGTACAAATAATAACGCTGTCCACCAGGTAGGGCGGTTGATGATTTTCATCAAAACAATCGCGTTATATACAGGAATAGCCGCTTCCCATGATTTCCTGCCTGCCTTTTCGTATAATTTCCATGTTCCCAGATAATGTACGATTTGAAGCGCCAGGAAAAATACAAACCATTGGAATAGTGTCATTTTTGAAAAATTTAATCGTTTATGTGTTTATTAGTAGAGTTGGTTGTTTAATTGTTACCTAAAAAGCCTATTTGTTTAGGTTCAAAACATCTTTCATGGTAAAAACCCCTTTTTTGTCCTGAAGCCATTCCGCTGCGATTACGGCGCCTAAGGCAAAACCTTCGCGATTGTGGGCGGTATGCTTGATTTCAATCTGATCTACTTCAGAGTCGTAGAATATACTGTGGGTTCCCGGGATATTTTCAATCCTTTTGGCATCTATGTAAATTTCGCCTGACTTAGGTTTTTCCATTGTCCAGTTGTTATAACCGGAATTTTCGATAATCCCTTTGGCCAAGGAGATAGCAGTTCCGCTTGGGGCATCCAGTTTTTGCGTATGGTGGATTTCTTCCATGGAAACGTTGTATTGCTTTAAACGGGACATCATTTTGGCCAGGTAATCATTCAATTCAAAGAAGATATTAACGCCAAGGCTGAAATTGGAACCGTATATGAAACTTCCGTTGGTGGCCTGGCAAAGAGCAGTCATTTCGTCGTAATGCTCCAGCCATCCGGTTGTGCCGCAAATCACAGGGACGTTGGCTTTGAAACAGGCGGAAATATTATCTACTGCGCTGTCGGGAACACTGAAATCAATAGCTACATCAGCATCGGATAGGCCGTCATAGGAATCAGTGCTTGATTTTCTGAGGACGATTTCATGACCGCGTTCCAAAGCAATCCTTTCGATTACTTTCCCCATTTTGCCATATCCTAAAAGTGCGATTTTCATTTATTCTCTGTTTTTGAATTGATCTGCCGATGCTAAAATTGATAATTGAGGGTTAGTCCCAGGTTTTGCTTATAGGTAAAGTCGTTTTGCTGGATTTCAGGCCTTACGGTCAGTTTTCCGTTAACGTTGAATTGCTGCAAATGGGCATCGACATTCGCATCAATAATATTTAAAATGTACAATCCCGCAGTAATCAGCAAAGAGAGGTCCTTGTTCCGCTGATGGAATTTTTGCGCATCGACCAATCTTGATTCCGATAGGATTCCCTGGAATTGGTCCGTACTGGCATCACCCAAAAGAAGGCGCTGTTTGTAGGCATCACGGTATTCGTTGTATTTTTTCTTATTCCAGGCATAGGCATAAATACCTGTTCCCATCGCCGCGTAGACGATAGGGATTTTCCAGTATTTTTTGTTGTATGCCTGCCCCAACCCCGGTAAAAGTGCCGAAAAGAATGCAGCTTTGGCCGGAGCCAAAGGGTTAATTTCGGTATGGACGGTGTCAGTGGCAATCAGTTTGATCTCATCTTGGCTAAATCCGGAAAAATTCCCGCAAATGATACAGAAGAGCAATATGTAGCACCAATTCTTCACTAACCTTTTATCAGTTTGATTATACGGTTGAAATCCTCTTCCGACTGGAAAGGGATGCTGATTTTTCCTTTACCGTTCCCGGCAATCTTAACGTCTATTTTAGCACCGAAATAATCATTGATCGATTGTACTTCCATATCGTCAACTTCAAAAGAAGAAGTAGCCCTTGTCGCAGAAGCTGCTTTTGGCTTGGCTCCTTCCTGGTAATTCTTAACCAAAGCTTCCGTTTCACGCACCGATAGGTTCTGGCTCACGATTTTTTGGTAGATATCGGTCTGGACGTCATGGCTTTCCACATTGATAATGGCACGCCCGTGTCCCATAGAAATAAAGCCGTCACGGATTCCGGTCTGGATAATCGGGTCCAATTTTAACAAACGCAGGTAATTGGCAACAGTAGAACGTTTTTTTCCTACACGGTCGCTCATTTGCTCTTGTGTTAGTTGGATTTCATCAATAAGGCGCTGGTATGATAAGGCAATTTCAATTGGGTCAAGGTCATGGCGTTGGATGTTCTCCACCAAGGCCATAGTCAAGGATTCGTTATCATCAGCCAAACGGATATAAGCAGGCACGGTTTTTAACCCGACGATTTTTGAGGCACGCAAACGACGTTCTCCGGAAATCAACTGGTATTTGTTGAAGTCCATCTTACGAACCGTAATAGGTTGTATTACACCTAATTCACGGATAGAAGTAGCCAGTTCCTGCAATGATTCCTCATTGAAATTCGTCCTTGGCTGAAAAGGGTTGATCTCGATAGACTCGATTTCGAGTTCGATGATATTCCCTACTACTTTGTCTGCATTTTTATCGGTTACTGATTTAATATCATTTTCAGGATCTTTCAGTAAAGCTGACAATCCTCTTCCCATTGCTTGTTTTTTCACCGCTTGTGCCATATATTAATTAGCTGTTTTTCTTAATAATCTCTTCTGCAAGTTGTAAATAATTCGTTGCTCCTTTGCTTGTCGCATCGTAATTGATGATGCTTTCGCCGTAACTTGGCGCTTCGCTCAACTTGATATTTCTTTGTATTACGGTTTCAAAAACCATATTGTTGAAGTGTTTCTGCACTTCTTCCACCACCTGGTTCGACAATCTCAAACGGGAATCGTACATGGTTAGCAATAAGCCTTCGATGTCCAGTTCCGGATTGTGTATTTTCTGCACACTTTTAATGGTGTTCAATAATTTTCCTAATCCTTCCAAGGCGAAATATTCACATTGGATAGGAATCACGACACTATCTGCGGCAGTCAGCGCGTTCAATGTCAATAATCCCAATGACGGGGCACAATCGATGATGATGTAGTCGTATTGGTCTTTAATGGAAGCCAAGGTCTGTTTCAACATATATTCCCTGTTTTCCTTGTCGACCAATTCAATTTCGATGGCCACCAAATCAATATGGGCTGCTATCAGGTCCACGTTAGGGGCCGTTGTTTTTAAAATAGCCTCTTCCGGTTTATGGCTGTGTTCCAGGATCTGGTAGGTGCCTATTTCGATGCTGTCGATATCAAGGCCCAGTCCCGAACTGGCATTGGCCTGTGGGTCAGCATCTATTAATAAGACCTTTTTCTCTAAAACACCTAGTGATGCAGCTAAATTTATAGAAGTAGTCGTTTTCCCGACACCACCTTTTTGATTAGCGATTGCGATGATTTTGCCCATTTGATTTTTGAAATTTTGAGCCGTAAAAATACAATTATTTATGGGTTTTGAAAATCTTATTTGTTAACAATTGTGTAAACTTTGCTTTCAGGCGATCCGCAATTGGATCCTGTTTGCAGAATGCTGAAATCCGGCGCAGTTTTACACGGTTTTTCATCAGAAAGGAAATTTCATAAAAAAAGCCGGACTAAATTTCTTTACTCCAGCCTTTTCCTATCAACTAGTAACTAAAATTCTTGGTAAAACCTGAAGGAACTATTTGTTTCCTTTCGATTTGATCATCATCTCGAGCATGTCCCATAATTCATCAGGAACAGCTTCCAGCAAATTGAACTGCCCGGCCCCCTGTAGCCATTCGCCTCCGTCGATTGTGACCACTTCCCCGTTTATATAAGCTGAAAAATCGGAAACCAGGTAAGCAGCCAAATTGGCCAATTCCTGATGGTCTCCAACACGTTTCAGAGGTACTTTTTTAGACAAATCAAATTTTTCCTTTAAATCACCCGGCAATAACCTGTCCCATGCCCCTTTGGTCGGAAATGGGCCCGGAGCGATAGCATTCATACGGATTCCGTATTTTGCCCACTCAACAGCTAAACTCCTGGTCATGGCCAAAACTCCAGCTTTTGCCGTAGCGCTCGGTACTACGTACGCCGAACCGGTCCAGGCATAAGTGGTAACAATATTCAAAACGTTGCAATTGGTTTGTTTGGCATCAATCCAGTGTTTACCAAAGGCTAACGTACAATTTTTGGATCCTTTCAAAACAATATCTATTATGGTGTCCCATGCATTTGCAGACAATCTTTCAGTTGGGGAAATGAAGTTCCCGGCAGCATTATTAAGTAAAACATCCACTTTTCCGTAGGCTTTCAAAACTTCGGCCAGCATAGCTTCCACCTGGTCGTAATGGCGGACATCGCATTGCAGCGGCAGGCATTTCCCACCGGTTTCAGTTTCCAGTTCTGAAGCAGTGGTTTGCAGTTTTTCCAAATCGCGGGAAGTGATGGCCACCTTGGCGCCCAATTCCATGAAATATTTGGTCATGGCTTTACCCAAACCGCTTCCTCCACCGGTTACTACAATAACTTTATCTGAAAGTGCATTATCACGAAGCATTTTTGCTGAAAAATTCATAGTTTATTTTTTTAGAAAAAGTAAAAGTAATTAAAATAATTTGGTATGCATGCATAATAAAAAAATATTTCAGGAATTAATGATGATATTTTGTTTTTTAAGCTCCGAATGCCTGTATTTGCAGTCAAGCTGAAAAAAAACGGGAATCTTTCCCAACCTTTTCCGCCCAAAGGCACTCTATAAGGATATAAGGAATTTGAAACCAAAAAAATAAACTATGAAAAATGTACGCCTTGTTATCCTATTCTTAGTTGGGCATTTTGTGTATGCCCAAAGCCCGCAGTTAAACGTAAAAGGAGCAGATTCTGCCCGGGTAAAAATGAGCCAGTTGCTGGTTAGTGTCAAAGTGGTGGGGAATATCGCCTATACCACTGCCGAAATGCATTTTGCGAATTCGGCCACGCGCCAAATGGAAGCCGAATTGCTGTTCCCGCTCCCGGAAGGCGTTTCCGTTTCCCGATACGCCATCGATATAAACGGTAAAATGCGGGAAGCCGTGCCTGTTGACAAAAACAAAGGAAAGCAGGTATTTGAAGCCGTTGAACACCGAAGGGTCGATCCCGGGCTGCTGGAAAAAGTAGCGGGAAATAATTTCAGGACCCGTATTTACCCGATACTTCCCGGAAAAGAAAGAATTGTAATCATAGGCTACGAACAGGAATTGCAAGGTCTTGACAAAAACAACCTGATGTATCAGCTGGTGAGCCGTTTCCCGCAAAAGCTGGACCGGTTTGAGTTGGAAATCAATGTGATGGGCGCTGCTTCAGAACCTACGTTGCTAAATGAATCCGCTATAGCTTCAGTGGAAAAATTTACCGAAACATCCTGGAACCATTCCTATCATACTGCCATCAAAAAGACAGGTTACCAGCCATCGGAAAAAATATCGGTTACTATTCCTATCCCGAAGGAAATCCCGGGGGTTGTGGTGCAATCGGTAAACAGCCAGCATTATTTTTATGCCAATACATTCCTTGAAAATACCAAAATACTAAAGAAAAGCCCCAGTACCATCGGATTGCTATGGGATAATTCATTGAGCTGCAAAAACAGGGACATCCGGAAAGAATTACAGCTTCTGGAGGATTATTTTAAAGAAATAAAAAACACGCAGGTAACTTTGTACTACCTAAACTATACTTTTGAAAAAGGACAGGTTTTTACCATTAGCAACGGAAATTGGTCCGGACTGAAAACCCAACTGGAAAATACGGTATATGATGGCGGGACCCGTTTCTCCAAAATCAAACCTGGCAATCACGACGAATACCTTTTCTTTACAGACGGGCTTTCGTCATTAAGCGATAATACGCTGGAGAAAATAAACAGGCCGGTGTACACCATTACTTCTTCAGCTTCTTCAGATTATGCTTTCCTGAATTACAATGCCTTGAAAACAAACGGGAATTTCATCAACCTGAACCAGTCGGATAGGGCCAAAGCTGTAGAGCAGTTGTTGTATCAAAAATTGAAATTTCTAGGAATTAAAGACAATTATACAGTAACAGAATTGTTTCCCATGCCAGGCACAGCCGCTTCCGGAAGCTTCAGTGTTGCCGGGATTTCGCTAAAATCCGAAAACGAGGTAGTGCTGCTTTTTGGATACGGAAACCAAGCCATCTTAGAGAAAAAACTCTTTATTGATGCTAAAAGCCAAAACACAAACGATGTTAATATTGAGAAGCTCTGGGCGCAAAAGAAAATGGCCAACCTGGACATTCAGTACCAGAAAAATGCAGCAGAAATAGAAACGTTAGGGAAAAAATACGGGATTGTAACCCAAAATACGTCTCTTATTGTTTTGGAAGATATCCATGATTATATCCAGTATGATATTGTCCCTCCGGCAGAATTAAGGGCGGAATTTGACCGTATCATGAAAGAACAAAGAGAATCTGCATTGGCCGAAACACATAGCAATTGGGAAAATGTAGAGAGTTATCACGATAAATTGACAAACTGGTGGAACAGGGACACAAAATACATAAAGCCTAAAAAAGTCAAAGAACCCCGAAGAAGGAACAGGGATGTCGTTAACCGTCAAAGCAGTACGACGGGAAGGCCGGTTGAAATAAGGGAAGACAATCCAAGAGAGCAAACCAGTACGGCGGCCAATGTAAGAGGAAAAGTCATGGATGCTTCAGGGCCTATTCCCGGCGCGAATGTTTTGGTAAGAGGCACCACCAGAGGCGTGCAGACTAATTTTGACGGAGAATATTCCATCAACGCGACCCGGGGAGAGGTTATTCAAGTGTCTTTTTTAGGGATGGAATCCAAAGAATTTACCGTAAGGGGTAGCGGGGTTTATACGGTATTCCTAACAGACAGCAACGCCCAGCTCTCAGAAGTCGTGGTACAAGGATATTCGAATAGAAGTGACAGGGGAAGGGAAGATATGGAAGAAGACGAAGATGATAATCAGGTAAGAAGAAGACAATCATCAGTTTCGTATTCGACAACAAGAGTTACCGCAAAGGAACTGGAATCTGCTCCAGGAACTGGCAATAGTAACCAGGCATTGCAAGGAAGGGTTGCAGGAGTTTCGGTAGAAGGAATGGCTTCCGCACCCATCAGCAGGGTTACAGACAGTATTTCAAATAACAGGAATTCAGGGTTCATGGATGCAAACGGCACCCAAGTAAAACAATGGAATCCTGACAGGGCTTACCTGAAAGCTATAGAAGCCGCACCACAGGATAAGAAATACAGCGTTTACCTGCAGTTACGGGAAGAACAGCCTAACAATCCCAGCTTTTATTTTGATGTAGCGAACCATTTTTACAATAACGGCGACAAGCAAAAAGGATTACTGATTTTAAGCAACATTGCAGATTTAGGCCTTGAAAACCATCAATTGTATAAATCCCTTACGTACCAATTGCGCCAGTGGGAAGCTACTGAAGATGCTTTGTTTACGGCAAAACAAGTCGCAAAATGGAGAGAGCACGAACCGCAGAGCCATAGGGATTTGGCATTGGCATTGGAAGACAACAAACAATACCAGGCTGCTTTTGATGAATTGATCAAAGCCTTGGAAACCAATTATTTTGGAGAAATGAGAGGCCAGTACGAAGGGGTTGAAGACATCATCCTAATGGACATTAACCGTATGATTGCCGAGCATAGCAGTATCAAGACCGGGAAACTGGATAAGAAATACACCAAAAAAATGCCTGTTGCCGTCCGTATCATCCTCAACTGGAACCAGATGGATACTGATATAGATATGCATGTCATAGAACCAACCGGAGAGGAGTGCTATTACGGGCATGTCGATACGCAGGCCGGAGCACGTTTTTCCAAAGATTTTACCCAAGGCTACGGTCCTGAACAATATTTGCTGCGCAATGCTGTAAAAGGTACATTCCTTGTCAAGACCAATTATT
Organism: Flavobacterium humi; assembly: GCF_004745595.1. Taxonomy (GTDB): domain Bacteria; phylum Bacteroidota; class Bacteroidia; order Flavobacteriales; family Flavobacteriaceae; genus Flavobacterium; species Flavobacterium humi. Next base: position 143,992 of record NZ_SRLH01000004.1, read on the forward strand.
ATGGCGAAAGGGCACTTACCGAAAGCGGGCCGACCACGGTAATGGTAGAAATTTACACTACCAAAGCTAATGGCGTAACAGAGAGAAAGTTGCAAACCATTCAATTGGGGAAAGTCAAGGAAAACCAGAACCTGGCGGAAATTATCATTGATTAGGAATCTTTACAAAAGGCGCGGACAACCCATCCGCGCTTTTTGCAATTATATTTCCCTATCGAATATTTTTTGCTCTTTGGTTTCCGTAAACCCTATAGAACGATAAAAAAGATGGGATGCAGCCCTTTTGGTATTGCAGCGTACCCTTATTTTAAGGCATCCCCTGGATTTTGCCCACGGAAGTACCCGCTCCATAAGCAATTGCCCTATGCCTTTCCTGCGGTGGTTTTCGTCAATGACAAGCCCGCCGATTTCAACAAAAAAGCCTGATTCGACCTGCACGGAATGAAAAGCGTGGATCCATCCGGCAACAATGCCATCTTCTACAGCAACCAAAACACAATGATCTTTGCTTGCCAATAGTATTTCTAGCCTTTTCCGGATTTGGCTTTCAGTGCTTTCATACCCTAACTGACCGGAAAGGTTTGCTATAGCCTCGCTGTCTTTTGTTTCGGCATTTCGTATCCGTAATTCCATTTTGGTTTTGATTTTTGGTAGAGAAAGAAATCAATATGTTTTTTGGGTTTGCGAGACCCATTTGGGCGCATCATCAATGTCTTGCCTGAGCAACAGGTTTAATTGCGCCACATGATGCTGGACATGGCGCATATTGTAGAGCAGCATTTCAAAAATACTGTAATCGCGGTACGGGTTTACAAACCTGTATTTTGCTTTTTCTTCTGTCAAGGTAGTAATGAGGGTAAAGCATTTTTCCCGGGCAAACTCCAAATATTCCAATAATTCTTCCTGGCTGTACACCCGGTCCGGATAAGCACCGTCAGGATCAAATTCCGATAAGGTATAAGGAGCGGGAGGCCTGAAATTTTCAGGGTCATACGATAAATAATAATCCAGGTAGAAAATCGTGTGGTAGGCAGAATACCAATATTTAAGCTCTGAATCCCATACGCTTTCAGGACAAAGCCTGATCGCGTTTTCGAGCATATCGATAGTAGCCCCGAACTGTTTCCACAATGATTCTTTTAGAGATGCGTCCATTGGGTGTAAGGATTGGTTTTGGTAAATGTAAGGAAAAGAAGGCGGGGAACCAGTTTCTTTTTTAGTATTGTATCGAAAACCAATACACCCAAGCCATAAAAAACAATTGCAAAGGAATGCGGAACCACAAATAATTTGGTCCCGGGCCATCCAATGTGCCTTTTTGGTAATCAATATGTTTTAGGGACGAATAGATATTGGCAGGCAACATCAGGATGAAAAAAAGCAGCAGTGCCCACGCGGCATAATTCCGGGTTGGCTCGAAAAGCAATCCTATCCCGAGGAAAACCTCCAAAGCTCCTGTCAGATACACCATTTCTTTTTTGAAAGGAAGGTTGCCGGGAATCATCATGGTCATTCCTTTGGTAAAAGCAAAATGCCCTATGGCTGTAAAAAACAACATCGCACACATGGCAATCCTGCCCGATAAAGGGAATCCGTATTGGCCAAGGAAGAGTTTCTGGCTCAAAAAAGCCAGAAGGAAAGCCACAAGCAGGAGGAATAATGGTTTCATGGTTGTTGTTTTTAAGCAATTTAGCCCACCAAATGTATCAATTAAACCGTCATCCGGCAAAATAATAATCAGGATTTTGATTTCAGGCGGCTTAAGGTTTCCTGGGACACATTAATGTAAGACGCCACAATTTTGTTGGGCAGCCGTTTTACGACCGTAGGATTTACTTTCAATAGCTGGTTGTACCGTTCCAGGGCGCTCAAAGTTGTAAAAGACATGAGCCTGTTCGTATTATTCACATAAGCCTTTTCCAGGTATTTACAATAAAACTGGTTCCATTGCGGTATGGTTTCCATCAAATGGCGGAAATCCTGGTGGTTGATGTATAAAAGTTCGGAAGGCTCTATGGCCTGGATGAATTCAGTGGAAGGCAATTCGGTTATAAAACTGACCAATGCTGTGGCAAACTGGTCTTCAAAAGCAATATAGCGCGTAGCGTCCTTGCCTTCTTCATTGATAAAAAAAATCCGTAAACAGCCTTTGCCAACGAAGAATGTACGTTGGCTCACCTGTCCCTGTTCCAGCAGGAAATCGTTTTTTTTCTGTTTCAGGGGTTTGAAATACGAAAGAATAACCGATAATTCCTCCTCCGAAATAGTGATCTTTTTTTTGATGTAATTAGAAAGCTGTTGCTGTATCATATACTAATTTATAGTCCCTGACAAACTTACGGTAATACACAATATCGGCTATGGATACGATGGGCAGTTTGTGCTGTGCCGCAAAAATACCTATTTCGGTTTGATTGGCCATCGTGCCGTCAGCATTCATTAATTCGCATAAAACCGCCTGGGGTTTTAATTTTGCCAGTTTCATAAGGTCTATACTTCCTTCGGTATGGCCGTTGCGTTCCAGTACGCCGTTGTCTTTCGCCCGTAGCGGGAAAATATGGCCAGGCCGTGCTAAATCCGAAGGCTGAGCATTCCCGTTGCAGGCCGACCGGATGGTCTGAAGCCTGTCGGCAGCTGAAACACCGGTTGTTACCCCTTTTTTAGCTTCAATCGAAACAGTAAAAGGGGTTTGGTAATGGCTGGTGTTTTCCGTAACCATGTAAGGCAGGTGTAAAGTATCGGCTTTGTGATGGGTCAGGCAAAGGCAGACAATACCGCTACATTCCCGGATCATGAGTGCCATGTCGGCCACGGTCATGCTTTGGGCGGGAAACACAAGATCAGCTTCGTTTTCCCGTTCTTCGTTGTCAGTGAGTAAGATGCCTTTTCCGTTTTGCAGTTGCCTAATGGCAATTTCCACGCGTTCTTTGCTGGCATTGCCTACTGGGTTTAGAGGATTTACTGTCATTTTTGAAGCACCATTTTTTCGGCAAATTTTCTTGCGCTTGGAATAATCAGGAAGGCCGAAGCATACGCCACGGGAAGCATTACGCTCCAGGCTTTTAGGAATTTCAGGAACCAGTCTTCCCCAAAACCATAATTTCGCATCAATCCTACAAAGGCCATGATGAGCGTCATCGGAATAACCACGAAAAGAGTGTTGATGTACTTGAAATGTTTTTGTTTCATTTTCAAATCGTTTAAAATTAATAACCCTGCAAAGATGCGACGGTCATTATTCTTAAAGTTTGATATATGTCATTAAAACAGGGAAGATGTTTTTTACATATTCCGTTCTGTAATTATTTCCCCCTGATACGTTGTATCTACCACCAATAACAAAAAGGGCTGGGTCGAAAAAGACTGTTTTTTGCCTTCTTCCACATCATAATTCAGGATAATGGCATTGTCTTTTTGCTTTAAAGTGCTCACTGACAACGTGGTGGTAATATCTGTTACGGGGTTTATAATAGCAATCACATATTGTTTGCTAAAATCGATGGGAGTGGGGATGCCGTCCTTTGCCATTGTCCTGGCCATGCCGAAAATAGCCTCAAACTTTTCCTGGGAACTTATTTTCGGGTTGGAAAGTTGTGCTTCCCGGAACGAATTCTTAACAAAATAATTCCGGGCTTCCGTATACGGGACATCGGTTGCCACAGAAGCCGGAATCACGGCCTCAGGGATTTTTTCCTCCGATTTGGTGTTGCAGGAAACAATAGTCACGCCGATGAGCAGCGCAATGGTTACGATTGTTCTTTTCATTTCCGTTAGTTGTTTGGGTTTGTCTTGTTTTTGCTAGATAAAAATAAGCATAAAACCGCAAATACTAAAGGAAACACGGCGATAATTCCTGGTTTGTTTTATTCAAGTACCATCAATTTGGGGCTTATCGCAAGAGGCTTTAAGACTGAAAATAACATCTGTAAATATTTTCGGATTAAATTTTTTTTAAGTGTTTTAAAATTAGAATATTAAAATTCTATTGAATATATTTGGCTCAACCAAAAAGCAATTAAAAAAATGAAAAGACTAACCCATTTAGCAGTCTTGTTTTCTTGTGCCTGCATTTTTGCACAAGGGAAAGTAGCCCAGAAAATCCAGGTATTGCAGGATTCACAAACCCAATTTGTGAGTATTGCACCTTTTCAGGCAAGCCAGGATACTCCAAATGCAAAAATCCAGAATACCGTATCAGAAGCACAGCTGGCAACCATCAAGTTTCCGGTACTTGCGGATGTAGCTTCGCAGGCCTATGATTTTATCGAAGTGGAAATCCCATACCACGGCACCGTTATCAAAGTACAGCTTTATAAAGAGAACCTGTTCGCACAAGGCTTTCACGCCGATACCGACAGGCAGAAGAACATCGCCTATACTCCCGGAGTTTATTACCGTGGGATTATCAAAGATGAGCCGCATTCCCTGGTATCGTTTAATTTTTTCAGGGATGAGGTCAATGCTATTGTTTCCAGTCCGGGCTTAAGCAATATGGTCATCGGGAAAATTGATGAACCGGGCAATAAAGAGCAGTATATTATCTACGAAGACCAGAAAATGAAAGTAGCCAATGATGCTGCTTGTAATACTTCTGATGAGGTTGATGAAGATTTCGGAAAACAATCCAACGAAATGCAATCCCCGGAAAGCCTTAAATGCGTAGCCACTTATTTCGAAATCGATAACAACCTATACGTGGCAAACGGAAGCAATACCACCACTACGTTAAATTGGATGACGTCGGTTTTTAATAATATGCAGACACTCTATAACAATGACGGGATAACCGTAGCGATGAAATCCACATACATTTGGACCACTCAGGACCCATACGACGGAATAGGTACTACTTCAGGGGCTTACCTGTATAAGTTCAAGGAAGTGCGCCCGGCATTTGATGGCGATGTAGGGCAATTGGTCGGAATCGATCCCGGAGGAATGGGCGGTGTTTCCATGGGAATCGGGAAACTATGTACCGCTGATAATTATGTGTATTCGGATGTATATTTAAGTTATGCAAGCGTTCCTACCTATTCCTGGACAGTTCAGGTGGTTACCCATGAATTCGGGCATAATGTGGGCTCACGCCATACGCATGCCTGCGCCTGGAACGGGAACAATACGGCAATAGACAATTGTGCTCCATATGCTATAGGCGCTACTGCCGAAGGCTATTCCTGCATGACAAATCCGGCAACGCTCCCAACTGGCGGGGCTGGCGGTTCCATTATGAGTTACTGCCATTTGGTAGGTGGTATCGGTATCAATCTGAGCAACGGTTTCGGCCCTCAGCCAACGACGGCTATTTTAAATTTTGTCAATGCCAGGACGTGTTTAAGTACGGATTGTATCAACATTTGTGTAAACGGAGTAAGTTCCATCGATCCGGTTTTCAATACAGCCAATACCAGCGCAACCATTAGCTGGAACGATGTTTCGGGTGAAAGCACCTGGCAGGTTGCCGTGCTGCCTTTTGCCAGCAATACCCCGGTTTGGAATTCGGTTACGGCCAACACCTATACCGCCAACGGGCTCTCGCCAAATACCTATTACAAATTTAGGGTGAAACCCGATTGCGGCAGTTTGACCCCAACAACGAAAGAATATATCTTCCTGACCCCGGCAAATTATTGCAACGTCATTACCCTTACCGATACCGGAGGTGCTGCAGGGCAATATGGCAATAACCAGCAATTCGTAAGGACATTGATCCCGAATCTTCCAAATAAGAAAGTCAAACTGGAATTTTCCGCTTTCGCCCTGGAACAGGATTATGATTATTTGTATGTATATGACGGTTCCAGCACCTCGGCAGATTCTTTCAATCCGGACGGATTTACCGGGAATTCGATTCCGGGTCCATTTGAGTCTACTGCACCGGACGGCGCATTAACCCTTCGTTTTTTCTCTGATGCCGGCGTGACCGATCAGGGTTGGGTGGCTTCGACTTCGTGCCTGGCCAGTTTAGGGGTTGATGATTACCATTATATCGATTATGCCTATTATCCGAATCCAACCAACGGAATAGTGACCATTAATGCCAAAAACACGATTTCAGACGTTTCAGTCTATAATATCGAAGGAAGGCTGTTGTATTCAGGCGAAGTAAACGGCCTTGATACACAGGTCGATATTGCTGCTTTCTCAGCAGGGACTTATTTCTTTAAGATGAAAATAGACAACCAGGTCGTCAATTTTAAAATCCTGAAACTATAAAAACAAAACCCGCCCTGTTCTTACAAAGGGGCGGGTTTTTTATTTTGGATGAAAGCCGTTCCGGTTATTTGTCCAGGAATCTTTCAATCAGTCCGATAGTCATTCCGGGTAAGGCACTCTCGCCGGCCTGCGGATCCATCTGGCCTATGTATTCCCCGTGGTTGCTGGGCAGGATTGTCAGTTCGCCATTCGGGAAAAGCCGGTACATGGCCACTGCATGTTCGGGAGTGGCTACATCTTGGGTGCCGTTTATGATATAGGCAGGTGCCTGTATGGAAGCTAATTGCCCGTCTGTCCAATCCTGGAATGCTTTCATGCGCGCTACATCTTTGTTGAACATATTGAGGAGTGCATCGGGATTATTATTCACCCTTAAAAACTCCTCCTTGAACGGCTGCGGCAACTGATCGAAAGAAGCATGGTCGAAGCCTTCCCAAAACTGGGGGAATGTACCGCTTCGTTTGTAAAGGGAAGAACAAAGGATCAATTTACCAATCAATTGCGGATGGCGCAACGCTATTTCCACTACGGTATTCCCGCCATTGCTGAAGCCCAGGAAGTCAGCTTTGCCAATACCCAGGTTGTGCAGGAGCTGGGCCACATCATCCGCATCCTGTTCAAAGGCCAACGGTGTGCTACGGCTGTTTGTCCTTCCGTGTGCTTCCAGGTCCATGGCGATGATTTGCCGGCTTTGGGCCAGTTGAGGTATGATTTTCCCAAAACTGATCTGTATTGTAGAACCGCCTCCGTGAATCAATACGAGCGGCTTTCCATTTCCGTACATTTCATAATACATACTGATCCCGTTTACTTCGGAATACCCATTGCTGAAATTCAAATTGTCCATAGCATTTTCTTTTAAGTATTGTAATTGTGGCTTTAGGCCAGCTCAAAGGCCATTATTCCACGTTCTGTTCCATTGATTATAATAGAAAGCTGTTGCGGTCCTTTGTAGAATTTCCGGGTGGTAATAATTTTGAAGCTTTGCTTTTTCTCTATTTTCAACTGTTCGCCCGGCCGGATTTGGCGTTCACTAATCTTAAATACTTTTTTGGAAAGCTGTCCATTTTGCCTTAAGTAATAAATACCGTATTCAATCCGGACCGGTTTCGGTATTTCTTCATTATTTTGCAAGGTAAACGAAAAGGACAAGGCATCCCCAATCTGTACCGTTGGTGTCAGGATTTTAAAACCCTCAATGCCAATAGTAAGGCTGTCTGTAAGGCCGTAATAATGCAATATCTCAGGGTTTCCCTGCTTTAGCAATGTACGGCTGCCGTGTTTGATAATAGCATCCGTCTCTTTCCCGTTTCCTTTCCATTTTTCGGCAATGGCAAGCATAACACCCGGATGGTCTTTTGAGATGTCGTTTAAATGATTGGCAACACTTCTCCTGACATATTCGGAAGGATCGTTTTTGAGGTTTTCCAATAAAGGCAAAAGAGGGCCCGGATTTTTTTTAAGCTCAGGAATGGCCATTGCCCAGGGCAGCCTTGGCCGGGAACCTTCGCTTGCCAGCCTTCGGACATGATGGTTTTCATGCAGCGACCAATGGTGCATTTGCTGCAGCATTTTTTCGCCATATTTCAGGATGAAAGGCCTCACGGCAAACTCACAGCTGGTAAACTGCGTTACAAATTCGATATGCTTTACAGACGTTTCATAGTGGTCTATCCCGTACGTTTCGATATAATCCGGGAAAAACATAAACACCAAACTGGTTTCCTTAAAATCCTTTTGACGGATCAGGGTAATAATCTTTTCCAGGACAGGTACGGCTTTTTCAAAGTCTTTGGGCAGGAATTGGTTTAAAACCGCCGAAGTATGTTTCATCCGGTCTTTCAGTTCCCTTTTTTTCCAGTTTTCGTCAAAAAGCAAAGAGATGAATTTCTGCCTGTCAAAAGATGGAAGGGCTTCGCTGGCAATGGCAGAGAATTTCTCATAAAAAACCGGCGAATAAATATCTTTTAATAAAGTGCTCATGTTGAGAACGTGTTTTTTTTAGTGTTTTAATTTTCTTCCGGAAGATAAGGCCCGCCGGTTTCTCCCCAGCCCCAAACAGGCATCGGTTCGTTAGTGTCCATGGGGTTTTCGGTCAATTGCGAATTGATCACAGCCAGCCTGGTACCCCATTCAATATAACCGACAAAGGCGGAACGGAATTCGGGGTCGTTTTTCAGGCCTATTTCATCAGCGGTCTGGAGCAGCAACTGTACCCAACGCTGGCGTTTTTCTTCCGTAAGCATTTTCCCGATATGTTTGCCAATCATAGCCGCATGGCTTCCGTTGTCCTGGTCCGTATACAGTTTATCCCCGCCAAAAACCTCCGCAACAAAATGTGCCACGAGCTGTACATGGTGCGGTGACATGTCCTTGAATACATCTCCTAATAAATCGTCTTGTAAAACTTTGGCATAGAAAGTCCTGAAAAGGATTTCAAAGGTCTGGTGGTCGCCTGCCCGTTCAAATAAAGTAGGTGTTTTTTTCATGGTTTGTACTATCGTAATAGATGGTAAATGTAGTAAAAAGTATACATTATTATCCGGGAAGTATTTTTTACCGATGTATTTCCTGCGTCATTTTCTTTACCAGTACAATCTGCCCCAAATGATAATAGCTGTGTTCGATCATGCCTTCGATATTACGTTGGTAGGAGCCGTATTTCCGGTCCGTAAAAGATTCTTTTAGCATACTTTCAGAAAGCTGCTCCACCAAATGGGCAAATTTTTCGGAATCTTCCCAAAACCGCGACAAAACTTTTTCCCAATCCTCTTGTGATGTTATGGGTGGAAAATCAAAACTGTATTGGTCCCGTATAGCCAACGAACCGCCTTCCAGGACATTCAGGATGCCCGCAATATAATAATGGACATGGGAAGTCAGGGCGGCAATAGTATTGAAAGACGCTATTTTTGTAGTCGCCTGTACCCAATCTACATCGGCCAGCTGTGCTTTGTAGTTCGTGTTGGCAATCCAGGTGCCGTTTAGGATAACTTCCCGGAAACGGTTGGCCATTTGTTCGCTTGATTCCATGTTGTTTATGCTATAAAGTTTTATTATTTCAAAAGCTTTTACAGTGCCTGTATCAGTTGTCCAGATCTATATGACTTATTTTGCAAAAGAATAGCAGGTTGCTACGCCTAACTGTTTAGAAATTATTTCTTCCCAACCGCAACCCTATAAAACTCATAACCTTCCTCATTGCGTTTTGGCAAATAGTTGTTCCGGTATTCAGCTGCGCCCAAATCCTCTGCAAGGGTAAAACCATATTGGCTTAAATAACTGGCAAGATCCTTTGGGAGGAAACCAAAAGTCCAACGTTCCTCAATTGTTTCAAGGTCTTTCAGTAATTTTTCCCCACCTAAAAAGGAGCCGGGCTCATCCAATACCTGCTGATGGACATAGGTAAAAATAACAGCGCTGTCTTTCGGGAATTTCGACAGGAAAGCAAAGGTATGGCCCACAGCTTCAGCGGTCAGGTAATTGGTTACGCCTTCCCAGATAATCGTGGTCGGCTTGGTGAAATCAAAATGGTGCGTTGCCGCTAATTCGTCAAGGCTTTGGGTATTGAAATCAATCTGGCAGAAAGTGACGTTTCCGGGCAAGGCATTCATGCGTTGCCGGAATATCCCTATTTTAAAATTGGAAGTGTTAGGGTGGTCAATTTCAATCACAGGAACCTGCTTGAGGAAATCAAGCCGCATGGCCCTTGTGTCAAAGCCTGCGCCTAAAATCAGCACTTGCTCCGTACCGCCCGAAATATTTTGCTGCAACAATTCGTCTATATATTTTGTCCTTGCCAATCCGGAAGAAAACGCTCCGGGAATCTTTTTCTGTATGGTTCGTGTAATAAATGACCTCACAACAGGTATTTTCGACGCCCTGGCCACGACTCTCAAGCCACGGTCCAGAAAATGAATCGCATAAGGATCCGTAAAGAGCCTGTCATCCGGATTCCGGCGGGTTTCCAAGGCCCGGAATAAAGCCATATATTGTGCTGTCCTGCTTGCTTTGTCGATTTTCATTTTTTGATGGTTTTAAAGTACATATCCGCTGGTTGCCATAAAGGATATCTTATTGATCCTGCTTTATTTGTTACATTGGTTGATGCCAGGTTTACACAAAAATACTTATATAAATTGTAAAGAGAAAATAGAATCAAGAGACAAGAGTAAAGAAATATGTTTGTGGAGATTCCTCCTTTGTCGGAATGACAAAATCAGGGATAATTTTACTGTCCAATCTTTTGTCTCAACGTTTGTCATTCCGACGAAGGAGGAATCTTTTCAAGTAAAACCGCTGTTAGCATTTTCTTTGTGGCAAAAAAGCAATCCCAAATAATTTTGCCACAAAAACTGTGGCAAAAAAAATATAACAGAAAAAATTGCCACAACTTTTGTGGCAAAAAAATAGTTTCAAAAAATTTTGCCACAAACGAATATCAGGTTGAACCTCATGCTTCGGTTTGTGCCAAGGCAAAGTACAAGAAAAGTTAGCGGAGATGTTTCCTTCGTCAACATGACAAGATTACGTAATCTTTAGCCTATACATAATCTTTTATCTTAACGTTTGTCATTCCGACATTTGAAATTAAAAGGAGGACAGCCAGTGGCTGTCAGGTATAATTTTGCTTTAAGGTTTGTCATCCCGACATTTGAAATTAAAAGGAGGACAGCCAGTGACTGTCAGGTATAATTTTGCTTTAACGTTTGTCATCCCGACATTTGAAATTAAAAGGAGGACAGCCAGTGGCTGTCAGGTATAATTTTGCTTTAACGTTTGTCATCCCGACGAAGGAGGGATCTCCCCAATCTTTCCACGTTATCTTTCCAAGCCCTCCACAACGCCCTTAAAAAGAAAAGCATAAAAAACAACGAAGAAGCAAAGCAGCAGCGTTCCGCGAAATCGAGGAGGAACGACGAGCGGCTCGGGACGCGGAGCGGCGTTTCAAGGTAGTTTTTGCGCTTTTGTTTTTGCAGGCTTGATTTTTTGTTTCTTGTGTATCAAGACAAAAGAAAAAGCTTTTTCAATTTCTCTAGAGTGCACTTAGAGTGCAGTCAGAGTGCAGTCAGAGTGCAGTTAGAGTGCAGCTAGAGTGCAGCACACCTTATGCGCCATTCCATTATACCATGAGCAAGGTCCTGAATTCTTGTTTCTTGCCTCTTGCTTCTTTCTTCTTTCTTCTTGCCTCTGTCTTAGGCCTTTCAAAATATTCTCACATTCCATACCCCATATCTCCCTACTATTTTTTATTTTTGCACCACAACACAACAAAACCATGTACAAGCAACTCATTCGCCCGGTACTTTTCTGGTTCGACCCGGAAGAAGTACACCACTTTACCTTTTCGGCGGTAAGATTCCTCAATAAGATTCCCGGTTTCCCATCTCTTTTCCGATCGGTTTACCATATCAATGACAAACGTCTGGAACGCGAGGTTTTCGGGCTTAAATTCAAGAACCCCGTTGGGCTGGCTGCCGGTTTCGATAAAGATGCCAAACTGTATAAGGAGCTGTCCAATTTCGGTTTCGGTTTTATAGAAATAGGGACATTGACCCCAAAAGGCCAGGAAGGCAACCCTAAAAAGCGCTTGTTCCGGCTTAAGGAAGACTCGGCCATCATCAACCGTATGGGCTTCAATAACGGCGGGATCGATCAGGCGGTGCTACGGCTAAAGAAAAACAAAGGCGTGCTTATCGGTGGCAACATCGGTAAAAATAAAGTGACTCCAAACGAAGATGCGGTCAGGGATTACGAACTGTGCTTTGATGCCTTGTACGATTATGTCGATTATTTCGTGGTCAATGTAAGTTCTCCCAATACACCTAATTTAAGGGAATTGCAGGACAAAGAACCTCTCACTAAATTACTGCAGACCCTTCAGGACAAAAATATAGCCCGGCATAAAACGGAAGCAGGTAAAAAGGCAAAGCCTATCTTACTTAAAATAGCTCCGGATTTAACCGATGAGCAATTGCTGGATATCATCGATATTGTCAAAGAAACCCAAATTGCGGGCGTAATCGCGACCAATACCACTATTTCCCGTGAGGGCTTGCAATCTTCCAACCAAAACGAAACAGGAGGATTATCCGGCAAGCCATTGACCAAACGAGCCACCGAAGTGATCCGTTTCCTGTCTGAAAAGAGCAATAAAGCGTTCCCGATTATTGGTGTGGGCGGTATCCATACGGCCGAAGATGCCCTGGAGAAACTTGAAGCAGGAGCAAGCCTGGTGCAGCTTTACACCGGTTTTATCTACGAAGGGCCGGCGCTGGTGAAAGCCATTAACAAAAAGATTTTAGAAAAACTATAAATCTTATTACCTTAGCCACTCACAACTGTAGTACCTGTAATGGAAAAAGTCAAGATTATCGAATGCCCAAGGGATGCCATGCAAGGGATCAAGGATTTTATTCCTACCGATAAAAAGGTGCAATACATCCAATCGTTATTGCGTGTAGGGTTCGATACCATAGATTTCGGGAGTTTTGTTTCGGCGAAAGCCATTCCGCAAATGCAGGATACCGCCGAAGTATTGGCACAACTTGACCTGTCCCAGACACAAAGCAAATTATTGGCCATCATCGCCAATACGCAGGGAGCCGAAAACGCTTCTGTCCATAAAGAGATACAATACCTTGGGTTTCCTTTTTCCATATCGGAAAACTTCCAGATGCGGAATACCCACAAGACCATTGCCGAATCGTTGGTAACACTTCAGGAAATCCTCAACATTGCAGACAAGACACAAAAGGAAGTAGTAACGTATATTTCCATGGGTTTCGGAAATCCTTACGGAGATCCCTGGAATGTAGAGATAGTGGGCGAGTGGACCGAAAGGCTTGCCAATATGGGCGTTAAGATCCTTTCGCTTTCCGATACGGTTGGGAGTTCTACACCCGAAGTAATTGACTACCTTTTTTCCAACCTGATCCCAAAATACCCGCATGTCGAATTTGGGGCGCACCTCCATACCACTCCCGATAAGTGGTTTGAAAAAGTTGACGCTGCTTATAAAGCGGGCTGCCGTCGTTTTGATGGCGCTATCCAGGGTTTTGGCGGATGCCCGATGGCCAAGGATGACTTAACAGGGAATATGCCTACCGAAAAAATGCTGTCGTATTTTACTGCCCAAAAAGCGGACACCAATTTAAGCCCGATGAGCTTTGAAAGTGCTTACAATGAAGCTCTTAAAATATTTACGGTCTACCATTGATGAAAATCCCGCCTTCTTATTTAAAAATAATCTAAATAAATTTGCCTCATTTAGAATCAGTAATTATATTTGCACTCGAAATTATTTTAATTCATTCTAAATAAATTAGGCATTATGAAATTTAAAAATGTACTTTTAGCAGCATTACCTGTGTTGATGTTAACTTTTGCTTCTTGCTCGGATAATAACGATGAGCCTCAAGGTGAACAAATCACAGTATTACCTTATACCGTACCAACTACGTATGAATTTTCAAGAAACACTGCAACTTCTGTAGGTTTTGAAGATCAGAACACACGTCTTAAAATGTTGACCGAAATAGGTAGTTATGTTGGTAGTGGTACAACAACTCCGTTAACAGCTTCAAAATTGACAGACATGTATGCCAATACGAATGCTCAATTTACAACTGTAACGGCTCCGGTTTCTATCAACTTAAAAGATAAGACCGCTACTTCAATTGTTTATTTTAATGGAGGGAATTCAGAATCGACTTCTGTTCAGAATGTTTTCCAAGGTGCCTTTACCGATGCCGTAGCTGCTAGCCAGACCGGTGCTGTTGCTGCAGCTGGTGTTGCCGGGTTATATACTCCTGCAACAGGAAGCAAAAGACTATTTGCCGCTAACGGGCTTGAGCCTGCTCAGGTAATCCAAAAAGGGATGATGGGTGCACACATGATGGACCAGGTGTTGAATAATTTCTTAAGCGTAACGGTTTTGGACGCTGCAAACAATCGTTTGGATAATGCAAACAAAGTATTGGTTGCCGGTAAAAACTACACTGAAATGGAGCATGCTTGGGATCAGGCATATGGATACATCTACGGTTTGGATTCTGGTACTACCGTAAAATTCTGGAGTAGCTACATCAATCAAGTAAGTGCTCAGACTGCTGTTTTCAATTCATTAAAAACAGACATCCTAAACGCTTTCATTAAAGGTAGAGCAGCTATCACAGGAAATGATTACGCAGTAAGAGACCAGCAAATCGCCATCATCAAAGCAAGTTTTTCTAAAGTGGCGGCCATTAGAGGTGTCCACTATTTGCAAGAAGGTAAAACAAACCTGGCTAACGGTATGGCTGCTTTCCACGGATTATCAGAAGGATACGGATTTATCATGTCATTGAGATATACAAACAATCCGGCTACAAACCTTCCCTATTTCACTAAAGCTGAAGTAGATGTGATGTTGGGCAAATTAAACGGAGGTACTGCTTCTCAGCCAGGATTATGGGATGTTGACCACCTTGGGGCAAAAATTGACGAGATTTCAACTCAGGTTGCCAATAAATTCGGTTTTACAGTAGCTGACGCTGCTCAAGGTTAATAGTATTCAATAACATGAAATTACAAAAAAGTAGGAGATGTATTTCTTCTGCTTTTTTGTACTTTTGCAAAAAAATAAAGAAAGATGAAGAAAATACTTTTATTTCTGGGTTCCATAGCAATTCTGGCATCCTGCTCTTCCAGTAGCGATAATCCGGCTGAAGAAAATAACGGTTTTGATAAAACAGCCCTGCTTACCAATTGGGCCGATAATATAATTATTCCTTCCTTTCAAAATTACCAGTCGAAAGTCAATGCGCTTTCAACTGCATCAGTTGCTTTTACAACTACCCCAAATGACGCCAACCTGGAAACGCTAAGAACCAACTGGCTCGAAGCCTACAAAGCTTACCAGCACGTTGCCATTTTTGAAATAGGCAAAGCAACGGAAGATATATACAGCCTTAGGATGTTCTCTAACACCTATCCTGTACAAACAGGCCCTAATGTTGATACCGGAGATACCAGTGGCGTGAATGAGAATATCGCTTCGGGAACCTATAGCCTGACAACGATTTCCAGTGCCGACGAACAAGGGTTCCCGGCTTTGGATTACATGATCAACGGATTGGGAGCTGACAATGCTGCTATTGTAGGGTTTTATACCACCAATGGAAATGCCGCAGGTTACAAACAATATCTTCTGGCCTTAACTACCCGTCTTAAAACAATTAGTGATGCTATTGTTGCCGACTGGACTTCAAACTTCAGGAATACCTATATTGGCAGTAACGGAAATTCGGTGAACAGCGCTACCAATGTAACGGTTAATACTTTTGTAAAAGTGTATGAAAAGGATATCCGTGCCGGAAAAGTGGGGATACCTGCCGGGATATATTCCAGCGGAACGACCTTCACAGGTAAAGTAGAAGCGTATTATAAAAATGATGTTTCCAAAATCTTGCTAAATGAAGCAATTCAGGCGTCTAAGGATTTTTTCAACGGAAAGCATTTCAACAGTGCCACAGAAGGCCAAAGCTTAAAAAGCTACCTGGATTACCTTAATACCGTTAGGGACGGCCAAAAACTGAGCCTTGTCATCAACAATCAGTTCGGGACAATCAATACCGCCAACAATGTCTTAAATTCCAGTTTCTCCCAGCAGATAACAGCAGATAATACTAAAATGGTTAGTGCTTTTAACGCGATGCAGCAAAATGTGGTTTATTTCAAACTGGATATGATGCAGGCCCTGAATATTTCTGTTGATTATGTGGATAGTGACGGAGATTAGTAATGAACCTCGGAATAGATAAATATCTTCATAAGAATTCAAATGCCGCAACGCTAGCTTTTTTTAGGCTGGCGTTTGGTTTAATGATGCTTTTCAGTATTGTCCGTTTTGCCACGTATGGCTGGATTGAAAAACTGTACCTTAAGCCGCTCTTTCATTTTACTTATTACGGATTCAGTTGGGTAAAACCCCTCGGAGATTACACCTACCTGTTGTTCTTTATTTGCGGGCTGGCCGCCTTTCTGGTGGCAATTGGTTACCAATACAGAATGGCAATTTGTGTGTTCTTCCTGACTTTTTCCTATATTGAATTGCTGGATAAAACAACCTATCTCAATCATTATTACTTCATCTCGGTAGTGAGTTTCATCCTTATTTTCCTTCCGGCCAATGCTGCTTTTTCGGTAGATGCCTGGAAAAACCCAAAAATAGCCAGCAAGAATGTCCCAAGCTGGACTATCGACATACTCAAGCTGATGCTGGCCATTGTTTATTTTTATGCCGGGCTGGCCAAACTAAACTCCGACTGGTTGTGCGAAGCCATGCCGCTCAGGATCTGGTTGCCGGCCAATATGGACCTGCCTATCATTGGGTATTACTTAAATAAGATATGGGTCCAGTATGCCTTTAGCTGGACAGGAGCCTTGTATGACCTGGCAATCCCTTTTTTGCTTTTGTACAGAAGGACCAGGATTTTTGCATTTGCCGCAGTGGTTGTTTTCCATATACTGACTAAAATATTATTCCCGATCGGGGTTTTCCCGTATGTGATGATCATTAGTACTTTGATCTTTTTTGGCGGGGATTTCCATCAGAAATGCCTGGTTTGGATTTCAAGGTTTTTGAGGATCAATCCGGCCGTATGGGAAAACAATTTGCCCGAAAAGAGCACAAACAATACATCAAATTATCTGAAATTAAGTGTTTTAGGTGTTTTTATGGTTTTCCAATTAGCTTTTCCGTTTCGTTACCTGCTTTATCCGGATGAATTGTTCTGGACAGAAGAAGGTTATCGTTTTTCATGGCGGGTGATGTTGATGGAAAAGGCTGGCTATACCCAATTTACGGTTACCGACGCCGTTACCGGGAAAACAATCCATATCAATAATAATGATTTCCTGACACCGTTCCAGGAGAAACAAATGTCTTTCCAGCCTGATTTTATAGTCGAATATGCTCATTTCCTGCACGATTATTATCAGAATTCAGGTTACGCCGATCCTATTGTAAAAACAGAAAGTTATGTAGCGCTCAACGGAAGGCTGAGCCAAAAATACATTGACCCCAATATAAATCTTGCCAAAGAAAATGATTCATTCAAACACAAAAACTGGATTCTTCCCTTCAATGATGAAATTAAAGGATTTTAAATATTTTGTATTGCTGCTATGCACTATCAGCGCCCATTCCCAATATACTTTTTCGGGAACGGTTTCGGATAGCTACGGGAAAAAACTGTCCGGAGTGGAAATATACAATAAAACCGGCGGCAATATGACAACGTCTG
Source organism: Flavobacterium humi (assembly GCF_004745595.1). GTDB lineage: Bacteria > Bacteroidota > Bacteroidia > Flavobacteriales > Flavobacteriaceae > Flavobacterium > Flavobacterium humi. The sequence goes on from NZ_SRLH01000004.1 coordinate 161,495, forward strand.
ATGCCAACGGGGCTTTTGATATCACGCTTAAAAACCCCGGTGAATATGTTTTTGTCTTTTTTTCCGAGAATTATGCCATGGCAGAAAAAAAGATAGCCATTTCAGGAAAAACTAATTATGAAGCTATCGTGTTACAGTCGTTAAGCAAAGAATTATCAGAGGTTGTCATCAACAGGCAGAGAGAGCAATTGTCAGCGGTCAGGAAATTAAAGGATGTGGAGGAAACGGCCATTTACGCCGGAAGAAAATCGGAAGTGGTGGTTTTGGACAAACTTACCGTTAACAAAGCGACCAACAATGCCCGCCAGATTTATTCACAGGTGGTAGGGCTTACCATCAATGAGAATAGCGACGGAGGCCTACAGTTATCAGTCGGGGGCCGTGGGCTGAACCCGAACCGTACCTCAAATTTTAACACACGTCAAAACGGATACGACATCAGTGCCGATGTTTTGGGTTACCCCGAAAGTTATTACGCCACGCCAACAGAAGCTTTGGAAGAAATCCAGATTGTACGCGGGGCGGCTTCACTGCAATACGGGACACAGTTTGGCGGGATGATCAATTTCAAGTTGAAAACCCCAAGCAAGAAAGAAATAGAATTGGTCAACAGGACTACCGGCGGTTCTTACGACCTGTTTACGAATTTTACAAGCCTTTCCGGGACCAAAGGGAAATTCAGTTATTATACTTTTTACAATTACAAACAAGGAAAAGGATTTCGTCCGAATTCCCAGTTTGACGCCAAAACCTATTTTGCCAATCTGAATTACCAGTTTACCGACAGGACTTCACTGCATTTCGATTATACGTATTTCAATTATCTGGCCAAACAGCCGGGAGGTTTAACCGATAGCATGTTCGAGCAGGATCCTACGCAAAGCAACCGGGACAGGAACTGGTTTGCTGTTGACTGGAATTTATTTTCGCTGCGGTTGAAGCACAAGTTCGAGCATGATGCCGAATTTTCCTTGCAATTATTTGGTTTGGATGCCAGCAGGAAAGCCTTAGGATACCGGTCCAACCGTGTCAATAACAGTGATAAGCCAGGAAACGAAAGAGACCTGATCTTGGGGGATTTTGTCAACTGGGGCGCCGAAGCCCGTTATCTGAAAAAATACAAAATGGGCCAGAATACCAATGCTTTATTGCTTGGCGGAAAATACTACCAATCGGAAAATACCGGAATCCAGGGGCCTGGAAGTTCAGGAAGCAACGCGGATTTCCATCTGGCGACTGATGAATTCCCTTTGTACGCGAACCAATCCGATTATAAGTTCCCGAATTTGAATTTTGCTTTTTTCGGGGAAAACATATTCAGGATTTCCCCTTCGTTTTCCATTACGCCGGGATTCCGATTTGAAAAAATCAAAACAAGAGCCGAAGGTTATTTCAGGAAAATAAGCCTTGATTTGGCCGGAGGAATCAATGAAGATATAACCGTTTACGAGAATAATGTAAAAGACAGGCAATTGCTGTTATTGGGAGTGGGAGTGAGTTACAAGCCTTTAAACGGTATCGAAATATACGGGAACGTGGCGCAAAATTACCGATCCATCACCTTTAATGATATCAGGACTGCCAACCCGAGCCAGGAAATTGCCGCGGACATTACAGATGAAAAAGGATATACTTCCGATCTTGGTATCCGGGGAAAAATAAAAGATAAATTGAGTTTTGATGCCAGTATTTTCGGATTGTACTATAACGATAAAATAGGGGAATACAATGATAAAGGGGCCAATGCCTTTTTGGTCCGGTACAGGGATAATATCGGTACGGCTTTCACCTATGGATTCGAAACCATGTTCGATTGGAATGTGGCCAAAACATTTTTAAAAGAAAAAGAAAACCTGAGCTGGAATTTATTTTCGAACCTGGCCATTACCGGTTCACAATACTTAAATGCTTCGGTAGTAAACCGGAACGGGAACGTTATCAAATTCAAAGGCAATGAAGTGGAATTCGTACCGCTTTTCAACCTTAAGACCGGTACGGGCATTGGGTATAAGAACTTTTTATCCAGTTTGCAGCTCACGTATGTTTCATCTCAATTTACCGATGCTTTAAATTCACCTTCAGACAAAGGCGGTGTTACCGGGCCTATTCCGGCTTATTATGTAATGGATTTTTCCGCTTCCTACAAATGGAGTAAGTTCAAATTGGAGGCCGGGGTAAACAACCTGACCAACAATTGGTACTTTACCAGAAGGGCTACCGGTTATCCTGGGCCGGGGATTATCCCTTCAGAGCCAAGGGTGTTTTATACCACTTTGGAATTTGTTTTTTAAAGATAAGTTAAAACGGTTTTTATAAGAGAGATAATTGTGTTATATTTGCATGCAATTTAACTACAACGACAAATTGCAACATGAAAGCACATACAGCTAAAATTATCGGAGAAGGATTAACCTACGATGATGTTCTTCTGATCCCCAATTATTCTGAAGTACTTCCGCGCGAAGTAAGCATCAAAACCCAATTCTCGAAAAACATTACCCTTAACGTCCCGATTGTATCCGCAGCTATGGATACCGTTACCGAAAGCTCTATGGCAATTGCCATGGCCCAGGAGGGAGGCATAGGCGTTTTGCACAAGAACATGACCATCGAGCAGCAAGCGGCTAAAGTCCGTAGGGTGAAACGTGCCGAATCGGGAATGATCATCGATCCGGTTACCTTGCCATTAACGGCGACCGTAGGCGATGCCAAGCAATTGATGCGTGAATTCAGTATTGGCGGAATCCCGGTAGTAAATGAAGAAAGAATACTGAAAGGGATTGTAACCAACCGTGATTTGCGTTTCGAGAAAAACAATGCCCGCCCAATTGTAGAGGTAATGACCAGCGAAAACCTGGTTACGGTATCTGAAGGCACTTCTTTAGAGCAGGCTGAAGTGGTTTTGCAAGGAAACAAGATTGAAAAACTTCCTGTGGTCAATGCAGAATACAAACTCATCGGGCTCATTACTTTCAGGGATATAACCAAACTGACACAAAAACCCAATGCAAATAAGGATAAATTCGGACGTTTGCGTGTGGCTGCTGCACTTGGTGTAACTGCTGATGCTGTTGAAAGAGCTACTGCCCTTGTAAATGCAGGAGTAGATGCTGTTATTATTGACACCGCACACGGGCACACAAAAGGAGTGGTTGATGTTTTGAAGTTGGTGAAAGCCAAATTCCCAGACCTTGACGTAGTAGTAGGCAATATCGCTACGCCGGAAGCGGCAATATATTTGGCCCAAAACGGTGCCGATGCTGTTAAAGTAGGAATCGGGCCAGGTTCCATTTGTACCACACGTGTAGTTGCCGGTGTCGGGTTTCCTCAATTTTCAGCAGTATTGGAAGTGGCTGCCGCATTAAAAGGAAGCGGGGTTCCTGTAATTGCAGATGGCGGAATCCGGTATACGGGAGATATTCCTAAAGCGATTGCTGCCGGTGCGAATTGCGTTATGTTAGGGTCGCTTTTGGCCGGTACAAAGGAATCACCAGGGGAAACCATTATTTTTGAAGGAAGGAAATTCAAATCCTATAGAGGGATGGGTTCGGTAGAAGCCATGCAGGAGGGATCGAAAGACCGCTATTTCCAAGATGTGGAAGACGATGTCAAAAAACTTGTTCCCGAAGGAATCGTTGGCCGTGTCCCTTATAAAGGAGACCTGAACGAAAGTATGCAGCAATTCATTGGAGGCCTTCGTGCCGGAATGGGGTATTGCGGTGCCAAAGATATCGAAACATTACAGGAAACAGGGCGTTTTATCAGGATTACGGCCAGCGGGATAGGGGAAAGCCATCCGCATAATGTAACCATCACCAAGGAAGCTCCTAATTATTCGAGATAATTCAAAAAAAATAATAGTTTTTAAACATAAAAAAGCCCGTTTCAATTTGAAATGGGCTTTTTGTTGATTTGGATTTTTGCCTTATCAGGATTTGGTATTTATGACTTCAATGGCTTTGTCCAATACTTCGTCCTGACCTTTCTGGATTCCTAAAATGGTTGGTTTCACTTCTATATTTGGAACAATTCCAACTCTTTGTGTTTCTTTTCCATCAGGATAGAATATCCCTATTCCCGACATCATTGTTTTAAAACCGCCAACAAGTTCAAAACGACTTATATTTCCATCGGCACCGGAGGTTTGACTTCCTATAACCATGGCATTTTTATTGGCTTGAAAACCCATGGTTGTAAATTCGGCATGGCTTTGGGTTTGCCCATTAACGAGGACTATAATTTTCCCGGTATATTTTTCATGTCTGTTGTTGCCGCATTTCCCACTTTCTCCCCAAATGAATTTCCCAGGGTAGCTTAAATCAGGGATGATTTTTTTATAAAAATCTGCTTTCGTAGGGTTTATATAATTGGCGATCTGATAGAGGGTTCCGTTGGGGTAATTTCGGATGTCAAAGATGGTTCCCTTTGTGTTTTTAAGGTCTTCCATCATTTTCGGGATTTCCTTATTGGTCACGGTGCCCATATTCACATAGCCAATATTTCCATCCAAAATCTTCCATTTATCTTTTCCCCAAGAGAATTTATATTTGAAATCTTTAAAAAAGTACCGATTAACGGTTTTGGATTCCGTAGTCCCATTTCTTATATATTCTATTTTTACGGTATCGGTTGAACCATTGAAAATAGCATATTTAGCGTTGTTTAATTTTGAAGAAGCATTTGAGGCATTGATGTATTTATAATTTTTTTCCAGGATTTGCGAAATAGGCTTTCCATCTACTTTTGTTATAACATCGCCAATCCGCAAATCATCTTTCTGTGCCAAGCTATCATTGTAAAACTTAGTAACAATGGCCTTATCGTCAATAATTGAAAAATCTGCAGGCAACCATTTCAGGCCAAAATAATCATTCGTTTCCGGGGTGATAAAAAAACCATGCGAATCATTGATTTTTACTACTAATTCTAGCATGCACAAATGATATTCCTCTTTGTTTTCCGGATGTAGAAACTTAGGAAGCATTTCAGTAAGGACCAAATCCCATTTCTGATCTGTCTGGTATTTGTAAGGAAAAAAATATTCAATGGTATTCCAGTATCTGAAAAGGGAAAGAATCCTTAAATTTTTATTATTCCAATCGAAATTTTTGTATTCGGGTTCATTTTCAATTTGAATGTTACCCACATTATTGATTGTAGATACATAATGCTGTTTTCCCTGAAACCTGTTTTCTTCAATATCCTTCAGTTTTTTGCATACTTCATCTGAAAACAGATTCCGGTCTTGTGTCCAATTCAAATCAAAATTTTTAGTAAAGTATTCCTTTTTGGAATCAGTTCCGCAGGAATTACACCTGCTAATTTCTCCAAGAGATGCGATCCACTGACTGAATACGCTTGAAAGTGCTGTTTTATCCTGCGCTTTTTCAATTTTAGGAAGTATTTCAAAAAGCTGCGTATCCCAATCGTATTTTCCATTGGCGACTTTGGGATGGTAATATTTTAGAAATCCCCAAATTTTAGCAGTACAGATCAATTTTTCGGTTTCGGTTAGTTTTTCCTGCGCTAAACAGGTTTGGCTTCCAATAAGAACTGAAAAGAATAAAAGAAAATAAATTTTCATAAAGAATAACGGTTTTTTAATTGTTGGCCGAAAATATTCTTATTCTTCCAATGTAAGAATTCGTTTGTGAAAACTTTAGGAGACATTATGAAAACTTTGTGAAACCGCCATTAAATTATTTTTTAAACAGCCCGGCCATCAGTTTCCTGTCTCCTACAACCCAAAGGATATCCCCTTCTTCCAAAATAAGATGCGAATCGGGGTTGAGCATGCGCTTTCCTTCCCGTTCGATGCCTACCACCAAACCGTTTGTTTTTTCCCTGATTTGGGATTGTCGGATGCTTTTGCCAATGAAAGATTCGTTTTTCAGCTCCAGATGCTGTAATACGATATCGGTTTCAGCCACAAATTCGGGCGCTTCGATTTCGTTTTGATCCAGGTATTTTTTGAATTTTTTAACCTGTGTATCGGAACCGATAACGCAAATTTCATCACCGGGGAACAATCGTTCGTTGCGGCTCGGGATATTGATCATGATGTCCCCACGCCTGATAAAAGCAATATTGATCCCCATCTTTTCACGAAGGTGCAATTCCTCTAATGTCTTTCCGGTAAGATTGGAAGCGGAGGCAATATCAAAAGTAGCCATGTGGCCGTCCCAGGGAGTCAGGTCGCGGCGTGTTTGGCGCTCCCTGGAAATTTCCCTTTCATTGAAGTTGCTCAGGAAATGTCTTTCAATGCGATGGTAGCGGGCCTGCAACCGTTTTGGGAAAAGGAAATAAACAATAAGGGAGGCAATCAGTGCTATGAGTGCGGTAATAGGGGAAAAGAAGTTGTTGAGGATGAATCCGATAAAAAACAAGCCAAGGGCAATCCTGAAGAAAATAAGCATGACTATAGGGCCGCGGTATTTCCGGTTTTGAAACAACTCGGTTACTTCTTCTACTGCTATCCTTCTGAACGACAGCGCCCAAAGGAAAGGAGAAAGCAGTACCAATGTGATTAAGGCGGCCATACTGTGACCGAATGTAGAACCTTCCACAAGCGGCAATATATATTTGGTCGACAACAGTACGATGGCAATAATAATAATGGAATGCAGCACGATCTGCATCAGGTAGCTTCGGAGCGCTTTTTGCCAGGTACTCACGGTTTTGATCGCATCGGCATTGGCACTATATTGTTCAAAGGCTTTGACCCATTTCCGGGGTAATTTCTTTTCCAGGAAAATTGCCACAGGCGTACCGAGTTTTACCATATAAGGAGTGGTAAAGGTAGTTACTGCCGATACGGCCACCACAATCGGGTACAGAAAATCACTGGTCACATGGAGTGTGCTTCCGAGGGTTGCTATGATAAATGAAAATTCCCCAATTTGGGAAAGGCTCATCCCTGTTTGTACGGATTGTTTCAGCGGTTGCCCCGAAAACAACGCCCCAATTGCCGCACTGATGGATTGCCCGAAAATAACGACCAAAGTCAGGATGGCTACCGGCATTGCGTATTCTACCAGGGTATGCGGGTTGATCAGCATTCCGACCGATACAAAAAATACAGCGCCAAACAGGTCTTTTACAGGTTTTACCAAATGCTCAATATGCTCGGCCTGAGTGGTTTCAGCGATGATCGATCCCATGATGAAAGCGCCCAAAGCTGGTGAAAAACCTACATTGGAAGCCAGGATAACCATCATCAGGCATAAGGCGATCGCGATAATTAAAACCATCTCATCCGTGAGCAAGTGTTTGGCTTTTTTCAATAAAGTTGGAATAAAAAAGATCCCTCCGATAAACCAAATGGTCAGGAAGAAGATTAATTTGAGAACGGAAAGCAACAATTCGGTTCCTGAAAACTGCTGGCTTACTGCAATGGTCGAAAGCAAGACCATCATTAAAATGGCTACGATGTCCTGGACAATCAAAGCACCGATAACATTTCCGGCAAATTTCTGGGATTTAACGCCCAATTCATCAAAGGTTTTAAGGATAATGGTGGTGGAAGAAATGGAAAGCATCACGCCTAGGAAAATACTGTTCATTTTCCCCCAATCCATAAGCTGGCCGGCGAAATAACCGACGATGACCATAATAATAATTTGAGTAATAGCTGTGATGGAGGCTGTTCCGCCTACTTTCATCAGTTTTTTGAAGCTGAATTCCAGGCCTAAACTAAACAAAAGGAAAATAATCCCTATTTCCGCCCAAACTTCAACACTATGTACATCTTTCACCGAAGGGAAAAAATCAAAATGCTTGCCTGCCAGGAAACCGGCTATAAGGTAGCCTAAAACAAGAGGCTGCTTGATTTTCTTAAATAGTAAAACCGCTACGCCTGCTGTCATCAGGATTAATCCCAAATCGCTGATCAAAGGGTACAAATGTTGTGTGGTTTGTGTCGTTGCGGCAGTTAGTAGCATAGGCCTATAAAAATTGTATGGTGTAAAATACTAAAAAAAGTCCGGTTTTTCAAGTTTTTAAGAGGTAAAATATGCGTTTCGTTCCATAAATAGCATTGATTTTGAGCTAATTGATATGAATTGGAGCAGGGCATGAAAAGAAACCCGTAAGGTATACGGAAAATTACCGCCTGATTTTCCAAGCGATAGTGAGCAGGGCAAAAAGACTGGAATTAGTTAGAAAACTATTTGGATTGGTTTAGGAAATCCAGTAAAACCGGGTCAGGGTTTTTGAAAGTAGCCGGTTGTTCGGTTATGGTGGCATTCCTTTTTTTATTGAGTTTCATGGTAACATCCGCTTCTGTGGTAAACAGCAACACTGTTAAAAAAGGATTGTTGATATAGGAAATCAAGACGGGAATTGCTTCTTCTATGGTGTAATTTGTAATTTCCTCTTCGGTCTGGTACCGGAATCGTAAAGCAAGCAGCAATTGGCCGTCAACCATTACAGTCTTGACGTAGATATTCATCAATGGCGTGTTTCCAATGGTTTTGGCCAGTGTCAGTTTTGCAAAAGTACCGTTGGAAATACTTTCTTTGAAAGCATCGAAAAGAACCGTAAAAGTTGGATTGTCAATCATGTATCGTATCTGTTTAATATCCCGGGTATTCATTTTTAGCGGTAGTTCCTTATTCGTGTTTCGGGACAACAAAAATAACAACTATTCCGAATAAAACGATTACAAAAACCAGGCTTTTGTTTTGACAGGTTTAAAAAAATCCCCGATTATAAAACATAACCGGGGATGTAAAATATAATGCTTTTAAGCTTTTGCGTCAGGGCGGGATTTATTCGTTTACGATAACCCATTCCCCGGTAGCTAACATGCTTTCGGCTTTTTTGTATTTCATGGTTTCCGATTTCCCGCTCATCACATGTTTGATGGTCACATTGTCATTACGGTTGATTTTCGGTGCATCACGCACAATAGTTTCGGTCACCTGACGCTGTTGCGTTTGCCCGGCTTCGTGGTTGCGTTCCGCAATTTCGTCACTGTTTAGGATTTCTTCTTTGCTTTCTGTATATCTTTCCTGGCTGCGGACTTCTTTCGCTTCCTGGATGTTATTGTTCTGTTGTGGCAAATCCCCTTTAAACAAGAACGAAATGACATCTTTATTGATATTGTCAATCATCGCCTTGAACAAATTGAACGCTTCGAATTTATAGATAAGCAGCGGATCTTTTTGTTCGTGGACGGCTAATTGCACAGATTGCTTCAATTCGTCCATTTTACGTAAGTGTTTTTTCCAGGCTTCGTCAACAATAGCCAATGTTATGTTTTTCTCAAAATCAGCGATAAGTTGTTTCCCCTGGCTTTCGTAAGCGCGTTTCAGGTCCGTTACGACATTAAGGGATTTGATTCCGTCGGAGAAAGGAACGATGATACGCTCAAAATGGTTCCCCGGATTTTCGTACACATTACGGATGATAGGGAAAGCATCTTCTGCATTTCGCTCAATCTTCTCATTGTAATATTGTAAGGCCGCTTTGTATATTTTCCCGGTCAGCTCGATTTCGGTCAGTTTTGCAAATTCCGTTTCCGTTACCGGAGAAGTGATGGAAAGGTTACGGATCAGTTCAAATTCGAAATTCTTGAAATCATTCGTTAATTTGTTTTTCTCCACGATTACCTCGCAAGTGTCATACATCATGTTGGCAATGTCCAGCTTAAGGCGTTCTCCGTGTAAAGCGTGGCGACGGCGTTTGTACACCACTTCACGTTGTGCATTCATCACATCGTCATATTCCAATAAACGTTTACGCACACCGAAGTTGTTCTCTTCCACTTTTTTCTGGGCACGTTCGATAGATTTGGTCATCATCGAATGTTGGATTACTTCTCCTTCTTTCAATCCCATCCTGTCCATTACTTTGGCTACTCTTTCAGAACCAAATAAACGCATCAGGTTGTCTTCCAGCGAAACATAAAACTGGGAACTTCCCGGATCTCCCTGACGTCCCGCACGACCACGCAACTGGCGGTCAACACGACGCGAATCATGTCGTTCCGTACCAATGATGGCCAAACCACCGGCAGCTTTAACTTCCGGAGTCAGTTTGATATCGGTACCACGGCCGGCCATATTGGTCGCAATGGTAACTACGCCCGGCTTACCGGCTTCTTCAACGATCTGGGCCTCCTGCTTGTGCATTTTAGCATTCAATACGTTGTGCTGGATATTCCTCATTTTCAGCATTCGGCTTAACAATTCGGAAATCTCTACGGAAGTTGTCCCGATAAGCACCGGTCTTCCCGCCTGGGAAAGCTGTACTACATCCTCAATTACCGCATTGAATTTTTCACGAACCGAACGGTAAATCAAGTCTTCTTTGTCAATACGTGAAATTCCTTTGTTTGTTGGGATTTCCACAACATCCAATTTGTAGATTTCCCAAAACTCACCGGCTTCAGTGGTTGCTGTTCCGGTCATACCTGCCAATTTGCTGTACATACGGAAATAATTCTGAAGCGTTACAGTCGCATAGGTTTGGGTCGCGTCTTCAATCTTTACATTTTCCTTGGCTTCGATCGCCTGGTGCAATCCGTCGGAATAACGACGGCCGTCCATGATACGCCCGGTTTGTTCGTCAACGATAAGGACTTTGTTGTCCATGATTACGTATTCGGTATCTTTTTCGAATAAAGTGTAGGCTTTTAAAAGCTGTGTCAACGTATGGATACGCTCGCTTTTTACGCTGAAATCCTGGAACAGTATTTCTTTTTGCTCTGCTTCTTCCTCTTTGGAAAGGTTCAGTTTTTCTATTCGGGCGATTTCAGTCCCGATATCCGGTAAAACGAAGAAAGTATCATCTGTGTCCCTCGACATCGCCTGGATTCCGCTTTCGGTCAATTCTACCTGGTTGTTTTTTTCTTCGATAACAAAATAAAGCGCTTCGTCCACTTTTGGCATTTCACGGTTGTTATCTGCCATGTATTGGTTTTCGGTTTTCTGAAGGAGTTGTTTTACGCCTTCTTCCGATAAAAATTTGATCAGGGCCTTATTTTTTGGCAATGCCCTGTAAGCTCTTAATAGCTGGAAACCACCGTCTTTAGTGTTTCCTTCTTTGATAAGGCGTTTGGCTTCGGCTAAAAACCCGTTTGCCAGTTGGCGCTGCAGGTTAACCAGATTGTCAATTTTCGGTTTTAACTCGTTAAATTCATGACGGTCTCCATCGGTTACCTGTCCGGAGATGATCAATGGTGTCCTTGCGTCATCGATCAATACAGAATCGACCTCATCGACTATGGCGAAATTGTGTTTTCTCTGAACCAAATCGCTTGGGGAATGTGACATATTATCACGCAGGTAATCGAAACCGAATTCGTTATTGGTACCGTAAGTGATGTCCGCTTCGTACGCTTTTCTACGTTCGTCGGAATTAGGCTGGTGCAAATCGATACAGTCTACGGTCAATCCGTGGAATTCGAATAAAGGGGCTTTCCAGGCGCTGTCACGTTTGGCAAGGTAGTCATTTACCGTTACAAGGTGTACACCGTTTCCGGTTAAAGCATTTAAATATAAAGGAAGGGTTGCTACCAAAGTTTTACCTTCACCGGTTTGCATTTCGGAAATTTTACCCTGGTGCAATACGATACCACCAATTAACTGGACATCGTAATGGATCATGTCCCAGGTAATTTCCTTACCTGCGGCATTCCAGGAATTGGCCCAAACGGCAGTATCCCCAACAATATTGATGTAGGATTTTGAAGCAGAAAGTTCCCTGTCTTTTGGAGTGGCGGAAACAGTAACCTGCGTATTTTCTTTAAAACGTTTTGCAGTCTCTTTAACCACGGCGAAAGCTTCCGGAAGGATTTCATTTAATGTTTTTTCGGAAATCTCATACGCTTCTTTTTCCAGAGCGTCGATCTGAACATAGATTTCTTCACGGGCATCAATGTCCTGAATGGCTTCCACTTCCAGTTTTAAACTTTCGATTTTAGCATCTTTTTCAGCACGCGCCTGCTTGATTTTTTGTTTGAATTCTGTCGTCTTAGCCCTTAATTCATCATGCGATAAGGAACTGAGGCTGCTTTCAAATGCTTTTATTTTAGTGATGAGCGGCTGAATGGCTTTTACATCTTTCTGTGATTTGTCGCCTACAAATGCTTTTAATATACTGTTTATGAAACTCATAATAATTTTGTTTAAAAATGGGTGTTAAATTGACCAAAAAAAAAGCCTCGAAAGAGACTTTTTAGCAGGTTTTATTTCTAATATTCATCCTCGTTCCAAAGATAGTCTTCGTCAGTTGGATAATCTGGCCATATTTCTTCCATTGATTCGTAAATTTCTCCTTCGTCTTCAATAGATTGTAGGTTTTCTACCACTTCAAGTGGAGCACCTGTTCTTATGGCGTAGTCGATTAATTCGTCTTTGGTAGCAGGCCATGGTGCATCGCTTAAATATGATGCTAATTCTAATGTCCAATACATCTTGTTGAATTTTAATTTATTGCAAAAATAATTTTTCTACTGAAAAAATCAAGTTTTTTTTGATTTATTTTTAGGTAAAGTTAAGAACGTCTTTTTTTATGTCCGGTTTTGATCCGGGATAAGCCGGCCGGTGACACTTGCAAACGGGTTTTGATTACTTTCGGGGTATCCATTGTACTTCGTCTGCGTTTAAGTCATTTGTCAACTTCCGTGCCAATACGAAAAGATAGTCAGAAAGTCGGTTCAGGTACTTAATTACGAGCTCGTCTGTGGGCTCCATGTCATTCAAATGCACTGCTAAACGCTCCGCACGGCGGCAAACACAGCGTGCAATATGACAATATGACACCGTTGTGTGGCCTCCTGGCAAAACAAAGTGTGTCATTGGCGGGAGCGATTCCTCCATAGTGTCAATTTCATTTTCCAAAAAAACGATGTCAGATTCTACAATACCAAGGTTTTGCAACCGCGGCTGGCCGTTTTTTAAGGTCTCTTTTTCAGGTGGCGTAGCCAAAATGGCGCCTACGGTAAATAGCCTGTCCTGAACTTCAATAAGGACATTTTTGTACTGTATGTTGATTTCCTGGTCGCGGATAAGCCCTATGTAAGAGTTTAATTCGTCTACAGTCCCGTAACTTTCAATGCGTATGTGGTGTTTTGGCACACGTGTCCCGCCAAAAAGAGCCGTAGTGCCTTTGTCGCCGGTTTTAGTATATACTTTCATTAGGTGGTTTTTATAGATGGTAAATTCAAATCTGGATACAAATTTACTGTATTAATTCCAATATTGATTTGACAAATCTCTCAAGTGAGCCGGCGCTTAGGTTAAAATACAAATCGGGTTCGATGCATTCTATTTCCATCAGATGCAATTCGCCGTCAATGATGATCCCATCTACTCTGGCGTACAAAAGATCATAATCGAACTGATCGACTATTTTTTTTGCTTTTTGTATCAATTCTGGCGAAGGGTCGATCGAAGTATAATTCCCTCCAAATTGTACCTGCACCCTAAAGTCACCTTCGGCAGGTTTTTTGTTGATGCAATGCGAGAATTTTTTATTGAAAAAAATAAAAGAGGTTTCTCCCAAAGACTGTATTTCAGGCATGAATTTCTGCAGCAAGAGTTCTTTTTGTGCTGCCACAGATTGGTATTCGTGATTGATTTTATCGCTATCGGCCGTTTCAAAAACGCTTGTCTGGTAAGCGCCTCCTGAAAATGCCGGTTTTAGGACCATTTTTTTCCAATCGGGAGGAATAATGCCGGGAAGGTCAAGTTGTTCTGTTTTGTCAATGAAAACAGTCGGGATAATCCGGATTCCGGCCTTTTCCATTTTACGAAGGTAAAATTTGTGTTTGTTTTCCTGGATGACTTCGATGGGATTTAAAGTCCTGATCCCTAATTGTCCGATATGGTCAAGCCAAAGGTTGAATTCGGCCTCTTTTTCGAAATAATCCCAGGTATTGCGGAAAACCAGGTAATCGAAATCAGGCCAGTGGACGGTTTTGTCATTCCAGATTACTGCGCTTGCCGTGATGCCGTGTTTGGCAAGTTCCGGAATTAGTAGCTGGTCGGCTGGAGCCAATTCCGGAAAATCGGCACAAGTGAGTAGGGCAATGTTCATTATGGTTTTATGGATTTATCGTGACGGTCCCCGAAAGATTGGGAAGGTCAATTGTTTTGTGTGTCGCTTTCAATAAGGCCGTCGCGAAGGCGGATGATCCTGTGGGCGTGGGAAGCAATATCTTCTTCGTGCGTAACCAGGATAACGGTATTCCCTTTACTGTGGATTTCCCCGAAAAGCTTCATGATTTCTTCAGAAGTCTTACTGTCTAAATTTCCCGTTGGTTCATCGGCAAGAATAATCGAAGGTTTGTTTACCAAAGCCCTTGCAATGGCTACACGCTGGCGTTGCCCTCCCGAAAGTTGGTTGGGCTGGTGGTCCATCCTGTCATTAAGGCCCACTTGTGTCAAAACTTCCTCAGCTCTTGTTTTCCTGTCGCTTTTGGAATAACCGGCATAAATCATCGGTAAGGCCACATTGTCCAATGCAGTTGTTCTGGGCAAAAGGTTGAATGTTTGGAACACAAAGCCTATTTCCTTATTTCGGATTTCGGCAAGTTCGTTGTCGACCATTTGGCTGACATCTTTTTCGTTCAGGATATATTGGCCCGAAGTAGGAGTGTCCAGACAGCCTAAAAGATTCATCAATGTTGATTTCCCGGAACCGGAAGGGCCCATTAAGGCAACATATTCCCCTTTGTTGATCTGCAGGTCTATTCCTTTGAGAACGTTAATGGTTTCGCTTCCAAGGATGAAATCCCTCTTGATATTGGTTATCCTGATTAATGAATTTGACATTGTAAGAAATTTATGTTCTTCGGATTAGTATGCATAAAAGGAAGAATGTTACACATAGGGCAGGGAATTAGGAATTGTATAACAATCGGAAGGAATTATGTAAGTAAAAAAACCGCCATTCGCAATAATTTTAACACATAATTAAAAAGTTAAATATTATGAAAAAGCAAAATTTGATTTTAGGCGCCGCACTTATCGCTTTAGGATTTGTATCCTGCAAGGATGACAAACAAGCGCAAGCGGAAAAAACGGTTGATACCTACGTTATTTATGTAGATTCATTAGGAAATGTTCCCACTTCAGATGCTGAAACCAATTGGGAAGCCATTGATGCGGCTTACCAGTCCAGAACGATGGATGCTGAAGCTGCTTTGGAAAATTTGAAAGACAAGGAAAAAGCCCAGGAAAGAATAAACGCCAGTAAAGCCAAATACGAGGAACTGAAAGCAAAATTGGAAGCTGAAAAAGCAAAACAAAACGAAGTAGCTGCCGCTGCTTTGAGCCCAAAACAAAAAATGAGAAACGCTTTGTTTGGAGAAGGCAAAATTGGCGATGACATGAATTTCGATTGGGTAAATGCCGCAAACATCCATGGTGTTTACCAACAATTCGTACATACTG
Organism: Flavobacterium humi; assembly: GCF_004745595.1. GTDB lineage: Bacteria > Bacteroidota > Bacteroidia > Flavobacteriales > Flavobacteriaceae > Flavobacterium > Flavobacterium humi. The sequence continues at coordinate 176,896 of NZ_SRLH01000004.1, forward strand.
TCGAGGATAATAAAGACAGTTATTCCCGAGAAGACTGGGATGAAATTAAAACAATGTACGAAGCGCTTGACAGCCGAAAAAATACAGTTGAAAAAGAAGGACTTTCAGCTGAAGACAACAGAAAAATTGCCGGCTTGAAACTGAAATTCGCCCCTATGTATACTGTAAACAGAATGGGAGCAAAATCAGAAGAAATGTCCAAAGCAAAAAAATAGTTAAGTTAATTTTAATTCAAGGAAGAATGGCAGTCAGGGATGGCTGCCTTTTTTTATCTGCTGCGGCAAAAAAAAAAGCCCTTAAAGCAATGCTGTTAAGGGCTTTTAATGTATAATATGAAAAATTAAGGGTTCACCTCAAAGGCCTGGTCCGTATTCGGCGCAGCTTTCCTAACATTGATAGCACCTCCGTTTGACCCTGTTACAAAAGCCACAAAATGAATGTTGGCTGCATTGGTAACGTTAGCAGGTATCGGTAAGTTGAAATTTTTGGTTATGGTCTGAGAAGCAGTTGTGCCTGTCAGTGCATCTCCTGTAATGCTCGTTAATGTCTGTCTTAATACATTATCGTGGTCGAAGTTTGCAATAGTAGCTCCTCCGCCGAAATAAGAAGTATAATTGGTCTGGTCGTATACTAAGTTGTCTTCTACCAGATACACCACTAATTTAGCGTTGGTGACGTCTTGGGCAAATTTTATTTTAACATTAAGATCTATGGTCCCACCGGATACGGTCGAATTCATCGCCAACCCTAATCCGCTATTGTTTTTGGCTAAATTTTTAGCCTGGTTGATGTGTGTGTTTTCCGGATATACCCATTCTACAGTCCTGTCAAGCATTCCAGTTGGATAACCCTGGATATCGATAGGAAGGGATCCCGTATATCGCATCGGTTCAGATGCTGATCCTCCATGAACGGCTACGGCAACAGATTTTGTGGTAACGTTTTCCACTTGCTGGATGCTGTAAGCCACTCTTGGGCACCATCCGCACCAAGTTCCTGTGTAATCTTCGATCAGGACATTTTTTTGGAACATTCCCGAAATCGGGTCATCATTAACTGGTGTAGAACCTGTAGATTCCGGAGCGTCGTCTTTACTGCAGGAGGTAGCTGCCAAAATAACGGCAAGGGCAAAAAAATGCAATTTAAGTTTTTTCATAGTTTGTTTAAATTAGTGTGTTTTTTGAGGTTTATTTTGCAAATAAATACTTTTTTTTTAAATAATAAACAATTTATCTCTTAATAAATTAAAAAATGTTTTTATTTGCGGAAAAATTATAACTATGAAAAACCTCTACCTTCTTACCCTACTTATCGGCTTTAATTTAGCGGCCCAAGAGCTGCCGAACCTGAGCCTTCTTAACATTGAAGGGAAATCCGTTTCCTTAAAAAATGACTTTACCGAAACTGATAAAATTTATGTCTTTTCCTTCTGGGCGACATGGTGCGGGCCCTGCATCAACGAGCTGGAGGAAATGAACGAGCTTCAGGAAGAATGGAAAAAGAACCTTAACCTTGAAATCATAGCGGTTTCCATAGACGATTCGCGCACGCAAAAAAGAGTAAAACCTTTAGTTAAAGGCAAGGAATGGGATTATAATGTGCTTTTGGATACGAATCAGGATTTCAAACGGGCGATGGCCATCGTAAACCCGCCGTACACTATTGTGGTCAAAAACGGAAAAATCCTATATGTCCAGAATGGTTATGTTCCAGGTAGTGAAAAAGAGTTGTATGAAAAACTTAAAACATTATAAATTTAAGTGATGAAAAACAAAGTTACGGCGCTTTTGATCCTACTATCAACAGCATTTTACGCGCAGGAAGAAAAAAAAGACTACGGGCATGTGTCCGGAGGTTTCGAATCCAATTCGCAGTGGTACCTGAATGACAAAGGAATGCATACCACGCATCCTGAAGATCCTTTCCGGTCTAATAATTACCTGTTTTTAAATTACAATTACAAAAAATGGACGGCAGGCATACAAGGAGAATCGTATGAGCCCAACGCCCTTTTAAATTACAATCCGGAATACAAAAAAACCAATGTGTCTACGTATTTCCTTCAATATAAATCAGAGAAATTAGAGGTTACAGCCGGGTATTTCTATGAGCAATTCGGAAGCGGTTTGGCGCTTAGGAGCTGGGAAGACAGGGCTTTGGGGATCAACAATGCCTTGCGGGGCGGAAGGATTGTCTATTCTCCTGTGAGCTATCTCTCGTTTACAGGTTTGTACGGCCAGCAGAAAAGCGGTTTTAAGGTTTCTGATGGCAAAATATTCGGGTTCAACTCCGAAATCGGGATTTCAGACATGTTTAAAATAGAATCTTCCGATGTGACCTTAGGATTAAGTTATGTAGGAAGGGATGAAAAAACAGCTGTTGCCGATCCTAATTTCTCACAGCTGACAAACGTATATTCCGGAAGGCTTAATTTCACCCATAACGCTTTTTATTTTTCAACGGAGTTCGATTATAAATCCGAAGATGCCATTGTAGAGGTTCAAAAGATTGAAAATGATTTTATCAAACCCGGAAGCGCTTTCCTGTTCAATATTGGGTATTCCAAGAAAGGATTCGGGATTGACGGTACTTTCAGAAGGCTTGAAAACATGAATTTTTTCTCCGAAAGGACCGCCAAAGGAAACCTTTACAATGACAAGATCATTAATTTCATTCCCAGCTTGACCAAACAGCACCATAACAGTTTGGCCAATATTTATGTATACCAAGCTCAGCCGGGCGTATCATTGCCGGATGAAACCATTATGAAATCAGGTGAAATAGGAGGCCAGGTTGATTTCTTTTATAATTTCAAAAAAGAATCTGCCCTAGGCGGTAAAACCGGGACCAAAGTCTCTTTCAACATGTCGAACTGGTACGGATTGGACGGTAAATATTCGTTTGCAGACCCGAGGGATTACCAGACAGACTTCCTGGCTTTCGGACAAAAATACTTTTCAGACTACAATATTGAAATCGACAAGAAAATCAATGATAAATGGCATACGATTTTCACCTACATCAATCAATATTACAATAAAAAATTCGTGGAGGAAACTTCCGGCCTTGTCAAAACCAATATAGTTTCAGCCGAAACCACCTACAGGTTTATGGAAGATAAGTCCGTTAGGCTTCTGGCAGAGCATCTTTGGGCCGACAGTGATAAGAAAAACTGGGCGGCTTCCACATTGGAATTCAATGCCAATAAGCAATGGTCTTTTTATTGTTCCGACTTGTATAATTACGGAAATGACGATGTGTCCAAAAGAAAGCATTACTACAATGTAGGGACGGCTTTCAGGAGAAATGCTACAAGGGTATCCTTGAATTACGGTAGGCAAAGAGGCGGTTTGTTGTGCGTAGGCGGCGTCTGCAGGTTCGTTCCGGAAAGCACCGGATTGTCCTTGTCGCTCAATACGTCTTTTTAAAACAGAAAATAATTAGGCGCGGATAACGAAATCTTCTTTCCGTTGTTCTGCCCTGAAAAATACAAATCCCCATTGGAATGTGTCAATTGTGACCGTTACTTTGGGGTTTTTCTTGATTGTTTCCCAGGCTTCTTCCATTTCTGCAGACCAATGGATGTCATCAAAAATCCATACGGAATCGTTGGTGGCACCCGGTAGCAAAAGATCGAAATATGCCAGCGTCGCTTTTTTGGAATGGTTGCCATCAAAGTAAATAAGCTCCCAGTTGCAATTTTTGGCTGCAGTTTCAAGGTAACTGGTGAATTCTGCCGTTACAGTTTCGATGTTATTGAGGCCAAATGTTTCAAACTGGTTTTTGGCTACAGCCGAAGTGTTTTTACAGCCTTCCACCGTAGTGATTTGTGAGGTTTCGTTCCCCAGAGATAATGCAGCGGTCGCCAACCCGAGGGAAGTCCCAATCTCCAAAACAGACTGTGGCTGGAAATAATGGGCAACGCGGTATAATAATTCGGCCCGTTTGGGCGTGATCCCGGCGGTTTGGGCAATTTTAGCAATCTGGCGGGTGTTTGACCGGAACACTTTGGAACCGGCACCGAAATCGGTCACTTCAATCGTATTTTTATTTTGAAGCAAGGCTTTCCTGTAACCTTTTAAGTCAGAATATGCTTTTTTTGGTTTTTTGCCATAAAAACATTTGGTCACCAGGTCAAATACAAACGGGGAATGCACCCCATGTTCGTTTTTGGAGTGCCAAAGGAATCGTATGTAGGATTTGATTTGGTTCATGTGTTTAGTTTTCAGTCTCGGTCTCGGTTTTCAGTTATTTTCAGTGCAGCCAAATTTTTCAGGATTGTTAATCATATAGTTGATTAGTTTTCCAATTTCTATATTTTGGGAGCTTAGTTTCTCAAAAGCTTCAATCGTAATATAATTACATTTTAAAGCAAATTCCAACCATACATTTGTTTCTGAATTTTCAGCATCGCTGTCTGTTAATTTGCTGATGAAATGATTCACATATCTCCTTTTCCTATAGGCTTCGGCCATATTTGCACAAACGCTTCTTGAAGAACGCCTGATTTGATCTGTTAATGAATATTTTTCGTCATTAGGGAAATTTTTAGAAATATTGAATACTTCCATAGCTTTTTGATAGGCTAATAATCCTCTGAAATCCATTATTGTGGCTTATAATTTTATGACTGAAAACTGAAACTAAAAACTGTGACTGAACACTACTCAATCTTACTCGAAAGATCAAACCAGCGTTCTTCTTTTTCTTCCAGTTTTTGGATGACAGCCTGCAATTCATTGGCTTTTTTCTCAATATCGGCATCTGCGACTTTCCCGTCCGAAAACAATTGCTCGATTTCCTTCTTCTTCAATTCCAGTTCCTTGATTTCCTTTTCGATTTTTTGGAATTCCTTCTGTTCGTTAAAGCTCAGCCCGGAAGTATTGTTTTGCTGTTTCCAGTCTTTCTTTTCGGCTTTATTCTCTTCTTTTTGCGCCACATCGGCACTATCTTCATACGCCCTGAAATCAGAATAATTCCCGGGGAAGTTTTCAATTTCACCCTGGCCCCTGAAAACAAACAAGTGATCCACGATCTTGTCCATAAAATAACGGTCATGCGAAACAACCAGCAAGCATCCCGGATAATCCAGAAGGAAGCTCTCCAGGACATTCAGGGTCACAATATCCAAATCGTTTGTAGGTTCGTCCAGGATTAAAAAGTTCGGGTTTTGGATTAAAACCGTACACAAATACAAACGCTTCAATTCGCCACCGCTTAGTTTTTCGACATAATCGTATTGTTTTTTGGAATCAAAAAGGAAACGTTCCAGTAATTGCGATGCTGAAATAATCCTTCCTTTGGCTAGCGGGATATATTCTCCATATTCCTTGATGATATCGATAACCCTTTGCCCGGGTTTCGGATTGATACCGCTTTGGGTATAATAACCTATTTTGATGGTGTCGCCCACAATTACTTTCCCGCCGTCAAGCGGAAGGGTTCCGGTGAGCAAATTCAGGAATGTAGATTTGCCAGTCCCGTTTTTGCCAATGATCCCAATACGGGCGCCACGCTGGAAATCGAAAGTGAAATTGTCTAAAATAACATGGTCGCCAAACCTTTTTGAGATTTTATGAAGTTCGATAATCTTACTGCCCATACGCTCCATATTGATTTCCAGTTCGACCACATTTTCTTTGCGGCGGCTTTCGGCTTTTTGCTTGATAACGTAAAAATCATCCTGGCGCGACTTTGATTTGGTCGTTCGGGCTTTGGGCTGGCGGCGCATCCATTCCAATTCTTTCTTAAAAAGGTTTTGGGCTTTGTCTATGCTCGAATTTTCAGAAGCGATGCGTTCCTCTTTTTTCTCCAGGTAATAGGAATAGTTCCCTTTGTACTGGTATAATTTCCCGTTGTCCAGCTCGATGATTTCGTTGCAGACACGTTCCAGGAAGAAACGGTCGTGCGTGACCATAAACAACGTAATATTTTCTTTGGCAAAATAACTTTCCAGCCATTCAATCATCTCCAGGTCTAGGTGGTTTGTCGGCTCGTCAAGGATTAGTAAATCAGGGCGGTTGATCAGGATAATGGCTAACGAAAGCCTTTTTTTCTGCCCTCCGGAAAGGTTTTTTACCTTCAGTTTGAAGTCTTCGAGTTTGAGTTTGAACAAAATCTGTTTGAACTGCGTTTCAAAATCCCAGGCATTATGACGGTCCATGTCATCAAAGGCCTTCTGGTATGCTTCTTCGTCTTCCGGGTGCTCCAAGGCTTTTTCGTAACGTTCAATGACTTTCAAAACCTCATTATCGGAAGCAAAAATGCTTTCTTCAATAGTTAATTCGTCCTGTAAATTATGGTCTTGCGATAAAAATGCCATCCTGATATCCTTTCGGACTACCACCTGACCGGTATCCGGTTCGTCTTCGCCATTGATGATCTTCATGATGCAGGTTTTCCCCGAACCATTTTTGGCAATAAAAGCGATTTTCTGGTCTTTGTTGATGCCAAAGGAAATGTTTTCAAACAGCGTACGCTCTCCAAAGGATTTCGATATATTTTCGACTGATAAGTAATTCACAACGGTAATTTTTGGCAAAAATAGGTCTTTTGTTTTGTACTTGCGAAGAACTGGGCAATCTTTTAACCGATACAGGACGGCAAAGCGGTAAAAAGGAAATAATACCGCCGTTTTTGGGATTCCGGACGTCAAACAACACGTCTTAATAGTAAGTGAAGGAAATAAAAAAGCATTTCCAAGGTAACCCTTAAAAATGCTTGATAAAATGCTGTGGATTGTTTTTATTCTGCGTAAACGGAAGATGCTTTTTTCCTATCCGCATACATTTTGTAGTTGATCATGGCAACGACTTCTTCTGCACAACCCCACGAAAAGGTAACGCCAGCACCGCCATGGCCATAATTGTGGATAATAGATGTGTCAATTTCCCAGTCCAGGCGCACGTTCCCTTTTCTGAAAGGCCGTAGCCCAACCCGAACCGGTTCGGTTTCATCCAGTTCAGCATTTTCAAGGTACGGAAGGAAATTTTTGGAACGTTCGAACATTTGCCTTACTGGCTCGTAATTGTCCAGGTTTATATCGGTGCCCCATTCGCCTTCTTCGGCCAAAGCCCCCAGGATAACATGGTTTTCGCCTCTCGGGACAATAAATACAATGTCCTGTTCCCTGGTTTTTTCGTCAAAAGAAACGCAGTATGCTTTATCCAGCACCGGAAATCCAGCGCCATTGTTTTTAATCCGTACCAAAGCGCCCCGCAAAGGATACATGTCTTCATTGGCCAGTTTTATGGAGCCAAGGCCCGAACAGTTTACGATATACTCGCAGTTATATTGCTCCAGTAGTATTTGTTCTATATCCGAGAGCGTTTCGGTGATTTCGGACTGAAGTACTTCTACACCTAAATCAAGTACTTCTTTCAGTAGCCATTCCATGTAAATGTCAGTATCTACCATGGGAGCTTCGTGGCAATAGGCGTCTACCATTCCTGTTTTAGGATTGATGCCTTCGCGTTCAATTAAAGAAGCATCGTGACGGAAGCCCTTGACTTTGGTTTTCAATTCATTCATCTTATGCAGATGGAAATCATTGTTTTGGACAAAATCCTTAAAAAAGAAGAAAACATCCCTGATGTAAACGCCCGTTTCCTTGTTTTGTGCCAATTCGTAAAATTTATCATAACTGGTCATGCACCATTCCTTTGATCTTTCCAGGGAAATCAGGTCGCTGTGGTACCCGCAGACCGCTGGAGGCCATTCCCACAAAGCCCCGGCAACATTAGAGGTAATATTAGGAGAGAAATCTTTGGAAAGGACAGTAACTCCATATCCTTCCCGGGCTAAACAAAGGGCGGTAGTAAGGCCGCTGACACCAGCCCCGATAATTAGAATTTTTGACATGTTTCTTGGTTTAATTGGATTTCGTTATACAGTTTTTTGAAGGAAATAGGATGGAAGCCCCTTTTTTGGTTCTGACGGCTTATCTTATAAATTAATTTCCAGTGTGTAGTTAAGTCGGAATAGGTTTTCAGGAAAGAATAAGCTGGATCGAAAATGTGGATAGGCTGGCTTCCCACGCCATTGATTTCCAGTATTTTAATGTTATTTCCGCTAATCAGGTCCTCCACACTGTTGGCCTTGACATCGTACCGCCCAAAATAAAAACCTTCAATCTGGGCGGATATTTTGCTAAATGTAGCCAGGAGTTCCGGGCTGTTGATATGGTTGTAATTCCTGAAAACACATTGCCTGTTGCGATGGGCAATGTATTCCAAGGGCAGGTATTCACCTTTTTCCAAAATGGTCCCGGTGTTGATTTTACCGAGGTTTTCAAAGGACAGGTTGCCATATTTGGATTCAATAAGGTCTTTTATGGTATGGATGCCATCGCCCTTGATATTTGGGATTTCCTTGAGCGTGACAGAAGTAATGCCTTCTTCTTTCGTATTGGGCAAACGGTAATACAAAACCCCGAATTCCAGTGGATAATCAATAAATTCCTGAAGGATTACATCGGAAGGGTTTTTCTCCAGTTGCCTCGCCAGTTCCCGTTCGTTATGCACTTTGACGACACCTTTTCCCCGTTCGCCCACATTCGGTTTGAAGATGAGCGGGAAAACCATTTTTTTGCGCTGCAATTCGGAAAGGACGGCTTCAAAAGAGCGCATCTGGCTGATATACAAATACTCGGGAATGAGTTTTGCATCGATGTCTTTGATATAATCTGTTTTGGAATCATTTACAAATCCTCCTGTGTGAATCGCCGGGTTGGTGTTGGTGAAAAAAGCAAGCGATAACCTCCGCAGGCTCAAGTAGAGGTAGCATGGTACGATAGGAAGATGGAAAAACCAGATTGGGAAACCCGGATGCATAAGTAATTTTTTTACCATAGAATGAATGGTTTAGTGTTTTTGGTATCGATAAAAATTAAGAAAATATTTACAAAAATATAATTTATAAAATAACATGCAATAGGTAGTTTTACTTGTTTTTTTATGAAAAAAGTGCTATATTTTGCTTTTGCCTCAAACGGATACTATCGAAGTGCTGGCAGAAAGAAGCCGCTACGCCTGGTTTTGTTTTAAAAAAAGGAAAAAACCAATTATATTTGCTCAATGCAATTATCCGTCATCATCCTCAATTATAATGTCCGTTATTTCCTGGAACAATGTGTCCTGAGCGTTCAAAAAGCACTCTCAAGCATAGATGGGGAAATCATTGTCGTCGATAATTTCTCGCAGGATGGCAGCTGTGAAATGATCAGGGAACGTTTCCCGGAAGTCCTTCTTATTGATAACAAGGCTAATTTCGGTTTCCCGAAAGGCAACAATATGGGTGTAGCCGAAGCTTCAGGAGAATATATCTGCATACTGAATCCTGATACGGTCGTTGCCGAAGATACTTTTGAAAAAATGCTGGCATTCGCACAAACCAAACCCGACTTGGGCATTGCAGGCTGCAAACTCATAGACGGCACCGGTAATTTCCTGCCCGAATGCAAGCGTGGCGTACCGACACCATGGGTAGCAGCCACAAAAATCTTCGGTTTGTATAAGTTTTTTCCAAAAAACAGCTTGTTCAATAAGTACTACGCACAGCATCTTTCCGAAAACGAAACCGGCAAGGTCGATATCCTGGTAGGGGCCTTTATGGTTATGAAAAGGGAATTGTACCTGCAGGTTGGAGGCTTTGACGAAAACTGTTTCATGTATTCCGACGATATCGATTTGAGTTATATGATCCTAAAGTCCGGGAAGTCAAATTATTATTTCCACCAAACATCAGTCATTCATTATAAAGGAGAAAGCACCGTGCGTGACGGAATGTACATGAAACGTTTCAGGGAAGCCATGCAGTTTTTCTATAAAAAGCATTTTAAAAGTGCTTTTGCTTTTGATGCTTTGATGCGGCTGGGCAGTTTCTTTTTCGCATTGGCAAAGAAAAGCCAGGCCAGGCAAATGGCATTACATGCAGACACCTATGTACTGTTTTCCGATAACCCAAAGCTGAAAAACAAAATAGAAAAACGGCTCCAAAAAAAGCTGAAATGGTTTACGGATATTAACAGAAATACGTTATTTTCGCAATCGGATTTCAAAAAAGGGACAACCGAAATCCTGCTGGACAACGGCAGTTTTACTTTCCGGGAAATTATAGGTTTTTTGGAGGAATACAAAAATAAAGATTACACTTTTAAGATCATTCCCGGCAAAACTTCCTTTATGATCGGAAGCAATAGCAGTAATGATCGGGGTCAAATTATCGAAATCGAGTAAAAAAATGCATTTTGCGAAATTTATATTTGAAATAATTGTTAATTTTGCAAACCAAATACGAAAACACAACTTTAGTTTAAAGATATGGCAAAGTTTGAATTGAAATTACCCAAAATGGGAGAGAGTGTTGCTGAGGCGACCGTAACCAACTGGTTAAAAAAAGTGGGAGACAAAATCGAAATGGACGAAGCGGTACTTGAAATTGCTACGGATAAAGTAGACAGTGAAGTGCCTTCGGAAGTGGCCGGAACGCTTGTTGAAATTCTTTTCAATACCGATGATGTGGTACAGGTAGGTCAAACCATTGCGATCATTGAAACTGAAGGTGGTGCCGTTGTGGCTGATGCCCCTAAAGCGGAAGCAGCTCCTGCAGCAGCGCAAGAGGTTGCCAAAACGGTTGAAGCAGCAAAAGAAGCTGTTGCCCCGGCGGATTTTTCAGGTTCGGATAAATTCTTTTCCCCATTGGTGAAGAACATTGCCAAAGAAGAAGGTGTTTCCGTTGCCGAATTGGAAGCTATTGCCGGTACCGGTAAGGAAGGCAGAGTGACCAAGGCTGATATTTTGGATTATATCAAAAACAGAGGAAATAAACCTGCAGTTGCAGCGGCTCCTGCCGTACAAGCCCCAAAAGCTGTTGCTACAAGCGCAGCCGAAGGACAAAAAGCTGTTCCGGTTTCGGTAAACGGTGGTGACGAAATTGTCGAAATGGACAGGATGCGTAAACTGATTTCAGGATATATGGTTGCTTCCGTACAAACATCTGCGCACGTTCAGTCATTCATTGAAGTGGATGTGACCAATATTGTAAAATGGAGGGATAAAGTGAAAACCGCTTTCGAGAAGAGGGAAGGCGAAAAACTGACTTTCACGCCAATCTTCATGGAAGCTGTAGCTAAGGCATTGAAAGATTTTCCTGGCATGAATATTTCTGTTGATGGCGAATTCATCATCAAACGTAAAAATATAAACTTGGGTATGGCAGCAGCCTTGCCAAACGGGAACCTGATTGTCCCGGTAATTAAAAATGCAGACCAATTAAACTTGGTGGGCATGGCAAAAGCAGTCAATGATTTAGGGAACCGTGCCAAAGCCGGAAAACTAAAACCGGACGACACGCAAGGAGGAACCTATACCGTAACGAACGTAGGGACTTTCGGTTCTGTTTTCGGGACACCGATTATCAACCAGCCGCAAGTAGGTATCCTCGCCCTTGGAGCGATCCGTAAAGTGCCGGCTGTTATCGAAACCCCGGAAGGTGATTTCATCGGGATCCGCCAGAAAATGTTCTTGTCGCATTCTTACGATCATAGGGTAGTTGACGGAGCGTTGGGAGGCAGTTTCGTAAAACGTGTTGCCGATTACCTTGAAGCTTTTGATGCAAACAGGGATTTCTAATTAGAAGATATGTTAATTTATCATACAACCCTTTCCTGAATTCAGGAAAGGGTTTTCTTTTTAGCCTGTTTTTTGGACTTCGTTCATTTTTTTTGGTCACTCACCTGAATTTTTTATCGGATTATCGAGAAAGAGTGCAATTTCTTGTAAGTTAAAACTGATATAGTACTTTTGCGGTAAATAATTCAAAAACAATGAGAAAAAATGTTTTTTTAATAGCGGCTTTGTTCGCTTTAGGAATGGCTAACGCACAAGAGGCGGTAAGCACGAAACCAGTTAGATTTGGTGTTAAATCAGGAGTAAATGTTGCATCGGTTGATGGTATTTCTTCTCCAATACTCGGATTTCACATCGGTGGAGTCATGGAGTATAAATTCAATGAAAAATTCGGCATCCAGTCGGAGATATTCTACTCTCTTGAAGGAGGAAAAGACGAATTCGATGATGAGGTTGGCGGAACGCAATACCACTATGTGCAAGAAATCACCTTAAACAACATCAATTTTCCGGTGATGTTCAAATACTATCCTACAGCAGGTTTTAGTGTTGAAGCAGGCCCGCAAATCGGTTTTATCGTAAAAGCCAATGACAAATCAGAATTGAGGGTGCCGGACTCAAACGCAGTGGGAAGAACAGATGGAGATATGAGCGAAGACCAAACCGTAATTGTCGTAACCAATGGAGACGGTTCTTTAAGCGCCGCGGTAATTGACCATGATTACAAACTGAATAAAATAAACTTTAGCGTAAACGTTGGTGTAGGTTATGAATTGAAAAGCGGTATGTTCTTCCAGGCAAGGTACAATTTAGGATTGACCGATTTTACCGAAAACAGAAACGTATTGTCCGGGAATGTTTCAGGAAGCGGCACGCCTGTAGTGCCAAACCATTACGGAGAATCGCTTAAAGCTTCCAGTGCCCAGATTTCGGTAGGATACAAATTTTAAGCATACGAACGGATTGTTTATTCGTTTTCCAAAACCCGATACGTTAGTTATCGGGTTTTCTTTTTGGGTATTGAAAATTTCAAAAATGGTTCCGTGTTGAAAAAACTTTGCTATTTTCCTGCGTTGCCACTTTTTAAATATTTACATTTGTAGCTACTCAAAAATTAGAAATGGAACTTAAATTAAACAGGCCAATCTGCTTCTTTGATCTGGAAACGACAGGGATAGATGTAGCCAGAGACCGAATTGTTGAAATTGCAATATTTAAAATATATCCAAACGGAAACAAAGAAAGCAAAACGTGGCTGGTAAATCCGGGAATGCCTATTCCTCCAAGCTCAACAGCCATCCATGGGATTTCAAACGAAAAAGTGGCAAACGAACCCACGTTCCGGGAACTTGCTTCACAAATCCATACGATGATTAAGGATTCGGACCTCGCCGGATTCAATTCCGACAGGTTTGACATCCCGCTGCTGGCCGAAGAACTCTTGCGTGCCGAAGTGGATTTTGACATGAAAAACCGCGTTTCCGTAGACATACAGACCATCTTTCATAAAATGGAAGAAAGGACCTTGAGTGCTGCCTATAAGTTTTATTGCGGGCAAAGCCTTGAAAACGCACATAGTGCCGCCGCCGATACTATGGCAACCTATGAAATACTAAAAGCCCAATTAGAACGTTATCCTGAATTGGAAAATGACATGAAAGCCTTATCGGAATTCACGACGCGGAAAAAATCGGTTGATTTTGCAGGATTTATAACCCTGAATCCGGAAGGCCAGGAAGTATTTTCTTTCGGGAAACACAAAGGCGCTTTGGTTGACGATGTACTGGAAAAAGAACCGGGTTATTTCGGATGGATCCAAAACGCGGACTTCCCGTTGTATACCAAAAAGGTCCTGACGGGAATCAAATTGAGAAAATTAAATACAAAATCATAACATAGCCCCGATAGCAAAGGAAATCCTGCTGTGCAGCGACAGCGGAACAGCAGATTGGAATGAATAGCGGGAAAAGCTCCGGAAAAATGAAAATAATCTGTATAGGAAGGAATTATGCCGAACATATAGCCGAACTGCAAAACGAACGCCCGGCCGAGCCAGTGGTTTTCCTGAAGCCGGATTCGGCCATTTTGCTGAAACAGCATCCTTTTGTAATCCCTGAATTCAGTGATGACATCCATCATGAAGTGGAAGTTTTGGTGAAGATCAGCAAAGTAGGGAAATATATCGATGCCAAATTCGCACATAAATATTACGAAGAGATCGGATTGGGGATTGATTTTACAGCCCGTGACCTTCAAAGCAAACTCAAAGAAAAGGGTTTACCGTGGGAAAAAGCGAAGGCTTTTGACGGTTCAGCGGTAATAGGTGACTTTTTATCGATAAAAAATTTCAATTCGCTGGAAAATCTTACATTTGAACTAACAAATAACGGTAAAACGGTCCAAAAAGGGAATACAAGCCATATGTTGTGGAAAATCGACGAACTGATTGCTTATGTTTCACAATATTTCACCTTAAAAATTGGGGATGTTATTTTTACCGGGACACCGGCCGGGGTAGCCAAAGTAAATCCGGACGATATTTTGGAAGGGTTTTTAGAAGAGAACAAATTATTTAGAATTCAAGTAAAATAATGGCGATACATTACAATTTAGCGAAAGTTTATGCAATTTCTGATGATGACAAGGATTTTGTATTGCAGATAATACACCTTTTTGTGGAAGAAGTTCCCGCGGATGTACAGCAAATAAAGGTAGGGATCAATGCCAAGGATTTTCCATATGCTTATGGTTTTGCGCATAAAGTGAAGCCAACCCTTGACCTTTTGGGTATGGAAGCCGCGCATGAAGAAATCCTTCAAATCGAGCAATGGACCAAGGATCAGGGGAAAAAGAAGGAAATCAAGGAAGTCTACAAAAGCTTGTCGGAGAGAGTAGATTTGGCCCTGGCCGAAATAAAAAAAGATTTTAACTTATAATAGGATCCTTTCCTGGAATACTTTCCGGTTTTGTAGATTGAATAACCGTTGTAAAACAGTCCTGCTTCCGGAATGCAAACCCCAATCTTACTTTAGACATGAGAGCAACCATAGTTACTGTTGGCGATGAAATCCTTATAGGGCAAATTGTCGATACCAATTCCTCATTTATAGCCAAATCATTAGATAAGATCGGTATTGGCGTGCATGAGATGTTATCTATTACCGATGACAGGAAACATATCTTAAACACGCTTTCTTCTTTGCAGGATAAAGTGGATGTAGTGATTGTTACCGGAGGTTTGGGGCCGACAAAAGACGACATTACCAAAAAGACATTTTGCGATTATTTTGAGGATACACTGGTGGTTGATGAAAAAGTCCTGGCACATGTCACACAATTGATCGAAGGCTTTTTTAAACGCCCGATTACCCAGATAAATAAAGACCAGGCGCTTGTCCCGTCGCGTTGCGAAGTATTGTTCAACCAGGTAGGGACAGCTCCGGGAATGTGGATGGAAAAAGGAAATACGGTTTTTGTTTCGTTGCCCGGCGTGCCTTTTGAAATGAAACACCTGATTGAAAATGCGGTTATCCCTACATTGATTTCCCGCTTTGACAGGCCTTATATTGTCCATAAAACAATCCTGACCTATGGAGTGGGCGAAAGCCTTTTAGCCGAAAGGATCGAATCCTGGGAAGACGAGCTGCCGGAATATATCAAATTGGCCTATTTGCCAAGCCCGGGTCGTGTACGGTTACGGCTTTCTGCCCGTGGAACCGACGAAAACCAATTACATGAAGGAATAAGGGAGCAAGTCGAAAAACTACAACTGATCATTTCCGATTGTATTGTCGGGTATGATGATGGAGAAACTTTAGAAGTGGTTTTAGGGAAATTGCTGGCAGCGAAAAAAATAACGCTCGCTACTGCAGAAAGTTGTACAGGAGGGAAAATCGCCTCTTTGATAACTTCTGTTCCGGGTTCTTCGGCATATTTTAAAGGGAGCGTGGTGAGTTACGCCACCGAAGTTAAAGAAACGATTTTGGGCATTTCCCCTGAAGTGATCCGGGAGCATTCGGTCGTGAGTGCGGCGGTCGCCGAAGCCATGGCGTCGCAGGTGCAAAAGATCTTAAATACGGATTATGCCATTGCCACCACCGGAAATGCAGGTCCTGACAAAGGTGAGTCCGAAGCAGAAGTAGGGACAGTTTTTATCGGTATTGCAACGCCGGATGGGGTTTTCAGCGAAGAATTCAACTTTGGCCAACCGCGGGAAAAAGTCATTGATAGAGCGGTAATTAAAGGTTTGGAAATAATTTATAAAGAAATTACAAAAAACTTATAATATTGTTTGCTACATCCGTTTCTTTTTTGTTATTTTGCACTCTGAATTTTGAATAACGATAAAAGATAAGCATAATGTCAAGAGTTTGTGACCTTACAGGAAAAAGAGCGATGGTTGGAAATAACGTTTCTCACGCTATGAACAAGACAAAGAGAAAATTCTCTGTGAACTTGATTAAAAAACGTTTTTATCTTCCTGAGGAAGACAGATGGATTACTCTAAGAGTAGCTGCTTCTACAATTAAAACGATTAATAAAAATGGAATTTCTGCAGTTTTGAAAAAAGCGCAGACAGAAGGATTTATTAAATAATCTGTTCCTATAAATATATATTAAGATGGCAAAGAAAGGTAATAGAATCCAGGTAATTTTAGAATGTACTGAGCACAAAGCTTCTGGTGTAGCCGGAACTTCTCGTTACATTACAACGAAAAATAAAAAGAATACTCCAGACAGATTGGAAATTAAAAAATTCAATCCAGTTTTGAAAAGAGTGACTGTACACAAAGAAATTAAATAATTATTAAGTCATGGCAAAGAAAACCGTAGCAACTTTACAAACAGCTTCTAAGAGATTATCAAAAGCTATCAAAATGGTAAAATCTCCTAAAACTGGCGCTTACACTTTTGTTGAAGCTATCATGGCTCCAGAAGAAGTAGATACTTTCTTGAAAAAGAAATAATCTCGAAATAAAAATATACTAAAGCTGCTTTCTTCTGAAAGTAGCTTTTTTGTTTTATATTTGTGCCAGTTAATTTAGAAAACAGCTCTTATTTTTTCATGGTCGTTCGCGTTCTGTTTATCAGGATTAATAATAGCATGAAAACTTTGGCTTCCGTTCGATTTATGCCCGGAAATGACCGGAGCAGGCAATCTGACAACCGAATAATCTAATCAATCAAAAAAATGAGCTTCTTTAAAAGAATATTCTCTTCTGAAAAAAAGGAAACCTTAGATAAAGGCCTTGAAAAATCAAGCACCTCTTTTTTATCAAAACTGACCAAAGCCGTTGCCGGGAAGTCAAAGGTTGACGATACCGTATTGGATGACCTGGAAGAGATCCTTGTTTCTTCCGATGTAGGAGTAGGGACTACTTTGAAAATTATCGATCGGATCGAAAAACGTGTTTCAGAAGACAAATACCTCGGAACTGAGGAATTGAATAAAATCCTTCGTGAGGAAATCGCAGGCCTGCTTTCGGAAACCAATTCCGGGGAAGAATCCGAATTTACCATTCCGAAAAATAAAAAACCATATGTGATCATGGTTGTCGGTGTAAACGGGGTAGGAAAAACAACTACCATCGGGAAGCTGGCCAATCAATTTAAAAAAGCAGGCTATTCCGTTGTTTTGGGAGCAGCCGATACTTTTAGGGCGGCCGCTATCGATCAATTGCAAATTTGGGCAGACAGGGTAGGAGTGCCTATCGTGAAACAACAGATGGGAAGCGACCCGGCTTCAGTAGCTTTTGATACGCTGCAAAGTGCCGTGGCACAAAACGCAGATGTTGTCATTATCGATACTGCAGGGCGTTTGCACAATAAAGTCGGTTTAATGAACGAATTGACCAAAGTGAAGCGTGTCATGCAAAAAGTGGTTGAAGATGCTCCACACGACGTCATGTTGGTTTTGGATGGTTCGACCGGACAAAATGCATTTGAACAGGCAAAACAGTTTACAGCCGCTACGGAAGTGACTTCACTGGCAGTTACCAAACTTGACGGTACGGCAAAAGGCGGAGTGGTTATAGGAATTTCTGATGAGTTTAAAATCCCTGTCAAATATATTGGAGTTGGAGAAGGTATCGAAGACCTGCAAGTGTTTAATAAATATGAATTTGTAGATTCATTCTTTAAATAATCCGGAAGATGATCAAGTTTTATAACAGCTTAAAACCCTTGCATTTATTTTTGTTTGGCACTGCTTTTTTGCTTTTGGCGAGAACGGTCAAAGGAGATTTCGGAGTAGAAATGGGGTGTCTTTTTGCCTCCCTTTTCACCTATATTTTAGCTTTGGTAAAGTATATCAAGAAAAAATAATAATACTAAAAAGGCCGCTGAATTCAGCGGCCTTTTTATTTCCTGAAGTTGATAGTCTTGTTTATACAGCCCCCAAAGTGTACAATTGCTCCATTGTTGGCGATGTGCTTCCGCCGGTTGGTTCGAGGGTTATCCCGAATGCTTCGGCATCACTTGTGCTGCTTACCTCAAAAATACGGGTTTGCCCGTTTGTGAAATTATTCAGCAAACCAATACTGGTAGGCGAGAGTGACGGTTTTAATTTAAGAGACCAAACCTGGTATACTTTCCCCTGAGGAGGTTCTGGCAATCCGGAAGCATCCACATATACGGTCCGTGTTTCTTTGTTCCAATATACTTTTGCAAATGAATTTGGAGCAGCGGCCTGGCCGGCTAACGTAATGACGGTATTTTTAGAATCACGCACCACGTTTAGTGCATTCAGGGTTTCCTTGTTTTGGTTTTCGGAAGACACTACCGTTTGCTGCAGTTTTGTTTTCTCATCCTGAAGGTTTAAGATATCATTTTTAAACTGCACCTGATTGAAATATTGATACCCTATCCCAATAAGCAACACCATAGAAGCAGCCCATCCTAAATACTGCAGGCGGTTGTTCCTTTGTTTCAGGTCAATTATTTTGCCATGTTTGAGTTCCAATTTGCTTTTGATCAAGGAGAAATTCTCAGCCGATAAGAAAGGAGAGAAACTGGCAGACAAATTCACGATTGATTTCTCTATGGCTACGATTTCGGTATTGATTTCAGGGTATGCAGCGGCCATGCGGTTGACTTCCCTGTTTTCAGATTCGCTTAATAATCCGTAAACGTAGAGTTCCAAAATCCCTGATGCTATGTATTCTTTTATGTCCATTTATACTTTTAAGAAGTTCCTTAAATCATTTATACAATTCCTGTTTTGGGTTTTTACAGTCCCCAGCGGGATTTCCAGCTCATCGGCAGCTTCCTGTTGCGTGTATCCCCTGAAAAACAATAAATCTATGATTTGGATGCACTTTGGCTTTAATTTTTTTACAAATTCCTGAATTCCAATGGTGTCGATCCGGCTAATCATTTTAGCGCTATCATCTAACAGATGTACGAAATTATCGGATGAAAGGTTTTTCAAACTATTGTTAAATCCTTTAGAACGCAATTTATCAATAGCCGTGTTACGGGTAATATTAAGGATCCAGGTATAAAAGCGCCCTTTTTCTTCATTGTAAGAATCTATGTTTTTCCAGATTTTTATGAAAGATTCCTGCAAAACATCTTCGGCTTCTTCCCGGTCCTTGATCAAATTGCTGATGACAGCAAAAAGGCTTTTGGAATACATATCATAGAGATACTTAAACGCTCTGTCGTCTTTTTTAAGTACCAAAGGCAGTAGTTCTTCTTGTGTCATCGTATAATGATTTGTTATACAAACTTATAGAATCTTTTTAAGAAATAATTTATTTTTTATCAGATTAAACGCATTAAAATCTGAATTGCCTGCCATTAGTAAGAAATGAAGGCCTTGAAGGAAAACGCAAGAAAGTGAATTTTTTTAAAGGCAATAAAAAAAACCACCCGATAGAGTGGCTTGTTTTAGTTAGATTCCGTTTACAATGGCGACAAAATCATCTGCTTTTAGTGATGCTCCGCCAATCAAACCACCGTCAACATCCGGTTTGGAGAAAATCTCCCGGGCGTTGTCAGGTTTCACGCTTCCGCCATATAAAATCGAAATGTCATCAGCGATTGACCCGTATTGTTTACGGATGGTTTCCCGGATAAATTCATGCATCTCCTGCGCTTGTTCCGGAGTGGCCGTTTCTCCTGTACCGATAGCCCAAACCGGCTCGTAAGCCAGGATGATGTTAGACCATGCGTTCGCCGGAAGGTTGAACAATCCGTCGCGTAATTGGCCTTCTACGATATTGAAATGGCTGTTGGTGCTTCGGTCCTTCAGTTCTTCGCCAAAACAGAAAATAACTTTCATGTCATGTTTTAAGGCTGTTTCGACCTTATTGGCCAGTAATGCATCTGTTTCATGAAAATAGGCGCGGCGTTCGGAATGCCCGATAATCACAATATCAACACCAATGCTTTTTAGCATATCCGCTGAAATTTCGCCTGTAAAAGCACCTCCTTCAGCCTGATGCATATTTTGCGCCGCGACACGGATGGCTGTAAATTCAGTATGGTCTGCCGCCGAGGCCAGGTTGACGAATGTAGGCGCGATAATTACGGTTGCTTCAGAATCTGCGGGTAGCTTATCGATCAATTCGTTGATTAAATCTTCCGTTTCCTCTGAATTTTTATTCATTTTCCAATTGCCCGCTACTATTTTTTGTCTCATTATTGTAAACTTTTTAATAAGGATTTCACTTGTTCGTGGTCGGTTTCAATGGCTTTGTATAAAGCGATCTTACCTTTTTTATCGATGATGATGTATCTTGGGATCCAGTTCAGGTCAATTGATTTTCCAAAACTGCCTTTCATGCCTTCGGGAACCAAATAATGATCTCCGGCCAATTCGTGTTTTGCTATCCCGTTTTTCCAGGCTTCCGTATTTTTATCGCAGGAAAGGAAAACGAAATCTACGTTTGGATTCCCGGCTTGCAGTTCTTTAAGTTTCGGCATGTTTTTTACACAATCCCCGCACCAGGAAGCCCAAACTTCAATAACAACAGGTTTGCCTTTGTGTTTTTTGATGATATCCTGAAAAAGGACCTGGGTGCCTTCTATGTTGGCCAATTTGGTTTCTAAGGCTTCGGCCGAAAATTTGGTTTGTGCACTTGAACACGAAATATTCAGCAGCACAAAAGAGACTAAATAAAGTAATTTTTTCATTTTTTTCTTATTTGATTATGTTTATTATTTTTTTGGGGCTAGTTCCGAATACGGTTTATTGATCAGTTTCTGATAATCTACCGGATCGAATTTCTTATCTGTAATACCATTGTAATATTTGTATGTGTTTCCGTTCCAGAGGTATTTTACGCCGGGAGTGTCGGTTTTTGGCCCTAACAGATTCCAGAAAGGGATAACTTCCACTATGGTGTACGGGTATTCGGCACCGGCTTCTTTGAAAAAGTCAGGGATCAGGTCCGCTTCTTCATTCATGAAAATAATGGACACTTCAGGGAAATCCGCATTTTTCTGTTTCAGTTCCGTCAATTCTTTGGCAGCCTGGCGGCAATGATCGCAGCCCGGGACAAAAAAGCATAGTGTTTTGCGGCCGTTGTCAATTTTGGCAAAGAATTTGGCATAGCCTGATTTACGCGGAGCAGGTTCGGTCAAAATGGTGGTTTGAGCTGTTTTCTGCATTGTTTTTTGGGTGTCGCCGCTTTTGACAGAATCCTTTTTCTCGGTTTTTCCAACCGCATCGATTGGAGTAGTTATCGTATTGTTTTCGGCAGGGATAGTATCGGTTTCAATAGAAGTCCCGGGAGCCAATTCAAAATGGCTCGCAGGCTGGATTGGTGCGAGCATGAATAATGCCAATATGGAAGCAAGTGTTACGGTAGCCAGGAACCAAAAATTCCTGTTTCCGTTCGCTTCTTTCGGAAGAAGGTACAACAGGTAAACGAGCAAAGCCATAGCCACTACGTTCTTGATGATAGCTTCAATTGGCGTCATAGGCAATAAACTGCCGAAACATCCGCAGTTCCCTGAATTTCCTCCGTCCTGTATCGTAACGATGGTAAGGTGTGTGGTAAAAACCGCCAGGAGCAGTATCGTGGCAGGAATAATGATTTTGCGTAAAAAGTTGTTTTGCAGGATCAAAATCCCCAATGCCAGTTCGATTCCGATCAGGAACCTTGAAAAATAAGGTGCTATAGTATCTGAAAAACCTAATGGATACAGCTGTTTTACTTCAAAAGTGGAAATCGCAAAATACGGTGACGGGTACATTTTGGCAATGGCCGAGATAATGAACAGGAAGGAAATGATGATTCTTAAAGGCCAAGGCAGTATACTTTTAACTTTTTCCATTTGTATTGATTTGCTTTTTAGTATTATCTGACCAGTTTTCGAAGGTCATTTCAAATTTTATTTCTTTTGTTCCATGCATTCCGGCTTCGGTCCAGCCGGCTTTTTTGTAAAAACCTTCCGCCCTTGTGCCAAAAGCCGTTCCCAGCCAGACTTTCTCTTTGGTTTGGCTGAAATACCAATCCATCATCATGTCGTGGAGCTTTTTCCCAATGCCCCGGTTTTCGAATTCCGGATTTAAAAACAGCGCCCAGATATTGTTTTCTTTCAAATCGGCGATCGCAAAACCAATGATTTGATTGTCGATTTCGCATACCCAGCCTTTCCCTCTTTCAAAGAGGAACTCCTCACAATCCTTGTCAGTAACTAAACCGGGATCGGATAAGGTATTTTCTTTTACCGAATTCCGTACCATCTGTATTTGCCTGATATCTTCCTTTTGGGCTTCTCTGAAAACCATCTTATTTCTTTACATCCATTAAAATTAAGGCAAAAACAGCATAATTGATCATGTCCTGGTAATTGGCGTCAATCCCTTCGGAAACCAGTGTTTTCCCTTTGTTGTCCTCAATTTGCTTTACCCGAAGGATTTTTTGCAGGATCAGGTCTGTCAGCGAGCTCACGCGCATATCGCGCCACGCTTCTCCGTAATCGTGGTTTTTGTTTTCCATCAGGTCTTTGGTCAGCTTGATTTTCTCATCATACAGCTGAACCGCTTGCGTCACATCAAGATCGGGCTGGTCCGCAACTCCTTTTTCCAATTGGATAAGCGCCATAACGGAATAATTGATGATCCCGATAAATTCTGAAGTTTCGTCTTCGTTTACTTTCCGGATTTCGTTTTCCTGTAAACTGCGGATGCGCTGGGCTTTGATAAATATCTGGTCTGTAAGCGATGGCAACCGTAAAATCCGCCAGGCACTTCCATAATCTTTCATTTTGTTGCTATATAAGTTTCGGCAGATAGAAATTATAGCATCATATTGTTGTGCCGTATTCGTCATTATTAATTTATATTTGTATCAAATTTGTTCAAAAATAAGGTATTTTTTTGATTGTCGATTGAAGATTAACGATTTTTGAACATACATTTTTTAAAACGGAAAGACTTAAAATGACAATTAACTGCAAAGGGCAACTTATTGATTTATCCACTCCCAAAGTAATGGGAATCCTGAATGTGACACCGGATTCTTTTTATGACGGAGGAAGGTATGTTTCCGATAAAAGCATTTTGGCGCAAGTGGAGAAAATGATGGTGGAAGGCGCTTCTTTTATTGACATCGGAGGGCAATCCAGCAAGCCAAATGCGGCTTTTGTTTCCGTGGATGAAGAATTAAGCCGGATGGTACCTGTGGTGGATGCCATTGTGAAAAATTTTCCCCAAGCCTTGCTTTCCATCGATACATTCCACAGTAAAGTCGCTGCAACTTGTATTGAAAACGGTGCGGCTATCATTAACGATATTTCTGCCGGAAGCCTCGATCCTAATATGATGGAAACCGTGGCCAGGCTACAGGTCCCGTTCATTATGATGCATATGAAAGGCACTCCGCAGACCATGAAACAGCTTGCTCATTATGAAGACTTGGTCAAGGAAGTGATGTTTTATTTTTCCCAGAAAGTATTTCAGGCGAGGCAATTGGGCATCAATGACCTGATTGTAGATCCGGGCTTCGGGTTTGCCAAAACAATAGCCCACAATTTTGAACTGTTGCAAAAACTCGAGCTGTTCCAATTGTTGGAATTGCCTGTTTTGGCCGGAATCTCACGTAAATCAATGATTTATAAAACATTGGAAACTTCTGCTGAACACGCGCTTAACGGGACATCGGTACTTAATACGCTGGCACTGGCCAAAGGAGCATCCATCCTCAGGGTGCACGATGTAAAAGAAGCGATGGAATGTGTCACGTTGTGGGAAGCGATGCAGTCTTAAATTTCTAAAGAGCTGTTTATAAAATTCCCTATTTGAGGAATCGTGTCCGGAGCGACCGGCCTTCCGTTTTTAATGGCAACTCCCGTTACTTTTGCAGATAAAATAGGTTTGTCGTCAGCGATTTTGATGATGTTTTGGTGGAAAACGACTTTTAAATTGCCTTCTTTTTCAGCATGTACTTCAATCCTGAACGCATCACGGCTCACCAATGAATTCTTAAAGTTCATTTCGATATTTTTAACCACCAGCATGATATTGTTTTGGGCAAATTCCACAAAATCGATACCGTGATGGTGTAAAAATTCATGTCGGGCATGCTCGAGGTAATTTTGGTACACAGAGTTGTTTACAATCCCCTGCACATCCAGTTCGTAATCCCTTACGGTCAATTCAATTGAAAATTTTTGCATTTTTTATAGTTTAGATTTCTTCTTGGTGGTTTACAAATTGGGAATCGTAAAGCCTTCTGTAATAGCCGTTTTCTTTTTGCAGTAATTGGCTGTGGGTGCCTTCTTCCACGACCATTCCCTTGTCGAGTACAATGATTTTATCGGCATTGATTACAGTGGCCAATCGGTGGGCGATAACAATTGAAGTCCTGTTTTTGGTAATTGTATCGGTTGCTTTTTGGATCAATTCTTCCAAATGGGCGTCAATCGAGGAAGTGGCTTCGTCCAAAATCAGAATACTCGGGCGGCTCACATAAGCACGCAAAAAGGCAATGAGCTGGCGCTGGCCTGAAGAAAGCATATTACCTCGTTCCTTAACATTGTATTCGTATCCTTCGGGCAGGCTCATGATGAATTGATGCGCTCCGATTTCTTTGGCGGCGACCATCACTTCTTCCTTGGAAATATGTGGGTTGTGGAGCGTAATATTGTTGTAAATGGTGTCCGCAAAAAGAAAAACGTCTTGCAGGACCACCGCAATTTGTGTCCGTAAACTATCCAGGGAATAATTCCGGATGTCATTGCCATCAATAGAAATGGTACCGGATTTTATTTCGTAAAAACGGTTCAGCAAATTGATGATTGTTGATTTTCCGGCACCTGTCGCTCCTACGATAGCAACCATTTCCCCTTCGTTGGCGGTAAGGTCAATGCCTTTCAGGACGTCTTCATCGGGTTTGTAACCGAAAACTACCTTGTCAAAAGAAATTTTTCCCTTAAAATTAGGCGCTTTCTGTGTTCCCGTATCCTGAATATGGCTTTGCGTATCTAATATTTCAAAAACACGGTTGGCAGCAATCATCCCCATTTGCATCTCATTGAATTTATCGGCAATTTGACGAAGCGGCGTAAAGAAAATAGCGATGTACATATTAAAAGCCAGCAAATCACCAAATTCCGTTACAGGGTCACCGGTTAGCAGAAGATTTGCCCCGAAATAAACGATAAAGCTTAAGGTCAATGAAGAAATAATATCGGCAATCGGGAAAAAAATGGAGTTATACCAAACGTTTTTTATCCAGGCTTTGCGGTGCTTGTCGTTGATTTCCTTGAATTTTTCAAGCTCGATGTCTTCCCGTATGAAAAGCTGTACGATCTTCATCCCGGTTACCCTTTCCTGCACAAAAGTATTCATATTGGCAATCTGGTTCCGGACTTCTTCAAAAGCAACCTGCATTTTCCTTTGGAAAACCCTTGTCACATAAATCAGGATCGGCATGGAAACCATAACGGTAAAGGATAATTTCCAATTGATGAAAAACATAAAAATCAGGATGACCAGCATTTTAAGGATGTCACTGATAATCATGAACAAACCCTGGCTGAATATCCTGGCAATAGATTCAATATCGGAAACCGAACGGGTCACTAATTTGCCCACAGGCTCATGGTCGAAATAACTCATCCTGAAACTCGTCATATGCTTGAAGAGCTTGATGCGGATGTCTTTGATGATGTCCTGGCCGAGCCAGTTTGTCCCGTATGTAAAGTAAAATTGGGCCAATACTTCCAAAACCAAAGTGATACCCATTAGTGAAACCATCAAAATGAATCCGTTGAAGTTTTTTTGGATGACATAGCCATCGATGATTTCCTTGAGCAGGTAAGGGCGAAGCGCTGCAAACAATGATAATAAAACAGCCCATAGGATTACGCTGTAATACCTCCTTTTATAAGGTTTGGTGTATTCTAAAATCCGTTTAAAAAGTTGAGTGTCAAATGCTTTCATGCGTGCTTAGGTACGGGTAAGTGATTTGGGTGAGATACAAGCCGTGTGCCGGTACCGAAAATCCGGCTTTTTCACGGCTCCGGCTTTCAATGATTTGGATAAAATCAGGAATTGTAATTTTGTGTAAACCTATGTTGATCAGCGTCCCGACAATAGCCCTAACCATGTTGCGTAAAAAACGGTCTGCGGAGATGGTAAAAACAAGTTCGTCTCCTTTGACGGTCCAAAATGCTTTCGTGATCTTGCAATTATAAGTGTTTACATCGGTATTGGATTTGGAAAAACATTTGAAATCAGTATACTCCAGTAATAGTTTTGCTGCTTCGTTCATCGCTTCCACATCCAATTTCTGGCCAAATTGCCACGCTAATTCCTGGTGGAACACGTTTTTATAAGTCGAGATATGATAATGGTACGTCCTGGAAACAGCATCAAAACGCGCATGCGCTTCTTCATGGACCGCAATGATATCGTACACTACGATATCTTTCGGCAAAAAGGAATTGGCTTTATGGATAAATACGGGGACATCTATGGTTTTTCCGGAATCAAAATGGCCGAACATTTGTTTTGCATGTACTCCCGCATCGGTCCTTCCGGCACCCATAATGTCGATTTCTTCCTGCAAAAGCGTCGAAAGGACTTTGTTTAGGGTTTCCTGGACGGAAGAGGCGTTAGGTTGGTACTGCCAGCCATGGTAATGGGTTCCGTTGTATGCAAATTCGATAAAATACCTCAAAATTAAATTTGATTTTTTTACAAAGATAAAATAAAACTGCCGGCTATCCGATATAAAAAAAACAGAGAACCGAAAGTTCCCTGTTTTCCTATTTTAAGTGGTATGTTATCCTCTTCTGTGCCCGTGGCCGTGACCGTTTCCATGTCCATGGCCTCCTTGGTGCCCGTGTCCATGATCGTGATCGTCATCATGCCTTGGCGATACAGCATAATAAGTGCTTCTTCTGTGTGGCCCGGGATTGTAGTATTCCTGACGGTAGTTTCTGTAATTCGGACGGAAATATTTCACTTTGTGATGTCTGTGGTAAGCATAAGGCGTATACCCGTGGTAATCAATGGCTACTTTATATCCGTGGTTCAAATCATAATCATGGCAATAATTTGGCAAATATGCCGAACGAACCCATCCTCTTGGACCTAAATAAATGAATACTGCAGTGTTAACGTCATAATAGGCTTCAATTTCCGGAAGGTAAAAATATTCTACATCATCTTCATAATGGCCGCACCATTCAGGACGCGAACCGATATTTACGTTTACGGAAACTTGTGCGTTTGACTGTACTGCAAAAAACAATATGAATGCTCCGATAATTAATTTTAAATTTTTCATAATCTTAGGTTTTAGTTAAGGGTATTAATCGTAATAACGATTTTATTTGAATTATAGTATCCAATAACTATGCCAAAGTGAATGTAAGAGAAATTTAAAAAGTAAAATGAGAAAGGTAATGATAGACTTTTTCGGTAGGCAACCCTACGACGTTCGTATACGAACCCTCAATCTTTGAAATGCCTGTGAGGCCTACCCATTCCTGGATCCCGTAACTTCCGGCCTTGTCAAAAGGCTTGTAATTATCGAGGTAATAGGCAATGGCCTGGTCCGATAAATGATTGAAGGTTACCTTGGTAATTTCATTGATGGTTTCTGTTTTGTTTTTGGTTTTGAAACACACCGAAGTAATTACTTCATGCGTCTGGTCCGACAGCAGGCGAAGCATCTGGAAAGCATCCTGGTAGTCTTTCGGCTTGCCCAAAGCTTTTCCGCCCAACCACACCAAAGTATCACTGGTAATCAGCAGTTCGTTGTCGAGCAGTTCTCCGTCAAAGGCACTGGCTTTTAATTCCGCCAGATAATCAGTAATGGCTACAGATTGTAATGTTTCGGGGAAAACCTCCTCGATTTCTTTTAACCGGATTTCAAAATCAAGATCCAGATCTTTCAGGAACTGCTGCCTTCTGGGAGAACCCGAAGCCAGGATGATTTTTGCGTTTTCGAACTTTTTATGCAGCATAATATTTGATGTTTAATCCGATAACCCCAATGGCTATGATCCCAAAAAAGATCACGAGTTTTAACACCCGGCTCAAATGATGGAATTCCTCTTTGCTTTTCGCCGACCAGATTTTAATCGTAAAATAAAGAAGCGGGCCAATTACAAACCCAAGAAGGTAGAACATGGCGTATTGCAATTGGAACAAATAGTTGTAAATATAATATAGGATGCAAAGGACCGGGATAAAACTCAGCCCGAAAACCAGTTTTGAAGTCCTGGAAACACCAAAAGCGATCGGTAATGTCTGGATCCCGCTGTTATAATCGCCGTTTACATCTTCAATGTCTTTTACAATTTCCCGTATAAAATTAATGATGAAGGCGATGGTGGCAAAATCGAATAAGATCGAAAAAGCGGCACTCATCCGCACTTGGTTCCCGGGATGTGTGGCCGGGAAAATTTCGAACAACCCTACAATAAGGATGCTGAACGAAAGCAAAAGGGCAACAATAATGTTCTTTATGATAATGATCTGCTTGAAATTGGTAGCGTAAATATAAAGCATGGCAGCTACAAGGATAAAAGCGGTCACAAACCCCGGCTTGTTGATCGCGTTAGAGAGGTAAAACCCGATTCCGACGCCTGTAACAGTACACAGGAAATATAAATTATAAGCCAAAGATTCAGGGATTGCCTTTCCGATGACTACATCTTGGGGTTTGTTTTCCAGATCTGTGCCCTGGTCAATAATGTTGTTGATGATGTAGCCTCCGGCCGCAATACTCACGGTAGCGAGCACAAGCAGGAGAAACTGCCAGTCTTCCAGGAACAATTCTATATATTGAAGGTTTAAAAAGCCATATAAAACAATCAGTTGCATCAAAGCGATCATTATCAGGTTTTTGTAGCGGATCAGGTTAAGGTATTTCATCTTTTTAGGGTAATTCGCAAAAGCGGTTTCTTTATTTTTTGAAGCTAAAATGGTTTAATCGAATTTGCCGTTATAATACAAATGCCATTTTTCCTGTACTTTCATAACTTGCTCTATCACATCGCGGACAGCACCTTTTCCTCCGTTTTTATGCGAAATATAATTAGAGATCGCCTTAATTTCAGGGCTGGCGTCCTGCGGGCAAGTAGGCAATCCGACTAATTTCATTACATGAAAGTCAGGAATGTCGTCACCCATATACAATACCTGCTCCGGCCGGATGTTGTACAATTCGATGTATTCCTTAAATGTATCCACTTTGTTCGGCGTGGCCAAATGGATATCGGTAATGCCCAGGTTCCTCAAGCGGATGCGGACACCTTCATTGCTTCCGCCGGAAATAATGCACACATGGTAACCGCTCTCAATAGCTGCTTTCATGGCAAATCCGTCACGGATGTTCATCTCGCGAAGCATTTCTCCTGTTTGGGACACATGGACGGTACCATCCGTTAAAACACCATCCACATCAAAAATAAAAGTGGTGATGTCATTCATGATTTCTTTATAGCTTTTTGCCATTATCGATAATTGATTTTGTGATTATTTTATATATTTCTTTCTGGTCTGGATCCGATAAAAAGGATAAATGCGCATTTATCGTTTGCGAATCGTTCCTGGCGGCAGGTCCGGTCTGCGCTTCTTTTGGTGTAAGCGAACCGATTTTGGCCGCCGTTTCCAGGATTAAAGGTTGCAGTATTTCGAACGGGATGCCGTTTTCGCTGCAAATGGTGTGGCCGATATGATACAGGTGATTGACAAAATTATTGACAAAAACGGCTGCTACATGCAAGGCTTTCCTTTGCCCGGAATCAATCCGGAATACGTTGTCCGAAATGGACCGCGCTACGGTTTCCAACAGTTGGTAATCTGCTTCGTTTTCGGTTTCAAGGCAAATCGGGATGCGTTTGAAGTCTACTTCTTTTCCCTTGGAGAATGTCTGCAGCGGATAGCATACGCCCCTGCGGTTTTTGGCATCCAAATCAGTAAGGGCAATAGTCCCCGAAGTATGGACAACCAGCCTGTTATGGAAATCCAGGCTTTGGGATACGGTTGCAGCGGCATTATCTGAAACAGAGATGATATAAAGGTCCGCTTCTGTTATTTCAGGATAAGAACCGACAATTTTCTCCGGGCTTATAAGTGCTGAAACGGTTTTTGGGTTTCGGGCGAAGACCTGGATAACGTCAACCGTATCGCTTTTGGCGAATGCCGAAATTAGATGATTGGCCACATTTCCCGAGCCGATTATAACAACTGAAACCATTCGGCTAAAATAGTAAATTTTCCAGAAGCGGAAATGAATTAAAAATTATGAGTCGAGAGTTATGCATTATGAGTTACGGATTGTAAGTAACAGGCAATTGCGGGGTAATGCGAATGTTAATGCGAGGCCAGTAAAAATGGGGGAAATGATAATTAATTGGTCAGTTTACAATAAATTAATTTTTTTATTGAAGTAAAATTATATATTTGCGACAACCAATTACTATAAAAATAATTAACATGAAAAAATTATTCACAGCGGCGCTTTTATTGTTGAGCGTATTGTCTTTTGGACAGATTAAAGTATTAGAAACCACACCTTTAGAGCGATTAGGAAGAGTAGGTATTAATGATGTTTATGTACAAAAAGAAGGGAGTCAGTATACTTTTTTCTATAAAAACGTTGAAGATCAGGAAGATACTTCAATCAAGAATTTTTCTTTCAAGAATGTAGAAAACGATTACGAAAACTTTTTCAAAATCATCATCAACGGTTTCAACGCTTCTCCTATGTACGATATCAAATTAGAGTTGCCTAACGATTATGTTTGGTTGCACTATTCTAAAACAGGAGCAAAAGCGGGAGTTCAGTTCATGACAACTAACAAAGTGACTTCTTCTACAGGGATTTCAGGATTCCTGACAATGGAAGACATTAAAAAATTATTCGAAAGAAGCTAGTCTTCAGTATTATAAAATAGAAAAAGCGAAACGTCATGTTTCGCTTTTTTTTTGCCAGGAGGTTTCCTGTTTTATTTTTGCTGGTAATCGTAATTGACCATCCAGTGGATACCGAATTTGTCTGTAAACATCCCGAAGTAAGCGCCCCAAAAAGTTTTATCCAAAGGCATCTTGATTGTTCCTCCGGCAGAAAGAGCGTTGAAAAGCCTCGTAGCCTCTTCTTCGGTGTCCGTGTTTATGGAAAGCGATATATTGTTCCCCATTACGGTAGCCTGCCCGAAAGATTCCGAACTGTCGCTCCCCATTAAGATCGTTTCTTTGCTTATCGGCAGGGAAACGTGCATGATTTTTTCTCCTTCTTCCGGTGGGCAGTGCCCTGTTTCGGTTTCAGGCATGTCCTTGTATCTGCCTATATATGGGAATTCTCCCCCAAAAACAGATTTGTAAAATAGAAACGCTTCTTCGCAGTTTCCGTTAAAAGTAAGGTAAGCATTTACTGTAGCCATAATTTAGTTTGTTTTCTCAAATTTAGTAAATTTTCCGTTTGCTATCGATTTCCTTAATTAATTCTTAAAACCGGGCCTGAATTTATAAAGTAAACAATTTTAAATTACTTTTGTACGACCAAAAAAACGAAATTCCCACACCATGGATAAAAAAATATTCTCATTCCTGTTTTCGACACGTTTAATGGCTTTTCTGTTTATTGCTTTTGCAGCTGCGATGGCTGCGGGGACTTTTATTGAAGACGCCTACAATACAGACACAGCACGTATAATTGTATACAATTCCTGGTGGTTTGAAGCGATTATGGTATTTTTTATGATTAATTTCCTAGGGAATATCAAGCGTTATCAGCTTTACAAAAAAGAAAAATGGGCCACTTTGACACTTCACCTGGCCTTCATTTTAATCCTATTGGGTGCGTTTGTAACCCGTTATATCAGTTATGAGGGAATGATGCCTATCCGTGAAGGAGCTTCCGAGAACCAGGTTTTTTCGGATAAAACCTTCCTGACTGTTTTGGTCGATGGCCAGTACAAGGGAGAATTAAAACGCAAAACCATTGAAAAACCCTTATTGCTTTCCCCGGCGGTAAACAATGATTTTACGATTTCCGATAATTTTGACGAAATACCGTTTGAAGTGGCTTACCAGGATTTTATCATGGGCGCTACCGAAACCATCAAAAAGGATGACAAAGGCATTTTGTACCTTAAACTGGTAGAAGCCGGAGGAGGGACAAGGCATGAACATTACCTGAAAGAAGGCGAAATACAAAGCATTCACAATGTTCTTTTTACCCTGAATAAATTTACCGCAGGTGCCATCAATATTACGGTAAAGAACGATGTTTACACCATACAGACGCCATTTGACGGGAATTTCATGCGAATGGCAGACAAGCTTCAGGGAAAAGTAAATAAAGACAAATCGGAACCGCTGATGATGCGTTCGCTGTATAATTTGGGAGGGACGCAGTTCGTTTTCCCGGAATTGGCCATGAAAGGAAGCAAATCATTTGTATCCAATAACGATTATAAAGACAAAAAAACCGATGACGCGCTAATTGTGAAGATTTCCAGCCAAGGAAAAGAGAAAACCATTACGCTGATCGGTTCGAAAGGGAAAATGGGAGAGCCTTACCTTTTCAAGCAAGGTGACTTGGAATATACCGTTTTTTACGGAAGTAAAGTATACGAACTACCGTTCAGAATTAAGCTTAATAAATTTATCGCTTCCAAATATCCCGGTACGGAAAAAAGCTATTCTGCCTTTGAAAGCCAGGTAACCGTTGAAGATACCAAACCTTTCGATGCCAGGATATTCATGAATAATGTATTGGATTACCAAGGCTATAGATTTTTTCAATCTGGGTTTGACGATGATGAAAAAGGGACAAAACTTTCTGTAAACCACGACTTTTACGGGACCTGGATTACCTATATCGGGTATTTCCTATTGTATTTTGGAATGTTGGCGATTTTGTTTACCAAGCATTCCCGTTTTGCCGATTTAAAGAAAAAACTAGATAAGGTGAGACTGAAAAAATCAAAAATGATCAGTATTTTAGTGTTATTGTTCTCTGTGGCAGGGTTTTCACAAAACCATACACAAGACCATGCAAGGAACAAACCAACTGAAAAACAGGTAGATTCACTATTGACAAAATACCTGGTAAGTGAAGAGCACGCTGCAAAATTCGGGCGTTTGGTTATCCAGGACGAAGGTGGCCGTATGAAGCCTATCAATACTTTTGCTTCCGAATTGCTACGGAAGGTAAGCAAAAGCGATACTTACAAAGAGATGAATCCGGACCAGGCTTTCATATCGATGACGCAATTCCCGCAGGTTTGGTATGAAGTACCTTTGATTTACTTAAAATCCGGCAATGACAGTATCAGGAAGCTGATCGGGATTGCATCCGATGTAAAGAGGGCGTCTCTAATCGACTTTTTCGATGAAAGAGGAAATTATAAATTATCCAAACAATTGGACGAAGCATACAAGGAAGCGGTGCCAAACCAATTCCAAAAGGATTTTATTGAAGCAGACAAAAGAGTGAACTTATTGTATTCTGCCCTGAGTGGGCAAATATTGAAAGTTTTCCCAAAACCGTATGATAAAAACAACAAATGGGTTTCCTACCTGGAAGTGAACCATCCTACGAATACCGCTTTGGATACCATCAAAAATATCCTCCCTTTTTACTTGAATTCCCTGGATAAGGCTGCCGTTACCAAAGATTACAAACTGGCTAACAGCTTGCTTATCGGCTTGGAAAAATACCAAAGAAAGTACGGTTCCAAGGTAATGCCATCACAGGAAAAAATTGATTCCGAGATTTTATACAACAAATACGATGTTTTCAAAAAACTCTTTTCATGGTATATGTATGCCGGGGTTTTGATGTTCGTATTTGTAATTATCAATATTTTCAGTAAGAGGAAATGGGTGGCATACACGGTAAAAGCATTTCATGTCATCATTGGGTTGCTGTTTATTCTGCACACTCTTGGACTGATTGCCAGAGGGTATATTTCCGGGCACGCTCCTTGGAGTAATGCTTACGAATCAATGATTTATGTAGGTTGGTCGATTATGCTTTTCGGATTGGTTTTCGGAAGGAAGTCCCAACTGACTGTAGCCTCGACAGCTTTTGTGGCCTCCATGATTTTGATGATCGCCCACTGGAACTGGCTGGATCCGGCTATTGCCAACTTGCAGCCTGTACTGGATTCTTATTGGTTGATGATCCACGTTGCCGTTATTGTTGCCAGTTACGGTCCTTTTGCTTTGGCAGCCATTTTAGGATTGGTGGCCATGTTCCTGATGCTTTTTACCACAAAAACCAATAAAACGGTCATGGACCTGAACATCAAGGAAATTACTTACATTAACGAAATGGCGTTAACCGTAGGCTTGGTCATGCTGACTATAGGAAATTTCCTCGGAGGTCAATGGGCCAACGAAAGCTGGGGTAGGTATTGGGGCTGGGACCCTAAAGAAACCTGGGCATTCATCAGTATTATGGTCTATGCTTTTGTCATCCATATGCGATTTGTACCGGCTTTAAGAGGGAAGTTTACTTACAACTTTATGAGCGTATTGGCATTTGCTTCGATTTTGATGACCTATTTTGGAGTCAATTTCCACCTGAGCGGGCTACATTCTTACGCTACGGGAGAAAGGCAAAATGTTAAAATATACATTATAGTGCTAATTATTTTTGTTATATTTTCAATAATTGTTTACATTCGGCGCAGACAAATCGATAAAACTTGATGATTATGAGAAAAATTTTACTTATTGTGTTAATGGGGGTTGTTACATTAAGCTGTAAAAACCAAGAGGACAACATTAAAAACCGATCTTCCCATATGGCTGATATCCAAGAGAATATGGAAGGGGAGACTATTTATCAATTTAAGGTCACTGACATTGATGGAAAGGAATTTGATTTTGCTTCCTTAAAAGGAAAAAAAGTAATGATAGTCAATACGGCTTCAAAATGTGGTCTGACTCCGCAATACGAGCAGTTACAAGCTTTGTATGATGAGTTTAAGGCAGACAATTTTGTTGTGGTTGGTTTTCCTTCAAACAGCTTTGAGGACCAGGAGCCTGGGACCAATGCGG
The DNA here is from genome assembly GCF_004745595.1 of Flavobacterium humi. GTDB lineage: Bacteria > Bacteroidota > Bacteroidia > Flavobacteriales > Flavobacteriaceae > Flavobacterium > Flavobacterium humi. The sequence continues at coordinate 212,011 of NZ_SRLH01000004.1, forward strand.
AAATTGCTACTTTCTGCAAAAAAAATTACGGAGTATCGTTCCCAATGATGGGGAAAGTTTCTGTTAAAGGTGCCGATATGGATCCTTTGTACCAATTCCTGACACAGAAATCCAAAAACGGTCTTGAAGATAACACGGTAAAATGGAATTTTCAAAAATACTTAATCAATGAAAACGGGCACCTGGACAAGATTATTGCTCCTCAGGTTGTTCCTATTGATGAAACCATCATGGATTGGATTAAATAAGAAATCGTAAAGTAGTAAAAAGGGATGACAATTGTTGTCCCTTTTTTTATGTTTAAAAAACAGGAACAGCATGGGATTATGGTTGTTTTTGATTAATTTTATGGAAATAAAAAAATCATGGCATCACAATCAATACACCAATTTAAGGTAAAGGACATTAGCGGCAAAGAATTCGATTTTGCCCAATTCAAAGGCAAAAAACTAATGGTGGTCAACACGGCGTCGGAATGCGGATTGACCCCGCAATATGAGCAACTGGAAGAGTTGTACAATGAATTTAAAGAAGATAATTTCGCAATTGTCGGTTTTCCGGCGAATAACTTCGGAGCGCAGGAACCAGGATCCAATGCGGAAATTGCTTCCTTCTGTACCAGGAATTACGGAGTGACTTTCCCGATGATGGAAAAAATTTCTGTTAAAGGAGATGACATGCATGCGGTATATCGGTTCCTGACCCAAAAATCTGACAATGGTTTTGCAGACAGTGAAGTGGAATGGAATTTCCAAAAATACCTATTGGATGAAGAAGGGCACCTGGCCAAAATAATCCCGCCTGCAACCATACCTATCGACGAATCGGTAACCACTTGGATTAAATAAAGGGAAACCCGGAAAAATAAATGCACTTACTGATATAGTGCATTTATTTTTTGCCATAAAACATCGTCAAAATCCGAAAGGGCAAGGTTAGCGGCATCTGCGGCGTCTCCCATCCTGATGACAACCATTTTCTTACTCGGTACAACATAAATTTTCTGGTCGTTTTTGCCAAGCGCCATAAACATATCGTTCGGGCCGGATGGAATAATACTTCCGTTAAACTGCAGCTGGCTTTGCGGCAAATGGTAACTTGATTTCCCGTTCAGCCACCACAAATAACCGTATGACTGATTGATGGCTTGGGAAGTATTGGTCGCTTCGGTAAAGTAATTTTCATTCAGGATTGTGGTATTTTGCCATTTCCCTTTGTTGAGCATCAGCAGGCCAAAACGTGCCATGCTCCGGGTATCGCTCCAATACACGCTCAAATCCCCATTTGGGACCCATAATCCGTTCATCCCGATCTTATCCCTCAATTTCGCATTGAAATAAGCCGTATAACTTTGGCCGCTGGCCACTGCAACCACATCCTGCAGTTTGACATACACATTATGATAGGCCCACCGTGTCCCGGCATCAGCAGTATATTGAAGGTTTGCTGCAGAAACATCATCTCCCAAAGCATCATTGAGCCCGGAATTCATCGAAAGTAAATTCTTGCAGGTAATGAGGTTCTCTTTTGCCAAAGGCGCACTGGTCCAGCCGGTATTGAGGTATGCCGAAACCTTATCGTTGATATTCAGGAGCCCTTCCTGTTGTGCAATCCCGGTCATGGTAGAAGTAAGTGTTTTCCCGGCGCTTGCCCAATACCAGTTCGAGGCTGCGGAATGCCCGTTGAAATAGGCTTCCATGACAATCCTGCCATTGATGAGTATCATAAACGATTTGGAATGTTTTAAGGCGAGATAATCTAAAAGCGGCTGTTGTGCAGCAGGATTCCAGTGTAAGGACTGGAAGTCTTTGGTTTCCCAGGTATTGCTCCCAATAGGTGGGAAATACATGGTTTCCGGGGTTATTTCGGCAGGAACCTGTTCGTTCGGGCTGCAATTGGTAAACAAGGCCAGTCCCATGAGTGTCAGTAAGATTGATTTCATATGGTAAAGTTATGTCTATTTAGATGCAATTATTTAAAAAAGGTTTAATGGATTATCCTTATTTTTACAACATGAAAAAAAGTATACTTCTATTTCTTTTAACGGTTGTATTGGCCAGCTGTTCGCAAAAGGCAGATCCGTCGAAGCTGCCTCTTATAAATGGGTATTGGCAAATTAGTAAAGTCACGGACGAAGACGGGAACAAAAAGGAATACCCTATAAATGAAGTGTATGACTATTTTGACATTAAAAACAACAGCGGGTTCCATAAAAAAGTGCAATGGCAGCCGGATGGTACTTTCCTGGTCAACGATTTGCAGGAAGAAGTGAAAGTGATGGTTACAGCCGATGAAATCAGGCTTGATTTTTCGTCAACCTATGGCAAACACAGCGAAAACCTGACGTCCTTGTCAGCAGATGAAATGGTATTGGTTTCCAAAGACCAACTTCGGTTTGTATATAAAAAAGTAGACGTAAAACCTAAATAATGGCAAAACGGATCAATAACGAAAGTGCGATTGGCGATATTCTCAACGAAATTATCAAAGCCAATAAGCTGGAAACCGGATTAAACCAGGTTTCCGTTTCCGATGCGTGGAAAAACCTGATGGGGAACGGCGTGAATAATTACACTAAAAATGTGCTTCTCAAAAACCATACGCTTTATGTCGAATTGACTTCGGCGGTTTTGCGCGAAGAATTAAGCTACGGCAAAGACAAAATCATCAAAATGATCAACGAGGAACTCGGTAAGGAAATCGTAAAAGATGTCGTTTTAAGGTAAACCTGCCGGTTTTTAGCTGTATTTTTCCATTAAAGATTGCACCACTTTATCGGTAGCTTCATTGCGTAGTTTCCGCTCCAGTTTTTTGGGAGGTACGGCCCGTTCGGCACAATCGGCGATAGCGCAGGATTCACAAGTAACGCCTACTCTTCGCTTTTTGATGTCAGGGCTGTTCAGGAATTGTATTTTACTTTGAGAATGCGGTGAAATCATAATCCCTAAAGCAATACTCCTGTAATAGCCACTCCGGAAAGGGTCTTTGGTAGCGGAAGAAATTACAAAATACTCATTGTCTGTATGGTTGTAGCTGGAAATTTGCGAATCAAACAGATGGCTTTCCTTTGAAAAAGGAATTTCCTGCAATGTTTTTATCGAAATCCAACGCCGGCAATAATGCTCGTTGTTTTCATTCCCGTGCGGCTCCAGCAAATTGGTAATGTGCAATTCTTTGGTCAGCTGGAAATCGTTCCGTTCCGGTTTGTAGTTGAAACGAAGGAAGAAAATATTCTTCAAATTGAAATCTTTCGGCAGGATATTGGTCAGGCGCTGGTAAAATGTTTCCGGCGAGTCCGTGAATCTGGCAATCAATGCTGTGAAATTGGCCGCTTCAAATGATTTTCGCTCGAAAATAACCTTCAATTCCTTGACCAGTTCCTTTCTGGGAATCAATAGCGCCCCAGCGAAATAAGAAGCGAAGAAATTGTTTAAGACCTGGTCAAAACTCTCAAATTTGATCCATGAAAAAGTATAAAGCCTCTCGCTGATTTCCAGATAGTTATAAGCAATTTCCTTGGCGTAGATAAACATTCTTTGCGAAATATCGGCGTCTTTTGAAACAAGAAGCGTCTTCGATTTCGGAACAAAAACAGAACGCAGGTAAATGAGCTCCTTATGTGTGGTAAGTTCTTCATTATTAATAGTATAGCCGTATTCTTCGGTTAAGATTTCTTCCAGGTCTTCCAGCTTTAATTTTTTGGTCAGGTCGATCGAATAGGCCTTGGCGAATTTTTCCACCTGAAGCTCCAAATCTTCAAAATAGTTATTGTGTGCTTCCTGATAGGATCGCAAAGCAGCCAGGAAAAAGCTCTCGCGGGTTAAATTGTAATGTTTGGCGATTTCAAATAAAGTACTGATAAAAGCATTGACCTTAAGCGGGGCTTCCGCAATAATATCGATCAGGTTGCTTTCTTTTATACCGAAAATTTCCAGCGGGATTTCCTTTAAAATCCTGGATTGGAGGATTTCACCTATCGGAGCCAGGTTTTTGTCCAGTTTGAGCGAAACCATTTGGTCATACGTAACATCCATAGCTTCGGCGAGAATGATGATCTTGTCGCGTTTTGGGTATTTTTTCCCTTTTTCGATTTCGTTCAGGTACGATTTTGACAATCCGGTTATTTTGGCCAGCCCAAACAGGGAAAGGTTTTTATCTGTTCGGATCTGTTTTAGTTTTAAACCAAAAATCAATCGGATGTATTCTTCTTCTATCATAAGCTATTTCTTTCTCGTTCCAGTAAAGGATGGATTTCTTAGAGTAAAGCAAATATACTACAAAATTCCAAATACGTTCGTTTTAAATATTTTTATTAATTTTAGCGAACGTTCGCTTGTTTTGTGTTTTTATTTTTTTTAATATTGTCACATCAAAAACAAACCTCATGGAAACAATAGAAAAAAATGTACTTCACATCCAGGATAAGACTGGCATTGAAAAAATTATCACGCCCGAAGCATTGGCATTTCTTCAGGAACTGCATGTGAATTTTAATCCTCGGAGAATCAAACTACTTCAGGAAAGAAAAGAATTGCAGGCGGAATTCGACAAAGGGAAAAGACCTGAGTTCCTTACAGAAACCGAAGGAATCCGGAATTCAGACTGGACAGCTACTCCCATTCCCGAGCCCCTTACTGACCGGAGGGTTGAAATTACCGGGCCGGTAGACCGAAAGATGGTTATCAATGCTTTAAATTCCGGGGCAAAAACATTTATGGCCGATTTTGAAGATAGTTGCGCTCCTTCTTGGCATAATTTAATTGAAGGCCAGCAAAACCTCAAAGATGCCGTAAACAAAACTATTTCTTTGGAACAAAACGGTAAAAAATACGCTTTGAATGATACGGTGGCGACGCTTTTGGTAAGACCCAGAGGTTTGCACCTGGAAGAGAAAAATATTCGTTTTGACGGCGACTGCTTTTCGGCTTCATTGGTAGATTTCGGCTTGTTTTTTTACCACAATATTACAGCTTTGCGTAACCAGGGCAAAAGCACGTATTATTACCTTCCGAAGCTGGAACATTACCTCGAAGCCAGGTGGTGGAATGATGTTTTTGAATTTACACAGCGTTATTTCAGCCTTCCTTCCGGGACTATTAAAGCCACCGTCCTGATTGAAACCATAACGGCGGCTTTTCAGCTGGATGAGATTATCTTCGAACTTAAAAACCATATTACAGGCTTGAATTGCGGTCGTTGGGATTATATTTTCTCCTATATCAAAAAATTAAAAAACCACCCGGGCTTTATAGTTCCGGACAGGGACCAGGTCACCATGACGAGTCCTTTTATGAGCGCCTATTCGCTCCGGGTAATCCAGGTTTGCCATAAAAGGAACATTTTGGCCATTGGCGGAATGGCGGCACAAATCCCAATCAAAAATGACGATTTGGCTAACGAGGCTGCTTTGGAGAAAGTAAAAGCCGACAAAGAGCGCGAAGTGAAAAACGGCCACGACGGAACCTGGGTCGCACATCCTGGTTTGGTACCGTTGGCCCTGAAAATTTTCAATGAAAACATGCCCACTCAAAACCAGGTGCATATAAAACGGCATGAACTTACCATCACCGAACAACAATTGCTGGAACTTCCTGTGGGGAAAATTACAGAAAATGGCATCAGGAAAAACCTCAATGTTGGGATTTTGTATTTGGAATCCTGGCTGATGGGAGTAGGGGCGGCAGCTTTGTATAACCTGATGGAAGATGCTGCAACGGCTGAAATTTCAAGGGTACAATTATGGCTCTGGCTGCACAAAGGTGTCGTATTGGAAGACGGAAAACAATGCACGAAAGCATTTTATCAGTTGCTGATTGAAGAAGAACTTGTAAAAATCAAGGAATATCTTGGAGAAACCAGGTTTGAATCCGGCAAATTCGATTTAGCGGTGGAATTGTTCTCCAATATGGTTTTCGATGGCAAACTGGATGAATTCCTAACAATTGAAGCGTATAAATACCTATAAAAAAACTGCTGAATGCGGCAACACTCAACAGTTTAAATCAATAATTAATTACATAACTATCAAATTCAACACAAATTTATGAAAACGGAAGAAAGAATTCAAGAATTAATCACGGATTGGACAACTAATCCAAGATGGAAAGGAATTGAAAGGCCGTACACTGCAGAAAAAGTAGTGACTTTACAAGGTTCGTATCAGATTGAGCATTCTATCGCCAGAAGAGGAGCCGAAATTTTATGGGGAAAACTCCATACCCAGGATTGGGTTGCCGGCTTGGGAGCGCTAACGGGAAACCAGGCAATCCAGGAAGTTGAAGCCGGATTGGAAGCCATCTATTTGAGCGGTTGGCAAGTGGCCGCCGATGCTAATGTTTCCGGGGAAATGTATCCGGATCAATCGCTCTATCCGGTCAATAGTGTCCCGCAAGTGGTCAAAAGGATCAATAATGCGTTGCTTCGTGCCGATCAGATCCAGAATGTAAATAAAATTGAAAATAAAAAGGATTACCTGGTCCCTATTGTAGCGGATGCTGAAGCCGGTTTTGGCGGAAACCTGAATGCCTTCGAACTGATGAAAAGCATGATTGAAGCCGGTGCGGCCGGTGTCCATTTTGAAGATCAGTTGTCTTCGGCAAAAAAATGCGGCCATTTAGGAGGCAAAGTACTGGTTCCTACGCAGGAAGCCATCAACAAATTAATAGCTGCCCGCCTGGCTGCCGATGTGATGGGCGTTCCAACCCTGATTGTGGCAAGGACAGATGCAGATGCTGCTAATTTGATTACAAGCGATATAGATCCGCGCGACCACAAATTCATAACTGGAGAAAGAACATCCGAAGGATTTTTTTATGTCAATTGCGGCATTGCACAAGGCATAGACCGAGGGCTGTCTTACGCTCCATATGCCGATTTGATCTGGATGGAAACATCTACCCCGGACCTAAATCAGGCCCGCGAATTTGCCGAAGCAATCCACAGGCAGTATCCCGGAAAATTATTGGCTTACAATTGCTCTCCTTCGTTTAACTGGGCGGCAAAGTTATCGGTTGCGGAAATGGAAACCTTCCGTGAGGAATTAGCAGCCATGGGATATAAATTCCAGTTTATAACTTTGGCAGGCTTCCATGCCTTAAACACTTCCATGTTCGAATTGGCATTGGCATACAAGCGCAAAGGAATGGCTGGTTATTCCGAATTACAGGAGAAAGAATTCCTGCTCCAGGCCGAAGGTTTTAAGGCAATTAAGCATCAGGCATTTGTGGGGACCACTTATTTTGATGAAGTACAGAGCACGGTTACAGCAGGATTGGCCTCTACCGTAGCTATGAAGGATTCTACAGAGGCGGCACAATTTTAAAATCCCCGGATTTTAGTTTGTTTTTTGCGAAAAAACCCCATTTGCCAAAAGCGAATGGGGTTTTGTATAATAAGTTTCAACCTGTAAATGTGCAGGGCGAAAAAAATAGAGTATTAGAATTGCTCTCTTCCTGCGAAATGGAAAGCACCTTCAATAGCAGCGTTCTCATCACTGTCAGAACCGTGAACAGCATTTTCTCCAATTGATTTTGCATATTTCTTACGGATAGTTCCTTCTGCAGCTTCTGCTGGGTTAGTAGCACCGATCAAAGTCCTGAAGTCTTCAATTGCATTTTCTTTTTCCAAGATAGCAGCAACAATTGGTCCTCTTGACATGAATTCTACTAATTCTCCGTAAAATGGTCTTGCAGCATGCACTTCGTAAAATTTCTGAGCATCAGCTACAGTCAATTGCGTCAATTTCATGGATACGATTCTGAAACCAGCCTCAGTAATCATGTTTAGTATTCCACCGATGTGTCCGTTTTCAACACCATCAGGCTTAATCATTGTAAATGTTCTATTCGTTGCCATTTTAATTTTTTTAAATTTGGCTGCAAAAATAAGCTTTTTTATTACATTTCAAGACTACTTTGGAATATTTTTATCGAATGGTCCTGGCCAGCCTGAATCCGTAAAATTCATTTGTTTTCTCCGGCAAAGTGCTGATTCTGTTTGCAGTCCTTAAATAATTTTCCTGACTGTCCCAGGATCCGCCCCGGACCGATTTCTTTTCCCCGCGAAGCGGGCCTTTAGGGTTGTTCCCGTCTTCGATTTTATAGTATTCCTTGTTGTACCAATCCCAGCACCATTCCCAAACATTTCCATTCATATCGTAAATGCCAAGTTCGTTAGGTAGTTTTGTCCCTACCGAATGCGGGCTTTTGTTACTGTTTTTGATAAACCAGGCCAATTCTTCCGAATCATTGGAACCGGCAAAAACATACCCTTTGGATTTAGTTCCTCCTTTGGCCGCAAACTCCCATTCTGCCTCGGTAGGAAGCCTGTATCCGGAAGCATTGAAATCACAGGCGTAATTGGGTCCGTTCACACTGTAAGCCGGTTTCAAACCATCCTGTTTGCTAAGCCAGTTGCAATAATTAACGGCCTCGAACCAGGTAACATTCGTAATAGGATAGTTGTCATGCCAGCCCCAAACCGGCGTTGCAGGTAATTTTCTTTTTGTTTTTTTGCAGTATTCTTTCCATTCCCAGACACTTACCTCGAGTTTGTTTATCTCAAAGCTATTGACCTTTACTTCGTGTTGTTTCTGTTCGTCTGTTTCGGCATTCCTATTGTCATCTTTTGAACCCATTTGGTACGTGCCACCTTCTACTTTAACCATTTCAAGGATGGGTCCATCGGTTGTAAACGATAATGTGCACAGCATGAAAAGGGCTGCTCCTGTTAAAAAGTATTTTTTTGTCATTTAATAATTGTTGTTTATTTGTTAATTTTTCTGACAAAAATATAAATATATTTAACAAAAGCAATTCGTTTTGTTAGTAATAGGCTTAAAATGATACATTTAATGAAGTTTTATAATTTTACAATAGAGAAATCCTGCGTTAGAGGCTGTAATTGCTCTAATAAAGTAGCAATTAGCATATTACCGCTCTCAAGGTAAAATTCGGAAAAATTAAGCTGCCTTTCCTGCAAGCCCTGGTTTGGGAACAATTCTTCCTGTAGGGAGGTTATGCGGCTGAGTTCTTCCTGGTATTTTTTCTTTTCGGCCTTGAGGAGTTTTTTCTCCAGGTTTTCCAAGCCTTTCAATTGTTTTGCTTCCTGTGCTTTTACAGCGCCGGTAAAAGATTGATGGGTTTGAGAAGCTATTTGGCCTAACTTTTCGAATTGCTGGTGCAAAAAGGCCTTCTGCTCTGAAAAATCCAGGTTGAATGCTGATAATTCTATTGTTTTGGCATGGACCAGGTCGGTTTGTTTTGCAAAAAGGTCTTGCCAACGCAATTGCAACTTATCTGCTTTGGCTTCTTGTTTGCCGCTCACCAACAGCACCGAATTCCGCAACAGCAGCATCGGGAAAGTAATCTGATGGAAATCAAACATTTCCTTGAGTTCCAACCAATACGCAATTTCCCCGCCACCGCCTATGTAACATAAATTCGGAAGGATAATTTCCTGGTATAAGGGCCTTAAAATGACATTCGGGCTAAATTTTTCAGGAGAATTTTCCAATTCGTCCAGTATCTCCTGTTCCGAAAATTCAAGAGTTGTAGTATTGACTTTGTATTTCCCGTTTTCAAAAACAATGCGTTCCCTTATATGGTCTTCAATATAAAACAGGTTTATTTCACGGGGATTTACCTGAATATCATACTGTTTCAGGTCTTTAATGGTTTGAGATACTTTTTCAAAAGAAGTCCGGTGCAATAATTCTTCTTTTGCAAAAGGGATAAACAATTTTTTCAGCTTCCTGTCGTCTCCGTCCACAATTACCAATCCTTCTTCCCCAAACAATGCATTGGCAAGAAAGCGCGTAGCATCGGCCAAAGTAGCATGGTTCAGGTAACTTTCACGGAACAATTCCTTAAGGGTACCGGCATTCTTTCCAGGGCCTAATTCTAAAGCAAAAGCATCCAGGACCTTATCCAGCCCGTCTGTAGGCAAACGTCCCACCGGGCCTGTACTTTCCGTGTTCCAATGGATTTTTTTTCGTTTAAAGCTAAAATGGTTAATCTCTTCAAAATCATGGTCTTCCGTAGCCATCCAATACACCGGTACAAAATTATAATCCGGGTATGCTGCCCTTAATTCCTTGGTCAGATTAATCACCGAAACGATTTTATACAGGAAATACAAAGGCCCGGTAAATAAATTCAACTGATGGCCGGTGGTAATCGTAAAAGTATCCTGGTTTGTCAAATCGGCGATGTTTTTTCGGGTCGCACCAGAAATGGCAAAACCTTCATATTGCTTTTCCAGGGCCTCTACCAACGTTTCCCTTTTGGCATCCCCGGCGAAGTTTTGTTGCTTCTCGCGTATTTGTTTTTCAAAGTTTTCAATAGAAGGGAAATGATTGTAAAACTGTCCCAATTCAGGTTTTTGATTTAGGTAATCTACCATTAGTTTTGAGAAATAACCCGATTCTTGGTAGCTGATACAGTCAGTTGGCATAGTTTGAAGTTTAATTTTGGAAGATGTAAATTTAAGCAAAATATAGACCGAAAAACGAGTTTAACAATTGCTTATGATTTCGTTTTTTTCGTATAGCCGTCTAATTTTTTTAGGAGCAAGGAAATCACGTTCTCATTCAACTGTTGTCCCGCTTTCCGCACTATCTTTTTGCCCTTTTTCAAGAACGGGCAAAAAGGATAGTTTACTGCAATCGGGGCTATGCCACAGCTATACTATTTTCATAGGAAAACAGGAGTGCTGGCCTGCAAAAGAACTAATAATAACAACATTTGTTTTTCATTTGCCAACATGATGGATGGGTTGATTTTCATTTTTACAGCTATCTTTTTTATTTTGAAGATGTTAATTATAGTATGCAGAAGATGTGTTTCAAGTACAAGAAACTTTATTTTAAGTTGGAGAAGGTTCATTCTAAATATAAAGACATTTCTTTTAAATATAAGGGACTTTGTTTTAAGTAGGAGGGACTTTGTTTTAAGTATAAAGACATTTGTTTTAAATATAAGGGACTTTGTTTTAAATAGGAGGTACTTTGTTTTAAGTACAAAGACATTTGTTTTAAATATAAGGGACTTTGTTTTAAGTAAGAGGTACTTTGTTTTAAGTATAAAAACATTTGTTTTAAATATAAGGAACTTTGTTTTAAATGAAGGTGACTTTGCTTTAAGTAAAAGCAACTTATTTCTATATTTTTAAAAATTATTTTCAATAAATAAGATAATTCTTATAAAAATTAACGCTATTATTGTTATGCTCTTTATATTGAGTTTATTACTTTAAAAATCAAAAAAACAAATTACCATCATGTTGTATTTCAATTTCGCCCGTATCTTCGAGATCAAAGGTATTAACAGGCCCTTTACTTACCTGGTTTCTTTAGGATATTCCAAAGGTTATGCCACCCGTATCGCAAACAACCAGGTCACTCAGGTCAATGCCGAAAGACTGGAAAGGTTTTGCCGGGATTTCAACTGCACCCCCAATGATATCTTCGATTACCGCCCGTATTCTAAAAAGCCGCTCCCGGAAGGCCATGCGCTACTTTCGCTAACCAAACCCGAAATCACAAATGAGGTTCTGGTTAAAATAAACACGCTTCCGCTCGAGAAAATTCAGCAAATACATGATATCATTAAAAATATCGAGTAATTTTGCCCCTTCAAGACAATCCAATGGGCCAAACACTTCTTATCACACCACCTTTCACACAGCTCAATACGCCGTACCCGGCCACCGCTTACCTGAAAGGTTTCCTTACTACCAAAGGCATCCCGTCTGTCCAGATGGATCTCGGGATCGATGTGATATTGCAATTGTTCTCTAAAAAAGGCCTGGAAGACATATTTGCTTTTGCCATATCCACTACCGAGGAATTAACTCCAAATTCCCAACGGATCCTGGCATTACAGCACCAGTACATCAAAACCATCGACTCGGTGATCGCTTTCCTTCAAGGGAAAAACCCCACTTTGGCGCGGCAAATCTGTTTGGATGGTTTCCTGCCGGAAGCTTCCCGTTTCGCACAGCTCGATGACCTGGATTGGGCTTTTGGCACCATGGGAATGCAGGACAAGGCCAAACACCTGGCTACTTTGTACCTGGAGGATTTGTCTGATTTTATTGTCGAATGTGTAGATGGGAATTTTGGTTTCAGCCGTTACGCGGAACGTTTGGGCAGAAGCGCGAATTCTTTCGGGGAACTATACGGCCACCTGCAGGCAGAACCTACTTACATCGACAAAATCACCCTGGCTCTCCTGGAGGAGAAAATGAAAACCGTCAATCCGGAACTCGTCTGTTTTTCTGTCCCGTTTCCCGGTAACCTATACAGTTCGTTCCGTGGCGCCCAGTTCATTAAAAAACATTTTCCCGGATGCAAAGTCTCCATGGGAGGCGGTTTCCCCAATACCGAATTGCGTGATTTAAAAGATCCTCGTGTCTTTGAGTTTTTTGATTTCATCACACTCGATGATGGCGAACTGCCTGTAGAATTGCTGATTTCCCATATACAAGAACCCGGGCAGGACCAGTACAAAAGGACATTCCTTCTCGAAAATGGGGAAGTGGTTTATAAAAACAACACACTCCGTCACGATTATAAGCAAAGCGAAGTAGGGACACCGGATTATTCCGGATTGCCTTTAGACTGTTACATATCCGTTATTGAAATTGCAAATCCCATGCACAGCCTTTGGAGTGATGGCCGATGGAATAAACTTACCATGGCCCATGGCTGTTATTGGGGCAAATGCACATTTTGCGATATTTCCCTGGATTATATCAAGATATACGAACCCATCGCCGCAAAAATATTGGTGGATAGGATGGAAGAGCTGATTGCTCAAACAGGCCACAACGGTTTCCATTTTGTAGACGAAGCAGCCCCGCCGGCACTCATGCGGGAGGTCGCACTCGAAATACTCCGCAGGCAACTTACCGTCACCTGGTGGACCAACATCCGATTCGAAAAAAGTTTCACCGCAGATTTGTGCATACTCCTTAAGGCTTCCGGCTGCATTGCCGTTTCCGGAGGGTTGGAAGTTGCTTCAGATCGTTTATTAGAGCTTATCAAAAAAGGAGTTACAGTAGAACAGGTGGCACAGGTAACCCGTAATTTTACCCAGGCCGGAATCATGGTGCATGCGTACCTCATGTACGGTTATCCTACGCAAACCGTTCAGGAAACAATCGATAGCCTTGAAATGGTCCGGCAGCTTTTTGAAGCAGGAATCCTGCAATCCGGTTTTTGGCACCAATTCGCAATGACTGCCCACAGCCCGGTGGGAATGTTCCCGGAAGAATTTGGCGTAATCCCCGAAAAGAACGACATTACTTTTGCCAACAACGACATTCAGTTTAAAGATAAAACTGGAATTGACCATGACAAATTCAGTTTTGGGCTAAAGAAATCCTTATTCAATTTCATGCACGGGATTTGTTTTGATTATCCGCTGCAGGATTGGTTTGATTTTAAGATACCCAGGACAACCATCTCTTCAGATTTTATTTACAATGCCCTGGAACAAGAAGCTGATTTCAACATAAAACCGAAAGCTAAGATAGTCTGGATAGGAGGCAAGCCTTATGTTGAGGCTTTTACCAAAAGTAAAAAAGGCCATTCCTGGGAAATGCTCAAAATGACTTTTCACGACAAGCGCGAAATTGTTGAGGTTGTTACCGACAAAGATAAAGGAGAATGGCTGAGCGAAGTTCTCACCAAGATTGCCGCCGCAAACGATAAGAAATATACATTCCTTGAAGTCAAATCCGATTATGAGGATTCCGGCCTCGAAGATTTCGAGCTGTTTTGGTATTCCAAACCGGTCAATACCTTACGGGATTTCGGGCTGTTGGTATTGTAAACCGCTATTTCATCCAAAAATGGAAATCCCTTTCCAGTTCGTATTTCATCCGGGTAACGCTCCTGCGCATGGCAAAATACGGGATCCCAATCATGAGCAATGCATGAAGGAAAATAAGGAGAGGTACGAAAAGGGGAACAGAATCCTTTACAAAAAAAGAAGTGAAGGCCAACCCGAAGATAAAAATAAGATAAAACCCCATAACAATGGCATAAAAGAATTTCATCATCGTATGGAACCCTTTTATTTCAGTTTCCAATACCAGTTTTCCTTCTTTTTCATGCATGGTACCTTCCGCCAGTGCAAAATTATTGTTGGTGTCAAAAAGCCTTCTGCGTCTCCTGAGTTTAAAGGAGCGGTTGTCTATAGTTCCCTTGTATTCGTTTTCGCCTGTAGTCAGCGCTTCAAAGAATTGGTCGGAGAACTCCAACTCTGAAAAATCAACATTCTCCTCGAATACTTTTATAAAATCGGTTTTAGTGCTGTCCAATGTAATGGAAATAGTTTCCAAAAGATGCGCCTTCCTTAAAAATTCATTCATAACTTCTGTCTTAGAGAATTCCAAAGATAAAAAAAAATCCCTGCAATAAGGTGTTGCAGGGATTGATAAGCACTGAAAGTTGTTCTTGTTTTTAAAAGCCGTATTTTTATCTCACTAACTGTATTGCTCTTTTGTTCCTTGGGTTAACAACTACGTCGATCAGATGCTCTAGATTTTCTTTATTTAAATCGTATTGATCATTATCTAATAGGAAAGTCTGGTATTCCAGCATTCTTTTGTATTTAGATAATTGATACTCACAATGTGAATTTATATATTGTCCTTTGTATTCCGGCCACATACTCATATTATCAATCATGAAAAGCATGTAATGATAATGTGGGTCTTTTTTGGCGTCAAAACCTTCGAACTTTATTTTTTCCAAATCAAATTCGTTTTTCTCTTTGTCCGATAACAACTGAATGGCATCCTCAATACGTCTGTACATCAATAATATCTGAGTAGTTTCTTCGCATATTTCCAGCGGGATTTCCTCGATGTTCAGGTCGAAAACTTCATAATACTGTTCAGTATATCCGTTTTCCAGTATTTCAATTTTCATTTCATAATTTTGAGAGTCATTCCCAATTTTAGAAAGAATGCGAAATTGATTGGCTAAAATTTGTCTTTCAACAATTGATAAAGTCTCTGGAATCATAATCTTTCTTTTTTGGTTATAACAATGCTCTTCAGTTCAGTTATAAAGACCTACTTTTCATTCTAACCCTATAAAGTTAGTTTGATGTAAACCTGTTAAATTTGTTATACAATAGTACTACGATAAATAAGGGTTTGGTTACGGTTTTACCTCATTTATTGTTAAATATGATTCTAAAAAAACTTTTTTTGTGAAATTTGTAAGAATATTACTCTGTTATTGAGAATTTGAACCCAATACCATGAAGATTTTCAATACTGATGCCTGTTTCGTTTGTAAATATTTTCCGTAATCTTGAAATGAATACGTCCAGGCTCCTTCCCATAAAATAGTCATCATCGCCCCAAAGCGAGGTCAGGATCTGTTCTCTTTTCAGTACAGTGTTCTTATTGTCAAGGAATAATTTCAGCAATTCGGATTCCCTTTGGGTCAGGTTTATCTTTTCACCCTCATTAAAAACCAGGTAATTTTTACTGTCAAAAAAATAGCGGCCAACGGCATACACCGATTTTTCGGTAGTATTGTTTTTTTGGGAACGTTTGAGGAAGATTTCTATTTTCAGGAGTAATTCCTCGATACTGAACGGCTTTACCAGGTAATCATCGGCACCCAGGCGCAGTCCTTTGATCCGGTCTTCTTTTAAGGTTTTGGCAGACAGGAAGATAATAGGGATGTCAGTGTTTATTTTGCGTATCTCGGTAGCGAGTTCAAACCCGTCCATTTTAGGCAGCATAATATCAAGGATGCAAATGTCGAAATGCTCTTTTTTGAATGCTTCCAGGCACACATCGCCAAATCCGCAATGCAGGACCTCGTACTTGTTCTGTTCCAGGTTGTCTTTGGTAAGGAAAGCCAGTGTCTGGTCATCTTCAGCGTATAGTATCTTATAGGACTGCATTATTTTTTCGGTATTAAAAGAGTAATGGTGATGCCTTTGTCAGGATTGTTTCTCGCGTTTATTTTCCAATGGTGCAAATTGCATATTTTCTTCACATAATACAATCCGAGCCCGAAACCGTTCACTTCATTGCTTTTGGTGCTTGGGATTCTGTAAAATTTATCAAATATAAAAGAAATATCCTTCCGGGAAATGCCAATCCCGTTGTCTATACATTCGATTTTAAGGGTTTGGCCTTCTTCCGACATCCGGATCATGATTTCAGGACGGCCTTCGCAGTACTTTACAGAATTGTCTATAAGGTTGTAAACCAGGTTGGTAAAATGAAATTCATCGGCTTCAATATAATAGTCCCGGCTGTGGTTGTCAATCTGGACATTGCTCTGCGGGTATTTGAGCAGGACGTTTTCAATAACACCCCGGATGACCGATACGACATTTGTGGGCCGCTTGTCCAGGGCCAAAGGCGAATTGTCAGATTTGGCAATGTTCAGTATCTTTTCGATATGATTGTTGAGTTTGTTGCTCTGGCTGATGATGATCTGGGCGTATTTCTCAAGCTTTTCATCCGTTTTTACCTGTTCCTGTTTTACCAGGTAATTTGAAGCGATGAGTATGGAAGAAAGCGGGGTTTTGAATTCATGCGTCATATTGTTGATGAAATCCCGTTGGAGTTCGGAATATTTCTTTTGCTGCAAAAGCGTGAAAATAGAATACACGTATACCAATAAAATAACAATCAGGGCAAACGAAAGCACAAACCAGAATTTCATCGAACTGAACAGATAGCTGGTTTCGTTCGGGAAACGGATGGCAAAATAATAAACCAGGTTTTTGTGTTTGGGAAAATAGACGGATTGTTTTGTTTTGGATTTGCTGGAAAGCGAAATGTAATTGCCGTACACCATTTCGTCGCTCTGGCAATTGTACATGGCATATTCGAAATCGGTAGTGATATTGATTTTCTCGAATTCGGTTTTTAAATAGTATTCCAGGATTTCAGGTTCGAAATCATTGTTCACGTTTACAATATAGTAATCGTTCGAGATTTTCTGCACAGGGTTTTCAGAAGGCAACTCATTGTTTACGCCTTCGTATAGTTTTTTAGCCACTTCAAGCAAAGCAATGTGGGCTTTTTGGCTGAATTTCTTTTCTTCCAGCGTATACGCCTGCCGGGTCCAGAGCAGTTGCGCCACCAGGATGCCGATAATGGCAATGAGCCCCAAAACGATCACAATATTAAGCTTGTTTACTTTCAATAGCCGGATGTTAGAAAGTGTAATATTAAGCAAAATTTCGCTCAGATTGTGCTATTAACAACTCGTTAACAAACGTTTGAAACCGATTAACAAGCCCATTGGTTTTTACGGATTACTTTTGGATAGATCAAATTTGACAAACCAAATAAATATTCATCAACATTTAAAAAACGAACAATTATGAAAACCATCAAAATCACCACATTGGCACTTGCATTAGCTTTAATGTCATTCACAGCGGCGCCAAGCCTCAAAAATGCAATTTCAACAGAAATAGGAACGTCTCCGATTTCCTGGAAAAGCGAAATGATCGATTTAGGCGAAATTCCACAAGGCAAACCAAAAGCAATTGAGTTTGAATTCAAGAATACCGGAAAAACAGCGGTGCTTATCACAAATGTAAAGGCTTCCTGCGGGTGTACTGCCACAGATTATACCAAAACAGCAATACAGCCAGGAGCAACTGCAAAGGTTTCTGCTACTTTTAATGCTGCTGCAAAAGGGCCTTTTACCAAAACAGTTACCGTTACCACTAACGCTGAGGAAGCACCAAAGGTTTTGTCTTTTAAAGGCACAGTTTTATAATTAATAAAGGTTGGTTAAACGAAAAACTCCAGGACGGGATTACGTTCTGGAGTTTTTTTATATGATTTTATGACGGTATGCCTTATGCGACAGGTTCGCCGTACAAGTCAAATTCAGTGGCGTCAATGATTTTCACCATTACGAAATCGCCGGTTTTTACATAGAATTTAGAAGCGTCGATCAATACTTCATTGTCTACATCCGGACTGTCGAATTCGGTTCTTCCTACAAAGTACTGGCCTTCTTTCCTGTCAACGATGCATTTGAAAGTCTGCCCGATTTTTTCCTGGTTCAAATCCCATGAAATTTGGGATTGCAAATCCATGATTTCAGTAGCACGAGCCTGTTTTACTTCAAAAGGAACATCGTCTTCCAACGAAAAAGCATGAGTATTTTCTTCATGGGAATAGGCAAAACAGCCCAAACGTTCAAATTTCATTTCCTGTACCCAATCCCTCATGATTTCAAAATCTTCCTGTGTTTCGCCTGGGTAACCAACGATTAAGGTTGTCCTGATGGTCATTCCCGGAACGGCTTCCCGGAACTCTTTCAGTAATTTTGTGGTTTTTTCTTTAGTCGTCCCGCGCCTCATAGATTTAAGGATGTTGTCCGAAATATGCTGCAACGGAATATCAATATAGTTACAAATTTTAGGTTCTTTCTTCATTAATTCCAATACGTCCATCGGGAAACCGGTAGGGAAGGCGTAGTGCAAACGGATCCATTCGATGCCCTCCACTTTTACAAGGTTTTCAAGCAATTCCGCCAGGTTGCGTTTTTTGTACAGGTCCAATCCGTAATAGGTTAGGTCCTGGGCAATGAGGATAAGTTCCTTAACGCCGTTTTTGGCAAGGCCTTCAGCTTCCTTGACTAATTTTTCTATCGGTTGGGAAACGTGGCTTCCGCGCATTAAAGGAATAGCGCAAAAACTGCACGGACGGTCACAACCTTCGGCAATTTTCAAATAAGCGTAGTTTTTTGGCGTGGTAGTCAAACGTTCGCCTAATAATTCATGCTTGTAATCGGCTCCTAATGCTTTTAATAAAAGTGGCAATTCGGTCGTGCCGAAATACTGATCGACATTTGGAATTTCTTTTTCCAAATCAGGACGGTATCGTTCTGATAAACAACCTGTAACGAAAACCTTGTCTACAATGCCTTTTTCTTTTTTGTCCGCGTATTCAAGGATGGTGTTTACTGATTCCGCTTTGGCATTATCAATAAAACCGCAGGTATTGATCACCACGATATTACCTTCCTGCTCGTGCACGACATCTTTTCCACTGGCTTTCAGTTGTCCCATCAAAACTTCACTATCGTAAGTGTTTTTGGAACAGCCAAGAGTTATTACATTGATTTTATTTTTCTTTAACGATTTGGTTCTCATACAGTTGAAAATTGGAGTGCAAAATTACGCTTTTTATGTTTAGCAGCATCATGCTTTGTGCTTTTTTTGAAAAAATGTCTTATCCTGCATGATTTGCAACTGTCGGCTTTTTTGATTCGGAAATAAAAAAGCCATTCCTGATGAAATGGCTTTTGAATCGTATTTTATACTTTATACTGTTCCGCATCGAAAGGAATGGAGTATATTTTTTCGACACGCCTTCCGTTGGGCAGGACCTTGGTTCTTGAAAAATATAATTTCTTTTCCTTTTCATGGTAAAAGGGACAAAATTCGCCTTCTATGGTATTGATTTCCGGGCCCAGGTTTTTTGGTGTACTCCAGGTGCCGTTTTTGTTGAAACTGATATATAGGTCTACATCCCCGAAATTCCCTTCTGCTTTGGAAGAAAAATAGATGATATACTTCCCGTTTTTGTCAATATAAGGATTGGCTTCCCTGTCTGAGGTATTGATGGGAAGGCCTATGTTTTCATGTGCCTGGAATTGCCCGTTTTCGAATTTTGACCTGTAAATATCGGTTTTTCCTTTTCCGTCGGGATTTTCTTTAGTGAAGTAAACAGATCCGTTTTTGGTCAGGGAAACAAACGATTCCGAAGCATCGGTATTTAGGGTGTCATCCAAACGGTAGGCTTCGCTCCAATTGTTTTTTGTCTTTTTTACGGCATAAATATCAAATCCTTTCCTGGCTGGTTTTCCTTCAACCGGCCTGTTGGACTGGAAATATAGCGTTTTTCCGTCGGGCGAAAACATGGGGTCGATATTTTTCCAATTGCGGTTTGCCGAAAAGGAAGCCACTTCCGGCTGCTGCCATTGCCCTTTTATTTTTTTGGACTGCATTATAGTCAGTGTGTCCCTTCCTCCGTTGGAATGTACCCAGAAAGCTTCCTCGCCGTTAGGCGAAATGGTCAATCCGAAGACATCGTTTTTGGAAATCGTTTCCGGTTCGAATAACTGTGCTTTGTTTTGTGAAAAACAATTGACTGATAAAAAGATGAAAAAGATCCAATTCAAATGAAGTGCCCGCATATTATAATTCGAAAGCTAAAGTTAGTGTGACATTGTTGTTTTTCGCTTCAATAGTTGCGCGGTCGGTCATGCCTTGAGAGAAAAACAATTCCCCGTATTTACGTTTGGATGCGGAATAGGCCAGGTCCAATCGGGTGGAACCGAAATTATAGCCCACACCTCCGGAATAACCGGTTAAGTTCCCCATGTAATCTTTATTTTCATACGGGCTTCCTTCGTTATGGTATCCTGCCCTCAAACTCCATTGCTTGATTTTGTGTTCGGCACCAACCCTGAAATCATAAGCACGTGTCAATGTATTGGCCATCGTCCTGTTGAGCACGCTGAAATCGCTTTGCGGCTTGAATTTGGTTGCGGCATAGTCTTTTGTACTAACATCGACACTGATCAATCCAATAGTGCCAAAAACAGAAGCCAAACTGAACGTCCATTTGCCAGGGGTACTTATTTTATAAGGCTCGTATACGTTTGTAACACCCGGATCCTCATTATAGACAGGTTCGGGACAATCGGCGCAAGCAGTAGTCAAACTTTGCGAAAGTTCGTCATTAAGTGTCATCCATGTTGGCGATTCATACGCAAGCCCTATTCTTAATTCTTTTATAGGTTTGACAATGGCTCCTAATTGAAACGAAAATCCTGATCCGTAAGTATACAAATCATTGTTGTAACGGAATCGCTGTACACCTGCAGCTGTATTTTCGCCTGTTGCACCGGCATAATCTTCATAAAAGCTGGAAGACCTTCTGTAATCTGTAAAATGGGAATTTAAATTGATACCCAAAAACAATAAATCTTTGTACTGCGTTGCGGCATTAAAAGAGAGTTTTCCGTTGTAACCGGTACTGGAAACCTCGTTTTCCTGATAATAGTTGCCCGTGGCTGTAATATTAGGGAAATATAGGGTATTGTTCGGGTTTGAACTATCATCCGGGTTTATCAGATAGGAATAATACGCTAGAGAAGCTTGTTGCTCGCCATAGTTTAATTCGTCATAATTGTAGCCTTCGATAACGCCCAACTTGATGCCATTAGCGTAATTTACGAAAAAGTTTGTCCCGGAATGTGAAGGGTTCCTTCCCGCCGAAAACAGATCATTGTCAAAATTGCTCAAATTCTCATAATTTACCGCTAGGGAGAATTTTTTCCAATCGCTGTTCCCGCTATGGTTTTCAAATACAAAAACGCCACCGGCCTGGTTCAAATCGAAAGAATTGTTGCTTTCTGATGCTTTTGTCCCAAAATAATCCGAATTGTTTTTGGTATTGAAATTGCTCACCGTTACCGTTAACTGGTTGTTGGCAAAAACCGCAGACCCCGCAGGATTCACGCTTATAGCCGACATATCGCCGCCAAGAGCCCCGAAAGCTCCGCTCATCGCTCTAAAACGGGCTGTTCCGTTTGGATGGTCCTGCGCATATCGTAAAGCATCGGAAATATCCTGTGCCTGAACTCCTGATATGCAAAGGACAAGCGAAAAAAAAGAAATGTATTTTTTCATAAACTAGTAATTTTAAGTCAAAAAAAACCTATGCAACACATGGACTGATTTGCATAGGTTATGAATGTTATTTTTTATCCTCTCCTTCCTCCGCCTCCGGAACGGCCTCCGCCATAGGAACCGCCGCCTGAGCCTGATGAAGATCTTGGGGATTCATAAGAGCTGCGTGGGGAAGAACTTTCAGATCTTGGCCTAGGGGTATTGTTTGAAGGCTCCAGCCTAGGTGGATTTGATTCCCTGGTTCTAGGTGTTGATTCTCCTCTTGGCCTTGGATTTGACTCTGAACTATTAGGTCTCGGCCTTGGATTGTAAAAGGTGTTTTCCGAAGATGTTTCAGGCCTTACATCCCTTCTTCTTGGAGGTTGCTGCGTTGTTCTCGGGTTTTGGAAACCATCATTGTTTCTAGGAGAAAAAGAAGAGCTTCTTGGCCGCGGAGTGTTATTGGTCATAGAATTGTTCTGCGAGCCGTATCTGGTACCGTTGTAAGCAGATCCCCTTCTTCCTCTGTTGTAAACATAATCGTTTCCATAATAATAGCCGTTATGGTTGTGCCAGTGATTGTTGTAGCCGTAATAGCCATAATATCCTCCATAATAATAAGGATTATACCATCCCCAGCTTGGGCCGTAATAACCGGAATATCCCCAGTAAGGGCTGCCCCAGCTGTAATTCCAGGAATTCCATCCTAGGTAGATGCCTGTTCTCCAAGGTCTGTAGCCCCAGTAATTGCCCCAATAGCCATAATTGTAACCGCCCCAGCCCCAACTGTTGTCGTATACATTTATGGTTACGTTCTCGTTATTGGTTCCCCAGGCACCATAGTTTTCGGACTCAGAATCAGGATCCTGGACCTGGCTGGAGGTGCTGGAATAATTATCTACATCAGTGAAAGATTCAGAAGTATCAGTGCTGTAATTGTAAGCGTTCGACCCGAAGTATTCTTTGTATTTCTGGTTAGCTTCCGAGACATTGCTGTCTTTTGCATCAGAAGTAGCGGCCGCTGTTTCCTGTCTTTGGCCACCATAAATCCCGTCATTGTCATAATAGGACTTGTTCTGATACGTTCCACATGATACAGAAACCAACCCTAATAATCCAACAATGGACTTTAGGAGTATATTTCCTGTAGAAAAGTTATAAGTTTTCATATCGTTGAGTTTTTTATTGTTGGACAATACAAAAATAGTTAGTTTTGTCGAACTATTTATTATAAATATAAAGGTACAATATTTGTGCCAAACTTTTCAATATGAGCAAGAACTTAACAAAACGTTTAGAAGATTATTCAAAATGGTACAACGAACTGGTAGTTAAAGCAGATTTGGCTGAAAACTCAGGAGTAAGAGGTTGTATGGTAATCAAACCTTATGGCTATGCAATCTGGGAAAAGATGCAGGCTGAATTGGACAGGATGTTTAAAGAAACAGGGCATAGCAATGCCTATTTTCCGTTGTTTGTTCCCAAAAGCATGTTTGAAGCCGAAGAAAAAAATGCAGAAGGATTTGCCAAAGAATGTGCTATTGTAACACATTACAGATTAAAAAACGATCCGGACAAACCAGGGAAACTAATGGTTGACCCTAATGCTAAACTGGAGGAAGAACTGATTGTCCGCCCTACCAGTGAGGCTATTATCTGGAGTACATATAAGAATTGGGTACAGTCTTACAGGGATTTACCTTTGCTGATTAACCAATGGGCGAATGTGGTCCGATGGGAAATGCGTACACGTTTGTTTTTGCGTACTGCCGAGTTTTTATGGCAGGAAGGCCACACTGCGCACGCGACAAAGGCTGAAGCTATTGCCGAATCAGAGAAAATGATGAATGTATATGCTGATTTCGCCGAAAATTTCATGGCCATCCCGGTTATAAAAGGATTGAAAACCGAAACAGAACGTTTTGCAGGAGCAGAAGAAACCTATTGTATTGAAGCCTTAATGCAGGACGGAAAGGCACTTCAGGCGGGGACTTCCCACTTTTTGGGCCAGAACTTCGCCAAAGCGTTCGATGTGAAGTTTGCCAACCAGGAAGGGAAGCAAGAGCACGTTTGGGGAACTTCGTGGGGTGTTTCAACACGTTTGATGGGTGCTTTGGTTATGACGCATTCCGATGATAACGGCTTGGTGCTGCCTCCGAATTTAGCGCCAATTCAAGTGGTTATCGTGCCTATTTTTAAAACCGATGAAGAGTTTGAAAAGATTTCGGCTGTTGCCAATGATTTAGCGGCACAATTCAGGAAGATGAGGATCTCTGTTAAATATGACGACAGGACAACTCAAAAACCAGGATTTAAATTCGCAGAATGGGAACTAAAAGGAGTGCCGGTCAGGATTGCCATAGGCCCGAAAGATTTGGAGAACGGGACTTTTGAGGTAGCCAGACGCGATACCCTGACAAAAGAAGCGAAATCTGCCGATGGAATTGCAGATTATGTAAATGGCCTTTTAAGCCAGATTCAAGACGATTTGTTTGCTAAAGCATTACAATATAGAGATACGCATATTACTGAAGTTTCTAATTTTGAGGAATTTAAAGAGGTTCTTGAGGGTAAAGGAGGTTTTATTGCAGCGCATTGGGACGGGACTGCCGAAACGGAAGAGAAAATTAAAGAGCTTACAAAAGCCACAATCCGCTGTATTGCCTTAGATAGGAAAGAAGAGGCGGGAAGCTGTGTATTTACTGGGAAGCCATCGGTTGGAAGAGTGCTTTTTGCAAAAGCGTACTAAAAAAATCGAAAAAATATTAGTTGGCTATTGCGAGAATAAAAAATAGTTGTATTTTTGCACTCGCATTACAAAATTAATGTAATGGCCCGTTCGTCTATCGGTTAGGACGCCAGGTTTTCATCCTGGTAAGAGGGGTTCGATTCCCCTACGGGCTACTAGAATACTGAAGTTAAAAAATTATTGATGGCCCGTTCGTCTATCGGTTAGGACGCCAGGTTTTCATCCTGGTAAGAGGGGTTCGATTCCCCTACGGGCTACAAATTAGTTGTAAATAAGTTTTATAAAATTTAAGCTTAGTGTCTCAAGTTTTTATTTTATTAGTTAAAACCAAAGTGATTGCAAAACAATTGTGGGAGGTTTTTCTTTTTTAACTGATAGTTTATAAATAATTATTACAATTAAAAAACAAGTAAAATGGCAAATCATAAGTCAGCTTTAAAAAGAATTAGAAGCAACGAAAAGAAAAGAGTGTTAAACAGATACCAGCACAAAACTACTCGTAATGCTATCAAAGCATTAAGATTAGCAACTGACAAGTCTGAGGCTTCTGCAAAATTATCAAGCGTTATCTCAATGATTGATAAATTAGCTAAGAAAAACATTATACACGATAATAAAGCAGGTAACTTAAAATCTAAATTAACAAGACACGTAGCTGCTTTGTAATATTATAAGTGTTCAAAAATTATCAGAAAGCCCCTTTTTTAGGGGTTTTTTTGTATGCTGTATTTTCCGGGTGTAAAGAATGAATTATTTTTACGCGGCTTGTATCTTGCTTTCAAGGATCTCGATTTTCGATCCTACAGGTTTTGATTCAAAAAAACGGATAATGCTCAATACCCATTGCAATGTCCTGACCGGGCTTATCAGTGCTGTTCCCAATCTGGATATGGCATAATCCCTTTCGGTGATAATGCTTTCTTCCTTGGTCCTGTCGCCATTGAGCTGCCCTGCAAAATCCCAGGCGCCTTTTCTGGCGGTTTCAATGCTGAATTGGATTATTTTATCGTCCCATTGTTTGGCCAGCGGCATCAAAATCTTAAAAACAGGAGAGATGCTTCCCATTTTTTGCTTCACCTGTTCGGTCATGTCGGACAATAAATTATTGATGTGGTCGAAATCATTTTTGATGCCATCCAACGGAAAATCGCCTATTGTCCGGATTGTTGCTATGCCTAAATCGAGATTGATATGTGCATTGATGCCTAATAAAAGATGCTGCAGCACCAAATGATGTTCCTTGTTTTTGGCGTCGAAAGCCACTTTCCAGCTTTTTGAAATGGCTTTATTTTCTTTAAAGTCAAAATACGCTTTGCAATAACGGTTGGCAAAAAAGACATCTAATTTTTCCATCCGGACATTGTCTTCGAACCGGTTGTTGCTGATTCCTTCTTTTACATTAATGGTTACTTCCCGGTACAAAACCGCGAAAAACCCCAAAGGGCAATTGTTTGTTTTGCACTCTTCAATAATTCCGTTAAGGGTTTCGATTACCTCGTGTATTGTTTTGGATTCCATTGTAAGTCAATTCGTATAATAATACTATAAATATACTATAATTTTTAGGCTTTCAAAATGAAAAATCAAGTGGCCGATATGAAGATATGTATTGCTAAAATGTTAAGTTATCTCTTTGGAAATTAAAGACATAAAACAATACTATGATTAATGTAATTTTTTATGTACTTTTGCACCCACAAAAAAATACACATGGAATCTATTAGAAACATTGCAATTATTGCTCACGTCGATCACGGTAAGACTACCTTGGTTGATAAAATCATGTATCACTGTCAATTATTTCGTGAAAACGAAAATACCGGAGATTTAATTCTTGACAACAACGACTTAGAGCGTGAAAGAGGAATTACAATTACTTCTAAGAACGTTTCCGTTACGTATAAAGGAACGAAGATCAACATTATCGATACTCCTGGCCACGCCGATTTCGGTGGGGAAGTGGAGCGTGTATTGAACATGGCCGATGGTGTTTGTTTGCTTGTTGACGCTTTTGAAGGGCCGATGCCACAAACTCGTTTCGTATTGCAGAAAGCTATCGATTTAGGACTAAAACCTTGTGTGGTAATCAATAAAGTGGATAAAGAAAACTGTACTCCGGAAGAAGTGCATGAAAAAGTTTTCGACCTGATGTTTGAATTGGGCGCTACTGAGGAGCAATTGGATTTCCCTACTGTTTACGGTTCTGCCAAAAACAACTGGATGTCTGACGATTTCAGGAACCAAACAGAAAACATAGAGCCGTTATTGGATATGGTTTTAAAGAATGTTCCTGCTCCTAAAGTTTCGGAAGGAACACCACAAATGCTGATCACTTCTTTGGATTTCTCATCTTTTACAGGACGTATCGCTATTGGTCGTTTGGAAAGAGGCGAATTAAAAGAAGGAATGCCGATATCTTTGGTAAAAAGAGACGGAAAAATCATCAAATCAAGAATCAAGGAGTTGCATACTTTTGAAGGTTTGGGCCGTAAGAAAGTGGAAAGCGTAATTGCAGGGGATATTTGTGCAATCGTTGGAATCGAAGGTTTCGAAATTGGTGATACTGTTGCAGATTTTGAAAATCCTGAAGCATTGCAAACCATTGCTATCGACGAGCCTACGATGAGTATGTTGTTTACGATCAACGATTCACCTTTCTTTGGTAAAGAAGGGAAGTTCGTAACATCAAGACACATCAGGGAACGTTTGACCAAAGAGTTGGAGAAAAACCTGGCGATGAAATTAGGCGAAACAGATTCAGCAGATAAATTCATGGTTTTCGGACGTGGAGTATTGCACTTGTCTGTTTTGATCGAAACAATGAGAAGAGAAGGATATGAGCTTCAAATTGGCCAGCCACAGGTAATTATAAAAGAAATTGACGGCGCTAAATGCGAACCGATTGAAGAATTGACGATTGATTTACCGGAACATTTGTCTGGAAGAGCCGTAGAATTCGTTTCTGTCCGTAAGGGAGAAATGTTGAGTATGGAAGGAAAAGGCGAGCGTATGATCGTGAAATTCAATATTCCATCACGTGGAATCATCGGATTGAGAAACCAATTGCTTACTGCTACTGCCGGAGAAGCAATCATGTCGCACCGTTATATCGGTTACGAACCTTACAAAGGAGAAATCCCTGGAAGAAACAATGGTTCGCTGATTTCTATGGAAAATGGAAAAGCAATTCCTTATTCTATCGATAAATTACAAGACAGAGGTAAATTCTTTGTAGATCCTAATGAGGATATCTACGAAGGCCAGGTTATTGGAGAAAACAGCCGTAGCGATGATATGACTGTGAATGTAACCAAAACCAAAAAACTATCTAACGTACGTTCTTCTGGAGCAGATGATAAGGCAAGGATTATCCCGGCAATCAAATTCTCATTGGAAGAAGCATTGGAATACATCCAAAAAGACGAATACGTGGAAGTTACGCCTAAATCATTGCGTTTGCGTAAGATCTATTTGACTGAAAATGACAGAAAACGCTTTAAAATAGCGTAATCTATTTCATAGTATATAAAAAGAAACCATCAGTGAAAACTGATGGTTTTTTATTTTATATCCAGTATTGTTTGGCTTTGCTAAAGGCTTAGAAAGCACCATAAAAAAACCCAGCTGTTGCCGGGCTTGATTTTGAATTTATATAATAAGTCATTATCGTTTTAAAGTAAAATTCCCTTTGGCGCTTCGGCCATTCTCAAATTGAATGGTATACCAATAATCGTCGGCAGGCAAAGCTGTGCCTCCAAAAGTCCCATCCCATCCTTTACCGGTTGGAGAAATCTGTTTGAGCAGTTTTCCGTAACGGTTGAAGATAAAAATGACGGTTTTTGCATCTGAAGCAGCATTTAAACCTTTTATGTTCCAAAAATCATGGATTCCGTCCCCGTTTGGCGTGAAGAATTGTGGAGCTCCTAAAACATTTACCTGCTTTTCTGAAGTTCCGCATCCTTTCGTGTCACGGACATAGATAATATGGATTCCAGCCGCTACATTAGAAAATACGTTACTGTCCTGGAAAGGGCCGTTAGCATCATCAAGGCTGTATTGATAATCCCCGATTCCCGAAGTATTGACGGTTATGGAATTATTGTCTTCCAAATCGATAATCGTTGCCGGAAGTATGGTGGCGATATCAGAAGCGATTACTTCTGTCGAAAGTGTTTTGGTACAATGCGAGGCAAGATCAGTCACGGTAACCGAATAGGTTCCCGGCGCAAAAGCGTCTATGGTAGCCGTAGTTTCTCCATTTGGCGTCCAAAGGAAAGAATAGGCGGAAGGATTGCCAATGACAGTCGTGACCCTTGCAGGAATTGTCGGCCTGTTCAGGCAAAGGATATCCTTGTTCTCAAGGGTAAATTGAGGCAACGGGTTTACCGTAAGGTTGATAATGTTTATTCCAACGCAATTGTTCCCATTTTCGATGCGGGCATAAATGGCCCGGTTGCTGAATTGCGATGTGGTAATTTGGTTTTGTTCTAACAAAGCATCATCGGAAGCCAGGTAATAGGTAACGGTATTTCCCGGAGTTTCAAAACCGGCATCGGCTAAATTGAAAACAGCCACTCCGTCTTCTATTGCATCATCACAAACCTCAAGGGTTTTTGTTATCGTAGGGTTGGTATTGACGTTCAGTGTTAGTTGTGTAAAGCTGTAACATTGAGTGGTATTGTCTGTTACTTTTACCGTCAGGACCTGAGGATTCGAAGTATTGTCAAAATCATTGCTTAAGGCGCCTGACCCGTTTTGGGCATCGGTTGGATTCCGGAAAAACTGTGTAGACAAATTAGCATCCCCGGCTGTTAAAGCAGCATTGGCTTCCGCCAGGTTAAAAGTGGTTAAACCGTCAGGGAACAACTCGAAATCACATTGGGTAAGAGTAACGGGAGTTGTATTTGGGATTTTTTTGATAATGATATCGAATGGTTTGTAAGTATAGCAACCGGTTACCGTATTACGGATTTTTGCCCATATTGTCTCATTGGTAAAAGCAGCTTGGTTTGTGTAGGAAGCTGGCAGTACCACGGCATCATTGGCCGAAGGATGGTAACTCACCACGATATCGCTGTTCCCGTTGATTAAACCGGTATTGTTGGCAGCAAGGTTGAAGGTTACAAATCCGTCATTGTCCAGGTCACATTCCGCTATATTTACAGGATCAGGCGTTAGAAAAGGAGTGACCTTCAGGGTGAATTCTGATGTTGAAAAACATTCTGTAATAGTGTTTTCCAGCCGGATGTATATCGTTTGCGGGTTTGCCGTGTTCTCGTAATTGTTGGGGTTGGGAATAGCACCCTGACCGGTAATCGCGTCGTTTTCAGAAGTATGGAAAGTAGCTATGATGTTCGCTTGGGTACCAATAGCAAGAGATTCGTTGGCGGTTAAATTGAAGGTAGCTTTATTGTCTCCAAGTACACCATTATCGCAGCTTTCAAGATTCAGAGTCGTTCCGGTTGTGGTGTTGCTGAATGACGGTGGCTGGTTAAAAGTCGCTGTTCCTGTCCATTCAATTGAAAAATTCGTTTCTCCTACAAAACGGTCAATGACAATGTAGTACGTTTCATCGGCAAGTACATCCAACCATTGCACAAAATTATTCCCATCTGGGCCGGGACCTTCACTAGTATCGGTTTCGGTACCATTCATTCCTGTTATATTGCTGGTGGAATTCGCATCGGAAGGATTCGTGGTCGAACAACGTATGGAACTGCCTAAATTTCCACAAGTAGCGTCCGGCCCGAAAACATAAAAATCAAAATCGATGTTAAGATTGGCCCTTTCCGGCGTAAGCGTAAATCCTAATGTGCCGGGTGTCTTGATGTTTACCTTTATCCAGAGCGTATTGTTTTCTCCTCCGCTGCAGGTATTGATGCCCGAAAGCTCATTGACACCGGCTCCTGTTATAGACAAATTGTTGTAGCTTGTGTTGCCACAGGCCACTAAAGCATCTGTACAGTCATTTTGGGAATAGGCAAATTGGACGGAAACCAGAAGGAGAAGGATGAGATAATATAATGATGTATGGAATGACATGTAATGTGTTTTGTTTTGAATGTGTTTTTTTATCGTTTTAAGGCAAAATGCCCTTTTGCGGTACGCCCGTTTTCGAAGGTTACAGTGAACCAATAATCATCAGCAGGCATTTGGATTCCGTTGAAAGTCCCGTCCCATCCTGCTCCTAATGGCGTAATCTGCTTTAACAATTTCCCGAAACGATTGAAAATATAAATGACCGTATTGGCATTCGATTGCGCACTGATGCCTTGTACATTCCAGAAATCGTGTATCCCGTCGCCGTTTGGCGTAAAGAATTTTGGTGTGCCCAAAACATAAATTTCTTTAGAAACCGTCCCACACCCGTTGATGTCTTTTACATAGACCGTATGGATTCCCGCAATTACTTCCGTAAAAATATTGCTTTGCTGGAACGGCCCGAATTCCTCATCCAAACTATACCAGTAGTCGCCAGGACCGGAAATATTTATAGTTACGGTATTTTCATCTACCAGGTCTTCAATGTCAGCAGGAAGGATCGTGGCAACATCTGATTGGGCTACCGTAATGGTCCGTGTACGGGAACAACCCGTTATTTTATCTTCCACCTCTACCGTGTAAACACCTGTGGTACTTACTACTTGCGAGTAAGTGGTAACAGCCGGGGTTGCGCCGCCGTCCAGGCTCCAGTTATAGTTGTAATTGTTTTGGGAATTCGGGTCCAAAAGACCTGCATCTATGGTTACCGAAAACGATGGGATGTTGGTGCATATAATCTTGTCGTCGAGCAACTTGATGTTTGGGACAGGATTCACTACAAAAGGAATGGCAATACTTGCAGTACAATTACTGTTGGTATTGCTGCGGACAATCGCCCTGATGGTTTGTGTAGGCGACATAAACACTGCCGGGAATGGGCTAACGATAAGATTTCCGACGGCATCCGTTAAAGGATTTCCGGAAGCATCAATATAAGTAATTGTTACGCCTGTCTGGCCATTTATGATTTCGCTTTCCATTGTTGCCGTAGCAAAAGGATAGCTGCCATTTTGCAATACAGGATCTGCTTCATCATCACAAACTGTGGCGATTAGAGTTGTTGGTGCAAAAGCCTGTGGCGTGGCATCGACTGTAAAAGTTATCGCTGTCTCATCATAACAGGCTTGAGGCGTATTGTTGGTCAGCCTTGCCTTTATTGTTTGTGTTGCTGTTGTGAAAGTAGCAGGGAAAGGGCTCGGTAACGGATTATTGGCCTGGTCGAAATAAGTAACGGACACATTGGCTAACGACTGGCTGCCTAATAAAGTAGCTTCAAGTGTGGCCGTATTGAAGGTTAAAATACCGTCATGATCATCATCGCATTGGTTCTGGATCGTTACCGGATTTGCTTTCGGCAATGCTTCTACGGCAAGTTTGATAAACGGGCCAAGGCCGAAACAACCTTCACCGATGACATTTTCAACACGAACCCAGATATCTTGCTGGTTTTGGCATCCGGTACAATTATTCCTATAGTTCGAAATATTTGTGATTTCATTTTGGATAGCCAGCGCATCGGTTTCGTTTTTGTAATATTTGATAACATAATTAGAAGCAGGCGGTGGCAATTGCTGCAATATACCGTTAACCGGATCTGTTTCTGCAACAGCAAAATCAAAAGTAGCGATGCCGTCCCTTCTGTTGATAGCAATGTCTCCTGATACAGTGCCATCCGGTGCTAAAGTGTCATCACAAACCGGAGGAATCACATAGCTGTATGTTTGCGGGATATTCGAAACCGAAACAACCAGATTGATTTTGGCTACGTTAAAACAACCGTTGGCATTTACGATCCGGGCCCAAACCTGGGTAGGAGACGTGGTATTTACAAAAGCGATCGGATTGGCAATCAATTGAGCAGGATCTGCAGTATTTGCACCGGCAAGCGTTTTGTAATAGGTAAAGGTTTCCGCGGCAAAATTAGCCGAGATAATATCATTTTTAATGGTCAGGTTAAAGGAAGTGATCAAATCAAGATCGTCGTCACATTGGACAATCGTCACATCATTCACGACCGGTAAAGGATAGATGGTCAGCGTGGCATCGGCAGAAAGCAATCCGCAGGAATTTCCTGTTTTGTCTAGTCGAACCCTGTATTTGTAACCATTCATGGCATTTGTAGCAGCTGTAACGGCTAACGTATTTGTCGTAGCGCCGGAATAAGTCGCATCGTTTGCGATAGGATTCCAGAGCACACCATCTGCAGAAACTTCCCATTGGTACGTATTCCCGCCATTATCTGCTACTGTAATTGAAGTATTCTGCAATTCGCAAATAGGAGAAACAGCCGGTTGGGCAGTAATGGCTATAGGAGCCGCAATCGTATAATTATTGTTAGGGGCCACATAGCCTGCAGCGCTTGTTACCTGGCCATTCGCATTTACGGTCACCGGATTGTTGCCTAACAAGCCATCGGCATTAGGGTCCAGGTAACCAGCTTCCACTACGTCGTTGCACAAGTCATTATCGCTATCGAGTTCCCGGTAGTTTTTTATACCGTCAGCATCAGTATCGGCAATTGATTCGTCCAGATCGTAGATTCCGTCGTTATCACTGTCTGTATCAAGATAATCAGGCACACCGTCGGTATCGGTATCTATCGGTGTTATTCCAGGTTCATAAGCATTGTCAAGGCCATCCAGGTTGGTATCGGTATTGGCAAATACTGCCGCTGCATTGACCTGCGCTTCCGTACTGTCCGGAATGGCATCGTTATCACTATCTGTATCCAGTTGGTTCGGAATCCCGTCACCGTCGGTATCGTTAGGGATGCAAGTAGCGACAAACTTGAAAGTAGATTTATTCCCGGCAGAATCCAACAGGTTCTTATGGGTGATTTTGAAATTTGAAACTTGGTACGACTGGAATTTGAATGTTCCGGTCCCGGCAGCAAGAGGGACATTGCCATTGAGCCTGAAGCGGATTTCAAAAGAAGAAAATTGAGTGACGCCGCTTTCGTAAATTCCATCATAATTGGTGTCAATCAATAACTGATTGGTCGGGTTTAAAACAGTTATCGTTTTGTTGGTGTCGGAATTGACCACATATTCGGCATTGGCATTCAACAAATCGGCAGCATTGGCAACAGCCGGATATTCCAGGCTGATGTTGGCCGGTTGTGCAAAATTCAGGTTATAAGCAACGTAATACCCTTTTCCTGCAGGCATTTCCATAATAAAACTCCCGTCAGCATTACTTGTAAAAGGTGTGGCTGCAGCAGGAACGGAATTGGTTACCGTACCTGAAAATGTATTGGAATAGGTTCCGGCAGTAACGATGCCTGCTGCAGAATTGGTAAGGTTAATGTTTTGACTGCCAAAGGATTCCGTGCAATTTGTTATCCCGTCATTGTCGTCATCTATGTCGATATTATCATTGGCAAGGTCGCCATCTAGGTTGGTTGGGCAATCACTTACGGGGATCCTGTCCGATTCAAGACTTGTCCCGCAAGAAGAAATAGTGGCTTTTACATGGTAATAGCCCGGCTGGGTTGGGTTGTACTCGTTTGAAACCGCACCGGGAATGGCTGTTTCATTAAAATACCATTGGAAAACATCAAAACCAGTCAGGTTGTTTACAGCAAGTTTTACGTTAGGGATGCAATTCTCGGCAGTGGTTGCAATTTTATTAAATGCGATTTCGGGTTTAAATGTGAATCCGGAATAAAAACCGCCATAGGTAGCGGCACCGCTCGACCCAAAATAAGAAAGATACACAGATTCTGATGAGAATACGGATACATTGCCCGTTAGCCCTTCAAAGGTATACGTTTGGTAGTTCGGATTACCATTTACAGCGAAAGGACCATTAACAGTAATACCGGCCGTAGGCAATGAAGCCAAAGTATAATTGACCGCGTTAATGATAAAGTTTAAAGTGGCCCCGGTTCCGGTAACGATACATACCGTTCCGTTAAAATTGACCAAATTACCACCAACTTCATTGATAAAAGGAATATTATTGATGATTTTAGGGGTTTCACAGCTCAAAGGCGGCAGGAAATGCATGTTCTGATTGGCCTGGTCTGATGTTCCTCCGATGCCTTGGTAGGCAAAGACGTTTTTGGAAGTCCGTACGTATAAATTCCCGTTACCGGAAAAATCCGAACCACTCAAAGCCAGGTATTCGCCGGCGTTAAGTGTTGCGACAGCAGTAGCGCTTCCGTTTAAATATATTTCGGTATTGTTTTCATTGGCGATAATTAACGGACGTTCGGTCACATCTTGCCCGTTTCCTTTGATAAAAATGTATTCTTTCCCGGTCCTTTCGGCCGATACGATCTGGTCAAAACCCAAATCAAGATTGGAAGTCGTACCGTTGCTTCCTGCAAATGAACCGCAGTTTACGGCAATCGGTTTATTGGAAGTGATGGAGGCCCCGATAAGCCCGTCCCGGTTTGCATCCAACGGACCGTGAACAGCGATGACATAACTTTCCCCGCTGTTTAATGTAACGTTTGCAGGCGTATTTCCAGATCCGGCATCGTTAACAAGGGAAACGCCCGGCTTAATATCCCCGAAGGAAACCACCGTATTGTTTTCCGTAGCTAAAATAGAAGCGAAAGTATAATGGTTGTCGCTCGTGTTGGCCACTCCCGTATTAATAAAAGCGCCCACCCTAAATCGTGTCCCAAGCGCGGCGAGCCCCTTTGAAACCAATCCTCCGGCCTGATAATTAAGTGGAGTGGAAGTAAGCCGGACCGTCACATAGACAAGGTCTTCTGCTTCGACAATATATCCTTTATTGTTTCTTACTGAACCTACGTCGCTCGCATTCACTAATAATTGTGTGTCGAAACCGGAACCGATCTCGAATTTTGCAGGTAAATCCCTCGAAACCACACCTGTTACAATACCTCCGCCTATGGCAATTATCTTGTAATTTACCGGAGTCAGGCTCGGACAGGAAATATATAGGTACTGGCCCTGTGGTTCCTGGCTGTCAGAATTTGACAATGGCGGTATATAATGCGTCTTACTAAATTGCGAAAAACAGGTTATGCTTACAAATAGTGAGAGCAGGAGTAATTTTATTTTCATGGGAAAAATATAAAAAATGCCTCCAAATATATGGATTTATCTCTTAAGCGAGAAATGCCCTTTTATAATATTTCCGTTTGAAAGATCCAGGGTAAACCAATAATCGTCAGAAGGGAGCTTTTGCCCGTTATAAGTACCGTCCCAACCTGATGAATTGGAGTTGAATTGTTTGATCAGTTTTCCAAACCTGTCAAAAACCGAAATAATCGTGCCGGGTTTAAGCTGGCCGTTCCTGATGGCCCATATATCGTGTATCCCGTCTGCGTTTGGGGTAAAAAAAGCAGGGTAATCCAGGACATAAATTACTTTTGAAGGAGTAGGAAGGCAACCGTTCAGGTCCTTGACCGAAATGGTATATTCTCCCGCAGGGACATTCGTGAAATAAGGGCTGTTTTGGTAATTGGCCCCATCCATAGAGAAAACATAATTCCCGCCATTATCGGTATAGGTAATTAAAACAGTATTGGCATTTCCCTGGAATTCTTCGATTACCGCATCAATATCAGAGGCAGGAGCTGAGGCCTGGACCGTAAATTCCTTAACAGCTTTACAACCGTCGGTATTGGTAACTTCAACAGAATAAATCCCGGCCGAAGACACATCAGTTTGCGCATCGGTATCCCCGTTGCTCCAGGTATAGGTTGAAAATCCATTGTTTACACTCAAAGTTACAATGTTGCCGGAACAAATCCCAACCGTAACATCTTCAAAATAAGGAGGATTGAACGTGTGCACAACCAAACGGATCGGGACAATGCCATAGCAATCAGGGCCGTTGATTACCCTGGCGTAAATAATCTGAAGATCCGGAGTCGTATTCCGGTAAGGGCTGCTTAAAGGATTCGCCTGAAGCACCGCATCTGCAACCGAAGCAAAATAACTAACGGTCAAGCCGGCCGGAATCCCTGTCAATTGTACCGGGAGAGTAAATGACGTCTCTCCGTCCAATTGCCCGTCCTGGTCGCATTCTTCGATATCGTTTTGTGCAGGAATGCTGTTGTTGGCTATTTGTAAGGTTACAGTTGCTATTGTAACGCATCCGTAAGCATTGCTCACCTTCGCGTAAACAGTAGACGTTACCGTATTTTGATAGGCAGCTGTATTTTGTATCGGATTGGTATTATTCTGCGCATTTGTGAAAGTTTCGAAGAACGTGACACCGCTTATGGAGTAGGCATTGTTTAGGTTAAAAACCGAAATCCCATCGTGGTTATCATCACATTGCACTAACGTTTTGTTTGCCAGGACCGGTAAATCTGCAAATTGGATTTTGATTTCTCCGCTTGAAGTACAGGTGCCGTTTATGGTAACTTCTACAGAATAAGTTACCATATTGGGGTTTGTATTGTCCGTAACGGTATACGTTGGGGTTGTAATACCCGTATCGATGCCATTTTTAAACCATTTGTACGTATTCGTTCCCGATTGTGCCGCATTGAATGTAACACTAGCGCCCGAGCAATAAGGATTGTTTGTAGCAATCAACCTGTCCGGTCCTAAATCTACAGCACTTTGGAAGCTTCCGGCTTTTAAGAATATAGCAGAATCATACCGGAAATTGCCTTCATCGGCGATTACTAATTTTATATGGTATGCCTGGCCGATTTCTACATCAGACTGAGCTGTCATGACAACTGTTTGCCCGTTAAAATTGGTAGGATGGTTTGCATCGTTGTAACTGCCGAAATAACTTTCGTTCTGTGCAGCGCAACTACCGGGAACATCCGGGTGTACAGACGTTACCTTCACGGGAATAGTAGTTCCGGGAACCACCGCCAGGTTTTGGTACGGAGCGGTACTGCCTATTTTTTTCAAGAGAAAGGCAAAACCATCGGAATATCGGCATTGGGCATTGTCATGGTATTCTTCCGAAGCGAAAATATAATCAAAACTGATTTTATCGGTTTGAGGGATGAAATCAAATTCCAAAACCGTCCTGTTAACCGTATTATTAAGTCCTAAAGCCTGTTCCAGGTCAGGATCGCCAGGCCAGGCCATGCTTCCGCCATCGTCAGAAATATAGGTGTTAGGCCCTTGAGCGGATGAAGCTTTCCCCGTTGCCAATACGATACCGTTTGTAAACGGAAAGCTGGAAGATGCATTGGTAAAATAGGCATAGCTTTTGGAACCGTCATTAAAATTCCCGCCGGTAGCAGAAAAATTAGACACGGAAGCACAACCGCTGTTTACCAATATATCCTGCACCAACTGCTGGGCAGTATAGGATTCGTCAATAGTGATATATTGGGCATTTAAGCCTTCGGAAAAAAATAAAACGACACTTAAAAAGAATACTTGTAAACCTGATTTCATAGTGCCGCAAAGATACTACAAATCTCTTTTTTGCAGAATTTTATACGACATTAACATAAAAATAACAGTCCAAGCCAAGACGATTAGAATTGACGAAAAATGAACGCCATAATCCTTCATGCCTTCCACGCCAATCTGGTTGCCTATTGTTTTGATGAAAGAAAGCCTGGAGAAAGGCTCGACAATTAAGCCGGACATAGATTCGAGTGGGAATGCGGAAAATATTTTAGAGGCCATTTCATCATCATTATTAAAAATGAACCGGTACATGATGCCGTGCATGATATTTTCGGCCACGAACCAAACCAATAAAAAACCCAGCGCAAAGGCGGAACGTTTCACTAAAATCCCCAAAAACAAGCAAAAAGAGAAGAAACCTACTAATTTTATGAAATAGGCGAGCAGGTATTCCAAATCCGAAAACACAATGGAAAATTCATTATACGAGGAAAAAGAATAACCTAAAATCAGGGTCATTACAAACACAAAAGCGGTTGAAACACCTGCAAATACCAATACTGTTAAGAATTTAGATTGGATAAATTCCATTTTACTCATCCCGTCAATAAGGTTTTGTTTCAGGGTCCCGTAGCTGTATTCGTTGGCCATCATGGAAACGATTACGACCGCCAGGAAGAATTTCAAAATCGCGGCAATGTACGTGTTGAAATGCCAGATGTAAGGGAAATTGAATATGCCTGTTTCGGCAGCATCAATATGGACGGGGCCAATGTCAAATTTAATCGAAGCAATTAAAGCGATAAAAGAAAGAATGACAAAATAAGTGATGCTCAGGACTTTACTGGCCTTGTTTTTCCATATTTTCTGTAATTCTATAGAGAGTAGTCTTTTCATTATAATGTATGTTTTAGGTTTTACAATCCTTGGTTTTACAGAAGGAAGTGTAAAATGATATTGAAATTTAAAAGGTAAGGATTCGCTTAATGGTTGTTGGTCAGTTCTAAAAACTGCTCTTCCAGGCTGTGTTTGCGTTTTACCAAATGCTGCAAGACAATATTGTTTTGGAACAAATAGGAATTCAGGTCCTCGGCCTCCAGATTGTTTTTGAGATACACCAATAACCGTCCATCTCCATTAGCTTCCACTATTTTTTCTATATCCTGATGATTCTCTAAAGCGGATTTTAAGGTTTCCAGGTTACCTGATTTCAATTCGAAAAACCCTTTTTTATTGGTCATGCCGTCAACAGTTCCGGAGTAAAGCATTTCGCCTTTACGCAAAACCAGGACATGCGTGCATACTTTTTCAACTTCGTCCAACAAATGCGAAGCCAGCAAAATTGTAGTGCCCTGCGAAGCGATAAGCCTGATGATGTCGCGGATCTGATGGATTCCCTGCGGGTCCAATCCGTTTGTAGGTTCGTCCAGGATAAGGATTTCCGGATCGTTGAGCAGTGCCGAAGCAATGGCCAAACGTTGTTTCATCCCTAATGAAAAAGTACTGAATTTGCTGTCCATCCTTTCGGTCAGGCCGACGATTTCAAGCTTTTCCGCCACTTTGGAATAATTGATCCCCTTTATCTTGCATACCAGTTCCAGGTTTTCTTTGGCCGTCATATAAGGGTAGAAGTTAGGGCGTTCGATGATTGCCCCAACCCTTTTCAAGGCGTCGTGCGTTTGGGTCGTGCCGCCAAACCAGCTGTATTCCCCTGAGGTTTTGTTAACGACATTCAAAACAATGCCGAGCGTAGTTGATTTGCCGGAGCCATTCGGCCCTAAAATACCATAAACGTTGCCTTTATGGATTTCCAGTGAAAGGTTTTTTACGGCGTGGACCTGTTTGTTGTAAATCTTATTGAGATTTGTAATGGTCAGAATAGTTTCCAAGATGTTTGATTTGTTGATTGATGTTGGTAAGACGAATGGAACTGGAATTTGTTACAAACGCCTTTTTTTACTAATTGAAATCATTCCAGATATCGACAGCCAAACGATATTCCCCTTTTTCATCCCGCTTCCAAACGTTGCTGTACTTGGCTTTGTAGGTAAAAACAGTATCCTTGTCTTTTCGGCTTATCTTGATTTTCGTTTGTACAACGCCCACTTCATACACAACTTCCGGCGTACCGTTTATATCGGTTGTTTCGGAATGCATTTCGAGCATATTGCCCAAACCGCTTTTCCATAAGGCGATAATACTGTCGCGCCCTTTGACGATTCCGGCGCCAGGAGCAAGGAAATTGGCATCTTTTGCATAAACTTCTTCCAGCAGGGCTGTGTTTTTGGTTGCTATGACCTGATGCAGTTTTTCAT
Source organism: Flavobacterium humi (assembly GCF_004745595.1). Lineage (GTDB taxonomy): Bacteria > Bacteroidota > Bacteroidia > Flavobacteriales > Flavobacteriaceae > Flavobacterium > Flavobacterium humi. The sequence goes on from NZ_SRLH01000004.1 coordinate 252,116, forward strand.
TCTGGGCCTTTATTTTTGATCTTGCTTCTTCAAAAGTAGGCTTGCTGTGGCAACTAATGGCTAATAGAGCAAGCATTGGAAGGATTGTAAAAGTACGTTTCATAAGGTATGGTTATTTGTTTTTGGATTGATTACCATAAGACTAGTCCGCTTGCAATTTGTTACAATAAAAAATCCCCAACTTTTTAAAGCTGGGGATTTCGGTATCTGTGGGGTAAAAAAGGTAATATATTTTTTAAGGCTTATGCCAAAGGATGCCTCCTTCTGTATAAGTTGAGTAGTGTTTCGTTTACTTCCCGAAGTTCTGGCGTCAGGAACGTTTTTTGGCCTTTCACATCATTGGTCAGTTCCATACGGCAAACAGTACATTCAAACTCCTTAAAATGAGCGGTAACATTTCGGGTCGTAATTAATTTGTGACCAAAAAGAGAGCATAAGATTTTTCTGCCAAGAAACTTTCTTTTCCGTGTTATCGTGTTCATAATGAGTGTGTTGAAGAATTGTTCGGCAAACGTAATTAATAATCGATAAAGTGACAAATAAAATCGATAAAATGTATTTTATTATCTTCAAAATAAGAATAAACTTACGAATTTAACTTCTAAATGCTGATTGTTAAGTAATTATGGTTTTGATTTGAATGTAAGAGCATTCCAATAAAAGGATTTTCATAAAAAAATCCCCAACTGCTAAACAATTGGGGATTGTATTTTGAGGGCAAAAATTAGCTCTTGTTTTCCTTGTTGAAATAGACCAGGTAATAATACATCTGTTTTTCCTCGTCCCAGCCTTTTTCCACAAATTTTTCAGCGCTTTCCGGATTGATGAAATCCAGTTTGATCTGTATGTTGGTGTCCAGGTTGATGACATTTTTCATGCTTCTCCTGGCATCGGAAACCGCCGCGTTTGCAATAGGGAAGGTGGTCAGGTCCTCAATGCTGTATTTTTCGCCTTTGTCTACTTTGTAATTCTTAAACTCCGAAATCAAATCCGGGTTGTCAATAACTTCATTTAAGAAATTGGTTTCTTCAAACTGGTCGTTTTTGGCAAAATGGTTTACGGCACGGTTCATGAACATGACTTCTTCTTTTTTATCTTCTGCAGGAAGGACCACTTCTTTGGCAAAATCCTGGCAGAATTTCAAATATTTCTTAGTCATGAAATTCTCATCCTGAAAAGCATCCACCGAAAGGAAATGTTCCAGCCAATACCTGGCATCGTAGCGGTTGCTGTCTACCGTAAGGATTTTATACCCTTCTTCTTTTTTATAATTGAAGATCAAACAGCCTTTGTCCAGTTTGTTCAGGTTGATTCCTTGCTGGAGGATCATTTCAAGAGTTGTCCCTTTTTCTTCAAACTGAAGGAAATCGGATTTGATCTCGCTTTTAAAAACCCCAATCGCATCCACCACATTATTATCTATGGAAATGTTGGTCAGGTACGTGACATAGACTTCCCCGTTCTTGATATGCGGATGGTTGGACTGCTCAAAAAGATGTTTGGTGATGTTTTTTGAAATGTTGTGCACATTGCCCGGATTTTCGAAAATCTCTGTGGCAAATTTGTACATTTCGTTATAATCCAAATCGACTTCATGCGCAAATTGGAAATAGTTTTCTTCTTTTTCACGGAAAGGTTTCAGGAAAAATTCTTTCAGTAACGGCACGATTTCGTCGTTCAGTCCATACGGGTTATCGGATAGGAACAAGGCTTCGTTACGGCTTTTGTTCCCTACACGGTGAATGGAAAGATTTTCGATGTGCGTGTTGAATAAGTTGATCATTTTTTATTTTTTTTAGAAGAAAGAACCAAGGTTTAAAACAAAAGTAGTGTCTTAAATCTTGGTTCGGTATTTCTTAATTTATAATTTTCTTGTCTCTTGCTTCTCTACTCTAATTTAATTCCAGTTTTCTTCAAAACCATAATCTTCAAAACTATCGTCCCCGTCAAACATATCCAGGTCGTCATCGTCTAAATCGTCTTCAAATTCGGAATAGAAATCTTCGTTTTCGGCCTCGAAGTTTTTTTCCCCGGATTCCAGCGGCATTTCCCCGTGGGAGAATAACAAATCCGGATAAGCGGCGCCGGCTGCGGGTTCTTCGATAGCGGCCAGTTCTACCAGGAATGTCCACATATTGATAAAATCATACACATAGATGATTTTGGTGTTTTCTTCGTCCAGGATATCGGCCAGCTGGTAATCGGCCATTGTTTTTTGTTCCCCGGCAACATCCCCGGTGTCAAACATAGGGATTTCATCTTCCTGGTTCCAGGTTTCATCACAGGTGTAAAAAGAAGCTACTTCCATTCCGTCAAAACCAAAAGCGTTCACGATGGCGTTGTGCAAATCTTCTAATGTATCATTTTCCAGGATGGCGATGTCCCTGAAAATATCTTCTTCAGCATCTAGAATTACTCTGAATTTGTAAACCATATTCTTATTTTTATTGAAAGGTCAAAGGTAAAATATAATTTGGATTGATAGAGTACCCGATTGTTAGATTTTCAGATTTGTTGATAAGATTTTTAATTAGCTTTGATAGAATTCGATAGGCAAATCATCGGGATCGGAAATAAAGAAAAAGCGTTTGCCCGTATATTCGTCGGTGCGGATTTCTTCCGGATTTGTATTTTGTGAAAGTAAAAAAAGCCTGGCACCTTCCAGGTTATCCGTTTCAAAGGCCAGGTGGCGCAAGCCCGAAGCTTCAGGGCGAGATACTCTTTTGGGTGGGTTCGGAAACGAAAAAAGCTCGACGATATACGTTCCGTTAAGTGCTAAATCAAGCTTATAGGACTGCCTGGCTTCGCGATACACTTCCCGCAACACTTCCAATCCTAAAACCTGTGTATAGAATTGTTTCGATTTCGGATAATCCGAACAGATAATGGCAATGTGGTGTATTTTATTGAGTTGTAACATTATTGGAGATACGTCATGGTGGGCAAATTCGCATCCGGGTCCTGGGCCAAAGCTTCCGAATGCAGTTTGTGGATCAGTGCTTTTGTGTTTGCAACCGAATCGATGCGGAAGAGGAACTGCACTTCGTTCGAATCATCGGCATTTTGCCAGAGGTGCTGCAGGTACATGCCTTGTGAGGCATGGAAATCCTTGTCTTTGTCTAAAACCTCCCGGATAACTTCCAAAGGGACATTTTTAAGTTTGGCTAATACGTGTGGCATGACGGATCTTGTTTTTGAACTTCGTAAACCTTTTATGAGTTGGATACTGCCTGTTCGAAGTCATGTTGTTGAATAGCAAAGCTACAACTAAAAGTATTGTGGCACCACTTAAAACCGGAGAAATGACATACCAGTAACCTAATTTCAGAATGGCCGGAGAACCCGTCACTGCAATCAATGCTGTGGCGCCGCCCGGAGGATGGAGCGTTTTGGTGATTTGCATCATCACTACAGATAAAGCTACTGCCACTGCCGAAGCCAGCCAGATCGTGTCCGGGAAAATCTTTGCAGCGGTAACGCCTACCAAGGCCGAAATGACATGCCCGCCGATAAGGTTCCTGGGTTGTGCCAAAGGACTCTGGATGACGCCATATACCAATACACACGAAGCCCCGAAAGATCCGATCAGGAACACAAAATCCTGCTTTGGGAACATGTTGTACTGCAGGTAGGCAATAATCCCCATTCCTGTAAACGCTCCTGCGAAAGCCCAAAAATGCTCTTTAAAATCAACTAAAGTCTCTTTGTAAAGGACATATCTTGCTTTGCGGTAATTGCGTTTTATTTTCTGCGTAGGCATTGTTGTTATAAGGTTGGTTTGGGCTGATAGGTGTATACCGTGAAAGGATAAATCATTTTGGCCGTATATTTTGCCACCAGGCAGACAATGCAGATAGGAATAAATAAAGAATAATCGTTTACCAGCCCGCAGGTAAGGAAAATAGCGGTCAAAGGCGCATGGATGCTGGCGCTTAACATGGCGCCCATTCCCAAGATCATGAAATTCAGCGGTATGACACCGGCATCAAAAAACGTATTAAGGCAAATGGCCAGCAATAACCCCACAAATCCTCCAATGAAAATACTCGGTGCAAAAACGCCTCCGTCTCCACCGGCTGCCAACGTTGCCGAAGTGACAATTGGCTTCATGATGATAATACCCAAAAAAGTAAGGGCCAGCGTAATGGTAAAAGTAAGGTCGTTGGAATGGACAATATTTTCTTTAATGGCATGGTATCCTTCTCCGTACAATTGCGGAAGGAGCAGCAAGGACACACTCAAAATGACTGCTGCGAAGAAAATCCTGTTGGGGTGTTTTTCGATTTTACCAAAACGTTTTTTAAAGAAAAGCACGCATTTGGTCAGGTAAACCGAATTCATCCCGGCGATAATCCCCAATAAGATAAAATAAGGAATGGCCTGCCAATGCCATCCGTTTAGTGTAACGGTAAAAAGCGGTTTTTCATTTAAGAAATAAATAAAACCCAAAGCCACAGCTACCGAAACTCCGCCGGTAATAAGAAATGTTTTGGAGATTTTTTTGGAAATAACTTCCCAGGCAAAGAGGATTCCTGCAAAAGGGCTGCAAAATAAAGCGGTAATTCCTGCTGCGACACCGGCACAGATCAATTCGGTTTTGTGGCGGTTGAAGACATTTTCTTTTTCCTGCGCAACAGATCCGATGGTCGCCGAAGCCACTACGGTTGAAACTTCAATACCTGTAGAACCTCCAAAAACAACAGTGATCAAACCATTGATGAAGTGTGACGGGATCTTATAAAGCGGTAAGCTGTTTTTTCGTTCTGCCGTAGTATCAAATATTTCCCGGATGCCTTTGTTTTCTTTTTTCTTGAACAGGTAATGGCGCAGGAAATAAATCACCGAAAGGCCAATAGCCGGCAAAACAATGAAATAAACGTTGTTTAGGTTGGCTTTGTCGAGGAAAATCTCTTCGTAATGTTCCGTCAGGCGTTTTAGTGAAATGGCTAAGAATGAACTTAAAAAACCAACTAAAACGGAAACGGTGATAAGTTTTTGATATTTGATAAACGTAAAATTCTTTTTAATCCGGGCAGTATTGTTCATAAAACAAGGCGATTACTTTTGTGGGTATTACAAAAGTAAGTACTGGAAGCCAAAGTTTTCTTTCTAAAACGTTAAAATTGTTGTTGGCTGAGAATTTAAGGTCATGACAAACCTAGTTCTTTTTTGATTTTTGGGGCCAGTTTGTTTTTTACAAGCGTATAGGACTGGAAGGCAAAATGCTCCCATTCTTTCGGGCTAAGAAGGTTAATATCTTCTACTAAAACCCATTTGTACCGTGCCACATACGGTGCCGGTTGGAAACCTTTGCGGCTGCTCATTTCTTCAAATTCTTCATCCAGGACTTTAAAAGAAGCCGAAGTAGGGGATTGGTTCATGCCCACGACACAGAACATTTTCGCGCCGATGCAGAAACACAGGTCATTTTGCCATTTGATATCTTCGGTAACTTGTGGAAATGTTTTGCAGAGTTGTTGCAGGTCTTCAATATTCATGTTCAGATTGTATTATATTTAGGTATGGATAAAATACGGATGCCACGGAAGGACACGCTTTTTGCTGTTCGCTATTGTTTCGGCCTTTGATTAGAATTTGGTTTTAGAGATCTTGTCGTGTATTTTGGATACTTCCATTAACGAAGCGCTGCTGTACCAAGGGGTGAGTTCGGCTTCGAATAGTTTTGCCTTGACTGCCGGATCGCTATCGACCAAAGCCTGGGCTTCTTCAACTGTGGCTACGTTAAAAATAAAGATACCCCGGTAATTGCGGTCGTTTTTCATAAAAGGGCCGGCTACGGCTAGCTTCCCTTCTTTGGCCAAGCGGGTGATATTGGCCATATGGCCGGCAAAATACTTGGATTTCTCTTCGGCGGTAGCAGTAGTATTGGTCCCTGTTTTGAGAATGCAGAATACGTAATGTTTCATGCCGTAATCATCGGCGCCCAGTTCCTTGGCCAGTTTTTCGTCATAAACGGAAGCGGTCTCCTGGGCTTTTGATGTGCCAATGCTAAGGATGATGAATGCTAAAAGGAGGGCTTTTTTCATAAGGTTGTCTTTACGGGGTATCAAAGTTAGTCAATTGGAGTTTATTTTAAATGTCCTTACAGGAATAATGTTATTATGATGGGATGACGTAGCGATATAAATGATGTCTAGCTGGGGTGTAGTAGCAATCTTTCATACTAGATCCATACTAGATCCATACTACATCCTGCACTTTAAAGGCACTCTGAAAGTACTTTGAAGTATTGTATATTGTACTTTGTGGTAAAGTAAAGTCTCTTTTCTTCTTTCTTTTGCCTATGTGAATACCGTGACCGTTGGTGCTTGAGATTCCTCCTTCGTCGGAATGACAAGATTACGGATAGTTTTAATTTATCGATAATCTTTTACCGATACGTTTGTCATTCCGACGAAGGAGGAATCTCTGTAAACTCCTTGTTCTTGTACTTTGTCTTGATACAAAGTACCAAAAATCAAGCCTGCACAACATAATCCTGAAAACTACCGCGTCATTCCGCTCCGCGTCCCGAACCGCTCGTCATTCTTCCTCGCTACGCGGAACGCTGCCGCTTCATGACTTGTTGTTTTCTACGGATTATGCTGTGAGGGCGATGGGATGGGATGGAAAGATTGAAGAGATCCCTCCTTCGTCGGGATGACAAGATTACGGATAATTTTCGGTTACTGCCACAACGTTTGTCATTTCAACGAAGGAGGGCACGAGCGAAGCGAACTGACGAAGTAAATCTTTATTAACTTATCCTTCTTGACTCTTTGTTTTTACTTCTACTCTCTATTTTCTTTTGCCTTGATGCAAAAGAAACAAAAAATCAAGCCTGCACATCACAATCCTGAAAACTACCGCGTCATTCCGCTCCGCGTCCCGAACCGCTCGTCATTCTTCCTCGCTACGCGGAACGCTGCCGCTTCATGACTTGTTGTTTTCTACGGATTATGCTGTGAGGGCGATGGGATGGGATGGAAAGATTGGGGAGGTTTACTTCTTATTTCTTTGTTCTATTCTCTTTGCTCTTTCTTCTTATAACAATTCATCCTTAAAAAATGACAATTGGGTAAAGATAAGTTTTTACTCACTTTTTTTTGATGCAACTTTGCTTCATCAAAATAAACAAACCATGAAAACAAATCTTCAGGCATTCCTAACAGCAAACCGGCTCGTTTTTACACTTTGTGTTTTCTTATTCCCGGCAGCTGTTTTTTCCCAAACGACAATTTCCGGAAAAGTAACCGATCAAAAAAACAATCCGCTGGCTGGTGTCAATATCTACATAGAAGGAACTTACGACGGGGCAACGACTACGGAAACCGGGGACTTCAGTTTTGAAACGACCACTACAGGAAACCAGGTTATGGTGGTGAGCTACCTGGCTTTTGAAACCTTAAACCTTCCGGTGGTCATTGAAAATTACCAATCGCAGACTATCAAATTAAAAGCAAGCGTGAATACCCTTGATGCGGTATACATTTCGGCAGGAACGTTTGAAGCGGGCGAAAAAGCAAGGGTTTCGGTTCTAAAGCCACTGGATATTGTAACGACAGCCGGATCTGCCGGGGATATTGTGGGGGCTTTGCAAACATTGCCAGGGACGCAAACTGTGGGGGAGAGCGGCAGGTTGTTTGTACGTGGTGGGGAATCTGACGAGACACAAACTTTTGTAGATGGGCTAAGAGTGGCACAACCGTATGGCGCGAGTGCGAATAATTTGCCAACCAGAGGACGGTTTTCCCCGTTTTTATTTAGTGGGATTTCTTTTTCGACTGGAGGATATTCGGCAGAATATGGAGACGCGTTGTCTAGCGTGCTGTTATTGAATACCATTGAAGAACCGGAGCAGGAACAAACCGATATTTCCTTAATGACAGTAGGTTTAGGGTTGGGGAATACGCAAAAATGGAACAAAAGCTCGTTGAGCGTAAATGTGGCTTATATTGATTTGTCGCCGTACCAGGCAGCCATCCCGCAAAACGTGAAATGGAACAGGCCGTTCCAGTCGCTTTCCGGAGAAACGGTGTACCGTTATAAATTCAATTCGGGAATGCTGAAAATGTACGCGGCTTTTGACGGGTCGCGGTTTGACCTGAACCAGGAAAGCATTAACGCTCCGTTTGTGAGCAGGGTAGATTTGAAGAACAATAATTTTTATTACAATGCTTCTTATAAAGGCAAATTCGGGAGCAACTGGCAGATTATTTCAGGATTGAGTTATGGCCTTGGTGATACAAAAACAAAGGTGGATACCGATAGGATTTCCAGTACGGAGCATTCTTCCCATTTGAAACTGAAGCTAAAAAAGAGTTTTTCGGACAGGGTGAAAGTATCGTTTGGGGGAGATTATTTTATCACCAAGTATGACGAGGATTTCAATAAGGAATTCGGCAGTGGGTATGATTCCAATATTGGTGCGGTGTATGGCGAAGCGGATATTTTTTTCTCGAAGGAATTTGCAGCCAAAGCAGGAGTGCGCATCTCAAACAATGACCTGTTGCACCAAACGGCTGTTTCGCCAAGGGCTTCCCTGGCTTATAAGGTGAGCGGCAGCAGCCAACTTTCATTAGCCTACGGAATATTTGAACAGGCGCCAAAACAGGATTACCTGAAATACAATGACCGTTTTGAAAACGAAAAAGCGTCCCATTACATCCTGAATTACCAATATACTGCAGACAAAAGGACCTTACGGGCAGAATTGTATTATAAAAAGTATAACGACCTGGTAAAATACGATACGGATATGGCCATGTACAACAGTAATTTTGCCAATGACGGATTTGGGTATGCCAAAGGGCTGGATTTGTTCTGGAGGGATGGGAAATCGGTTAAGTTCCTGGAATATTGGTTGTCTTATTCTTATATCGATTCAAAAAGGGATTACAGGAATTATGTTTCTGAAGTGACTCCGGGGTTTATTGCCAAACAAAACATATCTTTAGTAGGGAAATATTTTATTTTGGATTGGAAATCGCAGGTAGGAATTTCGCATAGTTTCAATACCGGAAGGCCGTATAACGATCCTAACCAGACTCAGTTTATGAGCAGGAAAACCAAAACGTACAATAATTTAAGCGTAAATTGGGCTTACTTGCTTACACAACAGAAGATATTGTATTTCTCGATTTCTAATGTGATGGGAACCAAAAATATTTACAATTATGAATATTCGAACACGCCGGACGCGGAAGGTGTGTACAGCAGAAGGGCCATTACGCCATCAGCAGACCGGTTTTTCTTTGTGGGATTTTTCTGGACCATCAGCCAGGATAAGAAAAAGAACCAGTTGGATAATTTGTAGGGGAGAAAGAAAATAGAACAAAGAAAATAGAAGAAAGAGACAAGAAAGACGGTTCATCCTTCAAATCCGACAATTCGGTAACTATAAATTTTATAAAAGGAACAAGCACAGTATTTTTACACTATAATTAAATAAACAAAAAAACAATAACTTTAAAAAACTAAAATTATGACTAAAATTTTCACAATGATCGCTTTATTTGTTTGCAGTTTGTTATCAGCGCAAACGTTGTATGAAAAAGGAATGGGGAATGCTTTGACAGTATGGAAAAGCGGAAAATCTGCAGAGGCATCCGCTTTGTTTGAAAGAATTGCCACAGTAGAGAAAAACAACTGGCTGCCTAATTATTATGTGGCGTTTATCAATACCGTTGAAGCTTTCAAGGCTGAAGACAAAGCAAAAATCCCGGCCTACCTGGACAAAGCGCAAAAAGCATTGGACGAGGCTGCAATCATAAGCCCCAACAACGCTGAAATCATGGTGGTACAGGCGATGATTTATACAGGATGGATTGTTCAGGACCCGATGACAAACGGCATGAAATATTCCAACAAAGCCATGGAACAGTATTATAAGGCACAGGTTATTGCCCCAAACAATCCAAGAGTGGTTTCCTGTAAAGCGGAATTTGAAATCGGAGGAGCTCAATGGACGGGAGCTGATGTGAAATCATTATGCAAGGACATGGAAAGAGCTATCAAATTATACGCAGATTTTAAACCGGAATCACCGTTTCATCCAACCTGGGGATTGGAAAGAGCACAGGAAAATTTGAAAAGCTGCAGTAAATAAGAAAAAAGATAAAAGACAAAAGAAACGTAATAATCAGATACAATATGGAAACGCAAAACAAAAACAATAAAGTAGCCGGAACTCTTTTTATAGGATGCATGTTCGTAGGAATGGGCATCGGGATGTACCTGGGTAAGGTTGCCGTAGGGACTTTGGTCGGGATGGGAGTCGGATTTATTGCTTCTGCAATGGCCAAAGCCAAATTATAAGAACACTAAATCATCAAAAATGAATAAATACCTGAAACATTTTCTGCGGGCCATAGGCATCGGGCTGATTGTCTTTTTCGTACTGACATTCCTTAGCTGGATTACAGGATCCACAATTGTATTGAACCGCAGGCTGTTTATGAATTTACAGTTTACATTATTGTATTCGGTTTCTTTGTACATGATAAATGCAGTGTTATTTATTGTTTTGGATAAGCTTTTTACGGGAGACCGGTTTAATATCAGAAGGATAGTATTTGGTTTTATCTGCTCTTTTGTCGTCTCGATTTTTACCATTTTCCTCTTGCGGATGTTTGAGGAAGTGGTCATCAACAAAAACACGGTAGACGCTTTTCTGGCCAATGAAAGCCCGGGGAATTATGTGATTGCAAGTATTATCACGTTTATCATGACGCTTTTTGCCCATGCGATTTATTTTTACCGTTCGTATCAGGAAAACAGGGTCAGAAAGGAAAAGATCATTGCGGGTACGGCTTCGGCAAAATTTGAAAGTTTAAAGAATCAGATCGACCCGCATTTCCTTTTCAACAGCCTGAATGTATTGAGTTCCCTGATTGAAGAAAACCCGGACAATGCCCAGAAGTTTACGGCATCCCTTTCTAAAATTTACCGCTATGTCTTGGAACAGAGGGATAAGGAGCTTGTGAGTATCGAAGAAGAGCTGGCTTTCGCCAAAACCTATATGAATTTGCTGAAAATGCGTTTTGAAAACAGTATTTTTTACGAATTGCCGGAGAAGGTTAACAACCCGGAAGCCAAAATCGTACCGCTTTCGCTTCAATTGCTGTTGGAAAACACCGTCAAGCATAATGTAGTGAGTGAGAAAAGGCCATTGCAGATCCGGATTTTTGAAAAGGACAACTGCCTTGTCGTCCAGAATGATTACCAGAAAAAAGAAGTGCTCAGGGACCGCCAGGGTGTCGGGCTGCAAAACATCATCAGCCGGTATGCCATCCTCTCGGAGAGGAAAGTGAGGATCACGCAAACCGAAAAAGAATTTACAGTAGAACTGCCCTTATTGACAAAACAGGTAGGCATTATGGAAACAACATACAACAGCGCTGTCGAGAACAGCTATTACAGGGCAAAGAAAAGGGTCGAGGCAATCCGAGGGTTTTACGGCAGTCTTATTTCGTATTGCGTGATCATCCCTGTGATCATCTTTATCAACCTGACAATCATGCCTAAATTCCAATGGTTTTGGTTCCCGATGCTGGGTTGGGGAATGGGGCTTGTCATTCAAGGATTCAGTATCTTCGGATACGGTTCCAGATGGGAGGAGCGCAAAATCAGGGAAATCCTGAACAAAGAGGAAGACAAACGAAACTGGAGGTAATCATGAAAGGAGAAGAGGCACTGAAGCTTTTGCCAGGGAAATTATTTTCGGGAAAGATTGGGAGCGCGCAGACAGATTGATAAAATTTTAGAATCGGAATTAAAAAAACAAAAATAGTTATGGAAAGCAATTATAATGAAGAAGAACGCTACAAAAAAGCGAAGAAAAGAGTAGAGGAAATAAAAGGTTTTTACGGGAACCTGACTGCTTATATTGTGGTAAATTTATTCCTGATGGCCATAAACCTACTGACCTCACCGGAACACCTATGGTTTTACTGGCCGATGCTGGGTTGGGGAATAGGAGTGGTTTTCCACGGACTGCGTGTTTTCAATTACATGCCTTTTTTGGGCAAGGATTGGGAAGAGCGCAAAATGAAGGAATATATGGATGAGGAAGACCGACGTAAAAACGAATGGAGGTAATTGGGTTATGGAAGATCATAAAGAGAATTTTGAAGAGCGCTATGCCGATGCCCAAAAAAGGATAAGAAGGCTCAAAGGGTTTTATTCGCATCTGGGGGCCTATATCACCGTAAACATCCTCATTGTTTTTTTAAATATCAATAATTTGGAACCGGGGGAGAGTTATTTTAAATTTGAAAACTTTTTTACGGCATTTTTCTGGGGATTAGGCTTGCTGGCACACGGCGTAAGCGTTTTTGGGCACCACCTTGTTTTTGGGAAAAAATGGGAAGAACGCAAGATCAGGGAATTTATGGAACAAGAAAAACAGGACAGATGGGAATAACACCCCGGAAAGTTTTGTTACTGTAAATCAACACGAAAAGAAAATGAACATTATTATCATTGAAGATGAAAAACCGGCAGCAAGGTTGTTGCAACGGAAAGTGGAAAAATTAGGATTGAATGTCAATACGATGCTGCATTCGGTAGAAGAATCGATGGATTGGTTCCAAAACAATGCACATCCCGATTTGATTTTCCTCGACATCCAGCTTTCAGACGGTTTGTCGTTTGAGATTTTTGAGAAGATTGCCATACAAAGTGCCGTGATTTTTACAACGGCTTATGATGAATATGCGCTCAAGGCATTCAAACTCAATAGTGTCGATTATTTGCTTAAACCTATTGATGAAGACGACCTGGAAGTGGCCGTAAACAAATTCAAGGCGAGGAACCAACCTCAAAACCTTTCATTGGATTTTGAAATGATCAAAAAAATGCTGGTTAATCCGATTGATAAAACCTATAAAAAAAGATTTACCGTAAAAATCGGGCAGCAACTCAAAGTGATCAACGTAGAAGAAATCGAATGTTTTTACAGTGAAAATAAAGGCACATACCTGCATACCCTTGAAAACAGGGCTTATTTGCTCGATGGCACGTTAGAGCAGCTCGAAACCGAATTGGACCCGAAAGATTTTTACAGGGTGAGCCGAAAATTTATCATCCCGATGAAAGCCATCAAGGAAATCCAGATGCACAGCAATTCCAGGCTGAAAGTGCTTTTGCCTACCTACAAAGACGATGAGGTTATTGTGGCCCGGGAAAGGGTTACGGATTTTAAAGAGTGGATCGGTTAGATTTCCGTGCTTCCAGGATCATATAAAACTGTATCCCGAATAAAAGCGATGCCATCACCAAATGTATCGCCTGGCTCCCGAAAGGAAAATTGAAATAATACATGGCGACCCCGGTGAGTATTTCGGCAAAAATAATCGCCATTACCCATTTGATTTTATCAAAACCAAGTTGTAATTTCCTGTTTTTTACATATAAAAATACATTGACAAACAACACCACGAATGAAAACGTCCTGTGGAAATAAAACGTCATATGTGGTTGGCTCAGCCACTGCGAACCGTTCTCGATACCGGATTTCACCTGTTCGTCTACAAATTGGCGTACCTGTGTGCCCAAAACAACCTGGATAAGTGTCAAACCAAGGGAAATCCATAAAAGGTTCCGGAACATAGGGTTGAAAACCTGTTGGGATTCTTTAGGTTTGGCCAGCTGGATAATGTACAGGATTACCGCTACAATCAGCAGTGCCATGATCATGTGGATGGTAATTTTTACCGGGTTCAGCACCGAATAAACTACTGTGGCGCCCAACCATCCCTGAAAGCCCATCATAAAAACGACCAGCCAGGACAATACGGTGATTTTTTTGTCCTGCTTCCAGAACCTAAAAGCGGCAACAGCCATGATAAAGCAGCCCAAGCCGGCCAAGGCACCCGTTAACCGGTTAAGGTATTCGACCCAGGTATGTGTCGGATTGAAAACTGCATAATCGTGCTTGGTGTATTTTTGCCATTGCGAAGCGTCAAATGTTGTACCGGTAAGGCAATCTTCCTTAGCTACTAAAAGCGTTTCCTCTTTGATGATGACCTGTCCTTTCTTAAATACACGGTTTTCGGCCCAGGTAAGTTCTTTGATGTCTGTGGGCGGGATATAATATCCAAAACATTTAGGCCAATCCGGGCAACCCATTCCCGAACCTGTCATTCGGACCAAAGCGCCCGCAATGATTACCAGATACACTAAAATTAAAGCGGTTTTTGCAATCGAGGTAAAATGTTTTTTCATATTTCGGAAGTTTTAGGCTTCAGTGCCGATGTTAGGGCGATGTTACAAGGTTTCTTTTATTTTGTTCCTGAAAGAACCGATCATTCTTTCGAGTTCCCGGCTGTTTTCGAATACTATCCCGAATTCCTGCTCTGGGATATAATTTAGGTTGAAGGCAATTTCCATTTGGGTTTGAAAGGCAAATAACGCACCGGTTGCCATGCCCAGGGATTTGTAGAAATCCTTGCCTGTCCCGCTTCCGGAACCTTCCGCGATGATGCTCGGAATGGCAATGGAACATTTCCTGATCTCGGAGGCCAGCTCTTCCGTTGCAAAATTGGAGGTCACGGCGTATGTATGTACCGTCAAAGCCATGGCTTTCTGCCAGATCAATAAATCCCTAAACGTTTTCATATTGTTGTTTTTTAACCCTTTGCACTTCTGATTTTATCGGTTGGCCACTTTTTGCAAGCCTAATTTTTCTGCTCTTTTCAGTACGAAATCATAAGCGGCCTGGTATTCGTTAGGGATTTCCCCTTCGAGGATGGCTTCTTTTACAGCCTCTTTCAATACACCTATTTCCCTGGATGGCTTTAAATTGAATAGTTCCATGATTTCCTCACCTGTTATCGGCGGCTGGAACTGACGGATATGGTCCCGTTCTTCCACTTCGATGATTTTCTTACGGACAATATTGAAATTGTTGTGGTACTTCCTGAATTTTGCAGGGTTTTTGGTGGTAATGTCCGCTTCACAAAGCGTCATTAGGTGGTCTACATCTTCGCCTGCATCAAAAACCAATCGGCGCACGGCAGAATCCGTAACGATATCCTGCGCCAGGACAATAGGCCGGGAACTCATCATGACCATTTTCTGGACGAATTTCAGTTTCTGGTTCAGTGGCATGTGCAGGCGCTCAAATATTTTTTTAGCCATTTTCCCGCCCAGGAATTCATGGCCATGGAATGTCCAGCCTTGTTTTTTACTGAAACGTTTTGTGGGTGCTTTCCCGATATCATGCAATAATGCAGCCCAACGAAGCCAGACATCATCAGTGTTTGGGCAAATATTGTCGACTACTTCAAGGGTATGGTAGAAGTTGTTTTTATGCGTATGGCCTTCTATTTCCTCCACCTGGTTCAAGGCGGTCAATTCCGGCAGGATGATATCCAACAGGCCGGTTTTATATAAAAGTAGAAATCCTATGGAAGGTTTTTCGGAAAGAAGGATTTTGTTCAATTCATCTACAATACGTTCCCCGGAAATAATCGAAATACGTTCTTTATTCCTGGAAATGGCTTCAAGCGATCCTGCTTCGATCTCAAAACCAAGCTGGGACGCAAAACGAATGGCACGCATCATCCTGAGCGGATCGTCAGAATACGTGATATCCGGGTTTAGCGGCGTTTTGATGGTTTTGTTTTCCAGGTCTTTCAAACCCTCAAAAGGATCTATCAAGGTGCCGTAATTGTCTTCATGGAGCGAAATAGCCAAAGCATTTATGGTAAAATCACGGCGGTTCTGGTCATCTTCGAGCGTTCCGTTTTCCACCACAGGGTTGCGGCTTTCAGATTGATAGCTTTCTTTCCGCGCCCCGACAAATTCGATATCCATGTCTTCATAACGTAGCATGGCGGTCCCGTAATTTTTGAAAACCTGTACTTTAGGGTGGTGCGGGATAAGCTGGGAAACTTTCAGGGCTAATTCAATACCGCTGCCAACCGCTACGATATCGATATCTTTTTTATGGTCGCGGCCCAGGATCAGGTCCCGGACAAAACCGCCAATGACGTAACTGTCAACGTTAAGCTCTTTGGCTGCCTGAGCGATAATCTGGAATATTTTATTTTGTAGGGATTCGGTATAATTCATTTGTTACGTTTGAAGTTCAGTTCCCAAAAGAAATCGTTTTCCGTTGCGACGATACTGAAAACCGTGACAGGAACCTGCGGCTGAAACTATTTCCGGATTATTTTTACCTGGCTGTCCAAAGATAATTTAATAATGGTAGAAGGCTTGTCGCAGATTTTATCGTGATGCAAATTTACTACATAGTCAACACCTTTTAAAATTTCAGGGCTTATTTCTTTAAAAGATTTTGGGGTAGGCATCCCGGAAATATTCGCGGAAGTGGAAACCAACGGTTTTTTCATGCGTTCCATCAGTTTGAAGCAAAATGGTTCCTTCACCAGGCGCACGCCCAGGGTTTTATCTTCGGCAATGACATTCGGGGCCACATTGCGTGGGTTGTCGAGGATTAGGGTTGTGGGTTTTTCGGACAGGTCCAGGATTTGCCAGGCAACTTCCGGAATGTCTTTAAACACGTTATACATCATTCTTTCGCCGTTCATCAGCACGATCATGCTTTTGCTTTCCTCGCGTTGTTTTAAAGCATAGATTTTGGCTACGGCTTCGGCATTGGTAGCATCACAGCCAAGTCCCCAAACGGTATCGGTAGGATACAAGATGATCCCGCCGTTCTTGATGGCTTCGAAAGCGTTGTGTATTTCTGTATTGATGTCGTTCATAAAGTTTTAAATATTGGCAAAGGTATTTATTTCAAAATAAATAGATACTATAAATTTAGAAGCTCTAATCATAAATTATTATATTTGCATTTCTATAAAAAATGATGTATGCTAAATAACAAATCAATATTAATTACAGGAGGTACGGGTTCTTTAGGAAAGGAATTGACGAAGACGATTTTGAAAAAATGGCCTCATGTAAAACGCCTTGTGATTTATTCCAGAGACGAACAAAAACAATTTCAGATGGCCCAGGAATTCCCGGAATCGGAGTATCCGGCCATTCGTTATTTTATTGGAGATGTAAGGGACCTGGAACGTTTGAAAAGGGCTTTCAACGGTATTGATTATGTGATCCATGCAGCAGCGATGAAACATGTCCATATTGCAGAATACAATCCTGACGAATGTGTGAAGACCAATATCGGCGGTGCTGAAAATGTCATCAAAGCCTGTTTGTCGAGCAATGTGACCAAAGTAGTGGCACTTTCTACAGACAAAGCCTGCGCACCAATCAATTTATACGGAGCGACAAAACTGACTTCCGATAAATTGTTTATTGCCGCCAATAACATCAAAGGCCAGCAGGATATCAAATTCTCTGTGGTCCGTTACGGGAATGTAATGGGTTCGAATGGTTCGGTTATCCCGTTTTTTATGAATAAAAGAAACGAAGGAGTCCTGCCGATTACCGATGTCAACATGACGCGCTTTAACATTTCCCTTCAAGGAGGTGTCGATATGGTGCTCCATGCTTTGGATGCTGCCTGGGGAGGAGAATTGTTCGTGCCTAAAATTCCATCCTATAAAATCCTGGACGTGGCCCAAGCCATTGCGCCTAACTGTGAACACAGGGTTGTAGGGATTCGACCGGGAGAGAAAGTCCATGAAGAAATGATTACTTCTTCCGATTCCTTTACGACTTACGATTTAGGCAAATATTATGTGATACTTCCGCAGGTTACGAACTGGAACCTGGAAGATTACAAAGATACCTTCAATGCAAAACTGGTACCGCAAGGGTTTAGCTATACTTCGGGTGAAAACCAGGAATGGGAAACGGTTGAGAGTATGCGAGAGCAGATAAAAGAGCATTTATATCCAGATTTTGAAGCCAAATAAGCAGCCATGATACCTTACGGAAAACAAAATATTACAGAAGAGGATATTCAGGCTGTAGCCAAAGCCCTTACCGGGGATTTTCTCACGCAAGGCCCTACGATTTTAGCATTTGAAAAGGCATTTGCGGACTATATAGGCTGCAAGTATGCGGTAGCGGTTTCCAATGGTACGGCTGCCTTGCATTTATCGGCATTAGCCTTGGAAGTGGGACACGGGGACAAGGTCATTACGACTCCTATCACTTTCGCAGCTTCCGCCAATTGCATCCGGTATTGTGGTGGCGAAGTCGTTTTCGCGGATATCGAACCGGACACTTACCTGCTGGATGTGAATAAAGTAAAACAAGTATTGCAATCGGCACCAAAAGGAACTTATAAAGGCATTATCCCTGTTGATTTCGCCGGAAGAGCCGTTAACCTGGAAGCTTTCAGGGAACTGGCCGATGAATACGGTCTTTGGATCATAGAAGACGCCTGCCATGCGCCCGGAGGTTCTTTTACCGACAGCAAAGGGCAAAAACAACATTGCGGGAACAGTAATTATGCCGACCTGGCGATTTTCTCGTTCCACCCTGTAAAGCATATCGCTACCGGAGAAGGAGGGATGATTACGACCAATGATGAAAAGCTGTATAAAAAACTCCTGGAACTCCGAACGCACGGCATTACAAGAGATACTACGATTTTTGAAAATTCGGTGGAATTTGCCGTAGGACAGCCTGTAAATGAAAACGATCCTTACCCGGGATGGTATATGGAAATGCAGACACTGGGTTATAATTACCGTTTTACAGATTTTCAGGCGGCTTTGGGAATCAGCCAGTTGTCCAGGGCAGATCAAGGCTTGGACAGAAGAAGGGCCATCGCGAAACGCTACCAGCAATCTTTTTCGGGAAAACCGTACATCAAGGGGCAATCCGATGTTATTGAAGGGCATGCTTACCATTTGTACGTCATAGAAATAGAAGACAGGGTAGGGCTTTACAATTACCTGAGAGAGCATAAGATATTCGCCCAGATCCATTATATACCGTGCCATCTGATGCCGTATTACAGGGCATTGGGATGGAAGGAAAACGATATGCCATTAGCCGAAAACTATTACAAGCATTGTATCAGTTTGCCTATGTATCCTACGTTAACCGATGAAGAACAGTCTTTTGTAATCGATAAAATAGCAACATATTTTACAAAGTAATTTTGAAAATAACACTAGGAACCGTTCAGTTTGGCATTAACTATGGTATCTCAAATACACATGGTGTCCCTTCCGATGCAGAATTGAAAGCCATTCTTTCCGCAGCGGAAGAAGCCGGGATTCAACAATTGGACACCGCGCAGGCTTATGGAAATGCAGAGGAACGCTTGGGGCAGTTTTCAGAAGGCCGTTTTCAGGTTATTACCAAATTCCCTGCCGTTGCTACCCGGGAAGAATTGGAGAATGCGCTTTCGTACTCCTTGTCAAGGTTAAATAGCAGTTCGGTGTATGGATATTTGGCCCATAATGCAGCTGTTTTGATCGAAAAACCCTTTTTATGGGAGGTTTTGCAAAAGGCTAAGGAAGAGAAGACCATAGCTAAAATCGGATTTTCATTATACCATCCGGAACAGTTGGAACAGCTTTTGGAATTGCAGTGCATCCCGGATTTGGTACAATTGCCGTACAGTATTTTAGACCGTAAGTTTGAAGACAGCCTTTCCATCCTAAAAAAAATAGGGACTGAAATCCATGTCCGATCAGTTTTCCTACAAGGTCTTTATTTTATGGACCCTGACCGACTGCCGGAAAAATTACAGCCGTTGCGGCCAGCGTTAATGGAGTTGCAGGCTATTTGCAGGGGAAAAAACATTTCTGTTGGGGACGCCGCCTTGAATTACGCGGTTTCAAACCCAAATATCGACCAAATTGTCATGGGTGTGGAAACGGCCGGGCAATTACAGGAAAATATCCGGATGGTTTCAAGCTGGAAACGGGATGCGGAATTGTTTTCAAGAATTGAAGCTATTGAAATAAAAGATAAATCATTATTAAATCCTGTAAACTGGTGAAAATAATCGGTATAACACAAGCCAGGATTGGTTCTTCCCGGTTACCCGGAAAAGTACTCCTGACGGTAAACGGCAAAACACTTTTGGAATACCACCTCGAAAGGGCTAAAAAATCCAAATTGGTTAACCAATGGTTGGTCGCTACTACCCAGGAAGAAGGGGCTGAAGCCATTTGCGATATTGCCACACAGTTGGGAATCGGGAGTTACAGAGGAAGTTTGGAGGATGTTTTGGATCGGTTTTACCAGTCTGTCAAGGACGAAGGGCCGGATTATGTGGTACGCATTACCTCAGATTGCCCTTTAATCGACGCCGGATTGATCGATCAGACCATACAATTTTGCCTCGACAATCAATTGGATTACCACTCCAACCAATCACAGGAAGCCTATCCCGATGGATTGGACGTGGAAGTGTTTAGTTTTAAGGCTTTATCCGAAGCATGGCATTCTGCCACGGCAATTGCCGACAGGGAGCATGTTACGCCATTTATCAGGAGGAATGCCAGGACAAAAGTTGCCAATGAAGGCATCGATAAAAAATATGCGTCCTTGCGGATTACCGTAGACGAACCTTCTGATTTTGTGCTCATCCGGCACTTGATAGAGCATTTGGGAGCAGATTTGCCATGGAAACCCTATGCGGATTACATTGTACAGCATCAAGACATTCAAAATATTAATTATACTATTTTTAGAAACGAAGGTTATATGAAAAGTAAATTTAACGAAATACAGCTTAGGAATATCACGAATTTCCAAGCATCGGACGAGTACAGAAAAACGATACACAACCTTATTCCGGGTGGCGGGCATACCTATTCCAAAGGGGATGATCAATTCCCGGTTTTATCTCCTGCGGCTATCGTAAGAGGGAAAGGGTCCCATTTATGGGATGTCGACGGGAATGAATTCCTGGATTGCTCCATGGGATTGACCAGTGTTAGTTTAGGCCATGCTTATGAACCGGTTTTGGAGGCTGTGAGGAAAGAATTGGAAAACGGAGTGAACTTCCAGCGTCCTTCCGCTTTGGAAAAAGAGATGGCAGAAGAATTTTTAGCCTTGGTGCCTGGGCATGATATGGTTAAGTTTTCCAAAAACGGCTCTATCGTGACCACCGCAGCCGTGAAGCTGGCCAGGGCCAAGACAGGAAGGAATTTGGTGGCGTTCCCTGGAGACCATCCGTTTTACAGTTATGACGATTGGTTCATCGGCTCAACAGCCTGTAATAAAGGAGTTCCTGATGATGTTTCGAAATTGTCGGTAACCTTCCAATCCTTTAATATCGAATCTTTAAAAGAATTGTTTGCGAAATACCCAAATCAGATTGCCTGCGTGATTACCGAGCCTGAAAAAGGGAATTATCCGCACCTGAACAACCCGGATTTTAATGCCGGAACGTTTTTGCAAGAAGCCATCGACCTATGCCACGCCAATGGTGCTTTGTTTATTGCAGATGAAATGGTGACGGGTTTCAAAACAGATTTTCCGGGATCCATTACCAAATACGGCCTCAAGCCTGATATGGCTACCTGGGGAAAAGGCATTGCCAACGGATTTTCATTCTGCGCCCTTACCGGGACAAAAGAAATAATGGAATTAGGCGGGATCACCCGCGAAGGCGAAGAGAAAGTATTTTTGATCTCTACCACTCACGGTGGAGAAACCCATGGATTAGCCGCTGCTATCGCTACGATTAAAGAATACCGGGAAAAAGATGTAATCGCACACAACCACAGTATCGGTAAAAAACTGGCAGAATTATGCCAACAGCTTGTGACAGAAAGCGGGCTGGCAGATTCTATCGAGGTAGTCCCCGCAGAATGGATGCCGTTTTTCGTGTTTAAAGACGCGTCAGGTATTGCCAGTCAAGGGTACCGTACTCTTTTTATGCAGGAAATGATAAAACGGGGTGTATTGTTCCAGGGGGCGTTTGTGCCTTGTTTTTCCCATACGGAAGATGATGTGTACTATTTTGCCAAAGCCTTCAGCGAGTCATTACCGGTTTACAAGGAAGCATTAGCGCAGGGATTTGAAAAATTCCTTGTAGGCGAACCGGCCAAAGCCGTATTCCGGAAAACACTATAATACTTATTTGATGAGGATATACAAATGTTTGCATACCAATATTTTCAGGAATGATTTGTTTCATATCGAACCGTTGCGGGACGAGGACAAATATGCCATCCTGGAAATCAGGAATGAGCAGTTGTACCATTTGAGGCAGTCCCAGCCCTTGACTGCAGCCCAACAGGAAAATTATTTTGCGACGGTGGTTTCCGGTTTGTTTGAAACGGAAAAGCCCAATCAATTGCTGTTTTCTTTTTTCCATCAGGGTGAATTTGTGGGCTATGGCGGCCTGGTGCATATCAATTGGATTGACAAAAACGCTGAGATCTCTTTTGTGATGAAAACAGCAATGGAGCAAGGATTTTTTGCGTCATTCTGGTCCAATTACTTGCAATTGATAGAAAAAATGGCTTTTGAGGAATTAAAATTCCATAAGATATTCACATATGCCTTCGACCTTCGACCACATTTGTACGAAGTCCTTTTGAGTTGTGGGTTTAAGCAAGATGCCCGGCTCAAGGAACATTGTTATTTTGATGGCAAATACCTGGATGTAGTCATTCATTCCAAAATAAATAATTTGCTTTCTTTCCGAAAGGCCACAGAAAACGATGTTGAATTGTATTTTAATTGGACGAATGACCCTTCGGTACGCAGCAATTCCTATATGTCTGAGAGTATTCCTTATGAAAACCACGTTCGCTGGTTTCTCTCCAAAATAAAAGAGGAGGACTGCCTGATGCTTGTTTTTCAAGACAAAAACCATCAGGATGTGGGCCAGGTACGTATCCAGAAATCGGAAGGGAATACCGCTGTGATAGGCGTTTCCACCGATGAAAACCACCGGGGAAAAGGGTATGCCAGTCAGATGATCTCGTTGGCATCTGCGTATTTTTTGGCTAAAAATCCGGATATTTGCATTAGCGCTTATATCAAATCGGAAAACCTGGCTTCGGCCAAAGCTTTTGAAAAAGCAGGTTTCACACTAAAAGAAATGCTTCAGTACCAACATACGGAGAGCTTTCATTATATAAAAAAATATGACAATAGATAACTATACAATAGATTCCAATTCGCCGGTTTTCATTATTGCCGAACTTTCGGCCAACCATAATGGAAGCCTGGAAACGGCTATTGAAACCATCCGTGCCGCAAAACGTGCCGGTGCCGATTGTATAAAACTGCAAACGTATACTGCAGATACTATTACCCTGGATTCCGATAAAGAGGATTTTGTGATTAAAGGAACCATTTGGGACGGAAAAAAACTGCATTCATTATACCAGGAAGCCTACACTCCATGGGAATGGCATGCAGAAATTTACAAGGTGGCAAAAGAAGAAGGGCTTGTTTGTTTTTCTTCCCCGTTTGATAAGACTGCGGTCGATTTCCTGGAAAACCTGGATTCCCCGGCCTATAAAATTGCTTCGTTTGAAATTACCGATATTCCCTTGATCGAATATGTGGCTTCTAAAGGAAAACCGGTAATCATATCGACCGGAATAGCGGAAAAAGAAGACATCGAACTGGCTTTGGATGCCTGTAAAAGAATGGGCAATAACGATATTGCATTGTTAAAATGCACTTCAAGTTACCCTGCGCCTATTGAAGAAGCAAATATGGTCATGGTCAAAGACCTGGCCGAGCGTTATCAGGTTATCAGCGGGCTTTCCGATCATACCATGGGAAGTACCGTACCTGTTGTTGCGACTGTTTTCGGGGCTAAAATTATTGAAAAACATTTCATAATCGATCGTGCTATCGGCGGGCCTGATGCCTCATTTTCGATGAATGAAGAAGAATTTGCCGCCATGGTCAAAGCTGTGCGTGAAGCCGAAAAAGCTTCCGGGGTTATCGATTATGCCTTAACGGAAAAACAAGCCAAAGGAAGGGATTTCAGCCGTTCGTTATATATTGCCGAAGATGTGGCCCAAGGCGAGGTTTTTACAGAAAAAAACCTTCGGTCCGTGCGCCCGGGTTTTGGACTCCATCCTAAATATTACCATGGACTATTGGGCAAAAAGGCTTTGATGGACCTCACAAAAGGGACACCGATGCAATTGGAATTTGCCGAATAATATTTTTGTAAATGCACTTTATGACACCATTAGACCTTATATCGAATCAAAAAATCCTTGTCCAGACAACCTATCATCCGGCTCCGCATCTTGAAACGGAAATGGAGATTGTAGAAAGATTGCTGGCACAGGGAAATACGATTTACTGGATTGTTTGCGAAAGCGATTTCAAAGCCTGTTTTAACAATCCGGAGCATACCACAATGGATTGCAAGGTTTGCTTTTCCCGTGTCAATAAAGGGTTGGATGTCTTAAAAAAGAGCAGTAAACACTCGGAAAACCTCCACATCCTAAAATACAGGCAATTTTTAACACTCGAGGCGTTTAAAAAAAGCTATTTCCAGCAGGATCTTCATTTTTCGGATATCAAAGAACTCAAGGCATTCCATCATAAATCGTATGATTCGGGAATGGCAACAGCTTCTTCGTTAGTGTCTTATACTAGAAACCACGAGCCAGATGTGTCAAAATACCAGGATTTTATCAAAAGAGGGCTTTTGACCGGCGGTTACCTATACGAAACATTCCAATTGGTTTTGGATACGATCCAGCCGGATATGGTTGTTTTGTTTAACGGAAGGTTCATTGAGAACAGGCCTTTATTGCGCGTTTGCCAGGAACGGAACATTAAGTATGCAACGCATGAACGGGGCGGGAAAATCAATAATTTCCTGTTCAGGATCAATTCCATCCCGCATTCCATAGAGACAATCAGCGCCGAAATGGATTATTTATGGGAAACTGCCCGGAACAACAGGAAAGAGATCGGGAAAACATTTTACACCAATAGGATAAAAAGGGTGGAAGACGCCTGGTATTCGTTTACCAAAGAACAACAGGAGGGAAGGTTGCCCGAAAGTTTTAAGCATGTTGAAAACAAAAAAGTCATTACGATTTTCAATTCGTCTTTGGATGAATACGAAGGATTGGAAGGTTTTGGCCCTTATTTTTATGCTAATGACAACGAAGGGATACAAAAAATATGCGAAAGCCTTCAAAATCATCCCGAAATCAAGTTGTACCTTAGGGTCCACCCGAACCTGAAAGGCTTGGACAACAGCCAGAACAAGTACCTGAAAGAAGTTATCGGTTCTTATCCATCCATTGAGATTATCCCGGCCGAAGACAGTGTCGATACCTATGCCTTGATCAACAAGAGCGATATTGTAGTCGTTTTTGGTTCTACCGTAGGGGCTGAAGCCGTTTTTGCAGGAAAAAAAGTAGTATTGTTGGGCCGTGCTGCTTACGAAAACCTGGACTCTTTTGTCATCCCAAAAAACCACGAGGAATTGGTGCGTATCCTAATGGATGATCAGTATGTTTTTCCTGAAATAAACCCGGAAGATCCGTTGAAATATGGGTATTGGAATGAAAGTTTCGGGATCAATTACAACTATTACAGCCCTATAAATTTAGGAAAAGGAACCTATAAAGGGAAGCAGGTCAAAGCGAATTTCATCCTGCGCGAATTGAGGCGGTTTATTGAAAAAAGGAAAAAAACCATTCAATAAAAAACTAGCTTTTCCAGTTTGTTACTGATTTTAAGTATAAGATTGCTTTATCCAAAAACCTCATTTTGGCAAACAGTTTACCTTCGTTTTTCTTTAATTGCCTGTAAAAAGCAAGATTGTTCGCGCCGGCATTCCTGATGATGCGGAGTAGCGTTTTATCGATTTGTTTTTCAAGTAATGCAGCGTTGAAATTCCGGAGTTTTCCGTTTTGTGTTTTCAGGTATTTTGAAGCTTCAATGATCTCGATGATTTCCGCCGTCTGCAAGCCTCTTCGCACCTCAAACGCACCTAAATATGACTCTATTTTAGGATCGTTGCTTTCAATGCCGAATTCTGATAATTGGTTGATTTTTACTTTTTTAACCGAACGGTTTACATTTTCTATTTTGGTTTTACTGATGTTATTCGGGTGCAGCCTGTAACGCAACAAGGATTCCTGGATATTATGGAATTTGGTTTTCGGCAGCAGCCTGCTCCATAAATCATAATCTTCCACGGGAACATAATCGTTGTCAAACCGCAATCCGCTTAGGCTTTCTTTCCGGAGCATTACGGTTGGGTTTCCGATGGCACAGCTGTATAAAAAAGACACTTTGATAGCATCATGGGTTTCGCTGTGGCGGATGGCCTTGTTTTTTTTTCCTCCGAAATAAGTCATCCAGGTACCGCAAACACCTACGTCAGGATGGTTTTTAAGATAAGCCAGCTGCTTTTCAAAACGGTTCGGGGCTGCAATATCATCAGCATCCATCAAAGCAACAAAAGGTGCTCTTGCCAATTCGAATCCTTCATTCCTAAGGCGGGCAGGACCAACGTTTATTTCTTTGTCAACCAGTATGATACGAGAATCTTTTGCTTGGTATTTTTCAATGATTTCCTTGCTGCCGTCTGTCGATTTATCATTCAAGATCAATAATTCGAAATCCGTATAAGTCTGGTTTAAAATACTTTCAATGGTTTCGCTTATATACTTTTCAGCATTGTATACCGGCATTATTACTGAAACTTGAGGATTGGGCATATTGGACTATTTAAGATAAACGTGTACGTAAAATATATAAAAGCAAAAGTAATGATTTCAATATTCTTATATTTGCTTTGTAAATAAATTAAAATGAAAAAAATTCAAGTTGGTTTTTTGGTATCGTACGACTACGACCTGCTTAAAAATGCCATACCGCAAGTGTACAAAGAGTCGGATACCATATTCCTGGCCATTGACAAGGACAGGAAAACCTGGAACGGCGGTTCATTTGTCATTGAGGATGATTTTTTTCAGTGGATAAAAGAAATCGATACAGACCATAAAATTGTTATCTACGAAGATAATTTTTACCGCCCGGAACTAACCACCATGGATTGCGAAGTACGCGAACGTACCATGCTTTCTGAAAAAATGGGCATCGGGAACTGGCTGATCCAGATTGATGCCGATGAATATTTCCTGGATTTTGCAGGATTTGTCAAAGACCTCAGGAAATATGACAGCTACCTGGAAAACCCTGAGAAAAACCCTATCCAGATCGGTTGTTTCCTGACCCATCTTTACAAATATACCGATGAAGGGATATTGTACGTGGAGAACTTGACAAGAGTGCTCCTGGCGACGAATTACCCCAACTATAAAGTGGGCCGGAAATCGAAGGAAAGAGTCATTTATACCGATAAGGTACTCCTGCACGAATGTTTGTCAAGGACAGAAGAACAACTGGCTTTCAAACTCGAAAATTGGGGGCACAATGTCCAGATCAACACTACTTTTTTTGACAAATGGAAATCCGTAAACCAGGACAATTACAAAGAAATGCGGGATTTTTATTATATCGAACCCGAAACATGGAAAACACTTGGGTACCTTCCTACCAAAAACATTGGCGAAATGAAGAACTTTGTCCATTCGAGCAAAGCCCTTGCTATTTCTAAGCCGTTTTTGTTTTTCAAGAATTTTGGGCAGTGGTTCAAGTTCTTGTTCAAATAATCCCGATTAATCCAAACCTTATTATTTTGAAGCCGATACAACATTTCAATCCATTATTTGTTTCCTTGCAAAAGGAACTGACCGCCGTTATCCGGGAATTTGGAAGCTCAGGGACAGTATTGGAAAACGGGAAAAGGAATGTCATTAAAATTTTTCCTTTGGGAGTTATCAATGCCAATGTAAAGTCCTTTAAAATACCGAAATTCTACAATAAAATCGTCTACAGGTACTTTCGTAAATCTAAAGCTAAACGTTCATTCGAGTATGCTAATATCCTGATGCAAAACGGGATAGGTACTCCACAACCTATTGCTTATTTTGAAAACTATGACACGGTGGGATTGCATGACAGCTACTATGTCAGTGAGCACCTGCAAGCGGACCTAACGTATCGGGAGCTGGTGGAAACCGATTATCCAGACACTGAAAACATCTTACGGCAATTTACCGCATTTTCCTTTCAGCTGCATGAAAAAGGCATCGAATTCCTCGATCATTCCCCAGGCAATACACTGATAAAGAAAAACGAAGAAGGAAAATACGATTTTTTCCTGGTTGATTTGAACCGGATGAAGTTCCATAAGCAGATGAGTTTCGAAACCCGGATGAAAAACCTTTCCCGATTAACGCCAAAAAAAGAAATGGTGATGATTATGAGCGATGCATACGCCAAACTGTATTCCCGTCCTTATGTGGAAGTGTTTGATAAGATGTGGGGCTATACCAGCCAATTCCAGGAAAGGTACTTTAGGAAAAGGAGATTGAAAAAACGGTTTATCTTCTGGAAGAAATAATTCAGTCCAAATGGTTTTTGGCAAACTGTTCCAATAAAGGCATAAACAACGCGGGATCAAATTCGTGGTACAACGACCTGTTTTCCGCAAAGATTTCCTTAGGGGATTTTCCTTCGAACAATTGTGGCTTGTATTCCGATACATGCACTGAAATATGGTTTTTGCCATCTTCAAAGGTCGCCCAGCCTTTTTTATCAATCCAGGGAGAGAAAATGATAAAGGACGGCTTGTGCAAGGCTTTGGCCATATTGATGGCGCCTCCGTCGTTTCCGATAATCACATCGCATTCATGCATAATGGCAATAAACTCCCGCAGGTTTTTCCCTAAAAGGTCAAAATAGATTTTAGACTGTGTTTCGGGTTTGCACAAACGGAAAATCTCCAGGGCCAATTCTTTCTGGTTCGGGATATAATTGAAGAGCATATTCACTGGGTAATGATCGGCAATATAATCGATAATGGCAGCCATGTATTCAGACGGATAGGTCTTGTCAGGTGAACTGCCTATAATGCTGAGCATGACGGTTTTCCGGGAAGGGGCTAAACCATTGCTTTCAAAGAGTGCTTTGGCAAAATGTTCTTCTTCGGGCGTTACGTACAGCCTTGGGAACGTTTCCAGCTCAATATCCAAATGCAATGGGGAAAGCAATGAAAGCCGTTGTTCTATAATCAACCCCAAATTAGAAGTGGGAACTTGTTTTTTCTTTACAACATCGGTAAAAATAAGGCTACGCCATTTTTTATCGTAGGAGATTTTTCTTTTGGCACCCGAAAAAATGACCGGCAGGAAACTTTCTATTTTGGCGTAAGCATCAATAACGATGTCATATTTCGCTTTGCGAATCTTCATCAGGAATTTGAAAAACGCCCATTTGCTCTTGCGGTGCTCCTCTTTAAACAATACCAGGTTACTGATGGATTTGTTCCCTTGTAAAACCGCAACTGTTGATTCATATACCATATAATCGATGGTGGCATTGGGGTATGCCTTACGCAAATTATCGCATAAGACCGAACTTACCAGGACATCGCCAATCATTTTTTGCTGGATAACAAGAATCTTCATCGGATGGTTATTTTGTGTATAATGGTGCCCTTGGGCTTGTCCATGTGCCTTTTGAAAGGGCCGAAACATAATAAAGCACCAGGTTCCTGAAAATAAAAATATTCACTTTCAGTTTTGGGATAAAAAAGAAAACCAAGCCCAGGATTGCAAGAAGTGTTTTTTCCAGCAGCAAAGTAAACAATAGCAGGAACTGGATCAGCATCCGCTCGAATCCTTTGGTATGCTCGTTAAAATAGACATGCTGCGAGATCAGGACTTCGGTTTTTGTCAATGCTTTGGTTTTGATATTGATGCGGGAAGCACCGCCGTGTTTATGCAAAATGGAGGCATTTCGTATCAGGGCCACTTTTCCGCCTTGGTCGATAACCCGCTTGCAGATATCCACATCTTCAAAATAAAGCCAGTATTTTTCATTCCAGCCGCTTATTTTGTCGTACCAGCCTTTGCTCATAAAAATCACGGCACCTGTTGCCCAATCCGGGAAAACAATAGCCTTGTCATTGCTGAAATCCCCTTGAACCGTTTCTTTGCTCATGGCCCGGTTTAAAGCCCTGAAAGGCCCGAACAATGTTTTGAGGCTTGGGAAAAACCGGATTTCCTTGTATTTTTTATGCTGTGCATCCACCTGTGTACAGGTTACAATGCCAAAATCCGGATTGTTTTTGGCGGTTTGCCAAAGGGTATAAATGGCTTCTTCGCTGGCCACCGTATCCGGATTCAGGAAAAGATAATAATTAGAATGAGCGGCATTTGCGCCAAAATTACAGCCATTGGCAAAACCGTTGTTCCCTGTATTCCCGATAAAACGGATGTTAGGGAACCGGCTTGCAAAAGTTTCGTATTTTCCATCGCCGGAGCAATTGTCGACCACAATTGTTTCAAAAGTGAAACGGTTGGTGTCCATAGCAGATAAGGCCTCGAGGCATTCGCCCAAAGCATCCCAGCTTTTATAATTTACAATAACGATGGCAATATCAGTCATAGGAGAATGGCTTAAACCGCTACGTCGTATTCTCTCAAGGCATTGTTCAGAGAGGTTTTCAAATCAGTCGACGGTTTGCGTTTCCCGATAATCAAGGCACAAGGCACCTGGAATTCACCGGCTTCGAATTTTTTGGCATAACTTCCCGGGATCACTACGGAACGCGCAGGAACAACTCCTTTATATTCAACAGGTTCCGGTCCGGTTACATCAATGATTTTGGTAGATGCGGTCAAACATACGTTAGCCCCTAAAACAGCTTCTTTTTCCACGCGGACACCTTCCACTACAATGCAGCGGGAACCGATAAATGCTCCGTCTTCGATAATTACGGGAGCCGCCTGCAAAGGTTCCAGCACACCGCCAATACCGACACCGCCGCTTAAGTGGACATCTTTGCCAATTTGAGCACAGCTTCCTACGGTAGCCCAGGTATCAACCATAGTACCTTCATCGACATAAGCGCCGATATTTACATAACTCGGCATTAAAATAACCCCTTTGGAGATATAGGCACCATGGCGCGCTACGGCATGAGGGACAACACGGATTCCTTTTTCGGCATAACCTCGCTTCAATGGGATTTTATCGTGGTATTCGAAAATGCCTACTTCGAAGGTTTCCATTTTTTGGATAGGGAAGTACATTACTACGGCTTTCTTTACCCATTCGTTTACCTGCCAGCCTCCTTCGATGGGCTCGGCGACACGTAATGTCCCGGCATCAAGCAAATCGATAACTTCCCTGATGGCTTTTGTAGTAGTTTCTTCCTGTAACAATGCTCTGTTCTCCCAAGCTTGTTCTATAATGGTTTGTAATGCATTCATCGTGTTTAATTTTTAGCAAAGATAATTGTTTTAGGCAATAGCCAAAAGTGAAAAGCCGTCTTTAATTTAACATATTTGGGGTTTATTGTTGCAGTTGCCTGATGCGGCTTTTGCCTGATGGTTTTATTTTACAGCACGTTTTTTCTCCTCTTCATTCCCAAGCTCCCGCTGTTTTACATTAATCTTGCTGTTCCCGAACATATACGTGACAGATACCCTGAAAAAACGGCTGCTTTCATTTTCGCTGTACACCTGTTTGATACCATTAACAACCGAAGTATATTCTTTCAGGTAGGCCGTATTGAAAACATCGTTGGCAAGCAGTGTAATTTGCAGGCTTTTGCCCAATAATTGTTGTTTTATTGCAATATCCAGCCCGGAAGCATAACCTGTGGTATACAAACCGCTTTTGTTGGGAGAATTGTACATATAGTCCAATTGCAGTTTTGTGCCTTTCCCTAAAGAAAAAGTATTGCTGGTGGCCACATAAAACTGGAATCCGTTGGCCGGAACCGCATCAATATCTGTAGTAAAGTTGGTTTTCGACCCTAATAAATAAACCGAATTTTCGCTTTCCCACCATGGGGTAATCTCAGAAGCATAATTTTCACCAATCCCATACGAATAACCTTTGTAATAATTTCCCCGGCTGATGATTTGCGTATTCGTGTCAGGGTTTGAAGTAAATAACACACCGTAACCGTCCGTAGTGGCATTGCAGAAAATATTAGATCGTAATTTTTCTTTATAAACGTATGTAAAATCAAAGTTGTCATGAAAGGAAGGTTTCAGGAAAGGATTGCCTTCCGAATAGCTGTTACTGTTGATATACGAACGGAACGGGTTAAGCATGCTAAAACCGGGCTTGTTTATCCTTTTGCCATAACTGAAATTGAAAGTATGGTTTTCGTTTTTATGGTAGGAAAGATACACGGTAGGAAAAAGTTTTACATAGCTGTTTTCCGTGTGTTGGCCTAACGTTTGGGAATAGCCGTTGGTTTGCATGTTTTCCAATCGAAGCCCTAATTGCATGTCCCACTTCTCTTTCCATTTTTTATTCCCGCTGATGTACAAGGCCTGGTTGTTTTCCTTGTAAGCAAACTCATTTGACTGGTTTGGATCCAATTCGGGAGTACCGGTAATGGTATTGAAATAACCCACCGCGCTTTTACTATTGGTAAAGCTGGCCTTAAAACCATAAGACAGGTCAAGAAAGGATAAAGAATGCTCCATATCGGCTTTTATGCTTGTGTTTTTTATGTTTTGGCCCGATTGGTTTTTGGCCGATTGGGTTACCTCCTGGAATTCCATGTCCGGAGTGTACGCTGTTGCCACAAAATCTTTATCAAATCTGGAAGCGAAGGTAAAATGGTCAATATCTACCGCTATTTTTTTACCCGAACCCAATTGGGACAATACATGGGCATTGTAGGTCTGGCTGTCGGTATGCTTATTATTGAGGCCTTTGTTTAGCACTATTGCGTCAAGGTTATTGGCCGTATTGTAAACCGAAATCGCTGTGTTCGATTGGATATCAGGATTGCCATTGTCATTCAAATACTGTGCACCAACGGTAGTTTTATCTGAAATATTGTAATCAAGGGAAAGGCGGCCGGAAAGGTTGTCTTTTTTTATTTTTGAATCGTCCCTTAATTGCCACAGCCCGTCCGGGTAATAAATATCCAGTTTTTCAGTTTCCTTGCTGTTCCCCAGGCGCCCGTTTCCGGTACAGGAGAAACGGATTTTGCCTTTGCTGTAATTGAAACTGTTCCGTAGCGTATAAAAAGCATAGGTATTTTGGTCATACGATGCCGTTGTTGTGTTTTTCCAGGCATCCCGTGCTCCTTTTTTCAGGATGATGTTGAGCAGCCCGCCTTCGCCACCCGCATCATATTTAGCCGGTGGATTGCTAATGATTTCAATGTCTTTGATATCGCTTGCCGCCAATGATTTTAAGAATGTAACGAGTTCTTCTCCTGACAATTCAACCATGCGCCCGTCAATCATAACGCGGGCTGTGCCTTTCCCTAACAGGCCGATGGTATTGTTTTGCACCATCACTCCCGGAGCGGTTGCCAGGACATCCAAAGCATCGCCTCCGGCATGGGAAAGGTTATTGCCTGCATGATAAACAAGGCGGTCTGTTTTCTGTTCGATTGTTTTTTTGGATGCGGTGATGGAAACTTCCCCGAGGCGGGTGGTGCTTTCGCTTAAAAATACCAAACCAAGGTCAGTGTCTTTGTCCATGAGGATGTCTTTCTCCCAAACCATAAAACCTGTAGCACTGATTTTGATTTTGAAGGTGCTTCCGGGAACGGTTACGGCAAAAGTTCCGTCTGCTCCGGTTAGTGTTGCCGCTGCTTTTTCTCCCTTCGGATTAAAGAGTTCTATGCTGGCTTGAGCCAATGCATCTGAAGTGGAAGATACTTTTCCTTTTAACTGAAAAGAAGCCGATTGCGAAAAGGCCCATACCGGCAACAGTAAAAAAATAAACAAGGTTGTTTTATTCATGATTTCTAAATATTTAATGCTTTTAATAATTTGAAGCAAAGGTGCTTTAGGAAATCCGGAATGGCGACCGACAAAAAAAAGTCGAACTCATTTAAGCGGTAAAAATGAGTCCGACTTTTTCAGGCAGCCGTTCGACTTTTTGCAAAACACTTATAATGAGCTGTTTCTAAAGTCGGTCGGTGTGAGTGATGTGTATTTTTTAAACGAAGTATTGAAGGAGGATTTAGAATTAAAACCCACTTCATATAAGATTTCGAGAATAGTCAGCTGGCTTTTCGATTGGTCTTTTAGGATTTCCATTGCTTTTAGGATCCGGAATTCATTTACAAAATCAAAAAAATGCTGGTCCATATGGTGGTTGATCAAAACAGACAACTCACGGACGGGCATCTCAATCCGGTTTGCCAGTTCCTGAATGGTCAGCGAAGGGTCCAGGTACGGCTGCTCTTCTACCATATAGGTTTTCAGCAAAGCAATTTGGGAAACAGTACTCTCATCCGTAGGATTTTGAGGCTGGCTTCCGGTGGCTTCCGGTTGCGGTTTGTGGATGTCTTTGGACAATTCGAGTTTGGAATCGATCCCCCTGAAAAGTTCCGGGCTGTTCAAAGCCTTCAACACAAACCAGCAAGTGATAAGCAGCACGGCAATCCCAATAACCACATTCACCCAAAGAAAGAGCCTGCTGTAATCCGTAAACCGAAGCACATTCCTGAAAAAGACAAAAGAATGGGCGGCCAGGAAAACCATGGTCATCTGGAAAAGCCATTGGTAGGAAGACCTGTTCGGATTGGCATAATTCTCCAGGTAGAGCGTTTTGTATTTTGTAAGGATCCTAAGAACGGCAATAATATAAAACGCATATTGCGCTTCCCCGAGGATGTGGGAGAAATACATTTCAGGTGTATGTTGCAAATGTGCTACAAACCATTGTTTTTCAATATTTCCGGCGAGGTATAGGCGAGGAGCCAAAGCCAAATTCAATAAAACGAAGGGAGTGGCGTGTAGCAGATGCCTGGCCTCCAGGCGGAAATCAGTATAGCAGACGGCCAATACGTACAGGTAGAAAACCGGCATGGCCAAAAGGAACAATGACATCCTGAAAGTTTCCAGGTTTAACGAATCGCCAAGGAAACTATAACTGGAAAATCCCATGACATCAATTGCATTCAAAATAAGAAAGCAGGCAAACAAGCGGTTGGCCAGTTTATTGGTTGTTTTCACCGTCAGCAAAAACAAGGCGAGGAGCAAGGAGATGGAAACCGCTATTGAAGCGATATTGTTTAAAAAAGGAATCTGGTCCATGCAGTAGTATTTCGGCAAATATACTATTATAATTTTTGAAAAAAAGCCCGGCTGCTGGTGCTTTTGTATTTTGGCGGAATGTTGTACATTGGTAAAAAATCAATACCTATGAAAGATTATTTTTCAGGCAATTCTTCCGAATATTCCAAATTCCGTCCCCATTACCCCGAGGATATGATACAGGAAATCATCGCATTGGCCCCCAATAAAAATACCGCGCTGGATGTCGCGACCGGGAATGGGCAGGTAGCTTCAAGGCTGGCCGGTTCGTTCCAGGCCGTATATGCCACAGACATTAGTGAGAATCAATTGCAGCAGGCACCCGTTATTTCCAATGTCCTGTACCAAAAGATGCCTGCGGAACACACAGATTTTCAAGACCGCCAGTTTGACCTGATTACGGTAGCACAAGCTATTCATTGGTTCGATTTTGATTCTTTTTACAAGGAAGTGTACCGGATTTTGAAACCAGATGGCGTTCTTGCGGTTTTAGGCTACGGTTTTTTTTCCACCAATGAAGATTCCAACCGGATACTCCGCCGGCTGTATGATGACATTGTAGGCCCGTACTGGTATCCCGAGCGGCAATACCTGTCAGAAGGCTACCAGACTATTCCGTTCCCTTTGGTGGAAATTGTAAATAAAAAGTTCAGTAAAGAATACACCTGGAGTTTTGAACAGCTTGTCGGATACCTCGAAACCTGGTCGGCTACAGCCAATTACAAAGCAGTCAACAAGGAAAATCCAATCGATTTGGTGTATGATGACCTGAAGGTTTCCTGGGAAAAAGGGGACAAGAAAGTATTTTTCCCGATGTTTTTGAGAGTAGGGAAATTGAAAAAATGATGGCAAACATACCGAAGAAGCCCCTTATCGCAAACAGCTATTGCAATAAGGGGCTTTTATCTGAAAATAAAACTGTAAACTTTTTATTTCATTAATCCTTTAGGTTATATTTTACCAACCCAAATAATAATCAGGGTTTAGCCAGATAGGGCGGTGGAGGCCAAAATACTCCTGAAGCATTTTTTCGGCTTCGCAAAAGGCACCTTCAACCCAGCCCTGCTGATCGGAATATGCTTCACCGCAAATATGGATTTGTTCATCAGCCACAGGTTTCCGCATGTAAGGCATTACGTTTTTGACCGAAAATCCGGCTTTCCAGGCATGGTATCCCGCACCAAAAGGCTCATCGGTCCAATCTTTGAAATACGTTACATAAGGCTCGGGAATAGTTATCTGATCTCCATGCAGTTCCCTAAGCTGGTTCATTAATTCGCCCACCATCATTTTAGTGGCCTGTACATCATTCAGCTCATGCAGTTCTTTTAATGAGGCAGATCTCGCCGCTTTTACTTCAAACAGCACTTTGTCATCGGAGAGGGCTTTCCAGAACGTTTCCGTCTCCATGTCTCCATAACTGCCAAGAAGCATTGAATTGTCTGTTTCCGGATCGGTCCCGAAGTAATAACACTGCCTCATCGGCAAATCGGTAATGGAATGGCCGGAATCGATGCCAAGCTCTTTCCACCACGGATATTCAAATCCCATCAGGATCTTGAAAGCAGGTTCCATGATGACCGAACGGATGTTGGTGTTCAGCATGCTGTTTTCATTGATATTGAAAAAGAAATTATTCTGGTCCAGCAATTCCAAAGATTTTCTCGGCATGGCAAGTACCAGCGTATTGGCGTATACTTTCCACTGCTTATTGCTTTTAAGGTTAAGGAAAACCAATTCGTATTTATGAGTGGCTTTGTTGGGATGGTCTTTGGTAAAAGTGAGCAGCTTGTTTTCCGACCAGATGGTAGCGCCCTGGTAATCCGTATAGGCGTTGGCCAAAGCATAAGCGATGCTGTCGTATCCTTCCTCGATGGTTTTGTAAACCGTTCCAGCCGAAAAATCCCCGACCATATACGGAAAAGCTTCCGCAGAATTCCAGTTGATGGTATTGGAATAGTAACCGCCGGCGTTGGCTAAAAACTCGTATCCTTCCTGCGATACCTGGTCTTTGATCAGGTTCCAGAAACCCAGGTCGTTCACCTTTCGTTTGTTATAAGGCGAGTTTTCAAAATTATAAACCATTTTAGGTTTAATATCATCCCAGTCCCTGCTGGTCAGCTCGAAGGAATAATCGTAA
Source organism: Flavobacterium humi (assembly GCF_004745595.1). Taxonomy (GTDB): domain Bacteria; phylum Bacteroidota; class Bacteroidia; order Flavobacteriales; family Flavobacteriaceae; genus Flavobacterium; species Flavobacterium humi. The sequence goes on from NZ_SRLH01000004.1 coordinate 289,277, forward strand.
ATGGAACTTCCCTTGATGATCTTGCTGCCATAGGTTGCGGCTACCCACGGATCGGCCATCAGCACATCGTAGATGATCTTATTGAACAATTGATCCGAACTGAAACCGAAATCGTCCTGGTTCAGGTAATAACGTGTTGGCAGTTTTTCCCCGCTGTCCTGGGCAACATTCCAGGCGTTTTGCTTGAAACGCTCCTTACGCAGGTACATGATCAGTTCGGCCGGATCGCCCATAGGGAAAGGCACCGGTGTCATTTTGTCTTTCAGGACAGGAGTCCGTTTGGCAGGATCCTTTTCGCTCAGCGGATAACCTTCTATCAGTGTGGTGACAATTTCCTGGGAAGTCAGGTAGCGCATACCGCCTAATTCGCCCCAAAAATTCATTCCCGGCATAATCACAGATTCGAGCCTTCCGCCAAGTTTGCTGTTCATATCGAAAATCTGCACCTGGCTTGCGGTAAATTTTTGGTCGGCCAGCAAGCGGTACGCGGTATACAGACCGGAAGTACCGGCGCCTATAATGGCAACTTCTGTTTTTAAATCAGGATGCATTCCTGTATTCAAAGGTGTGTTTTTATTCATAATCGGTGTGTTGTTAGTTATAATGCTTTAAAGAATTGCGGCCCTAAGCGGAACGGGCTGATGTCAAAATCGGTATGCCCGTCCAAAGCCAGGTCAGACATGATTTTTCCTAAAAACGGTGTGAATTTTGCAGCCCATCCGGTAGCGTACACGACAATGTTTTCATGGTTTGGCACATATTTCGGTGCAAAATCAATCAATAGTTCCTTGTTCGGGATTTTACTCAAGGCAATCAGGCAGGTAGAAGTGTAGGTAGGTTCTGTATCTAATCCTTCCATATGGTCTTTAACCCAATCTGCGGTATAGGCCAGTTCCTGCTCGTTTGGGATCAATGACCTGTCGCCCGGTTCTTTCAAAGGTGTAATCACAAAATCAGGAGCTACCCGTATGTATTCCGGATGGTCCCAATCTACCGAAGGGAATCCGTAAAACTGATTGCCATTTTCTCCAATCGCATTCTGGAAAACAAACCAAGTTGGGTATTGGGCTTTTGGATCCGTTTTTTTGAAATAAGCTGAAGACATGTTCCAATACGTAGCTTCAATCTTAAAATTCAGCAAATTGATGACACTGTTAATATAAGGCCCTGGTATAATGGCTAATTTTGCGCAGGTATAGGTACCCTTGGGAGTGGTAATTTCGAAAGTCTTCCCGATTTGGTCAATTTTGATGACTGGGGAATCTTCCTCCAGGCGGATGGAAGTGTCTTTTTTGCATTGTTCCAACAGCGTTTCAATAGTAGCCTTAAAGTTAATGCTGGCGCCATCCGGCTGAAACAATCCGGTATACGTTTCTGGTAAATTCTTAAAATGGTACTGTTCTTCTATTTGTTTGGATGTCAATGATGTATAAGGTACGTTCAAGGCTTTTAATGCTTCTTCGGCTTCTTTGATATTTCCTTCCGTTGATTGCACATCCGGGTCGCCAAACCAAAGTGTACCTACTTTATCCAGCAGTTTGGTGTCGGTTTGTTTTTCCAATTCATCCCAGTACGGCTGTGCATCAAGGGCCATTTGTACCATATACTCATCCGGATAAGGAATCCTGAACTGGCGCGATACCCCGGCCGAGCTGCCCAGTTGATTCACAAACGTAAATTGTTCCAGTACCAGGGTTTTGGCTTTCCGCTTGCCTAAATGGTATGCGGTCGCTAAACCTATCGCACCGCCGCCAATGACTATGACATCGTAGTTGTTGTCCATATGTTGTTGTTTTAGTTTTAAGTTGTTTTTGTTTGTTTTCTAGAGAATCTTGCTTCTTTCTTCTTGTTTCTTTCTTCTAAAACAGCCATACTCTGCAAAGCCCCCCACTTTGCAGAGCTTCCCGATTTTGGGGCAACCATTAGATTGCGCAGGAAATGGCTTTTTTAGGGCTGTGTATTAATAAGTGTAAGTATTAATAGGGTTTTCTTATCCTCGGTATACCATATAAAAAGTTGCTGTAACCCCGGCTTTTGAAATGCCATGGTCCACCACCCGGATTACCGAACCTACAACCGTCAGGATTTGGTCTATCCCATTGGGCCAGTCAGGAACCACAATTCCTTGGTAATCATAAATCCAGCCTTTTGTAGGAGTAGTATCCACACCAATGGCCCTCATTTTGAAATTCGTATTGGTCCCATCATTATAAACGGTTCCTTCCAAAGTCATAAGGTAATTGTCCCCCATGTCAAAATCACCTGTAAAGTCACCGTTTTCCTGCTGGGTAATGGTCATCAAACCTTCCCCGAATTTCAGTTTGTAAAAATCTTCCCCAAGATATGGGCTGTTGAGCAGGCTTCTGTACACATAGCTGCCGCTGATGTTTTGAACGTCCATGTTGTTTTGGTTTTAGTTAGTAGTTGTTTTTTAGTTGTATATAATTATTTTGTAAGATTTATCTTGCTAATATAAAGTATTTAAAAATAAAAATAAAATTATATCATCAATATTTTTACCGTATAAATACGTGTTTTTTTAAGAAGTAAGGAATTAGAAGCAAGAAGAAAGAAAAGAGAGAATAGAACAAAGAACAAAGAAGAAAGAACAAAGAGGCAATCTTATTCCCCAATCTTGTCATTCCGACGCAGGAGGAACCTCCACAATCATAATTCTCGTATCTTAAAAAGTAATCGCCTTAGTTTCATTGGTATTATAAAAGGAATAACAGCATGAAATAAAAAAATAAAGAGATTCCTCCTGCGTCGGAATGATAAGATTACGATGAGCGAATTTGTTAATTAGCTAATTAGGGAATTCGCTTATTAAAACCAACCTTTCCAAGCTCTCCACGTCGCCCTTTTGTTTTTTATGCAAAAAATCAAGGAAGTATTTGCGCGCCGGCAGATGGGAGGGAACCAAAAAGCAAGGAGGAACGACGAGCGGCCTGGTTCCCGATAGGAAAATCCTTCCGTAGATTTTAAGTAAAAAACAATCAGGCTTGATTTTTGGTACTTTAGCTCACCAAGCATTTATTTACATTTGTGTTCGCTGAACATCATTCTTCGGTTTGTATCAAGGCAAAGTACAAGGCAAAAGAAAAAATCACCCCAAATTCCATTTCTCTAGAGTGCACTTAGAGTGCACTTAGAGTGCAGTCAGAGTGCAGTTAGAGTGCAGCATCACTGCACCCCAACTCCAAAACACCCCATTATTACATTGCGGCAAATCCTCTCCATCCGCCCAATTTGCCGGGCTTGCCACTAAAAACGGTAAAATATTCCCATTATCATTTTAAGAATACACCCCAATTCTAAAATAATCTTACTTTTACACAAAAAAACAATGCCAAGGATCCTAGCCATAGATTACGGACAAAAACGCACCGGGATTGCCGTTACCGACGAACTGCAGATTATTGCTTCCGGTTTGACGACCATCCCTTCGGAAACGGTGCTGGCTTTCCTCAAGGATTACTTTCAAAAGGAAGAAGTAATCAAGGTACTGATAGGCGAACCGAAACAAATGAACGGCGAACCTTCCCAAAGTGCCCCGATGATTGAAGCTTTCGTCCTTACATTCAAAACAAATTTCCCTGATATGCAAGTGGTTAGGGTAGATGAGCGCTTTACTTCCAAAATGGCGTTCCAAACCATGATCGACAGCGGATTAAAAAAGAAACAACGTCAAAATAAAGCACTGATTGATGAAATTTCTGCAACAATTATGCTCAGGGATTATCTATCCCGAAAAATGTTTTAAGTTTTGTTTCTAATTCTGTAAAAATGATTTGGCCCCCCCAAACCATTGAAAATTAAGATAAATTTTGCATTTTTTGATAGTATCTTTGTAGGACAACTATAAGAAATGACAACAGCAACACAAAAAATCGAATCTGATGTAGTTTTAATAGGCGCCGGGATTATGAGTGCCACGTTAGGACTATTGCTTAAAGAATTGCAGCCTGACCTGAAAATCGAGATCTTCGAACGCCTGGACATTGCCGCTGCCGAAAGTTCCGATGCCTGGAACAATGCAGGGACCGGCCACGCCGCTTTCTGCGAACTCAATTATACACCCGAATTGGAAGACGGTTCCATTGATACCAAAAAAGCGGTCAAAATATCCGAATCTTTCGAAGTTTCCCGCCAGTTCTGGGCATACCTGGTAGAAAAAGGACTGCTTCAAAACCCTGAAAGCTTTATTAAAAGCGTACCCCATATGAGTTTTGTCTGGGGAGATGAAAATGTAGCGTACCTTAAAAAAAGATTTGAGGCGTTGCAGCAATACCACCTCTTCAAAGCTATGGAATATTCGGAAGATACCGAACAGATCAAAAAATGGGCACCATTGGTTATGGAAAACCGCAAAAGCAAAGATAAAATCGCGGCGACTTCCATGAAATACGGCACTGATGTCAATTTTGGAGCCCTGACCCGAAGCATGTTCAAATACCTGGAATCTTTAGACGGAGTGACGATGCACTTCAGCCACGAAGTCAAAAACCTCCGCCGTTACGAAGACGGCAGCTGGAGGGTTAAGGTAAAAGACCTGGCTTCAGGCGATAAAAAACGAGTAAGGACTCCTTTTGTCTTTATCGGAGCGGGCGGTGGTTCTTTGTTGCTGCTCGAAAAAGCAAACATCCCGGAAGGAGAAGGTTTCGGAGGATTCCCGGTAAGCGGGCAATGGCTCAAGTGTACCAATCCGGAAGTGATTAAAAAGCATGGTGCCAAAGTATACGGAAAAGCTTCCGTTGGAGCACCGCCAATGTCTGTGCCGCACATTGATACCAGGATGATCGATGGCGAAAAAGCATTGCTTTTCGGGCCATACGCAGGTTTTTCCACTAAATTCCTCAAAAACGGTTCTTACTTCGATCTGATCAAATCCATAGAATTGGATAACATCAAACCGATGATTTCGGCCGGAGTAAACAACATCCCACTAACAAAATATCTTATAGAGCAAGTTTTCCAGTCATCAAACGACAGGATGAAAGCCTTGAAAGAATATGTCCCTTCCGCTAAAAAAGAAGACTGGGTACTCGAAAACGCCGGGCAACGTGTCCAGGTGATCAAAAAAGACAAAGACGGCCATGGTATCCTGGAATTCGGTACCGAAGTGGTAACTGCCAAAGACGGTTCGCTTGCCGTGCTGCTTGGTGCTTCTCCCGGAGCTTCTACAGCAGTATCCATTATGATTGATTTGGTTAACCGTTGTTTTGCCAAACAGATGAAATCGGAAGCATGGGAAATGAAGATGAAGGAAATCATCCCTTCTTACGGACAATCCCTGAATGAAAACACCGCTTTTTGCGACGAAATCAGGTCCAGGACATCCAAAATACTAAAATTGGATACGCAGGTTCCCGCGTAAGCCATTTTCAACAGCATACAAAACGCATCCATCCAGGTGCGTTTTTTTATGCCTTTTCATGCAGTAAGGTAGTGGCTTTCAGTACGCTTTCGGATAAATTAATCAGCCAGATGAGCTGGTCTATAACAAGTTGCGCTTCTTCCATTTTCAGTTGGAAACCGCTGTCATCAATACTATGGCTTTTCAATTCCCGGGCACGGATATTCTTCAGTTCCGAGAAACTCAAATCGAGCCTTTCTTTTTCATCATCAGATAACGAATGGGCATTCCGTTTGCCATGTAACGTAGCTATGGCCAGGTCCAGGTTGCGGATGACGGTATTGGCCACAATATTGAAAGCAGCCGAAGCTTCGGTCGTTTTATGCGATTGTACATAGGTACCTAATGAAGCAGCCGAGGTAAGCAGCGTATGGTTGTGCACCACCAGTTTGTAAACCTTGGTCATTTGTTTTTGCTTGGATTTTGGTTCCTGTTTCATTCTCTGGAAAGAAGCCATCAGGTTCCCTAGTTCAATAAAAGCCTGTTTCCTCCTTAATTTATAAGCAGTGGTTACGTCTCCCTTTTGGTTGTAAAAGACAGTAATTTCCTTAAGGTAATCCCGGTTGGCTTCTATAGATTTGATCAGGTAATTGTTGAGGTTCAGGATTTCCCAGGAAGGCCATAGGAAGTAATTCCCCAAAAACGCCAGCCCGCCGCCAAATAGTGTATCCAGGATGCGGTACTGTATCACCTGGGTCACATTCGGCGTAAGCATGCCATAAATAAAGATGACATAAATGGTTACAAATGTAGCCCCGATTTTATAGTCTTTTACAGAATAGGCATAGCCTAAGAGCATCGCAATGACAGACAAAGCCCCCAAAATGTAATTGTTACGGACGAAATAAAGCACAGCAAAGGCAATGAATCCTCCTAGTATAGTCCCGAAAATCCTTTGGAAAGAACGCTGTTTTGTCAATCCGTAGCCCGGGCGCATAATCACGACAATGGTGAGCAAGATCCAGTATACGTTTTGGAAAGGAAGCAATTTCCCAATGATGAAACCGGCCAGGATGGTCAGGGACAACCGCAACGAATGCCTGAAAACCGTAGATGAAAAACTCATATTTTCTACCAATGTCCTCAAACGATAATTCTGCGGAGTCAGGAATTTCTCGATTTCCTTGTGTTTTTTATTGAATTCCTCAGTGTTCATAGAACCTGTAAGGGCTTGTTCTATGATTTTTATCTTCTCAATCTGTTTTTCGGCATAATGCTTCATGTTTTTGAGGATCAGTACGTTTTGAGAAGCATTTGCTTCCGCTTGATACTCATTAATAATCGTTTCAAGGTTGGCCAGATCGGAAAATAAAGAATTGTTATGCAAATAGGGCTCATGGGATTCCAGGCTTGCAGAAAGTTTTTCAAGCGTTGCAGCAATATTGTAAGCCAGGTGCTGATACGTTTGCAGTATTTTGGGATGGCCGTCAAATTTTTGGTGCAGCTCGTTATGGTTGAAGGCAAACGAAAGCGCTATTTCCAATATTTCCATCAGGTTGGTAAAAACAAGGAGCATTTTCCTGTTTTCATCCGAATTGCTGGAATGTAACGTATTCCGGATTAGTGATTCCCGCAAGTTTTCATGGATATCGTTTATTTTTACCTGGATTTCGAGCTGGTTTTCGGTTATTTTGGTCCTGTCGGCATCGGCATTCCATAAATCACCACGGAGTTTCAGGTATTGGGACGTTAGTTTCAAACACTCGGAAATCTGAAGCTCGACATAACGGTGCGGCCGCAGGAAATAGAAAATCATCGAAACTAAAAAATAGAACAAACCGCCCAAAAACAAATACCCGCAATGGACCATCAGTTCTTTCCCCGAATAAGAATGGCTGAAAGCCAGGGTAATGGCGATAAGGCATACGAAAGAAATCATATTGGCACGGTATCCGTACACGGAAATCATCGAAAAAAAGAATACCAAAACAAGCAGTATGGGGTACAACAGTACCGGATATGTTTGCATGGAACCCAAAAGCCAGGTAGTGGTGGCAATTAAAAAAACAGCCAGGAGTATGCCTTTTATTTTATGGCTCAAACTTCCGGGAACGTCGCTCGGGAACGTCAACAAGGCCCCTATGGCCAAGGCAAATCCTTCGGTAAAATGATCAAACTGCGCTAAGACAATGACGGGGAGCACACAAGAAATGGTAGCTTTAGCGGCATTGGCAAAATTGGTGGTATCGGTGGTTTTTTTAAATAGCTGGATCATGGAATAGCAGGATGCAAAGGTTCTTGATGTAAGAAAAACAAGTATAAATTTAAGGATGATTTTACATATTATGTCTAAAAAAATGCCAAAACCGCTCAAAGGTTATCTACATCTCTGTTTTTTGATTATTTTTGCTGCCTATATTTAATTTCAGAAGAATGATTTTACCAATTGTAGGTTATGGGGATCCGGTCTTACGCAAAGTAGGAGTTGAGGTAACCAAAGAATACCCTAATTTGAATGAAACGATTGCCAGTATGTATGACACGATGTACAATGCTTGCGGGGTAGGTCTTGCTGCGCCTCAGGTAGGATTGGCTATTCGCTTGTTTATCGTAGATACCGAACCTTTTAGCGACAGCGATGATATTTCCAAAGAAGAGGCCGAACAGCTAAAAGGCTTCAAAAGGACTTTCATCAATGCTAAAATGCTTAAGGAAGAAGGCGAGGAGTGGGGCTTTAACGAAGGCTGTTTAAGCATTCCTGACGTACGTGAGGATGTGTACCGAAATGAAAAGATCACCATCGAATATTACGACGAAAACTTCACTAAAAAAACAGAAGAGTTTGACGGTTTGATCGCAAGGGTCATCCAGCATGAATACGATCATATCGAAGGGATCCTGTTTACAGATAAAATTTCCTCCCTTAAAAAGCAATTAATCAAAAAGAAACTGCAAAACATCATGGAAGGTAAAGCCCGACCTGATTACAGGATGAAATTTATCGCAAAAAAAAGATAGATAATTTTTACGTTTCAAAACAAACAATATTATATTTGCTCTTCTTAAACGAATAAAAAATGAATTTAGATAAAATATTAGCCATTTCAGGTAAACCGGGATTATATGCCTTAAAATTGCAAACCAGAACAGGATTTGTAGCAGAATCATTGGTAGACGGTAAAAAAATAACTGTAGGTTTGCGCAGCAACGTAAGCTTGCTTTCGGAAATATCAATGTATACGTACAGCGAAGAAAAACCTTTGGCGGAAGTGATGCGGAACATTGCCAAAAAAGAAAACAACGGCCCGACACCGGCTTTCAAGGATGATAAGGCATTGCTGTCGGCTTATTTTGTTGAAATCCTACCGGATTACGATCAGGAAAGAGTATATGCTTCCGATATCAAAAAAGTAATCAACTGGTATAATATCCTGCAATCAAAAGGATTGGTTTCTTCCGAAGCCCCTGCGGCAGCTGAAACAAAAGCCAAAGCAGAGAAAGCGGCTCCGGCACCGGACGCAAAACCTGCAAAAGGACCTAAAGCGGCAACGCCTAAAGCAGCAGGAGCGGCATCTGCCAAAAAAGCACCGGCACCTAAAGCAACAAAATCAACAAAAAAATAATTGATTTTAACATAAATATAAGTCCTGCATTTGTTGTTCAAGTGCAGGATTTATTATTTTTACATCCATTCAATACCAAAAAATGAATTCACGCCAGCAACAACTTGACGCTTTTAACCGATTGCTCGACATCATGGATGAGTTGCGGGAAAAATGCCCGTGGGACAAAAAACAGACCCTTCAGACCTTACGCCACTTGACCATCGAGGAAACTTACGAATTAGGCGATGCCATCCTGGACAATAACCTGGAAGAAATAAAAAAGGAACTGGGCGACCTGTTGCTGCATATTGTATTTTATGCCAAAATAGGGAGTGAAACTTCTCATTTTGATATGGCTGATGTAGCGAATGATATTTGCGACAAACTAATCCACCGCCATCCGCACATTTACGGCGATGTTGTCGTTGCCGATGAGGAAGAAGTCAAGCAAAACTGGGAAAAACTGAAATTAAAAGAAGGAAAGGAATCCGTCCTGGAGGGAGTGCCCAAAAGCCTTCCCGCCTTAGTCAAGGCCAGCCGCATACAGGATAAGGTAAAAGGAGTGGGGTTTGATTGGGAAGAACCGCACCAGGTTTGGGACAAAGTCCAGGAGGAATTACACGAATTGCAGGCTGAAGTCGCGGATAAGAACCAGGATAAAATCGAAGCGGAGTTTGGCGATGTATTGTTTTCAATGATTAACTACGCCCGTTTTCTTAATGTGAACCCCGAAGATGCCCTGGAACGCACCAATAAGAAATTTATCAAACGTTTCCAATACCTTGAAAAAAAAGCAAGTGAATTAGGAAAGCCATTATCGGAAATGACCCTGGCCGAAATGGATGTTTTTTGGGAAGAAGCGAAGCGTATTCCATAAAATAGGAATTGAAAATCCCTGATTTTCAAATGCCTCATTAAGAAGAAGCGAAGCGTATTCCATAAAATAGGAATTGAAAATCCCTGATTTTCAAATGCCTAATTAAGAAGAAGCGAAGCGTATTCCATAAAATAGGAATTGAAAATCCCTGATTTTCAAATGCCTAATTAAGAAGAAGCGAAGCGTATTCCATAAAATAGGAATTGAAAATCCCTGATTTTCAAATGCCTAATTAAGAAGAAGCGAAGCGTATTCCATAAAATAGGAATTGAAAATCCCTGATTTTCAAATGCCTCATTAAGAAGAAGCAAAAAAAATATAACCAATGAAAAAAATAGTTGTAATCCTCTGTATTTTAGTTGTCTATAGCGGTATGGCGCAGGAAAAAGATTTCGTTTTAGGCAAAATCGAAACGATCCATTCGGTTGTGCTCAATGAAAACAGGACGCTCAATATTTACCTGCCGGAAGGTTATAACGCGAACGAAAGCTATCCGGTCATTTATTTGCTCGACGGTTCAGCCGATGAGGATTTTATCCATATTGCAGGATTGGTCCAGTTTGCTAATTTTGAATGGGTAAACCTATTGCCGAAATCTATTTTGGTCGGGATTTCCAACATAGACAGGAAGCGGGATTTTACTTTTCCAACTACAGTCGAAGCGGATAAAAAAGATTTTCCCACTACGGGAAGTTCGGCAAAATTTATTTCTTTCATAGAAAAGGAATTACAGCCATTTATCAGCAAAAAATACAAAACAACCGAATCCAAAACGATTATCGGGCAATCTTTGGGCGGTTTGCTGGCCACGGAAATCCTGTATAAAAAACCGGATTTATTCTCACAATATGTGATCATAAGCCCTAGTTTATGGTGGGATAACGAATCCTTGCTACAAATGGCTCCAAAATTTATGGAAGCTCATTTTAAGCAAAAAACCAAAGTTTTCATCGGTGTTGGCAAAGAAGGAGAAGTGATGGAAAAAGACGCTGGCAAGTTATTTGCAATAGTTTCCCAAAAGAAGGAACTTATGGTTTCGCATTTTAATTTTTTTGAAGATAAAAATCACGCGACAATTTTTCACAACGCCGTTTACAAGGCATTTGAAAGTTTTGCCAATTAATCCAAAATAGTTATGCAACCACCGTATTATGCTGTTATATTTACTTCCGTAACCAACGAAAGCAATGAAGGTTACAGCGAAATGGCCCAAAAAATGCAATCCCTTGCACAAGGACAAGAAGGATATTTAGGAATGGAATCTGCCAGGAATGAGATAGGAATTACGGTTTCCTACTGGAAAAGCCTGGAATCCATCCGCAGCTGGAAACAGAACCTCGAGCATCTTGAAGCGCAAAGCAAAGGAAGGTCTTCATGGTATAAGTCCTATACGGTCAGGATTGCGCTGGTGGAAAGGGAATACAGTTTTGATTTGGAATAATTTTTGATATAGTCAAGGTATGAAATGGAAGTATTTAATAGTTTTTGCTATCGGTTTTGCAACGAATGTTTTTGCACAGGATAATTCGTCTATCCCTTCGACTGCCATTCCTAAAGTAGGGACAACGACACCTGTGCCGGCTGCTGAAGGAACGCCGCAATACTCGATTTCAAACCCTTTTAACCCCACAAGGTTCAAAGCTCCCCAAAAATTTGAGCCTATTTCCATGGATAAACCGATGCAGGTGAAGCCGCAGGTAAGCGATTTGAAACCGGGGCTGCAATATGAAAAGAAACTCAATAAGCCGCAGGGCGAAACGTCCAAACCTTATAGAGGCAATCAATTTTTAGGGGATTTCAGGACCAAATCCGAATCGGCTAAAATCGTGTACCGTGACCATGAATATGTAGACGGAGATATGATACGGGTTTGGGTGAATGGGCAACTGATGGTCGACCGCATTGAATTATTGGGTGATTTCCAGAAATTGGAATTAGGCCTTACCAAAGGTTTCAACAAAGTGGAATTTGAAGCCCTCAATCAAGGAACATCAGGCCCCAACACAGCAGAATTTCAAGTGTATGATGATCAGGGGAACTTGATATCTTCTAATAAATGGAATCTGGCTACAGGTTTTAAAGCGTCAATTGTTATTATAAAAGAATAAAAAAACCGTCTTTTTAGACGGTTTTTTTGTATTACATACTTCTTATTTGTTTCAGCTTTTCTTTCCAGGTCGCTAACTCTTCCTTATGTCTTTCGATACTTTTCTTTACTTCAAGTACCATCGGGTTGTCCTTTTTGGCATTGGCAAAGAACTGGATGTTGTTTTCCAATTGGAAAATCTCATTTTGGACTTCCTCCACTTTTCTGATCAGGAAGATTTTTTCGTTGTCTATTTTCCTGGAATCATTTGCTTCAGAAAGTTGATCCATCCTGTTGCTAAAACGCATCATGTCAGTGTCTTTTTTGCTCAGGCTCAACTTTTCAAATAATGTGTCCAGGATTTTATTGAACTTCCCTTCAATATGACGTCTGGCAAAAGGGACTTTCCCAATGTTTTTCCAGGCTTCGATATGGGCTTTTATGGCTTCCAGGTCCGTTTTATGGTTTCCGGTCAGTTCGAATGATTTAAGTGTTTCCAGATATGCTTTCTTGTTTTCAAAAGCTTCTATTTCAACTTCTTCATTTTCATTTTTTACAGCATGGAGCCTGTCAAAATAAACGTTGCACGCTTTTTTAAATTCAGCCCAGATCGCATCTGAAAACTTTCTCGGAACATGCCCTATCTGTTTCCATTCCTCCTGGATCTTCTTCATGATTGGAGTAGTGGCCGCAAAATCTTCACTATCCTGCAGTTCCTTGGCTCTCGCCACTAAAGCATTTTTCTTGTCAAGATTGGCCTGTTGTTCCTTTTTGATGTCTTTGTAGAACGAATTTTTATGTACGTTAAAATTACGGACAGCTGTTTTAAACTCGCTCCAGGTTTGTTCATTGATTTCTGCAGGAACCTTTCCGGCACTGAAGAAATCCGCACGCAGGGCTTCCACTTTTTCCACTAAAGCCTGCCATCCGGAATGAGCTTCCACTTTTTCAGTCGTTATCGCATCAATGGCGGCAATGATTTCTTTTTTCCTGGCCAGGTTTTCCAGTTCCGTTCCGCGTTGCTGTTCGAACAAAGATTCCCGTTTTTCGTGCATTTGTTTTGTCAGGTCACTGAAAACCGCCCAGATTTCCTCTCTTTTTTCTTTGGAAACCGGTCCGATATCTTCCTTCCAGATCTTATGCAGAGATTGCAATTCCCGGAAAGCCTTCATTACATCGGCTTCTTTCACCAATGCTTCTGCACGGGAAATGATCTTTAATTTGGCATCCAGGTTGTGTTTGAAATCAATGTCACGTGCTTCACGGTCCAAATGAAGGTAATCGTAGAAATTTTCCACATGGAAATGGTAGTTGTTCCAGACGTGGTTGTATTTGTCTTTCGGAATTGGGCCTGCCGTTTTCCAACGTTCTCTTAAGTCATTGAACTGCTTAAGGTTGTCTTTTATGTTTTCACCAGGATTTATAAGGGTTTTCAGCTCCTCTATTAAAGCCAGGCGCGTTTGTAAATTTGATTTCAGATTGGTCTCCAGGCTTTTGAAATGATTGCTTTTCTTGGCCTTGAAGTTGTTATAGTAAGAATCAAATTTGGCTTTCAGCGGTAAATGGTATTCGAATTCTTCTTGGGAATCCGGGTTTTCATGAAGGAATTCTTCCTTTTTCTCTTCAATGAAATGATTGTATTTTGATGTAAAAGCGGTTTTTATCTCTTCAACATGGTCTTTTACAGCCATGATTCTGTCAGTAGCCACTAATTTTTCCAGCTCTGCTACAAGCGTTTCCATGTCCATTGCTTCATAGTTTTGCATTGGGATATCATGGCTTTCTTGTATTGAAACATCTTCATTGACTTCTGCATTTAGATTTTCAATAGTTTCAATGGCTTCATTTGTAGTGTCTTGCACTTGATTTCCATCTGTTTGGTCAATTTGACCGGACAGGTTGTCGTGTTGTTCTTCTTGCATGATGCAGGATATTTACTGTTATTTTAACGCCGAAGTTACTAAAAAACGCATCAAAATCAAAAGTAAAAGAATATATTTCAGCAGATTTTAAATTTTTTTAACCTGCTTTTTACAGTATTGGGAGATGAAATTCCGCAAGCAATCAAAGTGCCTGGTTTTCTACACGTTATCAGGATTGCTTTTTTGAAGCTCTTGGTTAAGGAATGGGATAGAAGTGTTTAATCCCTGTTCCAGATTTCCCACGCTTTTTCTGCCTGGAATACCAGCATTTCATAACCATTTTTGAGTACAGCCCCTTTTTCTTCCGCTTTTTTGAGGAATGTTGTTTTTTCCGGGTTGTAAATCAAATCGAAAGCAATATGGTTTGGTGTGAAAAAATCATAAGGGATATCCGGAAACAATTCTGTTTTAGGGGAAGTTCCCAAAGGCGTGCAATTGATGATGATTTGGTTTTCTTCAAAAGATTGGCGGTTCAAATCTCCGTAGGTGATAGTATTGGCAGCGGGTTTCCTGGAGACGAATTCCGAATCGATCCCAATTTCGGTTAGCCCGAACGCGATGGCTTTTGCAGCGCCTCCGGTTCCTAGGATCAATGCTTTTTTGTGATGTTCTTTCAGTAAGGGTTGTAAAGATTGCAGGAACCCGTAATAATCGGTGTTGTGGCCGGTTAATTTTCCGTTGGTTTCCATTTTTATGGTATTTACGGCGCCTATCTGCCGGGCATTTTCCGATAATCCGTCCAGAAAAGGAATGACAGCTTCCTTGTAAGGGATCGTCACATTCAGGCCAATCAGGCCAGGAGTTTTTTTGATGGTTTCCGGAAATTTCTCAATGGAATCAATGTCGTAGTTTTCATACGTAAAAACATCGGCTAATCCTTCCTTATTGAATTTATCCGTAAAATAATTCCGTGAAAAAGAATAGCCGATATTTTTGCCGAGTAACCCCAGTTTTTTCATCCGGGGTTATTTTTTATGTTTTTCAATATAGTCCTGTACCATTTTTCGTTCCCAGATTACAGGGAACAGTTCCTGGATAAGGGTTCTTTTTTTATAGTTCTGGCGAAGGCCGTTGCTAAGGTGGAAAATGCCTTTCTCTGTTTCGTGCAGCATAAAATACAGCCCGGACAAGCGGTATTCGACCTCATGTTCTTCCGGGAAATATTCGCTGGCCTGCAATAAAGTTTGTACGGCCGCTTCAAATTCTCCCAGGTATTGCAATACATCAGTCCAGAACAACCATGTATCTAATTGGTAATCACCATATTCTACTGCTTTTCGGTAGCCGTATTCCGCTTCTTCAAAAAGGTTCAGCGCTTTATTTATTGCAGCAAAACGTTTCCAGTATAATTTGTTTTCACTGTCAATGGCAATGGCTTTGTTGGCAAAATACAAGGCTTTCGCGTAATTTTTTTTACGGAAATAAAAATCGGTAATGGCAATCCAGCCTTTGTCCAATAAAGGGTCTTCATGGACAGTCCGGTTGTAAAATTGCAATGCATCGGTTTCATTGCCCAGTTTTTCGTGGCATTTTCCTATACGCAGCAATGCATACGAGGTAGGATCGTCCAGGCGGATAGTTTCGGTGTAATTCTCAATAGCTTCCTCATACCTTTTTAAACGTTCCAATGCTTTTGCTTTTTCCATAAAAGCACCCAAAAACGAGTCGTCAATAAGGGTCGCATAATCGAAAGCGACAAGGGCATCCTCGTATCTTTTCAATCCGTAATTAAGCCTTCCCAACTGATGCCAGGCAATTTCGCTGTATGGGTTTCCGTCGATATAATTGGTCAGGAAATCAATCGCGTCCTGGTTTTGTTCCAAAAACTCGAAACAATAGATGACATTGTATAGGTTGGATTGTTCTTCCGGCTCTTCTTCAAGGCATTTGATGAAATTTTCCTTGGCCAGCTCCAAATCGTCCATAAAAAGATACTCCATGCCAATTAAGTTGTAAACATCGGCGTAATCATCAGTGTATTTTAAGGCAATTTTCAGCAATTCCACTGCTTTTTCGTGATTGTCTCTTTTCGAATGGATGTTGGCTTTCTGGATGTAAATTTCTTCGTTTGTAGGTTCGATGGCGTAAAGTTCGTTGAGCATTTTTTCGGCAACGTCCAATTTGTCGTCAAAGACAAGCATTTCTACCTGAACGAGCTTTAGCCCTGTTGATTTCGGATGTTGTTCGAGCGCTAATTTTAATGCCTTCTTGGCTAGGCTCGATTTACCAATATCCATGTAATGTAGTATGATATCCTCGAATTCTTCTGAATCAAAAAACAAGACCTTGTTTGTTTTTAACATCGATTCGAATTTTGATAAGGATAAATTATGATCTTCTTCTTCGTGACTCAAATGCATACTCATTGTTTTTAAAATTATCCTTAATAAAGTTAGGAAACCTTTAATCTGTTATTTGTGTTTAAAATCAATTGTTGTGAACAATTTAATTAACAAATTTTCAGTGTTAAAGGCATTGTCCATTGGTAATGGCCCGATTTTAAAACGCAATTCCAATGTTGTGTTTCAGGATGGGATCCAAATAAAAAAACCACTTTTTAATTTCCGTTCATTACCTCATTCATAGCCTCAATAATGATGCCACATCCTTCTGTAATTTCCTGTTTTGTAATGGTTAATGGCGGAGTGATGCGGATGGCGCAGCCTTCAAAGAGCAGCCAGAACAATATGAGGCCTTTTTCCTGACATTTAAAAATGATCTGATTGGTGATTTCAGGACTTTCTGTCATGGGAGCAAGCATCAATCCTTCTCCCCGGATTTCTTTAATTAAAGGATGTACTAACAAGTTACGGAATAATTGCTCTTTTTCCAAGGTTTGTGCCATGATATCGGTTTGAACAAGTTCCTCCAAAGTGGCCAGGCAGGCTGCGGCAATGACCGGATGGCCTCCGAAAGTTGTAATATGGCCCAATTTGGGATCGTGGCTCAGCAAGTCCATATGCGCCTCATTTGCGGTAAAGGCACCTACGGGCATTCCGCCTCCCATACCTTTGCCCATGACCACGATATCCGGCACCACATCATAGTTCTGGAATCCGAAAAGTGTACCGGTGCGCCCAAATCCGGGCTGGATTTCGTCCAGGATCATCATCGCCCCAACTTCATCGCAGCGTTGGCGTACTTTTTTTAGATAATCATTATACGGCTGTATGAAACCTGCGCCTCCCTGGATGGTTTCCAGGATGATGCCGGCTGTTTTGTTTGTTATTTTCTGTAAATCTTCCTCATTGTTGAAGGTGATAAAATCAACATCGGGGATTAACGGGCGGAATATTTGCTTGCGTTCTTCAAAACCCATTACACTCATCGAACCCATTGTGTTGCCATGGTACGCGTTGAAACATGAAATCAGTTGGCTGCGGCCGGTAACGCGCCTGGCTAGCTTTAATGCACCTTCAGTGGCTTCCGTTCCGGAATTGACCAAATAGGTTTTGTTGAGTCTCTCAGGCATGTGTTGGGCCATGAGCTTGCATAATTTTACCGAAGGATCCTGCGCATATTCCCCATACACCATAACATGGGCATATTTGTCCAATTGGTCGGTAATGGCTTTTTTAACTCTTGGATGCTGGTGGCCTAATGTGCAGGCGGAAACCCCGGCTACAAAATCCAGGTATTTCTTGCCTTTCGTGTCGTAAATATAAGAGCCAATGGCATGCGATACTTCCATTCCCAAAGGATACGGGGAAGTCTGGGCCTGGTATTTGTAAAAATCGTTCAGCATGTTCAATGCGTTTATTCGTGATTTGGTTATTTTAAAAGGAAGGCTATTTTTTCTTTTTCTTCACTTCGGGTTTCTTCAATGGCGCGGGTTTGTCATATTCGAGTGTTTCTTTGGTAGCTTCCATCGGAACACTTGGTTTGAGTGCCTCGGCTTTTATCTCCTTTTGGATTTTTTCGTCTAATTCCAGCTCTTCTTTAGGGAAAATACCTTCTTTCGAGAGGATTCTTTCATCGCCTCTCCATATAAAACCCCTGAGCAGTCGGGCATTCTCCGGTAATTCGGATTCTGTGTAAATGGTTCCGTCAGGATTGGTGAAAAAAGTTATGGTTTCAATGGTATTTCCGTCCAGGATCATATTGATCCTGCTGCTCACATTCTTATTGATCCCGATAAGCTCCTGTTTGTCATTCCGCATATAATATAGGACTTCGGTATTCTTGACCACGTCTACCTCATGGAGTTTGTTGTCTTTGAATTTCCCGAACAAATTTTGGCCTTTGACTTGGTTATATCCTGTCCCGATAGTGTCTTTGGATACGATAAAAGCATTGTTAAGGACTTTCAAGGAATCCATTTTTTCGGTTTTGCTGTCTGAAATCAAATGCATTACATCGCCGGTCATTTGGTTTTCACCATTCCAGAAAATAGGTTTGCCGATCATTTGGGTAAGCCCGGTTTTTTGATTGTAATGGATGGAATCGCATTTCCCGCTCATGTCTTTTTTATAAAACCGCGCATTGTTTGACCCGCGGATAATCCGGTTTTCCGGTTTTCCGGTTACCAGGAGCCTTTTGGCATGGAAAAAAACCGAATCCTTTTCAAACAAAGTAACAGCTACAGCCTTTTTAGTGATAAACATGGAATCTTTTTGCTTGTATACTTCCGCATAATGGCCTTTTACCACAAAATTATTGATGGTATCGGTTATTTTCACATTGTTCTTGGCACGCGCGAAATCGAGTTTACGGTCGTAATAGATGTCATTTCCTTCAATCAGGCGGTCTTTGTATTTTATTTTGGAGCCTTTCAACAAGCGGCCTTCGTCTTTTTTGGTATCGTAAAAGCCTTTTTCGGTATAAATGGTATTGGTGCTGGAAGTTATGGTCGAAGGCCCGAAAACATAAGCATGCCCGGAATTGGTATAATAATCCAGGTGATTGGTTTTGATGGTCTGCCTTGGGTTGGTTACCGTAACGGCCGTCTGGAACTGGAACTTCTTCTGGTTCAGGTAATAATGCCCGGATTTGCTGGTCAAGGTGTTTTCCTGGTCTCGGATCGTACCATTGGTATTGTAATAGGCTTCCTGGGATTTCCGGTCAAAATTGATGGTATCGGTAGACAAAGTCATTTTAGGATCGCGCATGACCACATCGCCGGTCGCAATGGCAAATTTGGTATTTCCGTTGTACTCAGCATATTTACTGTTCATGAAAAGGGTATCGCCCTGCACCAACTGGACATTCCCGAAGGCTTTGACAAAATTGGAATTCCTGAAATGATACGCTTTGTTGCATGTCATTCTCACGCCTTCATGCACAATGCGGACATTGCCGGTAAAAACAATGGCGCCCGGGACTTCTTTTTCGGTTATGTCAAGAAAATCAGATCCTTCAATGATGATTTTTTTGGTGTCTTGCGCCCAAAGGCTTATCGGACCAAAAAGAAACAGCAAACAAACAAGGCGGAAATATAGTGTATTCAATGGGATTTATTTTTTTCAAAATTAATTAAAATAAGAAAACTAACCTTTTTATTAAGAATTATTTATACGTTATGTTCTTATTCGATGACAAGTTCTTTCAATTTTTTCCTGTATTCTTCGAGAATATCCACTTTGGAAACAAAACCGAAGAATTTGCCGTATTTGGTTACTGGTAAAATGGTTTCTTTGGCATTTTCAAATTTTGCCATGATAACTTCCATGCCATCATCAAATTCAACGGTATTTTCCGGCGGGGACATCACTTCGCTGACTGCTGTATATTTTACTTTGAAAGCACTGAAAATAAACGGTCTGATCACTTCAAAATTAACAATCCCCAACAATTTTCCTTTCTCATCCAGCACCGGGAACAGATGTTGGTTGGTATGGGTGAGGTTTTCCACCAGGTTTTCCAAAGAATTCTCCAACGCAATGGTTTTGACATCGGTTTGCACCAAATTCAGAAAATCAATGCTCTGCAGCACATTTTTATCTTTGTTGCTGGTAAAAACTTCTCCTTTGTCCGCCAGGGATTTGACATCCATCGAATGTTTCTCGAATCGTTTCGACACCGCATAACTAATGGAAGATACAATCATCAAAGGCACCATCAGGTCATAGCCTCCGGTAATCTCGCCAATCAGGAAAATG
This sequence comes from Flavobacterium humi, assembly GCF_004745595.1. Taxonomy (GTDB): domain Bacteria; phylum Bacteroidota; class Bacteroidia; order Flavobacteriales; family Flavobacteriaceae; genus Flavobacterium; species Flavobacterium humi. The sequence continues at coordinate 309,221 of NZ_SRLH01000004.1, forward strand.
GCTGTTAACGGGGCATGGAACAAACCGCTTAATATCCCGGCCATCCCTACAATGGTAAAATTGGTAATCGGAGCATCGGAAATGCCTAAAAGCTGCGCAGATTTTGCTACAAAAAAGCCCAGGTAAGAACCCACGAAAAGGGAAGGAGCAAAATTTCCCCCGTTCCCGCCGCTGCCTAATGTCAAACCAGTGGCAAATGATTTCAAAAGAGCCGTTACCCCAATAAAAACAAGTAAGATCCATTCGTTGCTTTTGTAATTTTCGAGCCATGTGTTGTTCAATAAAACTTCAGGATGCGGCTCCGATAATGTTTTGATGCTTTCATACCCTTCACCAAAAAGCGTAGGGAAAAAGAAAATCAGGATGGCCAGAAGCGAAGCACCAAAGAGCGCTTTCTTATACACACTTTTCTTGAATCCGTTAAAAAAATGCTCGACCCTTCTAAAATTCCTGGCGTGGTAAACAGACACAAAACCAGCTAAAATGCCCAGTAAAATATAATAAGGCGTATTGTGGAAATTGAAACTCAGGTCCTGTTTGAAACTCAAAAGAATGTCCTGGCTTAAAATAATCTGTGAAACCAAAGCTCCGGTCGCCGCCGAAATCATAATAGGAATAAAAGCCGAAATACTCACATCGGTCAAAATCACCTCAATGGCAAACAAAACTCCGGCGATAGGTGCGTTAAAGGCCGCGGCAATACCCGCAGAAACGCCACAGGCCAAAAGCAGTATCCTGTCTTTTTGAGAAAGTTTGTATTTCTGTGCAAAGTTAGAGCCAAAAGCCGCCCCGGTAATCACAATAGGGCTTTCCAATCCGGCAGAACCGCCCAATCCTACAGTCAGCGAGCTGGTTATAATCTGGGCGTACATTTGTTTCCGGGGCACGATCCCACCTTTTTTAGCCACAGCATACAAAATCTTGGAACTTCCTTTTTCGAGGGAATTGTCCAGGAATTTTTTAATGACCAGCACCGTAAGCAAAATCCCTACAATCGGTAAAATACTGTTACTATACGGCAGTTTGAGGTAACTGTTGATATAGGTAGCGAATAAAAAGACATTGTGGGCAAAACTCTTTAAAACGATTACCGCAAACGAGCAGGAAATGGCTATGACAATACAGGACAGGTAAATAAAATTCCGCTCGGACAGTAAATCTTTGGCTAAAAAGAAAACGGTCTCAAAACGGCGGATTATTTTCCTGAAAAACAGTTGTATGGTAGCAGAGCTGCGGCTTGTCATTTTTTGGTTTTTAGTACAAACAAATATATTCTAAAGTAGGAAAAAAAACGCTTTGATTTATCAAAGCGTTTTGGTGTTGTCTTATTTCATAATCGTCTGTTTCCTGTCCGGTCCTACCGAAACGATAGTGATAGGAACTTCCACTTCCTTTTCAATAAAAGCGATATAATCCTTCAGTTCTTTCGGCAACTGCTCATATGTACTCATTCCGGTCAAATCAGCGTTCCAGCCTTTAAATTCGGTGTACACAGGAGTAATGTTTTCCGGTTCGATATTATACGGCAAATGCGTAATTTCCTGTCCTTTATAATTATACGAAGTACATACTTTCAAGGTTTCAAACCCTGATAATACATCTCCTTTCATCATCATTAATTGCGTAACTCCGTTCACTTGCACGGCATATTTCAAGGCCACAAGGTCCAGCCAGCCACAACGTCTCTGGCGCCCGGTTACAGACCCAAACTCGTTCCCAACCTTCGCCATGGTAGTCCCGGCATCGCCAAAATCTTCCGTAGGGAAAGGCCCGCTGCCCACACGAGTGGTATACGCTTTGAAAATCCCGTACACTTCCTTGATTTTATTCGGGGCAATCCCCAAACCTGTACAGGCTCCGGCTGCAGTCGTATTGGAAGAAGTCACAAACGGGTACGTCCCGAAATCCACATCCAGCAAGGAACCCTGCGCTCCTTCGCAAAGGATTGATTTTCCGGCTTTCTGTGCCTGGTGCAAATATTCTTCAGAATCTATAAACGTTAATTTCTTTAATTCTTCCACCGCTTCAAAAAACTCTTTTTCCAATTCGGAAAGGTTGTATTGGATCGAAACATCGTAGAATTTGATCATTTCTTCATGCTTGTTGGCCAAAATGCGGTATTTCTCTTTAAAATCCGCTAATTCTATATCGCCCACACGAATCCCATTACGGCCGGTTTTGTCCATATAAGTAGGCCCGATCCCTTTTAAGGTCGATCCTATTTTCGCTTTTCCTTTCGATGCTTCCGAAGCTGCATCCAGCAAACGGTGCGTAGGAAGGATCAGGTGTGCTTTCCGGGAAATGATCAGTTTTGATTTCAGGTCCAGGTTAAATTTGGCCAGCCCGTCAATCTCAGATTTAAAAACTACCGGGTCAATTACCACCCCGTTTCCAATGATGTTGATATTGTTTTTGTGGAAAATCCCCGAAGGAATCGTTCTCAAAACGTGTTTTATTCCGTCAAACTCCAGTGTGTGTCCGGCATTTGGCCCTCCCTGGAAACGTGCAATAATGTCATATTTTGAGGTTAATACATCGACGATTTTTCCTTTGCCTTCATCTCCCCATTGTAATCCTAGTAGTAAATCTACGGTCATTGTGTTGTGTGTTAATTTATTATTGTGTAGTTATTTTTTCCTGTTTGCGTAAAAGTACAGGGAGTGGTTCTGAATTTCGATATTGAAGATCTCTTCCATCGTTTTCTTGATGGTCTGGATCCTCGGGTCGCAAAATTCAATCACCTCGCCATTATCGAGCATAATGATATGGTCGTGCTGTTTGTCGAAGTATGATTTTTCGTAATGTGCCTGGTTTTGGCCAAACTGGTGTTTGCGCACCAACCCGCAATCCAGGAGCAGCTCGATAGTATTGTATAAAGTAGCGCGGCTCACACGATAGTTCTTGTTTTTCATCTTGATATATAAATTCTCAATATCGAAATGCTCCTCACTATCATATATTTCCTGAAGAATAGCATAGCGTTCAGGCGTTTTCCTGTGGCCCTTGTTCTCAAGATACATTGTAAAAACGTTTTTTACAATCTCCTGATTGTTAGTGTTATCTGTAGCTATAAGTGTCATATCCGGCAAAGATAATGAAATTGTCTCAAAGACAAAAGCGATTGATGAGCGGATTCGTTAATTAGAGTCAAGAAGCAAGAGTCAAGATAAAAGAAAATAGAAAAAAGAGAATAGAAAAAAGAAATAGAACAAAGAATCAAGATACTTCCTTTATTTCAATCTTTCCAAGCGCTCCACTTCGCCCTTTTGTTTTTTACACAAAAAATCAAGGAAGTATTTGCGCGTTGGGAGTGGGAGGGAACCAAAAAGCGAGGAAGTATGACGAGCGGCCTGGTTCCCGATAGAGAAATCCTTCCGTAGATTTTAAGTAAAAAACAATCAGGCTTGATTTTTTGTTACTTTTTTATCAAGAAAAAAGTAAAGAATAAAAGAAGAAAAACTAACAAAGATGTTTCCTTCGTCAACATGACAAGATTACGAACTACTTGATGTAATTGCAATTTTCATGATGTAATTGTCCATTGCACTGATGTAAATGCCCATATATCAATACAATTCTCCTGTCTTCTGTTGAAAGAAAGTATGTTATCAAAATAGTTTAAAAAAAATCATCTATTATGACGTATTTTCTTATAAAATAATTATTTTAGAAACTCAAAAATTTAAAAATAAAGTAATGAAAAGAGGGGTTAAATTAAGATTGGAAGAATACGTACCGGCCGGTACTTTTATAAAAACAAGTTTCCTGCGGGACAGGGTAGAGCTGGCTACTCGTTTCAGCGAGTTTACGCCTGCCTTCGAAGCAGAATTTCAGGATCAGCTGCAAAAAGTGGAACAATTAGAGCAAACCTTAAAACTGACCAAAGAGCAAAAAAAGGTTACCGTTACCCTTTATGAGCAGGCCGATGTGCTCAACAGCGAACTCAATTTCCTCGCGTTTTATTTCAAACGTGCCGGGCTAGACAATGCCATATTATCGCAAGTAAAAAGAGATTTGAGAGTCAAGAATATAGAAGGCGCCTGTTACAAAATGAGCGGCCTTATACAATACGTCACCGAAAACCAGGCCATGCTCTCCAGTAAAGGAATGGCGCCCGATTTCACAAGCACCCTCATTACCGTAAAGGACAGCCTTGCAGAAAAAAATGCGTTGCAAAACGAAATCATGAACATCAAAAAGCAATTGTACGAAGACAATTCAAAAGAATACAAAAAACTTTATGAATGTATCGCTACCATTATCATGGCCGGCAAGATCATGTACAACGATACCCGGAAAATAGACGAGTATACCGTTTCCAAAATCATCTCCAGGATGCGATTGGTCAAAGTAGAAGAAACAGACGCTGTGCCAGCCTAAAACTTTACACTAAAAAAGCCTGCTATTACAGCAGGCTTTTCTATTATATGTAGGTAAGCAATGCACCAAAATATACAAAAAGTACCGGTGCCGAAATCCTAATACATCGTTTTAAAACCCCGGGCAAAGCACATCACAATATGGATGGCTAATGGCAAAAAGATAAAAAACAGCGTAAAATACAAACCCGTTTTGAACATTTTCGGGCCATACGCCGGGTCATTTTTTACAAATAGTTCTGTCAGCCAGCCTAAAGTATAACCTAGGTTACAGGCAATTCCAAATCCCATTATAGCAAAAGGCTCGACCATATCTTGACCGGGCGGAGCATTCACCAGCAAAGAAGTAAGGCTCATCGAGGCAATGCCACAAACAAGGACAATCAGATTGTAAAGTATCCTCCGCAGTTCCCACCAAGATATAATTTGGAAAGAATCTCTTTCGTTTGGGTAAACATCAAGTAATTTGTCTAAATATTTCATTTATGCTTCTCTTAAAGGAAGGTTGGTATTCTTTCTGGTTTATGATCCTGCAAACGGTGTCCCGAAAAGCCCCACGGCAAGTTCAGCCCAAATAAGGAAAAGAACGGCTAGCAATCCTATGCAGAGCGCTATTTTATATTCCATTTTGGGAACTTTCCTCCATACGAGGTCACACAGCAGCCCGGTGCCCAACAGCAGGATGGCAGCAATTGTAAAATCACCCGCACTCCAGTTCACCTCTTCCGAAAATTGCATCCCTATCAACGGAATACATAATAGTAGTGCTACGGTAAGCACAATGCCAATAAGCCTTTTGTTTTTCATGATTTTAGGTTTTAAGAATTGTTGTTTTTTGTTTCAGGAAAGCAATGCATCCCTTAAATTTTTTACAAATATAAATAACTTTGAAATACAAAGTACTTTTAAATTAATTTTTTTTCATACTTTAGCCTAAAATAATTTTTGCTATGTCATTATTTGTAGAAAAAGATTCGATAGTCAGGAAAATATGGGGCAAGAGCGATACCGTACTTTTCATTTTTGCGGGCGCTGCTGCAGAATTTGCCTTGAATAAAGCAGTCGACTGGCTTTATTTTACGGGTAAGCTGCCTTCTGACCCTTTAGGCCGGTTGTTTTCCACGGTAGGTTATGCCCGGAAAATAGTTTTTGCACCTACAGATCAGGCACATGCGGCCATTGATATGATGCGCCATATCCATACGAATGTAGAGCAAAGCCGTGGTGCCTCGATACCGGATTGGGCATATCGTGATGTACTGTTTATGTTGATTCATTATTCGATAGCAGCATACGAACTGCTCGAAAAGCAATTAAGCCCGGAAGAAAAGGAAGAAGTTTACAATGTTTTTTATCGTGTAGGCACAAGGATGGGATTGCAGTCGTTGCCGTCTTCCTATATAGAATGGATTCCGGTACGCCAGCAGCATTTAACCGATGATCTCCAGCGAAGCCTATATACTGCAGATCTTTTCTTGCAATACAAAAAACACCTGGGTACCTTACGATATAAAGTATTGGTTGAAGGCCAGAAATTAGTAGTACCGGCTTCGGTAAAAGAATTATTGCATTTTAACGGTTTTTCCCTGCTTTCGCCTATCGTACCTTTATATAAATACAGCAGGCTGGTAAAGCTGGACAGGGTTGTCAAAAGTATATTGCTGCCTTCCGCCTATAAAAGCCAGATACAGGAATTGGATATAAAGGATTGAATATTATAATTTACAACATGATTGAAAATACTTCGTAAGTGTAGTCACTATCAGAAGAATTCCTATCAACCCATCTTAATAATGAGTTTTTCAGGAAATCCAAAGGAGAATTTCCGGGAATGTCCGTATACGTTTGGCTATAACCGAAATCTTGCCATTCTAAAGCATCCAAAGCGATGAAATTTGCGTAACCCGACAGGATTTCATCAGGAATGCGGACCGGGACGATATGGGTAGTCCCAATACTTTCATTGTTATCAAAAAACATCGAATAATGAAAGTTGGCTCCGTTTTTAACTTTAGAACACTCAAAAGTACTTCGGGCCAATATTTTGCCTGGAAAAATGCTACCGTGTGTGAAATCGGATTGATTCCCGTTGTTTACCAGATTATGCCCGGTCAATTCCTGAACGTTTATGACAGAAGGGATTCCTGTGTTGGCTTGCCTGTAATAGTTTGTAGTAGTGCCGGCCCTGTAAGTGAATTCCCAACGGTCAATAGGAAGTATGCTGCTGCTCACATATTTTATTTTCTTTTCAGCCGCAGTATTTGGGACATTTTCAAACGAAGTAATCATGTCCCTTCTGCCGGGATGGGAATTGTACGTATATAAAAAGATATTATTAAAGGCATTATTTACGGAATTGACCTCGACGGTATTTGTTGTGCTCAGTACAAAATCACTTTTATGCAACGTGATAGTATCGCCGCTAGTAATGGAATTTGCAGCAATATCGATATGTTTTACATACGGTTTATTCGTGCCTCTTTCAAAAAGGATAATTTCGGTACCTTGGTATTTGGCGTTTATTTCGATATTGGTTTTTTTGTAGGTATAATTATTTTCAACTTTATCCCACATAAATTCCCCATAAGGATAGGAATATCCTCTAATATGGGAGTGAGGGCGGCATTCATAAGTGAAACTTGCAGCGGTACTATTTCCGTCCCTATTGCCAAAATCTTCCACTTTAAGCACAATTTCTTTAGTAGGTAGGGTGAGATCTGGCAGTAAATGATCAGGATCTGTGAATACTTGCCCGATGTTTACATTTTTAATATGGTTGACCATCAATGAATTTCCATGCCAGATTTCAAAAAATACAATATCAATTTTATTTCCTTCGTATGGCGCTTTAAGAACCCAGGCCGAAGAATCCGACAAACTACCGTATTTTAACAATTCCCCTTGAGGAGTATAGGCTGCAATATAGGATTTTTTGTAGTCTGACGTAAATTTGCCAGGGTCCAAATCTACAGAAAAAAGAACGCTGGTTTCCACGTCCTGTATATCATCTTCCTGACAGCTGAACAAGGATGTTAAAGCAAATGCAAAAAACAATAAAGTATGGAATTTAGACATGATTTGGATTTAAAGATGGCTAAAGATAGTAAATATTTCCAGGGATGGTTTTGCTATTGGCAGTGTATTACGATTGTTTTTCAAGGATGTTCTTTAAAGTGCCCAGGCTGGTATCCATGTCTTTTGCAAGCATTTTTTCAATCATGGTTATCATGCCGTTTAGCGGATATTTCATGGTGCTGGCATTGCGCCAGATTACTTTGGTTTGATTGCCGGATATATCTTCCGTGGTCATGGTGGCATAAGCGATAGCTGGGAAAGGCCTTATAAAACGGATTTCCGTCTCGATTTTTTTTCCTTCTTCCAAAGTTTTGATTTCCTGTTCGCCTTCTCCGGCTTTTTTGTTTCCGTTCCAGCCATATATAAATCCGACTGTGCCGTCAGTGCCTTTGAATTCCCGCTTCATTTCCGGATCGACCATTACCCATTTGTTGAAATTGTCCTGGTTTTTGAGCTGTTTCAGATAATTGAAAACCTGCTGGCGTGGCGCATCGATACTAATTTCACGCTGGATGTCGTATCCTTTTTTTGTAAAAAGTGCTATAAAAAGGAAAAGGGCAGTCAAGCCGGCCAATAACAATAAAACAGTGATAATGATGTTCATTTTGATGGTTTTAGATAGTGCAAGTTAAAACATTCTCGCCATGCAATGAAAATCTTCCTGTAATTATTCTTTGATGATTTTAAAGGACTTTTTGCCATTTTCGGTTTGGATTGTAATAAAATAAAGTCCCTTTTGAAAATGACGGATGTCTATTTCCTGATTGTTTTGCGCTTTCCCGATGGCCAGTATCTTTCCATTGGTGTCCCGGATGGTATATTGGCTTGTTTCATTGTTACTGTTTTTGATGGAAAAAGAATCATGCGCCGGATTTGGATAAAGCGTACTGCTGTTTTGCGCCACGTTGTTTTCGGCCAGTGAAAGCACAGACAAATCGCCTACTTTCATTCCATTTCCAAAACTGGAAACCCACATTTCATTGGGATTGTAAGGATTGAAGAAAACCCTTTCAGGTTGTTGGAACAAATAAGAAGCTACCCTGGAAAAAACAGGTGTTGCCGCATTGATATTGGAAGAAACCCATAAGCCCTGTACCTCCGTTGTGATAAAAAGCTGATTGGGATTTGAAGGGTTGAAGGTACACGAAGTTGCCCTGTCTAGGGTTGTCCCGGTAAGTTTGGTCCAGGTTGTCCCCCTGTTTGTTGTTTTGTATAGTCCTCCCAATCCGTTTGGCGGCCCGCCCCAACCGCTAAAAACACAAGCATACCAGGTGTTTTGCGATGCGTCATTCGGATCAATCACTAAATCTTTTGTCCAATACTGCATGCCGGAATGCGAAACGTCAGACCATGAATTTAAAGCCGGATTGTATATAAAAACACCGGAACTTGCGGTAAAGGAACTTGTCCTTCTTCCGGAATAGGTGCAAACTACTTTTCCATCATTCAATACCGTGATGCTGGCCGGATGTTTTTCGGTACGCGGCGGATTTGGGAGCAATGTCCAGGTGGATGCGGCCAACAAGTTCAGGTTTGTCGTTTTGTATATACCGCCAACGCCTGTACCATTGGCATAATGGATCACACTGGCATACGCTATATTGGGATTGTTGGGGTCAAGGGTAATCCAGAATACAGGATGATTAAATACGTGTAGGTTTTGCCATGTCTGGCCTTCATTGGTAGAATATACAATCTTTCCTTCCGAGTCATTGGCGTCCAATTGGGCATCTGCCAGGCGGGTACTCTGATACATATCATGTACGCCCGATGTGGCCATAAACAGTGTGGCATTGACCGGATGCTGTGCAATCCTGTAACTGGAATTGGCAGTGTGGCCGGTATAATTGAAGGACCATGAAGTTCCGGCGTCATCACTTTTAATCCCTTTGATATCAGAAAAACAAGACCACATTTTATTGGCATTTGTCCAATGTATTTGCCAGCAGGTCGTGTTTTCCAAGCCGATGCTTTTATAGGATTTGAAAGGTGGCGTATTGGAATTGGCATTGTTTTGCGTACTCGCGTCAACATAAGCCTGTTGCCAGGTACTACCGCCATTAGTTGTTTTGTGGACAAAACCAAAATCGCCAAAAATCACCTTGTTTGCATTATTTGGTGCTACGGCCATACCAAAGGCACATTCGCCATAACCCCAGCCTCTGTCGCCTCCCTGTCCGCTCCAGCCGGTATTGATATTGGCATTATTGGTACTGTTAAATACATGATTCCACAAATTACCTCCATTAACCGATTTCAGCACAGTGGGAACGCCAGCTGAATTGCTTCCTGCCAAATATACCGTGTTGATATCATTGTTGGCCATAGCCACGAACATAGGAAAATCAGTGCCTGGAGTGATTCCAGTCATTTTGGAAGTCCAGTTCCCGCTTCCGTAATCTACTGAAAAGACGCCTTTCATAAACCCGTCATAATCCGAACCGGGAAGCCCTGGATAAATATCTCCTGCAGCTGCGGTGAGGCAGAATAATCGGGTAATGCCACCGGATTTCGCTCCTGCAAAGGACCAGATTCTATCGGCCACCGGAATTCCTGTAATAGGGGATGTAGCCCATGAGCTTCCGCCATTACCAGATACGAGCAGTCCGTCATTGGTACCGATAAAGATGGTGTTGCCGTCAAAAAAAACACCGCCTACCGTATTGCCCTGGCCAGAATTTGCAGCATTATGGATGTTGGTAAAAGTATTTCCTCCGTTACTGGAAAAATAAATTTCGCCATAATAAGAAATGATGACGCGGCTCGCATTGTTGTAATCTACGTTGATAGAAAAAGTTTCTTCGCTGCTATCCGGATTTCCCGGTAAAGGATTCCATGTGGTTCCGCCATCTGTAGTTTTCATGGGAATAGCCATATCGTTAGCATAACTGATGGTATACAGAATCCCTGGAGTGGAAGTAAAGCATACTTTCGAATTATGCCCGCCTATTATTTTTTGGGAATCTACCTGGGAGTAATGCAGGCCAAAATCTGTGGTGTGGAACAATTCGCCCATATCGCATGAAGCGTAATATTCGTTATCGGCTGTAGGATTTATCGATAAGGAAAACATGGCACCTCCTCCGCCAATTCCTCTTGAAGTAAAAGGGATTTGCTGCGAAAATATATTTTGGAATTGCCATAGTATCAAAATAATCAGGAAAGTAGTCTTTCTCATGGTTTTAAACTTTTAAGTAGATTATGTTTTTTGGGTAGATGTTATGTGTTATGAATAAAAGAACGTAAAGGCTTATTTAGTTTCAATAGTGTTTTAATGGCATATCAAATTGATTTTACAAAGTATAATAAAAGGATACCAAATATAATGAGGTCGGTTGCCAAAGCAAATTTTTCGTTTGTCCCTGCCGGTTTTTTTATCAAATGCTGAAGCCCTGCGATCCCATAATAAAGCCCGCTTCCAAAAGCACTGACAATCCTCCATTGGGGCAGGAATAAAGAAACAATGCCTATTAACCCAAAACATAGATTGGCAAATCCGAGTTCCCGGACAATAGGAAAACTTTCTTCTGTTTGTATTTGGAAAATGTGTTTAGCTGTAAACCCGGGATCTTTAATTTGTTTTATGCCTGCGATAAACAAACGAAATCCAACAGCGAAGAAAATGAACCATTTGCCAAATAAATCGAAAGAAAGGAAAGTACTGCCGTTTCGTATTGCTTCTATAAAGAAACAAACAACAGGCAGGAAAAAAGTTAAAAGCGAAACACTGAAAATGTAAATTTTATTGGTCATACGCAGGCTTTTAGCGATTGAAAATGGTGTAAGATAATTCTTAACGTATAGATGCTTTTTTTATTGTATTGTTGCATCATTTCTTTCTACATGCCTAATCGCCAATGCGGTATCGTTATCACTCCGTAACTTTTTATCGGGAGAAGCGTTACGAATTTGCGGGATATTTATTTTCTGATATGGAATTTGCAGTTGTTTTTAACTATTGTAAACCCTTGTCACTTTATCGACTCCATCGATTTTTTTTATATTATCGATCAGTTTTTTCAAAATGGTGTTATTCGGTACAATAACCGCTAAAGTCCCGTTGAAAATCCCGGCTTCGCCACTCAATGAAATACTTTGGATGTTTACGTGCATATTGTTGGAAATGACACGGGTCAATTCATTGGTAAGCCCCAAACTGTCCATGCCGGTTATCTCCAGGATCGCCTTGAAATCCTGTTGTGAGGAATCGATCCATTTGGCCTGCATGATACGGTAAGCATAGTTTGACTGCATGCTGATGGCATTGGGACAATCTCTTTTATGGACTTTGATCCCTTCGTTTATCGTTACAAAACCAAAAACAGGATCGCCTGGGATAGGGTTGCAGCAAGTGGATAATTTATAATCCAATTTGTCTTGTTCCACCCCGAAAACCAGCATGTCGTAACTGCTTGACAATTCATTTTTCTGGATCAGTTCAGGATTGGCGGATGGCCCTCTTTTGATTTTGTTCTTGAAGAAATTGATAAACGTATTGCTTTTCTGGGCGGCAAAATCTTTTAATTGCTGGTTGTCAATAGAACCGATTCCAACCCTGTAAAACAAATCCAGGCTGGTTTTCAGTTTTAGGAATGCTACAAGTTCGTTGATAGTCTGCTCATTGAGCGTGATCTTCAGGTGTTTCAGTTTACGGCTTAAGATTTCCCTTCCGTCTTCGGCAATTTTCTTGGTGTTTTCGTTAAGAACGTTGCGGATTTTGTTTTTGGCCCTTGAAGTCGTCACATAATCAAGCCAGTTGATGGTTGGTTTCTGATGTTGGGAAGTGATGATTTCGATCTGGTCGCCGCTTTTTAGTTCATGGTTCAGCGGGACTAATCTTCCATTGACACGGGTTCCGCGGGTCTTGATGCCAATTTCCGAATGGATGCTGAAAGCAAAATCGAGGGAAGTGGCTCCTTTGGGCAATGATTTTATTTCCCCTTTTGGCGTAAAGACATAAATTTCCTTGGCATACAGGTTCATCTTGAAATCTTCCACAAAATCCACCGCATTGGTTTCGGCATTTTCCAGTGCTTCCTTGAGTAAATTCAGCCAAACGTCCAAACCGCTCTCTTCATTGGCGCCTTGTTTGTATTTGTAATGCGCAGCATAGCCTTTTTCGGCAATTTCATCCATCCGTTCGCTTCGCACCTGGATTTCCACCCAGCGGCCCAGCGGCCCCATAACGGTAATATGCAGGGCTTCATATCCTGTCGATTTTGGGGAAGAGATCCAGTCGCGCAATCGGCTCGGGCTCGGCCTGTAATGATCGGTAACCACCGAATAAATCTTCCAGGCCAAAAACTTTTCGTCGTGCGGATTGGATTTGTAAACGATGCGAAGGGCGAATTTATCGTATACTTCATCAAAACTGACATTCTGTGCCGCCATTTTCCTGCGGATGGAATAGATGGATTTTGGGCGGCCTTTGATGATGTACTCGACACCTTCTTCATCTAGGGATTTTTTCAGGACGTCCGAAATACTTTTGATATACGCATCCTGTTCTTCTTTGGTTTCTTTTATTTTGCTTACAATATCGTTGTAAACAGCTGGTTCCGTGTATTTTAATCCTAAATCTTCTAGCTGTGTCTTAATGTTGTACAAACCCAACCTGTGGGCGAGCGGAGCATAAATGTATAAGGTTTCCGATGCGATTTTGACCTGCTTGTAATCGACCATGGATTCCATGGTTTGCATATTGTGCAGCCTGTCGGCCAGCTTGATGATGATTACCCGGACATCGTCATTGAGCGTGAGCAGCATCTTACGGAAGTTTTCGGCCTGCATCGAAATGTTCATGTCTTTTTTGACCTGCGATATTTTGGTCAGGCCTTCCACCAGCTGGGCTACTTTAGGATTGAACAATTTTTCGATATCCTCAACCGTAATATCCGTGTCTTCAACGACATCATGCATTAAAGCTGCTGCGATGGCTGTGGCGCCAAGCCCGATTTCACCCGCTACGATTTTTGCCACGGCGATAGGGTGGAAGATATAGGCTTCTCCCGATTTGCGGCGTTGGTCCTGATGCGCTTCAACGGCGACATCAAAAGCTTTTCGGATTAATTTTTTGTCTTCGGGAGAAAGTGTCTGATAACTTATGCGAAGCAATTCCTTGTATTCCTGTGCAATCGCTTTGTTTTCTTTTTCTATATCAATTTCGACCATAGCATACCTCTTCTTATTCCCTAAAGTTACAAATTACTACTGATATACACAAGAGTCCTTTTTTTACCCATTATTGAAAGCCACGCTGTCTTTTTGCCTCAAAAATAAGTATCGCGGCTGCTACCGAAACATTCATCGAATCAATTTCGCCCTGCATTGGGATAATGATGTTTTGGGTGGCATTGTCCCTCCATTCTGCAGAAAGCCCCGTAGCTTCGGTTCCCACTACCAGCGCGGTAGGCTTCGTATAATCCTGTGTATGGTAGGCTGTCGAATTTTGCAGCGTTGCCGCATACATATTGATATTCCTGGCTTTTAGGAAATCGATGATCTCCTGGGTTGTACCGGTCGCAATCTGGTTGGTAAACAAACAGCCAACGCTCGAACGTACAATATTAGGGTTGAACATATCGCTTTTTGGGTTGGCGATAATGACAGCGTCAATATGGGCTGCGTCGGCAGTACGGAGCATTGCGCCTATATTCCCGGGTTTTTCAGGAGCTTCGGCAACAAGGATGAGTGGTTTTTCGGATAACTGGAGTGCAGCTAAGTCAAACGGTTTGGTTTTGGCTACGGCCAAAATACCTTCGGTGGTGTCCCTATAGGCTAATTTCTGGTATACTTCTTTCGATATTTCGATTAATTCAGCATTCCCGAGCGGCAATTTGGTTATTTGCGATGCCGGAATCAGGTCTGGCAGGAACAAAACGCTTTCGATTTCGAATCCGCCCTTAACGGCCAATTCCATCTCACGTTGCCCTTCTATTAAAAAACGGCCTGATTGTTTCCGGGCTTTTGCTTTTTCCTGTAGTAAAACCAGGGATTTTATAAACGGATTTTGTACTGAAGTAATTTGTTTCATCGCAGCAAAGTTACAAAATTCCCCTGGCCTTTATTTCCAGGTATTTATTAATGGTATCCAAAGTAAGGTTTTCGGGCTGGGTCAGGACAGAATAGATGCCGTATTTCTTCAATTCATTAACGATGAGGCGTTTTTCAAAATCAAATTTTTCGGCAATGACCTTGTCGTACACTTCCTGGATGCTGTCTGATTTTTTGTCAATGAGCTGGTTCAATTCGGTATTGTTGAAAAAAACGACTACCAGCAAATGGCTTTTTGCAATCCCTTTCAAATAAGGCAACTGGCGGTGCAACCCGTCCAATGTTTCAAAATTGGTATATAAGATGATCAAGCTCCGGTGGTTGATGTTTTTTTTGATATCCACATACAAACGGCTGAAATCGCTTTCGAAATAATTGGTTTTGATATTGTACAGCGATTCGAGGATTTTGGACATTTGCGAGGAGCGTTTTTCTGCAAAAACCCTGTTTTCCACCTTTTTGGAAAAAGCAAACATGCCCGCCTTGTCCTGTTTTTTAAGGATGACATTCGAGAGTACCAAGGTTGCATTGATCGCATAATCCAGTAAACTCAAACCGTTAAAAGGCATTTTCATCACACGGCCTTTGTCAATGGCCATGTAGACAGATTGCGATTTTTCGTCCTGGAACTGATTGACCATCAGCGAATTTTTCTTGGCTGTGGCTTTCCAGTTCAATGTCCGGATATCGTCACCGGGAACATATTCCTTGATTTGCTCAAATTCCATGGTATGGCCGATCCTGCGGATTTTTTTGATGCCGTATTGGAATAAATTATTGGAAAAAGCGATCAAATCGTATTTCCGCAGCTGGATGTAGGACGGATAGGTAGGCACCATTTGGCCCTGGTCAAAGGTGAACCGCCTGGAAATGATCCGCAAAGGGGAAGAAACATATACATTCAGGCTCCCGAAAGAATATTCTCCGCGTTCGGTAGGCCTTAGGAAATAATTGATTTCATCCAGGGAGGAAGCTTTTACTTTTCGGGTAATCCCAAAATCCCTGACCTGGAACTGAAAAGGGATTTCATCGATGATTTTTAAGGAAACAGGAAAAGTATAGAAGTTCTTTATGCTGATACTGATTGGGTTTTCATCACCATTGGATAATTTTTCAGGCGTAATCCGTTTGGCTTCGATCCCGCTTTTGGCAAAAAATAAAATCAGGACATCCAACAGCAGGAAAGTCATCAATATCAATAAAATATACCGCGCCATATTGAATAGTGCCGGGAAAATAAAAGCACAGGCAAATAAGGCAACCACTCCGCCCAAGGCGTAGAAAAAGAAATTATTGAGGTATAGTTTTTTAAAGAAATCCAATTGGCTTTTGTTTAAGTTTATCGTGGTATTTCAACCGTTTCAATGATCTGTTTGATGATTTCGATACTGGTAATGCCTTCCATTTCTCTTTCGGGAGTTACGATGACACGGTGCTGCAATACCGGAATGGCCGCTTCTTTAATATCTTCTGGAGTGACAAAATCACGCCCGCGGATGGCTGCAAAACCTTTGGCTGCATTCAGGATAGCGATGGAAGCACGAGGAGAAGCCCCTAAATACAAGAAGGCATTTTCACGGGTGTTCACGACAATTTTAGCAATATATTCCACTAAATTATGTTCTACGATAATCTGTTTGACCAATGTTTGGTAGTGCTGGATATCTGCTGCAGTAAGCACTGTTTTTATGTTTTCGAGTTTTCCGTGGTTTTGCAAGGCATGTTCCCGCTGGATGATGGCAATCTCCTGGTCCAATTTCGGATAATCGATGGCAATCTTAAAAAGGAAACGGTCTAATTGGGCTTCTGGCAAACGGTATGTCCCTTCTTGCTCAATCGGGTTTTGTGTGGCAATTACCAAAAACGGGGTGTCTAAAATAAAGGCATGGCCATCAATAGTGATCTGCCTTTCTTCCATAACTTCGAACAAGGCTGCCTGGGTTTTGGCCGGGGCACGGTTGATTTCATCGATAAGGATCAGATTGGAGAAAATAGGCCCTTTTTTGAATTCAAATTCTGACTTTTTCAAATCAAACACAGAAGTTCCCAAAATATCCGAAGGCATCAAATCCGGTGTAAACTGAATCCTGCTGAATCCGATCTGCATGGTTTTGGCCAATAATTTAGCGGTGATGGTTTTGGCAACACCAGGAACACCTTCGAGTAAAACGTGGCCGTTTGAAAGGATGGCAACCAATAACTGGTCGATCATTTTTTCCTGGCCTACAATAACTGTCCCCAGTTCGTTTTTGATGGCCGTAATGCTGTCCAAAAGGGGCGACAGGTTTATTCTTGATTCGAAATTGACGTTTCCGGTTTGGGTTTCCGTATTGGTTATATCTTCCATAATGGTATGTTTGAGATTTTATTTTTGCTAGTGGTGTATTATTTTTTCAATGGCGTTATTGATT
The DNA here is from genome assembly GCF_004745595.1 of Flavobacterium humi. Taxonomy (GTDB): domain Bacteria; phylum Bacteroidota; class Bacteroidia; order Flavobacteriales; family Flavobacteriaceae; genus Flavobacterium; species Flavobacterium humi. The sequence continues at coordinate 326,139 of NZ_SRLH01000004.1, forward strand.
TGTATCAAATCAGCCTCAATGCTGTTATTCGGGCTTCTGCGGTGTGTGTTGATCAAAAATACCGCTTTTTGGATATCCGCTATGTTTTTTCCGGATTTAAGATGCAGTTTTTTTATGAAATCATCATCGAGCCTTGTGGTATCCAGTAAATATTCATTTCGGATCTTTTCCAGGAAATAAATGATTTTTTTATCGATTATGGTGCCATGGTCCCCTTCCTGATAGTATAAATTCCCGATGGTCCTGATAAATTCCACCGTGGTATTGGTCAACGGTTTTTTTATAGGGACAATCCGTTGTTTGCGTTTGGCATTGAAAATCATAAAAACTGCAATTCCCATCAGGGCAATCCACCAGCCCCATTCGAGAGCCGGCTGGCTCAAAATATACCGCAGGCGCGATTCGGAAATGACTTCACCGTTTTGACCTTTGGTGTACCAGTAAATATTTTCTTTCGGGATGTAGGAAAGTACTTTTTCGGCATATTGGTAATGGTCGTCTTTGAGTAAATGGAAATTCGTGAAAGCGGCCGGCTGGGTGTGCAGTAGGAATTGCCCGTCGTAATACTTCACTTTGATAAAATTTACCCTTGTAGAATCACCGCTTTGGTATCCTAAAACGGTGGTATTCAAGGTGTCTATTTTGGAAAAATAGGTATTGCCCAACCCTTCGGTTATTTTATATTTTTTTGTGCCCAATGCAGGATTGGCCACCCAATTGTAAATGCTGTCTGTTGTTTTAAACTCCAGGTTTGTCTTTATTTTCAAGGAATCCAACAAATATTGCGGAAGCTCTTTAGAACTTATAAAGGCTGTATTGCCATAGCTTACAAAGTTGCATAATTCTTCAACGGATTGATCGTCCAGTTTTGAAAATTCCGAAATATTCAGGATCGTCCCTTTAATTTGATAATCATAAGTGAGGGTATCGGTATCATCGTCCCCGTAGTCGAATTTATCACTCAGGAATTCATATGGGGTCACATTTACTTTTTCGATTTCCTGACCCTTAAAAAGAGTATTGGCTTCCTGGTCAAGGACATACAAGCCCAAAGGTATTTTGTCTTTGAGGGAATAGGTTGGCGTCCAGTTTATCGGTTTTGGCGAATTGGCATCTATAACCACAATGCCAATCATGAGCAAGACCAGAAATACAATGTATATTTTAACTGATTTACTCATTGTCAGATTGTTTTTAGGGTAATATCGAAGCTGTTTTTCGCTTTTTCGAAAGTCATATCGTCCAATTCAAACTCACCATACCATATATAATTGTAAAGATGGGAGAAATAGGCGAAATCCTCTTTGAGCTTCGGGTTTTTTATTTCGTATGCATAATCGGAATTGGTTTTTTCAAGATCCCATTCGATAATTTCCTTTTCAGACATTTTTTGAAGCAGCCAAAGATAATAATAACGGATGGTCAGCCTTTTTTCCCCTGATTTTAATGTTTGCTGGATCAGTTTTTCGAAATCTATATTCTTGATGTTTTTTTCAATATCTTCATGATGGATGATTTTCTTATCGGAATTTTTCCCAAAAACCCATTGTCCATCCTTGTTTAATATCGCTTTGGCAATCATATAAATGACATATACCACGATAAGTACCGCAATGGATTTTAGCAGGATCTCAACAAAATTCATAGAAGATTCATTGCTGGCAAAATTGAACAACCGCTGGAAAATACCCGCCAGCCATTCTTTAAAACGGTCCCAGGCATTTTTTTCTTTCGATTTGAATTCGTAGGTGAAGGCTTCATCCGTATATTTTGATTTGAATTTCGCATCAAAAGCCCGGGCTTCGATTGTATCGGTATCTACCAGGATGTCCTTTTCCTGGAAAACCGTTTTTTTAGGAGTTTGTGTTTCAGTAGTATGCGTTTTGGCTACAACCAGAGAATCTTCCACACCATAACCCATCAAAGGCAAAAGAAGGAAAAGGCATAGTAAAGCGTTTGCTTTTTTAAGGCAGTTTATGGAAAATGACAACATATTATGCTTTTTGCTTTTTGTGGATTATAAAAGGATAGACCAAATAGTAAAAACTAATGACAGCCAAAGTAAAAAGGATAATAAAACTGCTGAGCCAAATAGGCATATCGATGGAATACCGTGTGATAAAGCCTTCCAGGAAACCGGCGGCAACCGTAAAGGGAACTGTGCTTAAAAATATCTTGAAACTGTTCTTAAAACCAATCTTAAAGGAATTCACCCTTGAAAATGTCTGTGGGAATAATATGGAAGCTCCTAAAATGAACCCGGCTGCGGTTTCAATCACAATGGCGAAAATTTCCATAGAACCATGTATCCAGATGCCCCTGACACTTTCCCAAAAAACGCCTTGCTGGTAAAAAAAATACTGAAAAGCACCTAACATTATGGCATTCTGAAAGGAAACATACAAAGTCCCAATCCCGCCCAACAGTCCATAGATATAACAATAGGCCCCAACTTTTAGGTTGTTTACCGTTATACCTATAAAACTCCCCCAGTCACTTCCAGATTTGTAGATGGCTACAGGATTTCCTTCCTTTATATTCTCCAGGGTTTCATTTACATAGGCGTCGGAAAGGACCAAACGGACAAAGTTTTCATCGTATTTCGCCGAAACCACCCCAAGGGTCACTATGGTAAAGAAAAGGACAAAAGCATACAATAAATACCTTTTGTACTCATAAACAAGCAGCGGGACTTCCGTTTTGAAGAAATAAACCAGCTGATTGGTCTGGGCACGTTTTGTTTTGTAAATTTTTTGATATATTTGAGAAGTCAAATAATTTAAATAGACAACTGTTTTGCTTTTAGGGTAGTATGTTTGGGCATACGACAGGTCATTTACTAATTGAACATATAAATTAGCAATTTCATCAGGATTTTTTTTAGTTTTGCCAAAAATTACCTGTTCGAAATCAAGCCACTTTTGTTTATTTTGTTTTATAAATGCAATTTCTCTCATTGTCGGCTAAAATATAAAATATGTCAGAACTATCCATAAATACGACGCAAAATGTTAATATAAATTTTACGGCTGCTACCGTGGGAGAGCGGATATTGGCAAGCTTTTTGGATTTTCTGATAAAAACAGCTTACGGGATTGTCGTTTTTTACATTTTCTTTTACTGGATGGGCCTGACCGATAAAATGGCCCAAATGGATTATTGGTCCAATATGGCTATAATCATTCTTTTTTATTTCCCGGTCCTGATTTATTCCATTACCCTGGAAAGTATTTTTGAAGGACAGACTTTCGGAAAAAAGCTGGTCAAGATCAAAGTAGTCAAAATCGATGGTTACCAGGCCGGTTTCGGGGATTACCTGATTCGCTGGATTTTCAGGGCTATCGAAAAAAACTCTATTTTTATCGTGGTCGGGCTCGTGGCGATGGGATCTAACAAAAGGACACAACGGATAGGCGATATTGCTGCCGGGACTGCGGTAATTACCTTAAAAAACAGCATTACCATAAACCATACCATCCTGGAAGAATTGGGTTCGGAATATATACCTACCTATCCGTCGGTGATAAAATTGTCCGACAACGATGTAAGGATTATCAAAGATACTTTTGAAATAGCAAGGACTAACGGTGATTTTGAGATCATCAGCAAGCTCAGGGCAAAGATCGAAGAAGTGACCGGTATCAAAAACCAGTCAAAACTGGAATCTGATTTCATCAGGATCATTATCAAAGATTACAATTTCTACACGAAGGATATGTAATTTCGTTTAGTACGCTGCCAACTTTTCATATAAAAATCGCAATGTTTTACCTTTTGGATATTATCGGGACTATGGCTTTTGCCATGTCTGGGGCTTTGACCGCAATGAATAAAAAAATGGATCCTTTTGGGGTGCTGATTATTGCGTTTGTTACTTCTGTCGGCGGCGGGACCCTGCGTGATGTCATGATAGGAAGGACCCCTGTAGGCTGGATGCGTGACCTCAATTATGTATATGCCATACTGATAGGATTTACCATAGCCTTGATTTTCCGGAAAAAACTCGACAGGTTCCGGACGTCATTGTTTTTGTTTGATACCATCGGATTGGGTGTTTTTACCTTAATCGGACTTCAAAAAGGAATCAATATTCATCTTAATCCTGTCATCTGTATAGCTTTAGGCACCATGACTGCCTGTTTTGGAGGTGTTATCCGGGATATCCTCTGTAATGATATTCCTGTGATTTTCAGGAAGGAAATTTACGCGACTATTTGCATTGCCGGTGGAATAGTATTCTTTGGACTGAAAGAACTGCACCTGGACAATGATCTTTTGTACCTGATCACTTCCTTGGTCATCATTGTTATCAGGCTAATGGCTGTAAAATTCAGATGGACTTTAAAACCTGTGGAAAAAGGATAAAAATTACCGGTTCATAAAAACCCAGCCTGTAAGCGGCGACGGATAACCGGGTTCGTTCAGGTACAACACATAAAAATAGGTGCCTTCCGGCAGATTGCCATGAAAAAGAATAGCCGGCTGGTTCGATTTCCCATCCCAATCTTCTGTGTTGTTGTTCCCTTCCCAAACCAAAGAACCCCAACGATTGTATATCGATAGCTCAAAATGCAAGAAAACATCCCGTAATCCTTCTACAAAAAAAGAATCGTTTAAACCGTCCCCATTAGGGGTGAAATAATTGTAAACTGTTGGAGGGCAGGGGATAGCTACCAGTTCAAAATGGGTTATCGTAAAGCAATGCTCGTTTTCAATCCTTACGTAAATTGTTTTTGGTGTTGCCTGTGCCAGGTAATTGGTAGTGTTTATAATAGGGTTCTGGGAAAGAACGGCATCCTGGTTGTTTTCAAAAAAAAGCACTGTATCGCCCGGGTTTATTGGAATCGCTCCTGTTTGTAACGAAAAATCGAAAGTCCCTCGTGTATTGCCTTCGTTGCAAGCCGTTACGTTTTGCGGGGCATTGATTTCGGGCGAAAGCCATAAAGCTACCTCTTGGGTAAATGTATTGTTGTTTTCATTGGTTTCCGTCACATGGGCCACCCCGTTCTCATTATCCACAATAAACTGCAAATCGAAAACAGGCGCAACAGAAGCCGGGATAATTACCGTAGTTTCATAATTCCGGGTTTCGCCTATAGGAATATCTTCTGTAGTCTGGACAACGCCTACAGCAATTCCGTCAGCATAAATAGTGGTAAAAGTCCCACTCGGAAGAAAATCGGTGGCATTGAAGTTCCGGATGGAATATTGTATCGTCAATCTTCTTGTATTGCATTCCTGGGCTATGTTTTCAATGGCAACAGTAGCATCGGGGAGTTGGCTGTTCAATTTGGTCACAATAGCGTTTATCATGACAAAATCGCGGTCCGATGTTAGCTGGATTGAAGCGCTCTCATCTCCAATCTGAATATTGTTCTGGATATTGTAAACATCCAGGTCCATATTGTATAACACGGAAGAGCCCGTAAAACTATTTGTCCCGTTGAAGGCATTGTCAGAAGGATTCAACGGCGGGTTGCTTATCAGGTTGCCGTTAATCCTCAAAGATTCGTTTTCGGCAATACTGCGGTCTCCTTCCCAGGCCACAAAACCTATTTTTGCATCCTCATTGTCAATAACGTTTAAACTGTCGAGCGTAATATTGATCGCATCCGGCACAAATTGAAGCCCATCGTAAATATTCAGCTGGTTCAGGGGCAGCGCCGCATTTTTGTATACAATGATTATGGCCCAGCCGCCAAAATTGGTGCCGTTTGGGCAATATTGTGCAATGACATTGGTCAAATCCAGTTCGGAAAGAGTGTAATTCCCGTTTCCGGAGGTTTGTACCTGAGTAGTGATATCGGCAAAAGCACTAAAAAAAGGACGCTGCGAAGTTGGCTGGATAACACTAAACTGCCTTGTTGCGGTTATGGCCACATCATTGAGTTTTACATCAAAATCCCCTGTCCCGGAACCTGCCCAGTACAAATAAGCCGCTTCGACCATATCGGAAGGATTCAGGTTTACGGTAGCCGAGGAAGAAGTAGTGATGGTACAAGGCGCGCCGGTCCCGTTTTCGTTGGTGTTTAATGTATTTCCGATGAATGCGAAATCATATCTTCCATTAAATTGGCTGTACAGGGAAACATTCTGGCTCACTACCGAAGCAAGGCCCAAAAAGAAAAAAATAAACAGGAAAAGTAATTTTTTATTCATTTTTGGAAGAATGTCTAAAGATAAAGATACAGTTTTTAGTTTTCCAGCTTATAAAAATACTCAATGTTTTGTAAAAAATGTGTACTTTTCGAGTGTTAAAACAAGCCATGTGAAAGAGTTTTCGGTAAGACAATATGAGACAAAAGATTACGCTGTTTGGAATGCTTTTATAGAAGAAGCCAAAAACGCTACATTTTTATTCCACCGTGACTTCATGGAATACCACAATGACAGGTTTACGGATTATTCGCTACTGGTTTTTAAAGAAGGCAAACTGGTAGGATTACTCCCGGCCAATACGTCTGGAAATGAAATCCATTCCCACCAGGGCCTCACGTACGGAGGCCTGGTCTATAAAGAAAATCTTAAGCTGGCGGCCGTTATTGCGGTTTTTTCCGAAGTGCTGCGGTTTTTGCATGAAAACGGTTTTCCAAAACTCCATTGCAAGACCATTCCGGGCATTTACCATCAAAAACCGGCGGAGGAATTGTTGTATGCATTGTTTTTGGCAGAAGCCAAATTAACCCGGCGCGATTCGCTCGCCGTCATAGACATGAACAAAGGATTTTCCATTTCCAAAGGAAGGATGGAAGGCGTAAACAAAGGAGCTAAAAAGAATTTGACCATCAAGGAAACCACAGATTTTGAGGCTTTCTGGCAGCATATCTTGCTTCCGAACCTGGACAAAAAACACAAGGCAAAACCGGTACATTCCCTGGAGGAAATCCAATTGCTGCATTCCAGGTTTCCTAAAAACATCCGGCAGTTCAACGTTTATTCCGGCCAGGAAATCGTAGCCGGCGCCACTGTTTTTGAAAGTAGCCAGGTAGCCCATATGCAATATATTTCAGCCGGCGAAAATAAAAATGAATTAGGAAGCCTGGACTTCTTATTCCATCATTTGCTGTGTGCCGTTTTTGAAAAAAAGCTGTTTTTTGATTTTGGCATTTCCAATGAAAACCAGGGAAAAAAACTCAATAACGGACTTTCTTTCTGGAAGGAAAGTTTTGGAGCCGGTACAATGGTGCAGGATTTTTACGAAGTAACAACCTCTAATTTCCATCTCTTGGAAACAATAATCCTATGATTCCATTTTTAGATTTACATAAAATCAACAAGCTTTATGAAGATGCTTTTCAGCAAAAACTGAAAGGGATGCTTGACAGCGGCTGGTATATTTTGGGCAATGAAGTCAAAGCGTTTGAAGATGATTTTGCGGCTTACTGCGGCACCAAATATTGCATTGGCGTGGGCAACGGGCTCGATGCTTTGGTGCTGATCTTCAAAGCCTGCCTCGAATTGGGCAAGCTGCAAAAAGGGGATGAGGTAATTGTCCCGGCCAATACTTACATTGCCAGTATTTTAGCTATTTTACAAGCTGATCTTATTCCGGTTTTGGTAGAGCCAAAATGGGAAACCTTCAATATTGATCCTGATTTGATCCAGCAAAAAATAACCCCGAAAACAAAAGCCATCCTGGCCGTTCATCTTTATGGGCAATTGGCTGAAATGGAAGACATTGCCGAAATAGCCCATAAAAACGGCTTATTGGTCATTGAAGACGCAGCACAAACGCATGGGGCGGTTATTGATGGAAAAAAAGCCGGGAACCTGAGCCACGCAGCGGGTTTTAGCTTTTATCCAGGGAAAAACCTGGGCGCTTTGGGTGATGCCGGCGCGGTAACCACTAACGATCAGGAATTGGCAAAAATGATCCATTCCCTACATAATTATGGCTCCGCAGTAAAATATTACAACGATTTTATTGGTGTAAACTCCAGATTGGATGAGCTCCAGGCCGCTTTTTTACGTGTGAAACTGCCGCATTTGGATTCCGATAATGAAAAAAGGAGAGCTGTTGCAAAGCGGTATGCATCCGAAATCAAGAATGCAAAGATCCTTTTGCCACAATGGGATTTTTCCGCAAACCATGTTTTCCATTTGTTTGTCATCCGGACCCAAAACAGAAATGATCTTCAAAAGTATTTATCGGAAAACGGCATCCAGACCATGATTCATTACCCGGTTGCGCCGCACAAGCAAAAAGCATTACAGCAATGGAAAGACCTTTCGTTCCCAATCACCGAGAAAATCCACAATGAAGTGTTAAGCTTGCCTATAAGCCCTGTAATGACAAAGGATGAAGTAGATAGTGTCATTTCAGTTTTAAATAAATATTAATTGGAATTATTTAAAAAAATACAATCTTCCACATTGTTTAAAGTCACGTCTTTAAACGGCATAAGCGTTTTGGTTAAGATCGCCATCGGGCTGGTCACCTCAAAAGTCCTGGCAGTTTTTATCGGGCCGGGCGGTATGGCCCTGGTAGGTAACCTTCGGAATTTTCTAACTTCGGTAGAAAGCGTTTCTTCTTTAGGGTTTCAAAACGGGATCGTAAAGTATGTGGCTGAAAATGACAAGCAGGAACCGGGATTGAAAAGGATTGTTTCCACGCTTTTTATCAGTTTGCTGGTGGTAACGCTGGCCATAGGATGCGTTCTTTTCTTTTTAGCAGAGTATTGGAACCAAAAGATTTTCGGCAGCCAGTTGCACTATGCCTATGTTTTCAAAATTACAGCAGTAACCCTTCCTTTTTATATTGCTTCTTTGTATTTGGTAGCCATCATCAACGGATTGGGAAAATTCACTAAAGTAATATACATCAATATTTTAGGGAATATTATCGGTTTGCTGGTCACGTTGTTTTTTGTTTGGAAACTAATGGTGCCCGGTGCATTGCTGGCCATTATTATTACTCCTTCCTTATTGTTTTTTGTGAGCCTCTATTTCATTTCAGGAGAGATTTCGTTAAAACAATCCCTAAATTTCAGGATTTTTGATTTGGGTATTTTCAAGAATTTGTCGCACTATCTTATCATGGCAATGGTGTCCGGGATTTTGGGGCCTTTGGTGCTTTTAATGATCCGGAACCATGTTATTGACACCATCGGTTTAAAAGAAGCGGGTTTTTGGGAAGCGGTTTACAGGATTTCGACCTATTACCTGTTGTTTGTAAACACTTTGCTTACAGTGTATTATTACCCTAAATTAGTAGTTGCAAAAGACCATACCGAAACAAAATCAGTTATTTGGGATTTTTATAAAAATGTGTTGCCTCTTTTTGCCGTAGGGCTGCTTGTGGTGTATTGTTGTAGAGGGCTGATCATAAAAATCCTTTTCAGCCGTGATTTTGAACCTGTTTCAGATTTGTTTTTCTGGCAGCTTGCGGGTGATTTCCTCAAATCGGTTTCCTGGATCCTGGCCTTGCAGTTTTTTGCCAAAAAAATGACCAAAGCATTTATTGTGACTGAAATCCTGTCGTTGTCAATCCAGCTTTTATCCAGTTTTTATTTTGTCAATGTTTTTGGTGTTGAAGGCGTAGTGATGGCCCATGCCTTTACTTATTTTGCGTATTTGATAGTTTTAGGGATTTATTTCAGGAAAAACCTCTTTAGTTAGCGTTCCATGCCTCAATATATTTTTCCGCTATTTTTACATAATCGTGTTCTTTTTCTATAAATGCCCTGGCTCTTGTGCTTATGGCTGAAATTTCCTCCGGGTTTTCTATTAGGAAAGAAAGCTCTTTGACCAGGTAGGCTACATCAGGAATAGCATTTATGGCCACTTTTTCAGTCAGTTTATAATACTCGGAAAATTCTTTTTCAGCCCCGGTAAAAACAACCTTGCCTTTTGCCATGGCTTCAAGGGCATTGTAACCCTGGTCATAGGCATACACCTGGTCAAGCAGGATATGGGCTTTGTCATACATCTCTATATAATCGTTATACGGAGTGTTTTGGGCAATGATAACGGTAACTTTTCCCGGATATTTTGCCTTGATGAGCTGTAGGGCTTCTTCAAAATACCGGATGCCCTTCTGATGGTAGTTCCATTGGTTAATCCCTAAAAAAATAACGATTCCAGTATTTGTTTCCGGTTTTTTATACCCTAGTTTAGTCCAATTTACAGGATTAGGGATCAGGCCGATAAACTTTTTATCTCCCTGCAGCGGAAGCACATAGTCAAAATCGGAAGCGATGATCCCCTGGCAGTTTTCGTATATAAAATCATGCAGGCGGATATGCCCTTTGGTCAAATAATCAAAAATATAACGGTATTTAGAGTGCAGGCTTTTGTCTTCAAAATAAGGCGTCAAGATTGATTTCAGTGGTTTTCGGGCCATCAGGAAAGTCAAATTCAGGTAGCTGGTACCGCAGGACAAGAGATAGAGCTTATGGTTTTGCTTTTTTATCCTTTTTAATAGATACAGTTCCAGCGCGGGATTGGTTTTTACAGGTGCTTCATTGATGAGCTGCACGACATCAAAATCCTTGAATTTGGGTAATAAGAAAAAGAAACGAAGGCCCCGTTCCAATGCGGCAAAATCATAACGGAAAAACCTGTAAATGAGTTGCCTGAAAATATTCAAGGCCGGTTTTTTAGACCATTTTGCATCAATGGAATAATCGGAAGGGTAGTTTTTAAAACCATCTCCACTGCTTACGATAGTTACCTCATGCTGTAACGAAATGAGCCCTTCTTTTAAAGAATTGTGCAATCTGCTGTATTCGCCAACCAGTAATATTCTCATTAATGCTTATATTTGATTTAAAAATAGTACTTCTGTGGCGATAGCACAAAAAAAATATAAAATTTGTTTGGTTAGTGAATGTTTGTCAACGGGAGGAGCCGAGCGCGTGGCCGCTTTACTGTCCCATTTTTTTGTGAGCAAAGGAATCGAAATACACCATGTAATCGTTTTGGACAGTGTAGTTTATGATTATTCCGGCGAATTGCTGAACCTGGGCAAACTCAAAAACGAATCGAATTCCGTGGCAAACAAATGGAAGCGGTTTTTTACTTTCAAAAAATATATCCAACACAATAATTTCGATTATATCATCGATTTCAGGGTGAAAAACAATTTTTACCAGGAATGGATCATTTCAAAATGGGTGTATAAAACCCCTAAAATTTATACGGTAAGGAGCTATTTCCTAAAATTTTATTTTCCCAAAAGCAAATGGCTGGCCCAAAGGATCCATAATGGTGCTTTCGGGATAGTCGCCAATACCGAGAAAATCAGGGAAAATGTCCAGGCGGTATATGGTTTCAAAAAAGTAAACACGATTTACAATCCTATTGCCATTGATGTTGTGGATTTGCAGTCCCGTGAAGAACCGGGTATTGATTTTCAGTACATTGTCTGCGCCGGAAGGATGAACGACAATGTGAAGCAGTTTGACAAATTAATGGAAGCCTACTCGAATTCCGTTTTGCCTTCCCATAATATAAAATTAATCGTTTTAGGAGACGGAAAACAAAGAAAAGCATTGGAAAACCGGGCTGCAGCATTGCAACTGGAATCGATGGTCTTATTTTACGGGCATGTCAAGAATCCGTTTCAATACTATAAAAACGCTAAATTCTTTGTATTGTCAAGCAAATTTGAAGGAATGCCGAACGTCATCCTTGAGTCGTTAGCCTGCGGTACCCCTGTGGTTTCTTTTGATTGCCTTTCCGGGCCTTCCGAAATGATAACCCACAAAGAAAACGGCCTTCTTGTTGAAAACCAAAACGTTTCACAGTTAACCCAAGCCATAGATCTTTTTGTCGAAGATGAAAAATTATACCACTATTGCAAAGGAAACGCCCGGGAAAGCATCCGGAAATTTTCGTTGGAAAATATAGGGAAACAATGGTTGGAATATCTTAAAATTAATGTAAGTTAGCCCTATGAATATTGAGCTTATACAGATTCCCAAGATTGAAAACAGCTTAGGCAATATAGCGGTAATTGAAAACGAGATCATCCCCTTTGCCATAAAAAGGGTCTACTATCTTTTTGACATACCCAGTTCTGCCGTACGCGGCGGGCATTCCCATAAAAACCTCCAGCAGGTACTGATTGCCATTTCCGGAAGTTTCGACGTGGTACTCCATGACGGAAAGGAAAAGCGGACTGTGACACTCAATAAACCGGATAAGGGATTGCTTATCAAATCGAACATTTGGCGGGAACTTGAGAATTTTTCTTCCGGAGCGGTGTGCCTGGTAATGGCCTCCGAAATATATGACGAAACCGATTACATCCGGGATTTCGACGAATTCCTTGACTACTTACGTTAATTATAACTGGTCACTTTTATTCCCCTGCGGAGCAAAAACTGTTTGAATTGTTTTACCATCCTGGTCAGGAATACAGGCAATTGAAGCAAAATCCGTTGTTTGAAGGTTAGGCTTCCGGGGCTTATGCTACTTTTCATCGAAGCATACTTTTCTTTTTCACCGGCCATTTTATACTGCATGGCCACGGTATAGCGTTTAAAATCGAGGTATTTTTTTACTTCCGGCCGGGTTTGTTTGTAATGCTCGTATTTGTCAAAATCAGTAATTGTTTTGTTGGCGATGGAAGATGTTGTAATCTGGTTTTCCGAAAAAACCGTATACGAAGCACCAATCCTGTTAGAATACGCCAAGGTGTAACTGAAATTGGCCCGGATGTTGAAATCGATATCTTCCCCGAAATTGATAGTCTCATCAAAAAAACCTGCCACGTCGAAAACGATCTTTTTAAAAGCGACCGAAGAATAACAATAAATAGGCTGCTGGATGTTGGCGGAATAAAAATCACGGATAATTCCTGTTTGGTTGCCCGATAAAGCAACGGTCGTTTTCCGGATAGGGAGTTTCAAGCCGTTTTGGTATACTTCTTCATAATTGGTGCCATAAATCCCTGCTTCGGGAAAAGAAGCAATCAAACTACGGATTTCCGACAGGAAAAAAGGTTTCCATACGTCATCGGCATCCAAAAAAGTAACATAGGCGGACCCGCTGGCCCTGATCCCGGTATTCCTTGCCGCCGACAGGCCTTTGTTTTCCGTATGCCGGATCAGCCGAATGGCCTCGTTTTGATAAGAAGAAGCAATCGAAAAACTTTTATCTGTAGAGCAATCATCTACAATGATGATCTCATAATCTTTATCATCCTGGTCCAAAATACTCCGGATAGTCTGCGCAATATAGTTTTCCTTATTGTAAAGAGGGATTATAACGGAAATGAAGGCCATTTAAATTGGTTTAATAGTACAAATATATCCCAATCTGTACAGATCGAAAGACAACAAATTCGGGTTCCGGTTTAAAATCAGCTTTTTCAAAACAGGTTCCGACAACCTGAACAAGGAAGCAATCAGCCTGTCCAGTTTTCTTTTGCGTAAGATATTGTAATGTTTCAAAAGCGAATTGATTTCGTCTATATTGGGTTTGTTCCCCAATAATTTTATCCTCGAATCGAGCGAATCGAGCGATTTCCTGAAAAAAACCTCATTGTCCTCCAATCCCAGGTGGTATATTTCATTATCAATATGGAGCACCGGGACATTGTCCATATACAATTGGTAGGCGAAATAAATATCAAGGCCGTAGAAATTCCCCAGCGAAGAATAATTATGGGCTACAAAAACGGCTTTCCGGATTAGGATATTCCCCGAAAAGATAAAACTGTACGGATTTTGTTTGCGGAGGTCGGCTTTGTTTTCTTCTCTTGATTTCCCGTATTTGTAGCGGAGTATCTTGGAGCTGTCAGCCGTTTTATCCTCATAGCGGATGCCTCCGATAATTGCATCGTATTCTTTTCCGATAAAGTCGATATAGGTCTTTACATAGTCTTTTGTGACAGGGATAACATCCGAATCCAAGAAAAGGCACCAATCATATCGCGAAACCTGCGCCAGTTTGTTTCGGGTTTCGGCCCGGCCCAAATTAGCTTCATTCCTTTCAAAACGGCAATTGGGCAATGTATTTATTTTTGCATTTTCCTCCCATAACGAAGTATCGGAAGAACCATCGTCCAGGACAATGATCTCAAAAGGCACCCCGTTTTCCATAGCCTGTTCCCACAGTATGGAAACCAATGGCAGCGCGCTGTAATTATATGTAGGGATTAATATGGAAAGCATCCTGGGTCTTTAAAAAACCAAATATAGCAATTCTATTGATGATGATACGGTTCATTTCTTAAAATTGTGAACCCACGGTACAATTGTTCGATAAAAAACAGCCTGACCATTTGATGGGAAAAGGTCATTGGCGAGAGCGAGATCTTCCCGAAAGCTTTTTTGTACACTTCTTCGCTAAAGCCATACGGCCCGCCAATTACAAAAACCAATGTCTTGATCCCGGAATTCATTTTTTTCTGGAGTTCTTCCGAAAAGCCCACACTGGAAAAGGTTTTGCCGTTTTCATCCAACAAGATCAATTGGTCGGTAGGAGTAAGCCTGGACAGGATGAGTTCGCCTTCTTTTTCCTTCTGCTGGTTTTCAGACAGGTTTTTTACATTTTTGATGTCAGGAATAATCTCCAGCTCAAACTTGATATAAAAAGACAATCGTTTGGTGTAATCATCAATGAGTGTCTGCAGGCTTTTGTTGTCGGTTTTGCCTATGGCGATTAATTTGATGTTCATTTTTAGCCGTTATGAAAGGCAAAGGTACAAAGCTTTTCAAAAAGATACGGTTTCCTTTTCCTTCAGTTGTTTGGTTATGCCGAAAACCGGTTCAGGGCTTCCTGCAAAGTATTTACAAAAGTGACATGACCTGTTTTGTTGCTTTCGAAAATAAAATCCTGCACGCTTTTACGCTCATATTTGCCATAATCCCCAATAATAGACAAACGCATGCGGTAATTGGAAAATTTTTGAAGGATCTCACCGGCCATCCTGTTTTTTAAGTCGAAAAAGAGCGGGGTGATATTTTTTTCGTAAAGGATTATCGCGTCAAAACCTTGGTAATAAAGGTCGCCCAAAATATCCAGGCCGTCTTCGATAGAGCCAATTACGGTATTTTCAGAAATGACTTCTGCCATTTTTGTATTGTTATTTTGGTGCGTTATAATTGTCATCTGCTATTTGATCGTTGGTTGTTGGGTTTATTATAAAGAAGGATGCCAGGCTTTTTCTATTTCGTTTATTTCAATAGCCGAAGTACTGCCATATGTAAAATTATCGCCACATAACAGGAAACAGGAAGGTTTCACACGGGCAATAGTTTCCCAAAAGCAATTAAGATCATGTATGGCAAAAGGATTATTGTTGATTGTATTTCCGTCTATAGAAAAACCCAAATAATTTACAAATATTGGGATTTCATTTATTTCTGTAGGATAATCAAAAAGAAACCATTGGTCATAAATGTCAAAAATAGGACCTTCAAGCTCTTTGGCATTGATGTTGTCAAAATAAGCGATTTCGTTTTTATATCTCCAGCCCCGTTTTTTTTCACCTTCCGTTGGAATAAAAGAATCGCTATCAAATGAAACGATAGCAAGATTTTTATGTAAGATAAACTTCGAAAAACCGGAAAGAAATTCATTAATTGTTTTATAGTTGGAAGATGTTTCAATCCAAAAATAATTGTTGGTATGCCCGGTTTTTAATATCATTTGCCTGCTGGTTATAATTTTGGTTTCCCGCAAATCAAATATACAAAAGAAGTTCGGGCTGCAATGGCATAATCATATGGGCTTATTTTTTTTCCTATCCTTAAAATTTTTATCTTTATATGCCTTTATCTGAAGTGAAACAATACTTATTATAAACAACACAATATGGAAACAACAAATGTAAAAGCTTACGGTACCAAAGCTCCTGACGCCCAGTTGGAGGAAATGACCATTACCCGCCGTGATATTACGGCACACGATATCGAAATTGAAATCCTCTTTTGCGGTGTTTGCCATTCGGACCTGCATACGGCAAGGAATGACTGGGGCGGCACCGTTTACCCGGCAGTTCCCGGGCATGAGATCGTAGGGAAGGTAACCCGTGTGGGCAGTGGCGTAACCAAAGTAAAAGCAGGGGATTTTGCCGCAGTAGGCTGTCTGGTGGATTCCTGCCGCACTTGCGATAGCTGCAAACAGGACCTGGAACAGTATTGCCTGAACGGATTTACCGGGACATACAACGGGAAAGACAAACATTTAGGCGGGACAACCTTCGGAGGATATTCCGAAAAAGTCGTTGTAGACGAACATTTTGTGCTGAAAGTACCTGCTAACCTTGACTTGGCCGGCACAGCTCCGTTGCTTTGCGCGGGAATCACGACCTGGTCCCCGCTACGCCACTGGAAAGTAGGCAAAGGAAGTAAAGTGGCAGTTGTAGGCCTCGGCGGATTGGGGCATATGGGAATCAAGCTTGCCAAAGGTTTGGGGGCAGAAGTTACCCTTTTTTCCCGCACACCCGGAAAAGAAAAAGACGCTTTTAATCTAGGTGCTGATGCCGTTATTATTTCTACTGATGAAAGCCAGATGAATAGTGTAAAAGGGAAATTCGACCTGATTATTGACACGGTTCCTTATGTCCATGATGTCAACCCGTATGTTGGGACCCTGAACATTAGCGGTACTTTGGTCCTGGTGGGCTATTTAGGAGGATTGGAACCTATTTTAAATACTGTTCCTATGATATTGGGAAGAAAATCAGTGGCAGGTTCCGTTATTGGCGGTATTGCCGAAACACAGGAACTGCTTGATTTCTGCGGGCAGCATAATATTGTATCGGAAGTAGAAGTCATCCCTATGCAAAACATCAACGAAGCCTATGAGAGAATGCTCAAAAGCGATGTGCGTTACCGGTTTGTCATTGATATGGCTTCCTTGAAAAAATAGCAAGCAATACCGTATAATAAAAAAGCAGCTTTAGCCATAATAGCCAAAGCTGCTTTTTCTTTCCATAACGGTTATTTCCCTGAGAGTTTCCTTTCGTTTTCCGTTTGCGGTTTCCCGGAAGCGTTCGGCATTCCTTTACCGGTAGTAATCAGGCTGCGCAGGCTGTTCTGGATATAATTCGTCCAGGCATTTTGGCAAATAGCAAAGCATTCGTATTCAGGGGTCAACCCCGCATGTGTCATACGCAGGGATGTTTTGCCGTCTTTCTCTTCAATATCAAAAATAACCTTGGTACCGGTCCATTCGCTCTTGTCATGGGTAAACTTAAAGTAATTCTCCAGGATTTCCCAAACTACCTTTTTGCCGGGAATAACTTCTGTCAACTTGATCCGGCTGCGGTGTACGTCTTCAAAATGATAATCAAAAACATCATTAAGGCGGGCGGTTCCGCCTTCAATTTCTTCCGACCACCATCCGCGTACGTTGGTCACGGCATCAAATACGGCTTCAGGGCTTTGGTCTACGAGCAGTGTAGTTGTAAAATCGGTTGTTGTCATGGCTTATTTTTTGATGGTTACTGTATCAGTATGAATTGCCCCAAATGGTACGAGAGGTGGTTTGTACGTGTATTGACGATATTCAGCTTGTTACGGTGCGGTTCTTTGGCAAAATCTTCGGCAGAAACCACCGTATGTTTCTGGAACCATTCCTCCGGCTGCAGGCTGTTTATTTTTCCGTTCAATAACGTATGGAGCTCGGTCCATTTTGCCCTTAAGGATGCTGCGGAAGGAAGTTCGGCTACGGCCTTATCGGGCGATGTAATAAAAGGAGCTTCCAGTTCCGGATATAATGCCTTTCCGAAATCGAGCTTTGCAATCATGTCGTCATGCACGGCAATAAGGTGCCCCAGAAGGTAAATGCCTCTGTTTTTCCCCGGGGAAATCTCATGTTGCAATTGTTCATCGCTTAAGGAATTAAGGGCTGTTTCAAATTGTCCCAGCATGGCGTGCCACCTGTCCAATATCATTTTAACCATTGTTTGATTTGCATTCATTGTTAAGTTGTTTTAAGTGAAATGTTTTTGATACTATACAAATTTACTTTTTTTAACAGCAACTAAGAGGGTGTTAAAAAGACATTCTAGCGGGTTGATTTAGACAGGAGGACTTCGTATCTTTGGTAAAAACAAACACCATGCAACACCTTACGATATTAGTTCCCGACGGACAAAGCAAACTGAGCAGCATTATCTGCACGTATAAGGTTTTTATCAAAGCCAATGCCTATTGGAAAGAAATCCATGGGAAAGACCTCTTCCAGATCCAGCTGGCGGGCATTTCAAAAGAAGTGGCGTTTTATGAAGGCCTCTTTACCGTTAAACCCCACACGGATATTGCCGCAATCGGGAGAACCGACCTTATTATTGTTTCGGCACTGAACAACCACAATTATGAGGAATCCCTGCGCCTGAACAAACCTATGACAGACTGGATCGCCAGGCAATATAAGCTGGGTGCCGAGGTGGCTACCATGTGCACGGGGACATTCCTGCTGGCTTCTTCGGGGTTGTTGGATGGAAAGCATTGCTCGACACACTGGGCGGCGGCAGAGACCTTCAGGAGTATGTTCCCGAATGTGAAATTACAAACCGATTTGCTGATTACCGATGAGAATGGCATCTATACCAATGGCGGGGCCTTTTCATTTTTGAACCTGATCCTGTACCTGATCGAGAAATATTACGACAGGCAAACGGCCATTTACTGTTCTAAAATCTTCCAGATCGAAATGGACCGGAACAGCCAGTCGCCTTATGTGATATTTACGGGGCAGAAACAACACGGGGACGAAATGGTGCAGCAGGCGCAGTCGTATATTGAAAGTAACCTGCAGGAAAAGATATCCATAGAGTACCTGGCGGATAAATTTGCGGTGGGCCGGCGGAATTTTGACAGGCGGTTCATCAAAGCTACAGGGAATACACCGGTGGAGTACTCGCAGCGGGTCAAAATCGAATCGGCTAAAAAAGCCCTGGAAACCAGCCGCAAAACCATTAACGAGGTGATGTATGAGGTAGGTTATTCGGATGTGAAGGCGTTCCGGGAGGTATTCCGGAAAATTACCGGGATGTCGCCCATTGAATATAAAGGGAAATACAATAAGGAGGCGGTGGTGTAGTTTCAGTTTCAGTTTCAGTTTTCAGTTTCAGTTTTCAGTCTCAGGTGTTAGGTGCAATAGGGGATGTGAGAAGGAAAATAAGCAATGCGAGAAGGGAAATGTGCTTTCACAGAAGTGCAATAAACAATTACATCAGCAAAATAGGTAATTACATCAGTGTAATAAGCAATTACATCAGTGCAATAAGCATTTACATCAGTGTAATAATCAATTACATCAGCATAATAGGCATTTACATCAGTGTAATAGACAATTACATCATGAAAAATACAATTACATCAGCGTAATAAGCATTTACATCAGTGAGTAGTTTGTAAACCCGATAGCTGTAACTACCGGGTATTTTTTCTATTTAAATCCTTCCAGTACCATTTCTTTATTGGCTACCATGCCGGCAAAGGTGCCCATAGCTACGGCGTTAGACACGGTACGAAGTTTTGTGGTGTTGTCACCGCAGGCATAAATTCCGGGGATGCTGGTTTTTTGGAGAGGGTCGGTTTTGATATACCCTTCGCTTGTGATCTCGCATCCCAACGTTTCAGGGATATGGCAATGCTGCTCGAAAGTACTGTGGGCGTAGAGTGCTGTCATGGGGGCAATTGTGCCGCTTTTGAAAACGATGTGTGTAAGATGCCCGTTGTTGTGTTCCAGCCGGTCTATAATGTCCTCGTTTACACGGATGTTGCGCTTGGCAAGGGTAGCGGCCTGCTGTTTTGTTAAGGTAGATTTTCCGTTGGTAAAAAGGGTAAGGTCTTTGGTCCAGTTTGAAATCAGGGCGGTGAATTCGAACCCTTGGTCCCCGTTGGCCAGAATGCCTGTTTTTTCATTCCGGACTTCATAACCGTGGCAATAGGGGCAGTGCAGCACAGATATTCCCCAACACTCAGCATAGCCTTCAATATCCGGCATGATATCGTGTATCCCTGTGGCGAAAATTACTTTTTTGGCGTGGAATGTTTCCCCCGATGCCACCCCGATCTCAAACCCGTCGCTGGTTTTGGAACCGCTGGTGGCCAGCCCGCTGAAAAAATGGACCGTATCGTATTTTTCTACCTGCTGCCTGGCTGTTGCTGCAATTTCCGCGGGCGGTTTCCCATCCTGAGTGATAAAGTTATGAGAATAAGGAGTTTGCCTGTTGCAGGGTTTGTTGCTGTCTATAATAAGGACTTTCCGTAAGGACCTGCCCAAAGCCATTCCGGCCGCAAGCCCTGAGTAGCTCCCGCCAACAATGATGATGTCAAAATGCGTGTGTGTTTCCATAGGATTGGATTTTAAATATTCGATGAGGCGGAAAGGGAAAGCAAAAGCAGCGAACAATGCACCGCTTTGCCTGATAAACCTGCGCCTGGAGGATACGGTGATCCGATCAGGTATTTTCATTGACCTTTGAAGATCAATAGGGTTTGATGACTTTTCCGGTATTTGCCCCGAATACGCTTTTGCGGAAGCCATATTCCAACTGTTGCATCGTTACGGGGATATCTCCTGGGAAGAAAGGGAAATATTGGGGAGAATCTTCAATAACGGTAGGGCTTACGGCATTAATCCTGATGCCATTTCCCAGTTCGATGGCAGCCGCCCGTACAAAGGATTCCACAGCTCCGTTGGCAGCAGAGGCATTGGCGAAGTTTAACACGGGTTCCTGTGCCAAAGCGCCCGTGATTAGTGTAAACGAACCTTTAGGGTTGATGTAATGCTGCCCAATGAGCACTAAATTGACTTGTCCCATCAGCTTCCCTTCAAGGCCTTTTTTGAATTCTTTGCCGGTCATTGTTTTCCAGGGGCCGACATGTGTTGGGCCTGCGGTACATACTAAAGCATCAAAGGGACCCACCTGGTTGAATAGTTTTTCTATAGATTCCGAAGAAGTTGTATCTACCTGGAAATCTCCACTGCTTGAACCCACTCTTATGACTTCGTGTTCTTTTTCCCATGCGTTGGCCAAATATTTCCCCATGGTTCCTGTTGCTCCTACGATAATTATTTTCATGTGTTGGATAATTTAAAATGATAGGGCAAAAATACGCCCGGGCCAAAAGCAAAGGATAGGACAAAAACGGAATTGAATAGGACTTATTTGAAATTATGCCTGAAAGCCTCGGGAGAATGCCCGGTATGTTTTTTGAAGAAGCGGATATAGTAAGAAACATCCTCGTAACCCAGGTGCCAGGCTATTTGGTTTACCTGGTTTGAAGTAGCCAGAAGGTATCTTTTGGACTCAAGGATGATGGCTTCTGTAATGAGTTCCGAACAGGTTTTGCCCACAGTGTTTTTAGTAATGGCATTGAGCTGGTAGACCGAAAGGTGCAGCATCTCGGCATATTGCGATACTTGTTTGTGGGTGGCGATATGGGTTTCCAAAAGTGCTGCAAATTCGTCAAAACGTTCTTCAGTATAGCTGTTGGTTTCCTGCGGGGAGCCTTGCTGGTATTGCCTGCCACGCACAAGCTCGATGAAAAAAATACTTAGGTTCGCTTTGATGACTTCCTGGTATCCTTCCAGGCGGCCTGTGTATTCTTTAAAAATAGCCTGCAGCTGGCCGGATAGCCTGTTGAATATCCCGGCTTCAATACGGCAGAAGTTTTTATGGCTTGCCTTCCTGAGCAATTGGGCCGATGTTTTGTCATTCGGATAATAAAAATCAGCCTTGAACTGCAGGAGGAATCCCTGGCTCCCTGCTTCAAGGGAAAGCTGGTGGACATGTCCTGGCCGCATGAAAAAAACAGAATTATCGCAGATTTTATAAGGGACGAAATCAATTTCATGGAAACCTGCCCCTTTTTGCAGTACCAGCACATAAAAATAATCATGCCTGTGCAGTTCCTGGACCATATTTTTCCCGCCGAGCAAGGTTCCAATATCCCGGATGCTGAAACTTTCCAGAAGATGAGGTTCTTTTTGGTCGGAATGCATGTGCCGTACGGGAATGTGTTTCATGATGACTTTGGCCTGTTTTTTATAGGATCAAATATACAAAAGAAGACTCCGCCGGCGGTATTAAAATAATACTAAAATAGCTATTATTGCAGTATGCCGTTATCCTCTTTAGCATACTCTTCATAAAGCTTCGCAAACACGACAGAATCCTCATATTGGCCACCAATGTAATAATGCTGTTTCATAACACCTTCCTTTGTAAAACCGTATTTCTCCATCAGTTTCAGGGAAGGAGTATTGTTGCTGCCCACAAGCGCCTCGATCCGGTTCAGGTTTAGGGTATTGAAGCCATATTCCAGTACCGCGCCAAGTGCTTCGGTCATTAACCCTTTTCCTTTATAGGCTTCGTCTTCCATGATATACCCTATTTCCGCACGGCTGTGGTCCGGATTCCAGTTATGGAGCCCGCAGCGCCCGATAATTGTGCCAGTCTCTTTATCCGCAAGCAAAAACATCTTAAAGCGCCTGTTATAGCTGGAATATCCGTTTTTGTGCTTGGTTTCCTCTTTTTGGTATTCCTCTTCAGAACGATGCCCCAATATCTTTTTGATTTCCGGTTTTGGGAAGTTCTCAAAGATATACGCCATCTCCTCATGGGAAATACCCGTGAGCCGCAGCCTGGGAGTTTCAATGTGTATCAGGTTCATGGGTTGGGTTTTGTTGGATGTTCAAATATACGAAAAGGAGTTGTTTTTTAAGAGGAAAGAAACAAGAGCAAAGAGCAAAGAACAAAGAGAAAACAAGATATTGTAAAGAAGGCATAAAGCAGAGATTTACTTCGTCAGTTCGCTATGCTCGTGCCCTCCTGCGTCGGAATGACAAGATTGCGCAACCTTTGTCATTGCTTCGCCTGTTCGGGTAAACCCTCGTGCCCTCCTTCGTCGGAATCTTTTCAAGTAAAACTACTGTTAGTATTTTTTTGTGGCAAAAAAACAATCCCAAATAATTTTGCCACAGTTTTTGTGGCAAAATAATTCAACACGAAAAAATTGCCACAACTTTTGTGACAAAAAAATAATTTAAATCATTTTTGCCACAAATGAAACGAATATCAGGTTGAACCTCATGCTTCGGTTTGTGTCAAGGCAAAAGAAGAAAATCTGACGAAGATGTTTCCTTCGTCAACATGACAAGATTACGGATTTACTTTATGCGCAATATTTCATCCGAACGTTTGTCATTCCAACTCAGGAGGAATCTACAATCTTTCCAAGTCCTCCTTATCGTCCTAGCATTCGCAGGCGAGTGTCAGAAAGTCGAAGTATCCGTAAAAAGAGATGCTGTCTGAGCGAAGCGAGTTCATTTCTTTTAGGATGCAAGACGTATCTGACCGCCGAGAATGTAAGACTTGACCTTTTTTTTCTTTTAGTTCAC
This sequence comes from Flavobacterium humi, assembly GCF_004745595.1. Classification (GTDB taxonomy): domain Bacteria; phylum Bacteroidota; class Bacteroidia; order Flavobacteriales; family Flavobacteriaceae; genus Flavobacterium; species Flavobacterium humi. The sequence goes on from NZ_SRLH01000004.1 coordinate 349,452, forward strand.
TGTAAATTTATTTTTCATCGGTGTTCACTGAACCTCATGCTTCGGTTTGTGTCAAGACAAAAGAAGAAAATATAACGAAGATGTTTCCTTCGTCAACATGACAAGATTATGGATAGTTTTTACAGGCTTGATTTTCATCAAGACAAAAGTAAAAATCACCCCAAATCCCATTTCTCTAGAGTGCACTTAGAGTGCAGTCAGAGTGCAGTTAGAGTGCAGCTAGAGTGCAACATCCCTGCAACCCACTCCCAAAACACCTTCTGTGCCATTGCGGCATATCCTACTCAATCGCCCAATTGACCTGGCTTCCCGCTAAAAAATGTTAAAATACTCCCATTATCATTTTAACAATATGCCCCGATTCCAAAATATATCTTATTTTAGCATTATAAATTAACAGCATGATTTCAGAAGCACAATTTCAGGAGGAATTACGTTCTATTATACAAAATGGCATTCGGGAAGACATCGGTCCCGGTGATTACAGCTCACTGGCCTGCATCCCGGATACAGAGCAGGGAAGGGCCAAACTTTTGGTCAAAGACGAAGGCATCATTGCCGGTGTGGCCTTTGCCGCTATGGTTTTCCAGGAAGTTGATCCCGGTTTAAAGGTGGAAACCTTCATCCGGGACGGGGAAAAAGTCCGTCACGGAGATGTCGTATTCCACGTGTCGGGCAGTTCACAGTCCATCCTTAAGGCAGAGCGCCTTGTGCTTAATTCTATGCAGCGCATGAGCGCCATTGCGACTAAAACCAGGCATTATGTCGATTTGCTTGAAGGCACCCATACCAAAGTGCTCGATACCCGCAAAACAACTCCCGGCTTCCGTGCTGCCGAAAAATGGGCAGTAAAGATAGGTGGAGGCGAAAACCACCGTTTTGCCCTGTACGATATGGTAATGCTCAAAGACAACCATATCGATTTTGCAGGAGGCATCACTTTGGCTATAGCCAAAACAAAACAATACCTGGCCGCGCACAACCTGGATTTAAAGATTATTGTAGAAGCCAGGAACCTTGCCGAGATTGAGGAAATCCTGCAATCCGAAGGCGTTTACCGCATCCTGATCGATAATTTCAATTTCGAGGATACCCGCAAGGCCGTAGCCATGATCGGTACCCGGTGCCTTACGGAATCTTCAGGCAATATCAATGAGAAAACCATAAGGGATTATGCGCAATGCGGAGTTGACTACATCTCTTCCGGCGCCTTGACCCACTCCGTATACAATATGGACCTGAGTTTGAAAGCATTTTAGGCAACAGGCTACAGATGGCAGGCTCCAGATGACAGCTTACAAATTTCAGAATTTCAGATTCAAGAAATAGATACCATCAAACCTGTCCTCTGCAATCTAAAACCCATCATCTGAAATCCGTAACCTGAAAATTGAAAACTGAAACTGAATATGAGTAAAGAAATAGAGGATATACTAAGAAAAATCCCATTGGTACGACAGCTGGTGGTTATCCTGCAGAATATCAAGTTGCCCAGGCTTGCCGGAGTCTCTTTGTACGACCTGATCGAGTTTTATATCGATGGGATAGTCCGTGGTGCCATAGCCTACAGGGCAGCTGCCATTGCCTTTAGTTTCTTTATGGCATTGTTCCCTTTTGCACTGTTCATCTTAAACCTTATCCCATATATCCCTATTGAGAATTTCCAGGAAGACTTCCTCGGTTTTGTCCAGGAAAACGTACCGCCCACCACTTTTGATGCCATAGCGAACATTATCAATGATATCCTGCACAATAGTCACTCAGGCTTATTGTCTACAGGGGTCATCCTTTCCGTTTTTTTAATGACAAACGGCGTAAATGCGGTTATGAGCGGCTTTGAAACCTCCCATCATATCGTAGAGAAGAGGGCCTATTTCAGGCAGTATTTCGTAGCGCTTTTCATTTCGCTGCTGCTTACCTTCAACTTGCTTATTACCGTAGCAACCATCGTTGTATTTGAAGTATTCATCCAAAAGACAATCATACAGGATGTGCTTTCCAGCCGTATTTCGGACAAGATTTCCCTAATTGAGTTCGGCAGGTATATTTTCCTGGTCATCATGATCCTGTTATCCACGGCCATCCTATTCAAATTCGGGATACGGCAAACGAAAAAGCGTGCTTTTATTTCCGTCGGGACGGTTTTTACCACAATCCTGATTATCGTATCTTCCTATTTCTTTGGTATTTGGGTTGTGAAGTTCTCAAAATACAACGAATTGTACGGTTCGATAGGAACTTTATTGATTGTTATGTTCTATCTTTGGATCAATTGTATGGTGCTGCTGCTGGGTTTCGAACTTGATGCTTCAATCTACAGGCTCAAGCACCATCCTACTAAAAACCCTCATCTATAATTTATGAAGAAACTTGTTTTACTGATGCTTTTTTTGGGAAGCATCCAACTCAACGCCCAAACTGTTTTAGGCAAATGGAAAACCATTGATGATGCTACCGGACAACCTAAATCCATTATTGAGATTTATGAAAAAGATGGTAAGATCTATGGTAAGATCGTAGAACTCCTCAATCCGGCCAAACGCAACAGTACCTGTTTAAAATGTACAGGAGAAGATAAGAACAAACCTATTTTAGGCCTGACAATCATCAAAGGACTTTCTAAAGACGACGACGAATACAACGGCGGTAAGATATTGGACCCGGAATCCGGGACGCTATACAAATGCATCATCAAGTTGAACGGAAAAGACAAGCTTGAGGTTCGCGGTTATGTTGGTTTTTCCTTAATTGGCCGTTCCCAGACATGGTTGCGCGTTAAATAATAAGGATTCCTGATGCCGTTCTTTGTAGAAGTCATTTTGCCCATCGCTTTACCTCAAACCTTTACATACAGGGTTTCCGAAGCTGAATTCCACTACCTGAAACCCGGGATGAGGATTGCGGTTCCTTTTGGCAAAAGTAAATTCTACACAGGGCTGGCCGCCCAATTGCACCACAACGAACCTTCCTTATACGAAGCAAGGGAAATCCATCAGATCATTGATGAAAAGCCCATTGTAACCGAAATCCAGCTCCGGCACTGGGAATGGATCGCTTCCTATTATATGTGTACCATAGGAGAAGTCTTCCGGAGCGCTTTGCCTTCAGCCCTGATGCTGGAGAGCGAAACAGTCATTTCCGCCGTCAAGTCTTATATAGTTGGTGAAGCATCGCTTTCGGATGATGAATACCTGATCCTCGAAGCACTCAGCCAGCAGAGCTCCCTCAAAATGCAGGAAGTAGCTGTCATTTTAGGCAAGAAGAATGTGTTCCAGGTAATCCAGTCCTTATTGGCAAAGAATGCGATTTCGCTCCAGGAGGAAATGGTAGAGGAGTATAAACCCAAACTGGTGCGCTACATCCGGTTGTTCCCGGAATTCAATTCCAATGAAAAACTGGAAGAATTGCTCCTGATCCTTAAAAATGCCCAAAAGCAAAAGGAAGTGGTTTTGGCTTATTTCCAATTGCAGGCTTCCGAAAGAAAACCGGTCTCGGTAAAAAAGCTCTCGGAATTTTCAGGAACTACGCCTGCAGTTATCAAAGCCTTGATAGACAAAGAAATATTTGAAGAATATTATATCCAGGAAGACCGGGTTTCTTTTGCTGATTCCGAAAAAGAAGCGGTACGGCTTAATGAATCCCAAACCCAGGCTTTCCAGGAAATAGAGTCGGTTTTCACGCAAAAGGAAGTATGCCTGCTGCACGGTGTCACGGCTTCGGGAAAAACAGAAGTCTATATTCGGCTTATTGAAGATTTCCTAAAGCAAGAAAAGCAAATCCTGTACCTTTTGCCTGAAATTGCCCTGACTACGCAACTGGTATCACGGCTGACACAATATTTTGGTAATAAAGTTGCTGTCTTCCATTCTAAATACAACAATAACGAACGCGTTGAGGTCTGGAACCAGGTCTTGAACTGTTCCGAAAAGGCCCAGATTGTGATCGGCGCACGCTCGGCATTGTTTTTGCCTTTCCGGAGCCTGAGTTTCATTGTTATTGATGAAGAACACGAAGCCACCTTCAAGCAAACAGATCCTGCACCGCGCTACCATGCCCGGGATGCGGCTATTGTGCTGGCTAATTTCCATAAAGCGAAGGTTTTATTAGGCTCGGCCACCCCAAGTATTGAAACCTATTTTAATGCTTGCAGTGGAAAATATGGGTTGGTAGAACTGCACCGCCGTTTTGGGAATGCCGTCCTTCCAGACATCCAACTTGTTGACCTGAAGGATAGTTATTTCCGTAAAAAGATGAACGGCCACTTTAGCCTGTCCTTAATTGAAGCTATCGCCGAAGCCTTGTCCAATGGCGAACAGGTTATTTTATTTCAAAACAGGCGGGGTTATTCGCCCGTTATCGAATGCATGACTTGCGGGCACGTTCCCCAATGCGCGCAATGCGATGTGAGCCTCACGTACCATAAATACAAAAACCAGCTGCGTTGCCATTATTGCGGGTATAGTATGGCAAAACCAAACAGTTGCCATGCCTGCTCCAGTATCGACCTTACGTCAAAAGGCTTCGGCACCGAGCAAATCGAATTGGAACTCAAAGCACTTTTTCCGGAAAAAGAAATAGCCCGTATGGACCAGGATACGACCCGAGGCAAATATGCTTTCGAGAAACTAATTGACAGTTTCAAGAACCGGGAGATAGATATATTGGTAGGAACCCAGATGCTGGCTAAAGGATTGGACTTTGATAATGTTTCCCTAGTAGGGATCCTCAATGCTGATTCCATGCTTTATTTTCCGGATTTCCGCGCTTTTGAACGCAGTTACCAGATGATGACACAGGTTTCCGGTCGGGCAGGACGTTCGGACAGGAAAGGAAAAGTAATTATCCAGACGTATAACCCGGATCACAATACCATCCAGCAGGTAACCAATAATGATTACCAGTCGATGTATAAGGAGCAGTTGTACGAACGGAAAATATATTTCTATCCTCCTTATTATAAATTGATTAAGCTAACGCTGAAGCATAAGGACTTTGAGAAATTAAAAGAAAGTTCCCAATGGTTGTACCAGGTATTGAAACAGCAATTCGACATTCCCGTTTTAGGCCCGGAAGAACCTCCGGTAGGCCGCATACGAAACGAATTCATCAGGACCATACTGATAAAAATCCCGCAGGAAAAGTCATTGGCGGGCACAAAAAAAACTATCCAAAAGATATTGAATAGTTTTGAGGCTGTTTCACAATTCAGGGCCGTTAAGGTGGCGGTGAATGTTGATTTTTATTAAGAATCCAGAGCTTTGACCAAATCTTCTTTTTTGTTGCGGCTCAACGGGATTTTGGTAACGCCGATTTCAGCAAATTTACTGTTAAACTTCTCAATCTTATCTATATTGATAATGAATGACTTATGGACACGGATGAATTTTTCCTTTGACAGGTCTTTTTCAAATGACTTCATGGTGGAAAGCACTAAATGACTGTCATCTTCCGTAACGATTTTTACATAGTCGCCATAGGCTTCGATCCATTTTATTTTTGAGGTATAAATCTTAAGTTTTTTCAGGTTGCTTTTAATGAAGATATGTTCTCCTTCTTCCTCCAGGTTGTCTTTGCGAAGCTGGTACATATCCATGGCGCGCTTTATCGCTGCAGTAAAACGCTCTTTTGTAATAGGTTTTTGCAGGTAATCAGTGGCATCATAGTCAAAAGCTTTTACGGCATATTCGGCTTTTGCGGTGATGAAAATGATTTGGGGTTTGTCTTTTAGTCCGTCAAGTAGGTTAAATCCGTTAATTACAGGCATTTCGATGTCTAAAAATAACAAATCAACTTGTTTCGTGGCTAAACAATTTTTAGTCTCAACGGCATTTGAAAATTCGCCGACTAAAGATAGGTTGGGATGAGCATCTACTAATTTTGTTACCAAAATTCTTTGGATAGAGCTATCATCAACAACGATACAGTTCAACTTCATAAGCGTCAATTTAATAGATTGGTGTGATAAAAATAACTTTTTTTTATTTAAGTACCAAATTTTTTTTGCCAAAATATTAAATTTCATCGATTAATTAGTATTTGAGTTTGTGTATTCAAATAAAAGGATTACTTTTGCACCCATATTTTTAACAAATAAAATTTATTATTATGAATCATTATGAAACTGTTTTCATCTTGAATCCCGTTTTATCTGAACAACAGGTAAAGGAAACAGTAAGCAAATTTGAAGATTACTTAACTTCAAAAGGTGCTACGATGGTATCCAAAGAGGATTGGGGCTTGAAAAAAATGGCTTACGAAATTCAAAACAAGAAAAGTGGTTTTTACCATTTATTTGAATTTACCGTTCCAGGTGAAGTGTTAATTGGTTTTGAAACTGAATTTAGACGTGACGAGCGTGTAATGCGTTTCTTGACTGTAAGTTTAGACAAACATGCTATCTCTTGGGCTGAAAGAAGAAGAACAAAATTAAAAGCAACTAAAGCGTAATCATCATGTCAACATTACAACAATCTGCTTCAGGAAAAAAAGACGGGGATATCAGATATTTAACGCCTTTGAACATTGATACTAACAAAACGAAAAAATATTGCCGTTTTAAAAAATCAGGTATCAAATATATCGATTATAAAGATGCTGATTTCTTATTGAAATTCGTAAATGAGCAAGGTAAAATCTTACCTCGTCGTTTAACGGGTACATCTTTGAAATACCAAAGAAAAGTGTCTGTAGCTGTAAAAAGAGCTCGTCACTTAGCTTTAATGCCATATGTGGCGGATTTACTAAAATAATTTATTAAATAACAGTTGTTGCTTCGTTAACGTCGGAGCTAACTTCTAAAAAATACAAAGGACAACAACATGGAACTTATTTTAAAACAAGACGTTCAAAATTTAGGATTTAAAGACGATGTGGTATCTGTTAAACCAGGTTACGGTCGTAACTTCTTAATTCCTCAGGGATTTGCTATTTTGGCTACTCCATCTGCTAAAAAAGTTTTAGCTGAAAACTTAAAACAAAAAGCGCACAAAGAAGCTAAAGTAGTTGCTGATGCAAAAGCGGTAGCAGAAGCTTTAAAAGCGTTGGATATCAAAATTACTGCAAAAGCAGGTGGTGAAAAACTATTTGGTTCTGTAACAAATGCTGATATCGCTGAAGTTTTAGAGAAAAACGGTCAGGCTATCGACAAAAAATTCATCACTTCAGGTATCGTGAAAAGAACTGGAAAATATTCTGCTTCTGTTCGTTTGCACCGTGATGTAATTGTAGACTTACCTTACGAAATCGTTGCTGAGCAAGCATAATTTTCAACAAGTATACAAAAGGCCTTCTCCTAAAGAGAGGGCTTTTTTTTTAAAGTAAACCAGGATGGCTTTTTCCTCCGGATAATGCCCGGGAACTCATTGGATATGAAATACAAAAGACTTACAAAAGAACAATTCGAATCTTTGAATGAAGAGTTTGCTAATTTTTTAGCTACGCAGTCTATCGATAAAAAAGAATGGGACGAAATCAAGGCCAACAAGCCTGAGGTTGCGGAACAGGAACTTGATGTTTTTTCAGATTTGATATGGGAAGGCGTTTTGAATAACACCCAGTTTTTAGAGCATTTCTCCAAAAACCATATTTTCCTGTTTCATACTCAGGAGAAAATGATACAATCCATCGTGCTGAAATCCCTGCTTGCCGAAATTGACCTGATGACGGTTGAAGGGCTGCAATGGTTAAGCGATAATATGTTTACGGACAATGTGGAAATACATTTGGGTAAAAAGGAATATGAAGAGGAGCGGAACACGGCTATTTTCGATTTGATCACGCAAGGTTCCATTTTAAGCGACGGACAGTTGTATATTCAGATAAATGGGGTGATTCAACGATAATTTAGGATATAAAATTCAATTAAATTGGTTATTTTAGTACTCAAAATCTAGAATAGCCAATTTTTATTTTTATGGAAATACTACAAAAAATCCAAGCCTTACGGGAAGAACTAAACCAACATAACCACAATTATTATGTATTGGACAATCCCACGATTTCCGATTATGAATTTGATATAAAACTGGCTGAACTTCAGGATTTGGAAAGCAAACACCCGGAATATTTTGACGAAAATTCCCCTACACAGCGTGTTGGCGGTTCCATTACTAAAAATTTCAATACCGTTTTCCATGAGTACAGGATGTATTCCCTTGATAATTCGTATTCCCGGGAAGATTTGCTGGATTGGGAAAAAAGGGCGCAGAAAGTCTTGGGAGATGTTCCTTTGGAATATACCTGCGAATTGAAATATGATGGTGCTTCCATCAGCATTTCCTACGAAAAAGGACAGCTGAAACGAGCTGTGACCCGAGGCGATGGTTTTCAGGGTGATGACGTAACCAATAATATTAAAACGATAAAAGCGGTTCCCATCCGGCTCAAAGGGGATTTCCCGGACAAATTCGATATTCGTGGTGAAATCATTTTGCCCTTGGCCGGTTTCGAAAAAATGAACCAGGACCTGATCGAAATTGGCGAAACACCGTATGCCAACCCAAGGAATACGGCTTCTGGCAGCCTAAAACTGCAGGATAGCGCCGAAGTAGCCAAGCGCCCCCTGGATTGCTTGTTGTATACGCTCATCGGGCCTGATTTGCCTTTTAAAACACAATTTGAAGGTTTGGAAAAGGCAAGGAATTGGGGTTTTAAAGTGCCAAAACAAAGCCATTTGGCCAAAAACATGGAAGAAGTCCTGGATTTTATTGCACATTGGGACACTCATCGGCATGATTTGCCTTATGAAACCGATGGGGTAGTGGTAAAGGTAAACGATCTGCACATGCAGGACGAATTGGGCTATACGGCCAAATCCCCACGCTGGGCAATAGCGTATAAGTTCAAGGCAGAGCAGGTTTCTACAAAATTGAATTCGATTTCCTATCAGGTAGGAAGAACCGGTTCCATTACGCCGGTGGCTAACCTCAAACCGGTGCAATTGGCGGGAACGGTAGTAAAAAGGGCTTCTTTGCACAACGCGGACCAGATAGAAAAACTGGATATACGGATAGGTGATGAAGTTTTTGTCGAAAAAGGAGGGGAAATCATCCCTAAAATCATCGGGGTGGATTTTGAAAAAAGGCCAAACGATTCACAACCTACGGTTTACATAACCCATTGCCCTGAATGCCAGGCAGAACTGGAAAGAAAAGCCGGTGAAGCAAATCATTATTGCCCTAATTTTTACGGATGCCCACCCCAGATTATCGGTAGGATCCAGCATTATATTTCCCGAAAAGCCATGGATATTGAAGGTTTGGGAGGAGAAACGGTGGCTTTGCTCTTTAATAACGGGTTGGTTAAAAATTATGCCGATTTGTACGAATTGAAGAAAGAACAGATCATCCCGTTGGAACGGATGGCGGAAAAATCTGCAGATAACTTAATTAACGGAATCGAAAAATCTTCAGAAATACCCTTCGAACGCGTGCTGTTTGCCTTAGGGATCCGCTATGTTGGGGAAACAGTGGCCAAAAAACTGGCAAAACACTACAAATCAATCGATGCGATTGCCAATGCGTCTGTGACTGATTTGGTCCTGGTTGATGAAATTGGCGAAAAAATTGCACAAAGTGTTGTCGAATTTTTTGAAAATCAAGAAAATAGGATTATTATTGAACGATTAAAGGCTTTTCAAATCCAAATGGAAGTTTCAGCATCAAGCGATACTTCGGTTTCGAATAAGCTTTCGGGTAAAATATTTGTTGTTTCAGGTGTTTTTTCAAAATTTTCAAGAGATGACCTTAAGAAAGCCATTGAAGATAACGGAGGAAAAGTAGGAAGCTCCATTTCGGCCAAAACTCACTATGTTGTTGCCGGAGATAATATGGGCCCTGCCAAATTAGAAAAAGCGAACCAGTTGAATATCCCGATTATAAATGAAGATGATTTTGTAAATTTATTGAATGAAAATTAATTCCCCGGCACTTGTATTGTATTTCCTTGCATCTGTTTTTGCAGTGGCCGGTATAGTATTTGGGAGCGAATTTTTAGTCCTGCTGGCAAAACCGGTAATTGCCCCGGCGATTTTCTTTCATTACCTGCAAATCAAAAAGGCCCGGGTTAACTGGCTTTTTTTCATAGCGGTATTGAGTAGTTTTATTGCCGATATGATTGTGGTGTTCCAAATGCCGGAAGGAGATATCCCAATTGCATTTTTCAATATTGTCATGTATTTGATTTTCAGTTACTTTGTAATCAAGGATATGGAAGATGAAAGGGCGATCGGGCGAAAGGTCTTTTATTTTATACTTGTTTTTTTAGGATGTTTCGGGGTTTTGGCGGTTGTCCTCAATTTAATGACGGGTTTGGATGCGCAACGATTCAATCTCTTTGTTTTTTATGGAGCCGTTTTGAGTTTTTTATCGGCTATTATTGGGTTCAATCATATAAATACCCATAATATCCGGACATTTTATGCGTTAATCATGGGTATTTGCTTCGTGGTCTCGGATGTTTTTTTTGCCATTTATAACTTTTACCTGCAGATGGATATTTTTATCCTGCTTAATGTTACAGCGCAATTCGCCTCTTATTTTTATATGGTAAAGTACTTTACAAGCCAACCTGTTTCACATTAAAACCAAAACAATGGAAAATAATAAACCCGATAAAAGAATGGATGATGTCAAGATTCTGCTCATATTATTTTTCACAATAGGGTTAGCAGAGGTGATTGCCGAATTATTTGTAAACAAAACATTCGTTTATTTATTAAAACCGCTGATTATCCCAACATTGGCGGCCATTTACTGGAAAAAATCAAAACAAAAGAGCTACTATTTCCTAGTAGCCCTATTTTTTGCCTTTTTGGCTAATATCTTTTTTGTCCGGACAGACTTCAACTCGATTATGGCGGGTGCCTTTTTTTACCTGCTGTACAGGATTTTGGTTATTTACCTGGTTGTTAGGATGATAGGAATAGGGAATTACCTGCCTGTTTTTTTGGGAAGCATTCCCTTCCTGACCGTTTTTTCGTATATCGGATGCCTGACCATGGATGAATTGGGGAATGCATTATTCATTTACATCATACAGGTTCTGATTATGAGCTTTTTAGGCGGATTTTCAGTAGCGAATTATATGATCGATGACAGCAGGACAAACTTTTGGCTTTTCTTGAGCAGTTTGCTGTTCTCTATCATACAGATCATACTGATCCTCAAAATTTATTACATTTCCGTATACATCTTCCAGCCAATGGCTATGGTTTTGTATATTTTCGGGCAATATGCCTTGTATAAATTTATGATTCTTTCCGAAGAAGGGGTTAAATGATGATTTTTTTCCCGCCTGAAGTCACGTTGTTTTTGCTGTCAAGGTAAAAATCGATTCGGCCCATGTTTATACCGTAACAACCTACCTGGTTTACCAACACTTCATTGCCATCGATGTTTTTCTCAATAACCGGCTTGTCCAGAAAGGTATGTGTGTGGCCACCGATAATCAAATCGATATTTTTTGTTTTTCGGGCTACATTGATATCCGAAACTTTGTCAGGATCATTTTTATAATTGAAACCCAAGTGTGACAAACAAATGACAATATCACATTTTTTCTCCTCTTTCAAGATGCGGGACATGTCTTGCGCAATCTCGATCGGGTCATTGTATTTGGTCTCCCGGTATAATTTTTTGTCCACAAGTCCTTGAAGTTCAATTCCCAACCCGAAAACACCTATTTTGATGCCGCCTTTGTTGAAAATTTTATAAGGCTCCACATGCGTGTACAGCACCGTATTCATAAAGTTATAATTCGCATTGACGAACTCAAAATTGGCGTGTGGCATCTGTGCCAGCAAACCTTCAACACCATTGTCGAAATCGTGGTTCCCGATAGTGGCCAGGTCATACTTCATCATGCTCATCAGTTTCATTTCCAATTCGCCACCATAGTAATTGAAATAAGGCGTTCCCTGAAAAATATCACCGGCATCCAAAAGCAGGACATTGGCTTCTTCTTTACGGATCTGCTCAATAATGGCGGCACGGCGTGCAACACCTCCCTGATTAGGGTTTTTCGGATCGGTTGCAGGAAAAGGGTCAATATGGCTATGGACGTCATTCGTATGCAGAATGGTCACTTTTCGTACTTCTTCAGTGGTAAAACTGCTTAAAGATAATCCCCCAAGAGTTAATAAGGTGGAGCTGGCTGCCGTTTTTTGTATAAAGTATCTTCTTTTCATGGTTCTTATTTTTCTTGGGTTACTTTAACTTCCTGAACTACCGGGATGGTGTCAACATCTTTGAAATAATCGATTAATACGTTTCTGAGTTTGTATTCCAGGTCATATACTTTTATCGAATCTTTGAAAAAGGTCATATTGTCGCCACCGTTGGATAAATAATCGGAGGTAACAACATAATAAGTCTTATCCAGGATTAACGGCTGGTTTTTGACCCTGATGTCTTTGACTTCATTGGCGGCGGTAATGGTAAAAGTGATGCCTGCCAAAGGATGCGGTTTTTTCTCTTTCACAAAATAATTGGTAAGCTCCACGATTTTTTCTCCCTTAAGGGCAACGACAACGGTCGTGTTTTCGAAAGGCATGATTTCAAAAGCGGTCCTTGTGGTAACATTTCCTTTAGGAAGAATGGCACGGATCCCACCATGGTTCAAAATGCAGATATCGATTTCTTTTCCTTCTCTTTTTCTGAAAACCGGAGTGGTTTTGGCTAAAGTGACATTGGCTAAAAGATCTCCGATCGGGGTTTGCCACTGGCCGGTGCTTTTGTCTAAAGTTTCAGGGCAAGTTGCCAGTACATTGTCCAGGTCAGCATCGATCCGGGTACGGTATGGGGCAATAAAATCGTCGTATTTTTGAACAGTAGCCGCTTTTTCATTGATATTGATTTGCTTCCCTTCAATTTTTGTAACCACTAATTGTGCAGCACAATAATTTCCGGAAACAAGTAACGTTAAAATTAAAACAAAATGCTTTAAAACTGTTACACTCTTTTTTACATTTACCATGGCAATTGAATCTTAATTGATTAATTTTGTTTTCAAGATTAATATGCAAAAGTACTATGTTTATAAAGTATATAAAAGAATTATCCGTAAAAAAAATATTAAAAAGTAATCTGCATAATGTTACGCCAAGTTCTCTTACATCGCCCATCAAAACCATAGGAATATTAGTGGATGAAAGCTATTTTATGGATAAAGAGCAACTTATAGAGGAAATTGCCGCCAACGGAATCCGAAAAGACGATATCAAAATGATTGTTTTTAAGGATAAAATAAAGAAAAACGAAACGTTCGCCTATCCTGCGTTCAGTAATAAGAATATGGGTTGGAAAGGAGATTTGACGCTTGATTCGATTACGGAATTCATAGAAACCCCGTTTGACATGCTCATTAGCTATTATGATACGGAAAAAGCACCGTTATTGCTTATAACACATCATTCAAAAGCCTTGTTTAAGGCCGGTTTTTCCACAGTAGACAAAAGGCTCAATCATTTGATGATCAATACAAATGCCGAAAATTACAAGGTTTTCGTGCACGAGTTGTTCAGGTATTTAAAAATTTTAAACAAAATATAAAACATGCAAGCATTTATTGGTACTGGAGTGGCACTTGTGACCCCTTTTAAAAAAGATTTTTCTGTCGATACCGACGCTTTAAAGAAAATCGTTAATTACGTAATTGACGGAGGGGTTGAATACCTGGTCGTTCTAGGGACAACAGGCGAACCGGCGACCTTAAGCGAGGAAGAGCAGGAATTAGTGATTTCTACCATAGTTGAGGCAAATAACGGAAGATTGCCGCTTGTTCTGGGCGTTGGCGGGAACAACACGCATAAAGTCGTTGCGGAATTGGAAAACAAGGATTTGTCGAGGTTCCAGGCCATACTTTCCGTGTCGCCTTATTACAACAAGCCAACACAGGAAGGGATTTACCAGCATTTTAAAATGATTGCCGAAACATCGCCTATTCCAGTAATCCTATATAATGTACCGGGAAGGACTGCAAGCAATATGCTGCCGGAAACAGTTTTAAGGCTGGCAAAAGAGTTTAAGAATATTATCGGGATCAAGGAAGCTGCCGGCGATATTGTCCAGGCAATGAAGTTAATCCAGCACAAACCGAAAGACTTCCTGGTAATTTCCGGGGATGATATGGTGGCGCTTCCAATGGTTTTGGCCGGCGGATCCGGTGTTATCTCTGTAATTGGGGAAGGCTATCCGAAAGAATTTTCAGAAATGATCCGCTTGGGGCTTCAGCGAAAAGTGGACGAGGCGTATGCGCTGCACTATAAATTGATGGACAGCATCGATATGATTTTTGAGCAAGGAAACCCTGGCGGAGTGAAAGAAATTTTCAAATCGTTGGGACTATCTGAAAATACTGTTCGTTTGCCGCTGGTAAATGTAGATGCGAACCTGGCCGGAAGACTTGATTCGTTTACAAAACAACTGTCTAAATAACAGTGAAAAATAAAGTTTTGTATATAAGAATAATTAATTAAATTTGCGGTTCGTTTTGTGGAAACCTAAAGGCTGACAAATTCGACTGTTTTATAGAAAAAATATGAATAAAATAATATATGTGTTCCTGCTTACGGTGTTATTTTCGTCTTGTAACGAATACCAAAGAGCAATTAAGTCTGAAGATGTAGGTGTAAAGTTTGACGTAGCGACAAAAAAATACGAAGCCGGAAAATACGAAAAAGCGATCCGTTTGTTCGAACAGATTGCCCCTGCCTACAGAGGAAAACCTCAGGCGGAAAAAATGTTTTATATGTTCGCGCAGTCGTATTATAAGACAAAACAGTATTATTTGTCAGGGTATCAGTTTGAAAGTTTTGCAGCGCTTTATCCAAAAAGCGAAAAGGCGGAAGAAGCGGCTTTTTTATCTGCGAAATCTTACGCCCAATTATCTCCGGTATATTCTTTGGATCAGGCGGATACAGATAAAGCCATCACAAAATTGCAGGCTTTTATCAACAATTACCCGAACTCTTCTTACATGCCTGAAGCGAACGAATTGGTAAAAAACCTACGGGAGAAACTGGAGAAGAAAGCCTTCGAGATCGCAAAACAGTACAATACCATTTCGGATTATAAAACCGCGATCAAGGCATTGGATAATTTCATTTCAGATTATCCTGGAACACCATTTAAGGAAAAAGCCTTATATTACAAATTGGATTCTTGCTATAACTTGGCCATCAACAGTGTCCCGGCTAAAATGGAAGAAAGGCTGAATGCCGCTAAATTGGCGTATGCCTCTTTGATGAAATTCAATGCCAATACGGAATACAAAAAAATAGCTGACGATATGTTGGCCAGGATTGATAAAGATTTACAACAATTTTCTAAATAAAGTAAAAGTCATGGATTTAAAAAAGACTACAGCTCCCGTAAACACGATAACATACAACAAAAATGTTATTGAAGAACCTACGGGAAATGTTTATGAAGCGATTACCATAATAGCAAGGAGAGCCAATCAGATCAACTCTGAAATTAAAAAAGAGTTAATTGAAAAATTGGAGGAGTTTGCTACTTACAATGATAGTTTAGAAGAAGTTTTTGAAAATAAAGAGCAAATCGAAGTTTCAAAATTTTATGAAAAATTGCCAAAACCGCATGCGTTGGCAGTTCAGGAATGGTTAGAGAATAAAATCTACTATAAATCTACAAAATAAAACAACCGATGTCTGTTTTAAGCGGTAAGAAGATAATACTGGGCGTTTCTGGTGGAATTGCCGCTTATAAATCTGCGTCATTGGTTAGACTTTTTATAAAAGCAGGAGCACATGTCCAAGTGATAATGACTCCTGCTTCTAAGGATTTTGTAACGCCGTTAACACTTTCCACACTATCCAAAAATCCTGTCCATTCCAGTTTTTTTAATGAGGAGGATGCAAATGCCGTATGGAACAACCATGTAGATTTGGCTCTTTGGGCCGATTACATCGTTATTGCGCCGGCCACAGCCAATACCATGTCCAAAATGGTTAATGGGAATTGCGATAATTTGCTGATAGCTATTTATTTATCGGCAAAATGCCCGGTTTATATCGCTCCGGCAATGGACCTGGATATGTACAAACATCCTTCTACAACAGCTAGCTTTGAAGCTTTCCGGAAATTCGGGAATACCATTATCCCGGCCGAAAAAGGCGAACTGGCTAGTGGGCTTTCCGGAGAAGGCCGAATGGCTGAACCCGAGAATATCATCGCTTTCCTTGAAAAGGATATTGAAAGCAAATTGCCGCTCAAAGGCAAAAAGGTCCTGGTTACGGCCGGGCCTACTTTTGAAGCTATCGATCCTGTGCGGTTCATAGGGAACCATTCTTCAGGGAAAATGGGTTTTGATATCGCCGCCGCCGCCGCCAATTTGGGAGCGGAAGTCGTTTTGGTATCGGGACCGACACATCTGCAGACCAAAAATCCTTCGATACATTTGGTGAAAGT
Source organism: Flavobacterium humi (assembly GCF_004745595.1). GTDB lineage: Bacteria > Bacteroidota > Bacteroidia > Flavobacteriales > Flavobacteriaceae > Flavobacterium > Flavobacterium humi. Next base: position 365,879 of record NZ_SRLH01000004.1, read on the forward strand.
GACTTCTGCCGAAGAAATGTATACTGCCTGCCATCTTTATTTCAATGATGTCGATGTGGCCATTGCTGCCGCAGCCGTAGCGGATTACAAACCTAAAAATGTGGCTTCGCAGAAAATAAAAAAGAACGACACTACGTTTTCTATTGAACTGGAAAAGACAAAAGACATCCTGGCATCATTGGGCCAGATCAAAAAAAATCAGTTTTTAATTGGTTTTGCGCTTGAAACCGAAAATGAAATTGAGCATGCCAAGTTGAAAATCCAGAAAAAAAACCTAGATTTGATTGTTCTTAATTCTTTAAATGATACAGGGGCAGGTTTTGGAAAACCGACAAATAAGGTTACCTTTATCGATAAGGATTTCAAAATCGAACCCCAGGAACTGAAATCTAAAGAAGAAGTTGCGATAGATATTGTAAATAAAATTATTTCTCATTATGCGTAAAATAGTAGTTGGTTGTTTTCTGTTGTTTTTTGGGTTTGCACAAGCCCAGGAGCTTAATTGTTCCGTAGCATTCAATACCGACCAGGTGGCAGCCACTAACCAGCAAATATTCAAGACACTTCAAAAAGCGCTGACCGAATTTATCAACAATACCAAATGGTCGCAGCAAACCTATAGCGGTGTTGAGAAAATAGAATGTTCCTTTTTTTTCAACATTACCTCTTACAGCGCCGACCAGTTTACAGGATCGCTGCAGGTGCAGGCAAACAGGCCGGTATTCAATTCCACGTATGCTACACCGATTTTAAATATAAACGACAAAGAAGTTAATTTCACGTATACAGAATTCCAGAATTTAACGTTCAATCCTAACTCTTTCGATTCCAATTTGCTTTCCATCGTGGCGTTTTATGCAAACATGATTGTAGCCGTCGATGCGGATACTTTTTCGCTTGAAGGCGGTTCAAAATCCCTTGAAAGCGCTCAGAATATTGTTAATATGGCACAGCAAACACAGGAAAAAGCCTGGACTTCAGCCGGGAACCAAAACAGGTTTTATTTGGTAAATGACATGCTTTCGCCAACATTCGCCCCTTTTAGAAAAGCCATGTACGAATACCATTTCAAGGCATTGGACAAGATGAGTGAGAGCCAAAAAGAAGGAAAAGAAGGTGTGAAAAACGCTTTGAAAACATTGGTGGAAGTTTCCAATGTAAGGCCCAATGCGTACCTGACAAGAGTTTTTTTTGATGCCAAAGCCGATGAGATCGTAAGTATTTTTACCGATGGCCCGAAAGTTGAAATTACAGATGTAATTGACAACCTGAACAGATTATCTCCAACAAATTCAAGCAAGTGGGGACGGATTAGTTATTAAATTCTCATTATGCTTATTTCATTATCTATAAAAAATTTCGCTTTGATCGAGCAGTTGGAAATGAATTTTTCCGACCAATTGTCTATTATTACCGGGGAAACCGGAGCCGGAAAATCCATTTTGCTTGGTGCCCTGGGATTGGTGCTGGGAAAACGCGCCGATTTGACTTCGCTAAAAGATAAAGAACAGAAATGTGTCATCGAAGCACATTTTCAGATAAATAAATATAATTTACAGGCTTTTTTTGAGGATAATGACCTCGATTATGAAGATACAACGATCATTAGGAGGGAAATCCTGCCTTCGGGGAAATCCAGGGCTTTTGTAAATGATAGCCCGGTAAACCTTACGGAATTACAGGATTTAAGTGATTTTTTGTTAGACATTCATTCGCAGCACCAAACGCAGGAATTGTCCAATGAAGAATACCAAATCCGGATCCTTGATGCTGTGGCCGGTCACCAGGATAACCTGGATGCCTACGAGTTACAATTGTCCCATTATAAATCCGCCAAAAGCGAATTGAAAAAACTGCTGGCAGAAAAGGAAAGCCTGGCCAAAGAGCAGGATTACAATTCTTTTTTGCTGGAAGAATTACTTTCGGCGCATTTGAAACCGGGTGAGCAATCCGAATTGGAAAGTGTTTTTGAAAAGCTGAACAATGTCGAATTCATCAAGGAAAACCTAGACAAATCACTGGCAATTTCCAATGAAGAGCAAATGGGAATTATCCAAAACCTGAAAGAAGTAAAAGCGTCCCTTCAGAAAATAGCAAATATATCGCCTGATTTCAACGGATTGTTTGAAAGGGTGTCAAGTGTCCTGATAGAGTTTGACGATATTTCGAATGAGCTTCAGCAGCAAGCCGAAAAATTGGTTAACGACCCTGAAAAATTAGAATTGGTCAATCAGAAACTGCAGGTTATTTATTCCCTTCAGAAAAAGCACCAGGTCGATTCTGTTGAAGAGTTGCTGGAGATTCAAAATGACCTCGATGGCAAGCTGGTATTGGCCGGTGACCTGGAAAGCCATATCCAAAGACTGGAAGGCCAAATTTCAGAAAACACAGGGAAATTAGATGCAATTGCGGCTGAAATAACACAAAACAGGAACAAGGCGGTTCCGGTACTTATAGGTAAAATCACGGAGATTTTATCCCAACTGGGCATGCCGAATGCGCGTTTCCAATTTGAAATCAAGCCTTTGGAAAATTATACGCCAACAGGCAAGGATGAAATCCAATTGTTGTTTTCGGCCAATAAAGGGACCGATTTCGGATTGCTTAAAAAAGTGGCTTCCGGTGGGGAAATGTCACGGATTATGTTGGCTGTCAAAGCTGTTTTGGCAAATTATTCGAAACTGCCAACTATTATTTTTGATGAAATCGATACCGGTGTTTCAGGGGAAATTGCCCATAAAATGGGTGATATCATGAAACAGATGAGCGGCCAGATGCAGGTTTTTGCCATAACGCACCTGCCGCAGATTGCCGCTAAAGGCCATCAGCATTATAAGGTTTTCAAATCGATACAAGGAGAAACTACCGTTTCAGAATTAAAATTACTATCTCAAAATGAGCGCGTTGTGGAAATAGCGGAAATGCTTTCGGGCAAAGATATTTCTGATTCGGCGCTTAATCATGCAAAAGCTTTGTTGAACTAATTTTTTTAAATTAAATTTGTTCTTACAAAAACGATAACGACAAAATAATACTATTATGATTATAGAACCAAGAATGCGAGGATTTATCTGTTTGACAGCACATCCAAAAGGGTGTGAGCAAAACGTAAAAAATCAAATTGAATATGTAAAATCAAAAGGAAAAATTGATGGAGCAAAGAAAGTTTTGGTAATTGGGGCGTCAACCGGTTTCGGATTGGCTTCAAGGATTACAAGCGCTTTTGGTTCTGATGCCGCCACTATTGGTGTCTTTTTCGAAAAACCGCCGGTAGAAGGGAAAACCGCTTCTCCGGGCTGGTATAATTCTGCTGCTTTTGAAAATGAAGCAAAAAAAGCCGGATTGTATGCCAAGAGCATCAATGGAGATGCTTTTTCAAACGAAGTAAAACAGCAAACCATCGATATGATCAAAGCCGATTTAGGGCAGGTTGACCTGGTTATTTACAGTTTGGCTTCCCCGGTACGTATGCATCCGGTAACTGGCGTTTTGCATCGTTCGTCCCTAAAACCTATCGGAGGTACCTTTACCAATAAAACCGTTGATTTCCATACCGGAGTTGTTTCACAGATAAGCATTGAGCCTGCAAACCAGGAAGATATCGATAATACCGTAGTGGTTATGGGTGGAGAAGACTGGACCATGTGGATGGATGCTTTGAAAAATGCAGGTGTACTTGCAAACGGGGCTACGACAGTAGCGTACTCTTATATCGGGCCTGAAGTAACCGAGCCGGTATACAGAAAAGGGACCATCGGCCGTGCCAAAGACCATCTTGAGGCGACAGCCTTTTCTATTACGGATAGCTTAGCATCGATTAACGGAAAAGCATATGTGTCAGTAAACAAAGCATTGGTAACACAGGCAAGTTCCGCCATTCCGGTGATTCCACTGTATATTTCGCTTTTATATAAAACAATGAAGGCAGAAGGTATCCATGAAGGATGTATCGAACAAATGCAAAGATTATATTCGCAAAGGTTGTTTAACGGAAGCGAAGTTCCTACGGATGACAAGGGAAGAATCAGGATTGATGACTGGGAAATGCGCACTGACATACAGGATAAAATTGCCAAACTTTGGCAGGATGCCACTACCGAAAACCTTTCTGAAATAGGTGATTTGCCAGGATACAAACAAGATTTCTTAAACTTATTCGGTTTCGGGTTTGAAGGGGTTGATTACAATGCCGATACAAACGAGATGGTAAATGTGCCAAGTATTAGTTAAGAAAAAATATAAAATGTAAGAAATTTAAACAACCACGATGCATTTCGTGGTTTTTTTATGCATTTCGTCGAGCTTTTTTAAAAATAAAAAACAATCGGTTTTATAATTTGTAGTTTGGCTGGTTAAAACTAACAAATTATTTAAATGAAAAAAATTACATTATTGATTGCTTTCCTGACGGTCATTGTCACGGGAAGTTATGCACAATCTGTAGCGACTTATAGTTTTGCTGCAGGAACTTCAGGAGTTTTGGATCCAATGGCCGGATCAACGCAATTGGTAGCATCAGGATCGGATGATACTGTTTCAGCTGTTACCAACATAGGGTTTACATTTAATTATGGAGGTACTGATTATACCCAGTTTTCAGTAAGTGCCAATGGTCTTATCAGATTAGGATCAGTAGCGGCTGTAGCTTCGGGTACAGCAAATTATACAAATTCAGCGGCTAATGCCAATACAAATGCCCCGGTTATCATGCCTTATTGGGATGATTTAGCAACAGGGTCTGCAGCGGGAGGTGGTAAAGTCCATTCTATATTGACCGGTACAGCTCCAAATCAGAAATTAATCATTGAGTGGTTTGTGACGGTTCCCAGAGGGACTGCAACAGCTGCAAATGCGAAATTTCAATGTGTTTTAGAAGAAACTACAAATACGATAACTTTTGTTTATGGTAGTGGTATGGTTGTCAATACTGCAAATGCAGGAGCTTCCATAGGGTTATGTACTGCTACAGCAGTTTTCAATACGGTAACTGTTGCTTCTAATACTAACACAACTTCTACTTTTGTTACGGGAAATACAGCGGCAATTCCTGCAGGAACTACCTATACCTTTTCGTCTCCGGTTCCTTGTACAGGTACACCGTCAGCAGGAACAGTTGCACCGGCTAATTTAGCGTTGTGTAACGGATCTTTGCCAGGAAATATAGTAGCTTCCGGGTTTTCAACAGGAGTTTCAGGATTGAATTTCCAATGGGAAGAATCTACGGATAATTTTGTAACGCCGGTAAACGCTGTTGGTGGTTCTGGTGCGACAACTGCCATTTACACACCTCCGGCTTACAATGGTACGCCTAAACAATACAGGCTGAAAATTACCTGTTCCAATTCAGGATTAATCGGATATTCTTCGGTTTGTACTATTGTTAATCCTTCGAACCCTGCTGTCCAGGCAACTACTTTGGCATCGGGAACAGCAACCCTTACAACAATCCCGCTTAGCTGGGTAGCCGGTAACGGTGGAAGAAGAGTTGTTTATTTTAGTAATTCGGCTGTTACAGATCCGGTAAATGGGAACGGCCCGGCATTGACTGCAGCGGCAGCTTACACAGGTTCAGGACAGCAAATCGTTTACGATGGTACGGGAACCAGTGTTACTGTAACAGGATTAACACCTGGGACTACTTATTATGTAAAAGTATATGAATACTTAAGATGTGGTAGCGGTCCTTATGATTTTTACTATAATGTTTCCACTGGAACAAATGCTTTAACTGTTGCTACAGCAACTCCTCCTGCAAATGACAATTTTGCAAGTGCGAGTGCTATTGCGTGCGGTAATATCTATACAGGAGATACTACAAACGCTTCTTTAGATGAAGACAACGCGCCGGATGGTTTTGGAGCTGATATGGATGCCCGTAACGTTTGGTATTCTTTTACAGGTACAGGAGCGCCACAAACGGTAACCCTTAATCTTTGCGGATCTGCGTACGACTCTTCTGTTTTGGTTTACACCGGGACTTCAGGAAACCTGACACTTATTGCCGGAAATGATGATGATGCCACTTGTGGAGCCAGTCCTTTAAACACACGTTCTAGAGTGAGCTTTAATTCTAACGGGACAACTACTTACTATATAGCCATTGAAGGATTTAATACAGGTTCTTACGGTGCTTATAATATGGATGTTACTTGTGCGGTAATCAATCCTCCGGCGGTACCAAATCAAACATGCGCAACGGCTTTGGCTGTAAATGTTGACGGTACTGATACGCTTTCAGATAATTCATACGGGACAATCAACCCTGTTCAGCCATCATGTGATACATTTGGTAGCATCCAGGATGTTTGGTTCTCATTTGTTGCGCCGTCTTCAGGTGCTGTAAATTGTTTGATTACCAATGGTACGATGACTTCTTCAAATTTTGCTGTTTACTCCGGTACTTGTGCAGGATTGACAGAAGTAGGCGGTACTTGTAATTCCAATTTAACAGCTCCAACTACAGAAGCGTTAACAGGTCTTACTGTGGGCAATACCTATTATGTTCAGGTTTGGAGCAACGCTGCCGAGCAAGGAACATTCACATTAAAATTAACAGATACGGCATTGAATAATGAATCATTTGATACGACAGGTTTCATGGTATATCCAAATCCTGTAAAAGACGTGTTGAACCTTTCTTATACTAAAGGTATTTCAAACGTATCCGTGCATAATTTATTAGGTCAGACTGTAATATCCAAAAATAATATCGGGACACAATCCAAAATTGATATGTCAAATTTAGCATCAGGAACTTATTTGGTTAAAGTAACTGTTGATAATTTGGTTAAAACAATCAAGATTGTAAAAGAATAATACATTTTTACTAAAATTGAAAACCCATGGAATCGTATTTCATGGGTTTTTTTGTTAATTGATTATTATTTTCAATAATAATTGTGATTTTTATTCAATATTTAATTTGTTTTTACTTAACTTTAATCTAAACTTATAAAACAAATAAAACTATGAAAAAAATTACATTTAGATTGATGATGCTTTTCACATTGCTTGTGTCTGGTATTATGAACGCACAATTTTCACAAGGGTTTGAAACTGGTATTCCGGGGACCTGGACGGTAATCAACGGTGGAGACGCCAATACATTTACAGCAACAACACCGGGCACAGGGGCAGCACACACGGGGACCAATGTTGCGAAATTGGTTTACTCGGCCGCGGCACATGACGATTATTTGGTTACACAGCAATTTACCGTTACGGCGGGAACCAGTGATCAGATATCATTATGGTACAAACACCGTTCCAATACTTTTCCTGAAGTGTTTAGTGTTTTGTTATCCAATACAGGAACGGCTACAACAGATTTTACAACTGTTCTGGCGGCTACGGTAACTCCTACGACAGCCTGGCAACAGGTTACGTACAACCTGACTCCTTATGTGGGTCAAACCGTATATGTGGCATTCCACTCTACTACAACAGACCAATGGGAACTTTATTTAGACGATATCGTAGTAGATACTGCACCTATTCCATGTACCGGAACTCCAACGGCAGGAACTGTTAGCCCGGCGTTGCAAAACCTTTGTTCGGGATCTACCCCTGCAAATCTTGTAGCTACAGGATTTAGCTCTGGAGTTACCGGACTGACATTCCAATGGGAAGAATCTGACGATAACGGTGGTGCTGATGCCTGGGCGAATGCTGTTGGCGGTAGCGGAGCCACTACATCAACGTATACTCCTCCGGCTTTCGCTGGAACGACAATTTATTACAGATTGAAGGTTACTTGTACTAATTCTGCAGCATCTTCACAAACTGCTTCAGTAGCGGTATCTCCTCCGGGGAATCCAGCAACACAGGCAACTGCTTTGACAGGTACTCCTTATTCTGATTCTTCTGCTTTGAACTGGACTGTAGGAAATGGAAGCAGAAGAGCTGTTTATATAAGCGATTCAGCTACGTTTACAGATCCTGTTAACGGAAATGCGGCGGCTTTGGTTGCCAATACAGTATATGCCGGTACGGGACAACAACTTATTTATGACGGAACAGGAACAACTGCAACAGTTACGGCATTGAATCCTTCTTCTACTTATTATGTAAAAGTATATGAATATTTACGTTGCGGTGCAGGTCCTTACGACTATTATTTTAATGTAACTACAGGTACGAATATTTATACTTTGGCAACTTTGACACCTCCTGCAAATGATACTTGCGCCGGTGCGATTGCTTTAACTCCAGGAGGTGCTTTTGGAGACCAGGATGTGGCTGGTTCTATTATGGGAGCGACAAAAACGGCCGGGATAACACCTAGCTGCCAGGCGAGTTTTAATGCAGATGTTTGGTATACCGTAGTGGTTCCTGCATCAGGGACTATAACAATTGAATCTCAGGTTGGGGCATCAAATACTATGACGGATTCGGTTTTAGCTGCCTTTACAGGAGCTTGCGGAACATTGACACAGATAGGTTGTGATGATGATAGCGGACCTACAGGACCAAATAACCTAATGTCTATCTTGTCTTTAACGGGAAGAACTCCTGGCGAAACATTGTACATAGGTCTTTGGAAATATGACACGACTGTTCTGCCATCTGCCGCAACAAGCCAGTTTACGATCTCTGCTTATGATGCTTCGTTAAGCAATCCTACATTCGATATGAGCGGTTTTTCTGCGTATCCTAATCCTGTGAAAGACATTTTTAATTTATCTTACTCAAAAGAGATTTCAAGTGTATCCGTTCACAATTTATTAGGGCAAACAGTAATGGCCAAAGAGCTTCACGCTGCTCAATCACAATTAGACTTATCCGGTTTGTCAAGTGGTACTTATCTAGTTAAGGTTACTACGATTGACAACATGGTTAAAACAATTAAAATTGTAAAAGAATAAGTTTCTTTATTTACTATATTAAAAGCCATTCATTTACGGATGGCTTTTTTTATATCTTTGCAACTCAAAATAAAATAGATATGAGGAAAATTTACTATTTAGGATTGCTTTTTTCGGTGCTTTCTTTTGGGCAGGCTGATTTGCCTCTGACCGTAAATATTCAAAATCCGCTACCGGTATGCAGCCCTGGTGATTGTGTTAATTTAATGGCAGAGTATAGAGATCTTAAAGAGACAACTTCTTACCAGGTTCAATCTATTGGATTCGCCCCAATATATCCTTTTAACGGAGGTACTGTACTGGATGCCTCGAATGATGATGTATGGTCCCCGGTTTTTCAGCTTCCTTTTCCATTTTGCTTTTACGGGCAAAAATACACGCAGGTTATGGTGGGTTCCAACGGAGTGATAACTTTTAATATTGCGCCTTCAGTTCCCGGTGGTATTCCTGGCGGGGTTGAAATACCCTTAACTCCATTTAGCCCGGGTTTTTGTAATTGGAATTTTAACCAAAGTTTGCCAAGTGCCGGTTTTCACACAGCCAATGCCATTTACGGAGTTTATCAGGATACTGATATTAGAAATTCCGGAGCGGGTGGTGGAGCGGTAACTAATCCTTCGATACAAAATGTTAATTATTATATTACCGGAACAGCTCCCAACAGGATTTTTGTAGCAAATTTCAATCAACTGCCGGCGTATCAATGCGGAGCTTCCCAATTGCAAACAAGCCAGGTCCTTTTATATGAAACGACCAATGTTATTGATATCCTTATTAGTAAAAGAACACCATGTGCTAGCTGGCAAGGTGGTGCAGGAGTGGTGGGTATCCAAAATCAAAGCGGAACACTTGCTACCATTCCGCCAGGCAGGAATACAGGCGCATGGTCTGCAACGAATGAAGCATGGAGGTTTATCCCAGATGGAAATTCAACGACGACACTTAGCTGGAGCCTGAATGGTGTGTCTTTAAATACGAGTGCCAATCCACTTACGGTTTGCCCAACAGAAATGAATACTTACCAAGCTTTTGTGAGTTATGCAGATTGCCAGGGGGAACAAACTGTGCTTTATGATGATATCACCGTAAATATAGAGACCGCAATATCCTTGGTCGCAAATCCTTTGGATATTACTGCATGTGCTGTAGGTTCCCAGCCCGCGACTTTTGATTTGACTCAAAATACAGCTGTAATTTTAAATGGGCAAAACCCGTTAGATTATGAAATTAAATATTATAGTTCACCGTCTCTTACTACCTACATTTCCAATGCCGAAGCTACATCGTTTGTAAGTTCCGGTCAAACAATAGGTGTTGAGATTATTGCCGAAGAAACGGGTTGTTCTGTTATAAAAACATTTGATTTGATTGTAAATACGATACCGGCTCCTCCAACAGGAAATACGCTTCAATATTTTGTTCCAGGAGAAACCCTTGCGGATATTGAATTGACCGGAGGTAATATCGTATGGTTTTCTCAGGAAAATGGCGGTATGAGCCTTCCTAATACCACAGCATTGGTGGACGGGACAACCTATTATGCAGCTACAAGTGATTCGGGTTGCCTGAGCGGAAAGTCCAATCCGGGCAGGCTTGCTGTTTCGGTATACAATGCGCTGAGCAATCCTGGATTTGAAATGTCTGATTTTAGGATTTTCCCTAATCCTGTAAAGGACATTCTAAATATTTCTTACGCAAATTCTTACGAAAAAGAAATTTCTGCCATAACGGTTGAAAATCTGCTAGGACAGGTCGTAATGACTAAAACAATCCATAAGCCAAATACGCAATTGGACTTATCAGCCTTTGAACGAGGGACTTACCTAGTTAAGATCACAGTTGGAAATGCAATTAAAACAGTGAAAATCATAAAAGAGTAAAATTTTAAATATTCAATAAAAAAGCCATGGAGTAAACTTCATGGCTTTTTTATGTTAAATAGTTAATGGATTTATCACATATTTCTTTACTTTCGTGAAAATTTATTAAACCCAACTATGAAAAAAATTACTTTAAATTTACTATTCATTTGCACGATGCTTGCTTCAGGTATTGCAAATGCACAATTTGCGGAGAGTTTCGATTCAGGGATTCCGGCAACTTGGACAGTCAACAACCAGGACGGAGGTAGCAATACCTGGGTAGCCTACGGTTCCAATACGCATTCCGGAGCCGGAAATGTAAGGATTACTTATGAATCTGCTGCTCATGAAGACTATTTGATTTCTCCGAGTTTTTTAGTTACTAACGGTTCTACCAACAGGGTTTCGTTTTGGGCGGGAATTGACGGGACTTTCTGGACAGAAACATTCCAGGTGAAGCTTTCCACTACCGGAACGGCAGCTGCCGATTTTAATGTCGTTTTAGGAAGCGAAACAGCTACAACAGCTGCTAGTGCCAATAATTATACACAATACACTTATGATTTGTCTAACTATAACGGGCAAAACGTATATATCGCTATTGTGGCTACAGATACGGACAGATTGTACCTGTATGTAGATGATTTTGTAAATGATGCGCCGCCTGTGACTGTGCCTAACTGTGCTACAGGCATTGTAAGTACTCCACATGCAACTTGCGGGAATTTTAATAATGCCCTTTCCTGGAATGCTGTTACTAGCGCAACAGGATACAAATTGTCAATCGGGACAACTCCTGGTGGAACAGATGTGCTGAACAACCAGAATGTTGCTCTTGCCACTTCTTATACTTTTGCAGGAACGGCAAACACGGCTTACTACTGGAAAGTGACTCCATATAATGGTGTTGGTGATGCTACAGCTTGTACTGAAAATACTTTTACAACCGCTGCAACTCCTTGTTACTGCACACCGGCTCCTTCAAGTGTAGATAATATTGGAATAACGAATGTAACCATTGGAACGATTAATAATACTTCAGGAGATGAAGCAGGCCATTATGGTGATTACAGCGTTCAGACTACCGATGTTCCTCAAGGATTATCAGTACCGTTTTCGATAACTTACGAGACAGGATATACTTACGAGACAGCTATTTGGGTAGATTGGAATAATGATTCTGATTTTAACGATGCTGGAGAAGATGTATATACTGGAACATCAACCAATGCCAATCCAACTACATTGTCAGGAACATTTACGGTTCCGGGCACGGCTTCTTTAGGAAACCACAGAATGAGAATTGGCGGCCAGGATAACGGTCCTGTTCTTGCGTGTTACACAGGTACTTACGGTACTTTTGAAGATTATACTGTAAATGTTATTGCTGCATCTTGCGTTCCTCCGGTTGGATCGGCTTCTGTTTCTCCGGATTGTGGCAATAATCAATTTTTCATTGCTATAAATGTTGCTTCTTTAGGAAGCGGTACACCAACAATAACAGATGGTACAACGACTATTCCGGTACCGGCAACAGGAGATTACCAAATGGGTCCTTATGCTTCAGGAAGCAATGCTTCTTTGACACTTAACCACGGTTCTTCAGCTATTTGCAATGTTAATTTAGGTTCTTTCGCTTATACTTGTCCTCCGGCAAATGATGATTGCGCTACTGCGATTGTTTTAACGCCAGGTGGTAATTTTGCTGCTCATTCAGTAGTGGCAACAAATGTAGGAGCTACTGCTTCTGCAGGAGAAACAGCGCCAGGTTGTGCTTCTTATTCAGGTGGAGATGTTTGGTATTCAGTAGTGGTTCCTGCTTCTGGATCTTTAACATTTGAAAATAACACGGAAACAGGTGGAATTACAGATTCTGCTGCTGCTGTGTACAGTGGAACATGTGGGGCATTGGTATTAGTTGATTGCGATGATTCAAGCAGCTCTGATCCTGATGACCATCCAATGATGGAAGTAACTGGAAGAACTCCGGGAGAAGTATTGTACTACAGAGTTTGGGAATATGGAAACAATGCATTCGGACAGGTGAGAGTATCTGCTTATGATGCATCCTTAGGGACGGCTTCATTTGATATGAACGGCTTCTCTGCGTATCCTAACCCTGTAAAAGATGTCCTGAACTTATCTTACACAAAAGAGATTTCAAATGTATCAGTACATAATTTATTAGGCCAGCAAATCATGTCTAAACCAGTCAATGCGACACAATCAAGAATTGATTTGTCTGCTTTATCAAGCGGTACTTATTTGGTTAAAGTTACTGTTGATAATTTAGTGCAAACCATTAAAATTGTAAAGCAATAATTGAATGAATTGCAATACTATTAAAAAAGTCACCTCTCGGGGTGGCTTTTTTTTGTTAAAAATGTACCTTTGTCAAAATTTTTGTGAATGAAATTTTCGTTTATTATTCCCGTTTATAATCGTCCTGATGAAATTGAGGAGCTTTTAGAAAGTTTGACCAAACAAACCTATAAACAGCCGTTCGAAATTATTATTGTCGAAGATGGTTCGACAATTCCATGCGAGCATATAGTTGAGAAATACCAACAAAAACTAACCATTACCTATTACCTGAAATACAATTCCGGCCCGGGAGATTCCCGTAATTTCGGGATGACGCAATCGAAAGGGGATTATTTTATCATATTGGATTCCGATTGTATCATTCCTGAAGATTATCTAACGGAAGTTTCCAAAAGCCTGACCCAGAAATATGTAGATTGCTACGGAGGGCCAGATGCCATGTTGCCTAGTTTTTCGCCGGTACAGAAAGCCATCAATTTTGCGATGACTTCGTTTATGACAACAGGAGGAGTGAGGGGAGCTTCGGAAAAAATTGGGAAATTCCAGCCCAGGAGTTTCAACATGGGGATTTCTAAAAAAGCATTCGAAGCCTCCAAAGGTTTTTCAAATATCCACCCCGGAGAAGATCCAGATCTCAGCATACGGCTTTGGAAATTAGGTTTTGAGACCAAATTGATCCCTTCCGCATTTGTATACCATAAAAGAAGGATCGATTGGGAAAAATTCTACATCCAGGTGAATAAATTTGGAAAAGCGAGGCCAATTTTAAACCATTGGTACCCGGAATATGCAAAACCGGCTTTCTTTTTGCCGTCGTTGTTTGTCCTTGGGTTTATCACCGGAGTTATCTCGGAAGTGTTTAATTTCGACTGGATCTTAAAAATATATTTTGCTTATACGGTATTGATATTCCTGGTTTCCTCATTTCAGAATAAGAACATTTATGTCGGATACCTTTCTATAATTGCTGTGTGGAGACAATTCTTCGGCTACGGTTTAGGGTTTATCCAGTCTTTTTTTAAGATCAACATCCTGAAGAAGAAACCACAGGAAGCTTTCCCGGAACTTTTTTTCAAGTTATAATATGACAAAAGTAATAGGGCTTACAGGAGGAATCGGAAGTGGTAAAACTACTGTTGCAAAGCTTTTTATGTCTGAAGGCATACCGGTATATATTGCCGATGATCAAGCCAAAAAAATAATGGAATTTCCCGAAACTGTCCGGAAAGTCGCTAGCGTTTTTGGGGAAGAAGTCCTAAAAAATGACCGGATTAATACGAAAGCCTTGTCATCTGTCGTTTTTAATAATCCAGACAAGCTCAAGGCCCTGAATGCAATTGTACATCCTTTGGTCCGGCAGCATTTTGACCAATGGGTTGCCGAAAATAAGTCGTTTCCGTTCGTAATTAAAGAAGCGGCCATCCTTTTTGAGTCGGGGAGTTATAAATTTTGTAATAAAATTATTACAGTTACAGCTTCTGAGCAAACAAGAATCAGGCGGGTGATAGAAAGAGATCATGTGACAGAACAAGAAGTTTTGGACAGAATTAAAAATCAGTGGCCTGATAGTGAGAAAATTGCCAAAAGCGATTATGTTATAAACAATGAAAATTTAGAAGAGACTAAAATTCAATTTCAAGAAATTCTTAAAAAATTAAAAAATCTTCACTAAATTTATCAATTGTTAATCTTTGGTTAATCTTTTTAAGTTGTAAATGTTAAAAAGCTAATTTTGCTTCAATGAATAAAGCATTGTTCCGTTTTGTAGTTTTTTTAATGACACTTTCCCTGTTAGGAATAATTGTGGTTCAGGGTTATTTGATAAACGCTTCTTTTAAAAATAAGGACGAACAGTTCAAATACCAAGTCAAACAGGTCATAGGAAATGTTTCCAAAAAACTCCAGGAACAGGAAACATATGTTTTCCTTAGCCGATTCAACCAACTTAAAGATAGTATTGGGAAGATTCCTCAACAAAGCGAACTGTTAAAATTTTTTTATGTTGAGAAAAATGCGATTACAAATGAAACCATCATTTATTCCAATAGCATAATACCCGAAGATTATTCGGTTTCATCATCGTTCTTTGATAAAAAAAATGATTCCACAAAACTGAAAAGTTTCGTTTCCAAACGGGTTACAGAGGTTTATAACGAAAATACGCTGGATAATTCGGATCTCCATAATGAAGTCCAGCCTTCTGAAAAGATCGAGAAATCTGGCCGGATGGATATTCTTGATAAAGTGCAGTACGAGATTTATTTTAAGGATATTGCCGCCACAAGATCAATCACACAACGGGTTTCCAACGAACAGTTGCATGATTTATTGGCTCAGGAATTAAGGGGATACGGTATTAAAACGCCATTTGAATTCGGGATTTACAGCAATGGGCTGGCCACAAAAGTAAAGTCGGAAAAGTTTAAGTACGATAAAAGGTACACGTACGATACGCCTGTTTTTACAGATAACGACGGGGTAAGCAAATACCAGTTGCTGGTGAGTTTCCCGCAGCAAAAACTGTTTTTGGTTTCGGACCTGATCGGGATTGCCTTACTGGCGTTCCTTTTTACGGCGATTATTATCGTGGCTTATTACAGTGCACTGAACCAACTCAACAAACAACGTCATATTTCGCAAATCAAGACCGATTTCATCAACAATATGACGCATGAGTTCAAAACGCCTATCGCTACTATAAATTTAGCCTTAGATGCCATTAAAAACCCGAAAATCATTGAAGATAAAGAAAAAGTTTTCCGTTACCTTCAAATGATCAAGGATGAAAACAAGCGGATGCATGCCCAGGTGGAAAACGTACTCCGCATTTCCAAACTGGAAAAAAAGGAACTTGACATCAAAAAGGAATCGCACGATATGCATGATATCGTTGAAGAAGCAGTAGAGCATGTAGGCCTGATTATTGAAGATAGGGAAGGGACCATAAAAGTGAACCTGAAAGCCACTAAAACCACCGTCCTGCTCAATGATGTCCATTTTACGAATGTATTGGTCAACATTTTGGAAAATGCTATAAAATATTCGCCGGATAAACCGGTTATAACGGTAACTTCGGAGAATATCAAGAATTTTATTATCATAAAAATAAAAGACCAGGGATTAGGAATCAGCAAAGTATCACAGAAAAAAATATTCGATAAGTTCTATCGGGAACATACCGGCGATATCCACAACGTAAAAGGCCACGGTTTAGGTTTGGCCTACGTAAAAAGAATCGTCGACGACCATCACGGGGAAGTAATGGTCGAAAGTGAAAAAGGAAAAGGAAGTACATTTATAATCAAACTACCATTAATTTATTAAATTATGGAAACAAACAAAAAAATATTACTAGTGGAAGACGATCCAAATTTTGGGTCAATACTACGCGATTACCTTTCAATGAACGATTTCGAGGTTACATTGGCCAAGAACGGAATGGAAGGTTTTGAAAAATTCAAGAAAGACAACTACGATCTGTGCATCCTGGATGTCATGATGCCATATAAAGACGGTTATACGTTAGCGAAAGAAATCCGCGAAAAAAATAAAGATGTGCCTTTGATCTTCCTGACCGCAAAATCGATGAAGGAAGATGTGCTGAAAGGCTATAAAGTGGGAGCAGATGATTACCTGAACAAACCGTTCGATTCTGAAGTCCTGCTTATGAAAATCAAAGCCATTATCCAGCGTAAAGCTTCGGAAACAAAAACAGACGTGGCTAAATTTGAGTTTAAAATCGGGAAATTTGACCTGAATTCTAAATTAAGGTTCCTGACGTATCCGGGAGATGAACCAATTAAGCTGTCGCCAAAAGAAAACGAATTGCTGAAAATGCTGGCGTTGCACGAAAATGATTTGATGCCGAGAGAATTGGCCCTTACCAAAATATGGAGGGATGACAACTATTTTACCTCAAGAAGCATGGATGTGTATATTGCCAAACTCCGCAAATACCTTAAGGCAGACGAGAGTGTGGAAATCCTGAACATCCATGGAGAAGGATTCAGGCTGGTGATTAAGAATCCAGCAGCATAAGCATACTAAAAGCTTCGGGAAACCGAAGCTTTTTTGTTTTATTTCAGGTCCAGTACCAAAGCGAAACAGACTTTTCCTTCTTTTGTAACCGAATAATAATGTTGGTTGTTTTCTTCCGAACGGTTGATTTCAATTGGATCGCCCAGGTTCAGTTCCCGTAGGAAATTCATTTCCAGAGTCTTGATTTGCTGTTTGAGTATCAGCTTTGGATTTATGGTATCCAGGCACCATTCCAGGTATTTGACATTATTGACATGGTTGACAATATCAAGGTCAGACAAGACAACAGTTTTTGCCGTTACTTTTTCGGTTTCCTGCAGGATATTGATCCTCGAGAAACTTTCAGAGGTTGCTTTGCGTTCCGGGTATTTTTCAAAATGTTCATGGGGTAGTGCCAATGCTTCGGCTTTGCGCAATTGCGTATTGAAAACCGCCCAATATGTCGTGGCACCTGCAATTTTTTTTCCGTCAAGGTACATTTCGATATTCCGGATAGAGCGTGAACCTTCCAGGTTTTCCACCCAGGTCAATACGGTAACTTTATCCTGCCATTTGGGAAGCGCGTCAATCTCAATACGGATCCGGCTCAATACCCATGCCTGGTGGTGTTCCTGCATGTCATTGAAACTCAATCCGCCAAGGATGGAGTGCTCAGCAGCGGTAAGCTGTAACAGGTTGCATAAATCAACGTATTTCAGATAACTGTTCGGGCCGCATTGCGTAAAATTAATGTCCCAATCGTGGGAATATAAGGAAGTGAAATCAGGAGAGATGTTCATTAAAATTATAAGTTATAAGTTATGAAATGTTATTCTTTTTAATAATCGCATCGATGTGCTGGATGATATCTTCCGGTGGTGTCTTAAAATCAAACCATTGTGCGTTTTCGGTCCTTTTGAACCAGGTCATCTGGCGTTTGGCAAAGCGCCTGGTGTTTTTCTTGATTTCCTCCACGGCAAAATCAAGGGATATTTTTCCGTCCAGGTAATCGAACAATTCACGATAGCCTACCGTTTGCAGCGCATTTAAAGCCTTGTTTGGGTATAGGATTTTGGCCTCATCAAGCAAGCCTTGCTGCATCATTATGTCTACGCGGAGATTGATCCTTTCGTACATTTTTTCACGTTCGGCTTCCAGACCGATGATGATTGGGGTAAAATCCCGTGGCTTTTTTTCTTTGTTGAGGAAGGACGAATAGGGCTTCCCGGTGCTTAAACACACTTCTGTAAAACGCATCATCCGGTTCGGATTTTGTAATGTTTGCGGGTTTTCAGCAGTCAGAGAGGCAAAATAATCCGGGTCGAGTTCCTGCAATTGCTCTTGTAGGGAAGTAATCCCTTTTGTTTCGTAATCATGCCTTACTTTTTCGCGTATTTCGGGGTCGATATCGGGAAAAGAATCAAAACCTTTAAGTACGGCGTCAACATACAAACCGGAGCCGCCAACCATAATCTGTATTTTGTTTTTTTGAAACAAGTTGTTCAGTTCCAATAAGGCTTCCCGCTCAAAATCACCAACGGTATACTCTTCAAAAATAGATTTGTTTTGTATAAAATGATGGTTTGCCTGGGCCAATTCTTCGTCATTGGGAACTGCTGTCCCGATTTTCATTTCCTTAAAAAACTGCCGGCTGTCGCAGGAAAGGATATCGCAGCCAAAATGACGTGCCAAAGCAATGCTCAAGGCTGTTTTTCCTATGGCTGTGGGCCCGATGACGGTAAGTAAGTAATTCATGCGATAGCGGTGTTTTTTAGCCCTGGTAGAGGCGGTATCCTTTTTACGTTTTTGCAGGTAGCCTTATTTTAGGAACCAAATAGCCTGGCGTAAAAAGATAAAGCCGAAAACAGGAAATAGCTCCTAAAATGTAATGATTTTTGAAACTCTTCTTTTTTTGATATAACTCTGGATGATGCTTCTGGAATCCCGGTTGTTTTCCATAGGGATGATGATGTTTTTCAGGATTTCGATGTTGTTGACCTGATGGTTCAGGTCGTAAAAGCAATAGCCTTTGTACACGCCGTCCTCGATAAGGACCGCGCTGCGCTCGTTGATGTTCCTTCCCCGGTCAATAACGACCATGCTTTTGTTCTGTAAGTGGTTGTTTTCCAGGAAGTAATTGATGCGAGCATTGTAATCTTCAGGTGTTTCCTTGCCGATGCACGCTCCTTTGCATTCTTTCATGTCGTATTGGAAGCATTCTTTTTTAGTGTCATACAAGCCGTTTACTTTTTGGCAGAACTGTTGTTCCGCCGTGATTTTATGCAGCATTGTTTTACCTTCCAAAAGTGTTGAGAAAGAAGTGATTTCCTTTTTACGGCCATCTGCTTTCTTAACTGTTAAGGCCAGGTAACCGTCCTTGTTTTTTTCGGCGTATAGGGCAAAAGGGAAGATGGTTTTCTTTTGTGAACGGTTATAAACAGGCTTGTTTATCTTCACTTCTTCGCTTTCTTTAAGAAGTGCAATGAGCTCGCTCCCGGTTTCTTCGAAAGTAACGGCAAAAACCTCCAGCTGCATTTTCTTGGCTTTTCGCGAAGTAGTGGTAAAATGCTGATTGACCCTTTTTTTGATGTTTTTGCTCTTGCCGATATAAATAATGGTCCCGTCTTCCCGATGGATATAGTAGATGCCCGTCCTTGAGGGAAGTGCTTCGACGATATCCAAAAGTTTTGGGGAAATCCCGGATTTGACCTCGGTTTTGATGTAGCTTTTTACGATTTCTTTTTCAAGGTCCTGGGCCAAAAGCATTTTGAATAGCTTTACTGTAGCCATGGCGTCTCCGGTGGCGCGGTGCCTGTCTGCCATCGGGATGCCGAGTTCGCGCACCAATTTGCCCAAACTATAGGACTGGTGCCCCGGAATGAGTTTTTTAGACAATTCGACAGTGCAAAGCGTCGGTTTTTCAAAATCATATCCCAAACGGCGGAATTCGGTACGAAGGATGCGGTAATCAAAAGAGGCGTTGTGTGCCACAATAATACAGTCCTGGGTAATTTCAATGATGCGTTTGGCCACTTCGTAAAATTTGGGCGCCGATCGGAGCATGGCATTGTTGATTCCCGTTAATTTGACCACAAACGGTTGGATAGGGATTTCAGGATTGACTAAACTAATAAATTGATCCACAACTTCCTGCCCATCGAATTTATAGATGGCAATTTCAGTGATTCCCTCTTCATTATATTGGCCTCCCGTGGTTTCTATGTCTAGTATTGCGTACAAATCCGTAGTTAAATAGTTAAAATGCTGTCTTTGGCCTTTCTCTTTTTTCCGGTGTTTCCGACATAAGCAGGCTTTTGATTACAAATACGAAAGTAAGAACTTTAATTCCTTCCGCCAAATATACTGCTTCCAATCCTGACCATGGTGCTGCCGCATTCGATGGCAAGCTGGTAATCACCGCTCATCCCCATGGAGATAATCTGCAGGTCACAGTTTTCAGTTTTCAGTGTTTTGTGCTTGTCAAAAATGGTTTTCAGATGTGTAAATTCTTTTTGGATTTGGGTTTGATCCTCCGTGAAAGTAGCCATGCCCATTAAGCCGGTAACTTTTATATTTTCCAATAACCGGAATTCAGCCGAGCCCAATAGCTCCAACAGTTCATTTTCGTCCAGCCCGAATTTGCTTTCTTCCTCGGCAATATACACCTGAAGCAGGCAATTGATGGTACGATTGTGTTTTTTTGCCTGTTTATTGATTTCTGCCAATAATTTCAAGCTGTCCACACCATGGATCAGATTAACATATCCGGCCATATATTTGACTTTATTGGTCTGTACGTGCCCAATCATATGCCATTGGATGTCTTTGGGCATCGATTCGTACTTTTCGGTCATTTCCTGGATTTTGTTCTCCCCGAAAATACGCTGGCCCACATCGTAGGCTTCCATTAAATCACTTACTGGCTTGGTTTTGGAAACCGCAACCAGGGTAACATGTGGCGGAATGGTGGATTTGATATGTTGAAGGTTGGATTGTATTGACATTATGAAATCTTTCTGAAATTAAAATTGCTATAAAACCTAAAGTTCATACACCACCAATCCGCTACGGAATTTCGGTTCGATGTAAGTGCTTTTCGGAGGCATGATCAAATCCAGGTCTGCGATGGCTTTGATTTCGGAAATATTGATCGGATAGAGCATAAAACCGACTTCAAATTCGCCATTGTCTACCATATCCTTAATCGATGTGATAGACCTTGTGCCCGGGATGTACTCGATGCGTTCGTCTGTGCGCAGGTCACCAAGGCCCAGGATAGGGTTCAAAACAGTGTTGTAAAGTATTTGGGCATCCAATTGTTCCAGGGTGTTTCCGAATGTGAATTTTTCCTCCTTCAGGCGCAGGGCATAAAATTCTCCGTCGAAGTACATTCCGAATTCGAATTTATGTTTGGGTTTCCACAATTCCTGTTTTTTGCTTTTGATGACAAAATTTTCAGCTATCTTTTTGATGAATTCCTCTTTTGAATTTCCATTTAAATCACGGATGATACGGTTGAATTCGTATATCTTCACATTAGAATCCGCAATGAGGAAACTCATGAAATGATTTAGGGTTTCATTACCGGAACCTTTGTCCTGTTCGTATAACAATTCGGCAGAAGCAGAGCGGTGGTGGCCGTCGGCGATATATAAATTGCCAATTTCCCGGAATTGCTCCTGCAGCCAGTTGATTTCGGTTTCGGCGTCAATTTTCCAAAGCGTATGCTTTTCTTTATTGGTGGTGGAGAATTCGTATAACGGAACCTCCAGTTTTTTTCGGGTAACCCACTCGTTTATTTCGGGATTGTCCTGGTAGGTCATCAGGACCGGTTCGGTATTGAAGCCGGTCTGGTGCAGGTAATCCTTAAACAGGTCTACCCGGTATTGTAAGGTGTCTTCGTGTTTCTTGATGACATTGGCCTGGTAATCGGCTATGGAAGTCCCGGCCAGGATTCCTGTAAAAGTATGGTTCTTCGAATGGATCTCATAGATATAAAAAACCGCCTTGTCTTCCTGAACCAAAATGCCTTCTTTTTTAAAATCCTGGTATTTGTGCTCTACCATTTTGAAGCGCTTTTCCCAGCCCAGCTTTTGTTGGTTCACATAAGCGGGATTCAGGACATGCAAAAAGGAAAAAGGGTTGAATTCAAGGTAAGCAGCCAGTTCCGCAGCGCCGTAATCGTCATAGGAACGCGAGGTTACCAAGCTGACTTTATCGGCCGTAGGACGGATTGCTTTAAAAGGGGTTATTCTGGCCATTTTATTGGTTTTCAGCCCCAGTCGCAGTGTGCAGCATTCTGAAAACTGCGACTGGAAACTGGGACTTTATTATTTTGAAAATTGTTTAGATACTTTTTCAGCTTTTTTGCTCTCGGAATAATCGTAGAAACCTTCTCCTGATTTTACACCTAATTTACCGGCTGTAACCATATTTACCAATAACGGGCATGGGGCATATTTAGGGTTTTTGAAACCATCGTACATGACATTCAAAATAGACAGGCAAACATCAAGGCCGATAAAATCTGCCAATTGCAAAGGCCCCATAGGATGCGCCATTCCTAATCTCATTACCGTGTCGATTTCTGAAACGCCGGCTACTCCGTTATATAATGTTTCAATAGATTCGTTGATCATCGGCATTAGGATACGGTTGGCTACGAATCCCGGATAATCGTTTACTTCTGTTGGTGTTTTTCCTAATTTTACAGAAAGGTCCATGATGGTTTTGGTCACTTCATCGGAAGTATTGTAACCACGGATGATTTCCACTAATTTCATGATAGGCACCGGATTCATGAAGTGCATTCCTATAACTCTTTCAGGATGTGTTACCTGTGCTGCAATCTGTGTAATGGAAATGGAAGAAGTATTCGAGGCCAAAATGACATTATGGTCGCAAACATCGCTTAATTGTTTGAAGATATTCAGTTTTAAGGTTACATTTTCAGTGGCAGCTTCCACTACCAAATCACAACCTACCACACCGTCTTTAATATCGGTATAGGTTATAATGTTCCCAATGGTTTTGTGTTTGTCTTCTTCCGAAATCGTCCCTTTGGCTACCATTCGGTCTAAATTGGCAGCAATGGTCGCCATTCCTTTTTCCAGTGCTTTTTCTGAAATATCGATCAATTTTACGGTAAAACCCGATTGGGCAAAAGTATGCGCGATTCCGTTGCCCATCGTTCCTGAGCCAATTACAGCTATGTTTTTCATTTTGTATTAGTTATTGTTTTGTGTTTTATTTTGTGAGTTGTTCTTTCCTGTTTTTAGCTTTTGTTGGAACAGTCGATTATCTGGTAGGCGACCCGAAGCGCTTCAGTTGCCTGTTCTAAAGTAACCACCGGTGTAGTATCATTGTTGATGGCATCGGCAAAGGTTTCCAGTTCGTCCAGGATCGCGTTGTTGGGTTCTACAGTTGGATTATCGTAATAGATTTGTTTTTTTACGCCTTCGGCATTTTGCAGGATCATATCGAAATCACCCGGGACTTCCGGAGCGTCTTTCATTTTGACCACTTCGCAGATTTTGTCCAGGTAATCAACAGAGATATAAGCATCTTTCTGGAAAAAACGGGATTTACGCATGTTTTTCATAGAAATCCTGCTGGATGTTATATTCGCCACACAGCCGTTCTCAAATTCGATGCGGGCATTGGCAATATCCGGGGAATCGCTTATTACTGAAACACCACTGGCACTGACATTTTTCACTTTGGAATCGACTACGCTTAAAATAGCATCAATGTCGTGGATCATCAAATCCAAAACTACCGGAACGTCCGTGCCGCGAGGGTTAAATTCCGCCAGGCGGTGCGTTTCGATAAACATCGGGTTTTCGATTTTATCCTTGACAGCCTTAAATGCAGGATTGAAACGCTCTACATGGCCTACTTGTCCTTTTACCTTGAATTCGTTGGCTAACGCGATAATTTCCTCCGCTTCTTCCACAGTGGTTGAAATGGGTTTTTCGATAAAAACATGCTTGCCGGATTTGATGGAAACCTTAGCGCATTTGTAGTGGGAAAGGGTTGGTGTCACAATATCGATGACATCAACGGCATGGATCAGTTTGGCGATGGTATCGAATCGTTTGTATCCGAATTCGGCAGCGATTTTTTCGGCATATTCCTGATTTTCATCATAAAACCCTACCAGTTCATATTTTTCAGATTGATTGAGCAACCGTAAATGTATTTTTCCGAGGTGGCCGGCACCTAACACGCCAATTTTTAACATAAAAATGTATTTTTTATTTCATAACAGTTCGGCTTACAGCCTCGAGTGAACAAAAATAGGAATTAATTAATAATTGCTTGGCCAGTTCGTAAAAAAAATGCTTCCGTTATCATTGATAATTGCCAATTTGTTTTCTAATTTTACACAAAATAATTCGCCAAAATAGTGAAAGACTCAGCCAAACATCAAGGACTTCGAAATCAATTAGTAACCGTTTTGCAAGCCAAAGGCATTACGGATAAAAACATACTGGAAGCCATCAGGAAAATCCCGAGGCATTTGTTCCTGAATTCGAGTTTCGAGGATTTTGCCTATCAGGACAAGCCGTTTCCCATTGGTGCAGGCCAGACTATTTCCCAGCCGTATACCGTAGCTTTCCAGACCGAATTGCTCCAGGTGAAAAAAGAGGACAAGATTTTGGAAATCGGGACGGGATCCGGTTATCAGACAGCAGTTTTATGCCTTTTGGGGGCGAAAGTCTTTTCTGTGGAACGCCAAAACGAATTATTCAAGAAAACTTCATTGCTTTTGCCTAAATTGGGCATACGGCCAAAACACCTGGTTTTTGGGGACGGCTACAAAGGATTACCTAATTACGCTCCTTTTGACAGCATTATTGTAACGGCAGGCGCACCCATTATCCCGCAGCCGCTGATGGCACAGCTCAAAATTGGCGGAAGGCTTGTTATCCCTGTCGGGGAAGACATCCAGGTGATGACTTTGCTGATCCGGAAAAGTGAAACACAATTTGAGAAACACGAGTTTGGTGATTTCAGGTTTGTGCCTTTGCTGGAAGATAAAAACTAAAAGTATTCTTTTTTGTTATTAAGTGGCTTGATTGAGAGGGTATAGGTAAATTCTTTCATTTAAGCGGCAGATTCCCTATTTTCTTTCGCCCGGACCCGAACGTTTTGCGAAAGAGGCTGTTAATTCCGGGCAGTATTCTGAAAATAGAAATTAAATCATCATATTTGCGGCATTATTATTAACATTCAAGCATGAAAAAAATTACTCTTTTTGTTTTATTATTTTGCACTAATTTCATTTATTCCCAGGCAGATTATTCCAATGTCCTGACGCTGCTGATCAACAACCAAAGACAGGAAGCCAGGAAACTGTTTGACAAGCAGTTTGAGAAAACCAAGACTGGTTCGATCGATTTGCTTTTCCTGGATGCTCTTATCGACCAGGAATCCGGAAAGATTGATTTTGACGACACCCTTATCAGGAACCTGGAAAAATTGCCTAATTCCCAATATTATATCGCTCCGTTTATTAACAGGAGCATGGTTTTAAGTGATGTAAAAGAAGATACCTATAACGATCTGACTTATGCGAAAATCGACTTTTTGTCTTCTTCGCCAAAATTCAAAGATCTACCTATCGTAAAATACCGTAAGGCTGTTTTTGAAAGAAGGAGAAAGCAATACGAAAAATCATTGCAGTCATTCAAAGAACTGGGATGCATAGACCAATGGCAGTTTTGCGGCGTATTTGAAAACCTTAACGGAAGTGGCCTGGACATTGATTATGAGCCGGAATTATACCCTAAAAGCGATAAGTTGTTCGACGCTAACAGCAATGGGTTTGTAGGGTGGTATATCCCTAAAAAAACACAGGACGATCCGTACCACTTTTTTGAAAATGAAGGAGAATACGGCAACGGTGTCATCTATGCCCAGACTTTTATCCAATCGGCGGAAAAGAAAAACTACATTTTGAGCTTTGGTGCCAACCAAGGCCTGAAAATATTCCTGAACGATAAGGAAATATACGTAAACCAGGACATAAAAAGAACAAACCTGGATGCTTACAGTATTAAGATTCCATTGGAAAAAGGCAACAACAGGCTTTTGTTCAAGATTGAAGTAGGATCCGGAAGCGATTATTTTTCGGCGCAGGTTAAAAATACAGATTTTACACTGGCCAAAGACCTGAAATTCAGCAATACGTACCAACCTTATGCGGTGGCTACAACTGATACTTATGAAGCGGAGGAAATTCCGTTGGATTACGAAAAATACTTCGATGATTTAGTAGCGAAAAACCCGGGTAATGTGTTGTATAAGCTATACCAGTTTACGGTTTACGAATCCAATTTCAAAAAAACAAAAGCTTTTGAAGCTATTGAAGGGCTGGAGCAGAAATACCCAAACAGTTCTTTTATCGGGACGTATTTTATCCGTTATTATGATATGTTGGGTGACGAAAGGCAAAAGATCCAGGAGATCATGAAAAACATGGAAAGCAAAGACGAAGAGTACCATTACAATACGCTTTATAAATTGCTGGACAGCGAATGGCTTACTTCAACTTCTGTCCAGGAACTGGAAAAATACAGGGACCGTTCCAAGCAATACAAACAGCAGTACTATCAGTTGATGTTCGAATTTATGCTGGCTTCCAGAAAAGCAGATATTGACGGAATGCTCCGTTATATTGAAGAAATCAACAAGAATTCTTTCAATAATGAAAAGTTCCAGATCCTGATAGCCAACCTTTACATCAAACTGAAGGATGACAAGACTAAAGCCATTTCCATTTTGGAAGGTATGGCCAAAGACAAGGATATTTATGAGGTAAACAATTTGCTGATGGGCCACTACAATGACCTGAACAGGAAAGAGGATGTGAAGAAAATCATTACCGACAGAATTAACGGTTACCCTTACATCAATAGTTTCAGGGACGATTATATCGGGATGCTTATCAATGAAAACCAATACGAAAAAGCATTGGCACTGATTGATGAGAATTTGGCTTATTTCCCGTATTCTTTTGTGAATTTTGAAAGAAAAGCCAACATTTACAGCCTGATGAAAAACGATAAGGAAGCGGAAAAATACATCCGTAAATCCTTGGTGCACAATTCAGGCAACAGCGCTTTGAGAAAGCAATTGTACGACATCACCAAAACACCGGATGAAATCGAGCAGGTTGCCACAAAGGATATCTACAAAGTAGCCGCAGCCAGAAGGAATTCGAAGCTGAAAAGCGATTACGGGGTAGTTACCTTGCTGGATGAATACATCGTAAATGTTTTACCCGAAGGCGGAAGGAAATCAAAAGTAACCTATCTGTATGAGATTACTGCCGAAAGCGGTATCGAAGAAATGAAGGAATATTCCCTTGACATGAACAATACAATCCTCAAATCAGAGATCATCAAGCCGGACGGTTCTATCATTCCTGCCGAAAAAGGAGATAACATGCTGGTTTTCCCAAACCTGAAAATCGGGGATATCGTGCATGTGGAGTATGAGCGTTATGAAAATTCCTCAGGGCGTTTTTATAAGGATTTCAATATTTCGTGCTACTTTAACAGTACTTACCCATCAATGGAAGCTTCTTTCACATTGATCCATCCTTCAGACCTGAAATATATTACTGATTTTTCCAACGGACCGATTCCGTTTACCACCAAAAAAATAAACAATAAGACCTGTACCGTCTGGAAACGTACCAATATTGAAGCCATTGCCTTGCAGGAAAGCTATTCCCCGAATTTTAACGACCTGACAAACATTGTCCGTGTAGGAACCATCAAGTCATGGAAGGAAATATCGAATTGGTATGCAGACCTGGTAAAAAAGAACCTGAAAACGGATAAGATAACCAAAACGGCCTTTGCAGAGATTTTCCCAAAAGGAGTGCAGGGAATGCCGCAGGAAGAAATTGCCAAGAAAATCTATACCTACATCGGGACGAACATCAAATACAGTTCGCTTGATTTCAGGCAAAGCGGATATGTGCCGCAAAAACCTTCCAAAACGATTACCACTAAATTAGGTGATTGCAAAGACGTTTCCACTTTGTTTGTAGCCTTGTCGGAACTGGCGGGCTTACAATCAAACCTGGTTTTGGTGCTTACCAATGACAACGGTTTTAATTCGATGAAGCTTCCGTCCAGGGATTTCAATCATTGCATCGTAAGGACTACCATTGATAATAAGGAAGTGTTTTTGGAACTTACAGACAAATACCTGCCTTTCAAAGCTTTGCCGGTATCGTTGTACAAGGCCAATGCCCTGGTTATTTCTTTCGATAAATCGATAAACGAAAATTCGAAACTGATCAATATCCCGTTTGTCAATGCACTTCATAATGTGGCCAGGACCAATTCTGTGGTAACCATTGACGATAAATCGAAAACCTTTGTGAACAAACACTTCATCCAAGGCGCGACCAAATCGTACTATAACGAATTGTTCTCAACGTCCACGACTGAAGATGTCCGTAAGAAGGAATTGGAGAGTAATTATAATACCAGGCTTAAAAAAGTGGTTTCATTGCAATCCATCAAATTGCTTTCGAACGAAGTATTCGATAAAGAAATCGCCTATGAATCCAAATTTTCTATTTCGGAAAGCCTTCAGAAGGTGGGAAGCCTTAAGATCACTGAAATCCCGTTTATCGACAATGCGTATACCAGAGATATCATTTCGACAGAAACAAGGCATTTTGACATCAATTATTTAGGGTACGAAAACAATAACGAATACGATTCGGAAGTCATCCTGAATATCCCGGCAGATAAGACTTTCTCTGAAATCCCGGAGAACAAAACGCTGAATTTCAAAGATCATAATTATTCCATCGCTTTTGAGCTGATCAATAAAAATTCGTTGAAAGTAACCCGTAAAGTTTCTATTCCATGGGATAATATCCCAACGGCAGATTACTCGAATTATAAGAAATTCGTGGAGAATGTTATTGAAACCGAAGAGCAGATCGTAGGATTCAAATAAAACGAAAGCCCACCGTTATGGTGGGCTTTTTTATTTGTATTCTTTTTTGATCCGGTCCAAATCGCGTTTGTTGTCACGGTCTTTTATGGTTTCCCGCTTGTCGAAGTTTTTCTTTCCGCGGCAAAGCGCAATGTCCAGTTTGGCCATCCCTTTTTCGTTGGTAAACAATCGCAAGGGGATAATGGTCAAACCTTTGTTCTGCACATCTTTGAAAAGACCTTTCAGTTCGCGTTTGTTCAGCAATAGTTTGCGTTCGCTTTTAGGCCTGTGGTTGAACTGGTTCCCAAAATGGTATTCTTCAATAGTGGAATTAATGACAAAAAGCTCATTGTTCTGGAATTCGCAAAAACTTTCGGCGATTCCCGCTTTCCCTAACCGGATCGATTTTATTTCTGTCCCGGTCAGGACAATCCCGGCCGTGTACCGATCGATGATCTCGTACTCGAATCGGGCTCTTTTATTAAGTATGTTGACTGTTTTTAGCATGGGATTGCAAATGTATAAACAAATTGAAGAAAGAACAACAGAATTAAGGCAATTTCAATAATTGATGCGTAACCGAATCACCATTGACCGTAATAATGTATAAATTCCCGAAAACAGTGTCTTCTATGTCGTTATATATTGTTTTGCCGATAAGCTGGTTGGCAAAAGCAGGAATCGTATTGCTGTGGCCTACAATTAAAACGGTTTTGCCCGAAGTGCTTTTTTTGAAATCAGGGAATGAGAGGACTTGAGGGTTGTAAAGAATAATCTGCGCCTTGTTTTTTTCGGCTGTAGGCGTTGCGGTCTGCAAGGTTCTTTTGTAATCGGTACTATAAATGGCATCAAAGGGAATCGCTGCAAAAATACGGTTCCAGTTTACAGCTCTTTCCGTTCCGGCTGCTGACAAATCGGGATTCCTGGAATTGTCCGCTTTTTCCGCATGACGGATCAGATAATACGTAGTCGTTTTATTTTGGGCGAATACAAGTTGGGTAAGGAACAAGGCAAAAGTGGCCAGGGCTATTTTCATGGGAATTATTTTTTAGTATAAAAGTACACTATTTTTTGATTTCGTACCTTTATGCCATGGAAAACAAGATTTCAAAAGACCCGTTACACGGCATAACTTTACAACAGGTTTTGGAAAAACTGGTTGCTTATTACGGTTTCGATACTTTAGGGGAATTGATAAAAATCAGGTGTTTTACCCACAATCCAAGCATCAAATCCAGCCTTGCTTTTTTGCGGAAGACCGATTGGGCCCGAAAAAAAGTAGAAGAATTATACATCAGGACAGCATCCCGGTTTTAATCGAGTTTGTAGCAAAGCATGATGCCGCCGCGGTAAGGCAGCCATTCGCCGCTTTTGTTGTATTTTTGGGCACCTTCGTACCGCTGGTTGGTATCCAGGTAATAGCCATGGTAAAAAGCCTGCTGCGATCCGCCTCCGATAAAGATATCAAGCGCCAATTTTTTGGAAATTTCTTTTTGGTACCCAATGGTTCCGCCCACGACATAATTAATCCCTTTTTGGTAGTATAAAGTATTGGTATAGTCCCATTTCTGGAGTTTAAAAGTCCCGCCGCCGATGTGGCCGCCTACGTAAAACCCATTTGTATTGCTGTTGAAATGGTACCGGACTTCAGGGATGACCAACACAAACTGGAATGGCCCGTTTTTTATGGATTTCCAGAAAGAAGCCGTTACGTCCGCCTGAAAAGTGAATTTTTCTGCAATCGGGGTCTCAATACCAAAATTAGGGATAAGTGCCAAAGTAGTTACGGCATTGGCTTTAATATAGGTCTGGCCCTGGGTTATTCCTGAAACCAACAACAAGAAAAAGAGTATTTTTTTCTGAAACATGATAAATATCGGTGCGTTAGGATTGTTTAGGTTGTAAAAGCGAATACACATAACTGTCCAGGTATTCTCCCTGCCAAAAAGTATCTTCCTTAAAATGGCCTTCCCTGATAAACCCGTTTTTTTCCAGAAGCATCCAGGATGAAAAATTTTCAGGATCGGTAACCGCTTCAATAGAATGCAGCTTTATTTCGTCAAACCCAAATTTTAATACCGCAGACAAGGCTTCCTGCATGATCCCTTTTCCATGGAAATCAGTAGAAAGCATATAACCGATTTCGGCCCGGTGGTTTTCAGCCTGCATTCGGAAATAACCGATATTCCCAATAAGCACATTGTCCTCTTTTAGGCAAATCGCCCAGTTCATGCACTCGTTTTTCTGGTACAGGTCTTCCATAAACGCAATATGTTTTATCGCATCCTCAACGGTTTTGGGCATTTCCCGGGGAATGTATTTCATAATCTCGGGATTGGAACGAAGGGCGAACATTTCGTTCGCGTCATCAACAGTAATTTGGCGAAGGACCAGCCTTTCGGTGGTAATTGTTGTAAAGGCAGGAAAGGAAATAGTACTCATGATTTATAGCATTTCTATTGCAAATGAAGCTTTATACGTCTGGCCTTGGTCTAAAACCAATATTCCTTCTTTTTCAAAAATGGCCCCGTTAGCATCTGCCGCATCTGCATAACCCTGCCAGGGTTCGATACACAGAAAAGGCGCGTCCGGTTTTGTCCAGATCCCAAGGGAAGGAAAGTTCCCAAAAGTAACTTTTAAAAATGGATTATTGTTTTTAAGAATCGTTAAATATTTTGATTTTAGTTTTTTAAAAACCAAAGCATCTTTTTCAAATAATGAATAATGCAAAGGTAATGTCTTATCCTGGAGCAGAATGGCCGATGTTTTACCTGAAAACAACCCATTTTCCAGTTCGTGCCGAAGCAGTTCCTGATCGTTTTCAAATACCAGGGCATAGTCTTCAAAAGCGCCATCAATGGTAAAAGCAGGATGCGCGCCTATCGAAAAAGGCATTTTCCCCGCAGCATTATTCGTGATGAAATACTCGATAACCAATGTATTTTGCAGGAGCGTATACCCGATTTGCAGTTCGAATGCAAAAGGGTAGTGCAATAAAGTCTGTGGGTTTTCCCGCAATGAAAAGGTTACGGAATTTTCTGTTTTCTGATGTACTTCAAAATCAAAATCCCTGGCAAACCCATGCCTGGATAGCGAAAATAACCCATCGTCTATGGTATAAGAATCGTTTTTAAGCTTGCCTACAACCGGAAAGAGGACAGGGGAGGTCTTGTCCCAAAATGCCTTGTCAACGGTCCAGATATAATTGAAGTTGTTTTGATCAAGGCGTGTCAATTCGGCACCCAGCGAATTGATTTCTGCTGAAAAGCCCTGATTTTGGATTTCGATTTTCATCAAACATTTTCTTTTTGAAACTGCAAGGTATTACTTTATGCTTTTTTATGAAGTATTTACCTTTGTTTTTTGTAAAATATAAAAATTTAACATTTTAAAAGCATATAAAATCATAAAATGATATTGTTGTTATTGAATTTTTATTAAATTTATCACTCCTCAAATTTATTATTAAAACTTTAACGCAAATATTATGAACATTGATTTTGAAACAATCGAAAAAGAAGCAATCACCAGTTTGCATTTTCCAGGAAATGATGTGTTAGATGACAAAGAAGAAATCGAACAAAGACATGTCGATTTGGACAGGGCTCTATTATTAGGGAATTTAGAACATTCCAAAACCAAGATTTTCTTTGAGGACGATTCTTCAAAGCGGGTGGTGGAAACGACCATCTGGGGAGTCACGGACGAGAAAATAATCTTAAAACAAGGTGTGGTGATACCTATTAACAGGATCTATAAATCTATTTAATTATTATATTTGAATTTAGTTATAAAACACCGATATTGTCGGTGTTTTTTTATGTTTGATTTTTACAGAAAAATTGTAACAAAAAAGTTAATCCCTATTCTAATTGATTCATCAATCAATTAATCAAAAAACTATGAAATCAAAATTATCCAAAGTGTTCCTCGGAGCACTTTTGCTTGGGGCTTATTCGATAAATGCCCAGCAAAACCAAGGTAGCACGACTACTTCAGTTTACAATTACCACGACGCTTTTGCGCCTGGTTTTTACACCAAAAATGCTTCCGAGACACGTTCGGCAAGCGGCCAGCCCGGGCCAAAATACTGGCAAAACCGCGCCGATTACAACCTGACAGCCGTTTTGAACGAAGCTAAAAATGAAATTTCAGGTTCGGCCCTTATCACGTACACGAACAACAGCCCGGATAAATTAGGCTTTGTCTGGATGCAGCTGGATCAGAATTTATTCAAAAAAGATTCCAGGGGAAATGCGATCATTCCGGTAAAAGGCAGCAGGAATGGTGCCAAAGGACAAGATCTTGACGGTGGTTTTACGATTAAATCCGTTACAATTGTTTCTTCATCCAATGGGAAATCAATTGAAAAAGAAGCTAAATTCACCATTACCGATACCCGCATGCAGGTTGATTTACCTGAAGAACTCAAAGCGAACGGTGCCAGCGTGAAATTCAAGATCGATTTTACCTTTATCTCACCGGTATACGGTTCCGACAGGATGGGTGTCCTGGATACCAAAAACGGAAAGGTTTTTACCGTAGCGCAATGGTACCCGAGAATGTGTGTGTACGATGATGTAAAAGGATGGAATACGCTGCCGTATCTTGGCGCAGGTGAATTCTACCTCGAATATGGTGATTTTGACGTAGCCATAACAGCTCCAGCCAATCATATAGTGGTTTGTTCGGGCGAATTGCAAAACCCTGCCGAAGTATATACGGCCGAACAGCAAAAACGCTGGGAGCAGGCAAAACAAAGCGATAAGACCGTTATGATCCGTTCTGCGGAAGAAATAGGAAATACAGCTTCGCGTCCGGCTGGAAAAACGGCATTGACCTGGAAATTCAAAATCAAGAATTCCCGTGATGCTTCCTGGGCGTCTTCAGCGGCATTTATCATTGATGCGGCGAAAATCAATCTGCCAAGCGGCAAAAAATCATTGGCAATCTCTGCTTATCCGGTAGAGAGTAACGGAAATGATGCCTGGGGACGTTCAACCGAATATACGAAATCGTCCATTGAAAATTATTCCAAACGCTGGTTCGAATATCCTTATCCGGCCGCTACCAATGTGGCGGGGAATGTTGGCGGGATGGAATACCCGGGAATCGTATTCTGTAACTGGTCTGACAAAAACGATAATTTATGGGGCGTGACCGATCACGAATTCGGGCATATCTGGTTCCCGATGATCGTAGGTTCGAATGAAAGGCTTTTCGCCTGGATGGATGAAGGGTTCAATACGTTTATCAATTCGTTGAGTTCACAGGACTTCAACAAAGGAGAATACAAGCAAGGCCCAAAAAACATGCACAGGATGTCCGAAGTGCTTACGGATCCGGAAATGGAGCCTGTTTTTACCGCTCCGGACGGGCTCAAAGAAGCTCATTTAGGCATTTTAGGATACGAAAAACCGGGATCCGGGCTGACGATGTTGCGCGAACAGGTGCTGGGCAAGGAAAGATTTGACAAGGCATTCAGGACGTATGTGGCCAGATGGGCTTTCAAACACCCGACTCCGGATGATTTTTTCAGGACCATGGAAAACGTTTCCGGGGAAGACCTGAACTGGTTTTGGAGAAGCTGGTTTATCAATAACTGGAAACTGGACCAGGCGATAACCAAAGTAAAATATGTAAAAAACGATCCTAAATCAGGAGCCGTGATCAGTATCGAAAACCTGCAGAAAATGCCTATGCCGGTAACGGTTGAGGTTAAAACCAAAAGCGGATCGGTAACCAGGACGGTACTTCCTGTTGAAATCTGGGAGCGCAATACTTCCTGGACATTCAAATACAATTCGACCGAAGAACTGGATAGCATCACTTTAGACCCTGACCATGCGCTGCCGGATATGAATTCGGATAACAATGTATGGACCAATGCGAAGAACGGTGTTGAAAAGACAATTCTTTACGATGCTTATTTGGGCGATTATTCCAGCAAACAGGTTCCTTTTAAAATCCATATCACACAGGAAGATGATGATTTGATGGTTCATGCCGAAGGACAGGGAACTGCACCTTTTGCAGACAAAGGAAACGGTAAGTTTGCCTTAGATGCGGAAGGAGTAAGCATACAATTCAACGACCAGAAAACAGGTTTCAAACTTTCAATGGGAAGCCAGAACTTTGATTTTACAAAAGGATAATACCTCTTACAATGCAATGAAATCCAGCTCTAAAGGCTGGATTTTTTGTTTTTATTAAGTTTTTTTTTGTAATTCCCGCTCCCCGATTCTTACTAATTCCTGTGTTTTTAATTAACGTTTGATATAGAAAGAATTAACATACAGCATAAATTATATAAACTACTTTTACACAAGTACTTAAGAATTCTTTAGGAATACCCCCAATACTACTACCTGAAATTTTGCCGACTAGTTGTTTTTTTTAAAAATCTAAATAACAAAAGGGGAAGAAACCATATGCCTTCAACAGATTTTTAGAGCCAAAAAAAGTAAAATGTTTAATAGTAATCTAAAAACAAATATTATGAGATTAATTAGTATTATTTTGTTTTTTTTAGTTGTAAATACATTTTCTTATTCTCAATCTAAAATGAACAGTAGTTCGAATGGCAATGTCGATGTAGACGAATTGCCGGCAGTAGTTATTAAAAGCGCAGGCAAGGATTTCTCCGTCTATTTACCGGACCGGAACCCGGATTCCAGCGTTAGGAAACTCCAGGATAATTTTATCGCCTATGATCTGGGCAAGGATTATGAAGGTTATGAATTGTACCTGGTTACCATGCAACTTGAAAAAGGTTCTTTAGCAGCAACCTACAATGAAAACGGCAAACTCATCAGTGTCGTAGAAGTTTATAAAAATGTAAAATTGCCAAGTGCTGTTATTTATTCTGTTTATAAAGCTTTTCCGGGCTGGGAAATCATAAACGATAAATTTTTGTACACACAAGAAGATGGCGATGTTACCAAAAAAGAATATACCCTCAAGATTAAAAAGGACAAAGAAACCAAAAAGCTGGTGGTCAACCCCAACGGGGAGATCTTGAAAAGCTAAAAAGAAAAGCTTCCATTACCGGAAGCTTTTTTTATTCTGTATATTCCAGGTCCTTGCCGTGGGTTTCGGAAATGGTCAGGGTCGAATAAATCCCCAACGAAAAAGCGATAAAACCTACAATTGAAGCCGCTATGATTACACCATTGCCAACCTTAAGAGTGTCAAAAGCGTACAGCATGGCAGGCACCAAACCACGGACCATATTAGGAATAGTAGTGGTTGCCGTGCTCCTGATGTTTGTCCCGAACTGTTCAGCGCCAACGGTCACGAACATAGCCCAATATCCGGTGCCCAAACCGAGCCATCCACAATAAAAATAATACATCCCTTCAGATTTTGTCCCGCCGTACAGCATCAGCAGGATTCCCACCAAGGTGAAAAGCATCATGTACAAAATAGCTTTTTTCCTCGAATGCAGCCAGTGCGAAATAAACCCGCTGGCAAAATCACCTATGGAAATACCCACATAAGCCCACATAATGGCTTTTCCGGGTGTAATGGAAGCAATGCCCATCACCGGTGCAAACTGGTTGGCCATTACCGCCAGGATCCCGATGCAGTACCAGGTAGGCAGGCCAATGGCGATGCATTTCATATATTTGATAAAACGGTCTTTATGCGTAAAGAAAGACAGGAAATTGCCTTTTTCAATCGCTTCAGAATGCTCAATGTTTTTGTAGATCCCCGATTCGGAGACACTTACCCGGAGCAAAAGCAATAACAGCCCCAATCCGCCGCCAATAAAATAAGCAATGGTCCAGTCACCGGCCAATTCTACGGTAAGCTGTGCCACAACGGCCCCTAACAATCCGAAACCAGCCACAATAGAAGTACCAATGGCGCGCAGTTCTTTAGGCAATGATTCGGAAACCAAAGTAATCCCGGCCCCTAATTCGCCGGCAAGGCCTATTCCGGCTACGAATCGTAAAACGGCATACACCAATGTCTTGTCCTCAAAAGGGAATTGCGGCAAAAAACCACAGGCAATATTAGCTAACGAATACACTAAGATAGAACCGAACAATACCGATAGCCTTCCTTTTTTATCGCCTAAAATCCCCCAAAGGATCCCACCAATAAGCAGGCCGATCATTTGGGAATTCAGGATCAGGGTCCCGGCAGTATCCGCATCAAGGTGCAGGTCTTTTAAGCTGGGCACACGCACAATCCCGAAGAGCAGCAAATCATAAATATCTACAAAATAACCTAAAGCTGCTACGATAACAGGAAAAGACAACAGGTGCTTTAATTTCTGGTCGGTGGTAAAAGTTTCCATTTTTGGTTTTTTGGTTTGGATTTCAAAAATAGGGAAATAATTCAGTTTTCAGTGGCAGTTTTGAGCTGCAATGGCAGTTTCAGTTTTCGGTCTCAGGAAACAGTTATTTGTTTTATTTCTGTGGATGTTTATTTCGCTTCTCACGCTATTTATTTCACTTCTCACACCCCTCATTTCACTTCCGCAACTGATTACTACAACCGAATATCACCACTGAGACCGAAAACTGAGACCGAAAACTGCGACTGACACTGCGACTGAAAACTGAAAACTATTCCTCCGCAAGGCCTTTCCAGTTCCTAATATGCCTGGTCAGGAAAAACATCGTAATGAAAACGGTCATAAGGTTGATGGAAAGCATCGTCGTGATATTGTCGTTCAGGAATTGGTAATGAATGTCGTAATAGTAATTCTCGAGATGGCGTATCGAGGCTGTATACAATTCCATGTAAGTAAAATAGCAGAGCGGGATCAAAGAACCGAACAGCCACAAAATAAGATTCAATACAATCATGGAATGTTTTTTCCCGGACTTTCGCATGCTAATGGAAGCAAAATAAATAAAGAAGGCGATGATACTCAAAATCATCAGGATGCAGTACACTAAAGACTCGTTAGTCGAGGCAGACATTATCCCGAAGATAATATTCAGGATCCCCAATCCTACAACAGCAATCAGCCAGCTTTTCCCGGAAGTTACCCTAAAGGAAATAATGAGCAATGACAAGCCAAAAGCGACATAAAATAAAGCTAAAACAGTTTCTTCCTTAAAAACGGATTTGGTAAAAGCATTCGCAACTTCTTCATAATTATGGACAAGCGTGTTCCTTTCGATAAAATATTTGGAGTAATCCTTTGCGGTGGTATCCGCTACGGCCACCATGGTTGCATACTCATCTCCTTCATCATAATAAGAAGGATACTGGTTGGCATCTTTATCGGTTGGGCTGTTTCGGGCAATCAATTCATATTGGCTGAATTCCGGATAGTTGTAAGTAATCTCGAACCATTTGTCCCAGGTCAGGTTGGTTTCCAATCCGTGCTCTTTAATGATTGCAAGGTAGTCCTGCATGATTTTTTTAACTTCCTCCGATTTGTTTTCGGCCAAAACCTTCCGCACTGCTAAAACACGCAAGGAATCCTGCTCGTGGGTGGAAAAGCTGAAACTGTTTGTATTCCTGTTGATTAAAGCCGTTGGCGAATATTTTTTACCAAAAATCGTCACATAATCTTTATATACAGTATTGGTATACACCGGTGTCCCGTTAATGACAGTATCTCTAAAGACTGATTTTACAGTATCGATTTCGGCTTCATCAAACCCGCCATCGATAAAAAAATCCGCTTTCGAGATGGTTTCGCATCTTTTGCGGGCCGTTTCCTCATCCATATAATTCCTTTTGTGGAGTTGCCTTCCATATTCGAAAGGAAAATAAAAAAGGCATAACAAAAAGACAATCCCCAGGATCTGGACCCACTCGAAAAAAAGAGCATTCCTGCTTTTGGGATAAAAGGATTTGAAGGAATTGTTCTTGAAATATGTTACCAGCCACACTATGAGTATGATTAATGAAATCAGGAAGCAAAAACTGAAAAAAGTAAAATCGAGGTTGGAATAATACCGCTGCTTAAAAGTAATGGCCCCGTCGGCATAGCCTACAAAAAAGTAGAGCAGGTTACTCAAAAAACCGATGCAAACCATCGGGATAAAACGGGTGTTCCAGAGCAAAGGATATTTTAACAATAATTGTTTTTGTATATTTTTGAACATAATCTTGTTTTATTTAACGAAAAATCTTCGGGTGGAGTGGGTAATGTTTCTTAGGTAATTGACAGGGATCTGCTCCTCGATCAATGTTTTCATGAAGTCGGAAATGGTAACTTCCAGAGGGAAAACGGCAATCAGCGTACCTCCGTTCTGTTCCAGGGAAATCAATTCGAGCTTGCTTAATTTTTGGGTCAGGGCACTAATGGTTTCCGAGGTTTCAAATTCTACGATAAAATTATGCTCCTGGGATTCTTCCGATTTTAAATTGCGCTGGGCTCCCTGTTTCAGGAACACAACCTGATTGGATGTTTTTTCAACTTCATACAATTGTTGCGAGCTCAATACGATGGCAATAGGCCTGAAAGCCGAATTGGCAATATTCCTGAAATCATCCAGTATGGTTTGCTGGGCGAGGATATCCAAATTCGCCAAAGGTTCGTCAATTAATAAAATCTGCGGTTTCCTAAGCAGCATCCTGGCCAGTTCGAAACGCATTTTGTACCCGGAAGACAGTCCGTTCCAGTTATAATTCCTGAATTTCCGAAGGCCCAAACGAGTAATAATCAAATCCACAACCAAATTGTTTTCCTGGGCGGAATATCCGTAGCAGCTCGCTGAAAATTCCAGGTTTTTGTACATAGATCCCCGCCAGGTTTCCGTCCGCTGCGGTATGTACACCAGTTTGGTACGCAAATCGTACGGGTCATTGTATGGGAAATGGTATTTTACCTGGCCTTCGGTAGGATGCAGTTCGCCGCAGATGCTTCGCAGTAAAGTGGTCTTCCCGTTCCCGTTTTCGCCTACCAAACCAATAATTTCCCCAGATTTTATATCCAAAGAAATAGGCCCTAGGGCAAATTTGGAATGGTATGTTTTCTTTAGGTTTTCTATGGAAATAATCGTCTGGTGGGGTTTGGTTTTTTTCTGGCTCAATACGGCATGCAGCTCTTGCAGCAGGATAGCCAGGCGCTCTTTGACAGGGGCTGCTTCGGTATGAGTGTCGTGCCAATTAAGGAAATCATTGGTTTTTTTGTAGAAGACGATATCTTCCGTATCTAAAGTAAAATCGATGATACGTTTGATCACCTGGGAATAATCGTCAAATTGAAGTAATTCTGTTACTTCCTGGTATTGTTTTTCAAATAAGCTCATAGGTTTTATGCCGGCATTTTTGGTACGGTACTGTTCTTGTTTGTTTTTGTGATTTCGGCTAAAGTAGTAAAATAATTCAGTATTCAGTCGTAGGATTTAGTCGCAGTTTCAGTTTTCAGTTGTAGGACGCAGTAGCATTTACCTGTTTTATTTCTGTGAATGCCTACTTCTTTCTCACACGGCTTACTTTGCTTCTCACGCTCTTCATTTCACTTCTCACGCTACTTATTTCGCTTCTCACATCATTCATTTCACTTCCATAACTGAAAACTGAAACTGCGACTCAAAACTGCGACTCAAAACCGAACACTATACTTTCCAAAAAAAATCCCTGGCAGCTTGCTAAAAAAACTGCCAGGGACTAACCAAAACAAAAATATGAAAAAAACTATATTTTATTTAATTTCCTTCTCCGGTGCCAGGTTTGTCTGGTTCCTGAAAACCAGGTGGCCGTCAAAACTGTCCAGTAAAATAATACTGTCTGTGGTGACTTTTCCGGAAAGGATTTCTTTGGAAAGCTGGTTCAGGACCTCTCTTTGGATGACCCTTTTTACCGGCCTTGCCCCAAATTGCGGATCGTAACCTTTTTCCGTAAGGTATTCGATGGCTTCAGGCGTGGCATCCATTGAAATGTTTTGCAGGGCGAGCATCTTGATGACGCTTTTCAGCTGCAGGCCTACAATCTTTTTGATGTTATCGTTGCTTAACGGTGTAAACATCACAATCTCATCGATACGGTTGATGAATTCCGGGCGGACGGTTTGCTTCAATAAGCCCAGGACTTCAATTTTGGCGGCTTCAATGGCGGCATCGGCACTTCCTTTGAGGTTTTCAAACTTCTCCTGGATGATATTGCTTCCCATGTTAGAGGTCATGATGATGATCGTGTTTTTGAAATCGGCAAGGCGGCCTTTGTTATCGGTTAACCGTCCTTCATCCAACACCTGCAATAAGATATTGAAAGTGTCCGGATGCGCCTTTTCTATTTCGTCCAGCAACACCACCGAGTAGGGTTTTCTCCTTACGGCTTCGGTGAGTTGCCCGCCTTCGTCATACCCTACATAACCCGGAGGAGCTCCCACCAAGCGGCTTACGCTGTGGCGTTCCTGGTACTCGCTCATATCTATACGGGTCAGGGCGTTTTCATCATCAAATAAATATTCCGCCAGGGCTTTGGCCAATTCGGTTTTCCCCACACCGGTAGTTCCCAGGAAAAGGAAAGTACCGATAGGTTTTTTCGAATCCTGCAATCCTGCCCGGCTGCGGCGCACGGCATCACTGATGGCTTCAATGGCTTCTTCCTGGCCTACGACCCTGTGATGGAGCTCGTCTTCCAGGCGCAACAGTTTTTCCCTTTCCCCCTGAAGCATTTTCATGACAGGGACACCGGTCCATTTGGCCACGACCTCCGCGATGTCTTCACGGGTCACTTCTTCTTTGATTAAGGAACTTCCGGATTGGTTTTCCTGGAGCTGTTGTTGCAAAGTGTCCAATGTGGTTTGGGCTTCTTTGATTTTTCCGTAACGGATTTCGGCCACTTTTCCATAATCGCCTTCGCGTTCGGCCCTTTCGGCATCGAGTTTGAATTCTTCAATGTCGTGTTTTACCGATTGGATGCTGTCTACCAGGTCTTTTTCCGATTTCCAGCGGGCATAGATTTCATTGCGTTCTTCTTTTAAGTTGGCTAAATCCAGGCCGAGGGCTTTTAATTTCGTTTCGTCGTTTTCCCGCTTGATGGCTTCAATTTCAATTTCCAATTGCATGATTTTCCTGTCCAGCACATCTAGTTCTTCCGGTTTGGAGTTGATTTCCATTCGTAATTTGGACGCCGCCTCATCCATTAAATCGATGGCTTTGTCCGGCAGGAAACGATTGGTGATATAACGTTGCGATAATTCGACCGCGGCAATAATCGCGTCGTCTTTAATCCTTACTTTATGGTGCGTTTCGTACTTTTCCTTAATTCCCCTGAGGATGGAAATAGCACTTTCGGTATCTGGCTCGTCTACATTTACTTTTTGGAAACGACGTTCCAGGGCTTTGTCTTTTTCGAAATATTTCTGGTATTCGTCCAGCGTGGTTGCGCCTATGGCTCTCAATTCGCCTCGGGCCAGGGCCGGTTTTAGGATGTTTGCGGCATCCATCGCACCTTCGCCACCTCCGGCACCTACAAGCGTGTGGATTTCGTCAATGAAAAGCACGATATCTCCTTCGGCTGAAGTTACTTCTTTTACAACCGATTTAAGGCGTTCTTCAAACTCCCCTTTGTATTTTGCCCCGGCAATCAAGGCTCCCATATCAAGGGAATACACAACTTTGTCCTTTAGGTTTTCCGGTACGTCACCATCTACGATTCGGTGCGCAAGGCCTTCCGCGATCGCTGTTTTCCCTACGCCGGGTTCTCCCACGAGCATTGGGTTGTTTTTGGTTCTGCGGGTTAAGATCTGCAATACACGGCGGATTTCTTCATCACGCCCGATTACTGGATCGAGTTTGCCGTTTTTGGCTAATTCGTTAAGGTTTTTGGCATATTTGTTTAAGGCATTGTAAGTCTCTTCTGCGGAAGCGGAAGTCACCCTTTCGCCCCTGCGGATTTCATTTATGGCGGCCTGCAACCCTTTTTCGGTAACGCTTTGGTCTTTTAAAATCTGCGCTACCTTGCTTTTTGACTTGAATATGGCCAGGATTAAATGTTCTATGGAAACATACTCATCGTTCATTTTCTTGGCGATGTTGTTGGCTTCATTGAGCATCGTCGAAGCGTCGCGGGACAATACCAACTCGCCCCCCGAAACTTTAGGGAAATTCTGGATGGTGCTGTCCAATATCTGTTTGAACAACTCTACGTTGATATTCAGTTTTTTAAGGATAAAAGGCGCTACGTTTTCATCCACTTCCAATATTCCTTTAAAGACGTGCTCGTTTTCTATCTGCTGCTGGCCGAAGCCTTGCGTGATCTGCTGGGCCTTTTGTAAAGCCTCCTGAGATTTGATTGTTAAATTATTTATGTTCATATTGTTAATGCTTTTGAGAATTGTAAATAGTATTTGTTACTTTGCAGTGAAATAAACAATTTGTATTCCAATTGGATTTTTCGGTCAAAATGACTGTTTTTTGTGTAAATTCGAGTTTTAATGAAGACAAAATGTCACAAAACAAGACGA
This sequence comes from Flavobacterium humi, assembly GCF_004745595.1. Lineage (GTDB taxonomy): Bacteria > Bacteroidota > Bacteroidia > Flavobacteriales > Flavobacteriaceae > Flavobacterium > Flavobacterium humi. The sequence continues at coordinate 409,306 of NZ_SRLH01000004.1, forward strand.
AACGGGTAATTTTGGAAAGTTCAATTGCATTAATTTAATCTATAAAAATGAGTTTTTTACATAAAATATTCGGAGAAGGAGACCAAACGGAAAAGCTGCCTAAAATACATTGGCAGTATTTGGAAGAAACTCCATTAGATGAAATCGTAACCATTTCATTTGAAAAACCTGTGGTGCTCTTCAAGCACAGCACCCGTTGCGGGATCAGTAAGATGGCTTTGAAACAATTTGAGAATGAATATGCTATTGCCACAGATAAAATGGAATTGTATTTTCTGGATTTGTTGGCCTATCGTTCTATTTCGAATGCAATAGCCGAACGTTTTGGGGTTGTACACCAATCGCCTCAACTGATTGTCGTTAAGAACGGGATTTCGGTTTACGATGCTTCCCATGGCGATATTGCGGCGGAAGAATTGAAGCAATTTGTATAAAGCACCACACAGAAATAGAAAAGGCCGGTTAATACCAGCCTTTTTCAATCAATATGATCCGTTCATTTTCTGCCTGATTTCTTCAAGGCATAAATTATTGATGCTTCCTTGATGGGTATGTTTCGTATTTCCAGGAATAATGAGAGTGCCGTTTTCGATTTGTTCCGCTACGATTTTGTACGCGTCCCTAAACGGGATGCCGTTTACGACCATTTCATTGATGGCATCGACGGTAAAGGAATATTGGTATTTGGGATCCTCAAAAATACCTTCTTTAACGACAATTCCTTTTAGGGCATAATGTGCCATTTCCAGGCAGGATTTTAAACTTTCAACAGCCGGGAACAGCCCTTCTTTCAATAATTGGAAATCCCTGTGGTAACCGCTTGGCAGGTTGTTTGTAAGCAAAGTCAATTCATAGGGAAGGCTTTGGATCTTATTGCATTTTCCTCGGATAAGTTCGAAAATATCGGGGTTTTTCTTATGAGGCATAATACTGGAACCCGTTGTTAAATGGGCCGGTAATTCGATAAAATTGAAATTCTGGCTCAAATACAGGCATACATCCATAGCCAGTTTTGATAACGTCCCGGCCACACTGCTCATGGCAAAAGCCATCGTTTTTTCCGATTTTCCACGGCTCATCTGGGCAGCAACAACATTGTATTTTAACGTCGAAAAACCCAAGGCTTCGGTTGTATAGGCCCTGTCAATAGGGAAGGAGCTCCCATAACCGGCAGCAGATCCCAACGGATTCTGGTCTATTATCTGCAAGGTGGCGTTTAGAAGGGTAATATCGTCTATAAAACTTTCAGCGTAAGCGGAAAACCATAACCCGAATGACGAAGGCATAGCCACCTGTAAATGGGTATAACCCGGCAATAAGACGTGTTGGTTTTTCTCCGCAAGGTGCATCAGGAGTTCAAAAAGATTTTTCACCAATGTTTTAATGGTACTGATTTCATCTTTCAGATACAAATGGATGTCGACCAACACCTGATCGTTCCTGGAACGGGCGGTATGGATTTTCTTTCCGGCCGCACCGAGTTTTTCAATGAGCAGGTATTCGATTTGAGAGTGCACGTCTTCAAAAGTATCTTCAATACGGAATGCCCCGGCTTCAATCGTGGCGAGGATCGTTTCCAAAGCCGTTGATAATTCGATAGCTTCCTCTTGGGTAATCAAACCTGTTTTGGCCAGCATTTTGGCATGGCCGAGAGAGCCCAGTACATCGTATTTTGCCAGTACGGCATCTAGTTCCCTGTCATTGCCAACAGTAAATTGTTCTATTTTCTGGTCCGTTGGTATTCCTTTTTCCCATAGTTTCATATGTAATTCTGTATTGTGTCGGGAAACCCTATTGATTCCACAACGTGTTATTTTTGTTTTAAAAAGCCCTGGAGTATCTGGATATACAAGGCGATTCCTTCTTCAATTTCCTTGGTGTAAATAAATTCATCAGCGGTATGCGAACGCAAGGAATTTCCCGGCCCCAACTTTAAGGACTGGCAGTTCAGGACTGATTGGTCCGAAAGCGTCGGCGAACCATAAGTAGTTCGGCCTAAAGCGATACCGGACTGCACCAGCAGATGCGTTTTACTAATGGAAGAAGAGCGCAAATGCATGGATCGCGGATGTACAGCAGCTTGTATATGATGGGTTACCAGGCCTAGTATTTCTTCATTGGTATAACAGTCGTTGACACGGATATCCACAACCAGGTGGCATTCGGAAGGGACTACGTTATGCTGCTTCCCGGCATTGATCTGGGTCACCGTCATTTTTACCGGGCCGAGTACTTCCGAAACTTTCTCGAATTTGTAGGTTTTAAACCATTGCAGGACTTCCAGGCTATTATAGATGGGATTGTCAGGATTGTTGTGCGCTGCGTGGCTGGCTGTTCCGGGAACGATAACATCCAGGACCAACAATCCTTTTTCGGCAATGGCCAATTGCATTTCCGTAGGCTCTCCCACGATGGCGCAATCCAGCTCAGGCAAATGGTTTAATACGCTGTTCAGGCCGTTTGGGCCGCTGCTTTCTTCTTCGGCGGAAGCCACCATCACAATATTATGCGACAGGTTTTCCTGTTTGTGCAAATACGTAAATGCTGCCAGTAAGGAAACCAGGCAGCCTCCCGCATCATTGCTTCCCAACCCAAAGAGTTTGTCCTCTTTTTCAATTGCAGTAAAAGGATCCAAAGTATATCCCTGGTTGGGTTTGACCGTATCATGATGGGAATTGAGTAACAATGTAGGTTTTGCGGCATCAAAATAATGATTATAGGCCCAGATATTATGCTTTTCCCTTTGGAATGGAATATCGTTCTGATCAAACCAACTTGCTATTAAAAGCGCGGTTTTGTCTTCTTCACCTGAAAAAGAAGGTGTTTCGATCAGTTTTTTTAATAATGTGATGGCCTGTGATGTTAAGGCAGTGATTGCTTTCATAATTGAATGGTGGTATAAAGTGCGTTGGATTCTCCAATAACAGAATGATGGCCGATGATGATCTGCTGGACACCTTTGGAAAGGGCATAAAAGCAATTATCCAGTTTTGGGATCATCCCGGAATGAATGGCGCCAATAGCAATCAGGTCATTGTATTTTGACTGTGTGATGGTGGAAATGACCGAATTGTCATCTTCGGTATTAATCAAAACACCTTTCTTTTCAAAACAATAGGTGATTTTTACCGAATATTTCCCAGACAGGGCAACTCCCAAGGCAGAAGTGATCGTATCGGCATTAGTGTTCAGCAATTGCCCGGCACCGTCATGGGTAATGGCACAGAAAACCGGCACTATGCCTTCTTCCAGGAACATAGAAAGCATTTGATCGTTTACGGAAACGACATCGCCCACAAACCCGAAATCTGTGGTGGTGTTTTTTCTTTTTTCCGAAAGGATGAGGTTTCCGTCAGCACCTGAAAAACCAATGGATGACGTTCCCAAAGCCTGGAGTTGTGCCACGATTTTCTTGTTCAGTAATCCGGCATAGGTCATCACGGCCACATCGAGCATTGGGGCATCGGTAATTCTCCTTCCGTCTATCATTTGGGGCTGGATACCTAGTTTTTGGGCCATGCGGCTGGCTTCTTTACCACCGCCGTGTACCAGTATTTTGGGGCCTTTTATGTTGGCAAAAGCCATTAGTGTATTGGTTAACGCTTCTGCGTCATCAATGACATTCCCTCCAATCTTGACGAGTGTTACTTCTTTATTTGTTTTCATGGTTGAGCAGTTGCGTTAGTATGGCTTGAGTGGCATAAGTCCTGTTGTTGGCCTGCGGGATGACAATAGAAGCCTCGCTGTCCAGGACAGCATCGCTTACAATCTGGTTCCTCCTCACGGGCAGGCAATGCATGAATTTGGCGCGGTTGGTCAGTTCCATTTTTTCGGGGGTTACCGTCCAAGAGGCATCCTGGGAAAGGATTTTTCCGTAATCGTTGTAATTGCTCCAATTTTTGGCATAAATGAAATCGGCACCGGCAAAGGCTTCTTCCTGATTGTGGACGATTATACTACCTTTTGTTACCTCAGGATCGAGCTCATACCCGTGGGGATGTGCAATAACAAAATCGACATGGGCCATCTGCATCATTTTTACAAAAGAATTGGGGACGGCATGCGGCAATGCTTTAGGATGAGGTGCCCAGGTGAGTACAACCTTGGGTTTGCTTTTCGTTTTATATTCCTGGATGGTCAGGATGTCGGCGAGTGCCTGCAGCGGATGTTCGGTTGCGCCTTCCAGGCTGATAACGGGAACCGTGGCATATTTGACAAACGATTGGATAACCTGTTCTTCTTCATCTTTCTTTTTATCGGTCAGGGTAGGGAAGCTTCTCACGGCGATAATATCGCAGTATTGCGAAATGACCTGCGCAGCTTCTTTGATATGTTCGGCCTTGTCGCCATTCATTACGGCACCTTCTTCAAATTCGAGGCTCCAGCCTTCATTGTTCAGGTTCATGGTAATGCAGTTCATTCCTAAATTGGCCGCGGCTTTTTGGGTGCTCAGCCTGGTTCTTAAGCTGGGATTGAAAAACAGCAGCCCCAACGTCTTGTTTTCTCCCAGGGATTTGTTGGCGTAAGGATCGGATTTGATGTTTTTTGCCAGCAACAGCAATTCGTCCAGGTCTTCTATATGGTGTACGGATGTAAAATGTTTCATGTGTAATTAAGGTAAGGTTGCTAATGCGTTTTGTAAGCCTTTCACAAAAAAATCTATGGCTTCTTTTGTAATGTTTAAGGGAGGGAGGATGCGCAGCAGGTTCTTTTGCGAAGCGTTTCCGGTAAAAATGTATTCCTCACGGATCAGTTTTTCGCGCAAGGCACTCACTTCAAAATCAAATTCCAGTCCTAGCATCAGGCCTCTGCCCTTGATTTTTTTGACAGCGGGGATTTGTTCCATTTGATCGATGAAATAGCTGCTCAGAAGCGTTGCATTTTGCATTAAAAGTTCTTTTTCCAGGACTTCCAGAACCGATAAGGCTGCGGCACAGGCCAGGTGATTCCCTCCGAAGGTAGTCCCCAGTAAACCATAGGAAGCTTTGAATTTCGGGCTGATTAAAATACCGCCGATAGGAAAGCCATTGCCCATTCCTTTGGCCATGGAAATGATGTCCGGCTGGATGTTATGATGCTGGTGCGCAAAGAATTTCCCGGAACGGCCATAGCCGCTTTGGATCTCATCCAGGATCAGGATGACATTGTGGATGTGGCATATTTTTTCCAAGGCCTGAAAGAAACCGGTGGAACCTTCTTCGAGGCCGCCAACACCCTGGATACCTTCAATGATTACGGCACAAACATCTCCTTTGCTGATTTCATTTTCTACTAGGGCAATATCGTTTAGCGGCAGGAAGACTACTTCGTGGTGGAGGTTAAGAGGGGCCTGGATGGATGGGTTGTCGGTAACGGAAACTGCTGCCGAGGTCCTTCCGTGAAAAGCTTTGGCGAAAGCGATCACTTTTGATTTCCCGGTGTGGAATGAAGCCAGTTTTAATGCATTTTCATTGGCCTCCGCGCCTGAATTGCATAAAAAAAGCGAATAATCAGAATAACCCGAAACAGCTGCCAGTTTCTTCGCCAAAGCTTCCTGGATAGGATTTTGGATAGAATTGGAATAGAAACCGATTTTCTGAAGCTGTTCCGTAATGGACTTTACGTATGCGGGGTGTGAATGCCCGATGGAAATCACGCCGTGGCCTCCGTAGAAGTCCAGGTATTGTTGGTGGTTTTCGTCCCAGATGGTATGCCCTAAGGCCTTTACCGGAGTGATGTTGTATAGAGGGTAAACGTTGAATAAATTCATTTTTGTTGTATTATGATGTTGTAATTTCTGTGTTATAATTCTTTCTACCGTACATTTTTAAAAAGCACCTGATTTTAATTGCAGTCCTGTTTTCTCATCCAAACCAAACATGAGGTTCATATTCTGGATAGCCTGCCCTGACGCGCCTTTGATGAGGTTGTCTATGACCGAGGTAAGCAGTAGGTAACCGCCTTTTTTGGCTAGGCTGATGATGCATTTGTTGGTTTGCACGACCTGCTTGAGATGGATGTCTTCTGTGGTAACGACCACAAAAGGCGCATCGGCATAAAAACGGGTAAACTGCTCTACGATGGTTTCCAATGAGGCTTCGGTCTTGGTATACAAGGTGGCAAAAATGCCTCTTGTGAAATCGCCGCGGTTGGGAATGAACAGCAGTTCCTGGTCAAAGCCGTTTTGCGCTTGCTTCAGGCTTTGGTTTATTTCGTCCAAATGCTGGTGCTCGAAGGCTTTGTAATGCGACATATTGTTGTTCCTCCAGCCGTGGTGCGAAGTCCCCGAAGGCTGCACTCCGGCACCCGTACTTCCAGTTGTGGCATTGATATGGATGCTGTCCTGAAGCCAATGCTGCTTTGCCAATGGCAACAAAGCCAATTGGATAGCCGTGGCAAAACAACCGGGATTGGCAATGTATTTTGCTTTTTTGATTTCGGCCTTCTGCCATTCGGGCAAACCGTAAACAAAAGGGATTTCGTTAAAACAGGCTGTTTTTTCCAAACGGAAATCATTGCCCAGGTCGATAATCCTTGTGTGGGAAGCGAAAGGATGGCTATCCAGGAAAGCTTTCGACTGGCCGTGCCCCAGGCATAAAAAGACCACATTGACTTCCGGATTGATAGTATTGGTGAATACCAGGTTAGTGTCGCCCAGTAAATCCTGATGGATGTGGGATACCGGTTTCCCGGCATGGGTGGTGCTGTACGCGAAATCTACTATTGCGCAGGGGTGGTTTTGCAACAAACGCAACAATTCCCCGGCGGTATAGCCTGAGCCTCCGATAATTCCTGCCTTAATCATGGTGTAGTGCATTTACGTGTGAATAAATAGTTTGGGCATTGCCTAAAATTTTGATAAAGCCTTTGGCGTCTTCTGCGGACCAGGCATTGTTGATCTCTCCGTACTGCCCAAAGGTCGTATTCATCAGGTCGTGGGGAGATTCGATGCCATCTAACGAGAAATGGTAGGGCTGTAAAGTAACGGCCACTTTTCCTGTTACGGTTTGTTGGGTATCTGCCAGGAAAGCTTCAATATTCCTCATGACCGGATCCAGGAACTGGCCTTCGTGGAAGAGCATCCCGTACCAGTTGCCCAATTGTTCTTTCCAGTATTGCTGCCATTTGGTAAGCACGTGTTTTTCCAGCAGGTGGTGCGCTTTGATGATGATGAGCGGTGCAGCGGCTTCGAATCCTACTCTTCCTTTGATCCCGATGATGGTGTCACCCACATGGATGTCCCTGCCTATGGCAAACGCGCCGGCTATTTTTTCCAGTTGGAGGATGTTGTTGGCCGGGGTGTCTTTGTGGTTGTTGAGGCCGATGAGTTCTCCTTTTTCGAATTCCAGGATTACTTTTTCGGGTGCTTCTTTTTGCAATTGCGATGGGAAGGCTTCTTCCGGCAGGGGCAAATGGGAGGTTAGGGTTTCTTTCCCGCCCACGCTGGTACCCCAAATGCCTTTATTGATGGAATATTGGGCTTTTTCCCACGAATAGGGAACACCGTTTTGCTGCAAAAAGGTTACTTCTTCCTGTCTGGAAAGTTTTAGGTCCCTGATAGGCGTGATGATTTCAATTTCAGGAGCTATAGTTTGGAAGATGAGGTCGAAACGGATCTGGTCGTTTCCGGCACCGGTGCTTCCGTGTGCTATGGACGAAGCGCCGATGGCTTTGGCATACTGGATGACTTCCAGGGCCTGGAAAACTCTTTCGGCACTCACGGAAAGCGGGTACGTATTGTTTTTAAGCACATTCCCGAAGATTAAGAATTTGATGGCTTTTTGGTAGTATTTTTCAATAATATCCAGGTTGGTATGTTGCGTGCTTCCCAACTGGTAAGCTCTTTGGGCTGTTGCTTCCAATTCGGCCTGGGTAAAACCACCGGTATTGACTAAAACGGTATGGACTTCAAATCCTTGGAGAATCAGGTACTTGAGGCAATAGGAAGTGTCTAAACCACCGCTATAGGCCAATACTACTTTTTTGGGTTCTTTATTTGATGTCATGGTATTTGTTTTTTAAGAAAAGTGCCTGTTTGATGCTTTTGAGCCTGGCCAGGACTTTTGTGTTAATGGTATAAGCTGTTTTTTGTGATTTTTTTTCCTGAGGATCGAACAACATTCCGGTGCACAGGCACATTTTAAAATCTTTGCTTTGCAGGATTTCAAAATTGGTACAGGTTTTGCAGCCTGCCCAGAAGCTCGGATCGGCAGTGAGTTCCGAAAAAGGAACAGGGCGGTAACCCAGGTCGGAATTGATCTTCATCACGGCCAGCCCTGTTGTAATCCCGAATATTTTAGCCTCAGGGTACTTTTTTTGAGAATAGTTGAACACATAGGTTTTTATTTTTTTTGCCAAACCCAAATGCCTGTAGCCGGGATGGACAATAAGCCCCGAATGTGCTACGAATTTTCCGTGCTGCCAGCTTTCGATATAGCAGAACCCGGCAAACTTTTCGCCTTCCAGGGCAATCACCGCTTCCTGGTTGTCTATTTTTTTTCGGATGTATTCCGGAGTCCTTTTGGCGATGCCGGTCCCTCTTTGAAGTGCAGATGCCTGGATGGTATCACAAATTTCCTGTGCATAATGATAGTGCTCCTTTTGGGCAATAACAATGATTACATTCATTTTAATAATGAGTAAAAAAGATTAATTGAAAATAAAATACGGACGGGAGTTAGAAACAAGGCGCACTTGTTTCAGGGAAGAATAACAGACCTTACGGCCGGACTGTAGCTGGTACAGCGGGGAAAGAAAAAATAAATGATATGTGGTGAAGTCCTTTCGGGCTTACTAAACCAAATGTTTCCAAAATAAGGGAAAATAAGAAATGAATAACAATAAGAAAAACTCGGGTACTAGAATTGCGTCCGCTCTGTCCGTGAAGTGGGGATCAGGGTTTTCCGTGAAGAAAGGTTACTATGTAACTTTGTTGTTTTCATTGGGGCAAATGTAAAATATTTTTCAATACAAAAAATAAAATTTTAAAAAAGTATTACAATTATCTGTTTTGCAGATGTTTATATAAAAAAAGCACTCCCGGATGAGAGTGCTTTTTGGTATGGAAGAGGATTTTACCTCCTGAATTTGTTTCTGCTGATGATGTTCTTGAGTTTTGCCTTCAGGTCTTCCCCGGTATCGTAAACCATTTGCTCGTTGCTTGGGAATTGCACCGCTTTACGGCTGAAGTACGGCAGGTAACTTTCATCACAGGCATTTCGGTCGCCATTGTAATTGGAGTAGATGTTTTCAAAAACAAACTCGCTAGACAACGGAAAAGCTTCAATTAACTGGTTGGTCCTGAAATCGATATAATCAACTTTGGCAGTAACTTTACACTCTTTAAATTGCCTGAATTCATAAATATTGATACGGATGGTTTTTAAATTATCCACCTTGATCGGATTGCCCAAACTGTCTTTAACGGGGTTTCCTCTCGGGTCCAAAAGCAGTTTGTATCCGTCTTTGACCTGTTTTTCCTTGATGAATTCTTTTTCTTTTACTTGTTCCGGCGAAATGGCAATCTGGCGGAAGTTTACAATCAGTCCATAATCATAATTGATTCCTTTTTGGCGGTTGCTGTGGTAAACGGTCCATTTGTCGTTCAGGCCGAAAGTACTGAAATCCAGCAAATCATTCTGCAAACGCCCCGGAATGACCATATTGGTTTCGTTTTTGGTATACACGCTTACAAAATCGGTGCCTTTAAACTGGGCTTCTTCCATGAGTTGTTTTACGTCTTTATAGCCGGGATTGATGCTTTCCAGGTAGGCAAAATCATCGTAAGCCCTTCTAAAACTCATCTTATCAGTAGTTTTTAGCAATAATTTAGAGTTGTCGTATAAAAATTTGGACAGGGCATTTTTACTGCTGATGATCTGGTCTGAATAATTATCGAAAGGGAAAATGGCATTGCGCCCTTCTTTGATTAATGGCAAAGGCAACAACGGACGGATTTTTTCCTGGCGGCTGTTCAGTTGAAGGTAAGTATTGTAGATTTTTTCCAGGTTGGCCGGATTGGCGTCTTTGGCAAACATATCGATATTGCGTAGGTCACGTTCTTTGGCTTTGGCGAAAGCTTCTTCGATCAAATACACGTAATCTTGCTTTCCTTTGGCATTTTTGTTGGTTTTCAGCGCATCGGCAGCCCTGTTGATGGCACCGTCATAATCGCCATCGCTCAGCATGGTCTGGGTTTGTTTGACACCGCAAGCGGATACGATAATGAAAAGTGATAGTAAATAGGTAATTTTCTTCATAAGAACAGAATTTTGACAAATATAATTTTTTTTGAGAAGCTATCCGGCCGTCCCCGGTATCTTTTTGTACTACTTTTTCTGTACCAAAAAAGATGCCGTTTTTTTGTGCTGTTCCGAAAAAAAACCTATTCTGCTGGTTTGCAATTGTAAAGGCATAAAAAAAACTCCCGTTGTAGGAGTTTAGTTTTTTTTAGGCCGGTATTCGAGGTCGTATTCTGCGGTCCAGGTTTTTCCGTCATCATTGGAAATTTCCCCAAACTGACGGACTTTCCCTTCTTTTAGTTTGAAGAAGGTAAGCTTCCTGATGCAGGTAATGCCATTCTGGTTTTTAAAGGGGCGGCTTACAAAATGCATGGCGTCGTTCTCGAAATGGCCGGTCAGGTATTCGGTGCTTCCGCCCGTGTTGTCAACCCAATTTTGCTGCCATTGGCCGGTAGCCGAATTGTAAGTGTTGAAGCTTTTCCCGCTAAAAACCAATCCTTGTTGTGCCCCGGCAGAAGTCCATTCTTCCAAGACACAGCAATTGTCCAGGATCTTGCTTATTTTGCTGTGGCCCGCCAGTTTCCCGTTTGCGGCAAAGGCATCCCATTCTCCAATCCAAAAATCAAATTGACGGTATACGGGATCTGTATCGCAGGGTTTTTGGGCCCATGAAAAAGTGCTTATTAAAAACAAGCATGAGAGTAGCGTAATTTTTTTCATATAGTCCTTTTTAGGTAAAAAAATAAGAGCAATGTACGGGAATTGCTCTTATTTGTATGTTAATGAAAATGTAAATTGCTGATTATTTGGTAGGTATCGGAGGCAAAAGTTTGCTTGAAACCTCTCCGAAACCAATCCTTACAGCGTCATTTTTGCAAAAACCCCTCATGGTAACGGTGTCTCCATCATTGATGAATTTACGTTCGCTGCCGTCTTTCATCTGGATAGGGTTTTTTCCGCCCCAGGTCAATTCCAGCATAGAACCGAAGCTGTCCTCCGTTGGTCCGGAAATAGTGCCCGAACCCATCATGTCGCCAGAATTGATGCGGCATCCGTTAATAGTATGGTGGGCCAATTGCTGGCTCATGGTCCAGTATAAATATTTAAGGTTGGATTGGCATACAATGGTTTCTTCCCCTTTTTCAGGAGTAATCCCTACTTCAAGGTTGATGTCGAAAGCATGGTCGCCTTCCTGCTGCAAATACGGGAATGGAGCCGGCTCCTGTTTCGGGCTTGCCGTCCTGAAAGGCTCTAAAGCATCCATAGTCACGATCCATGGAGAGATAGAAGAGGCAAAGTTTTTAGCCAGGAAAGGCCCAAGAGGCACATATTCCCATTTTTGGATGTCACGGGCACTCCAGTCATTGAGCAGGACCATCCCGAAGATGTATTCTTCCGCCTCGTTTACAGGGATGTTCTCGCCCATGATATTGGCATCTGTCGTAATAAAAGCGGTTTCCAGTTCGAAATCGACTAATTTGGAAGCACCGAAAACCGGCTGCGTTTCGCCATTTGGCAATGTCTGCCCCATCGGGCGGTGTACCGGAATCCCGGAAGGGACAATGGTAGAGCTTCTTCCGTGGTAGCCAACAGGAATGTGGAGCCAGTTAGGCAACAGGGCATTTTCCGGGTCACGGAACATTTTCCCTACGTTGGTCGCATGTTCTTTACTGGAATAGAAATCAGTATAATCGCCTATAAAAACCGGCAATTGCATCTCGATATCCTTCATCCTGAAAATCACAACATCGCGGTGTTTTTTGTTGTCCCGCAAGATTGGATTCGTCTCATCGAAAATATCGGCAATACGGTTTCGGACCAATCGCCATGTTTTTTTTCCGTCGGAAATAAAGTCATTCAAAGTGTCCTGCATGAAGACATCGTCTGTCAAATCTATTCCTTCAAAATAATTTAATTGCTGCAAAGCGCCTAGATCTATCGCAAAATCTCCAATACGCGTCCCTACGGTTACAATGTTCTCTTTGGTTAAAAATACGCCAAAAGGGATGTTCTGGATGGGGAAATCGCTGTCAGTAGCTATGTCTAACCATGATTTTCTACTGGGATCGTTAGCTGTAATGGGCATAAGGTGGTGTGTTTTATATGTTGAAAAATCTTGACCCAAATATATCATAATATGAGGTTTTAGCCAACGTTTTTTTGTATTTTTGAACTCAAATTAATGAAATTCTATAAAATGCAACGCGACGAACAAATTTTTGACCTTATTCTTGAGGAACAAGACAGACAAATCCACGGACTGGAACTTATTGCATCAGAGAACTTTGTAAGTGATCAGGTAATGGAAGCTGCCGGTTCCGTTTTAACCAATAAATATGCCGAAGGGTATCCTGGAAAAAGATATTACGGTGGCTGTGAAGTAGTCGATGTAATCGAGCAGATTGCCATTGACAGGGCTAAAGCGCTTTTCGGTGCCGAATACGTAAATGTGCAGCCGCATTCCGGTTCCCAGGCCAATACAGCCGTTTTTGCAGCCTGTCTTAAGCCCGGCGATAAGATTTTAGGCTTTGATTTGTCTCATGGCGGGCACCTTACACACGGTTCGCCGGTTAACTTTTCGGGGAAACTGTACAATCCTTCCTTTTATGGGGTAGAACCGGAAACAGGAATGCTGAATTACGATAAAATCCAGGAAGCGGCTACCAAAGAACAGCCGAAATTAATCATTGCAGGTGCTTCAGCATATTCCCGCGACATGGATTTCAAACGTTTCCGTGAAATTGCAGATTCAGTAGGAGCAATTTTAATGGCCGATATTTCCCACCCTGCAGGCTTGATTGCCAAAGGTTTGATGAACGACCCAATCCCTCATTGCCATATCGTAACCACAACAACGCACAAAACATTGCGCGGGCCACGTGGCGGTATGATCATGATGGGTAAGGATTTTGAGAACCCTTGGGGATTGACCACGCCTAAAGGAGAAATCCGTATGATGTCACACGTTTTGGACATGTCTGTTTTCCCGGGCAACCAGGGAGGGCCTTTGGAGCATATCATTGCAGCCAAAGCAGTAGCTTTCGGTGAAGCCCTTACAGATGAGTTCTTTACCTACGCCATGCAGGTGCAGAAAAACGCCAAAGCGATGGCAGAAGCTTTCGTAAAAAGAGGCTATAACATCATTTCCGGCGGAACAGACAACCACATGATGCTGATCGATCTTAGGAATAAGAATATTTCCGGTAAGGAAGCGGAAAATGCTTTGGTAAAAGCGGAAATCACAGTCAATAAGAATATGGTGCCGTTTGATGACAAATCACCGTTTGTGACTTCTGGGATCCGTGTAGGGACACCGGCCATCACAACACGTGGTTTGGTTGAGGCAGATATGGAAACAATCGTTTCTTTCATCGATAAGGTAATCATGAACCATACTGACGAAGCTGTTTTGGAAGAAGTGGCCGACCAGGTAAATGAAATGATGGGCGAGAGAGCTATTTTTGTTTTCTAATATCCTCAAATACATACATATAAGAAAAATCCCTCGTTTGAGGGATTTTTTTATGCCCTAAAGGCTGTAACTTTTCTCAAATAAACCGTCAAAATAGTACTAAAATAACTACTAATGAAGTCAAAAATCTTTTACGCATTAAGCATCGGCAACCTGCTGGCCTTTAGTTTCTATCTTTTTTCTTTCACTAACAAAACGACAACCACTCTTGATTTCCAGGACAAGATCATCAAGGTAAGAGGTGTTGTCATTGTAGATTCCCTCGGGATTGAACGGGTTATTATGGGTTCGCATTTGCCGGAACCTAATTTTGGTAAGAACGGATACGGGAGCAGGGCAAATTCAAGAGGTAAAAACGGGGTTTCGGGCGTGATGCTCTATGATGCGGAAGGACAGGAAAGAGGAGGCTACGTGACCGATGACAATTTCGGGAACGCCTTCCTGACACTGGATTCCAAAACAAGCATGCAATTATTGCTATTATCCGAACCTCAAGGTGCTGCAAGCGTCATACTCAACAGTGCCGATAGGAAAAATGTAGTGACATTATCAACCAATGATGAAGATGCGGGCATAAAAGTGAAAAAAAACGATAAAAACATACCCTTATATGAAAATGAAAAATAATACGATGCTCTTCGCAGTGCTTTTCCTTTTCACCATAAGCGGAAAGGCCCAGGATATTTTCATTCCTAAAATGACCAATATAAACCCGGTATCGTACACTGATGTAACCTATATCGGCAGTAAAGACACCGTACTTGTGGGTACTTATAGCGGGCGCATCGCCAAAAGGATAAAGGGAAACCCGAAAGAAATCCCTGTGGCAAAAATCCAGGATGAAGTCTTTTCCTTAGCCTATCATCCCAAACGAAAGGAAATTGCGGCAGCCACTTTGGAACACGGCATCCTTATTATCAATGCCGTTACCGGAAAAACCATTAAAAGCCTGCCTTTGAAAACCACGTGGTCCATTGCTGTTTTCTTTTCCGAAGATTGTAAATACCTGGTTACCCAGGACCAGAAAGGAAACCAATACATATGGGACGCGTCCAAAAATTACCAGGTATTGCCGTTGCCGGCTGATTTCCCAAAAGGAACCATTATAGCCATCAATACGCAAAACATAGCCACCGTTGTCAGTCCTAATAAAGTGACATATTGGGATAGAAACAATAATACTGTACAAAAAGAGGTTACTGTAGATTTGAAGAAGTTTGCCGATATGGATACGGAAGGCAATTTCCTGTCCCTGAATTATAATGAATGTACCAAATATAACAGCAATTCGCACACGGTAGCATTCAAAGTCAAGCATCCCAACTGGATTACTCATGATGTTGAGGATTACAGTAAAGTTTATGAAGACAATTACAGCATGAACCTGACAACCGCAAAGTTTGCGCGCAATAAGATGTATACTGCGAGTATTGACCGCTCAATACGCGTATGGGACAAGGCAACCGGGGAACTTTTGAAAACCCTGTCAGACCATAAAGCCACCGTACATAAACTCCGGATAGCAAAGGGCGAAAAACAAATGGTTTCCATTGACCTGAAAGGCGGGATCTTTTTTTGGGACCTCGACTAAAATATAAAATCCCTCGTTTGAGGGATTTTTTTATGCTTCTCCTTTGGCAAAACCTACATTTTCCCGGAACAATTGCGGCGAGACATCTGCATTTGTCTTAAAGAAACGGCTGAAATAATATTCGTCATTAAATCCCAGTTCATACGCAATCTCCTTAACCGGTTTCGAGGTTAGGTACAGTTCCCTTTTGGCTTCTATCACAATGCGCTCGGAAATTAAATACGTCAGGGTTTTGTTCAGGTGTGTTTTGGTGATTTTTGCCAACGAATTGGGTGCGATGTTCAATAATTCGGCATATTCACTGGCGGAATGCTTTGTTTTGTAATGCTGCTCGATGGCATCTTTCAGGTGTTGTAATATAAAAGGCTCTTTTTCATTGGAAAAGGAAATTTTCCGTTCCGCCGCCTGCCGGACTTTGATCCTGGTCAGGTTAATCAGGATGATTTTCAGGTAGGAAATGAGCGATTCGTGTTGTGCCAGTTCCGCGGCTTTCATTTCTTCTTTTATCAGATCGATATTGGACAGGAAGCGTTCCAGTTCCCTGTCATCCAAACCCAACACCGGCGATTCGTAAATATTATTGAATAAGATCCCGTTGCAGGCCACTTCCTTCTGATGGTTATGGATACAATAGAAATCGGAATGGAAATAAAGGATAATCCCTTCTATCGGACAGCTGCCGGTAATCATAAAAGGCTGGTACGGTGCAAAGAAAAGCACGTCATTGGCCCGGATATCGTATTCGGCAAAATCCGCGTTGAGTTTCCCGCTGCCTGCCGTAATGAGGATGATAGCATAATAATTGAGCCGTTGCAGATGGTCAAAATGCGAATAATCCTCAAAAGAAAGGACTTTAAAGAAAAGGCTTCCGTTGCGGGAATTCACCAAAGTAAAAGCGTGTTGTGCTGTCATGATGCAAAAATACTATTTTAGTTTTCTTTCCGATGCAGCGATAGGCAAATCATTGATGCTCGCATACCGTTTGCACATCAGGCCGTTGTCGTCAAATTCCCAATTTTCATTGCCATAGGCCCTGAACCATTGCCCTTCCTTGTTATGGTATTCGTATTCAAACAACACGGCCATCCTGTTCCCCCGGAAACCCCATAATTCTTTTTTCAGGGTATAATCCAGTTCTGTTTCCCACTTGGATTTCAAAAAAGCTTTCACTTCGTTGCGGCCATTAATAAATTGTGTACGGTTCCGCCATTGTGTGTCTTCAGAATAGGCCAGGCTGACCCTTTCGGGATCCTTTGAGTTCCAGGCCTCTTCGGCTAATCTTACTTTTTCCAAAGCAGTTTCGAGGGTAAACGGTGGCAAAGGGTGTTTTTGTTCCATAAGTTGTCGTGTAAAAAAGGCAACCGGCATTTCAACCGGTTGCCGGGGTTAAAATCAAATGGCTACGGCTTCAATTAAAGCGGCTTCCGGAAAATCCAAAGCGATGCCAACCGCATTGTTAAAGTAGTTGGTAAAGATGTTCAATCCTGTATGGGCAATGATTTCAGTAATCATGCCTTCGGTAAATCCTGCGTTTTTCAAGGAATCGATATCCTGGGCGCTTACATTCCCTTTTTTAGCAATCAGGGTTCTGGAAAAAGCAAGAGCGGCTTCTGTCTGCGGGTCTTTTGACTTTCCTTCCTTGGCCAAATCAATCGAATCCGAATCTATTTTCAGTAAATTCCCGCCAATATAGGTGTGGGCTGCATTGCAATAGTCACAGCTGTTGGCATTGGCTACTGTTAGCGCAATCAGTTCCCCTAATTTTGGCCCGATGGCACTTTCGCCCAAAGCTCCGCTGAAAGATAAATAACCGTTAAGGGCCGCCGGGGAATTCCCCATAGTCCGCATCATGTTGGGCACCATGCCTAATTTTCCCTGTACGGCATTGAAAAGTTCTTTTGTTTTTCCTGAAACCGTTTCAGGATCGAGTGCGTTGATTCGTTGCATGTCTTTGTCTTTTAAATTGATTGTCATTATTGACAGTACAAAGATCAAACAGCGGGCAACGTTTTAAAATGGACAAATAATGCTTGTTAATGGATGATTTTTTAGGAAAGATGATTACACCCGCAACATTCCCCTGAAACCCCTTGCCGCATAATACGATTCAGCACCATTATGGTACAAAAAGACAGTCCCGTACCGAAAATCACAAAAAAGGGCGCCGCCTAATTTACGGATGGCAGCCGGGGTTTGGATCCAGCTGGATGTTTTCGCATCGAAATTCTCAAGTTGCTGCAATTCTTTGTATTGTATTTCGGTTAGTAGGGAAATGCCCATCTCGGCAGCCATGTCCAGGGCATTATGAGCCGGTTTGTGCTCTTTCCTGGAAAGCAGTGCTTCGCGGTCGTAACAAAAGCTCCGGCGGCCTTTAGGGCTTTCCGCAGCACAATCGCAAAACAAATATTCGCCCGTTTTTTCATCATAGCCAATAACATCAGGTTCACCACCGGTCATTTCCATTTGATGGAGCGACCAGGTTTTAGCAGCCTCAGATTCGAGTTTGGCTTCAATATCAGGCCAGGTAAGGCCTTTATGGCGATGGCTGTTTTTCTCAAAGCGTGTTTTCAACGTGGCAAGCAGGGATGTTTTTTGCTCCGCCGTCAATTCTTTTGCAGTATTGCTCATAGGTTTCTGTTTTTTGTTTTTAGGGAAAGCAATGCTTTACAGGTCATTCAATCCTTTTCCATCGAAAATCTGATCCATGCATTTTTCAATCCTCGATACCCTTGTTTTGGATTGTTTCGGTGCCGAAAAGTGTAATAAGTACCCTCTTTGCCGCCCGGGTGTCAGGGCTTCGAATGCTTTTTTGAAATCTGGGTTTTCCGCCAGTTTTACCTGGAATTCTTCGGGAACCGCAAATTCGTCCGTTTTTTTGAAAACAACCCCCAAGCCGGCTCGTTCCACTTCTATGGCTTCATAAATATGGGCTTTTAGCACAGGTTCCAATTCTTTTATCTGCTCCAGATTTGTAAACCGTACCTGCCGTGCCGCCTGCACATTTTCTGCCTGCCGTACCAAAATGCCATGGGTATCCTGCAACAGGGCACCTTTAAAAAACAAAAAAGCGCAGTAGTCCTTAAAGGTGTGGATCAGGACGATGTTGTTCTCCCGGAATGTGTAACAGGGAGAGCCCCATTTCAATTCTTCGGTAAGCTGGCAATCCAGGGCAATGGTCCTTAATTTTTCGATAGCGGGCTGCCATTGTTCGGCGGTATCAAAATAAAAATCAACGTTAGGGTTCATGCTGCTTCTTGTCATGGTATGGTATTTTAATAGCTGGGAATTGGTTTGTTCTTCAATCGATAAATATACAAATTTTCTGACTATTTTCGTTTTCAGGATAGCAAATCAAAAGTATCATAAACACAAAATGCCCGCATAATAGGGGCATTTGCAGCAGTTTTTGCCATTGGATATTATTCTGTCTTTCCTTTAAAAGAGGCATAAATAGCCATGGCATGCCCGTGGCCCAAGTCAAAATCCTCTTTGAGCCAATTGGTAATTTGGGTAGCTTTTACAGTCGGTTTGACTTCTCCGGCTTCCAGGAATCCTTTTTCTTCGGCCAGTTTTTTAAAATCTTCTGGGCTTTTGCCCGTTTTGGCCTTGATGTTATTGATATACGCTTGAAATGACATGGCTGTTAAGAATTTAGTTTGTGGTAAAATCGATAAGAGACTAGTAAGATGCCCAAGAAAATCAAAGGAAGCAAAACACCAAACCCAAAGCCGTCAATGGCAAAATGACTGATCGATGCAAACAGCAATACAAAACTGAAGCCGGCATACGCCCATTCTTTGGCAAGTTTAGGAGCCTGTGGAAAAATCAGGGCCAGTGCTCCCAAAATTTTGAATACTACCAGCGCATTGCCAAAATAAACCGGATACTGCAAATGCCGGATGCCTTCCTTGGCCAGTTCCGTTTGTGAAGTAAAGGCAGGAATCAGCCCTTCCATAATAAAAATAATACTAGTCGTGGTCCAGAAAATGATTTTGTCTTTTTTCATGATATTGATTTTTTAAGTGTTAATGGATACCACAAAGATGCGGCAGGTTACGCAAACCTATAATGTGCAAAAAAGACAATAAAAGGGTGGTTTGCGACAAAGGGTGATTAGTGTTTGGGTGTTTTTGCCCAATCGAAAACAGCTCCTTGAAAATGACATAGTAATACGTAAAAAGAACAGGGTATTCATATCGTTTTTTACCACTTTTTTTTTCTGTAAGGAAGATACCCTGACGTCCCTTTTTTTTAAAAGCCGTTTTTCTACGTATTACTACCTATCAAAAGCGGTGTTTGCCGGTATTTTAAAGGGTTTAGCGCGATTCTACATTCGTCCCACTAACTTTAAAAAAATACAAAATGGCATTAGATGCAAACACAGGTGGGGCAATTAGTTTAACCACAGCGCAGGAGTATATTTCCGAATTCCAGAGAAGGTATCCGAATGAGATCAAAGCCTCTTTTATTGGCGCAAATAACGTAAACAGCCTTTTGGTCCAGAATGACTGTATCGGCATCCGGATTTATAACGGATACGATGTAAAGCAAGAGAAAATGAATCAGGTGCTGGTAGGAGTTGATCCACAGGAAAACGATATGCGGGATCTCATCATGGATGATATGGCGGTTTGCCCTCCTTATTGTCCAATTAATAGTATATTAGATTAAATTTTTCTAATTTTGGCGGGAGACCTGTATCTTCTAGGTTTCCCGCTACATGATAGAACTATTACGCAATACCGTTATTCTATATGGCTTGCTACCGCTGGTCCTGCTATTGGTACTTAAGCGGAAAGTGAGCAAAGAAGTAATTTACCTTGAACCCTTTATATGGTTTGTAGCTTTAGGCAGTCTTTATGAATTCATTTTTACCATACTATTGAAGGTAAACAGCGATTACTGGCTGCGATTCAATAAAATAGCTGCTTTTGCATTGATTGCCTATTTTTTTTACCATCTTTTACGCAAACGGTATACGCTTTTCTATATCTTATTTTCAGCTGTTTACTGTTTCTTTTATTTTTGGCTCCTATATTTTTTTTGGAAATCCTCTGATAACCTGTTAACGAATTCGTATCTTACCATTTTTCAGTTGGTAGTGGTTTTGCTTTTTGCTATCTTATGGTTTAGGAATTTGTTCCTAGAACTTTATTTTGATTCATTACTCAGGAACCCTGCATTTTACTTTGTCTCCGGTTTACTTTTATTTTACGCCGGCAGCGTCTTTTTATACCTGCTGAGTGATGCGCTTTATAAGCAAGCCCCTACAGATTTTGCTAACTTATGGACGCTTATCATGACAATGCTGAATTTTATTTTCAGGACCTTATTAATTTTTGGAATTTGGAAGGGAAAAGTGAAATAGCTTCAACGCTTTGGATAGGGACGGCGGTTATGCTGCTGTTTGCCTTTGGCATATTGTTCCTTGTTTTATTTTACCAGAATTATTTCATCAAAATGAAACGCAGGGAAGCCGAACTCTTATTGAAAGCCTCCCTGGAAAGCGAAAAGCAGGAACGGGTGCGTATTGCTGCAGACCTTCATGATGGCGTTTCCGGCGACCTGAATGCCATTCGGAATTACCTGTCCATTTTACAGCGCAACGAGCAGGATACTGAAAAGAAAGCGCTTTTTGCCGAAATCAAAAGTGGGGTGGAAGCCGCTCTGGAAAACACCCGGCAAGTATCCTACAAACTTATGCCGCCCTTATTGGAACTGGCAGGATTTACAGCAGCATTGCAGGATTATTTCGAACGGCTCACACTGAATTCCAAGATTCAATTCGAAGTGAACTGTACGACAGATGCTCCTGAGATTTTCCAACAAACCGGTTACGAACTCTTGCGTATTGTCCAGGAACTTACAACCAATATGATCAAACACGGTGCCATTACCCATTGCCATGTGGCTATATCTTCCTCTAATGAAGAATACCGTCTTGAGATTACCGATGACGGGACACCCTTTGATTTTAAAGGACAATTGGCAGTTGCCACAGGAAGCGGCCTCAAGAATATCAGTTCCAGGTTGAAGGTCATAGGAGCACGGATGGAACAAAAGGAAGCGCCAAAAGGGAATCATTTCACAATTACATTAAAAAAATAAATATGCTGCAAATAGGCTTGGTTGATGATCATCGTCTTTTTAGAAAGAGCCTGGCGCTTTTAATTGCCGCCATCGATGGTGCCGAAGTGGCTTTACAGGCCGGCGATGGGAACGAATTTTTAGAACAACTGGAGTCTGTCCCGATTGATTTGGTCTTGCTCGATATCCAAATGCCTGGAATGGACGGTTATGAAACCTGCAAGCAACTGCGTAAACGATACCCGGAGATCAAAATCCTGATCATTTCCCAGCTCACTACCAAAGAAAGTATTCACAAAGTCATGGAATTGGGCGCCAATGGGTTTTTCTCCAAGGATGCCGAACCCGAAAAACTCGAAAAAGCCATCTTGGGCATTAAAACAAAAGATTATTTTTTCGACGACGACCTGGCTTCTGTAATCCGTGAAGCCATACTATGGGAAAAACGCCTGCCACTTAATCTTTTGGCTTCCCCAGTACCGATTACCCGCCGTGAAATGGATGTCATACGATTAGCCTGCAAAGAAATGAGCAGCTACGAAATTGCCGACAAGCTTTGCATCAATGTGCGTACCGTCGAAACCCACCGCAAACGGATCATGGAAAAAACCAACTCTAAAAACTTCATAGGAGTGGTGCTGTTTGCCTTACGGCATGGGTTATTGTTGTTGGAGGAGGTGTGAGGGATAGGGTTGTTTTTTATTAAGAACAAAGAAGCAAGAACCAAGAGCAAAGAAATAGTTTTGTTGAGATTTACTTTGTCAGTCCGCTTCACTCGTGCACTCCTTTGCCGGAATGACAAGATCACGCAAGCTTTAGCCTATGCATGATGTTTTATCTTAACGTTTGTCATCCCGACGAAGGAGGGATCTCCCCAATCTTTCCACGCCCTACACCACGCCCTTTTGTTTTTTACGCAAAAAATCAAGGAAGTATTTTAGCGTTGGCAGAAAGGAGGGAACCAAAAAGCGAGGAGGAACGAAGAGCGGCCTGATTCCCGATAAGAAAATCCGTAGATTTTAAGTAAAAAACAATCAGGCTTGATTTTTTGTTTCTTTTAGTTCACCGTAAATTTATTTTCATCGGTGTTCACTGAACCTCATACTTCGGTTTGTATCAAGGCAAAAGAAAAAGAAACAAGAAATCAGTTTACAGAGATTACTTCGTCAGTTCGCTACACTCGTGTCCTCTTTCGTCGGAATGACAAACGTTGCGCAATCTTGTCATTCCGACAAAGGAGGAATCTTTTCAAGTAAAACTGCTGTTAGTATTTTCTTTGTGGCAAAAAAACAATCCCAAATAATTTTGCCACAAAAACTGTGGCAAAAAAAATACAACAGAAAAAATTGCCACAACTTTTGTGGCAAAAAAATAATTTGAAGAAAAATTGCCACAAATTTTGTAAGAATGCCTGAAACAAAAATTCGGACTATTTGCTTTTGGATAATTGCTGTTGAGAATATTCAGATGATATTGATACATACTTTATTGCATGAGGGGAAATTTTAGATTTATCTTAACAGGAAAGTCATTAAATAGATAAGAAAGACAATGTTTGAATATAACAATACTATGATGAGTTATAAGGATGGAAAAGTAAGTGTTTATACGTATTGCTTGAAGGTCAAAATATGTATAAATTGCCTTGTATAGAAATCTTAAACTATAGTAATCATGACAAAAGTTATAATCGTAAATATTAACTCTGAACTGAAGGAAAAATTAAAAGAAAATATTCATTTTCTTGAATTTGAACCGACGCAATTAAATCAATACTTAGAGGAAGGCTGGGTGATTAGAAGTGTAGAGTTTGTAGCACCGTCAGATTCTTTATTTTCATTTAGTGCTGTTTATGTTATAGGTAAATAATAGACAATAAACCCGATAGCACGGATTTGCAACCCGTGCTCACAAAGAAAATAAAGAGCAAAAGCTTTAAAAAGTTGAATCTTATATTAGATTTGTAATAATTGGAACTGGCACAGATTGCAAATCCGCGCTATCGGGTTGGTGCGATCGCGAATTTTGTAGAAAATAAATGTTTACGTTTCGCAAGAAATTTTATCTTAACCGAAAATAATCAGTTCTAAACTTTGTAGACTTGCCAAGCGTCGGAACGTTATGCGGCTGCAAATTAACCAAACATTCATATTATGCCTTCAATTATAATTGAAAATCTAAAGAATATCAGGCTGCTAAACTTTGAGATTCCAAATGGAGGAGTACATGTTTTAACGAGTGTTAATGGATCGGGAAAAACAACTCTACTTACATGCCTAGAAAGAATAATAAATAGTTATGCATTTCAAAGGCATTTCAAGACTTCTAATAATGATCAATTTGATAATTATAGGAATGCAAGAATAACATATATTAGAAATGCCACTACTTCTGTCACATACAGATATAAAAATACGCGGTGGGTACCAGCTCCAAGGAAAAATTCCAATCTTCTATTACATTTGGGTTTTAGTCAGGTAATTTATTTAACTTCTAGCGATGAAAGGTTTTATATACAAAATCAAGAATTAAATACAGCGAACATTTCAGCAGCTTCTCAATTTATAAAAGATGGGATGAATGAAATTTTTCAAACAACTAAATTTACAGATTTACGTAGAATTAAATTGATTGGAAAAGGTTTAGGTAATGTTAGACGAAATTTCGGATATGTTTTACCCCTAGGAACAGTTGGAGGTCAGAACAGGTATTTTTCTGAAAAGAATTTTAGTTTAGGCGAAGTTCTTATATTGAATGCATTAAGTGAATTAAGTAATGCTGTAAATAATGGTTTAGTTTTAATCGACGAAATTGAGCTAGCATTACATCCTAAAGTCCAAATCCTTTTTTTAAATTTCTTAAAAAGAATTGCCAATAATAAAAACCTAACTGTTATTTTATCGACACATTCATCTAGTTTAATAAAAGCAGCTCCTAGGCTTATTTTTCTATCAAGAAATTCAAATGGGAATGTTGAAGTAGAATATGATTGCTATCCCGCAATAGCATTACAAAATGTTGCAATAACCGAAGAAGTACAACCGGATATTGTTTTTTTTGTTGAAGATATTTCAGCTAAATATCTATTGCAAGAACTTATAAATTACTATCTAACACATATAAATACAACACGAAGACCAATAATGAAAATACTTCCTGTTGCTGGATATAAACAAACTGTATACTTCATGGTTTCATCAATGTCTTATTTAATACCATCAAATACTAAAGTCTATAGTTTTCTTGATCAAGATGTGCAATTAACCATAAATACATTGGCTGTAAAAGTGAACAGAACAATTAGCGAACAAGAATTATTAAATGTATTTAATGCAAATAACCAAATAATTAAATATTTACCAATTACACCTGAGCTAGGAATTGTTACTCACTTAAATAATAATCCTACAACACATATAATTCCACTACAAAACTTATTTAACGAAGTTTTCGACATTTCTCAAATTATTGTTGATGAAAATAATCGTGGACTAGTCTATTCTGCAAACCCAAGAGATGCTGCAAAGGTTAGAATACAATATTATATTGAGAGAATAAAAAATGCTACAAATTTAGATGAGCCTAGAATAAAAATTATGCTGACGCAATATTATTCTATATATTATGGAATAAATAATGTTGGTCTTTTACAAGGACTATTAAATCCTATTTTCGTATAAGCACATTCGCATAGCAATAGAGTACCAGGCAAGAAAGAAGCTACTTTAAAACCTTTCTCTGAACTTTCTAAATCGGGAAAAGTTGTGAATGCTTATAACGCTTTGTTAATGGCAAAAGAAATGAGTAAAAAGAAAAATAACAACTGATTTGAAATATGAAATTTCTACCCATTTTATTATTCGTTATTTTACTTGTACGAGATATAAGAAAGTTTGCTTCGTCCTATAAGGAAACAAACATTGTAAACTATAAAGATATTTTAGGTATTGTAATTATGGTAATTGGGATTGAATTAGTCTTGTATCATACTTTGGAGTAGGAAAGAAAAAGATATTGAGTGCTTTTTTTGGAAAAGTTAAAGAGTACTTGCGTATATTTATGAGTTAGCAGTAACTTTAAACGAAGTTTAAAACGATGAAAGAAACAACTCTAAAATCAATTGATCAATTGCATAAATTTTTGGAGCGATTCCGAAAAGCAAGTCATTTTAAATTTAGAGGTCAAAGTGATAAATATTGGGAATTAACCCCAAAAGCTGGAAGACAAGAGTTTAAAAAAGTAAGAGATATTACCATATTTGAACATTGGAAAAGACGAGCACCATACTACCTAGAAAGAGAAAATTATAATGAATGGGAGTTGCTATCAATTGCTCAACATACTGGGCTTCCAACAAGGCTATTAGATTGGACTCACAATCCACTAGTTGCATTTTTTTTCGCAGCATCGGAAAATTATGAAAAAGATGGAGCCGTTTATATTTATAAGGCAAATCATCGTGTACTACATGAAAAATATGGTCCCTTTGAACTAACCATTCCAATTGCTTTTTTTCAGCCTAATGTTTCTTCAAACAGAATTGCAAATCAATTCGGCTATTTCACTATACATTTAGACCCTAAAAATGCACTAAATGATGATACAAAGGATGGTCATTTAGAAAAACTTATTATTCCATCAGAACTAAAAAAAGAAATAACACATATGCTTAATCAGTACGGCATAAACTATTTAACTTTATTCCCTGACTTAGAGGGTTTATCAAAACATTTGAGTTGGTTTGCAGAAAACAACAATTTTTGGAATAATACATTTGATGAAGATGGTTTAGACTAAAAGCTACTGCTAACAGCGGTTTCGCAAGATTAGGGGTTTAGTGGAATTACCGTTTTATTTCATATATTCGTTTCGGTAGAAAATACTCTGCTACAAAGTCCCTAACCTCGCCAAGCCGCGGAACGTTAACTGCTATTGAAACAAACATAATCGTAAAAATGAAACTTGACGAAAACAACTCAATAATTTTAAATGAACTTGGAGAAGTTTCAAAAGACTTTTTAGAGATAGGAATCGATTCACTAATTAAAGACGGAGCCTTAAAAGATATACCTATTGTCGGTTCGATATTTAGTTTAGCTAAAGTTGGATATAGCATCAAAGATCAAATCTTACTTAAGAAGATATGCTTATTTCTGTTTGAACTTAAGGAAATTTCAGATTTAGATAAAAATCAGTTCATCCATAAAATAGATACAGATAACAATTATAAAAAAAAAGTTAGCGAAAGTCTCTTGCTAATACTTGACAAATTTAATGACTACAATAAGGCGGAAATGTTAGGAAAGCTATTTGCCGCTGCTATTAAAGGAGAAATTGATTATAAAATGTTTTCAAAATTGTCACATATAATCGACAGAGCTTATTTTGAAGACTTAAAAGTGTTAGTTTCAATTTATAATAATGGAATTACATTATACGAATACGATGAATTAGATGAATTATACAGTATCGGCGTTCTGACAAATCTTGGAATTAGTGGTGACATATTTTTACATGATCAGGATGACAAAGTTCCTAATACTAAAAATGAATTTGAAATTAATATCTACGGAAAAAAGATAGTTGAATTAATATTTCAATAGTTAATATTAGCTAATTGTAGAGAGAATACTCTGCTCCAAAGACTCCAGCCTAGCAAAACCCCGGCACGTTGACAGTAATTATTGGGCAGAAAGAAAATTAAGAACATAAATTGGGAAACATAAAAAAGAAATTATAAATTTACAATTAACTATTTCCGAGTAAGTTTAAATAAGAATTTATCCGGAGATGGCAGAGTGGTTTATTGCGCTTGTCTGAAACACAAGTGGACGTTTATTCTTCCCACGGGTTCGAATCCCGTTCTCTCCGCTAAATTTTAGTTATGGCTCCCGAGGGAGCCATTTGGGATTTTAGACAACTTCAATTAATTTTAAAAACTACCTATGGGAATTTGCAAACTTTGTCAAAAAGAGAAAAAATTAATAGAGGCTCATATAGTTCCAAAATTCATGTTCCAAAAAATAAAAGATGAAAATCACTCTTTTTATGACATTACTTATAATAGATATTAGAAAAATAACTCAATATAAAAAAAGAATAAGTTCAAATAAAAATATAAAAAGTAATGAGCAAAAAAATAAAAAAAACAATGTGGTTCTTTATGTTACTCATCTTACCAATAGCATTGTATGCTCAAAAAGATGTAACACAATTTCTCGGTATTCCTGTCGATGGAAGCAAGTCTGAAATGATACAAAAGTTAAAGACTAAAGGATATACAATTAGTCCATATAAAAAAGATGTTTTAGTAGGTGAATTCAATGGAATAGACGTCAATATATATATTGTGACAAACAACAATAAAGTATGCCGAATTATGGTTGCCGATGCCAACACACTAGAGGAAACGGACATTAGAATAAGGTTCAACACGCTCCTACAACAATTCCAAAATAATAAAAAATATCTTTCACTGCCAGACTCCACTATTTCAAAATACATTATACCAGAAGGCGAAGATATTTCTTATGAATTATCAGTCAAGAATAAACGTTATGAAGCTATTTTTTATCAAAAGACAGCAGATTACGACTCTTTAGAAATCGAAATGAGTAACCTTTTAAAAAAAGAGACATTTAATGAGGAAGATAAGGAGCGTTTGAGTGTGATAATGAAAAAAAAGGTTGATGAGAGTAACTTCAATAAGGTAGTTTGGTTTATGATTAGTGAACATAATGGAAAATATTCCATTTCAATGTACTATGACCATCAATATAACAGAGCAAACGGAGAAGGTCTTTAATCATCAAATAAAAACCTGCCTCTAACAGCGATTTTATAAAATGGCTGGAGCTGATGTTTAATTAGAGGAATGAGTGAATGTTCTTCTTCGAAGTGAGGTTTTTTCTTTCTAACTTTTCGGTATATTTGTAAACATCAATAATAAAAAATCCATCACTTGATAAAGCCGGCGAGACGTTATATGCAAGTTTTCAACCTAGATTATGGAAAAAGAAATCTTTGAGAAAGCCTTTATAGAAAGTTTGAATAAAAACTTTGAAACTCATGCCGAGTTCTTCGATTTTAATTTTTACACTTATCCTGAATTAGGAACTTCAATTTTCGAAATCAACAAATGTCTTATTCTTGGCTTCTATAGAGCATCTATAACTTTGACAAATAACGTTCTAGAAAGAGTTTTAAAACTTGCATTAATTTATAATGAAGCTGGACTTGGACAAATACCTATTGAAAATTGGAGCGATATTTTCTCGGGACCAAATGAAAAATATGGTACTAAACAATTAGGAAATTCAATAGAATTGTGTAAAAAAGAAAACTTGATTACTGAAGATGAAAAGAATATCTTATTTGATACAATCAGAGAGCTTATGAGAAATGGATTTTCACACTCTGACCCAAGTAAAATTTTAAAAAATTTGCCCGATAAAACTCAAGTTTTTCAGGCGACTTTCTCAAATCCAAGTGATATAAAAGAAATTTATTTGAATTATAAATCAATTCCAATATTCCAAGATATGCAAATGGACGCGTTTGCGAAAGAAAATGCTTTTGAATATTTTAAATTTGTTTTTGGGCTTATGAAAAGGTTAGATGAAAGGTTAAAATTAAAATATAATATAAATTAAACTTGCATATAACAGCGGTTTTGCGAGATTGCGAATTATATGGTAAATTCAGGTTTATCTTTCGCAAGAAATTTTATCTTAGCCGAAAGGACTCGGTTACGAAGTTCGCAACCTCGAAAAGCCGACGTGACGTTAGCAGTAATATTAAGACCCAATCTTTAAATGGAACAATCTGATTTTCCTAACTTATCAAAAGTTCGTAAGGCAATAAAAAAATTCGAGCAGTTGAAATGGCCAGAATATGAAGAAGGTCAAGAGATAAACAAATTCGTTGAAGAGTTTGATAAAATTGTTACTTCCGAACTTGGTCTTATCCTTAATTATTTAATGCCGTTGAAACATAAAGAGTTTTCATTCGGAATATTTAGGGTTCGTGAAGTCGATTCATTTAATAATATAAATTTATTTACTGAACACTCATATCCACCACCTTCAATTACAAAATTTGGCAGATGCAATTTCCCTAAACACCCTGTTTTTTATGGCTCAAACAATCCAATTACAGCATTAATAGAGGTAATCAGAAATGGTAATTTCTCAGGTAAACGATTTTGTATTTCTTCGTGGAAAATTAATAATCCTGAAGAAGGATTAATATTTGAAAATTTCCTTCAAAGTGATTTACATGCAGAAAATAATTTCGCTGTTCTTGCTAAAGCAAAAATTAATAAAATCCATGAACCATTCAAAACAAGTGGAGTAAAAATCAGTAAAACGCAGAAAGATGGAATTGCTGAATTTATGAAGTTTCTCGACACTCAATTCATTAGCGATAATAACTATTCATTTTCTGCTGCGCTAGCTCATAGACAAATCTTTGCAAAACATAATTATAATACTGACATATTGTTATACCCGAGCGTTCAATCAAATATGAAAGGTGTAAATTTAGCTATCAATCCAAATTTCGTTGATAATCATTTACAATTACAACGTTGTTACATTGTTGAGCTGAATAGTTACAACATAGAAACAGGTAAGTTCAATATAACTTTTTTTGAATATGGAGATGTTATCAAAAATCAGCTTTTCTGGAGAAAGCTTAAGCCTGATGATATAAAATATCAAACATATTTCAGAGAGGATTTTAAAGATTACTTGGACAAAGACCATAAATTTGAATTTGAAAAACAATAAAAAATACTACTGCTAACAGCCGTTTTAAGAAATTGAGAATTTAGGCTAAATTTAAAGGGGTGTCATCTAGCATATATATGATAACTTAATTTATGCTAGATGACACCAAATAGATATAGACTTATAAAATAAACCCTCATAAACCCTGATTATGACAAGGTTTTTTAAATAGCCAAATAAGTCAAAGTTCCCTCTAAAATTACTTTTCTAGGCGTACTATTTTTGATTTAATACTAATGGCTAAAACTTCGCCGGCATTTATAATTTTATTCGGATTAGCTGAAAAGTTGTAATTCCCTATTCCATTGCCGGCATCAAAAATTTGTCTTGCATTATTAATGACTGTCACAATTCCACCAGCTGTTATCGTTTGATATATGGAATAGATATACAATTTGATTTCTACATCCTTGTCGGTAGAAAGATAATATCTCTATTCAAATAAACAATTATTTTATAAAATACTATTACGTATTTATACTGGTTTTAACCTTGATATCTAAAGTTGTGTTGCTTGTTTTTGTGGCAAAAAAACAAACCCAAATAATTTTGCCACAACTTTTGTGGCAAAAAAGTTCAACGCGAAAAAATTGCCACAACTTTTGTGGCAAAAAAATAATTTCAAAAAATTTTGCCACAAAAAATTTTCTTTTAAAAAGATTCATGAGTTAGTCCATCATTTAAATTATTAAACTCAGTAATAGTCAAATGATTTAATGCCGAATTCTTAGCTAATGTGGACTCTAAAAATATACTTCAACATGATGATTTGAATTAATATTACTATTTATGGAAACTGTTTGGTGAAATGGCTTAATCGACTTGACGTTTTTCTTCACGAAAATTTTATCTTTAACAGAAATAATCCGTTTGCTAGCTTCACTACTGTATCAAGTCTAGGAAAGTTACCAGCAAAACGAAAATTACGTTTATCTTAAAAAGAACACTATGGAAATCGGAAAACAATTTAATAGTCTGAATCTTAAAGAATACATCTTTTATATTGAAAATCATAAAAACTATACCGATTTCAATACTTTAGGTCTTTATCGTTCTCTCATTGAGAATGAAAAAATAACTTTAGAGGAAAAAATTCAAGTTCGGGATTTTGCCAATCGTTGGTTTCAAAAAACATTCGATTTTCTTCAAATAAAAGATCCTTGGACTTATATAAAAGTTCAAAATTTAGGATTAGAACTAACAAACGGGGACAAAGAAGAAATGTGGCGAAAAATAAGAGAAAATCAAGAAAAAATATTGCGCCAAAAAAGAATCAGGCATAAAAATTTTGGAGAATACTCAAAACACAATTGTGGTTATGAAACCTGTCCTATGAATGGTATAATGATTAAACAAGGTTCATATTTTGCAGAATATGAAATGTGTATTGGAAACATCAATAAGTATATACAGAAACAAAAATCTGAAAGAAGAAAATCAGACAGAAAAAATGAAAGTCAGACTATAAAAAAAGAGTTAGATTTAGAATAACCCGCTAGCTGTAACAGCATTTTTTGGGAATAGCCATTATTTCCTGTGCCGGAGACTTAATGGTTTGATGAAGCTTTTTCAGCGTAATATTTTTTCTTAATTTACCGCTATTGTCACCGAGCCACGTTATGATATACATTGAATTTAATCCATTCTGGTAATAGATATTAAAGAAGTTATCTGAGTTTTTTGTGTATAAATACCTTAAAGCAAAAAGATGCTCCCAGCTTCTCTATAAACCCAATAATCTAAAAAACTCCGACAGCCTAATATTCCTAGCTTCACAAATCTTTATAATCGTATCTAAGCTTATTTTATAATTTTCGTCATTTTTGATACTGCGGACCGTTTTTTCATCTATTCCGTGATCCAATGCAAAAGACCTTTGGGACTTAGCCTGGCTAATCCATTCATTTGCTATATAATTAACTATTTTACGATTTGCTTCTATCATAGTTAATGCAAATGAACTCTTAAATAAAAAAAATAATTCGGATTGAAATCCGCAATAATAAATATTTTCCTATATTTACCTCAAAATATATATTTTTGCGATTCTTCAAAAACAATATTGAAGCATTCGCTTTGAATCTCGCCTTAGGAAACTGGTAATTTTTGCAACGGGATGATAAGTACGATGCTCACGCTTTAGGGCGTGGGCTCACTTATTGTTGCAATGGTATACCAGTACCTCTAAGGCAGTAAGATGGGTTCCGCGCCTTTTTTATGCGATATACTTCCTTACTTCAAAGCATACTTCACGTTTGGGTTTCGCAGTACACAATGTTTAACCCTTAAACCGAAATGCCTATGCTATAAACAGTAAAGTAAAGTCTCAACGCCACTCTTATATAAGAGATTGCTCGTCGTGCCTCCTGGCAACGACAAATTTAAAAAAAGACTTCCTACCTCGTCGCCAAACTCGTTAGGAAGCCCAAGCAAAACAAAACGATTGTTTCATTTAACCAACCCAATACTATGAATAAAAATTCAGTATTCAAAACCGGTAAGGCTTTTTGTCATACCTTAGTAACAGGCTTATCAGCCGTTTTTCACCTTAAAACAGCTTCCAAATCAAGAAAGCTGTACCGCCTTTTTGTCCTATTAGCTATAACCATTACATTTTTTAGTTGCGAGAAAAATGATGAGGAAATCTCTCCTCCCAACAAGTCCGTAAAGGAATATTCCTTTAACGAAATCATCAAACAGCCGAAATTCAACAAAGCGTATCATTCGTTTACAGATAAAGTAAAGAAACGTAAAGCCTTTAAGAATAGAAATGCTCCGGTTAAGGATGATGATTTTGCGATAGATTCCACAACAATCAAGGAAATTACAGTTGGTAATGTTACTACGTATACCATGGGAATCGTTAGGCGGTATGATACTGAAGGTTACTTTGAAAACCTGATTGTCAAAGTAAACGGCAACGATTCTATTAATGCCTATATCACCCAGTATTTTCCCGATAGAGAAACTATTTACAACAAGCAACACCATTCTTTTAGTTTTAGCGGTACGACCAAAACCAGGGAAATCATTTTTGATTCCTCCATTTTTGAAACCCAGGATGATGCTGAAGTAATGTGTAATTCGGTTTGGATGTGTGATTTTGGTGTCTCAATACATGCCGCTGGAGAGAATTGCACACAAACATTTGTAGTAACCTTTTGTAGTGGTAATGGCAGCGGTGGGAGTTATCCCGGTACAAGCACAGGAAATCCCGGTGGCACTGGTGGTGTGAATACGAATACTGGCGGTAGCCCGATATATACTTCCATAGTGTACCTGTCGGAAGAAGAAGCCATGGTAAAATACAATGCTTTTTATAACCTGTTATCCGCCCAGCAAAAACAATGGCTTATAGCAAATGCCGATGCAGCACAGGAAATATCCAATTATTTATGGCTTACCAATTATGCCGGGAGTAAAAAAGCATTTGCCAAAGATGCCATTGACCTGGCCATGGAAGAAGCCAACCAGGCTGATGGCAAGAATCTTTTAAAAATTTCTCTAATACTGGAAAGAGGGCAGTATGAAACCTATTCGTTAGATGCTAATTTCCTCAATAGGATAGACCCGTATGTTGATTTGGATTTGTCAAATGAAGATATTCACGATCCTTTGGTAACCGACTTAATAGTAAAATACCATGTTTTAAAATCGATATATCCAGAATGGAGCGAAGCGAAATTATTTAAGGAAACCTTCCGAGATTTAGGGCATGCGGTTCTCGATCTCTTCGGATTGGCGCCGGTTATTGGGGAACCTGCTGATTTAATCAATGGCGTTATTTATACCGTTGAAGGGGATCATTTAAATGCTGTTTTAAGTTATGCCGGTGCAATTCCCATTACAGGATGGGTAGCAACGGGTACAAAATCTGCTCTTAAGGTAAGCTCAACCGTTCCGACTGTGTATGCCGTAGCTACAAAAGTAAAACTGACATGGAAAATAAAGAATGGATTTCTTACATTTGGTCAGCGTGAGCAGTTGCGGAAAGTATTGGGAATGGCCGCTTCAAGTGTGGACCCTAGGCAGGCGCATCATCTGATACCATGGGCAAAACAAACAAACGAAGTAGTACAGAAAGCAGCTAAATATGGTTTTCATATGAACGAAGCTTTAAATGGGATACCATTAAGTAATGCAGTTCATAATGGAAGTCATGCAGTTTATGACCAAAGAGTTGTAGATAGGTTGATGGAAATAAGGAATCAATACGGAGCAAATATGACTCCACAGCAAGCATATAATGGTTTGTCAAATTTAATCCATGATATTAGAACAGCCATTTTGAATAATCCTAATACACCAATTAATCAATTAATTTTTTAAGTAATGAACTTTTATAGTATAAATAATTCTCTTGACAATAAAATTGTAGGTGATTACAATCAAGTAATAAATGCAGTTCATAATTGCGATATTTGGGAAAATCCAAAATTCATAGATAGAATTGATTTTGTAAAGATTGATTTTGAGCCGATAACTTCGAATGCAATATTAGAGAAGAAAGCAAAATTAACAGACCTAATAAACGCTAGTTGTGTAGGGTTTAGTTTGAAATTACTCACTAGCGATAAGTTAATGCACATACTTGAAAAGTATTCTCATGGTAAATGCCAATTTTTTGAATCTCCAGTAATCTATAAAAATGAGAAAATCCAAAAATATTGGATAATACATCCATATGCTTTTAATATGGGGTTCATTGATTTTGATAAAAGTACAATAAGCGCTCGTATTCAAAAAGAGGGAGGAGGAACAGAAAGAAAAACATTAGAAATTAACTCGTTAGATGATTTTATGAACTCACTAAATTTTTATAAAGAAAAGGGGGGAA
The DNA here is from genome assembly GCF_004745595.1 of Flavobacterium humi. Lineage (GTDB taxonomy): Bacteria > Bacteroidota > Bacteroidia > Flavobacteriales > Flavobacteriaceae > Flavobacterium > Flavobacterium humi. The sequence continues at coordinate 444,302 of NZ_SRLH01000004.1, forward strand.
TAATTACAATAAATAATGTTTATTTAAATAATGATATAGAGGATGATTTTTTTATATTGAGTAATGTTGAAGGAGGAATTAAGTATATTGTTTCTGAAAAGCTGAAAAAAGAAATTGAGGATGCCAATTGCACTGGAATTGAATTCCAACCTGTGGGATTGTCTATTAATGAATGGCTAGGTAAAAACGGCGAAAGAGAAAAAATATATGGCAAAATTTAAAATTGTAATACTACAATATCATGCAAGAAAATTTAATAAGCAGGGCAACTGTCAATGATATCACTTTTATTACCAATACACTTTTTGATTTATTGGGTATTAGTTTAATTGTGGTCATGATTTTTATCTTCATCCACCTGTACCGGAAAATCATCAAACTGATCGAAGGCAATAGCACTTACTAGTTAAGTAAGGAGATTATTTAAAAACTCCAAATGAAATTCATTTGGAGTTTTTTTATATAATCGTAATAGAATAGAACAAAGAAAATAGACAAAAGAGCAAAGAGCAAAGAACAAAGAGTCAAGAACAAAGAACAAAGAACAAAGAGGTAAGCTTCCCCAATCTTTCCACGTTATCTTTCCCACAATCCATCGCGCCCTCACAGCATAATCCGTAGAAAACAACAAGTCATGAAGCGGCAGCGTTCCGTATAGTCGAGTCGGAACGACGAGCGGTTCGGGACGCGGAGCGGAATGACGCGGTAGTTTTCAGGATTGTGCTGTGCAGGCTTGATTTTTAGTACTTTGCATCAAGACAAAAGAAAAGAGAGAATAGAAACAATAAGTTTTAAAAGATTCCTCCTTCGTCGGAATGACAAACGTTGCGGTAAAAACTGTGTTAATAAATTATTCTCAAAGTGTCATCCCGACGAAGGAGGGATCTCCCCAATCTTTCCACGCCCTCCACTTCGCCCTCACAGCATAATCCGTAGAAAACAACAAGTCATGAAGCGGCAGCGTTCCGCATAGTCGAGTCGGAACGACGAGCGGTTCGGGACGCGGAGCGGAATGGCGCGGTAGTTTTCAGGATTGTGCTGTGCAGGCTTGATCTTTGGTACTTTGTATCAAGACAAAGTACAAGAAGAAAAGAGGTTTGCAGAGATGTTTCCTTCGTCAACATGACAAGATTGCGCAACATTTTCCATCCCAACAAAGGAGGAATCTTTTCAAGTAAAACTACTGTTAGTATTTTCTTTGTGGCAAAAAAATAATCCCAAATAATTTTGCCACAAAAACTGTGGCAAAAAAAATACAACAGAAAAAATTGCCACAACTTTTGTGGCAAAAAAATAATTTCAAAAAATTTTGCCACAAATGAATATCAGGTTGAACCTCATACTTCGGTTTGCATCAAGGCAAAAGAAAGAATCAAGAAATCAGTTTGCATAGATTCCTCCTTTGTCGGAATGACAAACGTTGCGCAATCTTTCCAAGCCCTTCTTTCGTCCTAGTATTCGCAGGCGAGCGTCAGAAAGTCGAAGTGTCCGTAAAAAGAAATGTTGTCTGAGCGAAGCGAGTTCATTTCTTTTAGGATGCAAGACGTATCTGACCGCCGAGAATGCAAGACTTGATTTTTTGTTTCTTTTGCATCAAGGCAAAAGAAAAGAGATAAGAATCAAGGCAAAGTACAAGAAGTTTGTATCAAAAGAAAAATAAAACACCCCTCAAATCTTATAAAAATCCCCCAAAATCTTATAACCCCTTTCCCCTTCAAAGACCTTACATTAGCAATAACAACCCACATAAAGAACATGTATGGCAATACTAAACCAAAACGTATCCTTTATAACCAAATTTGCCTGCCTGCTGATTATAATCATTGGGCTGGGATACCTTTTTTTTATAGGCCAAAGTATTATTTCCCCATTGCTTATCGCGTTGTTATTTGCCATATTGTTGCGGCCTGTGGTAGCCTTTCTGGCCAGGAGGCTGCACGTGCCAAATGTCGCCGCCTGCCTTTTTAGCGTACTGTTGTTTGCACTGCTTTTTGTAGGGATCTTTTATTTCATCTCTACACAAATTGCCGTCATGGCAGAAGACTGGGATCAGATAAAACACAATCTCAACGAGCATTACCACCATATCCAGTCGTATGTGAGCGACACCTTCAATTTAAGCACGAAAGAGCAAAATAAACTAATGCGGGATGCCACAAGCTCTCCGGAAGGAGCCGGTAAACAAATCATCGGGACTACGCTGCTTTCCATGACCGATCTGCTGATGAGTATGATAATTGTTCCCGTTTATATGTTTTTGATATTATTATACAGGAACCACTTTAAAGTATTCGCCTGCAAGTTATTTGCCGAAAAGCACCATGCAAAACTCCAGGATATCATCAATACCATAAAAATTTCGGTCCAAAGCTATATTTTAGGATTAATGCTCGAATTATTGATTGTTTCCGGCCTTACAACATTAGGCCTTTGGGTAATCGGAGTCAGATATGCCATATTATTAGGGGTTATCACAGGGCTTTTAAACCTGATTCCATACCTGGGCATATTCATCGCCGGATTGCTCAGTATCATCGCTTCGCTTACAGGCTCTTCCGACCTTTCCATCATCATTGGCATCATAGTCGTTAACCTGTTGGTGCAATTCATAGACAACAACCTTTTGGTGCCTTTGGTGGTCAGTTCCAAAGTAGAAATAAATTCGCTTGCCACAATAGTGGGGATCATCATAAGCGGTGCCATTGCCGGAATACCGGGCATGTTCCTTGCCATACCTTTAATGGCTATCCTGAAAGTAATTTTCGACAGGGTAGAAGGCCTGCAGGCGTGGGGTTACCTTTTAGGCGACGACCTGCCTAAATCCTTCCAGTGGAAAAGAAGAGGAGTTAAGGCAATTGCCGAAAAAGATGTAGGAAAGTGAATAAATATAGAAGCAAGAGTCAAGAAAGTTATAATGGGATTGATGATCTAAATAAGCGGATTAGCCAATGTCTTAATTAGCTAATTGGTTAATCCGCAAACTAAAACACAATCTTTCCAAGTTCCACCCCGCCTTTTGTATAAAATCAAGCAGAGATGTTTCCTTCGTCAACATGACAAACGTTGCGGTAAAAACTGTGTTAGTAAATTATTCTCAAAGTTGTCATCCCGACAAAGGAGGGATCTCCACAATCTTACCAAGCCCTCCACCACGCCCTTTTGTTTTTTACGCAAAAAAATCAAGGAAGTATTTGCGCGCTGGCAGAAGGGAGGGAACCAAAAAGCGAGGAAGCATGACGAGCGGCCCGGTTCCCGATAGGAAAATCCTTCCGTAGATTTTAAGTAAAAAACAATCAGGTTTGATTTTTGGTACTTTGTATCAAGACAAAGTACAAGGAAAAAGAAAAGCTAACGAAGATGTTTCCTTCGTCAGCATGACAAGATTACGAATAGCTTTAGTTTACGCATAAATTTTACCCCAGACTTGTCATCCCGACGAAGGAGGGATCTCCCCAATCTTTCCAAGCCCTCCACTACGCCCTTTTGTTTTTTACGCAAAAAATCAAGGAAGTATTTACGCGCTGGCAGAAGGGAGGGAACCAAAAAGCGAGGAGGTAACGACGAGCGGCCAGGTTCCCGATAGGAAAATCCTTCCGTAGATTTTAAGTAAAAAACAACCAGGTTTGATTTTTGGTACTTTGCATCAAGACAAAGTACAAGAGAAAAGAGGTTTGCAGAGATGTTTCCTTCGTCAACATGACAAGATTACGAATAGCTTTACTTTATACACAATCTTTCGCCTTAAACTTGTCATCCCGATCAAGGAATAATCTCCCCAATCTTTCCAAGCCCTCCACTACGCCCTTAAAAAGAAAAGCATAAAAAACAACGAAGAAGCAAAGTGGCAGCGTTCCGCGAAGCCGAGGAGGTCACGACGAGCGGCTCGGGACGCGGAGCGGAGCTTCAAGGTAGTTTTTGCGCTTTTGTTTTTGCAGGCTTGATTTTTGGTACTTTAGCTCACTAAACATTCATTTTCATTTGTGTTCGCTGAACCTCATACTTCGGTTTGTATCAAGACAAAGTACAAGAAAAAAGAAGTTTTGCGATAGGGTGCATAACCTAATAAACCCCAATTTCCCATTTCTACTACTTGCACTTAAAGTGCAGTTAGAGTGCAGCTAGAGTACAGTACCATTGCAGCACACCTTCAGGAAACCTCATAATACCTCCAACAAAAACAGCGCAACACCATCCGTTTAGAATGCCATTGCGCTGCTGTATAAGCTAAAAAAGAAGTACTACGGAGTCACGATATAAGCCCCCACATCCGGCGGTGAAGCGGTTCTTGGCTTGCCGTCAGCATCAGTCGGGACAACAATTGCAGTATCTCCTTTGCCAATAGCGGCAGATCCCGTTTGGATATGCAGGTCATTTTTTGCCGTATTCTTAAATTTCGGATCATTAAAAGTAAGGTAATAACTAATTACGTTATTGTTCGGATTGGCAGGTGTATCGGCAAAATCATACAACGGATTACTGCTGAACTGGTTGCCCGAATCATTAAAACGGATCAGGCAATGGTGGATGTTATAGTTGAAATCCTCCAATGCATTTTTATTCAACCCGATTTCTATATTGTTGGAACCAAATATAATACAGTTCGCAAAATTGGCCTGAACCAGGTCTGCCACAAACAGCGTTGTGCCGTCATTAAAAGTATTGTCCAGCAAAACCGCCGGCGATTGCCTGGAGCTTCCTGTCCAGTAATTGGTAAAAGTGCAATGTTTGAAGTCATAGCTTCCGCCCAACGTACAGGCCAGGGCAAATTGTCCCGCTTTATTGATTACGATATTCTCACCGCTTACTTTCCCGGTCCGTGCCAAAATCCCCACATTTGCAGAGTTATAGATTTTCGTATTCTTGATTTGTACCGTTGTTGCGTCCTGTCCCTGTATAAATATCCCTACCGAAGAATTTTTTATAGTAGCATGGTTGAAAATATTGTTGGTGCTTCCCTGCGTCAATAAGATAGTCCCCCATTGTCCGGGTGTATCCGAAAAGCCCGGTTCCAACCGGTCTCCTTCAAAGATAACTTCGTTTTCCAAAGCATCCGTAGCCGACGCCTCGCCATTTACCTGTATGCTTCCGGTATTGGCCACAATAATCCCGGCCTGGTCATGAAAATGGATCCTGGCCCCTTTGTCTATAATAAGGGTCTCGTTGGGAGGGACCGCCGCATATCCGTATATGACATAAGGTTTGTCCTTTGTAAAATGAAGTTCATCCCCATTAATCGGGTCTGTATGGCTCAGGAAAAAACCGTAAATGGTATTGCCCGGGTCAGACCCTATCTGCAAATGCTCATAAATATAACCGCCGTTCCCGTCAGGAGTCCTTTCCGGGTATAGGAAAACAGCATCCTGGATCAGGGTCACCAAATCCACTTTCTGCTGCAGCGAACCACTGTCAAAAAGGATCTGGTCGGTATAGAGCATATCTGCCGGGTTGGCATCGGCAATATCAGCTGTTTCCTCAATAAAGACAAACAAACTGTCATGGGCCAATAATTCTACATTCTCAAAGAATTTACCATCGCCAATATTATCCGGGTCATTTCCGTCTTGTCCCGTCATGCCATCTACCATCAGCCTGTATTTGGAATTGGCCCCTTTCCCCAAAGCAATACTAGGGATCGTAATATCATCACTACTGCGGTTGTATACTTTCAGCATATAGGTACTCGAACCCACGTTGGTAAATACGGTATCCAGGTACACCGTCGATTTGGAAAACTCCAGCTGTCCTTTGCTAGGAATGGTATCAAAATCTTTACGGCAGGAAACCAGCGATAAGGTAATAATAAGAAAGAATAGGAAGGTATGGCGCATTTGGTTGTTTTTTTGGATAAAAATAAGGAAAAATGTATTAACGGGCTAATTTGTTTTTTATTCTGCAATTCAAAAAGAAGTAAACCTAATTTTTGTAAATTTGGAAGACAAAAAACGAATTATGACTTGGAATAAAGAAGAGGTTTTAAGCCAGTTTAATACCATGTGTCAAAATACCCTGATGCAAACCCTCCAAATAGAATTTATAGACGTCGGCCCTGATTTCCTGGTAGCTAAAATGCCGGTCAACCCAACGGTCCACCAACCCATGGGATTGTTGCATGGCGGTGCTACGGTAGCCTTGGCCGAGAGTGTAGGCAGCGCGGCTTCCATGCTGTTCGTCAACCGTGAAACCGAAGAAGTCCGGGGTATCGAGATTTCAGCCAACCATGTCAAAAGCAAAAGGGCAGGTGAGGTCTTTGCTACCGCCAAAATGATCCATAAAGGGCGTTTGGTCCATTTATGGGAAATTAAAATCGTAGACGAGCAAGACTTGATGATCTCAATCTGCAAGCTGACCAATATTGTTTTACCTCTAAAAAAATAGTTATGAACTCTCTGTTTGATAAAGTAAACCAGCACAGGAAGCAGCATTTGCCTTTTGTTTTGTACCGGAAACCGAATTCCAAAACGGTCATCGGCCTTTTTCAGGAGAACGACCATTTGTATTTTTCTAAAGATTTCCATGAAAAGGGTTTTGTTTTTGCTCCTTTCCGCAATGGGGACGTGATTGTCTTTCCTTTGGAACTCTCGTCGGTAAAATTTGCCGCGCCCCACTTGGCCAGTGCAAGCGATGAGGATTTTGCCGGAATCCAGCCTGATTCCCATGACAAGGAACACTTTATGGCATTGGTCCAAAAGGGTATCGATGCTATTGATCAGGGACTTTTCAGTAAAGTAGTCCTTTCCAGGTCCGAAGCCATAGCTTTGCCTGAATTCGACCTGGAAGCGGTTTTTGAAAGGATGCTCCAACAATATTCCACAGCATTCTGTTACTGTTGGTTCCATCCCAAAGTAGGCATGTGGATGGGTGCCACTCCCGAAAAATTATTATATGCCAAAGAAAATAAATTCAATACGATGGCTTTGGCCGGGACACAGCCTTTCCAGGGCAATGATGTAGTCTTTTGGCAAAACAAGGAAAGGGAAGAACAGGAATTCGTGACTCATTTTATTTCAGAAAACCTCAAGGACATTACTTCGGAAATGACTTTTTCCAGCCCGTATACCACAAGGGCCGGGAACCTGTTGCATCTTAAGACAGATATCGAAGGGGTCCTCAATACCCATTCCAATCTGAAGAAAGTAATTGATATCCTGCATCCGACGCCTGCGGTCTGCGGCCTGCCCAAACTGGTGGCCCAAAGCTTCATTTTGGAAAACGAAGGCTATGACCGGGAATATTACACGGGTTTCCTAGGCGAACTCAACCATGATTTCAATACAAATGAAATGGCTTCGGATTTTTATGTCAACCTTCGGTGCATGAAACTCGAAAAAGACAAAGCGCATCTCTACATGGGCTGCGGCATTACCAAAAACAGCCACCCTGAAGCAGAATGGGAGGAAACGGTCAACAAATCAAAAACAATGAAACGAATACTATAATGATAAAATTAGACATACTTGCCTTTGGGGCGCATCCCGATGATGTTGAATTGGGCTGTGCCGGTACTATTGCCAAAGAGGTTTCACTGGGGAAATCCGTTGGGATCATTGACCTGACAAGAGGAGAATTGGGAACACGCGGTTCCGCTGAAATCCGGGATACCGAATCCGGGAATGCTGCCAAAATCCTAAACATAGCTGTCAGGGAAAACCTGAACTTCAGGGATGGGTTCTTTAAAAACAATGAAAAGCACCAGCTGGAAGTCATCAGGATGATCCGGAAATACAAACCCGAAATCGTCCTTTGCAATGCCATTGACGACCGGCATATCGATCACGGCAAAGGAAGTAAATTGGTTTCCGATGCCTGTTTCCTTTCCGGGTTGCTGAAAATCGAAACCAGCCTAAACGGAAACATTCAGGATCCGTGGAGGCCCAAATTGGTATACCATTATATCCAATGGAAAAATATCGAGCCCGATTTTGTCGTAGACGTAACCGGTTTTATGGATATCAAAACGAAAGCGATCATGGCCTACGATTCTCAATTTTACAACCCGAAAACCAACGAACCCGAGACACCCATAACTTCGAAAAACTTCCTGGACAGCGTAAAATACAGGGCTCAGGATTTAGGCCGGTTGATAGGGGTTGAATATGCGGAAGGATTTACTGCCGAAAGGTATTTGGCAGTCAATAGTTTAGATGATTTGATATAATTTTTTTCTTTTTTTCTTTGCAGAACTGAACTTTTGCAATATATTTGCACTCGTTAAATAAATGGTGGTTGTAGCTCAGCTGGTTAGAGTAGCGGTTTGTGGTGCCGCGGGTCGCCGGTTCGAACCCGGTCAGCCACCCTTAATAGGGTAAAAGCTCCGAAGTAATTCGGGGCTTTTTTTTGTTTGTATACTTTCCGTTTTTAAGATTCTGCAGATTTAATATAAATTCGATTTATTTAAATTGCTTAAAATCAGCATGGTATTAATTATTTTTTATAAATTAGTAGGAATAACCTTAAAAAATAATTAACCATGACCAAAAAACTTTTTAAATTATCGATTTTTGCTTTGTTGTTTATTACTTCATGTTCTAAAGACACTGCAGTTGACCAGGAAATCACTATTGATCCTAGTCAGGAAAAACCATTAACGCCCCAGGAAATCAACGGGAGAATAAATGAGGCCCTACATTCAAAGGGATCATTCAATTGGGCAGCATCTTCCAACCACTTGATTTGGAGTGCTATTGTCCAGGGAGAAGACATTGCTACCATAGGTTTCGGGGAATCCAAAAACGATTACGACAGAAGCCGCTCTGCCAACAATCAAAAGATCCAAAAAGAACTGACAGCCATCTTAATGCAGTATGAAGGAGTAAGCCTTGATAAAATACTCATTTCCTCCGATGCCTATTTGAACCTGATCGATGTTGTCATAAAAAAGCAAGAGACCGTAATTGCCTTGAGGCGAAGCAAGTATATCCGCTACATCGAGCCGGCCAATTACCGGTATATGGCCAATGCTTCTTCCAATGAAAGATCGGATTCCAGCTCCAGTTCCGGCTGCGGTTACGACCCGGAAGCATTGAACGCAGCCGATTACACAACAGTAACGCCAAATGCGAAAGTTCCCTGGGCTTTTTACCAGCATAACATCCCATCGGCATGGAATTACAGTACAGGAAGAGGGATTACCATCGGAATTGTAGATACGGGCGTTTCACCGAATCAAACGCTTTTGGGTGCTAATTTCAATGATGGTGTTTCTACCGGAAGGACAATCCAGAAATATGGAACGTACGTTGATTCTATCTGGCCTTGGAGCACTTCAACGGATGGCCCGAATGATCAGTGCGGCCACGGGACCAGCATGGCTTCGGTAGCATCGGCACCAAGGAATGATAACGGAATGCCTGTCGGGGTTGCCTATAACGCCAATGTGGTTACCTACCGGGCGGCTGCCAATGTGGTGGTGGAAGGCTATCACGAACAGAATGGTGTGAAAAACGCTTTTACGGCTTTGGGAAATAGGAGTGATGTAAAAATCATTTCCATGTCTATGGGGCATATTTTTTCTGTTGGTAAAATAGAAGACGGAATCAAATACGCTTACAGCAAAGGAAAACTGATTTTTTGTGCCGGAGGGACCTCGACTAGTTTTACTAATTTCGTAGGAGTGATTTTCCCGGCCTGGATGGCAGAAACAGTTGCGGTAACGGGAGTAAAGGAAGGGGCAATGCAGAAATGCGACGTTTGCCATTCCGGAAGCAAGATTGAATTTACGGTTGTCATGCAAAGGGCTTCATCAGGAAATACCGTTCCGGTGAATAATTACAGCGACAGCCAAACCGATTATGTAGGCGGTTCATCAGTCGCGACGGCAACATCAGCCGGTATTGCGGCCTTGGTTTGGGCCAAAAACCCTACCTGGACAAGGGAACAGGTGCTCACAAAAATGCGGCAATCGGCAAGTTTGTATCCTAACAGGAATTCGGAATACGGTTATGGAAATGTCAATGCTTTTTTAGCGGTTCAATAATCAAAATGAAAAAGGGAAATCAAAATCTGATTTCCCTTTTACTTTATCTTTCAAAGCCTATTGATTTTTTATCGTAATTAAAGATTGTCTTCAATTCCTTATATTTTTCATCAAACTCTTCTTTGGAAATGGCTTCAATGTGCTTTAACCATTTTAAATTTTTAAATTGATCTTCATAATTAAGGTTTTTATCCAAAATCATATAATAATTTTCCCTTAGATATTTATTTCTGGCAGAAAATATATTTTCGATAAAATTATTGACGATTTCTTCATTTGGAATTTTTTTATAGATGAATACATTAGTATTATTACTAAGTAATCCTATTCTCCATGATTTTTCTTTTTTAAAGAGAAAAATAAGTAACAAAATTATCCCTATAGCAGTAAAAACAATCCAAACATCAGGATCAGTATCTTTATCATTTCTCGAAAGAAAACCTATGAAAGCTAAAAACATACTAATACAGGAAGCAATAGCAAAAAACATACTTGAATTTTCATGTGAAGCTTTATAAATCGATAAGTCTTCAAAAGAAATTATAGCTTCAAAATCGCTTTTCCCAATTATTTTTTCTTTATAGAGTAATTTTGAGCCTAAAATTTTAAATTCCCTTTCATGAAAAATTTTCTTTTGCTTTAATGTTTGCATAATTTCAACACATTTGAGTTTTAACGTTTTTTTAAACTCTTATAGCTCTTTTATATTAAAGGTTAGAATACAAGAATCTGAGAATTTTGATAGATTATTAAGCGTTTAATTTCCTGATTTATCCACAACAGGCCTGTCTTTTCGGTTGGCCAGTTCCCAGGCAATGACAAAGGCGAGTTTTGATCTTTTGGCCAAAGCACCAAATTCTATTTTATCGACTTCATCCGAAGGTTGGTGGTAATCCGCATGAACGCCATTGAATAAAAATACCGATGGGATGTTGTGTTTTGCGAAATTATAATGATCGGAACGGTAATAGAAACGATTCGGGTCATTATGGTCATTGTATTTGTAATCCAGGTTGATATTGACGAATTTCTTATTAGCCTCCTCACAAGCTTTGTACAAATCTGTGGAAAGGTAATCGGAACCAATGATGTACACATAATTATTGGAGTCTTTATGAAGCTCGTCGCGTCTGCCAATCATGTCGATATTCACATCGGCAATTGTTTTTGAAAGCGGGAACAAAGGATGTTCCGTATAATAACGGGAACCGTGCAGGCCATGTTCTTCTCCGGTGACATGCAGGAAAAGGATGGAACGTTTCGGGCCGAAACCTTCATTTTTAGCTTGTTGAAAAGCCTGGGCAATTTCCAGCAGCGCAACAGTCCCGGAACCGTCATCATCAGCACCATTGTAGATTTCGCCGTTTTTCATTCCTACGTGGTCGTAATGCGCCGAAACAACCAAGATTTCTTCCGGTTTTTCAGAACCTTCAATAAAAGCCCAAATATTTTCAGAATCTTCCAGTTTCTCACTGTTTACCTTATTCATGTATTCCGCCGGGACTTTCTGATAATAATTCGTGGCTCCCTTCGGAAAAGAAATACCATTGTTTTTATAGGTTTCGATCAGGTACTGGCCTGCTTTTTTTTGCCCTTTTGAACCTGTTTCACGGCCTTCCATCTCATCGGAAGCAACAACAGTCAGGTGTGCTTTCAATTCTTCGGCAGAAATGGTATTCATGTATTTTGTAATGTCAGCAGGGGTTTTTGCAACCGTATCTTTTTTGCTCGAACAACTGTTCAGGGTAAGCGCGGCAATTGCGGATAAAATAATTTTACTTTTCATAGAATAGGTATTGTAGAACGAATATAACCAATACTGGTTTATATCCAAATTTTATAGGATTAAATTAACATTTACAATCCCGTTGTCAGTAAACAGGCTTCCTTAGGGTATTTTAATCTTCCTCTTCTTCTAATGAATTCGATTTGGAATAGGCCCGCCATTTATCGATACATTCTTTCATATCCTGCGGCAATTCAGTATCAAAACGCATGAATTCCTTGGTTACGGGATGTTCGAATCCTAATGTTTTGGCATGGAGCGCCTGGCGTGGCAATATTTTGAAGCAATTCTCTATAAATTGTTTGTATTTTGTAAAAGTGGTTCCTTTCAGGATCAAATGGCCTCCGTAACGCTCGTCATTGAACAACGGATGACCGATATGTTTCATATGTGCCCTGATCTGGTGTGTCCTTCCGGTTTCAAGGATGCACGAAACGACTGTGATGTAACCAAAACGCTCCAGTACCTTATAATGCGTAACGGCAGGTTTCCCTATTTCAGGATCGGCAAAAACGGCCATTTGCATCCTGTCTTTCAGGTGCCGGGCCAGATTTCCTTCAATGGTGCCTTCATCTTGCTGGATATTCCCCCAAACAATGGCAACATATTCCCTTTCGGACGTTTTTTCTTCAAACTGTTTTGCCAGATGGGTCATCGCCTGTTCGGTTTTGGCAATTACCAAAAGCCCGGTAGTATCCTTGTCTATCCGGTGTACCAAGCCCGGACGCTCGCTGCTGTTCATCGGCAAACTCTCAAAATGGTACGCCAGTGCATTGACCAATGTCCCGGTATAATTTCCATGCCCCGGATGCACGACCAATCCTGCCGGTTTGTTTATCAGCAATAAGGCATCGTCTTCATACACAATGTCCAGTGGGATATTTTCGGGATCTACCCTGTTTTCAAAAGGCGGATGGGAGAGCATGACTTTTATCTCATCAAAAGGCTTTACCTTGTAATTTGATTTTACAGGGACGCCGTTGGCAAAAATATTCCCTTTTTCGGCGGCTTGCTGGATCTTGTTCCGGGTGGCATTTTCGACGAGTTGCATCAAAAATTTATCCACACGCAAAATAGATTGCCCTTTTGCCGCTACAAAACGATAATGTTCAAATAATTCTTCGTCTAGGTCGTGTTCTGGATTTTGGGTATTCATTCTTTTAATTGCTGGTTGAATCTGCAGGTTCGTTGTTCATCTCATCAAGGTCTTCGTCATTAAAGCCTACTTTTCCGTCTCCTAAAATCAAATCCACTTTAGACATTTTCAGTACCTGCTGGCCAGGTTTTATAGGTTTTCCGTTGAGTTTCATTTCCAGTACCATGTCTTTGGCCAAATTAGGCACATAGCTTGTATCGCCAACCTCAAGGCCCAAAGCGGTCAGGGTAGGCACAGCCTGGCGGTATGTTTTCTGGATCAGGTCAGGAATGCGCACTTTGGCATATCCGGTTGAATTTATCTTGACATAAATGACCCTGTTTTTTTTCACTTTGGCGCCCGGGTTCGGGTCTTGCTGGACAATTGACAGTTTCGGGAAAGCGGCGTTGTAATCTACGGTATCCAGCAATTCGTAATCCAAATCCAGTTCGTCGAGTTTATCTTCCGCCTGTTCAAGCGTCATTTTGCTTAAGTTGGGCACAGTAATTTCCTGGCCGTGGTTAGTGGTAAAACCAATCCAATACATAAACAGGAAAAGTGACGCAAATACAATAAGCAAAGCCAAAGCCAGTTGCTTGACAAACGTAAAACTAAGTAGGAACTTTTGTAAACTCATAAAATATCATTTATTGCAAAGATATAAAAATTGTAATGTGGTTTCATTTGAAAAAAAATGATAATTTTGTTTGACAAAAGCTTTTTTAGGAGCTATTTCCTGCTGTTCGTTCCAATCTTTCGCTTTTTAAAGGAAAAAGCAAAAGGATTTCCACTTCCATCAGGGCTAATTTTAGAATACGAAACCAAAATACCTTTATGAAAAACATCGCCATTATCATGGGAGGCTACTCCAGTGAATATAAAATCTCATTGACCAGCGGAAACGTAGTGTATCAAAACTTAGATAAAGCAAAATACAAAGGGTACCGCATCCATATCTTTAAGGAAAAATGGGTATATGTAGATGACAATGAGGCAGAATTCCCTATTGATAAAAACGATTTTTCCGTTACGGTAAATGGTACTAAAATTGTTTTCGACGCAGTTTTCAATGCCATACACGGCACTCCCGGGGAAGACGGCCTTATGCAAGCCTATTTTGAGCTTATCGGTCTTAAACAGACATCCTGCGATTATTACCAGGCAGCCCTGACCTTCAACAAACGGGACCTGCTTTCGGTGCTGAAACCTTACGGGATCAAAACGGCCACTTCTTTCTACCTGAACCAGGGAGATGCCATCAACCAGGAAGCGATTTTAAATAAAGTAGGTTTGCCTTGTTTTGTAAAACCGAACAAATCGGGTTCGAGTTTCGGGATTTCCAAAGTACATACAAAGGAAGAATTCCTTCCTGCCATTGAAGTTGCCTATAAAGAAGACAATGAGATCATTATAGAAAGTTTCCTTGACGGGACAGAAGTTTCGGTAGGTGTAATCAATTATAAAGGGGAAGTGGTTGTGCTGCCCATCACTGAAATTGTTTCCGAGAATGATTTCTTCGATTACGAAGCCAAATATTTAGGGAAATCGCAGGAAATCACGCCAGCCAGGATTTCAGCGGAAATGACCCAAAAAGTGGGTGCTATTGCCAAAAAAGCCTATGAAGTCCTTAAAATGAAAGGATTTTCCAGAAGTGAGTTCATAATCGTAAACGAAGAACCGCACATGCTGGAAATGAATACCATTCCGGGGCTTACTACTGAAAGCCTTATTCCGCAGCAGGCCCGCGAAGCCGGGATCCCGTTAACGGATTTGTTTACCAACGCTATCGAATTAGCCCTTAACTCGCCATTATGAGAAAAGCTATATTTCCGGGGTCGTTCGATCCTATCACTTTAGGCCATCTGGACATTATCAAAAGGAGCATTCCTCTTTTTGACGAAATCGTCGTTGCCATTGGCGTCAATGCCGAAAAAAAATATATGTTTTCACTCGAGGAGCGCAAACGGTTTATAGAAGAAACATTCAAAGACGAACCTTCCGTTTCGGTTATTACCTATGAAGGCCTTACCATTGAATTGTGCCAAAAACTAAATGCCGGATTTATCTTGCGGGGCCTTCGCAATCCAGCCGATTTTGAGTTTGAAAAAGCTATTGCACATACCAACAGGAGATTGTCTAAGATAGAAACCATTTTCCTGCTCACGGCAGCCGATACTTCGTATATAAGTTCCAGTATCGTCCGGGATGTGATCCGTAATGGCGGGGATTATAAAGTTTTGGTACCTGAGGCCGTCAGGACAAAATAAAAGCAGCTGCATTTTTACATAAAAATCATTCTTCCGTTTTTTTGACTACTTTCCGGGCCACTTCAATCTTGAATTTTTTGCCTTTCATTTTTTCGTTGCGGATGTTTTGGAGAAGATCCTTGACCTTTTTGGATTTTACCGCGGCAAAGGATATGAAATCTTTTACTTCAATTAATCCCAGATCGGTTTTTTCCAGTTTCCCTTTTTGGGAAAAGAAACCGACAATATCGATTTTATTGAGTTTGTTTTTCTTGCCGCCGCTGATATATATGGTCTGGAATTCTGGCGGTTTGGGTAGGGTAGAGGCTTCATCTACTTTCAAGACAGCCATTCCGTAATTGATGTAGTCTAATTTTTTTTCACTCTCGTGAACAATAATATAAGCCGTTCCCGAAGCCTGCATTCGGGCAGTCCTTCCGTTGCGGTGCGTAAATTCGTCTTCTTTTGAAGGCAAATGGTAATGGATGACATGTTTCATTTCAGGTATGTCCAATCCCCTGGCAGCCAAATCGGTAGTAACCAGGTAACTGATGCTTCCGTTCCTGAACTGGATCAGGGCGCGTTCCCGTTCTTCCTGGTCCATTCCTCCATGATAATAGGTGGCATAAATGCCTCTTTGAATCAATTCGTCGCTAATCCTTTCGGCCGCATCCCGATGATTGCAAAAAATAATAGCAGCTTCTGATTGGAGAGAACAAATCAGGTGAAACAGGCTTTTGATTTTGTCTTTTTCTTCTGAAACGATCATTTTCATCGAAAGATTGGCCTTTTCTCCTTCTTCCGTAGGGATAAAATCCAAAACGGTTGGGTCGGAGGCTCCGGTATATTTAGGAATTTTGATATCGGATGTGGCAGAGACCAGGACACGCTTGCGTAATTTTGTCAAACGGCCCATTATAAAAGACATTTGCTCGTGGAAACCCAATTGCAATGATTTGTCAAATTCGTCAAGGACTAAGGTTGTAATAGTATCGGTTTTGAAAGTGCCCCTATCCATATGATCGGCAATCCTTCCAGGAGTTCCAATCAGGACAGCCGGTGGGTTGCTCAGGTTTTTGATTTCCGTTTCGATGGAATGCCCGCCGTAGCATACATTTATTTTGTAGGAAGTCCCCATTTTTTTCCAAACCTGCTCAATCTGCAGCCCCAATTCTCGTGATGGCACTAAAATCAAACACTGTACCGTATTGATTTCTTCTTGCAGTATCTCGAAAACGGGCAGCAGGAACGCCAGTGTTTTTCCGGAACCCGTTGGCGAAAGCAATAAGATATTCGGTTCGTTTAAGATGCTGTTTTGAGCAGTTTCCTGCATTTCATTTAAGCTTTCAATCCCTAAATTGAGCAAAATGTTGTTGGAATGGTGATTGTTATTCATGCGGCAAAGGTAAATGAATTTGGGTTTATCCGGCAGGAATGAAGCGTTTTTAGAAAATCAATTCCAAAACAAGGCCGGGAGGTTCAAAATAATTATATTTGGGTTTCTATTTTTCAAGCTTCTACCATGAGATTTTTCAGTGTTGTATTCGTATTCCTTTCCGCTGCTGTTGTAGCACAGACCCAGTCCAAATATGCTACTTTCTTTGAAAAAGGAAACGGCAACCAGTCAGCCACTTACAAAGAAGTTATTTTGTATTATGAGATGCTCGATAAGGATTTTACTTCTGTAAAAATGGAACAGATGGGGCTTACCGATAGCGGGGAACCATTGCATATCGTGATTTTCAGTGCCGATCAGAACTTTAATTTCAATACACTGCAGAAGGATAAAGCGGTCATCCTGATCAATAACGGAATCCATGCCGGGGAACCCGATGGGATTGATGCCACGATGTCATTTTTCCGGGATTTGGCTACAGCCAAAATAAAAATCCCTAAAAATACAGTAATCGTAACTATCCCGGTATATAATATTGGAGGTGCTTTAAACAGGAATTCGACTTCGCGTGTCAACCAAAATGGGCCCGAAGAATATGGTTTCCGTGGCAACGGAAGGAATTTTGACCTGAACCGGGATTTTATCAAAAGCGATACCCGGAATACCAAAAGTTTTGCTGCCATTTTCCACAAACTGCATCCGGATGTTTTTATTGACAACCATGTCAGCAACGGCGCCGATTATCAGTATTCTTTAACTTATATCCAAACACAGCATAATAAATTGGGTGCTTCTTTGGGTGCTTTTTTAAATGAAAAGATGACACCTGCCATTGTTGCCGACCTGAAAAAGAAGAAAATCGAGTCGACACCGTATGTAAATGTCTGGGACGGTACGCCGGAAAAAGGCTTTCCGCAGTTTGTGGATTCGCCAAGATATGCCACAGGCTATACGTCTCTGTTCAATACGGCCGGCTATGTTGTGGAAACACATATGCTCAAGGATTATTCCAAAAGAGTGCGCGCCACCTACGAATTTATGGTCAGCACAATGAATTATGTGGATGCAAACGCCGGATTATTAAAGAGCATAAAAGAGAAAAACACCCATCAATTCAAACCAAAAGACCGTTACCCAATAGCATGGGAGCTGGATTCGGCAAAAGTAACCAAAATGGCTTTTTTAGGATATGAAGGCGGGTATAAGCAGAGCGATGTGACTTCGGGAAACAGGCTGTTTTATGATGAAACAAAACCGTACAATAAAGCCATCAGTTTTTACCCTGATTACAAACCGGTGCAGGAAGTGGTTATTCCTGAAGCCTATATCATCCCAAAATCGCAATGGGAAGTCATTGATTTGCTGCAATGGAACGGCTGTACTTCTTCCGTTTTGGAAAAAGACACGTTAATAGCAGTGGAAACCTACAGGATTGAAGATTACAAAACGGGTTCCAATGCATACGAAGGCCATTATTTGCACAGGAATACCAAAGTTTCGAAATCGGTTAAAAAAATCCTTTTCCACAAAGGGGATTACGTTTTTTTGACAACACAGGATGCCGTAAAATATTTACTCGAAACATTAGAACCTGAAGCCATTGATTCTTTCTTTAACTGGAATTTTTTCGATACGATCCTACAACAGAAGGAAGGCTATTCGGACTATGTTTTTGAAGACCTGGCGGCCAAATTTTTAAAGGAAAACCCTTCCGTGCGGTTACAATTGGAGGAAAAGAAAAAAAACGATGCCGCTTTTTCCCAAAACCCTGCGGCGCAACTGGACTGGGTGTATAAGAATTCGCCTTATTACGAAAAAGCGCACCTGAATTATCCGGTGTACCGCCTGGTACGCTAAAAATATTTATTTTCCGGCGTCGGTTCGCTGCACCCGTGCCTGGACTTTTTCTTCCTGGAATAATAATTTGATGTTCTCGTAGGAATTCTTGAGGGCTTCGGTAACCTGTTCAGGATTGAGCCAGGCCACTTTTTCGATTCCTTCTTCGATTTGCCCTTTTGGTGTCCCTTCGAATTTGGTGTGCATTTCGAACCAATGCGTCACTTTGAGTTTGTACACGCCGTTGCGCTTGAATACATGATAGGTTTTTTGCAGCTTGTCGGTAATGGTAAGTTTGTTGACGCCGGTTTCTTCCTCGACTTCCCGTATGGCCGTATCTTCGATTTCTTCCCCTTTTTCGGTGCCGCCTTTGGGTAAATCCCATTTTCCGTTCCTGAAAATAAAAAGGACTTCCCCGTTTTTGTTGTATACCAATCCGCCGCCGGCCTTGCTGACAGGGATTTTGGCCTTGAGCGTTTTCATAATCTCTTTCTCGTCAGGATGGTACAAATACGCTTTCTGTATTTTATTCTGAAAGAAATTAATTATTAACTGTTTGATATCGGCACTTTCCAACAGGAAAAATTTGAAATCAGTTTCTTTTTTGATTTCATTTGTCAGGAAAAGTGGCTTGTCGTTCACAAAAACTTTATACATTTGTACTATGATTTTTAATAAAGATACAGCTAGTCAAACTGCCGAATTGCTTTTACAAATAAATGCAATTAAATTGAATTCTAAAAATCCTTTTACATGGGCTTCCGGATGGAAATCCCCCATTTATTGTGATAATAGGATAATTCTCTCATTTCCAGCCATCAGAAATTACATTCGCGACGAATTTGCCAAGAATATCGAAAAGCAATTCGGGAAACCGGATGTTATAGCAGGTGTTGCCACCGGAGCTATCGGTATAGGTATACTTGTGGCGGAATCATTGGGGCTTCCTTTTGTGTATGTAAGGCCTGAGGCCAAAAAACACGGCCGCTTGAACCAGGTGGAAGGATTCTTGCAAAAAGGGCAAAATGTGGTTGTGGTGGAAGATCTTATCAGCACCGGGAACAGCAGTTTGCTTGCAGTTGAGGCTTTGCGTAACGAGGGTGCCAACATAAAAGGAATGGCAGCTGTTTTTACCTATGGGTTTCAGGTGGCAGAAGATAATTTTGCCCAGGCCAAAGTGGACCTCTTTACCTTGAGTAATTACGAAAACCTTTTGGAATTGGCCGTAGCCAAAGAATACATAACCGAAACGGAACAGGAATTGCTGCAGCAATGGAAAAAAAGCCCGTCCGAATGGAATGTTGAGGTTTAGTGCCCGTTACCTATCATCTTAAATCTATTATTTTACATACAAATGAATTTAGAAAGTCAAAAAGTTACCGTTCAGAAATCGGCCGAATATATTTTTAATGAATTATCGCAGGTTAAGAATTTTGAAAAATTAATGCCGGATACTATTGCGAAATTTGAAGTACTTGATGAAAATGCTTTTATTTTCGGTTTGAAAGGAATGCCGGAAATCAAATTGAAAATGAAAGAAAAGGTGCCAACGTCTAAAATCGTACTTGGGGCGGCTTCCGATAAACTGCCATTTACCTTAACGGCGAATATCCAGGAAACCGGTGCTGCATCTACAGATGTCCAATTGTTTTTTGACGGTGAATTCAATGCCATGATGGCTATGATGATCAAAGGCCCTATCAGTAAATTTATTGAGACTTTGGCAGAAAATATGCATAAGCTGTAATATTAAACAGCATTTTATAATTTTTGAAACCTTCCTGATTCCCGGGGAGGTTTTTTAATATACCATTGTGATTTCCTTGATCCCGAATTGCTTCACGCTGTCATCTTCGAGTAAAACCTCAAGTTTCCCGTTGGGGTTTATTCCCTGGATAAGCCCCATGAATTTAAGCCCTTTGTTATCTTCAAAAACCGTCGGGATATCTTTCCTGAACAGGTTTTGAGTATATTCCTGCCATAGGCTGTCAGTTTCCCCGTTTTTGATTTTTGTGGTATAGGTTTGCATTTCATCCACAATGCTTTCCAGAAGGTTCTCGGTATCAAAATCCAGCCCCATATATATTTTTAGCGACGATGCTTTTGGCAGGTTTTCAAAATCTGTCTGGTTTACATTAAGCCCGATGCCCACTATCGAATCGATTTTGCCGTTTTCTTTGATGCTGTTTTCGATCAGTATGCCAGCTATTTTTTTGTTTTCTGCCATAATGTCGTTAGGCCATTTGATGGATACAGCCGGGATTTTATATTTTTTCAGGGCTTCAACAATGGCTAAAGCAACTGTCATGTTTAGGATAAATATATCTTCAATAGAAGTTAAGGTGTCGCGTATTAATATACTGGTTATTAGGTTCTTATTGCTTTCTGACAGCCATTTTGATCCCATTTGTCCTTTGCCTTTTGTCTGTGTTTTGGCAGTTACGGCAGTGAAGTTTTCGACGTTTTGTGTTTGTGATAATCCTTTTAAAAAATCGTTGGTGGAATCTATGGCATCGAGTTTGATTACTTTCATATGTCGGATTTTGTAACTATAACTGAAGTATCTTAATTTTATCTTCAAAATAAAGACAAAAAACAATAACTTTGTAAAAAATATTTTTTAAGAAATAAATGGCGAAAAAAGCAATAAGCAATGATATTTTGTTAGCAAATATCATCAAAGGAATTGAAGAAGTAAAAGGTAACGATATAGATATTCTGGATTTAAGGGAATTGGAGAATACGGTATGCGACTATTTTGTAATTTGTAATGGAAATTCAAATACACAGGTTAACGCAATCGTGAATTCGGTTCAAAAAGTAGTTTCAAAAGAACTTAAAGACAAACCTTGGCATGTAGAGGGGTCAGATGTTGCTGACTGGGTTTTAATGGATTATGTTCATATTGTTGTGCATGTTTTTCAAAAACACATTCGTGAATATTATAACATTGAAAGTCTTTGGGGTGACGCAAAAATCACATCTATTGAAAACAAATATTAAATAAAATATCTATGTCACAAGAGACCAAACAGAATAATTTTAAATTTAATCCGTGGTGGATTTACGGCATCATTGCAGCAATTTTCCTAGCCATGTGGATTTCAGGCCAGTCCCGTTGGGTGGAGCCGACCAAAACCACCGTATCTAAATTTTATGAATACCTGGACTCTAGCCAAGTGGAGAAGGTGGTGGTTTACAATAAAAAAACAGCTGAGGTCTTTTTGAAAAAAGCAGCTTTAAAGCTAAAATCACATAAAGATATCCCTAAAGAGGATTTACTGAAAAACCCTAACCTTGGGCCTCATTATACATTAGAAATAGGGAATGACGAGATTTTCCAAAATAAATTGGATGAAGCCAAAAGAAATAAAAAACTCGTTTCTTACGATTACAAAACATCAAGCGACTGGACTGATTTGATCGGTTTCCTTCCCATCATACTTTTGCTGGGCTTCTGGTTCTTTATGATGCGCCGTATGTCCAGTGGAAACGGTGGCGGAGGCGGACAGATTTTCAGTATAGGGAAATCGAAGGCAAAATTGTTTGATGAAAAAACAGATGTCAAGACCACATTCAAGGACGTTGCCGGTTTGGAAGGTGCCAAAGAAGAAATCCAGGAAATAGTTGAATTCCTTAAAAACCCACAAAAATATACGAACCTTGGAGGTAAGATCCCTAAAGGAGCTTTGCTTGTAGGGCCTCCGGGAACAGGAAAAACATTATTGGCAAAAGCCGTTGCCGGTGAAGCCCAGGTGCCTTTCTTTTCTCTTTCAGGATCGGATTTCGTTGAAATGTTTGTAGGAGTAGGAGCTTCGCGTGTGCGAGATTTGTTCAAACAGGCAAAAGAAAAATCACCCGCTATTATTTTCATTGATGAAATCGACGCGGTAGGACGTGCCCGTGGCAAAAATAATTTTTCAGGTTCTAATGACGAACGTGAAAACACATTGAACCAGTTGCTGACGGAAATGGACGGATTCGGTACAAATTCGAATGTAATTGTTTTGGCAGCTACCAACAGGGCAGATGTGCTGGACAAGGCATTGATGAGAGCAGGCCGTTTTGACCGTCAGATTTATGTGGATTTACCGGACATCAGGGAGCGTAAGGCTATTTTTGAAGTACATCTTGGGCCGCTTAAAAAAGTGGAAAACCTCGATACAGATTTCCTGGCCAAACAGACGCCAGGGTTTTCAGGTGCGGATATTGCCAATGTTTGTAATGAAGCCGCTTTGATTGCCGCCCGAAACAATAAGGAAGCAGTAGACAAACAGGATTTCCTGGATGCCGTGGACAGGATTGTAGGCGGATTGGAAAAGAAAAACAAGATCATCACACCGGAAGAAAAGAAAGCCATCGCGATTCACGAAGCCGGCCACGCTACGGTAAGCTGGATGCTGGAACACGCCGCACCGCTTATTAAAGTAACTATTGTGCCGCGAGGACAAAGTTTGGGAGCTGCCTGGTATTTGCCGGAAGAACGCCAGATCGTACGCCCGAACCAAATGCTGGATGAAATGTGTGCCACTATGGGCGGACGTGCTGCAGAAAAGGTTATTTTCGATAATATTTCAACAGGAGCGTTAAGTGACCTGGAAAAAGTGACCAAACAGGCCCGTGCCATGGTTACGGTTTACGGTTTGAACGATAAGCTTGGGAATATCACCTATTACGATTCTTCAGGCCAGACGGATTATAATTTCTCAAAACCGTATTCTGAGGAAACTGCCAGGACAATTGATGAAGAAATCTCTATTTTGATTGAATCCCAGTACCAAAGGGCGATTATGATCCTTAAGGAGAATAAAGACAAGCTGAACAAGCTGGCCGATATCCTGATCGAAAAAGAAGTTATCTTTAAGGATGATTTGGAAACGATCTTTGGTAAACGCCCGTTTGACCAAGTGCCATCGGCTGAAATTGTTTAAAACTTAGTTAATAAAATACATAAAAATCTTAATCTGAATGGCAATTTAGGTTAAGATTTTTTTACCTTTGATAGGTAAAGAGTAATTACCCTATAGTTTACTACTGTCTATGAGTATTTTCAAAAAAATATTTGGTTCAAGTAGCGATGCGTCAAATGATGCTGGCGAAAGTGAATACAGCCCATTTCATGATTTACATTCTCAACTCCCTATCGATGAGCAGTTTACTCATAATTTCAAAAAAAACGGAGGAAAGTTTTTATATTGTGAAAATGTAGCGGAACTAAATGAGCAATTTGAGAATATCCTGGAAGAAAATGACTGGTTCGAATCCGAAGCCTTGTGCCTCGAGCCGAGATTGTTCAAAATGCTCCAGGAAAACAACATCTCTTTTGACAAACCCACCAATCCTAAATTCCTTTTGGCAAGCTGCGAAAACCTAGTTGCAGATGAAGGTTCAGTCTTGTTTTCATCCAACCAGATCAAACAGAACAAACCGAACGAACTGCCGGACAGTATTGTCCTTGTTGCGACGACCAGCCAGATTATCCTGAGCAAAAGTGATGGTTTGAGGGAAATAAAAAAACGTTATACCACTGATTACCCTACCAATATAACGACTATCAAATACTTCGAAAAAGTAAAAGAAGAAGATTTCTTGCACTACGGAAGTTCTCAGAAAAACCTGTATTTACTGCTATTAGAAGATTTGTAAAATGAATGAAACTCTGATACGTTCATTATCTGGTTTAGTATTTATATCAGTTTTGCTGTTTGCCACGCTTTTCTCCCCCGAATCGTATTTACTGCTTTTCGGATTGTGCCTGCTTCAGACGGCACGCGAATTTTGTGATTTGATCCAATTGCCCAAACTTCCGGCATTGCTTGTTTCAGGAGTGCTTTATGTGTTGTTTGCGGTATTTCCAACTTCAAGTGATTTTATTGATTTCGGATTGGTTTTTGCCTCTTTGGTAGTGCTTACAAGGTTGATTTTCTGGTTGTTTTCAAATAAGAACACCGGAAATGACAGGCAGGCCAAATGGGTTAGGCTCATCGGATACATCATACTGCCTTTCATCCTTATCGTCAAAATCCCAATGTTGACTACTGATTACGTTCCTTCAATAATAATTGGTATCTTTATACTGATTTGGACGAATGACACTTTTGCTTATGTTGTTGGGAAATCTATCGGGAAAAATAAATTGCTGGAACGCATTTCTCCCAAAAAAACCATTGAAGGATTCCTGGGAGGATTGGCATTTGCCCTTTTGGCAGGTGTTTTAATTGCGTTATTTTATGTTCAGGAACCGGTTTATGTTTGGGTGATAACCGCTATTTGTGTTAGTTTCCTGGGCACTATCGGGGATTTGGTCGAATCGAAATTCAAAAGGGCCGCCAACGTGAAGGACAGCGGGAATATCATGCCTGGCCATGGTGGCATGCTGGATCGATTGGATAGTATTATATTTGTAGCACCGTTTTTATTTTTATTTTATAAAATTTTAGTTTATGTTTCATAAAGAAGGATCGAAAATTATTTTAATAGCCAGTATACTGTTTGTTGCAGGGATTGTTTTAGCTGGGGAATTTGTTACTCTTGCCTGGTTAAGAATTGCTTTGCAGCTTTTGGCACTGTTTTTTTATGTGATGATTTTGCAGTTTTTCAGAAATCCCAACCGTACCATTGCGGTAGATAACAATACTATTGTCGCTCCTGTTGACGGGAAAGTGGTGGTTATCGAAGAAGTTTTTGAAGCCGAATATTTTAAAGACAAACGTTTGCAGGTTTCCATTTTCATGTCGCCGATTAATGTTCATGTTACTCGTTATGCTGTTTCGGGATTGGTGAAATTCAGTAAATACCATCCTGGAAAATACCTGGTGGCGTGGCATCCTAAAGCAAGTACCGAAAACGAACGTACGACCGTTGTGATCGAAAACAGTGTTTTTGGAGAAATCATGTACCGTCAAATTGCGGGCGCATTGGCCAAACGTATTGTAAATTATGCCGAAGAAGGGACTCAGGTCGTTCAGGGAACAGATGCAGGGTTTATAAAATTCGGGTCCAGGGTAGATTTGTACCTGCCGCTTGGAACCAAGGTAAATGTAAATTTAAATGAAAAAGCAATAGGGAATAAAACCGTTATTGCTGTGAAGTAATGTCTGAAAAAGATTTAGATACATTATTTAAAGAAGCGTTTGAAAAGGCTTCTAATATGGAGCAGGATTCGTTGCCCCAAGATGTCATGTTGCGTATTTATGCGTACTACAAACAGGCTACTTTCGGTTCTTTAAGCAGTATCAATTATGCCAACCAGGATGTAAGGGACGCTTTCAAGAATAATGCATGGCTCCAGGTAAGCCATATAACCGAGGATGAGGCAAAACGCCATTATATCGATTTAATAAACGAAATACTAAACAATAAGTTATGAAATCCACTCAGTTGTTTGTTATTGCCGTGACGGCCGCTACTGTAGTTTCATGTAAGAAAGACACGCTTCATGAAGTGGTTGATGTCCCTGCCACGCCTATCGTGGCCGTGAAGCAAAAAGGAGGGAAGCCTACTGATGTGAAAGCGGCGGAAGGAGCATTTCAAATCTTAGAATTGCCTTATGGTTATACCGCTCTGGAACCGCATTTTGATGCTTTAACAACTGAAATACATTATTCGAAACATCTTTTGGGTTACGTAAACAGCCTCAATAAATCCATTGTGGGGACAAAATACGAAACACTGGAGCTTGATGCGATATTAAAAAACCTGAACGCTTCGGATGCGGTGGTCAGGAATAATGCAGGAGGAGTCTACAATCATAATTTCTTTTTGGAAGGCCTTGGGCCGGCAACAGGGAAAGAGCCTGAAGGAGCTTTGATGGAATCTATCAATAAGGATTTCGGTTCTTTTGAAGAATTCAGGAATCAATTTACGGAAGCATCATTACGATTCATAGGCTCGGGCTGGACTTGGCTCGTTTCCGATAAGACAGGAAAATTGAAGATAGTCAATACGGCAAACAATGATAATCCGCTCATGAAGAATTTAGGTATTACCAGTGTTCCAATCCTGAATTTGGATTTATGGGAGCATGCGTATTACCTCAAATTCCAGAACAGGAAAAGGGAATATGTCAATACTTTTTTCAGTGTTGTCAATTGGGAGAAAATAGAGAAGAGATACGATGCGTTTCCTAAAGCAGCCCGCTCTTCCGTACCAACAGAAACTGCTGTGGAAGCTCCCGGAACCGAAACGCCAGTTCAGGCACAGCCGGTTGTCACACCAAAACCAGAAGAAAAAACAGGAGAATAATTATTTACCTGAAAATATAAAATAAAAACCCATTCGTTTTGAATGGGTTTTTTTATTGGTTGTATGTAGTTTGAAGTGTGTTATGCTCCTTCCGTTTTTTTGGCCTTGAAGATAAAATAAAGCCCTGCCAATACAAAAGGGATACTCAACCATTGTCCGGTTGTCAACAGTCCCAAAACGCTTTCAAAACCGCCCTGGCTTTCCTTTACGGATTCCACCAAAATCCTGATGGAAAATAAAGTCACTAAAAACATCCCGAAAATATAGCCTTCCTTCTGGCGTGCATTGGTTTTCCAATATAAAAAATACAATAAGGCAAATACGAATATATAACCAAAAGCTTCATAAAGCTGTGCCGGGTGCCTAAAAGGGATCTGGTTTAGGACATCGATGTATTTCGGATCAGTTTCGATGAGTTTAAAAGCCTGGTTTTCGTTATTGGTCTGCGTCATCTGCAGGATATTCTTATCTGCCCAGAAATCATCTTCCCGCACAAATTTGACAGCATAAAATTTATCTCCGGAAGTGATTGGCCCGTAAATTTCGGAATTGAAAAAATTACCCAAACGGACAAAAATCGCGCCGCTCGCCACAGGAATTACAACTCGGTCCAAAATCCATAAGTAGGATCTTTTGAGTATTTTGGTTTTATAGAAATACATAGCTACAATCACCAATATGGCCGCTCCGTGACTGGCTAATCCCTGAAAACCTGTAAATTTGAATTCCGGATTGAATCGAAACGGTAAAAAAACACTCAAAGGATCCTGTAAGAATAGTTCCGGCTGGTAAAATATCACATGGCCTAACCTGGCTCCCGCCAAAATCGAGACTACCATATAAATAAATAAGCTATCCAGTTTTTCGATAGGTTCGCCTTCTCTTGTAAAGATCGGCTTCATCAAAAGCCAGCCCAAAGTAAAGGCCACCACAAACATCAGGCTGTAAAAATGAAGGGTGAAGGAACCTATTTGTATTCCTTCGGAAGGATTCCAGATAATGCTTAAAAAATGTGTCATTTGTTGTATGTATAAATTCTTGAAATTAATGTTTTATGGTACAGGGTCGTAACCGCTTTTGCCCCACGGATGGCAGCTTAAGATCCTTTTGGCGCCCAAATAACCTCCATAAAGCAAGCCGTGTTTTTGCAAGGCTTCAATGGTATATTGCGAACACGTAGGCGTGTACCGGCAGGCAGCGGGCATTAAAGGCGACAGTACGGTTTGATACAGCCTCACCAAAAATACGAATGGCCATATGAGTATTTTTTGTGGGCTCACATTATTAAATTGAAAATGTTGTACCTTCTTTTCCGTCTTTCAGCTGTATTCCAATAGCCAATAACTGATCGCGTATGTCATCGGATAACTGCCAGTTTTTATTGGCCCGTGCTTCATTCCTCATTCCGATAAGCATTTCGACGGTCCCTCTTAATTTTTCCGAAAGGGTAGCGATCCCCAAACTTGAGGAAGCTTCATTGTTGATTCCAAGGACATCGAATAAGAAACTTGAAAAAGTGGTTTCCAAAAGCTGGATATCTTCGGCGGTTAAGGTTTCCTTTCCGTCATTTACCAAATTGACAAAGCGGGCGCCTTCAAACAACTGCGCGATTAAAATCGGAGTGTTGAAGTCATCGTTCATAACATCGTAACAGCTTTGTTTCCAGGCTGTAATATCCAATGAAGAAGCCGAATGGGGTTTAAGCGAAGCAATCAGTTTATAAGATTCCAATAACCTGTTGTATCCTTTCTCGCTTGAAACCATGGCATCATTGGAAATGTCCAAAACACTTCTGTAATGTGCCTGGAGAAAGCAAAAACGGACAATATTAGGTTCAAATTGTTTTTCGAAAAAACTGTTGTTGCCTTCGATAAGTTCCATTGGTAAAATATAATTACCGGTAGATTTGCTCATTCGCAACCCGTTCATGGTGAGCATGTTCGTATGCATCCAGTAGTTTACCGGTGCCGCATTGTTGCAAGCTTTTCCTTGTGCAATTTCGCATTCATGGTGTGGGAATTTCAAATCCATTCCGCCTCCGTGTATGTCGAAGGTTTCTCCTAAATACTTGGTACTCATGGCGGTACATTCTAGGTGCCATCCCGGAAAACCATCTCCCCAAGGAGAATTCCATCGCATGATGTGGGCCGGTGAAGCGCTTTTCCAAAGGGCAAAATCCTGTGGGTTTTTCTTTTCGCTTTGCCCGTCAAGGTCTCTTGTATTGGCAAAAAGCTCTTCGACGTTCCGGTTGCTCAATTCGCCGTAATTCAGTCCCTTTTCATTGTAAGCAAGTACATCAAAATATACCGAACCATTGCTTTCATAAGCAAATCCGAGGTCGATCAGTTTTTGTGTAAGTTCAATCTGTTCGATAATATGGCCTGTCGCGGTTGGTTCGATAGTAGGAGGAAGGAAATTGAAAGCATCCAAAACCTTATGGAAATCAACCGAATATTTCTGGACGATTTCCATCGGCTCCAGCTTTTCCAGTTTTGACTGTTTCACAAAACGATCGTTTTCAACATCGCCGTCATCGGTCAAATGCCCTGCATCGGTTATATTCCTGACATAACGGACTTTATAGCCCATATGCAGCAGATACCTGTAAATGACATCAAAAGACATAAAAGTCCTCACATTCCCCAAATGCACATTGCTGTAAACGGTTGGTCCGCAAACATACATGCCGATATTTCCTTCATGGATGGGTGTGAAATTTTCCTTTTCCCCCGTAAGGGAATTGTATATTTTTATGTTCTGATTCTTATATAACGGCATCTTATTGTTTTTTGAAGCTATTCCTGTCCCGTCTCAAAAGACGAGTGGCTATTTATAAGCTAATTTAAAATTTTGTATCTAATTTGATATAATCCAGGAATTCCCTTCTAGTGTGTTCATCTTTGAACTTTCCGCCAAATTCCGAAGTAACGGTGCTGCTTTCTATGTCTTTTATCCCGCGGGAATTTACACAAAGGTGCTTGGCATCAATTACGCAGGCCACATCCTGGGTGCCTAAAGCGATTTGCAATTCTTGTACGATTTGCATCGTTAAGCGCTCCTGTACTTGAGGCCTTTTGGCATAATATTCTACGATACGGTTCATTTTGGACAAACCTATTACCGTCCCGTTGGAAATATAAGCTACATGCGCACGGCCTACAATAGGCAGAAGGTGGTGCTCGCAGGTAGAATATACGGTGATGTTTTTTTCCACAAGCATTTCGCCGTATTTGTAGTTATTGGCAAAAGTGGAATTCTTGGGTTTTTTATTGGGGTTTAATCCTCCGAAAATTTCTTTCACGAACATTTTTGCCACACGGTTAGGGGTGCCGCTTAAACTGTCGTCCGTTAAGTCCATCCCAAGGGTTGTCAAGATATTTTCGACATCTTTTTTGATGGATTCTATTTTGCTTTCATCAGATAAATCGAAAGCATCTTTACGTAAAGGGTTTTTTGCATTAGTTGCGATATGATTGTTTCCAATTTCGTCTTGAAAATCGTCGTTATGAGCCATTAAATAAGGTTTTAGTGCTAAATTATAGAATTACTGCAAATATAAATAATAATAATTGATAAATTTTAATTAAAAAGCAGGGAATAGCCGTCCGGTTTTGTGGAAATTAATGGTAGAAATGGTAAATAGCGGTACTATGTTTCAGACAACGATTTAAACCCATTCTTCAAAAGGGATATTCGCAACAAATAACTGATAATGATGCATTTTTGTCAAAATCCACTATAGAAAAAAGATAGTAAAAAAAACAAGTATTTTCTTAAAAAAACAGAATTTATTTTAAGATAATCTTATTTTTAATTCTTTTATATTAAAGATTATCAGGAATAAAATGGTAATTTTAAATAATTCGTATTTTGTTAAAATTTAAAAAAAACAACTAAATTAATATTAAAGTATTCTTAAATTTATGTAAATTTCGGCGTTTTTAAACCTAACCGAAAATAAAAATGAAAAGAAAAATACTTCTAATCCTAATACTTTTAGGGTGCTTTAGTGCTAAATCACAAAGTTTGCCCATTAGTATTGATACTCCTTTACCGGTTTGTAATCCTGGTGATTGTACCGATTTACAGGTGAATTATCTAGCCACAAAACCAACTGGGACTTATACCGTTGCCCCAATTTTGCATACAGTGCCGGCAATTACGACTATCGGTACCGAATTGGCAATTGATGAAAATGACCATAGGGATGATATCTGGGGAGGAATTGTGCCATTGCCTTTCAATTTTTGTTTTTATGGCCAAAAATATGATCGTATATTAGTAGGAACCAATGGGGTTGTTACTTTTAATATTGATCCGGCTTACCCGGGAGGGATTCCTGGAGGGGTTGAAGAACCTTACGTTGATGGCGGTTGTAATTGGGGTTTCAACCAAAACCTGCCTTCTCCTGGATTCCATACGGCAAATGCCATTTACGGGGTTTACCAGGATACGGAGTACAGACGTTATGGTCCTACTCAAACAATCAATACCGCTCCTACGGGAATAGTCGATATATTCACACAATATATTAAGTATTATGTAGAAGGTACTGCACCAAACAGGCGATTTATTGTTCATTATAGCAAGATACCTCATTATAGTTGTGGTGGTGATTCACAAACAAGCTATATCGTTATGTATGAAACAACAAACGTTATAGATGTTATTGTTACTAGTAGGACCAGATGTACCGGATGGCAGAATGGAGTTGGGGTAATAGGGGTTATGAATCAGGCAGGTACATTAGGAACAGTTCCTCCTGGAAGAAATACAAACGATGCTTGGACTGCCAGTAATGAAGCTTGGCGTTTTACACCTTCTCAGGCTGGACCTTCCAATGCAACACTGACATGGCTGGAAAACGGAACTCCTATGGCCGCAAGCACTACTAACGTTAACCCGCTTAATGTTTGCCCTACTGTCAATCCAACAACATATACCGCTATTGTAACCTATACAGAGTGCGATGGGAGTACGGTTACGATTCAAGATACCGAAACAGTAAAAATTGAAGATTTCCCGCTCCGCGAGCCGGTACCGAAAACGATATGCGTTACAGGAGCGGGGCCTTATCCTTTTAATATCGACCAAACAGCTTATATGCTCAATGGCCTACCTGCTTCGGATTATAGCATTGTTTACCATGCGGGGTCTGAAACCGGTACGGTTATCCCTGCGGCTAATTTAAGCTCTTATCTGAGTGCAGGAGCAGGAGAATTGATTTGGGTTGTTGTGGAAGTATTCAATACAGGATGTATAAAATCCAAAAGCTTCCCATTAAATGCTGTTTCGACTCCTTCGGGCACGTTTTCTTATACTGGCAGTCCTTACTGTTCTGATGTGACAACGCCTCAGCTTCCGACTTTATCGGGATTGACTTCCGGGGGTAC
>NZ_SRLH01000005.1 GCF_004745595.1 Flavobacterium humi
ATCGCTTTCCGCAGATTTGGGAAAAACGGTGGTATACGGTTCTTTATTAGGCGGCGGCACGTTGTATGGTTTCTCAAAACCGATGCTGATGGATGCCGAAAACCTTCGGGATTACATCACTTCCCAAGCCATCGACTGCATCAAGATTGTCCCATCACACTGGAAAGCCCTATCAGGCACAGAAGAAGTATTGCTTCCGTCCTCGATGATTATTTTTGGAGGCGAAGTATTACCGACAGACATCATAAACCGTCTGCACGAACACTCCAACACTATAGCAATCGTAAACCATTATGGCCCTACGGAGACCACCATCGGGAAATTGCTCCACCAGGTCTCCAGGGAAGAAGAGTACGTGCAGGTTCCTATCGGGAAACCGTTCTCTTCCACACAGGCTTATATCGTTACCGAATCTTTGGAATTATGCCCGCTGGGCTTGGCCGGAGAACTGGTTATAGGCGGTTTGGGCGTTGCCAAAGGCTATGTGAACAACCAGGAACTTACAAGCAAACAATTCATCCCGAACCCTTTTGGAGAAGGCTTGTTATACCGCACGGGCGACAAGGTCCGCATGCGCAAAGATGGCGAAATTGTCTTTTTGGGCCGTATCGACGACCAGGTCAAAATAAGGGGCTACCGTGTGGAACCGAATGAGATTGCGACGGTCATCCTGGGCCATGCTTCTGTTGACCAATGTATCGTCCTGGCAGATGAAGACAGCAACGGTTACAAACGTTTGGTGAGTTATTTGGTACCAAAAACAAATTATAAGGAAGACGACCTGAAAGCTTTTTTACAGTCCCGA
This sequence comes from Flavobacterium humi, assembly GCF_004745595.1. GTDB lineage: Bacteria > Bacteroidota > Bacteroidia > Flavobacteriales > Flavobacteriaceae > Flavobacterium > Flavobacterium humi. The sequence continues at coordinate 806 of NZ_SRLH01000005.1, forward strand.
TTGCCGGATTATATGATCCCGGGCATCTACATCGAACTGGAGGAAATGCCATTGACGGGCAATGGGAAAATCGACCGTAAATCGCTCCCGAGCCCTAAAGGATACGAAAGTACCCAGGCATACGAAGCGCCAAGAAACCCGTTGGAAGAGGATCTTTGCGAAATCTGGTCTTCGTTGTTCAATGTGGAAAAGGTAGGCATCAATGACGATTTCTTTGCTTTGGGCGGTGATTCGATTATTGTCATCCAGTTTGTCAGCAGGGCAAAACGAAAAGGCCATCATTTTAAGGTCCAGGATTTATTTGATTGGAAAACGATTGCCGGGCTTTCTATCGCATTGGAAAATCAATCCAAAGACAAAATAGAGGCCGAACAAGGAATATTGGAAGGAACCTTGCTTTTAACACCCATCCAGAAATGGTTTTTTGAGGAAGAAAATGAGCAGATGTCCCATTTTAATATGAATTTGTTTTTCAAAATTAATAAGAAAATAAGCGAAGGACATCTTAAAAATGCCATGAAAATACTAATCGAACGGCATGATACCCTTCGGTTACGATTTGAGAGGGAAGGCTTTCACTATGTGCAAACCTATAGCCATAGTCCGGGGAATTTCGAAATATACGATATAGCCGGCGAACAGGAAGCGGACCTTAAAGCCCAGATCAGCACGATCGCTGAAAATGTCCAGAAAAACAGGACCATCAATGGCGAACTGACTCATTTTGCACTGATAAAAACACCGGCTCATGAGGAATACAACAGGTTATTCATCAGCCTGCACCATTTAGGTGTTGATGGGGTTTCACTGCGGATTATTTTAGACGAACTGGAGATTATTTTAGAGGCCTTGGCGCAAAACGTCAATGTTGAATTGGGCCCGAAAACGAGTTCCTACAGGGCTTGGGCCGCGTTGCTGAATACCTATGCCAATTCCGAAAAGGCTATGGTACAAAAAGACTATTGGGCGAATGTGAAGGCAAAATTTGTCCCTTTCGCTACTGATTACGATTCCAAAAGCCAAAACAGGCAAACCCTTCGGACTTTTGTGGTCAATACCAGTGAAGAAGTTACGGCTTTGCTATTGAAATCGGCACATAAAGCATACAATACCGAAATCAATGACATATTGTTGGCAGCACTGGCAAAAACCATCAGCCATTGGACCGGAGAGCCGGACGTCATTATTGGGCTGGAAGGCCATGGAAGGGAATTGTTTTCCGATGAAATCGACATCAGCAATACTACGGGTTGGTTTACAAGTAAATATCCATTACTGCTGCAGGCTGGTTTTGAATCGGAAGGAGAATTGATAAAATCGGTCAAAGAACAAATCAGGAATGTCCCGGACAAGGGCCTAGGATACGGAGCCCTGAAATACCTGAATACCGATACCCAAACCAGCAGCCTGCTGAACGGGAAATCATGGGATTTGGTTTTTAATTACCTGGGGCAAATGGACAACATTATCAATAAAAGCAATTGGTTTACAGGTGCTGAAGAAAGTACCGGAGAGCACATCCATCCTAATTATCCCGTACGCGACAAACTGGTTGTAAAAGGTGCAATTGTCAATAATACCTTAGGGTTTTCATTCGATTATTCGGAAAAGCAATACGATGAAAAAACAATCGAAACACTTGCCAAAAACTATATCGATAACCTGGCCCAATTAATCGGCCATGCCGCCAACAAGGAAGATGCTGATTTTACACCTTCGGATTTCAACTTGCAGGACAAGGTAACGATTGATGAATTGGACAGTTTGTTTGAAAACACTGATTTTGAATCGGAAGGAGCTATAAAATTCTAAAACATTTCCATTAACCACAACCTAATTAACAAGAATTGCTGTGCTGCCGCGTGCAGTACGTAACGATAACCTTTTCATCACATGAATAATTTTTTAAATAAAATAGCAGGCTTGGGGCTGGCCCTCGAAGTACAGGGAAATGATTTGTTGCTAAAAGGAGCCGGAGGGAAACTATCTCCGGACGAAATTGAAATCATAAAGAAGGATGCTGAAATTATGACTTTCATCAAAAGCAATAAAAACGAACTGATACACTATTTAAAATCAAATAAGGATACCCAGGGTTTTAAAATCAACAAAGAAGATATTTCGGCCTTATACGAATTAAGCCCGCTGCAGGAAGGTATTTTATTCCATAGCTTATACCACCCCAAGGGAACCGCCTATAAAACGCAGTTCAGCATGGAATTCCCGGAAGGGCTGGATCTTGGCGCTTTCCAGAAAGCATGGGAATATGTCATTGGAAACCATACTATTTTAAGGACGTCCTTTATTCATGACCAATTGACCATTCCGGTACAATGCGTGTATAAAAAAATAAAATTCAATTATGAGCTTATCGATTTTACTCCTTTCGGGAAAGAAGAATTGGAAACCCGGTTTGAAGCCTTATTGACCGAAGAACGGAACAAAGAGTTTGATTTCAAGGCACCTCCTTTGATGCGCGTCACTTTAGTTAGGACCGATGCCAAAGCAATCCGGATGATCTGGACCAAACACCATATTTTATGGGACGGATGGTCGGGCCAGATACTCATGAAGGAATTCATAGAAGCCTATACCGCATACAGCAACAACGGATTTCCGCCTGTCCGGGAAGAAGACAAGTTCGAAGATTATATCAAATACATCAAAAGCATAAATCCTGAAGAAGAGAAAACATTTTGGACCACTTACTTGAAGGAATTCGATGAACCTTCCTTATTGCCTTTTGCCAATACTTTGCCAGACGGGCAAAATCCCAATGCAGATTATAAAGATGTCTACCTGAACCTGGACCAGTCTTTTACAGATAAAGTAATCACCTACACCAAACAGGCCAACATTACCGTTAGCACTTTGCTACAAGGCATCTGGGCGCTATTATTGTCCAGGTATACGGCAAACGACGATATTGTCTTTGGAGTTACCGTTTCAGGGCGCCCGCCGGAAACCAGGTATGAGGAAAAAATAGGATTGTACATCAATACGATTCCTTTCCGGGCCAGAATGGATGAAAAAGCTACTGTTTCCAATTGGCTGCAAGGTTTACAGGACCAGCATGTCAAAGCCAGGGAATTTCAGCATACGGCTTTAAGCAGCATCAAAAGGTATAACGGCATACAGCATGGTTTTTTTGATTCGATTTTTGTTTTCAGGAATTTCCCGGTCAATACATTCAAAGGAGAAAAGGTTGCCAATACCCTGGAAATCCAAAATTACAATGTTCAGGAGAACAATAATTATCCTTTATCGGTCCAGGCCGATTTGCATGGGGCAGGAGCATTGTGCATTGATTTCAAATTCAACAGCGGCCTTATCAAAGAAGAATATATTCAAATGATAGCCAATCATTTCGAGCATACTTTAGATCAAATCATCAGTAGTGCCGATGGTGAACTAAAAAACATAACCTTGTTATCGGCGCAGGAAGAGCACAAACTGCTGGAAGCATTCAATGATACTACTGTTTCCTATTCGCAAGATCAAACGGTTTTGGATCTTATTGAGCGTCAAGTACTGCAAACACCAGACCAGATTGCCATAGAGTTTGAAGAAACGTCGCTTACCTACCAGGAATTAAACGAACGATCAAATCAATTGGCCCATCACCTGATCAAAAAGGGAATACAAAAAGGCGACCTTATCGGTATTTACCTGGAAAGGTCACTGGAAATGAGCATCGGGCTCTTGGGGATTTTGAAAGCCGGTGCGGCCTACGTCCCGATCGATCCGGAATATCCGGAAGAAAGAATACAGTATATTTTAGAAGACATCCAGGCTAAAATCATCATAACGACTCAAAAAAGCAGAGAGCAACTTTCCGAAAACCATCAAGGGAAATGCCTCTCCATCGATTTGTGGGATGACTTCGGCCTTGAGCCAAAAGACAAACCGGCAATTGGCCTTACACCTACGGACCTGATGTACATTATTTACACTTCAGGCTCCACAGGAAAACCCAAGGGAGTCATGAACCAGCACGACGGCGTTTATAACAGATTGTTGTGGGCCCAGGATTCTTATGGTTTGGACGGAAGCGATACAGTCTTGCAAAAAACAACCTTCTGTTTCGATGTTTCGGTATGGGAATTATTCCTGCCGTTGTTTACCGGGGCGAAATTATTGTTTGCCAAGCCGGAAGGGCATAAGGACAATGTATACCTGAAAGAAATTATCGAAAAGAAGCACGTAACAATTGCTCATTTCGTACCGTCAATGTTATCGGTGTTTTTATTGGAACTTTCCCAGGAAGATTGCGCGGGTATGAAAACGTTCGTATGTAGTGGCGAAGCCTTGCAGATGCATCATATAAACGAATTCAGGAGAGTATTCGGAAACAGGAATGTCCGGTTGCAGAATTTATACGGGCCAACCGAAGCTGCCATAGATGTTACGTTTTGGGATGTTCCCGAATCTGCAACGAAAGTAGTCATCGGCAAACCGGTTTCCAATACCAAAATCTATATTCTCAACCAGGAAAACAAACTCCAGCCAATAGGGGTAAGCGGCGAATTATGCATTGGAGGAATACAAGTTTCCAGAGGTTACCTAAACAAGTCAGCACTAACACAGGAGAAATATATCCCGAACCCTTTTGCGGCAAACGAACGCATATACCGCACCGGAGATTTGGCAAAATGGACACCGGACGGGGACATTGAGTACATAGGCCGGATGGACAACCAGGTCAAAATCCGTGGGTACCGCATCGAACTTGGAGAAATCGAGACCGCGATTCAAGAGTTTGACCAAGTACAAATGGCATCAGTTTTAGTAAAGGCAGGTTACCAGGGGCACCTTCAATTGGTGGCTTTCATTACGGCCAAAACCGAAATCCCGATGGAAGCCTTAAAGGAATCCTTAAAAAACAAATTGCCGGCGTATATGTTGCCCAATGCGATCATTCAACTGGAATCCTTTCCATTAACCAGCAATGGCAAGTTGGACAGGAAAAAACTGTTGGAAGCCTACGAACCGGAAAAAACAGCCTATGAGGCACCGGTGACGGATCACGAGAAAAAAATAGCCGGGATATGGAGTGAATTGCTTCATGTAAAAGAGATTAGCATAAACGATGATTTTTTCCTGATCGGAGGGGATTCTATTTTGCTCATACGAATGCTGACTCAATTGAAAAAGCATTTTAAAAAGGAAATGGATTTGCATACCATTTACGAATATCCGGTATTGAAGGACTTGGCGGCTCATTTGGAAAAGCAGGCAATTGCCGGCCCTTCGGCTGAAAGAAGCAACAAGGAGAAAGAGCTTGCCGAGATGAAAAACAAATTCCTGCTTAGCGTTTCCGAACCGGAACAAATTGAAGATGCCTATCCGATGAGCGACATCCAAAAAGGAATGGTGTATGAGTATTTTAAAAACCAAAGCGAAGGGGTTTACCACGACCAGTTCGTATACATCATCCCGGCAATCGAAATCAATACATTCAAAAAAGCACTTGGCCTTTTGGTGAAAAAAAATGAAACATTGAGGACGTCATTTGATATTTCCGGTTTTGAAGGCATCCAGGTCGTTAACAAGGAAGTCTTTTGGGATGTACGGCTGACCGATATTGCCCATTTAAACAAACAAGAGCAGGAAAGCAGCATACAATTGTTTTTGGAAAAAGAGCGCAGCATAAAATTCAATATTGGAAATGCACCGCTTTGGAGAGCCGATATTTTTAAGATTTCCGAGGAAAAAATGGTGTATGCGTTCCAATTTCACCACGCGGTTTTAGACGGCTGGAGCCTGGCGTCCCTAAATACGGAATTGTTCGAGGTGTATTTCAAACTGATCCGGAACGAAAACCCGGGAACCCATTCCTTAAAAACAAATAATAAATCGGCTATCCTGGATTCTTTGCTGGCCAAAGAAAATGACGAGTATGCCAATTATTGGAAAAAATACCTTCAAGGCAGCGAAAGGATGGATATTTTCTCAGAAGAAGAAACAGATCTTGCCCATGATACGTATTTCGAAAAAAGCGACATTCAAAAATTGGAAAAGCTGGCCAAAGAATGGAATACAACCTTAAAAACGGTTTTCTTAGGATCTTACCTTTATACTTTAAGCCTGCTGCGCCACGACAAGGATATTATGATCGGTGTGGTGTCTAACAACAGGCCTGTAAGCGAAGACGGGGACAAAGTCCTGGGCTGTTTTCTCAACACGGTCCCTCTTCGGATGAAGGTGGAAAAAACCGGGACGTGGAAGGATTTCATACTCCAATTACAGGAGAACCTTCATAATTCAAAAGGGAAAGACCGCCTTTCCCTGGCGCATATCAATAGGATTGTCAACAACAATTCTTCTCTGGATAACCCTTTCTTTGACAGTATTTTCAATTATGTGAATTTTCATATTTATGAAAACATGGATTACGGGAATAGTTTGCCACAGGCCGGAGAACCTGGAGAAGAAGCCCTGGATAACGGTTTTGAACTTAATTCATTCGAAAACGTCAACACGCACCTTATTTTTACCTTAAGCGCTACAGGCGGCACGGTACGAAGTACTTTCAAACTGAAGCGGAAATTCAAATCTGCGATGGCTTTGGATGCCTTTGCCCAAAATTTCAAAAAAGTATTGGATCTTATTGCCAATAAACCGGATACGGTGGTAAGCAATTTTGATGTCCTGTCTGAAGAAGAGCAATACAAACTGATGACTACTTTCAATGATATCCCGGCAAATCCTGTTTTAGAAAATGCCTTGTTTGAAAAATTCGAAAACCAGGCCCGTCAGTTTCCGGAGCGCATTGCCATCAGTTACAATCAAAAAGAGTGCACTTATGGTCATTTAAACCGGGAAGCAAACCAATTGGCACATTACCTAATCACAAAACATCAAATTGCAAAAGGAGATGTGGTAGGCATCAAGCTGGAAAGGGATGAAAACTTACCGATGGCCATCCTTGGAGTGCTAAAATCCGGAGCGGCATACGTTCCGATAGATATCAATTATCCAAAAGAAAGAATAGATTATATTGAAAAAGACAGCCAATGCAAGGTAATCCTCAATGAAGAAGAACTGCATCTTTTCAAAACTGGCAAAGGAGATTTTCCAGATCAAAACCTATCGGTTCCAATTGGTAAAGACGATTTGGCTTATATCATTTACACTTCAGGGACAACAGGGCTTCCAAAAGGGGTGATGATCACGCACGGCAATGCTCTGGAACTGATCAATTGGGCGGAAATTGAGTTTGACACTGCTTCCTTTGAAGTGGTATTTGCCGCCACATCGCATTGTTTCGATTTGTCCGTTTTTGAAATGTTCTATACGTTATCCATCGGAAAAAGAATACGGATCCTGCGCGATTCGTTACAAATTGGCAAACATCTGGAAGAAGAAAATATCCTGCTCAATACCGTTCCTTCGGCTATCAGGGCTGTCCTGGAGCAAGGTTTGGATATGCGAAACGTAAAAGTGATCAACTTGGCCGGAGAAGCATTCCCTTCAGACATCGCACACAAACTAACCGCGCTGAACATCGAGACCAGGAACCTGTACGGCCCGACAGAAGACACCACTTACAGTACATGCTATACAGTATCCGGCAAGGATTATAAATCGGTTCCTATAGGAAAACCAATATCGAATACCAAAGCATTCATACTGGATGAAAACCGGGAAATACTACCGGTCGGGGCCGAAGGGTACCTGTACCTTTCCGGAGCAGGCTTGTCTTTGGGATACAGGAATAATCCGGCCTTAACGGAAGAAAAATTCATACAAAACCCTGCTATGGGCGGGCTTCGGATGTACAATACCGGTGATATCGCCAGATGGCTCCCGGATGGCAATATAGAATACCTGGGCAGGAAAGACCAGCAAATAAAAATACGAGGTTTCAGGATAGAACTGGAGGAAATTGAAGCCACGATATTACAGTATTCCGAAGCAATAAAACAGGCGGTTGTTGCCATGAGCGACATTAACGGGCAAAAGGCATTGGTAGCTTATTTTGTCGCCGATGCCCCAACAGACAAAACGCAGATCCGCAATTACCTGCAGGGCAAACTGCCGGAATACATGATTCCAAGCTTTTTGGTCGAATTAGAAACCCTGCCGCTAACCCCGAACGGCAAAACGGACCGCAAATCGTTGCCAGGCATAACCGAAAAAGACCTGACCCGGAAAGAATACCTCGCTCCAAGAAACAAAACGGAGGAGAAACTGGCCACAATATGGCAGGAAGTATTCCGGATAGAAAGAGTAGGTGTTTCTGATAATTTTTTCGAACTGGGTGGGCACAGCTTGTTTATTGTTCAGGTTGTCAATAGGATACACGAGGAATTCGGGGTGTTGATCCCGATTAAAAATTTCTTTTCCACACCAGATATCGAAGGACTGTCCAAAATGATTGATTACATTCTTTTGCATGAAAACCAAACGGTTGACGCTTCAAAAGAATATGAAAAAATATCGATCTAGATTTCAACAAACACATAATTTCGAATGGAAATATTACACAAACTTGAATCCTTGGGTATTATCCTGAGTGTTCAAAACGGCAAATTGGACATAAGCGCTCCCAAAGGGACGTTGACCGAAAGCCTCATTGAAGAAATAAAAGCAAATAAGGAAGACCTGATCCGGATGTTTTCCGCCTTTTCCCACATCCCTAATGCACCGGAAAAAGACCATTATCCTATGACCGCTTCACAGTACAGGCTCTGGATTTTGAGTCAGTTTGAAGAAGGTTCGCTGGCTTATAACATGCCTTTGACAGTTACTTTCAAAGGGGCTGTGGAAGTTTCTAAGCTAGAGCAGTCATTCCAGGTTTTGATAGCGCGATACGAAATCATAAGAACTTTTTTCAAAGCAAACGAAGAAGGGCAAATTTCGCAATATGTCCTTCCGGCAGATGCAGTGGATTTTAAGATAGAAGAAAAGGATTTCAGCCGTGAAAATGATCCTGAAGGTTCTGTTTTTGACTATCTGCAACATAAAAACAGCATCCCGTTTCTCCTGGAGCAAGCACCGCTTTTGAGGGCTTCGTTGCTTCGGGTAGCGGAAAACAACCATGTGTTCTCGCTTTCCATGCACCATATTATTGGTGATGGCTGGTCGATACAATTATTGGTTTCCCAACTCATTCAAATCTATAATTCATTGGTTCAGGGAGAAGAAGTGCAATTGCCGGAACTCAAGATACAATACAAGGATTATGCCGTATGGCTCAATGGCGAAATGGGGAAAGAGAAACAAATGCTTTCTGAAAAATATTGGCTGGACCAGTTTTCAGGAGAATTGCCTGTTTTGGATTTGCCAAGCCTCAAAGCGCGACCGTCGGTTAAGACCTATAACGGAAACCATTGTTCGCATGTATTTTCAAAGGTATTTTCAGAACAGCTGCAACAGTTTTCAAAGGCACAGGACGCGACACTCTTTATGGTTTTGATGGCAGGTATAAAAACAGTATTGTATAAATATTCCAACCAGGCAGACATCATCATCGGAACCCCGATCGCAGGCAGGGAACACCCGGATTTGGAGCTCCAGATAGGATTGTTTCTAAACACATTGCCGATACGGACCAGGATTGAGGAGAAGGATAGTTTCTCGGATTTGGTCCAAAAAGAAAAAGAACTCCTACTCAAAGCATACGAGCACCAGACGTATCCGTTTGACGAGTTGGTCGATAAATTGAACATTGCCCATGACAGAAGCCGCTCCGCGTTGTTTGATGTGATGATTGTCCTGCAGAACCAAGGCCAGCTCAATAACCTGAACAGCCAGCAATCGTTACAAGGCTTATCAGTGGAAAGTTATGGCGGAACAACAAAAACATCAAAATTTGATATCGAATTTACATGTACCGAATCCCAAGATGGACTCACGGTAAACAGCATCTACAATTCGGATATTTACGAATCTTCTCAGATGGAGGCGATGCTATGCCATTTGGAAAATATATTCATCAAGGCTTTGGAAAATCCTGATGTCCTGATCCAGGAAATAGATTATGTTTCCCAGGAAGAGAAAAACCACCTGCTGTTTGATTTGAATGATACATCAGTTGCGTACCCGGAAGGGAAAACGATTTTGGATTTATTCGAAGAACAGGCCCAAAAAACACCTCACGCTATTGCCATTGTTTTCGGGAATAAAAAAGTCACCTATAAGGAATTAGACGAGCAATCCAATCAATTGGCACATTACCTGAAGGATTTTTACAATATCCAGCCGGATGATTTGGTGGGGATCCAATTGGAGCGGAGCGAAAGGATGATCCTGTCCGTATTCGGGATCCTGAAATCAGGAGGAGCATACGTCCCAATTGATCCGGCTTATCCGGATGATAGGGTAGCGTATATCATAAAAGACGGCAACCTGAAAACCTGTCTGGATGAAAAAGAATTGGCAAAATTCAAGGGATTCCAGGACAATTATAGCAAAGAAAGCCTTCCATTGACGGTTAAAACAGACCATCTGGCTTATTGCATTTACACTTCCGGTTCTACGGGGAAACCAAAAGGAGTCCTAAACCATCATGCCGGATTGTATAACCGTTTGGTTTGGATGCAATTGTACCTGAATGCGGGAAGCGATGCGGTATTCCTTCAAAAAACCCCTTATACTTTTGATGTTTCCGTTTGGGAGCTGATCTTACCTTTTTTAACCGGAAGCACTTTGGTCATCGCAAAACCGGAAGGGCATAAGGACCCGCATTACCTGCAGGAACTAATCCACAAGGAAAAAGTTACGATTGTCCATTTCGTACCTTCCATGTTGGGCGTATTCCTGTTGGAAGCCAGTGGGGAAAAAGGCAGCAGCCTGGCCCATATCATCTGTAGTGGTGAAGAATTACCGGCAGTTATGGCACAGGATTGCAAAGAGAAATTCCCAAAGGCACGCCTTCACAACCTATATGGCCCTACAGAAGCAGCCATTGACGTAACAGCTATCGACCTGAGCAATACAGACGTTATCAAAGAAGGAGTAAGCATTGGAAAACCAATAGCGAATACCAAAATATACATTGTAAATGAAGCTTTCCAGCTCCAGCCCATTGGCATTCCGGGTGAATTGCTGATTTCCGGGATACAGGTGGCCAAAGGTTACCTGAACCTTCCCGAACTTACCACCGACAGGTTTATCCCAGATCCGTTCCGGCAGGGTTACCAAGTGTACCGCACCGGCGATTTAGCACAATGGAAACCGGACGGTACCATACATTATTTGGGAAGAATGGACAACCAGGTAAAAATAAGAGGGAACAGGATAGAATTAGGCGAAGTCGAGAAAGTACTCATGGAATATCCGGGTATCCTCAAAGCCGTAGCAGTTGCTAAGGAAGTCAACAATGAAAAAGCGCTTGTTGCCTATTACCTTCCGGAAGAAGAAACAGATAAGGCGGAAATCCGCAATTACCTGCAAAAAAAGCTGCCGGAATATATGGTCCCGAGTTTTTATGTTGCCCTGGAAAACCTACCCATGACCGCCAGTGGCAAAATCGATAAGAAAGCCTTGCCAGGTGTTTTAGGAGAAGACATTATCAGAAAAGAATATATTGCCCCAAGAAACGAAAACGAACAAAAAACAGCATTGATCTGGCAGGAAGTCCTAGGTGTTGAAAAAGTCGGGATCACGGATAATTTCTTCGAATTGGGAGGAGATTCCATCCGGGCCATCCGCGTGCTCAGCAAAATCAATAAAGAATTAGGGCTTAATTACAAACTGGCCGATATTTATGCATTATTATCAATAAGCGAATTGTTATCTGTACAATCAGAACGGATGCAAAGCGAAATTTCTCCTTTCGTAAAATCAAAAATAGAAGAAGATTTCCAAAAATTATCCCAGGAATTACAACCGGAGGAGCAGGATATTGTTTCCATTTTCCCGATGAGCGACATAGAATTGGGGATGTTGTACGCTTCGTCCTTAAACGGCAAAAAAGGAATATACCACGATCAGTTTTTCTTCCCTGTCCCAACATCGGATTTTAACAGGGATGCCTTTGCAAAGGCTGCCGATTTCCTGGTCCAAAAACATGAATTGCTGCGTACGGCCTATAATCTTGAGGATTACAGCGAACCGGTGCATTTGGTTTATGATACCATTGAAGTTCCTTTGGCATACGAAGATATTTCGGGTGAAAACCAGCAGGCACAACAATCCCAAATTGAAAAATTCATGCTCCTGGAACGGACTGAAAATCCTTTTGAGATAGCCAAACCGGGCCTTTGGCGGATGAAAGTTTATAAGACGGGCCAAAAAGAATGGCATCTTTTGTTTCAATTCCATCATGCGATCCTGGACGGCTGGAGCGTTGCGTCCTTAATGACCGAGCTTAACAACACCTATGTCAGTATTGTAAAAGATGGAAACGCCGTGCTAAAAGATACGCTTTCCCTGACTTATAAAGATTATGTTTTTGAACAGAAATGCATCAAGAAGAGCCCAAGCCATAATGCCTATTGGACCGATACGCTTGAAGATTACAAACGCCTGGACATTTTTACCGATGTGGCTGTTTCTTCCAACCGTGATTTTGTGATTGAAGGAACGCTGTATGATTCCCTGCAGCTTTTCAGCAAAACTTCCGGAATCAGTTTGAAAACAGCAAGTTTTGCCGCATATATGCATACGTTGCAAATGCTCACCTATGACAATGATGTTCTGGCCGGTATCGTAACAAGTGGAAGGCCTTTGTCTGAAGACGGAGATAAAATACTGGGCTGCTTTTTGAATACTATTCCTTTCCGTGTCAAAGAAACCCATGGTACTGTCCTGGAATTCACACAGGAAGTGAACCGCCTGGTCAACATCCAAAAACAATTCGAAGGCATCAGTTTATTCGAACTGCACACCCGTTTTTCAAAAAACAACAGGGACGAAAACCCTTTTTTCGATACGATGTTCAATTATGTAGATTTCCATATCTATAATGAAATGAATGTAGAGGAATCGGAAAAAACGGAAGAATCGAAGTTTACCGATATCAGTTTTGAGGCCACCAATACTTTCCTGGACCTGTTTGTACGCCCTGTCCATAACGGAATAAAAGTATCCTGGCGCCAGCAGCGAAAATTAAAAGAAGGACTCACAATAGAAAAACTGCATCATTATTATACGGCGTTTCTGGATCTTTTGACCAAACAGCCAAACGTCCTTTTAAACAAGCGCCTGATCTTGTCTCCCGAAGAGGAAAAAGAACTTTTGGTAACATTCAATGATACGGAACTCATCCATTTGGAGCAGGATACGATTGTCAGCTTATTTGAAAAACAGGTAAAAAAGACCCCGGACCATACGGCGGTTGTTTTCGGAAATACGGCAATAACATACCGTGAACTGAATGAAAAGGCGAATCAATTAGGAGGTTATTTAAGGGAGAAATTCCTCATCCAGCCAAACCATCTTATAGGAGTAAAACTCGACAGGAACGAAGCAATGATTCTGGCCATCTTGGGGATACTCAAATCCGGCGGGGCATATGTTCCCATAGATACGGCTTATCCGCAGGAACGTATCGCTTATATGGAGCAGGACAGTAATTGCAAACTGGTTTTTGATTTGGAAGAATTGCAGCGTTTTTACAACCATTCGCACCAATATTCAAAAGAGGATATAGAAAGCATCAGCAGCCCTGAAGATTTGGCTTATGTTATTTATACTTCGGGGACAACTGGCAATCCTAAAGGCGTAATGATCGAACACAGGAATGCTGTGGAACTGATCAAATGGTCGGAGGACTATTATCAAGCAGAGCGGTTCGATATCGTATTTGCCACAACGTCTTACTGTTTTGACCTGTCCGTTTACGAAATGTTCTATCCGCTTTCCATAGGAAAAAAACTCAGAGTGTTAAAGAACGGCCTGGAAATAGGTGATTTTATAAATAAAGATGCTAAAATACTGATCAATACAGTGCCTTCTGTAGTGAGGGAATTGCTGGAAGAAAACGTATCCTGGGAAAACGTATCGGTACTCAATATGGCGGGAGAACCCATTTCTAATGACATCTTGCAAAAACTACCTTTGGATACCGTTGAAGTTTACAATTTATATGGCCCTACGGAAGATACGACTTACAGTACCTATTTCAGGATACAACACAAAGGGTATACTTCCCTTCCTATCGGGAAACCGCTGTCAAATACCCGGGCTTATATCCTGGATACGCAACTGAAATTAGTCCCTGTTGGGATTCCCGGCAAAATTTACCTTTCCGGGGCAGGATTGGCAAGAGGCTATCTGAACAAACCGGAACTGACAGCAGAGAAATTCATCGAAAACCCATTCCTGGCCAACACGAAAATGTATGATACCGGAGATCTCGGAGCTTGGCTGCCGGACGGGAATATAGAATATTTAGGCAGGAAAGACCAACAGGTCAAGATCCGCGGATTCCGTATAGAATTGGGCGAAATAGAAGCCCGGATCGTGCAATATTCGGAATCTTTAAAGCAGGTTGTGGTCGTGGCCAAGGAAATGAAAGGCGAAAAAGTGCTGGTGGCGTATTATGTGGCTGCCTCCGCTATCGACAAATCGGACTTGCGGAATTATTTATCGGAAAACCTTCCGGATTATATGATTCCCGGTTTTTATGTTGAACTGGTATCGATGCCGCTGAATTCGAATGGAAAAATAGACCGTAAGGAATTGCCGGGCATTACAGGAGAAGACATCATCAGAAAAGAATATACCGCTCCAAGAAACGAAACGGAACGAAAACTGGCCCTTATTTGGCAGGAAGTCCTGGGCATGGAGAAAATAGGTGTTTTCGATAATTTTTATGAAATAGGCGGGAATTCGCTAAAATCGATTCAGGTTTCGGCAAAGCTGAAAAAAGAAGGTTATGAATTATCGGTACTTACTATCCTTAAATACCCGAGGATAAGCGATCTTGTCCCACATTTGGAAACCATCGAAACGGTATTTGAAGAGAGCTACGAACCGAATATCTACCAGGAACCGGTGCCGTTGTCCGTCAATCAAAAAGTATACACCAACAGCACGCTTTATGCGCATCCAATCCAATATTTCACCTTTGAGCTGGCTCCTTTCAACAAGGAAAAATTCGATCAGACGATTTCCAATGTATTCGAATGCATCCCGGAACTCAGGATGAAAATTTATCAGGATGGAGAAGAAACCTACCAGCAATTGGTGCCTTTTTCAGCATTCACACCGCATGTTGTATATAGCCAGATGGATTTGAAAGAAAGCAAAAACATCCAGGATTATTTCATAAAAGCCAAAAACAATCCTTTTGACCTGGAGAAAGGCGACATGTGCCATATTGATGTATGCCATGACGGCACCGACGCTATCGTACAAATAACGATTCATCATATCGTGACCGATTTCCAGTCGAATAATATGTTGATCGATGCTATAAACGAAATGTACAACGGCCATACGAATACCATCGATTTAAAAACCGGCGGTAACGGGATCTTTTCAAAACTGCAGCGGAAATACCTGGCTACAACCGCTTTTGAAACAACGCTTCGTAAGAGGATTGACTCCCTTTCCGCGACACTTGGAAGCAACGGGCATTTATCTCCTTTCCAAAGGAATAAAGACAAAGGGGCCAAAAGGATTACCGTCAAAATCGGTGAGATTGAACTGGGCGAAATGCAACAGTTTTGCAGGGCAAACGGAATACTGCTCAGCAATTACATCCTTTCCTATTGCCTGAAAAATTACATTCAAACCAGCCCGGCGTTTTTTATCGACATAACGGTAAATTCCAGGGATACGCAACTGATGGGATTTGATTTGGAAAACAGGATCGGCCAGTTTACCAATACCATACCGGTTGAGGTTGTCATGGAAAACCAGGGCAGTATCGAGGCCATAACAGCTACCATACAGAAGAGTCATTTGGATGCAAAAGAATCCCAGCAGATTCCGTATACCTTATTGGATAATGCTTTCCAGGCTAAAAACAACTTCAGGTTAAGCGAATTTACGCTGGGGTCGTTCAACAATCTGGACCTTTCGGGGAACCGGAACCCGGACATCCACCTGGACAACAATGACGTGAAAATCTTAGACCTGATCAGCAAACAGCATTATCCGGTCGAGATCAAAAGCAGCATGTACGACAACGGATTGATCCTGGAAATCAACGCCGAAACCGACTATGTGAAAGTAAAGCAAAAGCAAGATAATTTTTTTCAACAGAGCTAATAATAAACAATTAATACAAATAATAAAGACCATGAAAATCAACAATGAAGATTTAGTATACATCAAACCCAATTTAGTTATTGAGCCGTTAATTGACAATTGGTATGCCTGGCCGCATATCGTTTCTCCTGCTACCGCAGCGATGAACATCAAATCAAGGCACCTCAAGATCATGAAATCCTATGTTCAGAATCCGATGATCCATGCGGCAGCGGTCAAAAACCCTAAAATGCTGGGCGGCCCTTTTATAGATTACAACGGCGGAAGGGTAGATGAAATCCAATCGTTAATTGACGGGACTACCCAAAAATGTGCCAAATTACTGGAACTCAACGATGATATTCTCGAATTGCACAGTTTGTTGAAGAACAGTGCCAAAGGATACGCCCTGATAGATTTGTATCCGCTGATACCGGAAAGCCTGCAAGGATTGGTGGAATTGGTGTATGACATCAACAACAACCCTTCGTTCCGTTTTTTTGAATCCTTATTGTATGAAACCGAATATTATGATGAAAGCATCCAGAGCGTGAACCTCTTTTTGGTTTTGGACGACGATTCCAGGACTTTCGTATTGAGTACGCCAAAATTGGCTTCTCCTGAAATCCTAAGGCTTGACATTCCTTTCAACAGCGATAAGATCGACCAATTGTTCGAAATGTCCCTTGAACCTAAACGATACGAAGAAATCCTGGAGATTTTTGAAATAACCGACCCGGCTCAAGAAATCCTGTTCCGGACATTCTTTACCACCGAAACACCAAAAGAATACCAGAAATATGATGGTGATGGCGTCTTGACCAGATATTTTGGCCATGCCTGTATTTTAACCGAAACAAAAGAAACAACCATCCTGGTAGACCCAATCATCAGCTACGGTTATGAAACCGATATTTCGAGGTTCTCCTATGAAGACCTGCCGGAAAAAATAGACTATATCTTAATCACTCATAACCACCAGGACCATATTTTATTTGAAACGTTATTACGCATCAGGCACAGGATCGGGCATATCATCGTTCCGAAATGCAGCGGCGGGAATATCCAGGACCCAAGTTTGAAATTGATGTTCGAAAAGATCGGGTTCCATAATATTATTGAATTGGGAGACATGGAAATCAAGCATTTCCCTGATTTTAAAATTACCGGATTGCCTTTCATCGGAGAGCATTGTGATTTGGACGTGAGAAGCAAAATCTGCCACAGCATCGAATTCAACGATGGATTCAAGATGCTTTTTGCAGCCGATTCCTGCAATATTGCACCAAAATTATACGAAAGGATCCAAAAAGTAATAGGGGACATTGATGTGGTTTTCCTTGGGATGGAATGCCATGGCGCGCCTTTATCCTGGCTTTACGGGCCGTTGTTGCCTAATGGGATACAAAGGGACATGGACGAATCCAGACGATTGGCAGGCTGTAATTTTGACCAGGCCAGGGCGCTTATCGATGTATTTGATGCCAAAACGGTATTTGTCTATGCTATGGGAATGGAACCTTGGTTGAAACATATCAGTTCCATCAAGTATACCAGCGAATCGGAACCGATTGTACAATCCAACCAACTGCTGGAATATTGCCGAAACAAAGGGGTTGAAGCAGAAAGATTATTTGGAGAAAAAATTATTGAGTACAAAAATGTAATAAATGAGCTACAAATTAGCTAAATTCGCAAAATTTAACAATCCAAATAGTATAAAAACATAGAGATGAAAGATAAAAACAGGTTAAAAAGCGCTGTTCTGCTACTATTTTTTTTAAGCACTTTGACACATGCTCAAATGGCGAAAACCAACTTTAAGGGAATGATCTCGGGCAAAGCCATCAATGAAAAATCTGAACCAATGCCCTATGCTAATATTACGATATTGGATGCGAACAGAAAGTTCCTTGTGGCCGGAATGACCGAAGAGAACGGTGGCTTTGAAATTGCCGTCCCGACAGAGAAACTGATTGTAGAGATCAGTTACAGCGGGTATATTACTTTTTCCAAAGAAACGGTTTTGAATGATTCGAACAAAAAAATGAACCTTGGCAGCCTGAAATTGCAATTGGATGTGAATTTCCTGAACGAAGTTGTGGTCGTAGGCCAAAAAAGCACGCTTTCCTTCAAAAGGGACAAAAAAGTGTTCAGCGTAGGGAAAGACATCCTGGCGCAAAGCAACTCGGCTTTGGATATATTGGAAAACATTCCATCTGTTACCGTTGATGCCGGAGGCCAGGTAAGTTTAAGAGGAAATTCCAATGTGACCATACTTATAAACGGAAGGCAAACCGGCCTTACCTTAAACAACGCGCTGGACCAGATCCCGGCCTTAAGTATCGAAAGGGTGGAAATAATCACCAACCCTTCCGCAAGCTACCAGGCAACGGGTTCTGCCGGGATATTGAATATCATCCTGAAGAAAAACAAGAAAGACGGGATAAACGGGCAACTGACTTTGCGTTACGGCGTCCCGATTGACTCGCGCATCGGAAGTTCTGTCAATTACAAAACGGACAAACTTAATTTCTTTGCCACTGTCGGGCAGCGTTATACAGATTATATCGGTAAATATTCTTCGAATCAACTATACAATCAATCCGGATTCAACAAAGCTTTGCTGCAAATGGAAGATGAAAACAGGCATGATGACGGGAAATTATTTTACGGAGGGTTTGATTATTACTTAAACGATAAGGAAACCATTACCATGGCGTATAACATCAATGTGACCAAAGACAGTGACAAATCCCTGATCGGATATGATTATTATACCGAAAATGCCCTGGATAGTGTTTTGGTAAGAAATACAAAATCAGTAGAAAACAGAAGTTATAACCAGTTGGAATTGAATTACCTGCGGAATTTCGATAAAAAAGGAAGAAAGTTTACGGTAGATTTCCAATACGACTTTTGGAACAGTACAAAAGACTGGGACATCAATACCAAAAAAGTGAAACCGATTATCGAAACTCCTAAACAATTGAGGACCAACAATAAAAACGGGAATAAGGATTTTGTCCTGCAAACGGATTACACCACTCCCATAAAGGAAAAAGGAAAGCTTGATTTTGGTTTGAAAGGAGAGCACAGGAACGTGACCAATACTTACCTGGCGGAAAATTTCGTATCCAATAACTGGCAGGTTTTCAACGGGCTGGATAACGACCTGGATTACAACGAGACTATTGGTGCCGCCTATGTGCAGTACGGAAACGAATGGGGGAAATTCGATTACCTTATCGGTTTGAGGGACGAATATACTTCGGTTAAAATAAGCGATGAAAACAGGGAGTTTACCAAAAAAATCAATTACAACCGCTTGTTCCCGACTGTGCATTTGGGTTATACTTTTTCCGAAACAGCCGGATTGCAGTGGAGTTATAGTAAAAGGATAAACAGGCCTTCCATCTGGGATTTGAACCCTTTCAATGAAATAAAGGATTTCACCTATCAATATGCCGGAAACCCTAACCTGAATCCGGAATATACCGATGCCTTTGAATTCGGAGGGAACAAGAATTTCGAGAAAGTGTTCCTGAATGCTTCCGTATACTACCACAGGACAAAGGATTTTATGCAATATTATGTGTACCGCGATGCGAACAATTCCTTTGTAGCCTTACCGGTAAACCTGGATATGGAGAGTAAGTACGGTATTGAAACGTCTGTCAATTACAACCCGATTAAAAGACTGAGCCTGTATTCCAGCTTTAATTTCTACCGTTTTTCCCAGGAAGGGATTTATGAGGACCAGGATTTTGACTTTTCCAATGAATTTTGGCAGCTTCAGGTAAGGGCGCAGGTAAAACTTCCGAAGGAAATCAATTTCCAGGGGTTTTTGAATTATGTCGGGAAAAGCTCCAACGCCCAAACGACTACCAAATCGAACCATTACCTGAATTTGTCCGTGAACAAAAGCTTCCTGTCCAACAAACTGACTGTCGGCTTCAATGCTATAAATGTACTGGATTCCAGAAAAGAAATCCAAAGGACAAGCAGCCCGGGCTACATCCTGAACAAGGTCTCGAACCGTAATGCGGAACAATTCAATATCACGCTTTTATACCGCTTTGCCGAAAAACAATTTAAGGAAAGGCAAATAAAAGAAAGCAACAGGAACTAAAACCGTTAGATTCTATGCAATTATTCGTATTACATTTTGCAGGAGGCAGCACTTATTCGTTCGATTTTTTAAAAAAACATTTAAAAACGGATATCGAATTCCTGCCATTGGAACTTCCAGGACGGGGGAAAAGGTCTACTGAAAAACTGATAAAGGCCAAACAAGAAGCCATTGAAGATTATCTCGGCCAAATCCTGAAATTGAGGGATGGCTCGCCATTTATTGTCTACGGGCACAGTATGGGAGCCACTTTAGGCCTGAGCGTTGTTTCAGGACTCGAAAAACGGGGCCATTTCCCGGAACAGCTGATCGTTTCCGGAAATTCCGGGCCGGGAAGTAAAAAAGAAAGGGAAATTGTACGTTACCTACTAAATGATACCGAATTTAAAGAGGAGCTGCGGTATCTGGGAGGCGTTCCGGAAGAAGTGCTTACCGATGAAGAACTGTTCGATTATTTCGCACCGATTATTCGGGCTGATTTCGAATGCCTCGAAAAAGACACGGCTTTAGAAAAAGGCATCCTGATTACCACCCCTATCTATGCCATTATGGGCACGGAAGAAGAAACCTGCAGCGAGATCGAAAACTGGGACAGGTTCACCACTTCCCGCCTGAAGCATAAAATCCTGGAAGGAAACCATTTCTTCCTTTACAACCACGCGGAAGAAATAGCAAAGATCGTAAGGAGCTCTTTCATCACACGGAAAGAACCTTTACTGGACCTAAAAATCTCATAAACTCTTCTAAACCTGCATAAAAGAGCATTTTCAAAAGGCGCTATATAATGTAGCTCGCCTAATTGTACCATGTACCAACTAAAATTTTAAAAACAGCGTATGGAGAATACAACAGGAGAAGTATATCATATCTCGAACGGATATGTATACATATTTGACATCAAAACCAAAATTCAGGTGAAGGGAGAATTTGAGCCGGTCATCATCAATGATGTGGCCCTTTCGGAAAACCTGTCCATGAAGTTTAAATATATTCTGGGCAGCTTGAATTTTATGTTCAACGAAACCATTACCACAGAAACCGATACCCGGAAAAAACAGTCTTTGGCCCTAAGGATCATCAAGCTTTTGCTGAAGATAATCCACATGTTTGAAGGCAGCGCGAATCCGAAGGATATCGAAGAAATGATCCATCAGATCGATGCCGAAAGAATGGAATTTAAATTAGTATTAATATAACCTGTAGTCAAGTGCTGAAAATCAAAAAAAGGGAAATCCTCTATCTGTTGCTATATGCGGTTCCCAATACGCTATTGACTTTTTCGATAGTATACATTATTAATAACGCCATGGCCGGGAACGAAGCATTCCTGCAAGGTTATATGGGGATTGTCTTTACGGCCATCCTGGTGTATACGTATTTGCTGAATATCATCTTCCAGAAAAAACTGAACCAATTCTCTTTTAAGTTATTATATGAAAACGAGAAAAAAATCTTCAAGCAAATCTTAAGCGTGCCGCTGGTAAAACTAGAGCAATACGGTTCCCAAAGGTTTTACACTGTCGTGGAAGATTTAAGGACTTTTTCCCTGTTGCCTTATACCGTTACCCATACCATCAATTCGGTATTGATGCTCATCCTGTGCCTGATTTATATGTTCACGCTTTCGCTGGTATCGGCCCTGATCGTGGTAAGCCTTATTGTCCTGGTGGCGGTCTGCTATTTTATGGTCATGAACACGATGTCCAAAAAAGTGAACCAATTGCGGGAATACAATGACGGTTATTACAAATCGGTAGACGATGTCATCCGGGGCTTTAAAGAATTGAAGATTAATTTCTTCCGAAGGGAAAACCTGATGAACAAATTTATCATACCCAACAGGGACCAGGCCATGGACCTGGATTTTAACATCAATTATGTATTCCTGTCCATCAACCTGATCAGCCAGTATGGTTTGTATTTTGTCGTATCGGTTATTTTATTTGTGCTGCCGGCGTTTGATTTGCTTACCAAAGAAGATGTTATCGCCTATGTCGTGATCATCCTGTTCATATCCGGGCCCATCAACAACATCATCAATTTACAGCAATTGTACACAAGGTTTTTTGTGGCAAACAACAGGATTTCCAATTTTATAAAGGATTTTGAAGTAACCGAAGAAGAAACTGTTTCTCCCGAAAACACCCTTCACGATTTTGATTCCCTACAATTTTCAAACATCGGGTTTACCTATCCGAGCAAAGAGGAAGACACGGCGTTTACCCTCGGGCCTATTAACCTGAACGTTCAAAAAGGAGAGACTATTTTTATTGTCGGAGGGAACGGTTCCGGGAAAAGCACTTTTATCAATTTGCTTACGGGGCTTTACAAACCTACGCAAGGGGAAATAATCATAGAGGGCCAAAACCAGCACAAGAACGGGGAAAATATACAGGACCTGATTGCTGCGGTTTTCACAGACAATCATTTGTTCTCCAAAAATTACGACAATTATGTCCTGGAAAATAATGAAACGTATAGCAAGTTATTGGAAACCATGGAAATGGACAAAATCATCACAGACGATAAAGATGCTTCTGTGAGGAGGAAATTCTCAAAAGGGCAAAGCAAGCGTATGTCTCTGATATTTAATTTGCTGGAACAAAAACCGATCATGGTTTTGGATGAATGGGCCGCCGACCAGGACCCGCATTTCAGGAAATATTTCTACGAAATCCTTTTGCCGAAGTTCAAGGAAGAAGGCAAAACGATCATTGCCGTTACCCATGACGATGCCTATTTCCATATGGCGGACAGAATCGTAAAATTTGATTATGGAAACATTGTTAAAGATATACACACCGCTACCAAAGAAGAACTGACCGAAAATATCTGGGCCTGATCCGCTTTTTAATTTAAGTATTTTTTCAACTGAAAAAGAAGTTGCCAACCTTCACTTGCCTGAAGATTGCAGGGATTCTTATTCTTATTTTTTTATCAAAAATGAAACTTACACTTCCGCAGCAAGACGTTTATTTCGAACAACTGATGTACCCTGATGACCCTATTTATAATATAGGAGCCAAAATTGCCATTACCGGAACCATTTCGCATGAAGTGCTTAACCAGGCCTATATAGACCTGATCAGCCAGCACGATTCGTATAGAAGTGTGATCAGCCAATCCGCAGAAGAAGTCACCATCAACATCCTGGAAACACATGATTCTGTTTTGGAATACCTGGATTTTTCCGGTGATGAAAACCCTGATGCCCATGCCAATGCGTTTATGCAGCAAAAGTTCGAGGTGGCCCTGAGGATGGACACCCGGGAGCTGTTGCACAAATTTATCCTACTGAAGGTAAGCCAAACCGAGCATTACCTGTTTTCGGTGTACCACCATATTATTACAGACGGATGGGGCACTTCGTTAATGTTCCAGCGATTGGTCAAAAACTACAACGAAATCATGCTTTTTGGAGCAGTAACTTCCGAATATCCGTATACGTACCGGGATTTTGTCCTTGACGACCAGGCGTATTTTCTTTCTGACGACTATCAAGACGATAAAAACTATTGGAAAGAAAAATTCCGGCAGCCTCAGGAACAGCTATTGGAGAAAAAAGAGAATTCCGCTAAGCCAAATGAAAGCCAAAGGAAGGAAATCATCATAAAACGAGACCATTACAATAGATTGGAGCAGGTAAGCAAAGAATTGGGAGCCACGACTTTCCATGTCATTTTGGGCGTCCTCTACCTGTATTTCGGGAGGAAAGATCAAAATACCGATTTTACCATTGGGCTTCCGGTACTCAACAGGGGCAAATCCATTTTCAAAAAAACAGTGGGATTATTTATGGGCGTCTCTCCGTTGCGGATACAATTCAGTTTGGAAGATAATTTTGAAGAACTCATCAGAAACATCAAGCAGCAACTGCGCCAGGATTACAGGCATCAGCGGTTCCCTTTGGGAAAATTGATAAAGGAATTGGGATTGTTCCACGAAAATGAAAGGCTTTTCAACATCACCTTGTCTTACGAAAAGCAAAATTATGCCGATCATTTCCTAAATACCGAAACGAAGGTAATTCCTTTGTCGCATCATTCGGAAAGAGTCGCTTTGGCCATTTACATCCGGGAATTCGATCCCTTGGAAGATGTGAAAATTGACTTTGATTATAATGTCAATTATTTTAGCCAGGCAGCTATTTCAAGGCTGGCAGCACATTTTGAGGCCCTGCTTTCTGCCGTTACAGACAATCCGAAGAAGGCACTTTCCCAATACCAATACCTTTCCCAAACGGAAAAGGAACAATTGCTGCAAAACTTCAACAATACCCAATCAGGATTTCCTGAAGAAGCCACCCTATTGGATTATTTCAAAGAGCAAGTCCTTCAAGCACCTGATAAAACAGCTGTAGCAAACCAGGAGGGAAAATTCACTTACCGGGAATTAGACCTTTTTTCGGACAAGGTGGCCCATTACCTGCAAAAAAACAGGACAAGTGCAAAACCGGTACCTGTTGCAGTCCTGATGGATCGTTCGGCAACCCTTGTGGCTACGTTATTAGGAGTGCTAAAATCCGGGAATTCATATATCCCGCTAGATCCGTCCTTCCCGAAAGACCGCCTGGAGTATATCATAAAACACAGCGGAGTAGCTCAAATTATTGCCGGCCGGAATATAGACCATGACTTGCATACCAACAGCAGGATCATTACTGTGGAGTCAATCCTGGAAGAAGAGCATGATGGGCTACAAGCAGGATTAGAACGGTTTTCTTCAGAAGATACGGCTTACATTATTTATACTTCAGGATCTACCGGTAGCCCAAAAGGAGTGGCCATCAGCCATAAGGCATTGCTCAATTTCCTGATCAGCATACGGCAGGAACCTAAAATAGCAGAAAACGACTGCCTGTTTTCCGTTACGACGCAATCGTTTGATATTTCGATCCTTGAATTTTTCACCCCATTGATTTCCGGGGCTTCCCTATATGTGGCCAGCCAGGAACTTTTATCCGATCCTTTAGCTATTGTGGCCAAACTGGACCAACTCAAACCCAATATCATCCAGGCGACTCCGAGTTTTTATCAGATGCTTTACAACGCCGGATGGAAAGGGGATAAAGCCATAAAGATTTTATGCGGTGGCGATTTGTTAAGCGAAACCTTAGCCGGTAAGCTATTGGAAACCAGTGCTGAAGTATGGAATATGTACGGTCCAACGGAAACAACCATTTGGTCGAGCTGCAAAAAAATAGAGCACGCCAGTGAAGCTTCGGTTATCGGAAAACCCATTTTCAATACCGAATTTTATATCCTGGACGAGTCCAAGCAACTCCTTCCCATGGGCAGCCCCGGAACCATCTATATAGGCGGTTACGGATTGGCGCAAGGGTATTTCAAAAATGAAGAACTGACCCGGGAGAAATTCATCCCGAGCCCTTTCGGCAGCAATAAAAAAATATACAATACCGGGGATTTGGGCCGATGGAATGAAAAAGGCGAAATAGAGTTTTTGGGCAGAAACGACAATCAGGTAAAAATAAGAGGCTATCGCATTGAACTTGGAGAAATCGAAACTAAACTAAACCAGCTGGAAACCGTTAAGGAATCGGTGGTGATTGCCCAGAAAAAAGCAGACCAGGAAGCAGTACTGATTGCCTATGTGATTACTGAAAAAGCGCCCGACACGGTTTTGATTATCGATGCATTGCGTCAGGAATTGCCGGAATACATGATTCCACATGCCATCATTCAAATGGAAGAATTTCCGTTGACACCGAATAAAAAAATAGACAGGAAAGCCCTTTCCCTTCAGGAAATAACGATACAAAAAACGGCGGGCCTCAAAGAAAAACCAACCACAGCTATTGAAGAAAAGCTGTATGGTTTTTATACCGAAGTATTGGGAATGGAAGAAATCAGCACTACGGATAATTTTTTCGCGTTGGGCGGCCACTCCTTAAATGCCGTAAAATTGATAA
The DNA here is from genome assembly GCF_004745595.1 of Flavobacterium humi. GTDB lineage: Bacteria > Bacteroidota > Bacteroidia > Flavobacteriales > Flavobacteriaceae > Flavobacterium > Flavobacterium humi. The sequence goes on from NZ_SRLH01000005.1 coordinate 27,013, forward strand.
ACCGCATAAACGAGCAATTGCAGTACAGGATAACATTGAAAGAAGTGTTTGACTATCCCACGATACAAACCCTTTCAAAATACCTCGGAAAAAAGGCAACTGTAAAAAGTATCCGTATCGAACCGGTAGAAGAGCAACCCTATTACGAGATAACACCTTCTCAATATGGCATTTGGCTGGCTTCCCAGCAGGAAGAAAAATCAATGGCCTACAATATGCCGGCTGTATTTAAAATCCAGGGTGCCATCCGTAAAGAAGTTTTGCAACAGGCATTGCTGGAAATAGTAAGGAAACATGAAATACTAAGGACCCATTTTATGGAAACCGGAGGGATTCCATACCAAAAAATCAAGTCCCGGGATGAGGTAATTGTGGTAATTGAGGAATTTTTCCATGAAGAAAGGAATAAGGCTGCCTCTTTACAAAAATACCTGGACACTGCCTTCGACCTGGAAACGGAAATCCTTTTGAAAGCCGCTTTATTCCATGAGGCAAATGGAGATTCTTATCTGGTTTTTGCCACACACCATATCGCCATGGACGGATGGTCTCTGGAAATCCTGATACGCGAATTTGCCGACAGCTATAAAGCAATCAGCCAGCAGGAGGACCGAAAGGAAGGTTTGCCGGCCTTTCAATTTAGGGATTATGCCGCATGGCACCTAAAGCAGCTGGAAACCAACCATGAAAAAAACAAAGCCTTTTGGGAAACATACCTCAAAGGATATTCCTGGGAGAATAGGCTGCCTTTTGAGGATGAACCTTTTGAAGGAGAGCATTCCGGAGGCCATCATGACTTTTTGCTTGAATCTGTAAAACCTGCTCTATTACAGGAATTTGCCCGGAAACATAATTTGTCGCTTCATACGATCCTGGCTGGTGTTTTTAATATACTGGTATATAAAATGTTCGACAAGCGGGATTTTTGTATCGGAACGGTTAATTCAGGAAGGACGCATGCGGAATTGCACGATCAGTTGGGGATGTATGTAAAAACACTCCCGTTGCGTTCCCGGATGCATTCGGCCCAGACCGTTTTGGAAATGCTCCACCAAACCCATCAGGACTTATTAGCGATTGATGAGCATCAGGACCTTCCGCAAACCATTCAAAACCAATTGAAAACAGACGTCTTGTTCGTATTGCAAAACCCATCGTTTGATTACCGTACGATTTCGGTGTGCGATGGCCTGCAGTTTCAGATGATGCCTGTAAAAGGATCTTACAGCAGGTTGCCGTTGCTGGTTACCCTTTGGATAAACGAAGAAAACGTATCGGGAAGCATACAATACACCGCCCGGAATTTTTCGGCACAAACCATCGGATTGATCCAATTGAAATACGCGCAGTTACTATCGGAAATCCTAAAAAATCCAGAGAAACAGTTAGCGGAACTGGCTATTGAACTGCCTTTTGAAAAAGAAAGGACCATTGAAATCGGCTTGAATTTTTAACCCTGAATATTTAAAAACTAAAAAAAACGTTATGAAATTAAAAACAACAATTAGTATCATCCTTCTTGCATTGCTCCATTTTACGGGGAATATACAGGCGCAAAACGTGACTTTTGAAAAAAGTGCCCCATTGCTGCCTCAGCTTAAAGATTCAAATCCGAAGGAAATCGCCTGGGGATATCTAAACGTTCCGGAAACCTGGGGAGTCAATAACGGAAAAACCATAAAAGTTGCCGTAACCATTTTAAAGAAAACGTCAAACGAAAAAAGCAATAATGCCGTAGTGTTCATACAAGGAGGGCCGGGAGCCGGAGGGATTGTGAACATTTGGTCATGGCTCGATCATCCGTTGCGCAAAAACAACGATATTGTCATATTCGACGTTCGGGGAACAGGGTTGTGCCAGCCGAGGCTATCGGAAGATTTAGGCGAAAAATTCCTGGATATCCTGGCCAAAAACCAATCGGTGGAAGAAGATGAAAAGCAAAAAGCAGATGCCGCAATGTTGTGCAAGCAAGAGCTTATCAACAGAGGCATAAACATTGATGATTACAACAGTTTTGCCGTTGCAAACGACCTCCATGCCCTAAAGTCTGCGTTGAAATATACCAACTGGAACGTTTACGGAGTATCCTACGGAACCTATGTTGCGCAGGTATATGCCAATAATTTCCCTGAAGATGTAAAATCACTGGTGCTGGATTCGGCCATTTATGACATCTCGACCTATTATGTAGAGAACACGTCCAATTATATGGCCAGTTTGCATAAAATTTTCGACATGTGCAAAAAGGATAAAAAATACAACGCGCAGTATCCGGATCTGGAAAAAACATACTACAGCGTAATTGCAGACCTGGAAAAAAACCCGCTGACGGTAGCCGTTGATAAAAATATAGTGCCTTCGGGCAGTTTCACCTACAATGCCGAAGATTTCAAGGTAGCCATCCAACAGGCGCTGTACAACAAGCAATTGGTAGAAGTGATTCCATTATTGATTTACCAATTCCATGAAAGAAAAGAAGAGCCTTTGGCCAACCTGGTGAGTGCTTTTTCAAGTTTGCTGGAGATGGATTACGCCGTGTACTACTGCATGAGTTGCAATGAAGCCCTGCCGAACAATGATTTTTCAAAATACCAGCAAAACGCCGCCCAATTTAAAGGGTTGCAAGGTGGGATCTCGTTTTACAAATCGGATTTTAAAGTATGCGATGCCTGGAATAAAAACCGGACTGCCGCTTCCAAAAAGCACCATGACCTTTCAAACCTGGCTTCGGCCAAATATCCGGTGTTGGTTTTTTCAGGGGAATTCGATCCTATCACACCCCAAACCAATGGGGAAAAAGTCGCCGGAAGATTCCCTCACGGTTACAATGTAGCAGCGGACACTTACGGGCACGTACCGAGTTTTACTTCTATCGGAAAAGAAGTGGCAGAAAAATTCATCGATCATCATCTGCCGGAGGTACTTGCCTTCCAAAAAGCGGACAAAATCGAATTGGTTACCAGTGTGATCATCAATAAGGGAATTTCCAAAGCAGGCAACAGTATAGGCGAACTGAACCCTATCTTTTTGTTCCCTCTGGCTTTGGCTTTAATCATTATGCTGGTTTTCATGTTCATGTACCTGATCAAATTACTGAAAAAAAGCTATTCCACCAGCCAGGATAAAATTATGAGGATCTGCCTGATTATTACTTCCGCCGTAGGGCTGGCACTTTTCGGAAGCTTGATCATGGCCATTCTGAATGTCTCACAGCAAAATTTCTTTATCCTGGCCTTTGGCTTGCCGCAGCATTTCGGGTATGTTTTTTCTTTAGTATTCGGATTTTTAGGTTGTTTGGCTTTGTCTTCGGTGTATTTCATGGCGACGATAAAGAAAACGAACCAGCGGGGCCTTATTTTTTCAGTAATCTTTTCAAACCTGTTACTGGCCACGTATCTCTTGTATTGGGGAATCATTTAAACCGCGTTTCAGCAACAGAAAAAAATAAAAACATTGTATCATGATAGCAAACATAACAGAAGAATATACGATCCTTTCGGAAAAAATTTCAGAATTCAGGAGAGGCAATGCCTTTCCATCAAGGATTGACACCAATGATGACATGGTTCCCGAAGCCTTCAGGAATTACGGGTATCCGGTAACTGCCTGGCCCATTCTCATCAATGAAGAAATGACGGCGCAGCTGATGGAATTATCAGTAAAAATCCCGAAATTGTTACAGCAAATCCCGGATTTGTACTTCAATAAAAACATGGAAAAAATTGCAGATTTCTATTTTGAAGGCGATGAGATGATGGCAGAATTAGGCATGATGTGCCATGAGAAAAACCTTGAGTTGGGCTGCCGCCTGGATTTGACGTATACTGAAGACGGGTTTAAGATCCTCGAAGCCAACATCGGTTCTTCCTTGGGAGGCTGGCAAATACAAAGCCTGGAATCAGTCATCAGGAGAAACCACCCCGCTTTATCGGAGAAGGACCATGCCAATCATTACAGGACCAGGAATACCTTGCAGATTTATATGAATTACCTTATCGGCCAGGTCATCAAACATATCGGGAAGGAAAACAAGACCCTTAATTTGTTTGTTGATATGAGAGACATGGAAGATGGCCCGGAAAAACAACTGAACATAGCATTTTTTGATGATTTGTTCAAGCAGGAACTGGCTAAATTCGGTTTGGAAGGAGAAGCTTGTACCGGCGATATGAAGGCATTGGAACTCATCAGCGGGAATTTATATATGGTAGATAAAATCATCCACAGTGTAATCGTACTGAGCCTGGACTCGGAAATCTCGCCGGCAGTATTCAGGGCATTCATTATGGACAATGTGTATTTTCCCGACCATCTCGGCCTTAGGATGCTGGGCGATAAGAGAAACCTGTCCATACTTCGGGAATTGGCTCTTGAAGGGAGGTTTTCACCAGAAGAAAATGAATTGATCCTGAAAAATATCCCATGGACTGCACCGGTCGGACATACAAAAACGATCTTCAGGCAACAGGAATACGATTTGCCGGCATTACTTCGGGATAACAGGGAAAAATTCGTCATAAAAGCCTCAAGGGGATACCAAGGGAAGGATGTTTTTGTGGGGAAATACCTAAACGATGGCCAATGGCAGGAAGCCCTGGATCTTGCCTTGACGACCGATGCTTTTATCGCACAGGAATTTAGTGATTCGATTGGATTTTCGGCCCCTAACGAGCACAATCAATGGACACCGCACAAACTGATATGGGGAGCATTTGGTTTTGGGGATTCCTACGGAGGCGTTTGGGTCAGGATGTCTGAAGTAACATCAGATGTAGGGGTTATTAATTCTGCCACCGGAGCCGTTGAAGCCATAGTATTTGAAATTATTGACTAAATACGATCCGTAAAATGACCCCATAAGAATGACACAAATTTTATATTCCTATATCTGCGCAGAAAACCATGATTACCTGATCAAAACCCATCTGCATAAATTCCCGAAAGATTTCCAGGAAAAAATCCGGGTCTTCAAGCGATGGCAAGATGCCCAATTATCATTATTAGGAAGGTTGCTCCTGAACTACGGGCTGCAGAAAATGGATAAAGACTATCAGAACGAAAACCTTAGTTACACGTCTTATGACAAGCCTTTTTTTAATGATGATCCTACCAAATTCAATATATCGCACTCTGGCGAGATAGTGGTTTGCGTCATTTCCGATAGTAATGATGTGGGTATTGATGTTGAAATCATCAATGAAATAAACATCGAGGATTTTGAAATGCAAATGACCAAATCGGAATGGGACAACCTTATGGTCATCCATAACAAGGAAACCGCTTTTTATGATTTCTGGACACAGAAGGAAGCCGTTATCAAGGCCAATGGACAAGGACTTTCCATTCCCCTGAAATCCTTCGAAGTCGTAGATTACCACACCAGGATAAATGAGGAATGTTTTTTCCTGAAAGAGATTTTTTTAGACGAAAAATACAAATGCCACCTGGCCTTTAAGAATAAAATTGACGCCATGATCAACGAACCCGAAAGAATCATGCTTTCTGATTTATAATCGTTTTGCCTTGAAAAAAGCCCAACAGTATCGTTGGGCTTTTTTATTTTCCGGAATTTACCCGAAACACCAGTAAAATAAGGGGTTTTGCCTCTTATAAGGAAAAATACCCTTTCAAAAAGGGGAAAAACACCCATAAAAAATAAGGTTTTTCCTTACAAATATTCAACTTCCTTTTAGTTGCTTTGTACGTTGAAATGAAATACCTACTTACTCATTTCTATCAAAGCCCCCTTTTTTATAGAATACGTTTTTAAGAATAAAACTTCCAGTTAAAATAAAAAAGATGGATTTAAAATTTGTTATAGAGCAACTTAGTAAACTTGTTGATCCGGGAGAAACGGTTATCAATATTACCAATATTGCCACACTTAATGACGGCGATGATTTTATCGAGTCAAAATCGCCAATCATTTTGTCGATAGTCAATATTGAAGAAGATAAGACGCTCAAGAACCAATCGGTTTATCTAAAGAATACAAATGACCACACTTCGATATCGAAGCACAAACATCCCACCCAACATCTTATACTTTCCTTATTGTTCAGTTCCTATAATAAGGACCTATCCAAATATCTTGACGGTATCGGGAAGTTAAAAAATATTATTGCCTATTTCCAGCAGAACAATTCCTTCTATTATAAAAACGACGATACGGAACTGATCGATTACAACACTTTTATAGGGAAAACAGCCCTGGAGAAGGAGAATTACCACAGGATCACTATTGAATTGGTAAGCCTTACAATGGATCAATTAAACCAGATGTGGTCTTATTTAGGATCGAAATACATGCCTTCGGTGTTGTATAAAATGAGATTGTGCACAATCCAGAACCCGGACACTATCCAGGAAAAAGTAATCAAGAAGGTTACAATCAACCTTTGGGACAACGATAAAAACAATAGCATAGGATTATTGGAAACCCAAGAAATCGAAGAATAACCATTAGTAACTCTAAAATATAAACAATAAATAAAAAAGTCATGAATGTAAGTTCTCTTAAAACACCTGGAGTATATATCAATGAGATTGATGCATTTCCTCCATCAATTGCTCAAGTAGCAACTGCCGTACCTGCATTTGTAGGGTATACGGAAAAAGGGCCAGTGGTTCCGACAAGGATCACTTCTTTTATGGAATTTGAACAAATTTTTGGTGGGGCACCGGTACCGGCTTCAGTAGAAGTAGAATTAGATGCAAACCTGATGCCAACCGACAACACTAAAGTAACGGAAAGCAAATTTAAGCTGCACAACAGTTTACGTCTTTTTTTCAGTAATGGAGGAGGAGTTTGCTACATTGTTTCTATTGGGGATTATGCTTCGAACATTACAAGCGAAACCAATTTTGTGAACGGGCTGGACCTGTTGCGTAAATTCGATGAGCCTACCTTATTATTGTTCCCGGATGCGGTAAACCTAACGGCTGCCAAACTGGGCTTGGTACAACAACAGGCCTTAAAACAATGTGGGGATTTAATGGATCGTTTCACTATCATGGATGTGAAGCAAGATGCCGGCCTTGTGACCGACAGCCTTAATTTTAGAGATAGCGTAGGAAACCAGAACCTTAAATACGGTTCAGCGTACTATCCGTATTTGCAAAGTTCTTTCCCATATTCCTTCCGATTCAGTGATATTAATGGTGTAACGGCTACTAAGGTTAATTTTAAAGCCATCTTGTCTTCTAATATCGGATTAAAAGCTTCTATTGAGGAATTTGAAAAAATAATCGCAGACCTTGCTACTGTCAAAGCGGCCTGGGCTCCTGGCGTGCTTACCCTTCCTATTAACACCGAAGCCAAAGTAAAAACAAGCATAGACAAATGCTGGGCTTTGCTTAAAACGTTAGGAAAACCGGAAGCGCCTACCTTGACCAGCAGCAAGTTTGCCACCGTAGCACAGGAACAGGTAACCAATTTCCTTAAAAAATATGCACAGGACCTGGTTGATTTCAAAAAAGCGTATGATAGCGATGGCCTTAAGCAGGCAGACGGAACCACGGCAGTTGCGGCTTTAACAGCATTAGATGCCAATACGGATTTTAAAAATGTGTGGGGCAATATATCAACCTATACAGAATCAACGCCAAACCCTTATAAAAACGGTGCTATCAGTGTGGCAGTTCCGGTTAATGGCCCAATCCCGGCCCATAACGAACCGGATTTCAGCAAAATCCAGCTGGTTATCCAAAAAATGTATGCTTCGATTATCAATGCTACAAATAATGTATTGAAAACCATGAACGAGTTTTTATTGTTCGAAGAAAACAATTTAACCTCTCAGATTCCATTTTATCCTGCCATTATCGCGAAACTTTCACAAACGATGAATACGGTACCTCCATCCGGAGCCATGGCCGGTATTTATGCGCAGACAGATGCTACCAGAGGTGTATGGAAATCGCCGGCAAATGTAAGCATCAACGGTATTGTAGGTTTGACAGCAGATATCAATGATGCCGAACAGGAAGACATGAATATCCATGAAACAGGAAAATCCATCAATGCCTTACGAAAATTCACGGGCAAAGGATTCCTGGTATGGGGAGGAAGGACTTTGGCAGGAAACAGCAACGACTGGCGATACATCAATGTCAGAAGATTGGCCAATATGATTGAAGAATCCGCTAAAAAAGCCTGTATGCAATTTGTTTTCGAACCAAATGTGGCTCAAACCTGGGTAAGCGTAAAAGGGATGATAGACAATTACCTGACCACGCTTTGGAATGATGGCGCATTGGCAGGAGGAAAACCGGAACACGCTTTCTTTGTTTCTGTAGGGTTAAATGAAACGATGTCGGCGCTGGATGTTTTAGAAGGCCGGATGGTCGTAAAAATCGGTTATGCTCCTTCAAGGCCGGCTGAATTTATCATTTTGGAATTCAAACAAATGCAACAAAGATCATAAAAACAATAACTAACATTTAAAATATAAAGATATGCCTAATATTGATTTCCCGTTACCAAAGTTCCATTTTAGCGTAGAATGGGGTGGTAGTAAGATAGCCTTCACCGAAGTTTCAGGTCTAAACAAAGAAATGGATGTTATTGAACATCGTGTAGGATCCAGTCCGGAATTCTTTAAAAAGAAAATGCCGGGGATGATGAAATTGAACAACATTACCTTAAAAAGAGGTGTCTTTTTGGGGGACAATGAGTTTTTCGAATGGTACAATACCGTGGCTCAAAGTACGGTTGAGAAAAGAACCATTACGATTTCCCTTTTGGATGAGAACCATGCGCCAAAAGTAGTCTGGACGGTAAAAGATTGCTTTATCGTGTCACTTAAATGCACTGATTTGAAATCGGATGCGAACGAAGCGGCCATCGATACGGTAGAAATTGCCAACCATGGTTTCACTATTGAATATAAATCGTAACACCGATGGCCAGCAGTGATCCTATAACAGGCTTTCATTTTTCAGTTGTGTTTGAATTGCTGCCTCAGTTTTCCATCGACACCAAATTTCAAAGCGTAAACGGCTTGAAGGTAACCATGGAAACGGAAGCATACGCGGAAGGAGGGCAAAATAAATTCAAACACAATTTCCCTATCCGCAGCGGTTACCAGGATTTGGTGCTCAAAAGAGGGCTCACTTCGGAAATGTCGGGATTGGCCATGTGGTGTACCCAGGCGATGGAAGACTTTGTTTTTTATCCGGCCAACCTGATTGTTTCCCTGCTCAATGAAAAAGGCGTCCCGATTAAGGTTTGGTATGTTTCCCATGCCATTCCTTTAAGTTATGAGTTTAGCGAATTCAATGCGGAGGAAAATAAGATAGTGATCGAAACCATCACGCTCAAATACAATTTCTATAAAGAGATTCCTGTCCCTAATTTTTAAAAATCCACTATGGCAATTGAAATTAAAGAATTACGCATTAAAGTCAATATAACCGAAGCCACCGAAGATTTTCCTTCATCGGTACAGAAAGTCAGCCCTTTAAAACTGCAGGAAATGAAATCGGAGATTGTAAGGGAATGCACTTTGAAAGTATTAGAAAAAATTAAAGAAAAAGCCGAAAGATGATAAAAGGATTGTTAGGTATTATCGATAAAATGCGGATAGAGGTTTTCCCGACCAAAGATTACGTAGAACCTCCTAAGAAAACCATTTTCGTGCAGCTGAACCCGGAGAAATACTCCATGAAACATAACGTGGCCTTTTGTGAAGGACAAGCTATGGGAACAACAGGCACGGATCTGAAATTCAATAAAATAGAAGGGGAAGAAGTAAGCTTCGATTTTCTTTTTGACAGTTCGGGGGTTGTCCCTCCGGGAAAAATAAAAGACGGGAAAGGAACAGAATCCCTCCTGGATGTGGCCAAAGATTTTGCCGGGACATTAACACCAGCCATCGTAAACCCTTTTGCCGAGGTAGCGACCGTTGAAAAAGAAGTGGAGGAATTCCGGAAATTGCTCATGGGCTATGACGGTGACACACACCAGACCTCTTACCTGAAATTGCTTTGGGGAGGTTACAGCCTGAGCTGCCGCCTGAAAAGCATGGATATCGAATATACCCTTTTCAGGAAAGACGGAAGGCCTATCCGGGCCAAGGTCAAATGCGGTTTTAAAGGCACCATCGATTACAAATTAATGGTGGCCAAAGAGAAAAAAAGCTCGCCGGACCTAACCCACGAACGAACCATCGAAATGAATGACAGCCTGGTGCTTCTCACGGAATCCATCTATCAGGACAATACGTTTTATATAGATGTAGCCAAAAAGAACAAACTCTTGAGTTTCAGGCATATTGAAGTAGAGAAAAAGATAAAGTTCCCACCCATTAAATAATAAAAATGCCAACTGTAAAACCATTTTATCCTTCAGAAACCTTATTAAAACTGGAATTTTTAATCAACAATAAAAATACCGGTTTGGATAGCTTGTTAAAAGAGGCTACAGTTCATTTTGAGTTGAATAAGATTCCTTTTGCGAAATTTACGTTTATCGCTTCCCAACCCAGCACAGACAGCACCGAAAAACTGCCTATCGATGCCTTGACCAGGAACCCTACCGATCCGCCATTGGAAATTGAGGTGAAAGTGACTTTCGAAAACAAATCGGAAACCTTGTTCAAAGGAATCATAAAATCACTCGACAAACAAATCGAGAACGCCCAGATTGTGGCCAAGATAGAATGCAAGGATGTAGGGTACAAACTTTCGCAATCCTCCAAAGAAGTTGAAAATAACAACCAGACTTTCGAGGACAAGCTTACTCTTTTTACCAAGGGTTTGGTGTTAAGCGAAAACTTGCAGGGCCAGGCGTGGGGAAAAGAAAACATCACACACAACACCTCGACGGTTCCCTGGGATTACCTGATTGGTTTCCTGGATTCTATCGGGATGCTGGTTTCTTTGCGGAACTCTAATTTTAGCGGGATCGATATTGTAAACGGAAAAAAAGAAGTGGCCTATTTAGCGGAAAACGGCATCAATGTTTTTGCCTTTTCAGGGAAGATAGACGCGCAGAAAATAAAATCATCGGTTACCATTGAAAGATGGGATATCGAAAACCAGGCCGTCAGCAAAGTAAATGTCACGCAAAAAGGCACAGACAACCCGCATACGGTCAAAGTAAGCCAGACGGTGCTGCAAGTGGCCACATTAGACAGGATTGCCAATACGATTTTAGCCAAAAGCAATATCGCTTCCATCAACGGGAAAGTAACCACGTTTGGTAATTTAAAAGCAAAAGCAGGCGATTATATAAGTTTCAATAAAGTAAACGCTGAAATAGACGGCAAAGATGCAGATCCCAAACCGTTGCTGATCACACAGGAAACCCACACCATTGAAGGCGGCTGTTGGAAAACCGAATATGCTTTCGGGCTGGAAAGCGAAAAATCTTTCACGGAGAACACCACTCCGGGAACCAATAACGGCCATGCCGAAATAGGGCAGTCCAATAAGATAAACGGATTGCAGATAGGAGTTGTCACCCAAATTGTGGAAGATCCCAACAATCAGTTCAGGATTAAAGTAAGGATCCCGCTTTTATCCGAAAGCGGCGAAGGCGTCTGGGCACGGCTGGCGACACTCAATGCTTCCAATGAAATGGGGAGTTATTTTATCCCGGACATCAATGATGAGGTCATTGTAGGATGCCTGGGCAACAATCCGGACACGCCTATTATCCTGGGAAGCCTGTACAGCAGTACCAAAGCCATGCCTTTCCCCATCAAGGAAGAAAATTTCCTCAAAGGTTTCGTAACCAAAGAAGGAACGAAAATCGTCATGGATGATGAAAAGAAAAGCATCGAACTCAGTACCAAAAAAGGCAACATACTCACCATAAGCGACGATCTGAAAGGATTTGTCATTGAAGACGAAAACAAAAACAAAATAACCTTAAACGATCAGGGCATTACTATTGAGAGTTGTAAAGACCTGAATATTAAAGCCAAAGGAAACATTAAGGTAGAAGGAATGCAGGTTGCTGTTGATGCAACTGCCAAAATGGACCTGAAAGGGGCCACAATCAATTTAAATTAAATGGGAGCAGCAGCACGAATTACAGACATGCACACTTGCCCAATGTCAGACGGGTCGAAACCTCACGTAGGAGGACCGTTATTGCCTGGAGGTAACAGCACTGTGCTCATAGGCGGCTTGCCGGCAGCCATTGTAGGCGACAGCTGTGTGTGTGCCGGCCCGACGGATTCTTTAATAGTAGGATCTTCTTCCGTACTTATTGCAGGGAAACCGGCCGTCAGGATGGGCGATTCTACCGCACATGGAGGCGTAGTGGTATTGGGTTGCCCAACAGTGATAATTGGAGGATAAATAATCAAAAACGATGAAAGACAAATCATTTTTAGGAACAGGATGGGGTTTCCCACCTACATTCAGCAATCATTCAGGAACAGTGGAAACTGTTTCGGATGATAAGGATATTTTCCAAAGCTTACATATTTTATTGTCCACACGATTGAAAGAAAGAGTCATGCGCTCCGATTACGGCTGCGACCTCAGTGCGCTGTTGTACGAAAACATCACCATCACCTTGCTTACCAAAATCAAAGGGATAATTGAAAATGCCATCCTGAAATACGAACCCAGGATTGACCTGCTGGATGTGGAGTTTTTTACGGAAGATGCCAACAACGGCGTCATAAATATTGAGATCATTTATCGGATAAGAGCCACTAATTCCCGAAAAAATTATGTATTCCCGTATTATTTGGAAGAAGGGACATTTGTAAAACAATAAGCTTAAAATGAAAAATTGCAACGCAATATTATCTATACACGAAGGGATGGGTACTACCCAGAACGATAGGATCAACCCGGCGCTACAACCCGATTTCTTTCTTTTGGATGAAAGGGATGAGCAGGATTTCATATTGTTCGTACAGAGGCTTTCGCAATACGTAAAATTCTATAACGAATTTAACCTTGAAGAAGGCAACTGGTCCAATTTCTTCCAGAAAGAATCCACTTCGATCCTGATCCTGATCGCAAACTGGAACATCGAACTACTGCAAAGTTCCTTTGAAAACAAGAAGAACGAAATTTTGCTCAACAATGATTTCCCTTCCCAGCAAGCCCTTCTTTTGGAGTATTTTACCCAAATCAGGACAGCGTACCAAACGTTGCTGGAAAAAGCGAAAACACTGGATGAGGATATCCCTGAAAAAGAAAACCTTGTGGCTTCTTCTTACCTGATTACAGATAAGTTTGCCATCATCCTGGATCAGGTTAACAATGCTACAGATATCGAGGCATTGCTCAAAAATTATGTTTTTGTCAAAACGACGCAGCAACTTTTCGGACTGCTTTTGTCCTGGAAAGATTTTTCCCAAAATGCGGTAACCCATCAATTAAGCGGTTATTCCAAACACACGCCGCATTATGCGCTTTTCCTTTCTTTCCTGAAATTGCTCAATATCGCAAAGGAAAAATTCAATGAGCTTACTAAAAAGCACCTGGATTTCTATTACAAGGACGTGCTGCACATCCAAAACCAAAAAGCCAGGCCGGATTATGTACATTTAGTAGTCGAACCTTTTGATGCCAAACCTTTCCTGGTTCCAAAAGACACGGTTTTCATTGCCGGGAAAAACAGCGCCGGCCAGAAAAAGTTTTATGCTTCTACCGCAGACCAAACAGTAAACGGGATCAAGCTGCATTCTTTTATAAGCACACACCGAAGGGACGAGCAGTATTACAAAGTGCCGGATTTGCTTCCGTTTAATGCCAAAAGCAAAGGTTTTGATGTTTTTGCTGCTGCCAAACAAGACTTTAAGGAAGGCATCATGATTGCCAGCCCAATCCTTTATATGCAAAGCGGGGAACGGATTATCTACCTCAGGTTCAACGATTATAATTATAAAGCGGAAGATTTCGATTTTTATATTACCGGCGAAGAAAAAACAATTGCCATCAAGAGCAAACAGAATGTCAAGAAAAATAATAATTCGAACGAAGAACGGATCAAACTGACCCTTCCCGCAGCTGAAAAGGCCATTATTCCTTTTGATGCTAAAAAGCACCTGGATTTCCTGGTGCAATCCGATTTCCCGGTGTTAAAAATCATCCCAAAAAACAGGAAGGTAATGACCAAAATCCTGAAAATAGACATTAACATCGAAGTCAATAAGTTCAAGTCGTTTGTATTGGAATCCGATTTTGGTACCATCGATACCGAAAAAGCGTTTTATCCTTTTGGTGAAATCCCTAAAAACGGCAATGGCGTTATGCTGCGTTCGAACGAATATTTCATGAAAAACAAGGCTGTGGCTGCGTTAACGTTTTCTTCCGGTTCTTCAAAAAATTCGGATAAAAAGAAAAATGACGGAAAACCGAACATCAAGATCCCTTGGTTGACCAATAAAGTTGATATGTTCCAGTTCACTAACGGTACCTGGAAAGAATATTCGGAAGGATTGAAACCCATTTCCAATGATTATCCGTTAAAGGAATATCATTTTGATGAAATAATTACCGAGGAAATTACCGCAAACGGAAAAATCAGGATAGAACTGAATTATTCCAAATACAGTGGTGAAACCTATTTGCAGGATTTTATCAAAGCGAGCCAGGATAAGACCACTTTGCCTTATAAACCAAGGGTAAAAGAATTTATTTTTGATTATACGCTGGCCGAAACCATCGATTTGTCTACCCGGAAAAATGAAGAAAACCCTATTGAGCTGTTCCAGGTACTGCCTTTCGGATATGCCAAATTAAACAAAGGGCCTTTCTACTTTTCTACTATGGCTTCCCTGCAGGGAGAAGTGTACCTGGGTTTTGAAAAAGCGGCTCCTAAAGACGGGCTTTCCTTTTTGCTGCAATTGGAAGAAGGCACGGCAAACCCGCAATTGGAACCTGCGAAAATAGTATGGGAATACCTGGATGGCAACATTTGGACGCCACTCGAACAAGATGCTATTGGTGACGAAACGTATTCGCTTACGCAATCTGGCCTTGTTTGGGTTACCATTCCTGAATTTAATCCGGTTACAAATACCAAACTGCCTTCGGGTTTGTTCTGGTTGAAAATTTCCGTGTCCAATATTGAGGCTATTTGCAAGTTTATCGGCGTTCATGCCCAGGCTTTAAAAGCGGTTTTGACCGATTATGAAAACTCTGGCGCGGTCTTTTTGGAAAACACACCCAAGGAAACCATCAGTAAGGTTTATAATCCCATCAACAGTATTAAAAAAATAACGCAGCCGTACAACTCCTTCGGAGGCAAAACCACCGAGCGGGACGAGTCATTGTACACCCGTACCAGCGAAAGGCTGCGCCATAAAAACAGGGCCATTACTTCTTGGGACTATGAAAGGATCATTCTACAGGAATTCCCGGAAGTGTTCCGCCTGAAAACATTAAACCATTACCGTTACGATACTAAAATTTCCAATGTTTCTGCAGGATATGTCACCCTAATTCCTATTGCGAAATCTTCGAATTCGGAACACGTGAACTGGAGGCCTTTGCTGAGTTTGAATAAAATGCTCCTGATCAAGGAACATCTGTCTAAAATAGCGTCCCCTCATGCCCGGATAAATGTAAAACCGCCGAAATTAGAGAAGGTACAAATCCAGTTTAAAGTGAAATTCCATATCCAGGAAGGGATGGATACCCGCTTGTACATCGCGGCATTGATAGAAACCATCAATACCTACTTGAGCCCGTGGGCGTATAATGCGACTGAAGTGAATTTTGCCAATGAAATCGAGTTTTCATCCATTATCCAGCTCATCGACAACCAGCCTTATGTGGATTACCTTACTGATTTTAAAGTAAAACAATACATTTTGAACGAAAAGGGCGAAATAGTAGGCGGCCCGGTACAAAACCTGAATAAAATTATGCCCCAGACAGACTTTACCTTGTTTGTTCCCAATGAATACCATCAAATACAAGAAATTTAAAAAAGAAAATTATGCTGCAGGAATATTACATTGAGAAAGACAGAACATTGCTTCCTTCGCAAGATTTTCAATTCTTGTTACGGGAAGGGCTCAAATATATCGAACAATTAGGCCCTAAATTCTGGACCGATTACAATCCTCACGACCCGGGAGTCACTATCCTGGACGTGTTGTGCTATGCCATTACGGAGTTGGGCTACAGGGCCGATTTTGACATAAAAGATGTTTTAACCAACCAGGATGGCCTGATCCAAAACAATACGTTTTTTTCAGCGGCTACTATTTTTACCAATGCGCCTCTAACCGAAACCGATTACAGGAAACTGCTCATTGATATCGAAGGGGTTTCCAATGCCTGGCTATTGGCCACTAAAAAGGAATTGGATTTGGCGGGTTACCGAAAGCCAAATGATGCTGAAGCCAGCTTGTATATCAATAAAATAGAAGATAAATTAAGTTTAAAAAACACCGACAAAAACGGGACTATCTTACCCAAATTAGCATTAAGGGGATTAAATAAAGTTAAAATCGAACTGGAAGAAGACCCTGTTTTGGGAGATTTGAACACGTTGTTGCTGGAATATGCCTTTTGGGCGCAAAACCGCTGGGTAAACCTTAAAGTCGTTCCTCAATTTACAGACTGGAAACATCCAGATGCCGCTTTGTTTGGGAAAATGAACAAACCGTCCAAGATCACCATAAGCAGCATCAAGAAAGTCCAGGATATCGTATACCTGATTGTCAACCGGTACACCAAACCTTCTGATTCCCTGCATTTTAGGATTTTTGTAGAAGACCCGGCCGAGATTGATGTGGCTTTGCAGCATTTCAGCACGGAAAAGAACGTGACCGAAATCATTTCTCTCTTCGAGCAGAAAAAAGAAAAGATCCAGGACATTTTTTCAACTATTGAAATCAAACTGCACCAAAATAGGAACCTTACCGAAGATTATTTATGTACCGAAATCATCGAGAAAGTATCCATCGGGATTTGTGCCGATATCGAACTGGAACCCGGAGCCGATTCGATAGAAATAATGAGCCAGATCCAGATTGCCATCGATAAGGTCATCAGCCCTAAAATCACTTTTTATACGCTTTCCCAATTGGTCAACGAAGGCTATCATTCGGAGGACATTTTCCTGGGGCCGAAACTGCTGCACGGGTTTTTAAAAGATGAGGAAATTGAAAAAGCGCAATTGGCCAAAGAAATCCATGCCTCCGATATCATTGCGGTTTTAATGGAAATAAAAGGAATCAAATCAGTGCGGAACCTATTGATGACCGCCTATAACCTTTTGGGGAAACCTATTACCGGAGCGATGAACAAAAGCTGGGTTTTGGAACTTTCCGGAGAAGTAAAACCGGTATTTGATGCCGAAAAATCAAAATTACTGTTGTTCCAGAAAAACATCCCTTTCCTGCTTACGGAAAACCAATGGATGCTCGTGGAACAGAAAGTCTTGATGTATAAAACACAGTTTAGCCAAAAGAAACTGCAGAACACCAAAAATGATTTTGAGATCGAAAACGGCGACCATTTCGAATTCCAGAAATATTACAGCATCCAGGACGAATTCCCGGTAAATTACGGTTTGGGGAAAAATCCGGTTTCGGATAAGGAAACCGATTTAAGAAAAGCCCAGGCCAAGCAACTTAAGGGTTACCTGTATTTTTACGAACAGATAATCGCGGATTTTTTCAGCCAGCTTTATAACGCCAAAGACCTTTTTGACACCAAACCTCTCGACAGGACTTATTTCCCGATGTACCTTGAGAAAAACGACCTGAACGGCGCAGATTTTTATTCTAAAGAGTTGTATTCCGCTTCGCTGCAATCCGCTTTAGTTAATGGGGAATCGCCTGACGATGTTTCCTTATATGAAACCAAGACGCAGTATTACGAAAGAAGGAACAGGGTTTTGGATCATTTGATGGCCCGTTTTTCGGAAAGTTTCAACGATTATGTTTTTATGATGTACCGCATGTCTAACGATACGATGGGAATGGGCGGCCTTTCATTTGATTATCAAGATCTTATTAAAGACAAGCAGGATTTCCTCAATAGTTATCCGGTCATAAGCAGCAACAGGGGTTTGGGGGTGGATTACCTGAATGCTGAAATTGTTGCCCAAACATTGCAGTTTAATATTTTTTGGAACACCGACCATCGCGGCGGATACGAAAGAAGGACAGCAAAACTATTAGGGATCAATGCGATACCATTACGGGATATCGTCACCGAAGAAGCACCACAGACACAATGGACCGTCAATACCGAAACGGAAGATTTCCTTTTTAAGATTATTGCACCAGGAGTCAACTTACAGCAAAAATGGGACTGGGCACAGCTTCATTTCCTGGACCAGAATTTATACAGGATTGATAATTACGGCCCGAATTTCTATTTGTATTTGGTAGACGGTACTACAAAAATAGCCAAGCTGGATAAGAGATTCGCTTCGGAAAAAGAAGCGTATGCCTATCTGCAGGAAATGATAAAAATACTGAATGTTTATTATGAGAATTTCTATTGCCTGGAACATATTCTGCTCAGGCCGTTCAACAACAGTGTTTTTAAGGACGATGACCTGCTCTCGGTTTGCCTGAACGACGAATGCAATGACGAGGCTAACAACGACCCATATTCCTTCAAGGCTACAATCGTGTTGCCAGGCTATCTTTCCCGATTCAAAAACCTGATTTTCAGGAAATATGCCGAAAAAATATTCCGGCAGGAAGCACCGGCCCATGTACTGTTGAAGATTTGCTGGGTAAATGCGGAAGATATGCTCGGGTTCCAGAAGAAATACAAAGCATGGCTCGAAAGTTACCGGTATTACAGACTGAAATTTTGCGAAAACGCACTCACACAAAGCATGGAAACAACCTATAAAACAACATTGCACGAACTTATGGTTGCAGTAAAAGAACTCAATACGATTTATCCGGAAGGAAATCTGTACGATTGTCAATTAAGCGAATCAAATAATCCTATAGTGCTAGGAAATACATCATTAGGAACTTTATAAAAATACATCATGGAAGCATATAATACCTCTATTTATCCTGTTTTTGAAGCAGATCAGGTTTTAAGCCAAAAAGAACTCAACCTTGTGGTCAGCCACTTGGAGGAGCAAGACCGTATCACCCGGAAAAATTTAACAGGATTAGGAATCGTTTGCGGATTGGAACTTTCTTTTCCGTCAGAAAACATTGTGAAAATTGCCTGTGGAACAGCCGTTACGTCTTTGGGTTTTCAAATCAACTGGAAAGAACAAACGCTTTCTCATTACCATGATTTTGAGATTTCAGATCAGTTTTTGCATCCGGATTATATCCGTGAACCGTATTTAGACAACATTTTTAAATATGCTTCAGCGTACCAGCCGATAAAAAATTGCGCCGAATTGTTGCCGGCCGATTCCAATCTAGTCGATAAGAAACCAATTCCTAGCGGGTTTTTTAATGACAAAGCCATTATTCTGCTTTTGGAAGTCACGCTAATCGACCAGAAAAACTGTGTAACGACAAATTGCGACGACAAGGGCAAAAGGATGGAATTCAACATCAGGCCTTTGGTTATCCCAATCAATGAATCCACAAAAGGACTGCTCAAAGAATACCAACAGCCGGAATTATATTCCAAATTGACTTTCCCGAGATATAATGTCCCGTTCCAAAACATTACCACAGGGACACAGGTGTTGGACGCTTTCAAAAAAGTATACGATCCTGCTCAGGTTAACACGATTTCCAATGCAATCGACAATGTGTACGAAGACCATAAAGAAGCTTTGGCACCGCACGGGAATCTTGCCGTCCTGGACAACAGCAAGGCTAAAATAGATGAAATGGTCAACATCCATAAGGCCAGTGTCAATATACAATACGTTTGGGACTGGATTTCAGACATTGTAGAAGCCTACAACGAGATCATCGCTTTCAAGAAACTGTATCCTACTTTATGCTGCATTAACGAAAACCTGTTTCCGTTCCATGTTGTTTTAGGAGGGAATTCGGCCTATGCCAATACTTTCAGGACGCCATTCATTCAAACATTGAGTGCCACTAAAAAAGAAGAAAAAAAGGTACAAAAACTGACGCTTCTTTTTGAAAGGCTGGCCCATATCCTGAATTCTTTCGAAGTGGAAAAAAACATCAAGATAAAAGTCACGCCTTCTTCTTACGGCAACCTTCCCTTATCGGAAAAAGCGATCCCGTATTATTACAATTCCGTGTTGGATTTGAATAAAAAATGGAACCCGGAACTGACGGTAAAAGGCAAAAACGATACGATTTTGTCCTACCGCTCCGACATGCTTAATTATACGAACAAGCTCTCCGTGCAGAAACCGCTATTGTTTGACATCGAACCTTATAATTTCTTTAGGATCGAAGGGCATTTGGGGATGAATTATAAAAAAGCGATCAAAGACCTTAACCTGATCAAAGACAGTTATAGCCTTCCTTTTAAGATTACGGCGTTAAATGCGGTGGATTATCTGAACAAAGAAGTTGATATCCTGAAATTCGACGGGCGCTGGGACGATCTGGAAACCGATTACGACCTGGCCCGCAAAAGAGTCTATAACATCACGGAATTTGTCATCAAATGGATGGATTTGAGAAGGACGGTTTTGGCCGATAACAATATCATTTCCACACAAAATATCGATAATTTCAAAAATATACTGGCGCAGCTGAAAAACCTGCTGACCAATGACCTGAAAGAATTCCTGCCGAATTATAAATCCTTTTATGAAATATTCAAGCAGCTCAATTATGTATTCCTGTTCCACAGATGGTGCATCCAGCTCTTCAATCCTTCGTTATCGACCATTGCAGAAGACCTGATAGACCGTTTTGACGACATCAATGAATTGTTTTTAGACGATCCGTTTACGGTAATCTATGAGGAAGCGAACATCCGTTGGCAAAAGGCGTACAAGGATTTGTTCTTTTCGACATTTTTGAAAAAACACCCGGGACTGGAACACAAAGGAGGCGTAACCAAAGGCGGTACTTTTGTACTGGTGTATGTGGATACGTCCATCTTCAAAGCTGTGGCTCCGCCATTGTTCCATGCCAACCTGCTTTCGGCCGTGACCGCATATAAGGACAATATTCCAATTGCGACCAGCATAAAAGACGATTTGATCAAGAGTGTGAAATTTACCGACTACAAATCGCAGATAAAAAGAAAACCGGCACTTAATGCTGCCAATAAATGCAAGGATGAGGCCGATAATATCAAAAATGACCTGCTGGAACTGGCCATGTATAATATGGATGCCCATTACACAGCTGAAATGAGCGGTTATATCCTTGAAAACCTGAAGGATGTCCTGCAGTTTGAAGTCAGTGCCGCGCCTCAGGTGCCTTTCCAGCAAATGATTATTGCCGATTTCTTCCTGCCGTATTTATGCTGTGGCGATGGCAATACGATTGAAGTCAAGATTGAGGTCAAAGAGCCGTTGTCCATTTCGTTGGATCCGCTTAAATTCTGCAATAATGATGTTGAAGGAGAATATGAAATCATCATCAAAGGGAAATCCGGCGGGACATTTACAGGAACAGGAAAAGATGCCATAACTCAATCGGGCGACAAATATTACCTGCATCCGCACCATGCTTCCATCCAGACACCAAAAATATACACGTTGCAATATGAGGTGGAAGAAGAGCTGAGTAATACGGTTGAGTTTGAAATTTCGACACCGGCCACCTTAAAATGGCGTGCGCTGATAGATGCCACTATGCCAACCAAGATTAATTTCACCAACCTGGTAGCGGGAGATTCCCATGAGTACGAAATTAATTTTGGCGACGGATCAGATAAAGTAACAACCCACGAGGCCAATATTTCCCACATGTATCCGGCCAGTGAAGGGAATATGTCCTATACGGCCAGCATACAGCAATTGGGAGAAGTGTGCCAAAGCATGCAGGTTATTGTCGTGGAAGTGCTTGGAAGTTCCAATCCGCACGATTTTAACGCACCCGATTTCAATTCAAGTGATTTTAGTACTAAATAATAAAAAAAGATATCATGGCAGCAAAAACAAAAGCAGAAATCATTCAGGTAATCAACAATAAGATTATTACCAACGGGAATATCAAAGCAATAGATACCAATGCGATCCTTAGGGACATTTTAGATTGTATCGAACTGAACGACCAGGGCCCTACCGGCGGCGGCACTTCAAAATTTGATTTTGCCAGCAAAGTCCCTTTAATCGACAGCCGGGGAGCGGAATTGAATTTTTCCATCCGTGGGATTACGGATTCCTTCGTTAACATTACCTTCAAAATCCTGATCAAGGAAAGCAATGTGAATGACCTGAAATTCCTGAACAACAACACGTTAATTGTAAAAGCCTTGGATTCAATCCTGGACGCGGCGCAAAGCAGCCAGATGGACTTCCTGGTAAAGATAAAAGGAGTCGCATCGGCACCAACAAACGGAAAAAGATTCAGGACAGGAAACTTAAGTTTCTCGATAACGGATAAGAATTTCTCTATCAAAATAGATGGCCAGGAAATGAATGACAACCTGTTTGCCGGTGACCAGATTTTTACATCTATAGCCGTGCACTGCCCAACATTCTCATAATCCATAACAAATGCATTTACTCCAGCAACATACATTCGACATCCAATGTTCTTCTCAAGCTTTTGGGAAAGAAATACAACGCCAGTTGGCTGATTTGCTGGAGAAAGAATTCTATCCTAAACTCGATGATTTGTTAGACCAATACACACATCCCAACCATATTTGGAGCATTGATGTATTGGAACTTCAATTGCCGAAAATCTTCAAAGAGAACTGGAAAACAGAGCTGGTCCAAAAGTCATTGCAACAGATAGAAGCCTATTTAAAAGACAACAATCCTGTCATCAGGGCATTGCACAACGATGCGGAAATGGCATCAGGAGCTTTTCTCCCGAAAGGGGAACACGCCGGGTTTTTGTTCTTTCATTTCCTGAAAACCGGTGTATTGTTAGAGAATACACTTTCCAAAGACTTGAATGTCCTTACGGCTGCAATAGAAATAACGCCTGTTTTCCTTAAAAAACTACTGGAGTTTTTCGAAGCAGATTTTACCTGTATCGCGCGATGGATTTTTTCGGTACCGGTCCTTTTTAAAGCGAAAATAACGGCACAGCTTGCCGGTTTTCCTTTAACAGCAGTTTTCCGGGTTGCAATGGATGAAAAAATACCAACAATCAGCCCGTTGCGCAAAAGGATGCAAGGCGATAAAATCCTGGAGGTGCAATGGATAGAATTGGTCCAATGGACGGAATACCTGTACCGCAAAAGATCTTCAGGAGAAGTTTTCTACAAGGAATTCCTAAAACTTTCCGAAAGATACTGGCAGGTTTCCGCAGCGGAATCGGTGTTGTTTTTTAAGGAAATGGCCCAAATAATAACAGAAAACAAAGGCGACAGCGAAATGGCTTTGTTTTTTAAAGCGTTTGTCCAAAGTGCTACAGATGAAAATCATGCATCGGCATTTCGGAAAGCGCCGGGATTCGAACCTGTAAAAGAGTTGCAACCTTTAGAATTGCAATACATCAGCAATGCCGGGCTGGTCCTGCTGCACCCTTTCCTGAAAACATTGTTTGAACAGCTGGGCTTGTGTGAAAATGAAATCTGGAAAACGGAAATGCACCAACATAAAGCCATCCTGCTGACACAATATTTAATAACGGGAGAAGAAAAAATACAGGAAAACGAACTGCTATTGAATAAGGTGCTTTGCGGATTGGCATTGGAAGACACTGTAAATGTTCAATTGAAAATAAAGAAAAAGGAAAAAGAAAAATGCCATAGCCTGCTTGAAGCTGTTTTAGAACATTGGACAGTAATGAGCGGTTCTTCCAAAGAAGCCTTGCAGCAAACATTCCTGCAAAGAGAAGGAAAACTGGACATTCAAATGGGGAATACCTATGAGCTATGGGTCGAGGAAAAAGGATTCGATGTATTGCTGGCACAACTTCCGTGGGGAATAGGAATGGTAAAAACCCCTTGGATGGAAAATTACCTAACCTGTCACTGGAATTAACTGCGTATTAAAATCAAACCGGTAACATGAAAGCGGAACCAATCTCTAAAAAACCATCCCTTACTTCGAAAAAGCCTTTTTTCGGGGCTAAGAAAAAATTGGATGTCAAACTCAATAAAGCCCAAAAAAGGGCTACAACTCCTCTTGTCTTAAACAAAAAGCCTAAAAAAGGAGCCAAAGAGAAAAAAGAGTCTGATAAGAAAGCCGCGCAGTCGTTAAAAAAACCGGTTGCCGAAATCAAAACAACGGCCGTAAAATACCAAAAACACAAAGAATCCGATACCGTATTAAAAGAAGCCCAGGGCGCCGCCATCCTGCCCTCTGAAAAAACCAACAAGGTAGTGGCCAACAGGAGCCAGGTAGATGTGATGGATTCCCAAACCAAGGATTCTAAAAAATTTGACAAAAAGAATTTCAAAAAGAAGCTTCAGGAACAGATCAACGATACGATAAAAAGCAAAGAGGATGCGAAAAAGATAAAGAACAACGGAGTTGATGATACGGTTACGGAAGACATCGGGAAATCTTTGGAAGAAGAAAAATCCACGGCAGGCGGAAAAGTAGAGAATAGTACGCTCAAACCGCCGGCTGTACCGGAAACCCCGGAAGATGAGGTAACCGCCAACGAACCGAAAGGACTTATAAAAGAAGCGCCGGAAGCCAAAACGCTTACCACTCAAAAAGGAACACTCGCCCCTACAAAAAAGCCTGCGGAAGAAACCGATTTTACCACCGAAACAAAAGTACTGGACGACCAGTATGGGCAAAACAACCTTTCCCAGAACAAACTGCAAAACAGCAATGAGCCTTCTTTTATCCAGGCCGACCAGCAAAAGCAGGATTCACAGGCAAAAGCCCAGGAACTTACGGACCAGAACCGGAAAAACGAAGCCAAAACCATTGCCAATACCAGGGCCAGCAATACCAATGCCATCAACGGGAGCTACAATGGGATGTTGCAAACCAATACAACCATTAACGGAGGAAGGTTTGACAACCAAAAAACAAAAAGTGCCGAAGAAAACAAGATCAGGAACGATGTAAGCCGGGAACTCGATGCGATTTACAACGAAACCAACAGTAATGTGCTGTCTTATTTTGGTGCGATTGATTTTTATATAGAGCAGATTTTCGGCTTGAGCCTGACCATGAATCTGGATACATTTTCCAGGAGAGTGGCTAAGCTGCTGGATGAGAATACCGGTTTTTTAAATAATGTCGGGGCTGCACTTACGGGAGATGACCTGTTGAGCGAAGTACAGATTTTTGATATTGCCAAAAAGGAGTTTATCGAACACATGCAAAAACCCATCGATGATTTGGTCAACACGGTAGATTTATACCTCAATGCTGCCAATAATGCCATTAAGCTGGGTAAAGGGAAAGTGGACAAATTCTGGAAAAGCCAATCTGACGAAACTAAAAAAATCGCCGGTGACATATACGATGAATCGAATACGAAATTCGAAGAATTGGAAAATTCGGTAGAAAGCAAAGAAGGCGCCGTAATTGATAAGGTTACCGAGAAATTCAGTGCCGCATTAGACGAATTGGATGCCCGTTTTGAAAAAGCCAAGGAAGAAAACAAAAGCTGGCTCGATAGGGCGATCGATGCCGTAAAAGCGGTCATCAATACTATAATCGAACTCAAAAACGCCATACAATCCATTGCCAGGAAAGCAGCCAAATATGCCGAACAGATTATTGACGACCCGATCACGTTCTTTGGCAACCTTAGCGATGGGGTAGGGATGGGTTTCACCAATTTCAAAAACAATATAGACAAACACCTGGTCAAAGGAGTCCTGGAGTGGCTTACCGGATCTATGGCAGGCTCGGAAATAGAATTGCCAAAAGAACTCAACCTCGAAGGCATTACCAGCCTGGTCCTCCAGATATTGGGGATCAGTATCAAGAAAATTAAAAACCTGGTCATTGACATTATCGGGAAAGAAAGGTTCGAGTTTATCGAAAAAGGTGTCGATGCAGGGCTTGCGGCCGGGAACAACATCCTGAACATGTTCAAGATCCTGAATGAAAAAGGACTGGCGGGGCTTTGGGAATTTATCAAAGAAGAATTCAGCGATTTGAAGGAAATGCTCATCGAGAATGTCAAAACCTTTGTCGTGGAAACCATTACGATGAAAGCCATTGAGTTTTTGCTCTCGCTACTCATACCGGGAGCGGGGTTCATCAGGGCGGCCCAATTGCTTATAAAATTCGTCGTTACACTATTCCAGAAAGCGGCCCAGATCCTGAAAATCATTGACGGGATTATCGAATCCTTTGGAAATATCATCCGGAAAGACCTGGCGGGAGCTGCCGAAAAAGTCGAAAATGTATTCAGCGGCTTTTTGAGCCTGGCCATCAGTTTCCTGGCAGCGGTATTGGGACTCAACGGCATTGTCGGGAAAGTACAGAAATTCATCCAGCAGAAAATCCGCCCTAAAATTGATCAGATCTTAAACAAAATAGCCAAGAAAATCAAGGAAGTAATCACTAAAATCGGCTTGACAAAACTTATTGACAAGTCTATGAAAGCGGTCGAAAAAGGAAAAGCCTGGGTTGACGAAAAGAAGAAAAAAGCAAAAGATACCGCCAAAAAATACGGAGACAAACTCTTGATTTTTTTAGGGTTCAAAAAGCGCTTTACCATGGGTACTGAAACCCATACATTGCTCTTTGAAGACAAAGGTGGCGTTCCCGAATTTTACGTACAGTCCACTCCTCAGAAATATACCGATTTTATCAAGGATGTTACTTTTGAAGACAAATACGCAAGAGGAAGGGGCGTGTCTGACAAATACGGGGAATCGACACCTCAGGCCACAGCGAAGAAAGCCGGTAAAGTGGTTGATGGTGAATTGGGCAAATACGAAAAAACCGATGAAAAAGACAGGAAAAAATGGGGCGACAACCTGATTGTCCATATGAACAATATCGCTGATGTCATTTCAAAATACGGGGAAACGGGAACTTCGGAAAAAGACGTTCCAAGTATCGTAGAATGGGAACCGACCAATCCTAAAGGCTTGGGTAAAAAAGTAAATGCCAAGCAGCTTTCGGCAAATTATGTTGAAGGCCAGGAAGTGGGAGAACAGCACGATGGCGGCGGGCTAACCACCGAGTGGGATATCGTCAGCCAGAACAAAGGGAACAATTCCGTTTATTATTATGTGAGGGGACACCTTTTGAATGCAAAAGTAGGAGGAGTGGTAAACAATACCAATTTGACTCCGCTGTCTAAAGATTCCAACAAAGAGCATTTGAAAAATGTTGAAAGGGACGCCAAGAAAATCGTAACCGGCAAAAAATCGGAAAGCGATACCAAAACCAAGAGCAGCATTATAAGCTATAGTGTGGAAGCCTTGTACGGAGACCATCCAAAACGAAACCTTCCTAATCTTAAAGCGCGGGAGAAACAGGTTAAAGAAATTGAAGAAACAAGAGGAGTGGTGCCTACAACCCTGAAATTCACCCTTAAGAAATTGATGATTAAAAACGGAAAAGTTGTCGTAGATGACAGTTTTACTGAAATCAGCGATTCTATCAAAAATGAATTGCCACCTGTGGTCAAACTCAAAAGCTAGGCGGCTGACATTCAAAGTTTTTGATTACATTTACCAATAGGCTCTTTTGCGGAAGGCCTAAAAAAGCAAATCCAATCCAATATGCCTTTTAAAGCACTTAAAAAATACATCCTTTCCCAGCTTTCGGATAAAAAAGCTACTGAAATTTTTGATTTCCAAAATTCTTTTGAGCAAGCGTTGGAGCGGAGTACCACGCACGAGGAAGCGGTTATTTTACTGATCGCCTTGGCACCGCACGTCTTTCCTAATTTTTTTGATGAGATTATCAAAGAGCTGCACCCTGAAGGAGGGGATATCCCTGAATTTGGCGGCGTCAGGGAAGGCAACCACCGCGGAATGCAGCCCACCGGGGAAACCATACTCCATGTGTTGGCCAAAGAAGACCTGGACGGCCGTCTCGAAACACAGCAGTTGTTTTCTCCAGAGCATTGGTTTTCGAAGGAAAATATTTTGTTTTTGGAAGAAGTGAAAGAAGGCGAACCCATGATGAGCGGCAAACTGAAACTTCCCAAAGAAATTGTCCATCTGCTTTGTTACGGAGAAAGGCTCAAACCGAAATTCGGAAGCAATTTCCCGGCAAAAGAAGTCAATACGCTAATGGAATGGGATGACTTGGTAGTCAATGAAACCGTTCGCACTCAAATTAACCAAATCAAGCTCTGGATAAAACACCACCAGGCATTGCTGAAGGACTGGGGCATGGACAAGCACATCCTTCCCGGTTTCAGGACCTTGTTTTATGGCCCTTCCGGTACTGGGAAAACCCTTACTGCGGCCCTTGTCGGAAAGGAATTCAACCGACCGGTATTTAGGATCGATTTGTCTCAGGTAGTTTCAAAATACATCGGGGAAACCGAACAGAACCTGGAAAAAATATTCAATCAGGCCGAGCACAAAAACTGGATTCTCCTCTTTGATGAAGCCGATGCGCTTTTTGGCAAACGAACCACTACAAAATCGTCAAATGACCGGTATGCCAACCAGGAAGTGAGTTACCTGCTGCAAAGGGTGGAACAGTTCAACGGATTGGTCATTTTGACCTCTAATTTCAAGAACAATATTGACGATGCTTTCCTGAGAAGGTTTAATTCGATTGTCAAATTTTCAAAACCTACCATAGAAGAACGCCTGAAATTATGGACAAACGCCATGCCGAAACACCTATCACTACCGGTCGGGCAATTAGAAGAGCTCGCCACTTATTATGAACTAACGGGAGCCCAGATCGTTTCCGCCATCATGCATGCCTCTCTTTTGGCACTGGAAGAAAATTCAGGAATAGTATCCAAGGAAAACTTGCTGCTGGGCATAAAAGGAGAATTTGACAAGGAAGAAAGGCAGTTTACGGCCGTTGCGAGGTGAGAAAGCCCTACAGGTTAAAACTGCAAGGCTTTTATCATACTTCCCGAATAATAGTTTAACGTTGGTAGTAAAAAACCAAACTGGCTTTCGCGATGGTATTGTTCCATAAATAATAACCCACAATTGCCGGATTGGCAGCAGCATCAAGTCCTAATTTCTCTGTTTTAAGGGCATATACCGTAACAATATATTGGTGCAAACCGTGTTTTTGCGGAGGACAAGGGCCGCCATAACCCGTTACACCATAATTCGTAACCGATTGGATAGCTCCTTTTGGCGCAAGATTGCTGGCAGGATTCCCGGCATTGGCTACTAATTCATGGATATTCCCCGGAATGTCAAATACCACCCAGTGCCACCATCCGCTTCCTGTTGGCGCATCGGGATCATAAATCGTGACCGCATAACTTTTTGCACCGTCGGGCGCATTGCTCCAGGAGAGCTGTGGCGATTGGTTTTTTCCGGTACAACCGAAGCCATTGAATTCTTCCGTTACGGTTGCCTGTCCGCCAACATCTTTACTGGATAATGTAAATGTTTTTTGTGCCAGGGCGGTTGTCGCTATTACAAGGCAACTGATAAAAAAGCTGATTTTTTGCATGATGTTTTACAATTAAATAATTCAATGCAAAGGTAAAATGGCTTTACAGCCCCGGGGTAGTTTGAGAAGCCCTAAAAGTGTTTGCAAACGTCCAAAATCATATAAAATGCTGTTTGGGCGTTGTGCCGAATTTTTTCTTGTATGCCTGTATGAAAGAAGACAGGCTTTCGTACCCCATTTCGCCATAAACATCGCTGGGACGGAGTTTTTTGTGTTCCATAAGAAAGGAAGCGTGTTCCAATCGTTTTTCCTGGAACCATTTTATCGGGCTTTGACCGTATGTTTTTTCAAATTTCCGTTTGAAAGAGGAAACACTTGCATGACAAAGAAAAGCCAGTTCTGCAACACTTAAATTGTTATAAAGGTTGTTTTCAATGACGCTCGTAAAATGGGCAGAAGCATCAGCAGGTGTATGCAGGAATTCCGAAAGGAAACCTGTTCCGTTCTTGTGGACCAGGTACAACAATAATTCATCGGTTTTGGTTTGCAGGAATTGATTTTTGAAAGCAGAAGGCATCCGGGTGACCTGAATCAGGCTTTCTACAAAATGCCGGATGTAATGATCGTAATCGAAAACAAAGAAAGGGCTGTTTTGTGAGCTTGTCTTGAGTTGGATTTTGTTCTTCTCGATAAAGTTCAATAGGATTTCATTATCGAAGAAAAACAGCAGGCTTCTGTAGTTTCTGTCTTCCGATACATTTTCGGTCATCAGGCACCGGCCCGCTTTTATCAATAAAAACTGTTGCTTTTCAATTTTTGCCTTTTTATCGAAATGGACCAATTCCTTACTGCCTTCCAATAAAAAACTGAAAACATTTTGGGTCAGCGCGATCTGGTTTTTCGTACTTGGAGTATTGACTAAATAATCAAAGGCATAGACATCCTGGCCGGTTTGGCCTTTTTCCATAATGTCATGCGGAAGGATGTATTGCTTCATTACCGTTGTGTTTGTACGCAAATATAAGCAGAAACTAGAATTAAATTTACGCCATAAAAAAAGCCTGACATTGCTGTCAGGCTTTTAACGCTCCCCCTCTTGGGCTCGAACCAAGGACCCTCTGATTAACAGACTGTTATTTTTAATTTTCTTTTGTTTACTTTTTGTTGTATTTGGTTGAATAACAAAGAACTAATTGTTTTTTAGTTTTCATTTATTTGCATATCGTTTCAGATTATAAATAAAATGTTTCAGGTATGTTTCAGAGAGTTTCAAAAGTAATTATTATTTATGTAAGGATGTAAAAGTTGCAAAACATGTAATTTTAGCATTCTGTAAATTTTAATTTTTCAGGATATAATTTCTTTTCAAAAAAGTAAGTTGAATATATTTTTAGAAATTCCTCTATACTTTTAAAATTTCTTCTTTCTACCAAAATTGTAAAATCAAGGTTTGAGAAATTTGGATTATCGAACTTCATCAGTTCAATCAATCCACCATCAGTATCTAAATGAAATACTCCAAACTCAAAAACGTTTTCTTTCCAAAGTTCATAGTTATGAATTAACCATTGCCTTATATTATTATTTCCTTCTGGTGTTATATAATATACCTCAATCGCACTTAAACACATTTTTTCATACTTATGAAGTTGAGTAAAATAGTCTAAATTCTCATAATGTTTTATAAATATATTCTCCATTTTGGTTTTTACACAATAACTGGGAGAAAGTAAACAATCATAAGGTAAATTTTGTTTTTCTAATGCTTCGCAACTTCTGCATATAGTTTCTTGAGAGTTTTTCAATGATTTGTATAAATCATCATATTTTAGTAACCACCAATTCAATACGGGAAAAGTATAAAATGAGTTTTTTCTTAATGATATTAATTCTTGATATGAGAGCTTTATTTTCTCTACCATTCCCTTAAATATTTTGCAATTGTTAGTAATGAAAAAAACACAAAAAATCCGGTTATAAAAGTTTTATAGAATTCTTTGTTTTTAAACATTAACCCTATTGGTTTGTTACTATCCATTGGGCTTTTAAAACTTGAGCCTTCATTCATATATCGTACAGCACTTCCTAATACCAATGATAACAAAATTGTTACAAGTAATAAAATAGGGATTATGAATATTAGGAATATTATTTTGGTCATATTTTTAGTTTAATTTATAGTCCTGTTTGTTTAAATATAAGTTTGTAAAAATCCATGATTTGAGGATTTGAAACGTGCCAACCGACAACATAACCTAACGCAAATGCTGGTTTATGGTCGATTACGAATACTTCTATTTCAGATTCTGTACCTCTTTTAAATGGTGGTGAGAATTTATAAACCGTATAGCCTTTTTCATCCTTTCTTATGGTTATTTCTGATTTGTAAATTAGAATGTTTTCTCCGCCTAAAAATGTTATTTCAATGCTTCCACCCGGAATAAAATTAATTGCTTCTAAAAAAACATTTTCTGTTGTTGGACTCCATCTATTAGCATCCTTGTCTGTCAAAACTTCTGTTTTATCTACAAAAAACACTTGTGAATAAACATTACTGCCCATAAAAAAGATAGTTATAAAAACTAACTTTAAAAAAATATTGTATTTCATACTTTAAATAGATTAATTCAATTGAACATTTTTGTTTTACAAATATACATTGTTAACCAATCCGATAACAGTAAAATTAATTAATAGTACAACTTTTGAAGAGTAATTTTTCAAGAGTTTTGACTAAAAAGGAATTTCAAATATTGGTTGGTAAAAGAATAAGACAGTTAAGAGAAGAAAGAAATTTATCTCAAACTGAATTAGCCAACTTGTGTGAGTTTGAAAGGTCAAATATGAATAGAATTGAAGCTGGAAATATAAATCCATCTGCATTTGTCTTGTACTCGATTTCATTAAAACTTAACGTTGATGCCTCGGAATTATTAAACTTCAAACCTCTTCAAGAATAAAGTTTTCGCTATTAATAATAATCTATGTTTAAATTAGTTATTGGAAAGAAACTCCAAATAGCCAATATTAGGCACAGTCACATTCTTAGATGTTTTAAAACACCAGAAATTAGAAAGGTTATAGTAGATTATCTTCTGTGAAACTAAAGTAATTGTACTTAGAAATAATAACATGATCTATTAAACTAATATCTAACAACTCACATGCATCTTTTAATTTTCTAGTGATTTTAATATCAGTTTCACTTGGTTTCATATTTCCACTTGGATGATTATGTACTAAAATAATACCAGAGGCATTACATTTTAGAGCAACACTTAAAATAATTCTAATATCTACTACTGTTCCTGAAATCCCTCCTTTTGAAAGTTGATAGATGCCTAATACACAATTTGATCTATTGACTAAAATAATTTTACACTCTTCTTGAAATTCAATGATGTCCAAATTCCATTTGGATAAAATAAACTCAAAAGTTTCTTTACAATTTGTCAGTTTAATTTTATCTGTCTGATTGGTAGAATAGGAAACTTTAATTTCGGCTACTTTCATAATAATGATATATTTAAAAACCTATTCTATATTCAATTATAATATAGAATAGGTTAATTCTTAATTTGTTAAGCATGTTTTAATTCTTGCTTATTATTCTTCGAGAAGTTTTCAAAGGCTGGTTTGAAATTCTCGTGAGATAGTTCGTATGGTCTTTTGCTATCTGTTGTTTCTTGGGCATAAACATATCTATGCGACAGCATAATAACCTCTCCAGTGTCCTTATTGATATATTCATAAGGATCGCATTCTTCTTTAGTAATTTCTCCTTGCATTTGAGTTCCGATAAGGGCTTTGCATGTTACTTCATCAAATGTTGCCAGAATAAATGCTTTTTTAGTAGTGGCATAAAAGTTGCCCGTTGCTTTGCTTTGTATCATTTCGATACCACCTTGAGCTTCTAAAACAAAGAATATTTTTCCATCCTCAGTTTGTCTTTCTTTAAAGTTGATAATTGTTACCATTTTTTTGAGTTTTTGAATTGAGATTTACCAAATGATATTACCGCTAACTCAGCTATCACCTTGAGTATTGAGTGCATAATTTTTGGCGCAATGATTATCATTGCTCTAAATGAGTGGGGGTTTTTAGGGTGGTGGTTGTAATTAAATTTTCAGAAACTGAAATATCATATTCAATACTTGAGCAGAATTACAATCATAAAAATTCACCAGAAACAAATTTGTTTGGTTATTTTTTAAAGTATTCATTTCAAAATGAACTGCAACTTTAACAATCAATTTTCAAAACAATAGATTTCAGGTTTGAAGCAGTGAATTTTTTAGCACTATTTTATTCCTGGTGCAAAAATATACCTTGATATGAATTGGTCGGGGGTGGTTGATTTTGAAATGACTGAGGGTGGGTTTATATAGGGTGGATTGAGCTTTTGAATTTTTTTAGAAAAAAAATTTTAGTTGTAAGAAATTGACTAATTTAAAAGTTTTTAAAAACACTATTAATGTTGTTGCCATGAATTTTATAAAACAAATTGAATCTGCCTTAACTGCTATTAATCAAGCACGTTTCCAAGATCTTATAAATCACTTATTACACATACAAGGGTATACGTTTATTGGAGCGCCAGGGGCTGTTGTTGCAAAGGAGAAAACAAGTAAAGGTGCACCTGATTCATTTTTTGTAGAAGGTGACAAATATGTTTTTGTAGAATGTACGACAAAAGACAAGCTTGACGGAGTTAAGACATTTATCGGTAAATTAGAAAAAGATATTGAGCATTGCTTTGATGAAGTAAAAACTAGTATAAAAAAAGAAGATGTTAAAAAAGTAATATTGGCGTGTACTGATAAAATTGATGCTGATGAGTATAGTAGATTGAAAAAGAAAGTTAAAGAATATAATTCCGAAACTGACCTAGAAGTTTTAGATATACAAAATTTACCCATGCATATCTATGATTTTCCTGGTTTATCGGAGCAATATCTAGGAGTTGAAATTATTAAAGGAGAAATATATAATCTACCTGATTTCTTAGTTAAGACGACTAAAGGGTTGCAGCCTTCTTTAACAAATGATTTTGTTGTAAGAGAAAATGAACTTAAAGAATCCCTTGAACACATCGAGAATGTTGATATTCTATTATTATCAGGTCCAGCTGGAGTTGGTAAATCCAAATTAGCAGTAAAAATCTTAGAGGATTCCAAAGAAAATTACATCCCAATAGTCATTCAAAGTTCAGCGGTACCTCTTTGGGATGACTTTGTGCATTTATTTCAAAACGGAAAGGATTACATTATTCTTTTTGATGATGCGAATAAATCTGTGCAAAACTTAATTTATTTACTAAATTTTATTCAGAAGCCTAAAGCCAACAAACTCAAAGTCGTAATCACTTCAAGAGATTATGTTAAGCATTTGGTTTCTCAGCAATTAAAAGACTTTGTTTATAAGGAAGTTACAATTGAAAAATTAAAAGATGAAGATATTGAAAAAATAATTGTCACAACTTTGCCAAATCTTCAGCATTACTATGATATAAGAAAGAAAATAGTTGAACTGTCCAAAGGTAATGCGAGGGTTGCACTAATGGCAACATATTCAGTAACTCCAGATTCTGAAACTAATTATTTGAATAGTCCAATATTGTTGTATGAAAAGTATTTTGAAAAAATAGCAGATGAAATTGACGTATTTACAAGACCAATTGTATTTAAAACTCTTGCTATAGTTTCCTTTTTTGGTTCTTTAGACAGAAATAATACTGATCTCAAAACAACATTAAAAAATAACTTTGATATTGATTGGAATGAACTATGGGTTATCATCCTTGAGTTGCATAGACATGAGGTATTGGATGTACACTCCAATGAAATAGTAAAAATTTCTGATCAGGTACTCGCTACTTATGCTTTTTACAAATGTTTTATTGATAATAACTCAGCAAGCATAATATATTCAGATTGGATTTCTACTTTCATTGAAAAATATCCATCAAGAATTAAAAATACATTAGTAGATGTGAATAATACTTTTGGTTATCATCATATTAAAGACCTTGTAATGCCTCATTTGCAAAACATTATTTCTAGTGAAGAAACTAATGAAAAGCTATATTCCTTTTATACTTTGTTTTGGTTTTATAAAGGTTACGACACTTTGCTTTACTTGAAAAAATGGATTGATGGATTGACCACAGAATGCATATCTGAAGAACTTAAATTTTCTTATGTACACAATGACCATACAAAGGCTTCTAAATATTTTGATTTATTAATTAACTTTTGGAATCATCCGAATGAACTTTTAAAACCAGCGATTGAGTTATCTATTGAATTGGTTGCAAAACAACCTCAGAGGTTACCTGAATTTTTAAAATTTGTACATGACCATGTCAGTTACAAAGTTGAAGACCTACACAATGGATACGAAAGACAAAATATTATCTTAGACATATTGTCAACTGAAAATCGCTCCTCTCTACACAAAGAAATTGCAAATGGCACTTTTTTAAATATTGGAGAAACTTTATTAGGATGGCATTTCACAGAATTTGGTTCAAAAGGTATTTCTATTAATATAGTAAATTTTAATCTATATTATTCTCCACAGTTAGTAGAATTAAGGGCAAAAATATTCGATGGTTTATATATTCTATTTGAGCACGATAGAGAGCAGACAGAAAAAATATTAAATAAAATTGTTCTCCCTGGAGGGAAGATTGATAAACAAATCTATATTGATGAATTCCCAATTTATGAAAGATTAATTTCAGACAAACTCTCTCCAGAACAATACTCTCATTGCAAATTTGTAAACCGATTGTCGAAAAAAATTGTGGGATTGGAAAATACAATTCCTGACAAATGGAATCAATTTATCAATTCAGATATTATCAATCTCTCAAAATTGTTAAAAACAGATGTCCTTGAAGATAAAAACGGAAAGTCTTGGCAAGAAAGAGAAGAGGAAAAGCGTCAAAAAATTCAGGACTACATTAAACCTAAACCATGGAATGAAATTGAGTCCTTACTTTATTCAATAAACTCATTGTTTTTCCAACAACAAGGGAGAGATACTTGGGAAATAGAAGGTGGATTATCAGAAATTTTTATCGGAATTGCTAGTAAAGGAAAAAACGAAATAAAGAAAGCACTAACTCTTACTTTCAACAATAAGTTTTCATTCCAGTTTCAGCCACGGATTATCTATTTTATTATAAATAATAACATTCTAAGTGGTAAAGAATTGCTAACGTTGATTGATAAATCTGATTTTCGAGACAAAACTTCCTGTATTATTACGCTTTTAGAATGTCTTCCAGAAAATCAGATAAATATAAAATTTTTAAAACTTTTAATTCAAACTTTTAAAAGCAATGATCAATTATTCATACACAGATTGACAGACTATTTAAAATTTGATTCTGAATTCAATAATTACAAAAAGTCTAGTCGTGAAAATGGAATTAAGCAGCATAATATAATTTCTTATTTGACTGAAATTATACTACACAAACCAGTAATACAAAGATATGGTCTAGGACATCATTTTTGTAGAGATTCCGCTATCTATTTTTCAAATCATGTGCACTTACTCAAACTAGCTTTCATATTATTAAAAAAGAGTGATAATCATTTTGATTATGATGGAAAAGAGCTTGAAGCGGTAATGAATTTAGACAGCAATTTCTTTATTGAATATCTAGAACAAAAGGTTGTAGATATGGACTATTTGTCATTTCGATTCGAACATTTTAAACTCGACTGCATTTGGTCTTTACCAAATTATAAGGAAATAGTTGATAAAGCTTTAGATATTATCATAAAGAAAGCACCCATCTATTCTAATATGGAACATCCCTCAGCTGTTCTCTTTACTTTTGATAAAAACAATGATGAAATTCTCTCAAAAGTTTATGAATATATAGCTGATTTCATTAACACTTGTTTTAAGGATAACCAAAGAACTATTATGATGATGAATGTTTTGCTATATAGATTTCAAGATAAATTTATTAATTTTTTAAAGCAATTTTTGCTTTTAAATAAAGATTTTGAAAGGTTCAACGATATCTGGTTAGAGAAATCTGAAGTTACTGTTGGTAGTAGAGTTCCCTATATTCAAAAAGAAATTGATTTTTGCAATGAGATTTCTTCAATGATTAAAACTATGCCTAATATTTTAGACTATGTAAATCATATAAAATATTTAGAACAAAAGATTATATGGTTAAAAAAAGACATAGAAAATGAGCAAAAAAGAGATTTTAAAGGATATATGGATTGAATTAAAAATTAGGTATAAATACGTATTGTTTCGTCTATAGATTATTTGTTTATTTAGAGAAATACTAAAAAAACAGAAATATTTTTGCAAATAGAGCTGAAAATAAGTAATTAAAATAATGAATTATGTTTATAAAAGTAATAAAGTGGGCTAATAATCAAATTCCAAATCATTATCAAGATTCTGTTTTTTATCTTGAAGAGGATAATTGGAATGATTATTCATATTATACTTATTTCCATCTTCACTTATCTTCAAAATATACCGAAGATGGAGAATCAAAGCTTATAGGAGGTGTCAAAATATTAAAAAAAGAACAAGAAATCAACAAAGGATATTTACACTCTTCTGACGAATTTGATACTTTAAATTCAGAGTATTGTTCTTTAGGTCAGTCTTTGGATTACTATGATAGACTAGCTCATATTGACAAGCCACTCCAGGATCAATTATTGAGTTCCATAAATGATATTATATTTAGACCCGATATTGTTGATGAATTCAGAGATGTAGAAGCATTCAATATTTCATTAATGAGGCATTTTGATTTTAATGATGATATTTTTAAACTTGCTCCAATTTTAATTTCACGAGAATTTGATGCTTTACCTGACAATAAGGATTTAAAATTTAAATTCAAAACAAAAGAAATGACTGATTTTATAGAATTTGATTTTGATTCTCCGAAGTACCCTGATGAAGATGGATTTGATCAGTTTTTACCAAATAGAATAGCGGTGATAATAGGAAAAAATGGTTCAGGAAAAACAACGTTACTCTCTAAAATTTCAAGAATTGTTTTTGCTTCAGCTAGCGACAGAGACTATCTAAAAGCAGTAGCAACCATTGAACCTAAAGGTCTTGGTTTTCCAAGGATAATTAGTCTTTCTTACAGTGCTTTTGACGCTTTTCAAGTTCCAGGTATTAGGTTAAAAGAAAAAGAGCAAATTTCAAAAGATATACAAAGAGGGATTGGAAGATATATATATTGTGGGGTTAGAGATATTACTAAAGAACTTGAAAAATCTATTGAAACAATTATTCCCGAAGAAAATGGATTGTTAAGAATGGAAGATATTTTAAATGATAAACACGCCGACAATTTTTTAAAACCAATTAATTCATTAAAAAAAGAATTCATAGAAGCTCTGAAAATCATATTTAGTGACTCTGAAAAATCTACTATGTTATTAAGGGTAATCCAAATTCTTTCCGAAGAGTCATCCCTTCACTTCATTCGTGTAATTTCTCATCCGATACAAGAAAATGAATTAATAAAGATTTTTTCAGAACTAAGCACTGGGCATAAATTCGTGTTACATTCATTAGCCAATATTATTAAGCATATTGAAAATAGAAGTTTGATTTTATTTGATGAACCTGAAACTCATTTACACCCTCCTTTATTAGCTGTTCTTATGAAAAGCATGAGATATATATTAAACAATAAAAATTCTTTTATGATATTATCAACTCATTCTCCTGTTGTACTACAAGAAACATTAAGTAAACATGTTTTTATAGTGAGAAGAGAAGGAAATATGATTAACGTTCTGAACCCAGAAATTCAGACTTTTGGAGAAAATATAGGAATAATTACATCACATATATTTGGTTTGTCTTCAGATTTAACAGATTATCATGCTGAATTAGATAGTGTTATTAGTGGTTCTACTGCAAAAAATTCAAAAGAAGGTTTAGAAAAAATTGAAGCATTATTTGGAGGTCAACTAAGTTTTCAAGCTAGAGCATACGTATTATCCCAATTAAATAATTAAATTATAGATGAGAAAAGTAAAAGCTCCCGATATTAAAATTGCTCTCGAGGAATTAAAAATAGCTTTAACATATAAAAATGGAGCCTTTAAATATGAATTAGAACTTGAAGAAGAAAAAAAATTAGAAGTAATTTATAAAGAATATGAAGATTTAAAAGGTGTTGCAAATGATAAATTTAAAAGCGATATTTTAAAATCAGCAACAAATGATGCTATATATAATGCATATGATGAAACTCAAGAAAATAATAGGCTTTATAGCTTAAGATCAAGAATACTTCTATCGGTAACAAGATGTCCCTATTGCGGAATTTCAGATGCAGATGAATTAGACCACCACTTACCAAGGTCAATTTATAAAGCTATAGCTGTTTATGTAAGTAATTTAATTCCTCTTTGTCATAAGTGTAATAATAAGAAACGAACTATTACTGGTGAAAAAATAGAAGAAAGATTTACCCATGTTTATTTTGATGAATTTCCTGATTCACCTTTACTTCTAGCTGATATTACTATTAATGATGATGCATTAAGTGTTAAATTTAAAATTAACGAAGTTGGGATATCTGAACTTCGTTTCAAACAATTAAGTTTTCAAATTGGCAGAATAAATTTAAACGGAAGATTAGTAAAAGAATGCAATGTTTATTTAAGTAGTATTGCCTCAATGATAGAAGATGCTTATGGCGATAATAATACAGATAAGCTTAAAGAACTTTTAATTAGTCAACATGATACAAATAAAAGAATTTTTGGAATCAATGACTGGAGAACCGTTTTTCTTTTTTCACTTGCAAATTGTGAAGATTTTTGTGGCGGAGGATTTAAAGCAATTTTAAACAAATTATATCCACAATAAATAATTGAATATATAAAAATTAGTAAGCATCTAAATCATATGATTCAATTAAAAGTAATTGTTTGGGCAATTTAATTCAAAAAGCAAATGTTAGACCAGTCATTTTCAAATTCAAATTTTAATCTAATTTTCTTAAAAGAAAACAGGAAAGGTATTATAAAGAAAAGGCATTTAAATCAAGCTTATTTTGACAAGCATGATGAGTTCAAAGTGGTTTTAGATGAAAAAATTACTCTAAAAAACTCTAAAGCTGATAATAAACTTTCACAGGAAGAATTAGAGGGATTTGCAAAAAGATTTGATGATATTAATAAAGCAAAAGAAGAGATTAGAAACAACTTGTTTTCTGAATATTCTGATATTGTTAATGATGAAGAAAGCCCATTTGTTTTTGATATTAAATATGATAAACAAAATAAAATATATACAACAAATAAAGATGGAGTTTCTTTTTTTTCAATTAAACAACTTCAAAGAAATTTAAATAAAACATTTAATGTTATTCAAGCTGATAGAAATAAAATAATTAAACAAGTCTATAATTTAATTTCTGATGGTTTTCCAAAAGTGATTATAAGAACTGATGTTAAAAAATTTTATGAATCAATCCCTCAAGGTAAGCTTTTTGAAAAAATTGAAAATAATACTTTACTATCTCCTCTCTCAAAAAAACTTTTAAAAAGATTGTTCTTTGAATTTGAAAGAATTAAAGATGTTACTGAAATGGCACCAAAGAAAGGAATCCCTAGAGGGCTTGGTGTAAGTGCCTATCTGTCTGAATTGTATATGAGGGACATTGATAGTCAAATAAAATCTTTGCCAGATATTATCTATTATGCCAGATATGTTGATGATATTATTGTAATATTTTCACCAAAAACTAAAAGCCAAAGAAGAGACTATCAAAGTGAAATAAAAGAAATAATAAATAATCATCAGTTAGAAATTAAAGATGGAAGTGATGGTACACCATCAAAAACATTTCCTTATGAACTACTGGAAAAACCTTTATCAAAACAACAAAAATTAACATTTTTAGGTTATAAATTTATAATTAATCAAAATTATGATACTAAAATTGAATTATCTGATGATAAATTAAAAAGATATGTAAGCAGAATAGAGCTATCTATTGAAACATACAATAATGATTGTAAGTATGATGAAAAAAAAGCAAGAAAGATGCTGATAGATAGGTTGAAATTTCTAATAGGTAATTATCATCTAAACCATAATAAAAAAAATATAAAAGCTGGAATCTTTTATACAAACCAAATGTTGAAATTGAATAATTCAGAATTCAATAGTTTAAATACTTTAAATGCTAGAATGTATAATAAATTTAATAGGATAAGTCCACCCATAAATATAGGTATTGACAAAGCTAGATTGATTGATTTTTTTAAATCAAAATTTTGTTTTAAGGAAGGTTTTAATAATAAGGAAAACCACTTTTTTTCTTTTAAGTTTAATCAGAAGGAGCAATCTTATTATAATATTAAATATAAAAGGGCTACAAATAAATTTGAAGTAATTAAATCAATTTGGAAGAATGAGTAAGAAGAAAAGATATATTCGATACCCTAAAGAAAGAGCTATACTTTCTGATGTATTGCCTTATGAAGTGCCAATAACTTTTTCAAACAGATACTTCTATAGATTTTTAGTTAATTTTAATATTTTTCTTGATAATGAGAAAGTTAATTTTGAAAATAATTTAAATGGTCAAGAGAAAATAGTATTTGAAGAAATTTTAAAAATCTTATTTCACCATGACTATAATAATGAACAAGATTATAAGTTTAGAAAGATTCCTTTTGCATATAGAATTACACATAAGGAAAATGATTTTAGAGAGTTAGCGGTAATTCACCCAATAAATCAATTAAAACTTATTAAGTTCTATGATGATTTTAAAGAATCAATTTTGTATTCATGTTCAATCAGTAATTTTAGTGTTCGAAAACCAGTAGATATTGCCAAGTTCACTTTTTTTAATGATAAATTACATCAATTAAATAAAGGTGATGAAAATGACTTTTTAGAATTAAGTGGCAAAGAATATGAAAATTTAAAAACTTTTTTCTCTTATAAGAAATACACTAATATTTATAAGTTTTATGAAGACTATAGATACCATAGAGCAGAGAAAAAATATAATTTCCTTTTTAAATTTGATATAGCAAAATGTTTTGACACCATTTATACTCATTCTATTTCTTGGGCTGTTTTAGGTTTAGATGCTGTAAAAGAAAATGTTGAAGAATCAAAGAAAAACTTTTCTGGGATATTTGATAAATTTATTCAAAATGCCAATTATGGAGAAACAAATGGCATTTTGATTGGTCCTGAATTTTCGAGAATATTTGCTGAAATTATTCTACAAAGAATTGATAAAACAGTTGAAGACAAAGTAGGTAAATTAGAGAAGGGATATAAAAACAAGATAGATTATGAAATTTATAGATATGTAGATGACTATTTTTTATTTTGTGATGATGAAATTTTAAAAAATGAAATTTTAAGGATACTTAAACATGAACTTAAAGAATACAAGTTATCAATAAATAATTCTAAATCAAAAGAGTATAGTAAGCCAATCATAACTGAAATTACAATTGCTAAAGAAAAAATCAATAAATTGTTTTCTGAAAATCCAAGATTTTCAATAAAAGAATTAGATAAAAATGAAAACCAAAAAGAAGGGAATAATGAAGATATTGAAATTCTGAATCACAAATTTTCTTTTTATTTTAATCCAGATAATTTAATTACTCAATATAAAATTTTGATTAAAGAATCATCTGTAGATTACAAAGATGTATTGAATTACAGTTTGGCTCTATTGAACAGTATAATAGAAAGAAACCTTGTTAATTTTGAAAATGTATATCTTCCTTATCTTGGTAAAATTAAATCAAATGAAATCTCAGATAAATCAGTTATAAATAAATTAAATAAAGTTGAAGATTCTTTAACAACTCATTTGGTTAGTTTTATTGATTTTGTTTTTTTTATATATTCAGTTTCTCCACGAGTAAATTCTACTATTAAGACATGTCATATCTTATCAAAAATCCTTACTTTTTATAAATTAAAAGATAAGTCTGATAAAAAGTTTTTAATCAATTCAAATAATAGAAATAGGATTTTCAAAAAAATATTGGATGAATCAAGCTTAATAATTAAAAAGAATTCAATTACAGAATATGCACAAATAGAAACTCTATATCTTCTAACTGTAATCAGGGAATTAGATAAAGAATTTAGAATTCCAGAAATTAGTTTAGAAAAATTTATTGGTATTAAAGCCAACAAAATTCCTGATGGGAAATTAAATTATTTTTCAATAGTTGTTCTTGTTTTTTATTTAGGACATTCAAAAAAATATCCAAAATTAAGAGTTGCTTTATTGGACTACATTGAAAATTACATAAAAAATTTTCCTATTGAAAAAAGAAGTAAATCATCTGAGTTAACTCATCTAATATTAGATTTACTAGCTTGCCCATTTATTGAAGATATCTATAAAATTAAGATATTTGCTTTATACAAAAATTATACAACTAAAGGAGAACTTTTAGCAGCAAGGAGAATAATTTATTTTCATAAAAAACATATTAAGTATTGGTTTACTAAATGGGAAAGATTTAATTTAGCAAAAGAACTAGAACATAAAAGGAGTCAAGAAGTTTACTCTTAAAAATATTGCCAACACCAATCTCCAGTTTGTAATAAGTAATTATTATATTCTAGAATCCAAAGATAATTTATTGTCTAAAGATTCACACACTTGTATTTGGCACAACTCTGTAAAAGAGGTTTAACAAAGTAGCTGGAGGAGATGCAAGCTACTTTTTTTGATTTTTTATTCATTAATTTTTAGATAATTTTTAAAATATCCCAGCCATTTTAGGCTGGGAATTTCTCAACTCAAAAACCAACGGTAATCTCCATTACCAATTAGTGTTTTTTGAATACCTTGAGTAAAATCAAAAGCATTCACATTTCTGTCAAGGAAAGTATCAATGTAACTGCTTTTATTGGCTTGTGTAAAGAGATTATATACATTCCATAAGTTTACATCACCCTGCGCATTTCTGCTAAAACTAGCATCCTCATAATAATCTTTAACAATGGAATTAATATGACCATCTGTAAAGTTTAAATTTGGGATTAGAGATTTTTCATTCTTTGGTAAATGTTGATATAATCTTGTTCTACCAATTAATTGTGCAAATTGATGCTCTGTTAAAGAATGTTGAGATAATTTTTTCATTTCTAACAAATGCTTTTCAGCATTGTAGTTTTGAATGACTGCTAATATCTTGGATTGTAATTCTTGATAAGAAGTAACTTTCATATCATCAATAAAGCCATCGCTCCAAACACATAAATTGCAGCAAACCTTATTTTGAAAGCCAATAAAGAATTTGAATTTTTCAAAGGATTTTTTGTTGTACAGATTTTCCAAATTATAACTTCTGACTCCGCCAATTGTAAGAGCAATTTCATTCCCATTAATAGCATCTACAATACTTGGAATTCTAATAATGA
The DNA here is from genome assembly GCF_004745595.1 of Flavobacterium humi. Lineage (GTDB taxonomy): Bacteria > Bacteroidota > Bacteroidia > Flavobacteriales > Flavobacteriaceae > Flavobacterium > Flavobacterium humi. Next base: position 71,933 of record NZ_SRLH01000005.1, read on the forward strand.
AAGCCATTCTTTCAAAATATTGTGTCTTTTCATGGTCTAATAAATCACTTACTTTTTTATGAATTGCTTCAGGTACTCTACCTTTGATTTGGTGACTTACCCTGATTTCTGGTTTATCAAAACTGTGATGTGGAAATACTTTTGAAACACAATCTTGAGCAATTTCTATAAACTCCTGATGCGAAATAGTTCTTTCATTATCTTTACTAAAAACCGGGATAACACAATCATTTTTCAAATTAGACAAAAGGACTTCTTGTGTATTAGCTTCGATAAAAGGTCTATTTGGAAATTGTTTCACAATTGATATGATACTGTTTGGAATTTCTAAAGTACCAGGATTTGCAATGTTATTATTTGCATGTTCTATTACTGGTACTTGCCTTACAGGCTGCAAAGTATAATTATTCTGATTAATTCCAGATTCAAAGGTGAGTAGCGCTTCCATTTGTACTAAATGCTTTAGGGTTTAACAATAATTCTTTTGAGTTAATAGTGTCTTTTTGAAGTTTAAAATCATATTCCAATAATTCTCTCCAATTGCTGTATTGGATATAAAGCACTTTCAATTCGTCAAGTGTTTTGGCATCTTTGATTTTCCCTCTGGCATCTTGTAGATTAGTTCCACTATTACACCATTCTAAAATCTTTTTACCTGTATGAGTATTGATTATAAATTCTGGTTTGCCCATAAACAAACCTGTCCTGTCTTTACTTGATACTGCATAGTGCTTTATATCGACATCAAAGACCAAAGTAAATTCGTAATCTAAATCATTCCTTTGGACTGCTTTTAATCCTACTTTTTCAGGTATAAATTTTCCATCTTTTTGATTCAGCACATAATCTTGTTTAGTTCTCATTGTTGCAATAACATGAGCGTCAGCCTGTAAAATTTTATCAATAAAAGCATTTTGTCTTGGTGTTACTTTTGCCCAATTGGTAAAGCTATTCCCTGCTAAACTTGAATGATAATCCAATAGTTCCTCCCATGATTGGGAAATGGAATCAATAATGATAACTTCCATTCCTGCTTTTTCACAGACTTCAATTGCCTTAATATAATTTTCTGGTGTAAAGGGCGGAGTTAATGTTAGTACATTATATTGACCTAAATGAGCATATAAATCAGCACTTCCATTTTCACTGTCTATTACAGCTACTTTGCTCAAATTTCCATTTGTTAAACCATTAGCAAGTAGTAAAGCACTCATTGTTTTACCTGAACCCGCACTTCCTTGAAGAGCCATTTTTATTTTAGCTTTTTTCCTTTCTGATTGTCTTAGTTGCATAAATTTTAATTATTAATTGGTTAATATTTTTCTGAAGCACTAAATATTTTAAATGAAAAAGGGTTAATTTCAATCTGAAATTAACCCTTAGGTAAATAATTTGAATACTATTCTAGCCATTTAAATGTTATTGATTTTTTGTCATAGATTTAATAATTTTTTATTTTCACTATCTAATATATCATTCTCAAAATCTTTTAAATAAGATTGTGTGATTTCTACATTTGAATGCCCCATCGATTGGGAAATAATATCAGATGACACTCCCAAAAATTTCATATTTGTAGCATACGAATGCCTAATAACATAGCTAGTTATGTTGCTATTAATTTCAGCTATTTTGGCTAACTCTTTTAAATCTTTATTGAATTTTTTTAATGTTTTCAATTTCCTATTTTCTAATTGAGTAGGTGTCATATTTTCATTTATGACTATTGGAAAAATGTGCTTTGAATTAGCCCTTATGTTTTTATAATAATCCAATACTTTACTCACAGGGTCAAGAACTTTTATTACAAATTGCCTGTTGGTTTTGCTTCTTGTGTAGAAAATATTTTCTCCTTGTACGTTAGACCATTTAAGCTTCATTAAATCAATGAAATTCATTCCTCTGCAATAATAAGAAAAGATGAAATAGTTGAATGAATTTTGCAAATGTGGGTATTCCGAAATATTTATTTTTAGAAACTTTTTGACTTCATCAATTGTTAATGCCCTTTTGGTTGCTTTACCTTTTAATTTCGAAATTTTATACTTTTTGAATGGATAGAATTCTTCTTTTGCAATTTCTCTGTTGAGTGCATCATTATACAATGCTCTTATTTGCCTCATTTTGACAGCAATTCCACCATCATTGTTGCCTCTTTCTCTTAAATGGACTTCATACTTTTCTAAAAAAGTTACGGTAATATCATTAAACCTTAGATTCCTGGTATTAGTAAATTTCAACATTGAATTTTTAGTGTCTGTATAAACTCTGGCATTACCAGTTTTTCCTGATTTTATTTCATCGTTTATTATTTCATCAAAAAAATCAAAAACAAACACATCATCTTTTGTTTTGCCTATAAACTTGTTTTCAAATTCTATTAGTGTAAAGTTTATTTTATTGGCTTCAAAGTTGTCAATAATTGAAAGAGCTTTTAAAATTTGCTCAGATAAGATTAGATTTCTTTTTTTATGCAACTTGTGCTTCTTTGTAAATTGTCCATTTTCAAATTCATCTAAGTGACATTTAAATCCCAGTCCTATTTCTTTCTTCTTTCTGTTTTTGGTTATTCTTAATGCAACTGATGACAAACCCTCATTGTTTGGTTTGTTTTGCAATATAATTTTTATACTTGTATTTCTCATTTTGTGTATATTATTTGATTAAACTACCCCAGATTTGGGGTAGTTTTTACATGTTTTGCAGGAATTACATCCTTACATATTATAATCTTTTGTATTTACCTTGCTCCACTTTTTTGATGGCTTTTTTCCTTTGCCATTGTTTAAGTTTATCGTCAATCGTTCTTTGTGGGATATTATGCTTTTCCCCAATTTCGATTGCTTCTTTCCTGGTAAAGCTCTGCTTTAATGAAAATAATATTTCTTCATCCTGGTCTGATAAGCCACCATCATTTAGTGAATTATAGTTTATAATTGCATGTTTCAAAACAACTTTAATTATTTTTAAAGCAATTATAAAATCTCTATTGGAACAGATTAATGTGGATTTATTTGTAATATCACTTTCATTTCTTAAAATGGTAAGTATCATACACAATCTGAACATCATTAAACCATGTCTGTTCAAGTTCGGAATTACATTATGACTATGATTTTTTAAGATGTCTTCGTGAATAAATGTAAAATCTTTGAGAAATCTTTTATATTGGTTCTCAGTTAGCTTGAACTCTAATTCGTCTTTCAACTGAAACAATTTTCCATAAAGATTGTAGATAACATTTCCTGATTTTTCAAATATATCTTTATAATTATACGCTTGTTGTGCGAATACATTTTTGAAACTAGAAATTTCATCAAAAGAGTATATTAAAAATCTACTGAATAAACCATTTTCTTTCGACTTTATCAATGGTTGAAGTTGGTCAGGTGTTCCACTTATGACCAGAGATATTTTAGGTTCATTTATTTCAATATACCTATTGTCAATTTGTCTACTTAATGATACACTTTCATGCTGAAATGCCTTCCTTAATAAATCACTGTAGTTTGACCAATCGTTTTTAAGCATATTGGAAAGAGTATCGGCTTCTGATTCGATAATTAAAACTCCATTTTTTGAAACGTTTAGATACGAATACATTTCTGCTGTACTGATATTTGCAGGAATGATTTTCAATTCAAGCTGAGGACATTCGATATGATTTTTCTCCTTGTCTTTCTTTTTCTGGTCTTGACAAATAGAATGATTCAGTTTGCTGTCATCTAAAATCTTGGTATGAATCTTTTGTACTAATATTCTAGAAAAATTCATTACTCCTTTTCCAGAAGCTGGTGGAGCTACAATAAGCACAAATAAATTAGGGTAGATTTTATCACCATCATAAATGCCAAACACATTGGGAATGGCTGAACTTAATACACCTAAAGATGAAAGTAATACAATATCTCTTTCTCTTTCAGAAAATGGGCTTGTAATGTTTTTTAATACTTCTGGTAAATTTCTATAAACTAGCTCTGGGATGTATTCATTTTTAAGAATAACAAGGTTTTTTTCAACTGTGTCCATTTCTATTTAGATAATTGGTTAAATCTTCTTGTAAAACTCCGATGCTTTCATTTCTGTTTTGAAGCATCCAATTATCCAAATCAAGTCTTAAAAAATAGATAAGCTTATTATTTGGTTTTGAAAAACTAATTTTATTTGTTGAAGTCAGTTTGTATAAAAATGATTTTGATACATCTAAATACCTAACAGCTTCATTAAAACTCATGATTTCCTTTTGGGGTAACAATACCGCACTGTGGAATTCATCACTTCTTTTTAAAGTGCCTTTTTCCATGTTCTTATAATTTAATTATTAAAAGAAAACTCAATCAGCAATAATCTGCTGATTACAATACCATTGAATTGGTATAAAAGAAAACGCTTGAATTTTTGCAAAAATTAATTTTGCAAATATAATTTGGTTAAAATGGTTTTTTTTAAAAGTGTAAGAAAGGAGTAAGGTAAAGAGTAAGATTTTCCTACTTGAATATAAGGTCAAAATCTTTAATAAAGGAAGATAGTATTTTGCCTTCCTTTTCAGAGATTTCTTTTTTTGCTTTGTTATAATTGCTTTGAGAAATTAATGTTTTACCTTTTGTATAAAATCTACTTGAATTTTCAATTGACTTACCTGTCAGATTATCGAACAAGGAGCTTATTGTTTCGAGATACTTCATTGTTAATCCATTTTTAGAATTAAATACAATTTTCTCATCAGTTTCCTTATCAATAAAAACTGAAATGAAAGTTTCTTCTGAAATTGATTCATCATCAATTATTTCATATTTAATTGTAATGTCGTAGAGTTTGATTAACTGGCTTTTTGAAATACCTGATTTAATCTTAAATAAAGATTCGTTAATTTTAGGAGAGATGTTTGTATCAAAATTGATTTTATACTTTTCGTTTAGATATAAAATAATTTCTTCAAATGGTTTTTTGCAAACGGGGAATTTCTGAAGCAATTTACTTTCACTGTTTTCTATGTAGCTTATTGTAGCCTTGATGTATTCAATAAATTTCTTCTTATCTATAGAATTTAATAATATTAAAGATGTGTCTATGGAGCTTTTACATATTTGGGTTTCTTCCCACAATAACTCTTTTAATTGATTTTCAAAATTCAGAACTATGAAATCTTCTTTATAAGAATCATAATATTCAATTATTCCAAACTCTGAATTTAGGTTTGTTGGTTGTTCTTCGTTTCTAATACTTTTTACAATAAACGATTCTTTTAATAACTCAACGTTTTTAAAAGTTAAAATATTTTGAAGGTTAGAGAGAATGCTGAATTTGTAATTTTCCATATTAATTACAAAAATAGAAAATGTTTCAGATATGTTTCAGACGTAAAAACAAAAAAGCCTCTACATTGCTGTAAAGGCTTTCTCTTAAAAGCTCCCCCTCTTGGGCTCGAACCAAGGACCCTCTGATTAACAGTCAGATGCTCTAACCAACTGAGCTAAGGAGGAAACTGTATGTTTAGTTATATAAGAACTTTAATTTTTGCGCTTTCCTGAAATCAGGCAGGTGTTACACCGTTTTTGCGAGTGCAAATATAAGTGCTTTTTTAGATTGTACAAATAAATTCCGCACTTTTTTTAATTATTTTTTCGAAATCGCATCCAGGATCCATTCGTAAATATCCTTACCGAAAGTTAAAGCCATTAAACTCAGCAAGATAATCATTCCGACAGTTTGGACTCTTTCTGCAGCTTTTACACTTAATGTTTTTCCGGTAACCATCTCGGCAATGGTAAAAATGGCATGGCCGCCATCAAGCCCAGGGATAGGAAGCAAATTCATAAAGGCCAGGCCTATCGAAAAGATAGCGGTAAAACCCCAGATAAATTCCCAGTTCCATTCTGTAGGCAATTGCCTTGTGATACCAATCGGGCTCTTAACTTGCTTGTAAGCGCCTGTTTTTGGTTTCAGCAATAGTTTGAATTGCTTGATGTTGTAGATGAATTGCGTGTATGATTCTTCCACTGCCACAGGAATAGCTTGCAGGAAAGTCAAGTGGTTTACAGTTTCAAACCTCTTTTTCAGGTCATCTTTAGTCAGGTGTTTGTTGTAAAATCCTAATTTTCCTTCTTTGTCTGTAGCGGCATTGAGCGTCATAGGAGCATCATTCCGTACAATACTTACTTTTACAGAGTCGTTTTTATGCTTGTTGATTTCGGTAGTCAATTCATCAAAATAAGCCACTTTAACGCCATTCAGCGCCACAATCTGGTCTCCTTTAAGCAATCCTGCCTGATTTGCTTTGGATCCTTTTATCACAGAATCTACGATAATGCTGTCCAGCCTTGGCTCAATGAAGTTTCGCCCTTCCTTGGTCAGGATTTCTTTTTTATGTTCGTCGGTCAGGACCAATGTTTCTTGTTTCCCGTTTCTTTCCACGACCACTTTATCCCCTAAAAGGATGTCAATGACCATTCGGTTGAATTTCTCCTGGAATTTGCCATCTACGGAAATTATTTTGTCCCCGTTCTTAAACCCTACAGATTGGCCGACTTCGCCAAAAGCCAAACCGTTTTTCTGCAATTCGTTCGTGGAGACGTATTTTTGCCCGTAATAGGTATAAATCATCGTGTATAAAAACCAGGCCAATAAAATGTTTACGGTAATACCGCCAAGCATGATGATCAATCGCTGCCAAGCCGGTTTGGAACGGAATTCCCACGGTTGTGCCGGTTGTGCCATTTGCTCGCTATCCATACTTTCGTCAATCATCCCGGAAAGTTTCACATAACCGCCAATAGGCAACCATCCGATTCCCCATTCCGTATCCTTGATTTTCTTTTTGAAAAGGGAAAACCCGGCATCCATAAACAAGTAGAATTTTTCAACCCTAACCTTGAATAATTTTGCTGGGATATAATGACCGAATTCATGAAGGATTACAAGAACGGAAAGTATAAATATGATTTGGCCTATTTGAATTAAAGTATCCATTTTTTGATTTTAGTAATTTGTATAAAAAGCAAAAGTAAGGTTTTCACCTTACTTTTTACGCCTGAATCATAATTTGACTATTTTTTTATAATTTTTTTATGAAAAGTACCATTAGAAGTTTCGAAAGCAGCAACATAGATGCCCGGAGCCAGTTGGGAAACAGGAATCTCAAGCTGGTTTGTTTCCAAAGATTTTTGGCCCAAAGCATTGAATAAAACCACTTTTTCCAGGGTAAAGCTTTCAGGGATACTGATGGTCAGGACATCGGCAACAGGATTCGGATATAACTGTATGGCTCCTTCAGGATTGAAATTTTCCATTCCCAATGTCGCCGTATTATTGCGTGAAATGATGTCTTTGTTCGGGTCGAATTCTACTCCGGTAACCACAAAAGGAACGTTGACTACAAAACTTTGGGCATCAGCCGTATTGTTCAGGATCACATCCAATTGTTGCCCTGCGCCACCGGTTAACCTTACCGGTACCGGCATTTCGAAAAAAGATACCGACGGGTCGGACTGCGTTTGGCTGATCTGGATTGTAGCTTGTCCTGGCGCCGAATTATGGGCATTGATGGTATAAGTAGGGTAGCCCTGGCCGTAAACCCAATCATTGAAAAATTCCTGAAGGCTGCTTCCGAAAACCGTTTCCAGATGTGCCTGGAACTGAGGTGTGACGGCATAAGCATACGATAAGGTTGGATCATTCAGGTAATCACGAAGCCCTTGGAAAAAATTTGTATCTCCTAATTTGAACCGCAGCATGTGGGTGACCATGGCTCCTTTGTTGTACGTAAGCCTATTGCTGAAAATCCTTCCTACATTTGTCGCTTCCACATCTGTCAGGTAAACCGCTCCGTTGGCAACGGAAGTCACATTGAGTGATTTTCCATCTTTCCAGCTCACAAAACCGCTTGGTCCGTCAAATTGTTCCACGACAAGGCCGGACAGGTATTCCGTTATGCCCTCGTTTAGCCAGATATCTTTCCAGGAACCACAGGTAACTTTGTCCCCAAACCACTGATGGCCCATTTCGTGCGCAATTAATCCACGGGACCAGCTTTGCATAAATGAAACTGTCGTATGCTCCATCCCGCCGCTCAAATTGGCGCGGGCATGGCCGTATTTTTCATTTCGGTAAGGATAGGGGCCGAATTTTGTTTCGTAGAAATTGATAATATCCGGTGTGACCGCCAAACTCGCTTGCGTCGTGGCAGATTCCTCCGGATAAATGTAATTTACGATCGGGAAAAAAGGGCTTTGTGCCGTTCCCAAGCCGCCCTGTTGGTTGAAAATCTGGTAATTGGTCACGGCAATGGCCACTAAATAAGCAGCAATAGGGTAGCCATGCCGGAAATGCGTGGTTTTATTTGCGCCAACGATTATCGGTGCTTCAGGTTCAATACCATTTGCGACACTTACATATTGCGAAGGTGCGGTAATGTAAACATCTATGCCGTTGTCTATTTTGTCGTTCAGATCTTGTTTGCAAGGCCACCAATCCCGTGCGCCAAAAGGTTCGGAAAGCGTCCACAAAACAGGATTCCCGTTATGCGAGCCAATGGTGAAAGCACCTTCTAGCGTTGATGGTACCCCACTGTAAATGATTTCTATTGTGGCCGAATTCCCTGCGGTAAGCGTAGCGGGTAACGTGATAACCAGTTCGTGTGTGCTGTTGTGGGAAAATGCCAGCGAAGCCCCGTCTTTTTTTACCGAAGAAATCGTAAAGGCCCCGGATGCTTTTTTGTAAAAATCGAAAACAACCGTATTCATATTGGACAAAGCCTTGAACGTAGTGGTAACTTTCCCTGAAACATTCAGTACGCTAGGATTTACCGTAAATTCCAGCTTGCTGTAGGTTACATCATAATTTTGCGTGTTCGGATTTACAGCTACAGCCATCATCTCCGATGCCGATTTCATTTCAGCTTCGACCATTTTATCATGTTCGGTGTCCGTTTGGCAAAAGCTTATTTGGGCCGAAAGGAAAACCAGCAGGTATGTAATTTTTTTCATGGGGTTGAAAATTTTTCCCAAAAATAACAATTTAGCAATGGTATTTTAACGGATAAACGTTAAAATGTTATAAAATGATCAAATTCATAAGAGGAGTTTGATTAATTTCCGAAGAAGAAAAAAACCTGCACTTTGTTTCATTGAAATAATAGTTTCAAAACAGGCCCTGGCGCAATGGACAAGGCCCGGTTTTGGGTAGTTTATTTGCTCAATAACAGGACTTCATGAACCACAACTTCGGTGGCGTAACGTTTGATACCGTCTTTGTCATCATAGCTTCTGTGGGTCAATTTTCCTTCAATGGCGATCTCTTTTCCCTTGGCTACGAATTTTTCGATGATTTCTGCGGTTTTGCCCCAAGCAGTCAGCCGGTGCCATTCGGTTTGTTCTACCTTTTCTCCTTTTTCGTTGTAATAAAAATCATTGGTAGCGAGGGTAATATTGGCTACTTTTTTAGTGTTGATTGTTTTTACTTCCGGCTCCTGTCCTACGTGGCCGATTAATTGTACTTTGTTTCTCATGGCATTCATGGCGTGTAAAAATTTAAATGTTACTGTTTATAAAAGATCCCGGGTTTTTGATTCCGGTAAGGCAAAGTTGCGGCAGGCAGGTTATTTTATCCGGTAATTATACGTTTACTTTCGATTGTAATTGTTTGTAACCGTTTGTAAATGGAAAATAATTCAGTATATTTGAAGGATTCGCACTAAAAAACCAAAAGATGCAAAACGACATAAACATAGAAAAATTGAAATTCCCGATTGGCCATTTCGACAACCATTTGGAAGTGACCCAAGAAAATTTGGTGCAATGGAAAGCTACCATTAAAGAATTTCCGCAACAATTGAGCAGCCTGACCGCAGGGCTTTCGTTAGAGGAACGCAACTGGAAATACCGCCCCGAAGGCTGGTCTATTAAGCAGGTTGTCCACCATTTGGCCGACAGCCACATGAACAGTATTATCCGTTTAAAACTCACACTGACTGAAAATGCCCCTACCATAAGGCCTTATGAAGAATCGCTTTGGGCAAATCTTCCCGATGGACAGGACGATGACCTCGAAGCCTCCCTTAGCATTATCGAAGGAGTCCATGCGCGTTGGTCACGGCTATTGGAGAGCCTTTCCGGGTCCGATTGGGACAAAATGTATTTCCATCCGGAGCACCAACGTTTGTTTTCGATAAAAGAAAGCCTCGGGATTTACGATTGGCATTGCAGGCATCACTTGGCACACATTGGGCAGGCCTTGTCGCACAAAGGAACTTTTAATCTGTAAGGTATGAAGCAATGTTTGGAATGCGGCGAAAAAATCATGGGCCGTGAAGACAAAAAGTTTTGCAGCGACGGTTGCCGCAATGCGTATAATAACAAAATAAACAAGGATAGCACGAATTTAATGCGCAACATTAACAACAAACTGCGCAAGAATTACCGCATCCTTTCTGAACTGAATCCTGAAGGAAAGGCAAAAACTTCGCGGACTAAATTGTTGGGAAAAGGCTTCGATTTTGATTTTTTCACTTCGATTTATCAAACCAAGACCGGGAACACGTATTATTTTTTATACGATCAGGGGTATATGGCTATCGAAAATGACGGATTTGTATTGGTAAAGAAAGATAACTGATGGCAAGAGAAGAGAAAAAAAACACCCGGATTTCTATTTTGGGTTGCGGCTGGCTGGGTTTGCCCTTGGCAGAAAAATTCATTGCAGAAGGGTTTTCGGTAAAAGGATCGACAACTTCACAAGAGAAAATCCCGGTTTTGGCAGCTGGAGGCATCAGCCCTTTTTTGATAGCCGCCGAAAAGGAATCAATAGTCGGGCAGATGAAGGAATTCCTCGCCGGATCGGATGTTTTGATTATAGATATCCCGCCCAAATTAAGGAGCGAAAACAAAGACGATTTTACAGCCAAAATAAAAAACCTGGTCCCTTATATCGAAAAATCAGGCCTTGCAAAAGTGCTTTTTATAAGTTCCATTTCGGTCTACGCCGAAGACAATTCGGCCGTGACCGAAACGACGCTTCCCAAACCCGCAACGGAAAGCGGCAGGCAGCTTTTGGCCGCTGAAAAAATACTGCAGGAGAATTTTAATTTCAAAACGACCGTGCTTCGGTTTGGAGGGCTTATCGGGAAAGACAGGCATCCGGTAAAACATTTGGCCGGAAAAGAAAACCTCGAAAACCCCGAATCTCCCATCAATATGATCCATTTGGAGGATTGCATCGGGATTATCCTGAACATTATTGAAAAAGACTGTTTTGGCGAAGTTTTCAATGCGGTTGCTCCCTTTCATCCGGAGCGTTCCGTTTTTTATACCGAGAAAGCCATGCAAATGAATTTGGCTTTGCCTACTTTTGCCTTTGACAAACCTTCGGTGGGAAAATGGATTTCAGGAGAGAAGACAGAGAAGGTTTTAGGGTATTCATTCATTAAACCTCAATTATAACGTGTCTAAAATCTCAAAACTGCACCATGCTACCAAAAACAGGCTCGAATCGATCGGCCTTCCCATGCTGGCATTGTGTTGGGTCAGTTTTTTTTGGGGAACCACCTGGCTGGCTTCGAAAGAAGGGGTAAAGCACATGCCGGCGTTGCAATTGGCAGCCATCCGCCAGTTTATCGGAGCCGCCATTTACATTGCTTTTTTCCAATACAAAAAAACACCTTGGCCGAAAGGCAAGCAATGGAAAACCATTTTAATACTGAGCATCCTGAATTTTGTTTTGAGCAACGGGCTCAGCACCTGGGGAGTGAAATACATTTCCAGCGGTCTTGGCGCTATTATCGGCGCGGTTTTCCCTTTATGGATCGTGGTTATCAGTTTTTTTAAGGGAGAAAGGCTTTCTAAAGGGGCAATAGTAGGTTTATTGATCAGTTTTGCAGGAGTTTGCCTGGTTTTTTATGATTACCTGGCCGATTTCCTGAAACCGGATTTCCGCTTTGGGATCCTGTTATCTGTCATTGCTACCCTTACCTGGGCATTCGGAAGTATGTATACGAAGAAAAAGGCGGCGAGTTTTAACCCGTATTTTAGTTTGGGGCTCCAAATGCTGATTTCCAGTATTTTATTATTTGCGTATACCGGAGCCACAGGGACTTCGATCAATTTGGCCCAGATTCCTGCCGGGTCCTGGTGGGCCATTGCCTATTTGGTGGTTTTCGGTTCGGTATTTACATTTATAGCCTTTATTTATGCCTTGCAGCATTTGCCGGCCGAAGTGAGCAGTGTGTATGCATATATCAATCCGATCGTGGCGGTGATCCTGGGTTCGGTTATTTTCAATGAACCGCTGACGGTAATGATCATAACCGGCGGAAGCGTGACATTGCTGGGCGTATATTTGGTCAATAAATCTATTCGGAAGAAATAAAAAAAGGCGCAAACTGCGCCTTTTTAATTGTTGAAACCAAGATTACCAGATTTTCACCCTTTTTTCCGGTTTTACGTATAATTTGTCTCCTTCTTTGATTCCGAAGGCCTGGTAGAATGCATCTACATTCAATAAAGGCACATAAGCACGGTACATTCCAGGAGTATGAGGATCTGTTTTTACTTGATTCTTGATAGCTTCATCCCTCATTTTTGAACGCCAGATTGTTCCCCATGAAATAAAGAAACGCTGCTCAGGAGTATATCCGTCGATTAATCCAGGGCTTCCGTTTTTTCTCAAGGCAATTTGCAATCCGTCATAAGCAGAGTTGATTCCACCAAGGTCACCAATGTTTTCACCTAAGGTAAATTTACCGTCTACAAATGTTCCAGGAAGTGGTTCCAAAGCACTGTATTGTGCCGCAAAAGCATCACCCAATGTCGTGAATTGTTTTAAATCAGCATCGGTCCACCAGTTTACCAAGTTTCCTTCAGCATTGTAACGGGCGCCGGAATCGTCAAAACCATGAGAGATTTCATGACCGATTACCGCTCCGATTCCACCATAATTTACAGCATCGTCCGCTTTATAATCATAAAAAGGCGGTTGCAGGATAGCTGCAGGGAAAACAATTTCGTTGTAAGAAGGGTTGTAATATGCGTTTACCGTTTGCGGAGACATGCCCCAACGTGTTTTATCTACCGGTTTTTTCAGGTCTTCAAGATCTTTGGCAAAATCCCATTTGGATACGTTTTTCATGTTTTCGAAATAGGTACCGCCTTGCGCTGTTCCTTTGATTTCTAATTTGGAATAGTCTTTCCATTTATCAGGATAACCGATTTTGATTGTCGATTTTCGTAATTTATCGATAGCTCCCTTTCTGGTTTCTGGAGTCATCCAGGCCAAATTGTTGATCCGGTTTTCAAAGGCCAAAAATACGTTTTCGATCATGGCTTTGGCTTTGGCTTTGGCTTCAGCCGGGAATTTTTTCTCTACGTATAATTTCCCTAAAGCCTCACCAACGGTTCCGTTTACAACCTGTAAGGCTCTTTCTTCCCTTGGACGTTGTTTCAAGGCACCTTGCAAGGTCTTGCTGTAAAAATCCCAGCTGGCTTTTTCGATGTCGGTAGTTAAGATATCAGAAGATTGGTTCAGCAATGTCCAACGCATATACGCTTTCCAGTCCTCGATTTTGTTTGCTTTGAAAATATCTTCCAAGGCAGTCATGTATTTTGGCTGGGACACGATAAGAGAATCGATTTTCCCAATTCCAACACCGTTTAAATAAGTATTCCAGTTTACAGAAGGAGTCAATTTTTGCAAATCGGCTACTGTCATCGGATTGTAGGTTTTCCTACGGTCGCGGCGTTCTACCCTGTCCAGTCTTGGTTTTGCCATTTCAATTTCCAATGCGAGTACTTTATCGGCATGGCTTTTGGCTTCAGCCGGAGTTTCCCCTAAAAATTGGAACATACGGGCTACGTGCGCCACATATTTTTCGCGTTTTTCTTTTGAATCTTTTTCGTCGGAAACATAATAATCCCTGTCAGGCAAACCTAAGCTTCCGGTTCCGATATTAACTACATTGCGGTTGCTGTTTTTGGCATCAGGGCCGATTCCAACTCCGTAAAATCCTAAACCGCCGCCGTCTGCTTCGATTTCCATCAGCAGTTTGTTGACGTCCTGGATGTTTTTTACCGCATTGATTTTAGCCAGGTAAGGTTTTAATGGCGTGATGCCCAGCTTGTTCCTGGAAATGGTATCCATGTAGGTTTTGTAGACATTCACTGCTTTTGCCTGGTCTGATTTTGGATCCAGGTTTTTATTGGCTGCGGCTTCTTTTAAAATGGCCAATGCATCGTTATCCGTATTTTGGCGCAGTTCGTCAAAACTTCCCCAACGCACGCGGTCTGCCGGGATTTGTGTTTTGTCAAACCATGTTCCGTTTACAAACCGGAAGAAATCATCGCCGGGTTTTACGGATTTATCCATCAAATCCAGGTTGATCCCCGGATTTTTCTTTGCCTGTTGGGCCGTCACTGTCAAGCTGAAAAGCGAAAAGACAGCCAGCGAACCTGCTGTTATAATGTTCTTTTTCATTGTTAGTATCGTTTTATTGCGTTTTGGTTTAAGAATATATGTGTCCTGAAAATTGAAAATGTTACAACGATTTGCCAAATTTATAAATATAAGGAACCAGAAATTTTTTTTTAACATTTTGTATTCCTGTGCTTTTTCTCATTTTTGGGATTGTAATTGTACCTTTGCAAAAATAAATGGTTATGTTGACTTTTCTAAAAAGGTTTAAAATCCTCTTCATCGTACTTTCTATATTATCGGTTGTTATCATTACGTCTTTTTACATGGTTTTGAAACCGGCCAAATCCTTGCCAATCTACACGCCGTCAATGGTAAATCCGGAATTGGTGGACACGACCATACAGTATGTGGCAAACAACCATGTAATTGCAGATTTTGCCTTTACCAACCAAAACGGGAAAACCATTACGCAAAAAGATTATGAAGGAAAGGTGTATGTGGCTGATTTCTTCTTCACTACCTGCCAAAGCATCTGCCCGATGATGACCAACAACATGGCCTGGCTCCAGGAACACATCAAGAACAATCCGAAGGTCATGCTGCTTTCGCATTCGGTTACCCCGGAAATTGACAGTGTTTCGGTTTTGAAAGCCTACGCTAAAAGCAAAGGAGTGATTGATGCCAAATGGAACCTGGTAACGGGCAACAAAAAAGACATTTACTACATCGCCCGCAAATCGTACCTGGCCGTAAAAACAGGAAAACCGGAAGAACTTTACGACATGGTACACACCGAAAATTTTGTTTTGGTCGACCAAAAAAGAAGAGTAAGAGGTTTTTATGACGGGACAAAGTTGGAAGAAGTGAAAAAGCTCTTGGAAGACATTAACTTTCTTTGTGAAAATCATTAATCTTTCGGAAAATTAGGTTTGTCATTTTTTATGGCTAATTTTGCAATCTTAATTCAATCTAAATAAGTGAAAGTTAGTTTAGCGCAATTACAAATAGGGCAGAAGGGGATTATTGATGATTTTAATATCGATCTGATTCCGTTAAAATTATTGGAAATGGGCTGTTTGCCCGGGAATGAAGTGCAATTGCTGCAGGTTGCCCCTTTTGGGGATCCTTTGTATTTGAATGTAAACGACTCTTACCTTGCCATCCGCTTGGAAACGGCTTCAGCCATCCAGGTGGAAATTCCTAACTCAAAAAGCTAAAATTAATGAAAGTTGGGAATATCAATATTGCCTTGATCGGGAATCCAAATACAGGAAAAACATCTGTTTTCAACCAACTTACAGGGCTCAACCAGCAGGTAGGGAATTATCCCGGGATCACGGTGGAAAAAAAAGTGGGCGTTTGCAAATTAGCCTCAAACCTTAAAGCCACCATCCTGGATTTGCCCGGGACCTATAGCCTGAATGCCAGTTCCCTTGATGAAAACGTGGTCATCGAACTGTTATTGAACAAAAACGACAAGGATTATCCGGATGTTGCCATTGTGGTGACCGAAGTGGAAAACCTCAAGCGGAACCTACTGCTGTTTACCCAAATAAAAGACCTCGAAATCCCGACCATCCTGGTCATCAATATGTCAGACAGGATGAGTTACAAAGGGATTTCACTCGATATTCCTTATCTGGAAAAACAACTCAAGACCAAAATTGCCTTAATCAGTTCCCGCAAGGGAGAAGGTATCGAAGAGTTGAAAAACCTGATCGTCAATTACAAGAACATCACTACCGAGCCTTCGTTAAACGCTTCCAGCATTGATGTGGCTTATTTTGACAGTTTGCGCAAAGCCTTCCCGAATCAGCCTCTTTATAAATTATGGCTGGTGATCACACAGGATGTCAATTTTGCCAACCTGAACCGGAACGAACTGCACAATTCTTCTTTTGCCAAGTCGAAAGACGATTTAAAAAGGCTGCAGCAGAAAGAAACCATCAAACGCTATCAGTTTATCAATAATGTGCTCAAAGAAGGGCAAACCATCGATTTGGCTTCTGCCAAAGACCTGCGCAGCAAACTCGACAGGATACTGATCCATAAAGTTTTCGGGTATGTGGTTTTCTTCCTGATCCTGATGGTAATTTTCCAATCTATCTTTGATTGGTCCAATATCCCGATGGATTTTATCGATACCTCATTTGCTTCTTTAAGTTCCTGGGCGGAATCGGTTTTGCCGGCCGGGATTTTAACCAACCTGATCGTACAGGGAATCATCCCGGGATTGGGAGGGATTGTTATTTTCATCCCGCAAATTGCCTTCCTGTTCCTGTTCATATCCATATTGGAAGAAAGCGGTTATATGAGCCGTGTCGTTTTCCTGATGGACAAAACGATGCGTAAATTTGGCTTGTCCGGAAAAAGTGTCGTACCTCTTATTTCAGGGACAGCCTGCGCCATTCCGGCTATTATGGCCACGCGTAATATTGAAAACTGGAAAGAAAGGCTGATTACGATTTTGGTGACGCCTTTTACTACCTGTTCTGCCCGTTTGCCGGTGTACGCAATCATTATTTCATTGGTAATCCCGAACAAAAGGCTTTTTGGGATCTTCAATTTGCAAGGGCTGACATTAATGCTGTTGTATTTGCTGGGCTTTGGAATGGCTTTGTTTTCTGCCTGGGTGCTTCACAAGGTTTTAAAAATTCAATCTAAAACCTATTTTGTGGTAGAAATGCCCAATTATAAATTACCGATGATCAAAAATGTGGCGATCAATGTGGTCGAAAAAACGAAATCTTTTGTTTTTGGTGCCGGGAAAATGATTTTAGCCATTTCTATCGTATTGTGGTTCCTGGCTTCATACGGACCAGGGGAAAATTTTAAAAACGCCGAACAGATCGTTGCCAAAGAAAATGTTTCAGGGACCAATATTGAAGGTAAAATCGCTTCTTATAAACTGGAAAACTCCTATATCGGCTTGATTGGGAAATCGATAGAACCGGTTATTTCGCCGCTGGGTTATGATTGGAAAATAGGGATCGCCATCGTTTCTTCTTTTGCGGCAAGAGAAGTATTCGTAGGGACTTTGGCAACCATTTACAGTATTCAGGATTCGGACGACCAGGACACGACTATACGCAACAAATTGTCTGCGGAAGTGCATCCGGTAACGGGAGAAAAGCTATTCAATTTAGCTTCCGGAGTTTCCTTATTGCTGTTTTATGCTTTTGCGATGCAATGTATGAGTACTTTGGCCGTGACCAAAAAAGAAACCAATTCCTGGAAATGGCCGGCAATCCAGTTGGTCTTCATGAGCGGATTTGCGTATACGGTAGCACTGATTGCCTATCAGATTTTGAAAAATTAAACCAAGGAATGAAAAAGAACTTCTGCTTGCTTTTGCTGTTTGCGTTTGGCACTTCGTTTTACGGCCAGAACAAAACCGAAAAATCCAAAAATGAGTTGTCGTCGTCTTCTTCAAAACCGGCAGCAACAAATTCCAGATCTTCAAACTCAGGTTCGGACTCGGATGTTGATACCGAAGTTTTGGTTGATGTATTCGTAAACATTGGGCTAGGGGTTTTTAAATACGGATTGATTGGCGATTACAATCAGGAAGACCATTTGTATAATTCCCTTTCCAGATATCCTTTTTACAAGGAACAATCCGGGAATTATAATAATTCCGACAGCATTGCTGAAAAAAAGGTGTTCCGGTTGGACTTTGAAGATAAATTCCTCTATAGCAATAACGATTTGTTTGGGAACCATATGAATTTAAAAATCAGGCCTTTCCAGTATTTTTACTTACAGGCGGATTTTAGGCAAATTGCCGAGATCAACAGGATTGACGATACCAACAACGGTTTGTCCCTGTTTCATTTTAATTTCTGTTATGACAGGGTCCGCATGGGGAAATTTGACTTGGGCTGGAGCCTGGGCGCTTCTTATGTAGGGAACGAAGTAAAAAAAGGCGGCTTTTCGTATGGGCTTTCGGCGTCTTATTTCATGACCAAGAATTTTAGTTTTTCGGGAAGTGCAAAATGGAGTGCCATCAACCAACAGCCGGTCAATGCATTTGAAATAGAAGGAAAACTCCACAAGAAGAAATGTTTTTTCACAGCAGGTTTCGAACACCTGAAAATAGCAACGCCCACTTATAATTTTATCAGCCTGGGCGGAGGTATTTATTTATAACTTTGTAAAATGATCATTCAGGAAATTATCGCTTTTTCGTTATTAGGGGTTGCAGTTTATTTTCTGTACCGGAAATTCTTTGTCAAAAAAAAGAAATCCAAAAAAAACTGCGGTGATTCAGATTGCGGCTGCGGTTAATAAATCAATTGGATATAATAATCTTCGGGCTTGACTGCCACACCTTCTTTGGGATACGGCAAAACACTGATTTCTTTCAGGTCTTTGGACCCGGCCGGCAAGTGCTTCATAAACCAGTCGTTTATTTCCTTGTGGGTGTTTTGGTTTAAGGTAAACTGAACCTGTTCGACCATTTTCAAATCTTCATACGCTGCCACGGCAAAAGTAACCTCACCGGCCCAAATGCACTGCACTCTTTCCGGGCACCGGGAGTCGTCCAGCACTTTTACCAGTACAATTTCTTTTCCGGGGCGGGAATCCGGTTTCTGATCGATTTGGGTATTGTTTTTCTGTACGGAACAGCTGCAGAGCAAAAGCAGCAGGCTGCAAAAACCGAAAGATAGTTTTTTCATCGGGTCACATTTGAATCCCTCTAAAGTACTGTTTTATTTGGACTTTTTTACAAAAAGATTGGCTGCGATTTTGTTGGAGATGGTAAAATCCTTTGTTTCCACCTTTATTTTAAGCGATAAATCGAAACTTTCTTTAGAAAGGATTTCAATTTTCGACCCTAAAGCAATCCCTTGTTTGTCCAGGTATTTCAAAAATTCCGAAGAAGTGTCTTTCACCCCTACGCAAATTCCGGTCTGGTTTTCGGTAAGTTCCGAAAGCAATTGCTTTTCTATAGTAACAATCTGTCCGTTGGCATTGGGAATTGGGTCTCCGTGCGGGTCTTCGGTAGGGAAATTCAGGTATTCATCCAGTTTGTTGATCAGTTTTTCAGATTTGATATGTTCGAGCTGTTCGGCAATATCATGCACTTCATCCCACGGGAAATCCAATTTGTCCACTAAAAAAACTTCCCATAAACGGTGTTTCCTCACAATCATTTTTGCCGAATGCATTCCTTTGTCCGTCAGGGAAACGCCCTGGTATTTTTTATAGTGGACCAGGTCTTTTTCTGAAAGTTTCTTAAGCATATCGGTTACCGAAGACGCTTTGGTTTCCATTCTTTCGGCAATGGCATTGGTACTGATTTCCGAATCCAGCAGATTGGTCAGGTGGTAAATGGTTTTCAGGTAATTTTCTTCGGAAAAAGTCATGGCTTATTTTTTTACAATAAATAAAGGAATCGAGATTTTATGGCGCAATTTATCGACTGTAGTCCCAAAAAGCAAATCTTTTAAGCCCGTATGGCCGTGCGTTCCCATCACAAGGATATCGAATGTGCCTTCATTGATGATCTGCGGGATGATGGCCGTAGGTTTCCCAAACCCCAGTTTTGTTTCTACCTTAAATCCTTTTTCCGAAAGCATGGTTTTGTATTCTTCCAGTAATTTTTCATCGATAGTGGTTTCGCAATCGTCAATATCATCACCATAAATCATGGCTCCGATGGTTTCCACCACATGGATCAGGGTGTATTTTGCTTCTTTTCCGCCTAGTTCGAAAGCATTGTTCAGGGCAATTTCATCGGCACCCGAAAAATCAACAGCAATAGCGATGTTTTTTTTGCTTTCCACGCCCGATGGCGAAAATTGCAGCTTCAAATGATGTGGCGAATGGTTTAAGGTTGCTGCTTTTCCTTTGGAGATAAATGGCTTGAATACAATATACAGCAATAGAACCAGGAAGCTAACAGCCAGCGGGACGACGGTGAGCCATAAAACGAGAGGATTCTCGGAACTCTCCAGAAGCCCGGCAATTTCAGAATACACCAATTTTGCATTTAAAGAAACAATGATAATGGCAATAATCCAGGCCGCAACCTGTGTGGTCGTGCTGATATGGAATCCTTTCATCTTAGTCTTATCGCTTACAAAATGAATCAGCGGGATGATTGCAAAACCCAATTGCAGACTTAGGATTACCTGGCTCAAAATCAGCATTTTGCCGGTAACGCTTTCGCCAAAAACATAAATGACGATAACGGCTGGTACAATAGCAATCAAACGGGTAATGATCCGGCGGACCCATGGCTGGATGCGCAGGTTCAGGTAACCTTCCATGATGATCTGCCCGGCAAGCGTGCCTGTTACGGTTGAACTTTGCCCGGCCGCAATTAAAGCCACTGCAAATAAAATAGGCGCCCATTTTGTCCCTAGCAACGGAGCGAGCAACCTGTGGGCGTCCTGGATTTCCGCCACTTCAAAATAACCGTTTTTATGGAATGTGGCTGCAGCTAAAATAAGGATGGCGGCATTTACGAAAAAAGCAAAATTTAAAGCTATGGTCGAATCGATAAAATTGTATTTCAGTGCCTGTTTGATACCGGTTTTGCTCCGGTCGAATTTCCGGGTTTGTACCAAAGAAGAATGCAGGTACAAATTATGCGGCATTACGGTGGCCCCGATGATTCCGATGGCGATATACAAGGCCGTGTCATTCGGTAAGATAGGAATGAGCCCGGTCATGACTTTGCCCATTTCAGGCTGCGCGAAAATCATTTCAAAAATAAACGAAATCCCTACAATCAGCACCAGCGAAATAATAAAAGCCTCCATTTTCCGGATGCCTTTGTTGATCAGGAACAATAATAAGAATGTATCTAAAACCGTAATGGCCACCCCTTGGATAAGCGAAATGTCAAAAAGAAGGTTCAACCCAATCGCCATACCCAAAACTTCGGCCAGGTCGCAGGCGGCAATGGCAATTTCGGCCAGGAAATACAAGATATAATTGATAAAAGGCGAATACGTTTCTCGCGAAGCCTGCGCCAGGTCCCGCTGGGTTACGATTCCAAGCCTCGCACTCAAGCTCTGAAGCAACAAGGCCATGATATTGCTCATTAACAATACCCAAATCAGGCTATACCCGAATTGGCTTCCGCCAGCCAGGTCGGTTGCCCAGTTCCCGGGATCCATATAACCTACGCTTACTAAATAAGCAGGGCCGAAAAAAGCCAGTAATTTCCTGAAAATCGTGGTTTTATTTTGTGCTGAAACCGATTGGTGTACTTCTTCTAACGATTTACTCATAGTTGCCAAAAATTAATTACGGCAAATATACTTAATTTTTTTTGCCGCGTATGAATATATTTTTTAGTTTTGTCTAAAATTTAAATTACACGAATGAAAATCTTAAAATCAATTGTATATATAACTCTAATCCTGTCTGTTGGGTTGCTGGTTTCCTGCGAGCCTTCGTATGTAGATGTACCTAATGATGATGAAATCCTGGACGGGACAATTGAGGGTTTATCTCCTGAAGAATTAGCACGCTTCTTAAAAGGCGACGCTGCTTTTAATGAAGTTTTTACCCGTGAAACCGGTTTAGGGTCCACTTTTGTATCAACCAGCTGTATCAGTTGCCATGCCGGGGATGGGAAAGGGCATCCGTTTACGACGTTGACCCGTTTTGGCCAGATTGACGAGAGGGGCAATTTGTTCCTGGACCAAGGCGGCCCGCAACTGCAAAACAAAGCATTGCCCGGATTTTTGCCGGAGCAAATTCCTTCTGGAGCCACTTTTTCAAAATTCATGCCGCCTGCCAATACCGGTTTGGGGTTTGTGCAATATGTTACCGATGCCACTATTTTGGCTATGGCCGATCCTAACGATTTGAATGGAGACGGTATTTCGGGAGTACCAAACTGGGTTTCGATGCCTTCTTATATTGATGATACAGGTGCTGTTTCCCAAGGCGGTAGATATGTAGGCCGTTTCGGAAAAAAAGGAGCCGCCTTCAATTTATTGCACCAAACGGTAAATGCCTACAATCAGGATATGGGGATCACTTCGATGTACAATCCGATCGATGTTTATACCCATGAAGAAATTGATCCGGAAATAGCCACAAGCAAAGTGAATGATGTCGTGTTTTACCTCAAAACATTAAAAGCACCGGTACAGCGCAACCAAAATGATGCAGAAGTGATCCGGGGAAAAGCAGTATTCAGCCAGATCAATTGTGCCGGTTGCCATACACCGCAATTGAGCACGGGCTATTCTCCTATCAGCGGATTGTCTTTTAAAACATTTTCGCCTTATTCCGATCTTCTTTTGCATGATATGGGCAGCGGACTTGATGACGGTTATACGGAAGGAATCGCTAAAACATACGAATGGAAAACCCCGCCGTTATGGGGATTGGGGCTTTCGGAAAATTCGCAGGGAGGAAATTATTTTTTACTGCACGACGGAAGGGCCAGAAGCATCGAAGAAGCCATTTCCATGCATGGGGGCGAAGCAACCAACAGCAGGACGGCTTTCAATAATTTGTCCCAAAGCGACAAAAATGCAGTAATCAAATTCTTAAAATCGTTATAATATGAACAGGAAAGAGTTTTTAAAAACCTGCGGATTCGGATGTTTGGCAGGGCTTGTGGGGATTTCAATGCTAGAAAGCTGTTCTTCTTCCCAAGTGCTGTCCAGGGAAATAAAAGGGTCAGATATTTTGGTGCCAATGGTTGATTTTGAAATCAAATCAGAAGGAAAAACCAATTACAAAAAATACATCATCATCCAAAACGAGATATTGCAATACCCGATTTGCGTGTACAGGCATACCGCATCGGACTATTCGGCTTTGCTGATGAAATGCACGCATCAAGGAGCGGAGCTGCAGGTTTTCGGTGATAAACTGCAATGTGCGGCCCACGGAAGTGAATTCAGCAACAAAGGCATAGCCGAATCGGGCCCGGCACAGGGAGATTTAAGAAGTTTCCCAATCATTATCGAAAACAATACATTAAAAATATCTTTAAAATGAGATTGACTTTTACGCATCTTTTAGCTGCTATCCCTTTTCTTTTCCATATAAATGCCAAAGCACAAATTGACCCGAGCCTACTCAAACGAATCCCGAAAGACACGCTCAAAACCTTAAATATGGATGCGGTTTATACCCGTCCGGCCTTAAATATCAATAAAACACCTATTGCTATCGGTGGTTACCTGGAAGCGAACTGGCAGCACCTGACTACTGATGGCATTTCCGAAGGACACCAGTTCCAGGCACGCCGGCTGTCTGTTTTTATGTCATCGGCCATTAGCAAGCGGGTTAAATTTTTAAGTGAAATTGAATTTGAAGACGGCGGAAAGGAAATCGCTGTCGAATTTGCCTCTGTTGATGTCGAATTCCATCCTTTGGTAAACTTCCGGGCTGGGATCATCCTCAATCCGATCGGTTCCTTCAACCAAAACCACGACGGCCCCAAATGGGAATTTACAGACCGTCCTATTTCGGCCACACAAATGCTGCCGGGAACCTTTAGCAATGCGGGTGCCGGGCTTTTCGGAAAAAAATACCACAAGGACTGGATGGTGGGTTATGAAGCGTATCTTTCGGGAAGTTTCGACAATTCCATCATTGAAAATACCGAAAACAAGACTTTTCTTCCGGCCGCCAAGGAAAATCCGGAACGTTTTGAAGAGATAAATAGTGGAGAGCCTTTGTTTACAGGGAAATTAGCCGTTAGGAATACTAAAATCGGAGAATTGGGAATTTCTTACATGGGAGGGATTTACAACAAATTCCAGGAAGACGGGATTATTTTAGACAAAAAGCGCCGGGTAAGTGTTTTTGCTTTAGATTTCAATACGACATTGCCCAAAATCAAGACCTTTATTACCACAGAATTTGCCTGGATAAAAGTAGATGTTCCCAGCACCTACACACAACAATTCGGGAACAAGCAATACGGCGGTTTCATAGATATCGTGCAGCCTGTCGTGCGCCAAACGATCCTCGGATGGGATAATGCCGTATTAAATGTGGCCTGCAGGCTGGAATATGTAGACTGGAATGTAGGCAAGTTTGCCGAAACGGGCGGCAATATAGGCGAAGATATCTGGAGTATCATGCCAGCCATCAGTTTTAGGCCAACTGCACAGACCGTTTTCAGGCTGAATTACCGTTTTCAAAAACAGCGGGATATTTTCGGGAATCCGCCGGCAATCACAGATGGCTTCAATTTAGGAATTTCGACTTATTTTTAAGTTTCTAAAGCAAATATTATTAAATTTGCCTCCTTATAAAAATTAAGCCATGTTACAAATAGCATTTATTAGAGAAAACCAGGAAAAAGTGATCAAAGCTTTGGCAAAGAGGAATCTTGACGTTACGGCCTTGGTGGGGACAGTTGTCGCATTAGACGAAAAACGTCGGGCAACCCAAGTAGAATTAGACAATATTTTGGCCGAATCTAATAAGCTATCCAAGGACGTGGGTGAGCTGATGAAAAAAGGGGAGAAGGCCAAAGCCGAAATCCTTAAGGAAAAATCAGCACAGTTCCGGGAAAAAAGCAAGGAACTTTCAGAAGCCCTGCATGCGGTTTCCGAAGAATTAACTTTAGAACTCTACAAATTGCCTAACCTTCCGGCAGATATTGTCCCAATTGGGAAAACACCGGAAGAGAACGTAACTATTTTCGAAGAAGGCGACGTGCCTAAATTGCATGAAGGTGCCCTTCCGCATTGGGAACTGATCAAAAAATACGACATTGTAGATTTCGAACTGGGTACTAAAATAACAGCACCGGGATTTCCGGTTTACAAGGGAAAAGGCGCAAAATTACAGCGCGCGCTTATTTCTTATTTCTTAGATAAAAATACAGATGCAGGTTACAAAGAATACCAGGTGCCTCATTTGGTAAACGAAGCTTCAGCATACGGTACAGGCCAGTTGCCGGACAAGGAAGGGCAAATGTACCACGATGCCAAAGACGATTTATATTTAATACCGACGGCAGAAGTCCCGGTGACCAATATCTTCAGGGATGTGATTTTGCAGGAAAACGAATTACCGGTTTTATGCACGGGTTACACACCTTGTTTCCGTCGTGAGGCAGGTTCCTGGGGTGCTCACGTAAGAGGTTTGAACCGTTTGCATCAGTTCGACAAAGTGGAAATTGTACGGATCGAGCATCCTGAAAAGTCACATGAAGCTTTAGATGGAATGGTCGAGCATGTAAAAGGCCTTCTGCAAGAACTGAAATTGCCGTACAGGATCCTTCGCCTTTGCGGAGGTGATATGGGATTTGCTTCTGCGCTAACGTATGATTTTGAAGTGTTCTCAACAGCTCAGGACCGTTGGCTGGAAATTTCTTCCGTATCTAATTTTGAAACCTTCCAGGCAAACCGCTTAAAATTGCGTTTTAAAGGAAAAGACGGCAAAACCCAGCTGGCCCACACGCTAAACGGAAGTGCTTTGGCCTTGCCAAGAGTCTTAGCCGGGATTTTGGAAAATTACCAAACGCCAGAAGGAATAGTCATTCCGGAAGTGTTGCGGAAATATACAGGTTTTGATATTATAAATTAAGACAAACTTATCATTTTACAATGTACTAATGAAGCATAAAATTGTTACATTAGTACATTGTTTTTTTATGGGAAATGAAAAACTTCTTCTTATTTATCGGTTTGCTGTGGTCCATGTTTGTTTTTTCACAAAACGAACAGCTGGCGCAAAATTATTTGGACAGGGGAGAGTTTGACAAAGCTGTTGTGATCTATGAAGACCTGATCAAGATCCAGCCGAACAATTACCAGTATTTCCAAAAACAGGTATTGTGTTACCAACAATTGAAACAGTTTGACAAGGCCGAAACCCTCATCCAAAGCAAACTTGCCAGGACTAAATTGCCTAATTTGTATATCGAATTGGGATACAATTTCCAATTGCAGAAAAAACAGGACAAAGCCAACAGCAATTACAATGCAGCCCTGGAAAAAATAGCCGAAAACCCGAACAATGTTTATACCATTGCCCGCGATTTCGAACAGAAGGTATTGGTCGAACAAGCCATCCAGGCATATACTTTAGGGATCAAAAGCAATCCGAACCTTAATTTTGACTATCAGATTGCGCTTCTTCAGGGCCAATTGGGGAAACTCGAACTAATGACCGACAAATTGCTGGATTACAGTTTCGCAAACCCGACAAACCTGCCGATGGTACAAAACCAGCTGGTGCGTTTTATGATGGAAGATTCCCAGAAAACATTTACGGAATATGTAAAAAAAGCACTGCTGCTCCGAACCCAAAAAAACCAGGAATTATTCTGGAACCAGTTTATGAGCTGGTTTTTTGTCCAGCAGAAAGAATACGGAAAAGCATTCATCCAGGAAAAGGCAATTTTTAAGCGGAACCCGGATAATTTCTACAATATCATTAACCTGGCCAAACTGGCTATAGACGATAAGGAGAATGACACAGCCCGGGAAATCCTGGATTTTATATTGCTCAACACACAGGACCTGGAATTGCAGATGCAGGCGCATTACCAATTGGCTTCGATGGATATTGACAAGGCTTCCGCCAAAGAATATCCGGCCATTAAAACCAAACTGGAGCTGCTGCTGAAACAGTATGGCATTTCGCCTTATTCGCTCAACCTGCAGATCCTGACGGCCCATTTTAACGCTTTTTACCTGAAAGACCTGGCTTCGGCCAAAACCATACTGACCAGGGCGCTGGAATTGCCCCTGAACAATTACCAGAAAGCGGAAGTCAAGATCGAACTGGCCGATGTGCTGCTGTTGGACGAAAAATTCAATCAGGCCATTATTTATTATGCCCAGGTGGAAGACGATCTGGAAAATGATGCCGTGGCCCATGAAGCAAGCCTTAAAATGGCCAAGGCAAGTTATTTCAAAGGAGATTTCGAATGGGCGCAAAAACAGTTTAAAGTCCTTAAATCGTCTACCTCGCAGCTTATTGCAAACGATGCAATGGAACTTTTTTTACTAATCAGCGACAATACCGTTGAAGATTCCACCCAAGTGGCCTTGAAAAAATTCTCAAAAGCAGATTTTTTGGCCTATCAGAATAAAGACAAGGAAGCCATGCAGCAGTTTAAAGCTGTTTTAGAGCAACATAAAGGGCAAAGCATTGAAGATGTGACCTTGTTGCGTATCGGGAAACTGTATGAAAAAGAGCATGATTTTGTGCAGGCATTGGCCAATTTCCAGGAAATTATCGACAAGCACCCCGAGAGCATTTACCTGGACGAAGCCCTTTTCTTTGCTGCGGAAATTTACCGCCGGGATTTGCAGGATGTTGAAAAAGCCAAGGCCAATTATGAAAAAATAATTTTCAGCCATCCGGACAGCATTTATTTTGTGGAAGCCAGGAATAATTTCAGGAAACTGCGGGGAGATGCCAATTTATAATACGCAAGCATCCCTATTGGCCAGCCGGCAATCAAAAATTTAGAATCACAATACTATGATAATTTACAACGTAACCATTAATATACACGAAAGCGTTCACGACCAGTGGATGCAGTGGATGCAGGAAAAACACATCAAGGATGTCCTGGCAACAGGCAAATTCTCATCGGCAAGGATGGTAAGGGTCCTGGTGGATGAAGAAATGGGAGGCATCACGTATGCAGTCCAATATACAACCGATAGCAAAGAAACCCTGCAACGGTATTACCAAGAAGACGCACCGGCCCTCAGGGAAGAAGGATTGCGGCTTTTTGCAGATAAAATGCTGGCTTTCCGGACAGAATTGGAGTTGGTTTCAGAGCATTAACAGAGTTTGGGCGAAAGAATTTCCGTAGCCTCCATCACAGTGCCGGCCCTCCGGCGCGACAATCTAATCAAAATGGATAAAGTAAAAGCCAAAAAGCATCTCGGTCAGCATTTCTTGAATGATGAAAGCATTGCTAAAGATATTGCAGATTCACTGACATTGCATCAGTATAAAAAAGTATTGGAGATAGGGCCTGGAATGGGTGTGTTGACCAAATATTTATTGGAGAAACCCATTGAAACCTATGTCATTGAAATCGATACGGAATCTGTAGACTATCTCAACGCGCATTATCCGAAACTGGAAGGGAAAATCATTTCCAAAGACTTTTTGAAATACAATATCAAAGAAGTTTTTGGAGAGGAACCTTTTGCCATTATTGGGAATTTCCCATATAATATTTCCACGCAGATTGTCTTCAGGACGCTGGAATTACGAGACCAGGTCCCGGAATTTTCCGGAATGTTCCAAAAAGAAGTGGCGGAAAGGATCTGTTCTCCAAAAGGAAGCAAAGTGTACGGCATCCTATCCGTTTTGGCGCAGGCATTTTATGATGTCGAATATCTTTTTACCGTCGATGAGCATGTATTCAATCCTCCGCCAAAAGTAAAATCGGGTGTGATGCGTATGATCAGGAAAGAAAATTACCATTTGCCATGTGATGAAAAGCTATTGTTCACTGTGGTCAAGACTTCGTTCAACCAGCGCAGGAAAACGATGCGGAATAGCTTAAAATCACTCAATTTGTCGGATAATTTGCGAGAAGATAGTATCTTTGACCTTCGTCCGGAGCAAATTTCGGTAGAACAATTCATAGAACTCACTCAAAAAATCGCAGCCGATGGAGTTTAAAATCAGCAAAGACCTCATACAGGAATTAGAGCAGCTTATTCAAAATAAGGACGACAAGCAATTGGAAGTCTTGTTGAATGACCTGCATCATGCTGATATTGCCGAAATCCTCGATGAACTTGATTTCGATGAAGCGACCTATATTTTCAAGGTGCTTGATTCTGAAATGACGGCCGAAATCCTTCTGGAATTGGAAGATGACTTACGGGAAAACATCCTGAAAAGATTATCTGCCAAAGAGATCGCAGAAGAGCTGGATGAGCTGGATACCGATGATGCGGCCGATATTATCGCGGAACTTTCACAATCCAAAAAAGAGGAAGTAATTTCTGAGCTGGAAGACCTTGAACACGCCAAAGACATTGTAGACCTTTTGCGCTATGACGAAGATACGGCGGGAGGTCTTATGGGGAAAGAGCTTGTGAAGGTAAATGAAAACTGGACAGTACTCACCTGCGTGAAAGAAATGCGGGCACAGGCTGAAAACGTTTCCAGGGTGCATTCCATTTATGTGATTGATGATGAAGGCAGGCTCAAAGGAAGGTTGTCGCTAAAAGACCTTTTGACTACTTCGACCAAAACCCAGATTTCAGATATTTACATCAAAAAAGTAACTTCGGTCAATGTAGACGCCGAAGATGTTGAAGTGGCCCGGATCATGCAGAAATATGACCTGGAAGCCATTCCTGTCGTAGATGAAATGGGACGGTTGGTAGGCAGGATTACCATTGATGATATTATTGATGTAATTAAAGATGAAGCCGACAAAGATTACCAGTTGGCAGCGGGTATTACCCAGGATGTCGAAGCCAATGACAGTGTCCTGGAACTTACCAAAGCGCGTTTGCCCTGGCTTTTGATGGGAATGGTCATTGAAATTGTGGCTTCCTTTGTCTTAAAGAACAACGAACTGGCTTTCCAGAAATATTCCACCTTAATTATTTTTGTACCCTTGCTTTCGGCTACGGCGGGAAATATCGGGGTTCAGGCATCGGCGATTGTGGTGCAGGGTTTGGCAAACGGCACCATAAAAGAATTCAGCCGTAATTATTTCAGTAAGGAAATTACCGTTTCCATGATTTCGGGAACCATCATTTCCTTATTCCTTTTACTATACCATTCCGTAATGTACCAGCAATACCAAGTGGGGCTGGCCATTTCGATTTCCATTATCGTAGTGATCCTGTTTGCAGCCACTTTAGGCACTTTGGTCCCCTTGTTCCTGCATAAGAATAAGATTGATCCAGCTATTGCGACCGGGCCGTTTATCACTACGACCAATGACGTTTTCGGGATTATTCTTTATTTTACGATTGCGAGATTGGTTTTAGGATATTAGAAATTTTACGAAATGAACATACACATCATCGGCGGAGGAAATCTTGGGGTGGCAATTGCCCTGGGCATTTCAAAATACACAATAGGAAACCAGGTTGTCCTTACCAGGAGGAATGCAGCAGCCATTGCCTACCTGGAAGAAGAAGGCATCAAGGTGTCTTCCGATAACACACAGGATATCGAACAGGCGGATATCATCATCCTGACAGTTAAGCCGTACCAGGTGGAATCTGTCCTACAGGAAATAGCCCCTAAAATCCAGCAAAAAACCATTGCTTCTGCAGTAAGCGGTGTTTCGGTCGAAACGCTCAGTGCTGCAGTTGGAATAAGCCATGCCATCGTCCGTATTATGCCCAATATCGCCATTCAGTTTGGAGAATCGGCCACTTGCATCGCCTTTGAAGGAAAAGACAAGGAAGCCGCACAAAAGGTCATTTCAATATTCCAGCAATTGGGTACAGCGCCTGTCATCGAAGAAAAACTCATGGATGCCGCAACAGTACTTGGCGCTTGTGGAACCGCTTATGCATTGCGTTATATCCGGGCTTCCATGCAGGCCGGGATTGAGATCGGATTCGATTCCCAAACCGCTCTTGCCATTGCGGCACAAACCGCCAAAGGAGCTGCCAGGATGCTTCTGGAAGAAAAAATCCATCCGGAACAATTGATAGACAGGGTAACGACTCCGCAAGGCTGCACGATTGTGGGCCTTAACGAAATGGAACACCAGGGTTTCAGTTCGTCACTAATCAAAGGAATCAAAACGTCTTTACAAAAAATCAAAGAATAAATTCAAGTAAGGAAAGCGGTAACGAAATCTAAAGTTGCAGGTGCTCCATCTGAACTTGCAGGTGCTCCATCTGAAGTTGCAGGCGCTCGAACAGAACTTGCAGGTGCTCCATCTGAACTTGCAGGCGCTCGAACAGAACTTGCAGGTGCTCCATCTGAACTTGCAGGCGCTCAAACAGACATTGCAGTAACCGGATTAGCATCTGCAGGTAGTTTTTGGGATGGAATGATAGCTGCTTCTCGATTTTTATTCAAATTTTGTAACTTTGGAAGAACTTCAATACAAAAAACCTTGAACCAAGACATCAAAATCCTCCACATAGACAGCAATCATCCGCTGCTTTGGGAGCAATTGCAGGAAGCAGGCTTTAGCAATTATGAAGACTTCACTTCTCCTAAAGAAGCTATCGAAGCTAAAATTAACGATTACCAGGGCATTGTAATCCGCAGCCGTTTTAAAATTGACAAAACATTCCTTGACAAAGCCACCAACCTGCAGTTTATTGCACGGGTGGGTGCCGGTTTGGAAAGCATCGATTGCGAGTATGCCTTGCATAAAGGAGTACATCTTATTGCCGCTCCGGAAGGCAACAGGAATGCTGTAGGTGAGCATGCTTTGGGAGTATTGCTTTCGCTTATGAACAAGCTCAACAAAGCCGATAATGAAGTACGTTCCGGCCATTGGAACAGGGAATCCAACCGGGGCCATGAGCTAGACGGGAAAACCGTCGGGATTATTGGTTATGGGAACATGGGCAAATCGTTTGCCAAAAAACTGCGCGGTTTTGACGTGGAGGTACTTTGCCATGATATCCTGGAAGGCGTGGGAGATGGAAATGCACGACAGGTTCCTCTTGAGGAGTTGCAGCAAAAGGCTGACGTGCTGAGCCTTCACATTCCATGGACGCCTCAAACGGATAAGATGGTAGATGCTGGTTTTATCGCTTCTTTTGCAAAACCGTTCTGGCTCATCAATACCTCGAGAGGGAAAAATGTGGTGACGGCCGATTTGGCTGATGCTTTGCGGTCCGGAAAAATACTGGGCGCCGGCCTGGATGTTTTGGAATATGAAAAACTCTCGTTCGAAACCCTTTTTGAGGGAGAAAAGCCGGAAGCCTTCGAATACCTGCTCCAAGCCGATACTGTATTGCTGACGCCTCATATTGCAGGATGGACAGTAGAAAGCAAGGAAAAATTAGCCCAAACGATTGTCGATAAAATCCTAAAATATTATAGCCATGAATAAGATAGCCTATTATTTGACCCTTTTGGTAGGGATAATGACCTGCCTGCAATTTATCCCGCACGCTTTTTTGGGAATGCCCGCCGTGATGGAACACATCGCCAAAGGGGAAATCCGGGAACCGGCCGCACAAGGCATGCAGATGATCTGGCTGTATTCCTCAATCATGATGTTGTTGTCAGGAATTTGGATGATTTTTCTGTCAAAACCAATTAAAGAAGGGAATCATTTGGCCCGGATGCAAGGATTGCTGTTAGCCATAGGACTGATTGTTTTCGGGATGGGATGCAGTTATATTGCCCAAGAAGCATTCAATCATTTGTTTTTCTTTACCGTGGAAGGTATTGTATTGCTGTTGGCGACTACTTTCTTCTTTTCAACCAAAAGAGAAGGATAGCAGAAGCGGCTATTGGGGCAGCTTTACGGTTTAGTGGCCGGGATGAAATAAAGATTTAGTCCTTTGGTGGCCAGGGGATAACTATTCCTTTTAAAAATTCTTACCAATTTATTGTTAAAAAAAACAAAAATTATTTATATTTGAAATCCATGTTTTTGTTTTTTCATTAAAAAAAGGCAGGAGTAACTGAAAATCCTTAAGAGTAAGACAAACAAAACTAAAATTATTTATTATGATTGAATGGTACAAAAAAGTAGTTCTTGAAAATTATGCAAATTTTAATGGAAGAGCAAGAAGATCAGAGTATTGGTGGTTTTTTCTTATGAACATTATAATCAGTTTTATTTTTGGATTTATCGGTGGCCTGATTAAATTCCCTTTGATCGGTACGCTTTATTCATTAGCGGTGTTAGTTCCTAGTATTGCTGTGGCTGTAAGAAGAATGCATGATGTTGGAAAAAGCGGCTGGTTCGTATTGATTCCTATTTACAACTTGATTTTGGCTTGTACAGATGGAGATAAGGGAAGAAATGCTTACGGAGAAGATCCAAAAGGAGGCAGTTTTACTGAAATAAACGAAATCGGACAAACCCAGGAATAATTTTAGACAATATAAATAACAACAATGGAAACAACCAAACCTACCGAAGAATGGAACCAACAATCCTATCCGCAGGACAATAAAAAAGTAGCTTGCGGTATACTGGCTATACTTTTAGGACCTTTTGGTATACATAAATTCCTTTTGGGCTACACGAACGAAGGAATCATAACATTAGTAATTACAGTATTCAGCTGTGGGACGATTACCAGCATTATCGGGCTTATTGAAGGGATTATTTACCTGACCAAATCAGACCAGGAGTTTTTCCAGACATATCAGGTAGGAAAAAAAGGTTGGTTCTAAGGAATCGTTATAAGAAATAAAAAGCCGGTAAACAATTACCGGCTTTTTTTATTTTTATCAGGGAAAGTTTTATTATTCTCCTTTTTCTGAAAGTTTTCGCTCCAGTTCTGCCTGGAATTCTTCCATTACAGGTTTTACGGTACTTTCAGGCAAATCGGCAATGCGGATGTACATCAAACCGTCTACGGCATTGTTAAACAAAGGATCGACGTTAAAAGCGACAACCCGTGCGTTCTGCTTGATGTATTTTTTGATCAGGACCGGCAAACGCAAACTTCCCGGTTCTATTTCGTCAATGATCTTATCGAATTTGACCAAATCGGCCTCGGCTTCATTAAAGATAAAATCCTTGTCGGCATCTTTCAGTTTTACTTTGTATTCCTTTTTCGGATGGATGTATTGCGCCACATACGGATCATAGTAATTGGATTTCATGAATTCAATCATCAATGATTTCGAAAAATCGGAAAACTGATTGCTGATACTCACCCCGCCAATCAGGAATTTATGTTCCGGATAACGCAATGTTGTGTGTACGATCCCTTTCCAGAGCAGGAATAACGGCATTGGTTTTTGCTGGTATTCCTTGATGATGAAGGCACGCCCCATTTCGATGGATTTGCTCATCATATCGTACAATTCCGGCTCAAAACGGAATAGGTCCTGCAGGTAAAAGCCGTCAATGCCATATTTTGAGAATATTTCGGATCCCAGACCCATGCGGTATGCCCCGGCAATCTGTTTGGTTTCCTCATCCCATAAAAACATGTGATGGTAATATTTGTCAAATTTGTCAATATCGATGGATTCGTTGGTGCCTTCGCCCACTTCCCTAAAAGTAATTTCGCGCAGGCGCCCTATTTCATGGAGTATGTTCGGGATCTGGTTGGCTTCGGCGAAAAACACTTCGTAATTTTTACTTTGCAGCAAACGGGCATCGTTTTTACGGAGTTTCGCCACTTCCGCCACCATGTTTTCCTGGTTGGCTCCCGTAACGATCTGTTTCGGGTTTTTAGGCAGTTTCAAGCTCGGTGTCGGCAATAATTTTGTTTCTTTTTCAAAAGCATTGGCGAGCATGTATGTTTTTTTACGCAGGAATTCGGAATAAGCCTCAATGGTTTCGTGCTCGTTCTGTTCTGCTACCGAGATAGGTTTCCCGATACGGACTTTGATTACGCGGTCTTTTTGAGTGAGTAATTCCGAAGGCAGTTTTGCCGTACGGAGCGTGTCGTTTATTTTGGACAGAAGGTAAAAAAGACGGCTGTTTTTAGCATGGAAATAAATCGGTACCACTGGAACCTGTGCTTTTCGGATGACTTTGATAGCACCTTCTTCCCAAGGTTTGTCAACAACCAGCTTCCCATCTTTATAGGTAGAAACCTCTCCGGCCGGGAACATTCCCAAAGGTTTCCCGTCGCTTAAATGGCGCAGGGTTTCCTTAATGCCTATCACGCTCGATTTCGCATCCTTATGGGTCTCAAAAGGATTTACCGGCATGATGTAAGGTTTCATCGGCTCAATGCGGTGCAAAAGGAAATTGGCAATGATCTTGAAATTCGGCTCTCTTTCGAGCATTAATTTCAAGAGCAGGATCCCATCAATTCCTCCAAGCGGGTGATTGGAAACCGTAATGTAAGGGCCGTCCTTAGGCAAACGCTTTAAGTCTTCTTCTGGGATTTCAAATTTTATCTGAAATTCATCCAATATCGAATTGAGGAACTCCACATCCTGTAAATGTTTGTTCCTGTCGTAAATTTTGTTGAGAGTGGAAATCTGGAGTACTTTCATGAGTAACCAACCCGAGAAAGTCCCTAAAACTCCATATTTGTCGGTATTTATAGCCTTTGCAACTTCTTTAGCGGTAACTAAACCCATTTAATTTTTTGATTTTATGCGAAAAACAAAGATAACAAAACTTGTGGAACTTAAAGAAAAGTTTTCTGGTTAATGCTACCCGAATGTATTTGACTGGTGAAAAAAACATTGATATCTAATCCTTTACAAGATAATTAAATTTCTTGTTTTTATTTCATCGTTTTTCTATACTTTTGAAAAAAAAGATTCTCAATCCATGAAAATTATTTCATACAATGTTAATGGAATCAGGGCAGCGATCACCAAAGGATTTTTACAATGGCTGCAAAGCGCTGATCCAGATATAATTTGCCTTCAGGAAATTAAAGCCACAGAAGACCAGATTCCGGTTAAAGATATCGAATTAGCGGGTTATCCGTACCAATATTATTTTTCGGCACAAAAAAAAGGGTATAGCGGCGTGGCCATTTTATCCAAAACAAAACCCAACAATGTAGTCTTTGGCTCGGGGATAGACCATATGGATTATGAAGGAAGGACGCTTCGTGCCGATTTCGACGGATTTTCGGTAATGAGCCTATATTTGCCTTCCGGGACCAATATTGACAGGCTGGACCATAAGTTTAAGTTTATGGATGATTTCCAGAAATATATCGACATCCTTAAAATGGAAATCCCGCACCTGATTATTTGCGGCGATTACAACATCTGCCACCAGGCAATCGATATTCACGATCCTGTAAGGAATGCCAAGATTTCTGGGTTTTTGCCGGAAGAAAGGGCATGGCTTGACGGATTTATGAAAAGCGGGTTCATTGACAGTTTCCGACATTTCAACAAAGATCCGCACCATTACAGCTGGTGGAGTTACAGGGCCGGAGCCCGAGGGAATAACAAGGGTTGGAGGATCGATTACAACCTGGTTTCGGAACCGATGCAGCACAGGATGAAAAGAGCGGTTATTTTGCCCGATGCCAATCATTCGGACCATTGCCCCGTTTTAATTGAAATAGAATAAAAAGAACCCCAAAATACGAGTACATAATAGTAAATACCACAAAAAATGATAAAAAGAATTTCTTTTGGTTTATTGGCTTTGGCCCTGACCACATCTTGTGTTTCTAAAAAAATATATGCTGATTTAGAAACAAAATTCGCGGCCTTGAAAAAAGAACGCAACTCATTGGCGGATCAGAACGATTCCTTAAAAACAGCCAACAACCAATTCCTGGCTGATAACGGGAACCTGAAATCGGAGCTGGACAAGCTAAAAGCGGAAAGAGACAAACTGGCTGCGGATTATGCCGCTTCCAGCAATAATCTAAAAACATTGCAGGCTTCCTATAATGCCCTGGAGAAAAACAGCGACGAAGCCTTAAAAGCCAATATGGACAAAAACAGGGAGCTTTTGTCACAATTAGAAGCGAAGGAAAAAGCGCTTGCGGCCGAAAAAGACCGTTTGAATAAATTATCAGCGGATTTGAAAGACCGTTCCGACAGGGTAAATGAACTGGAAGGACTTATTGCTGCCAAAGAAGCTTCTATGAAAAAACTGAAAGAGACGCTTTCGAAATCGCTTAAGGCCTTTGAAGGAAAAGGGCTTACCGTACAACATAAGGACGGGAAAGTATACGTTTCGATGGAAAACAAACTGCTTTTCGAATCCGGAAGCTGGACAGTTGGTACTGAAGGTAAAAAAGCGGTTGACCTGGTAGGTAAAGTATTGGGCGACAACCCGGATATTGCCGTTTTGATCGAAGGGCACACAGACAATGACAAAATCACCGGCGTTATTGGCGGCGGCGTTGAAAGCAACTGGGACCTGTCTACGAAACGTGCTACGGCAATTGTGAATATCCTGACTTCCAATGCAAAAGTGAAGAAAGAGAATTTAACAGCGGCAGGCCGTGGTGAATATTCTCCTTTAATGAGCAATGATACTCCGGACGGAAAAGCGAAAAACCGTCGTATCGAGATTATCCTGACTCCTAAATTGGATGAAATTTCCAAAATGCTTAACGAGATATAAATTCCGTTCAGTATCATAATAACAGAAGGCCCGGCGTAGAAATCCCGGGTCTTTTCTTTTGGAAAGGATTCGGCTTTGTATTTTGCCGCTTTCGAGGTATCTTTGCCACTTTCCAAACTGAAAACAGTACAGGAAAAGAAGTAATACGGATAACAAAATGAAATACACCACCTTACCCAATACCGATTTAAAAGTTAGCAAGATCTGCCTCGGGACAATGACTTTCGGGAACCAAAACACTGAAGCGGAAGCCCATTACCAATTAGATTATGCCGTGGAAAGAGGCATTAATTTTCTGGATACCGCTGAAATGTACCCTATAGGCGGGAATGCGGCTATTTTTGGAAGCACGGAACGTTTTATAGGTTCCTGGATTCATAAAATCGGAAAAAGTAAACGGGAAAACCTGGTCGTAGCAACGAAAATCGCTGGCCCTAACCGTGGTATGGCCTATATCCGCCAACCGTTGGATTTCACTAAAAAAAGCCTTCATGAAGCCGTAGATTTAAGCCTTAAAAACCTGCAAACCGAGTATATTGACCTGTACCAGATGCATTGGCCGGAACGCGTCATGAATATGTTCGGGCAACGCGGTGTTTCGGAAATTGACAATCGTTGGCAAGACAATATCCTGGAAGTCCTTACTGTTTTTGAGGGTTTGATCAAAGAAGGGAAAATCAAACATATTGGTGTTTCCAATGAAAATCCGTGGGGCGTGATGAAATTCCTCAGCGAAAGCGAAAAGCACAACCTTCCGAGAATTGCAACCATCCAGAACCCGTATTCGTTGCTGAACCGGTTATTTGAAGTGGGGCTATCCGAAATTTGCATGCGTGAAAACGTAGGGCTAATGGCGTATTCCCCGCTTGGATTCGGATTCCTGACCGGCAAGCACCTTAATGGTATCCAGCCGGATTCCCGCCTTGGATTGTTCCCGAATTTTGTTCGCTATACCAACGACAATTGCTTCAAAGTCACTAAATTATACCAGGAATTGGCGCATGACTGCGGATTGACCCTGACCGAACTGGCCCTGGCTTTCGTAAACCACCAGAAGTTTGTCACTTCGACTATTATCGGAGCCACGAACTTGGACCAATTGGAGGAAAACATCAATGCTTTTGACGTGATGCTTACAGACAGTGTTTTGGCGGAAATCAATAAAATCCAGGAAAAGATACCAAATCCTGCTCCGTAAACAAGCTATTCGACGGCTAATTTATGTGTAAAAGTAACGCCTAGGTTGGTCCTGATGTTCATAAGATAAAGGCCTGCCGGTAAGGTTTCTGTACTGATGGCATTGATTTCCAGGTTTCCGGTTTTTTTGGCGAGCAATAATTTCCCGTTTATATCGAAAACTTCCACATCGGTAGGATAATTTTCGTTTGATTTTTGAATGAAAACTTCTGATGTAGCCGGATTTGGGTAAATGGTAAATCCGGTTTTGTCAAATTCGGAAACGCTCAGCGAAGAATCGTAAATTTTATAAATCGTTCCGTTATTGATGGCGGCCACATACAGTTCCCCGTTTTTATCTTCCCCGAAAGTCGTAAAATTATTGCCGGCAAATGAAGCCGAATAGGTAACGGCTCCTGCTGAAGTCATCAGCCCGATTTGAGGCTTGCAGTAATCGGTAAAAAGATATTTCCCCGCAAAACCAGGGTACAAACTTCCTGTGTACACATAACCTCCTGTAATGGAGCATACTCCTGTTGCATGGCTTACCACTGCCAGCGGGAAAGTCATGGTTCCCATAGCGGCACAGCCCGTCGTATTGTAGGCGGTATTGCCCTCATAGCAACGCCAGCCATAATTGAGGCCCGCTTGTGTTGACGTTACTTTGTTTATTTCTTCGGTATTATTCTGGCCGACATCGGCAATCCATAAATCGCCATTATTGCGGTTGAAAGAAAATTTCCAGGGATTCCGTACGCCTATCGCCCAGATTTCATCGGCTCCGGCCACTCCGGCATAAGGGTTCCCGGCCGGAATTCCGTAAGGACTGCCTGAATTGACATCTATGCGGAGTATTTTTCCCAAAAGCTCATCGATGTTTTGAGCCCGGTTTCCAGGATCGCCGGCACTTCCGCCATCACCCATTCCTATGTACAGGTAACCGTCAGGGCCAAATTTGATGCTTCCGCCATTATGGTTGGAGAAGGGCTGGGCAATTGTTAAAAGTATCGTGGCACTGGCAGGATTGGCAATATCAGGATTGCCGCTGTCTACAGTATAGCGTGCAATTACAGTATTTCCGCTGGGATTGGTATAATTCACATAAAAATAACCGTTGGCAGCATAATTGGGATGGAAAGCCAAACCAAGCAAACCGCGCTCGCCCCCGGAGCTTATGATGGCGGAAAGATTCAGGAAAGGGGTTGCGTTTATCGCTCCGTTGGTATTTAATATCCTAATGAGGCCTCCCTGTTGTACAACGAACAAACGGGTGTCTCCTGCATGGGTAATTTCGACCGGACTGGTGAATCCCGTTGCAAAGGATTGTAAGGCGATGGTTTGTGAAAATGATAAGCCGCAATGGAATGCGATTAGCAAGGATAGGATTTTTTTCATGGGTTAGTTGGTTTTGATCTGGTACGTAAATTTATAAAAAAATGATTACAAAATAGTATGTAACTATTTGATTTTTATAAAAATAAAAAAACCAGTCATTTGACTGGTTTTTGCGTTATAAATTGCCGATGATCTTGTTTTTTGGGTATTTGACAATGTAACTGATCCTGATTTTGCGGGTTTCGTTCGGTTTAAGGTCCAATTCCCAGGTCAGGATGCCCGTTTCCGTATTTACTTTGGCTCCGTCCTTGTCTTTGAGCTCGACTTCGATTTCCTTATCTGTACTGATTGGGTACTGATCTTTGAGCAACATCCGGATGGTTTCCTTTTTATTATTCCGCAGCGTAATATCATAGGTAAAAGTCTGTTCTTTTTTGGACGATAAAAACCGTGTGCCTGATTTCTCCACGACCTTTTCCCTTTTGATAGACACTTTTTTATCACGGCCCATACTTAAATTCAGCGTATCTGAAGTCTGGCCCGGATTGATGGTTGTCTTCCCGACATACAAGCCTTCAAAAATAATATTGGCTTCGCCAGGCAACAAATTATATTTGGAATAATCGTTGATTTCGGCCAATAAAAAGGCTTCTTTCTCAACCCTTGGAGCAGCGTAATATTTGTACGAAGCCGGTAATTTTATTTCCTTCAGGGCGACACTATGCACTTTTCCGTTGGATAGAATGTCATAAGGAATGTCAATATCAAACGAAACGTTGAGCTGGTTTTCCTGGATGGTGGTATAATCGGAAATAGAAGAGACTTCCCCTTTGGCTTTTTTATCTTGGTAACCATCTGCTTTCTCTGCTAAAGATTGTATCACGTTCATTCTTGCATTTTGGTCGTAACCATAATTCGGCACATAACCATATCGTAAAAACCAAGAACTTAACACCGGCGCCTGATTATTCTGGTTCGGGTTCCCGGAGGATAATGTCAGCTTGATCTTTTTCCAGTCAATCCCGGTATTTTGCATGACCTGCGCTTTGTACATCATGTTGATAGGGTCTTTTACATTTTCCGCCCGCAAATCATAAAAAGGGGACCAGGTCGCATTATTGGTCACGTAATTGATGTCCAGGTTGACGCTTCCGGCCACTTCGTTCATGACTTGCAGGATGAGTTTCCCCGTAGAGGTTTTTTCTTCTTTTTTGGCATTGATTTCCAGCTTTGCATTGAGTTTTGAGAGTTTTTCATTGAGTTTATTTTCCCGTTCATACAACACATTGACACTATCGCTCAGTTCGGTTCTTTTCGATTGGTAATACGCTACCAGTTTGATCAGTTCCGAAACGTTAAGGCCTGAATTTTGCCCGGCCACATTTTGGTTTTTATCCAGCAGTTCAATAGTTTTGGAATGCGAAGTCCGCTCATTGATTACCTTCGAAATGGCAGCTTTGACCAGGACAATGCTGTCCCGTACTTTTTTGATGATCGGATTGCTTTCATCGATTTCATATTCGGAAATATAATTGTTGGTAAACTGGACCGATAAAATAGTCACCGTTGAAGGCGCGCCAATCTGGATGGTATTTTCATTGAGGTAATCGGCCACGTTTTTTACCACGACTTCACTGGTGCCCGAAGGAAGGTTTACAGAAGTCGTTTGGGACAATTCGGCAGCACTGAAATAAACGGTGGCACTTTTTACCTTGGCCGAAGTAAAAATCGGTTTCTGGGCAAAAGCCAGGCCGGAAACCAATAAAGAGAGTAAAAGAAGGATATTTTTCATTACGGGTACATTAATGTTGTTAGTATTTTAGAGTACAAATGGCTCGAAATGGTTGGAAAGGCCTTAATTTTATTTCTCGACAGTGTATCCTTTTACTTTTGCAAAAGCGATGATAGAAGTATTGATGGCTTTGCCCAAATCGTCTTGTGTTTTGGTTTTTTTAGCTTCGGAATCAATATAATCCTGGCGTTTTTTGGCCAGTTCCGAGATTTCTTTTTGGATGGCTTCGCGTTCTTTGGATTTCTGTTCTACGTATTTTTTGATTTCTTCCTTGCTTTTGTTTTTGAGTTCCGAAGGCAATTCTTCTTGTTTGATTTTAGAAATGGCTTCCTTATCGTCTTTCATTTTGTCAACCAGGTCCCAGCTGTCGTTTTTATAGGCTGCTTTCGATTTGCTCACGGCGCGTTCTGCATAATTAGCCGAAGAAACGCCTTGCGCATTCTGGTCCTGTGCTTCCTGGTTTCTTTTTTTCTCATATCCTTTGGTTCCATAACTGATATAGGTTGTATTGATTTTGGTATTGCATTCCGAAATCCTCACGTCATAAGGCGTTATGATATATTGAACGGCCTGGTTGGAATCAATGTTGAAATATTTTCCTTTGCCTACATCGGCACCGTCTTTCCAAAAAGTATCAATCCCTTCGCGATTGTCCCCACAGAAAATAGTATTGACAAAAATATCATGGTGCAGCGCATCGCTGATGGCTTCTTTGTAACTAATCCCGCCTTGGTTGAAGGCTTCGTTCCCGGCAATGTATATCAGTTTCATATTGGCACTGTCTTTGCCCCAGGAAAGTTGTTTTGTAGCATCGGCAATAACAGCCCCGCAGTATTCCGAACCGCCGTTGGTCCTTAGCGAAAACAGTTTTTCCGAAATCAGGTCCAAATCAGTAGTCAGGGCGGTCACCTGGCGGATATAGTTGGATTGGGATGACAAGCCGTCGTTGCCGTATTCGTACAAGCCAATTTCGATGTCCGGTGTTTTGCCCTGGTATTTTAAGGTTGTTAGTGTGTTTACAATATTCCACAAGCGTGATTTGGCCTGTTCGATCAATCCGTCCATGCTGTTGGAAGTATCCAATAAAAGTGCCACCTGGATTTTGGTATTGCCGTCTTTTTCCGGTTTCACGGCCAGGTTTTCTGCTGCTGCCATTGGTTTTTTGGTATTGTGGCAAGCGGCAAAGGAAAGAGAAGTGGCTAATAATGCCGTAGTGAATAAAAGTGATGTTTTCATGATTTCCAGTTTTAAGATTACATTCCAAAAGTACCAAGACCAGGCATCCGTTTTTTGCAGAATGGGTGAAACGGGTTTTTGACTTGGTGAAACGATTAGGAAAAGGATTTTAAATTAATTTACTTTACAGTATCAAATACAAGAGATGAAATGCGTTTAGTATCAATACTTTTTAGCGGTTTTTTAGGGATGATGCTGTTCTCGGGCGGAGCCATGGCACAGGATACTCTTATCAAAAGCAAAAAAGCTTCCAGCAGTAAAATGGTCAGGGCGGCAGACGATCTGAAAAAGTCGTTGGATGTTGATGATGATGCTAAAATTGCCAAAAACTACGAAGCTTTAGCCCAGGAACTTATCGATAAAGAAGAGTATGCCAAAGCGGAAGAATACCTAAAGAAAGCATTGGCAAGCTATAACCAGTTGGATCAAAAAAAAGACAAGGCCAGGGTTACCCGAAAACTTGCCAAAGTACAGGAAAACCAGAATAAAATCAATTCGGCCATTATGAATTACCAGGCAGCCGGAGCAGTAGCCAAAGATAAAGATGACGAACAGCTCAACCTGAATGATGCCAATCGTTTGAGGTATGACAATAATCCCGCGGCCCAATCAGCGTTTAACAAACGAAACATCCAATTGCTGGAAAAGGAAAATAAAAAAGAGGAAGCCGCTGACGCTTATGTACAGCAGGCTGAAATGAACCTGCAGCAAAAAAACAAAGAAGTTGCCATTGAAAGTTATGAGAAAGCGATTTCATTTTCCAAAGACAAACCGGAAGCCGTAGCCAAGCTTACCAATAAAATTGCCAAAGTATACGAGTTGGACAACCAGTTTGACAAAGCAATAGCCATCAACACCAATTTACTGACAGAGGCCAGGGCCAAGCAGGATTTCGATACGCAAATTACCCAATTGCAATCTTTGGCCACCCTTTATTTCAAAAAAGACGAACCAGGAAAAGCGGTTGCTTCTTTGC
The DNA here is from genome assembly GCF_004745595.1 of Flavobacterium humi. GTDB lineage: Bacteria > Bacteroidota > Bacteroidia > Flavobacteriales > Flavobacteriaceae > Flavobacterium > Flavobacterium humi. The sequence goes on from NZ_SRLH01000005.1 coordinate 115,964, forward strand.
AGCAGGCTTACGAACTGGCTTCAAAGCAAGGCAATACGGCAGCAGTAAAAAAGAGCCTTTCCCAATTGTTGGGGTATTATAAAACGCATGGTAAGGATAAAGAAAGCATCGCCTTATACGAGCAGTTTTTTCAGAATTTTGAAAAATTGATCCAATCCGACAGCGCTCTTGTAGATGCCAAAACGTTCCATGTCACAGAAGAGAAAATCCGTCAGTTGGAAAAGGAAAAAATACTCAAAGACGAATTGATTTCGAAAAAAAATACCTTCAATTATTTCCTGATTGGATCTATTGTATTGCTGCTGCTTTTTTTCGGATTGATCGTAAAAACGCTTTATTCCATTAAAACCAAAAACAAGGAAATCGCCCTGCAATCCCTGCGACGTGAAATGAACCCGCATTTTATTTTCAACAGCCTTAACAGCGTGAACCAGTTTATTTCGCAGAACAAGGAATTGGAAGCCAATAAATACCTCACCTCTTATTCTAACCTGATGCGCAATATGATGGAGAACTCCAATAAGGATTTTGTGACGCTCGGCAACGAGATTGAACAGCTCAGGAAATACCTGGATTTGGAACATCTTCGTTTTCAGGACAAATTCGATTATCAGATCATAGCCGATGAAAACCTCGACATCGAAACCACATTTGTCCCGAACATGATCATACAGCCCCATCTGGAAAATGCTATTTGGCATGGCCTTCGGTATAAGGAATCCAAAGGGATGCTTTTGCTTAAATTCACCTTAAAAAAAGGAAAAATAGGCGTGATCATTGATGATAACGGCATCGGGCTGACCAAAAGCCAGGAATTGAAGACCCGCAACCAAAAGGTGCACCATTCCCGCGGGCTGACCAATACCAAGGAGCGTATTACTTTGCTAAATGAATTGTATAAAACGAATATTACTTTTAACGTAAGTGAAAAAATAACGCCTGAAACAGGGACTATTGTCGAAATTAATTTTCCATTACTAGACAGGATATGATGACATTGCAAAAAATAACCGCTGTAGTTGTAGAAGACGAGGCCGCCGCAAGGGAAGTGCTCAAAAATTACCTGAGCAAATATTGCCCGCAGGTCGAGGTGATTGGGGAAGCCCAGAATATTAAGGAAGCCGTTCCGCTGTTGCATGAAGTGCTTCCGCAAATGGTTTTCCTGGATGTGGAAATGCCTTTCGGAAATGCTTTTGATGTGCTGGAAGCCTGCAGGGATTTGCAATTTGAAACGATCTTCGTAACCGCTTTTTCCGAATATTCGCTCAAGGCCCTGAACCAAAGCGCGGCTTATTACCTGCTCAAGCCTATCAGTATTGAAGAGCTGATTATTGCCGTCAATAAAGTACAGCAGCATATCCTGAACCATGATATTTTTAACAGGAATAAAATCATTGTGGAAAATTTCAGGGAAACCAAACCGGAAAAGCAACAGGTTATTTTGCCAACCCTTGAAGGTTTTGAAGTGGTGAAAATGGAAGACATCGTGCGGTTGCGGGGCAATGGTAACTTTACTGACTTGTATTTGTCCAACGGGAGCAAAAAAATGGTCTGCCGTTTGTTGAAACATTTCTCGGAAATTTTGCCTTTTCCGTTTTTGCGTGTCCATAAATCGAATATCATCAATGTGAATTTCGTAAAATCGTACAACAAAGGGGGTTATGTGATGCTCGAAGATGGCACGGAAATTGAAATTTCACCCACTTATAAAGAAGGCTTCTTGAAGAATTTCAAGTAATGATAATCCTAAAGGACACAAGCGTTCCTGCAGGATTCTCCTTTATTTTAATGATGGCCGTCTTGGCATTATACAATTAAAATAACTTTGAGAATGCCCATAATACAATTAACAAACCAATACCCGCAAATAGTACACAGCCGGATTCAGCTAAATATTCCCCACCGTTCCGCTGCTGGTATTTTTCGCCGAGTGTTCCTCCAAGCCATCCAAAAAGAAGTGTTACCACCAATAGCAGCAACGCAAATAAAATACCGCTTGCCATTTTGATTGTTTTTGATGTTTAGTTTTAATGCAATTTTACTTGTCTGATATTCAGATTGATAAAATCAATGTAAAGATACGGAAGATTTAATGAATAGTTGTTTTCTGGCACAGGATAACGTCTTCATTCCCGGAGAAATAAGCAAGCTTTTTATTTTATGGCAAAATTAAAAATCAAACTCATCGGTCACCAGCGAATCTGCCGCAATGGAATCCTTGACTACCTTAAGTTTCAAAAAAGAGCGGGCATACCCCGAAACATAAATAGGGAAGGATTGCCCTATAGTGTCGTCCGCCGTAATCAGGGCTCGTCTGAGCATTAGGTTCCGGATAAAAGCCTGGTGTTTTTCGGCATACGGTTTCTGGTTGCCCTGGCCGTCAAACTGCCACATGAATTTCTTTGGTTTGGGAACAATTGAAGCCAAAAACAGGCATTCGTTCAGATTTAAATCAATAGGTTTTTTGTTGAAATAGAAACGGGCTGCCTCGCCAATCCCGTACACATTTGGCCCCCATTCGATCACATTGAAATATACTTCCAGCATCCGTGATTTGGACGCAATCCGGTTGTTTTCCAAAATGTAGACCAATAAGATTTCCTCCAATTTCCGCGAAAGTGTTTTTTCCCGGGTCAGGAATACATTTTTCACCAATTGCATACTAATGGTACTGGCACCACGTGAAAATTTCTTGGTCCTGATGTTCTTGACTATCGATTGTTTGAAAGCTTCGTTGATGAATCCGCGATGGTTGAAAAAAGAAGGGTCTTCCGAAGTAAGGACGGCTTTTTCAAGATACGGGGCAATTTGGTCCAGTGGCGTATAATCCGGGTTGGCCGAACTCACCAAGATTGCCCGCTGCGGCACTCCGTTTTCCATGGCGCGGTAGGTAAATCCTTCGTTAAGCTTCGACAGGTTGGCCTGGCCGTATTTTGTAATCTTCAGGTTTTCTTTATTGATTTTGCTATCAAAAACCAGGGCATTAGGTTTATTTTTGTTGTATTTGAAATTCAATTTATAATCAAAATCCCCTTCGGCTTCCATGCCTTCAAAATGGGTAAACAAACCTTCGGGCAACGAACCGATGAAATCCTGCGCCTTCATCTTTTCCATATTGATTTTCAGCTTGTAAATAGTATCTTCCTCGGTATTGTATTCGGCAAAAGGATGGATTTTTATACTGTTTAGTTGTGCTGTGGAAGTGCTGTCCAAAGAAATGAAATCACTTCCGAGCAAGAACCGGTAATCAAAACGGGCATTTTTGATGACCACGTCTTTTTGCGCAATTTTTGGGTGGTTTACGGTAAAATTTGAAATGGAAGCAAAGCCGTCAATGTGCAGTTCGCCGCTTTCCATATCCAGTTTTTCAAGGTTGAGGTGGATGTTGTCGAAACTCGATTTCAGCCCGAAACGTTCATCTATATAAGGTACCAGGATCTTGGTCGTATCGCTGTTGGAGAATTTCAGGTCCGCTTTCCTGTCCCGCGGATCGGCAAATCCCATAATGTTCCATTTTTGTGAAAAAGTGTTGGTTTTTACATTGATGGCCGTTTGCAGCTGATGGTTTTCCAATTGCAGGTTGTCTATGTGCATGGTCACGTACCGTTGCATGTCCACAATCCGGAACGATAGGTTTTCCAGGGCCATTTCAGTAGGGACCAGGTTCAGCAGTTTAGATAAAATCCTATAGGCACGCCGGGCATAATTGCGGCTTTCGTTGGTTTTCTCGTTTTTGTCCCGTTTTAAAAAAGCGTCAAAATTGCGCCCGTTTTCGTTTTTGACCAATTGGATAAAACCGTTTTTCATTTCCAGTTTCTGTAGTTGGATATCGCCGGTAATCAGTTGCAGCAGGTTTACATTGGTCTTGATTTTCTCTACAGATAAAAGCGTGTCGGCTTCTTTAGGTACCAAAACGATTCCCGAAAGTTCTACTCCCGAAAGACCCGTAAAAGAGGCTTTCCCGACTGAAAAATTACAATCGTACTCTCTTTCGAATTTGGATCCCGCGCGTGCTATGGCTTTTTGCAATAAAGTGTCACGAAAGAAATAAAGGCCTGCAACGGCCAATATTACTACGGATCCGAAGATTTTCAGGAACAGGAAAAACTTTTGCTTTTTGGTGCTCATCGCCATTAAAATGCTTGTAGGATTAAGATAGCGAAGCTACTAAATTTTCCACTTCTAATTTCTGTTGGGCGTATTTTTCTTGAAGGACAGAATCTTCACCCATTTTTCGGTAATAATCTAGCGCCTTGTTCCCAAAGAAAACCTGTTGGTGCTTTGGCATGTCAGGGATTTGCGGATAGGTGCGGTGAAAGAGCATCTCATAATGAGCCTGCCATTCGCGTTCGTTACGGTCTTCCACAAAATTCCCATTCATTTTCTGGCCTACGTGGATCATTTCGTGCGCAATAAGATTGAGCATCAATATGAATTCGAATTCAAAAGTATTTTCCGGGATTCGGATTACCTGCGGCAGGCCAAACGTTCCTTCGGTGGTCATCAAAACATAATCGGGCTTGGCTTTTTCCCGCAATTCAAAACCTTTGAAATTAGGATGCCTGATGCCGTATTCTTCAATGGCAAGGTTGGCCGCCTGGATAGTTTCGCCCAGTTCGTGGTACGTTTGGATTAATTGCAGTATTTCGGAATAGGGTTTCATTCGGCAATCTCAACATCCAAACCAATCCCAAGAACATTCGGCAGGTAAGGACCATTGAAAGAATTGGAAATGGTAACTTTATAATTTCCTTTGGCCAAATTGACCTTGTTTTTTACAGTAAAGCTTACATCACAAATATCTCCCGCACATTCTCCCAGCTGTTTGCCCGAATCGTCTTTTATCTTTAATGGAACCGCTATTTTTTCTTCCTTGCCAGAAGGATCGGTTATCATTATAACGATAGGAACCGTTGCAAATTGATAATCATATACATGGCCGAAACGCAAAACGATATTGTATTGTTTTGTTTCGTCCTCTATGGAAAAGTCATAGGTTTTGGTATTGGTTTTTTCCCATCGGTTGTTGGAAAAACCATTGTCGAATTTGCTGTAAACATTTCCCTGTTGGCAGGAAATCAACAAAAAAGCTATAAAAGCGGGTAAGAAGTAGGTTTTTGTTTTCATTTTTGGTTTAAGTAGTTGGTTTATGCGGTTTATTCAGATTTTAGCCAAACAATTCGCTGGCAACATCTTCGATCTTGGCAACCAACCGGATTTTGATTCCGGTGTTTTTTAGGGATATTTTATTGTATTTCGATACAAAAATGGTTGAAAACCCTAATTTTTCAGCTTCCTGGATCCGCTGGTCCACACGATTGACAGGGCGGATTTCTCCCGAAAGGCCTACTTCTCCCGCAAAACAGAAATCCTTATTGATGGAAATATCTTCGTTTGAGGACAAAATAGCGGCCACTACTGCTAAATCTATCGCCGGGTCATCTACCGAAATACCTCCGGTAATATTCAGGAAAACGTCTTTGGCCCCTAACCGGAAGCCGGCACGTTTTTCCAGTACCGCCAAAATCATATTGAGCCGTTTGGCATTGTAACCGGTCGTGCTTCGTTGCGGTGTTCCGTAGACGGCGGTGGAGACCAAGGCCTGGATTTCAATCATTAACGGGCGCATGCCTTCCAAGGTGGAAGCAATGGCTGTTCCGGAGAGTTCTTCGTTTTTGTGCGAAATCAGGATTTCCGACGGATTGCTGACTTCCCGTAAACCGGAGCCCTGCATTTCGTAAATCCCCAATTCGGCGGTAGACCCAAAACGGTTTTTCAAGGATCGCAAAATCCGGTAGACATGATTCCGGTCTCCTTCAAACTGCAAAACGGTATCAACCATATGTTCCAGGATTTTGGGCCCGGCAATACTTCCGTCTTTAGTGATATGGCCTATCAGGATTACCGGAACGTTGGTTTCTTTGGCAAATTTGATCAATTCTGCGGTTGTTTCCCGAATTTGGGAAATGCTCCCGGGAGACGATTCGATATAATCGGTATGGAGCGTCTGGATAGAATCGATAATGACGATTTCCGGCTCGATTTCCTGGATCTGGCGGAAAATATTTTGTGTTTTGGTTTCCGTCAGGATATAACAATTATCACCGTTTGGCGTAATTCTTTCCGCACGCATTTTTATTTGCTTCTGGCTTTCTTCGCCTGAAACATATAACGTTTTATAGGGTAATTTTAACGAAATCTGAAGCAGCAGCGTGCTTTTCCCGATACCGGGTTCTCCTCCCAAAAGCGTTAGGGAACCGGGTACAATCCCACCACCCAGGACACGGTTCAATTCACTGTCTGTGGTGTCCATCCGGATTTCCTGGGTGGAATCGATTTCTTTTATTTTTAACGGCCTTGACGCTTTTTTTACTTCCGAAGTATCCGGTTTCCAGGCTGTTTTTTCTTCTTTCTGGATGATTTCCTCAACAATGGTATTCCATTCCTTGCAGGCATTGCACTGGCCTTGCCATTTGGCATATTGGTTGCCGCAGCTTTGGCAAAAAAAGGACGTTTTTATTTTGGCCATTATTCGGTTTTTTTCTCTTCGGTTGGTGGTGTTTCTGCCGGAGGGGCATCAGCTGGTGTGTCTGATGGCGGTGCTTCTTCTATAACTTCTTCGGTGGCTTTCTCTTTTGGCCTTCCGCCTTTGAGCCCTTTTTTAGGCATTAGTTTTTTCAGGTCTTCGGCTTTGTTCATCATCATGTCTTTGGTCAGGTCGCCAATTTCTTCTTTCATGAAAGCATCCTGGTAATGCTTGATCGCTTTTTTTATTTCACCGGTTTTTTCGTAGTACATTCCCATATGGTAATCGTACAACATTGTTTTTTCGTATTGCTGGCCGGAAATCTGAGCCAATTCTTCAAATCCCTTAAAATCGCCCGATTTTAAAATGGCCGCTTCGATGGCTTTGAAATCGTTAAGGCGCACATTCATTGTGATGCCCAACGATTTTTGGATCGTATCGTATTTTTCATGCAGGTATTTTACGTGCTCGCTAGGCAGGATCGCGATTTTTTCCTGGTATTCGATGGATGAAATAGGCCTGTAAACGGCAAAAATCTGGGACAAAGCGCTTGGTATAGCATTGAGGGCCAATGAATAATGCGAAGCTCCTTTGAAATCATCAAATTTATAATTCAGTAAAGGGTTTTTTACGGTTTGCATGTTCTTGTCCAATACCTTGATCTGGTTTTGGAATTTTTTCAGGTCGCCATCGGAAGTAGCCACATAATAAAAGATTGGATGCTTCATGGCTGACAGCCTTTGTGGGATCCTTTCATCCATGCCATTTGCCAATTCCGGGCTCATGGAAATATAGGCTTCAAAAATAGGCATGTCTTTGTATAAAAAGGCGTTGAGGAATCCTGCCGTAGCATCTAAACCTGCAATTATTTTGAATGGGGCCAACCTGAATTTTTTCTCCAGGTGAGGCAATAATTCGGTACCGATAAAATCGAAAAAAGCACTTCCGCTTTTGGAAGGAACGCCTGTTTTGAGTTCAAATTCCGAATCGTCATAACGCTCCTGGTTTTGGTTGATTCCCACAAGGATTACTTCAGGCATGTCGTCCCAATAATTACCATAGGTAAGGTTCCCTTCAAAAGGGCTGAACAGGTATTCGCCGTCCAGTACCAGCAACAGCGGGTATTTCCGCTCCGGGTTTGCTCCGTAAGAAGGCGGAAGTTTGATTTTTACCGTTCTTTTGGCATCCAACTTGGCGGAAAAGATTTCTTCTACTGTCGTTTGCGAAAACAGTGATGCGGAAAGTAAAAGCATGAAGCTTAAAAAAAGTGATTTCATAAAATTTGGGATTGAGAAATTCAACCAGCAATATAATAATTTATTTCTTTTGGCCTACGATTGGCAAAACTAAAAAAGAAAGCAGGCCTAAAAAGACTGTGATAAGGAACTGTGAAGTCCAGATGATCCAGCCTAATGCTTGCCCGGCTTCTTTAGGGATGTGGTATAAAAAAAGTATGTTTCCGATTAGCGGTGGGAAAAACCCAAAGCCTCCGTTGGTAAAGGTCATTACTAATCCTCCAATGACAAAAGCCACAATTGTAGTTCCTAAAGATATATTTTTGGTTGCGTCCAACGAACATACCGTAAGATAAAACATGGCAATATAACTGGCCCAAATTAAAACGGTGTAAGCAAGAAAAGGCAATTTGTCAGGCATATTCCGAACACTGAGAATGCCTTCTTTCAATCCGTTTATTTTAGATTTTACCAACAGGATATATTTCCATTGGGAAAAGTTATAGAGGTAAAATAAGGTAAGGAGTCCAGCGAATCCCAAGCAGCCCAAAACAATTAAAAGGTTGATGGGTATATTGGTAAGCAGAAAAGTTTTTAACGTAGAGAATTCTAATACGACTGAGGCCGTGATAAGGAGTAAAAGAACTGCAAAATCTACAATTCTTTCAGCAATGATGGTTCCAAATGCTTTGTCAAAAGGCACATCCCTGTATTTTTTTAAAATCATTGCCCTTGAAACCTCTCCGGATCTTGGAATTCCCAAATTAACAAAATAACCGATGCTTACGGCTAAAAAATTGATCAGAAAACCAGGGTGGCTGCCTATTTCGGCTAAAGTATATTTCCATCGGTACGCTCTAAAAGCATAACCCAAAAAAGCAATGAACAAAGCCATTCCAACATAACTGTAATTAGCCGTTAAAAAATGCTTTTTTATAGTTTCCGTTTGCTCAGGGGTAAATGAAAAATAGAGGTATACGGTAAGAAGAGCACCTAAAGTCAGTGGGATTATGACACCTAAATAGGAGCTTGCCTTATTCTTCACAATTACGTAAGGGAATTATCGTTTTCGTTAGGGAAAACGATAGATGGCTTGAATGTTTTCGCTTCTTCGATATTCAGGATTCCGTAAGCAATGATAATGATGATGTCGCCTTTGTGCACTTTTCGGGCAGCAGGTCCGTTCAGGGTGATTTCACCACTGTTCCTCGGGCCCGTGATGGCGTATGTTTCCAAGCGCTCGCCGTTGTTTAGGTTGACGATGGATACTTTTTCGCCTTCAAAAATATTGGAAGCTTCCATTAGGGCTTCGTCAATAGTAATACTGCCGATATAATTTAAATCGGCTCCGGTAACTTTTACCCGGTGAATCTTTGATTTTACAACTTGAATTTGCATGCTACAAAGGTAATTATTTTAATGTAATGGTGTCAATTAATCTGACGTTGTTAACAAAAACAGCGATAAATGCCCTATAGGTTTTTGTTTTGCTTTTACGCAGGCAGGGCAAAAGGGTCTCTTCATCTGCGATTTCAAAATATTCCAGTTCGAACATGGTTTGTTTTTGGAATGTTTTGGTTACCCAATCGGTCACAGCAGCAGCACTTTTTGTGGCAAACCGTTTTTTGGCTTCCGTCAAGGTTTTGAAAATGAAAGAAGCGTTGTCCCTTTCTTCGGCAGAAAGCCTTTCGTTGCGGGAACTCATCGCCAGGCCATTGGCTTCCCTATGGATTTTGCAGCCCACGATCTTTACCGGAAGATGGTGTTTTTCGACCATTTTCTTTACGATCTGCAATTGCTGGAAATCCTTTTCCCCAAAATACGCATGGGTCGGGCCGACAATTTCGAATAGTTTTTTTACAATGGTTCCTACCCCGTCGAAATGCCCCGGCCGGTGTTTGCCTTCCATTTGGAATTCTAGCCCGTCATAGTCAAAATGCTTTGAAACGGTATTTCCTTCATAAATATCTTCAACCGAAGGCGCGTAAACAATTATATTTTTATCGAGCGAATTTATTTTCTGCATATCGCTTTCCAGCGTCCTTGGGTATTTTTTCAAATCTTCAGGATTGTTGAATTGGGTCGGATTTACAAAAATACTCACAACAGTCACTGTGTTGTTTTTTAGCGATTCTTTCATTAACGACAAATGTCCTTGATGTAAAGCACCCATGGTTGGGATAAATCCGATGGATTCTTTTTCGAGCCAAAACGGCTTCAAATGAGCTTTTAGCTCTTTTTGTTTAACAAAAACAGACATGTTTGTATTATATAAATTCAATGCAAACTTACTATTTTAGTCTTTATCTGCATAAAATTTTGTAATTTTGCATGGAATTGTGTTCAATAAACATAACAAAAATAAAACATGGAGGATAAAAGGATTTTGTATGTATCATCCGAAGTAGTGCCCTATCTTGCTGAAAATGAGGTTTCTTTAATGTCGTATGACGTGCCAAAAATGATTAATGACCAAGGCGGACAAATACGGATTTTTATGCCCCGTTATGGCAATGTAAACGAAAGAAGACATCAATTGCATGAAGTTATTCGTCTCTCCGGGATGAATCTGGTGGTTAACGACGTGGATATGCCGCTGATTATTAAAGTAGCTTCCATTCCAAAAGAGCGAATCCAGGTTTATTTTATTGATAACGATGAGTATTTCAAACGCAAAGCTACCTTTGCTGATGAAGATGGAGTTTTGTTTCCCGATAATGACGAACGTGCGATATTCTTTGCAAAAGGAGTGGTGGAAACCGTAAAAAAACTCAACTGGGTCCCTGATATTATCCATGTTCAGGGTTGGATGGCAGCCATGTTGCCTATTTATATGAAACATTTTTACAAAGACGAAGCGTTATTTGCCGATACTAAAATTGTCACTTCTGTTTTCAACCAGTCCTTTGACGGTAGCCTCGATGCTCAAATGAGCCAGAAAGTACAGTTTGACGGTGTTCCCCATGAAGCGATTTCGGAATTGGACGAACCTACTTTTGAAAACATCATGAAGGCTTCCATCAATCATTCCGACGGGGTGGTAATCGCCTCGGAAGGCCTATCCTCAAATTTAACAAAATTTATAGAAGCTTCAAAAAAACCTTTTTTACCTTTCGCCACGAAAGACAAGTTCGCGGAAGCGTATACACAATTTTATAAAAATCAAATTTTAGGTTAATTTAAATGATGAACATCCCTTTTTTTAAAAAGCTAACTGTTGTTTTGGCAGTTGTACTATTTGCATCATGTGATAAGGATTTTAATTCTGTAGGTTCTGATATTGTCGGGAACGAGAATTTTGATTTGGAACACCAGACGTTTGCTACAAAAGTATATAACCAAAAAATCCAGGCCATACAAACCAACAATACGGCAATTGGCCAACTGGGGATACTTGACAACCCTGTTTTTGGTAAAACAAAAGCTGATTTCGTTGCACAGCTGATTTTGCTTGATGAAGCGCCGGAGTTCAAATCGAACATAGTGGTAGATAGTGTGATCCTTACGGTTCCTTATTTCAGTACAAAAACAGAAATCAAATCAAATGGGTTGGGCATCTATGAACTGGATTCGATCCATGGTTCCGGAAGTATCAACCTACAGGTTTTAAGAAACGGATTTACATTAAATGAATTTGATCCCGGGAATAATTTCGAGACCGCGCAAAAATACTATTCAGACCAACAGGCTGATTTCGATAATAATATAGTGGGAAGTGCTTTAAATAACAGCTCGTTGGCAGCTGAAAACACTGCTTTCCTTCCAAGTGAGAAAGAATATGTGAAATACAAAGTGGATGCGAGCTTCAACATGATGCCTAAAATTGCAGCCAATGTAGAAGCAAGGAACTCACCTAGGATGCGTTTGCATTTGGATACCAATTATTTCAAAACGAATATAATTGATGCGCCGGCAGATAAACTGATCAACAACAATGCTTTTAAATCGTATTTTAAAGGACTGTATTTCAAGGTAACCGATGCACCGGCAGGAAGCCTGATGTCGTTGGATTTCTCCAAAGGAGATGTAACCATATATTACAAACAAGATATTACCGTTACTACCGGCCCGCCAAGTTCCAGCAGGGAAATGAAAAATCTTGTACTAAGCATGGCTACGGGAATAAAAATCAATTTGCTGAAAGATACCGATTCCCCTGACTATACCGCGGCTTTTACAGCGCCTAACCAGCAGAATTTTGACGCAAAAAAACTGTTTGTGAAAGGTGGACAGGGTTCCAATGCTTTTATCGAATTGTTCACTCCTGCGCAATTGACTGAGTTAAAGGCACAAAATGTGTTGGTCAATGAAGCCAGCCTAACCTTTACGGTTGATAGTTCTTTGCCAAACAATTATTCACATCCGCTAAGGCTTTATCTATATGATGCAGAGACGGGCCAATTTTTGTACGATTATGCGGCCGATCCTTCCACAGTTACCTCAAACCCAAAGTTGAACAAATATGTTTATGGCGGGATATTGGAGAAAACAGCTGCAGGGAAAAGGACCTATAAAATCAGGATTACCGGTTTTGTAGACAGGATCCTGAAAGGCAAAACAGACAATGTGCGTTTAGGGCTTGTTGTTACCGAAAGTATTGGTGCCATTAACAGTATGAGTTTGAAAACGCCTTCCGCTGCTCCAAGCTCTACAGACAATACCAAAACACAAAAAGCAATACCTGCAGGTTCTGTAATGAGCCATTTCGGAACGGTATTGTACGGCAACGGGAATTCAGCAGCTGATGATGTTAAATTTGAAATTTATTATACAAAACCTAATTAATTATTTATTATGTGTGGAATTGTTGGATATATAGGTCATAGAGAAGCTTACCCAATTATCATAAAAGGGCTTAAGCGACTTGAATATAGAGGGTATGATAGTGCCGGAGTAGTGCTTTATGACGAAAAGGATTTGAAGCTTTCCAAAACCAAAGGAAAAGTTTCCGACCTGGAAGAAAGGGTTGCTAAGGAAATCAGTACGAAAGGGACCATCGGCATTGGCCACACACGTTGGGCTACCCATGGTGTACCGAACGATGTGAATTCGCACCCGCATTTATCAAATTCAGGCAATCTGGCGATTATCCACAACGGGATTATCGAAAATTACGAGCCGTTAAAAAAGGAATTGATCAAAAGAGGGTATACTTTCAAATCGGATACAGATACGGAAGTCCTGGTAAATCTTATTGAAGAGGTTCAGAAAAATGAAAATATCAAATTAGGGAAAGCAGTACAGATAGCTTTGAACCAAGTGGTCGGAGCGTATGCCATCTGTGTTTTTGACAAGCAAAAGCCGGATGAAATCGTCGTTGCCCGTTTGGGAAGCCCATTAGCGATTGGTATCGGTGAAAATGAATTTTTCATTGCATCGGATGCATCCCCTTTTATCGAATATACTTCCAATGCCATTTACCTTGAAGACGAAGAAATGGCGATCGTACGTTTGAACAAGGATTTGAAAATCCGTAAAATCAAGGACGATTCATTGGTAGATCCTTATATCCAGGAGCTCCAGATGAATTTGGAGCAAATTGAAAAAGGAGGCTATGATCATTTTATGATGAAAGAGATCTATGAGCAGCCAAATGTTATTAAAGATACGTACCGAGGACGTCTCCATGCCAATGAAGGATTGATCAAGATGGCCGGTATTGAAGACAATATCGATAAATTCATCAACGCACAGCGCATCCTGATTGTGGCTTGCGGAACATCCTGGCATGCCGGTTTGGTGGCGGAATATATTTTTGAAGAATTTGCCCGCATCCCGGTTGAAGTCGAATATGCATCCGAGTTCCGATACAGGAACCCGATCATCGGCGATAAGGATGTTTTAATTGCGATATCGCAATCCGGAGAAACGGCAGATACTTTGGCGGCTATAAAACTGGCTAAAGAAAAAGGAGCTTTCGTTTTCGGGGTTTGCAATGTGGTAGGATCTTCCATTTCCCGTGAAACGCACGCAGGTGCCTATACGCATGCCGGACCAGAAATAGGTGTGGCTTCCACAAAAGCATTTACGACACAAATTACGGTTTTGACCATGATCGCACTTCGTTTGGCTAAAGCCAAAGGGACGCTTTCCATCTCAGATTACCACAGGTATTTGTCAGAATTGGAAACAATCCCGGAAAAAGTATCGGAGGCTTTGCATACAAACGATAGCGCTAAAGCAATAGCGACGGTTTTTAAAGATGCTACGAATTTCCTTTATTTGGGAAGAGGATACAATTTCCCGGTTGCGCTTGAAGGTGCTTTAAAACTTAAGGAAATCTCTTATATCCATGCCGAAGGGTATCCTGCGGCCGAAATGAAACACGGTCCGATCGCATTGATCGACGAGCAGATGCCGGTGGTGGTTATTGCTCCAAAACAAGGGCATTATGACAAAGTCGTGAGCAACATCCAGGAAATAAAATCCAGAAGCGGAAAAATCATCGCAGTTGTTACAAAAGGGGACGAGCAGGTTCGCGCTTTGGCAGACCATGTTATCGAAATCCCGGAAACTTCAGACGCCATGTCTCCGCTGTTAACAACAATCCCATTGCAATTGTTGTCTTATCATATTGCTGTGATGAGAGGTTGTAATGTAGACCAGCCAAGGAATTTAGCGAAGTCTGTAACGGTAGAATAGACAGTATTTTATATAATTTATTGTGAAAAGCGGGATGTATTCCCGCTTTTTTTATTGTATATGCAATTTTTTTTTCTTGATTTTTCTACAATTAAAAACCGTTTATTATGTATGCATAGCATTTGTTTGCGGGTAAAATTGTTAAAATTTTGAGAATAATTTAATAAAATTAGCTTTATAATAATATTTAACTTTTAAAACTCTTTAAATTACAACGAATATTTGTAGTCTCTTTTTTATTTTTAACAAATAATATTGTAATTTGGCTATCTAAACCAACAAAATTCAAAACGAATGAGAATCTATTTTATTATTTTGTCATTGTTTTTTTGCGGACTTTCGTTTGCACAAAATTCAATTTCAGGACTAGTTACAGATGCTAATAATCAGCCTGTTCCTGGTGCAAATATCAAAGTGGTCGGGTCTTCTTCAGGCACAACGGCTGGCTTTGATGGAAAATTTACCTTAAAAACCCAAAACGCATTTCCTTTTTCAATCGAAGTGTCTATGTTGGGGTTTACTACCCAAACCCTTGAGGTGGCTTCAAAAGACCAGGAAGTAGTAGTGGTGATCGCGGAAGAATCTACCGCCTTGAACGAAATCGTAGTTTCGGCATCAAGAGCTCCGGAAAGAGTCCTGGAATCTCCTGTAACCATTGAAAGAATGGGAATCAAGGAAATAAAAAACACTACAGCTCCATCTTTCTATGATGGATTGGAAAACCTGAAAGACGTCCATTTCAATACGAGTAGTTTCTCATTTAAATCAGTAAATACCCGTGGTTTCGCTACTGTAGCAAACACACGTTTCATGCAGTTGGTGGATGGGATGGATAACTCTTCCCCTGCACTTAACTTCGTGTTGGGTAACCTGTTGGGGGTTTCCGATATAGATGTGGCGAATGTTGAGATCCTACCTGGAGCTTCTTCTGCTTTGTATGGTGCCAACGCGTTCAACGGAATTATGTTTATGAACAGTAGAAGCCCTTTTACTAAAGAAGGTATTTCAACATATTTCAAATACGGAAGAACAGTCCAGGCAACTGCGGGCGATAACCCGTTTTATGATTTCGGGTTCAGGGCTGCGAAAAAGTTCACGGAGCATTTTGCCATGAAAGCGAATTTCAATGTTTTATCAGCAACGGAATGGATTGCTTCAGACGAAAGAAGTTTGACAGAAGGCGGAATTGGCCATGCAATCAATCAAAATTATGACGGTTTGAACTCTTACGGGGACGAGGTGACTACTTTTATCCCAAATGTTGGCCAGGTGAGCAGGACAGGTTATAGGGAAGAAGACTTGAATGACAATAAAATCGAAAGTGTTAAAGTAGATGTATCTCTTCATTTCAAGCCTTGGGCAACTACGTCTTCAGGATGGGGGAAAGATATAGAAATCATCGCACAACATAAATTAGGCTTTGGTAATACGATTTATCAGGGAGCTAACAGATATGCCCTGAAAGATTTCTACATGGACCAAACCAAATTGGAAGTAAAAGGAAAAAATTTCTTTGCAAGAGCGTATATGACAGCTGAAGATGCAGGGAATTCATATGATATGCGTTTTGCAGCTTGGAATGTTAACCGAAGGGCAAAATCAGACACTAACTGGTTTACCGATTATGCTAAAGCGTTCCAATTGTCAAGTGCTTTATTTGGTTTGAACGGATACCAGGCTTCTAATTATGCCCGCTACTTTGCTGATAATAATGCTTTCCCTGCAGGTTATCCGGCATTGCCAATTACACCAAACGTTGATCCTCTTAATCCATCTGCGCCAAACGGGCCAAGATTTGCAGCAGGTTCACCACAATTCAAAGATGCGTTGAGTTCAGTGATTCAAAATCCTGACCTGACACAAGGAGCTAAATTCATCGACCATTCGAAATTATACCACGGAGATATCAATTATAACTTCAGGGATTTGATAAAAGTTGGAGAAATCCAAGTAGGTGGTTCTGCGAGACAGTATGTAATGAATTCCGAAGGAACGATTTTTACTGATTTTGACAAACCGTTACGATACAACGAATTTGGGGTATACGGCCAGTTCCAAAAGAAATTTATGGAAGAGCGATTGAAATTTACCGGATCGCTTCGTTATGATAAATCTAAAAACTTTGATGGTAGTTTGTCTCCAAGGGTTTCCTTTACGTATGCCGCAGGAACGAACAAACAGCATAATTTCAGGGCTTCTTACCAAACAGGTTTCCGTAACCCGACGACTCAAGACCAGTATATTGGTTTGGATTTAGGGCCATTTGCCTTAATCGGTTCTGCACCGGACAACTTATCCCGTTATGTTGAAGTAAGAAACGTAAGTGCTGCAGGACAAGGTATGGGCCAGCCGGCAACTGTAACGTTAACAGGAAATGAAGCGTATGGCAATTCCTACTCATTAAAATCGGTCCAGGATTTTTCTGCAACAGGTGACCCAACTAAATTGGTTGTGGCCAATATCGGTCTGGTTAAGCCGGAGCAAGTACAGGCGATCGAATTAGGATACCGTTCAGTGGTTGAGAAAATGTCAGTCGATATTACAGGATACTATAATATATATAAAGATTTCTTAAGCCAGGAAAGAGTAATCACTCCTTATTATGGAGCTGTTGGTACTCCAACTTCTTATGCGGCTTTGGCCAATGGGGACAGAAGGGTATTCCAGATATACACCAATACGGATGCTAAGATTTCATCAGCTGGTTTCGGTATCGGACTGACCAGAAAAGTATATGGTAATTTTGAGGCGGGTGTGAGCTATAACTTCTCTGATTTTGATTTTGATGAAGCTTCCGACCCGGATTTCGCACCAGGATTCAATACTCCTAAACACAGGATTAAAGGGTCAATAGGAAATGACAAGTTATTTAAGAATTTCGGTTTCAACACAAACGTGAGATGGAACACCGAATATTTATGGCAGTCTTCTTTTGCTGATGGTATGGTTCCTGAAAACGTTGTTTTTGATGCACAGATTAATTATGCGATTCCTTTCCTGAAATCGGTAGTTAAAGTGGGAGGAGCTAACATTGGAGGTAAAGATTATATTCAGGTAATTGGTGCCGGAGCTATCGGGCAGCAGTATTATGCTTCATGGACAATCAATCCGTAATCAGGAGTTATAACTTATTTAAAGAAAGAATTATGATAAAAAATATAAAATGGCTATTGTTAATCTCTCTGAGCTTCGTAGCCTGTAATGATGATGATGTGGCGGGTGATGAACCTGTAGTGGCTGGTTCGGCAGATTTTTCCAAATATGTGGCTTTAGGGGATTCTTTTGCCGCAGGGTATAGCGATGCAGCCCTTTTCAAAAAAGGACAACAAAATGCTTATCCTAACCTTCTTGCCGGGCAATTTGCTCAAGTGGGAGGCGGTGTATTCAATACGCCTTTCTGCGGGGATGACAATAAAGGAGGTTTGTTGTTCAGCGGAAACCCTATCCAGGGGACAAGGCTTTATTTTAATGGAGTAGGGCCGGTTCCGGTTCCTGGGCCTCCGGTAACGGAAGTATTGAATCATTTGGCTGGGCCATTTAACAACCTGGGTGTGCCTGGAGCGAAAAGTTTCCACTTGTTGGCAGCCGGTTACGGAAATCCTGCTGGGGTTCCAGGAGGTTTGGCAAACCCTTATTTTGCCAGATTTGCTTCTTCTGCAAGTACATCGATTATCGCAGATGCATTAACGCAGCAGCCTACTTTCTTCTCCTTATGGATTGGAGGTAACGATGTGTTGGCCTATGCTACTTCCGGAGGTATCGGTACAGATCAAACCGGAAATACGAATCCTGCGACGTACGGTCCTAATGACATTACTGACCCTACTGTATTCAATACCGTATATAACGGCTTGGTAACGCAGCTTACTACAGGAGGTAGAAAAGGAGTTGTAGCCAACTTGCCTTATATCAATACGTTGCCTTATTTCACAACTGTTCCTACTAACCCTGTGCCTTTAGATGCAGCAACAGCGAGCCAGCTAAATACGCAGCTTTTAGGTCCTATCGATGCTATCTTGACTGCTTATGGCGAAGGTGGTCGTATCGTGACAGTATCTGCGGGTGCTACAAATCCTTTATTAATCAAGGATGAAAGCTTGACCAATTATTCAGCTCAAATTACTGCTGCGTTAATCGCTAACGGGGTTCCGGCTCCTCAGGCAGGTTTGATGGGAGGTTTGTACGGACAGGCACGTCATGCCAGAAATACAGGGGACAAGGATTTTGTGGTCCTTCCGACAAGAACCATTATCGGTACACCTCAAGCGGGGGTTCCTGCACCATTCAATACAATTGGTGTAACCTATCCGTTACAGGATAAAGATGTATTGATTCCTACCGAAGTTAATGCCATCAAAGTAGCTACCGATGCGTATAACGTAACAATCAAAAATGCGGCTGACGCTGGCGGATTGGCTTTTGTTGATGCGAAAGCGGTAATGAGCCAATTGCTAAACGGAGGTATACGTTACGGTAACTACCACCTGACTACTCAGTTTGTGGTGGGTGGGGCATTCTCACTAGACGGGATACATCCGAGTGCGAGAGGATATGCTTTAGTAGCGAATAAATTCCTTGAGGCCATCAATGCAAAATACGGTTCTACATTCAGGTCTATTGATTTGGGGAACTATCAAATACAATATCCGGCGTCTTTATAAGCGTACGGAAATTAATAAAAAAAGCCATCAGCAAGTGTTGATGGCTTTTTTATTTATAAAGATTTAAGGGCTAATTACCGGTAGTAAAAGCAGCGGTTTTCAGAAATTCTGAAAAAACACAAAAAAATTATTGATTTTATATTTTAAAAAATTATCTTTGCACTCTGAAAAAACACTTGTTTTTTAGAAATCTAAATAGCTATTTAATAAATACATAAGCATGTCTAAAGTAATAGGAAAAGTTGCGCAAATCATTGGACCAGTTGTCGATGTAATTTTCAACACAGCAGATGTTGAACTTCCAAAAATTTACGATTCGTTAGAAATCACTAAAAAAGATGGAACAAAATTAGTACTTGAGGTACAATCTCACATTGGAGAAAATACAGTTCGTACAATCTCTATGGACTCTACTGATGGTTTAAGCAGAGGGTATGAAGTTGTCGGAACAGGTGCTCCAATCCAAATGCCGGTTGGACCAGATGTTTATGGTCGTTTATTTAACGTTATTGGAGATGCGATTGATGGT
Organism: Flavobacterium humi; assembly: GCF_004745595.1. Taxonomy (GTDB): domain Bacteria; phylum Bacteroidota; class Bacteroidia; order Flavobacteriales; family Flavobacteriaceae; genus Flavobacterium; species Flavobacterium humi. The sequence continues at coordinate 135,557 of NZ_SRLH01000005.1, forward strand.
TTGGGTGATTTGCCTAAAACTGGAGAAAACGGATTGTCTATCCACCGTCAGGCGCCAAAATTTGAAGAATTGTCAACTTCATCAGAAGTTTTGTTTACAGGTATCAAAGTAATCGATTTGATCGAGCCTTACGCAAAAGGGGGTAAAATTGGATTGTTCGGTGGTGCAGGAGTAGGTAAAACGGTATTGATCCAGGAGTTGATCAACAATATTGCAAAAGGTCACGGAGGTCTTTCTGTATTCGCAGGAGTAGGGGAAAGAACACGTGAAGGAAATGACTTGCTTCGTGAGATGTTGGAGTCAGGAATTATTAAATACGGTGACGATTTCATGCACTCTATGGAAAATGGAGGATGGGATTTGTCAAAAGTAGACAAACCAGGAATGAGAGAGTCTAAAGCTACTTTCGTTTTCGGTCAGATGAATGAGCCACCTGGAGCACGTGCACGTGTGGCATTGTCAGGATTGTCTATCGCGGAATATTTCCGTGACGGAGCTGGTTCCGATCAAGGGAAAGACGTACTTTTCTTCGTAGATAACATCTTCCGTTTTACACAAGCGGGTTCTGAAGTTTCTGCACTTTTAGGACGTATGCCTTCTGCGGTAGGTTACCAACCGACCTTGGCTACTGAAATGGGTGCGATGCAAGAGCGTATCACCTCTACAAACAAAGGATCTATTACATCTGTACAGGCGGTTTACGTTCCTGCGGATGACTTAACCGACCCGGCGCCGGCAACAACGTTTGCGCACTTAGATGCTACAACGGTATTGTCTCGTAAAATTGCCGAGTTAGGTATTTACCCAGCGGTTGACCCGTTAGACTCTACTTCACGTATCTTGACACCGCATATTTTAGGTGACGAGCACTACAACTGTGCACAAAGAGTTAAGGAAATCCTTCAGAAATACAAACAATTACAGGATATTATCGCGATTTTAGGTATGGAAGAATTATCTGAAGAAGATAAATTATCTGTATCAAGAGCACGTCGTGTACAACGTTTCTTGTCTCAGCCATTCCACGTTGCGGAGCAATTTACAGGTATTCCTGGAGTATTGGTTGATATTAAAGATACCATCAAAGGATTCAACATGATTATCGACGGTGAATTAGACCACCTTCCTGAAGCAGCGTTCAACCTTAAAGGTACTATCGAAGATGCTATCGAAGCTGGACAAAAAATGTTAGCTGAAGCTTAATAATAAAATTTATGATTTTAGAAATAGTATCACCAGAAGCCACATTATTTTCAGGAGAAGTTACTTCGGTATCGGTTCCGGGAGTAAATGGTGAGTTCCAAATGCTTAACAATCACGCACCGATTGTGTCATTGTTAAAAGAAGGGAACGTAAAAATCGTAGGTTCGAACCTGAAGATTGCCAAAGAATTTGCAGCAAAATTCAATAAAGTGAACGAACAGACATTTTGGTTGCCAATCCATTCCGGGACTATCGAAATGAATGACAATAAAATAATTGTTTTAGCCGACTAAGACAATTTGAAATAAAAGAAGGAAGCCAAGCAACATTGTTTGGCTTTTTTTATATTTTTAATCCTGAAAAAACAGACAAATGAAAATAAAAATTATGGTTGCCCTTTTCGGAATTGTAGTAAGCGGCCTTCTCATGGGTTTTACCCAACAGCAGGCATCTTGCGCATTGGTATTGGTCAATGCCAAAACCAGTAAAAGCATAAAAGTATGCGACAAGAATTCGGTACAAAAAATCGAAGCGGTACTTGGAGGTGCGATAACATTGGACAAAGAAGTCCCGGACGCCAAAGAACCGCCTATTTTTACCTTCACCTACGATGGTTTGATCATCGAATTGCAGAATGACCTGATCCGAAGCCTTACCATTACCGGGAAAAAATGGAAATTAAACACCTTAACCGTTGGCATACCGCTAGACCAGGTATCTGCGGCATTTGAAAAGCACGAATTCAATTATCTAGGCAATGCCCGCTTCAAGGTCAAAGATTCCAAAGCTATTTTATATACGGAAACAGACCAGGCCAATAAGGTAAAAAAGATTGGAGTTGTTTTTTAATTTTTTTGGCAGCTAATCCGGCTGTCCATTCTATCTTTTGTTTTTTAAAGAAAAAAACAAAAGGATGCCATTTCCATCCGGGCTGGAACCACAACTTCTTTTTGCAGATTTCGAACTGATAAAACAGAATTATGAATTCCCAAAATCGCTTTTGGCAACATTAGGATCCCGCAGTAAAATAATGCTTCGCTGGATTCCCGTTTAATGAAACAATCCGCCAAATCCGCTCATAATATAAAAACGGATGAGCGATCCTGAAAATAAAACCCAGACAACCAAGCTGGCAACACTTACTCCAAAGGCTTTTGCAAAATGCAGTTTCGTAGTTTTTTCTAAAAATCCGTAATAAAAAGTGGAAAAATAAAGCAATTGGACCACAAAGAATATAAGGACAGCATAATTGCCTGAAAACCCAAAAAGATAGGATAAGGGCAAAATAAGCAAGGCGTATATCAAAATACAAATGCCAAGCATATACATTCCGGCTACCAAATGCTCTACATAATTGTATTTGCCTTTCCTGTAAAAAAGCCAAAACACCAATGCGGTCAAGGGTAAGGAGCACATGGCCATCAAGTTGGAGTATTTTGTGGTAAAATGATTTACTTTTTCACCCCGTTCAAGTTTTTCAATCGCCAGTTGTTTTTTTACCGGGTCGGCTATGGAACTTAATTCCGGATGGGCTTTTAGTATGTTTGTCTCTTTTTTCGGTTCTCCCAAAGTAGCCATAAAAACAAATACAGTGGCAATCAGCATAAAAAAGCTCAATGGAGGGAAATATTTCTTGCGTCTTCCATTTACATATTCACGGGCAACAACACCGCGTTTTAATATCAAATCCCTAATAAGCTGAAAAAAACCCTTATCAGCATGTGTGAAGTAATGTATGGCTTCATGGGCAATATCATGTGAAGTCAACCGGTGCAGGCTTGTTTTTTGGCTGCATTGCGGGCAATAGTTATATTGCTCCGGATTTGCAGTGTGGCAGTTCTTGCAAAAATCCATTCTTTTTTTGCTGCAATGTACAAATTTCTATACTTCTGAAAAATCCTACACGGCCATTTTCCTAAAAACCTGTTTTTTTGCCTTGAGCAATATATATCCAATAAATAATCCTAACGGATACTTTAGTATCTTTGCAGGATATGGGGCAATTTCCGGAAGCATTACTGCAAAAATTACGCGAACGCGAGCAAAACAATGCATTGCGCGCATTGCCTTTTTCTGGCAATCTCATCGATTTTGCGTCTAATGATTATTTGGGAATGGCTCGTTGTGAAGCGATTTTCCATAAAACCCATCAATTCTTATCGGACAGGGATATAAAGATAAACGGGGCCACAGGCTCCAGGCTGCTTTCGGGCAACCATTCCCTATATGGCGAAGCCGAAGATTACATTGCTGCCTTCCATCAAAGCGGATCGGCATTGATCTTCAATTCAGGATACGATGCCAATGTTGGTTTTTTCAGTTGTGTTCCGCAACGCCACGATGTGATTTTGTATGATGAATTATGCCATGCTTCCATTAGGGACGGGATTCGGCTTTCCAATGCAAAAGCCTATAAATTCGGACACAATGACCTGGAAGACTTAATGTTTTTGATTCAAAAATTCAAATCGGAAGAAAAAGAGGTGTATATCGTTACCGAAAGTGTTTTTTCCATGGATGGTGATTGCCCGGAATTGGATGCATTGGTCCAGCTTGCTGAAAAGTACAGTTGCCGCCTCGTGGTTGATGAAGCGCATGCGTTGGGCGTTTTTGGTGATAAAGGAGAAGGATTGATCCAAAGCCTGGGGTTGCAAAGCAACGTTTTTGCCCGGATCATGACTTTCGGCAAAGGGCTGGGCTGTCATGGAGCAGCGGTTTTGGGAAGCCCGGACCTGAAAAAATACCTGGTCAATTTTGCCCGGAGTTTTATTTATACGACGGGGCTTCCGCCACATTCGGTCGCAACCATCCTAACAGCATACCAGCACTTGGAAGCAGAAACCGGAATGACCCGGGAATTAAGGGAAAATATTGCCTGTTTCAATCAGGAGAAAAACCTTTTAGGGCTCAAACCGATGTTTGTAAGAAGCAAATCAGCCATTCAATCGGCGATATTCCCCGGAAATGAAAAGGTAAAAATGATCGCGGGAGAACTCCGTGAAAAAGGCTTCGATGTCAAACCGATCTTGTCGCCAACAGTTCCGGAAGGCCAGGAAAGACTAAGGATTTGCCTGCATAGTTATAATTCAAAAAAAGAAATTTCAGAAGTCTTGCAATTGTTGAGTAACTTTGTTTTTTAATGTTCCATGAAAGAAATCACTTTTCAAAAAATAGCCACATTTCAGTATTCGTCCGAAGCACTTATCCTGAAAGGGAAACTGGAATCGGAAGGCATTGAGGTTTTTATGCGCGATAATGTTACAATCGACACCGATCCGCTGGTCAGTAATGCCATTGGCGGCGTAAAACTGTTCGTGCGGTCTGAAGATTTTGGCAAAGCCCAGAATATAGTGTCGGAAATTAGCCGGTATTCGGTTGATGATAAAGGAGAACCGATAAAATGCCCGAAGTGCGGCGCAGAAAAAACAGATATGGTTACCTCAATCAGCGATGTGAAATCCCTTGTCTCATTTGTCATCACCTCATTCCTGGAGCTTTTTCCCATTAACGCCAAACATACCTATAAATGCGATGTTTGTAATTTTGAATTTGAGAAAAAATGAAATTATTTATTACAGGAATATCAACGGATGTTGGCAAAACCATTGCTTCAGCCATCATTACAGAAGCCTTGCAAGCTGATTATTGGAAGCCAGTCCAGGCAGGAGACCTGGAGCATTCCGACAGCCATAAGATCAGGGATTACATCTCAAACAGCACTACAATCATCCACGAAAACAGTTATCGCCTGCATACCCCGGCGAGCCCGCATCTTGCCGCCAGGTTGGATGGAATAACAATTGATATCCAAAAAATAAAAGAGCCCAAAACCGGGAACCACCTTGTAATAGAAGGAGCCGGCGGCATTTTTGTCCCTTTGAATGACACCGATTGTGTCCTTGACCTGATCCAGGAAGAATACAAAGTCATTGTGGTTTCGAGGCATTATTTAGGAAGTATAAACCATACTTTATTGACTATTGAGGCGTTGCAGAACAGGAATATCAAGGTAGCGGGGATTGTTTTTTCCGGAGACGAAAACCCATCCTCGGAAGAAATCATCCTACAGAAAACAGGCGTGGCATTTTTGGGAAGAATTGAGGAAGAGCCTTATTTCGATAAAAATGTCATCCGTTATTATGCCGATTTGTTTCGCGGTAATTTATTGGAATTATAATAAAGCAAAATCAAATGAACCTATCTGAAAGAGATATACAATACAACTGGCATCCCTATACACAACACAAAACGGCACAACCCCATATTGCCATCGCAAAGGGTGAAGGTGCCTTGCTTTGGGACGAAAACGGCAAAGAATATATCGATGCGATTGCCTCCTGGTGGGTCAATCCTTATGGGCATTCCAATAGGTTTATCGCCGATGCCATTTACAAACAGCTTACCACTTTAGAGCACGTTTTGTTCGGTGGTTTTACACACGAACCAGCCGTTTTGGTTGCGGAAAAGCTAATGGAAATCTTGCCTGATAACCAAAAGAAATTGTTTTTTTCCGATAACGGATCTACAGCCGTGGAAATCGCCATAAAGGTAGCCTTGCAGTATTTTTACAATAAAGGCGAAAAAAGGACAAAAATCATTGCGTTTGAAAATGCTTTCCACGGCGATACGTTTGCAGCTATGGCAGCCAGCGGCATTTCTTTTTTTACGGAAGCTTTTCAGGGTTCCATGATAGAAGTGCAACGCATACCGGTACCGGTAAAAGGCCATGAAAAAGCCAGTTACGATGCCCTTGAAAAATTAATGGCTACAAACGAATATGCCGCTTTTATCTTCGAGCCTTTGGTTCAGGGTGCTGCTGGAATGGTCATGTACGAAGCGTCAGAACTCGATAGATTAGTATCGCTTTGCCGCCAGCATTCCGTATTTACCATTGCCGATGAAGTCATGACGGGTTTTGGCAAAACAGGAAAAAACTTCGCCTGTGATTACCTTCAGGTGCAACCGGATATGATGTGCCTGTCAAAAGCACTTACCGGAGGGACAATTCCCATGGCGATCACCACATTTACCCAACAGATTTTTGAAGGTTTCTATGACGACGATGTCAATAAAGCGTTGTTTCACGGCCATACTTTCACGGCAAACCCAACGGGCTGTGCGGCGGCTTTGGCCAGTATGCAACTGCTCGGATCCGAAGCCATGCAACAAAATATCCAAAGGATCCATGAGTGCCATTTGAGCTTTCAGCAAAAAGTAAAAAACCACCCAAGAGTTGCAACTACCCGTGTTTTGGGCGTTATTTTCGCTTTAGAGATCCAAACCGGGTCACAGGAAAGCTACTACGGCGACTTTCGGAACAAACTCTATAATTTCTTCATCGGAAAAGGAGTAATCCTGCGTCCGGTGGGCAATATCGTTTACATTTTGCCGCCTTATATCATTTCAACAAGCCAATTGGAAAAAGTATACAAAACTATTGAAGAAGCTTTAGAAATGATGTAATTTTGGAGCTGTTCCCGCTATCCGTTGCAATCTTTTTATTTTAAAGGAAAATAAAAAGGATTTCCACTGCTATCGGGGCTATAATCACATTTGTAATCCAACTTGACATTGATTCCGAAAATCGCCATAACCGCCTTGTCTTCCCTTTCTCCTTTAGGAGACCATCCGGAAAAAATCTGGAACGAATACCTACAGGGAACTTCCTTGATCGCCCAAAAAGAAATAGGTGGCCAGGCCATACCCGTAGCGGCTATCCCGGCCGGGTTACAAGAATCGGTTGCAGCCCTGAAAGCTTCTGATACGAAATACAAAGCCCTGGATAATTCGGTTTTGTACGGTATCCTGACAGCCAGGCAAGCTATAAAAAATGCCGGTTGGGCGTCAAATGATATCTTTGGGATCAATATAGGTTCTTCCCGCGGCGCTACCGAATTGTTCGAAAAACACCATCAGGAATTTATCGAAACCGGGAAAACGGCCACATTGGCTTCGCCCACAACGACCCTTGGCAATATCTCTTCCTGGATTGCCCACGATTTAAAAGCATCCGGACCGGAAGTTTCACATTCCATAACCTGTTCTACGGCTTTGCATGCTGTTTTGAATGGGATTGCCTGGCTCAGGGCGGGGATGGTCGATAAATTTCTAGTCGGCGGGAGTGAAGCACCCTTAACATCCTTTACTATTGCCCAAATGCAAGCCCTGAAAATTTACTCCACCCTGGATTCGGAGTATCCATGCCAGTCATTCGCGCTGGAAAAAACCAGAAATTCCATGGTTTTAGGAGAAGGAGCCGCGATGGCTTGCCTCGAGATCGGTGAAAAGGAAAATGCATTGGCTTATATCGACGGGATTGGCTATGCCACCGATATTTTAGAACACAATATTTCCATTTCCACCGAAGCGGATTGTTTCCAGAAATCCATGAAAATGGCATTGCAATCTACCAATTTATCAGAAGTTGATGCCATTGTAATGCATGCGCCGGGTACTATAAAAGGGGATTTATCGGAATACAAAGCGATCCAGAAAGTTTTTGGACAGGACCTTCCGATGCTTACCACCAACAAATGGAAAATCGGGCATACTTTTGGGTCGTCCGGTATTTTGAGTATCGAATTGGCAATCATGATGATGCAGCGCCAGGAATTCATCGGGGTACCTTTTGCAAAAGCGCAGCCACATCGCAAAGCAATCCGTAAAGTACTGGTCAATGCCGTAGGTTTTGGCGGGAATGCGGTTTCTGTTTTGGTGAGTAAGCCATAATTGGCTAGCGGTTGCCGTTTTCCAGGTCTTTGAGTTTTTCAAAAACAAGGTTGCTTTCAAATCCTTTGCGGAGCAGGAAATCACAACATTTTTTCTTTTTCTTCACCGGGTCGGTTTCCCGGATGGTTTCCCAATGTTTTTCGGCAAGAGCATGGAAATGCTGCAGGTACACTTCCTGAGGGATTTCTTTCAGCGCCTTATCAATATTGTATTTGGAAATATTCCGGAATTTCAATTCATTGGCAATACGCACTTTCCCCCAATGTTTGATCGTATGCTTCCCTCTTGAAAAACTGCTGGCAAAACGCTCTTCGTTCAGGAAATTATGCTGTATCAGGTGTACGATAATTTCATCGGTTTCTTCGCTGGACATGTTAAGCCTTTTCAGCTTTTCGGCCACTTCATTATGGCATCTTTCCTGGTAACTGCAGTAGTATTCAAGCTTTTGTCTGGCTTCTGAAAGTGTAAAAGATTTTTTCTGCATAATCGTTTTTGGTGAAAAGCCAAAAATACTACAATTCCAGCTGTGATTTTTGTGCTCTTTTTTGAAATACTATTCTTTTTTCTGGCACTGAAAAATCACGCCTCTTTTAATATAAGAAAATATTTACATATTATAAAAAATAAATGAGAATTTCGGAGAATTAACGATAAAATAATATGAATTCAACAATTTAGAAATCATTTTATTAGATTTTTATATTATGTTTGTTGCCCTTGTTTGAATTTCAACCCATTGATTTTCAGTAAGGACATCTCACTAACAAATAGTTCTATGAAAATTAAGTTGCTTATTTTTTCTTTCCTGTGCTCTGTATTGGGCTGGGGACAAATTTCAATTCCGAGCGTAACACCTGTTACGGAAAATTTCAATAGTATGGGAACCAGTGCGACGGCTGCTTTGCCTAGTGGTGTCAGGGTAAATACCATTCCTAATTATACTACAGGAACTTCAGTAACGACAGTGTCGGCCGGATCAACTGGAACAGGAGTTATAAATTCAGGTTCTACAGGAGGAGTTTACAATTATGCTAATGGAATAACAGCCTCAGCTACTGACCGAGCTTTGGGTTTTTTAACTTCAGGATCATTTTCAAGCCCTAGGACTATAATTGTTGCTATTCAGAATACAGGAACATCTACTATCACCGATTTGTCTATTTCCTTTGATTATGAAAAATACCGTTCTGGAACAAGAGCATTTAATTGGACATTTTTTCACGGATCTACCGCAACAAATGTAAATACAGCTGCCACAACAGGAGATCAAGCATATGCTGCTGATGCAAACAATACAACGGTAAGCAACCCTCCAGCATCTATAAATAAATCAGTTTCGCTGACAGGATTAAACATAGCCCCGTCTGCTTTGTATTATTTGTGCTGGACCTATACTGGAGTTGGAGGAGCTACAAATGCACAAGGGATCGGGCTGGATAATCTTAGTTTAACGGCAACATTTTCGGCAGGCTGCACAGGACCTACAACTCAGGCATCTGCAGTATCTACAAGTAATCCCACATTAAATGGTTTTGATGTAAACTGGACGCAAGGGAACGGAAACGGAACAATGGTGGTGATCCGCGATAATTCATTGGCCAATGCATTGCCGGTTTCAGGAACGTCCTATACGGCGAATTTGGATTGGGCTTTAGCCGGTCAGATTGATACCAACAACAGGGTGGTTTTCAGAGGATCAGGATCATCTGCAGCACCAATAACAGGTTTGAATCCGGGTACCGAATATAGAGTTACAGCTTACGAATACAATACGGCCGGAGATTGCTATAATATAGCGGCGACAGGCACGAATGTAGGATATACAATGGCTCAGGAGCCGGGAGGGCATGCCGGCAGCTTTACTTGCAATAGCTTTTCTTCCACACAAATTGACCTGACTTTTTCGGCAGCGAATACCATTGCCAACAGTAAAGCTTATATTATATTGCAGAAAATAGGATCAGTGCCAACAGGATTGCCAACAGACGGTGTGTTTTATCCGGCCGGGACCGTAATTGGAGACGCCACGGTTGCAGGATATACTTCTTTGGCAGGTACCGATACTTCTTTTTCGGCAACGGGACTTACACCCAATACCACTTATTATTTTACATTAATACCGCTGAATTCTTATTTGAGTGTTGCTCAAACGATGAATTACAGGGTTGCTGCCACAATACCTTCCACAAATTGTACAACACCGGTTACCCCTTGCCATACGGAGACTTTTTCCGGCATAGCAAATGCAACGGGTTATGGGTCAAGAAGCTGGACGGGAACAGGAGGGACCTGGACTGCAACTGATGCAAGAGAAGACCAGACAATAACAGGAAAAGCCATAACAATCCGAAATGGAGTCCTGACTTCGCCTACCTTTAATGATGGTGTAGGGAATATTTCCTTAACGGTAAAATTCCCTTTTGGAGAAACATCAGGAAATTTAGATGTGAAAGTAAACGGCGTTACGATCGGGACCATTCTGTTTTCACAGATGAACGGGACCACTCCGGTTACAAAAACCTTTACGGGTATTAATATAGGTGGGAATGTTGTCATCTCGGCTTCTTCTTCAGTAGCAAGGTATTGCATCGATGATTTGAACTGGACCTGCTACACGCCACCGCCTGCCCCTAATATTGAGGTGACAGGAAATGCAATAGTAGTTGCTAATGGAGATATAACACCATCAGTATCAGATGCTACAGATTTCGGAAATGGAGTTGTCAGCTCGCCATCAAGCCATTCGTTCCTGATTTCTAATACGGGAAATGCGGACTTAACTATTTCAAGTGTGACTTTTGTTGGAGGGAATGCGTCGGACTTTGCTGTTTCAACAAATCCTTCGGGTACCATTACTTCAGGACTGGACGGTTTCCTCGGCATTACCTTCACTCCAAGCGCAACAGGCATCCGTACAACCAGCGTACAAATCGCCAATAATGTGGCAGGGAAAAGCCCTTATACATTTACCATACAAGGCAACGGGCTTTGTACCGCAGGGATTGTGTCTTCGGTATCTCCTAATAATGGGCCGGTCAATACCCGGGTTACCGTTACTATTTCATCAGGAGATTTAACCGGAAGTACTGCAACTTTTAATGGAATTCCTGCTACCGTAGTTTCAAATACAGCCACACAACTGGTGCTAACTGTTCCGGCTGGCGCTACAACAGGCAATTTAGTAATTACAAGTGGTTCTGGGTGTAAATTGTCTATGCCGTTTACCGTTATCACACAAGATAATACTTCATGTGAAGGAAATAGCACCATTGCAGATTTGTTTATATCGGAAGTGACGGATTCTTCTTCAGGATCATTGTCCTATATAGAAATATACAATGCGACCGGAAGCACGGTTAATCTGTCCAATTATGAAGTCAGGATTAGGAATAACGGTGCAGCTACAGGAGATGATATTCCTTTGACAGGCATACTTTCCAATGGAGACTCATTTACTCTGGCTACCAGTGTCGGTTCGGCTTGCAGTGTTCCTGGCGGAAACGGGAACCTGGCAGACCAGCATAACGTTTCCAGCGGTGTAAACAACAACGATTGTATCCATTTAAACAAAAATGGCGTCGATATAGATATTTGGGGCGTTTGCGACGGTTCCAACTGGATTACCACTGCCGGATTAGGCGCTGCGGGATATGATTTTGAAAGAAAGAATAACATTACCGTTCCGAGTGCCGTTTTTAATACCAATGATTGGGTGATTGCCGATTTTGACCTTTGTAATGATAACTATTCAAATGTTGCTACGTATGGCGGAATGACACCTACAACTCCGGTAATCAATGTACAACCTTCTATAAATTTAACCTGTACGAGCGTGGGAGCAGTGGTTTCTGTTACCGCTTCAGAAGGTTTTGCCGGCGGAAACCCATTGGCATACCAGTGGTATGTTGTTCCTGTAGGTTCTACCGCATGGACAGCACTGACCAATACTGGGGTTTATAACGGAACGACCACAAATACTTTGACAATTTCAGCCATTGCAGGACTTTACGGTTACCAATACTATTGCCAGGTGAGGGAAAATAATGCAACCTGTTATATGGCTTCCAATGCAGCAGTCCTTGAAGATACATCCTCGACAACATGGAACGGGACGGCCTGGTCCAACGGAACTCCTGCCATAGGGAAACTGGCCTTTATCAACGGGAATTACAATACGACAACCCACGGAGACATAGACGCCTGCAGCTTAATTGTAAACGCAGGATTTACGGCTACCGTTACTGCGGGCCACTATATCAATATTGAAAATGATTTAACGGTTAACGGGACTTTAGATATATTAAACAACGGATCGTTGATCCAGGTAAGCGATACCGGTGTAAATACCGGAAATATCGCTATGAAACGTACGGCTACTATTCGTTTGCTGGATTATGTGTATTGGTCATCGCCTGTAGCCGGTTTTTCAGTAGCAAGCATTTCTCCGGGAACGTCCTTCAGCAAGATCTGGAAATGGCAGCCTACTGTAGTTAATCCTAACGGAGGATTTGGAAATTGGCAAAATGCAAATGAAACAATGGGCATCGGTAAAGGATATATTGTAAGAGGGCCTAATGGTTTCAATGCAACTCCTCAGGCATTCACCGCTAATTTCACAGGAGTTCCCAATAATGGAATTAAAAATGTGGCTATTGAAAGAGGTAATTTCACAGGAGCAGATTATCCGGGGACAAACGGGTCAATCATCACCAAAAATGACGACAACTGGAACCTGATTGGTAATCCTTACCCGTCAGCGATCAGTGCGGTTGACTTTTTGACATTAAATGCAAACATTGAAGGTTCGGTACGTGTCTGGACACATGGGACATTGCCAAGTAATGTGGCTTCAAACCCTTTTTACAATAGCTATGCTTATAATTATGCTGCCAGCGATTATATTATTTACAACGCTACGGGTCCATCAACGCAAAATGGTTTCGATGGCTATATCGGAGCCGGGCAATCCTTTTTTGTCCTGATGAATGACGGGCCGGCTACTACCGAAACAGTAACGTTCCAAAATGCATTACGAAATAAAGGCCACAGGAACGATCAGTTTTTCAGGAATGCCAATTTGCAGAATACGGCCAATAGCATTGAGCGCCACAGGATCTGGATTGACCTGGTTTCCGCAACAGGAAATGTAAATAGGGCCTTGATTGGTTATGTGGAAGGTGCTACACAAAATAAAGACCGTCTGTACGATGCCTATTCGGACCGCAGGAGCGCGCAGGATTTCTACTCGATTGTGAATAATGAACCTTTGGCTATCCAAGGTAGGGCTTTGCCGTTTACTGCCGAAGATTTGGTACCGATGGGAGTCAAACTGCCAACCAACGGGACGTATACGATAGCCCTTGCTTCGGTTGACGGGTTGTTCTCCAACAATGCACAGGCTATTTACCTGGAAGATAAGGCGCTGAACGTTATCCATAACCTAAATAATGCTCCGTATCAATTTACGGCAAGCCAAGGAATTATAAACAACCGTTTTGTATTGCGTTATACGGATGCCGCTTTAGGCAACCACGATTTCGATACGGCAGAAAGTAATGTGGCAATAAGCACATTAAACAATGATATTAAAGTGAGTTCTTCTTTGGAAAACATCAAGGAACTTATAGTTTACAATGTTTTGGGCCAGGTTTTGGCAAGCAAAAAGAATGTAAATGGGAAACTGGCAGTTGTAAATTCCATTAGCAGGAATCAGGAAGCCCTGATTGTAAAAACTGTTTTGGAAAATGGACAGTCGGTTACAAAAAAGATAATTTTTTAAACCATATCGTTTTTGAATTGAAAAGCCGCTCCATGTGAGTGGCTTTTTTAGTATCAATACTTATCCGATGGAAGTAATTATTTGACACTCTTTTTGTTGTGTTTTATTTTTATATTGATGAAATGCTAATTTTTTACGGTAAAAAGCATAAAATCGGCAAAAAAATATTAGTTTTTTGCTATAAGATTTTATAACTTTAAACCTGATTAAATACCACATATTTAGATCAAACGTGTTCTCATAATACCATTTTTTTAGATTTCTTCTTTCCAAAGACGAAATAAAGGCCCCTTGGGTTTTTAAAGCTTGAATAGTTCTTATTCAGGCATTTCGTAATCAATAAAATGGAAAGTTATGAAATCAAGACTACTATTTTTTCTCACATTATTTTTTATCGGGACTATAGAAAATGCCAATTCACAATGTACGGTAACGGCTTCCACCAATTCCAGCGCTTTAGCTTGCGGAGTGGCTCCTTTAAGCGGATGCGGAGGAATTGTTTACATTGGTGACGGGACCAATCCCATGACCATAAGTTTTAATGCCAATCTGGATTTGACCTGTCTGGGAGCCATTCAGTTCATTGTCAGAAGCCAGGCGACTTTAGACTTTTCCCCGGGGAATAGTTACCTAAGATTAGCCACCGGGTCTTCTATATATTTTCAGCCGGGAGCAGGCCTTGTAGGAGGTTCCTGTAACGCTTCTGAAAGGATTTACATAGGGACAGACCTTATTGCCAGTTGTAATGGTAACGGCCCCGGAGCCGATTATGATTTTCCCGGATTGCTCAATGCCGGAGGATTCAATATAGTTAAAGATACCAGCCCTGTGCATTCGTCTTGCGGTTCTTCGGCATTCACTTTAACAGCGGTCGCGATACCTTCCAGCGGAGCAACCATAAGATGGTATAATGTAGCCAGCGGAGGATCAATACTTGCTACAGGAGCGAGTTATACGACTCCGGTATTGGCAAGTTCGGCAACATATTATGCTGAGGCTTTTTATTCCGCAAGCGGATTTACCACACCAAGGACTTCCTTTGCGTTAACCGTAAATTCATTGCCATCCGCTCCATCCATCGGAACGGTTACCAGTGCCACTTGTTCGCTTGCCACAGGAAATGTGATTATTACTAATTTGCCGGCATCAGGAACCTGGACTTTAACCCGGAGCGGTACTTCCAGCGCTACTACTACAGGTACAGGTACAAGTACTACTATTTCGGGGCTTGCTCCAGGAACTTATACTTTTACGGTTTCCAACGGAACGTGTACTTCTGCAGCATCCGGCAGTGTTGTCATTTTGTCTTCCCAAACCGTATGGAACGGCTCTGGCTGGAGCAATAGCCCGCCTTCCCTGACAAGATCTGTTGTAATAAGCGGCAATTACCAGACTGCCGTTAGCGGTGGTTTCAGTTGTTGCTCGCTCACCATAAATCCGGGCGCGAGCTTAACGGTCTTTAAAAATGATTATGTTGAGATCCAAAACGAACTCACTAATAATGGAACTGTAACTATTGAAGACAGCGGATCGCTGGTTCAGATAAATAATGCCTCTGTTAATACCGGTACTATTGTGATGCAAAGAGCGGCTTTGGTTGACGGTTACGATTATGTGTACTGGTCTTCTCCGGTAGCTTCATTTTCATCCAGCAACATTTCGCCTACCACGAGTAATATTATTTACAAATGGATTCCAACCGTCGCTTCCAACACTAACGGACACGGTACTTGGGTAAACGGAAACGAAACAATGGTCAAAGGAAAAGGCTACATCGAAAGAGGCTTGAACAATGCTCCTTCAAACGTTTCTTTTACTTCCTCCTTTACCGGAATCCCGAACAATGGTATCGTTACCATTCCTATCAGCAGGGGCACTTACGACCTGGCTGCTAACTACAATACCAGCTTGTCGCCAACTTTTGCTACAAAAGACGATGACAATTGGAATTTGCTGGGAAATCCGTACCCTTCTTCTATTTCGCTGTACCAGTTCCTGACCACCAATACGAATATTGCCGGCTTTGTGAAAATCTGGAAACACGGATTGGCGCCATCATTGTCTAATCCGAGTCCTTTTTACAATTCGTATGCGTACAATTATGATGCGAACGATTATACGACTTATAATTTAGCCGGATCTTCTGCCGGATCTTCGTCCGATTATTTTATCGGCGCAGGCCAGGGCTTTTTTGTACTGATGAATGCCAATACGGCCGCTACTACTGAAAATGTGGTGTTTAACAATGTTATGCGAAATAAGAATTATGCTAATAATCAGTTTTTCAGAGGGGCTTCCGCAGCAAATCAAAAAAGCGCGGCAAGCGGAAGGATCTGGCTCGACATAGTATCTTCCACAACCAACAGAAGAACAATGATAGGATATATTGAAGGAGCTTCCAATGAAAAAGACAGGCTGTTCGATGCAGATACCGATTTAAAAATGGATTTCAACATTTATTCTTTAATTGGTTACGAATCGCAAATAATCCAGAGTAGAAAACTCCCTTTTGACGAAAATGACATTGTTCCTTTAGGGATGAAAATTCCTTCTAACGGAAATTATACTATTGCCATAGGAGAAGTCGACGGGTTCTTTGCAAATGCCGGCCAGAAAATTTATCTGGAGGACAAAGCCCTGCATATTGTGCACAACCTGAGCTTGGCTCCTTATCAGTTTACGGGCGTTGCAGGGATAAGCAATGAGCGTTTTGCCTTGCGTTTTACAGATGTCACATTGGGCAATCCGGACCCTGAATTGATTTCGGGCAACGTGGCGATTTACCCTTCGGATAATACAATTGTAATTGCTTCCAAATTGGAAAATATCAAAGAATACTCCATTTATGATGTTTTGGGAAGAGCATTGGCCTCTCAGTACAAAGTAAATTCAAAAGAAATGTTAGTGACGTCAATCATGAATAGCAACCAAGCTTTAATTGTGAAAGTAGTTTTGGAAAACGGCCAGTCTGTTACCAAAAAAATTATTTTCTAAACTTCAAAATTCTGATTGAGTAGGAAATCCTCGCGCCAGGGCTTTGGTGTGGGGATTTTCTTTTTTGTTGAAAAATAGTTGTCTCATTATCATAAAAAACACTTATTTTTACTAAAATTTACAGACATAAAATCCATACAAAATGAGTTCAGAAAAAGAAGCCAAATTAAAAGCATTACAGCTTACATTAGATAAATTAGACAAGACTTACGGTAAAGGAACCGTAATGAAAATGGGTGATAAAGCCATAGTAGAAGTAGAATCCATTCCTTCGGGCTCCCTCGGCCTTGACCTGGCTTTGGGCGTAAACGGGTATCCCCGCGGCAGGATAATTGAAATCTACGGACCGGAATCTTCTGGTAAAACGACATTAACCCTTCACGCTATTGCTGAAGCGCAAAAAGCGGGCGGAATTGCTGCTTTTATCGATGCGGAACATGCATTCGACCGTTTTTATGCCGAAAAATTAGGAGTTGATATCGACAATCTGATCATTTCGCAACCGGACAATGGGGAACAGGCTTTGGAAATCGCTGAAAACCTTATCCGTTCCGGAGCAATAGATATCGTAGTCATTGACTCCGTAGCCGCGCTTACGCCAAAAAGCGAAATCGAAGGCGAGATGGGAGATTCCAAAATGGGACTTCATGCTCGTTTAATGTCGCAAGCATTGCGTAAACTTACGGCTACCATCAGCAAGACCAACTGTACGGTTTTCTTCATCAACCAGCTGCGTGAAAAAATCGGGGTGATGTTCGGGAACCCGGAAACCACAACAGGAGGAAACGCCCTGAAATTTTATGCTTCGGTACGTTTGGATATCCGCCGTGCGGCACAAATCAAAGACGGGGAAAACGTATTGGGTAACAGGACTAAAGTAAAAGTGGTCAAAAATAAAGTGGCGCCACCTTTCAGGACAGCCGAATTTGATATCATGTATGGGGAAGGCGTTTCCAAAACAGGGGAAATCCTGGATTTGGCCGTAGAATTCGACATTATCAAAAAAGCAGGTTCCTGGTTTAGTTACGGTGACACGAAGTTGGGGCAGGGCCGTGATGCGGTAAAAGCCTTAATTAAAGATAACCCGGAATTAGCCGACGAATTGGAATTAAAAATCAAGGAACTGATCAAGGAATCGAATCAATAAAAAAACAAGACCCAAAATTATTTTTGGGTTTTTTGCTTTTTACACGCAACCTTATGGTAAATTATACATCTATACCAATATAAATTGAAAAGATCATGAAAAAGTTTTGGTTACTCATAGTTGTTGTTTTCACTTTTGTAGGATGTGATTTGCACGATGATTATATAGATTATCATCTGGAATTGCTGCCTGTTGAAAGTGCGGATTTGCCGATGGAATTTAAAAGGGACAGTATTTATGAACTGCCGTTTCATTACATAAGACCAAGTACATGCCATGTTTTTGAAGGATTTTATTACCAAAGGAATTCAAATACAAGGACCATTGCCATACAAACCAGTGTGCTGGAAAGAAATGATTGTACAACCCCGATTGCAAATCCGGTTGAAGCGATTTTAAAATTTAAGCCTACAACCGAAGACAGTTATATTTTTAAAATGTGGAAAGGGGAAGACGATAACGGTGAAGATGTTTTTGAAGAAGTCGAAATTCCGGTTGTGCCATAAATAATTAAATGAAAATTGAGTTTACCTATACTCATACAAGGATGCTTAGAAAAAAATACCAAGTCGCAAGAACAATTATATCAATTATATGCTGCCAAATTGTTTTCTGTTTGCTTGAAGTATTCCCGTAATTATGCCGAAGCGCAGGATAATTTACAAGACGGTTTTTTAATCATTTTTGATAAGATAGGACAATATAAATTTGCCGGTTCGTTTGACGGCTGGGCAAAGAGGATCATGGTCAACCATGTTTTGCAGCAATACAGGAAGACCACTTTTTTGGAATTGGTAAATGATGTGGTGGATGAAGCTTCGATAGAAATCGATGACGAGAATATCAGTCTCGATTTTTTGCTGAAAATTGTACAGGAACTGCCCGACCGTTACAGGCTTGTGTTCAACCTGTATGTGCTTGACGATTATTCGCATAAGGAAATTGCGGAGATGTTAGGGATTTCCATCGGGACGAGCAAGTCGAACCTGGCCAGGGCCAAAATGATTTTAAAAGATAAAATAGACGCGTCACAAGATAAAATTGTACCCTCGGTAAAATGAGCGAAAGAAAAAATATAGAACGTTTGTTCCAGGAAAAATTCAAAGATTTTGAAGCTGCTCCGCCACCACAGGTCTGGGCGGGTATCGAATCAAAATTAGAGAAAAAAGAAAGCAAACCAACCGCTGCGGTTCCTTTTTGGCTTAAGGCTTCAGGAATAGCGGCTGTATTGCTTTTGGGGTATTTTACCGCGGATAATTATTCGAAAGTGGCCCATTATTTCAATACCGACGCGAAGCAACCTGAAACAGTGGTTTCTGCAGGTTCTTCCAATACGGGAAATGCACAAGGCGACACTACTAACAATAATAAGGAAGGAAACATTGGTAATGGAAATACCGCCAATGGCAATTTGCAGGAGAACCCAATCGCAGGCCAGGAAGATGCTGTTGTACTCCATGATAATACTACCGGGAATGAAAAGCCTTCCCTGCTGAATCCGGGCCAAACGCATAACGCTTCACAAGAAAGCGTGGTTTCATCTGCGCAAAGCAACAACCGGGCAGCCATTCCAACAGGCAAAAACAGGAAATCGGAACAATCCCGCTTCAAAAACCAGGACAACACAACATTGCAACACGATCAGGATATAGCTGTCGCGGCAACATCCCAGGCTAAAAAAGAGGGAGGCAAAAAATCAAATAATTCAGATAAAGCAACAGAATTGGCCCTTTCGGGAGATAACCAAAGAGATCATCAAAAGCAGTCCATAGCTGAAAATAATACCGGAGAGCAAGGGCAGGAAGTAAGGGACGGAATAGCTGCAAAAGACAAAAACCGTACAGAAACCGCCCAAAACAAATCCCGTATGGCTAAATTATCGGAGGAAATCATCAAAAAGGCCGGCGTTGCCAATGGTATGGCTATTACTGAAGGCAAAAATTCCTCTGCGGCAAATGCATCGAATCAAACCCGGAATCCTGACAAAAATATTTCATTATTCAATGAAGGAAAAAACGCTTCGGCTTTCAATACGGCAAACCCGGCCTTCAGCACTACTGTAAAAACGGTTAAGGATTCTGCCATAATTGCTGCAGCCGAAAACCCTTTGGAGAAAATCCTGAAAGAAAAAGAAAACAAAGACAAGGAAGAGAAAAAAGTAGCGGCCAATAGCACCAAGTGGAAAATCCGCCCGAATGTGGGACCGGTTTACATGAGTGCTTCAAAAGGATCTCCTATTGATGGCCAGTTTGGTGACAACGCCAAAGAATACGAAAAAAATATCAGCATCGGTTTGGGCGTTGATTATGCCGTAACCTCAAAAATAGCGCTCCGTACAGGAATCAGTAAACTTGATTTGGGTTACCATACCAACGGGATTGTGTATTATGAAGACCTGAACAGCAGGGGTACCAATTCCATAATACTGAGGAACATCAATTTGAGGCCGGAAGCTTCAAGGATGGTTGTGGAGGACAGGGACATGCCGGCTTCACAGGAATTGGCCTTCCAGGACAAAGAAGAAGGTTATTTAAGCCAACAGATGGATTATATGGAGGTTCCGGTTGAGGTTTCTTATACATTAATCGATAAGAAATTCGGGCTGCAGCTGATCACCGGATTGAGTACTTTATTTTTGAGCGGCAATGAGGTTTCGGTGGTGTCCAATGGATTTTCAACAACGTTGGGAGAAGCCAATAACCTGAATAAAGTGCATTTCAGTACCAATATTGGGTTGGGTGTAAAATATAGCTTCTGGAAATCTTTCGAGGCTAATTTCGAACCCACATTCAAATATCAGATCAATACGTTTAATGAAAATTCCGGTGGATTCAAACCTTATGTAATTGGTTTGTACACTGGGATAAGTTTTAGGTTTTAAGAAGTTTTTTAATAATTTTTGGTTTACATACTTACAATAACATTTTTTTAGTTAAGTTGCCGTTGCTACTAGTAGTAACAAATGAGAAAGTGCCTCGCCAGGGCACTTTTTTATTTTTCGGCCTCATAAGCCAAAAGCTGGTTGTAAATAACCGTCCGGGCTTCTTCCCTGACAATTTTCCTGTCATGATGGACCTTGTCTTTGGTTTCGATAAAACGATGGATCTTGACACGCATTTTTCCCGGGCTTCCGCTGAAGAACGTATACGAAAACCGTTTTTTATTGTCCCCGAATGTCAAAGGGACAATGGGCAAATGATGGTCTACCGCCAAATTAAAAGCGCCGTTCTTGAATTCATCCAATACAATGCTTTCGTCATCCGGAACCCTTCCTTCGGGGAAAATGCAAATGCTTAATCCTTGATTGATACGGTTTTGTGCCCGTTGGTAAACCGCTACCCGGCTTTTAGGGCTGTCCCGGTCTACCATAATACAGGTCCTTTTGAAGAAAAAGCCAAACAACGGAATCTTTTCCAGCTCTTTTTTGCCTACAAAAACAAAAGGGTTTTTAACCACGGCAAGCATCAGCATAATGTCTGTCATCGAAGTGTGGTTCGCAATAAACATATAGCTTTTGCCGGGAATGATTTCTTGTTCCTTTTCTATCGTATAATAAAAACCGGAACCGAAAAGGATCACTTTGGCCCAAATCCTGGCCAGCCTGAAGAAATATGGGTACCAGGTTTCTTTCAAAATGGAAACAAACAAGAATGGGAACATGACAAGGATAGGAATCAGCACAAGCACATAAAACCAGATGCGCCAGAGTGTCCAAAAAAGCAGTTTAAAAATTTTCATAGCACCAAATGTAAGGAATCCTTTAAAAATATGATAAAAGAATTAACTTTGCTAAAAATAGTATTTTAAAAGACCATGGCAAAAATTCTTACCGGGATACAAAGTACGGGAACTCCGCACTTGGGAAATTTATTGGGAGCCATCATACCGGCAATACAAATGGCAGCAAGGCCTGAAAACGAATCGTTTCTTTTTATTGCCGATTTGCACTCCATTACACAAATAAAAGACGGGGCAACGTTACGTCAAAACACGAACAGTACTGCTGCTGCATGGCTCGCCTGCGGATTAAATACTGATAAAGTGGTTTTTTACCGTCAGTCCGATGTGCCGCAAACCGCGGAATTGTCTTGGTACCTGAGCTGTTTTTTCCCTTTCCAGAGATTGACATTAGCCCATTCTTTTAAGGATAAGGCTGATAGGCTGGAGGATGTCAATGCCGGGTTGTTTACGTATCCGATGCTTATGGCTGCCGATATTTTGCTATATGATGCCGAAGTGGTTCCCGTTGGGAAAGACCAGTTACAGCACGTGGAAATCACCCGTGATGTAGCTTCCAGGTTTAATTTCCAAATGGGGGAAACGTTTGTTTTGCCAGAAGCTAAAATTGAAGAAAACACGATGCTAATCCCCGGGACTGACGGCCATAAAATGAGCAAATCCCGCAATAACATCATTAATATATTTTTGGATGACAAAGCGCTGCGCAAGCAAGTAATGAGCATTGAAACCGACAGTACACCGCTTGAAGAGCCGAAAAACCCGGAAACATGCAAGATTTTTGCTTTGTATAAATTGCTGGCAGATGAATCGCAGCTGAACCAAATGACCGAAAACTATAAAAACGTTAACCGTGATTATGGATATGGCCATGCGAAACAGGCGTTGTTCGAACTGATTACCGGGAAATTCGCCGTTGAAAGGGAGAAATACAATTATTACATGAACAATTTGCCGGAGCTGGAAGGATTGCTACAGGCCGGAGCTAAAAAAGCGGCTACTGTGGCCGATGGCGTACTCCAAAGGGTAAGGGTAAAGTTAGGATATTAATACGCTATGATGAGAAAAGTAGTTTTAGGGTTTTTGTTGCTATTGAGCCTTTCCGGTTTTTCACAAACACTGAAAACGGTCAAGGAACTGGAAAAAACAAACGAAAAGTGCCTGGATAACGAAGCTAACGGGTTGCAGTGCTCAACGGAATATTACAAACAGATGGACCTTCTGCTGAATAAGGTATACAATAAGCTCAGGTCCGGCCTCAGTGGCGATGAAAAATCCAAATTAAAGAAGGAACAGCAGCTTTGGCTCAAAAAAAGAGATCAGTATTCCGAGACTTTATATTCGGAAACTAAAGAAGAATTAGGCACAACCGAAGGCGAAGATTTCAAAATGATCCTGCGCCACAATGAAGCCGAATTTGTCAAAAAACGCGTAATAGAACTCATCAAACGATTATAAAAAAAGGTGCCGAAAAGCACCTTTTTTGTTTTTTATTCTTCTTGTAAGGCATTCCAGCCCCTGGCTTTCAGAGGGATTTTGGTATTGGCCCTGGTCACTAAATGAATACCTTCGCTTTCCTGGACCATATGCCCTATGATGGTAAAGTTCGGGTTTCCTTTTATTTTGTCAAAGTCTTCCATGGCAATGGTAAAAAGCAATTCGTAATCTTCCCCGCCGTTTAAGGCAATGGTGGTGCTGTCGATATTGAATTCTTCACAAACCGAAATAAACTGCGGATCAAGCGGCAATTTATCTTCATATAAATTACATCCTACACCGGATTGTTTGCAAAGGTGCATGATTTCCGAAGACAAGCCATCAGAAATATCGATCATCGATGTTGGTTTTATCTCAAGCGCATACAATAAGGTACGCACGTCTTTCCGGGCTTCAGGCCTTAATTGCCTTTCAATCAAATAAGCATAACCATCCAGGTCTGGCTGCGAATTAGGATTGACCTGGAAAACCTGTTTTTCGCGTTCCAAAACCTGCAATCCCATATAGGCCGCGCCCAAATCTCCGGTAACAACCAGTAAATTGCTTTCTTTGGCACCGTTCCTGTATACGATTTCCTCTTGGTCGGCTTCGCCAAAAGCAGTTATGGAAAGGATAAGCCCTTTTTGGGATGAGGTCGTGTCACCGCCTATTACATCTACTTTGTACTCTTTGGCTGCCAATGTGATCCCGGCAAATAATTCTTCCAGGGCTTCCAGCGGAAAACGATTTGAAACCGCTACCGAAACCGTAATATGTGTCGGTTTGGCATTCATCGCACAAATATCGGAAACGTTTACCACAACAGCTTTATAACCCAAATGCTTCAAGGGCATATAGGCGAGGTCGAAATGAACGCCTTCAATTAATAAATCTGTGGAGACGACCGTTTTTTTATCTTTAAAATCCAAAATTGCCGCATCATCGCCAATGCCTTTTACCGTGGATTCTTGTGTAATTTCAAAATGTTGGGTCAGATGATCTATCAAACCAAATTCACCTAATTGCCCTATACTTGTTCTTTGTGGGGTTTTATCTTCAATCATCGCTATATAGTTACTCTGGGGCAAAGGTACAAAGATTTTTCCCGGTTTGATAAACTCTTGCCGTGCCGCTGTTTTTAATTCATTTTCCAAAGGCGGAAAAAAATCCGGAAATAAAAAAATACTACTGACAAACTGTTGTCACTACCCGTGTTTAATTTTGAATCAGTAATAACAAAAACAACAATATCATGAACACATTATCAGTACCACAGGTTATCAGTACACAAGATTTATTGAAACATTGGCAAGGGCACAGAGCCTTAACAAGACGAGTGATCGAAGCTTTCCCGGAGAAAGATTTTTTCGAATTCTCCATTGCCGGTATGCGTACTTTTGCTAAATTAACAGACGAGCTTTTGGCTATTGCCGCTCCGGCTTTGAAAGGGATAGTGAATCGCCAGGTTTTACCTTTTACCGAAAAAGAAACGGAAAACCTGACCACCAAAGCCCAATACCTGGAAAGATGGGACCGCGATACAAAGGAAATCAATGACAATTGGGAGAAATTATCGATTGAAGATTTTAGCGAATCGTTCAATCTTTTCGGTCAGTACGAATTCCCGATCATTCAGAATATTTTTTATTTCATTGATAATGAAGTACATCATAGAGGGCAAGGGTATGTTTATTTGCGTGCGTTAGGAATCGAACCGCCTTTTTTCTGGGAAAGATAAATTAAACAAACAACAAGAATAACCATTTCATTCAAACTAAAATAACGGATTATGAGTTTAAAAAAAGTAATGGCCAATTATGCCGCTTATAATGCCTGGGTGAACCAGCAATTTGCCCAATGGCTTTCTTCCAAATCAGATGAATTACTCCATAAGGAACTGCCATCGAGTTTTTCCAGCATCGTCAAAACGCTCAACCATATTTGGGCCACCGAAGAATACTGGTATTCCATCATCGCCGAAACTTCTGAATTTGACACCAGGGAAAACGTTGTTTTGGTTACGGATGAAGTTATAAAAGGCCTGGTAAACCGTTCGAATCGTTTGGCGGAACTCATCGGTTCAATGTCTGAAGAAGAGCTATCCCAAACGGTCAAAATCACCAATCCGTGGTTCCAGTGCGAGCTGCCTAAATACGAATACCTGATGCAGGTCATCAACCACGGGACATATCACAGAGGGCAGATTGTAACCATCGGGCGGAATTTCGGTATTACCGATGCCACCAATACGGACTATAATTTTTATAATGTGGTCAAACCTCAATAAGGCAGTGTCGTAAGTGCCTTGGTAATCCTGAAAGTGATTGTTTCATTTTCGGGATTACTGCTTTTGCAGCAGTTTGTTTTTTTGCTTGTCCAGCAGTTCCAGTATCCTGTCTTTTAGCCTTTCAGGAGTAATGATATCGCAATAATCGCCAAACATCAAATACCATCTGGCAAATCCGTCTTCGACATTCTGGCACATAAAAGTCATCTCGATCCGATTTCCGACTGTCCTTTCGGAAACAAAACCATGGTATTTGCGTTCTTCCGTCAGGTATTTTGCTATTTTCTGGTCTACCAGGATTTGTACCTTGGTTGTGGGAGCCGTGTTTTTTTTCTCTTGCAGAAAGGTTTCCAAAGGTTGGTGTTCCAAAGTGAAAAGGATCTCGGTTTTCCGGATTTCCTGGATACGGTCGGTCCGGAATTGCCGGTAATCCTTCCGCAAGTGGCAATAGCCAAAGACATACCAGAAATTATGATCATGAAAAAGGCCTACGGGTTCAATGGTCCTTTCGGTAACGCCTTCAGCATCAAAAGCCTGGTAAAAAAGGGACACTTGTTTTTGTTCGGCAATACTTTCGAAAAGAAAAGCCAGGGTATTGGGTACTTTCGTATTAAAGAGTTGCCGTGAAGGCTGCATGACCACTTTCGATTCAATGGTAGAAACCCAGTCTTTATCAGTACTCCGTAGAACAGCTTTGAGTTTGTACATCGCCGAAGTATAATGGTTCCCCAATGTGGCATCGGTAAATTTCTGCATGAGTTTCTCAGCGGCAATAAAACTGCCGGCTTCTTCCCGGGTAAACATCACAGGAGGCAAACGATAGCCGTCAACCAGGGCATAACCTACGCCTGCTTCGCTGTAAATGGGTACGCCAGAGGCTTCCAACGTACGGATATCACGGTAAATAGTCCTTAGGCTGACATCAAACCGATCTGCCATTTCCTGCGCCTTTACAATCTTTTTGGATTGCAATTGAATCAAAATAGCGACAATCCGGTCAAACCGTTTGGGAGATTCATCAATCATGGAGTGTTTTCTTTTCCTTCAAAGATACATTTTTGAACAGAAAAACCCGACAACTTTCGCTATCGGGTCTCTCTTTATTCTTTGCTCTTTCCTCTATGTTCTAAAAGAAAAGATTAATCGTTCAGTTTCAATACGGCCATAAACGCTTCCTGTGGGATTTCGACATTTCCTACCTGGCGCATACGTTTTTTACCTTTTTTCTGTTTTTCCAAAAGCTTACGTTTACGGGAAATATCCCCTCCGTAACATTTGGCGGTAACGTCTTTACGCAATGCTTTGATGGTTTCACGGGCAATGATCTTGGCTCCGATGGCGGCCTGGATCGGAATGTCAAATTGCTGCCTCGGGATCAGTTCGCGCAATTTCTCGCACATTTTCTTACCGATATTATAAGCATTGTCTTCATGGATCAGCGCAGAAAGGGCATCTACCGAATTGGCATTCAGCAGGACGTCCAGTTTTACCAATTTCGAAGTACGCATACCCATAGGCGAGTAGTCAAAAGAGGCATATCCTTTGGAAACCGTTTTCAGGCGGTCGTAAAAATCAAATACAATCTCAGCCAATGGCATGTCGAAATTCAATTCCACACGTTCGGTCGTAAGATAGGTCTGGTTGGTGATCAAACCACGTTTTTCGATACAAAGGCTCATCACGTTCCCAACGAAATCCGCTTTGGTAATAATGGTTGCTTTAATGTAAGGTTCTTCTACGCGGTCCAGTTTGGATGGTTCCGGCAAATCGGACGGGTTGTTTACCACAATAGCGGTTTCCGGGTCTTTTTTGGTATAGGCCAAATACGATACGTTGGGAACCGTAGTGATTACCGTCATGTCGAATTCGCGCTCCAGACGCTCCTGGATGATCTCCATATGCAGCATTCCCAGGAACCCGCAACGGAATCCAAACCCTAAAGCGGCTGAACTTTCTGCTGCAAATACCAGCGAGGCATCATTTAGCTGCAGCTTCTCCATAGAGTTGCGCAGTTCTTCATAATCTTCCGTGTCTACCGGATAGATTCCGGCAAATACCATCGGTTTCACATCCTCAAAACCGGTAATCATATTGGTAGTTGGTGTTTTGGCATCTGTTAGCGTATCACCTACTTTTACTTCTTTGGCTTCTTTAATCCCTGAAATCAGGTATCCCACGTCACCGGCGGAAATCACCTGTTTCGGAACCTGGTTCAGTTTCAGCGTCCCGATTTCATCGGCA
Source organism: Flavobacterium humi (assembly GCF_004745595.1). Lineage (GTDB taxonomy): Bacteria > Bacteroidota > Bacteroidia > Flavobacteriales > Flavobacteriaceae > Flavobacterium > Flavobacterium humi. Next base: position 163,151 of record NZ_SRLH01000005.1, read on the forward strand.
AAATACTCGTTTCCTGTAGCCATGAACTTGATTTTCTGCCCTTTTCTGATTTCCCCGTTTACCACACGGAAAATAACTTCAATTCCACGGAAAGGATTGTATACCGAATCAAATATCAATGCCTGCAGCGGTTCTTCTGCATTTCCTTTAGGGGCAGGGATTTTTTCTATAATGGCTGCCAGGATGTTTTCCACCCCAAAACCGGTTTTACCCGAAGCGTGGATAATATCTTCCAGCTTACAGCCCAATAAATCGATAATGTCATCGCTTACTTCCTCAGGATTTGCACTCGGAAGGTCCACTTTGTTCAGTACAGGAATGATTTCCAGGTCGTTTTCCAGGGCCAGGTACAAATTCGAGATTGTCTGGGCCTGAATGCTCTGTGCGGCATCGACAATAAGCAATGCTCCTTCACAAGCTGCAATCGAACGGGAAACTTCATACGAAAAATCCACGTGTCCCGGAGTATCAATAAGGTTTAAGATATACTGTTCCCCTTTATACGTGTACTCCATCTGGATGGCATGACTCTTAATGGTAATCCCGCGCTCACGTTCCAGGTCCATATTGTCCAGCAGCTGGGCCTTTTCTTCACGCGCCGTAACAGTTTGTGTTGCGCCCAGCAAACGGTCTGCTAAGGTACTTTTCCCGTGGTCAATGTGTGCAATAATGCAAAAATTCCTAATATGTTTCATGTGTCTATAATGCTTTTTTACCGGAACGTAATGTCCCGCATGCCATCTTCGTTTATCTCTTTCTTTGGGCGTGACCGCAAGGGTCGGGCTTTCGGTTCTATCTTTTGCTGCACTGCGTTTCGCAAAAGGATGCCACCTCTATCCCTCACGCGGTAACCTGCTTCCTCATCCCATCTATTAAAGATAAGGATTTAATCGGCAAAGATAGCTTTTTAGTTGTTAAGTTGAAAGCGGAATTTTCGTCTCTAATTCATTAATTTTAAGTTAAAAAGGGACAAGCTGCTTTTACTTGGCCCGGTTTCTTAGTATATTTATTAAAATGATATCGTTATGAGAAAAACAATTGCCTTCCTGATTTTTGCCTTTTCCGGTTCGTTTGCTGTAATTTCCTGCAAGAAAGAAAGCAATGAAGCGCTCGTACATGACAATAGCGTGTTCGACAGTGCGGAAATCACCGGATTCTTTGCCAAATACCCTGATTTTAAAGAATATAAAGAAGATATAAACGAGCTCTACAAAAAACATCAGTACCATTATATCTGGTTCGATAAAGGCGAAGTAACCGAATTCGCCGATGCGGTTTACAATCAGGTAAACCAGATCAGTACTGAAGGTATTCCGTCCAAGTTGCCATATAAGGAACAAATAGATTCCATATTTTACGGAAATGAAGAAAATACAGTTCCCGATGCCAATACCGAATTGCTGCTTTCGTCCATGTATTTTTTCTATGCTAAAAAAGTCTATCAGGGCCTGGATACCAAAGACAGTAAAAAGACCGGATGGTTCTTGCCTCGGGAAAAAATGTCTTATGTGGCTTATCTCGATACCTTGATGAAAGATCCGAAACTACTCCAAAAAGATATTTCCGAAATGATCCCGCTGTATTATAACCTCAAGAAAGGACTGCAGCATTATCGGGATATTGATAAAAAAGGCGGCTGGAAACCCATAACGATGGATTCTTTGGCAAAACCTTTACAACCGGGAGACAGTGCCGCAACGATTGCCCAGGTACGGGAACGATTGTTTGTTTCCGGGGAATTGGGCAAAAACTCCAAAAGCCCTGTATTTGATACAGATTTATTGGAAGCGGTGAAGGCTTATGAGAAAAAAAACAGCCTTAAACCAAATCACCGGATCACTCCGGCCCTGGTACAGGACCTGAATATCCCTGTAGAAGAGCGGATCAAAACCATTATGGTCAACATGGAACGTTGCCGCTGGATTTCTCCGGATTTCATTAAAGATGGCGAATATATTGCCGTTAACATTCCTTCCTTCAGGATGCGGTATGTCAAAAAAGGCAAGTTGAGGCTCGAGTCCAATGTGGTGGTCGGAAAGGAAATGAATAAAACGGTCGTTTTCAGTGGGAAGATGAGCTACCTGGTTTTTAGCCCGTATTGGAACCTGCCCAAAAGCATCATTGAAAAAGAAGTGAAACCCGGAATGCAAAAAGACAGGCAATATCTCGAAAAGCAAGGCATGGAATGGAATAATGGTTTGGTACGCCAAAAACCTGGCCCTAAAAACTCGTTGGGATTGGTCAAATTCATGTTTCCGAATTCTAATAACATTTACCTGCACGATACACCGTCAAAAGGGTTGTTCAACAAGGAAAGCCGTGCTTTGAGCCACGGGTGCGTACGGGTGGAAAAAGCAGCGGAACTGGCTAATGCCATCCTGGAAGAGGACCGGAAATGGACACCGGAAAAGATCAGCGAAGCGATGAATGGCGGAAAAGAAATGACATACCCGCTCCAGAAAAAAATCCCGGTCTATATTGCTTATTTTACGGCCACTGCAGACGAAGAAGGGAATGTCAGTTTCTATGAAGATGTGTATCAGCGAGATGGAAAACTTGCCACCCTTTTATATAATGATTGAGATGTATGCTTCTTCTTCCCTTGCTCCTGAATTATTTCATACAGTGAGGCTTTGCGTATTTTATTAAAGTAAAATGGCTATTTTTGGCCTCTTAAAAAAGATACTTCTCACTAATGAAATTACAAAAAACAAAAAAAAACTTGGCCGCAATGATTTTATTTGTAGCTACAGTCAGTTCCTCTTGGGCTCAAAAAACATTGTCAAACGATTATTCTTATAAGTTAAGCGAACCGTACAAGGTTTTTGATGCGAAAGAAAAAATTTACTTTGCAAAAGGGAATGAGGTAATGGCTTTGAAACTGGATGGGAAAGAAGTTTTAATTCAAAAATTCGATTCGGATAAACCGGCTTTTGTCAAAGAAAAAAAATATGAAAAGTATTTCCCCAAAAATTATTCTATAGAACAAGCTATGGAAATTGACGGTAAATATTATTTTTTCTATTCTTCTTGGGATGGGGATAATGATAAAGAACAGCTTTTTGCCGTTGAAATTGATTTTGCCTCCGGGGAATTTGTAGGATCACCTAAATTGGTGTTTCAGGTGGATGGAAAAGTAGCCGGGACTCTTACAGTAGGAGGCATGGGCTTTTCTTACTCTGTGGAAGATAAATTTGATTTCTTCCAGTCCAGGGACAAGAAAAAAGTATTAATACAATATAGAAGGAAACCGGAAGTTAAGAATGATACCAAGAGTTTTGATATCATCGGAATGTTTGCTTATGATGGGAACTTAAACAAGATTTCAGGAAATGAAGTAACAATGCCTTATACTGAAAGAAGGATGAATAACCTGGATTATCAGCTGGACAGCAAAGGGAATTTATATTTGCTTACCAAGGTCTTTCATGATGATAGCAACGATGATAAAAAGAAAAGGAAAGATACAGAGGCAAACTACCATATAGAGATGTTTGTAATTAAGCAAGGGTCAGATAAGATCGAGATTTCAAAATTTGACAATAAGGATAAGTTCATCAGCAAGTTATGGCTTTTTGATACAGACAAAGATTTCTTGGTTTGTGGCGGATTTTACAGCAATGGCAAAGGAGATTTTGATGATTGTGATGGGCTTATTGCTTTTAAAATCAAAGAGGATGGTTCTATTTATGACAAAACGTTCCACGAAATTCCATTGGAAGTACTAAATCAGTACGAAAGTGAAAGAACTAAGAAAAAGAACGAGAAAAAAGAAAGAAAAGGTGATGATGCTAACTTTTCGGATCTTGAACTGAATGATCTTGTCGTAAACTCCGATGGGAGCATAGTACTTGTTGGAGAACAATATTTTACCATTACTCATACTTCTTACAGTCCGCAAGGTGGCTATAGATCATATACGACCTATCATTATTGTGACATGCTTGTTTCTAAAATCAATGCGGACGGTTCCTTGGGCTGGATGAAAAAAATTGCAAAGAACCAAATAGGTGGAGCAGGACGGGGAGGAATGTCTTATAAGTATTTCAATTCCAATAATTATCATTACATTGTATATTTAGACAATGTCAAAAACATCGATTTGCCTTTGGATAAAGCTCCTGCAAGGCATACTGATGGCAAAGGAGGCTATTTGACTGCCGTTAAAATTTCAGACTCCGATGGTGCTTTGACCAAAGGGTCCATTTTAAACGCAAGGGAAGTAGGGGATTTCCAGATTTACCAATTCTCAACCAACAGAATTGTAAAAACCAGCGAAAACACATTTGTACTGGAAGTCTATAAAAAGAAAAAGGAAGACATCATGATTAAAGTGGATTTAAAATAATAATGTAATATATTGATTGCGTGATGTTTGCTTAAGTTTCAATAATCTTTAGTAATTTTGCGCCAAAATAAAGAAGATGGCTAAGATTGGCAACATAGAATTACCAGATTTCCCGCTTTTGCTCGCCCCTATGGAAGATGTGAGCGATCCACCATTCCGCAGGCTGTGCAAACAGCATGGCGCAGACCTGATGTATTCGGAATTTATTTCTTCGGAAGGACTGATACGGGATGCCATCAAAAGCCGCCAGAAACTTGATATCTTCGATTATGAGCGTCCGGTAGGAATACAGATTTTTGGAGGTGATGAAGAAGCAATGGCCATGTCGGCTAAAATTGTCGATGCCGTCCACCCGGATTTGGTTGACATCAATTTTGGTTGCCCGGTAAAGAAAGTAGTCTGCAAAGGAGCCGGAGCCGGAGTACTGAAAGATGTGGATCTGATGGTAAGGCTTACCAAAGCGGTCATTAGAAGTACCAGTTTACCCGTTACGGTAAAAACCCGTTTGGGTTGGGATGAAAACTCGATCAATATCGATGAGGTAGCGGAACGTTTGCAGGATATTGGAGTGCAGGCACTTACAGTTCACGCTCGTACCCGTGCCCAGATGTATAAAGGACATTCGGATTGGACCCATATTGAGAGGATTAAAAACAATCCGAGGATCAGCATGCCTATCTTCGGAAACGGGGATATCGATTCTCCTGAAAAAGCGCTGGAATATAAAAACCGTTTCGGCCTTGACGGAATGATGATTGGTAGGGCAGCTATCGGTTATCCCTGGATTTTTGACGAAATCAAGCATTATTTCAAAACCGGGGAACATTTGCCTGCGCCCACAATTCATGACAGGGTAGAAGCGGCCCGAAACCACCTGACCTGGTCAATGGAGTGGAAAGGAGAACGTGTAGGGATTGTAGAGATGCGTCGTCATTATACCAATTACTTCAAAGGAATCCACGGTTTTAAAGAATACAAGCAAAAATTGGTTACTTTAGATGATTCCCAGGATTTGTTTAACGTGCTGAAAGAAGTGGAAGCCGTTTATTCCGATTATCATTTTGCTTAAAGAAATAAAAAAAGCCCGGGAATTCCCGGGCTTTTTGTTTTATACTTCGATGCGTTTCCATTTGCCTTTCCTGTATAAAAAAATACTGGCCAGCGTAATGGCGGTTTCTGCAATCGGGACAGCCATAAAAACACCGGTTGGCCCCATCTTATAGTATTTTGCCAAAAGGTATGCCAACGGAATCTGGAACATCCAAAACCCGAAAAAGTTTACCCATGTAGGTGTCCAGGTATCTCCGGCACCGTTGAAGGTATTGATGAGCACCATGCCAATTCCGTAGAAAATATAGCCTAGACTCATAATTTTCAAGGCTTCTACAGCAGTATCTTTTACAATGCCATCATTGGTAAAAAAAGAAACGACATAGCTTCCGAAAAACAAACAAAACAGCATAATCGCAGCCATAAAGATGACATTGTATTTTGCGGTCGTGAATACAGATTTTTCTGCACGCCCAATCTGATTGGCTCCTAAATTCTGTCCTACCAAAGTGGCGGCGGCATTACTCAATCCCCATGCCGGAAGGATGAAAAACATCATAATCCGCAAGGCAGTCTGGTATCCCGCAGAACCATGGTCTCCTCCGGTTGTAGCCACCAATTGCGCCAGGAAAATCCAGCTGCAGGAAGCAATCACAAATTGCAAAACCCCTGGAGCCGCTATTTTGACTATGTTTTTGATTTGTTCGAAATCCGGTATGAAATAAGAAGGGATAATTTTCAAAATGCCTTTTCCGTTAAACAAATGATACATTTGGTACAAAACACCAATGCTTCTTCCGGCCGTCGTGGCCATAGCGGCACCTACTAAGCCAAAAGCAGGAATTGGACCTAATCCGTTAATGAACAAAGGGCAAAGGATAATATTGCAGAGGTTTGCCAACCATAAACTTTTCATGGCAATGGCAGCATTTCCGGCACCCCTGAAAATACCATTGATCAAAAACAATAGCATAATGCCCAAACTTCCACCCATCATGATGCGGGTAAAATTAACCCCGTAATCGGCGGATTCCTGTGAGGCGCCCATTAAAAGCAGGATATCCTTAGCGTAAATAAGCCCCAGGATGCTAATGGCTGTATTGATCGCCACGGCAATAACAATGGCCTGCATACCTGCTTTTGCAGCAGCAACAGGGTCTTTTTCGCCAATACGCCTTGCTACAATTGCGGTGGCCGCCATACTGATCCCGATAGCCAGGGAATAAATGATGGTTATGACAGATTCTGTAAGGCCTACGGTTTGTATGGCATAGCTGCTATGTTCCAGGTGGCCTACAAAATACAGGTCGACCAAAGCAAAAACCGATTCCATCATCATCTCCAAAACCATGGGTATGGCCAGGAGGATGACTGCTTTTTTAATGCTTCCGGTAGTGTAATCGAATGATTCGTCGCCTTTAACGGCTGTTTTTATGGTAGAAATAATTCTTGAAAATGTACTTAAATCTGATGTTTTTGTCATGATTAATTAGGTTAAAATAAATATACCCGAGCTGAAAAACCCGGTTGAAATGCTAAAAATGTCCTAACTATCTCCTGATATTTATGGACTAGACAAAAACAATCATAAACGTGCAGTTAAATAAATGAAAGCCAAAGATAGCAATCTTTTTGGAAATTAATCCAATAATTTTTTGCTCACGCGGCTGCTGGCAATCAAGGAGGCGATAAAACCTAAAATGACAATGGTAAGGAATACAACCACAATGTTTTGCAGGTTGAAGATCACCGGGTAAGGCAATGATTCGGTAATCATGATGACTTTGAAGTATTGCTGTATCAAAACAATAATTGTCCCTAAAAACAACCCGATAAGACCACCGAACAGGGTAAGTAAGGAGCCCTGGAGTAGGAATATCTTCTGGATGTCTTTTATAGGGGTTCCTATATTGAATAAAGTTTTAAGGTTGTCTTTTTTGTCCAAAATCATCATAATGATGGCTCCGGCCAATGTGAATAAGGTCAAAATGATCACCAAGGTGAAAATAAGGTAAATCGCGGTGTTCTCGGTGTTGAGCATCTTGTGGAGGCTGTCGTTCAACTGCGCCCTGTTCTTGATGATGTAGTTGCTTCCGAAAATCGCATTCAGGTTTTGAAGCGCCCGGTTTTCATTTGCCCCGGCGGCCAATTTGATTTCTATACCGGTAATCTGGTCGGGCCTGAATTCCAATAATTGCTGGGTCAGTTTCAAATCGGCAAAAACATATTTCGAATCCAATTCTTCACTGATGGCATAAATTCCTATAGGGATCAAACTGGATTTGTTAAAAGCGGATTCCGGATTGTTGATGGCTCCCTTTCCGGGTTTGGGTACATAGATTTCAAAAGTATTGCTCAAATCAAAAAGTCCCATAGAGAGTTTCTGCATGATGCCGTTGCCCACTACCACTTGAGGCGTTTCGGGCGAAAGCCACTGCCCCTGGTAAATAGTCCGCTGTACGTGGTTGACCAAATTATATTGATTGTCGACTCCTTTTATCAGGGCAACCTGTTCTTTACTTTTATAAACAAACAACACTTTTTCTTCTATGACACTGCTGTAAAAAGCAATGTCTTTTGCCTTTTTCAGCCTTTCCCTGTGCTCGTCCAATACATAAAACGATTTGCCGTATCTCGGGACGATCTTGATGTCGGGATCAAAATCATTGCTGAAGGACAAACTGAAATCTTTTAATCCGCTAAAAACGGAAAGCACTACGAACAAAGCCATTGCGCCAACAATAATACCAAAAGAAGCAATTCCCGTGATAATATTTATGGCATTGTTTTTACTGGAAGACCGTAAATAACGCTTGGCTATGTATAGCGAAAAATTCAATTTATATTTTCTTTCTTTTGTCTAATAAGTCACGGTTTTCAATTGGGTTTTCTTTCCCGGTAAGCGCATTATCTATTTTTTCTATATAATCCAAACTGTCGTCAATATAAAAGGACAAGTTAGGAACTTTTCGCAATTGTAGCCTTACCCGTTGTGATAAATCGTGTTTTATCAATGCCATGTTTGATTTTACGGCTTCTAAAATTTCCGGGGCTTTGTCTGTCGGGAATACGCTCAGGTATACTCTGGCCACCCCTAAATCAGTGGTCACACTCACTTTAGATACTGAAATCACAAGATTTGTAATTCCGTTTTTTCGAATTTCTCCCTGCAAGATGTCTACCAGGTCTTTTTGTAGCACACCACCTATTTTTTTCTGTCTATTCGTCTCCATACTGCAAAAGTACAATTTTTTTAAGTGAAATATTTAGAAGCGAATCATTTGTGTATTTTTGTTGTCTGTTATTCTGCATAACGAATGGCAAAAATGCATTGCAAACATAGTGATTAAACCCTGATTAATGAGAAAAATTGAACATATTGGTATAGCAGTCAAAGATTTGGAAGTTTCCAATGCCCTTTTTGAAAAACTTTTTGGTGCTCCTGCCTACAAACAGGAAGAAGTGGAAAGCGAAGGCGTAAAAACTTCTTTCTTTAGGAACGGCCCCAACAAAATTGAATTGCTGGAAGCTACAAACCCAGAAAGCCCGATTGCCAAATTCCTGGAGAAAAAAGGTGAGGGAATCCATCATATCGCTTTTGATGTGGAAGATATCGTATCGGAAATAAAAAGATTGCAAGATGAAGGGTTTATTGTTTTGAATGAAAATCCTAAAAAAGGAGCTGATAATAAGCTGGTTGCTTTTTTGCACCCAAAAGGGACCAATGGTGTCCTGATCGAATTGTGCCAAGAAATTGCAGATTAATTTTGTGAATCATAAAAAATATAGTAATATTGCACTCTCTAAACCGGTCCTATAGCTCAGCTGGTTAGAGCACCTGACTCATAATCAGGTGGTCCCTGGTTCGAGCCCAGGTGGGACCACAAGTATTTAAAAAACCTTTCAAATTATTGAAAGGTTTTTTAATTTTAGGAAAAAAGAATGTTATCTTAATGATAAATAAAGTGTTGATTTAAAATAAATTAGATATTTTTTCAAATTTTAATTGTTAGAATCAAATATTTCGCTTAATATTGTCTCAAAGTTGAATGTAGGATAGAAATGATTGAAAATCCTACTGTAAAGATTTTATTTTTATGAATATTGCTCCCAAAAAATTAACCTTCAGCCTAGTTGCTACTGCTATGGCTTGTATTAGTACTTATGCTGCTCCGCCGTCGGGTCCACCGCCGCCGGAACCTAATATCTTGCCTCCTGGATTTCCAATTGATGGAAATGTATTATTGTTGTTTTTTGCAGCAACACTTTACGGAATATATGTACTTAGGAAATTTAAGTTTCAATCTAAATAAAAAAAGCTCCTGATTTTCAGGAGCTTTTTATTTTGTTATACTTTTTCGTTTTTGCTTTTTTGCGAAACTTCAAGGTTTCTTTCAATAACATGATTAGGTCTTGACCATTTCGGTTTTTCACCTAATGACTGGAATTGAGAATCTTCCGCCTCAACTGTTGCGGGCTGTGATACTTTCGTGAAAGGTTTTTGCGGAATCAATCCCAGCATTTCAAACATCTTCATGTCTTCATTCACATCCGGGTTAGGAGTGGTAAGCAGTTTGTCTCCTGCAAAAATGGAATTGGCACCAGCAAAAAAGCACATCGCCTGGCCTTCGCGGCTCATATTCATCCTTCCGGCCGAAAGTCGCACCTGTGTTTCCGGCATAACAATCCTGGTGGTGGCCACCATACGGATCATTTCCCAGATTTCTACCGGTTTTTCTTCTTCCATCGGAGTTCCTTCTACGGCTACCAATGCGTTAATTGGCACAGATTCCGGCTGCGGGTTTAAAGTGGAAAGCGCTACCAGCATGCCTGCACGGTCTTCAATACTTTCTCCCATTCCGATAATTCCTCCGCTACAAACGGTAACATTGGTTTTCCTTACATTCTCGATGGTTTGGATCCTGTCTTCAAATCCTCTGGTAGAAATGACTTCTTTATAATATTCTTCTGAAGTGTCTAGATTATGGTTGTAAGCGTATAGCCCTGCTTCAGCAAGCCTTTGCGCCTGGTTTTCGGTAATCATTCCAAGGGTACAGCAAACCTCCATGTCTAATTTGTTGATGGTTCGTACCATTTCCAATACCTGGTCAAATTCAGGGCCGTCTTTTACGTTTCTCCAAGCAGCACCCATGCAAACCCTAGAAGATCCGGATGATTTTGCGCGCAACGCCTGAGCTTTCACTTGCTGTACGCTCATTAAGTCATTGCCTTCAATATCGGTATGGTAACGGGCAGCCTGCGGGCAATAACCGCAATCTTCCGGGCAGCCGCCGGTTTTTATGGAAAGCAACGTGGAAACCTGTACCACATTAGGGTCGTGATGTTTACGGTGTGTAGATGCTGCTTCGTAAAGCAAATCCATTAGCGGTTTGTTGTAAATGGCAATTATTTCTTCTTTCGTCCAGTTATTTCTTGTTATACTCATAAAAATAGCATCTTATTGTTGAGGTCAAAAATAAGGATTTCAGATTAAACTTTAGTATTGAAGATGATTTAAACGCAAAAATGTTTTCAATAAAAAGGATATTGAAAACATTTTTGTGCCCGGATAGATTTATTTCAAAATCCTTTTGCGGGTATCTTTCCAGTATTGCATTAATGTGAAGGTAATAATGATGGAAGAAGCAATCCCTTCAAACAACAAACCGAGGCAATATTGATACATCGATGGTTCTCCTCCTCCAAAAAGGAAATTCTCCGAAAGTTTTTCCAAATAACTGTTGCCGCCTTTGAGCGAAATATAAACCAACAAGGCTGCGACACTCAAAAATACACCAATCAAAGAGGTGAGTGTACCTGAAATCAGATTCGGCAGATATTCAGATTTGCCTTCATAGTAGTTTGATTTGATCGTTTTATTTAAAAAATAAACCACAATGAAAATATTTAGAACCCTAAGAAGGAAAATATCGGATAACCCTAAAAATTCCATTGTGAGGAAATAAATCCCAATACTGATAAAAATTAAAATGCCATTATTTACTTCTTTAGGTAGATTCATAATAATAAATTTTAATTAAACAATTGGTTAAAAGCACAAATGTCTTTCTATCAAATTTATTCAAAAATTATTAAAAAAGCAAATATTTAACAAATTAATGACGAATTTAAAAACAGGCTTTTTAGTGTTGCCCTTTTGAGGAAAAATAAAGCAATGCCGTTTCCCGGTCCTTTTGCAGTTGGATTTTTAAGTCATCAAGAGAGTTGAATTTCACCTCGTTCCGGATGAATTGATGTACGCTGACGGCAATTTCCAGGTCGTATAAATCCTGGTCTACGTCAAAAAAATGAATCTCGACAGAAAGGCTTTTACCGTCTACCGTTGGTTTGTTCCCGATATTCATCATGCCTTGGCGGGTTTGGTTGCCCCAGGTGCCTTCCACAACGTAAACTCCGTTGGCCGGAATGATTTTCAATGGGTTTTCTATGGCAATGTTGGCGGTGGGAAAATTGATGGTCCTTCCCAGCTGTCTGCCTTTTACGACTTTCCCGCTAAACGAGTAAGGATACCCCAAATACTGATTGGCCAGGGCGATATTCCCTTCTTGCACCGCATTTCGGATTTTGGTAGAACTGATGGAGATTTCGTCAATTTCCTTGGCAGAAATCTGCTCAACGTCAAAATGGTATTTTTGCCCGAATTGAATTAAATCGTGTATGTCCGAAGCCCTGTTTTTGCCAAACCGATGATCATAACCGATAATTATCTTCTTAATATTCAGCTTGTCGACCAGGACAGATTTTACGAATTCTTCGCCCGTCAATCCGGAAAAGGCCGAATCAAAAGGATGGATAATCAGGTTGTCAATGCCTTTTTTTTCTAAAAGCTGTATTTTTTCCTCATTCGTGTTCAATAATTTAATATTGCTTTCTGCCTGCAAAACACTCCTGGGATGCTGTGAAAAAGTAAGGACTACGCTTTCCAGGCTCCCGTTTGCGGTATTGTTTAAGATCCGGTTGATTATTTTTTGATGGCCCAAATGAACGCCGTCAAAAGTACCGAGAGTAACCACTGTTCTTTTGGCGCAATTAAATTCAGAAATAGAATGGAATACTTTCAAAGTGAGATTTTTAAGGGGCAAAGATAAAATTTTAGTTTTAAACAAAGACGGATACTGAACTGGAAATAAATATTATGCAATGAATTTCGGTTAAAAATAAAAAATATTCTAAAATATACTTAAATATAGGAAAAATTACTATTTTTGCAGGTATACCAAAAATTATTAATGATGAAAAAACAACTACTATTCACATTCGCTTCTGTCTTCATGGCGTGCCAAATGCAGGCTCAGACAGACAAGCAATGGGCTCAGCATAAAGGAACCGGTGTGACGGTTTCCAAGACTGCTATGAGGCCATCGTTTCCAAAGGAGTTTAAGTTATTCGACCTGAATATCGATCCTTTAAGACAAACTTTATTTTCAATCAACAGTGATGCTGCCGGAAAAAGACAAGCTATCATTTCATTGCCAAATGCCGATGGGCAGATGGAGCAATTCGAAGTGTACGAAGCGTCCAATTTCGAGGCAGATTTACAGGCACAATTCCCTGAAATCAGAGCGTATTCAGGTAAAGGAATTACTGATAAATATGCTACTTTAAAACTAAGTGTCTCTCCGCAAGGGATTCAAACAATGGTTTTCAGAACCGATAAAGAAAACGAATTTATTGAGCCATATTCTCAAGACAGCAAAGTATATGCTGTATTCAAATCACAAAGAAACAAAGGTAAATTGGGATGGAAATGCGCAACTGAAGATGAGCAGTCATTATTGAATGCAGGTTCTCAGTTTTCAGCAAACCGTTCCAGTACAGGACAACTTAAAACCATGCGTTTGGCACAGTCTTGTACGGCAGAATATTCCAACTATTTCGGAGCTGCCAGTGCTGCTAACGTAGCTTTGGTTTTAGCTGCTTTCAACGCTACATTGACACGTTGTAACGGTGTTTACGAAAAAGATTTGGGCTTGCACTTAAACCTTGTAGCTTCTTCTACAAACGTAATTTATTATGACGCTACAACTGACCCTTATTCAGATGCTGCTGCAGGAGCTGGTGGTGCATGGAATACGGAATTGCAAAACACGTTAAGTGGAAACCTTACTGGAGTAGGGACTCCATTAGCAGCCAATAATGCTGCATACGACATTGGCCACTTATTTGGAGCCAGTGGAGGTGGAGGTAACGCAGGTTGTATCGGTTGTGTTTGTTCAGACGATACAGCAAGTGCTACAGATAAAAGAAAAGGAAGCGGATTTACATCACCTGGCGATGATGTTCCTGCCGGAGACAGTTTCGATATCGATTACGTAGTGCATGAAGTAGGGCACCAATTAGGTGCTAACCACACTTTCTCTATGAGTAATGAAGGTTCTGGAGTAAATATGGAAGTAGGTTCCGGAGTTACGATCATGGGGTATGCAGGTATTACAAATTATGATGTTACAACACACTCTATTGATGTTTACCATGCAGCTTCTATCGCTCAGATCCAGGCTAACTTAGCTACTAAAAGCTGTCCAGTTACCGTTTCGATCGCTGCTAATAACGCAACACCTGTAGCGAATGCCGGTGCCGATGTTACTATTCCTAAAAGTACACCATTTATTCTGACAGGTTCTGCAACAGACGCAAATGCTGGTGATGCACTTACTTATAGCTGGGAACAATTTGATAATGATGCTGCTGCTCAGACAAATGCTGCAAGTGCTGCTTCTGAAACAAAAGCAACAGGTCCTAACTGGAGATCTTACAGCCCTACCGCTTCTCCATCAAGGGTTTTCCCTATCATGGCTACTGTTTTAGGAAATTCAAAAACTACTGCAGGTGCTGAAATCAATGTTGAGGCTTTAAGTTCAGTTGCCAGAACATTGACCTTCAGGTTAACAGTAAGAGATAATGCTCCTTTTGTTTTAGCTCCTGCAAAAGTAGGACAAACTAATTTTGACGATATGATTGTTACGGTTGATGCTACCAGAGGTCCGCTTAGCGTAACGTCTCAAAATGTTGACAATCAAAGCTGGGCAAGAGGGTCTTCTCAAACTATCGTTTGGACTGTAAACAATACAAATACAAGTACAGGTGGAGCTAATGTTGATATCTTATTATCTACAGATGGTGGTTTGACTTTCCCTACTGTATTGGTAGCGGGTACTCCTAATGACGGTTCTCAATCTATTACAGTACCAAACATTTCTGCTATGAATTGTAGAGTTATGGTTAAGGCTAGTGCGGGTATCTTCTTTAACGTAAACCCAAAACCTATTGCAATTGGTTACACAGTATCGTCAACTTGTAATACATATACAAACAACACTGCACTTCCTGTGCCTGATGGAGCCGGAGCTAACACTCCTGGTGCGATAGTCACCAAAACAGTTACTGTTCCAGGTCCTGCAGCAACGATTTCTGATGTGAATGTTACTTTAGGTTTCACACACTCTTATATTGAAGATTTAGTTATAGCAATGGAGCACCCTGATGGAACGCAAGTTACTTTATGGAACAGAAATTGTGACAATGCGCCAACTACATTAACGTATACTTTCTCAGATGGTAACCCATTGGTGCCTACAACTGGTTGTTCAGCAACGAGCGGAACTTTTGGACCTGCAAGTGCATTATCTGTACTTAATGGAAAACCAAGCAATGGAGTTTGGACATTGTTAGCTGGAGATTTCTATAACGGAGATACAGGAACAATCAATGCATGGTCTGTAGAGGTTTGTTCTCAAACGTATACATTAGGTAATGAAGAATTCGAATTTGAAAACTTCTCATTGTACCCTAACCCGAACAATGGTGATTTTACAATAAAATTCACTTCTGCTTCAAGCAATGATATCAAAGTGAATGTTCACGATATCAGAGGAAGACAGGTATACGAAAAATCATTCTCTAACACAGGTGCTTTCAACCAAAACATTACTTTGGACAAAGTACAGGCGGGTGTTTATTTAGTATCTATTGTTGATGGTGCTAAGAAAACAGTAAAACGTATTGTTGTAGAATAATAGTTTTTCAATAGATATTTAAAAAACGCAAGCCAAAAGCTTGCGTTTTTTTTTAACAAAAAGCTTGCTAACTGTTATTTATTTAATATTTTAGCCAAAAAAAATAAATAACGCCAAAAAAAACCAAAAAACCACATGAAAAAAGCAATACTTTTTCTGTTATTTACGATTTTGTCCTTTACTTCAGGTTTTGGGCAGAATCTCTGGAACAAAGTTTCCAGTGAGCGATTGATTCATGCCAATAAAATGGACCGCGCATCGATGCCGGCTAAATATGAATTGTTTTCCCTCGATTTCCAAACCTTTAAGAGCCAATTAAGGCAAGCTCCTTTGGATACCAGTGGCATCCAGTCGGATTTGGTCATTTCTTTTCCGAATGCGGAAGGAAAACTTGACAAGTACCTGATTTATGAAGCACCTGTAATGGAGCCTGGATTGGAAGCGAAATTTCCCGATATCAAATCTTATTTGGGTAAAGGAATTGACGATCCAACGGCAACCATCCGTTTCAGTGTAACGCTATTCGGATTGCATACCATGACATTATCCGGCCGGACTGGGACTACCTTTATCGATACATATACCAAAGATTTGAGTCATTATATGGTATACAGCAAATCGGATATTGCGCCGTCAAAACAATTTCAGTGCCTTGTGGACGACTCTCAAAAACCGCAGTTGGATAATTCCAATAAGGTGGTGCCAAATCCTGTAATGCATGCCAGCGATGGTAAATTCAGGATTTTTAGGCTGGCAATGGCCTGTACCATCGAATATGCTGCCTACCATGTGAATGCAGCTGGTTTGGGCGCCGGTACTTTGGCACAGAAAAAAGCAGCGGTTTTGGCTGCTATGGTGGTTACTGTAACACGTGTGGATGGGGTTTATGAAAGAGATTTGTCCATGAGGATGAATTTGGTAGCCAATAATGATTTAGTCATTTTTATCACTTCGGATAATTTCAACAATACGAATGCCAATACGCTGATCAATCAAAGCCAGACCCAAATTACAAATATTATCGGGGATGCTAATTTTGATATCGGGCATACGGTAAGTACTGGCGGTGGAGGTTTGGCAGGACCTTCCCCATGTGTGACCGGTGCCAAAGCAAGAGGGATTACAGGTTCTTCCGCTCCGGTAGGAGATCCTTATGATATTGATTATGTAGCGCACGAAATGGGCCATCAATTTGGGGCAAACCATACCTTTAACGGTGACACAGGCAGTTGTGCAGGGAACAGAAATGATGGTACTGCTGTCGAACCGGGTAGTGGATCTACTATTATGGCTTATGCGGGAATCTGCCCTGGCCAGAACGTCCAGCCTAATTCGGATGCTCACTTCCACTCTGTAAGCATACAGGAAATAAACAACCTGATTGCAACTTCTGCCACTTGCGCAGCCACAACAAATAATGGGAACAGTGCACCGGTCGTGAATGCCGGAATGGATTATGTGATTCCAAGGTCTACAGCCTTTATCCTGAATGGTAGTGCTACAGATGCCAATGGAGATGCTTTGACGTATTGCTGGGAGCAAACGGATACCGAAGTTTCGGTACAACCGCCGGTCGATTCTTCAACAGGAGGACCAAATTTTAGGTCCAATCCACCTACAGCTTCATCAGAACGTTCCCTGCCGAATCTGGCAACTGTTTTGGCTGGAAACACCGCCAACACTTGGGAAGTATGTTCTTCTGTGGCCAGGGAATATAATTTTTCTTTAACCGTAAGAGATAACAGATCGCCTAATGGTGGGCAAACAGGGAGAGACGACATGTCCGTTACTGTTGATGGAGTGGCAGGTCCTTTTTTGGTGAATGTTCCGAATACCAATGTTTCCTGGGCTGCAGGGACAAATCAAACGGTAACTTGGGCAGTTGCAGGAACGGATGCCAATGGAGTAAATGCCAAATTTGTAGATATTTACCTGTCTACAAACGGAGGAACTTCTTTCCCTACCTTATTAGCCAGTAAAGTTCCTAATGACGGTTCAGAAACGATCACTGTTCCAAATACACCAGGAACAACAAACAGGATAATGATCAAAGGATACAATAATATCTTTTATGATCTTTCCAATACGAATTTCACGATTACCGCTCCAGCAGCTACTTTTGCCGTTTCTTTTGCGGGGACAGCCGGTGAACAAAATAAATCTGCCTGTCAGGGAACGAACGTTTCGTACAGCATCCCATATACTGTTTTGGGAGGATTCAGTGGTACGACAACATTCAGTGCGACGGGTAATCCTGCGGGATCTTCTGTAGCGTTCGCACCGTCTTCTGTAAGTGCTAACGGAACTGTGGTCATGACAATCAGCAACACTGCAGCAAGTACTGCCGGCCTGTATGCTATTACGGTAAATGCCACTTCGGGACCAACCACTAAAACGGTTCCGTTGTATTTTGAATTATTCAATTCCAATTTTGGTACAATGGCGTTGACTTCCCCAGCTAATTTGGCGGTTTCACAAGATGTGGATCTAAACCTGACTTGGGCAGCCAATCCTAATGCTACTTCCTATGATGTACAGGTAGCAACAGACAATGCTTTCTCAGCGATAGTTCGTTCTGGAAACGTTTCGGGAACCAGTTTTGCGGTTTCAGGATTATCGCAAGGAACCAGCTATTTTTGGAGAGTATTGCCTAAAAACGTTGCCTGTAGCGGAACCTACAGCCCTTCTTACAAATTTACAACAGGATCAATTGCCTGTAATACTACGGCTTCCACAAATGTTCCGTTAACTATTGGAACTACAGCAAATGTTACGATCAATTCTACATTGACTTTCCCTTCAAATGTGACCATATCCGATGTAAAAGTAACGATGAACGTATCCCATACCTGGATCAACGATTTAACGGCAACATTAATCAGCCCGGCCGGGACACAAGTGAAATTGTATGCTTTGCCATGTACAAGTGCCGATATCCAAAATGTCAATGCTACATTTGATAATGCAGGTACAGCCGTGGTTTGCGGAACAAATCCTGGAATTTCAGGAACAGTATTGCCATTGGAATCTTTAGCTGCTTTTGACGGACAGAATTCTGCCGGAGTATGGACATTGAGGATAAACGATGGTTTTGCGCAGGATGGAGGAACATTAAACAGCTGGAGCCTGAATATTTGTTCTGTCCAGCCTTTAAGTGTCGACGAGAACAGTTTGCAGGATTTCTCCCTGTATCCTAACCCAAACAACGGAGATTTTGTTGTTAAATTTACGTCAGCTTCAAATAATGACATCAAAGTTAATGTCCATGATATGAGAGGGAGGAAAGTATATGATAAATCATTTGCGAATACAGGTGCTTTCAATCAAAATATCAGTTTGGACAACGTACAGTCCGGAATCTATTTGGTGACTATTACAGATGGCCCTAAAAGAACGGTAAAACGTATAGTTGTGCAATAACAAACCTTAAAAAAACAAAGCCCCATTCTTAATTCAGGATGGGGCTTTTTTATGTGTGGGATTTTGGAAATGCGAGATAGTACCTGCCGGATTATTTTTTTGCCGAAGCAGTTACGGAAGTGATTACCTGTGGTACTTCTGTTACACTAAAAGCCAAATTAAAATAGATCGAATCGTTTTTTTGGACAGCATCCAGGTTGCCATGGGATACCTTATAATATCCGGTTTGCCCGCGGCAGAAACAAAACCTGCCGAAAAGCATTTTCGTTTTCTGCAAATCGGAATCGTTATAGATAATTGTAACGTCTGAATGCCTGATTTCGAAAATGATTTCTTCCCTATATTGCGCATCCTGAAGGCCTTTTTCCACATTTCTGGCGTATTGGTACAATACAACTGAAGTTTCCGGATGGTCTTGCATCTGGTAATACACACCGCCAAATTCGTCCGTTTTTACCTCGAGGCTTTTATTGTGAAATACCTGGGTAGTGCATTTCCCGTCTTCAGGACAGGCAATTGCCATTGTTTTTTCAGGATTCGTTGCCTCTTTTTTTTGAGAACTGCATGAGGATACGATCAGCAACGTCAGCGTGATTAACGGAAAGATCCAACAGGGCCGTATGGTTTTGTTATTTCCCATTATAGCCGGTCATTGTATTTTCCAATCCGGACAAAGCGAAAGATTGCACGGCTTTTACCGCCATTTCCAGCCGTTCCGGGAGTGTTTCTTTTTCCTTTTCGTCCCATTCGCCAAGGACATAATCCACTTGTTTCCCTTTTTTGAATTCGTCGCTGATGCCAAAGCGGAAACGGGGATAATCGGCAGAATTCAAGGTCTGTTGAATACTTTTCAAACCATTGTGGCCACCGTCGCTGCCTTTTGGTTTTATACGGATGGTTCCGAAAGGCAAATTCAGGTCGTCGGTAATGACCAGTATGTTTTCTTTGGCGATTTTTTCCTTTTCCATCCAGTATTGCAATGCCTTTCCGCTCAAATTCATATAGGTATTGGGCTTTAACAGCAAAAGGGTCCTGCCTTTTATTTTGTATTCGGCCATTGCCCCTAATTTTACGGTTTGAAAATCAAGCGATTCCTGTCGTGCCAAAAAATCCAAAACTTTAAAACCAATATTATGGCGCGTATTTACGTATTCGGCTCCAATGTTTCCCAAGCCTACAATTAAAAATTTCTTCATGTCAATCGCTGTCTGTTCTGTTTTTGGTGTTGAAAACAGGTTTGTAATCCATTTAATCATCTTACAAAAATAAGATTATTCAATTGTCCTAGGGCCAGATTCCCTAAAAAATGTTTGAGAAGGCTAAACCAGGGCATAAAAAAAGCGCCCCAGATGAGGCGCTTTTGAAAAGTATGCTGAAAAATTATTTTTTCTTTCCTTTTGCAGGTGCTTTTGCAGCTTTTGCAGCCTCTTGAGCAGCTTTCATCGCAGCACGAGAAATTCTTACTTGAGCAACAACAGTGTTGTCCGGGTGCAATAATTTGAATTTGTCTGAAACTAATTTAGTTACATACATTTTGTTACCCATTTCCATACCAGAGATATCCGCATCAAGGAAATCAGGTAAGTTCTTAGGTAAAGCTTTCACTTTAAGTTTACGTTGGTTCAAACGTAAAACACCTCCTAATAATACACCTGGAGACGTTCCTGTGATTCTAACTGGAACTTCCATAGTAACTTCTTTGTTGTCAAATAACTCATAGAAGTCAATGTGTAAGATTTTGTCAGATACAGGGTGTACCTGGATGTCTTGCAAAACAGCATTGTATGATTTTCCGTTTCCAAGCTCAATCACAACTGTGTGTGCGTTTGGAGTGTAAACCAAGTGTTTGAATGCAGCTTCTTCTGCTGAAAAATGTACTGGTTGATCTCCTCCGTATAATACGCAAGGAACCGCTCCAGCATTACGTAAGGCTTTAGTCGAAACTTTACCCACGCTTTCTCTTTCTGATCCTTTAATTGTAATCGATTTCATTGAAAAAAAAATATAGTTAATAATAATATACTTGTTCAAAAATGTAAGGATTCCGGTATGCTTTCGGTTTAAAGCCTTCTGCCTGTAACGAAATTATTACATTAAAAATTTTCCACTAATGGAATTGTTGTGGTGCACCATGTGCATTACTTCTGCAAAAAGAGGCGCACAACTCACCACTTTTATTTTGTTTGATTCCTTCTTTAACGGAATGGAATCGGTCACGATCAGTTCGCTCAATTGCGAATTCTCTATTTTTTCATAGGCACTTCCGGATAAAATCGGGTGCGTGCATATGGCTCTTACGCTTAAAGCTCCTTTTTCGATCATTAAATCGGCGGCTTTCGCCAAAGTGCCTCCGGTGTCAATCATGTCATCTACCAGAATCACATTGCGGCCTTTTACTTCTCCGATCAGTTCCATCGTATCGATAACGTTGGCAGCTTTTCGTTGCTTGTAGCAGATAACCACGTCAGATTCCAGGAATTTGGAATAAGCATACGCTCTTTTCGAACCTCCCATATCAGGCGATGCAATGGTCAGGTTTTCCAAACCTAGGCTTTTTACATACGGCAGGAAAATGGTCGATGCAAACAGGTGGTCAACCGGCTTTTCGAAAAACCCCTGTATCTGATCTGCATGTAAATCCATGGTCATGATACGTGTAGCGCCAGCGCTTTCCAATAATTTTGCAACCAGTTTGGCTCCTATCGGGACTCTTGGCTTGTCTTTTCTGTCTTGACGCGCCCATCCAAAATAAGGGATTACAGCCGTAATGTGCCTTGCTGAAGCTCTTTTTGCAGCATCGATCATCAGTAACAATTCCATCAGGTTGTCTGAACTTGGAAATGTCGAACATACGATAAATACACGCAATCCACGAATGGATTCTTCATAAGACGGCTGGAATTCTCCATCACTATATTGCGAGAACGTAACCTTTCCCAGCGATACGCCATAACTTGCGGCTATTTTTTCAGCTAGGTAAACACTTTGCGAACAGGCAAATATTTTTGCTTCGGGTTCTAGGTGTGGCATTAATGTGTTGTTTTAATTCCGTTGTAGTCGATGCATTCGGTATAAATTTTACTTTATGGCCTTATATGCGCAAATACCTCGGATGTAGTTAGTTAGTTGCTTTTTCGTTTTACCGAGGTGCAAATTTAGGAATTAAATTGAACTGGGAAAGATAATTTTTAAGTATTTTTTGAAGAATTGTAGAAAAAAGTTTTACATTTGCACTCACGAAATCAAAATTAGTGACCCGATAAAGGTTTTTAATTTTGTGTCCACTAAGCCCGGATGGCGGAATTGGTAGACGCGCTGGTCTCAAACACCAGTGGGAAACCGTGCCGGTTCGAGCCCGGCTCCGGGTACAAAACCTCTCAGAAATGGGAGGTTTTTTGTTTTTATACCGGTTTTATCACATAGGTTACAATTCCCCAGATAATCAATTGGTTTTCTTCCGTGACTTGTATGGGCGCATAATTTTTGTTCTCGGGCATAAGATATAGAGAGCCTTTCTCCAACCGGATACGCTTGACGGTAAATTCGCCATCGATAAAACAAATGGCAATGGTATTATTTTGAGGTTCCAGGCTTCGGTCGACAACAAGTACATCCTGGTCATTTATCCCGGCATCGATCATTGAATTTCCTTCGGCCCGGACATAAAAAGTGGCCAATGGGTTTTTGACCAGTTCCTTGTTAAGGTCAATAACGGTTTCCATAAAATCAAGCGCAGGGGAAGGAAAGCCTGCAGATACGCCCTGGCTGACAAAAGGAATTTTCATGTCGCTTTCAAAATCAGGAGAGAAAAAGCTGAGTTTCGGTTTTTTATTAGGCTTGTCTATTGGCATTTCACTTTCAATATTTGGTCAAATCGTGTGGTGTATTTTGGAGAGAGTTTTTCCTGTTTCATGTTCCAGGTTTTTTCGTCTTGCGGGCCCAGCCTTACTTTCCGGTCGCCTAGTTTGCTGTTGATGCCTTGGATAGCTTCTGTCAGGGCCAGGTATTTTGGGTTTTCATCCTCAAAAAGATGGAATTGCTTCTGGTTTTGCTTGATAAGCTGGGAAACGATCACGCCGGCTTTCTTAAACAAAATGCCTTTGTTTTCTTCATAAAGCCGCTCGGCTATCTTAACGGCCGTATTGCTTATGGTCAGTGCCGAATTGGAGGCAAAAGGAAGTGTAACCGAATAATGATAGTACATTTTGTTTGAAGGCGTTTTATGTTCCATCGTCCCGAGCATGACCGTAATAGTATAGCAACATGACTTTTGAAGGTAGAGTTTTTCCGCGCATACGGAGGCAAACGTGGATACTCGTTCGCGCAAGCCGTCAAAATCGGAAATTTTCTTAGGGAAACTCCGGGTAATGGCAATGCTCTTTTTGGTCTCCTTGTCTTCTTCAAGCCCTAAAACCGATTTTCCTTCCAGTTCACTCTTCAGCCTCAGGCCTGTAACGCCCATCTGGCTTTTTATCCAGCTTTCGTGTTTCGGATCGATAAAATCTAATGCGGTATTGATGTTGCGGGCTTTCATTTTTCTTTTCATGCGGTAGCCTATTCCCCAGACATCTTCTATTTTAGTCCATTGCAAGGCCTTTATTCTTTTTTCTTCTGAATCGATGGCATAAACACCTTTTGTTTTTTCAGGGAATTTCCGTGCTATTTTATTGGCGATTTTGGACAATGCTTTGGTCGGTGCAAACCCAACACAAACAGGTATGCTTACCCATTTGAGGATTCTTTTTTTCATTTGGAGGCCGTATTCCTGATAATTTGGGATATCGATACCGTCAAAATTAAGAAAGGCTTCATCGATGCTGTAAATTTCGATATTGGGAGTGAATTGTTCCAGGATGCACATTACCCTTTGGCTCAAATCACCATATAAGGCATAATTGGAAGAAAAAACTTTTATGTTGTGCTCTTTGAGCATGTCCCGGATTTTAAATTCAGGAGCTGCCATAGGAACGCCCAGGGCTTTTGCCTCGTCGCTCCTGGAGATGATGCAGCCGTCGTTGTTGGACAATACCACAACCGGTTTGCCGTTGAATTCCGGTTGGAAAACACGTTCGCAGGACGCATAGAAATTATTGCAGTCGACTAAAGCATACATAATGTAAAAATACGGAATATCGCTGTATGATACCCTTTATAAATGCAAAACCTCTTCGGAAGAAGAGGTTTTGTATGTTTTTATAAATTGTCCTGGATCTGTTTTGCCAGTGCACTAAATTCTTCCGGGGTTAATCGGACTTTGTTCTGAAAGCGCATTTCGTCCATTTCGTTCAGCGGGATCAGATGTACGTGGGCGTGCGGTACTTCAAGGCCGATTACCGACATCCCGATCCTTTTGCAGGGAATTGTTTTTTCCAAGGCTGCCGCAACTTTTTTGGAAAAAGCCATCAAACCTAAATACAGATCGTCTTCCATATCAAAAATCTTGTCGATTTCCTGCTTCGGAATGCATAAAGTATGTCCTTTTGCATTTGGGTTTACATCCAGGAAAGCTAAAAAATCAGCATCTTCCGCGATTTTGTAACAAGGGATTTCCCCGTTTACTATTTTAGTGAAAATTGAAGCCATGTTCAGGTTATTAGGTTTTTTGATACTGCTCCGACGCAGGATTAATCCCTTGAGATTTCAAGGATTTCGAATTTCAAAATGCCGTTTGGCACGTTAATTTCGGCAATTTCCCCTACGGATTTCCCTAACAGCCCTTTTCCGATAGGAGAAGTTACTGAAATCTTACCGGTTTTCAGGTCGGCTTCGCTTTCGGCAACTAAATGATACGACATTTCCATACCATTGGTCTGGTTTTTGATTTTTACATGCGACAAAACCAAAACTTTTGACACGTCCAGTTGTGATTCATCGATTAGGCGTGCATTGGAATATACTTCTTCCAGTTTTTTTATTTTCAGTTCCAAAAGGCCTTGCGCTTCTTTTGCAGCATCGTATTCTGCATTTTCAGATAAGTCGCCTTTGTCTCTTGCATCGGCAATGTCTTGTGAGGCTTTAGGACGTTCTATGGCTTTAAGCTGTTCTAATTCTTCTTTTAATTTTTTTAATCCTTCTGCCGTATAATATGATACTGTACTCATAACTTCATCGTTTATATAAATAGAAAAAATCCCACTAGCGACGGGATTTCTTTCTACAAAGATATTATTTTTTATTTCAAATTGAAATTTATTTGCTATTCCTATGCATTACAAAGTTAATTAAATTAAATTTGTTCTAAACAATTAAGAGTTATTTTTTTATTATGAAACAGTATTTATTTCTAGTGGTAGCTTTAATTGCTTTATCCTGTTCGAAGGACCGGGTGGTAAACAGTAATCCGTACTTGCAGAATGTTGGCTTTTCTAAAGAAATCAACACTAACCTGCCTTCTTACAACGGATTGCAGTTTCCTAGTAACCCTGTTTTGATAACAGATGCCGATGCAGGTATAAAAGGGATTATCGTGATGAAAGTCGGGACGAACGATTACAGGGCTTTTGAGGCGAGTTGCCCCAATCAGTACCCAAGCGATTGCTCAAGGATGACGATAAACGGCATTAATGCAAAATGCCCGTGTGAAAATTATGAATACAGTTTGTTCACTGGAGTTGGAAATGCACAATACCCTTTAAAGACTTATAGGGTAGAGGCAAACAGCGACGGAAGCATGCTGAGAGTGTATAATTAAAAAAGGAGCCCAAAAGGCTCCTTTTTTTAGAATTTCAGGGTAAGGCCGGCCAGTATATTGGCTCCCGCCTGCGGGTAATATCCGGCTCCTTCTATAGTGGTCACGGCCGGTGGGTTAGACCAGGTGTCGTCATAGGTGTAAAAGTATCCGTTTGAGATGTATTCCTTGTTTAGTATATTGTTGGCCAGTACGGAAATTACAATCGATTTGAAAACCTTTTTGGTTTCGATTTCATAGGTTATGTTCAGGTCATTGATGAAATAACTGTCTAATTTAGAAGATTCCGCGTCAATATTCCCCATAAACTGCTCTCCTATGAATTTCGACAATAATGAGATCTGCAACGGTTTCAGCGGTGAGAACGTTAGGATATTCCCGGCAATGATTTCCGGCGAAAAAGAAACATTTGTTTCTCCCAGGTTTTGTAAAACACCGTCACGCTGAAAATAGAAATCCTGGTTCCTGCTTCGGCTTATAGCCACATTCGGCTGGATGGACCACTGGTTGGAAAGCAGGAATTTCGCGTCAACTTCCAAACCTATCCTGTAGCTTTTCCCACTGTTTTCGGCAATTGGCGTCCCTACGTCGTTTAATGCCCCGGTCAGTACCAATTGATCTTTGTACAACATGTAATAAGCGTTTATATTCAGTTTCGCTTTCGCATTGGCAAAACGCCAGCCTAGTTCAAAATCGTTTAGTTTTTCAGGTTTTACGTTGCTGTTTTCAAAATCTTCCCTTTTGGGTTCGCGGTTCGCACGGGCATAGGAAAAATAGATATTGTTGTTTTGGTTGGGCGAAAAGGTCAGTCCGGCTTTTGGATTGAAAAAATCGAACGTTTCATTTACAAAATCCGGCTGCAGGCCATTGGCTTTGTAATTTACTTTCCGGAATTGGAGGTCACCAAAAACATTCAATTGTTTTAGCACTTGGTAATTGGCTTTGGCGAAAAAGTTCAAGTCGGTTTTTATACCGAAATCATCATAATAATGATCGCCTAATTCGCTGGTTGAAGCATAACGTGCCCAAATCACTTTCCCGAAATGCAGGCCTTCGTATTTGTTTGCGCCACCACCCAGGATGACAGCAAGTTTGTCGTTGGTGTAATTTGCAGAAAAAGTGGTGCCGTAAAAATCATTGTCCAGCCATTTCTGGCGGATCAGGTCGGTTGTGGTGCCTGGGCCCGCAGGAGTCATATTGTATTCGGTAAAATCAGCATCTTCCTTGTAATTTTCATAAAAACCTTTTCCTTTGGTGTAGTGGAAAGCCAGATTGGTGTTCCAGTTTTCGGAAATGGTTTCATTCCAATGCAACTGGTAATGGTCTTGTTGGTAATTATCGACTTCATTGTCATAAAAACGGGTGTTCCCGAATTCATCTGTATACATTCCTGCGGTATTGAAGGTCCTGTCGTTTTTTAGTTTTTCAGGATCTTCCAGTCCGTTCCAGGATTGATAGGTTATTTCTTTTCCGCCAAAAACCAACGCTTTGATCTTGGTGGTTTTACCCAGGTAAGAGCCTTGCAGGAAATAAGATTTCAAATTAGAGGAAGCCCTGTCGATATAACCGTCGGAATTGATTTTGGACAATCTTCCCGAAATCTCGAACTGGTCATTCATAATCCCCGTATTGAATTTGACGGTATGCTTGTGTGTATTGAAACTTCCGTAGGAATTTGAAATTTCGCCTCCCGCACGGGCACTGGTAGCTTCGGTTAGTACATTCAGGCTTGCTCCAAAAGCGCCTGCTCCATTGGTTGATGTCCCCACACCGCGCTGCAGCTGGATGCTTTCTGCCGAAGAAGCAAAATCGGGCATGTTTACCCAAAAAGTACCATGGCTTTCCGAATCATTGTAAGGGATTCCGTTGATGGTTACATTCACACGGGTCGCATCGCTGCCACGAACCCGGATACCGGTGTAGCCTACACCATTTCCTGCATCTGAAGTAGTAACAACCGATGGTAAAAAGTTCATCAGGACCGGGATATCCTGCCCAAGGTTTCGTTTGGCAATTTCTTTTTTGCCGAAATTTGAAAAAGTCACCGGCGTTTTTTCGTTGGCACGGACAGCCTGGACCATCACTTCTTCAAGATTCTTGGTTTTGGTGGAATCGGCCTGTTGCGAAAAAGCAACAGTGCCAACTAGCAGGCAAAGTGCTGCAATACTGGAATGGAATACGGTTTTCATTCGTAATAACTACGAATAAAAGGGGCAATTATTCTTTTTAAAATTAATAATGGTTAAGTTACAACAGGATAACAGAAGTTTCCTCTTGTATGCATCCCTTGGCAACATTACTTGCCCAGGTTCTTTGGGTATAATCTCAGCTCGTTATTTAGAGCACCCCTTTGAGACGGGGCAAAAATACTGTATTTTTTTCAGGAATGAAAAGAATTAATACTTTTTAAGTTCAAATGCATTCCCGTCGAAAACACCGTATGTAAAATAACCGATCCAATCGCCCAGGTTGATGTATTTTGAGTTTTCGTTCAATTGGATTTCCATAGGCAAATGACGGTGGCCAAAAACAAAATAGTCGTAATGCTTGCTTTCCAGTTTCCTTTTGGCATATTGTACCAGCCATTCGTTGTCTTCTCCTAAAAAACGTACATCTTCATCTCCTGAAATCAGTTTGTTCTTGACCGATAGATATTGGGCCAATCGTACGCCCAGGTCCGGATGCAACCATCTGAAAAGTGATTTGGAAAAAGGATTGGTGAATACTTTTTTCATGCGTTTGTAGCCTTTGTCACCAGGGCCGAGGCCATCGCCGTGGCCAATCAGGAATTCCTTGCCATTGAAGGTGAATTCTTTTGTGGTATGGTAAACAGGAATGTTGAGTTCTTTCTGGAAATAATCGTCCATCCATAAATCGTGGTTGCCTACAAAAAAATAAACGGGGATGCCGCTGTCACGGATTTCTGCCAGCTTGCCCAGTACCCTTACAAAACCTTTCGGGACAACCGTTTTATATTCGAACCAGAAATCAAATAAATCACCCAATAGGAAGATAGCTTCGGCGTCCTTTTTCACTTCATCAAGCCAGGCCACAAATTTTTGTTCCCTTGGGAAACTGGCTTCCGGTGTGGGAGCACCCAAATGCTGGTCGCTGGCAAAATATATTTTTTTGGAAGGGGAAAGTATCATCTTGGTTTTATTTGTTCCAAAGATAAGAATTGTTCCCTTAATTTACAGTTTCTTTCCTATAGCAAAAAAGCCTCAATTAAGAGGCTTTTTTCAGTTCTGAGATTAACTTAACCGAAATTACATAACAAAACTATTGTGCTGTATTGGCGGCGGCATTAGGAAGGATACATCCCATCCAATTGAAAGCCCCTCTGGCAATATTGTCGTAAGTAACATAAAAATAACCGCTGCGCCCCCAAGATGCTCCCCAGGAATTCAAAACTTTAAACTGACGTGTCGCATCATCGTAACCTACTATGCAAACGCAGTGACCTCCCTGACGGGATCCGTACAGGCTTGACCAAACATGGTTGTATAATCGAATATCATAGAAACTCTGGTTCACATCAAAACAGGCGGCAACTGGGTAATTCTGATTTAGGTAGTATTTAATGTCGTTTACGTTGGTGGTGTTTACGTTAAACCATCCGCTGGATTTCCTTCCGGCTGCCCATGTCCTTTGTTGTGTAGTCGGTTGCGTGTAACATCCGCCGGATACGTAAGGCATTTGGGAATTACTGCATTGCCCCTGGTTTTTAATTAGGTTCATCGCGTCATTCGGATACGAACCCGCGCCGCAATTCCCCAATTTAATCTGGTTGTATACATAGGCTGCACTTCTCAAGGCGCCACCCCAGTTTGATTGGTGCACGGTATTGTTAATATAACGAGTGATTCCGTGGGCGGCATATCCGATACCCCATCCTACACAGGAACCTTCATTACCCTGGTCTCCCACAGGAGGCAACGGAACATATTTTGAAGCAGCGGCTTGTGTGGAAAAGGCATCTCTTTGTTCTGCCGTGCTTAAATCAGGACGTAATTCGGCGATTTTTGCCTGGTATTCGGAAGGAGACAGGAATTTGATGCTTTTCAGGTAGGCCTCAGAAAACGGCTCACATCCGTATCTTCCTTTGTCTAAGAGATTTACCTTTCCGTCCATTAATTTTTCCTGATCCGGCGTGTTATCTGTCTTTTCGTTTTGACACGAAGTCAAAATAAGTGCCCCAAACAGGGCGAGCCCTATTTTTCTGGCCCACGATTTTAAAAGGTTTTTTTTCATAAATTTGGGTTTTAGTAGTTAAAAATTTTAATTATCCAAAAATATTGTTAAAATTTGCAATATTTATTGTTAAAGTGAACCACATCTTTGACTTATCTTTACCACAGATATTTTGGTGAAGTTTGGATAAACTCTTAATCGCTTATTTGAGTATGGAAAACATTATTGAGGAATTAAAAAAAGGCATACTGAAGGCTCCTGCGGTTCTTAATAGTTCTCTGGTGAGCGTTAAAATCTGGAAGAGGGCCCAGTACATCATCCTTTCTGAAATTATTTCTGAAAGTTTGTCTAAATCCGCATATCTCCAGGGTGCCCGGAAACACGAATTGGGGACAACAATCTCCAGTACGACGCTCCATCGGATTTTCACCAATGATTATTCCAATTCTGAAAATTCGGATTTGCGGTTTTTGAAAACGCTCGATAAATTGGCCATTTTTATCGGATACACATCTTTAAATCATTTTTTGTCCAAAGAAGCCATTGCCCAGGAACTGGAACTGGCGGCGGCTGCAGAGACCAACAAGAATGAGGAACTGCTTGGTGATTTCGAAAAATTGATTACGCAGTACTGCCAGGAAGAATTCAATAGTTTGCTTAAACTTCCTGAGGTTGATTTGGGGAATTTGTCCCATTTTATTTTTGAAGACGGCCCGCTAACGCAAAGGATCCATGATTTGATCAGCCAGATAGCCCAATTGGGTTATCAGTTAAATACGATGAACAACCGTTCCAATTTTGAATTGTATGATTTTAAAATATGCTCTTTAAACGACACCCTGGCTGTTATTACCGCGCAGGAATTCTGGAACCTGGATTTCCGGGACGATGACGGGAATTTCCGCAATGCCTACAGCCATGTCAACAAGCAGACGTATTTTATAAAGAAACAGCACGGTATCTGGAAAATCTGGGACAACCACAATCCGGACTATAAGACGATCATTAATGATATGTCAGAGAATATGAGAAAGCACATAAAAAATCCCGTTTGATCGAACGGGATTTTTTTATAGTAAAGAATAGTTTAGTGCATGTGGTGTTTTTTTAACGAAAAATAAGCAATAATAGTACTGGCCAGCATTAAAATCCCTCCTAAAACAAAAGGCGCTCCGGCAAATAAAAAAGGCGCTTCCTTGTGTGTGAAATAATAAAATATCATAGACATCAAAGGCGGACCAATAATGGAAGAAGCACTCATCAAGCTGGTTAAGGTTCCTTGGATTTCTCCTTGTTCAGTAGGAGGGACCTGCGTGGAAATAATAGCCTGTAAGGCCGGCCCGGCAATACCGCCAAGGCAATACGGGACCAGGAAAGCAAACATCATCCATCCTTCTGAAGCAGAGGCAAACAAAAACATGCCCAGGGTATAAAGGGCCATGCCCAGATAAATGCTTTTTTCATTGCCGACTTTCGGATTAATCCAACGAATTAGGCCTCCTTGTACGATACCTACCAGCAATCCTATGATTCCCAGTGATATCCCTACCATTCGCTCGTCCCATTTAAATTGGTACATCGTAAAATAACTCCAATTGCTCTGTACCGCATGGCCTGCAATATAAAGTAAGAAAACGGAAAGGATCAATCCGATCAGTTTTGGATGTTTTTTGAGGTTTATAAGAGCACCGACAGGATTGGCCCTCTTGATATCGAAAGGCCTTCTGTGGCTTTTTGAAAGGGATTCGGGTAAGATAAAATAACCGTATAAAAAATTGACCATACATAAAATAGCAGCTGCATAAAACGGGACCCTTGCACCGTATTGCCCTAACAATCCGCCAATAACCGGCCCGATAATAAAGCCTAAGCCAAAAGCAGCTCCTATCATCCCAAAATTCTTCGCCCTGTTTTCTGCGGTACTTACATCGGCTATATAGGCCGAAGCTGTGGTGATGCTTGCTCCCGTTATCCCGGCAATGATACGTCCCACAAAAAGCCATGTAATTGATGGTGCAAAAGCCAACAGCAGGTAATCGAGTGAGAAACCCAGCAATGAAAGCAATATTACAGGCCTGCGCCCGTATTTGTCGCTTAGGTTTCCAATAATCGGTGCAAACAAAAATTGGGTAATCGCATATGCAAAAGTCAGCCAGCCACCATATTTTGCCGCTTCGCTTATATCGCCCTGGATTAATTCTTCAATTAGTTTGGGAATAACCGGGATAATAATGCCCCAGCCGGTAATGTCAATTAGCAAGGTGATGAATATGAATCCTATGGCTGCCTGCTTTTTTTCTTTTTTCATGATTTTTTCGGCTTATGCTTTCATTTTACAGGCGAAAACGGTTCGGATTCACCACTGGTTATAGTTTACAAATAAACAAAAAAAACGTGTAGGATTTTAACTATGTTTAAAAACAGGTTTTTTAGTTAGTCAAAGCCTGTAAGGCCGATGCCAATTCGTCTTTCACTATCTGAATGTTCCGTCTTAAATGAAAGTAGTATAAAGAAGCAAGAAGTATGATTAAAATTACCATGACAAGCGGTTGAACTAATGTATAATGTTCGTCGGTCAGGCCGAATAAACCTAAAAGAGAAAAAAATACAACCGCAAAAAACATCACAGCAGCGAAGGAAAAATACACTATCGAAAATAGATCATCCGCCTTGATCTCAACAGTAATTTTGGTTTTGTTGCCTTCTTTGGTAAAAATTCCCTTTACAGGGATTGAGATGACTTTTTTGTTTTTGCTCAGTATAGTGCTTTTCAATTTGAACCCATTTATGCCGACAGTTCCTTTGAAATTGTTTTCGCTGCCGGGGCCAAATAAGGAAAAGGGTTGTGAATCTTCAGGATCTATAATTTCTGAGAGTCTTTGGGTAAAATCAGTAACATTCAAGGGTATGATAAAGGAATGATTTTCCCTGAACTTAAGCTTCAGAAGGACAGTTTGCATTTTGTTTTTTTAAGAAGGTAAAATTACAAAAAATCTTTGCTGGTTATGCTGTACAGATACTATATCTTTTTATTCGGCCCGTCAAGCAAATACATCCAAAGCATCCGGGACAGCCTGAAATTGAAAGGGCTTCCCAATACGGTTATGATTCCCATCAAAACCAGGATGGTCACAAAACTATCTACGACTTGGCTGGCCAGGAGGAAAAAAACAATCATTTCGGCTACAATCAAAGCATAACTCACAAACATGGAACCAAAAAAATAGCCGGGTTCTTTTTCAAATTTATGATGGCAATGTGTACAATTGGTATTCATTTTCGGCATTTGCAACAGCAGGATATTGCCTTTTTTGGTAAACACTTGTCCTTTGCCACATTTAGGACACTTTTCCCTTAAAATATTTACTAGAGTTGACATAACTTATTTTTATACAAATTTCGGGACTTATTCGGCGTTGGCTATATACTATTTTCACAACTATTTGTACTTTTAGGACATGAATAAGTATACGGTTTTACATATCAGGGAATTTGAATCAGGAGTACAATCGAAGGAATTTTATTGTAATTCGATGGAAAGCCATTTGATTTCCGGCCATAAGAACATCCACAAGCCTCATCGGCATAATTTTTATGTGACAGTACTTTTTACCCGTGGTTCTGGCATCCATGAAATTGATTTTGTGAGGTATCCGGTAAAGCCCGGAAGTATTTTCTTCCTTAATCCCGGGCAAATGCATCATTGGGATTTATCCGAAGATATCAGCGGCTATGTCTTTTTTCATACGCAGTCTTTTTACGACCTTCATTTTACCCAAAACAGACTTGCGAATTTTCCCTTTTTTTACAGCGTCCAAAATGAGCCTGTCCTGTACCTTGAACCGCCGCATTATAGTTATTTTACTTCTCTTTTTGAACAGATATACACCGAAAACCAATCCAACCGGGTTTTTAAAATGCAAAAAATCAAAAGCCTCATAGACTTGGTTTATACGGAAAGCACGCGTTTTTATATTGGAGATGAACCTGTGGAAGAAAGCAGGCAACATCCCTATTCCGGCAAATTCCGGGAATTGGAACAACTTGTGGAACAGTATTTTAAAGAGCAGAAATCGGCTTCGTGGTATGCGGAAAAAATCCATGTTTCGCCCAAGCACCTCAATCGGATTTCCCGGGAAATGGTTGGTAAAACAACCACCGATATTATCCTGGAGCGGGTTTTCCTGGAAGCCAAGCGCGAACTCATTGCCCGTAAATTCAGTTTTTATGAAATTGCCGATGATTTAGGATATGAGGATTATGCTTATTTTTCGAGGTTATTTAAGAAAAAATGCGGGCAGACACCTTCGGAGTTTGTAAACAGGTATTAAATTTCCAGGCATTCGTGCTTCTTTGCAATGCTTAACAGATTGACTGTCATATTTTAACAGACTTGCTGTCTCTTCCTGTAGTATTTTTTGTATTTTTAGCATCAAAATCAACCAAAAACACTATTTATGACAAAAAAATACCTCTTAAGTTTACTATTCTTTTTATTTTTCTTTGCTTCGGAAGGAGCAGAGCTTTGTATTCCGCCTTCGGGATTAGGAATTAGCAGTGTTACGGGGACTTCGGCCAATATTTCCTGGATTTCTCCGGGAACTGAGACCCAATCGGAAGTGCTGGTTATGCCTTTTGGCTCGCCTGCACCTACCGTAAACGCGTCAGGGATTATTGTCGCTACTACGATATATACAGTTACAGGATTAATCCCTTGTACGACTTATTCGGTTTATGTGAGGACTATTTGTGGCCCTGGAAATGTAAGTGTATGGGCCGGGCCTTTTACCTTTTCTACTGGTTCTGCGATGATTTGCACAACCACAATGGAGGGTAATTCCATGACTACGGTCATATCTGGCGGGATACCTCCTTATAGCTTTAGCCTGAATGGGGGAGCTGCAATACCGTGTGGAAATACTTTTACAACGACGGCAATACCAGGGAACAATGTGATCCAGGTAACAGACAGCATGGGATGTTCTTGCTTGAGTACGGTTAGTACTCCCAACACTTTTTCGGTGACTATTTTCCCTGGATCGGGTTTTTCTCCGAACGACTTGGTTGCAGTTGTCACGGGTGGTGTGGCACCTTTTACTTACCAATGGGGACTCAATGGTGTTAGTATTCCCGGGGCTACAGGAGCGACAATCAATGCTTTTGGTATGTCTGGGGTTTTTAATGTAATGGTAACGGATGCTAATGGGTTCATGGTTACAGCAACGTTTGTTGTGGGTGAATCCAGCACACCTGTTGCAAACGATGATGTGATGACAATTTACCAGACGGATAGCAATATTGCAATTTCACCAGGATCTGTGCTTAACAATGATTATTGGGGAAGTGCTGTCGGTATACCTCAAATGACTGCATTGGTTATTCCACCCGGTTTTGTTTTAAACCCTGATGGTTCAGTAAGCGTCTTGTCAGGGACACCTGCGGGAGTCTATACCTTGGTTTATCAATTGTGTGCTAATCTTTCCCCTACAATGTGCGATACGGCAAATGTGGTTATCACTATTGTGAACGAAGGAATTCTGATGAATGCGTTTATTGATTCCAACAATAATGGAACCCAGGAACTTGGCGAACCTGATTTTACCCAGGGGCAATTTGGTTTTGAGGTGAATGACAACGGAACAGTCAATTATGTGACTTCGTCTAACGGGGAATACATAATTAACCAATCCGATCCGGCAAATTCGTATGATTTAAGCTATACCATCAATCCTGAAGTGTCTTCACAATATACGTTGGCAACATCTTCCTATAGTAATGTAAGCATGCCCTTGAATTCAGGGATCCAGGTATATAATTTCCCGATAACCCAAATGCCATACCATGATTTGGCAGTAGCTGTTTTTCCTGGTGGAGCACCGCCAAGGCCCGGTTTTATCTATTACAATACGATTATGTTTCGCAATAATGGGAATCAGGCGATTGCTTCGGGAACAGTGACTTTTATCAGGGATAATGCAGTTGTTATTGTGAATGTTTCCCCAACTCCTAGCACTACAAGTGCTACCGGTTTCACATATGATTTTACTAATCTATTGCCGGGTGAAGTAAGGTATTTGAATGTTGGAATGCAGGTCCCAACCATTCCTACAGTGGCATTGGGCGATGTCTTGACCAATAATGTTTCGGTTAGTATCCCTGCTGGAGATATCCATATTTCCAATAACACAAATGCGCTGTCTCAAACAATAGTGGGTTCTTATGACCCGAATGATAAATCGGAAGCTCATGGAGGAAAAATCGTTTATTCGGATTTTACACCCAACGATTATTTAACATATACCATTCAGTTTGAAAATACCGGGACCTTCAATGCCGAAAATGTTAATATCATAGATGTCCTGGATGAAAAATTGGATGAAACTTCGGTAAAAATGCTTCACTCAAGCCATGGTTACATCCTGAAAAGAAGGGACAATGAGCTTAGCTGGAGTTTTATCGGTATTGATTTGCCTCCATCCGTAGCCAATACAACAACTGGAAAAGGGTATGTTGTTTTTCAAGTGAAGCCAAAAGCCGGTTATATCGTTGGGGACGTTATCCCGAATGTTGCTGATATTTTCTTTGATTTCAATCCGCCAATCGTAACCAATACCTTCAATACGGAATTTGTAAACAGCTTGGATGTTGCTACGTTTGACAATACTTCTTTTGTAACGTATCCAAATCCAACTTCAGGCCTTGTTACGGTTTCTTTACAAAACAGTGCCGGGATTATTGATAGCGTAACTATTAATGATGTTTTAGGGAAAAAGGTTCAATACGATGTGATTGGCAAAGCGACGGCTCTACTGGATCTGTCCAAACTTTCCCAAGGTATTTATTTCCTGAAAATCCAATCGGAAGGCCAGGGAAAAGTGGTGAAAGTAGTGAAACAATAAAAATGAATCTTACTAAAAAATCCCGTCTTACTAACTAAGACGGGATTTTTTTAGTAATAGGGATTATGTTGAAAATTATTCAATGATTATTTTTTTTACACAAATTGGCGAATCGCCTTCTATTACTTG
The DNA here is from genome assembly GCF_004745595.1 of Flavobacterium humi. Taxonomy (GTDB): domain Bacteria; phylum Bacteroidota; class Bacteroidia; order Flavobacteriales; family Flavobacteriaceae; genus Flavobacterium; species Flavobacterium humi. The sequence continues at coordinate 199,913 of NZ_SRLH01000005.1, forward strand.
TGCAGTATAAATACCCTTTTGAAGAAAATCCAGGTTTATATAATTTTTGAATCCAGTATTCTTATGCACTAACTTGCCGGTTGCATCGAAAACTTCAATTGTTTTAGATTCGGTTATTTTATAATTCGTAAAAAATTCATTTCGTGGGCTGGGATTTGGATATAATTTCACAAAATCGCAATTGTTTCCTGCAATTGGCATATTCCAATCAATAGTGCTCAAATTACCTGAAGTATCTGGAGAAAGTTTAAAAAGCCAAAGATTAAAATTTGTGTTTGATGGGTTATTCACATCATGATCATAAGAAGATGAGCTATTGGCAATAACATATTCGTTATCATTATCGATGACAAAACCTCTGGCAGTATCACCGACAGAACCTCCAAAAGCTTTCTGCCAGATGAGGTTTCCTGTTTCAGAGATTTTAAATATCCAAGAGTCCGATGCGCCATGGATACTGATGCCATTATCGTTAGATGAAGTGTCTCCGGCAAGTACCAAGGAATGGTCGTTTGTTTCTTTTACTTCGGCAACATGTTCATATTCAGTGCCTCCAAAAGTATTTTCCCAAAGTAAATTGCCCGTTTCGGATGACAATTTTACCACCCAGGCATCGTCATTTCCATGATTATAAGCTACATTTCCCGAATATGATGATGATCTTGTTTTTCCAACACAAATTAAATTTCCATCATACGTAATTATTGTTTTCACGGATTCGTCATAACCGTTTCCTCCATATTTCTTATCCCAAAGGACAACGCCGTTTTTGTCAATTCGGACGATCCAAAAATCACTCAATCCGTTTCCTCCCTGAGCATAACTATACCCTGAAACAATTGAATCGCCATTAGATAGCAATACTATATTATTAAAATATTCCGAATTAACGGTTCCATAATTTTTTTTCCAGAGAATATTCCCGGTAGGATCCAATTTGAGCACCCAACCATCACTTCCTCCAAGGTTTCCTCCAAAGTTTACATTAAAAGTCCCGCTTTCCGATTCGGAATAACCAGCTAACATATAACCATCTGGTGTTTCAACAATACCTTTGAAAGTTTCTGTTCCGGAATATAGGCCTGCAAAAGTTTTGCTCCAAACGATATTCCCTAAACCGTCTGTCTTTACGAGCCGGGCATCATAGCCTGTATTGCTCTTGTATACAGATCCTAAAAGAATAAGGCCTCCATCAGAAGTTTCTTTTACAGTATAACCGACTACATCCGTATTGGTTTCACCATAATTTTTCTGCCAAAGCATATTTCCATTAGGGTCTAATTTTACCAGCCAAGAATAGGTATCTGAATTATAAAATTGTTCCCCTAATTGCCTGTAGCCAAAAGAAACATAGTTGCCATCAGCAGTTTTAATCAAATCGAAAGGCTGATCGAGAAATGTACCTCCGTGGATTTTAGACCAGTTGATTGTCGGAGTTTGTGAATGTAAGGCCAGGCTGCTAATGAGAAATAATAAATAAAAGTACTTTTTTGCCATAGAAATGATTATTGCTATTGATTATAAAAAAATAAGGGTGTTTAAAGCACCCTTATTTTTTATGTATTTGATTTTTGGATTATAATTCCAAAGCTTTTTTAGGATTGTTGTCCATTAGGATTTCTACAGGATTTTCCAAAGCTTCCTTAACCGCAACAAGGAATCCAACTGACTCACGCCCGTCAATGATCCTGTGGTCGTAAGATAAGGCAACATACATCACAGGGGCAATAACGATTTGTCCGTTTTTAACCACCGGCCTGTCTACCACATTATGCATTCCTAAAATACCGGATTGCGGAGGGTTGATAATTGGAGTGGATAACATACTTCCGAAAACACCACCGTTAGAGATTGTAAATGTTCCGCCTGTCATTTCATCAACAGTGATCTGACCGTCACGTGCACGGATGGCCAAACGTTTGATTTCGGCTTCTACACCTCTGAATGTAAGGTTTTCAGCATTTCTCACTACAGGTACCATCAATCCTTTAGGGCCTGAAACGGCAACTGAAATATCACAGAAATCATACGATATTTTTTCCTGTCCGTCAATCATCGAATTCACATCCGGGTATAATTGTAACGCGCGGGTTACCGCTTTGGTGAAGAATGACATAAATCCTAATCCCATTTGGTGTTTGGCTTTGAAATCTTCTTTATACTGATCGCGTAAGGCGTAAATGGCAGACATGTCTACTTCATTGAAAGTAGTAAGCATCGCTGTTTCGTTTTTGGCAGAAACAAGACGTTCTGCAACTTTACGGCGCAGCATCGATAATTTTGTCCTTTCCGAACCTCGGGAACCACCAGTTGGCGTACCCATAGACGGTACTGCATTGACAGCGTCATCTTTTGTTATTCTTCCGCCTTTTCCTGTACCAGTGATTTCAGTAGGCTGGATGTTTTTCTCATCTAATATTTTTCTTGCCGCCGGTGACGGTGTGCTGGTAGCATAGGTTGTCGCCTGAACAGGAGCTGTTTTCGGAGCTTCCGCTTTTGGGGCTTCCGGTGCTTTTTCCTCTTTGGCTGGAGCAGCTGCCGTACCTTCCGGTTTGGCTCCGTCCGTATCAATTAAACAAACTACGGCACCTACGGCTACCGTATCGCCTTCTTCTGCTTTAAGGGTAATGATCCCGCTCACTTCTGCAGGCAGTTCCAACGTCGCTTTATCGGAATCAACCTCGGCGATAGCTTGGTCTTTTTCTACATAATCTCCGTCTTTTACTAACCAAGTAGCAATTTCTACTTCTTTGATCGATTCCCCAGGTGATGGGACTTTCATTTCTAAAATCATAGTATATAATTTTATATGGTGTTGTTATTATCTGGTGTTATCAAAAATGATCTATTGGAATAATGTCTTGTCAAAAACCATCGCAATGGCTGCCGCATGACGTTTTTTAGAACGCACGTAGCTTCCTGCTGCCGGCGCGCTGTATGCTTTTGGCGAAGCCACGCGGAATTTCACTTCGTTGAAGTTCATCAGCATAAAACCGTACGCTCCCATGTTTTTAGGCTCTTCCTGTGCCCAAACATAATCGTCTGCGTTAGGGTATTTGGCGATGATGGCTTTCATTTGCTCAACAGGCAACGGGAATAATTGCTCCACACGTACGAACGCTACGTCGTTTCTTCCGTTGGCATCCCTTTCCGTCAATAGGTCATAATAGAATTTCCCGGTACAGAATACCAATGTTTTCACATCATTTGCATTTACGGCGGTATCGTCTATGACTTCCTGGAACTCTCCATTGCTAAATTCTGTTATCGATGAAACGGCTCTTGGGTCACGCAATAAACTTTTAGGAGTAAAAACAACCAGCGGTTTACGGAATTTGGTCACCATCTGCCTTCTCAATAAATGGAAGAAGTTGGCCGGAGTCGTACAATCGGCTACATACATATTGTGGTTAGCGCACAATTGCAGGAATCTTTCCATACGTCCCGAAGAATGTTCCGCGCCTTGGTTTTCATAACCGTGAGGCAATAACATAACCAGTCCGTTCTGATTGTTCCATTTGTCTTCCGCTGCGGAAATGTACTGGTCAATCATGATTTGGGCGCCGTTGCCAAAATCCCCGAACTGCGCTTCCCAGATGGTCAGTGCATTTGGGTTTGCCAAAGCATAGCCGTATTCAAATCCTAAAACCCCGTATTCTGAAAGGTGCGAATTATAAACCGAAAAGTTTCCTTTTTTGTTCGGGATCTGGTTCAATAAGATCACTTCTTCTTCCGAATCCTCCACTTTGACAACAGCATGGCGGTGTGAGAACGTTCCACGCTCTACATCCTGGCCCGAAATACGGACATCGTAACCTTCTGTCAGAAGAGAACCGTATGCCATCATTTCTCCCATAGCCCAATCGAGTTTGTCCGTTTCGAAGAACATCGATTTACGGTCGCTGATCAATTTGGAGATTTTGCTGATGAATTTTTTGTCTGCCGGCAATTCAGTAACTGTCTTGGCGACATCGGTAAGGATGGCCTTGTCTACTTTTGTGTCGTATTTTTGAAGCATGCCTTCTGCTTCCACCTGGGCGAAACCGTCCCATTCGTCTTGCATAAAAGGCTTGATGATCGTCAGGTCTTTTTTTCTTGAGGCCTCAAGGTTTTCTTCCAGGTTGGCTTTGTATTCCGTTTCCAGACCCGTTATGAAGCTTTCGTCAATGGAACCTTCGGTTTTTAGTTTCTCGGCATAAATATCACGGGAATTTTTATGTTTTGAAATCTCTTTGTATAATTTTGGCTGTGTAAAACGAGGTTCATCCCCTTCGTTATGGCCATATTTCCTGTATCCTAATAAGTCGATGAAGACATCTGTCCCGAATTCCATGCGGTAATCCAATGCGAAAAGCATAGCGTGTACTACAGCTTCTGCATCATCGGCATTTACGTGCAACACCGGAGACAAGGTTACTTTTGCCACATCCGTACAGTATGTTGAAGAACGGGCATCGAGGTAATTCGTTGTAAAACCTACCTGATTGTTGATGACTAAGTGGATGGTTCCGTTGGTTTTGTATCCGTCCAGTTTTGCCATCTGTATAATTTCGTAAACAATTCCCTGTCCGGCTACTGCAGCATCACCATGTACGGCAATTGGCAGGACTTTTGAGAAATCGTTAGGATAGTATTTGTCTTGTTTGGCGCGGGCAATTCCTTCAATCACGGCTCCTACCGTTTCCAGGTGGGACGGGTTAGGCGCTAAATTGATGTTGATGCTTTTTCCGGATTGCGTCGTTCTTGTAGCGGTTAAGCCCAAGTGGTATTTTACGTCACCGTCAAACAAAGCGTCATCGTCGTAGTCTTTTCCGTCAAATTCCGAGAAAATATCCTGTGTCGGTTTTCCGAAAACATTCGCCAAAACATTCAGACGGCCACGGTGGGCCATTCCCATTACGAATTTTTCAACACCTTTGTCGGCAGCCGCTTCGATCAATGCGTCCAATGCCGGAATGGTAGACTCACAGCCTTCTAAAGAGAAACGCTTTTGGCCTACATATTTGGTGTGAAGGAAATTTTCAAAAGAAACAGCCTCGTTTAATTTCTTAAGGATGCGTTTTTTCTGGTCTGTATTGAAGTTAGGCAAATTGTTGTTGATGTCCAGTCGGCGCTGTATCCATTCGATTACTTTCGGGTCACGGATGTACATGTATTCGATACCGATGGACTCACAATAAACACTGTTCAGATGCTTTAGTAATTCCTGAAGGGTACAAGGGTTCAGATTCACCACACGGGCAGCGTCAAAAACAGTATTCAGATCCGCGGAAGACAATCCGAAGTTCTCAATGGCCAAAGTTGGCGAATATGTCCTTCTGTCCCGCACAGGGTTTGTTTTGGTAAACAAATGGCCGCGGGTCCTGTATCCGTCGATGAGTTTTAAAACGTTGAATTCTTTCTGTAATTTTTCCGAATTGCCATTATCAACTCCCTGGTTTCCAGCTGAAGGCGATGCTTGTTCTGCAGGGCTTCCGTCGAATTCGTTCGCAAAGTCAAACCCCTGGAAAAAACTTCTCCAGCTTGGCTCAACGCTGTCAGGATTTTGTAAATATTGTTCGTATAAATCTGCAAAAAATGCAGTGTGTGCTGCGTTTAAAAAGGAAAACCTATCCATAATTCTGTCGAATGACGATTTTTGGTTAAAAAAATTTTGACAAAAGTACAATACTTTGCTATAATCTTCTAATGTTTTTTATACTTTTATATCATAAAATATTGCTAAAAATGAAACAGAAATTTCGCTTCCTCAGTTTTTTAACAAGAATAGCAATTTGTGTTTGTTTTTTTCTGTTTTTATCCCAAAGTCATGCGCAGGATTCCCTTATGACGCGCCAAAAAAGCGAATTTTGGAAAAAAGTACGGTTTGGCGCAGGACTGGGCTTGGGATTTGGAAGCGAATTCACGAACATTTCCGTAGCACCAAGTGCCATTTACGATGTAAACGATTATTTTTCAGTGGGATTGGGTGTGCAATACGGCTATGTCAAGCAAAAAAACGTGTTCAACTCACATCTTTACGGAGCCAGCCTGATCACTTTGGTCAACCCTGTCCAGGAAGTCCAGCTTTCGGCAGAATTGGAACAGCTCCGTGTTAACAATACTTATTCTTATATGACTCCGGCGGTTAAAGATGATTTCTGGAGTACAGCCTTGTTTTTGGGAGCGGGTTATTGTGCTCAAAATGTCACAGTAGGAGTCCGTTATAATGTCCTGTATAAAGAAGCCGATAATGTGTACAGCCAGGCCTGGATGCCTTTTGTTCGCGTTTATTTCTAATATTTTTTTTCTTCCCGTTTGTGATTTTAGAAGTATTTTGAGTAATTTTTCTCATAAGCGCATTTATTTTCATAAAAATTATTTCACTTTAACAAATTAACAAGAATAAAATTATGCATTTAACAAATTTTATGGTAATTCCGTAGTTTTTTGTGATTTAGAACAAGTAATTTTAATTGGCAATATGTTGACTGTCTAATTTGGATCATCCTGATTTGAAATAAAACGGGCAACGTTACCTACTTGTTATGAAAAAAATAATCTGGAGCATTGTTCTCTGCAATACGCTTTTAGGGATTGCACAAACAACTAGAGGAATTTCAAATGACGTTAATTGGACTAAGGGCTGGACCAATTTCAAACCCAAAACCACAGAATACAGAGAGTCTTCAAATTTGCTGGTAGGCATAATCAGCCAAGATATGAAACTTTACAAAAAAGAAGTTTACCTGCTGACCGGTACGGTGTATGTTGCCAATGGAGCGACATTGACCATTGAGCCGGGAACAGTAATACGTGGAGATTATAGCACTTCGGGGACATTAGTTATAACCAAAGGCTCAAAAATCGTAGCCATAGGAAACGAAACAGACCCTATTGTTTTTACGTCCAACAAAGCCGCCTCGGAAAGAAGGGCAGGTGATTGGGGCGGCCTGGTCTTGATGGGAGATTCACCAACAAATGATTTTACAGGAAGGCTTGATTTTAACCTCGAGCCAAAATACAACGTTTACGGCGGTACAAACGAAGACGGTGATTCGGGTGCGCTCAAATATGTCCGCATTGAATTTGCCGGGAAAAAAACAAAGGACAACAAAACCTTAAGCGCATTGTCGCTGGCGGGTGTTGGCGGGAAAACCATACTTGATTACATACAGGTCAGTTTTTCAAATGACGATTCCTTCGGAGGTTATGGAGGCGTGCTGAACCTGAACAACCTGGTTTCATTCCGGGCTATGGATGACGATTATGATTTCAACAAAGGCGTGCAATGCAAGATAAAAAACAGTATCGCCGTGAGGAATCCCTATGTGTCCGATTCCGGAAAGTCAAGATGTTTGGAGGTTAAATCGTATGATATCGCTTCCAATGCAGACCTGACCAAAAAACCGACCAATGTTACGGCCAGCAACATGACCTTGTTAAACGAAGAAAATAACAGCGCAGGACTCATCCGGGAAGCGGTTTATGTTAAAGAGAACACTGTTTTTACCTTTAGCAGCAGTGTTGTTTCCGGGTTTACACAATGCATCCTCCTGGACACAAAAATACGGGCGGACCTCGAAGACCTGAAAAAGATAAAACCGGAAAAACTACTCCTGAACAATTGCACCGGATATATTGAAAGCGAAAATTCAGGCAACAATACGCAATTGAAAAACTGGTTCAACAGCGATGTATTTATGAACGATTTCTCTAAAATTGAAAACCCTGAGTTTTTTATCGAAACCGATATAAAGAAAACACCCGATTACAGGCTCAAAGCAAATCAGAAATTAACCAGCAGTGTGGTAACTAATTGAGTTGAATTTTTGATTTTATAAACCTTCCCGTAAACTAGTTTGGATAATGCTATGGGAAGGTTTTCTTATGGAATGACGGTACTTATTTGCTAGAATTTATTCCGGAACCAGACTTTTTGCCATTCCCTTTTTAAAATATGGAAAGCGACTTGTTCCGATAATTCCACCAGGTCGGAACCATCGAGTTTGCGTATCTGGTCTTCGGGAACATCAACAATATAAAGCAAATTGAGGTATTCGGCAAATTTGTATTGGATAAGCCGATAGATCTTTTCGTGCAATTGCAGTTTCAAATCGATCGGGGAAATGGAAACCTGGAAATCGACACTTTCGTTAGCCAGCGTAAAATCCTTGTTGATCTGTTCTACAAGTTGGATATACAATTCCTCTTTCTGGGCTTCAGAAAGCAATAAATCGGTATTTTTTGGTGCGATGTACATTCGTAGGATTTTATTTTGAAGCCATAATTAATTGAAATGACTACATTATTTGTTTATACGTTTCTCATCATTAAATTTTCGCCAAAAGACCGTAAAATGTCTTTTTTATCTTGTCCGATATTCATTTTTTCCAAAGTTTCGAAGGATTTGAAAGTATACTCTTTGATCGCCTGCTGAGTAGCTTCACTGGCTCCTGTGGTATTGAAAAGCTCTTTTATGGAGCTGATCTTATCCTTATTGTCCGTAGGTTGGATGGAAAACAAATGCAGCAGTTGCTCCTTTTCATCCGGTCCTGAAAACTCAATGGCCTTAAGGTAAAGATAGGTTTTTTTGTTTTCAATGATATCGCCGCCCACTTGTTTTCCAAAGGTTTCAGGATCGCCAAAAGCATCCAGGTAATCATCCTGTAATTGGAAGGCAATGCCCAGGTTCAGCCCAAAATCATAGATCAGGTCTGCATTTTCTTCTGAAGTTTCGGCTACAATCGCACCCATTTTCATCGCGGCTCCCACTAAAACAGCGGTTTTGTACTCGATCATTTTCAAATATTCGGGAATGGTCACATCGTCGCGCTGCTCAAAATCAACGTCCCATTGTTGTCCTTCGCACACTTCCAAAGCTGTTTTGCTGAATAGTTTTGCCAAATCCCTGAAGATGGCCGGCTCATATTGTTCGAAATGCTGGTAGGCCAGGATTAGCATGGCATCACCAGATAAAATACCGGTATTCACATTCCATTTTTCATGAACGGTTTCATTTCCCCGGCGCAACGGAGCATCATCCATAATATCGTCGTGCACTAGTGAGAAATTGTGAAAAACCTCTACAGCGGTAGCGGCGGCCAATGCTTTTTTGCAATTGCTGTTAAACACTTCTGCTGCCATTAAAGTCAAAACCGGGCGCATGCGTTTGCCGCCTAACGATAAGATATACGAAATGGGTTCGTAGAGGTTTTTAGGTTCTTTGGCTAATGAAAGGTTGGCAAAATGCTCTGAAATAATGTCCTGGTATTGAGAAATGGAAAGCATGGATTTAATTTTCTGCTAAAATACTTCAAATTAAACAGTTTTTCAAATGTTAATTTTAACTTAAAACTGCGGAAACTTTTTTGGTTTCTAAAGTTTCCATTTTACATTTGCTCCCGATTCAACGAATAAAAAGTTACAAATATGATAGTTGCGATAGTAATAATGGTTGTTTTTGCGGTGCTGGTTTATGCATTCCTGCGGCAGCCTCAATTCGGGAAACTTTCCAGCGGGAAAAGATTGGAAACCATCCGGAAATCACCCAATTATAAAAACGGGGCCTTTCAAAACCTTAACCACACTCCAAGCCTGACAGAAGGAGCTAGTTTTTTTTCTGTAATGAAGGAATTCATCTTCAATAAGAATGAAGCCAAAAAACCACAAGGGATGCTTCCTTCGGTTAAAACAGATTTGTTTCACCTGAATCCGGCAGAAGATACGCTGGTTTGGTTTGGGCATTCCTCTTATTTTATGCAGGTAGACGGAAGGAAAATTTTAGTCGATCCTGTTTTCAGCGGTTCGGCTTCGCCAATTTCCTTTACAACCAAAGCCTTTGAGGGCAGCGACAGGTATACGGCTCAAGACATGCCGGAAATTGACTACCTTTTCATTAGCCATGACCACTGGGACCATCTGGATTACAAAACCATTATGGAGCTTAAGCCTAAAATAAAGACTATTATCTGCGGCCTGGGCACCGGCGCGCATTTTGAGCATTGGGGCTTTGATACTGGTAAAATCATAGAAAAAGACTGGAATGAAAGTTTCCAGCTGGAAGAAGGTTTTCAGGTCCATACCGTTCCAGCGAGGCATTTTTCAGGACGCGGACTTACCCGGAATAAAGCGCTTTGGCTATCGTATGTCCTGCAAACGCCCAAATCAAGGCTATTTATTGGTGGCGATAGCGGATATGGCAGCCATTTTGCAAAGATCGGGAAGCAATTTGGCCCTTTTGATTTGGCTATATTGGAAAACGGGCAATACGATAAGAGCTGGAAATACATCCATATGATGCCGGAAGAAGTTTTTCAGGCGGCTAAAGACCTGAATGCCAAAAAACTGTTCCCCGTGCATTCGTCAAAATTTGTCCTGGCCAACCATAACTGGAATGAACCGCTGATAAAAATTTCAGCGCTAATTGAAGGAACTGGAATGTTCCTGATGACCCCTAAAATAGGGGAAAAAACCTACTTAAAAGGAAATCTTGAATTCCCCAAATGGTGGGAGTTTCCTAATGAAATCCTAACAGAATAATCAAAAAAAAGCAACAAATCCAGTAAGCACTGGGCTTTTGGCGAATGTTAAAAAATTGTAAAAACATCGGAAACTATTTTGGTGTTAAAAGTTTCCTTTTTACATTTGCACCGAAATTTAGTGCTTCGGTATATAGAAACCGGAATAAATTCAACATTTAAAATGAAAGAAAAAATTTTAGCTAGGGCAAGTGAGATGTTTTTGAAACTCGGATTCAAAAGCATCACTATGGATGATATAGCGGGAGATATGTGTATTTCTAAAAAAACGATCTATAAATATTTTTGCAACAAGGAAGTGCTGGTGGAAGAAGCTACGGAGATGATCCACAACCAGATACATGAGATTATAGATAAAATCGTAGCCTTGGATTACAACGCGATCGCAGAGAATTTTGAAATCAGGATCATGTTTAAGGAAATGTTTAAATCCTATGACACTTCACCGGTGTATCAGTTGAAAAAGCATTATCCTGAAATCCATGCAAAAGTCATGACTCGGGAGCTTGACGAATGCAATAAATGTTTCCGCCAAAACCTGGAAAAAGGAATACAACAAGGATTGTACAGGGAAGGAATCGATATGGAAACGGCTGTGAAGTTTTATTACACACTCATTTTCAGCATCAACGAAAACACAGTCTCCGAAAAAGAGGCGCAAAGACTCGAACTGCATGCACTGGAATACCACACTAGGGCCATTGCAACGCCAAAAGGGGTCGAAGAATTAGAGAAACAATTACTAAACCCTAATATATAACAACCATCCATCCATGAGAAAAATATTTATTCTACTGGCATTTGCCTTTCTTGCAAAAGTAAATGCGCAGGATGCCAAACAAACGTACTCTTTCAGCTTGCAACAGGCAACTGAACATGCGTTGCAATACAATTATTCGGCCATTAATTCCGGAAGGGATATCGAAGCTGCCAAAAAGAAAAAATGGGAAACCACCACTATGGGTTTGCCGCAAATTAATGGCGCTGTAGATTATCAAAACAATTTCAAAATCCAAAAAACTTTGCTTCCGGGGGAATTAATTAATCAGCCTGGAACTTTTTTTGAAGCTGAAATGGGAACCAAACAAAATATGGGGGCAAGATTGACATTGAGCCAGCTTATTTTTGACGGTTCTTACATTGTTGGGCTCCAATCGGCTAAAGTGTATTTGCAGCTTTTTGAAAATTCCAAAAGGAAAACAGATTCCGAAATTAGGGAAACGGTTACCAATTCCTATGGGAATGTGCTTTTGGCAGAAGAAAGCATTAAAGTTTTGGAACGCAACCAATCTATTTTGGAAAAAAATTATAAAGACGCCAACCAGATTTATAAAAACGGCCTTGGTGAAGAAGAAAGCGTAGAACAGATTTCCATCACTTTGGCAACGGTAAAGAGCAATCTTAATAATGTGAAAAGATTACGGGAAGTGGCCTTGAAAATGCTTAAAATCAATCTGGGCATCGAACTAAATGACGAACTGACACTTACTGATAATTTAGAAGCTTTGTCACAATCCAATCTGGCACTGGCTTTGGAAAGCAACGAGTTTAATGTGAACAATACTGTTGATTATCAAATAGTATCCAACATGACCGAGCAGAAAAAACTTTTGCTGAAACTCGAAAAAAGCAAGGCATTGCCGTCGCTTGCTGCTAATGTCAATTTCGGGTACAACGCTTTTAGCCAATCGTTCAGTTTTTTTAACGAAAATCAAAAATGGTACAATTATTCTAATTTAGGCGTGGGTCTTAATGTTCCTATTTTCAGTAGTTTGGGAAGAAGTGCCAGGACACAACAGGCAAAAATAGCCTACGAGCAGGCAAAAACTTCACAAACCGAAACCGAGCAAATGCTGAAACTGCAATTCGAGAAATCAAAAAGTGAATTTGAGTTCAGTATCGAAGAATACGCAACAGCCAAAAGCAATTTGAACCTAGCCGAAAGAATCGAGAAAAAGCAACAAACCAAATTCGCGGAAGGACTATCGACCAGTTTTGAATTTACCGAAGCACAGCGCCAGTTGTATAGCGCCCAGCAAAGTTATTTGCAATCTATGGTAGATGTGATCAACAAAAGAGCCGCACTGGAAAAAATCATAAAATAAACAACTAAACATATATACAAAATGAAGAAGATATTTATCATTACATCGCTTTCAATACTGCTGTTTTCGTGCGGCAGCAAAGAGAATACATCCAATATCGATAACTTAATCGAGTCTAAAAACATAACGGAACTTAAAAGCAAAAGAGCGGCCATCCAGGCTGATCTGGCAAAAATCGATGAGGCCCTGGCTTCCATGGAGAAAAAAACAGAAGAGGCTTTAGTGGAAACACTTGTTTTGAAAGATACGGCTTTCAACCATTACCTTGAAATCCAGGGAAGTGTGGATACCAAAGAGAATATCCTGGTACAGCCGGAATTTTCAGGAGCCTTGGTTTCGTTTAATGCCAAAGCAGGCCAGAGAGTCGTAAAAGGGCAGGTTTTAGGCCGTATCGATGATGGAGGAATGGGTCAGCAATTGGCGCAAATCCAGACACAATACGAATTGGCCAAAACAACTTTTGAAAGACAAAAAAGATTATGGGACCAAAAAATCGGTTCTGAAATCCAGTATTTGCAAGCACAGACACAAATGGTCAGCTTACAGAAATCATTAGGGCAAATGAGGGCTCAAATTGCCAAAACAGTTATCAAAGCGCCGTTTACAGGTGTAATCGATGAGGTTTTTGTAGAAAGAGGCCAGGTTGTGGCGCCAAGCCAGCAAGGGTTGATGCGTATCGTGAATTTATCGAATATGTATGTGTCAACATCTGTACCGGAAACATACATCGGAAAATTGAAAATCGGTTCTGAAGTAGATGTTTTCCTGACTTCTTTAGGAAAAACCTACAAAGGGAAAGTAAGACAGGTCGGAAGCTATATCAATCCAAACAACAGAAGTTTCGGTATTGAAGTGAGCGTGCCAAATCCTGAAAACTTATTGCGCCCGAACCAGGTTGCCAAGCTTAAAATCATCGATTATGCTACCAAAAATGCTATCGTGGTGCCAACCAATGTAATCCAGGAAGATGCAAGCGGGAACAAATTTGTCTTTACCGTAACCAATGCAAATGGAAAAGTGGGAACAGCCAAAAAAGTATTGGTTAAACTAGGAAAATCATCAGATAATGTTACTGAAGTACTAAGCGGATTGGCTGCTGCCGATATCGTGGTAACCGAAGGGGCAAATACCATTTCCGAAGGAATGAAAGTGACATTCTAAAAAACTAGAGTTTCGTTAGGTTAGAGATTTAGATACTACGTAAGAATTTTGTTGGTCCTGAATCTCTTAAACTTCTAAAGATCTAACCTTTCAGGCTTTAACCTTATAAACTAAACAAAAATGAGTCATCAAAGTAAAGAATTTAGTATATCAAGCTGGGCTGTAGACAATCGTGTCACAGTATACATCTTGACGTTATTGATTGTTATTACGGGAGTTATCGCCTACATAACAATGCCGCGTGAAGATTTCCCGGAAATTATTGAAAATAAAGTCTATATCTCATCTGTTTTCCCTGGGAACTCTGCGGAAGACGTTGAAAAATTAATCGTAAAACCACTCGAGAAGGAAATCAAGAACATTTCCGGGGTGGAAAAAATCACTTCGAGTTCTTTCCAGGACTACGGGATGATTATCGTGGAATTTGGCGATAAAGTAACTATTGAAGATGCCAAAACCAAAGTAAAAGATAAAGTTGATATTGTAAAAGCCGATACCGACTGGCCTAACCTGGACAACGGAAGTAAAGTCGAGCCGAGTGTTTTCGAATTGAATATTTCGGAAGAAGTGCCTATCCTGAACATCAACCTTCAGGGGAATTATACTACTCAGCAATTAAAGAAATACGGAGAACAGCTTCAGGATGACATCGAAGAAATCCCGGAAGTTAAAAAAGTAGACATCCTTGGGGTTGACGATAAAGAAGTGGAAATTGCAGTTGACATTTTCAAAATGACCGCGGCCCAGGTTTCATTCGACGAAATCCAAAATGCGGTTAAATATGAAAACATGACGCTTTCCGGCGGGAATTTAATTTCACAAGGTTCCCGAAACAACATCAGGATCGTTGGAGAGATCAAAGACCCGAAAGAACTGGAAAACGTGATTGTAAAATCATACGGCGGGACAGTGTACCTTAAAGATATTGCGGTTGTAAGTTTTAAGGAAAAAGAAAAAACAACCTATGCCCGTGAAAAAGGCACCGAAGTTGTCATGCTTAACGTTAAAAAACGTTCCAACCAGAATATGATTTCTGCCATAGAGCAGGTTAAGGAAAAACTGAACGAGGCAAAGGCTTCTTACCTTCCTTCAAACTTAAAAATCGAACTTACAAACGACCAGTCTTCCCGTGTGGAACACCAGGTAGATGAACTTTCCAACCACATTATTTTCGGTATTGTACTGGTAATGATCGTGCTGATGTTTACGATGGGTTTACGAAATTCCTTGTTTGTAGGAGCAGCTATCCCATTGTCTATGCTGATGGCTTTCAGTATCCTTTCTGCTTTCGGGCTTACGCTAAACACCATGGTGCTTTTCGGATTGGTTATGGGACTTGGGATGCTCGTGGATGATGGTATCGTGGTGGTCGACAACGTTTTTGCCAATATGAAAAAAGGAATGGACCGCGTCCACGCCTCCAAAATAGGTATCGGCGAAATCGCATGGCCGGTAATTTCTTCTACGGCTACTACCTTAATGGCCTTCTTACCGTTTTTATTGTGGCCGGGTACCATGGGTAAATTCATGAAGTATTTCCCGATTACCCTAACGGTGACCCTGTCTGCGTCATTATTCGTAGCGATGGTTGTGAATGCTGCCATGACAGGAGGTTCGATGGATACTGAAGACAGGAACGTTTCTAAAAAATCGGCCAAGCTCTATTCCATAATTTTTACAATAGTTGCAGTTATTTTTGTATTGATTGGAAATATTTACGACTCTAAATTTGCAAGGGCAATAGGGCATTTGGCCATCATATCACTTGGTTTGATGTGGTTGTATAAACTGAAATTGTACCAATGGACACAGGATTTCCAGCATAGTTTTTTCCCAAGGATGGAAAACAAGTACAAAAGTTTCTTGTCAAAAATCCTTACGGGTAAGAGAGCCTGGATCGCTTTGGCCGGAATTATCGGGATGCTGTTCTTCTCTTTCATACTTTTAGGTGTTTTCCCTAGAAAAGTATTGTTTTTCCCGGATAATATTCCAAACCAGGTTATTACTTACATCGAATATCCGCAGGGAACCGATATCAAGAAAACCAATAATGCGACGCTTTTTGTTGAAAAACAGGTGATTTCCATCTTAAGCAAATACATAGACCCGAAAACGAACAAGAACTTCCTTGCCGAATCGATTGTATCGCAAGTAGGGGTTGGGGCAGGAAATCCGAATGTGGATGCCGGTTCCGCTTCCGAAACACCATACAAAGGAAAAGTAACGGTCAATTTCTCTGAGTTTAAATTCAGGAGAGGGATCAATACGGCTGATATCCTGGAGGAAATCAGGGGCAAAGTGAAAGGAATCGCCGGAGCGACCGTAACCGTTGAAAAAGATGCAAACGGACCGCCTGCCGGATACCCAATCAGTGTGCAGTTGACCGGTATCGATTATGATGTGATGCTTAAGGAAGCAGACAAGATGATTGCCTTTATCAATTCGAAAAATATTCCGGGAATCGAACGTTTGAGTATCGATGTTAACAAGGAAAGCCCGGAACTTGAAGTAAAAGTGGACAGGGTAAATGCCGGAAGCCTTGGGGTTTCTACAGGCCAGGTAGGATTCAATTTGCGCCGTTCGGTATACGGACAGGAAATCTCTACATACAAAGAAGGCGATGATGATTACAACATCACCATGCGTATGCAGGACGATCAGCGTAAGAATGAAAACATACTGTTCAACCAGTCGTTGACATTCCGAAACCAGAACAACGGTCAAATGATGCAAGTGCCTATTTCAGCTGTTTCACAAACAGAGAAAACCACTACCTACAATCAGATCAAAAGGAAAAACCAGAAACGAATCATGACGGTTTACTCCAATGTACTGACAGGTTATAACGGAGACGAAATCACCAAGCAAATCGAAGCCAGCTTAAAAGGATATAAATTGCCTAAAAGCGTAACGTATTCGTTCTCAGGGGTTCAAGAAGAGCAAGGTAAAAACCAAAGCTTCCTTATGTATGCCCTTTTCCTGGCCTTGGCAGGGATTATGATCATCATCGTATTGCAGTTTAATTCGGTTTCGAAAACCCTGGTAATCTTGTTTACCGTTTTACTGAGTTTCAGTGGGGTGTTCTACGGATATGTCATCGCCAATATGGATTTCGTAATCCTGATGACCATGATGGGAATCATTTCCCTGGCGGGTATCGTTGTGAAGAACGGAATCGTACTGATGGACTTCTTTGTACTGTTATTGGACAAAAAAGTGGCCGATAATAGATTGACAAGCCATGATGATTTAACGTTAGATGAAATAAAAGAAGTGATTATCGAATCCGGAAAATCAAGGTTACGTCCTGTATTGTTAACCGCCTTGACTGCCGTTTTAGGATTGATTCCTCTGGCCATCGGGTTGAATTTCGATTTCTTCTCTTTAATTACAGATTTGAACCCGCACTTGTTCATGGGTGGAGACAACGTAATCTTCTGGGGGCCGCTGGCATGGACGATCATCTTCGGATTAACGTATGCAACCGTGCTGACACTGGTAATGGTTCCGGTAATGTTCTACCTTGTGAAAAGGGTGAAATACTGGTTGCGTGACCGCAGAAACAGGACTGTTGCCCTTGACAATTAATAATTGTAACCATAATAAATAAAAAAAGCCTCAAAATCATTTTTGAGGCTTTTTCATTTAAAAACTATATTCTAATCCGACTCCCAGGATTTGTTTCAGCTGTACTTTCGGCCCGACCGTAACCTGGACACCGTCGATATTTTCCTTGGCTTTGATATCATCGTCATACATAAGATGGGTGCCGATGGTCGCTTTTACATATTGATTGACAACCAGGTCCAACTGCAGTTGCCAGTCTACGTCAACATTCCCAAATTTATTGATATAATCAGAATAGAGTACCAAACGGTTTTCCATGAAAATGTTCCTGAAAATCTCATCCTTATGGTTGCAGGTAAACAAAAAACCCATTTCTGTCCTGGTTTTCCGTCCAAGCGAAACAATATTCCCGGTGTCGTCATAGACGGCTTTCGTCACTCCAAAGGCACCTTCATTAGCCAGTCGCCGGTCTAATACGAAAGTGGTTTTAAAAGTAAGCGGCGAGATATACAAGGTGAGTTTTGCCTCCTTATTTACATATTCAGCACCACTTCCCAGGAAAACATAAGCCGGGGCGAATAATTTGGAAATGGCTTTATCCCTGTTAGGGTAGGCGTAACCATTTGTAAATTGTGTATTGAAGTTGAACTTTGCCGAATAATACCATCTCGAAATCGTATCGTTCCGAAATCCGAAAGTCGAATTCAGGTGCAAGGCATCGTCAGTTTTCTGGATACCGTTGCCATCCTGTTTGTTGACACCGTATTTAAACAGTAATTCGTTATGCCATTTCGTGTTTTTGTATTCGTAAAGACGGGTAAATTGGCCCTTTAATAATCCTGAAACGGAATTCACGCCACCGGCGCTCCAGTTTACAAAAGCAATTTCGCTAATGTCAAAACCTACTTTGTTTTCTTTTTTCCAATGGGATGTGCTATCGGGGAGTGAGGTGATGATTTTGGTCTGGGAAAAGGCCGGTAACCCATAAAAAAATAGGGCCAATGCAAATACTAGTAATTTTTTTTTCATTCGTTGTCTGATTTGGTGTGCAAAAATCGGCTTTTCGACAAAAAAAGAAAATAAATTGGCGCTTTTTTTAAATAAAAAACCTCAAAAAATAATTTTGAGGTTTCTTGGTTTTTGGTTTGGTTTTTTGGTGTTAATCGTAAATTCCGGAACTCTTTTTACAGGTAAAGTGTTGAAATTGAGTTCCGTTGTCATTTTGTGGAGAATACCGGATTCGAACCGGTCACCTCTTGCCTGCCAGGCAAGCGCTCTAGCCAAATGAGCTAATCCCCCAAAACTGTTGCCAAATATAATCTTTTTATTGAATAATTTATATTTTTGCTAAAATTTTTTAGCATGGATATCACGATAAAAATAATCGATAGGGAAGGGAAAGCCCATGAAGTGCAGGCTCCGACAGATATGAATATGAATGTCATGGAATTGGTCAGAATGTACGAAATTGCCCCTGAAGGCACTATCGGGATATGCGGTGGAATGGCCATGTGCGCCTCCTGCCAGTGTTACGTGCTCAATGATGTGGCGCTCCCGGAAAAAAGCGATGATGAAGAAGCCATGCTTTGGGAAGCCTTCCATGTAAAAGAGAACAGCCGCCTGGGCTGCCAAATCAACCTTACTCCGGAAATTGACGGCTTGGCCATCGAGCTTGCTCCGGAATAATGCCTCAAAAACAATAATTTCCCTTTTTTTGTAACAAAAAATTAACACCTGCGTATAACTACCATTATTTTACAAGCAAACATTTTTTGGTAGTATTTACATGAATTCAATTTCCTATTCTCCGGGTTTACATAAATTAATGACGCTTCAGGTCGATAAAGCCGAAAAACTTACCGATAGCTCGGGATTTGTCGCTTTTACGGATTCCATCCTGGAAAAATACGATTTGGAAAAAGTGGGTGTCGTTGTTCATGATTTCGATAACAACAGTTTTACGATCGCCGTTTGCCTGAAGGAATCCCATATTTGCATACATACCTGGCCCGAGTTTGGCCAACTGACATTTGACGTTTATTTGTGCAACTACCTTCAGGATAATTCCCAAAAGGTAAAAGCCATTACGGATGCCTATGTCGCTTATTTTGAAGGGGTCATTATTAAGGATTTTGAAATTAACAGATAAAATATGAAAATATCTTGTTCCGAATGTAATGTTGCCACTGACCTGGAAATACGTTTCGATGTAGCGAGTTTTGCCTGCCCCAATTGCCAGAGTTTGTATACCATTTCTCCGGAAGGAATGCGGTTGCATACAAAATTCAAGTACCAGCCGGAGGATACAGGATTGGCCATTGGGCAAAAAGGGATTCTAAGAAAAGAAGAATATACCGTAACAGGGTCATTGGTAAAGAAAACATACGGTAAATATTATTGGAGGGAATATATCCTGCAAAACGCCTCAGGTGATTTTGTATATCTTTCCGAAGCAGATGGCCATTGGATTTTACTGACAGATATTGAAGAAAAACACAATGTCAAGGACCATCCGCCTTATATTGACCATGGTGACATGAGATTGAACCTGTACGAGTATACCGATGCCGAAATTGTTGCCGCACAAGGTTATTTTGATTTTGTAGTGCCGGATAAGAAAGTAAGCATGTTTGAATATATTTCGCCACCTTACTGCATTTCCATCGAAAGGCTAAATGACGTTGAAAATAATTTTCTGGGAGAGCATATTTCAAAAGCGGAAATCCGAAAGGCATTTCCTTCTTTGGCGCTACCGTACCAGCATGGAGTAGGAATTGTCCAGCCTTTTTACCTGAATGTCAAGAATACGGCCATCATTTTCTGTGCTACGGCTATTTTGATTTTTGCTTCGCATGCACTGATTTACAGCAACAGGGCGGAAGAAACTGTTTTAAGCAAGGATTTCCTCTTTAGTGATTTCATTAATAAGGATTTTGTAAGTCCTTCTTTTACTCTCGAAGGCGGTTCTGCTCCCATGACAGTTTCGGCCCAAACCAACACCAACAATTCATGGGCAAATGTCCAGGTCGCTTTGATAAACGAAACCACGAACGAAGAAGTGTATGCCAATAAGGATGTCGAATATTACCACGGCTATACCGATGGGGAAAATTGGACGGAAGGAGATAATAATGAGAAATTTTATCTCTGCGGTGTCAACGCCGGGAAATACCATCTTACGATAACACCACAAAAAGCAACCGAAGATCAGGGAAATCTTAGTATGAAGGTAGATGTGGTCTGGAGCCAGCCTTCTACCTGGAATGCCTGGATTCCTATTGTCCTGATGGGACTTGCGATGATCGGAGTGTATTATCTCAACGTAAATTTCGAACGTACCCGATGGGCAGAAAGCGATTATTCACCTTTTGATGAAGAAGAATAAATGGAAAATATATTTAAATTTATAAAAAGCAACGTTTGGGCCATTGTCATCGGATTGTTTTTCTATTCCGTATACCTGTATTTTACCTTTTCGGGAAACAGGATCTGCGATTGTGAAAAAACAGAAAAATACAATTCGTCCCAAACCGGAAGAAGAGGTTCAATCAATCATTTTTATCATAAATAACCAAATTAAACTATTATGGATATAGTATCATTAAAGCCCATCGTAAATTCCCTTATTTTCTCACTTCTGGGAATCATAATCCTGCTGGTTTCGTATTTCATAATCGAAAAACTGACCCCTGAAAACACCTGGAAAGAGCTTGTGCAGAAAAACAATACTGCTGTTGCTATTGTTTTAGGGGCACTTATCATTGGAATGTCGATGATCATCAGCGCAGCGATACATGGGTAAAAAATTCCTGAAGTTTGAATTCCTGCTTCTTTTTGCGGTTTTTACCATTGCAACCTGCGGGCTGGTTTACGAATTGGTCGCCGGGACACTGGCCAGTTATTTATTAGGAGATTCTGTAAAACAATTTTCTTTCATCATCGGAGTGTACCTGTTTTCGATGGGAGTAGGTTCGTATTTTTCGAAATTCCTGACTAAAAATATGCTCAACACTTTTGTGGAGATCGAAATTTTGGTCGGGTTAATCGGAGGATTGAGTTCCGTACTGCTTTTTTTATTGTTTGAGAGCGTTCAGTCCTTTCAATTCATTTTGTATTTTTTGGTTTTCGTGACCGGTTGCCTAGTTGGCCTTGAAATCCCGCTGCTGATGAATATTCTTAAGGACCGGGTAGAATTCAGGGATTTGGTTTCCAATGTTTTTACTTTCGATTATATCGGGGCACTGCTGGCCTCCATATTATTCCCTTTGGTATTGGTTCCGAAATTAGGGATCATGGGGACTTCGTTATTCTTCGGGATGATTAACGTGAGTATTGCCATTGTGCTGTGTTTTGTTTTGAAATCAGAATTGAAAAAGCAAAATATGCTAAAGGCAAAAGCGCTTCTTTCCTTTCTTCTGTTATTGATTGTTTTTATTTTTTCAAAAAACATACTGTCCTATTCCGAAGGAAGGCTGTATGGGGAAAATATCATTTATTCCCATTCCACACCTTATCAGCGTATCGTCTTAACGCATAATAAAAGCGATTACCGCCTGTACCTCAATAACAACCTGCAGTTCAGTTCGGCAGACGAATACCGTTACCATGAAGCCTTGGTGCATCCTGTAATGTCCATGGCAAAAAAAGTGAAAAATGTACTGGTCCTGGGTGGTGGCGATGGCCTTGCCGTCCGTGAGATCCTGAAATACAAAGAGGTGGAAAAAATCACACTGGTTGACCTGGACGAAGGCATGACCAAACTCTTCAAAACCAATGAAGTCCTGACAGGTTTCAACCAAAATTCCCTCAACAATCCCAAAGTGACCGTCCTGAACCAGGATGCTTATATCTGGGCAAAAAACTGCAAAAGCAAATTTGACGTGGTGATCATTGATTTTCCGGATCCATCCAATTATAGTTTAGGGAAATTGTATTCCCTTAATTTCTATAGTACGGTAAAACAGATCCTTTCTCCCGATGCCACAATCGTCGTCCAGACGACATCACCGTATTTCGCGCCAAAATCGTTTTGGTGTATCAACAAGACCATGATGGAGGTTTTTCCACAGGTCGATGCCTACCATGCCTATGTTCCTTCCTTCGGGGAATGGGGATTTACTATTGCCATGAATGGTTTTGGCACTGGTTTCAATCAGGTAAAAAGACAGGTTAACGGATTGAGGTTTTACAATTACCAGTTTGACAAATTCAATTATTTTTCCAAAGACATGGTTTCAAAAGAAGTTGAAATCAATAGGCTGGACAATCAAATCTTAGTACGTTATTTCGATGAAGAATGGGGTAAATTATAAGTATTCCAGGCGGAATTTCGTAAAAGGAATCGGGGCTGCCTTGCTCATGGTCCCTTTTTTGCAGTTTTGTACCGATAAGATTGCCACGCTACTCATTCGGTTGTCCGGGACCAATCATATTTTGGGGCATAAATTGCGTATAGGGGATTTTCCAAAACCGACCCGCAAAATCCATATCCCGTACCTTATTGTCGGCGGCGGGATCTCCGGTTTGAGCGCTGCGAGGCAATTGGTTAAAAAAGGCAAAACCGATTTTTTAATGATAGAAATGGAAGGCCATCTGGGCGGGAATTCTTCCAACGGGGAAAACCAATATTCTAAGTTTCCTTTGGGAGCTCATTATCTGCCGTTGCCTAATTTCCAGGACAAGGAATTGTTGCAGTTTCTAAAAGAAGAGGCCATAATTTTAGGATATGATGCCAATGGTTTTCCGGTTTTTGATGAATTACAGCTCACCTTCGCGCCGGAAGAACGGTTGTTTTATAAGAACAATTGGCAGGAAGGATTGGTTCCGAAAACAGGGAATACAACAAACGATGACCTTCAGTTTGAACGTTTTTTTTCTGAAATGGATGTTTTCAGGCGGGCAAAGGGAGAAGATGGTAAGTTTTTGTTTGATATTCCGTTATCACGTTCTTCTTCAGATGGAAAAACAAGGGATTTAGATCTTATAACCATGAAAAAATGGCTACAGGGCAAGGATTTCAGTTCTCAGCCTCTTTTCGAATATATAGATTATTGCTGCAGGGACGATTTCGGGTTGGGGATCGAATATGTTTCGGCCTGGGCCGGGATGTATTATTTCTGTGCCAGGAAACAGGATGCAGCACCGGATAAAAAGGACAATGTACTTACCTGGCCTGAAGGAAATGCGCGTTTGGCATCGCATTTAAAAAAATATACAAAAGGCAAAACCCTTACCAACCATTTGGTTTATGAAGTGAAAATACAGGACGGCACAGCCATTGTCAAGGCTTTTGATGCCGTGCATAAAGATTCCGTTGAGATTACCGCCGATACATTAATCATGGCTACGCCTCAGTTCGTGAATCAATATGTGATCGGAAACAGGAAAACATTCACTAAAGAATTTCAGTATGCGCCATGGCTTTTGGCTACATTAACAGTTCCTGGCTTGTCTGACAATTCCAGTTTTCCGCTGTGCTGGGACAATGTGATCCATGGTTCTGCAGGATTGGGTTACATTTATGACCAGCACCAATCTGTAAAGCAAGTGCAGGAAAAGAAAGTGATTACCTATTACCGCTGTTTCCCGTCTGCGGATTTGCGCAAAACAAGAAGGGATTTCTATAGCCGCAAAGAAGAGTATTGGAAACAATTGGTTTTCGAAGATTTAAAAACAGCCCATCCGGATATAGAAACCATCACTGAGCAAATGGACATTCATCTGTTAGGGCACGGAATGATTAGTGCCGTGCCGGGATTTATATTTGGAGAAGCCAAAAAGAAAGCCGCCCAGCCTATTGGCAATACGATTTTCTTTGCCCATTCGGATTTGTCCGGGATTTCTGTTTTTGAAGAAGCTTTTCACCAGGGGATTAATGTTGTAAACCAGATACTCGATGGACCAGCCTTGGATACATAAACCCAAAACGGATAGTATTTTCATCCTGGCGCCGTCATTTTTTGTACTGGCTGTTATTTTCATGTTCCAAGGATCCATTCAAACCATTGAGGAGCATTTTCCCTTTTATACCTGGCTTTTCCTCATCGTTTTTATAGACGTTGCCCATGTGTATGCAACTTTGTTCAAAACGTATTTCGTATCTGCCGAATTCAAAAAAAACAAAAGGCTGCTGCTGATCCTGCCTGCTTTTTGTTTTGGAGCCGGAATGCTTCTTTTTGCTTTCGGGAGTGCGGTTTTTTGGTCGGTCCTGGCGTATGTGGCGGTATTTCATTTTATCAGGCAGCAGTATGGGTTTATGCGGCTGTATTCCAGGTTGGAAGCAAAAACAAAAGCCGGGGTTTTTATAGACAATCTCATTATCTATACGGCAACCGGTTACCCTATGCTGTATTGGTTTTTGTCTTCGCCAAGAAAATTCAATTGGTTTGTCGAAAATGAATTCTTCCATTTGCAGAGCCCGTTGCTTCTCAAGATATCCGGCCTGCTGTATTTCTTGATTATAGGATTTTATGTCGTAAGGACGTTGTATAAGGCCTTTCGTGAAAAATATTTTAATATCCCCAAAAATGCTATTATAACAGGCACAGCGCTTTCCTGGTATTTCGGGATTGTTTATTTTAACGATGATTTTATTTTCACCCTGCTCAATGTTGTCTCCCATGGCATTCCGTACATGGCACTGGTTTATCTAAAAGAGATAGACAAGAAAGACCGTCAGGAATTAGGCGTGTTGCATTTTTTTAAAAACAGCAAAGGGCTCTTTTTGTATGTCGCTGTTTTATTGCTGATCGCTTTCTCCGAAGAATACCTCTGGGAAGTCCTGGTCTGGAATGAGCAGTTTTCACTTCACAACCTGCATTTTTCAAATTGGCAGTTCCTACTGGTCCCTTTGCTGACGGTTCCGCAATTCACACATTATATTTTAGATGGTTTTATATGGAAATCCAAATAAAAACGCCCCTAAATCCAGGGGCGTCTGTTATACTACTAAATGCTGTTCGTGTATGTGCTCTTCGATGGCATTCCAGAGGCCAATCCTTTTTTCCAGTGCCGCTACCGAAACTTCTTCGGCTTCCTTCCATTTCTGAGGGTTTTCACCACAAAGTTCCGTAATCATCTGCATCGCCATCGGGCCGTGCTCATCGGCATCAAGCTCAATATGCCTCTCAAAATAATACAGCAGTTTTGACAAATCGGTTTGAGGGAAATTGGCTTTGAAATTCTTAAGGATTTCGGTAAACATAACCGGGATCAAATCTTCCCTGCCAAAAGTAAACGCGGCTGCAATCTTATGCGGTTTGCCTTCTTCTATTACACGGAAGGTAAAATCCAAAAAAGCTTTTACATCAGGGTGTAGCCGGCTTGTTTTTATAGAAATGAAAATGTTCTTCGTAACCATAACATCTTCTAAAAAAGCGTCAATGGCTGAGGTATCCGCACCACAGGCCTGCATCGCTTCGAGGTACATCTCAAAATGGCTCTGCCTTCTTCCGTCTATGGCAAGATCCGTTTCTTCCGCCAGTACGATTTCGTTGATCAGGTACCGCATTTCGGGGTT
The DNA here is from genome assembly GCF_004745595.1 of Flavobacterium humi. Lineage (GTDB taxonomy): Bacteria > Bacteroidota > Bacteroidia > Flavobacteriales > Flavobacteriaceae > Flavobacterium > Flavobacterium humi. The sequence goes on from NZ_SRLH01000005.1 coordinate 225,784, forward strand.
GCTTGTGGCAAACCAGGGTGTAGTGGTACACGTCAGTTTCTGCTGTAAGGCTTTCAGTAAGGACATGAAATCCCAAACCGCAAACACATGGGTTTCCAGAAAACGATGCAAATCGTTTATATTCTGAATGTGCTGGTATAGAGGGTGATGGAGTAAGATATCCTTTTGAGCCCGGATATTCTCATTGATATGTTGTACCGTCATAGTGAGATAATTTACACAAAAATAGAAAAGCTTCTCTTTATGGGGAAGCTTTTTAACATCGAATTTATCAATGGCATGATTGGCAAAACGTATAATTTACGGTTTTATGGCCGTTTGCACAGCCTTGTGTACCGTTTGCACAGCCATGTGTATCGTTTGCACAGGCTTGTGTAGTGTTTGCATAGCCATGTGTAGTGTTTGCACAGCCTTGTGTACCGTTTGCATAGCCATGTGTATCGTTTGCATAGGCTTGTGTAGTGTTTGCATAGCCTTGTGTATTGTTTGCACAGAAAGGATCAAAACAAAAAAAGCCTCCTGTTTCCGGGAAGCTTTTAAGGTTGAATTTAATAACTAAATTAAAATCCTGATTTATTATTTGAATGCCGAAATTCCGGTAACATCCATACCTGTTATAAGTAAATGGATATCATGCGTTCCTTCATAGGTAATTACAGATTCCAAGTTCATCATGTGGCGCATGATTGAATATTCTCCGGTAATACCCATTCCGCCCAGCATTTGGCGTGCTTCACGGGCAATTTCCACTGCCATGTTCACATTATTTCTTTTGGCCATTGAAATTTGAGCGGAAGTAGCTCTTCCTTCATTTCTCAATACACCCAATCTCCAGGTCAACAATTGTGCTTTTGTAATTTCAGTGATCATTTCAGCCAATTTCTTTTGCTGTAATTGCGTACCGCCAATAGGTTTGTCAAACTGGATACGCTCTTTAGAATAGCGCAATGCCGTATCATAACAGTCCATTGCAGCTCCAATCGCGCCCCATGCAATCCCGTAACGTGCCGAATCAAGGCAGCCCAGCGGTGCGCCCAATCCGGATTTGTTTGGCAATAGGTTTTCCTTTGGAACTTTTACATTGTCAAAAATCAATTCTCCAGTTGCAGAAGCCCTCAATGACCATTTGTTATGTGTTTCAGGAGTTGTAAATCCTTCCATTCCTCTTTCTACGATCAAACCGTGGATTCTTCCTGTTTCATCTTTTGCCCATACCACTGCGATATCTGCAAAAGGTGCATTGGAAATCCACATTTTGGCACCGTTCAATAAATAATGGTCGCCCATGTCTTTAAAGTTGGTCACCATGCCACCCGGATTAGAACCATGGTCCGGTTCTGTCAATCCGAAACAACCGATGAATTCCCCGGTAGCCAGTTTTGGCAAATATTTCATTCTTTGTTCCTCGTTCCCGTATTTCCAGATCGGATACATCACTAATGAGGATTGTACCGATGAAGTAGAACGCACTCCAGAATCACCACGCTCGATTTCCTGCATGATCAACCCGTAGGATATCTGATCCAGGCCGGCACCGCCATATTCTTCTGGTATGTAAGGCCCAAAACCGCCAATTTCCGCCAACCCTTTTACAAGTTGCTTCGGAAATTCCGCTTTTTGTGCATATTCTTCGATGATCGGGGATACTTCGCGTTTAACCCAGGCACGTGCCGAGTCGCGCACTAATTTATGTTCGTCAGACAATAAATCGTCTAATAAGTAATAATCAGGAGCTTGAAATAAGTCTGGTCTCATTATGTATAGTTTTTTAAATCGCAGCAAATTTACATAAAGAAATGTAACAAATCAATGATGTATTGTTATAATCTTACATAATTAATCTTTCCCCAATTAAATCAGGACAAATTGAAAGCCTTCGATTTGCAATAACGTAAGAAATTTCAGTAAAATTTAACGTTTTGCATTTTGTAGTTACGCAATTAAAAAATATTTTTACAGTAATTTCTTATCAAAAAAATAAAACCAAAATAGGTTGAAGATAAAAGACATAAGTCCCAAGTGTCTTAAAATGATTGGGATAGTTCCAAATTTTAAAACTTTTAATCATGTTAAAAAACATTTTGACCTTACCTGGAGCTCAGGCATTGTCTACAAAAGAGCAAAAAGCCATTAACGGAGGGATTCCGGCAGGCTGTCATTACGAAACATGGCCAGGCACTAGCCTGGAAAATTGCCAGGAAAATTTAGGAGGAAAAGGGTTCACCTATTCTAACGGAATCTGCAAAGCGTATTTCTGCAGAACAATCGTTCCGCCACCGTATTAATAGCAGGCAGTTTCAATAGTAAATGACGAAAAAGCAGGCAGGATATAATTTTTCCTGCTTTTTTGTTGTAACTAAAGACCGGGAAGATAAAAGCGGACGCCGGGAATGGCTTTGATTATTACATCTTAATAAGTTACTTTTGGTGCAATTTTACGATACCTACCCATGAAATTCCTTCTTTGCTGCTTTCTTTCCTTGCTTTGCGTTTGTGCTTTTCCTCAAAAAAGCAATCTATCCAATCCAGAATACCTGGTACTGCAGGAAAAAGTGAAATCCCTTATAGGATCCAATATTGATAGCGCTTTTATTTATGCGTCAAAAATAGAAAAATCGGAGATCCCATTGCAGAAGACTTTTGCGCTGGGATGCAAGGCCTATTTGTTCCAGCTCAAGGCAAAAGGACGAGATTCAAGGCAGGCGTATGCAAAAGCGTTTTATTATCTGGAGAAAGTCCCGGCTTCCGGGGAAAAAACAAAACTGCATGCTTTTTTATTGAATATCGGCGGGTTGATTGCCTGGAAAAAATCGGAGTACAGCCAGGCGCTTTTACAGTACCAGAAAGGAAAAAGGCTTTCGGAAAGCATCAATGACCAGATGCAGGTTGTAAAATTTATGTACAATATAGCCCAGATCAATGGGGAAGTAGGGAATTTTAAATCAGCCATAGCGGCCACAAAAGAAGCTGAAAAAGTAATTGACAGGATCAAATACCTCTATACCGACGAACAATTGGTGCGCGACAAGGGCAACATCTACGGCAACCTGGGGAATTTTTACGAGCGTTATTATTACAAAGACAGCAATAACAAGCGTTTTCTGGATTCGGCGGCCTATTTTTACAAAAAAACGATTGTATATTCCAAAGGCTTCGACGACAGGAAATTAACGGCGCAGTCCAATTTGGGGAATGTTTATTATGAAAAGAAGGAATATGCCAAAGCAGAGAAAATATATTATGATTTATTGTTGTTGGCCAAAGAAAATGCTTATAAATCAAGGTATTATAGTGTAAATTTCAATTTAGGGCGCTTGTATTTCTATACGAAAAAATACGATGACGCATTAATTTGCTTTCAAAAAGTAGATTCCATCTATGACCTGACCAAAACCGATGAATCAGGATTTATAGACGACTCGCATTATTACCAGGCAAAAATTTACGACCATTTTAAAAACGCGGAAAAAGCGTATTACCATTCGCAGGTTTACCTGGATGCTTTCGAGAAAAACGAGTCTAAATTCAATAAGGAATCACAGGAAGTCAATTACCTGATTGGTACAGGCAAGCTCCGTAAGGAAATAATCAGTATCAGGGAAAAGAACCAAACGGCTGTATTGCTAAGGAAAGCAGGGGTTTTTATAGCAGCAGCCTTGTTTGTTGTCCTGGTTTTGGTGTTGTTCCGAAATGTAAAAAGAAGGAAAAAAGTTGAAGAAAGGATAAACACTTTAATTGCCGAACACAAAGCGAACCTGGAAAACAAGGAAAAACCGGCTGAAGAATTGTTTTTGCCAAAGGTTTCCCCGGAAGGCAAGCCGAATGTGTTGAGTATCGATGAGGAAAAGGAGAATGAAATAGTAAAAAAACTCCTCAACCTGGAAAAGAAATTCCAATACCTCAATCCTGATTTTACGCAACAGGCAGTGGCCAAAAGGATCAAGACCAATACGACTTATCTTTCGTATGTGGTCAATAAAAGGTTTGGGAAAACGTTCAGCGAGTATGTAAATGAACTGAAAATCAATTATGTAATCAATGAGATCATTTCCAATCCTACTTTCAGGAAATATTCAACCCAGGCTATGGCGGAAAGCGTAGGCTACAAAAATGCGGTTTCCTTCACCAAGACTTTTAGCAAAAGAACCGGAGTGACTCCGGTTCAGTTTATCAAAAAAGTAGAAAACAATTCTTAAGGGATTATTACCTTTATTCCTGAGCTAGTACTGTCACTGCCCCTTATGCCTCCTGTATTGGCCAGCACGATTGGCCCGCCCCATTGAGGCTCGGTTTCTTCTTCATCTTCAAATTCCGGTGGTAATCCATTAGGAGGAAGGCCGCCTTTGATTGATTTTTGCCCTTCTGTTGTCAGTTGATTTCTTTTGAAATCGTCAAAGCTTACTTGTTTTCTTTTCATTCTGCTTTATTATTTTATAGTTTAACAATGCAAATCTATCATTATTACCTATCCGTTTTCCGTGTTTTTGTTTTAGAGAGAAAAGAAAGCAATTAAAAAGATGTAATATTTTAAAAATCAATAATTTAATGGGTGTAAAAAGAATGTATAATTTATAAATTGTATACACTATAATTTATAAATAGTTAAAACGCCATGGTCCTTTAATAAAAAAAAAGCTACATATTTGCCAAAACATTTTTACGGGACACCCACGTTTCCCTTTAACTGAAAAAGAAAAGGCAATGATACATTTAGTCAAAAAATATTTAGATATAAACCGATTTTCAAATGAGAAACCGGCATTTGAAGACCTCTTCCTCTCTCATCCGAATTACCCAAGCGTTTTTGCAATTACAGATTCCCTGGACATGCTTTCCATTGAAAATATTGCCATAAAAGTACCTAAAGAACAATTTCCCGAATTACCGGAGGCGTTTTTGGCGATTTTTAAGGAAGAGCTGGTTTTAGTGCATAAAAAAGACGGCCAGATTGCCATTGAAACGGCAAAAGCAGAAAAGAAACAAATTCCTTCCAATGCATTCCTGGAAGACTGGAACGGTGTTATCATTGCCATGGAACCCAATGAAGCGGTAACGGGTAAATCGGTTGCTTTCAATTACAAAGGCCTTCAGTACGGTTTGCCGGCCGTTGCGCTGATAGCGTTATCATTGGCCTTCAATGCGTATGGGCTGAATCATGCCATAACGTTGATTACTTCTGTTATCGGATTGATTATAAGTATTTTTATCGTTCAGGAAAAACTGGGTTACAAAAATGAAATGGTATCTAAATTTTGCAATATCAACCCGAATACTTCTTGCGATTCGGTCATTAAATCCAATCAGAGCGAAATAAACAAATGGGTTGGCTTTTCGGATTTGCCATTGCTTTTTTTCGGGGTCAATGTGCTTTCGGTACTGCTTCAGCCTGTAGGTTCGGTTCCTATTGTGGGCGCCTTGAGTGTTATAAGTATCCCTGTAATCATATATTCGGTCTGGCTGCAGAAATTCAAAGTAAAAAAATGGTGCGTGCTGTGTTTGGCGGTATCAATTGTCATTGTGGCGCAGGCGGTAACGTTCTGGATGGCTTTCGGGTCAGAGGTAAACATAGCGTTTTCCAATTTGTATTTCTATTTGTTTGTTTCGGTCCTCTTTGCTTCGATATGGTTATTGCTCAAGCCTGTTTTGGAAGATAAGGTCAAAGCCGAAGGAAGTGCCAAGGAATTGAAGAGATTCAAAAGGGATTACAAACTTTTTGATTTTTTATCCAAAGAAATCCCTGTCCTGGATGGATTCCAAAGATTGGAAGGACTGGTTTTCGGGAACAAGAACGCCGAAGTAAACCTGGCCATTATCATAAGCCCAAGCTGCGGGCATTGCCATAAAGCTTTTCAGGATGCCTATGAATTGTATTTGAAATTCCCTGAAAAAGTTTTCCTGAATGTCCTGTTCAACATCAATCCTGAAAATAACGAGAACCCGTATAAGCCCGTTGTCGAAAATCTGCTGGCTCTCAACCACCATGACCCGAAAAAAGCGGAAGAAGCGATAATCGACTGGCATATAAAAAAAATGGGACTCGATCAATGGAAGGAAAAATGGGCGGTCACTACAATCGACATGAAAGCGAACCATCAGATCCACCAGCAATACCACTGGTGCGGCGCAAACGAATTCAACTATACCCCGGTAAAGTTGATAAACGGGAAAATGTTTCCTAACGAATACGAAATCAGCGAATTGAAATATTTTTTCAATGCTTTCTCAGAAGAAAAAGCCATTATGGAAAATAATTCCGTCCAGGCTTAACAATATATAAAACATTCTTGCGCGAGGATAGACAGATACTCAAATGTCTTTAAATGATTGGGTTTATTCATTTACTATAAAAAAAAATATCATGTTAAAAAACATTTTAAATTTAGAAGGGGCTCAGCAATTAACTTCTGCTGAACAAAAATCGATTAAAGGCGGAATTACAAGAGAATGTGCCAATGCTTGGTCGACTATGTTTTGTACTACGTCAACTTTGGCAAATTGCAACCTAAACGACGGGATGTATTTCTGTGGAAAATGTTGTTTCTAGTCGAATTCATTTTTGCAGGTACAACAACCAAATGCCCATATACCATTGGGCGATTCATTACATTAATTAAATAAAATATCATGTTAAAAAACATTTTAAACTTAGAAGGCGCTCAAATATTAACTGCTGCGGAGCAAAAAGAAATCAATGGCGGTAAATTGCCTCCTCCGGGATGTGGCCAAGGTGGAGTGTACACAGGTAACGTAAATACTTGTTTGTGTAAAAGCGGCGGGACGTATATTCCAAGTACATTCTCCTGCACAAACGGTGCCGGTACTGGAAAGATTTACGAAAATGCGACCGGATGTTGTTATTCAACTGTATTTGAGGGTTAATAGAATATGGTTTAGAGAGGGAAGCAATTTCCCTCTCTTTGTTTTAAATCCCAAGGTTTTTCGGAATAATGGTGGCGCTTGCCGCTTTCAGAATAAAATAAATAAGCTGAAAATATTTTCTTTTTTTCAGCCTTTCTTTAAGAAATAACTTTCAAAAAAGTCATACTTTTGATATCAAAATACTAAAATTGAAAAAATTCCCCAATTATATACAAGCCGATAGCAAAGATTGCGGGCCAACCTGTTTGAAAATTGTAGCCAAATATTACGGCAAGACAATCAAAATACAGGATTTGCGTGATTTTAGCGAAACTACCCGGGAAGGAAGCAACCTGCTCTTTTTGAGTGATGCTGCCGAAAAGATCGGTTTCAGGACACTTGGCGTAAAACTGAACCTGGAAAGGCTGGAAGAAGCTCCCTTGCCTTGTATCCTGCATTGGAACAAAGAACATTATGTTGTTCTTCATGATATCAAAAAAGGGAAATATTGTATTTCCGATCCCGGTTTCGGACTGATCGAATACAGCCAGGAAGATTTTATAAAATTCTGGATCGGCAACAACGCAAGCCAAACCACTCAGGAAGGGATTGCCTTATTGATTGAACCGACGCCGTTGTTCCATCAGTCGGAATTTGACAAGGAAGAGAAAAAAGGGCTTGGGTTCGGGATGCTGTCACAGTATATTTTCAGGTATAAATCGTTTTTGATCCAGTTGAGTATCGGTTTGATGGCAAGCAGTTTGCTGCAACTAATTTTCCCTTTCCTGACACAAAGTATCGTGGATATTGGGATCAAAAACCAGAACATCCATTTTGTCTACCTGATCCTGTTTGCACAATTGGCGCTTTTTGCCGGAAGGACCGGATTGGAACTGATCCGAAGCTGGATATTGCTGCATCTTTCCACCCGGATAAACATTTCATTGATTTCCGATTTCTTTATCAAACTGATGAATTTGCCGATTTCTTTCTTCGATGTAAGGATGACAGGTGATATCATGCAGCGTATCAATGACCACCACCGTATCGAACGGATCCTGACCACATCATCTTTGAATGTACTGTTTTCAGTCATCAATATGTTTGTCATGGGAGCTGTTCTGGCGTATTTCAACCTTCAGATATTTTTGGTGTTTTTTGCAGGAAGTATTTTGTATTTTGGTTGGATAACCTTGTTTCTAAAACGACGGGAAGCATTGGATTACAAGCGTTTTTCAGAGGTAAGCCAGGAACAGAGCAAAGTGATGGAGCTCATCAACGGAATGCAGGAAATCAAATTGCACAATGCTGAAAAACAAAAGCGCTGGGGCTGGGAATATGTCCAGGCAAGGCTATTCAGGGTTTCCATTAAAGGATTGGTACTGGAACAGACACAAACCATTGGTTCATCGGTTATCAATGAATTGAAAAACATATTCATCATTTTCCTTTCGGCCAAATTGGTGATCGACCACGGCAACGAATTTACCATTGGTACCATGATGGCGGTAAGCTCCATCGTAGGGAGTTTAAACGGGCCGATCACACAGCTTATCGGTTTTGTGCGGGAATTGCAGGATGCAAAAATATCGCTGGCGAGGCTATCCGAAATCCATGAAAAAGAAGATGAGAAGCAACAGGAAATCCATCAGACAAACGATGTTCCCAAAAACGAGGACATCCATATAAAAGACCTTACTTACAGGTATTTGGGTTCCGATATTCCGGTTTTGGAAGATCTAAACCTGGTTATCCCGGCCAATAAAGTCACTGCAATTGTAGGAGTCAGCGGAAGCGGGAAAACAACTCTAATGAAATTACTGCTTAAATTCTACGATCCGGATAAAGGGGAAATCACCATCGGGAATTCGCAACTCAAGAATATCTCACAAAAGGCATGGCGTTCGAATATCGGAGCGGTGATGCAGGAAGGATTCATCTTTAACGATACCATTGCCAACAATATTGCTGTAGGTGTGGATATCATTGACAAGGACAGATTAGTGTATGCCGCTGATGTGGCCAATATAAAAGAATACATTTCAGGATTGCCGTTGGGGTACAATACCAAAATTGGTTCGGAAGGATTAGGGATGAGTACCGGGCAGAAACAACGACTGCTCATTGCCAGGGCGGTATACAAAAACCCGGAAATGCTCTTTTTTGACGAAGCAACTTCCGCTTTGGATGCCAATAATGAGAAAGAAATCATGAGGAAACTGGACCTTTTCTTCAAAGAGAAAACAGTAGTGGTTATTGCGCATAGGTTGAGTACCGTTATGAATGCCGATCAGATTGTTGTACTGGACAAAGGAAGGATCATTGAAATAGGCAGCCATTCGGCGTTAGTGGAACAAAAAGGAAATTATTTCGAATTGGTGAGGAACCAATTGCAGTTAGGAAATTAGATTATGGAAGAGAAAAATAAAGATACTTTCGAATTACGCAGCGAAGAAGTCCAAGACATACTTACCCGCGTGCCGCATTGGATGATCCGATGGGGGACGGTGCTTATTTTCGGGATCATCATCATGCTGTTTGTGATTTCATGGTTTTTAAGATATCCGGATGTCGTGGCTACCGAAATAGTAATCACTACCAATATCCCTCCGGAAAAACTAGTGGCGAAAACCACAGGGAAAATTGAAGCGATATTTGTGAAAGATAAAGCCGTTGTCCGGGAAGATACGCCTTTGGCCATTATTGAAAATTCGGCAAATTACAACGATGTGTTCCTGCTTCAGCAACTGATCGATAACTCAAAATCCGGGGCCGGTTTCCCGTTTGAAAAACTGAAAAACGCCCAATTGGGAGAAATCGAAAGTGCTTTTGCCCTTTTCCAGAAAGATTATATTGCCGAAAGCCTGAATACGAACCTGCAGCCTTTCCAGGTGGAAAACCGGGCGCAAAAATCGGAATCTTCCCAAATACAGGAAAGGCTTACTCTTTTGCTCCAGCAAAAAGAAATAAACGAGCAGGAATTGGGCCTTCAGAAAAACGAAATCGCCAGGTATACGGTTTTGCATAGCAAAGGAGTAATTTCGGAACAGGAATTTGAGACCAAGAAGCTGAATTACCTGCAGTCCGAGAAAAATTATAAAAGCCTTTTAAGCTCGATTTCCCAGTTGCGGTCTTCACTGATTGAAAATAAAAGAGCAGTCCAGGGCACTGAAATTAACGGGACAAAAGAAAACGTCAATTTGGATAGAAATGTGATACAGTCATTTTACCAGCTCAAAAAAGCCATAAAAGACTGGGAATTAAGCTATGTTTTAAAATCATCGATAGAAGGAGAAGTGTCTTTTGCACAGATTTGGGTCGAAAACCAAACAATAAACACAGGTGAGAATGTGTTTTCAGTGGTTCCTAAAACCGAAAAAGGCTACATCGGGAAAGTAAAAGCGCCAGCCTTAAATTCCGGGAAGATAAAAGTGGGCCAGCAAGTGAATATCCGTTTGGCGAATTTTCCGGACAATGAATTTGGAGTGCTTATTGGTAAAGTGAAAAATATTTCGCTCGTTCCGGACAAAGACGGGAATGTCATGATGGACATCGCTTTGCCGCAAAACCTTCAAACCAATTACAGGAAAGAAATCCCTTTTCAGCAGGAAATGAAAGGAACAGCCGAAATCATTACCGAAGACCTGCGGCTTTTCGAAAGGATCCTTTACCAGTTCCGTAGTATTTTGAAGGCGGCTTAAAATTTCAGGTAAAAATCTTTGGTGAGTTCAATATATTCCGGAGTATACTGATGACGGGCGGTTTCAATGACCAATTCATCAATTGTAGCGCTTTTTTCGATCCTGCCCAAGGCGATTAGACTGCGTTTGATTTCTGTAGTAGGCGCCCCTTTGACACGGGTTATCTTAAAAGGGTACAATTCGTGTGCTTTGGCTATGGCCAAAAAACGATCTTCTTCCTTATAAGGGATGATTACGGCAAAAATACCGTCTTCAGAAAGCAGTAAATCAGCAGCTTCAATCAGGTCTTCAAAAGGCATGGCATCCATAAAACGGGCCAAATCGCGTTGCTCGTTATCTGTTTTGTAATCTTCGGAATAAAACGGTGGGTTGGAAACAATCAGGTCGTATTCGTCTTCAGGTTCTTCCACAAACTCGTCCAATCCGGCGTGAAAGCAGAATAAGCGGTCATTCCAGGGAGAATTTTCGAAATTATCGGTAGCCTGCTCGTAAGCATCTTCGTCAATTTCCAAGGCGTCAATTTGTGCCGCGGAACTTCTTTGCGCCAGCATTAATGCGATCAACCCTGTCCCGGTGCCAATGTCTAAAACGCTGTAAGGATTGTGCTCAACAGGAGCCCAGGCGCCAAGTAAAACACCGTCAGTGCCCACTTTCATGGCGCATCTGTCTTGTTCAATGTTGAATTTTTTGAATGAAAACATGCTCAGGTAAGATTTAAATAACCGGATGTATTTACAGATACATCTCAACGAGTCCTTCCGGCAAATCCATGATGACTTTCTTGTTGTCCCGGTCAATTTTAACCAGGAAATGATCGATCATCGGGATCAGGATTTCAACTTCTCCGTTTAAAACTTCAAATAAAGGTTGTGCTGAACTGTCGTTTATGGCTACGATTTTCCCGAAAACACCCAATCGTTTGTCTTCGATTTCAAAACCGATAACCTCGTGGTAGTAGAATTTGTTGCCGGTGAGTTTCGGCAGCATTTTTAAAGGCAAATACACTTCACAGCCAATGATCTCATCGGCTTCTTCCTCATTGTTTACATCTTCAAACCGAACACGTAAAAAATCATTTTTGTGAAGATTGCTGTTTTCAATAAAAAATGGAATCAGGTTTTTGCTGTTGAATTCAACAAAAACTGATTCCAGATTTTCATAAATTTCGGGCTCGTCAGTATCCAGATAGATAAGGACTTCTCCCTTGAAACTAAATTTTTTAGCGATTTTACCTAAATAGAAACAATCTTCTTTACGCATAAACCGCAGTGATATTAAGCTTCTGTTTCTTCGTTGTTTTCTTCAACAGCAGGAGTTTCCTCAACTGCAGCTTCAGCATCAGCAGGAGCTTCAACTTCTTCTTCAACAACAGCTTCAGCAGCTTTTGCAGCTTCAGCCTGTGCAGCGATACGTTTTTCGTTCGCTTCTTTTTCAGCTTTCAATGCTTTAGCTTTAGCATCAGCGTCTGCTTTTGACAAACCAGCTTTTTTAGCATCAACTTTACCAGCTTTAGATTCCAACCAAGCTGCTAATTTAGCATCAGCCTGCTCTTGCGTTAAAGCTCCTTTACGAACTCCTCCATCTAGGTGGTGTTTCAATAAAGCGCCTTTGTAAGAAAGGATAGCTCTTGCAGTGTCAGTTGGCTGAGCACCATTGTGTAACCATTGTACGGCACCGTCAAGGTTTAAATCGATAGTTGCCGGGTTAGTGTTTGGATTGTAAGTTCCGATTTTTTCAAGGAATTTACCATCTCTTTTTGAGCGTGCATCTGCCGCTACGATCCAGTAAAAAGGTTTTCCTTTTTTACCGTGTCTTTGTAATCTGATTTTTACTGACATAATCTTTTTGATTAATTTGAGGTACACGACCTCGATTATTTAAGGGTGCAAATATACACTTTTTTTTTACACACCGAACTAATATACTGTTTTTTACGATTTAGGCCGGAATAAAAAAAATACATCATTTATTAGTTATTTAATAGCAAACTATTACTTTTGTCAAAAACCAAACCATAGCTTATGAAAAAAATTATACTTTTCCTTATTCTAGGAGTTGCTTTCCAGTCTTGTCAAAAAGAGGTGGAAGACAGCACCCCGGCTTTCCAGGCCAGGTTAAATAATAATTTCTGGAAAGCAACAATTCTCTCCGCTTCTAAAGATGCTTCAGGAGGTTTGACTTTTGTTGCGGATTCCCCACTTGGGAGTATCGTTTTGAAAACAAATTCCTCTAGTGCAGGGACTTATACTTTAGGGACTACAAATCAGTTAAACAGGGCAACCTGTACTTTATTGACCGATCCTACTAAAAATTATCAAACCGGGATTACGCAAAGTGCTGTAAATTCCGTGAAGATTACTTCAGGAGGGACAGGATATTTGCCGGCGAGCCTTGTAGCTACAAATGTCCTTACCGGTTCAGGTTCAGGGTTAAAAGTGAACATAACAGGTGTAAGCACAACAATCGGTTCTGTAAACAAAGTGGAAGTAAATGTTCCAGGAAACGGTTATAAAGCTGGTGATAATGTTAGGATTACCGGAGGGGATAACAATGCAAACCTTACGGTCTTGAACGTAGCCAACAGCAACGGAGAAGTGATCATCACTAAATATGACGGGCTGACTGTTACCGGAACTTTTAAGTTTACCGCTTTTGATGCTCCTTCCGGGAAAACGGTATGGTGCCGTGACGGGATCTTTTATAAAGTGCCTATAAACTAAAGGAATACATCAGGATTTACTAATAAAGAGCCGTCAGTTTTGATGGCTTTTTTTACATATACAACTTTTATTTTAAAAGAAAAAGCTTAATAATGAGTAATTTAGAATAATAATAGCCTACATTTGTCCTTTATTTAATAAATGTATATATGAACATTTTCGTAGGAAGTCTTCCTTGGAGTATCGAGGAAGCGGATTTAAGAGAATCTTTCGAAGCGTATGGCGCAGTAGATTCAGTAAAAATTATCACTGATAAATTCACTGGTAGAAGTAAAGGGTTTGGTTTTGTTGAAATGTCTGATGACGCTGCAGGACAAAAAGCTATTGACGAGCTGAACGGTGCAACTGTTGGCGGACGTACAATCGTAGTTAACAAATCTGAGCCGAAACCGGAAGGAGAGAGAAGAAGCTTCAATAACAACAACCGTTCAGGTGGTGGTTATGGCGGTGGAAATGATCGCGGTGGAAACAGAGGAAGATACTAATTGACCTTATTTCAGAATATTCAAAACCCATCCGCTTCATGGCAGATGGGTTTTTTTTGTCCCTTCTATTGCCTGTTTTTATCCTCTGCAAATAATAGGAATCCTCTTCTCCTAAATTTCTAAGGGCACTTCTTTATTAGGGAAATCAATTCCTTTGGCCCAATATTTTTATGGAATTTTTCAAAACCGGACAACGGCCATAACATAATTTTGTAGTTGAAATGCTATAAATGGAATCCAACAGGCATTTGTTAATAACTAAAATTGGCTTTCACTCCCATAAAACGTAATTTTGTTTTTGTCTAAATTTGCTTGCGGCCAAACGCCTAAAGCCTAAAGCTCAACGGAATGTATTTAATTTTCGATACCGAAACCACCGGTTTGCCACGCAGTTGGTCAGCACCTATTACCGATACGGATAACTGGCCGCGATGCATCCAGATTGCATGGCAATTGCATGATGGCATGGGAAACCTTATTGAGCATCAGGATTATTTAGTCAAGCCCGAAGGTTTCAATATCCCGTATGACGCCGAACGTATCCACGGGATTTCTACAGAACTGGCTATGGAACAAGGAGTTCCGTTGCAGGAAGTACTCGAAAAATTCAACATTGCACTTTCCAAGACAAAATTTATTGTCGGACAGAATGTAGGTTTTGACGTCAATATCATGGGATGTGAATTCCATCGAATGAATGTCGGGTCGGATATGGTAAAAATGCCCGTGCTCGATACCTGTACCGAAGTCACTGCGGAATTGCTGAAATTGCCCGGAGGCCGTGGCGGTAAATTCAAATTGCCAACACTGACCGAACTCCATCAATACCTTTTCGGTGTCCCGTTTTCGGAAGCGCACAACGCTACCGCCGACGTTGAGGCCACCACACGCTGTTTCCTGGAATTGGTAAAAAGAGAGGTTTTTACCAAAGAAGAACTTGACGTTCCCGCAGAGTATTTCCGTGATTTCCAAGAGAATAATACAACCGAAATCCAGCTGATCGGATTAAAGCACATCAACCTGAAATCGGCTTCGGATGACATCAGGAAGCGATTGCAGCAAGTTGAAAAGGTTGATACAAAAACGCCTATTTCCGAAGCGCACCAACAGGATCTGGAAGCCGCTACTTTTGTGCACCTGCATAACCATACGCAGTTTTCGGTATTGCAATCAACCATTTCCATTGCTAATTTGGTTTCGGCAGCTGCCAAAAATAAAATGCCGGCCGTGGCCATGACCGACCATGCCAACTTAATGGGAGCTTTCCATTTTGTGCGTGATGTGCTCAACCATAACAAAGCTGCCGCGTCTAAAAACGCTGCCGCCATAGAAAACGGTGAAGAACCCACTGAAGTGGAGATGAAACCGATTGTCGGCTGCGAATTTTTCGTATGTGACGACCATAAGGACAAAACCAAAAAAGACAACGGTTACCAGGTTGTTTTCCTGGCCAAAAATAAAAAAGGCTACCATAACCTGGCCAAAATGTCTTCTATCGCTTACACCGAAGGTTTTTATTATGTGCCAAGGATCGATCGGAAAATAATCGAACAATACAAAGAAGATGTAATGGTCTTGTCCGGAAACCTCTACGGAGAAATCCCGAGCAAGATTTTAAATATCGGTGAAAACCAGGCTGAAGAAGCGTTGCTTTGGTGGAAATCACAATTTGGGGATGATTTCTATATTGAACTCATGCGCCATAACCAGGAAGATGAGAACCGCGTCAACCAGACCCTTATTTCTTTCGCCAGGAAACACGATGTAAAGCTTATCGCAACCAACAATACCTTTTACATTTCCAAGGAAGATGCCAATGCGCACGATATTTTATTATGTGTAAAAGAAGGGGAAAAACAAGCTACGCCAATTGGCCGTGGCCGAGGTTACCGCTTCGGTTTGCCTAACCAGGAATATTATTTCAAATCGGATGCCGAAATGAAAAATGTCTTTTCGGATCTGCCGGAAGCCATTATCAACATCCAGGAAATTGTAGATAAAATTGAAATTTATTCCCTTTACCGGGACGTTTTGCTTCCAAAGTTTGAAATTCCGGATGAATTCCTGGTTGAAGAAGACAAAGCCGATGAAGGAAAACGAGGGGAAAATAAATATTTGCGCTATCTAACCTATGAAGGCGCCAAAAGAAGGTATACAGAAATCACTGAAGAAATTGAGGAACGAATCGATTTCGAATTGCTCACCATTGAAAATTCGGGTTATCCCGGGTATTTCCTTATTGTCCAGGATTTTATTGCCGAAGCCCGTAAAATGGACGTTTCCGTTGGGCCCGGGCGGGGATCCGCTGCAGGATCGGTAGTGGCCTATTGTTTGGGGATTACGAACATTGACCCGCTCATGTATAACCTGCTTTTTGAGCGTTTCCTGAATCCGGACCGTGTATCATTACCCGATATCGATATCGATTTTGATGACGAAGGAAGAAGCCGCGTTATGGATTATGTAATTGAAAAATACGGTTCCAAACAAGTGGCCCAGATCATTACGTACGGGACCATGGCGGCAAAATCAGCTATTCGTGACACGGCAAGGGTTTTGGACCTGCCGCTTTTTGAAGCCGATAAAATCGCCAAATTATTGCCTGGGATGCTTCCGGCAAAATGGAGCCTGGCCCGTTTCATGAAAGATTCCGAGGCAGAAGTCAGAAAGGCCCTGCGCCCGGAAGATTTCGACAGGATGAAAGAATTGATAGAGCTTTCAAAAGATACCGATTTAAGTGGGGAAACCATCCAACAGGCTCAAATCCTGGAAGGAAACCTCCGAAATACGGGGATCCATGCCTGCGGGGTTATCATCACGCCAAGCGATATTACGAATTTCGTGCCCGTTACAACAGCAAAGGATTCGGACTTATATGTTACCCAATTTGATAACTCTGTTGCCGAAAGTGCCGGATTGTTAAAAATGGACTTTTTGGGTCTGAAGACCCTCACCTTAATTAAAGATACCGTAAAACTGATCAAATACAGGACCGGGAAAGTCCTGGATCCGGATGCTTTCCCAATTGATGACCTTAAGACTTTTGAGCTTTTCCAGCGGGGCGAAACCGTAGGGATATTCCAGTATGAAAGTGCCGGGATGCAGAAGTACATGAAGGAGCTTAAACCCACGGTTTTCAATGACCTGATTGCGATGAATGCCTTATACCGCCCCGGGCCGATTGCCTATATCCCTAGTTTCATCAAACGGAAAAACGGAGAGGAACCTATTGAATATGACCTGGAAGCCTGCGAAGATTTATTGAAAGACACCTACGGGATTACCGTGTATCAGGAGCAGGTGATGCTTCTGTCCCAGAAACTGGCCGATTTCTCCAAAGGTGATGCCGATGTCCTGCGTAAAGCGATGGGAAAAAAACAACGGGACGTCCTGGATAAAATGAAACCTAAATTCGTAAGCCAGGCTGCTGCCAAAGGCCATTCGGAAGAAAAACTCGAAAAAATATGGAAAGACTGGGAAGCCTTTGCGGAGTATGCTTTCAATAAGTCCCACTCTACTTGTTATGCTTGGATTGCCTATCAGACGGCCTACCTGAAAGCGAATTACCCCGCGGAATATATGGCAGCGGTACTCTCTAATAATATGAGCGATATCAAGCAGGTTTCGTTCTTTATGGAAGAATGCAAACGTATGGGGCTACAGGTTTTAGGACCAGATGTGAACGAGTCGTTTTATAAATTTACGGTAAATGAAGAATATGCGGTCCGTTTCGGGATCGGAGCTGTAAAAGGCGTCGGGAACGGAGCTGTAAATACTATTGTCGAAAACAGGAAAGACGGAAAATACAAATCCATTTTCGACCTGGCCAAACGTATTGACTTGCGGGCCGCCAATAAAAAAGCCTTTGAAAACCTGGCGCTTGCCGGCGGTTTGGATTGTTTTGAGAATACCCATCGTGCCCAATATTTCCATACGGACGGTGACAATATTACTTTTTTGGAAAAAGCGATGCGGTATGGTTCGAAATTCCAGGAAAACGAGAATTCCTCTCAGGTAAGTTTATTCGGAGATGCTTCTGAAGTACAAATTGCCGAGCCGGTCGTACCGCCGTGCGAAGAATGGAATACAATGGAAAAACTGGCCAAAGAGAAGGAAGTGGTAGGGATTTATATTTCGGGCCATCCTCTGGACGATTATAAATTTGAAATGAAATATTTCTGCAATACTAAATTGGAATCGTTAAAAAGCCTTGAACAATATGTAGGCAAAAACCTTGCTTTTGGAGGGATCGTGACCAATGTGCAGCATCGGACGGCCAAGAACGGTAAAGGCTGGGCGACTTTTCTGCTGGAAGGCTATGATGAAAGTTACGAATTCAGGATTTTTGATGAGGAATACCTGAAATTCAGGCATTTTTTAGTCCAGAACCATTTCGTTTTTATCAAAGTCAATGTAAAAGAAGGCTGGGTAAACAGGGAAACAGGAAAAAAATCAGATCCGAGGATACAATTTTTACAAATCCAGTCCCTGCAGGATGTTTTGGGGACTTTTGCCAAAAAGCTGATTATCCACTTGGATATTAAAGATTTACGGGAAGAAATGATCTCAAGGCTTAACAGTGTCTTTCAATCCAACGCCGGTGATAATACAGTTACTTTTGAAGTAATGGAACTCGAAAGCGTCAAAAGGCAAGTTGAAACTCCAGCCCTTGAAATAGATGAGATTATCTTGGATGAAAATGGGGACATTTCCGAATCCGAAAACCAGTCAGCCGCTATGCCTGCAGAAGTGGAAGAAACCAGGATCGTGAACCGGATTTCGATGAACAGCCGCAAGCTGAAAATCAAAATCTCAACCGAATTACTGCTGGAACTGGAAAAAATGCAATTGAATTTTAAATTGAATTAGAAATCTCTATAGTTCGTAAGTTGCTGTTATTGAGTAACTAAATTAACATAAGGTAAGGTTTTTCCTTGCCTTATTTATTTTAATAAGAATTAACTTGTCTTTTTATTAAAATAAGATATTATGACAGTAAAATTTACCGCACGAACGCTCTTTTTTTTAGTATCCTTTGTTTTTTTAGGATTTGTTAATGGGAATGCCCAGGTAGGCGTAGGCACAACTACCCCGCAGGGAGCCCTTGATGTAACCTCTACTACGGATGGTCTTTTGATTCCCCGTATAGCATTGTCCGCTACAAATGTTGCGACAATTGCCACACCAACCACTTCCGAGCTGGTGTACAATACTTTTACATCTGCCGTAGGACCCAATCAGGTAACCCCGGGCTTTTATTACTGGGATGGAACGTCATGGGTAGCTGTCATTTCCTCGGGAAGCAATTCCGACTGGAAACAAACCGGTAATGCCGGAACGGTTGCAGGAACTAATTTTGTTGGTACGACCGATGCTGTCGATTTTGTGACCAAAACCAATAATACCGAAAAAACAAGAGTGACCAGTGCCGGTAATTTCGGTATCGGGACTTCAACTCCGCAAGGGTCATTAGATGTTACCTCTACTACTGATGGTCTTTTGATTCCCCGAATCGCTTTAGCGGCTACCAATGTCGCTACTGTTGCCACACCCACCACTTCTGAGTTGGTGTACAATACATTTACATCAGCCGTAGGGCCTAACCAGGTAACCCCTGGCTTTTATTACTGGAATGGATCCGCATGGATACCGGTTGTTACGGGCGCCAATTCCGATTGGACGTTAACAGGAAACGCCGGAACAGTTGCCGGCACCAATTTTGTCGGTACGACCGATGCTGTTGATTACGTGACCAAAACCAACAATACAGAAAGAACAAGGGTAACCAGTGCTGGTAACTTTGGTATCGGTACAACCACACCTCAGGGATCATTGGATGTGACTTCTACTACTGATGGTCTTTTGATTCCCCGAATTGCTTTGGCGGCTACCAATGTTGCAACTGTTGCTACACCCACTACATCAGAACTTGTTTATAATACATTTACATCGGCCGTAGGGCCTAACCAGGTAACGCCTGGCTTTTATTACTGGAATGGATCCGCCTGGATTCCCGTGGTAACCGGCGCCAATGCCGATTGGACGTTAACCGGAAATGCCGGAACGGTTGCAGGGACTAATTTTGTTGGTACGACTGATGCTGTCGATTATGTTACCAAAACCAACAATACCGAAAAGACAAGGGTAACCAGCGCCGGAAATTTTGGCATCGGTACCGCAGCGCCAGCAGCAAAACTTGATGTAGCTGCCTCAACAACGGTAGTAAACAGTGTGGTAAATGCAACAGGAAGCATCAATGATTTTTTACAGTACAATATTCAAAATACCAGTACAGGTACCCATGCACAAAGTGGTTATGCCGCCACTGCCGATAATGGGACCAATACCTCAGGGTTTGCCTGGATGGGAATCAATAACTCCACATTCAATTTTCCGGCAACTTATAATATTGGTGCTGCCAATGATGTAACTTTTATGGGAAGCGGCCAGGACATGTATATCGCCAATGCCAACAATACCAAATCGATCATATTTTCAACAGGAAAAGCCGCTTCGCCTCATTTTGACGAAAGGATGAAGATCTTAAATGGCGGTAGGGTGAGTATAAACAATACCGCTCCGGCAGCAAGCGATCAGCTTACCGTAACTTCAAGTACTACCAGTGCGTACGCGATCAATGGTTATTCTGCCAATAACGGAAGCGGTGTCTATGGCTCGATTAGTTCGGGTACAACCACATTCGGAGCGGTGCAGGGAGAATATTTCGGTACGGCAAGTTCCGGTACGGGTCTCCGTGGGATTACTTTTTGTGCAACTGCCGGGACTACTTTAACCGATGCCAATTCAGCGGTTAATGGTCAGTTAGGAGCAGCAAACGGGAACAGTATTTTCTCTTTCGGTATCAAAGGCCAGGCGCTTAACAATGCCGGGAACCAGGTAGGAGGCGTTATCGGGATCATCAATAGTTCAGGAACCTATGGTATGTTAGGGTACAGAAGAAGTACCGGAACATTGTATGCAGTGTTAGGGAATGCTGCTTATCAAAACAGTACTTCCAGAAGTTCCCAAACAGAGGAATCCAGCCAAATAGGTATCGGGATCGAAGGAGAGTTTTTAGGAGGGCACATCAAAGGAGACCAATATGGATTGATTACCAAAGGAGGCCGTTTCGGATCCTACACAGACGGTACAGCCATTACCAACAAAGCCTATGCCGTAGTAAATGACAATGGCAGCGGTGAAAAAATCGCCACTTATGCCTCGACTTCCACTACTGTAGATGTTACTACAAAAGGAACCGGAGAATTGGTAAACGGTGTCGCCAGGATTGCATTCGATAAGAATTTTGCCGGCCTGGCCTCAAAAGACAAACCGGTTATTGTAACGGTTTCC
Source organism: Flavobacterium humi (assembly GCF_004745595.1). Taxonomy (GTDB): domain Bacteria; phylum Bacteroidota; class Bacteroidia; order Flavobacteriales; family Flavobacteriaceae; genus Flavobacterium; species Flavobacterium humi. Next base: position 246,901 of record NZ_SRLH01000005.1, read on the forward strand.
CCAATGGGAGAAACAAACGGCGTGTATGTAGCGTCCGTTTCTGCAGATGGATTTACAGTTAAGGAAAATAAAGGAGGAACTTCAACAGTTTCGTTCTACTGGATTGCCGTTGCCGAAAAAAACAATGCCACATCTACCGAAGTGCCTAAAGAAGTCCTTGCCAAAGATTTCGATAGGAACCTGGACAGTGTCTTGTCTATTGACGAAGATTCCAAAGACGCTGCAAAAGCCATGTGGTGGAACGGAAGATCGTTGGAATTTGGCAAATCAGCACCTGCAAAAGCACAGGCAAGAGGAGCGGCCGTTCTTGAAAACGCCAAGCCTAAAAGATAGATTTAATCAAATTATCCTGAATAGATTACAGCAAAAACCTAATCGAATTTAATTCCAATTCGATTAGGTTTTTAATTATTTATGTTTATGGGAAAGCAAGCCCGGTTATGATTCTTGGCCGATGTTTTTTACTTTTGCAAAAAATTAATAAAGCCCCATTAAACGAATGAAAAACAAATTATTTTTATTAGGATTTATGGCTTGTACTATGACTGCCGTAGCACAAACCCAGGAAACAACAGTTACCACGCAAACTCAGGAAGAGAAAGTAGAAAAAAACGAAAGCTGGTATTTCAAATTAGGAGGTTCTTACTTCATCCAGACAGCCGCTACAGAATTCCCAATCGTTAGTGGCCAATTGCCAAACACAGACGTATACGCTGCAGATGGTACCACTCTAATTTCAAGAGAAACCAACCACGGTTCTTTCGGAGAAGGATTCCGTTCAAGCCTAACGGCAGGTTACCGTTTTACAACCCGTTTAGGTGTTGAATTAGGTGTGAATTATTTCTCAGGAGAGAGCAAAACAATGGTACAGACGACTCACAGGTTAGTAGGAGCCGGACCAACTTTTGTTGACGGTAACGCAAAGGGAAAAATCAAAGCCCTTGATTTATCACCTGCTTTGGTTTTGTTTTTAGGGGAAGTGCATCACTTTGAACCTTACACTAAAGTAGGGGTAATCGTTCCTATCCACGGAGACCTGACTATCGAAACCAACCGTACCTACACCAACCCGGCCGGGACAACACACGCTTACGCTAAAGACGTGGTAAAACCGGAACCAACCGTAGGATTTATGGCAGCCATCGGAACTTCTTACAAATTAGGGGAGCACATCTCTATTTTTGGTGAAATCGAATACCGTAACTTCACCGTTCACGGGAAATCCAAGGAAACGGAAGTATACGAAGAAAACGGTGTAGATAGATTATACACACCAACAGCTTTCCGTCCGGATGCTTCTTACTCAGCGAGCCACGTGAACTATGTAGAGCAATTGACTACTTCTTCCAACAGTAAAGTAACCAATGCCGCTAATTTTGATACTGGCAAAGCTACTGATGACATCAGTTCTTACGTAGGAATCAGCGGATTAGGTTTGACATTAGGACTTAAATACACGTTGTAATCACAATACTCCATACACGAAAAGGCCGCCTGTCAGGGCGGTCTTTTTTTATGGGAAGAAGCTCATAAGAAAAAACAATCTGCAGATAGCTAAAACTGATTTTCAATCGGCAATCAATTCAAAATAAAAACCTACTTTTGTTCAACAATTAATTAAAGAAATTTAAAAATGGCACAAGCAATAACAGATGCAACTTTTGAAGAGTTGGTATTAAAATCAGATAAACCGGTATTAGTAGATTTTTGGGCAGCATGGTGCGGACCATGTAGAATGGTAGGCCCGATCATTGATGAAATTTCTTCAGAATACGAAGGAAAAGCAGTTGTAGGAAAGGTAGATGTAGATGCAAACCAGGAATTTGCCGCTAAATACGGTGTGCGTAACATTCCTACGGTTTTGGTATTCCAGAACGGGGAAGTAGTAGGCCGCCAGGTAGGAGTAGCTCCAAAAAACACCTATACTGAAGCGATCGACGCATTGCTATAATCTGTACATCAGACTATAAAAGACAAAGCCTGGCGGAAGCCGGGCTTTTTTATTGCGCATACTTTCGCAGAAGCTCTTTTGCAATCACGAGCCTGCTAACTGCTACTGTAAACTGACACTGCAACCCCAATACTGTTTTTCAGGGCAGCAATTCCGGCTATCCGCTTTATCTTTTGTTTTTTAAAGAAAAAAACAAAAGGATGCCGCTGCTATCCGGGCTGCAAACCGCCACTGCAAACTGCAAACTCAAAAATCATCTTCAAATCAACTTGATTTTCAATTTTTCAAATTATCTTTGAGTATGAATATCGACAATCAAATTGCCAAAATATCCAGCTTTGCGCATCTTGAGCTCCTGGCCAACCAAATCGTGGAGGGTTTCATCTCAGGGATGCACAAAAGCCCTTTCCATGGTTTCTCTGCCGAATTCGCGGAGCACAAAGTGTACAATGCCGGCGAAAGCACCAAGCACATCGACTGGAAACTATTCGCCAAAACAGACCGTTTGTATACCAAGCGCTTCGAGGAAGAAACCAACCTCCGTTGCCATCTTATCATTGATAACTCCTCCTCGATGCATTATCCGGCGCTTAAGGAGGGCCAGTTCTTCTATGAGAACAAAATTGGGTTTTCCGTCCTGGCTTCGGCTGTCTTGATGAATCTTTTGAAAAAGCAGCGGGATGCGGTCGGCCTGAGCATCTATTCCGATACGTACGAATACTATGCTCCTGAAAAAGGAAGCGACAGGCACCACAGGATGCTGCTCAATATCCTCGAAAACGTGCTGCAAACCCCAAAAGCCGCCAAACAAACGGATACCATCACTTATTTGCACCAGATAGCCGAGAAAATGCACAGGCGTTCCATGATTGTCCTTTTTACCGATATGTTCCAGGGAGAAGATGACGAGCGTTTGTTCAAAGCCCTGCAGCATCTCAAACACAACAAACATAAAGTGGTTTTGTTCCATGTGATTGATAAAAAAACCGAGTTCAATTTCAATTTTGACAACGCGCCACGCAAATTTATCGATCTCGAAACAGGCGAACAGGTCAATTTATTTGCCGAAAATGTCAAAACCGACTACGAAAAAGTAGTCCAGGAATACTTTACCAAGGTAGCAAATACCTGTGCGCTTTATAAAATCAAGTACGTTCCGGTCTCTGTTGATGAAAAATTTGAAAAAATTATGACGACCTATTTAATTGAAAAACAAAAGTTTGGATAATTCGATGAAAAAAAATTTCAAAATATTTTGAAAAACACTTGTAGAAGTTAAAAATGGTTGTATATTTGCAACCGCAATTAAGCAATGGTTTGGTAGTTCAGTTGGTTAGAATACATGCCTGTCACGCATGGGGTCGCGGGTTCGAGTCCCGTCCAGACCGCTAAAATTGGGAAAGCACTTTGGAAACAAAGTGCTTTTTTGCCCAATAAAGTATCCTAAAGATACTTTCGGGTTTTCCCAATTAAAGATATCTAAGAGTAGTTGTGTTGTTTAACCCAGAAATGGGTGGTTTAGTAGTTAGACCAATGAAAAGCTTTCCATTTTATGGAGGGCTTTTTTGATTTAAGGAAGTTTGGTTTTTTGCAAAGGCAATTAAAAAAGCAATGCCCTGTAACTCCAGCCCACATAAATGAAAGTCCCTAAAAACAGCATGCAAACCAGGAATTTCATAAAGGTAGAGGCAAGGAAGCCTAAAAACGATCCTGTGGCGGCTTTCAGCGCTCTTTTTTGGTCTTGTGAGTCGTAGATCATTTCGCCCACGAAAGCCCCAAGAAACGCTCCTATGACAAAACCGAAAGGGATTGGAACAAAAAGCCCCACGACCAATCCGATATTAGTGCCCCAAACCCCATACGAACTGCCGCCGAATTTTCGGGTTCCCTTGGCCGGGATCATATAATCCAAAACAGTAATGAGTACAGTAACCAGCAAAGTAATCCCAAGGACCCAGTAATTGTTGGGGACGGCATCGGTCAGGTATAACAAAAGCAAACCCACCCAACTAATGCTCGGGCCGGGCAGCACAGGCAGGAAACTCCCGAAAATACCGGCCACGACACAAACAAACCCTAGAATCAACAATAATGTATCCATAACTATTTTTTTAGTATTTTTGATATTAAAAATAAGCATTTCCGCAGAATAAGAACAATTTATCTCCTGATTGTACATGAAAAACACCATCGCATTCTTCCTTTTGATAATCGCTTTCCAGGGCTGTCAGTATTTTGAGAAAAATGTCCCGGCAAAAGAAGAGCTGCTCCAGGAGGAACTGCAAAAAATAAACTGGTCCCAGGTAGATGAATTCCCCACGTTGTACAGCTGCGATTCAATCCAGGACAAAGAAGCCCGCAAACAGTGCTTTTTCGATTACCTGACCCAAACCATACAGGAAAAACTAGCCACAGATACGCTCAAGATCTTATACCCGAACCTGGACACCATTCAGGTCAAAGTAACCGTCTTTCCTGATGCCAAACTCAAATTCGAGCCGTATTTCCCTAAAAGCAGCAAAATCTACGACACAGAAAAAATAGACAGCATCATGCAGGTGAGGCTCAAGGATTTCCCGGTAGTGGAACCGGCAATAAAGCGTGGCATCAAAGTCAAATCACAATTTATTTTACCGGTAATATTAAAATCGGAATAAATTTCAGGAGCTGTTTCCAGTCTTCCACTGCAATCTTTTTGTTTTTAAAGGAAAAACAAAAAGGATTTCCGTTGCAACCTGGGCTAGGACTTGAACTTCCTGCCCTTCCATTCAAAATTCCCCACTAAAGAATACAAAGCAACCGCCGTACTGAAAAAAGGATAGGCCAAACTGCTCAACACTACAGAATACATACACATTCCGAGTAATTGGTTGGTTTTATACATCAAGATAGAATCGAAGGTAAATTTGACCGAAAACAAAACCAATAACAATCGCCAGTCCATCCAACCCAATACAGTAAAAAGACCTGCGCAAACAATACTCAAATTAGCCATAAAAACAATACTGGCCAATCCTTTGGAAAAGCCCGACTGGTAAGCCGTTGCCTTAGAAGCCCAACGCACCCGCTGCCGGAACAACGCAGGCCAGCTTCCTTCGGTTTTGGTCGTCACTATGGCTTGCCGGGATTTGAGGTATCCTACTTTTTGAGGGAATGAAGCCATTGCTTTTTGCAGTAAAAAAACATCGTCCCCGCTCGAAATGTGGGCATTACCATCAAAACCGCTTAATTTACGGAATAACTGTTTGGTATAGGCAAAGTTGGCTCCATTGCACATAAAAGCGTTATTAAGCCCGAAACTCCCAATAGTTGCGCCCTGTAGGCTCAGCATGTCCATCTGTTGGAAATGAGAAAGGAAAGAACCGTTTGCAGGAAAATTGACCGGGCCGGCTATCATTTCGACCGGATTGTTCCCAATATAGCCGTCCATCACTGAAAGCCAGTTTTCCCTGACTTCACAATCTGCATCGGTCGTAATCACCCAATCGTATTTTGCGGCTGAAATGGCCGTAGTAATGGCATCTTTTTTAGGGGAATTGGAAATCCTCCGGTTTTGTAAAACGGCCAGGGCAAAATCGGGATTTTCCTTTTGCCAATGGCTGATGACGTCGATGGAGCTATCGTCCGAATGATCATCAACCAGGATAATTTCGAATAAATCCTTTGGGTAATTGAGTCTTGACAAGGATTTCAGCAAATCCGGCAGGTGAGATTCTTCGTTCCGAAAAGCTATGATAATGGAAAAGGCGGTCTTCGGCACTGAAAAATTTACCTCAAATCCTTTCACTTTTTCGAAACCATAAATCAGCAAACCAATAGCGATGGCATAAAGGGCAAAAAGAATGCTAAAGACTAGTGCTACGGGTTCCATGGCGCTTTATAATTTAAGACAAAATAACTTCCAATGACGGAAGGCACAACAGTATTCAAAAACCACATCAGCGTACTGATGAAAACTACAATCCATTCGTTTATGCCCATCAATCCGAAAAAATAAACGGCGACACTTCCTTTTACGGCAAAATCCAAAAACTGGAAAGTGGGTAAGGAGGAAGCCACAAAATACACGCTCGTAATGGCGGCCATCAGCAAGAAATACGGGCTGTCAACACCAAAAAACAAAAACAAAATATAATATTGGTGCGAAAAAGCCAGGTAACGCCCTATGCCCAACAGTATGTTTTTCCGATGGATCGCTTTTGGGATTTCATTGATTTTACGGATCAGCTTTTCGAGGGAATATCCTTTGACCGTCAGTTTTTTAACGAAAAAAAGCAGGCATAATATCATAATCACTACAATAAAAAGGCTTATGACGGCTTTTGGGGTAATCACCTCAAAAACAGTATTGAAATACAACAATCCGAAAATCCCGAAAACAACAGTAAGCACCATCTGGATCCCGTTGCCTACCAGGTTCAGGAAAATGATTTTTTTAGTATTGCTTTTTTCAAAGAACAGGGCTTTTCCGGCAAATTCCCCTATGCCGTTTGGCGTAAACAAACCGGCTGTCAAAGATCCCAAGACCTGTTTTGCGGCCACTCCGAGAGAAATCCGCTTTAGTACGGTAACCAGGTTCTGCCATTTTAAAATTTCCAGGAAACGATTTAAAAAAGACAAGGATAAAACCAAAGATAGGTTCCAAAATGATAATTTTGCCTGCAAAAGCGCTGTGAATTTTTCCCAGTCCAGCTTTTCATTACGGGCCAACTGATGGTAAATAAAATAAAAAGCCGCGCCTACAATCAAAAGTTTGACGGCAAGAACAAGGAATTGTTTAGCTTTGTGGGATACAGGAATCATCTGTGCAAAATAACAAATTAAAATTGGCAAACGAACGCATCATATTAGGTATTGACCCCGGAACCACAATAATGGGGTTTGGTTTGATAAAAGTCATCAACAAAAAAATGGAATTCCTGCAGCTAAATGAATTGCAGTTGTCCAAATACGATGACCATTATACTAAATTAAGAATCATTTTCGAACGGACCATTGAGCTTATCGAAACCCATCATCCTGACGAAATTGCCATTGAAGCTCCTTTTTTTGGCAAAAACGTACAGTCGATGCTCAAATTAGGGCGTGCCCAGGGTGTGGCTATGGCGGCCGGACTGTCGCGTCAGATCCCTATTACGGAATATGAACCCAAAAAAATAAAAATGGCCATCACCGGCAATGGAAATGCGAGCAAGGAACAGGTGGCCAAAATGCTCCAGCAATTGCTCGGGCTCAAAGAATTGCCCAAAAACCTGGATAGTACCGATGGATTGGCGGCGGCAGTCTGCCATTTTTTCAATTCCGGGAAAGTAGTGGGCAGCAAGAGTTATTCCGGCTGGGATGCTTTTGTAAAACAGAATGAAGAACGAATCAAAAAATAATTTCCAGTCCCGGTTTTCAGTTTCAGGATTGTTAACTGTGATTGTGACAGCAAACTAAAATGAGCGGAATCTACATCCATATCCCTTTTTGCAGGCAGGCGTGCCATTATTGCGACTTCCATTTTTCTACTTCAATGAAGAAGAAAGACCAGATGGTGGCGGCATTGGCCGAAGAAATCCGTTTACGCAAAGAAGAGTTTGCCCACGATAGTGTCGAAACTATTTATTTTGGCGGCGGGACACCTAGTGTCTTGGATATTAGTGATTTAAAAATGCTTATCGATGCCGTTTATGAAAATTATACGGTCTCGGAAAACCCGGAAATTACAGTAGAAGCCAACCCGGATGATTTATCGGAAGAGCGGATTATTGCATTGGCGGAAAATAAAATCAACCGTTTAAGTATAGGCATCCAGTCTTTTTTTGAGGAAGACCTGCAACTGATGAACCGTGCCCATAATGCTTCGGAAGCCAGGAAATGCCTGGAAATCGCGACAAAATATTTTGATAACATCACCGCAGACCTGATTTATGGGATTCCCGGTTTGACCAATGAACGCTGGCTTGAAAACATCCAGGTACTGTTGGATCTGAACATCCCGCATATCTCGAGTTATGCTTTGACCGTCGAACCGAAAACCGCCTTACAGAAATTTATCAAACAGGGAATCATCCCGCAACCGGATGACGAAATAGCGCACCAGCAATTTTTACTTTTGGTGGATATCCTGCAAGCGAATGGGTTCGTGCATTATGAATTGTCTAATTTTGGGAAGGAAAACTATTTTTCCCGGAACAATTCGGCCTATTGGCTGGGCAAAAAATACATAGGGATAGGCCCTTCTGCACATAGTTATGACGGCAAAAACCGAAGCTGGAATATCGCGAACAATACCGTTTACATTCATTCTTTAACCGAAGGGAAACTACCGCAGGAAACCGAAACATTAACACAAACCGACCGTTACAACGAATATGTCATGACCGGCCTGCGAACAGTTTGGGGCGTTTCGTTATTGCGTATCCGGGAGGATTTCGGGCAAAAATACCATGATTATCTTCTTCAAAACGCACAGCGGTACCTGGATGCGGGCCAACTCATTTTGGAAAACGGTATTTTGCGTACGACAAAAAAAGGAAAATTTTTCAGCGATGGAATTGCATCTGACTTGTTTTGGCTAAATTTGGAATAAATATTTTTCAAAGTGAAGGCAATCATAACCCATCAAAATAAAACCTACGAAATCGATTTGTCGAAACCTATCGACATTTCTATCCCATTAACCGCCACAGACCAGAACCCGATCGCCTGGTACATAGACAAACCCGTAATCGAACCTGTCCGTTTCGGGGATTGGGTAGGAAAAGTTTCGGAAGGCAGTTCTTCGACAAATTTCAACAATATTTTCTTCAACCCGCACGGGCATGGAACCCACACGGAATGCCTGGGGCACATTACGCGCGACTTTTACAGCATCAACCAATGCCTGAAACAATTTGTTTTTACCGCCGAATTACTCTCGGTAAAACCTGAAATACACGGCGAAGATTGTGTCATTACTAAAAACCAACTGGAAAAGGCACTGCATGATAAAACGCCACAAGCTATTGTAATCAGGACGTTGCCCAATGAAAAAGAAAAATTGTCAAGGAAATACTCGAACACCAATCCGCCTTACCTGGAAGAAGCCGCAGCCGTTTTTATCCGCGAAAAAGGCATCCAGCATTTGCTCATTGACCTGCCAAGCGTAGATAAAGAACATGACGAAGGCCGGTTATTGGCGCATAAAGCGTTTTGGAACGTTACCGATGTTGCCCGTTTAAATGACGATGCCCGGATGCATTGCACGATTACGGAAATGATTTTTGTGGAGGATGCGATTCAGGATGGCTCTTATATACTAAACATCCAGATTGCTTCGTTTGAAAATGATGCGAGCCCAAGTAAGCCTGTCCTGTATTCGATTGTGAACTAAAAATAAAGCCGATGATTACTGTTTCCACAGATAAAAATAAGTTAGATGTGCCTTTCATCCAGCATTTCCTGAAGGATATTTATTGGGCAGCCGGCCGGACGATGGAAGAAGTCCAGGTCACAATTGACAGTTCGGTCTGTTTTGGGATTTACCTGGATGGGAAGCAGATTGGTTTTGCCAGGGTTATTACCGATTATGTGGTTTTTGCCTATCTTATGGATGTTTTTATAACTGAAGAACATCGGGGGAAAGGCTATTCTTCGGTCCTGATTAAAAACATGATGGAAGAACCAAGCCTCAAAGAGGTCAAAATCTGGCGGCTGGCCACTTCCGATGCGCATTTTTTATACGAAAAATTCGGGTTTACCCCTTTGGCACATCCTGAAAAAATGATGGAAAAATACTCAAACACTAAATAAAATATGAATCTGGAAGATTGTTATACGTATTGTTTGTCCAAAAAAGGGGTTTCCGAACATTTTCCCTTCGATGAGGACACCCTGGTTTTTAAAGTTGGCGGCAAAATGTTTGCATTGACCTCTTTAAAAGAGTGGGAAAACGGGAAACCGGCGTTAAATTTAAAAGCCGATCCGGATTGGGCACAAGAATTGCGGGGACAATATGACGATATACAGCCGGGTTACCATATGAGTAAAATTCATTGGAACACTGTTGCGGTAAATCGCGAAATATCTGATACTTTTGTCAAGGAATTAATTGACCATTCGTATGATTTGGTATTTAAGAGTTTAACAAAGAAAATACAAAGCGAAATAAATCTGTAAATTACAATGAAAGAGCATATTAAAAATTTTTTAAACGAAGATCAGGATCCAAAAGCTATTGAGAAAATTACGGCTAAACTGGAGACTTTACTGATGAAAAATGAAGAAGTGGGTTATATCGGTGTGCAAAAAAAACCGGCCATTACGGTATTCCCGGACAGCATCGTGGTGACCAACAAGAGAATCATCATGTGCAAGCCCAAAAACCTTGGCCTGTCTATGGATTTTGTAGATTACGATTGGGATGATATCGCCGGGGTATTTGTAAAGGAAAATATCCTGGGGTCCGAATTTTCTTTTTCCACCCAAACAGAATTGGTCATCAATATTGATTATATCCCAAAAAACCAGGCGAGGAAATTGTATACGTTTGCCAAAGAGCAGCTGGATGCCCTGAAAAACCCAACACTAACAAACCCCATAGCTGCAAATCCTGTTGTGGAAGAAACAATCACAGAAGAAGTAAAAACAGTTGAACCTGAATTGCTTCCGGAAGTTATTGAAGAAGTTGAAACGGAAGAAGTAACCGATTTTGCAGAAATTATGCCAACGCTTCCAACATTCTCTGAGCCTGTGATAGAGCAAGTTCCTGTTGAAACGCCGGCCGGAGAGAAAAAAATGAGCGAAATGTCCAGCGATGAATTGTTCGCCAAACTCCAGAATTATAAAAAACTCCTGGATAACGGATTGATTATGCAAGGCGAGTACGATGCCTTTAAGAAAGAAATCTTAAGTTATATGTAATCTGTCCTGCGACGGATTGAAAACAAAAGGGATAAGCCAAAAACTTATCCCTTTTTATTGAAAATTACATTACGTTTTTTTGTTTTTCTACAAAATTATGTGCCTGGAGTTCGAGCAATTCCGTAGCCTTGCGCCGTTGTAAATTATACAGGTCCTTATCCTGCGCAATGTCTTCGTATACCCTGTCATGCATGGAAGCACTGGTTTTCACCAATAAATCACGTTGGTATTTGTCTTGTGCCAGGGATGCTTTAAGAGCGGTCTCAATGTCTTCCAGTTTAAAATCAAATTCTCCTTTTGGCGATAACAATTTGGCAATTATCGGAGAAGTTTCTATAGCCAAAAACAACAACATGATAAAAAGCGATGGCAATAACGGCAATTTGTTCAAAGCATTGATCCTGGCCATCAAACCGTCAAAACTATCAATGATCGGCTGGGTTTGGGTTACTTTTTTGTCCAAATCCGCCTGGAGCGTTTTATTTTTTTGCTCTTTTTCTGCAATTTTAGCCAGGTTTGCCGAACGCAGGGTGTCCAAAGCTTTCAATTGGGCATCGTGCTTTTCCCTTTTTTCTTTGTAAACAGGCCCTTTGCCGAGTTTTTTGGTCCCGGCGGTTCCTTCGGCTTCGGTAATGTAAGTGGTGTATAAGTCGTTGACTTCCTTTTCTTTTTTGGTGATGTCCGATTTCAAACTGTCAATTTCCGCCTTGTTTTTATCCAGATCACTTTTAAAATAATCAGCCACCTGTTTTTTATTGGCCATAGCCAAATTGTTCTTCTCTTTGAGTAAAACAGTGTTGATTTCTTTTTCGAAAATCTTGATTTCCAGAGGTTTGGAAATAACAACGGCGATAATCATGGCCAGGATGATCCGGGGAGTCGCCTGTAGGAATTCGCCCCAAAAACGGTCGCGTTTCCGGATGGTGGAAACAATAAATCGGTCCAGGTTGAAGATCAGCAAACCCCAGACGATACCGAAAAATGCAGCAGTGTAAGGATTGTCAAATACGGTAAACAGCGCATAGCTGCTGGCAATAAAGGCCATTACTGCAGTAAAAAACACGGTTGCCCCAATCCCGGCATATTTGTTTTGCTCTCCATTGGAGCAAGTGCCGATGAGGTCTTTGTCTGCGCCTGAGCACAGAATGAAAAAACGTTTTAACATGATTGATTTTGATTTTTCCGCTGTGCTTCAAAACAATCTTGTTGCACTTTGGGTTGATTGATGATAAAGCAAATTTAACGCCAAATTTTCAAAATCAGTATAAAACGTTGATTTATTTTAAGTTACAATTGCAATCGTTGTAATTTTTTTTCAATTGCATTGTAATTTATTGATAGTAAAAGAATTAAAACAAACAGAAAAGGGATGGTAATTTTCCATTATTGCATTTCGATGGTCATTTTTTCGCCCGTGATGAGTTCCAAAGCCCAGTCGGAAGAATTGATTGCGCCTTCGATAAACCCGGTATAATCCGAATAGGCTTCTCCAATGATATGCACATTTTTCTGATCTGAACCGTCTAATGCAAACGCCTTGAATTCTTGCTGGATTTCCCAGGATTTTACACCGGGGCGCCAACAATGGTTCCCGGCCCCGTAAGGTGCGCAGGACCAGTCGCGGATTCCGTAAGAAACGATAGAAGCTTCAATATCGGCATTAATCTGTTCCAGGGTCATGTTCGAATATTTGAACAAGGCTTCCTTGGTCAGATGCAGGCCGGAACTCGTCATCGCTTCATTGCCTTGCAAAGAACGGTAAACGTCCTTAGACATAAAATTGGCAAATTGTTGTTTTATCTCATCGTTGTTATTGATTTCGGCAAAATTGTGCTGGTTCCTGTCCTGGATATAATAATTCCAAAATTCTGTCGCAGGTTTATCGGTATACAATAAAATCATGCCATATCCATCAAAATCATCGGTTTTGGAGCGCCTGAAATAATGGATCTCACGCGTCGGCATCCTATTGGCACGGGCTTGAGGCGACTGGTCGTATTCCCACCATGGCTGGTTGAGGATAAAAAATACTTTGGTCATCGCAAATCCATTGACTGCGTCCAATTGCGAACTGATTTTATAAGGCAACGAAGGCGCCAGTTGTTTCAGCGGATATTGCGGCAAGGCCAATAGTAAATGGTCTGCGATTATTGTTTTCTCCTTTCCTTCATGAAAGTAAGTGGCCTGCACCTGGCTAGGAGAAGTATTTTTGAAAGCAGCCAGTTTTGCACCGCTAATCATCGTGACATTGGGTCTTTTTTGGAGTTTGAGGATCATCTGATTGGTAATCTCGTTCGATCCTTTTTTGATAGTAGCTAAAATCTGGCCTTCGGTTTTGAAAGCCCGCAACCACCAAATGACCCATTCAATGGCATTGAGGTTATCCGGGATCATATGGTAAAAAGTCCCGGTATCCCGAATTTTCATCAGTGCCTGGTGGGTTAAGATTCCATCTTCGCTTAAAGCGTTCCAAAAACCCATTTTCCACATGAGTTTGCCATTGAGTTTTGACTCTTTGCGCATGGTCCTGAAATCTTCTTCGGTCAAGCTGTCTATCCAATTCTGGCAGCCGTAATCTATGGGATTGTTAGGTGATTTGCCCATCATCAGCAAGATACCTCTTCGCAATAACGCCAAAGCATCCAGGTTTTGTTCCTGCAAAGGCAGGTCGTATTGCGGAAACGGTGAAGGATTCGCTTTGGGCCCGTTAAAAGGGATCAGTTCGATTTTTAAGTCATCTATTAATTTCCCGAATTTGGGCTGCAACTGGGTTTCAAACCTCATTGGCCCCCACTCGGTTACAAATTTATCTAAAATGGTGGTTTCGATCCTTCCGCCCCAATGATCGGGAGCAGCTTCTATAATGGTTACATTGTGTCCGCGCTGGCTTAGTTGCAGGGCACTGTACAGCCCGGATATCCCGCCGCCGGCAATCAATATATTCTTTTTCATTGTTGCTGTTTTTGAAAGCGTAAACTTAAAAAAAATAAAGTCAAACGTAATGCCAAAAAAGGATTGTTTTTACTTGCTGCAAATGAAAATAAAAGCCGGAGGCAAATTTAAAAAAGTAAAATTGATTTTAACTTTTGTATACATCGCCTTTAATTTTGAAAGCGCGTTGAGCGAATACTGGAACTGGATGAATTTCCCTTTTAGGGACAATGCTTCAAATGCGTTTTTCAGGATGGCATCGACCACTTCATCGGGAATCATGGCAAAAGGCAGCGAAGAAACAATATAATCTGCTGTTTCCAGGCGATGGAGCATGAGGTAATGATCGATTTTTTCGGCACTGTCGTTAATCACAATCAGCCGGTCGTCCTGTATGGTTTTGAGTTCTTCGTGAAAAGCCGGATTGATTTCAAAGGCCAGTAATTTGGCATCCGGACTCATTTTTTCCAGTAATTTAGTGGTAAATACGCCTGTCCCCGGTCCAAATTCGACAATGCATTTTGCTTCGTTGAAATGAATCGGTTTGAGCATTTTTTCTGCCAAAAAAGAGGAACTTGGCGATAAAGCACCAATTGTTCCTCCTGATTTTAAAACTTCGGTAATAAATTTATTTTTGCTCACAAGCTTTGGTTATTTACTCAATTCGGTAAAATACTTGTAGAACAACGGAATGGTTTCGATACCTTTCAAGTAATTGAATATCCCGAAATGCTCGTTTGGCGAATGGATGGCATCGCTGTCCAATCCAAAGCCCATTAAGATGGTTTTACTTTTCAGTTCCTTTTCAAACAAAGCGACAATAGGAATACTTCCGCCGGAACGAACCGGAATAGCCGGAACCCCAAAAGTTTCCGTATAGGCTTTGTTGGCTGCCTGGTATCCGATGCTGTCTATAGGTGTTACATAACCTTGTCCTCCGTGGTGCGGTTTTACGACCACTTTTACCGATTTCGGGGCAATGCTTTCAAAATGCTTGGTAAACAACGCGGTAATTTCTTCCCAGTCCTGGTTAGGGACCAAACGCATCGATATTTTAGCAAAAGCCTTGCTTGCAATTACGGTTTTGGCGCCTTCGCCCGTATAACCGCCCCAAATACCGTTTACATCCAGTGTAGGACGGATAGAATTTCTTTCATTGGTCACATATCCGGCTTCTCCATATACATCGGCAATATCAAGGGCTTGCTTGTATTTGTCCAATGAAAAAGGAGCTTTGGCCATTTCTGCTCTTTCTTCCAGGGAAAGCTCTTCCACTTTATCATAAAAACCCGGAATGGTAATATGGTTGTTCTCATCATGGAGCGAAGCGATCATTTTTGTCAGGATATTGATAGGATTGGCTACGGCGCCTCCATATAATCCCGAGTGCAGGTCACGGTTTGGCCCGGTTACTTCCACTTCCACATAACTTAAACCTCTTAATCCTGTAGTAATAGAAGGTTGCTGGTTTGAAATCATCCCGGTGTCGGAAATCAGGATGACATCATTAGCCAGTTTCTCCTGGTTTCTTTCCACGAACCAGCCCAAGCTTTTCGATCCAACTTCTTCTTCTCCTTCAATCATGAATTTGACATTGCACGGAAGGCAATTGTTCTGGATCATATATTCGAAAGCTTTCACATGCATGTACATCTGTCCCTTATCATCGCAGGCACCGCGGGCGAAAATCGCTCCTTCAGGATGGATTTCGGTTGTTTTGATGACCGGTTCGAAAGGAGGAGAGGTCCATAATTCCATCGGATCGGCCGGCTGGACGTCATAATGTCCGTAAACCAGGACCGTTGGAAGGCTCTTGTCAATTATTTTTTCTCCGTATACAATTGGGTAGCCCGGAGTTTCGCAAAGTTCCGTAAAATCGCATCCTGCTTTGTCAAGGCTTGCCTTTACTGCATTTGCAGTATCGATAACATCTTGAGAATAAGCACTGTCTGCGCTTACAGAAGGGATTTTTAATAAATCGATCAGCTCGTTTATGAAACGTTCTTTATTTTCTTGAACGTAAGATTTTATATTTTCCATTTCAGATTTTAGATAAAATTCAAATGTACAAAAAAAGGGGAAAATATTTTTTTAAATTTTTCTTTGTTTTTTAGAAGATATGCTTATATTTGCACTCACAATTTCTGCGGATATGGCGAAATTGGTAGACGTGCCAGACTTAGGATCTGGTGCCGCAAGGCGTGTAGGTTCGAGTCCTATTATCCGCACAAAAGCCCAAACATTTGTTTGGGCTTTTTTTGTTTTTGGGGTTTACGGTTTTAAACAGAGATGTTGTTATTTTAACTCCTTGTAAAACAAAACAATAGCCAATAAAAAAGCCTTCCCAATCGAGAAGGCTTTTTTATGTATGTGAATTAATCAAGAACCTTTCCGGTAAGAAAAGGGTAGATTTGGGATATTTTCTATCCTCTTAGTTTCTGTTGACTAATGTTTCGGTCTTAGCGGACCATTTTTTTACTTCGGCGATACGGCTATCGGAATAATCCACTTCATTTAAGGAGTTATCGTTCCAAAAAAACCATTTTCCCGTTTTTGCACCATCTGTGAATTCTCCCAAAGAGATTTTGCTTCCCACTTCATTGTATGAAATCCATTTTCCGTGCACTTTGCCGTCTTTGTAAAAGCCTTCCTGTTTTATCTGACCATTGTCATAGTAATAAGTAGCTTTAACCAAGTTTCCCTGAATTTCATATTTTGGTTCAATGTTCTGTGCAAAAACCACTCCTGAGAATACTAATGCTCCTAAAATGATATACTTTTTCATAGCTTTGGGTTTTAAGATTTCATGTTAACATAACAAAGTTATATTTTTTTTTACAATAAAAAAACTTTTACTTAACAATTTCGTAACATTGGATGAAAACTTAACATTGGGATTTCCAGGCCGTTGACTTTTTTGAAAGAAAACCTTATTTCATCAACTTATAACTTGAAACAAAATAGTATTTTTGCACCCGGGTCCATTAGGGCGACCGAGAAGCAATCTAAAATTTTAAGCATGTACAGAAGTCATAATTGTGGAGAACTGAAAATTTCACATATCAATAAGGAAGTTACTCTTGCGGGCTGGGTCCAGAAAACCCGCGACAAAGGGTTCATGATTTGGGTTGATTTGCGTGACCGTTACGGAATTACGCAATTGATTTTCGATGAAAGCCGGACAGATAAAGCCGTTTTTGAATTGGCAAAGTCATTGGGCCGCGAATTTGTAATCCAGGTGAAAGGAACGGTTATCGAAAGAGAATCTAAAAACCCTAATATGGCAACTGGCGATATCGAAATTTTAGTTTCGGAATTAACGGTTTTAAACGCTGCGGTTACACCACCTTTTACTATTGAGGATGAAACAGACGGCGGGGAAGACATCCGTATGAAATACCGTTACCTGGATATCCGCAGGAACCCGGTAAAAAACAGTTTGCTGTTTCGCCATAAAGTAGCCCAGGAAGTTAGGAATTACCTTTCAGCCAAGGATTTCTGTGAAGTGGAAACACCTTACCTTATAAAATCGACACCGGAAGGCGCCCGTGATTTTGTGGTGCCAAGCAGGATGAACCCGGGGCAGTTTTATGCCTTGCCACAATCGCCGCAAACTTTCAAGCAATTGCTGATGGTAGGCGGGATGGATAAATATTTCCAGATTGTAAAATGTTTCCGTGATGAAGACCTGCGTGCAGACCGTCAGCCGGAATTTACACAGATAGACTGCGAAATGGCTTTTGTGGAACAGGAAGATATCCTGAATGTTTTTGAAGGCCTGACGCGTCATTTATTAAAAGAGATCAAAGGTATCGAAGTAGCCAAATTCCCAAGGATGACTTACGACCACGCGATGAGGACATATGGGAATGACAAGCCGGATATCCGTTTTGGGATGGAATTCGGGGAGCTGAACCAATTTTCGAAACACAAAGAATTCCCGGTTTTTAATGCCGCTGAATTAGTTGTCGGGATTGCCGTTCCGGGAGCTGGGGAATATACCCGGAAAGAAATCGACGGACTGATTGACTGGGTGAAGCGTCCGCAGGTTGGGGCTTCGGGAATGGTGTATGTAAAATGCAACGAAGACGGGACTTATAAATCATCTGTAGATAAATTCTACGATCAGGACGACCTGTCCAATTGGGCAAAAACAACCGGTGCGAAAGCAGGCGATATGATTTTTGTACTTTCCGGCCCGGCCGATAAAACCCGCGCACAGTTAAGCGCCCTTCGAATGGAGTTGGCTACACGTTTAGGCTTGAGGAAACCGGAAGAATTTGCACCGCTTTGGGTCGTGGATTTTCCATTATTGGAATTCGATGAAGAAAGCGGGCGTTACCATGCCATGCACCATCCTTTCACTTCACCGAAACCTGAAGACATGCACTTACTGCCTACAGATCCGGGGAAAGTCCGCGCCAATGCTTACGATATGGTATTGAACGGAAATGAAATAGGAGGCGGTTCCATCCGTATCCACGATAAGGAAACACAGCAATTGATGTTCAAATATTTAGGTTTCACTGAAGAAGAAGCCAGGAACCAATTCGGGTTCTTAATGGATGCCTTCCAGTTTGGAGCGCCACCTCATGGAGGTTTGGCCTTTGGCCTTGACAGATTGGTGGCTATTTTGGGAGGACAGGAAACCATTCGTGATTTTATCGCTTTCCCGAAAAACAATTCCGGACGTGATGTAATGATAGATGCGCCATCCGTTATAGACGATAAACAATTGGAAGAGTTGTCAATTAAGGTAGACAGCAAGCCATAATATAAATATAAGGTGTTGCGGCTTTTCTATTTAACTTCTGAAACAGAATAGTTTACAGTTGCGTTTCAACTTTTTTATCAAAAACTTGTTTGTTTAACAAAAAAGTATATCTTTGACTATTATTAATTATTTTTTATTAAAAGAATGCGCACAGGTAAAGTAAAATTTTTTAATGAATCTAAAGGTTATGGATTCATTACAGACGATGAAACAGGAAAAGACATCTTCGTTCACGCTACAGGTATCAAAGCTGAAGAGTTACGCGAAGGAGACAGTGTTTCATACGAAGAAGAAGAAGGAAGAAAAGGTAAAGTTGCTGCTCAAGTAGTAGTTATCGAAGGATAATAAATTATTTTTTGCACACCAATGAAGGTTTAAACCGTTCCATTTTTGGGGCGGTTTTTTTATTTAAACTGGATTGGTTTCAGTTTTTTTTAGGAGCTGTTTCCCGTTATCCATTACAATCTTTTTCGTTCCTCAAAAGGATTTTCATTGCTACCGGGGCTAGTTGCGCCTTTTATTCAAAAAAAACAATTTCATCAAATTCCCGCATTCATGTTCCAGCACACCGGTCACGACTACGGTTTTCGGATGCAATTGCGTTCCCATGTTGATATAACCACGCTGCGGGTCACGGGCGCCAATCACAATTTTGGAAATTTGGCTCCAATACAAAGCACCCGCACACATTTGGCAGGGCTCAAGGGTTACGTATAATGTGCAATCTTTCAGGTATTTGCCGCCCAAAAAATTGGCAGAAGCCGTAATGGCCTGCATTTCGGCATGTGCTGTGACATCGTTCAGCAATTCGGTCAGGTTATGGCTCCTCGCAATTACCCTGTTGTCAATCACCACAACAGCCCCGACAGGGATTTCGCCTTTTTCAAAAGCAGCATCCGCTTCCTGCAGGGCTTTTTTCATGAAATATTCGTCTGTGAAAATGTTTTCCATGCCGTAAAAGTACGATTTTGGCATAATTTTAGCTCTATTTATAGAAACCTAAACGATTCAATCTATGGAAGGAAAATTCAAAATAACCATCCCAAAGCCTTGCCATGAGGACTGGAATGCTATGACACCAGACCAAACCGGTAGGTTTTGCGGGAGTTGTATAAAAAGTGTTGTCGATTTCACTACTATGAAAACTTCGGAAATCCAGGAATATTTTACGGAAAATTCAGGTAAAAATGTTTGCGGGCGTTTCAAAAACGAACAGGTCAATACATTCAATATGCAAATTCCCCAAAGTGTTTTACAACAGAAGATGCCGTTTCGAAAAGCTTTTCTGCTCACACTTTTTGTTGTGATGGGCAGTACATTATTTAGCTGCCGGAACACCAACGGAAGCACTTTAGGAGAAGTTGCGGTTGTAAATGATACCATTGCCCAGGATTCGATTCAACCGGATGATATGCTTGTCGGGGAAATTTCCATTGATCAAAGAGATTCTTTACACCTTCCAAGGCCTTTGCTTCCTAAACCAAAAATTGACGAAGTCAAATTTATAAAGAAACCATCCACAAAAACAGAAAATAAATAATTCCGATTTAATAATGTAAATTTGCTTTTTATTCAAAAATGGAAAGCAATCTACTTCAGCATATCAGCAGCCCTGCCGATTTAAAAAAATTAAAGGAACAGCAATTACCGCAACTGGCCCAGGAATTGCGTGATTTTATTATCGATATTATTTCCAAAAAAGAAGGTCATTTGGGCGCGAGTTTAGGTGTTGTAGAACTGACCATTGCCTTGCATTACGTTTTCCATACTCCGGAAGATTTACTGGTTTGGGACGTAGGGCATCAGGCATACGGGCATAAAATCCTAACCGGGCGCAGGGAAATTTTCCATAGTAACAGGCAGTTGGGCGGCATTTCGGGTTTCCCCAAAAGAAAGGAAAGCCAATACGATACTTTTGGCGTTGGGCATTCGTCAACAGCAATTTCAGCGGCCCTCGGAATGGCAATAGCTTCCAACCTGAAAGGAGATACCGATAAGCAGCACATAGCTGTTGTTGGTGATGCTTCCATTGCATCGGGAATGGCCTTTGAAGGGCTCAATCATGCAGGGGTTACCAATGCCAATTTATTGGTTATCCTCAACGACAATGCCATTGGCATCGATCCCAGTGTTGGGGCTTTAAAAGAATACCTGACGGCTGTCAAAGAAGGCAAGAACCCAAAAGACAACAACATTATCAAATCCTTGAATTTTGATTATTCCGGACCAGTCGACGGCCACGATATTTTCGGTTTGATTGCAGAACTGAAACGATTGCAAAAGATAAAAGGGCCAAAATTCCTTCATATTATCACCACTAAAGGAAAAGGGCTGCAACTGGCAGAAGAAGACCAGGTAAAATACCATGCGCCTGGTAAGTTTGATGCTTTGACCGGCAAAATACACCCGGTTTCTTCCGATAACCTGCCGCCTAAATTCCAGGATGTTTTCGGGTTGACTTTGGTCGAATTAGCGAAACAAAACCCAAAAATTGTCGGGATCACTCCGGCTATGCCTACGGGTTCTTCCATGAAATTCATGATGGAAGCTTTCCCGGACCGCGCTTTTGATGTGGGTATCGCCGAGCAGCATGCCGTAACGCTGGCTGCCGGTATGGCCACCCAGGGTATGGTGGTTTTCTGTAATGTCTATTCTACTTTTTTGCAAAGAGCTTACGATCAGGTCATCCACGATGTGGCTATCCAGGATTTGCCGGTTATCTTCTGCCTGGACAGGGCAGGACTTGTGGGTGAAGATGGCGCCACGCATCATGGGGTTTTTGATATAGCTTATTTAAGCTGCATCCCCAATATGATTGTAGGTGCTCCCATTAATGAAATCGAATTGCGGAACATGATGTATACCGCCCAGTTAGGACTTAAGCATCCCATTGCCATCCGTTATCCTCGTGGGCGTGGTGTAGTCCAGGATTGGAAGCAGCCATTTGCCATGCTTGAAACCGGAAAAGCGAAAATGCTCAGGAAAGGTTCTAAAATAGCTGTTTTGTCTACTGGAACCATAGGAAATAATGTGATAAATGCGCTGGCCGAAACAGAACATCAAAATTTATTTTCGCACTATCATTTTCCGTTCGTCAAGCCGCTGGATGAGAATTCCCTCCATGAGATTTGCCAAAACCATGAGCATATCCTAACGGCGGAAGATGGTACTGTTGTAGGCGGATTTGGAAGTTTAGTGGCTTCCTTTTGCACGGAAAACAACTATTCTGTCACTATAGAAAAATTAGGAATACCAGATCATTTCATAGAACATGGTTCGGTAAAAGAATTGCAGGAAATATGCGGCATTGATATGGAAAGCCTTCTGTCGAAATTTAAAAAGCTTAGCCTTAAAAATTAATCCAGTATTAGTTTTTTAGTGTAATTCAAATCGTTTCCGGTAAGTTTCAGTACATAAATACCTCTTTGAAGCCTGTCTAAATCAATGGTCCGGGTTATTTTGAAGTTCTTTACGATTTCCCGGTAAACACTTCGGCCGTTCATGTCAAAAATCCGGATGTCCAAATCACCGGAATAGCCGTAAACGGTTATATTCACCAAATCATCCACCGGATTAGGGAAGACCATGATTGTATCTTTGTTTAAGTAAGAAGTGCAATTGTCATCTGTTGGAGGCATGGTAAAATCTTCCACCTGGTCGTTAATGGCCGCCACACCCGAATTCAAGCCACAGGAAGCATTCAGGCCCAAGCCACGCCTGGCGAAAACTTCCCAGATCAGGCAATTGTCAACACCGCCGGTCGTTTCTTTATCTGCAAATAGTATCGCATCCCTTCCGGAGATAAACGAAGGATTGCAGGGCTGTAATTTCAGCGCGTCGGTAATTAATTGCAATACTTTATTATTGCCTCCTGTCCCGGTATAAATGTTAGGGTCATACCCGTATTTTTCAACATATTTCCAGGCCAGATCCCATAAAACCGAGGCCCAGACCGTTCCAACGGAATGCACATTGATTTTTGTTTGCCCATCATCCTGAAAGGTCATTCCATTGGTGTCTCCGTAGGTTAGCGGATCAATTGTCATGTCTGTGGAATACGGAAACAGCCTGATTCCTTGCCCGTCAACGGGTTCCTGGGATAAGAAAGTAGCAAATCCTTTTCTCTCAGAACCATTATCCGTACCTTTCATTTGAAGCATCAAAGCATAAAAATCAGACCAGCCTTCGCCCATTTGCTCGGTACTTTCCAGGCAAAAAGAATTGGCAGGCCCGCCGGTAAGCCGCGAAGAGATACCGTGGGCATATTCATGGGCAATGACACCGTTGGCCAGGTCGCTGTCGGAATTGACAAAACCGGTAACAGGCATGCTCAATGTAACATTTACTGTCGCTGAAGCCATTTTATCCAGCAGCTGATCGCCCAATGCTTTTGTGATGCTTATGGCCGGAATGGTAATTTCCGCATCATCTCCGGACATGATAAACGCCCCATCTGCATTATTGATAACGATTACGGCAATGGCCCCGGCTACTTGTGCATTTTTTACCTTAACGACAAAATTGCATTGCCCTCTTTTGACAACGGCTATTTTCCCGTTGAGTTGTGAAGCATTAACGGCAGCCGTACAGCCATCGTCAGCGTTATATAAGACCAAATCGCTGGTTATCCCATTCGGGGAAACAGGCAAATCAGCATGCCCCGGAATGAAATTATTGTCATTGGCTTGGTATTCTCCCAGTAGTTCCGCCGGAGCGTTTATGGTGATTATTTTTTTAGGAGGTTGCCTGTTCCATAAAAACATCTGCATCCTTGGCTGAAAACCGTCCGGAGGAGAAGTGAAATTGGCATTGTTCGAACCGCTTCCGTCTTGGGAATCCGCAATTACGGCATCGTCTCCATCACCGCCTTTTCCATAATTATTCTGCTGGAAATTGCCATTGGCTTCCGTAAAGCCATATTGGTAGAGGATATCGTGCATGATATTGCACATGTAAAATAAATTCGTGGTGGCAGCATCGGTATATTGGGTAGCCGGAACATTGGTCCCCGGATATGGGAAATCAAAAAGCAGTCCCGATCCACCATCAGGGCTGGTTCCGCCTTCGTCGTTCCCGGCCAGGTCTTCTTTGGCCCAGGCATTATTTCCTCGGGTAACCGTAAATTCAGGACCGTCAATACCGTTTGTATCATGCCAGCCGAAAGGGGATGCGGTCGTGTTGTAAGGAGCACTTATCAACTCCCTTGCGCCATGGTCAGGGCTTTCAATAAAGTACGGAAAGACGCGGTATCCCGAAGATTCCAGCAGCGTAGGGTTTTTAAGCATTCCGGAGGTGAAAGAATAGGAGTTGCTTGCAGTTGTTGCAGGGCTGCCGGTTTCAAAATGGCACCGAAGGACCAAATCTTTCTTATCGAGCAACTGGCCGTTTTCCGCATCGATTTTGACACTCCACAAATGATTGTAATCTTGCGAATAAAAACAAAAATCCCACGCCAGGCGTATTTCGGTTTCGTTGACCGGATACAAGACCAATTGTGCCCTGATAGGGTCTTCGTGCAATAAGCCGTTAGGGATTTTATAGGTAAAAGGCCCTGTTTTCTGCGGGACAGGATTGGATTTGTTTTCTGTGCCTAAGGATTTGTATACTTTTGAAAGAGCATCAGGTAATTTTATTTTAGGCATAACGGTATTGACCCGATGCAAAAGATCGGCTTCAAAACGATTGCCAACATTGATTATCTTTTGGTTTTTGACCGAAAAATTGGTAACCGCACCCACGATCTCGATCCCGGAATAACGTTGGGTTACATACACACTTGTAATTCCTGTGGCAGCCGAATTGGCTTCGCTTTTGATAATCCAGTCCGAAAGGTCATTTGAACTCGTTTTTAATGCTCCGGAATTGGTTTCCAGATAGTTTTTAACCAGTTCAGATGAAGATTGCGAAAATCCAAAAGGACTAATAAACAGCAGCAAAAAAAGTATGTTTTTTTTCATAAGCAACCTGGCTTTAAGAGGTCTTTCTCAAAGTTATAATTTTTTTTGCACTAAAAAACAGAACTTTCCATTTATATTTTTAGCTGTTGTTTGTGGAGATTATCTTGTTGTAAAGTAATGCATTACCGTCGGTTAACATAGAAATGAAATGACAAATATGCAACAAACGGTTGTACAGGCCGTCTTTTTCCAAATGATGTTTTTCGGGCAGGATCTTGAGCAATAAATTATCGAAATTGGATGTGGTGCCTTCGTGTTTGTTGTTATATGCGGTAATGAATTTGTCCAGCAGGTTGTTGATGATCTGGTATCCGGTCAGTTCTTTTTCGATGACTTCGCGGCTTTGGTATATTTTTTTAACACTTAGCTTAATGATATCGTCCATTTGCGCCTTGTACTTGCTTTTGTCCGTTAAGGCGAAAGGGAACTTGCCTTGCAGGATGGCCTCTTCGTTTTCAACAAATACTTTGACCGCATCATTGATCAGGCTTCCGATGGCCAGGGCTCGCAAATAGCTGATCCTGTCTTCTTTTGTAGTCAGGGCTTTGTATTTGGAAGAATCAATGGAGTCTTTGACCAATTTGATCAGGTATTCCAAAGCAAAATCTTCTGAAACCAAACCCAGGTTGATGCCGTCTTCAAAATCGATGATGGTATAACAGATATCATCGGCCGCTTCGACCAAATAGGCTAAGGGATGCCTTTCGAAACCAATGTCATTCCCGGTTTTATTCGGAATCAATCCTAATTCTTTGGCTACTTCTTCAAAAAACACTTTATCCTGCTGGAAAAAACCGTATTTCTTATCGGCAATATTCGCAGTAGGTTTTTTAGGAAGGCTTTCTTTCGGGTATTTCATAAAAGCGCCTAGGGTGGCGTAGGTAACACGCAAACCGCCTTCTACTCCGGGACGGGAACCTGTAAGTACCGAAAAACCGTTGGCATTTCCTTCAAAATCAATCAGGTCCTGCCATTCTTTATCGGTTAAGCGGTCTTTGAACTGTTTTCCTTTCCCTATGGAAAAATATTCCCCGATGGCTTTTTCACCCGAGTGCCCGAAAGGCGGGTTCCCGATATCGTGTGCCAAAGAAGCCGCGGCGACAATTGCCCCGAAGTCATTCATATGATAACCGTGTATTTCCTGCAGGTGAGGGTATTTTTCCAGGATTTTTTTGCCGACCAATCTTCCCAAAGAACGTCCTACCACCGAAACCTCGAGGCTATGGGTCAACCTGGTGTGTACGAAATCTGTTTTGGAGAGCGGAATGACCTGTGTTTTGTCCTGTAAGCTCCTAAAAGCAGAAGAGAATATGATCCGGTCGTAATCGACTTCAAAACCCAACCGGGTATCGTCCTGTTCTTTACGCAATCGTTTGTTGGTATCGCCTTGGCGTTTTAAAGATAATAATTGTTCCCAGTGCATCATTGGAAGTTGGAATTTGCCCTTCGACTGTGCTTAGGGTGACATTTAGAATACGAATGTACGAATTGAAGTCTTATTTTTTTAAATTATTTTTTCCATACAGATACTGCTTTCGACACCTATGTATTGCCCATAGTTTTCAATAGTGGCATAGCCTGATTTTTTATAAAGGAGGATGGCATTTTCCAGTTTGTATGACGTTTCCAAAATGCATTTCCCGAAGCCGAGTTCTTTCGCCCAGGATTCCAATTCGGCCAAAACCTTGCTGGCAACACCTTTGCCGCGGTGTTCAGGATGCACGAACATTCTTTTGATTTCCGCTACCTGAGGCTCATATTCCTTGAAAGCGCCACAACCTACAGCGATGCCATCGTCATAACAGACCACGACATTTTTGAGCTCAATTTTGTTGAATTGTGCGAAAAAATCTTTTTCATCGCCGTCAATGATGACAAGGTATTCGTCAAAAAGCGCCGTCAAGTATTGAAAATCGATATTGTCGGATGTGGTTCGGATTAGTTTCATTTGCTGTTTTTTTATCCCATGGAAATTGGAATTCCAAAATTAGGCATAATTGAAACAGCAGTCAACCGAAAAATGGCGATTATGAAATTTGTTTCCCGGTTACTCCTTTATTATTTGCATAGCATTTGAAAAATCGTCCCCAAAGATTTTAACAATAAACACCCCAGACTGCAATGCTGACAGATCTATTGTTTTTTGTTTGTTGAAATCAAAACTGGATTCTTTTGAAACCATCCGGCCTTGCATATCAAAAACTTCGATTGATGCTTTGCCTGCATAACTACCGCTGGATATGATAAATATTCCAGTCGATGGATTCGGTTTTATTTGAAAATCCGAATAGGTAAAGGTTTGATTATTAAGATTTGGGCAAAATGGAGCGATTGTTTTAGTGTTGGTACTTGTACATCCCATTGCATTGGTCATAGTAAAAGACAAGGTTCCGGGCAAGGCAGACCAACTGACATTGACACTCTCAAGATTTGCCGGTCCTGTTATGGTTCCCGTACCGCCAGTTATAGACCATACTCCTGTTTCTCCTGCTTGCAGTCCAACCGAATTGGAAGTGACGTTCGCATTGGTTTGAGTCAAACAAGCTGTGCTGCTTCCTGAAATGGCTGGAATTGGAGCGGTTATGATGTCTATTGAAGTTGTTCCCAGGGTTACATTATTAATGTCTTTAAGAGTAATGAGATAATTGCCGTTTTGCGAAAAATTATACGTTGGATTGGTAACATTTGAAGTGGTGCTTGTCCCAAGGGTTGTATTTGTAAAAGTCCACGCAAATGCTGTACCGCATACATTCGGGAAAAATTTATAAGTGTTGCAAGCGGTGATGTATTTGCTTATGACGTTTGTTGTATTGGGGCTAAAATAAGCGGTAGCCTGTTGTGCATCAATATTATTAGGCAATTCCGGGCCAACCCGATAGGCAAAAGAAGTCGTTTTGGGTCCATTTACTGAAAAGTGGCATGCATTGGGATCCTGGTTCGTTGCAACAGTGTCCGGAGCATGGATTATCCCTAATTTTTGATAATTATTAGTTGTATTGCTCATGGCCACATAAATTTTTCCGTCCGGGCCATTTTTAAGTGTCCAAGGGCCGTCAGTTGTGGAAATAATTTCTTTCCTGGAGTTGTTTATGGCTATGCTATTGATATTAAACTGATATATTTTCTTGGCATAAAAATCGGTCACATACAATAAATTTGAGTTTGGGCTAAAAGCAGCTCCGAACATTTGGGCATAGGTGGGAAGTGGGGTTTCAGGAATGGATATTATTGAGTAAGAACTGCTTACGATACCTTGGGCTTTGTTAAAATCAAATAAACGGCATTGAACTGATACAGATCCGTAAGGGTGCATCAGAAATAATTTGTTGCCATTAGGAGCCATATAAATTGAACTGTCAGACAAAAAAGGAGTTGTACCGACAATTTGTTGTTCGCTTTGATAAGTCAAACCACTGCTGGATAATGAAAAAACAACCAAATAAGGCGTCGTTCCTTTTTTTAGCAAGGTGATGATCCAATAATCATTGCTGTCGCATTTCTTTACCGCTGAAATACAGACCGACCCCAGTAACGCTCCGTCAGTAGCTGTACTAAAGCCATTACCGGCAGGAAGTGTTACCGGCTGGCGAAGGGCTCCCATTGTGGCATTCGTCCCGGAAACATTTACAATATTATATCGGAAACCAATGTCTGACGCGCCGGAGTTATGGGATTGTTGCGTAAAAATATAGTATTGGGTAATTGTATTTCCGGACACTGGCGGTTTTGGTACTATCAGCACCTGATTGCTTTTGCTGCTGCTTGTGTTTAGCATTAAATCGGTACCATTAATGAGAGCATGCTGGTTATTCCAGACTTTAAATTTATTGGTATAAAAAAGTAAATTACCGGAACTGTCACATTGTGAATTGCAACTTACATTCGTTGAATTGTTAATCGGGAATGTTGGATCGAAAACGGCCTTTCCAGTACTGAAACTTAATCCGTTACCGGCATCTACATACCAATAGGAATTAGAGTTTGCAATCGTAGTGCAATTTGTAACATACACTAAAACAGATGAGGTTTTTGATTGCCCATTGCTGCCAGTAACGGTCAACGTCACCGTATAAGGCGAATTTGCCGCAGAAGTATAAATATGGGATCCAACTTGCGTAGTAGCGGTATTTGGATTGGCAACGGTTGAAAAAGCATCTCCGAAATCCCATAAATAGGTCTGAGCGGAAGGAGCGGTAAAAGAAGTGGCGGCCGTTGGGCTTGCACAAGGTGAAAAATCATTCGCTGAGATGGTTGCGGACAATAAATTGGATGATCCGCAGGTTCCGGTGTAAATAATGTTATCGCTTTCAAATAAAGTATTTCGGTACAGGTTCAGCGTGGTAAGCATCCTCTGGATTTGCCCGGTCGAAAAATGATTTTGGCAGTTATGGTTCCCATAATCCATATAATTGGACAGATCATCAAGTACGGGAGGTGTTTCCGGGCAGGAATTTGTCCCGGGCACACAATTGAAGTTTGGAGCCGCTACCGCCGGAGTATCGCAAACATGGTCGCCGTCCAATAAGCAATTGTTGGAAGTATTGGAACAGCTTCCGTCAAAAGTATGGTACAATGCCAAATAATGCCCCACTTCATGTACCAGTACTTTTCCCATGTTGTAATTGGCCAATAAATTCGGATTTCCATTCCCGAATACATCATAACGCATAACAATCCCATCAAAAACAGGGGAAGTATTCGGATACATAGAATAGCCTAAAATACCGGAATTGTTGCCATCGATGCTTTTGACAACCCAAATCCTTAAATACCGGTCTTTGGTTATCTGAGGGCTTGCGGTTGCAACAAGACTCGATTGGGAACTGGAAAAATGGTTGGACAATCCGGGGTTATTCACATGTATAATTCCGGTAGTTGTTTGTATGTCTGAAGCATTTGCCACAGGAACCGGGCTTGTTGTATTGGCTTTGGTTGCCAGGCAAAATTGTATGCCGGTATTTAAAAAATAATTGTTCAGGGCAAGCAACTGAGCATTTACCTGGGCATCTGAAATATTGGTTAACGGCGTCCCGTCATGAACCACATAAACGACAACCGGTATTGTTATGGAGCCCGATGGCGGTATTGCCAGGGCGTTTCTGGAAAGCTGCATCCCTTCCTCATAAATGCTTTTGTCCTGCAATTCAAGCCGTTCTTTTACTTCAGGGAAGGTTTCGGTTAGTTTTTGTAGTAAATCACCGGTCAGACAAGGTGCTTTTGGAGGATTTTCTTGAGAATACGTAAGAAATGATACGAAACAGGCTATAACAATTAGTAAGTTCTTCATGTTTTAAGATAATTTTTTAAAGCATCCCCGGAAATAAGTTTACCCGATAAACATACAAATAATTTAGTTGTTATTGTAAAAGTCCGATGGAATCATACTAAAAAAAAACGGCTGTAAAAAATGACAGCCGTTTTTTAAAAGTATCGGATTCCTAATGTTCGAAAATTTGTTCTTTTCCGATTTCCTCAAAAGAATCGAAAAGGGCCCGGCTTCTTTCAAAAGCTTCTTTTTTTACCACATATGTGCAAGAGAGGGAATCATGCCAGCCACGGGCATCGTATCCTAAAAAGGAAAATGCCTCAAATGGAATTATCCGGCACAAGCTGCGCCTTAAGATAATAGACGAATCGGGTTTTGACCCATCTTCCATAACGACCATGGTTTTGGTAATGTATTTTGCAATTGACCTGGAAAAATAACTTTCAAAAAGAGTATAATAAAAAGTCATGAATACAAGGAAAAAGAAGGTTCCCTGAAAACCGGAGAACCATTGATCAGGCATTGAGGTCGATCCAAGCAATGCATTTACAATGAACACAATTATGATCAAAATAAAATAAAGAATGTATTGTATAATGATATCGATAGTATAATTTACGAAACGTTGCCCTCTGCTGGCAAGCATTTCATCGGTAATTTCAAATGGAGCGGTGTTTTCCATAAGATATTATTCTTTTAAATTGGCCAAAAAGAAGTTACGGGACTTTTTAGGGTATTTGCCGTAACTTTTGTCGCTTGGGTTTTCAATGACTGTTTTGATGTTGATTTCGTCACCGAGCTTAAATTTAGCTTCAGTGTACTGATAATCCAATAAGTATTCGCCACAGAAATAGTTTCCGTCATTGTCTTTTTCTATAATCCCTGTATATATTCCTTTTTTTTCTTTTGACATCTTGATGGTTTTTATGCTGCAAATGTACGAAGACACAAGCAATTTGATTTGATATACCTAAAAAAGACAGCCATATAGTAATAGCTGTCTTTTTTAAGTATTGTATTTTTTATTTTTTCGGCTTAACTGCCACACATTTCACAGTCATCCGGACCTGCGTTTTTGGACAGCTCGATCATGGCCCTGTATTCTTCCGGTGTCA
This sequence comes from Flavobacterium humi, assembly GCF_004745595.1. Classification (GTDB taxonomy): domain Bacteria; phylum Bacteroidota; class Bacteroidia; order Flavobacteriales; family Flavobacteriaceae; genus Flavobacterium; species Flavobacterium humi. The sequence goes on from NZ_SRLH01000005.1 coordinate 277,781, forward strand.
TTTCGACAACTTCCGTTTCAGCGGCAGTGATTTGCGGTTTTACGGTGGAAGCCTCTATAGGTTCGGTTTTTTTGTCGTTGTTCAAGGTGAATTTAATCGCATCGACAGCGGCTTTGGTCCTTAAGTAATACATTCCCGTTTTCAGCCCGGATTGCCATGCGTAAAAATGCATCGATGTCAGTTTTGAATAATTGGCATCCTGCATAAACAGGTTCAGCGATTGCGACTGATCGATAAAGTAACCTCTGTGGCGTGACATATCGATAATGTCTTTCATGGACATTTCCCAAACGGTTTTGTATAATTCTTTCAGGTCCTGAGGAATGTCAAGATCTTGCACAGATCCGTTATTGCGCATCAATTGCTGTTTCAATTCTTCGTTCCACAAACCTCTGTTTACAAGGTCTTCCAATAAGTGTTTGTTCACTACGATAAATTCTCCGGAAAGCACTCGTCGGGTATAGATATTGGAAGTATAAGGTTCAAAAGCCTCATTGTTCCCTAAAATCTGTGAAGTCGAAGCGGTTGGCATAGGAGCCACCAGCAAGGAATTCCGTACCCCGTGTTCCATTACCTCTTTTCGCAACGAAGCCCAATCCCAGCGGCCTGATAATTCTTCGTCTTTCATTCCCCAAAGGTTGTGCTGGAATTCTCCCTGTGAAATAGGCGAGCCGGCAAATGTGGAATAAGGCCCTTCTTCAACAGCCATTTCTTTTGAAGCGGTCACTGCGGCAAAATAAAGGGTTTCGAATATTTCCTGGTTCAGTTTTTTGGCCTCATCAGAAGTAAAAGGCATACGCAGCATGATAAAAGCATCAGCCAGTCCCTGCACGCCCAATCCTACCGGACGGTGGCGCATGTTCGAATTTTCGGCTTCCTGTACAGGATAATAATTCCGGTCTATAACCTTGTTTAGGTTGCGGGTCACACGTTTGGTTACCTTAAACAGCAATTCGTGGTTGAATTTCCCGTTTTCGACAAACATCGGTAACGAAATAGAAGCAAGGTTGCAAACGGCGATTTCGTCTTTTGAAGTGTATTCCATGATCTCGGTACACAAGTTTGACGAACGGATCGTTCCCAGGTTTTTCTGGTTGGATTTACGGTTGGCGGCATCTTTGTACAACATGTACGGCGTACCGGTTTCGATTTGTGATTCCAGGATTTTCTCCCATAACTCACGTGCCTTGATTGTCTTTCTTCCTTTTTTGCGGTTTTCATAGTCAATGTACAACGCTTCGAATTCTTCACCATACACATCGTATAATCCAGGACATTCATTAGGGCACATTAAGGTCCAGTAGCTGTCTTCCTGTACTCGTTTCATGAATAAATCAGAAGTCCACATGGCAAAGAATAAATCCCTTGCACGCATTTCTTCTTTCCCGGTATTCTTTTTCAGGTCAAGGAAATCGAAAATATCCGCATGCCAGGTTTCGATATAAATGGCAAAGCTTCCTTTTCGTTTTCCGCCGCCCTGATCCACGTAACGCGCCGTGTCGTTAAAAACACGCAACATGGGTACAATCCCGTTTGAAGTCCCGTTTGTGCCACGGATATACGAACCGGTTGCACGGATATTATGGATTGATAATCCGATTCCACCTGCTGATTGTGAAATCTTTGCAGTTTGTTTCAAAGTGTCGTAAATACCGTCGATGCTGTCGTCCTGCATCGCCAGAAGGAAACAAGAGGACATTTGTGGTTTTGGCGTCCCGGCATTGAATAACGTTGGGGTAGCGTGCGTAAAGAATTTTTTAGACATCAGGTCGTAGGTCTCGATAACAGCCTCAAGGTCATTGAGGTGGATTCCTACCGAAACACGCATCAGCATATGCTGCGGGCGCTCTACAATTTTGCCGTTTATCTTTAACAGGTACGAACGCTCCAGGGTTTTAAATCCGAAATAATCGTAATTGAAATCCCTGTTGTATATAATGTGCGAATTTAAAAATTCCGCATTTTCCTGGATGACTTTATGTACTTCTTCCGAAAGCAATGGCGCTTCCTGGTTCGTTCTCGGGTTTACATAATGATACATTTCATTCATGGTTTCCGAGAAGGACTTGTTCGTGTTCTTATGCAGGTTGGAAATAGCGATCCTGGCGGCCAACTGTGCATAATCCGGGTGGGCAATGGTCATCGAAGCTGCAGTTTCGGCAGCAAGGTTGTCCAGTTCAGAGGTCGTTACGCCGTCATACAAACCTTCAATGACGCGCATGGCAACTTTTACGGCATCTACTAAATCATTCAAACCATAGCATAGTTTTTTAATCCTATCTGTGATTTTGTCGAACATTACGGGTTCTTTGTGCCCGTCTCTTTTTACTACGTACATAATTTTTGTTTTTAGTGAAACCGAAAATCCCTTTCCCGTTTCTGGTTATTTGTATTAATTGTGATTGTTTGTTTTTTTGGAGCTTATCCGGCTCTGCATTGCAATCTTTTTATCTCACCTGTAGCTGTTGTTTTTCAAACAAATACAGTACCTGAGATAAAAAGGATTTCCATTTCTATCCGGGCTAAACGTAATTTGGCTTGTATTGTTGTAGGCTTATATATCGATGCTAAAAATCGGCATCGAAACTGATCTTTTGGGCTTCGCTATCGGTATTCATAACTCCTGCTTTTTGGTATTCGGCAACGCGTTTTTCAAAAAAGTTGGTTTTTCCCTGCAACGAAATCATATCCATGAAATCAAATGGATTCGAGGAATTGTATTCCCTGTCGCAACCTAATTCGATTAATAACCTGTCGGCAACAAATTCCAGGTATTGCGTCATTAATGTAGCATTCATACCAATTAAACTTACCGGAAGAGATTCTGTAATGAATTCTCTTTCAATGTTTAAGGCATCAATGATGATTTCCCTGATCCTTGGTGTTGGTACTTTGTTGATCAAATGATGATTGTGCAAATGCACGGCAAAATCACAGTGGACACCTTCGTCACGCGAAATCAATTCGTTTGAAAAGGTAAGTCCCGGCATCAGTCCGCGTTTCTTCAACCAATAAATGGAACAGAAGGCGCCGGAGAAGAAAATTCCTTCCACAGCAGCAAATGCAATGAGCCTTTCGGCAAACGAATCGGATTCAATCCATTTCAAAGCCCATTCCGCTTTTTTCTTAATGGCCGGGAATACTTCCAAAGCATTGAATAATTCTGCTTTTTCCGCTTCGTCTTTCACGTAAGTGTCAATTAGCAAGGAATAGGTCTCGCTGTGGATGTTTTCCATCATGATTTGGAACCCGTAGAAAAATTTGGCTTCGGCATATTGCACTTCATTTACGAAATTTTCGGCCAGGTTTTCATTGACAATCCCGTCTGAAGCGGCAAAAAAAGCTAAAATGTGTTTGATGAAGTATTTTTCATCCTCATTCAACTTATTGTTCCAATCATTTAAGTCCTGATGCAAATCAATTTCTTCAGCTGTCCAGAAACTCGCTTCCATTTTTTTGTACCATTCCCAAATATCGTGGTGTTTGATCGGAAAAATAACGAAACGGTTCTTGTTTTCTTGTAATATTGGTTCAACAATAGACATAGATAATTGATTTTTATTGAGTTAAAAAAAGATTTTTTGTAACGATTGGGGTTTACAAAGATTGAAATTTGTAATGTAAATTAAAAGATATAGTTATCCACAATTGCCTTGAGTTTTTAACAAAACATCTTTTGTAAACCAAGCTTTACAAATTTAATAAATTATTGTAAATCAGTAATTTAAAAATTTAAAAATCGCTTAAGTATTGTAAAACAAGGGTTTTTTGATTTGTCCTTGACCTTTGTTTTTTTATTGTTTTTTCAATTCTTCGGCAACCTTTTCAAGTTCGGTGTACCAGTCTTGCCCGAAGCGGCGGATGAGGGCTTCCTTTACAAATTTATAGACCGGCACTTCCAGTTCTTTCCCTAAGGAGCAGGCTGGCGAGCAGATGTCCCATTTGTCGTAATTGACCGCGGCGAATTCGGTAAAATCCTTTACACGGATTGGATACAAATGGCAGGAAACCGGTTTTTTCCAGTCAATAATTCCTTGATTGTAGGCTTGTTCGATTCCGCAAAGGGCAGTTTTATTGTCAAAAATCACATAGGCGCAATCCTTGTTGTCGATAAGTGGGGTTTCCAGGTCGCCGTCAGTGCCTTTTACCCAGGTTCCTTGAGCTTCTATGGCGTCGATGCCTTCTTTGCGCAGGAACGGTTTCACTTTAGGATAAATGGTTTCCAGGATCTTGGTTTCCTCTTCCAATAAAGGGGCTCCGGCATCTCCGTCAACACAACAGGCTCCTTTGCAGGCAGATAGGTTGCATACAAATTCTTTTTCAAGAATATCTTCAGAGACGATGGTTTTGCCGAGTTGAAACATTTTGCGCTTTAATTTTTGAGGTGCAAAAGTACAAAGTTTAATTGCATTCTCTACATAAACTGATAATCAGATTTGTTAAAAACATATGCTTTTTTTTCTAAAGCCACACAGGTCATGGACACGCTCTTTGCTTTGTCCTTCAGGTCTTTATATTCCATGGACATCATCAGGGGTTTTTCGCCGGGTTTAAAAAAACCTTCAAAAGCCTTTGCCATCCCTTTGTTTTGTTGGGATTTGAAAATTTCTGCAAAACTGACCTTCGCTTCGCTGGTATAATAAAAAACCATGGTCGATGCCGCGCTGGTGGCTTGGATTCCTTTGCAGGTAAATCCCAAAATTACCTTGCTTGGCAATGATTTGTAAGTGTATTTTGTGTTTTTGGGATCGGTCATTCCCGAATAATCAGGAATTTTGGAAGCCATGGCCATTTTTTTGCCGCTTTTTTCAAAACTGGTTACCATCAGTTGGCTTTTTGTATCCATTATCATAAACATATTAGAACCCGTTTGGTTCATGTTGGCGCCGTAATAGGCCGCATTCGGTTCTAAAAAATAATCAATATTCATCGATTTTCCGGCTTCGGTTTTCACTTCCATACGATACTTCCAGCTGAAAGCATATTTGCCGGGAATGGCAGACGGATCCACTTTGTTTTTGGCCGAGGTTAGCGCCTGTTTCATGGCCTCTTTCTGGGCTTCGGTAGGTTTTTGGGCGTAAGCACCCATAAAAAGGAACAAGGCTAAAAACAAATTCAGCATGTATTTTGTGTTTTTCATAATGGAAATTTTTAAATTGGCAGAATAGTTTAGTAAGGTAAATTTAAATATAATATAGATATCATCTGATTTATTTGACGCGGAATTTGAATTTGGGATATCTTTGTCTAAATATTGAAAATCATGTTTGAAATTAGCTGGAAGGAAATCGTAACGGTGGGAATGGTTTTGTTTGCTGTAATTGATATAGTAGGTTCCATTCCGATAATTGTAAATTTAGGTGCAAAGCACGGACGAATCGAATCTGAAAAAGCCTCTGTAGTCGCTGCCCTGATCATGATTGTTTTCCTTTTTGTAGGAGAAGAATTCCTGAGCCTGGTCGGGATTGACGTCAATTCATTTGCCGTTGCCGGGTCTTTTGTCCTGTTTTTCCTGGCATTGGAAATGATCCTGGGCATCCATTTGTACAGGGATGAAGAAGCAAGTTCGGCTTCTATTGTGCCGCTGGCTTTTCCGTTGATAGCCGGAGCAGGTTCGATGACTACTTTATTATCGCTGAAATCGCAATACCATACCGTCAATATCATTATTGCCATCTTGCTGAATATGATTTTGGTGTATGCCGTCCTGAAATCGTCCCCTAAAATTGAAAAAATGCTAGGCAAAAACGGCCTTAGCGTCATTCGGAAGGCCTTTGGAGTGATCCTTTTGGCGATTGCTGTTAAATTATTTGCGGGTAATGTTAAAGGATTGTTCGTATAATTTAAATTTCAGTAATTTTGTCCCAATAAATCCCCTATAAATGAAAATCTTCACATACATAATCATTGCCTTGGCTGTTGTTTTAATTGGGTTTAACATAGCAAAGTTAGATTTCAATAACCTTTTTGAAGGTGATAGCTTAATTGCCTTGATTGGAATCATCGCCATACTTTGCGCTGTTGTTATCTTATTGATTTTCAGGCTGTCAAAATCCATTGATGAGAAACTTAAAAAACAACAGTAATGCTTGATGTTTTAATTATCGGAGGAGGAGTTTCCGGTGTTTCATGTGCTTTGGTACTTGGGTCTGCCCATAAAAAAGCTTTTGTACAGGATAAAAAAATTACCATTATTACGCACCAGAAAGCATCTGCACTGCAGGATGCTATTTTTTATAATGCCTATGGGATTCCTTCCGGGACATTAGGAGCTGACCTTTTGGTAGAAAGTACACAGCAATTGCAGGAGAATTATGCTCATATTGCCCAGGTTGCTGATGAAAAAGTCATGGAAGTTTCCGCTATACACGGTGGTTTTGAAGTAGTGACAAATAAAAGCAGCTATACTTCCAGGATTGTGGTTGTAGGTGTTGGATCTTCCAATCTTTTCGATATTGAAGGCCTGAAACAATACATTGAACCCCACCAAAAATCATTACCTGAGAAAAACAGGATCCAGCTTAAAAATGAGGATCAATTGGTTGCCGAGGGAATTTATGTCATCGGGACTTTAGCAGGCCACAGAAGCCAATTGGCCATTGCTGCCGGAAGCGGGGCTGCTGTAGCTACCGATATCCTGACGCTTTGGAATGGTGGTACCGAAACCCATTCGCACGATAGCATACGAAAATAATTTAGTGCTTCAATGCTTCTTTGACCATGGTGTCATCTTTAAGGACAATCTGGTAATATTGGTTTTCTCCCAATAACTGGCGGCAGAATTCGGCCGTTAGGTAACGCTTTACGTAATTTTTGTTGGAATCCAGGTCGATAAAAGATTCGGAAGTGTTTATGAAATTCTTGAAATCATTAAAATAGACATCGGAAGTTTCGATCTTGGCGCTAATTTGTTGTATGGTCATCCCTTTGAAAGCCCTGCGGTTGGCATCCAATTCGGTAAAAACAAAATTGGTCACCGCCCCGGACTGCATCAGCAACGGAATGATCTCATTGCCCTTTGCGGTTTCGATAGGAACAAAAATATCCGGTACGATTCCACCTCCGCCATACACAATGCGGCCTTTAGGGGTTTTGAATTTTAAGGTATCTGCAATTTTTATGCTGTCTTTTGCATACAGCTCGCCACTTTCATAACGATGCATGAAATCATTGAAATATTCGGCATTCCCTTCTTTGTATGATTTTTGGATGGAACGGCCGGTTGGCGTATAATATCTTGCTACGGTTAACCGTACCGTCGATTTGTCGTCAAAAAGCATTTCCCTTTGCACCAATCCTTTCCCGAAAGAACGCCGTCCGATAATCAGTCCTCTGTCATTGTCCTGGATAGCGCCGGCAATGATTTCGCTGGCCGATGCCGTATTTTCGTTAATCAGGACTGTTAGTTTCCCGTTTTCGAAAGCCCCTTTATCGGAAGCAAAAGTCTTGTCGATCCTGCCTTTGCGGTTTTTGGTGAAAACAATCAGTTTGTCGTCTTTGAGGAATTCATCGGAAATGAACACCGCTTCTTCCAGATAGCCTCCGCCATTGTTGCGCAGGTCCAGCACCAGCGATTTTGCGCCTTGTTTGATAAGCCTGTTCAGCCCGGATTTGAATTCGTTATAGGTGGTTTCGGCAAAACGGTTTATTTTGATGTAACCTGTGGTTTTGTTAAGCATAATGGCGATGTCGACACTTTTTACGGGAACGACATTCCGGATGACTTTAACCTTAAATTTCTTGTTTTCCGATTTCCTGAAAATAAGGAGCGTAACTTCTGAATTGGGTTCGCCTTTTAGCTTGGAATACAGTTTTTCAGTGGTGATTTTTTTACCGAAAAGAATAGCGCCATTGGCCGATAAAATCCTGTCTCCGGCTTTTATTCCTGCTTTCTCCGAAGGGCCGCCTTCAATAGGCTGAATCACGGCAACGGTATCTTTATCTATGAAAAAATTAACGCCAATCCCCACGAAATTGCCTTTCATACTCTGAGCTGCTTCTTCAGCTTCATTTTTGGCGATATACACCGAATGAGGATCGAGTTTTTCCAAAATGCCATTTACGGTCTGGTCTACGATAGAATCAGTATTGACTTCGTCTACATAATCACTGTCAATAAAATCAATCAGTTTGTTGAGTTTGCGCTTGGTTTGGTTTTCGGCATTTTGTTTTTCGGAAACAGGAGCCTTGATAAAAATTCCGCCCAACAGGAATCCTACCGCTACTGCAGTAAAAATAATCAGGGGGAAATATACTTTATCAACTTTCATGTTTGGAAAATTTTATTCCTTCAGCTTTCTTTAATCCAGGTCTTCAATATGTGTAAGGTGAACGCCGGCTTTCTCTAAAAATTGTAATCCGGAGTCATCTTTATAGCCTTCGAGGTAAACCACTCGCTTTATACCCGACTGATGGATCAGTTTGCTGCATTCCTTGCAGGGCGAAAGCGTGATGTACAACGTGGCGTCATTGCAGGACTGGGTAGAGCGGGCAACTTTCAGGATGGCATTGGCTTCCGCATGCAAAACATACCAGAGCGTCAGGTTGTTTTCATCTTCGCAGCAATTTTCAAATCCTGTAGGGGTACCGTTGTACCCGTCTGAAATAATCATCCTATCCCGTACAATAATCGCGCCAACCTGTTTTCTTTTGCAATAAGAAAGCTTACTCCATTCTTTGGCGAGCCTTAAATAAGCTTTGTCGTATTTGTTTTGTTTTGTTTCTTCCATTTATCTGTTCCAAATCGGGCTTTGAATAATCATTGGCACAACTACTCCTATAATGAATGCTGACATGACAAGCGTCCAGTCTCTTTTGGAAAACCTGAAAACGGTCTGCACGATATAGGACAGGATCAAAACCACAAAAACCACGATAATCTGAGCGGTTTCGATACCCAATGCAAATTCAGACAAAGGTAATAGTTTATCGCTTGCATTTCCCGGTAAAATCGTCTTGAAATAATTTGAAAACCCCAATCCGTGGACAATACCGAAAAACAAGGTTACAATGGCAATCAGGCTGATGCTTTCGTTTTTGTTGTTTTTCCCTGCCGTAAACAGATTAAACAAGGCTACAATTAATATGGTAATCGGGATGATGAATTCGACCAGGCTTACTTTGATCATAACCACTCCATATACCGAAAGGAGCAGGGCCAGAGTGTGCCCTACAGTGAACAAAGAGACTAAAAGCAATAGCCGTTTCCAGTCCTTGAAAGCATACGGAACTGTCAATGCAATTAAAAACAGCACATGATCGTAGGCGTTTATATTTAGAACATGCTTAAGGCCAATGTTGAAATACAACCAGAATTCTGACATAATAAATTGTTTTTGGGATTGTCAAACATACAATTTATTTTCTGTTTTTTTGATAAATTTTATCATATGCCTGATGCGAACTATTTAAAAAAAATGATTTTAAAAATAAGAATATAGTTATCTTTGCAGAAATATTAATTTTAAAAACTATGTCTTTTTCCGATTTATTTGATAGTGAATTTAAAGCCAGAAATAAAGGCCATTTTTCTGCCATTGTTAGAGTTGCCATTGCCGATGGTGATTTAAGCGAAGAAGAGAAGCAATTCTTGGACAAGCTGAAAAGCCGCCTTGAAATTTCTGATGAGGAATATGAAGAAATCCTTGAAAACCCTTTAAAATATCCTATTAACCCGCCGGTTTTGCATACGCAAAGACTAGAGCGTCTGTATGATTTGTCAAGAATGGTTTATGCAGACCATATCCTTGGCCCTAAGCAAAAGGAAATTTTAACCAAGTTTGCCCTGGCTCTTGGTTTTACACCTGGAAACGTGAATTATATAGTAGATAAAGCCATGTCCCTTTTATTATTGCAGGTAGATTTGGATACTTTTATTTACGAAATGCAGCATATGAATAAATAATAAAAAGAGCCTCCTTAATGGGGCTCTTTTTTTATAGGGTTCTTTGAAATTTAAATCTTGAAAGTGACAACCGGCTTGTTGGAATGATTCACAAGGCCTTCGCTGATGCTTCCGTTGAAGAAGTGGTACAGGCTTGTTCTTCCGTGAGTGCACATTCCTATGATATCGGCATTGATGCCATTGGCAAAATTCAAAATACCGGTTTCAATATTGGCGTCATTGTAAATGTGGAGCGAATAATTGGTAATAGGGAATTCGGCAACGAACTCCTTCATTATTTTCTGGGCCGCATGCGATGATTTGAAACTGTTTGGCGTATTTACCATAACCAGGTCAAGATGAGCACCGAAAACATTGGCGAAATCGACTATTTTCCGGAATGGTTTTTTGGTTTCCGGCGTAAAGTCGGAAGCGAATACGAAGCGGTCCGCCTTGAAATTATTGTTTTCATGTTTGATCACAAGCACAGGGGCTTCCGAGGTACGCACGATTTTTTCGGTGGTAGAACCAATGAACATTTCCTGAAACCCTGATGCGCCGTGGGAACCCATAACGACAAGGTCCACATTGTTCTTTTGGCTCGATTTTACAATTCCTTCAAATGCCCTTTCAAATTTAACGGCTTCGCTCACTTTGATTCCTTCCAGGAAATCGCTGGCCAGGAGGTCTTCTAATTTTTCATGCGCTTTTTTCATGAAAAGCATAATTTCCGGGATGTCTGCCCCGCCACTTACCGCGTCGGCCATTTGTGTCGGAAATTCGAGCATGTGAACCAGGAAGATTTCTCCGTCATTGTCTCTTGCGATTTGTGCGGCAACTTTTAGGGCGTATTCTGCGTGGTCAGAAAAATCTGTTGGAACTAAAATTCGTTTCATAATCTTGTGGTTTAGGATTAGTACTCTGTGTATGGTAACATATTGTCCATTAAAGGTAGGAATTTATTTAACGTAACACAATATTTCGTAAATTAAAAAAAAGTAGTATATTTGCGCCATTATTTAGTGGTTGATTTAAATAATGAGGGAAGCAGGGCTTCCCTCTTTTTATACAGTATGACATTTAAGGAAAAAGTAAAAAAATTAGTAGACGAAGGATTGGCGGAACATCCTGATCTGTTTTTAATTGACATGACTATTACTGATAGTTACAAAATTATTGTAACTTTAGATGGTGATAACGGCGTTCAATTGCAGGATTGCATTGCCATAAGCCGTGTTATTGAAAACAATCTGGATCGGGAAGAGCAGGATTTTGCACTTGAAGTAGCTTCGGCCGGAGTGTCTGCGCCGCTGAAATTAGTCCGCCAGTACAAGAAAAATATTGGAAGGACGTTGAAAATCAAAACGTCATCGACAACTATCGAAGCAAAGCTTACGGAAGTTACAGATGAGGATATAACGGTAGAATGGAGTTCGAGAGAACCTAAAAAAATAGGTAAAGGAAAAGAAACAGTGATTCACACTGAGAAAGTCGCTTACGGCGATATTATCGAAGCGGTAGTTACAATAATATTTTAAATTAAAGAGTTGGCATGGAGAATTTAGCATTAATCGATTCATTTTCAGAGTTTAAAGATGACAAACTGATTGATCGTGTAACGCTTATGGCGATTTTGGAAGATGTGTTTAGGAACGCATTGAAGAAGAAATACGGTTCAGATGATAATTTTGACATCATTATCAATCCTGATAAAGGGGATATGGAAATTTGGAGACGCAGGGTTATCGTTGCGGATGAGGATCTGGATTTTGAGAACGAGGAAATCACCTTGTCTGAAGCAAGAAAGATCGAGCCGGATTTCGAAATTGGTGAAGAAGTTTCTGAAGAAGTGAAATTAATCGATTTGGGAAGAAGGGCTATCCTGGCGTTGCGCCAGAACCTGATTTCTAAAATCCATGAACATGACAACACTAATCTTTATAAGCAATTTAAAGATTTAATTGGAGATATTTATACTGCCGAAGTGCACCACGTGCGTCCTAGAGCCGTAATTTTGGTTGACGATGAAGGAAACGAGATCGTATTGCCGAAAGAAAAACAAATCCCGTCCGATTTCTTCCGAAAAGGGGATAACGTTCGTGGGATCATTGAAAATGTGGAATTGAAGGGGAACAAACCTCAAATCATTATGTCAAGGACTTCTGAAAAATTCCTTGAAAAATTATTCGAGCAGGAAATCCCTGAGGTTTTCGACGGATTGATCAACATCAAGAACGTAGTGCGTATTCCGGGCGAAAAAGCAAAAGTTGCCGTGGATTCCTACGATGACAGAATTGACCCTGTTGGAGCATGTGTTGGTATGAAAGGATCCCGTATCCACGGAATCGTACGTGAATTGGGGAACGAGAATATAGATGTAATCAATTACACGACAAACATTCAGTTGTATATCACCAGAGCCTTGAGCCCTGCGAAGGTTTCTTCCATCAAGATCGATGAAGAAAACAAACGTGCCGAAGTGTTCCTGAAACTGGAAGAGGTTTCCAAAGCGATCGGTCGTGGCGGACATAATATTAAATTGGCGGGTCAACTAACTGGTTATGAGCTTGATGTAATCCGCGAAGGAAATATTGCCGATACTGAAGATGATGTTGAATTGACAGAGTTCTCAGATGAAATCGAAGCTTGGATTATTGAAGAATTTGCAAAAATAGGCTTGGATACGGCGCGCAGCATCTTGAACCAGGATGTAAATGACTTGGTTCGAAGAACTGATTTAGAAGAAGAAACTATCTTGGAAGTAGTTAGAATTTTGAAAGAGGAATTTGAAGATTAATTTTTTTCTTTCAACCCAAAAAAAAAGATAATAATAAAAAGATTTTATGTCTGAAGGTACAATAAGAATAAACAAAGTTTTAAGGGAATTTAATATTTCGTTAGAAAGAGCCGTAGATTATCTAAAGGATAAAGGTTTCGTGATCGAATCCAATCCAAATACGAAAATCTCTGACGAAGTATATAATATCCTATCAAATCAATTTGCTGGGGACAAAGGGAATAAGGACGCTTCAAAAGAGGTTGGCGAAGAAAAAAGAAAAGAGAAAGAGGCTTTGCGTCTTGAAAGAGAGCATGAAATTGAAGAAAAGCGCAAACAGGATGAGGAGCGCCAACGCCAGGAAGTAATCAAAGCCAGAGCTAACGTTACAGGCCCTAAACAAGTTGGAAAAATCGACCTGTCTCCTAAACAGCCGGTTGCTACTCCAACACCAACAGTGCCTGCAACCCCTGCGGTAGTGGAACCGAAAGAAGAACCGAAGGCAGAGCCTAAAGTGGAACCTGTTGTGGAAACTCCGACCCCGAAAGAGGAAGTAAAAACCGTTGAGGCCCAATCTGCTCCGGAAGTAAAACCAGAGCCTAAAATCAAAACGAAAATTGAAATAAAACCTGTTTCCGTAAAACCTGAAAACACAACTTCAAAACCTTCAGTTGAAGATGCGCCACCATCAGAAGAAACATTTACAACTCAATACCAAAAACTTTCAGGAGCGACTTTTACCGGCCAAACCATCGATTTGTCACAGTTTAATAAGCCTAAAAAGAAAGTAGAGGACAAAACAATCAAGCCTGGAGCCAATAACGCTGCCGGTGCTAATAATGCCAATAAGAACAAACGCAAACGCATCGCGCCGAAACCGGGAGGACCAAATTCTACAGGTGGGCCAGGTGCCAATCAGAATAGACCGGGAGGCCAAGGCGGACCAGGCGCTAACCGCAATGCGAAACCAGGTTTCGTAAAAGGGAACAGGCCTGCAATCGTAGCCAAAGTTGAGCCTACGGAAGAAGAGGTTAAAAACCAAATCAAGGAAACCTTAGAAAGGCTTCAGGGGAAAGGGAACAAATCCAAAGCGGCGAAATACCGTCGTGACAAACGTGATACCCACCGTCAGAAATCCGATGACGAGCAAAGAGCATTGGAAGAAGGAAGCAAAACGATCAAGGTAACGGAATTCGTTACTGTAGGTGAAGTGGCGACCATGATGGACGTGCCGATTACAAAAGTGATCGGAACCTGTATGTCATTAGGGATCATGGTTACGATGAACCAGCGTTTGGATGCTGAAACATTAACTATCGTAGCAGATGAATTTGGTTATGATGTAGAATTTATCACAACGGATATTGAAGAAAATATCGAAGTTGTTGAAGATAAGCCGGAAGATCTGAAACACCGTGCTCCTATAGTTACCGTTATGGGTCACGTTGACCACGGTAAAACCTCTTTACTGGATTACATTCGTAAAACAAACGTTATTGCGGGTGAATCAGGAGGAATTACGCAGCATATCGGTGCATACGGAGTGGAATTGGACAACGGACAGGAAATAGCATTCCTGGATACACCTGGACACGAAGCGTTTACCGCGATGCGTGCCCGTGGAGCCCAGGTTACAGATATCGCTATTATCGTGGTCGCTGCCGATGATGACATCATGCCTCAGACAAAAGAAGCCATCAGCCACGCACAAGCGGCTAATGTGCCTATCATCTTCGCTATCAATAAAGTAGATAAACAAACGGCTAACCCTGAAAAGATCAAGGAAAAATTGGCAGCCATGAATTTCTTGGTAGAGGATTGGGGTGGAAAATACCAATCACATGATATTTCTGCCAAAACAGGTTTAGGAATCAAGGAATTACTGGAAAAAGTATTGCTTGAAGCCGAAATATTAGATTTAAAAGCAAACCCTAATAAACCGGGAACCGGAACCGTTGTCGAAGCTTTCCTTGACAAAGGACGTGGATATGTTTCTACGGTACTGGTACAGGCAGGGACAATAAAAGTCGGCGATTATGTATTGGCGGGTAAAAACCACGGTAAGATCAAAGCGATGCATGACGAACGTGGAAACAGTATCCTGGAAGCAGGTCCATCAACACCGGTATCCTTATTGGGTCTTGACGGAGCACCGACAGCCGGGGATAAATTCAACGTATATGAAGACGAAAGGGAAGCAAAACAAATTGCGGCAAAACGTACGCAATTGATGCGTGAGCAGTCCGTACGTGTTCAGCGCCATATTACCCTGGATGAAATCGGACGCCGTATCGCTCTTGGCCAGTTTAAAGAATTGAACATTATCCTTAAAGGAGACGTGGATGGTTCGGTTGAAGCGTTGTCAGACTCATTCTCGAAACTATCTACACCGGAAATCCAGATCAATATCATTCACAAAGGAGTTGGGGCAATTACCGAATCGGATGTAATGTTGGCGTCTGCTTCAGATGCAATCATTATCGGATTCAACGTTCGTCCGGCAGGAAACGCCAAACAATTGGCAGATAAGGAAGAAATCGACATCCGTCATTATTCTATCATCTATGCGGCTATCGACGATTTACGCGATGCGATGGAAGGTATGTTATCTCCGGAAATGAAAGAAGAAATCACGGGAACTGCAGAAATCAGGGAGATATTCAAGATTTCCAAAGTGGGATCCATTGCCGGATGTATGGTTACTGACGGTAAAATATTCAAAGCGAACAAAATCCGCTTAATCCGTGATAACGTGGTGATCTACACCGGAGAACTGATCGCATTGAAACGTTTCAAAGACGATGTGAAAGAAGTTTCGAAAGGTTACGATTGCGGTATGCAGATCAAAGGCTATAACGATATTGAAATCAATGACGTAATAGAAGGATTCACCGAAGTGGCAGTGAAGAAAAAACTGAAATAATCGGATTTCGATTCCTGATAAAACCAAACCGGCAATAGCAATATTGTCGGTTTTTTTTATGGCTTTTTTCGGGTAGGGATAATGCCTGGGATTCATTTCGTCGATTATTTCTGTAGTTCATCTATTTTAGTAGCAATCAGGATAAAACGAAAATGGAATGCTGCTTTTCAACGGTGATAATTGATTATCTTAGTGGTCATAAAATATTTAAAAAGTATGAAAAAAACTACATTATTACTTGTTCTGGTTTTTTTTCTCGGCGTAAGTGGAACTACTTTTTCACAAAACAATTATGTTGGAGAGATCAGAATGGTCGGATTTAATTTTGCCCCGGTCGGATGGGCAAAATGCGAAGGGCAAATATTATCAATTGCGCAGAATACGGCATTGTTTTCTATTTTAGGAACTACTTACGGCGGAAACGGCCAAACAACTTTCGCTTTGCCTGATTTAAGGGGTAAGGCACCCATGCATACCGGGCAAGGCCCAGGACTTCAGTTGAGGGACCTTGGCGAAACCGGCGGATCTGAAACCAATACATTGTTGGTAACCCAAATCCCTTCCCATTCCCATATTGTCAATGCCGTAACCGCTGATGGCAATCAAAACCTGCCTTCGGGGAACCTGCATGCCAATACAAAACTTCTGGATAAAGAATATTCCGATGCCGCTGCGAATACAACTATGAGCGGTAATATGGTTCAGCCGACAGGAAACAACCAGCCGGTAAATAATATGCAACCGTATACTTCTGTCACTTATATTATTGCTCTGCAGGGCGTTTATCCACCTCATAACTAATCAGACCATGAAAAAGATAAGATATACAATCCTATTGGCCCTTTTATTGGCTTTTGGCCAAAAAACGGTAGCACAGGATCATTTTTTAGGAGAAATACAGATGTTCTCCGGGAATTATGCTCCTAACGGATGGGCAAAATGCGAAGGGCAAATATTGTCAATCGCACAGAATACGGCTTTATTCGCTTTGTTGGGAACAACTTATGGAGGAAATGGGCAAACTACTTTCGCACTTCCGGATTTAAGGGGCCGTGTTCCGGTGTATTATAATAACAGTACGATTGTCCAGGGCCAGATGGGCGGAACAGAAACCAATACCGTAACCATTCCGCAACTTCCGGCACATTCACATGCTGTAAATGCCGTAACTGCAGAAGGAAACCAGAACCTGCCGACAGGGAATTTACCTGCTGACACGAAAACCCTTGATCCTGAATACTCCAATGGAGCGCCCAATACTACTTTTAAGCCATCAATGTTGGGCCAGGCCGGAGCAAGTCAGCCTATGAACAATGTACAGCCATTTACCGCCGTTACATTCATCATCGCCATTAATGGAATTTTCCCATCCCAAAACTAATGTAAAATGAAAACACTATTTACTTTATCGTTATTAATGTTTGTCTCATTAATAAACGCGCAAACCATAACTTTCAGTGGTTGTCCAGATTTGTTTGCATCCCAAAATTATATTTTTAACCCTATGGGCGCGGATGCGACAGGAAGGAACGTTTATGCAACCACCCCCATAACAGGAGACCAACCTTGCCCTGCTGGGGTTTGCGAATTCAAGATTTTATGGAGCACTGCCAATTCCAGGTGGGAATTTATTGCCGATCGAGGTGATGGGGATTTTGTTAATCCGTACCTGATTTATTCCAATACTTCAGCATCAACCCCTAATCCGCCGAGTATAACCTTGGGAACCTGGGTCGAAAACAATACGGATACCGCTGGCGACTGTGGCGGAAACCTGACCATTGTCAATGCCGTTCTTACCGGTGCTGTCCAGAATACTGTTTTGGGTGTTGATGATTTTGCCGTCAACAAAGGAATCGTGCTTTATCCGAACCCGACCAACAGTTTTATTACCGTGAAAAGCAGTAGTCCCATTAACGAAATTGCCATTTGGAGTGTTCAGGGACGAAAAATGATGGAGTTCAAGGGTATGGATATTGTGAATGTTTCAGAATTGCAGGCCGGAATGTACATTGCAAGAATTAAAACCGAAGCCGGATTGCAAGTGTCTAATTTTATAAAAAGATGAAGATGAAAAAAATAATATATATCACCGCATTACTGATCTTGTTTGCCGGGAACCAAAAAAGTTTCTGTCAGGACAATCCTTATGTAGGGCAGATTAAAATGTTTGCCGGTAATTATGCACCGTCAGGTTGGGCGCTCTGCAATGGGCAATTACTCCCTATTTCCGAAAACGAAGCGTTGTTTGCCATTTTAGGGACAACCTATGGCGGTGATGGCCAAACCACATTTGCACTTCCGGACCTCAGAGGCCGCGTGCCCATGCATACTGGAACGGGAGCTGGGCTGACACCAAGGGTTTTGGGTGAAATGGGTGGATCGGAAACGGTAACAATGACCATAAACCAAATGCCGACGCATTCACATTTAGTGGCCGGAACCACTGGCGATGGCAACCAAAGTTCTCCCACGGGAGCTATATTTGCCAATACTAAAATACTTGACAAGGAGTATTCCGACGCTGCTTCGGATACGACAATGAAACCAACTATGATTGGAAATACCGGTGGAAACCAGCCGATCAATAATGTGCAGCCTTACCTGGCTGTTAATTTCATAATTTCATTGTATGGTATTTTCCCTTCTCCGAATTAAAGTTTGAAGCCTATAAACAAAAAACCCGACAAAAATACTTGTCGGGTTTTTTAGTAATCGTATTTTTTTAAAAAACTTAAGGAGTCTGTTGTGCCGGTTTTTTCTTTTTGTTGAAAATCCCGTTTAACAATTCGCCTGCGGCATGTTTCACATCGTCTTTTTTGGGGGTTTGTGTTTTTGTGGTATCCTTTGGATTTTTAGTACCACCTCCTAAAATGTTTCCTAAAGCTCCGGCACCTTGATTTAAAAGCTTTTCTTTTTGCAGTTTTACGATTTGAGAAGCCAGGTTTGTGGTCGCTTGCTTCATATCGGTGCTAATTTTAGGGCTTTTGAAATTCCCGGTCATTAAAGCTGTTACCGGAACGCTTTCAATTTTAGCGGCATCGGCAGGAGTTAATTTGGCCAATAATTTATTGACATCCGAACCCAGGTATTTAGCAGGGACATCCATTTTAACCGTATAGTTCATGCTTTGGTCAAAACCATGCGAACCTCCTATTTGAGCGTTAATGTCCTGGTATTTGATGTTGAACGGCTTAATGTTCACCTTTCCGTTGCTAAAAGAGATCGCCGCTTTAATATCGTTCAGGTTCAATTTATTCAGGTCTAAAAATTTAACTTGAGAGGTTAAGGCAGTCAGCATTTGCGAATTGCTCGGGTTAATGGTTGTAGAAAGCAATTGCCCTAATAAATCTCCTGAAATGGTACTTAAATCAGGAGTCATTTCAACAGCATCCAGGTTTCCTGAAAGTTTGATTGTAGAATTCAACTTCCCATTGATTACACCGGCAATAGGCGCGATTTTCTTTAACATGTCCAAAGTGGTGAATGATTTGGCCACATCCACTTTGTCTAAATTCAGGTTCATATTGAATTTGGAGACGTTCCCTTTGGTCGAAACCACTCCGTTCAGGCCAATCTGCCCGTCAAAAATATTGGTTTTTACATTTTGTAAAGTCACTGCTTCGTCCCGGATGATCATGGTTCCGGAAACGGCTTTCAGCGTCAGGTTGTCGTAGACCACAGTGTTGGCTTTCGCATTGACGGTGCAATCCAGGAATGCCGGGATTTTTACAGCTTCTTTCTTTGTTTTGGAAGTAGTACCGGATGAGGATCCGGAGGAAGTTTTCGTTCCGGCCGGAGTAGGAGCCATAAAATCGGAAACAAGGAAATTATTGGAATTCATGTTGAAACTCCCTTTCAGGATTTGTTTCCGGAAGAGGAACCCATAGAAATTATCCAATGTTCCCGCCAGCTGGATGTCGGAATTGCCGGTTTTTAAATCCAATTGGTTCAAACGAATCTGATTTGGATTGAACGCCACAACCGCTTGCCTGATTTGTACCGGTTTAGCCATTCCTTCACCCGTATAATTGAAACCAGTCAGGGTAATATTCCCGGAATTCTGGATGTTTTGGTATTGGCTGGTTTCTACTGATTTCATGTCGAATTTTGTCACTACGTCAGCTTTTAAAATGCCTGAAAGCGGCTTATCAAGTTTTACAGGATAAGCTTTGGTAACATTGGCCAAATTAATGGTTCCTTTCAAAGCAGCATCCACCAAGGCATTTGTAGCGACATTCCTGATATTGGCTTTGGCATTGAAAACATCCTGGTCGATCCTGAAAGAGAGCTTGTCCAGGTTTACATAGGTATCATTCATGACACCGGTTTCATTGATGATTTTAGTGTCGATGATGATGTTTTGTACTGATTTGGGAAGGTCCGGATATTGGAAAGAAGCATTGTTCGATGCGATGCCTATGTTGAATTTGGGAACGGTAGTATCCGTTAAGGTTCCTTTTACTTTTCCGTTTACGCTAAAATCCCCGGTAGTTTTTACGGTACTTAAATTTCCGGCGTAAGCAGCAGGAATCAGCCCTAAGAAGTTTTTAAACGAAGAGGTAGGTGTTTTGAATGTCAGGTCATAGTCTTGCCCGGTTTCCAATAATTGGATAAATCCGTTGAATTCGAGCGGCAGTTCATTGATTTTGGCCTTGTTTTCTTTAAAAGTATACTTGCTTTTCCCTAAATCGATCCCCAAAACGGCATCTAAAGTAATAGCCACATTCTTCATGTAATTCATTTTGTCCATGTCGAGGGAGATTTTCGCCGTCGATTTGGTGTCCAGGTCTAGGTTTTGTGCTGCAAAATTCCCTGTGCCTTCGTGGTTCAATTCGTTGATGACCAATTTTATTTTGGAACGCTCATCATAATATTTGAACTTGAAATTCTCTACGGCATATTTTTGGATATTCATCGCAAAAGGCTTGCTTTCCGATGTTTCTTCTTTTTTATCGTCTTTGATGGCGATGTCAAAATTCCCGATTCCGTCTTTATTGAAAAGGATATTGGCCTTCCCGTTTTTTACGGAAATCGCTTCCAGGGTCATCGGTTCTTTCTCTCCCTTGAATAATTCCTTGATGGACATCTTAAGGTTCAATTCGTCAAAAGCCACCAAAGTATCCCCGGCAAAAGGCGCCTTGTTGATGATTGTCATTTTTTCAATGCTGACATTGGCTTGCGGGAAACTTTTGAATAAACTCAAACTGGCATCGGCAAAAGTTACCTTCGCATCTACACTTTCATTGATAGACTGTTCTATTTTGGCCTTGATCTGATCTTTGAAAAATATCGGGATAGCGGCTAAACTGATCACGATTACGGCTAAGAAAATACCAATTCCTATAAAAATTTTCTTTTTCATTTTGTTTGAATTTACACTGTTAGGTTAAGAGAGACTTCGACTGATTTCTTACAAAAATAAGATTTCTAATGAAGCCCCAATGTAAAATTTTCATAAAAAAATCCGTTTCAGTATGGTTACTAAAACGGATTAATCGGGTACAATATTGTTAAATTACTGAATGTTTATTTCAAACGGAAGC
Organism: Flavobacterium humi; assembly: GCF_004745595.1. Taxonomy (GTDB): domain Bacteria; phylum Bacteroidota; class Bacteroidia; order Flavobacteriales; family Flavobacteriaceae; genus Flavobacterium; species Flavobacterium humi. Next base: position 298,909 of record NZ_SRLH01000005.1, read on the forward strand.
AATGCCTGTGTACCTTTTTGAGTGTTTAATCTCCTGATTTGCTCGATAACCTTATAATTGGCCTCGCCTATTTCTTCCTTGATCAGGCTCTCGCGTGATTTCATGAAAGGTATTCCGCTTCCGCCGAAAAGGTCTTTGAAATCTTTTTCGAATTTCGGATATTCAACAGTAGAGAATTTTTTAATTTTCACTAAATCAGAAGCATATGCCAAAGCATCGTCCAAACCACCAATCTTATCCACCAATCCCAGGCGTAAGGCATCGGAACCGGCCCAAACCCTTCCTTGCGCGATAGCGTCTACTTGTGCAAAGGTCATTTTCCGGCCTGTTGCCACACGGTTGACAAAGATTTTATAGATGTTTTCAACGCCTTCTTGTGTGAAAGCCCTGTAGCTTGGGTCAAGCGGTTTGAAAACACTGTATCCTGAAGCATTTTCATGGGTTTCAACCAATTCGGTGTTGATTCCGTAGTTTTTAGTTATCTGGGAGAAGTTCGGCAATGTCCCGAAAACCCCAATAGAACCTGTAATAGTGCTGGATTCGGCAAAAATCTTGTTTGCGTTGCAGGCAATGTAATACCCGCCCGAAGCCGCTAAATTACCCATCGAAACAATAACGGGTTTTACTTTTTTGGTCACTTCAATTTCCCTCCAGATCAGGTCCGAAGTCAATGCGCTTCCTCCAGGGCTGTCTATTCGCAGTACAATAGCCTTGACATCTTCGTCTTTTCGTGCTTCCTGCAGCGATCGTCTCATAGAACCTTCGCCCACAACATTCAAATCACCTTCGCCCGAACCGATTTCGCCTTGAGCGTAAATAACCGCAATTTTGTCTTTGGTGTCAAAATTGGAGCTGGATGTCGCCACATCCTGGGCATAATCCATAATATCAATAGTATTGTAGTCTTCGTCGGCGTCCACTTTTAATAATTTGCGGATGTCATCATGGTATACATCTTCATAAGCCACTTTGTCTACCAGTTTGTTGGCCTTGGCCATTTCCGGAGTTCGTGCCAATAATCCTGTAGCGATGGTATTTAGCCTTTCTACCGGAATGTTCCTGGATTTTGAAATATCGGTCACAATAGAGTTCCAGATAGAAGTAAGGAAAGTAGAGATTTGTTCCCTGTTTTCCGGGCTCATTTCATTGGCTAAAAACGGTTCAACAGCACTTTTGTATTTCCCGTGGCGGATTACTTCCATTTTAAGCCCTGTCTTGTCCTGGAAATCCTTAAAATACATGACTTCTGTAGAAAGTCCTTTAAAATCGACTTCTCCAACAGGATTTAAATATACCGTATTGGCCACCGAATTCAGGTAATAGTCTTTTTGTGATAAAACATTTCCGTAGGCCATGATGAATTTTCCGGATTTTTTAAAATCTTCCAATGCATCACGCAGCGCTTTGGTTTGCGCCACGCCCAGGCTCAGGTCGTTGTTCAGGATGGAAATCCCTTTTATCTTATCATCGGTTTTAGCTGCTTCAATGGCTTTTAAAACGTCGGTCAGGCCGTCATGGTTGGCTTCAAAATAACCAATTTCTTCAAAATTAAATTTCCCGCCGTAATCATGGGTTACTTTTTCAAGATTCAATTCCAAAACAGAATTGTCTTCCACGTGAGGTCCTTTCGGCCCGCCAAAAATAGCGGCAATGATCAATATCCCGAAAAAAGACAGCATGCAAAAAATAAACAGGCCCACGATAGTGGCTAAAACATTTCCTAAAAATTTCATTTTCTCATTAATTTAATAGCTATAAGTATTGATTATGACAGATTTGTTACAATTCAAATTAGTTATTAACACTGAAGCAAATATAATTCGATGGTACATTTCTTTTTAGTTAATTTGTAATTAGTATGAAAAGCCAGAAAAAGGTAGTGCTTTCGCTGGGAAGCAACCAGGGAAACCGTCGCGAAAATATTGAAAATTGCATCCAATTAATCCATCGGAAGATTGGATTGGTCCTGCGTGTTTCCAAATTATATGAAACGCCTTCGTGGGGTTTTGAAAGTGATGCCTTCTATAATTGTGCATTAGTGCTGCATACTTCCTTTTCGGCGGAAAAAATACTGCGAAAGATAGCTTCTATTGAGAAAGAACTGGGTAGGATCAGGAAAAAAACGGCTAATTATGAAGCCCGGATTATCGATATCGATATTATTTCGATCGAAGACCAGGTGGTTGTTTCCGAGACGCTGAACATACCGCATCCGCAAATGCAACACAGGCTTTTTGTTTTGCTGCCGCTACAGGACCTCAAACTCGAATGGAAGCACCCGCTGTTGCAGAAAACCGTTCAGGAACTGATTGTCGGCTGCGAAGATACCAGTGACTGTGCCATTGTTTCCGGTTTGGATTCCCCATATCAAAAATACCATATCAACAAACTGAATTATATTGCCATTGAAGGAAATATAGGTGCCGGGAAAACGACCCTTGCTTCAAGGATTGCAGGGGATTTTAACGCCAAATTGGTATTGGAACGATTTGCGGACAATCCTTTTTTGCCGAAATTTTACAAAGACCAGAACCGGTATGCTTTTCCGCTTGAAATGTCTTTCCTGGCAGACCGCTACCAGCAATTAGCCGATGATTTGTCGCAGTTTGATTTGTTTAAAGACTTTGTAGTTGCGGATTACCATATTTTTAAATCACTGATTTTTGCCAAAGTAACATTGCAGGAAGACGAATTCAGATTGTATAAAACCTTGTTCGATATTATTTACAGGGAAATGCCAAAACCGGATTTATACGTGTACTTGTATCAAAATACCGATAGGCTGCTTCACAATATTAAGAAACGGGGCAGGAGCTACGAGCAGGAAATCCCGGCGGAATACCTGGATAAGATCAATAAGGGCTATTTGGACTACATCAAGACCCAAACGGATTTGAATGTACTGATTATCGATGTCTCGGATTTTGATTTTGTAAAAAAACAAGACGATTACACAAAGATACTGGAGGCGATCCAGCTCAAAATAAACGGTTAGGTTTACTGTTGCAACTTGCAGAACAGGTCCCAAACCACAATTCCCGTACTTACCGAAATATTTAGCGAATGTTTTGTCCCTAATTGCGGGATTTCAATTGTGCCATGGCATTGTTTTATAGCTTCCTGGTTGACCCCGAAAACTTCATTCCCGAAAACCAACGCATATTTTTTATTTTTCCCGACGTTAAAATCATTAAGGAAAACAGAATTTTCCACCTGCTCGATAGCATGCACTTCAATATCCTGTTTTTTGAGTTCTTCTATAACTTCCAGCACATTGTTGCGGTGTTCCCAGGCAACTGTTTCAGTGGCACCAAGGGCTGTTTTATGGATTTCTTTGTTGGGTGGCGTTGCTGTGATGCCGCACAGGTATATTTTCTCGATCAAAAAAGCATCGGCAGTCCTGAAAACAGAACCGATATTATGGAGGCTCCTGATATCGTCCAATATAATGATAATAGGGGTTTTGGCCGCTTCTTTAAAATCTTCAACCGATTTTCTGTCCAGTTCGCTGTTTTCTAATTTACGCATAATTATAATTAAAAAAGCTTCCCGGTTAAGGGAAGCTTACAATTGTTGTCTACATTAAAATGTATTAGCTTTTTGTAGGTTCAGTAGTCCCGGCAGCTGGAGTTGCAGCTGGATCCGGTAAAACAGTTCCTTTGATTGTCAATACTTTTGTCGGCATGCCTTCAGCATTTGAAGTAACAGTTACCGTTTTTGTAAAAGCACCTACTCTGTCAGTAGCATATTTTACTCCAATAACACCTTTTGCACCTGGTTTGATAGGGTCTTTAGGTGTTACAGGTACAGTACAACCGCATGAACCTTGTGTGTTAGAAATGATTAATGGCTTATTTCCGTTGTTTACAAATACAAACTCACGTTTTCCGTCTGCATTGTGAGGAATAGTCCCGTAATCAATAGTTTCGTTTTCGAAAACCATTCCAGCTCCTTCTACTTTAGGAAGTTTCGCTTTTTTTTCTTTTTTCTCTTTTTTGATCTCAGTCTTAGCATTAGCAGCTACTTCCTGAGCTGTTGCGCTGTATGTTCCTAAGAAAGCAACAGCAGCAACCATAAATATGATTTTTTTCATTTTGTCATTTTTTTTGTTGGACGAACAAATGTAAAAATAAAATTGAATGATGGTTCTTTTTTTTTCTAAAATTGTTGTTAAAATAATGATTATTTATTTGGTTAAAAATAAGTAAATTCGTCGCCACTAATTATAACTCCCAAAGTTTTGTCAACAAAAGAAAAATCGCCAAAGGAAACACCACTAATGAAGCAGTATAACGAGATAAAAAGGAAATATCCTGATGCTTGTTTATTATTCAGAGTCGGGGATTTTTACGAGACTTTTGGAGACGATGCCGTCAGGGCATCAAAAATCCTGGGCATTACCCTGACCAAAAGAGGCGCTGGCTCCGAAACGGAAACGGCACTGGCCGGATTTCCGCACCATTCGCTCAATACGTACCTGCCAAAATTGGTCAAAGCAGGTTTGCGTGTAGCGATTTGCGATCAGTTGGAAGACCCCAAAATGACTAAAACCATTGTCAAAAGAGGTGTCACAGAGCTTGTAACGCCTGGAGTTTCCATGAATGATGAAGTACTGCAGTCTAAAACCAATAATTTCCTGGCTTCGGTTTATTTCGGAAAAAAAATAATCGGGGTTTCTTTTTTGGATGTTTCCACGGGAGAATTCCTGACATCTGAAGGAAACGGGGAATATATCGATAAGCTGCTACAGAATTTCAGTCCGAGCGAAATTTTGGTCCCAAAACAAAATAAAACCGATTTCAAGGAGATATTCGGGGAAAATTTCCACGCCTTTTACCTCGAAGACTGGGTGTATAAGGAAGATTATGCCGTGGAGACCCTGACGAATCATTTTCAGACCAATTCACTCAAAGGTTTTGGAATCGAAGAATTGCCAAATGGAGTTATTGCTTCTGGTGCTATTTTGTATTATTTATCTGAAACACAGCATAATAAAATACAGCATATTACTTCTATCCATCGTATTGCGGAAGACGCTTACGTTTGGATGGACCGCTTTACGATCCGCAACCTGGAACTGTACCACAGTTACAATCCCAATGCAGTTACGTTGCTTGATGTGATTGATAAAACGCTTTCGCCAATGGGTGGAAGGATGCTCAAGCGATGGCTGGCACTTCCGTTAAAAGATCCCGGGAAAATCAAATCACGCCATGAAGTGGTTTCGTATTTTAAGGAAAACCAGGACATCCTGCAGGAAGTGCAATACCAGATCAAACAAATTTCGGATTTAGAACGATTGATATCAAAAATAGCGGCCGGAAGAGTAAGTCCAAGGGAAGTAATCTATCTTAAGGAATCGCTTGATGCCATCATCCCTATAAAAGAAATTGCCTTAAAAAGCAGCCAGGAAGCGGTAAAAGTTATTGGAGACAGTTTGCATGCCTGCGATTTGCTGCGCGAAAAAATCAAGGCAACCTTGCATCAGGACGCGCCGGTGGCTATCAGTAAAGGAAATGCAATCGCTGCCGGTGTCAATCAGGAATTGGACGAATTGCGCGGGATTTCTTCTTTAGGGAAAGAATACCTGGAAGGAATCGAATCCCGGGAATCGGAAAGAACAGGGATTTCCTCCTTGAAGATTTCATTCAACAACGTTTTCGGATATTATATCGAAGTCCGGAACACGCACAAAGACAAAGTCCCGGCAGAATGGATCCGCAAACAGACTTTGGTCAATGCAGAACGCTACATTACCGAAGAACTGAAAGAATATGAAACCAAAATTTTAGGTGCTGAAGAAAAAATACAGCAAATCGAGAACCAGCTTTTTGAACAGTTAGTGAGCTGGATTGCCACGTATATCAAACCGGTACAATTAAATGCAAACCTTATTGCACAGTTGGATTGTTTGGTTTCCTTTACCCAATTAGCAATCGAAAACAATTATATCTGCCCTCAAATAGAGGATTCTTTTGCTTTGGATATCAAAAACGGGCGCCATCCGGTTATTGAAAAACAATTGCCGATAGGTGTGCCTTACATTGCGAACGATGTCTACCTGGACCGGGATTCGCAACAGCTTATTATGATCACAGGTCCGAACATGTCCGGTAAGTCTGCTATTTTAAGGCAAACGGCACTCATTGTTCTCCTGGCTCAAATGGGGAGTTTTGTTCCGGCAGAAAGTGTGGTAATGGGCGTAGTGGATAAGATTTTTACCCGTGTGGGCGCGAGTGACAATATTTCGATGGGTGAATCTACCTTTATGGTCGAAATGAACGAAACGGCTTCGATCCTGAACAACATTTCCGAAAGAAGTCTGGTACTCCTTGACGAAATAGGCCGCGGGACCAGTACCTATGACGGGGTTTCCATTGCCTGGGCCATTGCCGAGTTCCTCCACGAAAATCCGGCACAGCCCAAAACGTTGTTTGCCACGCATTACCACGAATTGAATGAAATGAGCGACTCCTTGCCAAGGATCCGGAATTATAATGTTTCTGTCAAAGAATTAAAAGATACGGTTTTATTTATCAGGAAGCTGGAAAAAGGCGGAAGTGCGCATAGTTTTGGTATCCATGTGGCAAAAATGGCCGGAATGCCTCAAATTGTCCTCCAGAAAGCCGGTAAAATTTTGAAGAAACTCGAAAAAAACCATTCCGGGGAAGTATTAAGCGGGATTAAATCGGTTAAGGATGAAATGCAGTTGAGTATTTTCAATCTTGATGATCCGATTTTGGAAGAAATTAAAGAAGAAATACTGAATTTAGACGTCAACACGCTGACTCCGGTTGAAGCCTTAATGAAGTTGAATGAAATAAAACGAATGCTGGTTAAAAAATAATTGTCATAAAACAAGGGTTTTCAGTTCGTTATAAAAAAGTGTCATTTTTTTATTGAAAACGCTTGTTTTATTGAATTAATGTATTAAATTTGCCCTCGCAATACAGCAATGTGTTGCAGTTCTTTTTAGACTTGAAATGCGAAAATAGCTCAGTTGGTAGAGCGCGACCTTGCCAAGGTCGAGGTCGCGGGTTCGAGCCCCGTTTTTCGCTCAATTACCGTAATGCTCGGATGGTGAAATTGGTAGACACGCTGGACTTAAAATCCAGTGAACAGTAATGTTCGTGCGGGTTCAAGTCCCGCTCTGAGTACAAAAAGCTTCAAACTATGTTTGGAGCTTTTTTTTGTTTATAACATTTTGGTTTTTTTCTTCAATCAATACTCTAAAGAAGGTAATTGTGGGTTATCTTCGGTTCGGTCATTTTTAACATTCATAAGCAAGCATGGGGACATTTGTAATTAGTAAACGTTTTAGTGGGGATTATAAATTCGAATTTACATCCAGAAAAGGGAAAACGATATTTACCAGCAATAGTTATGAGTTGAGGTTTGAATGCGAGAATGAAATTGAGCATTTGAAAGCTTCTTTGGAAAATAGCACCTTTATGAAATTCAAGACTTCCAGTGGGAAATATTTCTTTAAATTGATCGTAGAGGAAAAGGAACTGGCTGTCAGCAGGAAGTATTCTACTTTGTTGATGCTGGAAAAAGGAATTACTGAAATCCGTAAGTATGCCGTGAAATCTGAAACTTTGGATTTTTCAAGCAATGATTTTGTTTTTCCTGATATTGAATTCCAGGAATAAGGAAAGTGTATAAAAAAGTAAAGCCACGCTTGGCGTGGCTTTGTAAAAATATTAGATTGTAGTCTAATTATTTTTTTACTTCTTCTTTAGCAGGAGCAGCAGCTTCTGTAGTAGTAGCAGCAGCAGCAGCTTCAGTAGTAGCAGCAGCAGCAGCAGTATCAACTGTAGTAGCAGCGCTATCGATAGCCTCTTCCATTACTGGAGCAGCCTCTTCAACTGGAGCTTCTTCAGTTTTAGCAGCATCTTTACATGATACGAAAGAAACACTCATCATAGCTACTAAAGCCATACTTAAAACAACTTTTTTCATCTTACTTAATTATAAAGGTTAATTATTAATTCGAGGCAAAGATATAAATTTTTTAATATGTAAAAATTTTTTTTACTTTTTTTTTCAAAAAAATATTCTTTGACAACATCCTATTCAATTACAATTTCTGTGCCAAAAATACATTTCTTTTTTAAATAAAATAAAATATCCCGTATTTGTAAATCATTGAAATTTAATGGTTTATTTTTTCTTAGGGTGAACGAGCTTCATTTCGTTGACCAAATGCTTCGCTCCTGCGAATTTATCGATCACAAATAAAACATAACGCATATCTACCATAACGTTTCTGCAGATGGCCGGATCGTAATGGATGTCACTCATGGTGCCTTCCCAAACACGGTCGAAATTCAATCCGATCAAATTTCCCTGGGCATCGATGGCAGGGCTTCCGGAATTTCCTCCGGTGGTGTGGTTGGTCCCGATAAAACAAATAGGCAACTTCCCATTTTCGGCGTATGGGCCATAATCTTTAGCGTCGTACAATTCGATCAGTTTTTTAGGAATGTCAAATTCATAATCCCCGGGAATGTATTTTTCCATCATCCCTTCCAGGTACGTTACCGGCTTGTAATAGGTTGCGTCTTTTGGTTCGTATCCGTTTACTTTTCCGTAAGTAACACGCAATGTGCTGTTTGCGTCCGGGAAAATACGGGTGTTAGGATACAGTTCCAGCTGGGCATTCATGTAAGTCCTTTGCAGCGCGGCAATTTTCAGGTTGATCTCGTCATATTTAGGAGCAACATTCTTCGTATAATTATCCGCTAAAGATTTTACAAAAAGATATCCTTTGTCTTTATTTAATTTCTTCAGGACAGATTTGGCATCTCCTTTTAAAAGCTCTTTAAATTTCGCATAATCGACCAATTTTGACTGGCTGTATAAAGTAGAGGTCAGTTTTTTGTAATCGGCGTTGATTAATGTAGAAGGCAAAAATTGTTTCGGGGCTTTATTTCCGTAAAGGGCAATGAGCTGCTCGAAAACCTTTTCATCTACTTTTGCGTTAAATTCCCTGTAGAAATCTTCCTGCGCCTTGATCAGGTTTTCTTTCCTGTCGTTAAACGATTGCTCGCCTTTGGTATTGTAAACCTGTTCCAGTTGGTATAATTTATAGCCTAAACTTAATAATTCGGTGTTTTTGGCAACAACTTCCAGGAAATAATCGCGGCTTACGGCGTAAGGCGTAATTTCTGTGTAATATTTTTCGAATTCAGGCAACAGGTTCCCGTATTCGTTTTGCTTTCCGGAAGCCGTAACTTTTTGCTGGAAATCTTTTTCGAAATTTTGTTTCAGGGCAATAGCATTCGATTTTTTCAGGCCCTGGCTTTCCCCGATCCATTTTTTCCAGTAATTGGCAACGCTGGCATATTTTGAGGCATATTGAATCTTAATGGCATTGTCTTTTCGCATAAAACCATCCTGCACTTTCAGGGCGGCATCACGGATTTCAATTTTTGCAGGATTTAATTCCTTCACGATTTGCGCAACAGCAAAAGAAGGAAGGTACTCCTGGGTTTTTCCCGGATAACCGAAAACCATCGTAAAATCATCTTCCTTGATGCCATCTAGCGACACTGGAAGGAAGTGTTTTGGCGTGTAAGGAACGTTATCTTTAGAATATTCCGCTGGGCGGTTGTTTTTGTCGGCATAAATACGGAACATCGAAAAATCCCCGGTGTGGCGCGGCCATACCCAGTTGTCGGTGTCAGACCCGAATTTTCCTATGGAACTCGGCGGTGCCCCTACCAAACGGACGTCTTTAAAGGTTTCGGTAACGAATAATATGTATTGGTTTCCTTCGAAAAAAGTCCGGACTTTATTTTCCTGCCAGGATTCTTTCGGGAAACTGGCGGTAACTTTGGCGATGTTTTCCTGGATTTTCTTTTGTTTTTCCGCTTCGGAAGTAATAGAAGCCACTCCGTCTAAAACCTGTGCTGTTACATCATTGATGCTGACCATAAAAGTGACTACGAGGTCTTTGTTAGGCAATTCGTCTTCCATTTTCATGGCCCAGAAACCATTGGCAAGGTAATCGTGCTCTACGGTCGAATGGTTTTGGATGGCATCAAACCCGCAGTGGTGATTGGTCAGGAGCAGTCCTTTTGGTGAAATGATTTCAGAAGTACAGCCTCCGTTAAAATGCGGAACGGCATCTTTTAAACTGGAATGATTAACGGAATAAATATCTTCCACAGACATTTTCATGCCCAGGTTTTTCATTTCAGTTTCGTTCATTCCTTTTAGTAGCGAAGGAATCCACATTCCGCCTTGTTGGGCAAATGTCGGTAAAACGAATAAAACAATAAGTAGCTTTACTAATTTCATATAACTTGGTTTTATTTTTCCGTGCGCAATGTACAATTTTTAAGCTGTTCGGGGATTTTTTTTAAGCTTTGATTAAGAAATTCCACAAAAACAATTAGGAAGAACGCAACTCGGAATATTTTAAAAAGGAAAAACTAAGAATCGGATTTTATCAAACCAAATACTTCATGAGTTTTCGGGAATGCATCATAAAACCGTTCTTAAGGTATAATTTTTGTGCGTTTTCATTATGGTTTTCAACTTCCAGATAGATGATTTTCAATCCTGATGTGCGGGCTTCTTCCTGAATGAACGCGATCGCTTTTTTTCCGATGCCTTTCCCGCGGGCTTTTTCTGAAAGGTATAATTCGTCCAGGAAAGCAATCCGGCCTTTGTATTCAAAACTAAAAACAAAAGTCAGGATGATATAACCGGCAATTTCATCATCGGCATAAATAAGCCAGGCTTTCCCGGCATTTTCATCTTCCAGGAAATTTTCGAACAATTGCTTCGAAACGGTTGTATCTATGGGATAATTGTCGATGGCATAGAAATCCTGCATCATGGTGACGATGGTTTCTATCTGGTTTTTCCCTAAAGGCTTAAAGACTGTCATTTTTAATATGCTTGAGGATGATGTCCGTCCCGCCTTTGTTCATTTGTACAAAAGTGCTGCAGATATGCCCTTTTTCAAATCGTTCGTCCTTGTTTTGGATAAGGGAATCGAAAGCGTCTTTCAGTTCGTTTTCGTTCGTAACCGGCTGGCAGCCTTCCAGATGGACCAAAGCAGTCGCTTCCGCAAAATGGGAATAGTTGGGCCCGATGACAATAGGCACACCAAATGTGGCCGGTTCCAGGATATTATGGACGCCGGGATTTCCAAAACCGCCGCCTACATAGGCAATATCGGCATAACTATATATTTTAGTCAAAAGCCCGATGGTGTCAATAATCAAAACATCGCATTCGGAAATAGTTTGGTTGTCTTTTTCAGAAAATAAGACGGTTTTCTTCGAAATGGAATCCTTCAGCCGCAGGATTTGTTCCGTTTTGATATTGTGCGGGGCGATGATGAATTTTACATTTTGGGCAGATTGGTTGATGTAATGTGCCAGGAGCTCTTCGTCTTTTGGCCAGGAACTTCCCACGACAATTGTAGTGGTACCGTTTTTGAAATCTTCGATAAAATCTAAAGTGTTGTCCCGCTCTAAAATGGAAGCAACCCTATCAAAACGAGTGTCCCCTGCTATTTTTACATTATGGAAACCAATGCCCTGCAGGAGTTGTTTCGAACTTTCATTCTGTACAAAAAAGCAATTGAAAGTTTGCAGTGCATTCCTGTAAAAGCCGCCATACCATTTGAAAAACGATTGCTTTTCCCGGAATATCCCCGAAATGAGGTAGGTCTTTGTTTTTTGTTTCTTAAGCTCGTTCAGGTAGTTGGGCCAATATTCGTATTTGATGAAAAAAACCATCTCCGGATGGACCAGGTGCAGGAATTTCTGGGCATTGTATTTGGTATCCAAAGGCAAATAAACAGTGGCATCTGCTATGGTATTGTTTTTTCTCACTTCATAGCCGGAAGGGGAAAAAAAAGTAATTACGATTTTATGCGATGGGAATTGCTCTTTTATTTTTTCAATCACCGGAAGGCCCTGTTCGTATTCGCCCAGAGACGCCGCATGGAACCAGATAGTCTTGTCCCCAGGGCTGATTTTGCCCTGTAAATTGGAGAATACCGTTTTTCTTCCTTCTACAAATAATTTGATTTTGGGGCTGAAAAAGGCAATTATCCTCAATAAAAATTCGGCGATATGTACAACTAAATTGTAAAGAAGAAACATACATCAAAATTTGAATGGCTAAAATACAGTTTCTATGTTTATTTTCGTTGGCAAGCAGTCATTAAATTCTTATTTTTGTGAATTCAAATAATCATACGATGAAAAAAATCCAAATGGTTGACCTGAAAAGTCAATACGAAAAAATAAAAGATACCGTAAATGCTTCTATCCAGGAAGTTTTAGATACCAATGCTTATATTAACGGCCCACAAGTCCATGCTTTTCAAAAATCGCTTGAAGACTATTTAGGGGCAAAACACGTTATCCCTTGTGCAAATGGGACTGATGCGCTGCAGATTGCCATGATGGGGCTCGGCCTGAAACCGGGAGACGAAGTAATCACCGCCGATTTTACCTTTGCGGCAACGGTTGAAGTTATCGCTTTATTGCAATTAACGCCGGTCCTTGTAGATGTTGATATGGATTCTATGAACATTTCCATTGAAGCCCTGAAAAAAGCCATTACCCCTAAAACCAAAGCAATTGTCCCGGTACATTTATTCGGCCTTGCGGCAAATATGGATGCCATTATGGAAATTGCAAAAGAGCATAATTTATATGTTATTGAAGATAATGCGCAGGCCATCGGAGCGAATTATACCTCAAAAGACGGTTCGAAAAAGAAAGTAGGAACGATTGGCCACGTGGCTGCAACTTCGTTTTTCCCTTCCAAGAATCTGGGCTGTTATGGAGACGGCGGAGCCATTTTTACCAATGACGATGCTTTGGCCCATACGCTTCGCGGCATTGTAAACCACGGAATGTATGTGCGTTACCATCATGATGTTGTAGGAGTGAATTCCCGTTTGGACAGTATCCAGGCTGGGGTTTTGAATGCAAAACTGCCGCATCTGGACCAGTACAATAAAGCCCGTCGCGAGGCTGCGGCCAAATACAACGCCGCTTTTGCCAACCATAAGAATATTGTGGTCCCGTCGTTCGATTCAAACGGGGATGACCATGTTTTCCATCAGTACACGCTAAGGATCATCAACGCGGACCGTAACGGTTTGCTTGACTATCTGCAAAGCAAGCAAATCCCATGTGCCATTTATTATCCGATTCCGTTGCATTCGCAAAAAGCGTATTTGGATGCCCGGTATAAAGAAGAGGATTTCCCGGTAACCAACCAATTGGTACAAGAAGTTATCTCACTTCCGATGCATACCGAACTAGAAGATGAACAGATCAAATTTATCACAGATTCCGTTTTGGAATTTTTACAATAATACCATGGAGCCGAAACCTAAAAATACATATGTTGTCCAGATAGTCATCTTCCTTGTGGTTTTCGCCATTGCTTTTTTGGGGACGAGATATTTTTTGAACGGAAAGGTGAAATAAGCCCGGAAGTGGTTTTGTTGCCATCTGGAAGATAAGCGCCAAGTTAATTTATGATGAAAATACTAGTAACCGGAGGTCTTGGTTTTATAGGATCCCACACTGTTGTAGAATTACAGAATGAAGGTTTTGAAGTACTTGTTGCGGATAACCTTTCCAATTCATCCATCGATGTTTTGGAAGGAATCGGGCGGATTACCGGTACAAAACCCGCATTTGAAAATATTGATCTAAGAGATAAAAAGGCGGTTCAGGAGTTTTTCAGCAAGCATCCCGATATCTCCGGGGTAATCCATTTTGCGGCGAGCAAAGCCGTTGGCGAAAGTGTGGAAAACCCGCTGTTGTATTATGAAAATAACATTGCAGCGTTGATTTATATCCTTCAGGAACTCCAGCAAAAAGACCAGGCCAGTTTTATTTTCAGTTCTTCGTGTACTGTTTACGGTCAGGCCGAAAAAATGCCGATTACCGAAAATGCCCCGGTTCAACAATCGTTGTCCCCTTATGGGAATACCAAACAAATTGGAGAGGAAATTATTTCAGATGTTGCCAAAGTAAGCCATATCAAAGCGGTTTTATTGCGTTATTTTAACCCGATTGGAGCCCATCCTTCGTCAGAAATAGGAGAGCTGCCTCTTGGTGTACCGCAAAACCTGGTGCCGTTCATTACACAAACCGGCATGGGGCTGCGCAGCGAATTGTCTGTTTATGGAAATGATTACCCTACACCTGACGGAACCTGCATACGGGATTATATCCATGTGGTGGATCTGGCCAAGGCGCATGTGGCAGCACTGCAAAGATTGCTGGAAAAGAAAAACCTGGAGGCTGTCGAAACATTTAATCTCGGGACCGGGACCGGAAGTTCTGTCCTGGAGGTTATTGCCGCTTTTGAAAAAGTAAGCTGTCAAAAATTACCGTATAAAATTGTAGGCAGGAGAGAAGGAGATATTGTTTCCGCGTATGCCAATACAGACAAAGCTAATACTGTTTTAGGCTGGAAAGCCAAATATACTTTGGAGGAAGCCCTGGACAGTGCCTGGAAATGGGAAAAGAAAATCAGGAATTGATTTCCATAAAAGAATAAAAAAACAACTCCCAAGCCAGCAATGGTTTGGGAGTTTTTATATCGAGGTATTTTAGGATAAAATAAAAAAGCCGGCCGAAAAAGCCGGCTTTAAAAATTTACTTTTTAACAGCTTCTTTAATCTCTTTTGCGCCTTCTTCTACTTTTGCAGCGCCAGCTTCTACAGCGTCTTCTACTTTTGCAGCAGTTGAATCAGCAGCTTTGTCTACAGCAGCAGCAGTCGAATCAACTGCATCAGTCATTTCAGTACCAACTGCATCAGCAGCAGCATCTACTTTGTCTTCTGTTTTTTCTTTGCAAGAAATTGTCAATGCGCCAACGAAGGCTAAAGCTAAAAGTGTTTTTTTCATTTTTTTAAATTTTTTAGAATTAATAATTTTTTAAAAAGTTTACAATCCTAAAGATAGAAAAAATATAATATAAAGTTAATTTCTTACATTATTTTTTTCATTTCCAATCATTTATAGCGTAAAAACCACACGGTCATTTTAATATGAAGTTCACAAAAGGCTATGTTTCGGGAGAATTTACAAGACCAATTCGGCGTATAATTTTTCGAATGTCTGATCCAAATCAGTACTGAAACCCGGATGCGGCCTTGAAGTCTGTATGCTGGAACTTCTTACGGCGGTAAGCCACCTGAAGCGTTCAGCCGTTTCAAATGCGGCAATTGGGCCAGAATTCGGCTCTCCGGCACTAATCCTGGTAAATGACATCAAATTGGTTTCCAGCTGGTCAATATCGAATTCCGGGCACAACAGCCTTATTTTTGCGGCAGGGACCTGAAATGCCATCCGCAAATATTTTTGCCGCTTGCAAAAAAGCAACAGGCCAACATTGATGAACTCTTCGCGTTCTACTCTGGGTACTACACGAATTACCGCATATTCATATAAGTGTTTTTCGGGCATCTTGAATTTGTTTAAAAAAGACATCAGCATTCGCTAACCTAATCGATAAAAACTGGAAATAAACTTCCCTGATTTCTTCGGGAGTAATGGTTCCATTTTCCCACTGGAGCCAGTCTTCGGGAATCAAACCGACAAGGTTTCTTAACAGGCCGTCGTTTAATTTTTGTGTGAATTCGGCATGGACTTCCTCTAACCGGTCAGCTTTTGGCAGCAGTACATGGTCTTTGATCATGGCAAAAGGTGTTACTGCATTGGCTTCCCAATTGTCCCAGGAATGATGGAAATAGAAAGCGGCCCCATGGTCTATCAGCCAAAGTTCTTTGTGCCAGATCAATAAATTAGTATTGCGGAATGTCCGGTCTACATTGGTTATGAAAGCATCGAGCCAAACGATTTTTGAAGCAAGGAGCCCTTCGCAGTCATTGGCTGAAGCATCATACGTAATTGCACCCGACAAATAATGCAGCCCAAGGTTCAATCCCTGGCTGAACTGCAGCAAATCCTGGATTTCTTCGTCTGCTTCTGTTCGCCCGAAAGCTTCATCAAGTGTTGCGAAAACCAGTTCGGGAACCGGAAGCCCAAGGAACCGGGCGATTTCACCACCTAATAATTCGGCAATGAGGGCTTTTACACCATGACCTGCCCCGCGGAATTTCAAAACGTATTTGAAATCATCGTCGGCATCGGCCAAAGCAGGCAAGGAACCTCCTTCACGCAAGGGAGTGATGTAACGTATTACATTTACAGTCCGTAAGCCGGGTATATCCATATATAGTAAATTCTGTTAAGGCAAATATACCATTAAAATAAAAAACCCCGGTGTTTGATGCCGGAGTTTCCTGTTCTTGTTTTTTATAGCAATTAAGCTGAAATGGTTTCTACTTCTTTGTTGATTTTTCCAACCAATCCAACCAGTACTTTGCCCGGGCCTACTTCAGTGAAGCTTGTGGCGCCATCAGCAATCATTTGCTGTACTGATTGTGTCCATTTGACCGGAGCCGTTAATTGGATGATCAGGTTTTTCTTGATTTCAGCAGGATCCGTTACAGCACTTGCCGTTACGTTTTGATATACCGGGCAGATAGGAGTGGAGAAATTTGTTGCTTCGATGGCTGCGGCCAATTCTTCCCTGGCAGGTTCCATCATCGGGGAATGGAAAGCGCCGCCGACCGGTAAGATCAATGCGCGTTTCGCTCCGGCTTCCTTCATTTTTTCACAGGCAGCTTCAACCGCTTTGTATTCTCCTGAGATAACCAATTGCCCCGGGCAGTTATAATTGGCGGCAACAACAATTCCGTCAATGGAAGCGCAAATGTCTTCTACAACCTTGTCTTCTAAATTTAAAACAGCAGCCATTGTTGAAGGTGTAATTTCGCAGGCTTTCTGCATTGCGGCCGCTCGTTGTGATACCAGCTTCAACCCATCTTCAAAGGATAAGACACCGTTTGCGACCAAGGCTGAAAACTCGCCCAAAGAATGACCGGCCACCATTTCCGGCTTGAAACCTTCCAGTGTTTTTGCCAAAATCACAGAATGCAAAAATACGGCAGGTTGCGTTACTTTAGTTTCTTTCAGTTCTTCTGCCGTGCCTTCAAACATAATGTCGGTAATGCGGAAACCTAATATTTCGTTCGCTTTTTCAAAAAGGTCTTTGGCTACAGCCGAATTTTCATATAGTTCTTTACCCATACCGGTAAATTGGGCGCCTTGCCCCGGAAATACGTATGCTTTCATGTTTTTTATTTAAAGTTGAAAAAATATAAAGGCCGAAAACGGATTCCCAACCCAGAAGCAAAAATACTCTTTTTTTCATAAACAAACCCCTGTACTTTTATAACAAAGCACAGGGGTTGCAATAAACAAAAACCAATTATTATGAGAATTATGATTGTTTTAAAAGCTGTAATTCGACGTTGAGGTTAACTTCTTCCCCTACAAGTACACCGCCGGTTTCCAAGGCAGAATTCCAGTTTAGGCCCCAGTCCTTACGGTTGATTTTCCCGGAAATAGTCAATCCTACTTTCGTGTTTCCCCACGGGTCTTTCATCAATCCGCTGTATGCTGCAGGAAGTTTTACAAATTGAGTGACACCTTTCAGGCTTAAATCTCCGGCCAATTCGTATTGATCCCCGTTTATTTTCGTAAAGGAAGACGCTTTGAAGGTCATTTTCGGATAGTTTTCAGCATCAAAAAAGTCAGCACTTTTCAAATGGTTGTCGCGGTCGGAATTGTGAGTGTCGATAGAATTTATATCCGCTGAAAATTCGATTGAAGCCTTCGTAAAATCGTCATTGTCCGTTACGATTGCCGCGTCATAATTTTCAAATTTCCCGGATACGTTGGTAAACATCATGTGTTTTACTTTAAAACCTATCTCCGAATGTGTTGGGTCAATTGCCCATTTAGTTGTTGCCATAATTTTATTTTTAAATTTTATTTTATTTTGATGAAGCAAAGTTACATCTGTATTGATATTCAGTAACTTAATCTAGATTAAGAAATGATTCTAGTTGCATTGTCAGAATGCCATCGGCACTTCCATCAATAGGAATTCCGCTTGCGAATTTGCCTGGATCGAAACCGTATCGGTATTCCAGATCCCGAAACCGTCCCTGCTATTCAATTCCTGGTTGTTAACGGTAATGGTTCCTTTCAGTACAAAAACATACAATCCGTTTCCTTGTTTTTTGAATTGGTAATCTGTTGTTGTGCCTTTGTCGAAAGTCCCTAAATGAAACCAAGCGTCCTGCTCGATCCAAACGCCGGCATCTTGAGGGTTTGGGGACAAAACCTGTTGGAGTTTGTTATGCCTTTCTTTTGGGTCCAGCGTTATCTGGTCGTATCTTGGCTCAGTATCCCTTTTGTTTGGGATAATCCAGATCTGAAGGAACTTTACGGGCTCATCCGTATTTTTATTGTATTCGCTGTGGCGGATGCCTGTACCGGCGCTCAGGATTTGGATATCGCCGTTGCGGATTACGGTTTTGTTGCCCATGCTGTCCTGATGCTCCAGGTCGCCTTCCAGCGGAATGCTGATAATTTCCATATTTTCATGAGGATGCGTGCCGAAGCCCATTCCTGCAGAAACCGTATCGTCATTCAACACACGAAGCGCTCCAAAGTGCATCCGTTCCGGGTTGTGGTAATTGGCAAAGCTAAATGTATGAAAGCTTTGTAGCCAGCCGTGATCTGCATGTCCACGGGTATCGGCTTTATGTAAAATGGTTTTTTCCATAATGTTTGTATTTGTGTTCTGGACAGGATTTGACCCGATGTTTTTCACCATGGTGGAAGCGGCATTGCCGGTTAAAGCTGTTCCGGTCATTATACCGCTGCTGCCAAGAATCATTTTACGGATAAAATCTTTTCGGTCCATAACGTTGTTTTTAATAGTACAAAGTTACTACAGGCCTATAGCAGGAACACTTAACCTAGGTTAAGAAATACAGGGAAGATAAGAAGTGGAAATTTAATGCCTTTTAAGAAGGCGGGCTTTCATTTTACTGAAGAATTCGGGAGTAACCCCTATATAGGAAGCGATTTGTTTTTGCGGAAGGCTGTGGATAAGGCCCGCATATTTTTTGCTAAACTTGTCATACCGGGCTTCTGCCGTGAAGCTCATGTTGTCTATGAGCCGCTGTTGGTTGGCCACCAATGAATTTTCGATAAGGATCCGAAAGAAACGCTCCATTTTCGGGACTTCCGCGTAGAGCAGTTCCTGGTTTTCTTTTGAAAGCAACAGCACTTCGGCTTCTTCGTTGACTTCAATAAAAGAATGCCCGGGGCGTTGGGTCAGATAGCTGTACATATCGGCAATCCACCAGCCGGGACAGGCAAAACTTACCACATGTTCCATGCCGTTTTCGTCTATGGTGTAATTGCGGAGGATGCCTTTGGTCACAAAAAAAGAATGGGTACAGGTTTCCCCTTCCTTCAATACAATCGTTTTGGCGTTATATTGCCGGCTTTCGGTTAATGACAAAACACGTTCCTGCTCTTCGGTTGAGAGCGAAACGTGTTTGGCGATGCTTTCGAGAAGTAAATTCACGCTTATGGCTTGGCTTTTTTCTTTTCGTCTACCAAATGGAAGGAAGAAACCACAAAACGGTCATTGACTATTTTTCCGGAAACTTCGGCTTTTCGGATGGCATTGCAAAAACCATCCTGGGCATGGGCATCTCCGTGTTGGTCTAATGAAGTCCCGTCTACAAAATAAGGTTTGCCGTCTATTCGGACCGCAAGGCTACAGCCATCGGCTTTCATACCAAATTGGCATTGCCCGCAGGAAGCTTCTACGATTTGTGTTTTTTCTTTTTTCTCTTGTGCATGGATGGCAAAAGAGGTGAATACTAAAAATAGGATTGCTGCTTTTTTCATGATATTAAGAATTTACAGTAACTAAGATAGCTGTTTTTTTGACACGCTCTACAATTTCTTCTATCGGGGTTTCTAATGAATCGTTGGCCAAAACCACTCCCATCCTTCGGTAAGGCCTTGCGGTCGGCTTTCCGAAAATCCTGAAATCGGTTTTAGGTAATCCTGCGATTTTTTCTATGCCTGAATAGGTTGGTGTGCTTGAGTTTTCAGAAGCGAGGATAACGGCGCTGGCTCCCGCTTTTTCGGCTGTAATTTCGGCAATAGGCAAACTTAAAATGGCACGCAAGTGCAGCTCAAATTCATTGAAATTCTGTGTCCCGGCCAAAGTGACCATTCCCGTATCGTGCGGGCGAGGGGAAAGTTCCGAAAAATAAACGCCTTCATCGGTCAGGAAAAATTCCACGCCGAACAAACCGGCTCCGCCCAAAGCCTCGGTTACTTTTTGTGCCATTTGCTGTGCTTCAAGGATGTCTTTTTCCGAAACACGGGCCGGCTGCCAGCTTTCCTGGTAATCCCCACGCTCCTGGCGATGGCCTATTGGCGCACAAAAAAGCGTTGGGTTGTTGTTTTGTGTGACGGTCAATAGGGTTATTTCCGAATTAAAATTCACAAAGGCTTCCACGATAACTTCCACGACATCGCCACGGGAACCTTCCACGGCATAACTCCAGGCTTTTTCTATGTCCGCTTCCGTTTTGATGGTAGACTGCCCTTTTCCGGAGGAACTCATCAAAGGTTTTACCACACACGGAATGCCTACTTCCTGAACGGCTTTCTGCAGTTCTTCGGCTGAGGTGGCATAACGATAATTGGCGGTTTTCAATCCCAGGTCTTTGGCTGCCAAATCCCGGATGGCTTTTCGGTTCATGGTAAAGTTGGCCGCTTTCGCAGAAGGGACAACGGTGATGCCTTGTTTTTCGTAATCGTAGAAACGCTCGGTCCGGATGGCTTCGATTTCAGGGACAATAAAATCCGGCTGGTGTTTGGCAATGATGCGGTCCAGTTCGCTGCCGTCAAGCATGTTGATGACTTCAAAATGGTGTGCGACCTGCATGGCCGGAGCATTTTCATAACTGTCTACGGCAATGACAACCTGGCCAATGCGTTGTGCGGCGATGACAAATTCTTTTCCTAATTCTCCGGAACCGAGTAATAGTATTTTTGACATTTTTAGTATATGTTGTTTTGGTTTGTTGTTGGTGTTTGCGTGAGGGGTTGAAGTGGAAATCCTTTTTCTTTTTTCTTTAAAAAGGAAAAGATTGCAACAAAAAACCCGACCCTTGCGGTCACGCCCACCCGATCCTGAAAAGGCCGGACGGCGAAACAAATGTAATAAAAAACCCCAAGTTTCCTTGAGGTCTTATTTGTTTTTAAGCTAAAGCTTCCTTGATTCTTTTTAAGGCTTCCGTTAAGATTTCTTCGCTGGTGGCATATGAAAAACGGATGCAGTTTGGGTTCCCGAAAGCATCTCCTGTTACCGTCGCTACATTGGCTTCGGCCAAAAGGTACATGGAGAAATCATCTGCGTTTTTGATTTCGGTGCCTCTTAGTGTTTTTCCGAAGAAAGAGGAAACATCCGGGAAAACGTAAAATGCACCTTCTGGAACGTTTAGTTTCAACCCCGGGATTTCTTTGATCAGGCCGACTACCAAATCCCTGCGGCTATGGAAGGCTTTCACCATGTCATGTAAAACGCTTGGATCTGCGTCAACAGCGGCAATGGTAGCCCGTTGTGCAATACTGTTCGCACCACTAGTTACCTGGCCCTGCATTTTGGTACAGGCTTTGGCAATGGTTTCATTTGCTCCGATATAACCGATTCTCCAACCGGTCATGGCAAAGGCTTTGGCCACTCCGTTTACGGTAATGGTCCTGTCGAACATGCCCGGAATAGAGGCGATGCTGCAAAATGTCCCGGAAAAATTGATGTGCTCGTAAATTTCGTCTGAAACGACAAAGATATTAGGGTGTTTTTCCAGTACTTTGGCTAAAGCTGTCAATTCTTCACGATTGAAAACGGATCCGCTTGGGTTGCAAGGAGAACTGTACCAGATCATTTTTGTTTTAGGTGTGATGGCAGCTTCTAACTGTTCCGGTGTGATTTTGAAATCTGTTTCTACGGATGTAGGGACTTCTACAGGTATTCCGCCGGCAATTTTAATGATTTCATAGTAGCTTACCCAATACGGCGCCGGAAGGATGACTTCGTCGCCAGGGTTGATCATCACCTGGGCGATGTTGTATAAGGATTGTTTTGCTCCTGTGGAAACCACGATGTTTGCCGGAGTATAGTCCAGGTTGTTGTCTCTTTTGAATTTGCGGCAGATGGCTTCTTTTAAATCCGCGTAGCCTTCCACCGGAGTGTAAGTGCTGTAATTCTCATCAATAGCGCGCTTGGCTGCTTCTTTGATAAAATCGGGAGTATTGAAGTCCGGCTCTCCCAAACTTAAACTGATAATGTCGATGCCTTGGGCTTTTAATTCTCTAGCTTTAGCGGCCATTGCCAAAGTTTGAGACGTAGATAGATTGTTAATTCGATCTGAAAGAAAATTCATAATGGGTATGTTGTTGTAGTTGTTTTATGCTAATGACATTGGTTCTTGCCCTAATGTTTTCAAGTGGCGGAAATGCGCTATAACTGCGCCCCGCATGGTTTTGTATTCGTAATAAGGCAAGTTGCATTCCTTTGCCGTCTGTTTTACGATCTCGGCGATCTTACCATAATGGACATGGCTGATATTTGGGAAGATATGATGCTCGATCTGATGGTTCAATCCTCCTGTATACCAGTTGACGATCCAGTTTTTAGGGGCAAAATTAGTAGTGGTGAACAATTGATGGATGGCCCAGGTGTTCTCGATCTCGCCTTCTTCATTCGGAAGGGGATTGGAAGTGTCCTCAATAATGTGTGCCAATTGAAATACAACGCTTAAAATCAAACCGGCTGTGTAGTGCATGATGAAAAAACCGATCAGGACTTTCCACCAGGTAATGCCTAAAATCATCGGGATCACTAACCAAATGGAAAAATAAATCACTTTTGTGATGACCAAAGTACTCCATAATTTTACAGGGCTCGGGAATTCACCGTAGGATAATTTCCTTTTGATGTAGCTTTTCATTTGTTTGAAATCGGTAGTGATGGCCCAGTTGAAGGTCAACAAACCGTATAGGAAAACAGAATAGTAATGCTGGAATTTATGGAAACGGTACCATTTGGCCTCATTGGTAAAACGGATGATCCTTCCGGCTTCCAGGTCTTCATCATGTCCTGGGATATTGGTGTACGTATGGTGTAAAACATTGTGCTGGACCTGCCAGTTGTATACATTTCCGGCCAGGATGTAAATGCTTCCTCCCATGATCTTATTGAGCCATGGTTTCCCGGAATACGATCCGTGGTTACCGTCATGCATCACATTCATGCCCACTCCGGCCATGCCAATCCCAATAACGATTGTAGAAAGCAGGTGAACCCCAAAAGGCATGTCTATGGTCAGGATCAGGAAATATGGAGTCAAAAAGATCGCAAACATGATTACTGTTTTGAGGTGTAATTTCCAGTTTCCGGTTTTTTGAATGTTATTGTCTTTAAAATAGGCATTTACACGAGAATTTAAAGTCCTGAAAAACTTCATGGAATCATTACGTGAAAATGTTGGAACCGATGTATTCATAAATTTAGCTATAAACGTCAAAGGTAATTATTAAAAAAAACTATCCAATAAAGATTAACAGATTTTGTTTCTTAAATTACTTACTTTTGCCTAAAATTATACCCGATGGATGAAATACTAAAGTATTTTCCTAATTTGACAGAAGCACAAATTGCACAATTTGAAAAATTGGAAGCATTATATCAGGATTGGAATGCCAAGATCAACGTCATTTCCAGGAAGGATATTGACGAATTGTATGTGAAACACGTTTTGCATTCTTTGGCTATTGCCAAAGTACAGCCTTTCGAACCAGGGACTTATGTTTTGGATGTTGGCACCGGCGGAGGTTTTCCCGGGATTCCGTTAGCGATACTTTTCCCCGAAACCCGTTTTTACCTGATTGATGTGATTGCCAAAAAAATAAAAGTCGTCCAGGCTGTAGCCGATGCTTTGGAACTCAAAAACGTAAAGGCCGAGCAAATGCGCGCCGAAAACGTCAAAGGGGATTTTGATTTTATTGTGAGCAGGGCCGTGACCAATATGCCGGATTTTGTTTCCTGGATCAAGGATAAAATCAAGAAACAGCAAAAACATGCTCTTCCAAACGGCATCCTTTACCTAAAAGGTGGCGACCTGGCGGAAGAACTGAAAGATTTCCCCAAAGTTTCGGAGTACAATATTTCAACATTCTTTGCCCCTGATTTCTTCGAAACCAAAAAAGTAGTGCACTTGCCTTTAAAACACAAGGCATAATAAATCAAAAAAAGCCCGTCTGTTTAACAGACGGGCTTTTTTAATGGATCGTTTTGAGGATTACCCTAAAAACGGATATCTGTAATCTTCCGGTGTTACGAAAGTTTCCTTGATTGTTCTTGGAGAAACCCAACGCAATAGGTTTTGTGCCGAACCAGCTTTGTCATTTGTCCCTGAAGCCCTTGCTCCTCCAAATGGCTGCATTCCTACCACAGCTCCGGTTGGTTTGTCATTGATATAGAAATTACCGGCAGCATTTTGCAACGCTACTGTAGCTTCTTCGATGGCATAACGGTCCTGGCTGAAGATGGCTCCGGTTAAAGCGTATTCAGAAGTGGTATCTACCAATTTCAATGTTTCGTTCCATTGGGCATCCTGGTAAACGTAAATGGTCATTACCGGACCAAAAAGTTCGGTTTCCATTGTCGTGTATTTCGGATTGGTAGTAACGATAACAGTCGGTTCGATGAAATATCCTTTTGATTTGTCATAATTTCCACCTACGATGATTTCGGCATCTGCATCTTTTTTGGCCTGGTCGATATAACTAGCTAATTTGTCGAAAGAACCTTCGTGGATTACGGCAGTAACAAAGTTTCCGAAATCTTCAGGCGAACCTTGTTTCATCGATTTAACATCGGTAATCAATTGTTCTTTTACGGCTGGCCATAAGCTCTGTGGGATATAAGCCCTGGATGCTGCAGAACATTTTTGCCCCTGGAATTCAAAAGCACCACGGGTAATTCCTGTTACCACTTGCTTTACGTTAGCGCTAGGGTGTGCTATGATAAAATCTTTTCCACCTGTTTCCCCTACAATTCTTGGGTAGGTTTTATAATGGTGGATGTTTGTTCCTATTTTTGCCCAGATATCTTTGAATACATGTGTGGAACCGGTAAAATGGATCCCGGCAAAATCCCGGCTTGCCAAAACAGTATCGGTAATCATCAGCGCATCTCCGAAAACCACATTGATTACACCATCAGGAACACCTGCTTCTTTAAATACATCGATAATGATTTTAGCAGAAAAAACCTGGCTGTCGCTTGGTTTCCAAACCACTACATTCCCCATTAAAGCGGCACTTGCAGGAAGGTTGGCAGCAATGGCGGTAAAGTTGAAAGGAGTGATGGCGTATACGAAACCTTCCAGCGGACGGTATTCAACTCTATTCCAAACATCGGAATTGGACGCCGGTTGGTCTTTGTAGATTTGCGTCATGAATTCTACGTTGAAACGCAAGAAATCTATCAGCTCACAAGCCGCATCGATTTCTGCCTGGTGGATGGTTTTGGATTGCGCAATCATGGTTGCGGCATTTATTTTTGCTCTGTACGGGCCGGCAATCAGTTCGGCTGCTTTCAAGAAAATGGCGGCACGCTGTTCCCAAGCCATATTGGCCCATTTTGCCCTGCTTTCCAAGGCATTGGCGATCGCTTTTTCTATATGTGCTTTTTCTGCCAAATGATACGTTCCTACAATATGCTGGTGGTCGTGCGGAGCAGACATGTTTCGGGTATTCCCGGTTTTTATTTCTTCACTTCCGATATATAATGGAACATCGATTTTGCTATTCCACATTGCTTTATAAGCGGCTTGGACTGCTGCTCTTTCGGGAGAATTAGGTGCGTATGCTTTTACGGGTTCGTTTACCGCTTTGGGTATATTAAAAAATCCTTTTAACATGGTATTGAGATTGTTAAGTTGTTAGATTAATGCAATTTTATGAACGGATACAAAAGTACAAAGGAAATCTTGAATTTTAAGTATCAAATAGCACAAAACTATCTTAAAAAGAAACGGGTACCGGAACGTTTTTAACCGATGGAAAATTAGTTCAAAGCGAAAGGAGCACTGAGGCGGAAAGCCGGAACGATAACTTTAAAAGCCCTTGTTGAGGTAAAATTAATCATATTGAAATGGCCTTGCATTGTCCCGAAAGGAGAGCAGAGCAGGCAGCCGGAACTGTAGGTGTGGGTTTCGCCGGGCTTCAGTACCGGTTTTTTGCCTATTACCCCTTCACCGTCAACTACTTCAATGTCGTTTAGCGCATCAAAGATTTCCCAGTGGCGGGCTAAAAGCTGTACGGAATCCTTACTGTGGTTTTCAATGGAAATGTGGTAACTGAAAGCAAAATGCATCTTATGGTTTTTGAAGTAAGTACCTTCAAAAGTAGTCAAGACCGAGATTTTTATTCCCCTTGTGATTTGCGTTACCATAATGCTGAATTCTACTTCTACAAATTTAGAAATTTTATGAAAACAAATACTTTATATTAACATTAATTTTTAATTGGTGATGTTTTCCGAATTTGCTTCGCCTTTGCCGATGACCCTGTCGTACCGTTCTCCATTGGCACGATAATAGACTATGGCAGTATACTGATTTTCAGTTTGGTAAAAATTACCATCCACGGCCTCATTGTCAGCAACGGCATTGTTTGTGCCCACGATGGTGTAATTGTAATTCGTGAATCCCTGTTTGATCAGGATGGCTTTTTCAAAGATGCCTTTATCGGTATTATAGTCCATTTTATTCTCCGGCCCCAAAACATAATTGTTGAACATCCCGGTTACATACACAGATTTTGCGGCTTGGGTTTCTGCTGAAAAAAGCGAGAAATACACCCAGGTATAATCGGCTTCGACCTCATTGTTCTGGGCCGTCAGGTTACGGGTCTGGAAATTTCCGTTGATATCCGGGAAATATGTATATCCGTTATTTTTGCGGGCCATGTCGGTATACAAATGTGTGTTGTACAATCCGCTGTTCGAATCCACCCGCGAAATGGTATTGGTCGAGGCCCTGATTTCTTTGTTGTCAAAATACAGGTATTCGTTTCCGGCATAAAACTGGGTTTCCTTGTCATATTTGAATATCAGGTCATTCCCAATGGTGTATTGCGGTTTTACATTGACAATGGCATTGTTCCATTTGCCGTTTTGGAAAAGGATGACCTTTACGTTTTGGGCCGGGTTCTGGAATAAGATGCTTTTGGATTTTATGGTAAATTCCAGGTTTTGCTTGTAACCCATATCAGCGACTTTCCGGGCTCTTTTTATTTGCATCGGCACTTCGCTCAATTCTTCAAACATGATAAATTTTTTGGAGAATACCAATTCCTTATTCCCGTTGAAAATCGAAAGCAGGTAATTCCCGCTTTTGGTAAGGCGTGTAAAATTATTGGGGATCTTGAGCCTGTAATGGGAATAAATCTGGAGTGTGTTGAATGAATTTTCGTAATCCTGGATCCTTTGGTTGTCAATGCCATCCAGGTATTCGCCTTTGGCTAATTCAGACGGCGTCCAATTGTAATTAAAATGAGTGATGGTATAATAGTAATCTTCCTCGTTCCCATATAAATCATCAAAACTAAACTGGAATTGCTCTCCCAACCTAAAAACCGGAATGGTGTTATTGGCATTTTGGGTAAATGTTATGGTCTTAATGTTAAAAGGTGCTGCTGTTTCGATATCCTGGCCAAAACCCGGGCAGGAAACTATAATCGCCGAAAAAAAGAGAATAAGCCTTTGTAGCATAGCTGTAAAAAAATTGAATTGTAAATGTATTCATTTCGAATAGAATATGAATCATTTTTTAATACAATCCTTCACTTGCCGGCCAGCTTCAGGGAAATTTTTGTTCCAAAAAGAAGAAACCTGAACTTTCTGGAGCTTTTTTAAAGGTTTATACCAAAGGCCCAACGGAGAAAAAATCAATTTTTGAGGTCCTGAAATTCCGTATTTTGCCCGCTACGGCATTCCCGTTGCTGGAACCCGAACTGTTTGTATTCCCTTCTATGGTTTCGATCGTGTCTTCATGCACGTTAATGACAATCCCGGTGTGTTTCCAGTCTAAAGAAGATTTCTGAAGTAAAAAAATATCACCGGTTTTAATCAGCGAAGGGTTATTCCTGGCTGTCTGGTAACGGGTGAGCAAGTTTTTTTCAATCCCTTTTATCCCGATGGTGTCGCAGCTGTAGGTGAGTGGCATCAGGGTTTTAAAGTTTTTGCCCTGAAGGGAAGCAGCCTGGTCGATAATGGTTTGTACGAATCCCATACACCAAAGCCAATCGGTTCCTTCTTTTCCGTCCATATAACTCCGCACCCACGGGCCTGAATTTCCCTGTTGGCGGATGACCAGTTCGAAAGGATTGTTTTGGAGGTGGTTTTTGGCAGTATTGACAATCAACTCCCTAAGGTTGCCGCCCTGCACCGGATTTTCAAAAGCCTTTTGGATAGGCAAAGCCATAATGCCGAACAGGTTTTGGTCTACAATACCGGTTTGCGGTATGTTTTGTGCCTTTTGGAAGTTTTGGACAGCCTTTTGGGTTGCCGGGCCAAAATCACCATCTATTGCCGTTGCTGTTCCGGAGCCAGGATGCACCAGGGAAAATAAATTCAGTAATGATTGGATTTTCTCTGTTTCCTTTTTGGAGTTGTTCGCCCCGTTTTTCTCATGAGTGTTCTTGATAACTAACTCTTTCTGGTAGGAAGTCTTTTGCATAGCCTTACATTTTAAGTGAATACCAGTATCAGAAAACGGAAATTATATTGAACGAATTTAATTTTCTGATAATTAATGATTTACTGTAAAATTAAAACTATTTGGTTGGCGTAAACAGAGGATTTGTCCCCATTTGAAAAGGGGAAAAACACCGTAATTCCATCAAAGAAAGAAACGATAAACGGTAAGCCTTCCGGCAGATAAAAAAGTGGCTGCGCCTTATTTATAACAAACCGGGATGATCTCTCCTTTTGCAAGGCAATATTTTTCGACTAATTCCGGGGAGATTTTTTGGGTGTAATCTTCTTCGGTTACGGTAAATCCGATACTTCTCAATTTGTCAAAATAATCCCGCCCATACACACGGACATGGTCATATTGCCCGAAGATTTTGGCTCTTTCCTTCGGATCTGTAATCGTATCATCGGAAAAAGTCACCGCACGCGAAAGATCCTGCGGAATCTGGAAAATCCCCATACCGCCGGGTTTTAAAACACGGTATAATTCCTGCATGGCCTTGGTATCGTCCGGGATATGCTCCAAAACATGGTTGCATAAAATCAGGTCATAGGAATTGTCTTCAAATGGCAGGTTGCAGATATCGGCTTTTACATCGGCTAACGGCGAAAAAAGATCTGTAGTGGTATACTCGAGGTTTTCCTGGTTTCGGAATATTTTATAAAAGGCCTGTTCCGGAGCAAAATGCAATACTTTTTTAGGAGCCGAAAAAAAATCGGTTTCATTTTTCAGGTACAGCCAAAGCAATCGGTGCCTTTCCAACGATAAAGTGCTCGGGGAAAGGACATTGTTACGCTGGGTTCCGTAACCGTACGGCAAAAAAGTCCTGAAACTCCTGCCGTCGATTGGGTCTGTAAATGTATTTCCTTTTAGGAGGAAAGCCAAGACAGGCCTTGCTATATAACTCAAACGGATCAATAGCGGCCTTGGAATGGTATTGAGTATGAATTTGAAAATTTTCTTCATTAGATGACAAAAGGGACTTTTCTAAATTCGTCTTCTTCATTGGTAACGATTCCCAGTGCTTTGTTTACGTAAGCAAAAGTAGAAAGCAATTCCGGTTTTCCGTCTACGATGGCAATATCATGCTCGAAATGCGCCGAAGGTTTCCCGTCTGCGGTAAGGATGGTCCAGCCGTCTTTCAGCTGTTTGATGTTTTTGGTCCCCATGTTGATCATCGGTTCCAGGGCAACCACCATTCCTTCGATCAGTAATTTGCCGCGCCCGCGTTTTCCGTAATTCGGCATTTCAGGCTCTTCGTGCATTTTCTGCCCTAAGCCATGGCCTACCAATTCGCGGACAACGCCATACCCATGGTCTTCGCAATATTTCTGGATGGCATTCCCGACATCTTCAACACGGTTGCCCACACGCAATTCGCGGATACCCACGTATAAAGATTCTTTGGTAACCTGAAGGAGTTTCTTGGTTTCGGGAGCGACTTCGCCAATTTCAAAAGTATAGGCATGGTCACCGTAAAAGCCGTTTTTCAAGGCACCGCAATCCACGGAAATAATATCCCCGCTTTCTAATGGTTTGTCAGTCGGGATTCCGTGTACCACTTGGGCGTTCGGGCTCATGCACAAGGAGTTGGGGAAACCGTACATGCCCAAAAAAGCAGGCGTGGCACCATGGTCCCTGATAAAGGTTTCGGCTAATTTGTCTAAATATAAAGTACTTACTCCAGGCTTGATTTCACTTGCAATCATCCCTAAAGTTTTGGAAACGATTAAAGCACTTTCGCGCATTAATTCAATTTCTTCACGTGTTTTTACGATAATCATTTTTTCGAAAATTGGAATGCAAAGGTAGCAATTTTATTTTTTTAATCTTCGTAGGTATGTTTGTAGGGTTGTCCGGACATAATTTTCAGCATGTCATTTTCCAGGCTGGTTACCGGGCTTTCCACAATACGCTGGATTTCTTTTCCGTTTTTATAGAAAATAAACGTCGGGACATTGGTGATATTTTTGTCCTTTTCCAAATGGTCCGGCGTTGTTTTGGTCCTGTCGGTAATGATTAACGTGACATTCTTCTCATCGAAATTCAATTGTTCCAGGATTTTATAAAAAGCAGGCACCTGATGCTGGCTGTCCTCGCACCATGTTCCCATAAAAATAGTAATGGTGATGCCTTCGGTATGTTTTTTCAGGTCTTCTACGGTTTTGGAATTGGGCGCATAACTGTCATGGTTTGGGGCATACCAATCGGAAAAAGGAGATTGTTTTATTTCCTCCTTTACGCTTTTGCCGACTAACATCGGGGTGTTTGTTTTGGGGTCTGTGGTATGGGTTGCCATATTTTGTTGTGCCTCTGCATTGATGATTATGAAAACCAAAGCAAAGAATGTGATTGTTTTTTTCATCGTTTTTATACTAAAGAATGCCTGGTCATGGCTTCCGGTTTTTCTATTCCCATCAGTTTTAGGATTGTCGGGGCAATATCTCCCAACACGCCATCTGTGATGTTTTGCAATTCCTTGTCCACCAAAATAATCGGTACCGGGTTTGTGGTGTGGGCCGTATTGGGGCTTCCGTCCGGATTGATCATGGTTTCGCAGTTTCCGTGGTCTGCAATTACTATCGTGGTATAATCATTTTCCAGGGCCGTTTCGATCACTTCTTTAACACAGGCGTCAACGGCTTCACAGGCTTTAATGGCCGCAGACATCACACCGGTATGGCCCACCATATCGCCATTGGCAAAATTTAAACACACGAAATCGACTTCGCCTTTTTGCAGTTCCGGGACTAAAGCGTCTTTGAGTTCATAAGCACTCATTTCGGGTTTTAAATCATAGGTGGCTACTTTTGGCGAGTTCCTCAAGATCCGGGCTTCGCCTTCAAAAGGTTCTTCCCTTCCGCCTGAAAAGAAAAAGGTAACATGCGGGTATTTTTCGGTTTCGGCAATACGGATTTGTTTTTTGTGGTGTTTTTCCAAAACTTCTCCCAGTGTTTCGGTTAGGTTGTCCTTGTCAAAAATGCGGTAAATGTTCTGGAAAGTATCGTCATAATTGGTCATTGTGACATAATACAGGTTCATTTTGTGCATGTTGAAGTCCATGTGGTCTTTTTGCGAAAGGACTTCGGTAAGCTGACGGCCTCTGTCTGTACGGAAATTGAAGAAAATAACCACATCACCTTCTTTAATAGTGGCAATAGGTTCGTCTTTTTCATTGGTCATTACAATAGGAGGAAGGAACTCATCGGTGGTATTGTTGGCGTAATTTTCCTCAATGCTCTTAACGGCGTCTTTAGAATGTACTCCCGTTCCTAAAACCACCAGGTCATATGCCTGCTTGACGCGTTCCCATCTTTTGTCCCGGTCCATCGCATAATAACGCCCGATAATTGAAGCCAGTTTGACAGAAGTCCCTTTGATATGGTTGAGGATATCGGCAATAAAACCAACTCCTGATTTTGGATCTACATCACGGCCGTCAGTAAAGGCATGTATGAATACTTTCTCAAGCCCGGTATCATATGCTACATCTACAAGTCCTTTGAGATGGTTGATGTGGGAATGCACACCGCCATCGGAAACCAATCCGAGGAAATGCACGGATTTATCATATTCTTTGGCATAATGAAAGGCATCAATAATGGCTTTTTCTTTATTGAAAGCCTTATTTTCCACAGCCAGGTTGATTTTTGCCAGGTCTTGGTAGACAATCCTTCCGGCGCCGAGATTCATATGGCCAACTTCGGAATTTCCCATCTGCCCTTCGGGAAGGCCTACATTCAAGCCGTCGGTCCTTAATTGTGCATTCGGGTATTTAGTATATAAACTGTCTATAAAAGGTGTATGGGCGTTGTCTATGGCGGAAACTTTCGGGTCAGGAGATTTGCCCCAACCATCCAAAATCATTAAAATTACTTTTTTTTTCATGCTTTAAACCAATTTTTGGTGCTGTTGTAATCAATACAATACCGGAAACTCACCGATAGGGTATTGTTTAGATTGTTTGCAATTGTGTGGTCTAAATTATCAATAAATTTTTTATTAATGATGTTTTCGTAATGAATTGCGTTATTTCGGTATAAAACGGACAGCTGGCTTCCCGGGGCAACCCACCATGAATACGATAAGTCCAGGTTCCAGGTTTTGAAATTCGAATTCTTGTTTTTGCTGTAGTTATCGTCAGGTTCGAAGTAACCATTGCTGGTCAAAACCAGGAAATTCAGGTTTTCGGCGTAAGACCAATAATACCTTGCTTTTACATTTACGGTCATTTTTGGCGAAATGGAATATTTCCCGGTAAAAGAAGTTGTAATCGTGTTCCTGTTCCTGTTGGCAAAAATAACATCTCCTTGTATATTGTCATTCGGATCGGCATCGACATAGTCAACCCTTCCCTTATCATCGTTCCTACGGTCTACTTCAAAACCTAAAATCCCTAAAGCCTTATTGCTGAAACGGTATCTCGGGTTGAAATAAAAACCAACGGTATTGCGCTTGTCCTGATCCATGATGTGGTACCAGATTCCGGTATCCAAGGCTAATTTCCGGTTGTAATTGCTTGAAATATCGATCCAGCTCTTAAAGGCCCTCGGATTGTAAACGAATCTTCCGCTGGCTATAGGCTGGTAAAAATCATACGTTACAAAAGGCTCCAATTGAATTCCTATACCAACAAAATCATTCTTTTTGCCCGTCATGTTTACATTTAAGTTAAAATAAGTTTCCTGTGCACGGCCGGTTGTATTGTTCATTTCGGCGTACGAATTCAGGTTGATGTTAAAACTGTTGAACATTTTGTTAGGGTTGAGGATACGATAACTTACATTATTGTAGAGATGGTGGTAATTATTTATGTAATTGATTCCCAGGTCATTAATATCGAATTCGTTGTTCACGTAGCTTCCGTTCGCATTGAAACGGAATTTTCCGCTGGTTTTCCCAAAATTAAGATAGGCCCTGTACCCGTTGAGGTTTTCGTTTGTGCCCATTTGATTGATGTAGCTGTATTTGAAATCCCCAGATAAATTATAGGAATTCGCTTTGGTATTCAAATCAAATAAAGCCCCTGTCACATTGGCGTCATTGAAATGCCCGTCGCGCATTACGTTTGTGTTGATTAAAGAAACAGAAGAATTTTTGCGGAAACGCTGGTCCAGGACAATGACATTATAATTGGCCAAAGGTTCCACAGTTTGTTTTCTATAATTATATTTAATCGTTGGCGGTAGAGAAGGGTCGGCATTTGGAATAGCGGTCTGCGTTTCGATAGTCACGTCGGTTTTTTCGGTTATGGCATTCAGTACCCCGATTCCCAGGCCTTTGGCTGTCCTTCCGGAGATTTTTAAAGCATTCAGTAAATTTACATTGGCAGGATAATCAAGGACTTTTTGCTCATCGGTGGTATTGGGATAGGTAGACGGAGCGCTTCCAATCCTTCGGGTATACAGCAAATCTCCTTTGTTGAATAAATCAGTACCTTCGGTAAAAAAAGGCCTGTTTTCATTAAACTGCTGCTCGAACGGGCCTAAATTAAGAGTCACATTGTCAAAGGCGGTTTGCCCGAAATCCGGAACCAAAATCGCATCTAATGTAAAAGAATCATTGATCCCGTATTTGACGTCCAATCCGGCTTTGAATTTGGTTTCATTCCCGTTGTCATTCGTGTTTTCATAGATCGAAACATATGGCATCAGGAAAAGGCGCGTGGGCGGTTTGATGTTTTCAATCCCTTCCAGGACACCCGCCTGTTGGGTAAACGTCCCCATTTTCGTATTGATATAATTCCAGGTGTATTTTTGCCTGTCCCGTCTTATTTCCCTAAAAAGGTTCATGCCCCAGTTTTGTTTTTCCTTTTCCGAAAAACGCAAAGCGGCGTACGGTATTTTCATTTCGGCAATCCAGCCAAAATCAGTCATTGAAACATTGCTGTGCCAGATGCCGTCCCAGGAATAATCTTCGCCGTCATCGGTGGCAAGGCAGTCCATTTGCGTACCGGCAGCACTTACAAAAAAACGGTAGTCCTGCTGGCCGTCGTTGTAACCGTTTATGAAAATCCCAAAGAAATCACTGGTGCCGAAATTGTCACGTTCAGTAATTTCTTTCAAAATCTTTGTCGGGTCATCATACATTTTTGCACCTATATATATAGCCTCATTGTCGTAAAGGATCTTTACTTCGGTCCTTTTGTCGTACGGGAGCGGTTTTCCGTTGTCGGGCTGGTACATGATAAAATCCGATGCTGTTTCGGCATTGGCCCAAATAGCCTCATTCATGTTCCCGTCTACGGTGATTTTTTCTTTTGTAAATAAAGAGGTGAGCTTCTTTTTCCCAGCAATCCCGGATGTTGGGCCTGTAAGGGCATCGTTAGAAGTGTTGTTTTGGCTAAATAGGAGGGCGTGAGATAAAAAGGCAAAAAACAATGCGAAACGTAGAGCCATAATGTTCGTTTTTTTGATTGGTTCAAAAATAAATATAATCTCTGCGAGTGCTTTTTATTTATGAATAGTTTAACTAATTGCGGGGATTAAAAAAAATCGACGAAATGTTAAATTTTACCGATTAAGTGTAAATAAATTTGGATGGTATTATTTTTTATTTAATATTTGCCCCCGATGAACAACAACACAATTAAAAGATTATCAATGAATTACAGATTTCTACCCCTTCTTTTATTGTTTTTTATGTCTTTCGCCCCAAAGACTACTAATAACACCGATCCTACATTGATTGCCAGTGCAAACAGTACTAATCTGGCAGCAAAAATCGAAATTGTTTACAATTCCTTAAACGCAAATAATTTTGCCTTGCCGCAAATCAGCTGCTTCAAAAAAGCGATGGAAGGCTTCTTTGTACTGAAACAAAAAGGGATTATCCAGAAAGATATTTTGACGGTTATCGATTTTAGCATGTCCTCTACTAAAAAGAGGCTTTGGGTAATCGATTTATCCAGCAATACAATATTATACAATACAGTAGTGTCCCACGGAATGAATTCCGGAGGCGAATTTGCCACTAACTTCTCGAATTCCCCAAGTTCCAACAAAAGCAGTTTAGGGTTTTACGCAACAGGTGAAACCTACAACGGGAAACACGGCCTGTCATTGAAACTTGACGGCCTTGAAAACGGGATCAACAGCAACGCAAGAGCAAGGGCTGTTGTGATGCACGGCGCAAGTTACGCCAATCCTTCTATCCTGAAAACACAGGGTTATTTAGGAAGAAGCCAGGGTTGTCCTGCTATTCCTGAAGCCGTAAAAGATGAAATCATCAGTGTGATAAAAGGGAAATCCTGCTTATTTATTTATCACCCTAGCAGAAGTTACGAGATTACTTCTAAACTGGTTGCTTAACCGAAGATACAATTCAGGGTCATAATTATAGACGTCGTTTCGGAACTGTAATTGGCCTTTTGCATACCAAGCCGTAAAATAGAGAATGTGGACGTCAAATTCCTCCTCGATTTTTACGGTTTTTGTTTTTTTCAGGAACAGGATCGAATCGATTTTCTCAGGAGTGTATATTTTTTTGCTGAAAAGAAGGTATTCTGCAAGATTCAGCGGGTTTTCCACCCTGACACAACCCGAACTCAAAGCCCTGAAGTTTTTCACAAAATAATCGCGGTGGTTGGTATCGTGCAAATACACCAAATGACTGTTGGGAAAATTGATTTTTACAAAACCTAAGGCATTGTCTTCACCCGGGCTTTGCACATACCTGTAATTTTCGGCATTGCTGAAACTCCAATTCCCCAAACTGACTTCTTCGCCTTTGCGGTTATAAATCGTGATGTTCCGGCTGGTGATATAATTCCGGCTTTTTTGGGTTCCCGGAATAAGGTCTTCCTTCAGGATGGTTGGCGGAACAGTCCAGGTCGGATTAAAGACGATATTGTCAATCCTGGAAGAAAGGATCGGGGTTTTCCTTTTTTCGGTACCTACCACAACCCGGTGTGTTTTGATCGTATCGGTGTTTTGTACGGCATGCAGGTAAAAATCAGGAATGTTCACCACGATGTGATTGATGCCCAAATCCCTCGGGAACCACCTCCATCGTTCCAGGTTGTCTATAATTTGCTGCTTGCGCTGTGTTTTGGTAAAATTCAAGGCCGCAATAGTGCCTTTTCCAATAACACCGTCAGGTTCCAGCCCATGCCTGGATTGGAATTTCTTTACGGCATCGTGCATGGCTTCGTTATAGACTTCGTTTAAAGTGTCGTTTTTGCTCAAATCATCCCAATACTGCAGCCTTTTTTTGATCAGGACAATGTTTTTGCCTTTGTCCCCGAAATCAAATTTATCAGTCGTGGCAATAGGTGTGAAATTTTCATCCGGTAAGGCATTTACCACTGCCAACGCCTTTTTCAGGTAGGCATAAATGGCATGTTTGGGTTTACAGCTTTCAATAACGCTGTCGATTTTGTTCTTGGCCAGTGCTGTACTTAAGATGGAATCGCCTTTGAATTTATTCTTTTTGATTTCCCAGTCAGGATAAATTTCCCTTGGGTTTAATTTTCCATTGGCCAGGTTGGAAGTGTATTTTATAAAAGAAGAAGATAATTGTTTGTAATAGCCTTCGATTTCCTTTTCCGAAAGCGTACTGTAAGATTCCTCCAGTTTTTCCAGTTTTTTAAGGGAATAATCGTCAGGGAACAAACCTTCTTTTTCTGAATTTCGGATCGATTCTATAAACAATCGCCTGTTTTCCGGGTTTTCCCACCCAAATAATTCCGTTTTTTGCCCGGGAGTGTGCAACGTGCTTTTGTGGGCGATAATTTCCGTATTGGTATTATTGCCGCAGCCGATGTATAAAAAGAAACAAAAAAGGACGGGTAAAATTAATTTCATAAATACTTTGTTATAAATGCTTAAACATGACATAATGGGTACCGATTTCTTGTATTTCAAAAGCAGGACCTATAGTCGTATACTGTAATTTTTCATAGAACCTTACGGCGGTTTCCCTGGCATTGAACCATAGTAACGGTACATTTTTAGATTTCGCATATTCTTCCACGCGATTTACCAGGAAATTTCCGAACCCTTTTTTCTGGTATCCTTCCAAAACCGCCATTCCCCTAATCTGCATTTGCCGTTCTTCGGGGAAATTAGCATTCCTGCTTTCAAAAACCGATACTACCCCAGCCAGATCTTTATCAAAATACAGGCCAAAGTGTACGGTCGTTTCTAAATCATCGCCATCGAAACAGCAGGACTCAATGGGTTTTCCTGCTCTTAAAACAGGCTGTCTGACCGGATAGGTCTCTTTTGAAGGAATAATCTTAATGGTAATCATATTTTTTTTTGGCAAAAGCCCAACATTAAATTTAAATATAAAATTCTAATTATAAATCATTTAGTGCAAAAATTATATTTCACTATTACTTGGGTGTAAATAAAATGTAATTTTTTTTCCAAAAAAACTTGCAACTAAGAAAAGTTATTAGTTATATTTGCACTCACAAAAGCGGAAGTAGCTCAGTTGGTAGAGCTCCAGCCTTCCAAGCTGGTTGTCGCGAGTTCGAGCCTCGTCTTCCGCTCTGCTAAAAGCCTCAAACAATGTTTGAGGCTTTTTTTATTGTAAAAAGTTAAGGTTTTCACTTGGGGCCATTTCTACCGGAAGGTCTTTTTGCCTGAACAAACGCGCCGTCAGTTGGCCACGCAGGATGATATTGTCCCCGTATACTTCCAACCAGCTTCCTTCGCGCAACCCAAGGACAGGAATGTCGCTTA
This sequence comes from Flavobacterium humi, assembly GCF_004745595.1. Lineage (GTDB taxonomy): Bacteria > Bacteroidota > Bacteroidia > Flavobacteriales > Flavobacteriaceae > Flavobacterium > Flavobacterium humi. The sequence continues at coordinate 337,378 of NZ_SRLH01000005.1, forward strand.
TCGTATGGAATTCGTTGATCCTGGTTTCCCGTGTCTCACCCATATGGGTAGAACCTTCTATAGGATCTAAATAATGAGGATTTAAATTGAACGGGATCAGACCTAAAGTCGTAAAACTTTCCGGTAGTACGATAGGCATGTCATTGGTAGTGTTCATCGTCATGCCGCCAATATTGCTTCCGGCGCTCGTACCTAAATAAGGTGTGCCGCCAAGGATCGTTTCTTTCAGAATACCGATTAAATGGTAGTGGTATAATTGGGAAACCAGTAAAAAAGTGTTTCCGCCGCCGGTGAAAATGGCCTGGGCTTCCTGGATGGCCAGCACTGGGCTTTCAAATTCATGGATGCCCTTTACTTCGATATTTATTTTGGCGAATGCCTGTCGGACCTTCGACGTGTATTCGTCATGGGTAATGCCTCCGGGCCTGGCATAAGGAATGAAAAGCAGGGTTTGGCAATTTTCGAAATGTTTTGACAAGACCGGTAACAGGTATTCCAGGTAACCTCCGTTATATAAAGTGGAAGTACTGGCAAGAATGACTTTTTTGTTCATTTTTTTGAGTTTCATTTATAGGTATTCCAAAGGTAAAAATTATATTAACAAAAAATTACCAAGGCCTTAATAATAAATTAGGAAGGGAGGGTTCTATTTTTACAAGGTAATAATTCATACATGAGGCAAATTCTACTTTTTTTATTTTTCCTGCTCGTTCAAAATTCGTTTTCCCAAACGTTGTTGAAAGGGAAAGTGGTTTCCGAAGCTTCAAATCTTGATGGGATCCATGTCATTAATTTGTCCAATAAAAAAAATACGTTGACCGAGAACAGCGGGTTCTTTTCCATTTTAGCAAAACCATCAGATACTTTGATGTTTTCGGGAGTGCTGGTCAAAGGCCTCCAGATTGTGTTGAAGCCGACGGATTTTTCAGAAAACCTACTTTTTATAAGGCTAAAACCCCAGGTAAACCAATTGGATGAGGTCATCATAAAGAATTATTCCGAAATCAATGCGGTTTCCTTGGGCATTGTTCCTAAAAGTGTCAAATCGTACACTCCGGCGCAACGCAAATTAAGAACGGCAAGTGCGGCTTACCCAAACTTGTATGCAGGTGGAATGGCCGGAGGTTCGGTAGGGCTTGATCCTTTGCTGAATGCCATTTCCGGGCGCACGGCAATGCTCAAAAAAGAAGTCGCTGTGGAAACCAGGGAAAAACTACAGGAAAAATTAGATAAGATGTACGAAGAGATTTTCTTTGTCGAAACCCTTAAAATACCTGTCGAATATATTAAAGGATTCCAGATTTTTACATTGGATGACGAAAAGCTGGTCAATGCCCTAAAAGCCAAAAATACCACACTCACCACATTTTTATTGGGTGAATTGGCCGAAAAATACAAGCAGATGGTATTTCCTGAAAAGAATTAATATTTTTACGGTATGAAAAAATCGGTTTTTATTTCTTTTTCCCTTGTGATGTTTGTGGTTCTTTCCGCCTTTTCGGTGCATAAATTTTATGTGTCCATTTATCAGATCCAGTATGCGCAGGAAAAAAAGATGCTCCAGATAACGTCCCGCATTTTTGTAGACGACCTGAATACTGTCCTGAAAAGGAAATACAATAAAAAGACTTTCCTGGGAGAACCCAACGAGTCACAGGAAGATGTTGCCCTGATGGAAAAATACCTGCTGGAACATATTTCCATCAAAATTAACGGGCATGCCAAACCGATACGTTACCTGAGCAAAGAAATGGAAGGAAATGTACTGATCTGCTATTATAACAGTAAGGATATTTCCAAGATAAAATCTTTTGAAATACAAAATACGGCCCTTCTCGAATTAAGCGAAGACCAGCAAAATATTGTCCAGACCACTATTTACGGCAAGAAGCAAAACCTGCTGATGACCACAGATAATGTGAAAGGTTTGTTAAATTTTTGATTTGAATGCGTTCTTCGATAAAAACGATTAAATTTATCGGTTCAAAACTACTATTTCCGTTATGAAAAAAATTACAGCTAAACTGTTGTTTTTATTGGTATTTTCTTCTTCTTTAATGGCTCAAGTGGCCAAAGAAGGGGCAAAACCGAAAGAACAAGGACACGAAGATACGAACAAGTTCAGGCAGATGTATGACTTGTTGGCCACTCCCAATATGTACCGTACCGCTTCTGGTGCGCCTGGGCCGGAATATTATCAGCAACAGGCTGATTATAAAATGGATATAGAGCTGGATGATAAAAACGCGAAACTTTTCGGGACTGAAACCATCACCTATACCAACAATGCTAAGGAATCGCTGGATTATTTATGGATACAGCTGGACCAGAACATCCTGGCTAAAACTTCCAAAACGCCTTTGGTCGAGAATTCAAAAGTAGATGCGTCAATTAGCGCCCGCGGTTTTTCAAGGAAATACCTGGAAGAGAAATTTGACGGCGGCTTCAAAATAGAATACGTAAAAGATGCCAAAGGAAAACCTATTTCCTATACCATCAACGAAACAATGATGCGCATTAACCTGGAAAAACCGTTGGCCCATGGCCAGAAAATGTCTTTCAGCATCAAATGGAACTACAACATCAATGATTATATGGTCGAAGGCGGCCGTTCCGGATACGAACAGTTCAAGGACGGAAACCGTTTATATGTAATCGCTCAGTTTTATCCTAGGATGGCTGTTTATAATGATGTGGAAGGCTGGCAGAACATGCAGTTTTGGGGGAATGGCGAATTTGCCTTGCCTTTCGGGAATTTTGAAGTGAATATTACCGTTCCTGCAGACCATATCATGGAAGCGACCGGGACATTGCAAAACAGGAGTGAAGTTTTTACGGCAGAACAGGTAAAAAGATACGCGCAGGCGGAACAATCATTTGACAAACCGGTAATTATCGTAACACAGGCAGAAGCCATGGTTGCTGAAAAAGGATTTTCGGACAAAAAGAAAACCTGGAGGTTCAAGGCAGAAAACGTCCGTGATTTCGGGATTTCAACGTCCCGTAAATTTATTTATGATGCAATGGCGGTCAAATTGGGCGGGAAAACCGTGATGGCCACTTCCGTTTATCCGAAAGAAGGAAATCCGTTGTGGGAACAATATTCTACTCGCGCAGTAGCCCATACCTTAAAAAGCTATTCCAGCCATACTTTTGACTTTCCTTACCCGAAAGCAGTTTCAGTGAATGCGCAAGACCAAGGAATGGAATACCCTATGATTTGCTGGAATTTCGGCCGTCCGGATGAAGACGGAAAATATACCGACAGGGTAAAATACGGCATGCTTGGCGTAATCATCCATGAAGTAGGGCATAACTTTTTCCCGATGATCGTAAACTCGGACGAACGCCAATGGACCTGGATGGACGAAGGCCTGAACACTTTTATGGAATACCTGGCGGAAATAGAATGGGAAGCTACTTTCCCTGTAGACAGAGGCCCGGCAAAATTAATCGTTCCTTATATGAGTGGGAACCAACAAGGATTGGAGCCTATCATGTCAAATTCAGAAAGCATCCGTCAGTTTGGGAATAACGCTTATGGCAAACCGGCAGCAGGTTTGAATATCCTGCGGGAAACGATCATGGGACGCGAATTGTTCGATTATGCTTTCAAAACCTATGCTAACCGTTGGAAGTTCAAACACCCGACACCTGAGGATTTTTTCAGGACTATGGAAGATGCTTCAGGGGTTGACCTGGACTGGTTTATCCGCGGATGGTTCTACACCACAGATTACAATGACATAGGAATCAAGGAAGTGAAGCAGTATTTTGTGAGCAATGAAGCGCCGGAAGGTTTCCATGCACAACAGGCGACCAGACGTAACCGTTTTAGGACTTCAGGCCCATTAGTGTATATGGTTTCGGCGGAAAGCGCTGATTTTAAACCGGAAATGAATAAGAAATTAGACATTAAGGAGATCAAAACACTAGACGAATATGTACAGGCTACTTTTTCGGAAGAAGAAAGGGCCAAGTTACAGCAGCCAAAATATTTTTACCAGGTAACTTTCAATAAACCTGGCGGTTTGGTCATGCCGCTTATCGTTGACATTACTTTTGAGGACGGGACTGTGGAAAGCCATAAATTCCCGGCGCAAATCTGGAATATGAATGATGCGGAAGTATCAAGGACTTTTGCCACCCAAAAACTGATCAAGAAAATCATGGTGGATCCAAAAGAAGAAACAGCCGATATTGATGTAACCAACAATGCCTGGCCAAAAGAAGAAGTAAAATCGAAATTTGACTAATAATAAGGCAAAACTTAAGTAACTTTGCCGTTAGAACTTTATAAAATTAAAAGAAGATGTTTGGAATAGGTGGTGGAGAATTAATCGTCATTATTTTTATAGCCCTGATGCTTTTCGGATCTGAAAAAATACCGGATATCGCCAGGACTTTAGGAAAAGCCATGGCACAATTGAAAAATGCCACAAACGATATAAAATCTGAAATCCAGCGCAGTGCCGATGCGAATGATATAGACATTAAATCATTGACCAGCGATTTTACTTCAGAAATTGACAATGTGAAACAAGGCTTCAACAAAATGATTTCGGATGCTCCGGGCGAAACCCCGCTTGATATTACCTCAGAAATCAACAAGGTCAAAGAAAATATAGATGACCTTACAGGACCAATAAAACGTCAATTGTAATGCTGGAACAACTGCAGGAATTAGACAGGAACCTTTTTGTTTACCTAAACGGCCTTGGCAATCCTTTTTTCGATGGTTTTTGGCTTTTTGTCACCAAACAATTGCATTGGGCTCCGGTATTCCTGGGCATATTCTACATGATTTTCAAAAAGAAAGGATGGAAACATTTACTAATGATCCTTCTTTTTATCGCTTTCCTGGTGCTCATCGGCGACCAGTTTACCAATTTGGTCAAGAATCTGGTACAAAGGATCCGTCCTTGCAATAATCCTGACTTGGTGGGTACCATAAGGATTTTACATTCCACGCCTACTTTTAGCTTTTTTTCCGGCCATGCGACAAATTCCATGGCTACTACGCTTTTTGTGTACCTGATCCTCAGGAAACATTTTAAGTATGTGTTCCTGTTGTTTCTCTGGCCGATGATTTTTGCCTACAGCAGGATTTACATCGGGGTGCATTATCCCGGGGATATCCTGACCGGTTATGCGGTAGGAGCCACTTTGGGCTTTATTTTTTATAAAATATACCAAAAGGCACAATACAAGTATTTTCCTGAAGATAGTTTATAGGAGCTTTTTCCAGCTGTCCACTGTATCTTTTCCCCGTTAAAGAAACGGGAAAAAGGATGCCGTTCCCATCTGGGCTACAGCACCCGGCTCACGGTAAGCCCGTCACGGATGGGCAGCAAAACGGTTTCCACCCGCGGGTCTTCCTTAAGCAGCCGGTTGTATTCCAAAAGGATTTTCGTGCTCAGGTCGTTCGGGGCCAAGGGCTGTACCACTTTCCCTGACCAAAGGACATTGTCGGATAAGATAATCCCGCCTTTGTTCATTTTCGGAACAATCATATGGAAATAATTGATGTAATTTTCCTTATCGGCATCAATAAATACCAAATCGAATTTCATGTCCAGTCCCGGAATAATGTCAACGGCCTGTCCGAGATGCTGCACGATTTGATTTCCCCAGGGCGAACGGTCAAAGTATTTTCGCTGGAAATCAATTAATTCTTCCTTAATATCAATAGTATGCAACTGTCCGTTTTCCTGCATCCCTTCGCAAAGGCACAAAGCGGCATAACCTGTATAGGTACCTATTTCCAGGATATTTACCGGTCGGGCCAATTTGGAAATCATGCTCAGGACACGTCCCTGGAAATGCCCGCTCAGCATTCGCGGCAGTAAAATCTTCTGGTAGGTTTCTTTGTTTAACTGTGCTAACAATTCAGGTTCTTTTTCAGAATGTTGCTCGATGTACTCTTCTAAATCGTCTGAAAGGAAATGCATGCGCTGATAGGTTTTAATTAGGTTTCAAAGGTATTAAATTATCCGGTTTTTCCAGAAACCAAGCCCGCAATGTTTCGTTGTAATGCCCGGATTACCGTAATAGTTTGTAAATTGACCTTTTTTAAAAACCATGAACAAACCCATTTATATAATAGGCACGGGGCTTTCCCATAACGGATCTGCGGTATTGCTCAAAGACGGGCAGATTTGCGTTGCTATCGAAAAAGAAAGGCTGAGCAGGAAAAAACACGACGGCGGGAATGATACTTTGGCCATTCAGTATTGCCTTGACACCGAAGGAATCGGATTGAAAGATGTTTCCCTGGTGGTCCAATGCGAAAATTTCAATATTCCCGAAAGAAGCCAGTTTAAAGGCAAACGACTATTTTCAAGCTCCGAAACTCCGGAAATCGTAACAATATCTCATCATTTGGCCCATGCCTACAGTGCTGTTGGGACATCGCCTTTCCAGGAATGCCATGTCATGGTAATAGACGGTTGCGGCAGCCCGCTGGATCAGTTCCTGAGCCTTCATCCAGAACAGGAATGCGATATTTCTCCAGACGTGCTTCAGCAAAACCAAATGCAATGCGAAAAAGAAAGTTTTTATCATTTTGACGGGCAAAAACTCCAGCCTTTATTCAAGGATTTTAGTACGATGGCCAGGTTTGGGAATGATTCGCTTTCCCTCCCGACTACAGAACATTCCATAGGCGGTTTTTATGCTTCGGTAAGCAAATATGTTTTTGGGAATATGGATGATGTGGGCAAATTAATGGGGCTGGCTCCGTATGGGCAAACCGGAGTGTATGATTTTGAAGCTTTCGAATTCCGGTCACAACGGCTTTATGTCAAAGAAGACTGGAAAACCCATTTTACGAACCCGTCAAGCGGATATGATTATTTTAAAGAAAACTTCGACTATTATGCCAATATTGCCCGCTGGGCACAGGAACAAGTGGAGAAGGCCGTTTTGGAGTGCTTCCGTTACCGGATGGCCGAATTTCCGCATCAAAACGTATGTTATTCCGGAGGAGTGGCCTTAAATGCTGTAGCCAATGCCAAAGTACTGGACAATGCCGTTGTAGAAAATCTATACATAGAACCTGCCGCTGCTGATAACGGATTGGCGTTGGGCTGTGCTTTTTACGGGTGGCTGGAGCACCTTGGAAAGTCTAAAGAAAAAGCCGGTGGTAGCACTTGCTTCGGGAAAAAATACGACAGGGCAGCAATTGTCACGGCGATAGAAGAAATAGATCTTGGAAACCATATCCGAAAGGAATTCGATACGGAAGAAGCATTGCTGGAATATTGCGCAATCAAACTCAGTGAAGGCCAAACATTGGGATGGTTCCATTCCGGTTCAGAATTCGGCCCCCGAGCCTTGGGGAGAAGGAGTATTTTAGCCCATCCCGGCATTGGCAACCTGAAGGATCACATCAATAGGAATATCAAGTTCAGGGAAGATTTTCGTCCTTTCGCCCCGGCGGTACTTGAGGAAAGAGTAGGGGATTATTTCGAAAAAGGCAGAAAGAGCCCTTACATGATTTTAGTAGACAAAACCAAGCCTAAATACAGGGAAACCCTGCAAAACGTAACCCATAAAGACGGTTCCGCCCGCGTACAGACCATTGATGCAAGCTGGAACCCAAGGTTTGCTAAATTAGTTGCCGCATTTTACGATTTGTCCGGCATAGCGGTAGTGCTCAATACCAGCCTGAACCGCAAAGGCATGCCTATGGTTGAGGCTCCAGCAGAAGCATTGCAGCTGTTTCGGGAATCTGCTATGGATGTATTGGTGCTGGAGAATATTATTTTAGAAAAATTACCCTAACTTTGCGTCATGCAAATCGAGAAAAAAGACATACGGGCATTATCCAAAGAGCAATTGCGTGATTTTTTTGTGGCCAATGGAGACCAGGCCTTCCGGGGCAACCAGGTATATGAATGGCTATGGAGTAAAGGAGCGCATCGTTTTGAAGACATGACCAATGTGGCTAAAACTACGCGCGCCATGCTCGAAGCCCATTTTGTGATCAATCATATCAAGGTGGACACCATGCAGAGAAGTACGGACGGTACTGTGAAAAACGCAGTGCGGCTGCACGACGGATTGATTGTGGAAAGTGTCCTGATCCCAACCGAGACAAGGACCACAGCCTGTGTTTCGAGCCAGGTAGGCTGCAGCCTGGATTGTAATTTTTGCGCCACGGCACGACTCAAACGCATGCGGAACCTGAATCCTGACGAAATTTACGACCAGGTCATCGCCATCGATAAAGAAAGCAGGTTGTATTACAACCACCCTTTATCGAATATTGTTTTTATGGGAATGGGAGAACCACTCATGAATTATCCCAATGTAATGAAAGCGATTGATAAGATTACTTCGCCGGAAGGATTGGGGATGTCGCCTAAACGAATTACAGTCTCTACATCGGGTGTTTCAAAAATGATCCGGAAAATGGCAGATGACGAAGTAAAATTCAAACTGGCCGTTTCCCTGCATTCGGCTATTGAAGAAGTCAGGAACGAAATCATGCCTTTTACCAAAAATTTCCCTCTTACCGAACTCCGGGAAGCACTTGAATACTGGTATAAAAAAACCAAAAGCAAAATCACTTACGAATATGTGGTCTGGAAAGGCATTAATGATTCTAAAGAAGCGATCGATGCATTGGTCAAATTTTGCAAATACGTACCCTGCAAGGTCAACCTGATCGAATACAATCCTATAGATGACGGCGAATTCCAACAAGCCGCACCCGAGGTTATTGACAATTATATCAAAGCCTTGGCGCAACATGACATTGTAGCCAAAGTACGCCGCAGCAGAGGTAAGGATATTGATGCCGCCTGTGGCCAGTTAGCCAATAAGGAAGGATAAATCAGATACAGACGATTTTGTGTTTGATGGCGTATAAAACCAAGCCTATCCTGGTTTTGATTTCCAGTTTCTGAAACAAATTTTCCCTGTAGCCGTCTATGGTTTTAGGACTGAGGCACATGCCGTCAGCGATTTCCCTGTATGTTTTTTCGGAACAGGCAAGCCGGATGAATTCGACTTCGCGGTCTTTTAATGTAATTTTATTTTCATTGTTGCCCAGTTTGTTGATCAGGAACCCTGAAACCATTTCAGAATAGTAAAATCCTTTGTTGTATACTTCCATCAGGGCTTCCTTGAAGGTGTTGGGATGCGTGTCTTTAAGCAGGTAGCCTTTGGCCCCGTTGGTAATCATTTTCATGATGGTATCTTCGTCATCGTTAACCGAAAGTGCCAGTACTTTAAGCTCCGGATTGTTTTCCTTGAGCCATTTTATGGTTTCATGGCCGTCCATTATGGGCATATTCACATCAAGTAAAACGATGTCAGGCTTTTCCGTGTTTTCGGAAAAAGAGCTGATGAATTCTTTTCCGTTATTATAATTCCCAATGACAGTAAATTCTTTAAAAGAACCTATCAAAAAAGATAATGACTGGGAAAATAATAAATGATCATCTACAATTGTGATTTTGATTTTTTCCATTTTTTAGAAATTTTCTTCTCTTTTAAGAGGATAATCGATTGTTATTTCTGAACCTTTACTGATTTCCGAATGTATTGTAAAAGAAGCACCGATAAGTTCGGCCCTGGTCTTGATATTGGTAAGCCCGGATCCTTTCGAGCCGTTTTTATAATCGAAACCTTTTCCAAAATCTATGACGCTGATTTTGCAGTTGTCTTCAGTAAAAAAAATATTTATGGTTATTGATTCGCTGTGGGAATGCCTCAGGATGTTGGAGATCGATTCCTGCAAAATCCTATAAATAATGGTATCGTGTTCCTTGTTTATTTCTTGCGGTTCCCCGGTTATGTTGAGTTTGCATTTGATTTTCTTGAGTTGCTTGATCCTTTCCAGGTCATCGGAAACCGCTTCTATAAAGCTGGATTTAAGGACAATGTCGCCATTCATCAATTTGGAAAGAATCCGGATCTCGTCTAATGATTTGTTGACTAAAAATTTAAGGTTGACTAAGTTTTCCTTGGTGTATTTGTTTTCATCTTCAATGAGGATATTCATCTGCATCAGCGCTACAGAAAGAATCTGCCCAATGTTGTCGTGCAGTTCCCGGCTTACGTTTGTAAGGGTTTGCTCCTTGATTTCTATTTTCGATTTTGTCAATTCGGATTGGAACAGTAAATCGGCTTCCATTTTGTCGATCAGGAACTTAGATTTTTTCTTTTGGAAGAAATAAAAGAGGACGAACAAAGTCAGCAATAGCGAAAACAGAACTATGCTGAATGAAATGATCAGTAATTGTATTTCTTCTCGCTGCATATAAATCCTATTGAAAAGCAAAAATTCATGAGTAAATTTAGGAAAAATATTATCAAATCATAGACGGATGAGTTATAATCGATTAAAAACCAATCCAAAGACAGCATAAATGGCAGGTAAGGAACATAAAAAATCAGGATTCCCAGTATGAACCAGAAAAAAATAGACTTGCTGTAATCCAGGACAAGATTGGAACTGAAGAGTTCAAACAGGTACAAAAAGCTTAAAATGACTATTGATATTACTCCTACGGCGTAACTATTGGTAAAAATCTGCCCAAATTCGTTTTGGAAGAAAAAATAGTTCAGGATGTAAAAAACAATATAAATGAGCATTAGAAATGAGGCGATATTTCTATGAACGATTTTTTTCAATAAGGATTTTATCAGGACAATATAGATGAAGAACATCACCAGTATGTAAAAATTGAATACATAATAGTTCAATAATCCGGTCCAGAGCGTAAAATATTTGCCGACAATTTCGGTAAACACCGAAAACCATATTGAAAGTAAGAATAATTTAGCTTTACTATTAGGGAGTTTGTGCCAAAAGATTAAGCCGCAAATACCTGACAATAAAGCTAAAAAAACAATATAAAATCTTAGATTTTCTAACATAAATTAAACTCCATATTCCATTTTAGGAGGGTTGCCCATTGATCCGAAATTCAACGGTTCGATCAAAGCGATGTCTTGAGAATTCCCGGCTTCTTCTTCAGTCAGTTCCACAGCTCTTTTTTCATTAATGCTTTTTCCTGTTGGCGATAGGAATAAGGTAGTATACCCGGCTTTCCCTTTCCCTTCCGATTCTGAATATACCCCAAAATAAAAGCGGATGCCATCTACAACAAACCCTTTTTCGCTCCCGGAGCTTTTGATATATTCGATATAGTTTTCCAGTTCTTCCAACGAATACCAAATAGCGTTAGCATCTTCTTTGCCTATTGCTTTTTTGTTTAAATCCGCTCGTTTGGTTATAAAGTTTTGGTTGAGTTCTTTCGCTTTTGCAGTACTTATCAATTGTTTTGGTAAAACAGCCGTTTTAGTGTCTTCTGATTTCATAATAAAATAGTTTTGTGTTTAGGCAAATCTACATATTAAGGAGGTGGCCATACAAGGGGAAATATACCCTTTTTTTAGGGTGGTAAACCCTTAGAGGAAGATCTAACTAATTGTCTTTAAATTAATTGTCTTTTTGAGTTTTATGCAATTCCGGCAACGCATGAAAAAGCCCAACCCTGAAAGGACAGGATTGGGCCTTCAACTAGGCAAGTTTAGGGTTTCTAATTCCCGATAATAATGGTAAAGGACACGCCATCTATGGTAAAGACAGCTACATTATCACAATCGCCATTCCCATAATCCAGGGTTGCGGTATGGTTATTTCTTTGGAAAGTGATGATTCCTTGTACAAGCAATGGTTTATTCACGGCCACACAACTCATTTTGATGATCAAAGGAGTGGTAATGGTGCTGGTTTGAATCGATGTGTTCGGGAAAGTGGTGGTCCAGCTTCCGGTTACTTTATACACGTTGTCCGTCCAGGAAACAGTACCGTAACCAGCAATAATTTCACGCACTCTCTGTCCGACTCTTGTATAAACATTCCCGTTTGGAAAAGTAGCCGTAAGGTCCATGTTCATCGTTACGATAGGATGGCTTGGGGCGTTTGGTGTTTCCGGTGCCATGGTTCTTGTAAATGTTTTTGTTCCTGTAAACTTGATGCTGTTATGGTAGAAATTATCAAAAGTATAGGTAATGGTATGAGATGTTGCGGCAGGTTCGTAGGTGAAGGAAATGATGATTTTGCCTTTCAATACATTCCCATTAGGCAAAGTACAGCCTGTTGTACCGAAATCGATGGTTTTGGTAACCACTGTCCCAGGAGTAATCACCGTTCCAAAAGCAGGTACCCTTGTTACGGTAGCGCAAATCGTAAAAGGGGTAACGGTAAAACTTTCCGATCTGCCCGAAGTGCTGTTGGTATACGTATTGGCTTCTTCTTCAGCGGCAACGTCGGTAACGTCATCGTTTGCGACATCGATCTTGGCATTTATCGTAGCTTCTTCAGCAGTAATTGCAGGTTCGTTGGCTGTTTCGGTATCTTTTGTACAGCTGGCAAACACTAAAGACAAAATCAGGGTAAGCATTAAAAATCTGGTTTTCATAGCATAGTTTTTTAAGGTTTTTTATTAGATGCATAAATGGGCAAAAGGTTTAAATAAAAAAGTATTTTTTTTTCAATTTTAATTTTCAAGTACTTGGAATAAAATGGATTATGCCATTTTAAAACAAAGAAGCCCTGCAAAAAGAAGGGCTTCCCGTTTTGTATCTTTCGTTTTATAACGTTATGGCAGTTGCTGCTCCGCCATCTATCGAAAGCATGGCCTGATCGTCACATCCGCCGCTTCCATAATCAATAGTGGCCTCGCTTTCATTTCGGGTAAATACAAGGACTCCCGCCACAATATATCGGCAGTTGCCTAATTTTTTCAGCGGAACGGTTACCGATGCTGATTTTGTCCCTTGCGGAGAAGTCGCCGTCCAGTTCCCGGTAATGATATAAACATCATCGGACAGCGTATGGGGAGTGTCGTAACCGGCAGTCCATTCCCTAACGCGAAGCCCGTTCCTGCTATAGGTATCGCCATTGGCAAGGACCAGAGTGAGGTTTACATCGAATCTGGATTCCGGGTTTCCATTGGCATTCGCCCTTACCCGCGTAAAGGTTTTATTTCCGTTTAAAGAAATATCGTTGTGGTAAAAGTTCTCAAAAGTATACGAAATCACTTTTGTCATTGCTTGGAAATCATTGGTAAAACTTAAAATGATTTTCCCTTTTAAAACATTCCCGTTCCAAAGCGTGCAGCCGGTTACCCCAAAATCGATCGTAACAGACCACGTACTGCCGGTAAGGGTAGAAGATATGGTACCGCAATCGGAGAGGAATCGGGAAGAATTAAGCGCTTTCCCGCCTGATCCTGATTGCATTAAAAAACCTTCTTCGATAATATTGTCAACGTCGTCAATTGATTTGTCTAGCTTGCCTTCCATGGCAATTTCTTCCTTTGAAATTCCTTGTTGGGAATTTGTGGAAGCATCCTCTTTGTTGCAACTTATAGCCATAATCCCTATCGCTATAAATAAAGTAAAAATGTTGGTTTTCATAAGTAGGCATTTTTTAAATTATTGTATTTCAATGAATTACAACGTAAAAACTCCTTTTTTTATTTTTTTATTTTAACATTTTTTTCATTTTGCAACTTAAGGGTATAAATGTTATCTTTGGATGGCAAATGGATATCACTTCGCAAATAAAACAACCGATTTTGGAAGAAATGGAACTTTTTGAGAAAAAGTTCTATCAGTCAATGACCTCAAAAGTGGCTCTTCTGAACCGGATCACCTATTATATTGTTAACCGGAAGGGCAAACAGATGCGACCGATGTTCGTTTTCCTGACGGCCAAAATGATTTCGGGTGGAGAAGTCCTGGAAAGGACATACCGTGGCGCTTTGGTGATTGAACTGATCCATACTGCGACATTGGTCCATGATGACGTGGTGGATGACAGTAACCGCAGAAGGGGTTTTTTTTCCATCAATGCGCTTTGGAAAAATAAGATTGCTGTCCTGGTTGGGGACTATTTATTGTCCAAAGGATTGCTGCTTTCCATAGACAATGGGGATTTTGATTTGCTTAGGATCATTTCCGTGGCGGTGAGGGAAATGAGCGAAGGAGAATTGCTCCAGATTGAAAAGGCACGCCGCCTGGATATTACAGAAGAAGTCTATTACGAAATCATCCGGCAAAAAACAGCAACCTTGATCGCGGCCTGCTGCGCCCTCGGAGCCTGTTCCGTTAATCCGGACGACAACGCACAGATAGAAAAAATGCGGAAATTCGGGGAACTTATCGGGATGGCCTTCCAGATCAAGGACGATTTGTTCGATTATTCCGAAGAAGCCATCGGCAAACCTACCGGGATTGATATCAAAGAGCAGAAAATGACGCTGCCGCTTATCCACGTCCTGAACAATTCCTCGCCCAAAGAAAAAAGCTGGCTGATCAATTCGATCAAAAACCACAACAAAGACAAAAAAAGGGTTAGGGAAGTGATTGCTTTTGTCAAGGGCAATAACGGCCTGGCCTACGCCGAACAAAAAATGATGCAGTTCCAGCAGGAAGCGCTGCAACTTATCGGGACTTTCCCCAATTCCCCTTATAAAGAAGCCTTGATCCTAATGGTGAATTACGTAATTGAAAGAAAGAAATAAAAATTACGCATATTTTTTTTCGCTGTAAAGCATTGATTTTACTGAAGAATTCGATTTGTAAACGATTTTATTTCAATTTTTTTCAATACCCCATGCAACTATTTTGCAACCTTACTCGTCTATATCAATAGAAACACTTTAATACTTGTTTTTTTGAAAGTTATTAATTTACATCAGGAAGAAAAAGAATTGATCCGGCTGGCTGTCGAAAATAATCGGCATGCGCAACAGAAGATTTATTCTAAATATTCGCCCAAGATGTTAAGCGTTTGCCGGCAATATATAAAAGATGTGCACCAGGCTGAAGATGTTATGATTACGGCTTTTATGAAAGTATTTACAAGCCTTGGGAATTTTGAGCACAAAGGCAGTTTTGAAGGCTGGATCCGACGGACGATGATCAACGAAAGCATTTCTTTTATCAGGGTCCAGAAACAAGTGAAGTTCATTGAAGACGAATGTTATTTTGAAGAAAGTTTCAACGATATTGAAAGCCGCTTTTCAGTGGAAGATTTACAGTTCCTGATCGACAATCTTCCGGATGGTTATAAAATGGTTTTCAATTTATATGCTATCGAAGGTTTTAAACACCAGGAAATTGCAAAAATGCTGAATATCAGTGAAGGAACGTCAAAATCACAATTGTCACATGCCAGGAAAATGCTCCAGGAGCAAATAGGGAAATTAAAAAATTACGACAATGGAACCGAATAAATTGGAAAATCAAATACGGGAAAAACTGAATGCAAGGGAAATCAAGCCTTCAGCACAATCTTGGGACAGGTTGGATGCGATGCTTTCGGTTGAGGAAAACAAAAAACCAAAACGCAGCTTCCGATGGCTTTTTGTTGCCGCAAGTATCATTGGCTTTGTATTGGCCGGGTTGTTTTTTTTCCAACAGGAAAAGCCTTCGCCGGAAATAAAAGGAAATCAAACCGTAGTGGAAAGTAATGTTACTAAAAAAGAAGCAGCAGAAAAGGATGAAACCTTCCTGGAGCCTGGAAAGAAAAATGAAAAAGCCATTGTTTCAGTGAAAAACAGGAAGCAAACGGTAAAATCCAATGCTGAAACGATAGAAAAACAGCCATTTGTTATGCCGGAAGCTGAAAATAAGGATGCCATAGCAACGGTTCAGGAAAAGGAAGAAAATATAAAAGAAATAATGGTCAATCCGGAAGTTTTGGCTGCTACCGACCCGGAAAAACAGGAAGAGCAAATTCAGGACAAACCTAAAATAAAAGTAAATGCAAGTACTTTACTTTCGCAAGTCGACGGCGAGATAGAGCTTACTTTCAGGCAAAAAGCGATCAAGAAAATCTCGAAAAACTTAAAAAGCGCCCGAGAATCTGTCGCCTCCCGCAACCGGGAATAACAATCACATTTATCAATTTTAAAAAAGAATAATCATGAGAAATTTAACCATTTACTTAGTGGTACTCCTATGTGCTATGATGAGCAAAATATACGCTCAGAAAACATTTTCAACAAAAGCGGAATTAATCGCCAGCAGCATTTCCAATATAACCAAAGCAGAAAAAGATGCCTTGAAAAGATCTGTTGAAGCCGTAAATGTGGAACTTGACAAAGGAAACATCACCAAAGCCGAAGCCGATGAGCAAAAAAAGAAACTGGCTGAAGCGACTGCCGCCCAGATTGAAAAAAGAGTGGCTGTAGAGGAAGCGAAACTTACCGAACTGGTAAAACAAAAAGTAGACGGGACACTTAGCGAAAAGAGCATGTCTGCCGGCGAGACATTTGTAGCGATTTTTGACAATACCAAAGCTAAAAACGATACGGTGGAAAGATCGGAGAAAAGGACTACTTCGCAATTTGTCTATGCTGTTGGGGTAAACAACCTGATGCATGACGGAATGCTGGCCCATTCCAATTTCAGGTATATGGGGTCACATTTTTACGAATGGGGGATTACCTATAATACCAGGATTTTAAAAGCCAACAATTTATTGCACCTTACTTATGGTTTTTCGGTAATGTACAATACCTTAAGAGCTACAGATAACCGGTATTTTGTTGAAAACGGAAACCAGACAAACCTTGAGGTAGCAGCTATGCACTTAAAAGATTCCCGTTTTAAAAATGTCAATTTGGTTGTGCCGATGTATTTGGAGTTTGATTTTTCAGGCAACCAGATCAAAGATGACAAGCCGTTTTTCAGGACACACAAGAGTGCCCGTTTTGGACTGGGAGGTTTTGCCGGAGTGAACCTGAAAACAAAGCAAACCTTGAAATTTGAAGATGAGGTAGGCAATTCGGTGGTGCAAAAAACAAAAGGGAACTTCAATACCAATGATTTTGTGTACGGAGTTGGTGCTTATATCGGATACAAGGAAACCAGTTTGTATATAAAATATGACCTGAACCCATTGTTTAAAAATAATGCTTATGAGCAAAATAACATTTCATTAGGAGTGCGTTTCGATTTGAATTAATTGTTTTAGTTTTATTACGTTAAGGCGCTTCAGCAATGAGGCGCTTTTTTTATTTTCAATTGTATAATTTCTTGCTTTTTTTGCTTTTTACAATTAATTTTGTACTCAAATGAAAGATATGGTTGTGTTTTTTGGAAAGAATGCAATTTTAATAACAGATAATTAATATTCAGAAATTACTGGTTTAACATTCGGGAAATACTTTTGTCAGGAACAAACCCCATAAACTGGTAACCATGAAAAAAATACAATTACTGGCCTTTGCCCTTCTTTCGGCCTTTTCTTTACAGGCGCAGGTAAAAGGGATAACAGGAGAAACCAATTGGTTTAACAATTGGACAAGCTTTAAGCCTAAAACGATTGACTACAACGAACCTACGAATATTCTTAACGGTGTAATCAGTACCAATACAACACTTTATAAAAAGAACACATATCTTTTAATGGGTGTGGTTTATGTGGCTGGCAATGCTACACTAACTATTGAACCTGGAACAACCATCCGCGGGGATTTTGATACTTGTGGGACACTGGTCATTGCCAAAGGCGCTAAAATTATCGCACAGGGCACAGAAACGGATCCTATTGTTTTCACGTCCAATAAAAATGCTTCCGAGAGAAAACCCGGCGACTGGGGAGGATTAATTTTATTTGGTGATGCTCCTACCAATAAATTTGGCGGGGTAGGTTTCCTGGACCTGAACCTGGACCCTAAATTCAACACTTACGGTGGTTCGAATGCCGAGAGTGATTCCGGAATATTAAAATATGTAAGGATTGAATTTTCAGGAAGGAAACTCAATGCTCAAAAAGAACTGAACGGATTGTCACTTGCCGGTGTGGGCAACAAAACAAAAATCGAATACGTCCAGATTAGTTTTTCCAATGATGATTCTTTCGAATGTTATGGTGGCGATTTAAAACTCAATAACCTGATTTCTTTCCGTGCCACAGACGACGATTTTGATTTTACGCAAGGGGCACAATGCAAAATAAACAACAGCGTTGCGATCCGTTATCCTTTTTCCTCGGATATTTCCAGGTCCAGGTGTTTTGAAATTGATTCCTATGACAAAATCGAAAATTTGGATGCCACCAAAAAACTGACCAACATTGTTGCCACAAACATGACATTGGTAAACAATGAAGAGAACGACCAGGGCTTGGTCAAAGAAGCCATTTATATCCGCAATGACAGTTCGCTGGAGCTGAAGAACAGTATTGTTTCCGGGTTTAACCAATGTTTATTGCTCGAGGACAAGATCTCAAGTTTTGAGAAAATAGCCTTGCAGGATGTGGTATTCAATAACTGTGCGGCTTATATAGAATACGAATCCGGTTCCAGCCCGAAGAAAATTGTGGAATGGTATAATAACGAAAAGTTTAATATCATGACTTCAAAAACGTTAAGAACAGCATTATTTTTAGAATCCGATGTTAAAAAAACACCCGATTTCAGGTTGAAAGAGAACAATATTATCACTAGCCGACTTGCTGTGAACTAATTTATTATCAATTATTTGCATTGGTTAAAAGTGTTTCCGTTGTGAAACACTTTTTTTAGTTATATTTGCCTCCCCAAAATTAGTTAACCACATTTGTTTTATAACAAAGTATTAACAATACTATTCTAGTTGATAGCGTAATTTTGGGGCCGAATTAGTAATAAATCTAGACCCCCAAATGAAAAGTAAAATTGTAGCATTCCTTTTAGTTACGTTCTCTGTAGCTAATGCCCAAAAAAACCACGGTATCGTGGGTGAGTCAAATTGGTTTAATGGTTGGACGAATTTTAGGCCCAAGACCATAGAATACGGCCCGGCTACCCAGATTTTGGTTGGGGACATCAAAGAAAACACGACACTTTCAAAGAAAAATGTATACCTGATCATGGGTACGGTCCATGTGACCAATAATGCAGTGCTGACTATTGAAGCAGGTACTGTTATCCGTGGCGATTACGATTCCAATGGTACCCTGACTATTACAAAAGGATCCAAAATCATGGCTGAAGGTACTGAAACCGATCCGATTATCTTTACCTCAAACAAATCTACTGCCGACAGGAAACCCGGAGACTGGGGAGGACTGATATTAATGGGTGATGCGCCAATCAACAGGTTTGGTGGCGTGGCTTCTTCTTTTTACGATCCGAACCCTTTGTACAATACTTTTGGAGGGAATAATGACAATGGTGATTCCGGTGTTGTAAGATATGTAAGGATTGAATTTGCCGGGAAAAAAATCGACCCGAAAATTTCGTTGAACGGATTGACACTTGCGGCCGTAGGAAGCAAAACAAAAGTTGATTTTGTCCAGGTGAGTTTCGCCAATGATGATTCTTTTGAAGCTTTCGGAGGGACCGTTGTACTTAACAATGTGATTTCATACAGGGCTTTTGACGATGATTTCGATTTTTCAATGGGAATCCAATGTACTGTAAACAATAGTATCGCGGTACGAAATCCTTTTATTTCAGACAATACAAGATCCAGGTGTTTCGAAATCGATTCTTACGACAAAATCGAGAATTACGATCCTGTTAAAAAGAAAACGCTCATCAAGTTGAATAATGTAACCTTGTTGAATGATGAGGAGAACAGTATGGGGCTTATCAAAGAAGCGATTTCCTTAAAAACGGATTCATTCCTGGAGATGGATAAATGCCTTGTGGCAGGTTTCTCCAGTTTTATCGCATTGGATGACAAATATTTAGAAGGAGATAATTTCAAAAAAATCAAAGTTGTAAATTCTACCATAGACAGCTGCGCGGAATTGTTCACCAATGAAGCATTGCAGAAAGTGGAAGGCGTAAACAACTGGTTTATGAAAAACGATAAATTGTTAAACGTGACAAGTTTAGGCTTGAACAATTTATTCATCAATAAAGATGTTAAAAAGAAACCGGATTTCAGATTGAAATAGATTTCTTCAACCCCGGATTTGATTTCTGCCGGATACGGAAATGTCAAAGCGCTTTTTTAAGCGCTTTTTCCTTTTATAATATCCCAACTAACTTTGTATCTTTGAACCGTTCCAATTTTCAATCTGTACCAATTGATTTCAAAAGCAACCATAGATTCCGTATTTGAAACCGCCCGCGTCGAGGAGGTTATCGGCGATTTCGTATTGCTCAAACGGGCCGGGAGCAACCTGAAAGGGCTGAGTCCTTTTTCCGATGAAAAATCACCGTCTTTTATGGTTTCTCCCGTAAAGCAGATCTGGAAGGATTTCAGTTCCGGAAAAGGAGGGAATGCCATTGCTTTTATCATGGAACACGAGCATTTTTCGTATCCGGAAGCCATTCGGTATTTGGCTAAAAAATACAACATCGAAATAGAGGAAACAGAACAGTCTCAGGAAGAAAAGGCCGAAGCAAGTGAAAAAGAGAGCATGTACCTGGTTTCTGAATTTGCCCAGAAATTCTTCAATAGCACCCTTTTGAATTCTAACGAAGGCCAGGCGATAGGCTATTCTTATTTTAAGGAAAGAGGTTTTACCAACGAAACGATCAAGAAATTCGGTTTGGGGTATTCCCCGGAAGCTTGGGATGCTTTTACCAAAGAAGCATTGGGCCAAGGCTACAAGCTGGATTACCTGGAAAAGGTCGGTCTGACGATCCTGCGCGAAGACGGAAGGCACCTGGACCGGTTCAAAGGCCGTGTAATGTTCCCTATCCAAAGCATGTCCGGAAGGGTTTTGGGTTTTGGCGGCCGTATTTTGGCAAATGACAAAAAAGCAGCGAAATACCTGAATTCTCCCGAAAGCGAGATTTACCATAAAAGTAAAGTGCTTTACGGGATTTTCCATGCCAAGCAATCTATTGCAAAACTGGACAATTGTTTTTTATGCGAAGGTTACACCGATGTAATCCAAATGCATCAATCCGGGATTGAAAACGTGGTTTCTTCCTCAGGAACGGCCCTTACGCCAGACCAGATACGGCTTATCAACCGGCTGACCAAAAACATTACGGTACTCTTTGATGGGGATGCTGCAGGATTGAGAGCTTCAGTCCGAGGGATCGATTTAATCCTGGAAGAAGGCATGAATGTTAAGGTTTGTACTTTCCCCGATGGAGAAGACCCGGATAGTTTTGCCAAGAAAACACCCCATGACCAATTACTGCGGTACCTGGATGAAAACGCCATGGATTTTATACAGTTCAAAGCTTCTTTATTAATGAAGGAAGCCAAAAACGACCCGATAAAAAAAGCCGAGCTCATTAGGGATATGGTGACCAGTATTTCTAAAATACCGGACCGGATCAAACGTGAAATTTACGTCCAGGAATGTTCGCGCATCATGGATATTTCGGAAGAAGTGGTATTTAATACCCTGGCACAGCTCATCCAGAAAGATATTTCCGATGCCGGGAAAAAGGAAAAAACAGCGAGGGTTTCTGAACAAAAAGCATTTGAAATCCATAAGAATGAAAATGCCCAGGTGCATGTGAAAGTTGACGTGCTTTACGAACTGGAGCGGAAAATTATCGAAATATTATTGTTGTACGGTAGTGTGGAGGAGGATTTTGAGGATGTACTTCTCAAGGCAAATGATGATGGGGAATTGCATGAGGTAAAAGAAATCAATAAATACAAGGTTTTCCAGCGTATTTATTTAAGCCTTCAGGAAGATGAGGTAGAATTGGCAACGCCTGTTTTCAGGGAAATATACAATGACCTGATCCAGTATTTCAATGAAAATGAAAGCTTTGAAACCGAGCAGTACCTAATGCGGCTTTCTCCGGAATTGTCCCAGGAAGTAACGACTATATTAATGGATGATGAAAGGGTGGCTTTGCACAATTGGGAAGCCCAGCAGATTTATGTAAAGCAAAAGGACCAAACGATAAGTCAATATGTTTCCGAAACGATCCTGACCCTGAGGTGGTTTTTGGTCAACAAGATAATTGAAGAAATAAAAGCATCTATCTCTAATGAAACAGATGCTGATAATTCCGAGAATCTTTCCATGGCTATGGATTATTCTAAACTGATTAATAATTTTTCCGGCAAACTCGGGCGCGTAATGTCCCGCTACAGTTAAACTATTTCCAGGGTTTTGGCTTTATTGACCAAATCTACCAGGTTGGTTACGTTTAATTTTGCAAGAAGCCTTAATTTATAAGTACTGATTGTTTTTTCATTCAGGTTTAAAGCCTCGGCAACTTCTTTGTTTTTCTTTCCGTTTGACAGATAACGAAGCACTTCAATTTCCCTGCTGGATAATTTTCGATACAATCTTTCGGATTTTGCCTGTTTTGAAATCAAAGCAATATTCTTTTTCACAGCTTCACTGAAAATAACAGCGCCGCGGTTCACTTTAATAAGAGTTGAAGCTAAAACATCGAGTTTTTCTGATTTCTGAACAAAGGAAGAGACACCTGCTTTTATCGCGTTTGGTGCATAAATCTGTTCGTTCAGGTTGGAGAATAAAACAATTTTAAGGCTTGGATAATCTTTTAATAAAGCTTTGATAAGGTTAATGCTTGAAAGTCCTTCGAGTTCTAAATCTAAAAGTAATATATCTATTTCTTTCCGTTTCAGCATTTCTTCTACCATATCAAAGTTATCTACAATCCCCACTAAAGAGATGTCAGCATGTTCTTTAAAGTACGATTTTATGCCGTAATGTACAACAGGATGGTTGTCAGCAAGACCTATTTTTACCATAGTTCAAAGTTTAAAAATAATTAGACTAAAACGAACAGTAAAGATAAGCAATATTTTTATAACGAGCTGTAAAACAAGTAATAATTTACTTATATTTTTCAGGAATAATGCAAACCGGGATCGGATTCATTTTGTGCTGGTTAATTGTGTTGAGCCGTTTGTATATTTCGAAGACGGTTTTTTCGCGACCTGTAAAATCTTCTGTGGTTTTTCCGGCTTCCAAAGCCTTCATGGCAAACTCAAGTTCTTCATAACTAGCGCCTAACTGGTCTTCGTCACTTCGGTCGTCGCCAAACAGTCCGTCGGTAGGTGCCGCTTTTAATATCGATTCCGGTACCTCCAGATACGTGGCAAGTGCCCTGACATCGCTTTTCATTAAATCGGCAATAGGGCTTATATCGACCCCGCCGTCACCATATTTGGTAAAAAAACCAACCCCGAAATCCTCTACTTTGTTCCCGGTTCCGGCCACAAGCAAACCGTTGATGCCTGCTACATAATACAAACTGGTCATCCGTAAACGTGCCCGGGTATTGGCCAGGGATAAGTTCAGTTTTGTTTCGTTTTCCGATGTTGGGGCTTCGTTTTTAAAGCTTTCAAAAACAGGAGTCAGGTCTACTTTTACATCTGAAACATTCCCAAATCGTTTTTTAAGTTGGGCAATATGTTCCTGTGCCCTGTTTACGTGGCTTTGCGCCTGATGGATCGGCATTTCGACACATAGGGTCGTCAAACCGGTCTGGGCGCACAGGGTAGAGGTTACTGCCGAATCGATCCCGCCCGAAATACCCACCACAAAGCCGTTTACCTTGGCATTTTCGGCATAGGTTTTCAGCCAGTTTACAATATGGATGTTTACTTTTTCGGTATTAAGGGTGCTAATTTTCTGCATGGGAACTCAATGTTTTAAAAACGAATGTATATTTGCAAAAATAATAATTTTAAGCAGAAATCGTTTTAGTAAATATAGGCTTGATAAAGCAAAATTCAATGAAAAAAATACTACTGTTTGCAATGGTCGCTTTTGCGGTCGTTTCCTGTTCTGAAAAGAGTAAAGTCCAAGAGAAAGCTGAAGAAATTCCGGTCGAAATAACGGTAGACCGGTACGATAAGGCTTTTTTTGAAACGCCTCCCAACCAATTATCCAAACTCAAAATGGAGTATCCTTATTTCTTCCCCGAAGGGATTTCCGACACGGTCCTGGTTAATAAAATGACCAATCCGCTCTGGCGGGAATTGTATGCCGAAGTCGAGAAAAAGTACGGTAATTTCGAGAAGGAAGAGGCTGGAATTGAAGATGTTTTCCGGTACATTAAATACTATTACCCAAAGACAAAGATTCCAAAAGTGGTGACGGTCATCCAGGAAATGGATACGGAATACAAGGTCATCTACACCGATAAAATGCTTATCATCTCATTGGAATTGTACTTGGGCAAAAACCATAAATTTTACGAATACCCTAATTATATGAAGCAAACGTTTGAGCCATCTCAAATCCTGCCGGATATTGTGCAGAGTTTTTCGGTAACAAAAGTAAAGCCTCCAACGGAAAAAGATTTGCTTTCGATGATGGTTTATGCGGGCAAGCAATTGTATATGAAAGATTTATTGCTTCCTGAGTATTCAGATGAGGATAAAATCTGCTATACGCCCGAGCAGATAAAATGGTGCGAGGAACATGATACGGATGTCTGGCGCTTTTTCGTAGAAGAAAAACTGCTCTACAGCACCGACCCGAAATTAGGGCAGCGTTTCATTGCGCCGGCTCCTTTTTCAAAATTCGGATTGGTGTCGGATAACGAAACCCCGGGAAGGATTGGCGCTTGGGTAGGCTGGCAGATTGTGCGTTCTTTTATGGAAAACAATGATGTGCCGATGCAGCAAATGATGGTCATGGACGCTAAAGAAATATTTCAAAAATCTAAATACAAACCTAAAAAATAATGGCAAATACAATTACCTCCGAAATAAAATTCCTTGTGGAACTGGATGAAAACCGTGTTCCTGAAAAATTAAGCTGGACAGCCCAGGATGGCGGTGTCGAGGCTGAGGAAGCAAAAGCGATGATGCTTTCCATCTGGGACAGCAAGGCACAGGAAACCATGCGTATCGACTTATGGACCAAAGACATGCCTGTTGATGAAATGAAAGTTTTTTTCCACCAGACACTTGTAGCGATGGCAGACACTTATCACCGCGCTACGGCAGATGAAAGGATGACCGATACCATGAAGGATTTCTGCGATTATTTTGCTGAAAAACTGGAATTGAAAAAATAAAAAAAGCGTTCGGAAGAACGCTTTTTTTAGTATAGATAAATGAGATTTTAAAACTCATCGTAGCTTTTAAAAACCTCTGTATTGACGTCGTCTATGTATTCCAATAACTGCTCTTTTCCGGTTCCTTCGGTGGAAGAAGTTACAAAATGTTGTGGCATTTCTTCCCAGTTGTTGGCCAATAAGGCTTTCCGGTAAGCGGCAATATGCTGTTCGGTTTTCCCTTTGCTGATTTTGTCCGCTTTGGTAAAAATAATGCAGAAAGGACACTCTATTTCGCCCAGGTAATTAATGAATTCCAAATCGATTTTCTGTGCTTCAAGCCGGATATCTATCAGGACAAAAGCACAAACCAATTGTTCTCTTTTTTCGAAATAATCCGTGATAAACTGCTGGAAAGTTTCTTTGGTTTTTTTGGAAACACGGGCGTAGCCATATCCCGGCAAATCGACAAGGAACCAATTCGAATTGATCTTGAAATGATTGATTAGCTGTGTTTTTCCAGGTCTTCCCGAAGTTTTTGCCAAATTTTTATGATTGGTCAGCATGTTAATCAATGAAGATTTCCCTACGTTTGACCTTCCTATAAAAGCATATTCCGGTAAAGGATCCTTCGGACATTTACTTACATCAGAATTGCTGATAATAAATTCGGCGGTATTGATTTTCATTCGTTATTTTTTTCAAAAGGCTTAAAGCCCTACTTTGTTTAACCATTCTTCCAAAAGACGGTTGAATTCCTCAGGATGTTCCATCATAGCCGCATGCCCGCAATTTTCAATCCAGTATAAGGTCGAATTTGGCAACAGTTTATTGAACTCTTCCGCTACGTCAGGAGGTGTTACTTTGTCATTCCTTCCCCAGATAATGCCGGTCGGCGCATGCATTTTCGGCAAATCCTTCGCCATATTGTGGCGGATGGCGCTCTTGGCGATGGTCAGTGTTTTTATTAATTTGATACGGTCGTTTACCGTGTTGTAAACATCATCGATGATTTCTTTGGTGGCAATTTCAGGATTGTAAAAAACATCTTCGGCTTTCTTTCGGATGTATTCGTAATCGCCTCGTTTCGGGTAACTGTCCCCCATGGCGCTTTCATAAAGGCCTGAACTTCCAGTAATGACAAGCCCTGCAACGCGTTCCGGGTACATTTTGGTGAAATATAAGGCGATATGCCCTCCAAGCGAATTCCCAAGAAGGATAACGCGGTCAAAACCTTTATAGGTAATGAAATCCTTTACGTATTTTGAAAAAGCTTTTACATTGGTTTTTAGTATGTTCTGTGTGTATAGCGGCAATTGTGGGATCACTACCTTATATCCTTTTGTGGGAAAATAATCAGCTACTCCGTCAAAATTACTTAAACCTCCCATCAAACCGTGCAAAATAATAATTGGAGTGCCTTCTCCAGCTTCAAAATACTCGTATTTACCGTCCTTCTTTAAGTTATTCACTGTTCTTTCAGTTGTTTATTCGTTTATATCGCAAATATAGAATTAAAAAGTGAAATAAGAATTTTTGCCCTTCATTTCTTAAAAAGCTTTGTTTTTTGTGTTGATAAGTTAACTGTTTAGTTTTCAGGATGTAATAAGTTTTTGGTTGGTGATTTTATTGAATGAAAGCTAAATCCTGCCTTAAAAATTGTGTTTTTTTTAAGAATAATTCCCAAAATAAACCGAAAGGCTGATAAAATTTCAGTAAATATAAATTTAGCAAAAAATTAATCCGGCTATTCTTTTTGTTTCAAAACGGCAAAACTTATCAACAAAGTGGTAATTTGTGGTAAAATGTGGTAAATAATTTTTTATATTTGTCCAGTATACACGAAAATCATAACTGCTTGAATACCATTGTCGGAACATACGAATGTAAGGTTGATTCCAAAGGGAGGCTGATGTTGCCTGGCCCTTTGAAGAAGCAATTGGCTGAATCGTTGGAAAATGGTTTTGTATTAAAGCGTTCGGTTTTTCAACAGTGCCTGGAATTGTATCCGATGCAGGAGTGGGACTTGATGATGCGGAAAATCAATAAACTGAACCGTTTCGTAAAGAAAAATAATGATTTCATCCGTCGTTTCACGGCAGGTGTAAGGGTAATTGAGATTGATGCCACTGGGCGATTGCTGATTCCGAAGGATTTGGCTGTTTTTGCTTCCGTTTCGAAAGATATCGTGTTGTCTTCGGCTGTCAATATTATTGAAATTTGGGATAAGGACCTGTATGAAAAAGCAATTGACGATAGTGTTGTCGATTTTGCGGATTTAGCGGAAGACGTAATGGGAAATATAAATGATGATGACGATGGAATATCATAATCCGGTTTTGCTTAAGGAAACAGTTGACGGTTTGAATATCAAGCCGGACGGTGTGTATGTTGATGTGACATTTGGCGGAGGAGGCCATTCCAAGGAAATACTATCCAGGCTGGGAGAAGGCGGTAAACTTTTCGCTTTCGACCAGGATGAAGATGCCTGGGAAAATGCGCTTGCGGATGAAAGGTTTACTTTGATCCAGGAAAATTTCAGGTATATCAAACGGTTCCTGCGTTTCAACGGTATCAAAAAAGTAGACGGGATTTTGGCAGATTTAGGGGTTTCTTCCCACCAGTTCGATGTGGCGGAAAGAGGTTTTTCCACCCGTTTTGCAGCCGGACTAGACATGCGGATGAGCAAAAAAAACGAGCTGAGCGCTTTTAAAGTGGTCAATGAATACGATGAGGCCAACTTAAAACGTATTTTTTACGATTACGGAGAATTGAGCAACGCTCCCGCCATTGCCAGGGTTATTATCGAGGCCCGTGAGAAAGAAACAATTGTAAATACCGAAGACCTGAAACAGGTTTTGAGCCGGTTTTTGCCGAATCACAAGGCACATAAAATTTTGGCCCAAATGTATCAGGCCATCCGAATCGAGGTGAACCAGGAAATGGAAGTGTTGAAGGAATTTCTGGAACAGTCATTGGAAGTGCTCAATGAAGGAGGAAGGCTGAGCGTTATTTCATATCATTCCCTGGAAGACAGGCTGGTGAAGAGGTTTATGAAAAACGGTTTGTTTGAAGGCGAACCCGAACGAGACTTTTTTGGACGGTTTGAAGTGCCGTTTAAATTGATAGGAAAAATGATTGTCCCGTCAGACCAGGAAATCAAAATCAACAACCGGGCCCGGAGTGCTAAATTAAGGATAGCTGAAAAGAAATGATGAAGAACGGAATTTACAGCATATTAAAAGCAAGATTTTTGGTCAATGAGGACTCAGTCAAAAACTGGAGATTCATTGTTTTTTTGATTTTACTGGCTATAATAATGATTGCCAATACGCATAGTTATGAGAAAAAGATTTACCAGATTTCCGATCTGACCAATGAAGTGAAGGAACTGCGTTCGGAATTCGTAGACCGTCGTTCGGAATTGATGAAAATAAAAATGGAATCGACTGTGGCAGAAAAAATGGAAGAGAGAGGGATTTTGCCTTCTTCCGTTCCGCCTAAAAAAATAAAAGTAACCAAAGAAAAAACAGCTTTTGAAAAACTATGGCAGTAGAAAATAGAAATATTTTAAAACGCGTTTACGTTGTTGCCTTGGTTATCCTGGTTATGGTAACGGCAATAGGGGTTAAGCTCACTAATATTCAGTGGGTTGAGGGCGACTATTACCGTAAATTAGCCAAAGAGCGTTCGGTTAAAAACTTTGTGATTCCGGCCAACAGGGGCAATGTATATTCGTCCGACGGAAGTTTGCTGGCCACTTCCATACCTAATTATACGATCCGTTTTGATGCTTTGGCGCCAAGCAAGGATAATTTCGATGATAATGTAAAGGCATTGTCGGATTCGCTTTCAAAATTGCTGCACAAACCTTCGGGCATGTACCTGAACGAATTCAGGAAAGCAAGGGCCAATAAAAACCGGTATTTCCTGGTAGCCCGCGATTTGAGCTATACCGAATACATGACGGTAAAAAGTTTTCCATTATTCAATTTAGGAGCTTATAAAGGAGGAATCATCATCGAACAAAAAACAGTCCGTGAGCATCCAATCGGTAAAATCGCTGCAAGGACCATTGGTTATGAGCGTTATGACGAAAGCGGGAATTTAAAACCTGTTGGTATTGAAGGAGCCTTCGGTTACTACCTTAACGGAAAAGACGGTAAAATCCTGAAACAGAAAATCGCCAAAGGACAATGGAAACCCATTCGTGACAACAATGAAGTGGAACCACGTGACGGTTATGACATTGTATCGACCATTGATGTATACATCCAGGATATCGCACACCATGCCTTGCTGAAACAATTAGAGCTTTACGAGGCGGAACACGGCTGTGTTGTGGTTATGGAGACCAAAACGGGTGCTGTCAAAGCCATTTCAAATTTAGGAAGGGATACGAATGACGGAACTTATTATGAAACCGAAAATTATGCTGTCAAGGAATCCCATGAACCGGGATCGACATTCAAGTTGGTAGACCTGATTGCATTGTTGGATGATGAAAAAATAGATACTTCCAAAGTATATGACAGTAAAGGCGGGATAATTTCTTATTACGGAAGGAAAGTCCGCGATTCGCATGATGGAGGTTATGGCAAAGTTTCCGTGGCAAGGGGATTTGAAGTTTCTTCAAACACCGTAATGGTCCAGGCCGTTTATGAAAATTACAAAAACAACCCAAAACAGTTCGTTGACAGAATTAACAGTATGGGGTTGAATAAACCTCTTGGGTTGCCATTTAAAGGAGAGGGAATTCCTAAAATACCACAACCCGGCCAAAAGGGCTGGAATGGGATTTCCCTACCCTGGATGGCTTTCGGGTATGGGGTTTCAGTAACGCCGTTGCAAACATTGACCTTGTATAATGCTGTTGCCAATAATGGTGAAATGGTCAAGCCGATGTTTGTCCAGGAAGTGAAAGAATGGAACAAGACTATCAAAAAATTTGACAAACAGGTTATAAACCCTAGCATCTGTTCGGAAGAAACGCTGAAAAAAGTGAGAGCGGTTTTAGAGAATGTCGTTAAAAAAGGAACCGGTTCGAAGCTCTATTCTAAAGATTTTTCAATGGCAGGAAAAACGGGAACAGCGCAAGTAGGCTACAATCGGGCTGATGGAAATATGAATATGTATTATGCGTCCTCTTTTGTGGGGTATTTCCCGGCCGATAATCCGAAATATTCCTGCATTGTCGTGATCCACAAGCCTAATACATCCAAAAATAATTATTATGGTGCCGATGTGGCAGGCCCTGTTTTCAAAAGGATCGCACAAAAAGTTTTTACCGATGTGCCTTCCACCAATGAAGTAAAGAACCTGAAAAAGCACAATGTCCTTCAGGATAAGGATTATGTGGCGTACAACGACAAATTGAACAAAAGGCCAAATACAATTCCTAATTTAAAAGGAATGTCAGGCATGGATGCTGTGGCATTGCTCGAAAACCTTGGGATGAAAGTAAAAGCCATCGGTATTGGAAAAGTGCAGAAGCAATCCATCCAGGCCGGGCAGCCCATTGTAAAAAACAATACTATAATTTTAGAATTATCATAATGCTATTAAAAGAAATACTTTACAAAGTCGCCATTGAAGCGGTTCACGGCTCAACAGATGTTGAAGTGAATGCCATTCATTTTGATTCCCGCAAGGTAGCATCGAATGATGTTTTTGTGGCGATCCGCGGTTCGGTTTCAAATGGCCATGATTTTATAGAAAAAGCCGTTTCTTTAGGTGCTTCCGTGATCATCTGCGATACTTTTCCAAACCAGGTATCAGAGCAGGTTACCTACGTAAAAGTAAAAGATACCAATGAAGCATTGGCGCATCTTGCCGCTAATTTTTATGATAATCCTTCACATAAACTCCAGTTGGTTGGGATAACCGGGACCAATGGAAAAACTACGATTGCTTCCCTTTTATACCAATTGTTCCAAAAAGCGGGGTACAAAGTGGGATTGCTTTCTACGGTAAAAATCATGGTCGACACCATAGAATACAAGGCGACGCATACCACTCCGGATTCGCTGACCATCAATTATTACCTGAATGAAATGATTGAAGCAGGCTGTGATTATTGCTTTATGGAAGTGAGTTCCCACGGAATCCATCAAAAACGTACCGAAGGGCTTGAGTTTACCGGCGGGGTTTTTACCAATCTGTCACACGACCACCTGGATTACCA
This sequence comes from Flavobacterium humi, assembly GCF_004745595.1. GTDB lineage: Bacteria > Bacteroidota > Bacteroidia > Flavobacteriales > Flavobacteriaceae > Flavobacterium > Flavobacterium humi. The sequence goes on from NZ_SRLH01000005.1 coordinate 368,497, forward strand.
TCCGACATTTGCAGAATACCGCGATGTGAAAAAATCGTTTTTTGACGGTTTGCCTAAAAACGCGTTCGCGATCTCAAACATCGATGATAAGAATGGTACGGTCATGCTTCAGAATACAAAAGCTAAAAAACTCACGTATGCTTTAAAAACATATGCGGATTATAAAGCGGTCATTATCGAGAACCAACTAAGTGGTTTGTTGCTCAAAGTGAACGAACAGGAGGTTTGGGTTCGGCTGATAGGGACTTTCAATGCCTATAATTTATTGGCTATTTATGCAGTTGCCATCGAATTGGGAATCGAAAAATTAGACGCATTGCGGCTGTTATCAGAACTGGAAAGTGTTTCCGGCCGGTTCCAGTTTATTGTTTCCAAAAAAAAAATAACGGCTATCGTAGATTACGCCCATACTCCGGATGCCCTTGAAAATGTGTTGAGTACCATCAATGATATCCGTACCAAAAACGAACAGTTAATTACGATTGTAGGCTGCGGTGGCGACCGGGATAAAACCAAAAGGCCTATCATGGCCAATATCGCTACGGAGATGAGTACCAAAGCGATCCTGACTTCGGATAATCCCAGGACGGAAGACCCGGAAACGATTATCGCCGAAATGGAAGCCGGGATCACAGCGGTTAATTTTAAAAAGTACATAGCCATTACAGACCGTAAACAGGCTATAAAAACAGCTTGCCAGTTAGCGCAGCCAAACGATATCATCCTCATTGCAGGAAAAGGACATGAAACCTATCAGGAAATAAACGGAGTCCGCCATGATTTTGATGATATGGAAATCGTGAAGGAAATTTTAGAACAACTAAACAAATAACCAAATATATGTTATACTACTTATTTGAATATCTAGATAAAACTTTAGACGTTCCGGGAACGGGGGTTTTTCAGTATATCACTTTCAGATCGGCTTTGGCAATCATATTGTCATTGCTGTTGTCAACTATTTTTGGTAAACGGGTCATTAATTACCTGCGCCGCCAGCAAGTAGGGGAAACCGTTAGGGAACTCGGCCTTCATGGACAGGTAGAAAAAGCCGGTACACCTACCATGGGTGGACTGATTATTATCTTTTCAACATTACTGCCGGTTGTTTTATTGGCAAAACTGGACAATATCTATGTCATCCTTCTGATTGTGACCACGCTTTGGATGGGAACTATCGGGTTTATAGACGATTATATCAAGATATTCAAAAAAGACAAACAAGGGCTGAAAGGTATCTTCAAGGTAATCGGACAGGTTGGCCTGGGGATTATCGTGGGTGCTACTTTGTATTTCCATCCGGGCGTGACCATTCGCAAGGAAGGAGTGAAAAACAATGTCGTAGTGGTAAATGCCACTCAAAATACTATCAATCCGGTTTCATTGGAAGAAAAATCAACGGCTACAACCATTCCGTTCTTTAAAAACAACGAATTTGATTATGCCGAATTATTGGCCTGGGCCGGCGACGGATACCAGGATTACGCCTGGCTGATTTTTATTCCTATTGTCATTTTTATCATCACAGCCGTTTCAAACGGAGCCAACCTTACAGATGGAATAGACGGGCTTGCCGCGGGGACTTCCGCTATTTCGGTCATAGCCCTGGGGGTTTTCACTTTTGTTTCGGGGAATATTATTTTTTCCAATTACCTGAACATTATGTTTATTCCCAACTCTGGGGAAATGACTGTTTTTATTGCTGCTTTTGTTGGGGCATTGGTTGGGTTCTTGTGGTATAACAGTTACCCGGCAGCGGTTTTTATGGGTGATACGGGAAGTTTGACTATCGGTGGGATTATTGCTGTTTTGGCCATTGCTGTCCGTAAAGAAATGCTGATTCCGGTAATCTGCGGAATATTTTTGGCCGAAAATCTATCGGTTGTCCTGCAGGTATCGTATTTCAAGTACACCAAAAAAAGATTTGGGGAAGGCAGAAGGATTTTCCTGATGTCGCCATTACACCATCATTACCAGAAAAAAGGATATCATGAAAGTAAAATCGTGACCCGTTTCTGGATCGTCGGGATCTTGCTGGCCATTGTATCTATTGTAACCTTAAAACTAAGATAGTATATGAGATTAGTAGTTTTAGGCGGAGGAGAAAGCGGTGTAGGCACGGCCATTCTCGGTAAGAAAAAAGGATATGAGGTTTTTGTTTCCGATTTCGGGAAAATAAAAAACAATTATAAAGAAGTATTGCTGCTTCATAAAATCAAGTTCGAGGACGAGCAGCATACCGAAGAATTGATACTCAATGCAGATGTAGTGATGAAAAGCCCTGGGATTCCCGATAAGGCGCCCATCATTAAAAAATTAAAGGAAAAAAACATTCCTGTCATCTCTGAAATTGAATTTACAAACCAGTTTACAGATGCCGTAACGGTCGGGATTACCGGAAGCAACGGAAAAACCACCACCACCATGCTCACCTACCATTTGCTCAAGCAAGGCGGATTGAATGTAGGACTGGCAGGGAATATCGGTAAAAGTTTTGCCTGGCAGGTTTCCGAAGACAAACACGAGGTGTATGTGCTCGAGTTAAGCAGTTTCCAACTGGACGGGATTATAAATTACAAACCGCATATTGCGATAATCACTAATATAAGCCCGGACCACCTGGACAGGTACAATTACAATTATGACGAATATATAGCTTCAAAATTCAGGATAACCATGAATCAGACCGAGGACGATTACCTGATTTATGACGACGACGACCAGGCCATCAAAAATTGGTTGAAAAACAACAAGACAAGAGCAAAATTAATCCCGTTTTCACTGACAAAACAATTTGAAACCGGCGCTTACGAGACAGAAAACAATATCAATATAAATACCAGCAACGACCCCTTTGTTATGCCAACATCACACTTATCCCTAGAAGGGAAACACAACGTAAAAAACGCTTTAGCCGCCTCATCGGTAGCCCAATTGTTAAAAATCAGGAAAGCAACCATCCGTGAGAGCTTGTCTGATTTTCAAGGCGTAGAGCATCGCTTGGAGAAGGTATTGAAAATCCAGAACGTACAATATATCAATGATTCGAAAGCGACCAATGTAAATGCAACCTTTTTTGCATTAGACAGCATGACCGGGCCGACTGTTTGGATTGTTGGTGGTGTCGATAAAGGAAACGACTATACGGAACTGATGGCTTTGGTAAACGAAAAAGTAAAAGCCATTATCTGCCTGGGCATTGACAATAAAAAAATCATCGAGGCTTTTGCCGATGTGGTAGACATTTTGGTAGAAGTAGGTTCTATGACCGAAGCGGTAAGGCAGGCTTACAAAATCGCGGAAAAAGGGGATACGGTTTTGTTATCGCCGGCTTGTGCCAGTTTTGACCTGTTTGAAAATTATGAAGACAGAGGGCGACAGTTCAAGCAAGCTGTCCAAAATTTATAAAAGATAAAGAAAACGCATCTGAAAATATGAAAACGCTAATACATAATCTTAAAGGAGATAGGGTCATCTGGTCATTCGTGGCGCTTTTGGCGTTGTTTTCATTTATGCCTGTATACAGCGCAAGTAGTAACCTGGCTTATCTTAAGCACGGGACGGGAAATACATTGGTATACCTGATCAAACATTTTGTGCACCTGCTTATGGGGTTCATCATCATGTACCAGGTACAGAAAATACCATACCATTACTTTAGGAGCATATCCAGGATTTTATTGCCATTAGCCTGGATATTATTGGTGTATACACTACTTAAAGGAACAATGATTGAGGGGGCGAATGCCAGCAGATGGATACAAGTCCCGTTCTTGGGGATTACGTTCCAGCCGTCGGCTTTTGCCTCTATTTCACTGTTGTTGTATGTGGCACGGTATTTGTCTAAAACGGAACTGGAGGAAATGACTTTCCAAAAATCGCTATTCGAGCTTTGGGCGCCTGTTTTCTTTACCCTGATGCTGATTTTGCCGGCAAACTTTTCCACTACGGCCTTGATTTTTTCTATGGTCCTGATGCTAACGTTTATCGGGAAATATCCGATTAAGAATATCGGGATTATTGTCGGGTTCGGTATCGTGGCCTTTGCCTTTTTCGTTTTGGTTGTGAAAGCCTTCCCGGATGCTTTCCCCAATCGTGTGGATACCTGGATCAGCCGTATAGAGAACTTTGCTTCCGATAAACCGGGCGAAGACGATTACCAGATTGAAAAAGCCAAAATCGCCATAGCCTCCGGAGGAGTCTACGGGTTAGGGCCGGGGAAAAGCATCCAAAAGAACTTTTTGCCGCAATCCTCTTCCGATTTTATTTTTGCCATCATCATCGAGGAATTTGGGCTTTTCGGAGGATTTACAGTAATGTTCCTGTACCTGATGCTTTTTATCAGGTTCATCATCGCCTCTTATAAGGCGCCCACTTTATTCGGCAAGCTGATAGTGGCGGGACTGGGTTTCCCCATAATCTTCCAGGCCTTTATCAATATGGGTGTTGCTGTAGAATTACTGCCTACCACAGGACAAACACTGCCGCTGATAAGTAGCGGTGGAACTTCCATCTGGATGACCTGTGCGGCGCTTGGGATTATTTTGAATGTGACGAAAAAAGAAGAGGAAATTGTTCAGGAGAACCTCGAAAAACAACAAAGGGAAGAAGCATTGCAGAAATTGATCGACAAACAATTGGAAGAAGACAGGGAAATTAATGAAGAGAATTATTCAATTGAAGACCACGCGGTCAATCCAATGAATGCTGTTTTGAATAAATAATGGAAATGATGAAAGAGAATCCGAAATTTTTAATCAGCGGAGGCGGTACCGGAGGACATATTTATCCGGCGATTGCCATTGCCAATGAACTCAAAGCCCGTTTCCCAAAAGCGGATATCCTTTTTGTTGGGGCCAAAGACAAGATGGAAATGCAAAAAGTGCCTCAGGCGGGATATCCCATCAAAGGCTTATGGATTGCAGGCATCCAAAGGAAACTGACGATGCAAAATGCCATGTTCCCGTTAAAATTGCTCTCAAGTTTGAGTAAATCTTTACGGATACTAAAACAATTTAAGCCGGATGCCGTTATTGGAACCGGAGGGTTTGCCAGCGGAGCCGTTTTAAAGGTGGCCTCGATGCTTGGGATCCCTACAGTAATCCAGGAGCAGAATTCGTATCCCGGGATCACCAATAAATTATTGAGCAAAAAGGCAGATAAAATTTGTGTCGCCTACGAAAACCTGGAACGGTTCTTTCCAAAAGAAAAAATGATCCTGACAGGGAATCCGGTGCGCCAGGATTTGATTTCGGTAAGTGATAAAAGAGAAGAAGCGGTAGCCTATTTTAATTTGGATGCCTCCAAAAAAACAATACTGGTCCTCGGCGGAAGCCTTGGTGCTAAAAGGATAAATCAGCTGATTGCCAAAGAATTGGATGGGATGTTATTACAAAATGTCCAGGTTATCTGGCAATGCGGGAAATTATATTTTGAAGAATTCAAGCATTTTTCAGACAAAGAAAACGTACAGGTGTTGTCGTTCATAGACCGGATGGATTTGGTGTATGCCGCTGCCGATATCGTGATCTCACGCTCAGGTGCTTCTTCGGTTTCCGAATTGTGCCTGGTAGGAAAACCGGTTGTGTTTATACCGTCTCCCAATGTTTCGGAAGACCACCAGACCAAAAATGCGCAGGCTGTAGTTAACAAACATGCTGCCATTTTGCTGAAGGAATCGGAATTGGAATCGGAATTCAGTATTGTTTTCGAATCCTTACTGAAAGATAAAGGGAAACAGGACGATTTAAGCAAGAATATAAAAGAATTGGCTTTGCCCAATGCAACGAAACAGATTGTTGACGAAATAGTTAAGCTAATTGAATAAGAAGAATGAATTTAAATCAAATACATAACGTTTATTTTATAGGTATCGGAGGTATCGGAATGAGTGCCCTGGCCCGTTATTTCAAGGCTATTGGCAAGAATGTGTCCGGATATGACAAAACGCCTACGATTTTGACAAATGAATTGATTGAAAGCGGTATCCTGATTCATTTTGAAGACAGCATCGACCTGATCCCGAAAGATTATTTTGCCGAAAATACACTGGTAATCATTACTCCGGCCGTACCAAGGTCGCATTCGGAATGGAATTATTTCCTGGAAAGGGATTATGTGGTCAAAAAAAGGGCAGAAGTTTTAGGGATTATCACAAAAGATACATTTTGCTTTGCTGTAGCCGGAACACACGGAAAGACAACAACCTCGAGCATTTTAGGGCATATTTTGTATGAAAGCGGTGCCGATGTGACTTCTTTCCTTGGTGGGATCGTTGAGAATTACAATTCCAATTTAATAGGAACGGGAAAAACCGTTACCGTAGTGGAAGCAGACGAATTCGACCGTTCTTTCCTGCATCTTCATCCTAATATTGCCTGCGTCACTTCAATGGATGCGGATCATCTGGATATTTACGGAGATGACCAGGCGATCAAGGCTTCGTTTAAAGAATTTGCCGGTAAAGTAGAAGATAAGGACCATCTTTTTGTCATCAACGGTTTGCCTCTGGAAGGTGTAACGGTAGGAGCAGATGATGATTCGGAATTTACCGCATACAATATCAGGATTATAGACGGGTGGTATGTTTTTGATGTAAAAACACCAACAGAAGATATAAAAGACCTAAAATTCGGCTTGCCTGGAAAACACAACTTAACCAATGCTTTGCTGGCTTTAGCGATGGCAAGGACTTTCGGAACCCCAACCGAATCTATCGCTAAAGCACTAGCAACCTTCAAAGGGGTCAGACGTCGTTTTTCATTCCAGATCAGAAAGCCTGATTTTGTTTACATTGATGACTATGCCCATCATCCGACAGAAATCAATGCGGTATACCAGGCCGTTTCCGAATTGTATCCGGGACAAAAAGTACTGGCTGTTTTCCAACCGCATTTGTTCAGCAGGACGAAGGATTTTGCAGATGAATTTGCAGCAAGCCTATCGCAATTTGATGAAGTTTTGCTGCTGGATATCTATCCTGCCAGGGAATTGCCTGTAGAAGGGGTTACTTCCGCGTGGCTGCTCAACAAAATGGACAACCCGAACAGGAAACTGATCCGCAAGGAAGATCTGATCGGAGCCCTTACGGCTTCGGATGCTCCGGTAATTGTCACGATTGGCGCCGGTGATATAGGAGAAATGGTTTCAGATATAAAAAAAGCGTTAGATGCGAAATAATATCATCATAAACATCCAACTGATTGCCATTTTAGGATTGGTGGTTTTTTTGTATTCGTTTACTTCCAAAAGAAATGAGCACAGGAAAATTTCAAAACCGGTTATCGAATTTTTGGATTCCGACAGCCCGTTCGTGACCCATGAGATGGTTAATAAGTTGTTAATAGAAAATTTTGGGGGCACTTCCGTCATCCAAAAAGATGAACTAGATTTGAAGAATATTGAGCAAACTATCAATAAACACAGCATGATTGATAATTCAGAGGTGTATGTGAGCGTTGATGGAAAGTTAAAAACCATAGTAAAACAAAAGACCCCAATTGCTAGGGTTTTTAACAATAATACGTCCTTTTATATTGATTATAAGGGAGGTAAAATGCCTCTTTCAAGTAATTTTACGGCAAGAGTTCCGCTTGTTTTTGGCGATATTAACAATCGCTACAGCAAGAATTGTATCGAACTTTTGCAGGCTATTTACAACGATGATTTTTTGAAAAAAAACATCATCGGGCTTAAGATTTTACCTGACGGAAGCATAATTATGAAGAACAGGAACTATAGTTATGACATTGATTTTGGAAGAACCATCCAAATGGAAAGGAAATTTAATAACTATAAAGCGTTTTTTCAAAAAGCTGTACAGGACACTTTGATAGATTCATATAAGGAAATCAACCTGAAATTTACCAGGCAGGTGGTTTGTACAAAATAAAATAGTATGGAAAGAGAGAATATAGCAGTAGGACTTGATATAGGTACAACTAAAATTGTAGCTATGATAGGCAAGAAAAATGAGTATGGAAAGCTAGAAATTTTAGGGGTTGGAAAATCTAAAAGTCTCGGTGTGGCCAGAGGTGTGGTAAATAATATCACACAGACCATCCAATCCATCCAGGAAGCAATTGCAGAAGCGGAAAGCGATTCCGGCTACAAGATCAAAGATGTGGTAGTGGGCATCGCGGGCCAGCATATCCGCAGTATACAACATAGCGATTATATCTCGAGGAACAATCCGGAAGAGGTAATCAGCGAGCATGATATCGATGTATTGATCAACCAGGTCCAGAAATTGGCCATGTTGCCTGGCGAGGAAATCATCCATGTATTGCCGCAGGAATTTAAAATCGACGGGCAATCTGAAATAAAAGAGCCTATCGGGATGTACGGTGGCCGTTTGGAGAGCAGTTTCCATGTGGTTGTCGGGCAGGCATCGTCCATCAGGAATGTAGGGCGTTGCATAAAAAGTTCGGGCTTGGATTTGTCAGGATTAACGCTGGAGCCATTGGCTTCGGCTGATGCTGTTTTAAGCCAGGAAGAAAAAGAGGCCGGTGTGGCTTTGATCGATATTGGAGGAGGAACTACGGATTTGGCCATATTCAAAGACGGGATCATCCGCCATACAGCAGTTGTGCCTTTCGGCGGAAACGTAATTACGGAAGATATCAAGGAAGGCTGTTCCATCATCGAAAAACAGGCCGAATTATTGAAAGTGAAATTTGGTTCTGCCTGGCCGGGAGAAAATAAAGACAACGAAATCGTATCCATTCCGGGATTGCGCGGAAGGGATCCGAAGGAGATTTCATTAAAAAACCTGTCTAAGATAATCCACGCCCGTGTGGTGGAAATCATCGAGCAGGTATATACCGAAATCAAGGCATACGGGCATGAAGACCCGCGTAAAAAATTAATCGCCGGCATCGTTTTAACAGGTGGCGGTTCGCAATTGAAGCATATCAAGCAATTGGTCGAATACATTACAGGTATGGATACCCGTATCGGTTATCCGAACGAGCATTTGGCCGGGAATTCAAGCGAAGAGATTTCAAGTCCGTTGTATGCTACGGCAGTAGGTCTGGTTATGAACAGTGTACGGAACAATACCGTAAGTGCGGTACCACAGGATAATTACATCCCGGAACCCGTCCTGATCCAGAAACCGGTAATTGTGGAACAGGAAGTGATCCGACAGGAAACGGAAAAAGTGCTGGAAGAAGTGAAAGCGGACTCAAGAAGCACCGAAAAAACGATTCGCAAGTCCTTTTTCGACAAGTATATTGATAAAATTAAAGATTTCTTAGACAACGCCGAGTAATCTGCGCTGTTGAATATAATACAATAAAAAAAACCAAATAGTATGGAAAGCAACTCAGAATTTGGAAGCATTTCATTTGATTTACCAAAGAACCAATCAAATGTAATCAAAGTAATTGGAGTAGGTGGCGGAGGTAGTAATGCTATTAACCACATGTTCAAACAAGGTATCAAAGGTGTGGATTTTGTAGTTTGTAATACAGATTCACAGGCTTTGCAAAACAGCGCTGTGCCAAATAAAATCCAGTTGGGTATTAACCTGACCGAAGGAATGGGCGCTGGGGCAAACCCGAATGTAGGACAGCAATCAGCTATTGAAAGTATTGAGGATATCGAAAAAATGCTCGATGGAAATACGAAAATGGTTTTTATTACAGCCGGTATGGGCGGTGGGACCGGAACAGGAGCTGCGCCGGTAATTGCCCAATTGGCCAAAGAAAGAGATATCCTTACCGTTGGGATTGTGACGATCCCTTTCCAGTTTGAAGGGAAAGTGCGTTCGGAACAGGCTCTGTTAGGAGTTGAAAAATTAAGGAAACAAGTAGATTCGCTTATCGTCATCAACAATAACAAGTTGCGTGAGGTATACGGGAACTTAGGTTTCAAAGCCGGTTTTTCCAAAGCCGACGAAGTGTTGGCAACGGCTTCCCGCGGTATAGCAGAAGTTATTACCCACCACTACACGCAGAATATCGACTTGAAGGATGCTAAAACGGTACTGTCAAATTCGGGTACCGCCATTATGGGTTCTGCTGTTGCCGAAGGAGAAAACAGGGCTAAAGAAGCCATTATTTCAGCATTGGATTCTCCATTGTTGAACGATAATAAAATTACAGGTGCCAAAAACGTATTGTTGCTTATCGTTTCTGGTACTAATGAGATTACTATCGATGAAATCGGGGAAATCAATGACCATATCCAGGTGGAAGCCGGATTCAATGCCAACATCATTATGGGGGTTGGAGAAGATGAAACCCTTGGCGACTCCATCGCAGTAACCATTATTGCTACCGGTTTTTGTGTAGAACAGCAAAACGAAATTGTAAACACCGAACCTAAAAAAATAATACATGCTTTAGAGGACGAGCAAAGGATTGTTCGTGACTTGACGCAGGCATTTGAAGCCAAAGGATTTGATTTTTCCTCCAACGGAATAACAGAAAAACCTTTAACGGCCGAAACCCCGAAAGAGGAAGAGAAAATTGTTTTTTCCCTGGAAGAGGAAATCCCGGATATGGTAGAGCCGATTTTCGCGATGGATCTGGTACCGACAACCGAACTTATTAAAAACCTGGATGTTACCTTCGAAATCGTTTCTCCAAAAAATATCGATGCCAATGACTTCTATTTCACTTCACCGGAAGTAAAAGAAATCGAGGTTATCGATCCGCAATTCGTAGTGAAAGAGCAAGATCAGATTGCTTTGACCTTCGATTTGCCAATTCAAAAAGCAGAAGAAACGGTTCATGCAGACAAGCTTATCTTTGATCTTACGAACGAAATTAAAGAGATAAAAGTAAACGAAGCGGTAGAATTCGTTCCGGTTACCGAAGTAACCCAAAATGGCATGATCAAGCATTCGTTAGAAGAATATATGGAAATTGAAAACCATTTATTCGAATCTAAAAAGGCTGAACCCGTTGTAGCGGAAACCACTCCTGAAGAATTGAACATAACGGTTAAGAAAGTTGACGTAGCGCCGCAATATGCCACCCAGAATCCGGTAAACGATATTTCCCCGGTGGAAATGTCTATCGAAGAATCATTAAAAATGAGGGCTGAAGAGCGCCGCCGCAAAATGAAGGAATTCAATTATAAGTTCCATAACAATGCAGCCCGCGTGGATGAATTTGAAAAAGAACCGGCATACAAACGAATGGGAATCGATATTTCGAACAACCCTATAGACAATAACAGATCGCGCATGTCGCTGGGATTGGATAGTAACGATGACGTCCAGTTGCGTTCCAACAATTCCTTTTTGCACGACAACGTAGATTAATTAGCATAAGCGAAACTTTAATAACCCGAAATTTCTAATGGTTATTTCGGGTTATTTTTTTATCTTCGCCGAGGATTTTAAAAAACGGGTGGGTTTGGGCATTTTAGCCCTTTTATCCAAAGTTTATCATCTAACATTTAATATAACAATAGTTACAATATGAGCTTATCAACACAGATCATGGACGAAATGAAAAACGCCATGAGAGCAAAGGACACTGTTGCATTAGAAGCGTTGCGCGCCATAAAATCCGAACTTTTACTGGCACAGACCGCGTCAGGGAACAAAGAGGAAATCTCGGAAGCAGACGGAATCAAAATCCTGCAGCGATTGGTTAAAATGCGTAAGGACAGTGCTGCTATCTTTATGGAGCAGAACCGCGCTGACCTGGCAGAGCCTGAAATGGCACAGATAGCGGTTATTGAAAAATTCCTTCCGGCACAGTTGTCAGAAGCCGAAGTGGAAGCTATCGTTGCTAAAATCATTGCCGAAACCGGAGCATCTGGTATCGCTTCGATGGGAAAAGTAATGGGATTGGCTACTGCTGAAATTGGCGGTCAGGCAGAAGGAAAAGTAATTTCAGCCATTGTTAAAAAACTTTTAGTATAATAAAATTTGATTCCGGAAGTATATTTTACTAATTTTCCGGAATAATTCGACCGCGTAGTTCAACTGGATAGAATATCAGATTTCGGCTCTGAGGGTTGGGGGTTCGAACCCCTCCGCGGTCACTTCCATAACATTGAAAAATTTTAGCCTGATTCGATTGATGAAGGCTAAAATTTTTTTATTTCGGTATGGTTTACCCGATGATTTACCCCTTTGTTATGCCCTTCCGAAAAGGGTATTATCAGATCAGTTTTTGACCTTTTTCCAACTCTTTTTTGAATAGATTTCCAGCTTCTTTTTTGTTTTTTTTCGACTGATTTTGACCTAAAATGTTAAATTTAAGAAATCATTTCCGACGTTGTTTTTCTCAATTGCCTAAGTATTAAGGAGATATATTTTTGGGTTTTGGAACTAAAATTGATTTTTTTTAGTGTTAAAATTGCCCTTTAGTAGTCCAAATCTTATGTGTTTTGTCGGTTTTATCTGCATTTTATCGATTATTCCCCTGATTTTTGTTTTTTGGGTATTATTACGGTAAAACCGTAGTAAATATTAATATACTTTTGCGAAAAAACAATAAACAACTCACTAACTAAAATTCTGCCTATGCGTAAAAGTACTTTTATGAGGGAAAGATTTGAAAACCCCGCAGTCATTTTGCATGATAATCGAGTGCCAGCTCCACCTAAAAATCCTTTAGGATATTATACATGTGAAAATCGATTTTATTCTTAAGTAGACCGATTAAATAGTGATGCATATCCCCATTAATTTTCAGGAATAAATTTTGTCAAACATTTTGGGTTTGAAAAAATAACTGAACATTAATTAGGCGATGCCATGACATCCTATTGCTTTTAAGTAAAATCTTAAAACGAAAAAGCAAGAATCAACGTAAATAGGTGCAATTGAAAAACAAAACAAGCATGGAATACAATAATTACAATTGGGTTGGCAGTACAAATAAAATCACGGCGATGAAAACAACCGCCAGGCATTTTTTATTGTGCCTGTTACTCATGATAGGTTTTGGCGCAACAGCCCAGAATAATTATGTTTTAGGCAAAGCCGATACTAATCCCGCCGGAGAAAGATTCTATAAGGTAATTTCTTTCGGAGAGAAAATATTTTTCGGGAAGGTAGAAAATACGACAACATGGTCTGTAACCAATACGGCAGAAAAAACAACAGCCAATCTAAGGGGCAGCGAAATCAATGAGTATGTATTCGAAAAGGCCGGCCAGTATGAAATCCGTTTCTTCGAAAATAAAAAACATAGTGATGAATGCAACCATCCTTCCTTTGATGAGAAAATGCTCATTAAGGTAAATCCGGTAAAAATGACGTTCGATTTCTCAAAAATCGCTTTTTCGGAAAAAATTGAGAGAGGCAGGAATTATGACAATTTGATCATTACCGTACCTGTAGGGATTTCTACCAAAGATAATTCCATAACAAAATTAGCGGCACCCGGCTTATTTATAGCAGGTATCGGAGTTTCGATGAAAGCCAAGCCCGCCACCGAAAATGTTGAAATCAAAAACGGGGTACAATTGCTTACTTATCAAGTATCCGGAATCGTAAACGCAGAATCTTACCTCATGTTTGATTTTTCCGATTTCAACAATCAAATACACACCTATAACCTCCCTCAGATAATACATTAATCATTTCAGTTATGATAAAAAATTATTTAGCAGTTAATAGCGTATTGAAATTCAGGCAATTATTTTGTCTGATTTTGATATTTTTCCTATTCAGCCAGAAATCAAACTCACAGTGTGCCACGCCTCCGGTAGGATGTGCGAGTACGGATTTATCCAATTTCGGAGTAGATTCAAACAATAACGCGGCAACTATCGAATATGATAACTATATTTCAAGTTTCCACACCACAATTGTAAGGACCGCCAACGGATCATTCCAGACCTGGGGCGAAAGAATTGCAAATGACGGTGCCACTAACTTATTTTCGCCTATAACCATCAATGCTACCAATTATCCGGCATTAGGGACTGCTACTCCCTTAAAAGTGGGGTTGGGAAGTAATTCCGTAAATACCGGCCAGGGAATATTATTGGCCACAGATGGTTTGTACGCCTGGTCTAATGAAGGACAGGTATTGGACAACTCCATTACTTCCAGCACGGTATTCCAAAAAGTGACCATTGGCGGGAACGCTAACGGATTGCCTACAGGAATGGTGCCGGGCGATGTAAAGATGATGTTCGTAACCCACCAGACGATTGCCATTACCACTTGTGGCGGAGATGTTTGGGTGCTTTCGCAAAATGCTAATGTACGGGCCAATGGAGCGGGAGGGAATGCTACAACATGGTCTCGTGTTACCACAGATGCAGTAGGAAACCCGTTTCTTACCAATGTAGTAGTCTGCAGAGGTGCTGCCGGAGCTTTAATGGCATTAAAATCCGACGGAACAGTATATACTTGGGGTACCAATGTATACAGAGGAAACAATACAGCAGGTATCGCGGCGCAGACCAGAGCGACACAAATGACTTTGCCAGTTGGTATCACGACAAAAATGATCGGTGCTACCATGAATACCGCTACATCCAACCATTCTTATTATGTGTTGGCAACCAATGGGAATTTGTACTCTTTGGGAGAAAACGGTACCAGACAATTGGGAGATCGTACAACCATCAGCAGGTTGGCTTGGGTTCAGCCCACATATCCTTCTGCCGGAAATCCTGTCATGAGCGATATTAAATGGATAAGCCCGCAAGAACACGATGGGCAATTTGCATTTGTTAATGTTATCAATACGACCAGGAATATGTACGCTTTTGGTTCGAATGACAACAACTGTATCGGTACGGCAGCAAATCCTTCTGATCCGGTTATGCCAGGAGGACTGGCCGCGGCAGATGCTATATTAACGGTCGAAACAGGAGGACACACCTCAATGGTGGTCAAAAACTGTGATCCTAATTTTGGATATGTTGGACACAGGATCAACGGAAGTATGGGAAGCGGTAGTACGGGATCCGGGAACGAAGCATCTTATACATTCTCCACAGCTCCGGTACAAATTTGCGGAGCGGAATCCATTCCTATCATCCAGCCTATTTCCACAGGAACCGGTCCTACTTCAAATTATTGTGCAGGATCTTCCGTATTATTGGAGCCTTCGCCAGCCGGAGGAACCTTGGTAGTTTTGAGCGGACCTGGAACTTTAGTGGGTAATTTATTGAATTTTACCGGCTTGGGGACTGTTGTAGTTCGATATACTTTGCCTACCGCTTGTGGAGGTTCTTCAGTGGTAACAAGAAATTTTGTAACGGAATATTGTTCAGAAGACCTTCAGGTTGTAAAAACTGTGAGTAATCCAAATCCAAGCGTTGGTAGCAATGTGACTTTTACGATTACTGCAACAAATAACGGCCCTTATAATACATATGGTGTTTCTGTTAATGATGTCTTGCCTGCAGGTTATACCTTTGTAAGCGCGACCCCATCTACAGGCACCTGGACGGCTCCGAACTGGACCATCGGTAATATGGCTAATGGTGCGAGTGCTACTTTGACTATTGTTGCTACGGTAAGAGCTACGGGCACATATGCTAATACTGCAACTATTTCTGGTGTGGAACCGGATTCTAATAATGCCAATAACACTTCTACAGTTACCCCGGTTGTTCAATCCAATCTATCAGTAACTAAAACTGTAAGCAATCCGAATCCAAGTGTAGGAAGCAATGTGACTTTTACTATTACAGTAGGAAATGCAGGACCAAGTAATGCTACGAGTGTTGTAGTGAATGATGTCTTACCGGCAGGCTATACGTTTGTAAGTGCCACTCCATCTACAGGAACCTGGACAGCTCCGAACTGGACTATCGGCAATTTAGCCAATGGCGGAAGTGCTACTTTAACTATTGTAGCGACAGTTAGATCAACGGGTTCTTATGCGAATACGGCAACTGTTACAGGAGCAGAAACTGATCCTACTCCTGGTAATAATACATCAACAGTAACTCCAGTGGTTCAATCGAATTTATCGATTACCAAAACAGTAAGCAACCCAACCCCTAACGTGGGCAGCAATGTGACCTTCACCCTAACGGCTTCCAATGCGGGACCGAGCAATGCTACGGGCGTGAGCGTGAACGATGTGCTTCCGGCAGGGTATACCTTTGTAAGCGCGACCCCATCTACAGGTACGTGGACGGCCCCGAACTGGAGTATCGGTACTTTGGCCAATGGTGCTACGGCAACCCTCACCATTGTGGCAAGCGTAAACGCAGCAGGGCCTTATGCCAATACGGCAACCATCACAGGGACAGAAAATGATCCGACCCCTGGCAACAATACCTCTACGGTGACCCCGGTCCCTGTAGCACAGGCCAACCTTGCCATTGTCAAAACAGTGAGCAACCCAACCCCTAACGTGGGCAGCAATGTAACCTTCACCCTAACGGCTTCCAATGCGGGACCGAGCAATGCTACGGGCGTGAGCGTGAACGATGTGCTTCCGGCAGGGTATACCTTTGTAAGTGCGACCCCATCCACAGGTACCTGGACGGCTCCGAACTGGAGTATCGGTACTTTGGCCAATGGTGCTACGGCGACTATTACCATTGTGGCAAGCGTAAACGCAGCGGGACCTTATGCCAATACGGCAACGATTACAGGAAGCGAAATTGATCCGACCCCTGGTAACAATACCTCTACGGTGACCCCGGTCCCTGTAGCACAGGCAAACCTTGCCATTGTCAAAACAGTGAGCAACCCAACCCCGAACGTGGGCAGCAATGTAACCTTCACCCTAACGGCTTCCAATGCGGGACCGAGCAATGCTACGGGGGTGAGCGTGAACGATGTGCTTCCGGCAGGGTATACCTTTGTAAGCGCGACCCCATCCACAGGTACCTGGACAGCCCCGAACTGGAGTATCGGTACTTTGGCCAATGGTGCTACGGCGACTATTACCATCGTGGCAAGCGTAAACGCAGCGGGACCTTATGCCAATACGGCAACGATTACAGGAAGCGAAATTGATCCGACCCCTGGCAACAATACCTCTACGGTGACCCCGGTCCCTGTAGCACAGGCCAACCTTGCCATTGTGAAAACAGTAAGCAACCCAACCCCGAACGTGGGCAGTAATGTAACCTTCACCCTAACGGCTTCCAATGCAGGACCGAGCAATGCTACGGGCGTGAGCGTGAACGATGTGCTTCCGGCAGGGTATACCTTTGTAAGCGCGACCCCATCCACAGGTACCTGGACGGCTCCGAACTGGAGCATCGGTACTTTGGCCAATGGTGCTACGGCGACTATTACCATCGTGGCAAGCGTAAACGCAGCAGGACCATACGCCAATACAGCAACCATTACAGGGACAGAGATTGATCCGACCCCTGGTAACAATACCTCTACAGCAACAACAGCACCAATAAGTATAATCGATGCAGTGATTGATCCAGCTGTGACGGTAAGCTCCGGCTCGGCAGTGACGATCCTTCCAGGCAGTGTGATCGGCAACGACACCCTAAACGGAAACCCGGTAACGATTACCAACACGAACGTCACTCCGGCAGCGGCAGGTCCACTAAGCGTGGATGCTGACGGCGTTATCTCTGTGGCAGCAAACACACCATCAGGAACTTATGTTATCACGTACCAACTGTGCGAAGCAGATCCTGCGACAGGACTTTCTATTGTTCCTGCGAACTGCGATACGGCTACCGCAACAGTGATTGTCAATAATGTAATTGATGCAGTGATTGATCCAGCTGTAACGGTAAGCTCCGGCTCGGCAGTGACCATCCTTCCAGGCAGTGTGATCGGCAACGATACCCTAAACGGAAACCCGGTAACGATTACCAACACGAATGTCACTCCAGCAGCGGCAGGCCCACTAAGCGTGGATGCTGATGGCGTTATTTCTGTGGCAGCGAATACACCATCAGGCACGTATATCATTACCTATCAACTGTGCGAAGCAGATCCTGCGACAGGACTTTCAATAGTTCCGGCGAACTGTGATACGGCTACCGCTACGGTGATTGTCAATAATGTAATTGATGCAGTGATTGATCCAGCTGTGACGGTAAGCTCCGGCTCGGCAGTGACGATCCTTCCAGGCAGTGTGATCGGCAACGATACCCTAAACGGAAACCCGGTAACGATTACCAACACGAATGTCACTCCAGCAGCGGCAGGCCCACTAAGCGTGGATGCTGACGGAATTGTTTCTGTAGCAGCAAATACACCATCAGGAACCTATATTATCACGTACCAATTGTGCGAAGCAGATCCGGCGACAGGACTTTCAATAGTTCCGGCGAACTGTGATACGGCTACCGCTACGGTGATTGTCAATAATGTAATTGATGCAGTGATTGATCCAGCTGTGACGGTAAGCTCCGGCTCGGCAGTGACGATCCTTCCAGGCAGTGTGATCGGCAACGACACCCTAAACGGAAATCCTGTAACGACTACCAATACAAATGTAACCCCAGCAGCGGCAGGCCCACTAAGCGTGGATGCTGACGGAATTGTTTCTGTGGCAGCAAACACACCATCAGGTACTTATATCATTACATATCAATTGTGCGAAGCAGATCCGGCGACAGGAGTTTCAATAGTTCCTGCGAACTGCGATACGGCTACCGCAACGGTGATTGTGAATAATGTGATTGATGCAGTAATTGATCCGGCTGTGACGGTAAGCTCCGGCTCGGCAGTGACCATCCTTCCAGGCAGTGTGATCGGCAACGACACCCTAAACGGAAACCCGGTAACGATTACTAATACGAATGTAACCCCAGCAGCGGCAGGCCCACTAAGTGTGGATGCTGACGGCGTTATCTCTGTAGCAGCAAACACACCATCAGGAACTTATGTCATTACCTACCAACTGTGCGAAGCAGATCCGGCGACAGGACTTTCAGTTGTTCCTGCGAATTGTGATACGGCTACCGCAACAGTGATTGTCAATAATGTAATTGATGCAGTGATTGATCCAGCTGTGACGGTAAGCTCCGGCTCGGCAGTGACGATCCTTCCAGGCAGTGTGATCGGCAACGACACCCTAAACGGAAACCCGGTAACGACTACCAATACAAATGTAACCCCAGCA
Source organism: Flavobacterium humi (assembly GCF_004745595.1). Classification (GTDB taxonomy): domain Bacteria; phylum Bacteroidota; class Bacteroidia; order Flavobacteriales; family Flavobacteriaceae; genus Flavobacterium; species Flavobacterium humi. Next base: position 387,489 of record NZ_SRLH01000005.1, read on the forward strand.
GCGGCAGGCCCACTAAGCGTGGATGCTGACGGAATTGTTTCTGTAGCAGCGAACACACCATCAGGAACCTATGTTATCACGTACCAACTGTGCGAAGCAGATCCGGCAACAGGACTTTCAATAGTTCCGGCGAATTGTGATACGGCTACTGCAACGGTGATTGTCAATAATGTGATTGATGCAGTGATTGATCCAGCTGTAACGGTAAGCTCCGGCTCGGCAGTGACGATCCTTCCAGGCAGTGTGATCGGCAACGATACCCTAAACGGAAATCCGGTAACGATTGCCAACACGAATGTCACTCCGGCAGCGGCAGGCCCACTAAGTGTGGATGCTGACGGTGTTATTTCTGTAGCAGCGAATACACCATCAGGAACCTATGTTATCACGTACCAACTGTGCGAAGCAGATCCGGCGACAGGACTTTCAGTTGTTCCTGCGAATTGTGATACGGCTACCGCAACGGTGATTGTGAATAATGTAATCGATGCAGTGATTGATCCGGCTGTGACGGTAAGCTCCGGCTCGGCAGTGACGATCGTTCCAGGCAGTGTGATCGGCAACGACACCCTAAACGGAAATCCGGTAACGATTGCCAACACGAATGTCACTCCGGCAGCGGCAGGCCCACTAAGTGTGGATGCTGACGGAATTGTTTCTGTAGCAGCAAATACACCATCAGGAACCTATGTTATCACGTACCAACTGTGCGAAGCAGATCCGGCGACAGGACTTTCTATTGTTCCTGCGAACTGCGATACGGCTACCGCAACGGTGATTGTGAATAATGTGATTGATGCAGTAATCGATCCAGCTGTGACGGTAAGCTCCGGCTCGGCAGTGACGATCCTTCCAGGCAGTGTGATCGGCAACGACACCCTAAACGGAAACCCG
>NZ_SRLH01000006.1 GCF_004745595.1 Flavobacterium humi
AGGATGGGATGGAACCTTCAACAACTTACCTTTACCGGCAACAGATTACTGGTTTATCGTGTATTATACCGAAGAGAACCAAGATAAAGAGTTTAAATCCCATTTCGCTTTAAAAAGATAAATAATGAATTTTAAAAAATTATTGTTACTAAGTGTGCTTTTTGTATCACATTTGTCATTTTCGCAAGAAGGAATTGCAGTATATTCTGATTACCTGTCAGACAATTATTATTTGCTTCACCCATCCATGGCAGGAGCTTCAAGCTGTAATAAAGTTAGATTAACCGCCAGACAGCAATGGTTTGGGAACGACGATGCGCCGGCATTACAGACCTTGAGTTATAACGGAACCATCGGTGAGAGCGGAAAATCAGGAATCGGGATAATCCTTTTCAATGATAAGAACGGTTACCATTCTCAAAAAGGGGCAAAAATAACCTACGCGCACCACATCATGTTTTCCAGAAGTACGACTGATTTGAATCAATTGTCTTTCGGATTAAGCGCAGGACTGGTTCAGAACCAATTGGATGAAACAAGTTTCGACCTGAATGATTTTGATCCTATTATTGCCGGAATCCTTCAAAAAGCATCTTATATCAACGTGGATTTTGGAGCTTCTTATAACCTTCTTGATTTTTACACGCATGTAACGGTTAAGAATGCCCTTTTTCAAAGTAGGGACTTATATACGGATTACGAATCGGATAATTTAAGGAAATATTTGGTGAGCTTCGGATATGTTTTTGGTAATCCGAAGAAATTACTTTGGGAACCGTCTCTTTTATTCCAATTGACAGACAGAACCAAAGAAAAAGCACTTGATGTTAACATGAAAGCCTATAAAACTATGGATTTCGGGAAATTATGGGCCGGTTTGTCTTACAGAAGAAGTTTCGATGGGGCGCAGTACATTGACGGTGTGGCTTTGAAAGACCAGAAATTACAATACATTACGCCGATTTTAGGGGTTAATTATAAAAAGTTCATGTTTGCTTACACGTATTCAAATGTGATGGGAGACATCAAGTTCGATACGGGTGGTTTCCACCAGATCACACTTGGAATTGATTTCGGATGTAAAAAAGAGAGATACGATTGTAATTGCCCTGCGATTAACAATTAATTATAAAATTTGTCCCGATTCTTTCGGGACTATTTTTTTGATATATATATGGTTATTAAAGAAGTAAACGGGAAATTCCCGCAAATTCCTGAGGATTGTTTTGTTGCGGAAAATGCAACAATAGTTGGGGATGTTGTTTTTGGCGCCTCTTGCAGTGTTTGGTTCAATGCGGTAATTCGCGGAGACGTACATTTTATCAAAATAGGGAATAAGGTCAATATCCAGGATGGTGCTATAATCCATTGTACTTATCAGAAACATCCCACGATCATTGGGAATAATGTTTCCATAGGGCATAACGCAATTGTGCATGGCTGTACTGTGCACGATAATGTCCTGATAGGCATGGGCGCAATTGTTATGGATAACTGTGTAATTGAAAGCAATGCTATTGTGGCCGCCGGATCTGTGGTTACGCAAAACACGGTGGTTGAATCCGGGACGATATATGCCGGCATTCCAGCCAGGAAAGTCAAAGATATCAATGCCAGTGATTTTGCTGGGGAAATCGAGCGTATTTCGAATAATTACGTGATGTATTCCAGCTGGTTCAAGTAATATAGTTTGCCTTTAGCCCCGATAGAGCCGGTATCCCTTGTTGCAAACAAGGATTAAGGCGATAGCGGGAACATGGATGGCAGACAATGCCCGGACCTTTACGCTTCCGTTAAAACTCCTTTTCAAATACATTTTCCGAAAAGCCCAAAATACCCTTTAGGACTGCCGGATCGCTATTGGCGTAGAATATTTGGCTGCCTTTGGCTGTAGTATTGTTCAGTAAGTTATTTTTCTCTAAAACGGCTTTGGTTTGCCTGGCTACGGCTTCGCCTGAATCAATGATTTTAACATGCTCCGGGATGATTTTCTTAATGGCGGGAATCAGGTAAGGGTAATGGCTGCAACCCAGGACAAGATAGTCGATATTGGTGTCAATCATAGGTTGGAGGTAGCTTTTGAGCAAGGCGGTCATTTCTTCGGATTCGATCTGGCCGGCTTCTATAAGTTCCACAAGCCCGTGGCCCACCTGTTCTATTATTTTGGTAGTTTGGTAACTTTCCACCTGACGGTTGAATAATTCGCTATTAAGCGTTCCCTGTGTGGCCAAAATGCCTATGGTTTGTGTTTCGGATAAATGGGCGGCAGGTTTTATCGCAGGTTCTATCCCTATAAAAGGCACATCGTATTTAGCGCGGAGTTCCTTGATGGCATTTGTTGTTGCGGTATTGCAGGCCACAACTATGATTTTACAGTTTTGTTCCAAAAGGAAATCGACATTCTTGCAGGATAGATCAATTATTTCCTGTTTGGGACGTTTTCCGTAAGGGGCATTTTTGCTGTCAGCCAGGTATATGGTGTTTTCGTGTGGAAGTAATTGGTGGATTTCTTTCCAGATGGAGGTCCCCCCTACTCCGGAATCAAAAAGGCCTATTGGATTTGTGCTGCTCATAAAACAAATGTAAAAAAAAACTGTCTCGCTTTTTAGAACGAGACAGTTTTTAATTTATTTTGGAAAGATTAGAATTTTAATTCTTTCTTAACATCTTCCATTAAGTTTGGCCCGTCAGCAAGGATTAAACTAGCAGAATCAACCACATATTGGTATCCTTTCGCTTTTCCTACTTTGATGATCGCTGCTTTGGCTTTATCCATGATAGGCTTAACGATTTCCATTTCTTTATCCTGCAATTGTTTTTGAGCAGTATCCCTGAATTGTTGGATACGTTGTCCCATATCTTGCATTTCTTTAGCACGGGTTTCATTTACAGCTTCTGTTTGAGTAGAAGCTTCCCCTTCGTATTTTTTCATTTTCGTTTGGTATTCAGTAACCATGGTAGAATAATCAGCATCGAAAGTTTTGCTTAATTTTTCCAATTGTGCTTTCGCAGAAGTCATTTCAGGCATTTTAGCTAATAACTCATTTACATCGATATGTGCGGTTTTAGTTTGCGCATTCATTTGAGTTGCACCGAAAAATAGTACTGCTGCAATAAATAAATTTTTAATCTGTTTCATCGTTTTTGTATTAGTGTAATTTAATTTTAATTTTTGTTCTCGTTAATTTTTGTTTTTCTCTTCTTTCGCTTTCTTGGCAGCTTCTCTGTCAGCGGCTATTTTCTTCTTTCTTTCCTCGAGTGCTTTTTTGCGGTCCTCGAGTGCTTTTTTGTTATTTTCAATCGCTTTTAAGCGTGCTTCTTCTTTGCTTGCTTTGATAGAATCCAAGGCAGCTTTTTTATCTTCCGCTTTATTGAAGTTTTCCGCTGCTGTCTTATTCGCTGCCGAAGTTGTATCAGTGGCAACGGCAGTGCCGGATTTTTTCGCTTTTTGCTCTTCAATTAGTTTTTTGCGCCTTGCTTCGTAATCTTTCCTTTTTTGTTCTGCAGCCAGTCTTTTTTCTTCTATTGATTTTTCGCGGGCTGCTTTTTTCTCATCCAAAATCCTTTGCCTTTCGGCCAAAGCCGGATTGTCATCTATTTTGTTTTCCTTGTTTTCTTTTTCTTCCTGGGCCTTTAACTGCTTCCTGCTCATTTCCTCTCTTTTTTCAGATCGGGTGATGGTACGCACTACCTGGTCGCTGATGTCAAATTTTTTGGCAGAGAAAAGCATCGTCATATCTGAGGATTTGTCAAAGATAAAATCATAACCTTTGGCTTCCGCAATATCCTGGACAGCTGTGAAAACCTGGTCCTGTACCGGTTTGGTAATAGATGTTTTCTGGACGGAAAGGTCTCCATTAGGGCCGAACCGTTTTTGCTGGTAATCCAGTAATTCATTTTCAAGGAACTTGATTTCCGCTTCACGTTCGTCTATAAGCTCTTTGGTTAGCAAAGCTCTTTCAGACTTAAGGAGGTCTTTCATTTTGGTGATATCGTTTTTCTTAACTTCGATATCCTGTTTCCATTTTTGTGCTTTTTGTTCCAATTGCATGGAAGCTTCTTTATAATCCGGTACATTTTCAAGGATGTAATCCATATCGATATACCCGATTTTCACTCCAATTTTAGACTGAGCATTAGCTAAGGCAGATACAAAAACGATAAGCAATAAAAAACTTTTTCTCATAAGCTTGAAATATTAAGTTCAACTATCATGCCAAATATAGTTAAAATTGTTGACCTATTATAAAATGTGTTTCCCAACCATTTTTAGGGCCGTTCGGAGTAATAGAATCAAAACCATGTCCGAAATCAATTCCCAACAATCCGAATGCCGGCATAAAGATACGCAAACCAACACCTGCAGAACGTTTTAAGGCAAATGGGTTATATTCCTGGAAATCTTTATAGGCCGCTCCTGCTTCCACAAAAGTCAGGGCATAAATCGATGCCGCCTGCTTCAATGTTATTGGATAACGTAATTCCAGTGAGAATTTATTGTATACGGTAGCCCCAATTTGTTCTCCGGCTCTTGAACCTTCAGTAACGATAGGGGTTAAGGAGTTGTTCGGATAACCTCTTAATTGGATGGTTTCCCTTCCGTCCATGGAATAGTTTGCCAATCCGTCCCCGCCAAGATAGAATCTTTCGAAAGGAACAATACCTCTTTCGCTGTTGTAAGCGCCCATGAAACCGAATTCCCCTAAAGAACGCAAAACCAACTGATCCCAGATTTTAGTATACCATTCGGCTTTGAATTTGATTTTGTAATATTCCAGCCAGTTGAATTTCTTCTGGTCCACCTTGCTTTGGTCCGCATCGGCATCTTGGTAGTTGTCTACCTGCATGTAACCGGTCTGGTTGTTGTTATTCGTCCCGAAGGTAAGGTAATCTCCTTCCTGAGCGGTGTACCCGCTGTTGTTAGGAATTGGGGAAATACCTGAATTAGATGTAAATTTCCTTTTGTATTCCTGTTGGTTTGCTAAATTTCCGTAATCTACCCCATTGAATAAAGAGTATGGCAAAGTCATTTTCGCAGAAACGCTGAACTCTGATCCATACATTGGGAAAATAGGGTTTGTTCCTTTATTGTTTCGGCTCAAGCCAATAGTATAAGCTAAGTTTCGTGAAGTACCGTCTCCAAAAGTAAACAATCCCACGTTGTAATTGTTTAAGTCATAATGCTGGTAACTTACGGCATGTGAAAGCACGAAATAGTTGTCCGGAACCTGTAATCTTTTGGCAAGGCCGACAGAAGCCGTAAAAATATTGAAGCTTTTTGAACGGTCTACCTTATTGTTTATGTAATTGTTCGAATATTGTTTACTGTAGGATATCGAGCTTGAAAACTGTATAGGTTTTTTACCTCCGAACCATGGCTCTGAAAAAGAGAAACTATACGTCTGGAAATAAGTGCTTCCCTGCAAACGAAGCGATAATTTCTGGCCGTCACCCATCGGGAGCGGTTTGTAAGAATCTTTTTTGAAGATATTGGCAATGGAGAAATTGTTGAAAGACAATCCAAGGGTTCCGATGAAGCCTCCGCCTCCGTAACCTCCCTGAAGTTCTATCTGGCTGGCTCCTTTTTCAACCAAGTTGTATTTGATGTCTACGGTTCCGGCTGCCGGGTCTACGTTTTCGAAATCCGGTTTGATCGCTTCGGCATCAAAAAAGCCTAACTGACCAATTTCACGGATGGTTCTCACTAACGTCTCTTTACTGTACACATCTCCCGGTTTGGTATGAAGCTCCCTGTAAATTACCTTGTCGTTTGTTTTGTCGTTCCCAACTACGGAAATTTTATTGAAGTAAGCCAAAGGTCCTTCCGTTACACGGATTTCCATGTCGATAGTGTCGTTTACCGTAGAAACTTCAACAGGATTTATGCTCGAGAACAGGTAACCGTTGTTTTGGTATAAGTTCGTCAGGTCTTCACCGTCCGGTTTAGAATTGTCGGCAATTCTTTTCTGAAGCAAAACACCATTGTAGACATCTCCTTTTTTGATGCCCAGGATTTTGCCTAACAGCTGGTCGTTATAAACTGTATTTCCAAGGAATTTAATATCACCGAAATAGTATTTGTCACCTTCTTCGATATTTAATTTTATGACCAAAGCGTTTTTGTCTTTGTTGAAGGAAACCGAATCAGAAGTGACACGGGCATCACGGTAACCGTTTTCTTTGTATTTGTCTACAATGGAAACCAGATCTTCCTTGTATTTTTCCTTGATGTATTTTGAGGCTTTGAAAATGTGCAAAGGGCTTCTTTGCTTGGTGTTTTTCATGGCACGCCTTATTTTCCCATCGGTCATCTGGGTATTGCCTTCGATGATGATTTTCGCGATTTTGACTTTGTCTCCTTTGTCAACATTTACCACCATATTCACATGGTTGGGTTCTGTTGCATCTTCAGAAGTGATAATATTTACTTTCGTATTGAAATAACCGTCTTTTTTGTATTTGTTTTCGATGTAGTATTTGGTAGTCGTAATAAGGTTTTCGTTTACGATCTTTTCGGCGGTAAGCCCATTATCCTTGATAAGTGTCTCAACAGCTGATTTTTTAACGCCTACGAATTTAACTTCCTTAAGCTTAGGAAGTTCGTTGATGTTTAATTCCAATGAAATACTGTCTCCTTCAATGGCGTCCACGTAAAAATTCACGTCATTGAAAAGCCCTAATTTCCAAAGTTTTTTGATGGAATTACTGATTTCTTCACCCGGAACGGTAATTTTCTGGCCTTTTTCCAATCCGGCAAACGTTGTTACGGTTTGCTCGTTATAGCTGATTTTACCAGTTACGCTAACTTTTTTTAAGATGTAGATTTTGCCTTGGTCAAAGGGAAGGCGGTCTTGTGCGATACTCTGTATTGTACTACCTAAAAATAAAAATAACAGTACTAACTTAATACTGTTTGAGATGTTAAATAAATTATTTAATCTGTTCACTTGTTTTTCCAAATCTACGTTCTCTTTTTTGATAGCTAATAATGGCTTCATATAAATTTTCTTCACTAAAATCGGGCCACAAAACATCTATGAAATAAAATTCTGCGTAGGCAATCTGCCATAGGAGAAAATTACTGATGCGGTGTTCGCCACTGGTTCTTATCACTAAATCTACATCGGGTAAATTATGCGTGTAAAGATGATTATTTATTATGGATTCATCAATAGAATCGATTGAAATTATATTATTTTTAACTTTAGTTGTTATTTTTTTAACAGCATTTATGATTTCTTCCCTGGAACCGTAGCTTAAGGCCAGCGTAAGGGTCATGCGTGTGTTGTTTTTGGTCCTTTCTATTACCTCAGAAAGTTCTTTTTGAACCGATTTGGGAAGGCTTTCGAAATTCCCGATTGAATTTAGCCGGATGTTGTTTTTAATCAATGTTTCCAGTTCCTTTTTCAGGGAGTTGATGAGCAGTTTCATCAGCGTATCTACTTCTAATTTGGGCCTGTTCCAGTTTTCCGTTGAAAAAGCATAAAGCGTCAGGTTTTCAATACCCAACTTGGCGCAGGCTTCTACCGTTGTTTTTACGGATTTGGTCCCGTTTTCATGCCCGAAAGCACGCAACATGCCCTGCTGTTTCGCCCAACGGCCGTTCCCGTCCATGATGATGGCCAGGTGTCTGGGTAAATTATCGGTATTTATGGCAGAAAGTAAACTCATGGAAATTATTCTTTACAATAACAAGGTTTGTTGCCAAAAGTATAGGTTAAGGTCACACCGGTAAATACATACCAGTCGTTACTGTTGATATTACCAAATTTTAAACTGTCAAAGTTACCATTTTTAGGCAAACTTCCGTCAATATCATCTGTAAAAGTATACCTGGCGCCAGCTTCAAGCCCTAAAACGAAGTTGTCTGCGATTTTCATCTTCAACCCGCCGATGATAGGAAGTGCCAAATGGCCGCCTTTGCCTTCATTGTAATACTTGCCGCCGATTACGTATAATTTATCGGACGTAAAATAACTTAATCCCGTGTAAATGTATGGAGTGGAGAAAAATCCCGGTTCGTGCAGGTTGAAATCAAAAAAATTGAATTCGAAACCACCTGAAAATTCCGTGATGGTATTCCCGAAACCTAAAGCCCTTTCCTTTCTTGAAATCAAATCGGATTGGGAATCAAAAGCTTTTACTTTAGACATCATGGCCGAAAAACGCCACGAATACCGCGGATTCCTGTTCCATTTGTATAAAATTCCAAAAGCAGGCTGGTTGGGAGCTATATAATTGGTCTTACCTACATCTCCTATGAAATTACTTCCGCCGGCAAAAATACCAAACTCGTGAATTTGGGCATTAGCCATCTGAAACAGAAAGAATAAGGTTAAAATGTACGTTGTTTTTTTCATCAATTTTAAATAGGGTGCAAATATAATAATTCTGGCCACTTTACAAAGTGAAATATTACATCCGGGGTTAATTTATTTTTAAAACGGAAAATAAAGTATTGTAGTATTGGAGCGGGAAATTAATTCCGTTTGTCTTCTCCCCAAAGCAGTTTGTTGCGTAGTGTTTTTAAGAAGGTTTCTTCAGGGATTTCGACCATGTTGATTTTGTAGGGTGTTTTTTTGATGGTCAGTATGGCTTCATTTTTTATGGAAGCTGTCCTGGAATCTAACGAAACAAGGTAATTTTCTTCCCGTCCGGTTACTTTAAGCTTTATCGTGGTGTTGTCAGGGATGACCAATGGCCTCGCGTTCAGGTTATGCGGAGCGATGGGTGTCAGTACCAAACTATGGACATCAGGCGTCAGAATCGGGCCACCACAACTCATTGAATATCCGGTGGAGCCTGTCGGTGTGGAAATAATCAGCCCGTCCGCCCAATAAGAATTGAGGTATTCCCCGTTTAGATAGGTTTCAATGGTAATCATCGAAGTGGTATCTTTCCGGCTGACCGTTATTTCATTCATGGCAAAATTAAGTTCACTCAGGGAATCAACCTTTGGGGAACAGCTAACGCTTAACAAAGTACGTTTGGAGATCGTGTATTTTTTTTCGAGGACCAGTTGCATGAATGTTTCAATGTTGTTTTGCTGTACCGTGGCCAGAAAACCCAACCGCCCGGCATTAATCCCTAAAATGGGAATTCCGGAATTCCGGACTACCGTTGCCGCTCGCAAAAAAGTCCCGTCTCCGCCAACGCTGATCAGCATGTCAAAGCTTTTGTCCAGGTCCTTGTGGCTGCTGAATTTAGGGTAGGTGTCCTGTATCAACCCATTTTCAACCAAAATAGCGGAAAATTTTTCTTCCATTACCGTTTCAATGCCGTGTTCTTTCAAGAAAGAAAACAGGCGTTCGATGATTGGCGAAGTTGTATTTTGATAGAATTGTCCAAAAACAGCTACTTTCATACGCTATATGTTAAGGTATTTGTCCAGGTAATCGGAACGCTCCTGGAGTATTTTCAAATAACTGTCTTCCTGGTGCTCGGAGATAATTTCGTATTCGTACCTGCGGAAAGTCTGGATGATTTCATTCATTCCGCCCACGGCAATTTTTATGGTAATCTGCACGGTTTCATTGGTGATGTCGGAAATAAAAAGGCCTAATAGCCGCCCGTCGTTGCCTTCAATAATCTGCGAAATCTGGCTGAAGGAGTATTCATTCGTGTTTTTTTCGATAATAAGGATGTTTCCGGGCTCTTTCAAAAAAGGGGTTTCATTGAAAAAACGGATGATGTCGTCAATTTCGTAATAACCCAAATAACTATTGTTTTCGTCCAGGACCGGCAAAATATTCGATTGGTTGTGTGCGAATACTTCTAAAACATCAAGCCAGATGGCGTTGTTTTTTGTGAAAAAGCCTTCCAGGGTATATTTGTAATCGCTGATTTTTTTATCAAAATCAAAGGTTTCCACATCTTCACTTGATAAATTTCCAACAAATACACCTTCTTCCAGGACCGGGAAATGTGAAAACGGCACTTCTACGAAAAAATCCTGCACGGCGGCAACACTTTCCTGGACATCAAGCGGTTTGTAATCCTGATTGATATAATCTGATAAAATATTCATAAGCAAAAGGAGTAATTCACTGCAAAATAATTAAAAAATAAGATATTACCCTTATTTAAGTTCGTATTTTTGTGTTTTAGAAATACAAATTTAAGGTTATAATGACTCAAAACCATTGCAAGTTAAGTGTAAATATCAACAAGATTGCCACTTTGCGGAATTCCCGTGGCGGAAATGTCCCTGATTTATTGAAAGTTGCCGCAGATGTCCAGAAATTCGGGGCGCAGGGAATTACCATCCATCCGCGGCCAGATGAAAGGCATATCCGGTATCAGGATGCAAGGGATTTAAAATCGATCGTTTACACAGAATATAATATTGAAGGCAATCCGGAGAAGGATTTTGTAGACTTGGTGCTTGACGTAAAACCTACGCAAGTGACCCTGGTCCCGGATGCTGTAGATGCGCTGACGTCTAATGCGGGTTGGGATACTGTTGCGCACCAGGATTTTTTAAAAGAAGTGATCCAGGAATTCCATCGCAACGGTATCAGGACATCTATTTTTGTTGATCCGGTACTGGCTATGATCGAAGGAGCGAAAGCTACCGGCACCGACAGGATCGAATTGTATACCGAAGCGTTTGCCCACGAATATGGCTTGGGGAACAGGAACGGGATCTTGCCTTATACGGCTTCGGCGGTTTTGGCTAACGAACTTGGCTTGGGGATTAATGCCGGCCATGATTTGAGTTTGGATAATATCCAGTTTTTCAACCAGAATATCCCAAACCTGAAAGAAGTGTCCATCGGGCATGCGCTAATTTCCGAATCATTGTACCTCGGATTGGAAAACGTGGTCAACATGTATCTGCAAAAATTAAAATAATATGCTTTTTTCAAAAATAGAAGGGCAAGGCCAGCCGCTTTTGATTATTCACGGTTTTCTGGGGATGTCGGACAATTGGAAAACCTTGTCCATGCAATATGCCGCCCAGGGTTTTCAGGTACATGCAGTGGACTTGAGGAACCACGGGAAAAGTTTCCATTCGGACGAATTCAGTTACGGTATAATGGTTCAGGATGTTGTTGAATATTGCCAATTTCATCAATTGACGTCTGTTGATGTTATTGGGCATTCCATGGGAGGGAAAGTTGCGATGCTGCTGGCGACCACTTATCCGGAATTGGTCCGTAAACTGATTGTGGCCGATATAGGCCCCAAATATTATGCGCCGCACCATGATACGATCCTTGCATCACTCAACGCGGTTGATTTTTCTAAAAAGCCATCCCGAAGTGAAGCGGAAGAAATTGTTTCGGAGTATATCCATGATTTAGGGACTAGGCAGTTTTTGCTGAAGAATTTATACTGGGCAGCACCGGGGCAATTAGATTTTCGGTTCAATCTGAAAGTATTTAATGAAAAGAAAGAGGTGATAGGAGAGGCTTTGCCTTTTGAAAATCATTTTGATGCGCCTGTTTTGTTTTTGAGGGGCGATCGCTCGGATTATATTTTGGATTCCGATTTTGAAACGATCCTCCATCATTTCCCGAATGCGGAAATCGAGACGGTTTCAGGTGCCGGGCATTGGCTCCATGCCGAAAACCCCAAAGAATTTTTCGAAAAGACAATCTCTTTCCTAAAATAGATTTTGGATAAGGATTAAGATATAGCAAAATAAAAAAGCCCTTTTCATAGTGAAAAGGGCTTTTTTTGTTATGATGGCTAAATAAATTAGTCTCTTACAATTCTTATTGTTTGAACACCTCCGTTATTAGCAGTGGCTTTTAAGAAATATACTCCTGTGTTAAGAGAAGATAAATCTACTTCTACTTCATTGTTTAAAGCAGAAAACGCTTTTGTGAAAACTTGTTTCCCTAATACATCATAAACAGCTACGTTGCTTACAGTGTTTAAAGAAGAAGATAGTTTTACAAGACCGCTTGTTGGGTTTGGATATACGTTAAATTCAGAAGTAGTATTGAAATCAGCAACTCCTAAAGAAGTACCAGTGTATTTGTAAATCCCGCCAACAAAAGAACTTGTAGTAAATCCTCCTGCCCATCCGGTAGTCCCGTTTAGGAAAGAAACGCTGGTTCTTTGAGTTCCGGTATCAATTTGTGTCCAGGTTGTCCCATTGTCATAGCTCACTCCTGAATATTGTATTGTAGCCGGTCCTGTTCCTGTAGATCCTGTTCCTACCAATGTGTTTGTTCCAGGGATGTATGATACAGATCTGTAAGCTGCAGTGTAAGTAGCTCCAGCATCCCATGTAGTACCTCCGTTTGTGGTTTTCCACAATTTGTAAGTAGCGCCAGAATCAAGGGTTCCGATAATGATTCCGTTGTTATTGTTGCTGAAATAAGGCTTTCCATTGATAGCGGCACTTCCAAAATCGTTTAATCCAACCGGGCCGTTAAGTTTTGTCCAGGTAACACCCATGTCTGTTGTGCGGTATAATTTTCCTTTGTTTGTGGTAAACCATAATGTGTTTCCGGCAGCAACAACACCTCCATTGTATCCGTATTCGCCTGCAGCAGGATTTGGGATTGAGGCAGCGGCAGGGGCAGACCATGTAGCTCCTCCGTCTGTTGTTCTGTATACTTCAAATTCGGTTCCTGCAGGGTCACCCATTGTGATTCCGTTATTGGCATTGAAGAAATGAACCATATTGAACCATGAAGAACCGGCTGTAGTATAAGCTGTAGCATTTTGCTGTGTCCAGGTTACACCGCCATCCGTTGTTTTCCATACTCCTCCAAGGCCGTCTGCCTCGTCAAACGCTCCTGCCCATGCAGTTGTGGCGCTTACCGCAGAAATGTTCGTAATTCTCAATATAGGGTTTCCAACATCGATGGCTCCCGGTGTCCAGCTAGTACCACCATTAGTTGTCCGTGTAAACAATTGGTAGTTATCGCCGGCGGCTGAACCATCATAAGCTTTGGCCCATACTGTATTTGCGTCAATGATATCAATCTCATCCACTCCGGTACTGGCTGATGTAAAGCCAGTGGCCTGCTGTGTCCATTGTGAGTATATAGCTCCGTTAGCAGCCAGGAAAATTGATAAGAGTAAAAGTTTTTTCATAATTAGTTTTTTAAGGTTATTTCTACGAAAATAGAAAATATTTTAATTACTTTGCGTATTAACTGCCTACATTGATGAAAAATTAACTATTTTTTAAGTGTTTGGCTCAATTTGATTTTATGAAATTACTTCAAAGATTATTAATTACGATTGTTATTGTACTGGCATTGACCTATTTTATGGGTGGTGTGACCATGACCGCGGAGACTACATTGGGGGCCTTGAAAATTGCCCTGATCGTGTCTGTTGTGCTAGGATTGCTCAATACCTTCTTAAAGCCCATCCTGGTCTTTTTTACTTTTCCAGTGACTGTCTTCACCCTGGGTTTGTTCCTTTTGGTCATCAATGCGGCTATGGTGCTTTTGTGTGCCGAATTAGTAGACGGTTTTAATGTGGCTTCCTTTTGGACGGCATTACTGTTCAGCATCTTGCTTTCCATTTCACAATCAATATTATATCGATTAATCAAAGACTAAAAATAAAGCATTAGGATTCAGTAAAATAAAATTTGTTGGGTGGCGGAAATTATGTAATTTTGCCACCCAATTTTAGTATGTAAATAAAATATCAAAATGAATATTACAAAAACAAACATTGATGCATTAAATGCAGTAATAAAAGTAGAAGTTGCGAAGAAAGACTATTCAGATAATTTAGAAAAAATATTGGTAAACTACCGAAAAACTGCTACCGTTCCTGGATTCAGAAAAGGAGAAGTGCCAATGTCCTTAATCAAGAAACAATACGGTAAAGCCGTTTTGCTGGAAGAAGTGAACAAAACGTTGCAGGCCAATTTGAATAAATTCATTGCCGCTGAGAAACTGGATATTTTAGGGAACCCGCTGCCTAAACCGGCAGAAGAGTTCAATTGGGATGCCGAAGATTTTATTTTCGAATTCGAAATCGGGCTTGCGCCTCAGTTTGACGTAAACCTTGACGCTAAAAGCGACCTTACGTTATACAAAATCATCGCAGACGACAAAATGCTTGACGATCAGGTGAAACGCATCCAAAAGCAGTTCGGTAAAATGATCGCTAAAAACGAAGTAGAAGAAAATGACGATATCAGAGGTGTTTTCACCAATGAGGAAAAAGGGATCAATGCGCCGGCGCAAATTACTTTGGATATTTTCAAAGACAAAGCGGCCGCTAAAAAATTTATCGGTAAAAAAGTCGGGGATGTTGTTACGGTAGGGACTAAAGGCCTTTTTGACGATGACCACAAATTAATGGATTACCTTCAGGTAGGCCATGACGATGTACACGGTTTGGATATCAATGTTGATTTCAAGATCGAAGAAGTTACCACAAGCGAGCCTGCGGAATTGAACCAGGAATTGTTTGATAAATTATTCGGGGAAGGAAACGTTTCTTCTGTAGAAGAAGTGAAAGCCAAAATCAAGGAAGATGCTGAAAAACAATTTGAGCAGCAGGCAGACCAAAAATTCCTAAATGATGCCTCTTCTTTCCTAATCGAGAACAACCAGATCGAATTGCCTTCCGCTTTCCTTAAGAAATGGATCCAGACTGTTGGTGAGAGCCCGCTTTCTCCAGAACAGGCCGAAGTGGAATACGCAAGATCCGAAAACGGGTTGCGTTACCAACTAATCGAAGGGAAAATCATAGCAGACAACAAACTGCAGATTACCTTTGAGGACCTAAAAGCATATGCTTCGGATATCATCAAAAAACAAATGGCACAATTCGGGCAATTGAACCCAACCGCTGAAGAAGTGGAAGGAATCGTGGCAAGGGTTTTGTCTAACCAGGATGAAGTAAAAAGATTGTCAGAGCAGGTAATGAGCGAAAAAATGCTGAACCTGTTCAAGGAAAAAATCAAAGCAAAAACAAAAGAGGTAACATACCAAGATTTTGTTAAAGAAATGTACGGAGAATAAATCTTCCAAAAATTCCTTATATTTGAGCGTCAAATGATTACTTTGGCGCTTTTTTATTAGGAGTTATTCCCCGTTACCTGTTGCAATCTTTTGTTTTTTTAAAGGAAAAGAACAAAAGGATTTCCGCTGTAAACACCTGTGTTTACTGGACATAATCAAATTGCAGTTTTGTGAGGTAATCGGGACTAATTCATAATTTATAATTCAAACTCATAATTTATAAAAGATGAACTACGGTAAAGAATTTAAAAAATTTGCAACAAAAAAACACGGTGTGAACAGCATGTATTACGACAAGATCGTAAGCAGTATGACACCTTATATTATAGAAGAACGTCAGTTAAACATATCACAACTCGATGTATTCTCCCGTTTGATGATGGACAGGATCATCTTTCTGGGAACAGGAGTAGACGATCATGTGGCAAACATTATCCAGGCACAATTGTTATTCCTGGAAAGTGTTGACGCTTCAAAAGACATCCAGATTTATATCAATTCTCCGGGCGGTAGCGTGTATGCCGGCTTGGGGATTTACGATACAATGCAGTATATCAAACCGGACGTAGCGACGATTTGTACCGGAATGGCAGCTTCCATGGGTGCTGTTTTATTATGTGCCGGTGCCGATGGGAAACGTTCCGCACTGCCACATTCAAGGGTAATGATCCACCAGCCGTCGGGAGGAGCACAAGGTGTTGCAACCGATATGGAGATCAACCTGAAAGAAATGCTGAAACTGAAAGATGAATTATACCAGATCATCGCCAAACATTCAAAACAGCCTTTCGACAAAGTATTCAGGGACAGTGAGCGCGATTATTGGATGATTGCCGACGAAGCCAAGGAATATGGAATGATTGATGAAGTTTTAAGAAGATAATTTTACAGATGGGTGTCAGGGGAGAGAGAAATCAGGCCCTGAAATCGGAAAGCGAGAAAAGATGGCAAAAGAAATATTAGAATGTTCTTTCTGCGGAAGGAAAAAACCCGAAACCAATTTACTGATTGCAGGAATCAATTCGCATATTTGCGATAAATGTATTGAGCAGGCGCACGGCATTGTCCTGGAAGAGCTCAAAGCCAGCGGCGGTGTCCGTCAGGTTTCTGATTTGGTACTGCAAAAACCCAAACAGATCAGGGCTTTTCTGGATCAATATGTAATTGGCCAGGACCAAACCAAAAAAGTCATGTCGGTTGCGGTGTACAATCATTACAAACGATTGATGCAGTTGCAGCAGGATGATGAAGTGGAAATCGAAAAAAGCAACATCATTATGGTCGGGCAAACCGGAACGGGGAAAACCCTGGTTGCCAAAACTATTGCCAAGATGCTTGATGTGCCTTTAGCGATTGTCGATGCGACGGTTTTGACTGAAGCGGGTTATGTGGGAGAAGACGTGGAGAGTATTTTGACGCGTTTGTTGCAAGCTGCCGATTATGATGTGACCAAAGCGGAGAGAGGTATTGTTTTTATTGATGAAATAGACAAAATCGCCCGTAAGAGCGACAATCCATCCATTACCCGTGATGTTTCGGGTGAAGGTGTCCAGCAAGCTTTGCTTAAATTGCTTGAAGGAACAGTTGTGAATGTACCGCCAAAAGGAGGAAGGAAACATCCGGACCAGAAGTTCGTTGAAGTAAACACCCAGGATATCCTGTTTATAGCAGGTGGTGCCTTTGACGGGATAGAGCGTATTATCTCTAAGCGATTGAACCGTCAGGCTGTTGGGTACAGTACTTCGAAAAACGCTGAAAATATAGACAAAGACAATTTATTGCAGTACATCATCCCGAAAGACATTAAAGATTTTGGCCTGATCCCGGAAATTATCGGGCGTCTGCCGGTGCTGACACACATGGATCCTTTAGACAGGGATACGTTGCGTTCTATTTTGACAGAGCCTAAAAATGCGCTGATCAAACAGTACAAAAAACTATTTTTAATGGATGAGGTCGATTTTTCAATTACCGGAGAAGCCCTCAATTATATTGTGGACAAAGCTTTGGAATACAAATTGGGAGCCCGAGGATTGCGTTCCTTATGCGAAGCCATCCTGACCGATGCCATGTACGATTTGCCAAGTTCCGAAGACAAAGAACTGCACATAGACAAACATTATGTAGAAGAAGCCTTGACCAAAAACCTGCTCAAGCGTCTCGAAATCGCTTCATAGGTGTAGGCCCGAATATAAAAAAGCCCTGTCTGATCTGATCAACAGGGCTTTTTCTATGGGTAACTTTAGCGCCTTCAATACAAAGGATATAAAAAAAATCCTGATAACTGTATCAGGATTTTTTCATCAACATGAATTAATAATATAAGCTTTGTAAAGTATGTGTCGGATTTCCACTAAAACCCTCAAGGATTTTTAATGATAACGCAGATTCGGGTTTTATATTGGCCTTTCAGCATCAAATAAAAGGCTTTGAAAATGATTCTGCTTTATAATCCTAACGCACCTTTTTGAGTTTTGTCTGGCGTAAAAGTATTGTAATCAAATAATTATGGGTTTATTTTGCGGATGAACTACTGAAATACTCGATAAAGTGCATGATTTGTTTCTAAAATAGAAAAGGAAACTGAGCAAAGAGCCCGGAATGTCTTTTAGGCTTTCTGCAAAAGCAATAACTGCTCCAAATAATCACGGGTATTCGACAGGCGTGGGATTTTGTGCTGCCCTCCTAATTTGTCCTGGTTTTTTAACCAATCGTAAAACAAATTCTCCCGTGCCACATTGATGGTCAGCGGGTTTAAAGTCATATTGTTATAGCGTTTGGCTTCGTAATCAGAATTCAAGGATTGGATGTTCTGGTCTAATAAAGTCTTGAATTCTTCTATGTTTTCAGGATGTTTCCGAAATTCGATCATCCATTCGTGGGCGCCTTTTTCTTTTCCGGTCATAAAAACCGGGGCAACCGTATAATCGATGACTTCAGTGCCGGTCAACCTGCAGGTTTTTGACAGGGCAAGATCGGTATTCTCGACCATCAATTCTTCTCCAAAAACATTAATATGGTGCTTGGTCCTTCCGGTAACCCTTATCCTGTATGGGTTTAGTGATGTAAAACGCACGGTGTCGCCAATCAGGTAACGCCAAAGCCCGGCATTGGTCGTAATGACAACGGCGTAGTTTTTATTCAATTCCACTTCCGCAAGACGGACCGCTTTTTCATTGGGCGTGCCAAAAACATCCATCGGAATAAATTCATAGAAAATGCCGTAATCGAGCATCAGCAATAAATCATTGGAATGGTTCAGGTCCTGGATGGCAAAAAAACCTTCCGAAGCATTGTAGATTTCGTAATATTTAAAATCATTTTTGGGCAGGATCTTTTTGTATTGGTCCCGGTACGGATTGAAGCTTACGCCTCCATGGAAATACACTTCCAGGTTGGGCCAGATGTCAAACAGGTTGTCTTTCCCGGTTTCCTCCAGCAGTTTGTTAAGGAGCACCATCATCCAGGAAGGCACGCCTGCAAAACTGGTTACGTTTTCTATCCGGGTTTCGTTTACAATGGCCAAAAGCTTGGTTTCCCATTCGCTCATCAGGGATGTTTTGTTGCTTGGTGTACTACTGAATTCTGCCCAAAAAGGCATATTGTCTATCAAAATCGCAGATAAATCGCCAAAAAAAGTATTGTTGTCTTCATACAATTGCTTGCTTCCGCCCAAACGCAGGCTTTTTCCGGTAAACAATTGCGAATTCTCATTATTGTTCAGGTACAGGCAAAGTAAATCCTTACTTCCTTTATAATGGCAGTTTTCAAGTGCTTCATTGCTTACAGGGATAAATTTGCTTTTGGCATTGGTCGTCCCGCTAGATTTGGCAAACCATTTGATGGGTTCGTTCCAGAAAACCTGCTGTTCCCCTTTGCGGGTCCTTTCAATAAACGGTTCCAAGTCTTCGTAAGTGGAAATCGGCACGCGTTCCTGGAAAAGGTGGTATGATTTTATGGATTCGAAATCGTATTGCTTTCCAATTATCGTATTTTCAGATGATTTGATAAGGGTCATCAGCAATTCTTCCTGTACTTCATTAGGGTATTTTAAAAACAGCTCAATCTGATGGATGCGCTGTTTCAAAACCCATGAAGCGATAGAATTTATAATTGGTAAAGGCATTTTTAATTTAGGATTTATAACTTTACCAAAAATAATATAATTTTTCAAGAATCCTAAATTCCTTAATCCTAATTCAAGAATGACATACGAAGGCGTGCTTACCAAAATGCAAACAGAAAACGGGAACCCAATCCAGTATTACCTGGTTTTTGAGCATAGTTTTTTAAATATGAACCAATTGCTGGGGAAGAAGTTCGAGATTGTTTTCCAGGGGTACCAATGTTTGAACTGCAATAAGAAAAAAAAGATTTTCCGTCAGGGGTTTTGTTACGATTGTTTTATGAGCAGTGCTGCTGTCGGGGATTGGATCATGAACCCGGAATTAAGCACGGCGCACCTGGATATCGAAGACCGTGACCTGGAATATGAAAAACGCGTACAATTGCAGCCGCATATCGTATACCTGGCTTTGTCCAGTGAAATAAAAGTTGGGGTAACCAGGAAAACGCAAGTGCCCACCCGCTGGATCGATCAAGGCGCCGTAAAAGCCATTCCTATTGTTGAGGTACCGAACCGTTATCTGGCCGGAATTACCGAAGTTGCCCTTAAAAATCATTTTGCCGATAAAACCAACTGGCAGAAAATGCTTAAAAACGAAGTGCCCGAGGAAGACATCGTCAAAGTGCGCCAAAGTTTAAAAGACCTGATTCCTGAAGCTGTCCATGAATTTTATGACCTGGATAAAAACGACCTATTCGAACTGCAATACCCCGTGCTGCAATACCCTAAAAAAGTCAGTAGCCTCAATTTGGATAAATCACCGGATTATACCGGGAAACTGATGGGCATAAAAGGCCAATACCTGATTTTTGAAGACGGTACTGTTTTCAATATCAGGACGTTTGAAGGCTATGTGGTGAAAATCTCTTTACTGTAAAATCCATAAAAAACCCGATATGCTTATAGAAGTACATCGGGTTTTGTTTTTAATCTGATATGTTTTCCGGGTTTATTCTTTCGGTTTTGTCAGGTAATAAACAGGGATTCCGGCGAGCATAATCAAAACACCCCAGCCGCAAGTACTGGTCCTGTCAATTAACAAGGCCACACAGATCGCTGTAGCTACAATGATATATAAAGCAGGAAGGAAAGGATACGCAAATGCTTTATAAGGGCGTTCTGCATCCGGCATTTTCTTTCTCAGGATGAAGATTCCATAAATGGTCAGGATGTAGAAAATAATAACAATGATCATCACAAAATCCAATAAATCACCATATTTTCCCGTCAGGCATAACGCCGAAGCCCAAATGCACTGTATCCACAAACCCCAACCCGGAACACTTGCCTTATTCAGATTAGCGGCTTTTTTAAAGAACAAGCCGTCTTTTGCCATGGTATAATATACTCGGGAACCGGCCATAATCAAACCATTGTTACAGCCAAAAGTCGAAATCATAATCATAACAGCAATAATAATAGTACCCGTAGACCCGAAAATATGCTCGGAAGCCACAACTGCAACCCTGTCGGAAGGGGCAAAAGCGATCTCGTGCAACGGCAAGACAGCCAGGTACATCACATTGGCCAGCACATAGATGATACTTACAATCAGAGTTCCAAGGAACAAACTCAATCCTACATTACGTTCCGGATTTTTGATTTCACCGGAAATGAAAGTCACGCCATTCCAGGCATCACTCGAGAATAATGAACCTACCATCGAAGCTGCAATAGCCGAAAGCAAGGCAAATCCGCCAATTTCGGACCATGTATTGGTGTCTTTGCTGAAAGATTGCGCGGTCCAGGCATTTGTCCAGTTGGCGTCCCAAATATCGCTTTTGGCCGCCAGGATGAATCCGAAAATGATCAATCCGAACAGAGACGCTATTTTAGTAACGGTAAATATTTTTTGGATGATTTTGCCGTTTTTAACCCCGCGGCTGTTGATATACGTCAAGATAATGATTGTAACGATGGAAACCAATTGTGCGGCACTCAATTTGAAAGACCCGGCTTCCAGCAAAAAATTATTTTCACTGAACGCTGGGATAAGATACGCCGCGAACTTTGAAAACGCCACGCCAACCGCTGCAATTGTCCCGGTCTGGATAACGGCAAAAAAACTCCAGCCGTATAAAAAAGCAATCAGCTTGTTGTACGCTTCCTTCAAATAGATATATTGCCCGCCGGCTTGGGGAAACATCGAGCTCAATTCGCCATAACTCACGGCGGCGGTCATGGTTATCAAAGCTGAAACAATCCAAATGGCAATCAGCCATCCGGCACTTCCTACGTTTCTGGTAATATCGGCACTGACAATAAAAATCCCTGAACCTATCATCGAGCCCACCACAAGCATCGTAGCGTCAAATAACCCAAGTTCCCGTTTGAAATTCTGTTTTTCTTCTTGCATAATTTTTTGGTTAGTTTTGATAAAGATATAAAAACATAATTTACACCCAATTTTTTTGTACTTTTAGTCAAAGTAAAACCTAATATTATGGATAAAGCAAGAGAATATTCAAATGGCGAGGTAACTATCGTATGGAAGCAGGACCTGTGCATCCATTCCGGTAACTGTGCCAGAGGTTTGGCAGGCGTTTTCAAACCCAAAGAGAAACCTTGGATCCATCCCGAAGGCGCGACTTCAGAAGAAATCGTAAACCAGGTAAAGAAATGTCCGTCAGGAGCCCTTTCGGTGTATTATAATAAAACAGGAAAAAATGAGTAATAGCTTGGAAAGCAAATTGGTCCTTAACGAAGAAAAAAAACGTTTCGAACTCGAAGTGGAAGGGAAAACCGCATTTATAGAATTCATATTGTCAAACGAAAACATCATGTTCCTGACCCATACCGAAGTCCCGGGGAACCTGGAAGGAAAAGGAGTCGGTTCGGCCATTGTTTCAAAAACACTGGAATACCTCAAGGAAAAAGGGTATACTCTAGCACCGCTTTGCCCTTTTGTGGCGGCTTATGTAAAACGCCATCCGCAATGGAAGGAAATTTTGGCAAAAGGCTACAATGTGTAGCGAGGCACTTTTAGAAACTGCCGGCTTAACACTGCAAACTGAGTACTTTCTTTTATCTTTGCCACATGAATGAACATTTAGACCCGACCAATCGAAATTATAATGCCGAGGAACTTGATTTGGAAAAAAAATTAAGGCCTCTCGCTTTTGATGATTTTACGGGGCAAGACCAGGTTTTGGAAAACCTTAAAATATTTGTGCAGGCCGCCAACCTTAGAGGAGAAGCGCTAGACCATACCTTGTTCCATGGCCCGCCAGGATTAGGGAAAACAACACTGGCTAATATTTTGGCCAACGAATTGGGCGTGGGGATTAAGATCACATCCGGCCCTGTGCTTGACAAACCGGGAGATTTAGCCGGCCTGCTAACCAATCTGGACGAAAGGGATGTCCTATTTATAGATGAAATCCACAGGCTAAGTCCTATTGTAGAAGAATACCTGTATTCCGCCATGGAAGATTTCAAGATCGATATCATGATCGAATCCGGTCCCAATGCCAGGACAGTACAAATCAACCTGAGCCCTTTCACATTGGTCGGAGCCACAACACGTTCGGGATTGTTAACCGCGCCAATGCGGGCTCGTTTCGGGATCCAAAGCAGGCTGCAATATTACAATACGGAACTGCTGACCACCATTGTACAAAGAAGTTCCTCGATCCTAAAAATGCCCATTACCATGGAAGCGGCTATCGAGATCGCGGGAAGAAGCCGGGGAACTCCGCGTATTGCCAATGCGATGCTGCGGCGCGTGAGGGATTTCGCCCAAATAAAAGGAAACGGAAAAATCGATATCGAAATAGCGAAATTCGCCCTAAACGCTTTGAATGTAGATGCCCACGGATTGGATGAAATGGACAATAAAATCCTGACAACCATCATTGATAAATTCAAGGGCGGCCCGGTTGGGCTCTCTACGTTGGCTACCGCCGTTTCGGAAAGCAGCGAAACCATTGAGGAAGTTTACGAGCCGTTCCTGATCCAGGAAGGTTTCATCATGCGCACACCACGCGGGCGCGAAGTAACCGAAAAAGCCTATAAACATCTTGGAAAGGTCCAGACAAATATCCAGGGAGGTTTGTTTTAGGGCATTTCCCTTCGGGCAGTCGGCTCCGCCTCGTGTCCCTTTGGGCCGGGTTTTCCGCTTTATCTTTTTTCGTTCCTCAAAAAGGATGCCGCTCCAACCCCTAATGCAGTATCGTGATCGATAACAAATCAAAATATACAAACCTTATAAAGTCCGAAGCCAAGCGCCTCGGGTTTTTGTCCTGTGGCATATCGCCGGCGGGTTTTCTGGAAGAAGAAGCGCCCCGTTTGGAAAACTGGCTCAACAACCGGATGCACGGCCAGATGTCTTACATGGAAAATCATTTTGATAAGCGCCTAAACCCAACGCTATTGGTGGATGATGCCAAAAGTGTCATTTCATTATTACTGAATTATTATCCGTCGGAAATTCAAAATCCGGAAAGTTATAAGATTTCAAAATATGCCTATGGACAGGATTATCACTTTGTCATCAAGGAAAAACTGAAAGCATTGCTGGATTTTATCCAAACACAAATCGGGGAAGTTTCCGGGCGTGCTTTTGTCGATTCGGCACCCGTCCTGGACAAGGCATGGGCGGCTAAAAGCGGTTTGGGCTGGATTGGGAAAAACAGCAACCTGCTCACCAAGCAAACCGGGTCGTTTTATTTTATTGCCGAATTGATTGTAGACCTCGATCTGGAATATGACCATGCCACCACAGACCATTGCGGAAGCTGTACTGCCTGCCTCGATGCTTGCCCTACAGAGGCAATTGTCGCTCCTTATATTGTAGACGGCAGCAAATGCATTTCTTATTTTACCATCGAACTCAAAGAGAATATCCCTTTGGAAATGCAGGGGAAGTTTGACGACTGGGCTTTTGGGTGCGATGTCTGCCAGGACGTCTGCCCCTGGAATAAATTCTCCAAACCGCACAACGAACCGCTTTTCAATCCTAATCCGGAACTCCTTTCGTTCTCCAGGAAAGATTGGGAAGACATAACAGATGAAACCTTCAGGAAAGTATTTAAAAATTCGGCTGTAAAAAGGACAAAACTCGAAGGATTGAAAAGGAATATCGGGTTCCTGAAAAAATAAAATCAGGCTGTTGAAAAAACAGCCTGATTTTTAGCAGATGACATGCAAAACGATTTTTATTTGTCCAATTGGGTCCCGATTGGCAAAGAAGGTTCGGCAGGAAGGCGGGAACATACTTTTTTGCGGTACGTAACACTTATTACCATTCTGTAAGGACCGTAAGCCGTAACCATAAATCCGTTGATTCTCTGATAACCCGTGATTACATAATCGGATCCAGGCCTCATGCTTACTGCCATTTGTTTCCAACCGTCTATTTGGGTATTTAAAGAACCTGCACTAAAACAACAGTTGCTCAAATCAGCATTGAAAAGCTTGGTTTGGGTTGTGCTGGTCCAGCTGCATCCCGGAGACAAGCTCTCAATCCTGCAGCTGTTTAATAAAGAGACCATTGTAAATTGGTTTTGCAAATCTGTCCCGGTACCGGAAGTGAAGTTGCATCCGTCATTCACAAGGGTTTCAGGGCAGCTTTGCATTGTGAGGGCGCTTCCCGGTGGCTGGAAGTTCAGCTCGCCCGGCGCTTTGGCTGTAATGTTTTCATTCTCGGATGGAACCGCTTCTTCTTTGTTGCAGGAAGCAAAAAATACAACACTGGCGAACAATGCTACAGCGAAGCTTTTCATTACGTTAGTTTTTTTAAATGTTTTCATAATATGTTTTTTAATTTGCCTACTCTTTCCGGGATTTTCGGCTTTCTCCCCGTTGATTGTTTTATGTAAATACGCCGGTTGGGATTTTTGTTACCCTATTTTGTATATTTTATCTTACTTTTTTCAAACCATCAACAGGAGCAAACTTTATGAAAGATTAATCACTAAAAATTTCGTTGTTCCAATGCATATTTTAACTTTGTAAATTCATAGTAATTTTAAAATATGTCAAAAGATAATAAAAGGAGAGAAGCATTACTATACCACGCTAAACCTGCACCAGGCAAAATCCAGGTGGTCCCAACTAAAAAATACGCTACACAGCGTGATTTGTCACTGGCTTATTCGCCGGGAGTGGCTGAACCTTGCCTTGAAATCGCGAAAGATGTCAATAATGTTTATAAATATACTGCCAAAGGAAACCTGGTTGCCGTAATTACCAATGGAACCGCTGTTTTAGGATTAGGCGATATCGGGCCGGAAGCCTCAAAACCGGTAATGGAAGGAAAGGCATTATTGTTTAAGATTTTTTCAGATATTGATGTTTTTGATATTGAAGTCGATGCGACCGATATCGATAAATTTGT
Organism: Flavobacterium humi; assembly: GCF_004745595.1. GTDB lineage: Bacteria > Bacteroidota > Bacteroidia > Flavobacteriales > Flavobacteriaceae > Flavobacterium > Flavobacterium humi. Next base: position 25,418 of record NZ_SRLH01000006.1, read on the forward strand.
AGAAACCGTCAAGGCCATCGCGCCTACTTTCGGGGGAATCAACCTGGAAGATATCAAAGCTCCCGAATCGTTTGAAATTGAAAGGCGTTTGGTAGAAGAATTGGATATCCCGGTCATGCATGACGACCAGCATGGTACGGCCATCATTTCATCGGCAGCTTTGCTAAATGCTTTGGAACTGGCCGGCAAAAAAATTGAAAATGTAAAACTGGTGGTGTCCGGGGCCGGATCTGCGGCTTTGGCCTGTGCTAATTTATATGTACTTTTAGGGGTCAATCCTGAAAATATCATCATGTTCGATAAAGACGGGGTGCTTTCTTCCGAAAGGACAGATCTGTCCGACCTGCAAAAAAGATATTCCAAAGCAAAACCGAATACAAATTTACAACAGGCATTAGTTGGTGCCGATGTGTTTTTAGGGCTTTCCGCCGGGAATATACTTTCGCCTGAAATGCTGTTGGGCATGGCTGATAATCCTATCGTTTTCGCCATGGCAAACCCGATACCGGAAATCGATTACAACCTCGCTGTTTCCACCCGTAAAGACATTATTATGGCAACCGGGCGATCGGATTACCCGAACCAGGTAAACAACGTGTTGGGCTTTCCTTATATTTTCAGAGGAGCGCTCGATGTCCGTGCTACAAAAATAAACGAAGCCATGAAGATGGCTGCTGTAAAGGCATTGGCCTGCCTGGCAAAACAATCGGTTCCGGAACAAGTGAACATTGCCTATGGCGAAACAAAACTATATTTCGGAAAGGATTACATTATCCCAAAACCATTCGATCCGAGGCTAATCGCCGAAGTGGCACCGGCTGTAGCCAAAGCTGCTATGGAAAGCGGTGTCGCCCAAATAGAAATCACAGACTGGGAACGGTACAAAGACGAACTTTTAGAGCGTTTAGGCTCCGATAATAAAATGGTTCGGTTATTGGCCAACAGAGCCAAAACAGATCCAAAAAGAATTGTTTTTGCCGAAGCAGACCATCTCGATGTGCTGAAAGCTGCGCAGATAGTACACGAGGAAGGAATAGGATTCCCAATCTTATTAGGAAACAAAGAAATCATCCTCGAACTCAAAGAAGAATTAGGATTTGACGCCGAAGTGCCTATTTTTGATCCAAAAACCAAGGAGGAAGATGCCAGAAGGCTGCGCTTTGCCGAAATTTACTGGAAAGCCCGCCGCCGCAGGGGAATTACACTCCTTGATGCCCAAAAATGGATGCGCGAACGGAATTATTTCGCCGCCATGATGGTCAATGAAGGAGAAGCTGATGCTTTGGTGACAGGATATTCGAGAAGTTACCCGTCTGTGGTAAAACCAATGATGGAATTGGTAGGGAAAGCACCAGGGGTAACCAGGATGGCGACAGCAAATATGATGATGACGCCACGTGGCCCGATGTTTTTGTCCGATACGGCCATTAATACCAACCCAAGTGCACAGGACCTGGCAAGAATTGCTCTTATGACAGCCAAAACAGTCAAAATGTTCGGTATGCAACCGGTGGTAGCCATGGTGTCGTTTTCGAATTTCGGTTCGTCAAACAATGAAAGTGCGGCCAAAGTACGTGAAGCAGTAGCCTATCTGCATGAAGAACATCCTGACCTGATTGTCGATGGGGAAATCCAGACGGATTTCGCTTTAAACCCGGACATGCTCAAGAGCAAATTCCCTTTTTCAAAACTGGCAGGGCAAAAAGTAAATACATTGGTTTTTCCTAATCTGGAATCCGCCAATATCACCTATAAAATGCTGAAGGAATTATACAAAGTTGATTCTATCGGGCCTATCATGCTGGGTATGGACAAGCCGGTGCATATTTTCCAATTGGGAGCGAGCGTGGAAGAAATGGTAAACATGGCAGCGGTTGCTGTTGTGGATGCCCAGGAGAAAGAAAGACGGAATAAATCGGCCCAAAAATAACAGAATGGTTATTTAATCAATTAATCAGGCAGTTAGACCGAAAAAAGAAGGAAAATTAAAGAAAATTAGTATATTTGGGGGTTTACGGATTCATTTATGATAACACAGATTCAGGGAAAATTAGTTGAAAAATCACCTACGGAAGTTGTAATTGATTGTAATGGAGTGGGTTATCAAATCAATATTTCCCTGCATACTTTCAGTATATTGCCTAATACAGATTTTGTAAAACTGTTCACGCATTTATTGGTTAAGGAAGACAGTCATTCGTTATATGGATTTGTTGAAAAATCGGAGAGGGAAATATTCAAATTGCTGATTTCCGTTTCCGGGATTGGAGCGAACATTGCAAGGACAATGCTTTCATCGTTGGAACCCAAACAAATCATACATGCGATTGCTTCGGGAGATGTGGGCGTCATTCAATCTATAAAAGGGATCGGAGCCAAAACGGCACAGCGGGCTATCCTTGATTTGAAGGATAAAGTGTTAAAAATCTATGATTTGGATGAAGTTTCGATTTCGCAAAGCAATACAAATAAAGATGAAGCGTTATCTGCTTTAGAGGTTTTGGGATTTGTCCGGAAATCATCTGAAAAAGTGGTTGAGAAAATCGTTGCCGCTATGCCTGACGCTACTGTAGAAACAATTATTAAACAAGCCTTAAAAAACTTATAATCGTTGAAGCACTATACTCGTTACAGATCAAGTTCGGTTGTTAAATTCAGTATTTCAGTACTGCTTTTTTTCATTTCCCTTGCTATGGATGCCCAGGTTGTCCCTACGGCCCAGGATACCGTTAAAGGATACAATACTAACAATTTGGAACTTCCTAACCCTAACAGTATTCTTGAAGCGTATACGTATGATCCCGTTACGGACAGGTACATTTATACCAAAACCTTTGAAGGCTTCAATATCGATTACCCGATTGTCCTGACACCGGACGAATACCAGAAACTGATACAAAAGGAATCCATCCGGAATTATTTCCAAAAAAAATCAGACGCGATTGACGGCAAAAAAGAAGCCAGCAAGGATGCCAAAAAGGACCTTTTGCCGCGGTATTATATCAATTCCAGCTTTTTTGAATCCATTTTCGGGAGCAATACCATTGATGTAAAACCGACCGGAACCGTTGAAGTCGATTTAGGGGCGAGGTATTCCAAACAGGATAACCCGGCTTTTTCCCCGCGTAACAGATCGAGTACAACCTTCGATTTCGACCAGCGTATCAGCTTGAGTTTACTCGGGAAAGTAGGGACAAAACTGAAGGTAAATGCCAATTATGATACGGAATCTACTTTTGCTTTCCAAAACCTGATCAAATTAGAATACACACCTACTGAGGATGATATCCTTCAAAAAATTGAAGTCGGGAATGTAAGCATGCCTTTAAACAGTACCCTGATCCGTGGTGCCCAGAGTTTATTTGGTGTGAAGGCCCAGTTCCAGTTTGGTAAAGTGACAGTTACGGGTGTTTTTTCCGAACAGAAATCACAAACGAAAACAGTTACGGCCCAGGGAGGAGGAGCCATCCAGGAATTTAATCTTTTTGGGTTGGATTATGATGCAGACAGGCATTTCTTTATTGCCCAATACTTCAGGAACAAATACAACGAAGCACTGCTTCAATACCCGATTATCGATTCCAGGGTACAGATTACCCGAATGGAAGTTTGGATTACCAACAGGCAAAATAGGGTCACAACAGGACAAGACGGGAATAATCTACGAAACGTTATTGCCATTCAGGATTTAGGGGAAGCGGCCAGTACGGACCCGGAGCATCCTAATTCCGAAATTATAGGCATCAACCCGCCGGCGACATTTTTTAATGCTGTCGATGCGCCGGTAAATAACTCCAATAATAATTTCGACCCGACAAAAATCGGTATCGGGAACAGTAACCTGACTGCCGCTATCAGGGAAATAGCAACTTCCGGACAAGGTTTTACGGGAATTACGCCAGCTCCTTCCGAAGGGACGGATTATGCGAAGCTGGAAAACGCCCGGAAATTAACACCAAACGAATATACCTACCATCCGCAATTAGGGTACATTTCCCTAAACCAGCGATTGACAAATGATGAGGTGCTTGCCGTAGCGTATCAGTATACCATTGGCGACCAGGTGTTCCAGGTGGGGGAATTCGGAACCGATGGGGTAGATGCCACTCAGGTAAATGCAGGTGTGCCAACAACCCAAAGTTTGATCCTTAAAATGCTTAAAGGGAATTTGGCAAGTGTCGATAAACCGGCCTGGAAATTAATGATGAAAAACATCTACCAGATTCCGGGTGCGTATCAATTGGATCCTGCAGATTTCAAATTCAATATCTTATATACTGATCCGTCTCCATTAAACTACATAACGCCAACCACGTTGCCACTTCCGGCAGGTGTTGCGGAAACCCCGTTGTTGAAGGTTTTCAATTTGGATAAATTGAACTTCAATAATGACCCGCAAAATGGCGGTGACGGTTTCTTCGATTTTATTCCCGGAATGACAGTCGATACACAAAACGGGCGCATTATCTTTACCACAACAGAACCTTTCGGAAAACTTTTGTTTGATAAATTGAGCGCAGGCCCGGGAGAAGATTACAACAATATCAATACCTATAACGATAACCAGAAGAAATATGTTTTCAGGAACCTGTACTACAAAACACAGGCCATAGCGTTGCAGGACAGTGATAAGAATAAATTCCAGTTGAAAGGGAAATTCAAATCCAGCGGCGGGGACGGAATCTCCCTGGGAGCGGCGAATGTACCAAGAGGTTCGGTAGTCGTTACAGCCGGAGGAAGGGTTTTGCAGGAAGGAGTGGATTATAGCGTAAACTACCAGGCCGGGCGTGTGCAAATTTTAGATCCGTCGTTAAGGGCATCCGGCATCCCGATTGAAGTTTCCGTAGAAAACAATGCGGTTTTCGGGCAACAGACCAGACGATTTATAGGAGTAAACGTAGACTATAAAATCTCGGATAAATTCCAGGTAGGCGCTACTTTGCTTAAAATGACGGAAAGGCCGTTTACCCAAAAAACAAATTACGGCCAGGAGTCCATCAACAATATGATTTACGGATTTAACGGTAATTTCTCTACCGAAGTCCCGTTTTTCACACGATTGGTAAACAAACTGCCTAATATAGATACTGATGTGCCTTCGAATCTTTCGGTAAGGGGTGAAGTTGCCTTTTTAAAGCCCGGAACCCCAAAAATGGATAAATTTGAAGGAGAAGCCACCGTATATGTTGATGACTTTGAAGGTTCGCAATCTACTATTGATATGAAAGCGCCTTTGGCATGGACATTGTCCAGTGTCCCAAAAGGTTTCGACAATGGAGCTGCGGAAGATGATTTGAGTTATGGTGACAAACGTGCTAAACTTTCCTGGTATTCCATTGATCCTACTTTCTATACCGGGGACAGGCCTGCAGATGTAAACGACAACGAAATTTCCAGTAACAACACCAGGAGGATTTACAGTAAAGAACTTTACCCGAATACGGATATTGCTGCCGGGGAAACCACGGTTGTTACCACGCTGGACATGACCTATTATCCAACCGAAAGAGGACCGTACAATTTCAATCCGCTGTCCGTAAACAATATCCTGCCTAATCCGCAAAGTAATTTTGGAGGGATAATGCGGTCGATAAATGCTACCAATTTTGAGCAGGCCAATGTGGAATATATTCAGTTTTGGATGCTTGATCCTTACTATGGAACGGCAAGTGATACGAATCCGGCCAATATAGGGAAACTGACATTCAACCTTGGGGAAGTTTCCGAAGACGTCTTGAAAGACGGACGTAAATTATATGAAAACGGACTGCCGGCCGGCGGGACAAACCAGAACGTGATCAATACCAACTGGGGTAAGGTTCCTGCCGCACAATCATTAATTTATGCTTTTGATACCAATGAAGGCAACAGGGCGCAACAGGACGTTGGTTTGAACGGTTTGTCTGATGCTGAAGAAAATATAAAATACCCTGCTTTTGCCGGAAATGACCCTGCTCAGGATAACTACCAGTACTTCCTTAGCGTTTCCGGGCCAATTTTGGAAAGATACCGTAATTACAACGGTTTGGAAGGCAACTCACCGGTGAATGTTTCGGATACCAACAGAGGTTCCACAACGACTCCGGATGTGGAAGATATCAACAGGGACAATACCATGAATACCATTGATGCGTATTATAAATTTTCTGTTGAAGTCAAACCGGGTATGGAAGTTGGTGATGAATATGTTTCGGATGTCAGGAAAACAGAAGTTACATTAGCCAATGGAAGTACTACTGAGGCAAGATGGATACAGTTCAAAATTCCGATATTGGAAGCAACGGCCGCGAATATTGAAGGAGGGATTTCAGATTTCAAATCGATTCGTTTCATGCGTATGTTCATGTCCGGGTTCAGCGATAAAGTAACGATTCGTTTGGGTTCCCTGGATTTGGTACGTGGTGAGTGGAGAAGATTCAATGCCTCTTTGCAATTGCCGGCAGGAAACCTTCCTGTGAATGACGATCCTGCGGATGACCCGACAGGTTTTGATGTCCAGGCTGTAAATATCGAAGAGAACGGTAACAAGGAGCCGGTGCGCTACGTAACACCTCCTGGTGTGGAAAGAGAGCAGATGTACAACAACAATTCGGTAATCAATCAAAACGAGCAATCGCTTTTGCTGAAGGTATATGATAAGGCAGATCCTCAAAACGGTACCAAAGGTTTGGAGCAGGGTGATGCGAGAGCAGCGTTCAAGAATGTTGATGTGGACATGCGCCAGTACAACAAGCTTAAAATGTTCCTTCATGCCGAAGCTCTTAATAATGACTACGGTGATATCACTAGAGAATTAAAGAATGATGAGATGCGGGCGTTTATCCGATTCGGTAACGACTTCACTGAAAACTTCTACCAAGTTGAAATCCCTTTAAAAGTAACCCCCAAAGGAGCCGGCAATGCTTCGGATGTTTGGCCGGAAGCGAACGAAATCGATTTGAAGACGAAGTTGCTTACCGCTCTTAAGATCCTCAAATTGCAAGGATCCTTAACACCGGATGCCAATGGTATTTCCTTTTTGGATGAAGACGATCCCCGTTTAGATCCGTCAGCATCCAGTAAATCCAATAAATTGACACTAGGGATCAAAGGAAACCCGAACTTTGGTTTTGTGAGGACTTTAATGGTCGGAGTCAAAAATACGAGAACGGGCCAGGACCAATTTATAAGAGGTGAAGTTTGGTTCAACGAATTGCGTTTGGCCGATGTGGACAACCAAGGCGGTATGGCTGCAATTGCCAGCGTAGATACAAATCTTGCAGATTTTATGACACTTTCCGCAACGGGAAGAATGAATACGATTGGCTTCGGTGCCCTGGAACAAAGCCCTAATGAACGCAGCCGGGAAGATGCGCACCAGTATGATATTGTTACCAACATGAGTTTAGGGAAATTGCTTCCTAAAAAATGGGGAGTAGCGGTGCCGTTCAATTATGCAATAGGGGAAGAGATTATTACTCCTGAATACGATCCGTTTAACCAGGATATCAAGCTGAAGCAATTGATTGATGTGACTTCTGATCCGCAAGAGAAAAAGAACATTAAAAACCGTGCTATTGATTTTACCAAAAGAAAAAGTATCAATTTTATAGGAGTAAAGAAAGAAAGGGCTCCAGAGCAGAAAGAACATTTCTACGATCCTGAAAACCTGACACTGGCCTATTCCTATAACGAAGTGGAGCACCATGATTTTGAAGTGGAAAACCTGTTAGACCAGCAAGTGAGGACTTCGGCGGATTATGCATTTGCATTCAAGCCAAAACCGGTTGAGCCGTTCAAGAATAATAAATTGATGAAAAAAAGCACGTATTGGAAACTTTTGAGTGATTTCAATTTCAATTACCTGCCAACCACCGTCAATTTCAGCTCGACTATCCTGCGTCAATTTAACAAGCAGCAGTTCAGGCAGGTTGAAGTGCAGGGAATCGGCATCGATCCTTTGTACAAGCGTAATTTTATGTTTAATTACAACTATGGATTCAATTACAACCTGACCAAAGCCTTACGATTCAATTACACCGCGACGACAGCTAACCTGGTGCGGAATTACCTGGATGAGAACAACGATCCTATTGATGATTTCACCATTTGGAACGATTACTGGAACATCGGGACGCCAAATCAGCACGCGCAGCAATTGACCCTTAATTATGATTTGCCAATCAATAAGATCCCGGTTTTTGCTTTTATAAAATCGGATTATACCTATACCGGCGACTACAGCTGGCAAAAGGCTTCTTTATTGGCACAGGAATTCAAAGGATATAATTTAGGGAATACCATTCAGAATGCCAATTCACACAAATTGAATACGGCATTTAATATGGAAACATTCTATAAATATATTGGTTTAACCAAAAGGGGAACCAAGAAACCGGCTTCAAAACCTGTAACGGCCCCAAAACCGGGAGAGAAAATCGTGGCCAAGCCAAAAGTTAAAGACGACAAACCAAATATTTGGTTGGACGGCTTGATTGGAGTGGCAACCAGTATTAAAAATATCCAGATTAATTATACCGAGACTAACGGAACGATGCTTCCGGGCTATTTGCCTTCCATAGGGTTTTTGGGTTCATCCAAGCCTTCGCTGGGATTTGTTTTCGGCCTGCAGGACGATGTTCGTTTTGAAGCGGCCAAAAACGGCTGGTTGACCGATTATCCGGAATTCAACCAGAATTTCACACAAGTGAAAAACAAGCAGGTTACGGCAAATGCCAATTTGGAAATATTCCCTGACCTGAAAGTTGACCTGATCGCAGACCGTATGCACGCAGAAAATTTCTCTGAACAGTTTGACGCTGTAGGAGATACTTACAATTCGCACTCGCCTTATAATTTTGGTAATTTCTCCATTTCGACCAATATGATCGGGACGGCATTTTTAAGAAGTGACGAAATAACATCAAATGCGTTCCAGCAATTTAGGGATAACAGGATTATTATCGCCAGAAGGTTGGCCGTTGCCAGAGGGATTGATTTGAATAATGCAGCGAACCTTGATGCTGAAGGGTATCCGATAGGTTTCGGTAAGAATAACCAGGCTGTTTTATTGCCGGCTTTCTTAGCGGCTTATACTTCCGATTTCCGCAATGCGCCGGATGTTCCCCTGAGTTCATTCAGAAGTTTCCCTATTCCTAACTGGACAGTGAAATATACCGGATTGATGCGTTACAAATTCTTTAAGGACAAATTCAAAAGGTTCTCATTGCAGCATAGCTATAAAGCGGCCTATACTATGAATTCCTTCCGTTCTAACTTTGAATATGATAAGGATCCGGAATCGAAAGATGCCAACGGGAATTACCAAAACAAGATCATCATCTCAAATGTGAACCTGACCGAGCAGTTCAGCCCGCTGATGCGATTGGATTTCGAGATGAAGAATTCGATCAAGATTTTGGCCGAGATGAAAAAGGACAGAACGCTTTCATTAAGCTTGGATAATAATTTGCTTACCGAACTTAAAGGTGTGGAATACATCATAGGTCTTGGTTACCGTATTAAGGACGTCCAGATCCGATCCAGGCTGGCAGACAATGCCATGGGGATGATCAAGAGCGATATCAACCTAAGAGGAGACATTTCCTTTAGGAACAACAAGACAATTGTGCGTAACCTGGATTATGACAACAACCAGTTGGCGGGCGGACAGAACATCGTTTCGGCTAAATTGACCGGAGATTATTCTTTCAGTAAAAACCTGACCACATTGTTCTTTTTCGATTATTCGTTCTCGAAAGCGGTGATCTCTACGGCGTATCCGCTGACCAATATCAGGGCTGGTTTTACATTGCGGTACAACTTTGGAAATTAATTTTCAAAAACCCTGATTTTTAAGTTGAATAATTTTACTTTTGCTTGAATTTAATTAATAAAAAAATGAACATACCAACTAACTTAAAGTACACGAAGGACCACGAATGGGTAAGTATAGAAGGCGATATCGCTACAATAGGAATCACTGATTTCGCTCAGAAGGAATTAGGGGATATCGTTTATGTAGAAGTGGAAACCCTGGACCAGACATTAAAGCAAGACGACGTTTTTGGAACGGTTGAAGCGGTAAAGACGGTATCGGATTTATTCCTGCCGCTTTCGGGTGAAATCATCGAGTTCAACGAGCAGCTGGAAGTAACTCCTGAGGTTGTAAACGAAGATCCATATGGAAAGGCCTGGATGATTAAAGTGAAAATTTCCGATGCTTCTGAAATTGAAAACTTACTTTCAAGCGATGACTATAAAAACCTTATTGGCGCCTAATAAAAATGCGATTTGGATTGCGGTATGCTGGACTTTTTTAATTCTTTATTTGAGTTTTAAAAACCCTTCTTCAGAAGAGGAAATGTTTTTCTTTCCCAATGCAGACAAGCTGGTCCATTTTACGTTTTATTTTGTGCTGGTCATTTCCTGGTTCCGATACCTTGCTTTTAAAAGGAAAAATGACCGGAAGATGAAAATCATATTGGTTTCTGCAGCGGTTTTTTTAGGGATCTGTGTCGAAATAGGACAGAGTTGCCTTACCGAAACCCGGCAGGGAGATGCCCTGGATGCTTTGGCCAATTCAGTTGGTGCTATCGTTGGCATCTTGATTTGTTCGAGTTTTTTGGAACCTGAAAAGTAATTACATACTTGTATAGATAAAAGCGGCATTTGCCGCTTTTATTGTTTATGGCTTCCCTTTGTAGCGTTTTTTAGTAATTCTGGTGTGAAAAATGACAGTACAAGAAAAGAAATGGCAAGCTTTTTTATTGAAATGGGGAATTTTCGTATTATTGTCAAGCCATTAAAACGAACGTTATGAGTCATTCTACTCTTTGTCTTAACTGTAACCATCTTGCCTCGGATAAGTTTTGTTCCCACTGCGGGCAAAAAACCGATACGCACCGCATTACCTTAAAGCATTTCCTTTTCCATGATATATTGCATGGCATATGGCATTTTGAAAAAGGAATCTTGTTTACGGTCAAGGAAGCTTTGGTACGTCCCGGAAAAGCAGCCCTGGATTATATAGCAGGCAAACGCATCCGCTATTACAATGTGTTTTACCTGGTGCTTATCCTGATTGGGCTTACTCTTTTTATGTCCCATTATCATGACAGCCTTTCGGAGGTTTATATCGCATCGGAAACAAAAGCGGAAAACAACGCGACAGGGAACAAGATTGCCTCTTTCATGAGCAGTTATGCCAAAGTTATCCTCTTCTCTTTTATTCCCTTGTTTGCCTGTAACAGCCTCATGCTTTTCAGGAGGAAGAAACTCAATATCAGTGAGCATTTTATTGTGGCCGGAATGGTTTTTTTGGGCGTAATGCTGATTACGGTTTTTGGACAGGCCCTGAGTTTCCTTGATTTCACCTATCTTGATGTCGTGTCTGTATTTTTGGACTTTATGACGCCTGTTGCTATTTTGGCGTATACGGTGTATAGTTATTTTTCAGCGTTTAGAAGTGACTATCCGGTTTGGTCTTTTGGCTGGCGGATGGTATTGTTTATAGTACTTATAGGCATCGAATTGATAATTTTTTTCGTTCTTCTGGTAGGTTTTGTAACCCATTGGAAATACGGATCGATCAGTTATCACGGGTAATAGCCGTGACGATATTACATAAAAAAAACCTAATGCCATTTCGGGAATTAGGTTTTTCTTTTTATACTTTGGATTTATATCTTCTTTCGCATCCGGGCTACGGGAATATCCAGGAGCTCACGGTATTTGGCTACGGTCCTGCGGGCAATTGGGTATCCTTTTTCCTTTAGAAGATCGGCGAGCTGGTCGTCTGGATACGGTTTGTTTTTGTCTTCTTCGGCAATGAGGCGCTCGAGTATGTTCTTGATTTCTATGGTGGATACTTCTTCTCCCTGGTCATTTGTCATGGCTTCGGAGAAAAAATCCTTAATCAGTTTCGTGCCGTACGGCGTATCGACATATTTACTGTTGGCCACACGGGAAATAGTCGAAATATCCAATCCGATCATATCAGCGATATCTTTTAGGATCATCGGCTTAAGCTTGCTTTCGTCCCCGTCCAGGAAGTATTCCTGCTGAAAATGCATAATGGCATTCATTGTTACAAAAAGTGTTTCCTGACGTTGTTTTATCGCATCGATGAACCATTTGGCGGAATCCAGTTTCTGCTTGATAAATTGCACAGCGTCTTTCTGCGCAGCCGATTTGTCTTTAGAGGCCTTATAGGACATCATCATGTCCTGGTAATCTTTGGATACATGCAATTCCGGTGCGTTACGGCCGTTCAAAGTTAGTTCCAGCTCATCATCCACAATGCGGATGGCAAAATCAGGCACAACATGTTCTGTTATTTTACTGCTTCCGGTATAAGCGCCGCCCGGTTTTGGATTGAGTTTTTCGATTTCTTCGATGGCTTTCCGAAGCTGTTCTTTGGAAACTAAAAATTTGGCCAGTAATTTCTCGTAATGTTTTTTGGTGAAAGATTCAAACTGCTCTTCAATAATGGCTATGGCCAATGCAACCGATTCTGTTGGTGTTTTGTGTTTCAGCTGAAGCAAAAGGCATTCCTGCAAATCGCGTGCGCCTACACCTGAAGGTTCCATTTCCTGAACAATGCAAAGTACTTTTTCTACGGTTTTCTCATCGGTATAGATGCCTTGGGTAAACGCCATATCGTCTACAATATCCTGAACGCTGCGGCGGATATAGCCCATGTCATCAATGCTGCCTACCAAAAATTCGGCAATATCGCGTTGTTCGTCCGTAAGGATGAAAGTATTGAGCTGGTTGACCAGGTCCTGATGGAAGCTGACCGGAGCCGCCAACGGAGATTCCCGGTCTTCATCATCATCACTGTAATTGCTGGACTGCGTTTTGTAATCCGGAGTTTCGTCGTTGCTTAAGTATTCGTCAATATTAATATCCCCGGAATCAATGCTGTCGTTATCTTCGTATTCGTCATACTGGTCGTTATTGTCAAACTCGTCTTTTTCGTAGATTTCTTCTTCATTACCACCTTCCAAAGCGGGATTTTCGTTCATTTCTTCCAATAGCCGCTGTTCAAAAGCCTGCGTAGGCATTTGGATTAACTTCATCAACTGTATTTGTTGCGGAGATAATTTCTGGGATAATTTAAGATTTAGGAACTGCTTTAACATCTCTGTTTAATCGGTTATTTGTTTATTGAGCGAATCGAAAGCTGTGTCTATTAGAATTCGGCGTTCATCGGTGTTCTTGGGAAAGGAATCACGTCGCGGATATTGGTCATACCCGTTACGAACAATACCAGCCTTTCAAACCCAAGCCCGAAACCTGAGTGGACTGCGCTACCAAAACGGCGGGTATCCAGGTACCACCATAATTCTTCCTCATCAATGCCTAAGGCTTTCATTTTTTCAACCAGTACATCATAACGCTCTTCCCTTTGGGAACCACCCACGATTTCTCCAATTCCAGGGAAAAGGATATCCATGGCGCGGACTGTTTTTCCATCTTCATTCAATCGCATGTAAAACGCCTTGATATTGGCCGGGTAATCAAATAAGATCACCGGGCATTTGAAATGTTTCTCCACTAAATAACGTTCGTGCTCAGACTGCAAGTCAGCGCCCCATTCGTTAATGATATATTGGAATTTCTTCTTTTTGTTTGGAGTCGAATCCCTTAAGATGTCGATAGCTTCGGTATACGAAACACGTTTGAAATTGTTTTCCAGGACGAAATTCAGTTTTTCAAGCAAACTCATTTCACTGCGTTCTGCCTGCGGTTTCGATTTTTCTTCTTCCAACAGCCTTCCTTCCAGGAATTTTAGGTCGTCCTGGCATTTGTCCATCGTGTATTTGATCACGTATTGGATAAAATCCTCAGCCAAATCCATATTGTCATCCAGGTTGTTGAAAGCCACTTCCGGCTCGATCATCCAAAACTCTGCCAGGTGGCGTGATGTATTGGAGTTTTCAGCTCGGAATGTTGGCCCGAAAGTATAGATCTGGCCTAATGCCATAGCAAATGTCTCGCCTTCCAATTGCCCGGAAACGGTTAAGTTTGTATGTTTTCCGAAGAAATCTTTCGAATAGTCAATAGTGCCTTCTTCGTTTTTCGGCAAATTATCCAATGGCAATGAAGTAACCTGGAACATTTCTCCTGCACCTTCTGCATCGGCACCCGTAATTACAGGCGTATTCACATACACAAAACCTCTCTCCTGGAAATAGTTGTGCACTGCAAAAGACAATACCGAGCGCACTCTCATAATGGCACCGAATGCATTTGTCCTTACTCGTAAATGCGCATTGGCACGTAAAAATTCAAGGGAGTGCTTTTTGGGCTGCATCGGGAATTTTTCCGCATCGGAATCACCAAGGATTTCCAATTTCTTCACCTGGATTTCGAATTTCTGCCCGGCGCCTTTGCTTTCCACCAATTCGCCTGTTACCGAAACGGCAGCTCCGGTGGTAATTCTTTTCAACGTTTCTTCCGGCGTGTTTTCAAAATCGACCACGCACTGGATATTATGGATTGTCGAACCATCGTTCAACGCTATGAATTGATTGTTTCTAAAAGTCCTGACCCAGCCTTTTGCATTTACTTCATGAAGTGTTTTGGTACTGTTTAGTAAGTCTTTAACCTTTGTATGTTTCATCTTGATAGGTAATTATTATAATTGCAAATATAATTGATTTGTATAATTTTTTGAAGCTATTTCCTGCTATTCGCTTTAATCTTTTTTGTTTTTAAAGGAAAAGCAAAAAAGGATTTCCGCTGCTATCAGGGCTATTTCTTAATGGTTCATCCCATTTTGTATTTCAGGATTAAAAATAACAATAATTTGAAAGACAGTAATCCCAGCAGGCATCAATACTTGAGACATAAATGTACTTATGCTGCTAAAAGTGCCATAAGCGTCACTTTCATATAAATCCGGATTGCTTTTTTTTATCCTTAAATCCATAATAAACCTGTTCAGTTGTGCCATGTACTTCATTATTATTATAGACAGGCTGAATATAAATAACAAGAAAAAGGCCTTATTGGGCAACATTCCTTCTACTGTGAAAATGCAATGGAAAAGAACCAAAAAAAGTAAACAGGAGCCAACTACGGCCAGCTGCTTTTTGTTTTTTGCAAATCCGATTTTTAAAGAAGCATAAATAGTATAGTTCAAATACAGAAAGAAAAGGATATAGGCTATTGTTAAAATCATGGATTTGTTTTTTTTCGTTCCACTTGATCGACTTCTTCGTCAGACGGTTCAAGGATGTCAATGATAGGTTCCACATATTCCTGTTTGCCCACCAGCGTTTTGTTCAGCGAAAGCACCAAAGAAGGCAGCAGTACTAAATTGGACAGCATCCCGAAGAATAAAGTCAGTGCCACCAGTCCGCCTAAAGCCACTGTTCCCCCAAAACTGGAGAGCATGAACACCGAAAACCCGAAAAACAATACGATCGAAGTATAGAACATGCTAATCCCGGCATCATCAAAAGTGGCAAATACCGATTTTTTGATCTTCCATTCATTGCGGCTCAATTCCAGGCGGTATTGGGCCAAAAACCGTAAAGTATCATCTACGGACATCCCGAAAGCGATCCCGAAAACCAAAATCGTAGAAGGTTTCAGCGGAATGCCTAAAAAGCCCATCAAGCCGGCCGTTAACAGCAGTGGCAATAAATTAGGGATAATCGAAACCAAAACCATTTTGAAAGAACGGAACATAATGGCCACCAAACCTCCGGTCAGGGCAAAGGCAAACAATAAGGAAGACAGTAAGTTATCCAGTAAATATTTGGTACCCTTTTGGAACACGGATGCTTTTCCGGTAATAATCACATTGTATCGTGACGCTGGGAACACTTTATTCGCCTTAGCACGCAACTGGGCTTCTATGGCATCCATTTTTTCGCCGTTCTCATCTTTGATAAAGGTCGTAATCCGGGCAAATTGGCCTGTAGAATCCACATAGCTTTTCAAAAGGTTTTCTTTCGAATTTTGCGAGGCGTTCTTGGCATAGGACAAGATAAAAGCCTGTTCCTGTGCAGTCGGCAATTCGTAATATTCAGGATTTCCGTTGTAATAGGCCTGTTTCGAATATTTTACCAGATTGACTATAGAAAGGGGTTTCGATAATTCCGGGATTTCCAGGATTGTTTCTTCGAGTTCTTCCATCCGCTTCAGCGTTACCAGTTTCATGACCCCTTTTTTGTGTTTGGTATCAATCATGATCTCAAGCGGCATAACGCCGTCAAATTCTTTTTCGAAGAAACGGATATCGTCAAAAAAAGTTGTTTTTTTCGGCATGTCTTCAATGATACTACCGGAAATCTTAATTTCATAAATCCCGATAATCCCGATAACAAGCAGTATGACCGAGCTGATATATACTCCAATACGGTTGTATTTTACAGTGCGTACGATCCAATTCATGAACGACGTCAGGTATTCGCGCTCCAAATGCCCCAAATGCCTTGGGATCGGAGGCGGAATATAACTGAAGAAAATAGGGATTATCAATAAAGACAATACATACAATGCGATAATATTGATGGAAGTGACCACGCCGAATTCTGTCAGCAGGACATTATTGGTCGCGATAAAGGTGGCAAAACCAACGGCTGTGGTAATGTTGGTCATTAAGGTTGCCGTCCCGGTTTTAGTGATGACCCTCTGCAATGCTTTGGCTTTGTTGGCATGCACCTGGTATTCCTGGTGGTATTTGTTGATGAAGAAAATGCAGTTCGGTATACCGATCACAATCACCAATGCCGGAACAAGAGCGGTCAATACCGTAATTTCGTAGCCTAATAACCCCAGTAATCCGAAAGACCACATCACACCTATAATCACGATGACAAGCGAAATCATAGTAGCCCTGAACGATCTGAAGAAAAAGAAAAAGATCAAGCCCGTAATTAGCAATGCCGCACCAATAAACAAACCGATTTCATCGATAATTGTTTTGGCGTTCAGCGTCCTGATATAAGGCATCCCGGAAGTATGGAGGTCTATGCCGGTTTTGTTTTCAAAGGTTTCAATGGCCGGGATCAGTTTTTTCAGGATGAATTCTTTCCTGGCTTTGGTATTGATGATTTTTTTGTCCAGGTACACCGCAGAGCGGATAGCGCCCGATTTTTTATTGAAAAGCAACCCTTGGTAAAAAGGCAGTTTGTTGATCAATTCGGATTTTACCTGGTTTAGATATTCCTGGCTTTTGGTTTTTTTAGGATTGACCAAAGGTGTCAATTCAAAGGTTTCCAGGGAATCGTTCTTGGTCAGTTTTTTCAGGTTCGTGATCGAAATGACCAAATCGACTTCTTTGTTTGACTGGATGCTGGTCATCAGCTCGTCCCAGGCTTTATAGGCTCCGGGTGTAAATAATTTAGGATCTTTGGTGGCGATAACCACAAGGTTTCCTTCTTCTCCAAAATTTTTCAGGAAAGAATTATAATCCAGGTTTATCTTGTCATCGGCAGGAATCAGGTTGGCTTCGGTTTGGGTAAACTTGATGTTTTTCCATTGGAGCGCCAGCAGAATCGTAATGGAAACAACTCCGGCTAAAATAATTATTCTATTTCTCAGGATTACTCGGGCGATAAATTCCCAAAACCCTATGCTTAGCATCTTTTTCATATAACTAGAAATGGGACGCAAAGGTAAGTAAAACCTATAATATTAAGTTGTTTAAACCAAAACTTTTAGCAGTAAAACTTAAGTGGGTTTAAATTTATGTGATTAATTTCCGGAATGTTTTTATTTGAATAGTTATTTCGTCATCTTTGTAAGTGAATTGGTCTATTTTCTTATGAAAAAAATAAAAAACGCATTGTTTTATTTTACCGTTACCGGAGGTTTTACGGCTTTAATGTATTGGATTGTCGGACAAGGGAAAAACCTGGAAATAGGCAGGAAAATAGTCAGCCCTTCGACAAAGCACACACAGTGGAACCAGTTCCTGGAATCCCTTTTTCATAACCTGGAACATCCTCTGGCCATTTTGCTGGCCCAGATCATCACCATCATTATCGTGGCCCGTTTTTTCGGATGGATTTTTAAAAAAATAGGACAACCTTCTGTAATCGGCGAAATCATTGCCGGTATTTTCCTTGGCCCTTCCCTGGTGGGGATGTATTTCCCCGAATTTTCATCGGCACTATTCCCGGTGGAATCATTAGGGAACCTGCAATTCTTAAGCCAGATCGGATTGATCCTCTTTATGTTCATCATCGGCATGGAACTGGACCTGAAGGTGCTCAAAAACAAAGCCAATGAAGCCGTTGTAATAAGCCATGCCAGTATTGTTTTCCCGTTTACTTTAGGGATCATCCTGGCGTATTACGTATACCATAAATTCGCGCCGGAAGGAGTTGAATTCCTGTCTTTCAGTTTGTTTATGGGGATTGCGATGAGTATCACCGCTTTTCCGGTCCTGGCAAGGATAGTGCAGGAAAGGGGCATCCATAAAACAAGATTGGGTACTATTGTCATTACTTGTGCCGCTGCAGATGATATTACTGCGTGGTGCTTGCTGGCGGCGGTTATCGCTATCGTAAAAGCAGGTTCGTTTGTGAGTTCCCTTTACATTATCGGTTTGGCAGCTTTGTATGTTGCAGCGATGTTGTATTTGGTAAAACCGTTCCTCAAACGCATCGGGGATTTGTATTCCAACAATGACAACCTGAGCAAACCGGTTGCGGCTATTTTCTTCCTGATGCTGATCATGTCGTCCTATGCAACTGAAATCATTGGTATCCATGCGCTTTTTGGTGCTTTTATGGCGGGTGCGATTATGCCGGACATTACAAAATTCAGGAATGTTTTTATCGAAAAAGTAGAAGACGTATCGGTTATCTTATTGCTTCCGCTCTTTTTCGTATTTACAGGACTACGTACCGAAATTGGCCTGATCAACGATCCTTACCTCTGGAAGATAACAGGATGTATCATTCTTGTGGCCGTAGTCGGAAAGTTTGTCGGGAGTGCGCTGGCTGCAAAATTTGTAGGCCAAAGCTGGAAAGACAGCTTGACCATCGGTGCTTTAATGAACACACGCGGGCTGATGGAGCTGGTAGTGCTGAATATCGGGTATGACTTAGGCGTCCTGACCTCGGAGGTTTTCACTATGATGGTTATTATGGCGCTGATTACTACTTTTATGACTGGCCCGGCCATCGACCTGATCAATCATGTCTTTCATTCCAAGGCGACGTTTTTGCCGGAAGATATCGAATCGGCCCCGAAATACAAGATCCTTATTTCGTTCGGGAATTATGAGAAAGGGAAATCCCTGCTTCGCCTGGCCAATAGTTTAGTCAAGAAACAAAAGGACGTTTCGAGCATCACCGCCATGCATTTGTCGGTTAGTGATGAAATGCACGCCTATAATCTCGAAGAATATGAGAAAGAGACTTTTATCCCGATCATTGAAGAATCCGAAATACTGAACCAGGAAATTAAAACGATTTTCAAGGCTACGGTTGATATAGAAAACGATATTGCAGAAGTAGCCAATCAGGGAGAATATGATTTGCTATTGGTTGGTTTGGGGAAATCCATATTTGAAGGGACGCTGCTGGGCAAGGTTTTAGGGTTCACCACCAGGATCATCAATCCGGACAGGCTTCTGGATAAGATAACCGGTAAGGAAGGCCTGTTCGTCAATTCTATTTTTGATGAAAGGACCCGCCAGATCATTGCTAAAAACAAAACACCGCTTGGTATCCTGGTAGATAACGACCTGCACAATACCGATAAGGTTTTTGTTCCTTTTTTTACGGCCGAAGATGCTTTCCTGGTTGATTATATTCAAAAATTCGTGTTCAACAATAATTCGAAAATCAATATCATCGATGTAAACCATCACTTTGAAGGCAACTTCCTGATCAAAAACGCGATCCATGCCCTGCAGAAGGAGTATCCGGACAACATCACGCTGGTTCATGAAAATACGGTTCAAAAATCGTTCCTGATCAAACAGGACCTGATGGTTGTCAGTTTGGACAGCTGGAAAAAACTGGTCGATTCGCAAAGTGTCTGGCTGAGCAACCTGCCTTCGGTACTAATCATTAAGCCGTAACCTGGATTTTTTAGTTGTTAAAACCTAAATCTATCTTGACACTGAGTTTTAGCGCGATGTTGTCTTCAAAATGAGGCATATGGTTCGGTCCGTACCGGTAAAAAGCGACAAATCCTAGCCCTTTGTAGATTTGGTTCAGCTCAAATCCGGATTCCATATAGCCTTTTTCAAGGGTTTTAAATGCGATGCTCTTGTGTTGGGAAGCATTGTCCAACGCTCCAATCCCATATTTGGTCGCTAGCGAAAATACCGGTTTTATTTTCTGGCTGATGATCCATTTCGGGAATTGATGCTCTAATTCGAGAAAAGCATATTTGTTCGAGAAAAACTCGTTGAAGTACATGGTTTCGAAACTGTCTTTCCCCGCAAAAGTAATCCGCTGCAGGATTTTATCCTTGGTCAGGTTGTTGGGCGAATGGTTGTAAACGTGTGTAATCGGGATATCGCCAAAGGCATAACCGCCTTCAAAAAGGAACGATAATTTATGGTTGGAATTGAATTTCTTCTGATAATCGAAACGAACATCCACCTTTCCAAAATCAAAGCTGTTTTTCCAGAGCGCCGGTAGGGTTTTTGAAAATTGGAACGTAAATTTCGGGAATTTTTTATCAATTTCGATTTTCCCGTTCGGAGTCTGCATGTACTGGCTGAAAGGGTTCCATTGCAATGAAGCCGTCACGATAGTAGCCCTGAAATCGGTATACAATTGGCCTTGATGCTCAAACTGGTAATTGAATTTCGGGATGATATTACTTTGGGTGATCTGCCAGATGCTTTCGGTTTTGGGAATGATTTTGGTTTCCACAAAACCCCGCCAGGTAACATGGTTGTAAAAAGTGCTGATGTTGAAAGGCCTTGGGTCATAAATCTTAAAAGACCGTTTGTCAATCTCAAAGTTGGCATTTGCAATTTCGGCCACATCATCGCGGTAGGAAACGCCAAGCCATGTTTCCGTATGGTTGTTAAGCCGCAGCGCGTTGGAGATATAGCCTTTAAAAATACCGTCTTTTGTCCCATAGGCGTAATACCCTTCCATCTTGAAAATTTTGGAAAGTTTGTCATTCGTAATCCCGCCAAGGCCCAGCCTGAAACCTTCATAATTGTTGTACCGCAGCAGGTACCGCAGGTCTACATCAAAAAAACCGATAGGGTAGTAGCCTTTTATAACCTTTCGGCCAATGCGGATTTTGTTTTCTATCTTTCTTTTTTCCACCAGGCTGTCCAGGGAAACATACGTCGGGTTGCTTCTTACGTCTGTAGAATCGTTAAAATATGTGTACCAAAGATTCTCTTTCTTGGCAATGGCCGTTTCGTTTATTTCTATGGCAATGTCCGGGTGTTTTAGTTTGAAATACGAATTGAACCTTGGCTCGTAATATTTCGAATCCGATTGTATTTCGATAAAATCGGAGGCGAATTTTTTACCCTCGGGGTTCAGTTTTGGGTTTGTGCCTTCAAAAGTGATGGTTTCGCCAAAAATTTTAATTGGTGTGGTGCTGTTCCCTTTTTTAATCAGTAAACTGGCCTGGGAAGGGAACCAGTTTTTCAGGATAGGATCGAATTTGAAATCATGGTTGGATTTGATCCGCAATAAGCCGTTGACTTTCAATTCAGCCTTTGCGATGCTCAGTTTTTCGGAATCGAGATATAAAATACCTTCCAATTTACCGGTTTTGGTTTTCTTTTTTGGCGCAAATGTGATTTTGTGCACCAGGCGGTTTTCCAGCCAAACCGTTCCCGCATACGTATAGTTGTACTGCCGGTACCCCTTTTGCGAAATAGGGCTGGGATATTCTTTTTCAACTAATGAATACGTGTCGTCATATAAGGAAAAAGGCTGTAACTGCAGTGAGAAATATTCAAAGATCGGTTCCTTGAATCCTGCCATCCGGGTAGCGAGAATGGTTTCTTTGAGGATTTGTCCGGAATGCCGGAATTTTGAGATTTTTTCCGTTACGTACAAATGCTGTTTGGAAATGATTTTTTTGAAAACGCAATCGGACGAATCGATTCTTGAAAATATTTTCCTGCTCCTTTTGGTCACAAAGACAGAATCGATGTTTCCTTCGATCAGGTCCGGATCTGCGGTTATGATAAGTTTGTTATAGGCGGTAAATTCAAAAGCCGGAGGATTGTTTACGGTTTTGTTGTAAATCGTCCTTCTGATGATGCTGTCTGTGGAAATGGTTTGCACCTGCGCTATGGCATGGGTTGCTATGAGCGAAAAAATGAATAAGGGCAGAAAGAATAGTTTTTTTAAAACCATTGGTTAGCAATCTGTTTGGAAAAGAATACTACAAATATAGACGTATTCAACAAAAAATCCGCCAAGTTTTGCGAACAAGGCGGATTTTAATATTTTTTTATGATAATGGTGCTACACTTTCATAATTTCAGCTTCTTTTACAGCCAAGTGGTCTTCAATTTTTTTGATGTAACTATCCGTTAATTTCTGTACGCTCTCTTCAGCTGTTTTGCAGATGTCTTCCGAAGTCCCTTCTTTTTCCAGCTTTTTAATTTCGGTATTGGCATCTTTACGGGAATTCCTGATTCCGATTTTAGCATCTTCCGCTTCCGATTTAGCTTGTTTTACCAGGTCTTTCCTGCGTTCTTCCGTCAATGGCGGAACACTGATGATGATTAAATCGCCATTGTTCATTGGGTTAAACCCGATATTGGCAATCATAATCGCTTTTTCTATAGGCTGCAACATGCTTTTTTCGTACGGCTGGATGGTAATGGTCCTCGCGTCCGGAACGTTTACGTTAGCTACTTGCGATATAGGGGTTTGCGAGCCGTAATAATCTACAAAAACACCACCAATCATTTGAGGCGATGCTTTTCCGGCACGGATATTTAAAAATTCTTTTTCTAAATGGGCAATAGAACCGTCCATAGATTCTTTTGTGCTGTCCAATATAAAATTAATTTCTTCAGTCATTGTTTACATTGTTAGAGTTTAGATGTCCAGGCTTTACGAGGCTATCGCCAAAGGCCCGAAGTTCTAAAATTATATATTAACTACTGTTCCTACGTTTTCTCCTTTGCAAATCTTAAGCAGGTTTCCTTCCTTGTTCATGTCGAAAACAATGATAGGCAATTTGTTTTCCTGGCTTAAGGTAAAAGCGGTGGTGTCCATGACGTTTAAGCCTTTTCTTAAAACATCTTCAAACGAAATATAATCAAATTTTACCGCATCCTTGTTTTTTTCCGGATCGGCATTGTAGATACCGTCAACGCGGGTGCCTTTTAGGATTACGTCGGCATTCACTTCAACTCCTCTCAAAACAGCTGCTGTGTCGGTTGTAAAATAAGGATTTCCGGTTCCGGCTCCAAAAATTACAATCCTGTTTTTTTCCAAATGCCTTACGGCTCTTCGTTTAATGTAAGGTTCTGCAATGGCTTCGATTTTCAAGGCGGTCTGCAGCCTGGTTAACATTCCTTTTTCTTCCAAAGCTCCTTGCAATGCCATACCGTTGATTACAGTTGCCAGCATTCCCATATAATCGCCCTGTACTCGGTCCATCCCGTTACTGGCACCGGCAACACCTCTGAAAATGTTCCCGCCTCCGATAACAATGGCGATCTCAACACCTAATTCGTGAATTTGTTTTATTTCCTCTGCATATTCGCCTAACCTTTTTGGGTCGATACCATATTGACGGTCACCCATTAGCGCTTCACCACTTAATTTTAAAAGAATTCTTTTGTACTTCATTAGGAGTTTTGTTGTTTTTTTGCACTGCAAATATAGAGATATTCTCCGATTATTGAAAAGAGCAATTTTAATTTTCTAAAATTTCAATTTCGTAAAATCCCATCTCAGCGTATTGAAAACAACCAGTTCGTTTTCCAAAGAAGGCAATCCTATAATAAGCTTCAGTGTTTCATGGCCCATCATGGTTCCGATAATCCCGGGGAGTGTTCCCAGCACACCGTTCAGGCTACAGTTAGGGACATCTTCCGGATTGGGCGGCTCGGGAAATAGAGCACGCAGGTTTTTGGAACCATTATGGTTGAAAACAGCCATTTGACCTTCAAATGTAAGGATGCTCCCATACACAAGGGTTTTTTGCAAGGCGAGGCAGGTATCGTTTACTAAATAACGGGTGGCAAAATTATCGGAACCATCAATAATGATATCGAAATCCTGCAGGATGTGGTTTGCATTTTCAGGAGTTAGTTTTTCTTCAAAAGCAAGGCAGTTGATCAGCGGGTTCAGAAGCGATATAACAGACCGGGCAATCGTTGCTTTGGCCTGGCCGATATGTTGTTCCGTGTACAGGATTTGCCTGTGAAGGTTGTGCAGTTCAATAACGTCAAAATCAACAATGCCGATGGTCCCCACTCCTGCGGTGGCCAGGTATTGCAAAATAGGGCAGCCCAATCCGCCGGCGCCAATGACCAGGACTTTGGCATTTTTGAGTTTTTCCTGCCCGGTTTCAGTTATTTCAGGCAGCATCATCTGGCGGCTGTATCGTAAAAAATCTGGTATGGTAATCATTTATGTAAAGCTAAAAATGGCATCCCAATCTTTCCAGACCGGCTGGTAACCGGCCCCTGAAATAATGGCCGATATTTCTGAAGGGGAACGTTCATCACTGGTTTCAAATTGTTCTAAAGAATCCGTATCGACTGTATAGCCGCCCGGGTTTGTTTTGGAACCGGCACTCATCGAGGTCACGCCAATTGGGATAATATGGTTTCTGAATTTTTCGTTTTCCCTTGTCGATATGGAAATCTCCAGGTCTTCGTTCCAAAGGCGGTAGGCACAAATCAATTGCAGCAAATCAGTATCGTCCATGATGAAATTAGGTTCGATAATACCTTCCGCAGGACGCAAACGCGGAAATGAAACGGAGTATTTGCTCTGCCAATAGGTTTTTTGCAGGTAATCCAGGTGCAAGGCATTGAAAAAACTATCGGTGCGCCAATCTTCCAGACCAAGCAAGATACCCAATCCTATTTTATGGATTCCTGCCGCCCCAACCCTGTCAGGGGTTTGTAGCCGGAAATCAAAATTGGATTTTTTTCCTTTGGGGTGGTATTTTTTGTATACTTCCCGATGATAGGTTTCCTGATAGACCAAAACCGAATACACTCCGGCTTTGTGTAATTGCGCATATTCTTCTTCGGAAAGCGGCTGGACTTCGACAGAAATGTTTGCGAAATATTTTTTAATCTGATCAATGGCTTTTAGGAAATAATCGATGTTAACTGTATAATTGGCCTCGCCCGTTACTAATAAAACATGTCCGAAACCCAGGGATTTCAATGCTTCCGATTCCTGCGTGATTTCAATTTCGGAAAGTGTTTTCCGCCGGATTTTATTATCGAGGCTAAAACCACAGTACGTGCAAATGTTCTGGCATTCGTTGCTAAGGTACAGGGGAGCATACATTTGGATGGTTTTCCCGAAACGTTTTTTGGTCAGATGATGGCTCATTTGTGCCATTTGTTCCAGATAGGATTGTGCTGCCGGCGAAATCAGTGCCAAGAAATCATCAAGGTTGCGCTTGTTTTTGGATAATGCCTTTTCTACCTCAAGGGCAGTGGTTCGGTATATTTTGGCCTGGATATCGTCCCAATCATAGGTGTCAAAAACGGATGTGAAGCTGCTCATGTAATTCTTTTAGGAAAGTTACTCGTATAAAAAAGCGGTCAAAGGACTGGAAGCTACTGCCGTATGGGTTGCGGTTGCCAATTGCGCTTCAAAGGCCTTCCTTCCGGCGATGACTGCTTCCCTGAAAGCTTCGGCCATCGTTTTAGGATTTCCGGCGGCGGCGATGGCAGTATTGACCAAAACCGCGTCAGCTCCGAGTTCCATTGCTTTGGCAGCATCTGATGGCGCACCAATCCCTGCATCGACAATAACAGGGACTTTGCTCTGTTCGATAATTATTTCCAGGAAATCGATGGTTTTTAATCCTTTATTGCTCCCGATAGGAGAACCCAAAGGCATGACGGCTGCTGTTCCGGCATTTTCAAGATGCTTGCATAAAACCGGATCTGCATGGATGTAAGGTAGAATGACAAAACCCAATTTCGCCAGTTCTTCTGTGGCTTTCAAGGTTTCTATGGCATCGGGCATCAGGTATTTGGGGTCCGGATGGATTTCGAGCTTGAGCCAATTGGTTTCCAAAGCTTCCCTAGCCAATTGTGCTGCAAAAATGGCTTCTTTCGCATTCCTGGCCCCGGAAGTATTGGGCAGTAAATGAATGTGCGGATGTTGCAGGTGGGACAAAATAGCATCGGTTTCGGTTTCGAAATCCACACGTTTTAGGGCCACTGTGACTAATTCACTTCCAGAAGCCAAAATAGCAGCTTCCATTTGCACATCGGAGCCAAATTTGCCGGTTCCTAAAAATAAGCGGGAATGGAAAACCGTATCGGCAATTTTAAATGTTGACATATAATTTTTCGTTGAGTTGTGTAATCAGTTTATGTTGGTGATGATGCTTGGTGATCAGCCCTGAAACGGCAACTCCGTAGACGCCGCAATCCATAAGGCCTTTTATGTCTTCCAATACGATGCCGCCAATGGCATATACCGGTAGTGTAATATGGTGTTGCTGCATTTTCTGCAGGATATCCTGATAACCTTCCAATCCTAAGACAGGGCTTAATTTATCCTTGGTTTCGGTAAACCGGAATGGGCCCAGCCCGATGTAATCACAGGCTTCCCTGGAACGCCTTACGACATTTTCAAAAGTATTGGCCGTACCGCCGATGATTTTGGTATCTCCCAAAAGATAACGGGCTTCTTCTATACTCATATCGCTTAGCCCCAAATGCACTCCGTCGGCGACTAATTGTTGGGCCAGGTAAACATTGTCATTGATGATAAATGTTGCCAGGTATTCTTCGCAAAGCATTTTTACGGCTTCTGCCAAAGTGAATAGTTCAGATGCGCTACTGTCTTTGAACCGCAACTGGATCCAGTCGCAGCCATTGTCCAGCGCCTGATGGATGTTGTATAGTTGTTCCTCTACAGTATTTCCCTGCGAGATGTATTGTAATTTAGTATACATGATGGTAGCCTATTAAAGATAAATTAGAGTTTAGGTACTTTTCTACATATGTTTTGGCCTTTTTGCAAGAAGTTTCAAAAGAATGGCCAAGTGCAATATTAGCAGTAATGGCAGCAGACAGTACGCAACCCGAACCGTGCTTTCCAAAGACGCCTGTACAGCCCGGAAGCAATTGCGTTTTTTCAGTGCGGGAGTATAGATAATCAGTGCCGGGTTCTGTTGTATTGTGGCCGCCTTTGAGCAAGACATCACAATATCCGGAAAGCCTGGTTGCGATTTGTTCTGCGGAATTCTCTAACGGGCTCAACTGCAAAATTTCCTCGTAATTGGGCGTAATCAAATGGACTTGATTCAGTATTTCGATTAAATCCAGCTGGTTTTCCACAGCAAGAAAAGAGAATTCAGTACTTGATTTTAAAACCGTATCCCAAATGATTTTTGTTCCTGGAGAAAATGATTGTATGGCCCAAAGGATATTTTTCAGATAATCCAAAGAAGGGACGATACCTATTTTGACAGCTTCAATAGTATAATTCAGGAACAGTGTTTCGATGGAACGCAGGACAAAATCCAAAGCCGTCCATTGCATTTCATAAAACACATTTTCCGTCTGGAGTGTATTGCCGGTGTTAATGGCCAAACCTTGTACACGGTGCTGTTCAAATGTTTTTACATCTGCAAGGATACCTGCGCCTCCCGAAGGATCAAAGCCGGCTATAGTAAGTACGAAAGGGCGGTTTGCTGGCATAATCTGAATTGGTTTACCGGATTGTCGTTTTCCCAGATTGTACCCAAAAGGGCCACATCGTCAAAACCGAAAGAAAGGGCCTGCTCCATGTTTTCCGGCTGGATGCCGCCCAATGCTATCAGTTTTGTTTTTTGGTTCATCCTTTTTTGTATGGCTATTGGAAAATCCAATTTGGAAACATAACCTTTTTTGGAAATACTCGAAAAAACAGGACTCAAAAAAGCATATTCAAAGGAATCGTCCAACGCATTGAAATCTTCCATAGAATGCGTAGAGGTTGACCATATGCTTTTCTTATAATGGAAAAAGCCTGAGCGTTTTTTTATCCTGTCCGTTTCTGAAAAATGCAGGCGGCAAATCTTGAACGCGTCGGCTAGATGATGATGGCTATGCAAAACCAAACGGTCCCTGAACTGCGGCTTGATTTGCGAGAGGAACAGTTTCATTTGGCTTTCAGTATATTCGGGTTTGCGGATGTGCAGCAATGACAGCCCTTCCGAAAAAAGCGAATGGATAATGGCAATTTCATTGGCTACAGGTGCCGGATGCGTGATAATGATCATCAGTAGTGTTTTAAGAATAGATTTCTTTTCCCGATTCGATAAATTCTTCTGACTTTATTTTCATCCCTTTCTCCGCTTCCGCCACATCACGGATTTCCTGCGAGATTTTCATCGAACAGAATTTAGGGCCGCACATCGAACAGAAATGCGCCACCTTTGCCCCGTCGGCCGGTAAGGTTTCATCATGGAATTCCCTCGCCGTGTCAGGATCAAGGGCCAGATTAAACTGATCTTCCCAACGGAATTCAAAACGGGCTTTGCTTAAGGCATTGTCCCGGTATTGGGCTCCCGGATGGCCTTTGGCCAAATCTGCGGCATGAGCGGCAATTTTATAGGTGATCACCCCGTCTTTTACATCTTTTTTGTTCGGCAGGCCCAAATGCTCTTTAGGTGTCACATAACATAACATCGCACAGCCGTACCATCCTATCATTGCAGCTCCGATGGCTGAAGTGATATGGTCGTAACCTGGAGCAATATCGGTTGTCAAAGGCCCTAAAGTATAAAAAGGCGCTTCATCACAATGTTCCAGTTGTTTTTCCATGTTTTCCTTGATCATATGCATCGGTACATGGCCGGGTCCTTCGATAAATACCTGGACATCATGCTTCCAGGCAATTTTGGTCAGTTCGCCTAGAGTTTCCAATTCGGCAAATTGGGCGGCATCGTTGGCATCGGCAATAGAACCCGGGCGCAAACCGTCACCCAGCGAAAAAGCAACATCATATTGTTTCATGATCTCGCAGATTTCTTCAAAATGAGTATATAAAAAGTTTTCCTTATGATGGAAGAGGCACCATTTGGCCATTATCGAACCGCCTCGGGAAACAATTCCTGTCACACGCTGGGCAGTCAAATGGATGTAACGCAGTAAAACCCCGGCGTGGATCGTAAAATAGGAAACTCCCTGTTCTGCCTGCTCAATTAAAGTATCCCGGAAAATTTCCCAGGTCAGGTCTTCGGCAATGCCTTTTACTTTTTCCAGCGCCTGGTAAATAGGCACAGTCCCGATTGGTACAGGAGAGTTCCGGATGATCCACTCACGGGTTTCGTGTATGTTCTTGCCGGTAGACAAATCCATAATCGTGTCGGCTCCCCAGCGGCAGGCCCAAACGGCTTTTTCCACTTCTTCTTCAATTGAGGAAGTCACGGCACTGTTCCCGATATTGGCATTGATTTTGACCAAAAAATTACGGCCTACAATCATGGGTTCGCTTTCCGGATGGTTAATGTTATTAGGGATGATGGCGCGGCCCATGGCGACTTCATTGCGTACAAATTCAGGAGTGATTTTGCTTTTGGGCGTATTGGCACCGAAACTGTTTCCCTGGTGCTGGCACTGCATAGCCTGGGTAACAGTGTTAAGCTGCTCGATACGCTGGTTTTCACGAATGGCAATGTATTCCATTTCAGGAGTGATGATGCCTTTTTTGGCATAATGCAATTGGGTTACATTGGCTCCTTTTTTAGCTCGCTTCGGTTGGTGGAGGTATTCAAAACGAAGGTGGTCCAGTTTCGGGTCGTACAACCTTTTTTTGCCATATTCCGAAGTGATTTCGGCAAGTTCTTCTACGTCATTCCGCTCAGTAATCCATTGTTCGCGTATTCTTGGCAGCCCTTTCCTAACATCAATTTCTACATCGGTATCCGTATAAGGACCGGATGTGTCATATACCGTTACCGGCGGGTTGTTTTCCGTTCTGCCATTTGATAATTTGGTGTCGCTCAAGGTAATTTCGCGCATGGCTACTTTTATCGGATGGATGTCGCCGTCCACATAAATCTTTTTGGAATTGGGGAACGGTTTGCGGGATATTTTTTCTTCGTGGTTCATAATCGGTTTCTAGGTTTTCTTTCTTCTTGTCTCTTGTCTCTTGGTTCTTTGTTCTTTTCATCCGCCCTGCGTGGCAGAAATGATCAGGATGTCATCCGTTTCATAGAGGGAATGCGTCTCCCAGTCGGATTTTGGGATAATCCTTTGGTTAACGGCTACGGCAATACCGTTTTGCCTGTTGGGGGTTTCCAAATCGAGTAAAGCCTGAACAGTAAGGCTGTCAGGGGCAAATGATTTGATCCGGTTGTTGATGTTGAGTTCCATTCCTTTTAAATTAGTATATACATACTTTAGGAATGGCTGCAAGAGGTACGTATGGCGTACAATGAAGTCATCTCACTTTTCCCTACGCTAGTATGAACTAGATCAGGTTCAGAGGGTAAAATCTCAGCCTGCTTATCGCAGACACCCCTAAAGTGAGACAAATGTAAGAATTATTTTAAACCGGTACGGTATTTTTTTTAATGTTCTTCATGCAAATATTTCTCAATCAGGTAATGACCGAGATAAATCAGCGGTGTCAGGGCAACAGCCAGTATCAGCTTGAAGGTATAGCCGGTTATTGACATGTTCAGGTATTGGCTGGTGGTTATTTTGCCTGTAGCCCAAAAAGCAATCCCCGAAACAATAAAGCTGTCTATTAGCTGTGAAATGATAGTAGAGCCGGTACTTCTGAGCCAGATCATTTTCTTTCCGGTCTTATTCCTTAAAAACCAAAAGATGCTTACATCTATAATCTGGGAAACCAAAAAAGCAATGATACTCGCGACCATAATAAACAAGCCCTGCCCGAAAACAGCATGGAATTGCTCATCATTAACAGTATTCCCGGTTACAAAAGCAGGTATTTTGGTCCCGATAAAAAGGATCAGGATGCAATAAGCGATCAGTCCCGCTGTAATAAACGACAGTTTTTTTACACCTTCACGGCCAAAATGCTCATTGATGATATCAGTAGTCAGGAAAACCACCGGCCATGGCAAAATACCGATACTCATAATAAAAGGGCCTATCTGGATGAGTTTCCCGCCTGTAAGTTCCGCTACAATGGCATTGGCAATAAAAATTCCCGCCAGGATAATATAAACCGTATCTTTTTTGGTCTTAAACATAGTGCTGTAATTTCAAAAAAATAATTTCAAATGTAAGTTATTTGAGCCAAAATAAAAGAAGCAGGCACAATAAATCATAGCTGCAAGTTACATAAGCAAACCTGAGCCTGGAATCCCGTTAACATTTTTTGGTTATATTTGAGTATCAAAAACAAACCTTTTTGAAGGTAAAACAAATCAATATGAAAAAAATAATAACCCTTTTTATTATGAGTTCAGCCTTTATAACCGGCAATGCGCAAACAGGATCTCAAAATCCGTTGCTGCAAAAATGGTCGGGCCCCTATGGTGGTGTGCCGGCGTTCAATGCGTATAAAGTTTCAGATGTCAAGGAAGCTGTTGAGGTTTCCATTGCAGAAAAACTAAAGGAAACAGATGCCATTGCCAACAATCCCAAAGCCCCCACATTTGCCAATACTATTGCGGCGCTGGAACTTACAGGTAAGGATTTTGCCAGGGTTTATGCCGTATACGGTATTTTCAGTTCCAATATGAACAGCCCTGAATTCGGGCCGGTAGAAACCGAGATGAGCCCTAAAATTTCAGAACTCAATGACAAGATTTTCCAAAACAAGAAACTTTTTGCCAGGATAGAAAAAGTATACCAATCCCCGGAAATGAAAAAGCTCAACAGTGAACAGCAGCGATTGGTGTGGTGGTATTATACCAATTTCGTCCGGGAAGGTGCCAAGCTCAATGAAGACAGCAAAACCAAAGTAGGGAAGATCAACCAGGACCTGGCGGGGCTTTTCACTAAATTCAGCCAGAACCTTTTGGCCGAAGAACACAACCAATACGTAGCCTTAACTACCGAAAAAGACTTCGATGGCCTGCCTGCCGAGCTTAAAAATGCCGCGATGGCTGAAGCCAAAGAAAGAAAACTCGATGCCCTGGGCTGCATTGCCAATACCCGTTCCTCCATCGAGCCGTTCCTGACGTTTTCCAACCGCAGGGACCTTAGGGAAAAAGCCTGGACAATCTTTGTAAAGCGAGGCGATAACGGCAATGCCAATGACAACAATGCCACACTTGTAGAAATACTGAAACTCCGTACCGAAAAAGCAAAATTACTGGGATTCCCTTCTTTTGCCCACTGGAGCCTTTCGAACACCATGGCCAAAAGCCCCGAAAAAACACTCGAACTAATGGAATCCGTTTGGAAACCTGCAGTGGAAAAAGTGCATCAGGACGTAGCTGAAATGCAAAAAATAGTAGATGCCGAAGGAGGCAATTTTAAAATATCCCCTTGGGATTATCGTTATTACGCCGAAAAAGTCCGCAAGGCCAAATACGATTTAGACCAGAATGAAGTCAAACAATACCTGCAATTAGAGAAACTGCGCGAAGGAATGTTCTGGGTAGCCGGAGAATTATTCAATCTAAGCTTCAAGCAAGTAACCGATGTGCCTGTCTATCATCCTGATGTAAGAGTTTGGGTCGTGTCTAATAAAGTAACAGGAAAAGCAGTAGGGCTTTGGTATTTCGATCCGTACGCGCGTGCCGGCAAACGTTCCGGAGCCTGGATGAACTCCTACCGTGACCAGCAAAAACTAGATGGTAATGTCATCACGATTGTTTCCAACAACTGTAATTTCATCAAAGGAAACCAAAACGAACCGGTACTTATCTCGTGGGAAGATGCCAGTACATTGTTTCACGAATTCGGGCACGCCCTACACGGTTTGTGCTCCAATGTAACCTACCCGAGTTTGTCCGGGACATCCGTAGCCAGGGATTATGTCGAATTTCCATCACAAATCCTGGAACGCTGGCTGTCAACGCCCGAAGTCCTGAATAAATTCGCCCTGCATTACCAAACCGGCAAACCGCTGCCACAATCTTTAGTGCAGCGCATCGAGCAGGCCGCTAATTTCAGCGAAGGCTTCTCTACCGTAGAAACCATTTCAAGTTCCCTGGTAGACATGAGGCTACATTTAACTACCGATGTAGTAGAACCGCATGCCTTCGAAAAAGAAACCCTGGCCAAACTGAACATGCCTTCCGAAATTGTCATGCGCCACCGCATCCCGCAATTCGGGCATTTGTTCTCCAGTGACGGTTACGCCGCAGGATATTACAGTTATTTATGGGCCGATGTAATCTGTGCCGATGCCTATGAAGCCTTCACAGAAGCAAAAGGGCCATACGATAAGGCCGTAGCCAAAAGACTTTATGATTATGTATTCAGCGTAGGGAACACCATCGACCAGGAAAAAGCCTATAAGAAATTCAGGGGCAGGAACGCCACATCCGATGCCCTGATGCGCTCCAGGAACTTCCCGATTGTAAAGAAGAAGTAAGAAGCAAGAGTCAAGAGCAAAGAACATAAAAGAAGTAAAGACTACAACCGTAAAAAGTTGTAGTTTTTTGTTTTTAAAGAAGGAGAGAGACATGCACACTCCAATATTCGAAACAAAGATTCCTCCTTCGTCGGAATGACAAACGTTGCGTAATCTTGTCATCCCGACGAAGGAGGGATCTCCCCAATCTCCCCAAGCCCTCCATTCCGCCCTTAAAAAGAAAAACATAAAAAACAACGCAGAAGCAAAGCGGCACCGTTCCGCATAGTCGAGGAGGAACGACGAGCGGCGCTTCGAGGTAGTTTTTGCGCTTTTGTTTTTGCAGGCTTGATCTTTGGTACTTTAGCTCACCGCAAATTTATTTTCATCGGTGTTCACTGAACCTCATACTTTGGTTTGTATCAAGACAAAGTACAAGAAGAAAAACTAACAAAGATGTTTCCTTCGTCAACATGACAAGATTACGGATAGCTTTACTTTATGCACAATATTTCACTAGAACGTTTGTCATCCCGACGAAGGAGGGATCTCCCCAATCTTACCACGCCATCCATGGCCCCCTCACAGCATAATCCGTAGAAAACAACAAATCATGAAGCGGCAGCGTTCCGCGTAGCCGAGGAAGCATGACGAGCGGCTCGGAACGCGGAGCGGCGCTTCGAGGTAGTTTTTACGCTTTTGTTTTTGCAGGCTTGATCTTTGGTACTTTAGCTCA
Organism: Flavobacterium humi; assembly: GCF_004745595.1. Lineage (GTDB taxonomy): Bacteria > Bacteroidota > Bacteroidia > Flavobacteriales > Flavobacteriaceae > Flavobacterium > Flavobacterium humi. Next base: position 59,756 of record NZ_SRLH01000006.1, read on the forward strand.
CCGCAAATTTATTTTCATCGGTGTTCACTGAACCTCATACTTTGGTTTGTATCAAGACAAAGTACAAGAAGAAAAACTAACAAAGATGTTTCCTTCGTCAACATGACAAGATTGCGGATAGCTTTACTTATGCACGATATTTCACCTTAACGTTTGTCATCCCGACGAAGGAGGGATCTCCCCAATCTTACCACGCCATCCATCGCGCCCTCACAGCATAATCCGTAGAAAACAACAAATCATGAAACGGCAGCGTTCCGCGTAGTCGAGGAAGCATGACGAGCGGCTCGGGACGCGGAGTGGAATGATTTGGTAGTTTTCAGGATTCTGATGTGCAGGCTTGATTTTTTGTTTCTTTTGCATCAAGGCAAAAGAAAAGAAAGAAATTGTATCATGACAAAAGTAAAAAGACATAAAAAAAGCGGCTATTTGCCGCTTTAACTATAAACACAATACATTAACTCAAATCCTCTACAACAGCTTCCGGCGCATTGCTCTTAACAGATTCAATCCCGTTATCACGTCCGGCAGCACTTTCGTACATTTCGCTGCTTCCTATAACCTGGCCGTTTGAGGCTTTAAGGCTGAAATAATATTTATCATTCGATGAGGTTTTTTTCTCAAACCGGGCATCTTCCTGGGAGTTTTTCCTAACCGATTCGATTCCGTTTTCACAATTGGCCTTGGTCGAATACCCTTCGCTGGCAAGGATTGTCTGCCCGTTGCCTGCTTTTAAATTGAATTGGAATTCCCCGTCTTTTCTTTTGGTAATTACAAATTTCCCCATAGGTTTTTAAATTAAGTTAGAAAACTAATATAAAAATTAATCTGATATGTTTTACAATTGAGGAAAAAAAGAAGCAAGAGTCAAGAGCAAAGAGAATAGAACAAAGAGAATAGAACAAAGAGAATAGAACAAAGAGAATAGAACAAAGAGAATAGAACAAAGAGAATAGAACAAAGAGAATAGAACAAAGAGAATAGAACAAAGAACAAAGAATCAAGAAATCAGCTTTAGAGATTATTTCGTCAGTTCGCTACGCTCGTGTCTTCCTTCGTCGGAATGACAAACGTTGCGTAATCTTGTCATCCCGACGAAGGAGGGATCACCCCGATCTTTCCAAGCTCTCCACTTCGCCCTTTTGTGTAAAAACAAATAGGCTTGATTTTTGGTACTTTGTATCAAGACAAAGTACAAGAAGAAAAACTAACGAAGATGTTTCCTTCGTCAACATGACAAGATTGCGGATAGCTTTATTTATGCATGATATTTCATCTTAACGGTTGTCATCCCGACGAAGGAGGGATCTCTATAATCTTACCACGCCCTTAAAAAGAAAAGCATAAAAAACAACGCAGAAGCAAAGCGGCACCGTTCCGCATAGTCGAGGAGGAACGACGAGCGGCTCGGAACGCGGAGCGGCGCTTCGAGGTAGTTTTTACGCTTTTGTTTTTGCAGGCTTGATTTTTGGTACTTTGTATCAAGACAAAGTACAAGAAGAAAAACTAACGAAGATGTTTCCTTCGTCAACATGACAAGATTGCGGATAGCTTTATTTATGCATGATATTTCATCTTAACGGTTGTCATCCCGACGAAGGAGGGATCTCTATAATCTTACCACGCCCTTAAAAAGAAAAGCATAAAAAACAACGCAGAAGCAAAGCGGCACCGTTCCGCATAGTCGAGGAGGAACGACGAGCGGCGCTTCGAGGTAGTTTTTACGCTTTTGTTTTTGCAGGCTTGATTTTTGGTACTTTGTATCAAGACAAAGTACAAGAAGAAAAACTAACAAAGATGTTTCCTTCGTCAACATGACAAGATTGCGGATAGCTTTACTTATGCACGATATTTCATCTTAACGGTTGTCATCCCGACGAAGGAGGGATCTCCCCAATCTTACCACGCCATCCATGGCCCCCTCACAGCATAATCCGTAGAAAACAACAAATCATGAAGCGGCAGCGTTCCGCGAAGACGAGGAAGCATGACGAGCGGCTCGGAACGCGGAGCGGCGCTTCGAGGTAGTTTTTACGCTTTTGTTTTTGCAGGCTTGATTTTTGGTACTTTGTATCAAGACAAAGTACAAGAAGAAAAACTAACAAAGATGTTTCCTTCGTCAACATGACAAGATTGCGGATAGCTTTACTTATGCACGATATTTCATCTTAACGGTTGTCATCCCGACGAAGGAGGGATCTCCCCAATCTTACCACGCCATCCATGGCCCCCTCACAGCATAATCCGTAGAAAACAACAAATCATGAAGCGGCAGCGTTCCGCGAAGACGAGGAAGCATGACGAGCGGTTCGGAACGCGGAGCGGTGCTTCGAGGTAGTTTTTGCGCTTTTCTTTTTGCAGGCTTGATTTTTGGTACTTTGCATCAAGACAAAGTACAAGAAGAAAAACTAACAAAGATGTTTCCTTCGTCAACATGACAAGATTACGATAGCTTTACTTTATGCACAATATTTCACCTTAACGTTTGTCATCCCGACGAAGGAGGGATCTCTATAATCTTACCAAGCCTTCCACTTTGCCCTTTTGTAAAAAACAATCAGGCTTGATTTTTTGTTTCTTTTAGTTCACCGTAATTTATTTTCATCGGTGTTCATTGAACCTCATGCTTCGGTTTGCATTAAAGCAAAAGAAAAGAAGAAAAGAAAAACCCCCCAATAGCTCTAACTAAATCTCCCTCTACACCCCTCATTGCTTTTCCCCAAAATGCAATAATGTAAGAATTTATATATGATTTTAAATTACATTGCACCCCATTAATTATAAAAAAAGTAAAAAAATGAATGCAAATGTAACTGTGCAAAGCACAAAAAAGAAACGATCAATGAGTGAAACCGGCCATGCCAAGAACGTTGCCAATTTTCAAGATCTAATTTCCTTTTGCGAAGGATACGGATCCACCTACAATCCTTCCAAAGAAAATTTAAAGATTGTTAGTATGCTTAATCAATACCAAAGATCACTAGACAGGTTGTACCAGGTCAAAACAGATAAAACCGGTTTTGATATCGCTACAAACAACCGCCGCAACGAATTCGACGACCTGAAAAGATTATCTACCAAAGTGTTGAGTGCTTTTATGGTGTCCGGAGCCGATAAATTGGCCATTGACGATGTAAATTCGATACAGAAAAAGATACAGGGGCGCAGTAGCAAAAAAATTAAAGAAGAAGCAACAGGGGAAGACATTAAAAGAATTTCCACTGCACAGCAATCCTTCGATCGTTTTATAGATCATTTCGCAAATTTATTGCAAGTGTTGGAACAGAATCCGGTGTATAACCCTAATGAAATGGAATTAAAATTGACATCACTGCGGATGAAGTTTGAAAGTATGAAAAGGGTAAACAAAGACTTAACAGATGCTTATACCCAATATAGCAATGCCATGATCCGTAGAAACCATGCACTTTATGATGCCTCTACAGGATTAGTGCAAACAGCCAAAGAGGTGAAATTATACATAAGAAGTATTTTTGGAGCCACCAGTCCACAGTTTCGTCAGGTCAATTGTATTGAATTCAGGATGATGAAAGAATAAGTACTGCAATTTATTTGAATTAGAGGCTGCATTGTTTGAACAAGCATCTGCAACGTTTGAATCCGAGCCTGCATTGTTTGAATAAGCACCTGCAGCGTAAAAAGAAGCGTCTGCAATGTTTGAATTAGAGGTTGCAGTGCTTGAATAAGCACCTGCAGCGTAAAAAGAAGCGTCTACAACGTTTGAATTCGAGCCTGCATTGTTTGAATGAGCACCTGCAGCATAAAAAGAAGCGTTTGCAATGTTTGAATTCGGGACTGCACTGTTTGATGAAGCACCTGTTACAATACAGACAAGCCCCAAAACAAAAAATCCCGGGCAATACCCGGGATTTTTTTATGATATGAAAAAGGAATATTATCCTAATGCAACTCTTTTGAAACCTGTAACAGTCAAACCACCATCGATAGTTTTGATGTAACCGGCAACGCTCATAGAACCGTCTTTGATATAATCCTGGTTTACCAAAGTATTGTCTTTGTAAAAACGTTGGATTTTCCCTTTAGCGATATTGTCTAACATAGCTTCAGGTTTACCTTCCTGACGCAATTGGTCTTTAGCGATTTCAACTTCTTTCTCGATGATAGAAGCATCAACTCCAGCCTCGTCCAAAGCGATTGGGTTCATAGCAGCAGCTTGCATAGCAACGTTTCTTGCCGCTTCTTCTCCACCTGCAACGTTAGCTGACAAAGCAGTCAAAGTAGCGATTTTGTTTCCAGCGTGGATGTAAGACCCGATGAAAGGACCTTCCAATCTTTCGAAAGAACCGATCTCGATTTTCTCTCCGATAACTCCTGTTTGCTCGATTAATTTCTCAGCCACAGTAATTCCGTTGAAATCAGAAGCCAATAATTCTTCTTTAGTAGTATAGTTTAACGCCTGGTTAGCCAAGTCTGTAGCTAATTTCACGAAACCTTCATTTTTACCTACGAAGTCAGTCTCACAGTTTAATGTGATAACCACACCAGCTGTTTTGTCTGCGTTTACAACAGCAATAGCAGCTCCTTCAGTAGATTCTCTGTCTGAACGGTTAGCAGCTACTTTTTGTCCTTTTTTACGAAGGTTCTCAATTGCCAAATCGAAATCCCCATCAGCTTCAACTAATGCTTTTTTGCAATCCATCATACCGGCACCGGTGATGGTTCTTAATTTGTTTACGTCTGCAGCAGTGATATTTGCCATTTTGTATAAGTTTAAATTTTAATCCTGATTTTAAAAAAAATCCAAATCAAATATCTCAATATCCAAAAGTGTTGATTTTTTGGAGCAAGAAATAAATGATTTGGAAATTATGATTTACTCTTCAGTTGCAGGAGTTGCAGCTTCAACTGCTGGTGCAGCTGTTTCTTCAACCTGAGCAACTGTTTCGTCACCTTTACCTTCTTCTTTATCGGAAGTTCTGTTTGCAAGACCTTCGATAACAGCAGCAGTTACAAGTGATAAAACTTTATCGATTGATTTAGAAGCATCATCGTTTGCAGGGATTACATACTCTACCTGACGTGGGTCAGAGTTCGTATCAACCATTGCGAAAACTGGAATGTTTAATTTTTGAGCTTCTTTAATTGCGATGTGTTCAGCTTTGATGTCCACTACGAATAATGCAGCAGGCAATCTTGACATATCAGCGATAGAACCTAAGTTCTTCTCTAATTTTGCACGTAAACGATCAACTTGTAAACGTTCTTTTTTAGACAAAGTCATGAAAGTACCGTCTTTTTTCATTCTGTCGATAGAAGCCATTTTCTTAACGGCTTTACGGATAGTAACGAAATTTGTCAACATACCACCTGGCCATCTTTCAGTGATGTAAGGCATGTTAGCGGCAGCAGCTTTTTCAGCTACGATGTCTTTTGCTTGTTTTTTGGTAGCTACGAAAAGTATTTTTCTACCGGATGCAGCGATTTTTTTCAAAGCTTCATTAGCTTCTTCGATTTTAGCTGCAGTTTTATATAGATTGATAATGTGAATACCATTACGCTCCATATAGATGTAAGGGGCCATGTTTGGATCCCATTTTCTAGTCATGTGTCCGAAGTGAACACCTGCTTCTAGTAAGTCTTTAACTTCTACTTTATTTGCCATTTTGTAATAGTTTACGTTCTGTTGAATTAGCAATGATTAAGTAGCGATTGGAAATCAGGTCTTAACCATTTAGATGCTAAACTAATTCCTACCTCGGTAGGAGAGCAACAATAACTTGAGTTTTTTAATAATAAATAAATATTAACGTTTAGAGAATTGGAATCTCTTACGAGCTTTTTTCTGACCGAATTTCTTACGTTCAACCATTCTTGGGTCTCTCGTTAATAATCCTTCAGGTTTTAAGATTGCTCTGTTTCCTTCTCCAACTTCACACATTGCTCTTGCGATAGCCATACGAACAGCCTCAGCTTGTCCTGTTGAACCACCACCGTATACGTTTACTTTTACATCAAAATTCTCAACATTTTCTGTCAATGTCATTGGTTGTAAAACTTTGTACTGTAAAGTTGCTGTAGGGAAATAAGTTGCAAATGCTTTTTTGTTTACAGTGATAGTTCCAGTTCCTTCTGAAACGTATACACGGGCAACTGCGGTTTTTCTTCTACCGATTTTGTGAATAACTGCCATTATTTTAGATCGTTTAGGTTAACTGTTCTTGGTTTTTGAGCGCCTTGTTTGTGCTCTGAACCAACAACAACATTTAGATTTCTGAAAAGTTCAGCTCCTAATTTGTTTTTAGGCAACATTCCTTTTACCGCTTTTTCTACTAATAATGCAGGGTTTTTCTGTTGCATTACTTTAGCAGTCAAGCTTCTTTGTCCTCCTGGGTAACCTGTGTGACGGATGTACGTTTTCTCGTCAAGTTTGTTACCTGTAAGGTTGATTTTTTCTGCATTGATAACAATTACGTTATCTCCACAGTCCACGTGCGGTGTATAACTCGGCTTGTATTTACCTCTTAAAATCATAGCGACTTTTGAAGATAAACGCCCTAAGTTATGACCTTCAGCATCTACAACAATCCACTCTTTAGTAACAGTAGATTTGTTTGCTGACATTGTCTTGTAGCTTAATGTGTTCACAATAATTATTTTTAATTAAACATTCCATTCCCAATAAAGGGAGTGCAAAAGTACAAATAAATATTTATTATACAAATAGCGATTGGATTATTTTGTGTATTGATTGTCAAGCGGATACTAAATTTGCGTAAATCGATTTACTCTTTGGTAAAAAGATATTCGGCTCCGCCCTGTTTTAAGGTCATGTTCTTCCCGTTAAAAATCAATTTTATACTGGCCGGGTCAAAAACGAATTCCGTAGCACTGATCGGGTTTAACGTGAAGGAACCCTGGCCGGTAGCCTGAGCAGTCAATTCCCCTTTTTCGACCTTAATGGTGATTTTCATCGGAAGCTGCGGCGAAGCATATATTCCCTGGTAACTGCTGAGTGTTTCCGGTTTTACATTGAAAGTGACTAAATTAGGGAATTGGTAAGGCATCTTATAATAAATGCTCAAAATACCGATCATAATGTCGTTTCGGTTGTAATTATCACCGTTTACAATTAAGGAAACCCCTACTTTATCGGAAGGATAATAGCCCACGACCGAACGGAAACCTTCAATCCCTCCGGTATGGCCATAGTATTTGCGTTCCCCAAAAGGGAAAGTCATCAGCCCTTTTCCATACGACTGTTCCAGTTTGGTCATTTGGTCGAGTGTTGATTTCTTGAGCAGCGTTTCATTAAAAAGGGCATTCATAAATAAGGTCAGGTCCGATGCTGTCGAAGAAATATGCCCTGCACCAAAAGCCTGTGACATATTCCATTCCGGGATTAGATTCCATTTGTTGTCGGAAAAAATATACGAATGGCTTTCATTCCTGGCCAGGTCCGCCTTGTCAGAAACAACGGTATTCCGGAGCTGCGCCTTTTTGATGATGCGTTCCGATAGGTTGGTGGCATAATCTTCTTTGGTTACATCTTCCAAAATCCTTCCCAACAAATAATAATTCGAATTGCTGTATTCAAATTTGGAATTCGGTTCAAACAAAGGTTCGTAAGCGGCAATTTTAGCGATCATTTGTTCTTTGCTTACTTCTTCAAGCATATTGACAGTGCTGTCGCCGTTCAGGAAATCGATGATTCCGGTCCGGTGGTGCAACAGGTCGTGGATGGTTATTTTGTCTGCATTTTTTATTTGAGGGTAAAATTTGGAAAGCTTGGTGTCCAACTTCAGTTTTTTCGCCTCCACCAACTGCATGATCATCACTGCAGTGAAAGTTTTAGTGATCGAGCCTATTTTGTATTTTGTCTTTGCATTGGCCGTTAGGTTGTTTTCCACATCGGCATAGCCATAGGCTTTTTCAAAAACCGTATTCCCGCCTTCGCGGATGCTAACCTGGCCCATAAATTTATTGTTGGCACTCAGGAAGGTAAGCAAGCTGTCTATTTTGTTGAAACGGGTCTTTTGCTGGGCAGAAACCGTAACGGATAACGCAAAAATGAATAATAAGATGGATTTTTTCATGGTTGTTTATAATGTTGGGTTTGTAAAGTTGCGTGTTTTACTGATTTTATAAATATAATTGATTTCCTTAAAAACGGTTTTTTCCAGAATACATTTTGCCGCAAGCCCGTTTTTTTCCGCGATAGCAAAAATAACATCTGTTTTGCAATCTTCCGAAAGAATCATATACACTTCATTCTTTTGGGTGGTAAAATCAGGAAGCTGGGCGAAGAGTTTTTCAAAATATTCGAAATGCTCGCCGCAAAACCAGGCTTTTTCCGCTACCGAATCCGGGTTTTTGGGGTAATAAGGAGGATTGATGACAATACAATCGAAGGACTTGTGTTGTAAACCATCAAACAGGTCCGAATACAGGATTTCTATCTGGGTCTCATTGTCTTTTGCATTTTTCCGCAAGGCTTCCAAAGCAATCATGTTAATGTCTGAAGCAGTGGTTTTTGCTCCTTTTTTGGCCGCCAGGATAGAAATGATGCCACATCCGCACCCTAATTCCAAAAAAGTTTTCTTTTCCAGGGAAAGTGTTTCCAGGAATTCCAGGAGCAGTTTTGTACTGATGGTTATAAAAGGTGGGAAAACGGAAGGTTCTACCCAAACACAAAGATCTTTATATTTGTATTTCCTTGGTCTGGACAAGTAAAGGGTACTTGTTTTCTTCAGGAAAGGACTAATTATTTTCTGAACCAGTTTTCTCATTTATTCCGAATAAAATCCTTCAATTTCCGGTTGGCGGTATTTCCATATTTTGTGCAAAGCCTTGATTTCATAAGGATAATGATAAAAATTGGTTTTATACCGGAATCCGGAAACCACTTGAAGCAACTGCTTTTTGTAACCGCGTATCCTGAAATCGGAAACAGTTGGGTAATAGCCGTTAAGGACTGTTTCGAAATTTTTAATGGTATCGATCATATAAGGTTTCAGCCAAGGCGTGAGCGGATTTTTCCTCAGGTCGAAATTTTCCCAGGAAGGCGAAATCCATTCTTCGAGTGTTTCGGGAAACGAAAAACCGGCATCGAGTATTTGTTTGTATAAATCGGAACCTTCGGTAGGAACCGGACTGAAAAGGTAAATGATGATTTCCGCATCAGGATTGATCGTTTTTATCTCCTTGATAAAATTGATGTCCCAGAGGATTTGGTCGTATACTTCTTTTTCGGTTTTGGCCGGCATGCCTAAAACAAAAGACAGTTCGGGTATGATGTCGGCATTCTTCATCCGGAGCACAAAATCCTTAATCATCTGGCCAGATTGCGTACCGCCTTTGTTCATTTGTTTCAACACGGCATCGTTACCGGTTTCGGCACCCAGGAAAATCATCTTGCAACCGGCTTTGCGCATCAGTTTCAAATCATCATCGCTGTACATGTTGATGGTGTCAATGCGGCCTTCGCCCCAATAACTGATGTTGTCGTCCATGATTAAGTGTGAAAATTCCAGGACTCTTTTCTTGGAAGTGAAAAAATTATTATCGTGGAATTCTATGGCGTCGATATTGAAATTTTCTTTAAAATATTTCACATCCTCATAAATCCTTGCCGCAGACATCCCTTTCCATTTGGCATTGAAAATAGGGACCACAGCGCAAAAAGAACACGAAAAAGGACAGCCCATGCTGGAATGGTAGGAAAGGGTTTTGCTCCCCATAAAAGTCTTGGCCAGGTAATTCCTGACGGGATAAAATGAATTTAGGTAATCATACGGGAAACGTGGCAATGTATCCTGGTCGAGCAGGGCTTCGACTGCGGTTTTTATGATGTCCCCTTTTTTGTTTTTGAAAATAAGGTTTTTTATCGTTTCCAATTGTTCGTCCCGGCCATTTTCCAATGCGTGTATCAACTGCGGGAAAGTCGTGTCGCCGGGGCCGTTGATGATATAATCCACATAACCCGAATGAAGGGCAACCTTATATTGATTGGAGGCAAAATAACCACCCCAAACAGTTACAATGCCTGGAAAATCTTCTTTTATTTTTTTGGTGAAAGGAATCGCCTGGCGCAATTGCGGCCCGGGCATGACTGTAGAACCAAAGTATTTGAATTCTCCTGTTTTTAAATAGTTCCGGATTGTTTCCCAGGGATCGTTTTCCAGGTTGCCATCCACAAAGACATAACTGTATTTGCCATGGATGGAAGCGCCCACCTGTAAAATGGAATTGGGGATGCGATGCTTTCCATTGGCACTTCTTGGATTGAATATGATGGTTTTGTTTTGGGACAACTCTTATTTGATTACGTTAATTTTCAGATACATCAAAAACGATTTAAAACCGGAATAGCAAAAAAACATGGATTGGAAACTCAACCGGTAATTTTCCTTTGCCTGCCGGTATTCTTTTTGCCTGTGATAAATGTAAGCAATTTTGGAGTACATTTTGCTGCTCAAGCCGGCATGTTTTACAGAAGAAATAATTCCGCGTTTTTTTAGTTTGCCAATGCTTTTGAAATAATCATCATAATGATCCATATTCCTTTTTTTTGAAATATTCTGATCGTGTTTCCTTATGAATGCCAGTTTTTTTGCCGAATAATAAAAAGGAACCTTTGAAGCGGCCCTTAAATATAAATCAAGTTTGCCGTCAATCATGGATTCATCCAAAAAACCAATTTCTGCAAGTGTTTCTTTTTTAATGGTATACGTTGATAAGGCAAGGATTTTTTCTTGTAGTAACTCTGGTAACGCATTTCCCGAAAAACCTGTTTTATAGTTAAAAAAAACAATATCCGAAGTATCGCTTTTAGGGAAAGCGGCAGCGTCATGAATAACAAAACCGATAGCCGGATTTTTAGTTACAATAGTGTTTATGGTTTCCAGCTTGTCCTTTGCCCAGATATCATCAGAATCCAGGACACTAATAAAATCACCTCCGGCAAGATGGAGGCCGCGATTGGTAACAGCACTCCTGTTCTTGCGTTTTTCATATTTGTAATACCGGAGCCGGCTGTCATTGAATTGCTTTACAACAGCTTCCGTATTGTCTGTAGACCCGTCATCAATAATAATATGCTCAAAATCCGTATGGGTTTGGTCCAGGACACTTTGGATGGTTTCCGCAATCAAATGGGCCCTGTTATGGGTTATGGTGACAATACTAAACTTCATGTAAACTTCCTTTTTGCAATTGATATACGGTGTCGCAATAGCCCAAGGTTTTGGTATCGTGCGAAATAAGAATTACCGTCAGTTTTTCTTTTTTGGACAGCTCCTGTATGTAATTCAGGATTTTGATTTCGTTTTCCTCATCGAGCTGATTTGTAGCTTCATCCAGGATCAAAATTTGCGGATTCGTATACAAAGCCCTGATAATGGCCAGTTTCTGTTTTTGCCCTCCCGATAATTTTTGCCCGTTATTGCCCGTCGGAGAGTAAATACCTTCTGGGGAATTTTGAATGATCTTATCAAAAAAGACCGCCTTTGTAAGGGTTTCAATTCTTTTAAAATCGATTTCGCTTTCTTTTTGGCCGATGGCAATATTCTCCAAAATGGTCCCATTGAAAATATAAGGTTCCTGGGTCACATAGCCAATCAGGTTTAAATACGCATTTTTGTTTTCCGGGGTTATTTTCCTGGCGTCTAGGGTAATGGTGCCGGATTCAGCATCGATAAGTTGCAGCAAAATATGCAGCAATGTGGTTTTCCCTGTTCCGGACCTTCCGGTAATGCCAATGATTTCTCCCTTGCTTATTTGGAGGTTGATGTTTGAAATCAGTTTGTTTTCAGCCGAATAACTGAAAGATAGGCTGTCAATTTCCAATTGGTTCTCAAAATTGATTTTTAAGGTATCGGAAACTGATTTTGCATCCGTTGCGGTATTTTTCAGTATAGATTCGATGGTATAATCATAAGATTTAAGGCTGGAACCGGCAATAATCAATTTGTTCAGCGAAGGAATCACCTTAAAAAAAACCGATGCCATAAAGGAAACCAGCAGGACATTCCTGGAGTTTTCATCCGGATTGTGAACCAGGTAGAAAACCAAAAAGCTCAAGACGATTATAATGGTAATTTCGAGGTATTTTGCGTTTGAATTCTTTAGGGTAGTCAGGAAAGCATAGGTTTTGTTCAGTTTTTTGTTAGAAGAATTGAATTTATCCAAAAAAGCATCTTCCTGCGCCGCACTTTTAATTTCAAAAAAACCATTGATCAGGTCCAGCAGGAAATTTACATTGTTCCTGTAATCGGAGGAAAGGCTTTTCTGTACTTTCTTTAATTTCCGGAAGGCATAAAAAACAAGGAATGCAACAATAAACAACAGTAGGGCAAATGTTGTAATCTTTGGAAATAAAAAGAATCCCGCTCCCAAAACGAAGACGATAATAATGCCTTCGGAAATAATAGTGTTTAAGGAAAGCAATACATTATTGGCAAAATTATTGGGGACTTCAATCGTATTTTTGATGATGTCGCCCTTGTCCTGATCTTGGTAAAAAAGATAATTGCCATGAATAAAAAGCTCGGTGTATTTTTTTGAAATTTCCGAAGAAATAGCATAAATCAACCGGTTTTGGTAATTTATAAACAGAATGCTGACCATATTCTTCGCCATAAAAAAAACAATCAGCAAGGTTATGCTTAAAACCAGGTGTTCTTTCTGAAACAGGAATTGCAGGTATTTGTTCCCGAATTTGGACTGCGTATCGATGGCGAGCATCAGAAAAGGAAGCAGATACGCTACAGATACTAAATCCAGGAGGACATTGCTGAGCGAAAATCCGAAAAAAGGCAAGAGTTTCTTTCGGTATTTGTCAGGTACACAGCTGATTATTGCTTTTATTTTACTTTTAGTGATCATATATGTCCTGATAGTGTTGTACCGTTTTTTCTAGTAAAAAAGTATTTTTCCCGGCTTCAGAAAAGGATCCCGAAAGCAATTTGCGGCAGGCTTCAGCCATTTCATTTTTGGTATGGGCTATGATCCAGTTTGGAGATTCAGCGGCACTGCCCACCTTTTTGGACACGATCATCGTTTTGCTTTGCAGCGCTTCGGCAAAAATCATCCCAAAACCTTCAAACTCGCTGGGATGCAATAAAATTTTGGATTGGGCCAGGTAATGCATGGTTTGCTTATAACTCAATTTCCCTTTCAGTAAAATAATATCATTCAAATGAAGCAACTGTATTTTTTCCTGCAATTCGTTGTGTAAAACCCCATCACCAATGATAATGGCTTTGATTGGTTTTTCCTTGGCTATTTCGGCAATGATTTCAATAAAAAGCATGTAGTTCTTTAAGGGAATCAGGGAGCCAATGCCGATAATATCAATGGTTTTGCTTTCCGACGGGCTAAAATCATCCGGATTGATCCCGAAGGGGATAATAGCTGTCCGGGCGTTGTAATTTTTGTGGAAAACACCTTGATGGAATGGCGAAAGCGTAATGAGTTCCATCTTCTTCAAAGGTAATATCCCGACATATTTATTTCCTTTCAAAGCATCCTGGCCCATTAAGGTTACGATATGTTTTGTCTTATTTTTTACCGAAAACCAATGCCCGACCAAAGCACACTCGCCCAGCCAGAAACTGTGTAAGGCAGTAATCGGTTTCTCACGGTTGAGCTGTTTTAAAAACCGGTAGGCCTTATGCCAAAGCATTATTTTAGAAATAAAAGGGCTGCTTCCCAAAGTGTACACCTGGATGCCATTCCAGGTATAAGCTGATTTTTTCTTCGGATAATGAAAGGAAACAACAGTAATTTCATATCCGGTATAATCAAGTAAAGCTTTTGCATAGAGGTGCAATGCCGGAATACAGCTGGTATCGGCTTCACTTTCAGGAAAACCCGGCGTCAGGATTACGATATGGTTATTTTTTTTTGACAATACGGTACAAATTGAAATCCCCGGGAAGGTTTTGCAGTTTTTCTAATTGGTAGTCCTTTTTTGCGGTTTCCCAATTAAGCCACGGATTCTTCCCTTTCCATTGCTTTTTAAGTTGTTTTTCGTTGACTAAAAGTAAGGCATTTTTTTCAAAATCGAGAAGTTTTTCCTTCCATAAGCTTTTGTACCTAAAATCCAGTTTCCTGTTTTTCAAAGCAATGTCAATATCAAAGGAATATAGCGTGTTTCCTTCGAATGGCCTGATTTCATTTGCAATGTTTTTTTCCAATGTGTTCCTTTCGTAAAAAGGCCTTCCGTAATAAAACCCTAGGGAAAGCTGTAACAGCAGGACAAGATAAAAGACGGTTTTCTGGTTTTTTACAATCGCAAACAACTCTTTCAATAATGGGAAAAGAAAAACAATGATTAACGGGAAAGACAATATCAGGAAGCGTTTGTTTTGAAAGGGAATACCACCCAGGAAAAAAGCATATAGTAGGATGGAGGCCAGCAGTATTTTTTGGTATTTATGGAATTTCAGGCTACCGTGTTTAAATAAAACGATGGGCAGTAAAACCCCAAAAAACAAGAAGGATGGATGGAAAAAGTTGAAAAAGGCATATACCAGGTTGCTATAACGGTTGTGCATTTCACCATCGATTGTACTGAAATCGCTTCGGAACAGGTTTAGAAAAGACCAGGACCGCAACCACTGATGGGACAGGAACTGCAAGCTGTTTTGGGAACGGATGGCAATATGCGGCAGGGCAACCCAACCGGCTGCCAACATCGAAAATAAAAGAGAAAGATATCCTTTATTCCTAATCAGCTGGACAAACGCGGCCAGGCAAAAGGGGATCAAGATTACGCCGGCAGCATAACGTGTGAGCAGTGCCAAAACACTCAAAACAGAGCCGAAGATAAAATTCCTATTGTTGTTTTTTTCCATAAAAAGCAAAAAGGAATAAACGCCAAGGGTCGTAAAACAACAGGCCAACAGGTCAGACATGGCCAACAAGCCATGGATAAGGATTATGGGTGACAGCGTAAAACACAAGAAAGGAATAGGGCCGTTCGTGTTTTCGGGGTAAACCAATCGGATGGTTTTTTCGAGGTAAACCGAAGTAATCCCAAGTGAAAGGATCGAAACCAGCTGCAAGGCAATGCTTGTATTGGGAATGATGAAACTCAAAAGACTACCGAAAACCGGATAATAAACACCCCAAAAATAATCTCCGGGCGCTTTTCCTGTTTCCATAAAAGTTTTCAAGGCTTCAGTATACCTTAGGTATTCATAGGAATCCTGCCCGTACAGCCCATCGAATGAAAATCCGTAATAGAGTGCCATCCAAAGCAAAACCGGAGAGAAATAACGAAGATACTGTAATTTGATTTCCAAAATCTTACCTATTGATTAGCATTAAAGAACTGGCCAAAACGGATTTGATTTTCAGTTTCAGCATTTTTGCAATATCCGGACGGTGTTTTTTCTTCCATTCCCGATGGAATTCCACTTCGTTAACCACTTTGGAAACCGCATAATCATAGTATTTCCGGGTGTAGTTTCTCTTAAAATCAATTTCCCTGTCGGTTGAAGTTTCCCAATCAGGTTTATTGGTAATTTGATTTTCAATTTCAGTATACAGGGAAGTCCCTTTTATAGGATACGCAATGGTGATGGTATAATGAGTAGGATCGGCTTCCTTGAGATATTGTATCGTTTGGAGTATGTCCGTTTCCTTTTCCCCCGGATAGCCTACCATGATAAAGGTTCCGGTTTCAATTCCCAGTGCGTTAGTGTTCTGGATCATTTTTTTGACATGGTTTATATCCACGCGCCGGTCCATGGCATCAATGATCTTTTGCGAACCGCTTTCGGCACCAATCCAAATACGGAAACAACCGGCTTCCTTGAGCAAGCGCAGGATTTCATCATTTAAGCGTTCAGCACGGGTAATGCACTCAAAACGGATTTGGGCGCCCTGTCGGACTACTTCTTCATGGAAAGCGGTCAGCCATTTGTGGCTTATGGTAAAAACATCGTCTACAAACCAAATGGCGTCCGGATTGTATTTATCCTTGAGCATTTTCATTTCCTGCGCGACCAAGTGCGGTGGCCGTCGCCTGTAACTCTGGCCGTATACTGCGGTGCTGCACCATTTGCAGGTGTAAGGGCAGCCGCGTTGCGTAGAAATAGTCATGGAACTTTCCCCATGGTTGTTTTTCCAGGTTTCCAGGTATTTCTCGTTTGGGATAGCATCGCGGTTGGGCAACGGAAGCTCATCGAGTTCCTTAAATTTAGTCCTTTCGGGGTTTTTTACCACGATTCCGTTTTCCAGGTAAGCAATTCCGGCTACTGCCGAAAAATCACCATTGGCCATAATGGCCGTGTACAGCTCGTGTGTGGTTTCTTCGCCCTCGCCAATAATCAGGAAATCGGCACCGGTTTTCAGGTAATTTTCCAGGTTGAAGGTCACGTCGGGCCCACCCAGGATTATTTTAGGGAAGCCGTAGGTTTGCGTTTTTAATTTTTTGATCAGTTTGACGACTTCTATTTTGGTCATCAAATTGGTGTAAATAGAAATGACTTTCGGTTTTTTTTCCAGGATGAAATCCAATTGCATCGATTGGGAATAAAAAGTGCTGTCGAAAACATCATTGGGGATATCCTTGCTTAGCAGATAGGCCGAAACATACAACAAACCCAATGGCGGATAGGGTTTCATTATTTTTTGTTCCTTCGGGTCATCGGACAAATAATAAGCATGTGTAAACAGGATACTCATTTTTTTTGCAGTGTTATCAGATAATGATCGGCATATTTTGATAAAAACGAATGTTTTCCGGCGGTATTTTCCAGCGAATGCAAAACCGAAACCAGTTTGGGCCTGCTCCTGAAAAAAGGTTCCAGATAGGACGGCGGTATGAAAAAGCCGATCGGCTTCAACAGTCTGATCCTGAAATCGGCCGAAGCCAAATGGGTAACTTCCTTCGGATTGAAATAATTGGTTTTTATATTTTCGCCATCAACATTGGCTACGACATTTTCTTTTTTCCTTCGGAAAACGGATTTGAAATCGGCTTTCGCCAAAAAATAAAGCTGTTCCCATAGGGTGTTTTTCGGCATGATGACCAAAACCAATTGCCCGTTTTGGGTAAGCAGGCCGGATGCGTTTTTTAAAAATTGCCCCAATTCTGTTTTTGTAAGGCAGTTGAGCCCACCGAAATTTGAAAAAATCAAATCGAATTTTTCATCCGGGAACGGTTGGGGCAGCCGGTTTATATCTACTTGCCTGAAGTTGAGGTTTTCCAGGTTGGTTTTTTTCTCGGCAACAGCAACCATCAAAGGGGAAATGTCGGTTGCCGTTACCGTATAGTTTTGTTTGGCCAGCCAAATGGCATCTTCGCCCGTGCCGCAATTGATTTCCAGGATGTTTTGTATCCGGTTTTCCTCCAAGATACCCCTCAAGTGACGGTACACCAGGTTCCGCTGTAATTTCCCGATTACCGTGTGGGTAAAAGAGTTGTCATAGTTGGCAGCCGCTATGTCAAAACTAGCGTTCATGGGCTTGTTTTTTTAAATACAAAGAATCGGCAAAAGCGCTTGGGATATAATACGCTAATTTGGCAATGGATTTGATTTTCCGGAAAGACAAGTGCATCGGGTTCCTGGCAATCGTTTTTAAGTTTACGAAACCCTGGCTTTTGCGGTATTCCTTATGGACGAACCGCTGCAGTTTCCGGTAATAATCGGATTTGAAAGTCCCTCTGAACATCATTTCCAGGTCATCTGAATCTTTCCAGTTCGATTTTTCCTTTAGGTCATTTTTGACTTTTTCATAAAACAAAGTCCCGGGCAACGGATAGGAAACCGAAATACCGATATTGTCCGGCATCAGCTCTTTTACCATGGCGATGGTTTTTTGTATATCGGACTGGTTCTCTGTAAGGTAGCCAAATTGCAGGAAGAAGGCGACGCGGATATTTTTGGCTTTCAACATTTTGGTAGCCTCATAAATCTGTGCTACTTTCGTGCCTTTGTCCATAGCATCGAGTATTTTTTGGGAAGCACTTTCGGCACCGACCCAAACCTCTTCCAATCCTGATTTTGCCAGCACATCGATGGTGTCTTCTTTTAAGAGCAGGTCAACCCGGCTTTGGATGTAATACCGTATCTTCAGGTTTTGCTGCTGTAATTCGGAATAGAATTCCTGTACCCAATTTGGTTTTAACCCAAAAATATCGTCACACATCCAAAAACGATCTACCCCGAACGTGTCTTTCAGATAGCGGATGTGGTCTGCTATGTATTTCGGCGAATGCGCATGGTAACGGTTCCCATAAATAGGCTTGGCGCACCAATTGCATTTGTAAGGGCACCCCCGTGTGGTGGCGATGTTTAAGGTAAAATCCTGACGGCTTTGTTTCCAGATATTTTTATAATCTTCCATGGCAACCAGGTCCCAGGCCGGCAAGGGCAACTGGTCCAAATCCTGGAGGACGCTGCGTTTCGGGTGGACTTTGACCTGGTTTTCCTCCGAATGCACAATTCCGGGGATAAGGGCTACCGATTCGTTTTTTTCAAGGGAATTTATAAGTTCCAAAAGCGTCATTTCTCCTTCGCCCTGAATGATAAAATCGGCACCTTTTTCCAAATATTTCCCATAATGGTCCGTAGCATCGGAACTGCAGACAATCACGGTGCAATTTTGTTCCTTGCCCAGGCAGATCATTTCAAAACAGGCTTCCCGCATGTTGGTCAGGCACATTTTAGTCAGATAATTGAAGCCATCGTCATAAATGACCAGGTATTTGGGCTTTTTCTCTTGTATCACAAACCGGATTTCGGAAGGGCCGTTAAGCAGGTTGGTGTCGAATAAATCAACCTCATATCTGTTTTCCCGCAGTAAAGAAGCAGCATATAGTGTCCCTAAAGGTGGAAAAGGTGTTTTGTTCTTCCATTGTTTCGGGTCAAGCCTGTAATAATACGAATGTGAAAAAAGGATATCAAGCATGTTCTTCCGGTAAGATGATGTTGAAGTTGCTTCTGACTTCTTCAATTTTACTGTTTAAGGCCAAAATGACTTTCTTCTGAAAATGAGAAGGATGGTGTTTCGAGATATTTTTGGTCGATTTGAGCGCTATTTTAAAATCTTCCTCTTTCATAAAATGGAATTTGGATTTCCATTTGCGGAAGGTGATTTTTTTAAACAGGGCATCTGCAAATCCTCCAATAGGATTGTCAAGTGCAAATTCAATTGCTTTGGTGAAAGCCGGTTTGCCCGTATTTTGAATGGTGGACATATCCGCTTCGAATTTTGAAAAATAATCTGTGACCCAAAGGTTTTTACGGTAAAATTCTTCAAAAACGGTTTTTCCCTGCATTGGGATCAAGGTTTTGAGCTCGGTGGCGGTAAACCTGTTCTTTTCCTCAATTTCAAGGTTGGATGTGGCAATGAAATAATTGATGCAGAAATATTTGCGGGAATTCAGCAGGAATATTTTTTTATACAGCATCAGTAGTGTCCGGCAGAGCCACAATTTGTCCGGCTTTGTGATGACAAAAAAATCAATATCGCTCTTTTGGTCATAATACCCTTTGGACAGCGATCCTGAAATGCCAACGGCTTCAACGTAAGGGAATTGTGCTATAAAAGAAGCTTTTTTACGTGCTTTTTCCATTATTTTCCCTGCTTCGATATTTCCTTTGAGCCTTTTGGTCACGCTGGCCAGGTCGTGTGCGTATATATAGAATTCATCTACCTTGACCAGGATTCTTTCCTCAATCAAATGATGCAGTTCCTTCTCCGTGTCACACAGCTCCGCATAGTTTGTATAGCTGTGGATTTCCTCTATTTTTAAAGGATACCTGAAAATAGAAAAGTATAATATGGTTTTTAGGGCTTCCAAATGAATTCATTTACTGCCTAAATATACTAAAAAATGTTTTCCTAGTGCGCTTCGAGCCAATCTTTTCCTAATCCCAGGTCTACTTCCAACGGAACGTTCAACGTGAAGGCATTTTCCATCTCGTGCTTAATCATAGGTTGTATTTTTTCGAGTTCACTGTTGTGGACGTCAAACACAAGCTCATCATGTACCTGAAGCAGCATTTTTGATTTCCAGTTTTCAGCAACCAGCTTTTTATGGATGTTGATCATCGCGATTTTAATGATATCTGCGGCACTTCCCTGGATAGGTGCATTTACCGCATTTCGTTCGGCAGCACCACGGACTACTGCATTGGCAGAATTGATATCCTTTAAATAACGGCGGCGTCCCGAAACGGTTTGCACATAACCCCTATCACGGGCAAATTCAATCTGTTCCTGTATGTATTGCCTTAAACGGGGATAGGTTTTGTAATAAGCATCGATCAGGGCAGCACTTTCGCTTCTTGAGAGATTGGTCTGATTGCTCAATCCGAAAGCGGAAACACCGTAGATAATCCCGAAATTTACGGTTTTGGCATGGCTACGTTGTTCTTTGGTTACTTCTTCCAAAGGAACATTAAACACTTTTGCGGCGGTACTCCTGTGGATATCTTCACCGTCCTGGAAGGCCTTGATCATGTTTTCTTCACCACTCACAGCTGCAATGACACGCAGTTCGATTTGCGAGTAATCGGCAGAAAGAAGCGTATAGTCTTCATCTTTGGCAACAAAGGCTTTTCGGATCAGGCGTCCTCTTTCCGTTCGGATCGGGATATTCTGTAAGTTCGGATTGTTGGAACTCAAACGCCCGGTCGCGGCTACCGTCTGCATATAATCGGTATGGACCCGTAGCGTTTTGGCATCGACCTGCTCCGGCAAAGCCAGGATATAAGTGCTCTGTAATTTGACCATTTGGCGCCAGTCGAGTATTTGCCTTACGATTTCATGTTCGTTTGCCAGGTAACTCAAAATTTCTTCTCCGGTAGCATATTGCCCGGTTTTGGTTTTCTTTTGTTTGGCTCCGCCGATTTTCATTTTTTCGAAAAGGATCTCACCCAATTGTTTTGGGGAAGCCAGGTTGAATTTCTCGCCGGCGGTTTCGTATATTTTCTGCTCCAGGCCTTTTATTTCAACGTCCATATCTTTTGACATCGATTTCAAAAAACCCACATCCAGGCGTATTCCTTCGCGTTCCATGGCGGCCAGGACTTCAATCAGCGGGATTTCGATTTCCTCGAAGAGTTTCCTGGTCCCGGTGTTGTCCAATTTCTCGACAAAAACTTCTTTCAGCTGTAAAGTGATGTCTGCATCTTCTGCCGCATATTCCTTGATTTCTTCCAAGGGAACATCGCGCATTGATTTTTGGTTTTTGCCTTTTTTCCCGATTAAGGTTTCGATGGATTTTGGCGAATATTTCAGGTACGTTTCCGCCAAAACATCCATATTGTGGCGCATGTCCGGATTGATCAGGTAATGGGCGATCATGGTATCGAATACCTTTCCTTTAACCGAAACACCATAATTGGCGAGTATTTTTAAATCGTATTTGATGTTCTGGCCTATTTTCTCGATGTTTTCATTTTCGAAAAAAGGCACGAATTTTTCTAATAGTGCTTTGGTTTCTTCCTGGTTTTCCGGGAACGGGATGTAATAGGCTTTTCCTTTTTCGAACGAAAAGGACATTCCTACCAACTCCGCATTCAAGGCATCAATCCCGGTGGTTTCAGTGTCAAAACAAACCGAAGGTTGCTGCAGTAAGGTTTGCAGGAACAATTGGATGCCCAGGTTCCCCTGAACGATCTCGTAATGGTGGTTGGTGTTTTCCAAAGTATTGTAATAACTGCTGTGCCTGTCAGGGACTTCACTGTCACCACTGTCGAAAAGCGAAAATTGGTCTTCGTTTTTTACCGCCTTTTTCGATGAGGAAGAGCTTCCGTTTTCCGTGTTGATTTCATCATACTCTTTCCCGGTACCGAATAACTTGTCAAATTGTGTCTTGAGTTGGCGGAATTCCAGTTCCATAAAAAGCGCATCTGTTTTTTCCACATCCGGTTTGGAGAGTTCGTAGGCTTCGGCATTAAACGTAACAGGGCAGTCGAGTAGGATAGTGGCCAGTTTTTTGGATAGGATCCCTTGTTCTTTATTGGCTTCGATTTTTTCTTTCAGGGCACCTTTAAGCTTGTCGGTATTCGCCAATAAATTTTCCATAGAACCGAACTCCGCCAATAATTTCTTGGCTGTTTTTTCCCCTACGCCAGGAAGCCCAGGTATGTTGTCTACAGCATCGCCCATCATACCAAGGAAATCAATAACCTGAAGAGGATGTTCGACTTCAAATTTCGCCTGTATTTCCGGGATGCCCCAAATTTCAATATCATTGCCTAGACGGGCCGGGCGGTACATAAAAATATTTTCGGAAACCAATTGCCCAAAATCCTTGTCAGGAGTAACCATAAATACCTGGTAATCTTCTTTTTCAGCCTGTTTTGCCAAAGTCCCAATCAAGTCATCCGCTTCGCATCCTGCCACTTCAACGATAGGAATGTGCATGGCACGCAATATTTCCTGGATGTACGGAACGGCTATTTTGATGGCTTCCGGAGTGGCATCTCGGTTGGCTTTGTATTCCGGGTACATTTCAGAACGTACGGCACTTCCGCCTTTGTCGAATGCCACAGCCAGATGATCCGGTTTCTCACGCTTGATCACATCAATCAGCGAATTCATAAAACCCAAAACCGCTGAAGTATCGACCCCTTTGGAATTGATTCGTGGGTTTTTGATAAAAGCGTAGTATCCGCGGAAGATTAAAGCGTAGGCATCTAAAAGAAAAAGACGTTTTTGTGACATGATCTGAAAAATTAGGACGTAAAAATAAGCAATCGCATTTTAAAGTTTGTACGGAAGTTAAATTTTAATTAATTAAAATCAAAATGGAGATCATTCTTTGTTACTTTGAGTATGTTTTTTCGGAAATCAAAAATAAAATATGAACATCCTAATTGTTGAAGACCACCGGGAACTGGGCTCAGAGATAGCAGATTATCTTGTCGGGGCGGGTTATATCTGCAAATGGGTGGATACTTGCGAGATGGCTTTGGAAGAGCTGCACAGCAATGATTTTGATGCCATGCTTTTGGACGTAGGGCTTCCCGACGGCAGTGGTTTCGATGTCCTGAAGGCCGTAAGGAAGCAAAAATCCAAAATAGCCGTCATCGTCATTACCGCCCGCGGCGAATTGAATGACAAAATAGACGGATTGCAGCTCGGGGCCGATGATTACCTTACCAAGCCTTTTGCCCTGACAGAACTGGGCGCGCGGCTTTATGCCATCATCAGGAGGATTCATGGTTTTTCGGCAAATGAGTTGGAAATACATGGGTTCACCATTCAATTGCAGGATTATAAAGTGAGCTACGATTCGGAAATTATAAGCCTCACCAAAAAGGAATTTGACATTTTCCAATACCTGGCCTTGAATAAAAACCGTGTCATTACAAGGCTGCAGCTTACCGAACATATTTGGGGCGATATACTCGAAGTGAATTCGGATTCCAATTTTATAGATGTGCATGTGCGGAATTTGCGTAAAAAATTGGACAAGCATGCTCCTCTGGATTGGTTTGAAACGGTCCGCAATGTAGGGTACCGCATTAATGTAGAGCCATGAAAATCAAACACCAGCTTACGATCTTCAGCGTTATCAACAAATTGATCATCATTTTGGTCTTATGGTTCCTGCTGCCGTTGCTGGCCGAAAAAGTAGTGTATTCCCATATTGACAAAAGCCTCCTGGAGAAAAAGCAGAAATTTGTCCAGCATCTGGATAAAGAAGAAATCAATGATTTTTTAATCCGCAAGGATACCACCGAAACCTATGCCAGTTTTTCTACGCTGCATAGCGAGTTCCTGCAATTGTACCAGATCGGGCAAGGCACCGGCAGCCCTAAATCCTTTTATAAAAACGAGACCCGCATTATCGAAGAGGAAGAAAGCAATTACCGGATATTGTATTTTGATTTTGCCTATGAAAACTGCTATTACAGGCTCGAGATCGGGAACAGCCTAAGCGAGATGGAAGACCTGATGTATGTGATCAGGATTTTTATTTTCATTGTCCTGATTGCCTCCATTGTGGTTACTTTTTTTTCCGAGGCTGTTTTTATCGAATATCTGCTGCGCCCTTTCCATAAAATCATCCATACAAAAATCAAACATATCAACGATCCTGAATCTTTTGATTTCACTGCCGTGGAAACCCATTCGGACGAGTTTAAAGAGCTGGACCAGGGGCTTCATTTGATGATGGGCCGGATCCGTGAGGTTTTTAACAAGGAAAAACAATTCATTGCCAATGTTTCCCACGAATTGCTCACGCCGATTGCCTTGCTGAAAAACCGTTTTGAAAACCTGATCCAAAACCAAAGCCTTGACGATCAGGCGGTCGATAAAGTAGTCAGTTCTTTAAAAACGCTAGACGTCCTAAAAAAGATCATCAATAATTTACTGCTCGTTTCCAAAATCGAAAATAATCAATACCATGCCAATGAAACAGTCAATCTCACGGAATTACTGCTGGAACTGATTGAGGAGTTTGACGACCGCATCCGGAATAAAAATATCAGTATTGATTTCAATATGGCGGAAAGTGTTGCCGTAAAAGGAAACAAAGCCTTGCTGCATGTCATGTTTTTCAACATCATCGGCAATGCCATAAAATACAATGTTGCAAACGGAACGATAATCCTCTCCGACGGGTATGCAAATGACCAATACACCATAACTATCGCCGATACCGGGCCCGGCATGACACCAGAGCAAATCGGGCAGGTTTTTGACCGCTTTACCAGGATGGACCTGAACCAGGAAGGCCAGGGTTTGGGGCTGGCCATTACCAAGAGTATCGCGCAATTCCATCATATTGCCATTGACACCACTTCTGAAGTTGGCAAAGGAAGTTCCTTTCGCTTGCTTTTCCCCACCGAGGCAAAAACCTAAATAAAAGTTAAATTACCAGGCTTGGGGATTTCTTCATCTCATCTTCATTTTCGGATTCTAATTTTGACCTGTAAATCATAACAAATAACAATTTAAATCTTAGAAATCATGAAAAAATTATTGATGTTAGCCGTTTTAGCTTTAGGAACAACTGCCATGGTAAATGCTCAAACAGAGCCAGCCAAAAAAGCTCCGGCCAAAGAAGTAAAAATGAAAAAAAGCAAAATGCACCACAAAGCTGAAAAAACAGAAGCCAAAACAGAAGACACAAAAGCTAAAAAATAAGTAGTTGCACTTTTACTTAATTTATTGAGGGAGATTGAGAAAAAGGCTTTTTTTGGTGGCCGGCATTTTTTGCCGGCTTTTTTTAATTGCATCGGCGTTAAATTTTTAATAAATACGAAATTTCCAAGGTGAATATTCGTTATTTTGCTTAAAATTTTTGGAACTAATGATTTTACGAGTTGCTATTTTAATAGGGATACTGTTATTGATTGAATTTTACGCTTTTCAGGCTTTCAGGACGATTGTCAAAACCAAATGGATGCTGCAGGTTTATATGGCGGCCAGTGTTTTAATCGCGGTATACATAACCTATTCTATTTTCCAGTTTGACCGACACGTGGGCCAGACCCAAAAAACATTGTTCACGATGG
Organism: Flavobacterium humi; assembly: GCF_004745595.1. Taxonomy (GTDB): domain Bacteria; phylum Bacteroidota; class Bacteroidia; order Flavobacteriales; family Flavobacteriaceae; genus Flavobacterium; species Flavobacterium humi. Next base: position 85,231 of record NZ_SRLH01000006.1, read on the forward strand.
GGCTGTTTTTGCTGGTATACCTGCCAAAAATAGTCATTTCGGTAGTATTGCTTGGGGAAGATATTATCCGCCTTTTAGCAGGGACCGCCAGTTATTTCATCGAAAATGACAATAGCGAATCGTTCTTGCCCGCCCGAAGGAAATTTGTGAGCCAGATGGCATTAGGCTTGGCCGCAGTCCCGTTTTTATCCCTGATTTACGGTGTGACCAAAGGCAAATATAATTTCAAAGTGTTCAAACAGGATATCTTTTTCCCGGATTTGCCGGACGCCTTCGACGGATTTACCATTACCCAGATTTCAGATATCCACAGCGGCAGTTTCGATGACCCGGAGAAAATCGCCCATGCTGTCAACATGATCAATGAACAGCCTTCGGACATCCTATTGTTTACCGGAGATATCGTCAATGCTAAAGCAGAAGAAATGCATCCGTGGATAGACATTTTCAACACGCTAAAAAAACCGGAATTCGGTAAGTTTTCCATCCTTGGAAACCATGATTACGGCGCTTACCTGGACTGGAATTCGGAAGAGGAAAAAGCCAAGAACTTCCTTGATATCAAAGACCTGCACCGCCAGATTGATTTCAAGCTGATGCTCAATGAACACATAAGGATTAAAAAGGGAGACGACCAGATTGCCTTGATCGGAGTGGAAAACTGGGGGAAACATTTCGGGCAGAAAGGAAACCTGGACAAAGCTTCCGAAGGTGTTTCGCCGGAAGAATTCAAAGTCTTAATGAGCCATGACCCCAGCCATTGGGAAGAAATTGTAAAGAAACACGACAAGAATATCCAGCTCACCCTTAGCGGGCATACACACGGAATGCAGTTCGGTATTGAAATCCCGGGTTATTTCAAATGGAGCCTGGCGCAGTATATGTACAAGCAATGGGCCGGTTTATACGAGGAAATGGGAAGATATGTCTATGTGAACAGAGGCTTTGGGTTCCATGCTTATCCGGGACGTGTGGGCATAATGCCGGAAATAACGGTGATACGCTTAAAAAAGGGAGAAAAATTAGCATAATTGGGTAAAAACACTATATTTGTATAACAAAGTTTAATAAAATATTATACTATGTCAAAATTTGGAGAACTTATAAATACCCAAGTGCCGGTTTTAATCGATTTTTACACCGATTGGAATGAATCGTCACAATCGATGCATCCCGTGATAAAAGATGTTGCGGCAGCGTTGGGAGATAAAGCCAAAGTGATTAAGATTGATGTAGACAAGAATCAGGAACTGGCTGAAGCACTTCGTATAAAAGGATTGCCTACCTTAATGATTTATAAGGAAGGCCAGATGATGTGGCGCCAGTCAGGCGAATTGGATGCCAATACGATCATCAACCTGGTCCAGGAACAGCTCTAACCGATCACATCGAAAACAAACCCCTTTTCCTTTAGCATTTTTATGGTTTCCGGTAAGGCGTACCGTGTATTTTTAAAAGTCTTTATACTGTCGTGAAAAACAATGATACTTCCCGGAGTTACTTTTTGCGTTGCATTTTCCAGGCATTTTTCCGGTGAAACGTTTCGGTCAAAATCTGCCGTAAGTACATCCCACATGATTATTTTATACCCCAAACCTTGTAATTTCCTGGATTGCGCTGGTTTTATCTTCCCATAAGGAGGCCGGAACAGTTTTTCTCTTTGCGTGCTATTTCCGTTAGCCGGACTTATTTTTGCACTGATTCTTTCCTCACACCGCGCAATATTCTCCAGGTAGTCTTTTGTACGCGTTTTCCAGCCTTGCAGATGATTGAAAGTATGGTTGCCTATAGCGTGGCCTTCCGCAATGATTTTATCGAATATTTCGGGATGTTTCTCAATGTTGTGGCCAATGCAGAAAAAAGTAGCCAATACGCCGTTCTCTTTCAAGGTGTCCAAAATCCATTGTGTGGCTTCAGGCGTTGGGCCGTCATCAAAAGTAAGGTAGATCTTATTACATGTATTGGGAATATCCCAAACCTGATTGCTAAACAATCGCTTGATAATGCCGGGCGTTTTTATCCAGTAGAAATCCATGCTGTAAAAATAAGGCTTTCAAAGTAAAACCCTGAAAGCCTGTTGTGTGTTCCTGCTATTCCATTTCGGCGCCAAAACGCTCGAATCGTTTGTTATAGCTATTGAATATAACTTTTTGCTCGTTATAGAAAGCATCGTCCTTATTGTCTTTCATGATGTGGAGCAAGCCGCGGTACCTTTCAATGCTGGTAAAGATATCAACACCCATATCGTTTTGGTCGCTGGCAGCTATTCCGCTGAAATATTTAAGGTTGTCCTGGTATTTTGCGGCCAGTTGTTTAAGCAACTGACGTGCTTTTTCCTTTTCTCCCAGTTTGTAATAACCGTCTGCGAAAGGATCGACCATGCTGTAGAAATCATAATAATCCAGCGGCATTTTGGCCAGGGCCAGTTCAATTATCTTTTTGGCTTTGTCATTCTTGCCTTCTTCTATCAGCTTGTTCATCAGTCGGGTCAGGTTCGTCCTGTACGAAATACAGTCCTTACGGGTTTGCGGATCGTGGTAAATATCTTTACTGTCCCCGTTGCCCCATGTCCATTTCATGACATTGTTGTACATGATATCCGAATCGATCTTGCCCATGTCAAACCCGTAGGCATCTTTAGGAAGCGGTGTCCTGATCGGAACCAGTCGGTAGACCATTCCGTCCAATTGCAGGTAATCTTTCATCCAGATATAATCTTCATCTGCGAAAGCGCCCGGAGAGAAATAAATAGGCCTTTTCCAATGGTTGTTCCTAACAATGTCAAGCATCATCAGCCTGTTTTTATACAAAGCATCGCCTTTGATATCCACATCAATATAAGGGACAATAGAATCCTGGTATTTCGCATTTACAACCTTGTTTTTCAAAACGGTGTTTTTGTCTACAGGGATCCGGATTTTATTGGATGGATAGAAATGGATGCTTTGCCCGTTTTTCATTTCGATTAATGTCCTCGGATCATCGCTGGATACAAAATCAAAGAATTTGTTCACATCGAGCCTGTCTTCTGTTGTTTTGTCAAAAATCAAATAGTCACGGGTCCCGGCCACATAATCCTTATGCGTAAACGAGATAGGCACCGGATCGGAATCATACGCTTTGGCTTTCATCTGGTCGATATACCAGTCTGTCATCAGGAGGCTGGTGTTCACGATACGCACATCGGTACGGTAGCCTTCAATTTCCTGAAGGTACCACAATGGGAAAGTATCGTTGTCTCCAATGGTAAATAGGATAGCGTTTTTCTCGCACGAATCAAGATAAGCCCTAGCTCCCGAAGTTGCCGTATATTTTCCGGAACGGTCATGGTCGTCCCAGTTTTGGGAAGCCATCAGTATCGGTGCTGCAAAAAGGCAGGCCGTAATGGCTACCGGTGCGGCAATTTTTGGCGTGATATAGGATTTTAGGAAATCGTAAATCGCGTAAACACCTATGCCAATCCAAATGGCAAATACATAAAAGGAACCCACAAGGGCATAATCCCTTTCCCTTGGCTCAAAAGGCCTTTCGTTCAGGTAGATTTTCAAGGCAAGCCCTGTAAATAGGAATAAAGCCAGCACAACATAAAAACTCTTGATGTCTTTTTTGGCATGGAAGAAAAACCCGATAAGGCCAATGATAAATGGCAAAAAGAAATACGTGTTCCTACCCTTGTTGTTTTTCCAGTCTGCCGGAAGGTTTTTCTGGGACGGCAGGCGCATTTCGTCAATAAAACTGATTCCGCTAATCCAATTCCCGTCTTTTAGATCGTATTCACCCTGGTTGTCGTTTTGCCTTCCGGTGAAATTCCACATCAGGTACCTCCAGTACATGTATCCGAACTGGTATTGGAACATAAACGTGAAATTGTCCAGAGTCGTCGGTTTTTCCACATCCAGGTAACTTCCGTAGGTTTTAAGGAATTTTTCATAATCTTCCACATCCAGTTTTCCGGATTGGTAGGCTGCCCTGAATTCGGAAACGATTTGCAGCAATTCCTGTTCTTCGGCATATTCGGCCTTGACCCTGAAAGTCAGGACATTGGTAAATTTCATATAATTGGCAGCATGTTCGGTGCTCCACATACGCGGCAGCAGTGCCTTCTGTTTGTCATCGGTATTCTGGCCGGCATTTTTATAATTGTTTACAATTACATATTCTCCTTTTTTGTAATCCCTTTCATAGTTGGGTTTTTCGTCTACATACGGGTTGTTTTCATCCAAACCGGCATACGCATCAGAAAATTGCGGCCCGTAGAATAATTTCTGCTCACCGTATTGCTCCCTGTTGTAGTACGCTAAAACTTCTCGGGCATCAGACGGGTTGTTTTCGTTGATAGGCGTTTTTGCATTGGCACGGATAGGCAGCATCATCCATGTTGAGAAACCGATGAAGATGAATAATATGCAAAGGATTAAAGTATTGTACAGCACTTTCCCTTTTTCGCGGGTGTATTTCAAACCGAAATAAAAGAAAGTAACCAGTACGATTGTGGCAAAGATTGTCCCGGAATCAAAAGGCAAGCCCAGGCTGTTTACCATAAACACTTCGGTGGCACCAAAGAAAGTCATGGTCCACGGCAATAATAATTTGAAGATGAAAAGCAACACGGCTACTACCACGATATTGGCAATAATGAAACTTTTGATCGTAATGTTTCTGTAGTTTTTAAAATAATACAGGAATCCTATAGAAGGAATCGTTAGCAAGGCCATAAAATGCACCCCGAACGAAAGGCCTACCACAAGGGAAATCACCAACAGCCACTTGTTGCCGCGAGGCGTGTGCATGTCGGCTTCCCAGCGCAATCCCAGCCAGAACAGCAAGGCAATAAGTAAAGTAGCCATGGCGTATACTTCCGCTTCAACGGCATTAAACCAGAAACTGTCTGAAAAAGTAAAGGCCAAAGAACCCACAAAGGCACTTCCTAAAATGGCAATAGCACTGTTTTTGCTGATTTCCTTCGGCTGACCGGCATCCTGATCTGTAAAGGAAGCAATGATTTTCCTGAGCAGGATAGTCGAGGACCAAAACATAAATAAGATGGTAAAGGCACTTGAGAAAACAGACATCATGTTGACCATCAGGGCAATGTGCTCTTTATTGGTCGCAAACATGGCGAAAAACGCACCGATCATCTGGAACAAAGGAGCTCCCGGCGGATGCCCAACCTCCAGTTTTGCAGCAGTTGCAATGTACTCACCGCAATCCCAAAAACTCATAGTAGGCTCTACTGTAAGCGAATATACAGCAAGCGCTATAAAAAAAGTGATCCATCCCAGAACAGTGTTCCATTTATTAAAGTTGAAAGACATGTGAAATTTTCGGTTTATGTTTTACAATACAAAGAAACTATTTTTTTGGCTAAACAAAAGGGTAAAATAAATTTTTAATTTTTTTCTCGTAAAAACTTGCAAGAATTAAAATTTGTGGTAAATTTGCACTCGCAATAAGGAATTATTGGTCTATGGTGTAATGGTAACACAGCTGTTTTTGGTGCAGCCTTTCTAGGTTCGAGTCCTAGTAGACCAACAAAAAAGCTCTCAGTAATGGGAGCTTTTTTTGTTTTTGGCAAGTCCCTGGGGATCCTGGTTTTAGCTTATGGATTTGAGGGTGTTTAGGAGGCGGTGTCTCGGTTGCATTTTAATCATCATCAATTTGCAGCACAGTTAAAATTTTATCCATTCGGTTTATTGAAAATCCGCATAGGTAACTTGATAAGTGAAATGGACTTAAATCATTGTATTTCCAATCCGCAGGAAGTAATTGATAAAATTCATGTGAGTTTGTTTTTACTTCTTCAAAATCATTTTTTACTTTTCCAATGAACTCATAGTATTTGATTTCTCGTTCTGGGATATCATAGTCTGATAACATTTCGGTCGCCAATTCCTCAAACTCCTCAACGGATATCTTTTTATAATCTTCCATTTCCAACAGATCGATTGGGTATGGCCCAAAATCATAAATTTTAAATACCTTTCTTTGTCCAAATTCGTTTATGTGGTCATTTGTATACCCGCCAACATATTTTCTGGCAAAATCAAAATCTTCCGGGAAATTAATAAATGCATGAATAATCTCTTTTCCGTTTTCCGTCATATTTCCGTCAACTTCAAAGTTAATGGCGCTAAAAGCTATGGCTCCTTGCCCTAAAACGTAATAATGTTTGGATTTTTCCTTGAAAGTCATACTCGTTCTTGTTTTTAACATTCCGCTGTTTAGCTCAGCAGTGGCTTTGTTATTGCTTATTTTCCGACTAAGATAATTTCCCAACTCAAAACCGACAACGGAAAAAGCAATTGAGTTATTGCGTCAAACTACGGTTAATGCTAGTGTTGTTAACCTTGCCGTGCTTTTACACTTTTTGTTTTTTTGTCCCAATATAACTTGTCACTATTTTTGTCATACCAATCTCGCCATGCTTTAAGGATTTCTTTTGGTGGAAAGATCGGCATATCAAAATCTTTTTCTAATTCATATTTTATCCCAGTTGTTTTTAACAGAAAACTCCTTGCCTCATATAAAGTATTTAGATCAATGGATTCATTTTCATCATTTGAAACTTTTTCAAGTACGGCAAGATTTTCGAGAAAAATCTTTTGAGCGTTTTCTGTTTTTTGAGCAGTAACGGAAAGGGTTGAAAATATAAATAAAATTAAAAGACTTTTCATATTGTATAAGGTTGTTAAATATTTCCGCTAATGTTACAGGGCTTTGCATTAGAAAAAATTAGCGCCATTTTGTATCCCAGATTGTAGCAAAGATAGTTTTTTTATAAATCTGAAACACATCCCAAAAACCACACATTTTCTCATAATTACACCTCTCCAAAAAAACATACCACAACCCCCAAATTATTTTCTCTAGAGTGCACTTAGAGTGCACTTAGAGTGCAGTTAGAGTGCAGCTAGAGTGCAGTACCATTGCAGCCTGCTTTGGGGCAACTACCAAATATCACCCTAAAACCATGTTCAATACTGCTAATATTATCAGCGTTGAACACCTTTGCAGCATGACAGGAATGCCTAAAAAACCAATAAAAAAGCTCCCGTTTTCGAGAGCTTCTGTGGTTTTTATCGGATTGGTTTCTTCGGTATGTAGTTGTGTTATAATCAGATAGGGTTATCCGGGTATCTTAGCGAAATTCTTAGCCAGGAAGGTAAAAACCAAATCGAAATGTTCTAAAGGTGCCGAATGCGTGCCTTTTATGGCGATGTGTTTGTATGCATATTTGAATTTTTTGCTTTTCAACCGGTCGGCCATCTTTTCAGACATGGGCGTAGAAGGGCATATTTCATCTTCCGTCGCAGACATCAGAAGAATCGGGCCTTTGCAGTTTTCCACTTTAATCAATGCTTTTTCTTCGGCAATACTGTCTTTGAGCATGGTTTCAAATGTCTTGCGCAATTCTCCTTTTAGCAATGCCGGGACCGCTTCTTCCGTTAACGGCACAAAAGGAAGTTCCTTGTTTTGATACGTCCAGCAGGAAGTCGAAAAGTGATTGGTATGCCCGGGAAACGAAACATGGCTCGGTACAAGGGCCACGACACATTTTATATCAGGGTAATGGCTGGCCAGGAGCAATGCCAGGTCACCGCCTCTCGAACCGCCGACAATCGCTATCTTATGCTTGCTGACCTGGATGTTTTTTGCCGCTTCGAGTATGGCATTGTGGACATCTTCGAGTGCAATCTTATTTAAAGTATCAGGAGTCCCTTTGCATCCGAAGTATCCCAGGGCCAGGAAGGCATATCCTTTTTCAATAAACTGGTCCCTTGTCTTTTTCCAATGGTCGGATGCCCATGCATTGCCGCCTTCAGAACCGCCAAGGCCTACCACAAGCGGCTGGTTTGCGCCTTTGCCAAGATAGAGCCGGCTTTCAATGTTTGGAGTGTTTAAAAGGGTCTGGCAAAAGGTTTGTGAGGTAATAATCAGGAAGATGCCCACGAACAAGGTCTTTACAATTGGAAGTTTTTTCATTGCTTTGTTTTTTTTGACAAAGTTGAAGGATTAAACGTTCCTAATTTTTGACCTATATCAAAAACTATCTTTCCGCCCGGATCCGGCTTAATGTTTCTTGTGTAATGCCTAAATAGGAAGCGATCATTCCCAACGGGATCCGATGGTAAATATCATGGTATGTATGGCAAAAATGCTCGTATTTCTCTTTTGCCGTAGTAAAGCGCATAGAAGTAATCCGTTCTAAAAAATGACCGAAAACAGTATTCATGGACAATCTTGCATAACGTTCCATTTCCGGGAAATGATCAAAAAGGAAGACCAGGTCCTGTACTTTAAGGGTAAAGACTTCTGTGGTTTCAAGGGCTTCAATATAATAAATATCCGTTGTCCTTTGGGTGAAGCTGCGGGGCGAATTGACCCATTCGCCCTCACTGCTGAAATATTCGGTTATTTCCTTACCGTCTTTTAAAAAGTACAAACGCGTCAGCCCCTGGAAAATAAAATGGCTTTCCGTACAGACTTTGCCGGCATTATGGATTTCCTGGCCTTTTTTGAAAGTACTGAAAGCAATCCTGTCTTCCAATTCCTTTTTCAGGGAATCGCTAAGCGGGATATAGCTTTCAAAATGCCGGAATAATTGTTCTTTTGTTTCGACAGGCAAAATACTAAGATTGATACGGTATGGTTTTACTTGGCCATGAATTCTTCCGCTTTTTCCACCATGTTAAGGCTTCCGCAGAAGAAAGGAACGCGTTGGTGCAGTTCGGTCGGCTTGATTTCCATAATACGGTTGTATCCGTCCGAAGCCTTTCCGCCGGCCTGTTCTGCAATAAACGCCATAGGATTGCATTCGTAAAGCAAACGGAGTTTCCCTTTTGGTGCTTTCGAGCTCGTCGGGTAAATGTAAATCCCACCTTTGATCATATTCCTATGGAAATCCGATACCAAACTTCCGATATACCTTGAGGTGTACGGGCGGTCGCCTTCCTCAGACTGGCAATATTTGATATAATCTTTTACACCCTGTGGGAAGTGTATATAGTTCCCTTCGTTTACCGAATAAATGCTTCCGTCTTTGGCATATTGCATATTTGGGTGCGAAAGATAGAAAGTCCCGATGGCAGGATTCAGTGTAAAACCGTTCACACCATGGCCTGTAGTATACACCAGCATGGTCGAAGTCCCGTAAATGACATAACCCGCCGCTACCTGATTGACACCCGGTTGCAGGAAGTCTTCTAATGTAACAGGGGTTCCCATAGGTGTCACTCTCCTAAAAACAGAGAAGATAGTACCTACCGAAACATTCACATCGATGTTGGAAGAACCGTCCAGTGGGTCCATCAAAACTACATATTTGTTGTTATGGCTGTTGTCTGAACCGGCAACGGTAATAAAGTCGTCGTTTTCCTCAGAAGCGATCCCGCAAACGATTTCACGGTTTATCAGTGTCTGGATAAAAACCTCATTGGCATACACGTCCAGTTTTTGCTGGTCTTCGCCCTGGATGTTCTGGTCTCCCGCAGCTCCGATGATATCTACCAAACCGGCTTTGTTCACTTTATAGTTTACCACTTTTGCCGCCAACCTGATGGAGTTGATGATCCTGGATAATTCACCCGAAGAGTATTGAAAATCAGATTGTTTCTCAATGATAAATTCCCCTAAGGTCTTGTTGCGTTCTTCCATTTTGTAATCGTTGTAGTTATTTTTGCAAATATCATCATTTTATTTTGAATAATGAACACTCGCCACCATGGTTATTTCATAAGTCCGGCTGTGATTATGACAATGTTATTTCACAAAAAAATAGAAAATATTGATTTTTTTTGCCCTGTCGCATCAACTAAATCAAATGAACTTATTTTATCTTTGTTCTTCACAAAAAAGTAAAAATTATGAAAAGAAAATCATTGTTGTCAGCTGCATTATTTGTTTTGTTCGGTTTTCCGATGGCCAACGCCCAGGTCAATTTAGGCGAAAAGGCTATGGGAGCACTGCAGAAAGGAGTGACAGGATTTACATTTAGTGATGAAGATGCCGCGAGTTTATCGAAAGAAGCGGTTGTCAAAATGGACGCCGAAAATAAAATAGCCGGCCCAAAAGACCCGTATACCGTACGATTGAATAAGATTTTTGGCAAGCACAGCAATGAAAACGGGCTAAAATTGAATTATAAAGTCTACCTGACCAAAGACGTCAATGCTTTTGCTACCGCAGACGGAAGTGTCCGTGTTTTTTCCGGATTGATGGATATTATGGACGATAACGAGCTGTTGGCGGTCATAGGACATGAAATAGGCCATGTGGCCAATCATGATTCCAGGGATGCAGTCAAGGCGGCCTATAAAAAAGAAGCCCTGCTGGACGCCGTAGCTTCACAATCCGATAAAGTAGCGAAACTGACCCAAAGCCAGCTTGGTCAAATCGGCAATGCCATGATAGACAGCCGCCACAGCCGTCAGCAGGAAACCGAAGCCGATACGTATTCCTACGATTTTATGAAACGCCACGGCTACAATGTCAATGCGGTGGAATCGGCATTCACAATCCTGGCCAAACTCAATGAAGGCGCCGAATCTTCCTTTTTTACCAGGATGTTAAGTTCCCATCCGGAACCTAAACAAAGAGCGGAAGACGCAAAAAACAAAGCCATTGCAGACAAATTATACAAACCGTATGTCAAAGCAGTGAAAAAAACAGCAGCAAAAACAACTAAAAAGAAGAAATAATAAAATGAATATACGAGTTGGGACCAGGGAAGACATGCCTTCTGTACTGGAATTAATCAAAGAACTGGCTGTTTTTGAAAAGGAACCGGAAGCCGTAGTAGTAACTGTGGAAGACCTTATCCGTGACGGATTTGGCGAAAAACCGCTCTTCCATACCTTTGTGGCAGAAGTCAATGCTAAAATCGTTGGGATGGCCCTGTATTACTATCGTTATTCCACCTGGAAAGGAAGGACCATCCACCTGGAGGACCTGATCGTAAAAGAAGAAATGCGGGGCACCGGCATAGGCCTTGACCTGTATTCGGAAATCATCAGGCAGGGAGAAAAGGACAATGTCCGCCGCATCGAATGGAATGTACTGGCCTGGAATAAACCGGCTGTCGATTTTTACATCAAATCCGGCGCCAGGATCCTGGATGACTGGCAAGTGGTCCAAATGGACGAAAAAGGAATACATAATTTTTTACAACAATTATAATAAAATGAGAGTTTTCAAATTTGGTGGAGCTTCTGTAAAAGATGCTGAAAGTGTCAAAAACGTATTTGACGTTTTACAAAAAGTTGGGTATGAAGAAGTGTTGCTTGTGGTTTCGGCCATGGGAAAAACAACCAACGCCCTGGAAGTGGTCATTAAGGACTATTTTGAAAAATCAGCCAACCTCAATGCATCCATCCAAGAAGTAAAAAAATACCATAACCAGATTTTACTGGATTTGTTCGATGATGAAAAGCATGAGGTTTTCTGGGCGGTAAATGAACATTTTGCAGATTTGGAATATTTTGTCAGAAGCAATAAATCACCGAATTACAATTTTGTATACGATCAGATAGTGAGTTACGGCGAGATCATTTCCACTACGATTTTATGCCATTTTATGAAGTATAGCGGGATCGAGGCACAATGGCTGGACGTCCGGAATTATATCAAGACAGACAATACCTATCGTGATGCCGAAGTAAACTGGGAAATCACCCAAAAGAACATCGCCAAGATCGCCAAGAAAAAATCACTGTTCATCACCCAGGGCTTTGTAGGTTCTGACGAAAACGGGTTTACCACAACATTGGGAAGGGAAGGTTCCGATTATACGGCGGCCATCTTCGCTTATTGCCTAAACGCGGAAAGCGTAACGATCTGGAAAGACGTGCCTGGCGTTATGAATGCCGATCCGAGATATTTTGAAAACGCCACGTTATTAAACCAGATTTCCTACCGCGAAGCGATCGAGCTGGCTTTTTACGGAGCGAGCGTTATCCACCCAAAAACGCTTCAACCTTTACAGAAAAAGGAAATCCCATTGTTTGTCAAGTCATTTGTAAATCCTTTGCTCCCTGGCACAAGTGTTTCCAAAGGCCAGGATTTGGAACCGAAACTACCTTGTTTCATCCTCAAAAAAAACCAATTGCTGCTGTCGCTTTCGTCCATAGATTTCTCTTTTATCATGGAAGAAAACATCAGCGAGATCTTCAGCCTGTTGCATCAGTTCAAGATACGGGTCAGCCTTATCCAGAATTCTGCCATCAGTTTTTCGGTTTGTATTGAAGATAAATTCGGGAATTTCAATGACTTGAAAAAAGTCCTGTCCAAAAAATTCAAGGTATCTTATAACGAAAACGTGTCGCTGTATACCATCCGCCATTTTGATGCGAAGGCTTCTGAAATGGTCGAAAAGAACAAAACGGTCCTCTTAAAGCAATTAAGCCGGGAAACGATGCAGATTGTCGCCAAAGAGTAATTTATCGATAAAATCATAACAATTACCGGTAAACAGCATAAACTATTCTGATGTAAGTATATTATTAGTCGTAATTTTATGTGGTAAAATATTTAAAACCAAATAATTATGAAAAAATTACTTACATCAAAATGGTTTGTTGTTTTCTTTTTTCTTGTTCAGGTTACACTATATGCACAGGAAGGCAAGATAAAAATTTACGAAAGCAATTCCGGAGACGGATCTTGCGTAATTGTTTTCCCGAATAGCCCTGAACCGTTAATGGTTTTGACCGGAAACGGAGCATGTACCGTTTTGAAAACCATGGCCATGGACGACTGGCACGAAATGTCTGCTACTACAGTAGTTACGACCAGCGTGGTCGAACCAACGGGCCATACCATTACTTCGCCCAGGGATGCCGCTTCCGGGATGGCTACCGGCAAAAGGCAGCATAAACCATTTCTTTTGAGTGATCTTACCCTTAATTCCTTGGGAAGTGAAGACCAGTCGTATGCCTTTTCCTGGAACATAAAATCCAACACAGGTGCCAAAACCGCTGCTTCCAGGTCCAGTTCACGAACCGTTTCGAACAGCTGTTGCGCAGACGGGGTTTGTACCGTTTTGGTTTCGGTAAGCCGAAAACATACAAAATCAGGACATGTCACTTTGATGAAATAAATCCATGCTTTTTTGAGCCTGGGTTTTGACTCCAAAACATAAAATAGCTTTTTTTTATTTATTACAATATCTTTGGTGTTTTGGAGTTTTTTTCTTTATGCTTGGAAAACAGTATCTTTTACCATTATTCTTATTCTTCTCGCTGAGTATCTTGGCTCAGGAAACTGATTCTCCGTACCGCTCAAAAAAGATTACCGTTTCCCGCGATTCCGTCCGGATCGACAGTGTGAGCATCAATGCCAGTTTCTTTAAGTTGCTTGACGCCAAAGGACAAGCCATTGATACTGCTTTTTATAAAGTTGATTTTTCGAAAGCAATAGTAGTGTTTGGCAAAAATTACCAATCTTCAGATACGTTAACCGTCAGGTATTTGAAATTCCCCGATTATTTAACCAAAGAATATACGATTTATGACAAAAGCAGAGTCGTAAGCAACAACAGCGGTTTGGGGAATTTATACAAAGTGACCCGGGAAAGTGCTAAAAAATTCACTCCTTTTGACGGTTTGACCACTTCCGGAAGCATTTCCAGGGGCATATCTATAGGAAATAACCAAAATACTTCTGTAAACTCTAATCTGGACCTTCAGATTACCGGGAAATTATCCGATAAGGTCAGTTTGAGGGCTTCTCTCCAGGATAGCAATATTCCGCTGCAGGAAGGCGGCTATTCTCAGAAACTGGATGAATTTGACCAGATTTTCATCGAATTGTTCAGTGATAGGTGGAGCGTGCGTGCCGGCGATCTTTTTTTGGAAAACAGGAAATCACGCTTTTTGAATTTCAATAAAAAAGTACAGGGACTGGCTACGCAGTTTACTTTCGGGACACCGGAAAAAAAAACCGAAGTATATGCTTCGGCGGCTTTGGTACGCGGGCAATATGCAAAAAGCAGTTTTGTGGGCCAGGAAGGCAACCAGGGGCCTTATAAATTACGAGGGCCTAACGGAGAGCTTTTCATCCTGGTTATTTCAGGTTCCGAAAGGGTTTTCGTAAACGGGATCCTGCTCAGTCGTGGGGAAAACAACCAATACGTGATTGATTACAATGCTGGGGAAGTCACCTTTACCTCGCTGTATCCCATAACTTCAGAAATGCGTATTACCATAGAATACCAATTTTCGGACAGGAACTATACCCGTTTTGTAACCTATGGAGGTGTTAATCATGAGCAGGAGAAATGGAGCCTGGGGGGCTATCTTTATTCTGAAAACGATGTGAAAAACCAGCCACTGCAGCAAAACCTTTCTCCGGAACAGGCTCAGATACTGGTTGCGGCGGGTGATGATCCGAATTTGATGAATGCGCAATCTGCGGTAGCGGATACGTATTCGGACAACAAGATTTTATACAAAAAAGTCATGATCAGCGGAGTGGAGGCTTTTGAATATTCTACCAATCCGACAGATGTTTTGTTTAGTGTCAAATTCAGTTTTGTGGGGAATAACCTAGGGAATTATATCGTTTCCAATACCATAACTAACGGTCGTGTTTTCAAATATACCGAGCCCATTGCCGGTGTGCCACAAGGAAGTTACGAACCGATCATTAAATTAGTCGCCCCAACCAAACTCCAGATTGCCACCGTTCTCGGAAAGTATAATCCAAGCGAAAAAACCAGCCTCGATTTTGAACTGGGCATCAGCAATAATGACAAAAACCTGTTTTCAGGCATTGATGACAATAACAATCAAGGCCTGGCAGGGAAACTAAATATTAAACAACGGTTGCTTTCTAAAAAATGGAATGTGGATGTTTTTGGGAATTACCAATTCGCACAGGAAAATTTCAAAACGATAGAAAGATTGTTCACCATCGAATTTGACCGGGACTGGAACCTTGTTGATCCGTTAGGGAACCAAAGTTTCATTACCGCCGGTTTGGCATTCGACCTTCCGGGGAAATCCAATTGGAGGTATCAGTTCGAGAAATTGGATTTCTCAAAAAGTTTTTCAGGAAGCCGCCAGGTGGTTTCGGGGTATTTTAAAAATAAAAACTGGGTTTTTTCCAATGACGGAAGTTTCCTGGACAGCAACAGTAGCCTTTCGACTTCGGCATTTTTGAGGAACCGGTCACAAGCGAAATACCATTTTAAAAAGAATTGGATCGGCGGGAGTTTCCGCCATGAAAACAACCAGGAAAAAAGCAAGGCAACGGGGCAGTTATCATCATTGAGCCAGCGTTTTTCAGAATTCGGGGCTTTTTTGGGCAGGGGCGATTCGACCAAAGTGTTCGTGGAACTGGGGTATCTCAACCGGGTAAACGATAGTTTGCAATCCGGGCAATTGGCACGGGTCAATACATCGCAATCGTATTACCTGAAATCGAAATTGATCCAGACCGAGAAAAGCGACCTGTCCGTTTTTGTCAATTACAGGAACCTGAAGTTTAAAGACGCTTTGCGCGGCAACGAACCTTCCTTGAATTCGAGGCTGCTGTACAATGACCGTTTCTTCAACCAGCTGATCCAGTCTACTACAGCGTATGAAACCACTTCGGGAACCATCCCGCAGCAGGAATTCAGTTTCCTCGAAGTGGAAGCAGGGCAGGGCGTATATGCCTGGAATGATTACAATGGCAACGGTATTCAGGAATTGCAGGAATTTGAGATCGCACCCTTTCCGGACCAGGCCCGGTATGTGAAAATTTTCCTTCCGAACCAGATTTTTATCAAAACACATCAGAATAAATTTTCACAATCCCTGACGTTAAGCCCTATCCAGTGGCAAAGCGAAACAGGTTTTAAGAAAGTCCTGTCGCATTTTTACAACCAGTCCTCGTATTTGATCGAGCGGAAAATCAGAAGGGAGCAGGATAATTTCGACCTGAACCCGTTTGCGACCAATGACAAAGATTTGCTGGGGCTGAACTCAAGTGTCCGGAACAGTTTGTTTTTCAACCGCGGAAAGCAAAACCATTCGGTTACCTATACTTTTATTGCAAACCGGTTAAAAAGCCTGCAGTCTTCCGGGGCACAGGAAAGTAAAAGCGGATCGCACCAGTTGCAGTATGCGCATTTGTACAAACGGTTTTGGCTGTTTTCCATGTCTGGGAAAGTATTCAGTTCGAGTATTACTTCTGAAAATTATGCCAGCCGTAATTTCGACATTGACGGGCAGCAATTAGAACCAAAAATATCATACCTGTTCACTAAAAATGCAAGCTTGGATATTTTTTATGAAAGGCAGCAGAAAGGCAACAGGCTCGGTAACAGGGAATCGCTGCAGCAAAACAGGTTTGGAACGTCTTTTAGTTTTGCCAGCGAGAAAAAACTAACCTTAAATGGCGAATTTTCTTTTTATGACAATGCTTTTTCCGGGAATGAATTTTCACCGGTGGCTTTCCAGATGCTTGAAGGGTTGCAGGCCGGCAAAAATATGATTTGGCGGTTGTTGGTCCAGAAAAATTTGACACAATACCTCGATATCAATATCAATTACCAGGGGAGGAAAAGCGAAACCAGCCAGACCGTACACACCGGCAATATACAATTGAGAGCATATTTTTAGCCTTCGTGCTGTTTTTTGTGTAAAAAAATTAGTAATTTTAACAGATACCAAAATCATTAAAACTGTATTAATTATGAAAAAATTACTATTATTATGCTTAGTATTTGTTTTTTCAAATAGCTACTATGCACAAGAAACAGAAACTAAAAAAACAACCAAAACAGCCGCTGAAAAAGTAGACAAAGCCAAAGCAGACGCTAAAAAAGAAAAAGAAAAAGCCAAGGAAAAAGAAGCCAAAGCCAAAGCGAAAGAAAAAGAAGCCAAGGAAAAGGCCAAAGAGAAAGAAGCAAAAGCCAAAGCAGACGCTAAAAAAGACAAGGAAAAAGCCGAAGCCAAAGCCGAAAAGGAAACAAAAACAGCAGTCACTAAAGCCAAAACAGCCAGCAACAAAGCCGATGCCAAAGTAAAAGAAGAGAAAGCGGTGGCCAAAGCCAAAGTGGATGCCAAAAAAGATAAAGCAGTTGCGGAAGAAAAAGCGGCTAAAGCCAAAGCCAAGGCAACGGAAACCAAAGCCAAAACGACTGTTAAAAAAGAAAGGGTTTCCAACGAAAAAGCAAATCCGAACACTACCGACAAAGTAACCGGGGAATACAAAGGAAGAAAAGTGTACACAGGCCCGCGCGGTGGTAAATACTATATCAACAAAAATGGGAATAAAACCTATATAGATGAAGGTCAGGTAGAATAATTTTTCCTGCTTATGAATGAAAAAGCCTTGCATTTGCAGGGCTTTTTGTTATCCGGAAAGTTTGAATTTAAATAAATGGGTTTGGTTATTTAATCGTATTTTTGGAAAAAATAAAAAGCAATATTTTGTTTCCATAACACGCATGAAAAAAATAGTTCTATTCGCACTTATATTGATTGCCTTTTTTGGCTGTAAAAAAGAGAAAGCCGTCAGCCAGCAAGGCAAAATTAAAAATGACATCCAGCCGGTTACCGCTGCTTTAATGGAAAATGCGGTACTATACGAAGCCAATATCCGCCAATATTCGCCTGAAGGGACTTTCAATGCCTTTACATCAGACATCCCAAAGCTGAAGAAAATGAACGTGAAGATCCTTTGGCTGATGCCCGTCCATGAAATTGGAGTCAAGAACCGCAAGGCGAAAGAAGATCTGTCAGTTGAACAAATAACCGATAGCCTTGAAAAAGCAAAATACCTGGGCAATCCTTACGCCGTCAAGAATTACCGTAGCCTGAACAAGGATTTCGGGACTCCGGAAGATTTTAAAAAACTAATAAAAACGGCACACCAAAACGGTATTTATGTAATCCTGGATTGGGTTGCCAACCATACGGCCTGGGACCATCCCTGGATTACGCAGCACCCGGATTTTTACCGTCATGATGCCAAAGGCCAGATGGTTTCGCCTTTTGACTGGACGGATGTTGCTGAACTCGATTACAGCAACCCCAATCTCCGCAAAGCGATGCTGGAAGAAATGAAATACTGGCTCACCACCTACAATATTGATGGTTTCAGGTGTGATGTAGCGGCCGAAGTGCCTACGGATTTCTGGAACAGTGCCAGGGCGGAACTCAACAAAATCAAGCCGGTATTTTTATTGGCTGAAGCCGAAAAAGAAGAATTGTCCCAAAAAGCCTTCGACGTGCAATACGGCTGGGAAGCGCATTATATTTTCAATGGGATTGCCCAAGGGAAAAAAACAGTAAAAGACTGGGACAAATATGCCTTCAAAAGAGACAGCCTGCACTTGGGGAATGCCGTCAGGATGAATTTCACATCCAACCATGCCGAGAATTCCTGGAACGGTACCGAATACGAGCGCATGGGTGATGCGGTAGAAGTTTTCGCCGCCATGACGTACATGGTTCCCGGGATGCCGCTTATTTACAACGGACAGGAATACGATTCGGATAAAAGGCTGAAACTTTTCGAAAAAGACACCATTGCCCATTCCTTGTCAAAAATGTTTAGTGTGTATGAGAAACTCGGCAAGCTTAAAATGCAAAACGAGGCTTTGAACGGCGGTAAAAAACCGGGCGCTTACAAACGCCTGGCAACTTCTTCTGATGATAAGATACTGGCTTTTGAAAGAACGAAAAACAATAAGAAAATCATTTTCGTAGCAAACCTAAACAAGGAAAACAGCTCTTTTACGGTAGAAACCGAAGGAACCTTTACAGATTACATGACCCAACAGGAAATCACATTGGCACAAGGAGAGACATTGCATTTCAAACCTTGGGAATATAAAATATGGATCGCGAAATAATTTTTTGATGGTACAGAAGATAGGACACCGCGGGGCGAAAGGGCATTTGGCCGAAAACACACTCGAATCCTTTCAAACGGCTTTGGATTTAGGCGTGGATGCAGTCGAGCTGGATGTGCATGTATGTGCATCGGGTGAATTGGTTGTTTTTCATGATTTTACGGTGGACAGAATGACAAACGGTACCGGTGAAGTTCATAAATTAACGCTCACAGAATTAAAAACCTTGCAAGTAGCCGGTCAATTTAGTATTCCAACGTTGGTTGAGGTCCTGGATTTTATCGATCGGAAATGCTGGGTAAATGTAGAACTTAAAGGACACGGGACAGCGCAGCCGGCCACAGCGTTACTGGAGCAGTACGTCCGGGAAAAAGGCTGGCTTTACGATGACTTTGTGGTTTCGAGTTTCCAGAAGGAAGAACTCGAAAAAGTGTGTGCTTCGAATCCGGAAATCAATTTAGGGGTCCTCACACAAGCCAGTGTCGAACAGGCTTTGGAATGGGGCATGCAGTTATCGGCGAAAGCCATTCACCCGCATTTTTCTTTATTGACGGAGGAAAACTGCAAGGAGGCCGTTCAAAAGGGATTTAAGGTTTTTACCTGGACAGTGAACCACCAAGAGGATATTCATCGGTTACAGGAGTATGATATAAATGGGATTATTTCCGATTTTCCGGATAGATTATGAATTCAAAATACGATATAATTATTGTTGGCGGCGGTGCTGCAGGTTTTTTTTCGGCTATAAACATTGTGGAGAACGATCCGAAACTCCGTGTCGCTATTTTAGAAAGAGGCAAGGAAGTGTTGGGCAAAGTCCGGATTTCCGGAGGTGGCCGCTGTAATGTGACCCACGCCTGTTTTGTGCCGGATGACCTGGTTAAATTTTATCCCAGAGGCGAAAAAGAACTCCGGGGCCCGTTCCATCAGTTTTGTTCGGGCGATACAATAGAATGGTTTGAAAGGAATGGCGTAGCGCTTAAAATTGAAGACGACGGAAGAATGTTCCCGGTGTCCAACTCTTCGCAAACCATTATAGATTGCTTTATGGCTTCGGTAAAAAAACTCGGAATCGATGTGCTGACCGGGCAAAGCGTACAAAATATATTCAAAAGCGAAACGTATTGGAAAGTAGAAACCAGCCATGAAACATTTGCCTGCAAGAAATTGGTCATGACCACAGGGAGCAATCCCAAAATCTGGGAAATGCTTCGCGATTTGGGCCATTCGATCATAGATCCGGTGCCTTCGTTGTTTACGTTTAATATAAAAGATGCCAGGATCAAAGATTTAATGGGAGTTTCAGCTTTGGCTTCGGTGAAGGTGAAAAATTCAAAATTGGAGGCTTCCGGGCCTTTACTAATCACGCATTGGGGAATGAGCGGGCCTGGAATCCTGCGGCTTTCAGCTTGGGGCGCCCGGGAATTATCGGATAAAAAATACCACTTTGCCATTCAGGTCAATTGGCTGCATGATAAAACACAGGAAGAAACTTTAAGCCTGCTTAAGGAATTGAAAATCGAACATTCCAGAAAAGCGGTTTCCAAGAAATCACCGTTCGAATTCCCCAACCGTTTATGGGAAAGCATTGTTTTGGCATCGGGCATTACAGCCGAAACAAAATGGGCGGACCTGACTAAAAACCAATTAACTGATTTGGCCAGTCAACTTACCAATGCTGAATTTCAGGTGAACGGGAAAAGTACTTTTAAAGAAGAATTTGTGACTGCCGGCGGTATCGATTTAAGGGAAATCAATTTCAAAACCATGGAAAGCAAAATTTTGCCATCACTTTATTTAGCTGGTGAAATTGTCAATATTGATGCCATTACAGGCGGGTTTAATTTCCAGAATGCCTGGACAAGCGGGTTTATTGTAGCCAATAGCATAGCAATTGGAAAATAGCTGCTGTTCCTTCTTTTTTTCAGGCCTATGTTTTTTCGGTAAAGCCGGCGTGGGAAATCCATCCCAAAAAAGCTACGGTTCGTCCCTATGCACTATTTTAAAAAGCTAAGAGTTTTAAAGTTAATCACTTTTTTGTAGGTGTTTTGTCACAAATTTTGTTTTTCATTCTTTTTTGATATTGGTCTGTTTTAGTTTCGTAAGACTAATCTTAAAAAATAATAACATGAAAAAAACAGTTTATGGAATTGCATTCCTTGCTTTAATGGGCATTACATTTGTTTCCTGCGAGAAAGAGTCTTTAGTACAAAATACTGAGGAAAAAAATGTGGTTGCACAAAATACGAACAAGGCGCTTACTTTTAATTATGCCTTGGGTGCCGAAACCCTGAACCAGGAATTGTTAAGGAAGAAATACGATTTCAATACGGCTTTATTCACTTCAGGGACTTCATTCAATAATCATTTATATCATGGTGTGGGCGCCTACGATGATGATTTGGCAACTTTGGAAAAAGTAGGGACAACACAATCTTGGGTCTACTATGAATCAGGTAGTTTAGGATCTACTGCTGGGCCTATAAAATATGGAGGCAACGATATTATAATGGATGAGATCGAGCTGTTGGATGACGATATCAACAAACTATTTGCGCTTCGCGGAGGCAGTATCTACAAATTGACATACAATGCAGGGAATTTTAATGCTACTTTGCTGTATACTTACCCAACGACGCCTACAGCACCAAGAAGATTTACGATTGCGCCACTGGCCACCGGCAATTCTTTCATTCGTTTGTATACGGCACTTTCTGTGGCATCTCAATTTCCGAACCCACCGGCGATGACAGCTTTAACGTATGTTGATTTAGATACGGCAAGCCCACTGATAACTGCACCGACAAATACGACAACTTTAATCCCCGGATTAGGAAATTTAAGCTCTTTTACAGCAAAAGACTATTTTAACGCACCTCCGATGACATCAAAATATTATGTGGTTGTAGATAAAAACATTTACGATCTGAATACGCCGACAACATTGGTTTTGGTAAGTAGTTTTGCCAACTCTGTAAGAGACTGTAGCTTTTACCATTATTAATCTTTAGGATTTGAATTTTCAAGAGCTGTTCGTTACCGGCGGATGGCTCTTTTTTTATGGATTAACGTACAATAGTAACTTAGCTGGTGGAATTGTCAATATTGATGGCATTACAGGCGGGTTTGATTTCCAGAATGCCTGGACAAGCGGGTTTATTGTGGTGAATTCGGTAACCGGAGAGTAAGTACTGATTTGGGGGGAAATAAGTAGGTTACAGTTTTTTTAGCAATTCAGCCACCAGATGGCGCCGTTAAGGACAGCCGAAAAACTGGCCCAAGCCAATTGGGGAAGTAATAATCTTGCGGCATAACGGTCTATGACATAGAATGCTTTTATGGTTTCAAAAATGAACAGCCAAAGCAATAGGATTTCGATTAACGCTAAAAAGGGATTGCACAGCGCGAAAAAAATATATGTCCATAAAAAATTGAGTGCCAATTGTATACCGAAAATAATCATGGCATTATTCACTATTTTTTTACTTCTGGGGCTTACCGGTTCCCGGCTCCAGATCTGGGCAAAAGAATAGCCCATCAAAACGTGCAAAATGATCCAGACGGGTATGAAAGTCCAGTGCGGCGGGTTAAAAAATGGCTTCTCGATGTTTGAAAACCAGATGGTTACGGAAGACTGGGTAATATAGCCGGATACTACCCCAATCAAGGAGCAGACAGCCATCGATATTATAGTTCTAGAATAGTTAATTTTCTTCAAGATGTTGAATTTTAAGATTATACCTACAACAAATAAATAATAAACTAATTAAAAAACCAACGAATTATCAAAAAAAAGTATCTTTGCGCAAATTTTTTTAAATGATTTGTTCCACTAATTTATATGCCTGTGCCTGAAAATAATTTTATCGCTTCACATTATACCGCTTCGGTTGAAAATGGAATTTTTGAATGGTCAGCACCCAGTAATATTGCCCTGGTGAAATATTGGGGGAAAAAAGACAAACAAATTCCAGCCAACCCATCCATCAGTTTTACGCTCAATAACTGCAAAACGGTTACCAGGCTGGCATTTGCCAAAAAAGCAAACGATGGGGATTTTTCATTCGATTTGCTTTTTGAAGGGAAACCAAAAGAGGATTTTAAGCCGAAAATACAAAAGTTCCTGGAACGCATTTTTGACTATTGCCCTTACCTAAAGGATTTTCATTTTACAATCGACACCCAAAATACATTCCCGCACAGTTCCGGTATTGCTTCTTCTGCTTCCGGGATGGCTGCCTTGGCGATGAATATAATGAGTTTGGAAAAAACACTGGATCCGTCAATTTCGGAGGAATATTTTTACCGGAAAGCTTCTTTTCTGGCCCGTTTGGGTTCGGGAAGTGCTTGCCGGAGCGTTAAAGGAAAGGTGGTCGTTTGGGGGAAACATGATGAAATTGAACGTAGTTCAGACTTGTTCGGGGTTGAATTTCCTTCCGTCCACGCTCATTTTCAAAATTACCAGGATACCATTTTATTGGTTGACAAGGGGGAAAAACAAGTGTCGAGCACGGTTGGCCATGACCTGATGTTTGGGCATCCGTTTGCCGAACAGCGTTTTCTCCAGGCACACGATAATCTATCAGCCATGAAGCGCATCCTGGAAAATGGCGATATTGACGGTTTTGTTAAGATTACCGAAAGCGAAGCCCTGACCCTGCATGCCATGATGATGACATCGATGCCATACTTCATCCTAATGAAACCGAACACCCTGGAAATCATCAACCGCATCTGGAAATTCAGGAACCAGACACAAATACCGGTTTGTTTTACCCTTGACGCCGGCGCGAATGTGCATGTCCTTTACCCCGAAAATGTAAAAGAAAAAGTTTTGCAATTTATTCAGGACGAATTAGTTGGCTATTGTCAAAATGGTCAGTACATTTGCGATGTAATTGGAGTGGGCGCCCAATCAATATAATTTGTATATTTATCGTCTCAAATCTGTAATACACATGAAAGGACCTCTTTTTTACTCTAAAATTTTACTCTTCGGGGAATACGGGATTATTCGTGATTCTAAAGGGTTGTCTATTCCTTATAATTTTTATAACGGTGCCCTGAAAGTGGATGGGAACCTATCGGATGAGGCGGTAAAATCGAATGCAAGCCTGAAAAGATTTGCTTCCTATTTGGAGAAATTGCAACAAGAGCAACCGGAATTGGTCACTTTCAATAGTACGGCATTACAAACAGATGTCGAACGGGGTATGTACTTTGATTCCAGTATCCCGCAAGGCTACGGCGTAGGAAGCAGCGGTGCTTTGGTGGCCGCTATTTACGATAAATATGCCCATAATAAAATTACGGTTTTAGAGAATTTAACACGAGAAAAATTATTGCAGCTCAAGGCTATTTTTGCTACAATGGAATCGTTTTTCCATGGCAAAAGCTCCGGGTTGGATCCTTTAAACAGTTACCTGAGTATTCCGATCCTGATCAATTCGAAAGACAATATAGAAGCTACGGGAATCCCGACACAAAGTGCTAATGGCAAAGGTGCTGTCTTCCTGCTTGATTCCGGTATTGTTGGGGAAACCGCCCCGATGGTAGGTATTTTTATGGAAAAACTAAAGGAGGAAGGATTCCGGAAAATGCTGAAATCCCAATTCATCAAATATACGGATGCCTGCGTGGAGAATTTCCTTCACGGCGATGTGAAATCCCTTTTTGCCAATACCAAGAAGCTTTCAAAAGTGGTCCTGAACAACTTCAAGCCTATGATTCCTGAAAAATTCCACCAGGTCTGGCAGCGTGGCATCGATACAAACGATTATTACTTAAAACTTTGCGGATCGGGCGGTGGCGGCTACATCCTGGGCTTTACACAAGACCTGGAAAAGGCCAGGGCTTCACTAAAAGAGTACAAATTAGAAGTAGTCTATCAGTTTTAACACAATTTTATAGCATCATGACTGCGAGATTATCTAAGAGTTATATACTTTTAAATGCTTATAATTTTTAGACATCCAATAGAATGCTAACACGAAAATCCAAATTACTTTTAATGAAGGTCCTCAGTCTTTTTTCTGTGGTCCGGGGTTATAATATTTTCATTATCGTTTTAGCGCAATACCTGTCTTCCATATTTATTTTGGCACCTGAGAAAAGGGCTTTGGACGTCATCCTGGACTGGAGGTTGTTTATCATCGTTTTTGTTTCCACACTGACCATTGCCTCGGGTTATATCATCAATAATTTTTACGATTCGGAAAAAGACCTGATCAACCGGCCAAACAAATCGATGTTGGATCGGCTGGTCAGCCAGAAAACCAAACTCAAGGTGTATTTCGGGCTGAATTTCCTGGCTACTGCTTTGGCGTATATCATCTCATGGCGCGCCGCACTTTTTTTCGCGGCTTACATATTTATGATCTGGTTTTATTCCCATAAACTCAAAAAATACCCTATTGTCGGGAACCTGACGGCTTCTTTGCTGGCTGTCCTGCCTTTTTTTGGTATTTTGTTGTACTTCAAGAATTTTTACCATGTTATTTTTGCCCATGCCAGTTTTTTGCTGCTGCTGATTTTAATCCGGGAAATGATCAAGGACTTGCAGAATATCAAAGGGGATATTGCCAATGATTACCAAACGA
Source organism: Flavobacterium humi (assembly GCF_004745595.1). GTDB lineage: Bacteria > Bacteroidota > Bacteroidia > Flavobacteriales > Flavobacteriaceae > Flavobacterium > Flavobacterium humi. The sequence continues at coordinate 110,671 of NZ_SRLH01000006.1, forward strand.
TTCCGGTGCGTTTCGGGGAAAAAACATCCAAACGGATTATTACCCTCTTAACAATTTCCACTATAATCCCTGTGTATATCTTAATTGAAAAATACGACGTAGGCTATATGGATATTTACTTTTACATCAGCCTGATCGTTTTGGTTTTATTTTTGCTGAAGCTCTGGAAATCCCAAACCCAGGAAGAATACCTGCAATTGCATAACATCCTTAAATCCCTTATTGTGGCCGGGGTTTTTTGTATTTTGCTGATCGATCCGTCCGTTTTGCTCAACGGAAGGGCCTTGTTGAAAATTTAAATTTCCAAAAGCAAATCCTAATTCATTACCTTTGCATAAATAAATGAAGTTATGAATAATTCAGGAGGCAATAAAAGAGGTGGTTCAAGACCTAACAGCTCAAGGCCAGGTTCTAATAAGCCGAAACCTGCCATGCCGAAACGGGCCCAAGGGGCAAAAAAAGCGAAACCGGCTGCAAAAGCTGATGATAAGGTAACGGATAAAGTGGCCAAGAAGCCCAATCCGACAGCAAAAAGACCTAAAAACGATGGAGAAATCCGTCTGAACAAATACATTTCCAATTCAGGGGCATGTTCCCGCCGTGATGCGGATATTTACATCCAATCCGGCAATGTCAAGGTAAACGGCGTTCCTGTGACCGAAATGGGTTATATGGTAAAGCAAGGAGATGTGGTCAATTTTGACGGCGTTACTCTAATACCTGAGCGTAAGGAATACCTGCTGCTCAACAAACCGAAAAATTTTACGACTTCGTTTGATGAAAACGATATGCACCGAAATGTTGCAGAATTGGTTCGCGGTGCCACCAATGCCAAAATCCAGGCAGTAGGCCGAATGGACAAAAACACAACCGGTTTGCTGTTGTTTACCAACGATACGGACATGATCCGTAAATTCAGCCTGCCAAATCAGAAATCCTCCAAAATCTATCAGGTTTCCTTGGATAAGAATTTAAAGTTCGAAGACCTGGAAAAAATATCCCATGGCGTAACGCTTGACGGGCACAGGTTGTTTGTGGAAGAAATCAGTTATATCGAAAACGAGCCTAAAACAGAAATCGGATTGAAACTACGCACGGCAAATGTAAAAGTGGTGCGTGCCATTTTTGAAAATTTCAAGTATGATGTGATCAAAATCGACAGGGTTGCTTTTGCCGGCCTGACCAAAAAGAACTTGCCACGCGGCAATTGGCGTTTTCTTACGGAACAGGAAATAATTAATTTGAAAAACATCTAGTTTTCCCTATAAACTTTTAATACCATTCAAATTCCTGCTCCTTTTAAAGTGGGAATTTCTTTTTACAGATATGATGACACCAGAACAATTACAATCGATAGCTTTCCGCTGGTTCGAAGCTTTCAATACGAAAGAATTGGAAAAATTATTATCGCTTTACGATGATGAAGCCCAGCATTTCAGCCCGAAGCTTAAAATCCGCCAGCCGCAAACCAACGGCCTTGTGGTCGGAAAAGATGCCATGCGGGCCTGGTGGCAGGATGCTTTTGACAGGTTGCCGAGCCTGCATTACAAAGTAACTTCGCTTACCGCGAATTCGGATCGTGTTTTTATGGAATACATCCGTCAGGTGGATAACGAAGAAGACATGCTTGTGGCCGAAGTCCTAGAAGTAAAGAACGGCAAGATCATTTTCTCAAGGGTGTACCACGGATAATTTCTGTTGCATTCCTTCAACAATCTAAACCATTAAACCTAACAAAATGTTAAGTTTAATGGTTTTTTCATTTGCAAACCGCTCAATTTTATTAGATTTACTGTTCCAACTAGTAGAAACCATTTAAATTATGAAGAAAATAGTAATTCTCTCACTGGCCTTGTCGTCATTGCTTTTTGTCAATTGTAAAAAAGAAGAAAGTATGCAGGATTTCAAATCATTAACCGAAAATTATTTCAAAGAGAAAAACGCGTTAAACCCGCTCGATGCCACTTTGAATGGCTTTAATGACTATAATGACCAATTGCAACTGGAAATGACTGATGCTTACAGGAAAAAACAGGGCGAATTTTTTGATAAATACGAAAAAGAACTTTCTACCATTGACAAGGATAATTTATCCCCGGAAGAGAAAATAAGCTACGAAATCATCAAATGGGAAACCGCTATCGGTAAAGATTTGCTCAAACAGGAAACCAACCTAATGCCTGTCCAGCAGTTTTGGGGAACACACCTGACTATGTCTCAATTTGCCAGCGGAACGGCAGCACAGCCTTTCAAAACGGAAAAAGATTACCGCAATTTCCTCAAAAGAATAGATACGTACGGCATTTGGCTGGATTCTGCCATGGTGTACATGAAAAAAGGAATCCAAAAAGGAATGGTATTGCCAAAAGCCTTGACGGAAAAAGTAATTCCGCAATTCCAGGACCAGATCACACCTAAAGTGGAAGACAACCTGTTCTATTCTTCCATTAAAAACATGCCAGCCGATTTTTCTCCGGAAGTAAAAAGTGCCTTAACCAAAGAATACGCTATGGAGATCAATGAAAAACTGATGCCGCGTTATCAAAAAATGGCAGCATTCTTAAAGAACGAATATTTACCGGCTTCCAGGACGACAAGCGGAATAGGAAGCTTGCCTAACGGAGCGGCCTTATACGCAACGTATGTAAAGCAGTGGACCACTACAGATATGAAACCGGAAGAGATCCATGAACTGGGATTGAAAGAAGTGGCCAGGCTAAAAGCCGAAATGGAAAAAGTAAAAGAACAAGTGGGTTTCAAAGGGACAATTGTGGCATTTTTTGATCATGTCCGCAACCGTAAAGAGCTAATGCCTTTCAAAAAACCGGAAGAAGTAATCGCGAATTTTGAAGCCATCCATAAAAAAATAGAGCCAAGCGTCAATAAATTATTTTCATTACAGCCTAAAACCCCTTTCGAGATAAGGAGAACGGAAGAATTCAGGGAAAAAACAGCCAGTGCCGAATATGTACAGGGAACTGCAGACGGAACCCGTCCTGGGATTTTTTATGTTCCGATCCCGGATGTGGCGAAATACAATTATTACGGAGACGAAGATTTGTTCCTGCATGAAGCCATTCCAGGGCATCATTTCCAGATTTCCCTGCAACAGGAAAACAAGGAATTGCCGGATTTTAGAAGATTCAACTGGTTTGGTGCTTATGGCGAAGGCTGGGCTTTGTATACCGAAAGTTTAGGGAAAGAATTGGGATTGTATTCTGATCCATACCAGTATTTCGGGATGCTGGGGAATGAAATGCACAGGGCGATCCGCTTGGTGGTAGACACCGGCTTGCACAGCAAAGGCTGGACGCGTGAACAAGCCATCCGTTATTCATTGGAAAACGAAGCGGAAAGCGAAGCCAGCATTATTTCCGAAGTGGAGCGATACATGGCCATTCCGGGCCAGGCACTTTCCTATAAAATCGGGCAATTGAAGATTATGGAATTGCGCCAGAAAGCAAAAGATAAAATGAAAGATAAATTCGACATCAAAGTATTCCATCAAAAAGTGCTGGAATCGGGTGTCATGCCTTTGGCCTTATTGGAGAAAAAAATCAACGACTGGATAGAAACGGGCAAATAAAATTACTAAAACGGGAAATCATTTTCCCGTTTTTTTATGCATTTCAATCCCGGGTAATTGCCATGGTATTGTTTTTGTGGGGAGAAATTTGTTAAAATCCATAATTGTGTTTTATTTTTGTAGTATGAAAAGCGGTTTTAAGAATATAGTCCTCAAGGTTTTGAAAATTTCAGGGATTTCAATAGGTGTTATCCTGTTGGCCCTGTTCCTGATTCCTATTGCTTTTCCCGGTCAAATTGCCGAGAAAGTGAAAGATTTTGCCAATAAAAAATTAGAGGGCGAGCTTAATTTCAAGGAAGCGAACCTTTCGTTTTTCAATCATTTCCCGTCGCTTACCGTTACGTTGAATGATTTTTCGCTCAAAGGATCGGCTCCTTATAAAAACGAAACACTTATAAAATCTGATGAAGTCGCTTTTGGCATCAATGTGATGAGCCTGATTTTCGACAATTCCATCAAAATCGATAAGATCTTTGTGTCCAATGCCGAAATGAATGTTTTGGTAAACGAAAAAGGGGAAGCCAACTACAATGTGTACATTTCCGATAAAAATGCTCCTAAGGATTCTTCGGGAACTTCGCTGCGCCTGGAAAAAATCGCCATAGAAAACAGCCACCTGGTCTATAATGATAAATCCGCCAAAATACTTATTGATGCCAAAGGGTTTAATTATGTCGGGAACGGAGGCCTGGACAAAGCTATTTTCGATTTGTATACCGAAGCTAAAATTGATTCTTTCGATTTCAGTTTTGCCGGAGAAGAATACCTGAAAAACAAAAAAATAGACGCGGACCTGATTACACAAATCAATACCAATTCCCTTGCTTTTGTGTTTCGCCAGAACAACTTGATCGTCAACAAGCTTCCGGTGGAGTTTTTAGGGAAATTGGATTTCCTGAAGAACGGTTACGATATCGATTTCAGTGCAAAATCCGATGACAGCAACCTTAATGACCTGTTTACGGCATTGCCGCCGCAATATGTCGAATGGCTCGAAAAGACTAAAGTTAAAGGCCGGACAGACCTTATGCTTACTTTTAAAGGACGATATAGCGCCGCCACGAATTCCAAACCGGACCTGGCCTTTGCCATGAATATCCGCAAGGGTTACATTTCTTATAAAGAAAGCCCGTTTCCGACCTCCAACATCGAAATGAAGTTTAAGACGAAATTACCGTCATTGAACACAGACAGCCTGATTGTTGATCTGGATACGCTGTTCTTCAATGTTGACAAGGATTTCCTGGGAGCAAGGATTCATTCGAAAGGGATGAAGAACATTGCCCTTTCCGCAGATGTAAAATCGAAACTGGACCTGTCAAAATTAAACCGGGCCATAGGATTGCAAAACCTGGATATGAAAGGATTGTTTTCTGCCAAAATAAAAGCCAAAGGAGTTTATAACGCGTCCAGGCATTTGTTCCCGAAAGCGGACGGTTTTGTCAATTTGGAAAACGGATGGTTAAAAACCAGTTATTATCCTAATCCGATCGAGCATATTCAGTTTAAAGGAAAAATCAAGAATACGACAGGATTGTACAAAGATTTGAATGTTTCCCTGACACCGGCTTCTTTTTCGTTTGAAGGAAATCCTATATATGTGCAGGCCGCCCTGTCGGATTTCGATAACATACACTATGATATCAAGGCGAAGGGCAATCTGGATGTGGGCAAGATATATAAGGTTTTTGCGCAAAAAGGCTTGAGTGTCAACGGATTTATCAAAGCAGATGTTGCTTTTAAGGGAACACAAAGCGATGCTATGTCCGGACGGTACGACCGATTGGACAACAAAGGGACGCTCCTGGTACAAAACATTGTGACGGTTTCGAAATATTTTCCTAAGCCTTTCCTGATCAAGGAAGGGAGTTTTACCTTCGACCGGGATAAAATGTGGTTTAAAACCTTTATGGCTAACTACGGCCAGTCTGATTTTGCGATGGATGGCTACCTTCAAAATGCCATCAATTTTGTCTTGGCAGAAAAAGGGACTTTGAAAGGGAATTTCTCGGTTCATTCCGATTTTATAAATGTTGATGAATTCATGTCAGGAACCAATGAAGGACAAGTTCCGCCGTCAGGGGCAAAACAGGCCAAGCCGGCTACAGGAGAAGGAGTGGTGCTTTTGCCGGTCAATACGGCCCTTTCTTTGGCTGCGAATGTTAAAAAAGTAAGCTTTGAAGGCCTGGACCTAAACAACCTGGCCGGGAACCTTGCCCTGGAAGAGGGAAAACTGAAACTGAAAAACACTTCCTTTAACCTCATTGACAGCCGCCTGATGATTGATGGGGCCTATGATGATATAAATACCGGTAAAGCCAACTTTGATTTGCGTTTCCTGGCCAAAGATTTTAATGTCAAAAAGGCCTATAACGAAATCCGGCTTTTTAAGGAATTGGTTTCCGCTGCCGAAAACGCCGAAGGGATCATTTCTGTCGACTACAAACTCAAAGGAGTCCTCGACGGGGCAATGCAGCCCATAATGCCTTCTTTGCAGGGCAATGGCGTAATTTCTGTGAGAAAGGTAAAAATGAAAGGGTTCCGGTTATTGGGCGCTGTAAGCAAAAAAACAGGCTCGGATGGCATTAACGATCCGGACCTTAGTGCATTTGACATAAAATCGTCTATCAGGAATAATGTCATTACCGTAGAGGAAACCAAAGTGAAAGTTGCCTTGTTCCGCCTTAAATTTAACGGGGAAACGAATTTTGACGGACAGTTGAACCTCAGGATGCGCCTTGGATTGCCGCCTTTGGGGATTATAGGAATCCCGGTGGTTATTACCGGTACCAATGATAAACCGGTTGTGAAAATATTCAGCAAAACGGGCAAGGAAGTCGAGAAAACGGAATTTACTGAAGATAAAAGCGTTTCGGCCCCACCTGCAACAACAGAACCTAAAGCAGAGGAATCTCCTAAAAAACCGTAAGGTTAAATCAGTATTTTTTTCAAGCCTTCTTCAATGCTGCGCCAAAAGAGGTTGTAAAACGATTTTTCCGGAATGCGTTCCACGGCTACTTCAGTATCCTTTATTTTTTCGTCCGTATCTTTTTTAACAAAAATACGCGCAATGGCGGTTAGCAGCTTGTTTTTCTTTTCCGGTTTTTTTTCCCGGTAAACGGTAAATTTCAAATCGTCATAATCAATCCCAAAATGGCCTCCGGAGGTTTTATCATTTCCTGTAAAATCAAAATAAACGATGTCAAGCATCCCTTTGGCCGTAACATTTATATAGGGTTTTATAAAAGGGGCCAGCCTGTCTGCCGGCAATTTGCGAATGTTGCCTTTGATCCTGAAACCATCGGTTTTGTCCAGTACATTGAGCGACCAGTTTACTTTCATGGGTGAAATATTCATGAAACGGCATCGGATGGCAATGGCAACATCGGGTAGTTTTTTCTTTTGGAAACCACTGTTAAGGTGCCTGGCATTCAGGTTGAAATGATTAAAGGATATAAGGCCCGGGCCTCTTTCGGAAGTTTTTTCTTCTTCGTATTCCAGTACTGAATTTTGAATTTTAAGGGTGTCGATAGCCAAATCAAATGGCATTTCCCGAAGCAGTTTATTGTACAGCGGCTTTTTCCGAAGGTCGTCAGGCGGCATTTTCGGACGGTAAATATTGGCATTGGCTCGGTTTATCAGTATCGCCCCGGCATGGAAAAAGAATTGCTCCTCTTTGTCAAAACCCCATCGCATTTTCTCAAACCGTATGGTTGAAGCATTTAAAGTGTAGATGTCCCGTTCTTTCGGCATTCGTTTTACGAAATCTGCCCGGTTGTATTGAGGGGTCATGGTGAATTTTTCCAGCAACAATCCTGTATCGCTGGTTTCAATCTGCCCGGATTTGATGTGATAAAACGCATTGGGGCGGTAATACAGGCTGTCGCATCGGAAAGTATAGTTTTGGTACGCAAAAGGGATTTTATGTTCCAGGAGCTTATCGGTAATGGCTACATTTTTCAGTTTAACCGAAATATTGGCAACGTTTAAAATAATCTTATCGTTTTTGATGTTTATGATTTTTATATCGCCACGGTTCAGGTAAATGTCGGGCACTACAATAATTTTCCCAAAAGGGGCAACTACGTCAGACCGGATGCTTTTAGGATTGTTGATTGCGTTTTCATTTTGTTTGTATAAAATGACTTCAGGCTTGGTGATAGTGATGTTTTCAGCCTTGATTTTAGACCGGAAGACAAGGTCCCAAATCTTGACGCCTTTTATGTCAACCACACCGATTTTCGCATAAATGCCTTTTTTTATTACCGTGTCGTTAAGCGCGGCTTTTGGGCATAGCATGATGTTTTCCGCGAGGATAGTGTTTTTCAATAGGGAAATATCCAGATTTTTGTAAGTGATGCTGTATGGAGAATTGTTCTGGTCGTTAATGAGTTTTGGTAGCCGTACCGAAACCCAATAGTCCAGCCCCAAATCAAGCAATATTGCAGCTAGGAATAATACCAATACACTTATAAGTATTTTTTTAACCCATTTCATAGGAATGATTTTAGGTTTTTAAATTTCGGTATAAATGGTTGGCAGATACTTACATTTTGCAGGATTTAGTTTATGTAATTATTAGGTGATTGAGGATTTGCATGTGAAAATGTGGTTCCAGGCAAAAAACGGAATAGCATTAAATACAAAAAACCCACTCGTTTGAGTGGGTTTTTTAACAGTGGTGCCTCCAGTACTAAAGTAGTATTTTATCTAAACTATTGGAAACATTACTTAAATGCCATTATTGGTAGGGTTTTACAAAGTTTTATAAAAATGGTCACTTATCAAAATATATCAAAAATAGCCATATTTTAATAGTTTTTTATACCGTATATTCTACCGTAATGTAAAAAATGAGTATCTTTGAGTATCAAAAAAGTGATATGAAAAAGCCAGTTATAAATTACGTACTCGAATCCAAGGCAAAAAATCCGAATGAGCGAACAAAACCCGAACTCATTATCGCAATGGTTCACGCTGGGTTTATTACTCAAATTGATAATCAAATAAAACACGAGCGTTTTAAAGTATCGCTTGAAACAACGATAAAACCAAAAAATTTCGGTTTGATTAAAGATAACTTCCGATTCAATGAAGACGTATTTGCAAACTTTTCAAGACAAAATAAAGGCGTTAAAACCGCAATGCAGATTTTTGAAACCAAAGTTGACGAATTATATAGTAACTATTTGATAAACGACATTCAACCGACAGCTAAGCAGTTTAAAACAGATTTGTTAATTCAGCTGGGGCGTAAACAACGGGAGCAAAAGAAAACTTTCACGATATTAGCTTACCTCAACGATAAGATAAGTTTGTTTGAATCGTTGAAAGGTAGCGGGCGTAAAGATGAAATTGACGAAAATTCAATCAAAGTGTATCGAACTTTAAAAGTATATTTAGAGCGTTATGAACTTGTTAAGCAAATTCAATTAACATTTGAGAATTTTGACGAATCAACATACTGGGAGTTTTGGAACATTCAGGATGAAATTTTGAGGGGCAAAATAAGCATTCCAAAAAAAGTAGGTGAACGCAAAATAGCTGTCCAAGAAAACGGCTTTCTGATGAGTTCAATTAATAAGTATCAAAAAACATTAATGCGTTTATTGCGTTTGGCAATTGTTGACGGTATAAACGTCAATCTGAATGTTAATAATACTAATCTCATTGTTACTAAAAGCCCAGCGAGCAAAGATATATACGTAAGCGAAAGCGATTTGGTTAAAATTTGGAATTATGAGCCCACCACCACCGAAATGCTATTAGCTAAAGATTACCTTATGTTAGCCAGTTTAACGGGAATGCGCTACGAAAGCATGGAAGTGGCTAATTTGGAACAGATTGAAACGTATAAGGACGGCAGTTATAATTTCAGTTACATTCATTCCAAACAAAACAAAACGGAGACTGAGTGCTATATACCATTGTTTAATCCAGTAATGGAAATCTTAAAGCGATACGGAAATAAGTTTCCTGTACTACCAGCTAATCAAATCGTAAATGAAAATATTAAAATGTTGTTCGGATTGGCGGGAATAAACGCAATGCAGACAATAACTAACGTTACGTATAAATCAGGCGTGATAATTGAAAGCAAGCCCGCTAATGAAGTTATAAGCACACATGATTGTCGTAAAAGTTTCATAACCAACTTGTTTTTAGCTGGCGGAGCTGAAAATATTGTAATGGGAGTAACGCATCCCGATAAAAAACCAATGCACGCAATGGCTGGGGTTTATAACAAATCAACTCTTTTGGATAAAGCTAAGCAGTTTTATGATGAGGTTAATCGTGTTCAAAGAGAAAAACAAAGTGAACTATATAAATTCTAACATATTAAGAAATATATGTGTTTGTAAATAAAAAACTTTAAGAGATGGCATTCAAAAAGAGATGGGATGAGCGCACTCTAACATGTCCTCCTTTTTCTTTTTGTTACAGTCTAATATTCTTTTAATCACAAAAACAAGTTCGAGATTTCTACATTTCATTCATGCCAATAGTGTGAGCATTATATTGGATTCAATCCTAACTCTTTCAAATATTCGTTGTGTTTATCTGTGTTTGTTTTTATACTTTTATTTATTTCAGTTAGTTTAATGTTTACATCTTTCAAGTCAATTTGTATCTCGTCTTCTGAGGTACTCACATATCTTGAAATGTTTAGATTGTAGTCGTTCTTTTTGATTTCGTCCATTGAAACTCTACGAGAATAACGCTCTCTTTCATTTCTGAATTTGTACGTTTCTACTATATTGTCCAAATGTTTTTCAGAAAGTGTATTTTGTCGTTTTCCTTTTTCAAATTGTTCTCCTGCATTGATAAACAATACATCATCTTTCTTCTTACATCTTTTCAAAATCAAAATGCAAACAGGAATACCTGTCGAGTAAAATAAATTGGAAGGTAAACCAATTACAGTGTCAATATAGTTTTCTTTTAAAAGTTTTTCCCTTATTCTTGATTCTGCACCACTACGGAATAAAACTCCGTGAGGTAAAATAATTGCCATAGTTCCTTCTTTAGCTAAAAAGTGCATTCCGTGTAAAAGGAAAGCAAAGTCGGCTGCTGATTTGGGTGCTAAACCATATCCTTTGAAGCGAAAATCTTCTGCTAAAGTATCATTTGGTTCCCAACGCAAACTAAATGGCGGATTGGCTACAATGGCATCAAACTCAATTTTTTTACTCGGATTCATTTCATTGAGTAAATCCCATTGATTGAGCAAAGTGTCACCGTGGAATATCTCAAACTCGGAATCTTTCATACCGTGCAAAAGCATATTCATTCGGGCAAGATTGTAGGTTGTTATATTCTTTTCTTGCCCATAAATTTTACCGATATTTCCTTTAGCTTTCTTTAGTTGGGTTCTTACATTTAAAAGCAAAGAACCCGAACCACAAGTGAAATCCAAAACCTTGTTCAGTTTAGACTTATAACCAGTTGTTGGGTCGTGGGAATCTAACAATACAATTCGTGAAAGAATGGTTGAAATTTGTTGAGGCGTATAAAATTCTCCTGCCTTTTTTCCTGAACCTGCTGCAAACTTCCCAATCAAATATTCATAAGCATCACCAAGCGTGTCGGTATCGGTCGAAAAGTCTGCAATTCCTTCAGCTATTTTGGTTATTATCTTACAGAGTTTATCGTTTCTTTCTTTTTCAGTTTTACCAAGCTTTTCCGAATTCAGATTAATTTCAGAGAACAAGCCCTTAAAAGTGCTATCAAACGATTCATTTTCTATGTATCGAAACCCATCTCCTAAAGTTTTTAATAATTCACCTTTTTGAGTACGGGCTAACTCGGTAATGTTACTCCACAAAAATTTTGGTTTGATTACATAATGGACTTTTTTACGCATTTGTTCCTCAAACTCATCAATGTCTGCTTTATTTTTTTTGTACCAAAGTTCCAAAGGTGGTGGCACTAAAAAGTCTGCTCTTAAATCTTTTGACGGACTTGGTGGGTAATCTTTGCCTAATTCTTTTTTTGCGGCTTCTTCGTAATTGAAAGACAAATAACGAAGGAACAGAAATGAAAGCATATAATCACGGAAATCATCCGCATTCATTACGCCTCTCAAATCATTGGCAATGTCCCAAAGAGTATCGCCTAATTTTTTATTATTTTCTTTTTGTGTCATTGACTTGTCTTTTTTAAGCGAATATTTCAGGTAATTGGAATTCGTATTTTCCCAAAAATGCAGTTAATATTCTGTTGAATAATTCTTTGTTGTCTTCGTTCATTACTACAGGTTGATAGATGGAATACTTACCGTGACTTAACAAATTTAAAGCTCGTGAAAAAAGCATTTCATCTTCAACTCCTGTGATGCAACTTGAAAAGTCGTCATAGCCAAAAAAAGTTGATGTTTTTTCTAAAATAGCTCTCAACATATTAAAATGATAGGTATTTACTATGCCATTTTCTGAAACCTTTTTTAATTCGGTTAATATAGCAACGTGGTGAAAAAATGGTGTTTCATCTGTAGCTCTCAAAATGTAACCGTCCGCACCGTTTTTATGCAGGAAATGGCTTTTGTGCTCAATCTTCTTTAGCTCATTATACATTACGTTGTAGAATAATGAATGATGCGAAGAAATAACCACTTTTACTTTGTCTTTTCCCTTTTTCAAAAGTTTGGCTAAATCACTTGCTACACCAATGGCGTTGTTATCGTCTAATGATGAAATAGGGTCGTCTATGTAAATGTTTTTTACCCAGTTGTACGGACCATTACCATCATCATCAATGGCAAGTTCAATAAGGACAAGAAAAATACACCAAATAAAAATATTCTCTTCACCTCTTGAAACCTTAATGTCTGGTTGCATAATGTATTCAGGTTCACCAGTATCAGGTTTGAATTTTGGATTTTTTACTTGTTTTTTAAATGAAATAGTTTTTTTGATAAAATCAAGGTCAAAATTGAAGTCAGCGTAACGTTCTAAATAACCAAATATTTTTTCATCTAAAGCCAACTCCTTAAAACCATTAAAAAATGCAGACTGGGTATTTATAATTAAATGCCTTTCAATGTCATTATCTAGGTCGTTATTCCAATGAAAAAGGTCTTCTGTAAAAGCATTATAATAAAGTGTGTCAGTTTCAGGATTTTTCTTTCTCTGCTTGCTGATATTTTTGAACTCCATTGAAAGACGTGTTTTGCCCGTTCCATTATAGGCATACAGCAAAACAAAGTGATGATTGTTTAAATCGTCTCTTAGCCTGACAGCCACATTTTTTAATGTTTTGTACTTATATATTTTTTTTTGACCGCTCATTTTATTCAATCATTTTCGGAAATAAACTCTGCATCAATCCACTTTTGTGATGCTTCAACTCTTCGATTCTTTCCGTTTGAGCAGTGATTACTTCATCTAAAGCAGAAAGACAAGAAGCTATTTTTTGTTGCTCTTTTATATTGGGGGGAAACCAAACTTTGTAATTTTTAATTTGCTGTGCACTAATGTGAGGTATTCCAGAACTCGTATTTACTGAATCTACATATGTTCTAAAATTATCTGAAATGAAAAATTGATATATAAAACTAAAATCTGCTTTTTTATTTGCTCTGATTCTTGCTACTCTTTGAATTAAAATTGCATTTTCATCAGACTTACCTACAAGAGCAACATTTTTCCCAACTTTAGAACCGTCCATTGCAATAACAATGTCATTTTCTTTAACAAAATATCTCTTTAATTTTTCTAATGTTCCTAAATAGTATTTGTCAATTTCTTTTGAATGTCTGATATATCCTTCTGTTATATTGATGCCTCTTAATATTGGCATTCCAGATTCATCATCACATATTTCCTCACCTTTAAGTGCTATTCCAGAAAATAAATCAATAAAATCATCCACCTCTTTCAACATCCAAGCACCATCTTTCTCAAACTCCTTGAACCGATATTTCGGCACTTTCTTTCCCTCTTGCGGAAAAAGGTTTTGCATCAAGCCTTTTTTGTGGTCTTTGAGTAAATCCAATTTTTGAGTTTGACCTGCAATTACTTCGTCTAAAGACGAAAGGCAGGATGCGATTTTTTGTTGTTCTTGTGGGTTTGGAATTGGAACTTTTAGGTTGAGAAACGCAACTTTTGACAAGTTGTATCTAGTACTCCCTTGTGCTATTGCCGAAACAGACGTTCTATAAATTGGACTATGAAATAAGTATCGGGAAAATTGTGGTTGCGTTTTTTCTAATTCAAATGGTCTTAGGGCAAAGCAAAAACTATTCAAATAAATATCCTCTTTAGGAGAATCAACAAGCACAGATGCAAAGCCAACTTCATCTGGAGTTTCTGAAGAAGTAGTATATAAAATGTCACCTTTCTGGAGTGTGTTTTGGTTCTCATTTTCATCAATTTCAACTTTACCGCACTTTTGGTAATCTATAATGGAGTTGTCGAAAACTTGCTTGTAAGTTACATATGATTTACCTGTACCAAAATCTTCACCACTTTTACCAGTTAGCCCATTTATAGTTATGCCAAGCTCAGAAATTTTCTTTTCTGCCCAATCTCCATCATTCTCAAAGTCAGGAAAACGCAATTCAGGTGTTAATTTTTTCTTCTTACTCATACGCTGCTAATCCTGAAATTTCACGCCCTTGGGCAAGTTTTTTTAATTGTGGTACTAAATCTTCCATCAATGCCAACTCTTTTACTCTGCGTTCTTTCCAACTCAAATCCAATGGTGCTAAAAGGTCGGTTAGTTTTTCACCGTCAAAAATCATTCGGCTCGTTATCTTTTCAATAAATTTTTTTAAGTCAGTCGTTTGCAAGCCGTGTTTGTTAGCAATTGTCGCTATTTCCTTATTGTACTTATCGTCTTTAAATTTGTCATAGCCCTTGCGAAGCATTTCAACATCTTGTCCGCTTTCCCAATCTAAACCATTGATATATTCAGTTAAATCTTCTTCTTCATCCATTAAATTGGAATTGGATTTCAACAAGCTAATCACTTGTGATTTAGTCATTTTTTGCTTGGCAGGTTTCTTTTGTGTGCTGTCGGCAATCAAACTCATTATGTAATCGTAATCTATTACGGCAGAAGCAAACAACACAAATTCAAAATCAAGTTGCTGAATTTCAGGCGGTGCATTTTCACCTTCTTTTTGTTGTATTTCTCGTAACTGCTTGGCTGTTTCTATGTACGAACTACGGAACTCTTGCAAAGATTCTTCGGGCAAAATAGCTTCAATTTTTGCTTTTTGTTTTTCGTCTATGTCCGTGTATTGGTCAAGCTGTGTTTTTAACCTTTGTACTTCTTTGAAATTTTTCACAAAGGCAATTCTTGCTGCATCACCTTTTAAATTGTAAACTTCCTGTGGTTCGTTTACCAAATTATGCTCCTGCATAAATACACCCAATTTCTCAACCGCTTCTTTGTACTTGTCAATCATTACAGGTGCAGGGTCAACCAACCAAATTTCTCTTGCTTTTCCTTTGTCTTCTCCTGAGAACAATGCAATGGCTTGATTTACGGAATCCTGTTGCGAACGGAAATCTAAAATATTTCCATAAGGTTTGGTGTCGTTCAATACACGGTTTGTTCTTGAAAATGCCTGAATCAATCCGTGGTATTTCAAATTCTTGTCCACATACAAGGTATTCAAGTATTTGCTATCGAAACCCGTGAGCAACATATCTACTACTATGGTAATGTCAATTTTATTCTCGTGTGAATAATCTTTGTTGCTGTATTGTTGGTCTTTGATTCGTTTTTGTACATCTTGATAGTACAAATCAAATTCATTGATGATGTGATTGGTGTTAAATTGCTTATTGTAATTTTCTATTATTTCCGTTAATGCTTTTTTCTTCTCTTCTGGATTTTGTTTGTTATCCTCACGTTCTTGCGTCAAATCTTCCTGTAATTGTTTGATGTCAGCCGCATTTTTTTGACTTTGTTGGTCCCCTTGTTTAGCAATGAGTTGAGAAGGTGGCGAAAACACACAAGCAACATTTAATGGGGCATACTCAGTATTTTCCGTTTGTTTCTTCTTTTGAATTTCTTTGAATAACTGATAATATTCAATTGCATTATTGATGGATGCCGCAGCCAAAACCGCATTAAATTTTCGTGAATTGGTGGCAGCATTGTGTTTGGTTAAAATTGCTTCTACAACTGCTTGTCTTGAAATAACCTCTCCTGGTTTTTGATTTTTGTTGCCTTTGAAATAATCAATATGAAAACGCAATACATTTTTATCTTCAATAGCGTGTGTAATTGTGTATGCGTGTAGTCTTTTTTGGAAAATGTCTTCTGTAATTTTATAAGAAGCGTATTCGCCTTCTCTTATGCTGTACGTGGCATTTTCGTCAAAAATAGGTGTACCTGTAAAACCGAATAATTGAGCATTTGGGAAAAACTCTTTAATCGCTTTGTGATTTTCACCAAACTGCGAACGGTGACATTCGTCAAAGATAAAAACGACACGTTTTTTACTCAATGGCTCTAATCGCTCTTTATAGTTTTTCTTGTAAGTTCCATCCAATGCCAAGCCTAATTTTTGAATGGTGGTAACAATTACTTTGTCGGCATAATCTGTAGAAAGTAAACGCTTTACTAAAGTTTCAGTATTTGTGTTTTCTTCTACGCTTCCTTCCTGAAATTTATTGAACTCCTCACGGGTTTGTCGGTCAAGGTCTTTACGGTCAACCACAAACAAACATTTTTCAATTTCGTGATTGTCCTTTAAAAGGGTAGAAGCTTTGAAAGAAGTTAAGGTTTTACCGCTACCTGTGGTGTGCCAAATGTAGCCGTTACCTCTGTTTTGTTTAACACATTCTTCAATTGCCTTTACTGCATAAATTTGATAAGGTCGCATAACGAGCAATTTCTGTTCGCTTTCCACCAAAACCATATACTTGCTTATCATTTCACCAAGTGTGCACTTGCCAAGAAACTTTTCAGTGAATGAATCAAGGTGAGTAATTTTCTTATTGCTTTCGTCTGCTAATTGATAAATCGGTAAAAACTGTTCATCTGCATTAAATTGAAAATGCTGAATCTTGTTATTTGCAAAATAGTAGGTGTTACTTCTATTACTAACAATGAACAATTGCATAAAGCAAAGCAATGAATTTCCGTAACCGTTGCCCGCTTCGTTTTTGTAATCTACGATTTGCTGCATTGCTTTTCGTGCTGAAATGTCGAGCTTCTTTAACTCGATTTGCACCACTGGTAAGCCATTAATCAGTAATATGATGTCGTAGCGTTGATGACTGTTTTCGGTATTTATACGTAACTGACTTATAACTTCAAAATCGTTTTTGCACCAATCTTTTATATTTACCAATGTGTAATGCAATGGTGTTCCGTCCTCACGTTGGAAAAATTGTCTTTCACGCAATTTCTTAGAAGCTACAAATACATCAGAGTTTATAATTTCCTCTCGAAGTCTTAAAAACTCATTGTCTGTCAAGTGAACACGGTTAAGTTCTTCAAATTTTGCTTTGAAATTTTGCTCAAGCGTTTTCCTGTCAACTATGTCTGGTCGGTAAATGTATTTCAGCCCTTTTAGTTGCTCTATGAGGTTTAATTCTATTTGATTCTCTTTACTCATTCTTCTTTCAATAAATCTTTGGCATTAACATCCAAAATTTTTGCAATTCGGTACAAATCTTCAAGGCTTGGTTGTCTCACATTGCGAGAATACTCGTTAATTGTGTTGTAACTTTTATCCAACTTCTTAGCAAGCCAAGTTTGGGAAATGCCTTTTTCTTTAAGTACTTCTTTAATTCGGTTCATTGAAGCCTAATTAATTTTTAACAGGTCAAAGATAGTAAAATTGCACTGCTGAGTAGTGTAAATGTCCACAATATTGTCGTGGGTGAATAGGGGCAAGCTTTTTTGGTTTTTCAGCGTTGGCTTTTGCCAAATCCCAAACCAATCAAAAGTAATATGGATATACCTAAAAGCAAAAACCTACTCCGTAATGGAATAGGTCTTCTGTTTTATTTAAAAAGGTTCATTTTTCCAAAACCACCGTCAATACAGGTTTCAACGACACATTGTGTTTTGTATTTTTCTGGGACTTCATCAATAAAGTTATACTCCGATAATACATCATAACATGTGTCCAAACTCGATTCTGTTAGATAACTACCGTATTTTATCCTGAATCTTTTGAAAAATTCATCGATTGTTATTCGTTTGGTTTTGGTTTCCATGGCAACCGCTTCCGCTTCATTGGTATCATCAGCATCACCCGCAACCGAATCCATAATAGCGCATTCAACCTCATTTTTTGCGCTGGTATCTTTAACACAGGTTTTAACACCATGCTCCAAAATGATTCGGTTCATGGTTTCCATTACCACCGTTTTATCTTTTTCCTCGCATAACAACGCATCATAAACGTATAGGACATAAATCCCAATCGAATTAAGGTATTTTATAACATCGGTCATTATTACAACTTCGAGCTTAAACATTTTTTGCGAAGTGATTTTGTGACCATTGGTTTTTTTGTCATGGTAAAGCCTTGAAAGCATATTCGCTTCATTTTTGGAATAATAATTAAATAATGGTGATGCTGTCATACCGTGCCAATTTTTATTGAAAAAGCTCAAATGCTCAATCTTCACCAATTTTTCATCAATTCCAGCCAGTTCCGCTATTTTCTCATGCGTTAAATATTCATGTTTGCCTTGGTACAGGTACATTGCTAAATTCGGGTGCAACGCCCTGTAATCGCATTCAACCAACTTTTTGCCATCTATGGTAATTTCATTGCGAATCCATGCAGGCATCAACGTGAAAGAATCCACCACACGCCCACCACTTTTATGGTCTCCAGCGACTGGAATCATAAAGCCTCGGTTGGTCAAGTATTCAAATATTTTGATGTGGTCTTCCACAAATCTCCTATTGTCGGCATCTGCCCAGTAACTATTATCATGCTTGTTTCGCATGGTCAGGATTTTGCCTTTTTTGGTTGTGTATTTGTTTTTTACCAGTTGTTTCCCAATCTCCAGAAATTCTTTGGATGTAGGCAATTCAATTCTAGGGTATAACTTCACGAGATTGTAGCAGATTGTATTTTCCAAAGCTTCATTAAACAGCCTGTAATAGATTTTGTTTCTGTTTTGGATAATTCCGTTGTCTTTGATAATATAGTCGGTTAAACCTGGCTTAAAATAACTGTCAGGTAACCTGTATTTTCTGGAGTGTCCGCCTTTGACATAACGACCATCAACTTCAATCATAGCTCCCGTTGAAGTACCCGCAAGCAAAGCTTCAATGATTCTTGGATAAACGAAAGTATTGTCTTTGTTTTTGGTCTGTTCGTGAAGTATTTTAGAATTTAGGTGCTTCCAGCGGTCATCTGTGTAATGTGTGCTGGCAAGATTCGATGCCACCAAAAGGCATTTTTCCACTGCCACATCAATATCGGGGTCGATTGCTTTTAAAAGTTCTTCTGAAACATGTTTTCTTAGGTTGGTTTCCATTTTTTTCGGAATCCAAATCGAATTAACATTTGGGAAGATTAGGGCTAATTCGGCAAAATTTTCATCATGGTGAAGGATTTGTAAATCCTCTGTATCGCCTGTAAGCGATAGGTAATCGTTTTTAAGATTCATTGTATATTCTCTTATTCTGCTTCACCCAGCGTGTGGGTGATTATTGTTTTTGGCTCCTACACTCGGTAAGAGAAGCTGGGGTAATTACTCCCCAGCAACCAAGGATTTTAATGAGTTTTCTCTCATATGTTCAATTATACTAACAAATCTGAAAACAGTCAAGCACTTTGAAGGACTATTTTTTAAAAACTTTTATTTACTGGTTTTGGAATAGCGCAAACAGTGCATAAACATATTAATCCAATACTTCTCTATTACCTTATTTTATTGGTATTACATAAGATTATTATACAATATATTTAAGTAACATATATGAGTATAAATGAAGAAATAATAAGAAAATAGTAAGAAGATATTAATAGAAATAATACTAAATAAAATAATTAGTACTTAATAGTAGTAGAAAATTGCAAAACTTTAATGTAGTGGGTGTGGCTGATGCTAAGCACCAACAAATAGCGCAGATATTTCAACATTTAGCGCTTTAGCAATACGGATGCACTTGTCAATTCCCATGATTTGCTTACCTAACATATAACGTCTGAGAGCTTCAATGTCCAAATCAGCATCATGAGCCACATGTCTTACTTTCAGATTTTTATCCTCGATAATTTTTTTAATGTTAATACCAACATTTTTGACTGATTCAGGAATTTCCGTTTTTCTCATCTTATATTCATTAAGACACGAAAAGTATAAGTAACGTGTCAAAAAAACAGGAACGTATAATTCCAGTCATATTCGTCTGTTTTTATATATTTGTTTGATTAATAATTTATTTTATGAAAAATTATACCTTAAAAACGCCAGCTTTAATAATCCTGTCTTTTCTTTTTGTGAATTGCAAAAACAACAATGCTGAGAATAAAAATTTGCCTTCCCCAAATGTTAGACCTTTAGAAGAAAGTTCCAATAGCGGTGAAACTTCATCGTATCAATCCGAAACGGTTAAAATTGGTGGACTGGAATGGACTTCAATAAATTTGGAAGTGAGTACATTTAAAAATGGTGATACTATTTTCCATGCGAAAACTAATAAAGAATGGGAACGAGCTGGAAAACTTCACATACCCGCCTACTGTTATTATGACAATAATCCACTAAATGGTGATATATACGGGAAACTTTATAATTGGTATGCGGTTATGGACGAAAGGGGACTTGCACCCGAAGGTTACTTTATTCCAAGCGATAATGAATATTGGGTTTTGCTGGGTCACTATAATATGTATCAACATTCAGACAATGAAAGAAGTTCGCAAGCATCTTCAAAGCTTCAAACTAGAGGTTCAGGGTCATTTCAGGCTGTGCTTGGTGGGTATCGAATGGAAACGGGTGGTTTTGCTAAAATCGATGAAGCTGGACATTGGTGGTCGTCAGAAAATTTTTGGAAGCAAGGTTTAAACGGTTCTGAAATCAAAATCCAACCAAGCGAATTATATATGGATGATACTTTTGTTTCAGGACCTGGGGCTGGTGTATATGATGCTGGGTGTGGGTATTCAATTCGATGTGTTAAAGGTGAATCTATGAGAACTACTAAGATACCAGTTTTAGAAAATGAACATATCGAGGTTGATAAAAATGGAAAACTAAGAAATGGAGTAGTAACATTTTATAGTAGTATGGGGAACGTTTCAAAAACATTTGTTAATGGTGTTGAAAATGGCGAACGATTAAGTTTTAGTCCTTACGGTGATTTGCTTAGCAAAGAAATGTATAAGAAAGCTCAGTTGAATGGTTTATCAATTTACTACCATGACAGCCATTGGAAGCATAAAACACATGAAGGAAATTATGTTAATGGGAAAAAAGAAGGCGAATGGATATATTATGATTGGATTGCAAAACCAGAGCTAGCTGAAAAATTTGAAATGCGTATCACAAAAAGAGAGTACTATCAGAATAATGAAAAAATAAAAACAGTTTATGAACCCCAACCTTAGCTTTTAAAGTAGAACAGGTCAATATTATAGGCGAATAATGTTCCCATAGCGCACCGCATTAGCACGCTTGCGCTATAGGTTTCAAAAGTCAGAATGCCACCCCTAGGTGGTAAAAACACCCCTCTCCCCCTGTAAACGTTGTGAAAAGTTGGGAAATGTGTTTTCTAACGGTTACCACCCTCATAGGCGAACATTCCCTTAATGTATTATGGTGTGCATGATGTGGCGTTTAAATTTTCCAGAATTTTTTGAGAAATGGATTTTGGAAGATATTTATTAGATAAAGAGGCACTATGAGGATAATCATTACATTAAGCCAGCTGAGGCGAATATTAAGGTCAGAAACCGTTAAATTTCCTATAACATTTGAAGTAACGAATTTTACGGATGAAGAACTTACAGAGTTTTCACAAATGTTGCAACCAAAAAAGAAACGAGACTAACCTCTCGTTTTTTTTATAGCGGAACTTTCTTAAAAATATGCGCTAAAAACCATAACTAAGTATAAATCATAAAAAAACAACTTGCAACGTGTTACATTTCGTAGTAAGTTTGTCTTAATCTGAATAAGCATGGTAAAATATGACAAATAACAACCGTTAGCCTTGTGCGGTGAATTCAGGACAAAAGGCTTAACACGTTTCAATTAATGGAATATGTTAACAGTAAAGAAGCGATGAGAATGTTATCAATTAAGAGTACAACAACGCTGATGAAGTATGAGAGTGAGGGCAAAATTAAACCAACTCGAATTTTAGGAAGCAACCGTAAAAGATATAAGGTTGTGGATTTGCAAAAAATATTAAAAGGCTACTAATTTAGTAGTCTTTTTTTATGAGGTTACGTTTTTTTCTACCGTTTTTTCTACCGTAAAAGAAAAAACCCTTGACTATCTTATTGATATTCAAGGGTTTTCATTTTTAAAAGTGGTGCCTCCAGGAATCGAACCAGGGACACACGGATTTTCAGTCCGTTGCTCTACCAACTGAGCTAAGGCACCTTTGCTGTTGCGGGTGCAAATATAGAACCATTTTTCATTTATCCAAAACAAATTTTTAAAAAAATCTATTCGTAACTTTGGATACTCAAAATAAACTCCATGATTTTAACTGTAGATGTTGGGAATACCCGAATTAAAAGCGCTGTATTTGAGAATGATACACTTGTAGAAGTAATGGTTTTTCCCCATGAAAATTTTTTCGGGACGATTGAAAATATTTTAAAAAAATTTCAAAACATCACTGTTTTGGCCGTTGCATCTGTCGGAAAACTGGATGTGGAAGCCTTCAAATCGTTTTCAGATAGGGTGAAAATCCATTTTATTACCCGTGAAAATGCTTTTCCATTCCTAAATCAGTATGCCACTCCGCAGACTTTAGGTATTGACCGTATGGTTTTGGCTGCCGGGGCCGTCCTTCAATTCCCGGGACAGAACAGGTTGATTATAGATGCAGGCACTTGTGTAACCTATGATTTTGTAGATGAAAACGATGTGTATCATGGCGGGGCCATTTCGCCCGGGACTAGATTGCGTTACGAATCCATGCACAATTATACGGCTAAACTTCCCTTACTGACCTTGGAAGATCCCGGGAGCCTAATCGGTAATTCAACAGGACAGTCCATGCATTCGGGGGTGATTAACGGTTTGGCTTTTGAAATTGACGGTTATATCGATGCTTTACAAAGTGAAAATGAAAACTTTATCATAATTTTAACTGGTGGCGACGCTAATTTTTTGGCTAAACGATTAAAAAATACCATATTTGCCAATTCAAATTTTCTTCTGGAGAGTTTGAATAATCTTTATCTATATCAAAATCGAAAATGATTAAAAAAATCTTATTAGGCAGTTTGATGCTGCTTTCGCTACATAGTTTTGCCCAGGAAAGTACCGCTTCTCCATATTCTTTCTACGGATTAGGAGAAGTAAAGTTCAAAGGGACGGTTGAAAATAAATCTATGGGAGGATTGGGTATTTTGCCTGATAGTATCCATACGAATTTGCAAAACCCTGCGGCATTATCGGCGTTAAAGCTTACTTTGTTCTCAGTTGCCGGAACGTACAATACCCAGTCACTGAAAACAGAATCGGCCTCTGAAAAAGCCAGAAGGACTTCTTTGGATTACATTGCCATGGCATTCCCAGCCGGAAAACTTGGGTTGACCTTGGGGATGATGCCTTATTCTTCGGTAGGATATAAGATACGATATGAATCGCCTACCGATGTTAAAGACAACAAAGGAAAAGGAGGCGTTAACAGGGTATTTGTGGGAGCAGGTTACCAGCTTACATCAAAAATAAGCGTAGGGTTGGATTTTGGATACAATTTCGGGAAAATCGAAACCACTACAGCTGTTTTTCCAGTGCCCGCCATTCAAAATGGATCAAGAGAATTAAACACTTCCGTGCTTAACGGGATAAATTTCAATGCGGGAGCGATTTACAAGACAAAAATCAAAAAATACGATTTCATCACAAGTGCCACTTTTTCGCCGGAAGCTAATATAAAATCCAGTAATACCAGGAATACTGCCACCATTACTTACGATTCTCAAGGAAATGAAATTGTGATCGATCCAAGAGATGTTTCTGTTGCCGATTCGGATTTGAAGATGCCGTCGAAGTTTTCATTCGGTTCAGGGATCGGGGAAATCAGGAAATGGTTTGTGGGCTTTGAAACCACTTTCCAGGGGAAAAGGGAATTTGGGAACGCTTATGCAGAGAAAGCCAGTTTCGAGAGTTCTTCAAAATTCTCTTTAGGAGGGTATTATGTCCCGAATTACAATTCGTTTACCAATTATTTCAATAAAATAACGTACAGGGGAGGTCTTCGTTACGAAAATACAGGCTTGGTAGTCAATTCACAATCCATAAAAGACAGAGCCTTGACTTTAGGTCTTGGATTGCCAATCAACGGATCTTTTTCCAATATCAACATCGGTTTTGAGTTCGGTAAAAGAGGGACAACCGTTGCCAACCTGGTTCAGGAAAACTATTTCAATGTTTCCGTAGGGCTATCCTTTAACGACAGATGGTTCGTGAAACGTAAATACGATTAATTTTTTTTGATGCAAGCAAAACTCCGTCGGATCATATCATTTCAAAAAGTGCTGTTGCTTAGTGCGGCGACACTTTTTTTGATTTCCTGTGAAGACAATATCAATGAAGTCCGGAAAATCAATATCAAAGAGCTCAATCCTGTTGGGGAAGCCACGGATTTTAACTTGAAATATACCGATTCGGGCAAGATAAAAGCCATTTTGATTTCGCCTCAAATGCTCGATTTTTCTCATTTGGAATTCCCTTTTACCGAATTCCCGAAAGGAGTGAACGTGACCATTTATGATAACCAGGGGAATAAAAGTTTCGTAACCTCAAATTACGCTATTTCGTATTCGGGTTCCAATCTTATAGATTTGAGCGGAAAGGTGAAAATTACCACGCATGACGGTAAGATGCTGGAAACGGAACAATTGTATTACGACCAGAAAAACGAATGGTTTTTTACCCAAAAGGCTTATAAGTTTACCGATAAAGGCAATGTGATTGAAGGTTTGGGAATTGATTTCAGCAAGGACTTTAAAACATTGGATACACAACAAATTACAGGGGTTTACAGCCTTTAACATAAATCAGGACACATGAATTATTTAAAATACACTCAATATGTTTACTTGTTGGCAGGATTATATTTTGCTTACGACGGATTTTCAAAACTGAATTCGGGAACAGATGCCCCGTATCTTAGCTTTTGCATTGCTGGCGCTGCCATTGTGATGTTTTTCTTCCGTAGGAAATTTGCAAAAAAATTCGACAATTACAACAAGAAACAATAAAAATTTAAACTTTCTATTAAAATAAAAGCGAACAACTTTTATTATTTCATAGATAATTGTATTTTCGCCCACTGAATAAAAAATAATATTTAAAAAATGGCAGTTTTATCAAAAATTAGACAACGCTCTTTTCTAGTTATCGCGATAGTAGGATTAGCATTATTTGCATTTATAATCGGAGCATTGATTGAAAACGGTGGTTTTGGCCAAACGTCAAGAAATGCCGGGACTATTAACGGAGTAGACGTTCCTTTTGAAGACTTTAGAATTAAAGTTGACGCAGCTCAAAAAAGCCAGCAAGGTATGTCTTTGATGCAAGCGACTAACGGAGTTTGGGAGCAGGAAGTAAAAAGAGTTTTGCTTGAAGGACAATACGAAAAATTAGGTTTGAGAATTGGGAACGACCAATTGATCAATGTAATTAAGGAAGATCCTCAATTTGCGCAAAACCCACAATTTCAAAATGCTGCCGGTAAATTTGATAAAGGGAAATTCAACGAATTTATCGCTTCGATAAAAAATACATCTCCTGAAAGATGGCAGCAATGGCTGGAGTATGAAAAGCAATTGTCGGCTTTTGCTACTGAGCAAATGTACAACACCATGCTGAAATCAGGTTTTTATACTACTCAGGCCGATGGTAAATTCAATTACGAATTGGAAAACAATAAAGTTACTTTTGATGTAGTTTCTGTTCCATATTCTACAATTGATGATAAAAAAGTGGAGCTTACAGATGCTGAGATCACCGCTTACATGAAAAAAGACGAGAAGAAATACAAAGCGGATGAAACCCGTGAGATCGAATTCGTAATGATCGAAGACAAACCTTCTGCACAGGACGAAAAAGAAGTTAAGGATAAAGTTATGGGATTGTTGAATCCTGTTGCCGATGATCCGAAAACACCTGAAGTAGACGAAAGCAAGGTTGGTTTTACCAATGCGCCTAATGTTGTTGATTTTGTGAATGCAAATTCTGATATTAAATACGATTCAACGTATATC
Organism: Flavobacterium humi; assembly: GCF_004745595.1. Taxonomy (GTDB): domain Bacteria; phylum Bacteroidota; class Bacteroidia; order Flavobacteriales; family Flavobacteriaceae; genus Flavobacterium; species Flavobacterium humi. The sequence goes on from NZ_SRLH01000006.1 coordinate 136,644, forward strand.
GCTAAGAAAGATTTACCGGTGGAACATGCAGAAGCGTTATTCAATACTGCTCCTGGACAGGTTTACGGTCCTTATATGTTTGGTAATTACTATTGTATTTCCAAATCTTTAGGAAAGAAATCAGCTGTAAATGTTAAAGCAAGTCATATCTTGATCTCTTACAAAGGAGCTGCAAGATCACAGGCGACCAGAACTAAGGAAGAAGCCCAGGCTAAAGCAAACCAGCTTTTGGCGCAGGTAACTGCAAACCCATCTTCATTCCCAATGGTTGCTTTTACTAATTCTGATGATTCTTCAAAACAACAAGGAGGGGATTTAGGGTATTTCTCTAAAGGGCAAATGACTAAAAATTTCGAAAATTTTGTTTTCGGGAACCCTGTTGGAAAGATCGGTTTGGTTGAAACGGAATTCGGTTACCACATCATTAACGTAACAGACAAGCAAGACGGTATCCGTTTGGCTACTATTGCTCAGAAAATAGCGCCATCTGAAGCGACAAGCGATGCGGTTTTCACCCAGGCGACCAAGTTTGAAATGGCGGCTAATGAAAAAGCTTTCGATGTTGCGGCAAAAGAATTGAAATTAACAGTTGCTCCTGTTGCTAAATTAGGTGCCCTAGATGAAAATATCCAGGGAGTAGGAAGCCAAAGGGAAATTGTTCGTTGGGCTTTCGGAGCTAAAGAAGGTGATGTGAAACGTTTCAATATTCCTGCAGGGCATGTTGTAGCACGTTTGAAAAAAATAAACGAAGCCGGCTTGTTGCCAATCGAAGATGCGAAAATGGCCTTTGGTGCTAAATTAAGAAATGAGAAAAAAGCGGAATTGATCAAAGCTAAAATGACCGGTGCAACTCTTGAAGCGGTTTCAAAAGCGACTGGTTCTCCTATCAAAGAAGCGAAAGATATCGTAGCTACCAATCCTTATATCCAAACTATCGGTGCTGAATCAAAAGTGGTTGGAACAGCATTCTCATTGAAACCAGGCGTAGTTTCTCAAGCTATCGACGGAAATTCGGGAGTATTCAAAATCAGAGTGAAATCATCTGCTAAAGCTCCTGCTGTTGCGGAATATAAAGATATCATCACACGATTGAACGGCCAATCAAGAGGTTCTGTTCAAGGAAGAGTATACAATGTCTTGAAAGATGATGCTGATATTAAAGATAACAGAGCTCAGTTTAACTAATAACAGAGTAAAGGAATAAATAAAAAACCGCCCATATGAGGCGGTTTTTTTTATTTCGTTTTTTTATAAAATCATTTCTTCATATGGGATTACGGTTCCATAGCCCCGATCTTTAAAATATGATACGGGATCCTGCTTTGAAATGGCCAGGATAAAATCACCGCCCCAGGCACCAAGGCTTTTGATTACACCGTCGAAATCTGGAAACAAGGCCTCCTTGGCTGTCTGCATTTCCAGGAAATTACTCAATTCGATTTCGTGCTTTTGGAGCTCAAGGGCAAATTCTTTGGGGTGAGTGGCTTGGAGTACCGTTTCGGTAATCTGATTTATTTTAGGGATAAGCTTGGTTATATCGCCCTGCTTGTTGTAATAATTGGCAATGGCGGTCCTGCTGTTTTGTTTTTTATTCAGATAAACGAAATAAATTTTGTCGGTAAAGGCCGGTTTGAAGTCCGCAGGGTGTACTATTGGTTTTCCGTCAATTAATTGGTACGTAATCGGAAAATCGTTCTGGGCACAGGCAATATCGTAACCGCTTCCGCCAAAACTGTTCCTAAGCAAAGTATAGGCATCGATGGCAAGCCATTGGGCGATATTGTTGATTAGGGTTGAGGAAGTACCCAAACCCCAAAACTTAGGGAAAGTCAATGTGGTCTGGATGTGGTATCCATCCGATTTTATAATAAAATCCGGAGCCAGCAGATAGGCTTGGTGAAGGATTTCCGTTAAAGTGTTTTGGATAGCATTTCCCGTATCGGGTTTATCTTTTGCTATGATAGCAGCAAAAGGAATGGCCGATTCGAACCAGATACTCCCGTCTGCATCGAAGCTTTTCCATTGGATGGTTTTGTCGCTTCCCTCTTCGATAACCATGTTTTGCCCGTATTTTGTAGGCAACGCCAATGCTTTTGCCCCGTCAAGAACCACGTATTCGGCTGTAAGGAGTAGTTTTCCGTTGCTGTAGAACGTTTTTTTCATAATATGGGCTGTTTTTCAATAAGCAGGTCCCTAGCCCCGATAGCAATGGAAATCCTGTGGTTGGGCGATGCGGGAGCAATCGCGCAAAAACAGATTGCAATGGATAGCGGGAAATAGCTCCTGATTTTTATTTTCTCAGGTTTTCAATAAAATCAACTACCGCCGAATGCGATGCCGTATGTTTTTCGAAATGCTTCAGCACTTGTTTGCGTTCGTTTTCGGTGGTCTGGAATTGGTTCAGGATGTTCATCAAATGCATTTTCATGTGCCCTTGTTGGATTCCGGTGGTTGTCAGGGAACGCAAAGCGGCGAAATTCTGGGCCAATCCGGCTACGGCGACAATTTCCATTAATTCGTGCGCGGATGGTTTTCCTAACATTTCGAGTGCCATTTTGGCCATCGGGTGTAATGAGGTCAGCCCGCCGATGGTTCCTAGCGCCAGAGGGATTTCCATCCAGAAGGTAAAGATCCCGTTTTCGACTTTGGCGTGCGAAAGGCTGGAATACCTGCCATCTCGGGAAGCATAAGCGTGGACACCGGCTTCAACGGCCCTGAAATCATTCCCGGTGGCTAACACCACGGCGTCTATCCCGTTCATAATCCCTTTATTGTGGGTAACGGCGCGATAGGGTTCTATTTCGGCGATTTTTACGGCCCGGACGAATTTTTCGGCAAATTCTTCCTGGGAAATGTTTTTTTCTTCTTTTAAATCTTCGACCGGACAGGAAACTTCGGCCCGGACAATGCAATTAGGGACGTAATTCGATAAAATGCTCATTACGACCTGTATGTTTTTTTCTGTTTCGGAAAAAGCGGCAAACAGCTGGGCTTCTTCCTTCAGTGTTTTGGCAAACTGCTCCAGGCAGGAATTGATGAAATTGGCGCCCATGGAATCCTTGGTCTCAAAAGTGGCATGGAGCTGGTAGTAGTTTTCCAGTTCGGCAGTTTTGTCGCGCAATTCGATATCCAAAATGCCGCCGCCGCGTTTTTGCATGTTTTTAGTGATGCTTTCGGTTTGGGAGAACAATTTTGGCTTGACCTGGGTGAAAAAATCCTGTAGTTTCACTGCGTCTCCCTGAAAGATAAAATGGACCTGGCCGATTTTTTCGGAATTTAAAACCGTCGCTTTAAATCCGCCTCTGGAAGCCCAGAATTTAGCAGATTTACTGGCTGCGGCCACTACGGAGCTTTCTTCGATGGCCATCGGAATGGTGTGGTTTTTTCCATTGATGACAAAATTTGGGGCCACGCCAAGAGGCAAGTAAAAATTGGTCAGGGTGTTTTCGATGAATTCGTCGTGCAGTTTTTGCAAATCAGCATCGGAATTCCAGTATTTTCTGATTGTTTCTATCGCTTGGTCAGCGTCTGCAAAATGGGTCGAAGCGATCCAGTTGATTTTTTCTTCCTTCGATAATTTCGAAAATCCCGCAATGGCTTTTGTCATGTTGACTTGTATTAATTGAGATGCAAATATAAGGGTTGAAGTTCAATTTTTGGCCCGAAATCGTTGCTGAAATTAATTTTTAAGAGGCCTGATTCTGCATTTAACAAAATTTAATGAGGTTATGTGCTATTTTTTCACTAAAATTGGGCGTTTTTTATCATTACATCACATGAAAATAGTACAAAAATTACTTTTATTTCTCTTATTTGCTTCGTTTTCAGCGATAGGACAACAAAAAATTACACTTGAGGAAATATGGAGCGGCGCTTTCAGGACGCAGGGAATGACCGAATTGGAAGCGATGAAGAACACCAACCAGTACACTGTACTCAATGCAGACAGGGCTTCTAATTCTTCGCAAATCGATTTGTATGACTTCGCTACCTTAAACAAGGTTTCGACCCTTATTGATTCCAAAAATTTCCCGGAACTGGAAGGGGTTGACAGTTATACGTTCAGTAAAGACGAAAAGAAAATCCTGATCGCCAATAATTCGGACCAGATTTTCCGCCATTCGTTCGTTGCGGACTATTTCATTTACGATACGGCGTCCAAAACGCTGACAAAATTAGCGGACCATAAAGTGCAGGAACCGACTTTTTCTCCTGATGGAACCAAGGTTGGATATGCCTACCAGAATAATTTGTATGTGTATGATATAGCTTCAAAAAAACAGACCCAGATTACGACAGACGGAAAGAAAAATGCCGTTATCAACGGTGTTACGGATTGGGTTTATGAAGAAGAGTTTTCTTTTGTACGTGCTTTCGACTGGAATGCTGCAAACGACAAAATTGCCTATATCCGTTTTGATGAAACTGACGTTCCTGAATTCTCCATGGATATGTACCTGCAAGGGTTGTACCCAACAAAAGATACTTTCAAATATCCGAAAGCGGGAGAGAAGAACGCGGTTGTTTCCCTGCATATCTATGATGTGAAAACAGGAACTACAAAGAAAATCAATTTAGGGAATTACAATGATTTCTATATCGCCAGGATGCAATGGACCAACGAAGCCAATACGTTATGTGCCCAGGTGCTCAACCGCCATCAGGACAATCTTGACCTGCTGTTTGTTGACGGTAATTCGGGAGTAGCCAAAGTGGTGCTGAACGAAAAGGACAAAGCTTATGTAGATGTGACCGATAACCTGACCTTTTTAAAAGACAACAGTTTTATCTGGACTTCCGAAAAAGACGGGTTTAACCATATTTACCATTACGATAAAAACGGGAAGCTGAAAAACCAGATCACGAAAGGGAACTGGGAAGTGACCAGTTACTATGGTTTCGATGAAAAATCAGGGACTATTTATTACCAGTCGGTAGAGAACGGTTCTATTAACCGTGATGTGTACAGCATCAAGCTCAACGGGACCGCTAAAACCCGCCTAACTTCCATGACCGGTACAAACAATGCGACTTTCAGCCCTAATTTCCAATATTTCATTAATTCGTTTTCGAGTGCTAAAAACGCGCCGAGGTTTACGTTGAACGAATCCTCCACAGGAAAATTGATCAAGACGATTGTTTCCAATGATGCTTTGGAAACGAAATTGTCCAAATACTACGATTTGCCTTCCAAAGAATTTTTCGAGGTAACGACTTCAAAAGGTAATAAATTAAATGCCTGGATGATCAAACCGAAAAATTTTGATGCTTCCAAAAAATATCCTGTATTCATGTATCAATATTCCGGCCCGGGATCGCAACAGGTAAATAACGACTGGAACAGTTCCGACGATTATTGGTTTATGATGTTGGCCGAACAAGGTTACATTGTGGCTTGCGTGGACGGACGCGGTACTGGTTTTAAAGGAGCCGAATTCAAGAAATGCACCCAAAAGGAATTAGGGAAATTTGAAGTGGAAGACCAGATCGAAGCAGCAAAAGTATTCGGAAGCTATGCGTATGTGGATAAATCAAGAATCGGTATTTTCGGCTGGTCGTATGGAGGTTTCATGGCTTCGAATTGTATTTTCCAGGGTGCCGATGTTTTTAAAACCGCCATTGCCGTTGCCCCGGTAACGAGCTGGAGGTATTATGATAGCATTTACACCGAAAGATATATGCAGACGCCGCAGGAAAATGCCAGCGGTTACGATAACAATTCACCGATTAACCATGTGAGCAAGCTGAAAGGGAATTTCCTTCTGATCCATGGAAGCGGGGATGACAATGTGCATGTGCAGAACACTATGAAAATGGTGGAAGCCCTTGTACAGGCCAACAAACAATTCGATATGGCGATCTATCCGGACAAAAACCACGGTATTTACGGCGGGAAAACGCGTTTGCAATTGTATACCAAAATGACGAATTTCATCAAAGAGAAACTATAATTTTTTTAAATATTTTACTAACCAAAAACAATAAAATGAGTGAAACAACAGTAAAAAAAGGACATCCAAAAGGGCTTTGGGTACTATTCGGAACGGAGATGTGGGAACGGTTCAATTTCTATGGAATGAGAGCATTGCTTACATTGTTTATGGTAAATTCTCTATTGATAAAAGAAGCTGATTCAGCAATTATTTATGGTGGGTTTTTAGCTTTATGTTATTTAACACCGCTTTTAGGAGGTTTTATCTCGGACAGATTCTTCGGGAACAGAAACTGTATCATGCTTGGCGGAATGATGATGGCCGTGGGCCAGTTTTTATTGTTTTTAAGCGCTTCAACATTTTCGACTAACTTAGGAGGTGCCAAAACTTTTATGTGGTTGGCTTTGTTTATTATTATTTTCGGTAACGGATTTTTCAAGCCGAATATTTCCAGTATGGTAGGAAGTTTGTATCCAAAACAAGAAAAAAGCAAACTGGATTCTGCCTTTACCATATTTTATATGGGGATCAATATTGGGGCATTTTTGGGTCAATTCATCTGTCCTTATTTAGGAGATGTAAAAGATGATGCGGGTGTAAGGGATATCTTTGCATTCAAGTGGGGTTTCCTTGCCGCTTCTATTGCCATGATCATCGGGACAATAACGTTCTTTATCCTTAAGAATAAATATGTAGTGACTCCTGAAGGAAGGCCTATTGGAGGATTGCCAAAACACAATACTACCGAAGATTTTGAGGATGGTGAAACGCAAACGGCACATTTTACAGGTAAATCAATTGGTATTGCTATTGCATTATTTGCGGCTCTGTTTTTTGTTTTCCGATATTTATTAGTGGGTGAATTTGGTGTTACTTCTGTAGAAATGGGCCAGTTGATTAAAGGGATTATCTATCCATTTATCTATTCTGCCGGTATTGCCTTAGCGTATTTAATTATGAGTTCTGCAGAAAATAAAGTGGAAAGACAAAGAATATGGGTAATTTACATCGTATCTTTCTTTATAATATTTTTCTGGGCAGCATTTGAACAGGCAGGTTCTTCATTGACGTTCATTGCTGACAATCAAACGGACAGACATATCTTCGGTTGGGACATGCCTCCTTCCATGGTGCAGATTTTTAATGGGTTATTCGTAGTCGCATTGGCTTTGCCTTTCAGTTTGTTATGGGATAAATTAAGAGCCAAAGATAAAGAGCCGGTTTCTCCCCTAAAACAAGCAATTGGTCTTGCTTTGATCGCTTTAAGTTATTTTATCATTGCGCATAACGTAAAAGATTTGGGCAACTCGGGATTATTAGCCATTAAATGGTTGATGTTATTATACTTAATCCAAACTATGGGTGAGCTTTGTTTATCTCCTATCGGATTGTCATTGGTAGGTAAATTGGCCCCTAAAAGATTTGCATCGTTGCTTTATGGTGTATTCTTTATTTCAAATGCTGCCGGATATGCTTTGGCGGGTTCATTAGGAGCTATTATCCCTGCAACAGGAGATAAGTTTGCAAAAGCATCAAAATTAGGAGTAAACCTTCAGGATGTATTGGATAAGAAGATAACGCTAACCCCTGAGCAGGTTGCTTTATTTGAAAAAGAGCAATTGCCTCTCGCAAATACTTCATTTGCAGGGTTTGAAATCCATAATTTATATGAATTCTTCATGGTATTTGTTGTTCTTTGTGGTATTGCAGCTGTAATCTTGGCAATACTCTCTCCGCGTTTAAAGAAAATGATGAACGGAGTACAATAACTCTATTAAAAAATATTTTTATATCTTTCAAGCCTGTAACGTTGTTGCAGGCTTTTTATTTTAATACCAGGAAAATTATGTGGAAAACTCACCCGAAAGCGTTGCCTTATTTGTTTTTGTCTGAAATGTGGGAGCGTTTCGGTTATTATCTGATGATTGGGATTTTTACGCTGTACCTAAAAGATGTGCAGACAGGATTCGCCATGACCGAAAAAGAAGCCGCCGACCTATACGGGACTTACATCGCACTGGTTTTTTTAACGCCATTTATCGGAGGCCTTGTCGCAGACCGTTACCTGGGCTATCGAAAATCGATTATCATTGGAGGTATCCTCATGTCTGCCGGTTATTTTATGATGGGAATCCACAGCATTACCATGTTGTATGTCGCGATGACCTTTGTCATTGTAGGAAATGGTTTCTTCAAGCCGAATATTTCCACGTTGCTTGGGAATTTCTATAATGAAGAAAAGTTTAAAGAAAAGAAAGACGAAGGGTACAACATATTTTATATGGGAATCAATCTTGGGGCTACGATCTGTAATTTCTTCGGTGCCGTGCTCTATAACGCTTACGGCTGGTCGTGGGCTTTTGCGGCGGCTGGAGTAGGGATGCTGATAGGTGTTATGGTTTTTATGTTAGGAACCAAACATTATGTTGGCAAGGACGAGAAAAAAGGAGTGCAGGAAGGGGATATGCCTTTCTGGAAGATTGTGGCTTTCATCCTGGTGCCTTCTGTTGTTTTCGGGGTGATTGGGTGGATGCTTAAAGGTGTGGCTTCAGATGCCAATCCGGACAGTTACATTTTCGGTTCCGATAGCACGGATGCCTTTATTTTTGCCTGCATACCCGTTATATTCTTTTACGGAAGTTTGTATTTCAAGGCGAAAGAACAGGACAAAAGGCCTATCGGTGCTTTATTGGCTATTTTTGCGGTAGTAATTCTTTTCTGGGCTGTATTTAAATTGAACGGTTCGGCTTTGACAACCTGGGCAGACCGTTATACAGACAGAGAGCTGACTGGCGTTTCAGAATCGGTGTTCAGCGGGTTGAAACTATCCAAGGAAGTCGAATTCAAAAAAGATTCCATCGAATTGTACGATGAAAATTTCCGCCTTCAGAAAGAAAACGGGATTGTACAGAAAGAAGTCAATTATCCTTTATATTTCAGGAATGTGGCCGAAAACAAAAAACCGGCTGAAGGATCTAAAATAAGCCTTTGGGCTACCAATCTCAGCCAGTCGATCAACCCGTTCTGGGTCATTGTACTCACACCATTGGTCGTTGCTTTTTTTACTTTTTTGCGCAACAGGCAAAAGGAACCGAGCACGCCTACCAAAATCGCTTTCGGATTACTCATTTCCGCCTTGTCGGTTTTAGTGATGGTCGCTGCTGTCAAAATGGGCGATAACGGAACCCAGAAAGTAAGCGTTTGGTGGCTGGTGGCAAATTATGGGGTAATAACCATAGGGGAATTGTTCTTAAGCCCGATGGGATTGTCGATAGTGTCCAAACTAAGCCCGGCAAACATCACATCTTTAATGATGGGAGGATGGTTCCTGGCTACGTCAATAGGAAATAAATTAAGCGGTGTCCTGGCCAGTATGTGGGATACCTATGAAAATAAAGCGGATTTCTTCTGGGTAAATTTCGGGTTGCTGCTTTTTGCGACCCTTCTGATGTTTGCCTTGCTGAAACAGTTGAATAAAGTAATGAAAGAAAAAGGAATAAATTAAAAACATGGAAAATAAATTAACAATTGAACAAATTCAGGATTTTGAAGGGAAGTACCCAAAACAGCTTTGGTATCTATTTACCGTAGAGATGTGGGAGCGTTTTTGCTTCTATGGGATGCGGGGCGTACTTACTTTTTTTATGGTAGACCAGTTGCTGCTTAAAGACGATGCTGCAAACCTGCAATACGGTGCAATCCAGGCTTTTGTTTATGCTTTTACTTTTATCGGAGGGATATTTGCAGACAAGGTTTTAGGATTCAGGAAGTCTTTGTTTTTTGGAGGGATGGTGATGATTTTAGGGAATTTGTTGATTGCTTTTGCACCACAGCAGTTGTTTTATTTCGGGATTGCCTTTTCCATTATCGGGACAGGTTTCTTTAAACCGAATATTTCTTCCATGGTTGGGGAATTGTACCACGAAGGCGACGGAAGGAGAGATGCCGGCTACGGAATGTTTTACGCTGGGATAAATATCGGTGGATTGCTGGGCGGAGCCCTGTGTATTTATTTAGGGAAATACTATTCATGGTCACTTTGCTTTCTTGCAGCCGCCATCGTAATGACTTTAGGGCTGCTTACCTTCTTGTTTACCAAAAAACACCTTGGTCCAATCGGGGATTCTCCGTTATTGGCACTTCCGGATTCGAAACGTAAAATCAGGGAGATTTCGGTTTATTTAGGGTCGTTGTTGAGTATACCTTTGATTTTTATCATGGTAAAAAATACGGATTATACGGATTATTTCATGTATTCCATCGGTATAATTGCGGTGGCTTATTTTATGTATGAAGTCATCAAAACAGGGAATACGAGTGTGCAGAAGAAACTTATGGCGGCCTTCCTGTTCATCTTCTTCTACTTTTTGTTTAATGCGATTTATGAGCAGAGCGGCGGGTCGCTTTCGTTGTTTGCCAAAGATAATCTGAGCCATAATCTATTGTTCTTCAACATTGATCCTAATGTGGTAAACAATAGTTCCAATACACTGTTTGTAGTGGTCTTAAGTCCAATAATCGGATTGTTGTGGCTGTGGCTTGCCAAGATAAAACTGGAACCGAACACCTTGATAAAATTCGGAATCGGGTTTTTATTCCTTTCCGCCTCGTTTTATATCTTTTATTATACTAAGTTTTTTGCCAATGCCGAAGGGATAACTTCTTTGAATGTATTTACCTTTGCATACTTTGTCACAACTATCGGAGAGTTATGTTTAGGACCTATCGGGATGTCGATCATTACCAAACTGGCCCCGAAAAAATTATTCGGGATGATGATGGGATTGTGGTTCCTTGCCAGTGCTTTCGGGCAATTGGCAGCCGGTAAACTGGGCGCTGAAATCTCAAGGTCAAACGAAGGGGCGACCTTGCTTTCCAAATTGCAGTCCTATACCGAAGGGTATTATCAATTGGCTGTATATTCTTTGGTAGCCGGGATTATTTTGATTGTGGCAAGCCCAATGATAAAAAAACTAATGCAGGGAGTGAAATAAAATTTGTAACTTCGGCATTGTTTTTGATATTTATATAAAAAAAATACTCATGAAGAAAATACTTTTAGCACTGTTTTTGTTGCTAGGAACCTTATCAATACAAGCGCAGGAGATTAGATGGATGTCACTGGATGAAGCATTGGCCAAACAAAAGAAGAACCCAAAGCCTATCCTTATGAATGTATATACAGATTGGTACGGGCCGTGTAAGATGATGGATGCCAATACCTTTCATGATGCTGCGGTTGCTGATTTTATCAATAAGAATTATTATGCCGTGAAGTTTAACGCCGAAGGGAATTCTTCTGTAAATTACCAGGGCACCACATATACAAATCCTGGCTATGACCCGAACAGGAAAGGAAGGAACAGCGCGCACGATTTGACAAAGTTCCTAAAAGTGCAGCAGTATCCGTCCATTTTTGTTATTGGCAAGACAGGAAGCGTTCAAACATCAATTGTAGGGTACAGGACACCGGAGCAATTATTAAGCGATTTACGATAATCAATAAAATAGTTTTTAACCATAAATTTTGAATATATGAACAATTTTAAATATGCCTTGTTTTCAGTTCCGTTACTGATCGTTTTATGGTTAACTCCATTTCATGCTCCAAAGGCAAACAAAGCAGAAGGGACCGAGCTTGTCTGGTTGACTAACCTGGAAGATGCCCAAAAAATCTCTAAAAAAACAGGGAGGCCTATTTTTGCTAATTTTACCGGAAGCGATTGGTGCGGATGGTGCCATAAATTAGCCAGGGAAGTCTTCAATACGCCGGAATTTAAGGAATGGTCAGACAAGAATGTCGTATTGCTGGAATTGGATTTTCCAAGGAATAAAGCCCTGGACGAAAAATTGAAAGCTCAAAACAATTCATTATTGCAGTTTTTCCAGGTGCAGGGATTCCCGACCATTTGGGTTTTTACTATGGAAATGGATAAAACCACCAATAAATACACGATAAACCCAATTGGTAAGACCGGTTATTTAAACGGAGGCCCGAAAGTTTTTACCGAATCGGTTGATGGTATGATCACGCAATACAAAACACAACAGAAGGAAAAATCCAAAGAGGAGAAAACGTCCAAAAAATCATAAGGATCCCAGGGATTCAATAACTATAAAATCCTTTTTCATATGTACTGTGAAAAGGGATTTTTTTATGCCTGCAGGTTTCCTTCCATGTCGTTACATAGCTTTTATAATTGGAAGCATCGGCGATAATTATTTGCGGTTTTTGTACCATGAGCAATCTTTCCAGGTTTATTTTAGGTGATTCCCTCAAAAGAATGACATCCGCCTGGCCCGAAGTATTGTAAATCCCAGATTTATCGATGACCAACGTTTTGGTATTATGGGAAAAATACGTGTTTTTAAGTTTCTTTACAGATTCTATTGTACAGAAATGGGCGGTTGCGTATGATTGGACCATTTTCCTTTCAAAACTGTTTTCCGGCAAGCTGTCATTCGTAAAAAGGACGATCTTCTTACCGCTACGTTGTGCCATGATGGTTTTCTTAGGGGTATTAAACACAATATATTCTTCTTTGTTTTCCTCGGTCCAATGCGTACCGATAATCACGGCCTGGAAAAGTAGTATACAGCAAGTGGCAAAAGTGATTTTGCCGAAAGAAGGTTTGCTGAACCACAAAATCCAACTAATCAGGGCCAAGTAAGCCAAAAGAAGCAAAGAAAATGATAAAGGGATGTCTTTGATGACGAAACTTTCAACCGAAGCCACCCATTTGATAAAACCGTTCATGATCGTAATGCAAAATTCCACAGTTTTGGATAATACTATCGGGACAATATCAAAATAAGCTAGGACCATTAAAAGCACTCCTAAAGCCATAACCACTGATAAACAAGGAATCAGCACTACATTCGTTACAAAAAACAAACCCGGGAATTGATGGAAATAATAAATACTTAAAGGAAATGCCCCAATCTGTGCGGCAAATGAAACCGTAAGGATATCCCAAAAATAAACCGCGATTTTGTTTTCCGGCTGCCAAAGCGCCTTGAGTTTAGGCTGTAGCCAAAGGATGAAAAACAAAGCGATGTAACTTAACTGAAAACCGACATCAAATAAAAACAACGGCTCAGCCAGCAAAATCAAGAACAACGAAACAATAAGAGTATGATAGGTATTGGTTTCCCGGTTAAGGAGCATTCCCATAGCCAGGAAACTGAACATTGTGGCAGACCGGACAACAGACGGCGCCAATCCGGCAACCAATGCAAAAAGCCATAGGGAAATCAGTACGATTGTAAACCGAATGGTGTTTCCCCATTTGTTTTTAGGCAGTGGTTTTAGGAGAAAAGTCACCAGGAGCAGTATAAAACCGACATGCAATCCGGAAACAGATAATATATGGACTGCGCCTGCATATTGGTAATCCCGGAGGACTTCCGGGGAAATATCCTGTTGCTGGCCTAAAATCAAAGCGGTAACCACGGCAAGTTCTTTCTTTTTAAACCCGTTTTTGGACAGGTTCCCAATGATGGTATTCCGAAACTCCGAAGTATAATACCAAACGTCTTTTGTTAGTTCAGGATTGACTGTCAATTCACGTTTTTTTGTAAACATTTGAGCGTAAATGCCTTTGGTTTCCAGATAGCGGCCATAATCAAACTGGTCCGGATTGCCGGGTTTGAAATTTAGGGCCAATTGCCCTCTGATCAGGAGTTCGGTTCCGGGGATAAATTCTTTACTATCCGTATCTTTTTTTATATTCAACAGGATTTTGCCGCTCTGCTGCGTATGGTCAACCTGTTTTATTTCAGCAATATAGCGGGTATTTTTTGTAGAGTTTTTTAATTTTTCCCGAATCAAAACCCGAATGGAATGCCTGTTCTCAAAAGTAGCCGAATTGTGCATGTAATGATCTTTCTTGTTAGTATCGTTATGGATAATGGTTGTTGTGATCCCGATGCAGAAAAACAAACTATACAGACAGATGGAAAAGAGAGGTTTCGGCCGGTATTCCTTACGGTTTTGTATATAGGCAACCCCAAATGCGATCCCGGATACGCCAAGCAAACCAAAGCCGATACTACTGCTGAATTTCGAATAATAGGCTGTGATTATGCCCATGATAAACCAGGTTGTGATTCGTACAACCGGAAATTTTAATACCTTCATGAGAGCAAGATACTAAAAAAATGTAAGAAAAATAGTCGCTATTACAGTATGCGGTTTATTTGGGCGAAAGTCCTGGCGTAATAGGATTCTTTTGTGGAAGAAATGATAACGCCTTTTTGCGTGGAAGAATGGATGAATTTTATTTCATCATCATTAATTTCGGTAATCATCCCCACATGGTTTATGACGCTTTTGCCGTTGGTCCGGAAAAAAATCAGGTCGCCTTTTTTTGCTTCGGATTTGTCGATTTCCTCACCGGTTTTAGACATTTCGTTTGATGTCCTGGGTAGTTTGATGTTGAAATTATTGAAAGTAGCGATCATCAACCCTGAACAATCCATGCCTTCTTCCGTTGTGCCGGCCGTCTTGTATTTCACGCCCAGGTAATGCGTGGCTGTCCGAATTAATTTCTCCGAAGTTGCCGATTCCCGGTTTGTTGCGTTTTTGGATTTTTCACCTGCGCTCTTTCCGGAAGAGATTTTTCCGTGCGGGTCTTTATAAATGCCTCTTTTTTGTGCCTCGCTTTTTGAAGTTACTATAGAAGAACCGGTTTTACAACTGCTCAGCAGTATGGCTATGGCAAAAAAAGCAAAAAGTGTTTTATAAGTCATCCCGAATAATTAAAAAAGCTGCCGGTTATGCCGGTTTTGTTTTTGAGGCTACATCTTTAACGATAAGTTTTGCGGTTTTATTGCTTGCACCTTCGCCTCCTAATTTTGTTTCCAGGACTTCATATTCGGCCAGGAGCTGGCTCCGGTAAGCAGGATCCAGGATTTTTTCCAATTCGGTTTTGATTTTTTTAGGGTTGCAGTCTTCCTGGATTAATTCAGCCACGACTTCTTTATCCATAATCAAATTGACAAGCGAAATGTATTTTAAGGTAATGATCCGTTTGGCGATTTGGTACGAAAACCAATTCCCTTTGTACAGGACAACTTCAGGGACTTTGAACAAGGCCGTTTCAAGGGTTGCCGTGCCGGAAGTTACAAGCGCGGCATGCGAAACACTTAATAATCCGTAGGTTTTGTTGGAAATGAAATGAACCTGGTCGTTGGTTAAAAACTGCTCGTAAAAGGAGAATTCCTGGCTAGGAGCCCCGGCAATTACAAACTGGTATTCCGGGAAATATTGTATAACGGAAAGCATTTCGGAAAGCATTTTTGAAATTTCCTGCTTTCGGCTTCCCGGCAAAAGGGCAATAATCGGTTTTTCATCCAGATGGTTATCCTTCCTGAATTGCAACGCGTCTGTTTCCGGGCTGTTATGGATGGCATCGATTAGCGGATGACCCACGAATGCTACCGGGAAATGATGTTTCTTTTCGTAAAAATCTTTTTCAAAAGGAAGGATGACATACATTTTGTCTACATCGCGTTTTATGGCTTTTATCCTGTTCTCTTTCCAGGCCCATATTTGCGGAGAAATATAATAATAGGTTTTCATGCCCAGGTTCTTGGCCCATTTCGCAATCCGCATATTGAAACCCGGATAATCAATGAAAATCAAGGCGTCCGGTTGGAAATCAGCAATATCGGCTTTGCAAATTTTGATGTTGTTCAAAATGGTTTTCAGGTTCATGACGACTTCTGCAAAACCCATAAAAGCCAGGTCCCGGTAATGTTTTACCAAAGTACCGCCGGCCTTCTGCATTAAATCACCACCCCAAAAACGGATTTCAGCCTGCGGGTCTTCTGCAAGGATGCCCTTCATTAAATTCGCTCCGTGCAGGTCGCCTGAAGCCTCACCGGCAATAATATAATATTTCATCTGTTATCGTTTTAAACAAATAATGTAAGTATAGTGAGCAGGATCGTGGCCAAAACAACACCGCGGGCCATCAGTTCTTTGTCCATTTTCAATAAAATGAAAAAAGCAATAATGTTTAAAATCGCTCCAAGAGTGATCACTTTTCCTAAAATGTCCTGGCTTTTTAAACCTGAGATCCCATTTGAAAAATCGTAGTGCATAAAAAATTGAAGGTAAAGGTAAACGCCTAAAAAAGTGGCGATAAACCCTATAACGGTACCGATAAGTAAATCTGTTTTTTTCATTTTTTAAAGATTCCAGTTGTTTAATTGTTGGATGGCATGGTGCGCCGTCATGTCAAATTGAACAGGTACTATGGAAATATATCCTTGTCCCAAAGCCCATTCGTCAGTGTCCTGGCCCTTGTCCAGATTGATGAATTCCCCGGTAAGCCAATAATAATCCTTTCCTTGCGGGGTTTTCCGCTTGTCGAATTTTTCCGCCCAGATCGCTTTCGCCTGACGGCATATTTTGATGCCTTTTAACTCGTTTTTTTTCTTTTTGGGAAAATTGACATTCAAAACGACATTCTCAGGCAATCCCTTTTCTAAAACTTCTAAAGCAATTTGTTTGATATACGGTTTAAAGGTTTCAAAATCAGCATTCCAGTCATAATCCAACAGCGAAAACCCGATGGCCGGGATGCCTTCAATACCCGCTTCTACGGCAGCACTCATCGTTCCGGAATAAATGACATTTATCGAGGAATTCGAGCCATGGTTCACCCCGGAAACACATAAGTCCGGTTTTTGTTTCAAGATCTCGTTTACCGCAAATTTGACACAATCGACAGGAGTCCCGGAGCAGGTGTATTCCGTAATGGCGGCACCTTCTGCAGAAACTTTATTCAGGTGTAGCATGCTGTTTATGGTAATGGCATGGCCCATGGCACTTTGGGGGCTGTCCGGCGCGACCACGACCACGGTCCCTAATTCGTTCATTACTTCAATAAGTGCACGGATTCCCGGAGCCGAAATACTGTCGTCGTTGGTGACTAAAATTAATGGTTTTTTCATTCGTCTGAAAAATGATGTATGAAATTTAATATGAAAAAATATGGCTAAAATAAGCATTTTTATGCGGAAGAAGTTAATTTTACATGTTTAACAAAAAATTATGCAGACAAGATGTTTTTGGCATGGTTTTTTATGTACATTAGTTGAATATTATGAATGCAATCTGGACTTTTATGAAAAAGAATTATAAGATAATCGTATTGATAGTTGCTATCTCGGCAACGCTGTGGAGTTTTGTTCCGAAAAACCAAGGTGATCCTGAAAAGGACAAAATGCTTTTGGACTTAATTTCGTTTGTCATTGAAAAAGGGCATTATGATCCGATTGCTATGGATGATAAGTTTTCTCGTGGTGTTTATAAAGACTACCTCGATGCATTGGATCCTTCCAAAAGGTTCTTTGTGGAGTCGGATATTGAAGAGTTCAAGGTCTATGAAAATCAAATTGACGACCTGATCAAGAGCAAAGACCTGACATTTTTCGAATTGACCTACCAGCGCCTGCAAAAAAGAATGCAGGAAGCGAAAGTGGTCTATAAGGCTTTGAATGACAAACCCTATGATTTTACTACGGATGAAACGATCAACCTGGATTCCGATAAGAATGCTTTTGCCAAAAATTACAGCGAACTGAAAACCAGATGGAGACTTCAAATGAAGCTGTCCGTTTTGGCAACAGTACTGGACAAGCAAAAGCTGGAAGAAGACAAAAAACTCAAAGATCCTAAATACACTCCAAAAACCTTTACGCAATTGGAGAAAGAGGCAAGGGAATCTACTTCAAAATCGTTGAACGACTATTTTGATTTTATTGAGGACCTGGATCGTGAAAACTGGTTTGAAGTATTTGTGAATGCTGTGGTTACACAATATGACCCGCATACTTTTTATTTCGCTCCTGAAGAAAAGGAAAAATTCGACATCAGTATCAGCGGTAAGCTGGAAGGTATCGGAGCCCGATTACAAAAGAAAAACGATTTTACGGAAATATCCGAATTGATTTCCGGCGGGCCGGCATGGAGAGGAAAAGAATTGGAGCAAGGAGATGTTATCCTGAAAGTAGCGCAAGGAAACGGCGAACCTGTTGAAGTTGTCGGGATGCGCCTGGATGATGTGGTTAAGAAAATCAAAGGACCAAAAGGGACCGAAGTAAAACTGACGGTTAAAAAGGTTGATGGTTCCATCAAGATCATATCTATCATCAGGGATATCGTGGAAATAGAGGAAACCTATGTGAAATCAAGTGTAGTAGAGAAAAACGGTATCAAATACGGAGTAATCTACCTGCCGAAATTCTACATTGATTTTGAAAACAACGACAATCGTGATGCCGGTAAAGACGTAGCCCTGGAAGTGGAAAAACTTAAAAAAGCCGGAGTCCAGGGAATTGTAATGGATTTGCGTGATAACGGAGGAGGTTCCTTAAAAACCGTAGTGGATATTACCGGTTTGTTTATTGAAGAGGGACCGGTGGTTCAGATCAAATCATCAGGAAAGAAAAAAGAAGTATTGTATGACCATGACCCTAAAGTGCAATGGGATGGGCCGTTGGTTGTCCTGATTAATAATTTTTCAGCTTCTGCATCAGAAATTTTTGCAGCGGCAATCCAGGATTACAAACGTGGTGTCATTATCGGAAGCAAGCAATCATATGGTAAAGGTACTGTTCAGAATGTAATCGATCTGAACCAGTTTGTACGCAACAGTTCTTACGGTGATTTCGGGGCTTTGAAAACGACTACCCAAAAATTCTATAGAATCAATGGAGGTTCTACGCAATTGGAAGGTGTGGCTAGTGATGTGGCTATCCCGGACCGTTATTCCTATATCAAAATTGGGGAGCGCGATGTTGAAAATGCAATGCCTTGGGACAAAATCGATGAAGCGCCTTACGAGCCTTTGAAATCAATCACGAATTTTGATGCGGTTGTTGCCAATAGTCAAAAAAGGCTGGCTGAAAACAATCAGTTCAAGCTGATAGATGAAAACGCGAAATGGATCAATGACAGGAAAGAGGATAATGTAGTAAGCCTGAATATCAATAAGTTTAAAGCGGAACAGGCGAGTATTGAGGAAATCACCAAAAAATACAAAGCCATCACCAGCTATAAAAACCAGCTGATATTCAACTCGTTGCCTGATGAAGTAGAGTTGATCAAAAAGGATGAGGTTCTGGGCCAAAAAAGACAGGACTGGCACGAAACATTGTCTAAAGATGCTTATGTAGAAGAAGCTCTTAATGTCTTGGGTGATATCAAAGTCAAAAAAACAATTGCCAGCAAAAACAACCTGAATATCAAAAACAGAAAAGACAAATTGGTCAAATCATAATAAAAGCAATTGCCTTTACGGAAATATTAAAAGCTCCCGGACAAATTATCCGGGAGCTTTTTTGTTATCAGGAGTATTTCACCTAATTTATAAGTATTGTATAAAAAAACCACCGTTATGGTGGCCTTGGTTATCTTGAGAATTTCTGGGCTTCCTTGGCTGCCTTTTCAATTTTTTTGCGTTGGTCGGCTGCTTTTCGCTTTAATTTTTCCTGCTTCTCATTCCATTTCTGGATGTCATTTGGAGAGAGTTTTCCTCTTTTGTTCTGCTTCTCAAATTTTTCCAGGTCTTTTGTTATGTCTTTTTCAATGTCGGTGAGTTTCTCTTTGGCATCTTCATAGTTTTTTTGGGCTTTGGCTGCTTTTTCCCGGTTTTTCTCCATCCTTTCGCGTTCTTTCTCCAGGTTTTTTTGTGCTTTCTCCATCCTTTCGGCTGCTTTTTCGGAGGCTGCTATCCGCTTTTCTTCTTCCCGGATCTTTTTTTCCTGCTCCTTCTGTGCTTTTTCAGCGGCTTTCTTTGCTTCCTTTTCGGCTCTTTCCGCTTCTTTTTGTACGGTAAGGACATTTGCCAGTGAATCTTTTTTGCGAGCTAATTCCAGTTGTTCTTTAGACGGCGCTGCAGTGGTTGTTTCTTGTGCCATAACGGTCAGGTGAGCAAATAATGCCAGACCGGCGATCATAAATTTTCCCTTCATAGAATGTATGTTTTTACGGGTTTTGTGTTGTTAAGTTTATCTATATTTACATTATAAATTTACAATAATTTGAATGCGTTATGAAAATATATTTCAAAATTTTGATTGTTTTTGTTTGCCTGTTGAGCTCCTTGCATTGCTCTAAGCGAAAAAATAATCAGATAGAGGAAACCCCGGCACAAAACGACCTGACAGCTATCCAGCCTGTAGCGGACGGCAGGGATTTCTATTTGCCGGTTTCCACAACGCACGAAATTATCAGGCACAACTATTATACTCTGTCCTATAGTGAAAAATATGAACAGGCCGAATGGGTGGCTTATGAGCTTAAGAAAAACGAATTAAGCCGCACGGATTTTGAACGTCCTTTTTTTGTGGAAGATCCGGAGGTTGAAAGCGGTTCGGCCAGTTGGAAGAACTACAAGCGTTCCGGCTATGATAAAGGCCATTTGTGCCCGGCTGCAGACAGGAGATTCTCCAGAGAAGCTTTTGAAGAAACGTTCTATACCTCAAATATTTCCCCACAGCTGAAAGATTTCAATGCCGGAGTCTGGAGCAGGCTGGAGCAGAAAACAAGGTATTGGGCCGCGAAATATGATGGCGTTTATGTTGTGACGGGCGGCGTACTTACAGCTGGGCTTAAAACGATTGGTAAGGAATCGGTTGCTGTGCCTAAGTATTTTTATAAAATATTGTTGGACAATTCCAGGGGAGAATACAAGGCCATTGCTTTTTTGGTCCCGCACGAAGACTCTGAAAAACCCCTGAATGCATTTGTAGTTCCCATTGACCAGATTGAGAAAATGACCGGAATTGATTTCTTTCCAAAGTTGGCTGATCCCATTGAAAATAAATTGGAAAAGGAGAGTGATTACAAAGGCTGGAGTTTCTAGCCCAGATGGGAATGGTTATCCTTTTTCTTGTTTCTTTAACAAGGAAAAGATAGAAATGGACAGCTGGATTAGCTTCAAAAAAACATTACCATTCGTTTACTTTATTGGCATCCATTTTTACAAAAATAAAAAGTAAAATGGTAAAACCCCATAAACTCGAACCGCCATAAGAAAGGAACGGCAAGGGTACGCCAATAGTAGGAAATATCCCGATAACCATGGAAATATTAACAAAAAAGTGTGTGAATAAAACCGCTGCAACACCATAACCGTATACACGGCTGAATTTGGTTTTTTGATTTTCGGCAAGGTAAATGACACGGAGGATCAAGGCGACAAAAAGCAATACCAGTACCGATGAACCTGCAAATCCCCATTCTTCTCCAACGGTAGTGAAAATGTAGTCTGTGTGCTGTTCCGGGACGAAATTCCCTTTGGTCTGCGTGCCTTCCAGGTAACCTTTTCCAAGCCAGCCTCCTGAGCCAATGGCGATTTCCGATTGATTTGTATTGTAACCTACACCGGACATATCGACTTCTTTCCCCAAAAGGATATTAAAACGGTCCCTGTGGTGTTGTTTGAATACATTTTCGAAGACATAATCTACCGATAGTGTAAACCCTGCCATAGCAATAAATACCAAAGCACTTGCAATAATATTGCGGTTTATCCTGCGTGATTTGAAGTAATGTAAGGCTACCAGGATAAAACTGATAAGGATAACATATTGTGGTTTAAGCAACAAGGACATTACAAACAAGACCACGGCTCCAAAACCGGACCATAGGTACCAGGTTGGCAATCCTTCTCGGTTAAGGACCAATATAAACATCATGAAAATCAGGGCACTTCCAGGATCCGGCTGTGGCAGGATCAATAAAATCGGCAATCCCATAATCAGTAGGGCCAGGATTTGATGGTTTAGGTTTTTGAGGTTTATTTGAGGGTCGCTTAAATATTTGGCCAGGGCCAAAGCGGTAGCGGCTTTTGCAAATTCTGATGGTTGGAGCGTAAATCCGCCGATGGCGTACCAACAACGCTGGCCGGCAATGGTTTTCCCAAAGAGGAAGAGCCCTGCGAGCAGCAGTAATGAGGAGCCAAATAAGACACTGGCAAACCGTTCATAAAATTTAGCGTCTATGGTCAGGATGACAATAATCAGCAAAACCGTAAAGGCTATGAAAATAAGCTGCTTGCCGTAATTTTGGTTGAAATCAAAGTAATAGGCTGAGTTAGGAGTCATATCTGCGGAATAGATAGTCATCCAACCCAGGGTCACTAGGGCAACATAAAGGGATATTGTTATCCAATCGATGTTATTAGAAACACTTTGATTTTTCATTTATACTGTTTTTGTCGCTTTTTTTATGGAATCTGCTTTCTTCTTGCTTAAAACCCTTGTGACGGAATCCTTTTTCACTTTAAGTTTGTACATGGAGTCAATGAACTTACGGGTAAATTTATTGTATTCGCTTTGCAGGCTTTTTTCCAGTACTCTTTTTTCCCTGTCTTTCTGGGTGATTTTCCTGTTGATGTATTTTTCAATCATCAAAGTTGTGATAGGCCCGGCTGTTGTAGATCCGAAACCACCGTTTTCCACTAAAACTGCAATAGCAATCTTCGGGTTTTCTTTTGGGGCAAAGGCAACGAAAATGGAGTGGTCTGCCAGCTGTACTTTTTTACCGTTTATTTTGGCAAAGTTTTCGGCAGTCCCCGTTTTTCCGCAGATTTCTATTCCTTCAACATTTAGGAAATAAGCTGTCCCGGTTTTAAATACTTCAGATAATCCTTCTATGACAGGCTTGAAATATTTCTTATCTATAGTGGTGACGTGCTTGGTCCTGAATTTTTTGTCAATTTGCTGGCCTTTGATCTTTTTGATGATGTGAGGCGTATAATAATAACCCTGATTGGCAACGGTAGCCATCATGTTTGCCAACTGTATCGGGGTCATCAAGACCTCTCCCTGGCCTATGGAGTTCGAAACAATGGCTGTTGCGCGCCAGCCGCCATTCGGGTAGGCTTTCTGATAGGTTTTGGATGTTGGGATGTTACCTCTTCGGCCGGTAGGCAAATCATAGCCCATGAATTGTCCCAGTCCGAAACTTTTTACGTGGCCACTCCATACATCGACACCTTCTGACGGTGTTGCAAATTTATTGATAGTCCTCAGGTAGGTATTGCCAAAATAAGCATTACAGGATTTTGCAATTCCCATGTGGAGCTTACGGACACCTCCGCCACAATGGCAACGCATAAACCTGCCCCGGCCATAACTGAAGCCATGGTTACAGACAAAAGAGCTTGACGTGTCAATGGCCTGGACCTGTAATCCTGCCAGCGCCGTTAAGATCTTAAAAGGCGATCCCGGAGGATATTCGGCCAATAAACTTCTGTCGTATAACGGTTTTGCCAACGAATCATTGTATAATTTGGTGTAATTCCTGGAGCGTTGGCGCCCTACTAAAATAGCTGGGTTGTACGAAGGAGCAGTTACAAGTGCCAGGATTTCACCCGAACTCGGTTCAATAGCAATAATGCCACCTCTTTTGTTTTTCATCAGGGCTTCACCATATTTTTGGAGCTCTGCGTCAATGGTCAGCGTGATGTCTTTTCCCTGTACGGCAATAGTGTCAAAACGGCCTTCTTTATAAGGGCCGATTTCCCTGTTGAAGCGGTCTCTTTGAATGTGTTTTACGCCCTTAATCCCGCGAAGTTCGGTTTCGTATGTTTCTTCAACGCCTTGTTTTCCTAACAAATCCCCGCTTTTGTAATAAGGATTCCTTTTGATGATGGCTTCGTTGGCCTGGGTGATAAAACCAAAAACATTGGCTCCGGCATCTATCTGATAATCACGAAGGGAACGTTTCTGGATGTAGAACCCTTCAAATTTTCGTTCCTTTTCCTGAAAAGCGGCATACTCCAATTTGTTGAGCTGCCCCAAAAATACGGACGGCAACATTGGGCTGTACACGACTGCTTTTTCTATTTTCTTGATAAAATCTTCTTTGGTAATGTGCAAAAGATTGCAGAACTCAAGCGTGTCTAACGTCTTTATTTCACGCGGGACCACCATGATATCATATGACGGCTGGTTGGCTACCAGCAATTCCCCGTGCCGGTCATAAATATAACCTCGTTCCGGATAGTCATACTTGATCTTGATGGATATGTTTTCGGATTTTAATTTGAAAGTGTCGTCTATAATCTGTAAATAAAAAAGCCTTGCTATGATTAATATAGCAGAAACTATAATCATACCTGGTAATAATAGCTTTCTCATTTTTTCTTTGGCTTAAATAAATAGATGATCAGAATACTAACTAATAACGTAAAAAGTGTTGTAACAATTGTCCTTAGGAGCGCATCCAGGATAAAAGTGAATTTGAATAATTCCAGCAGGAACAATATCAGGTGGTGCGTCAGTATCGATATCAATATAAAAGTAAATCTTTCCGGGGAAAGCCGGTCATTGATCTTGATAGTTTGGTATTCGTAGCTTAATCCGAAGGAAAATTTGAAAAATGACGGACGCACATAGGCCAGTATCAAACAGGCTGCCGCATGGACACCTCCGGAATTGGAGAACAAATCGACGGTCAGTCCCAGTAAAAAGCTGGCAATCAACAAGCGGGCCCTATTGGTATTTACAGGATATAATAAAATAAATAAAATATAAGGATAGGGATTGATATAGCCGAATAAATCGATATTGTTGAAAATAACGATTTGCGCAGCCAGGAGTAATATAAACCTGATAAGATTGAGTATCAATGCACTATTCATTGTTGTGGCTTGGTTTCTGCTTCTAATTTATTGATTTCGTCACTTTCCTTATTCGTGATCACATAGACATGGTTCAAATTTGTCATGTCGTTAAATAACCGGACATCGAGCGTAAAATAATTGGTCTCCGAATCCGTATATATTTTATCGATAATTCCTATCGGGATATTTTCCGGGAAAATGGTTGAACGGCCTCCGGTAACAATCGTATCCCCTTTCTTAACCGAAGCCAAACGGGGGATTTCCGTCAGTTGCACATATCCGGCATTCTTTGCATTCCAGGTCAGGGAACCGAAATGGTTCGACCGCTTAACCTTCGCATTGATTTTTGATTTGATGTTCAGGACGCTTAAGATGGTAGCGTACCTTGGGGACGTTTTTTCAATGATCCCTACTATTCCCTGGCTGTTTACCACTCCCATATCGGCTTTTATCCCCTGAAGGGAACCACTGTTTATGGTTAAGTAATTTTCAGAAGTGTTATAGGTGTTGTTGATTACTTTTGTCTGGATGACATTGATTTTATCATACCCTTTAACGCTGTCTTTTTCCAACGTCGAAGTACTGTCTTTTTTGTTGAAAAGGATTTTTCTCAAACGGGCATTTTCCTGTGCTAACTTATCGTTTTGTTCCTTTAAGCTAAAATAGGTTTTTACTTCGTTAACCTGTTCGTACACCGAGCCCGTTACAATATTGGCTGAATTTACCACTTGGCTCCTATGGTAAGAGTGGGATTGGATGGTGAGTACTAATGAGGTTATCAAAAGCAGCAAAAACAGTAAACGAGTACTGTTTTTAAATATAAAATTAAATATTTGCTGCATTTATTTACTTAATTATTTGATAAGGATACTTCTGTATTTTGTAAGGTTTTTTAATGCCATACCTGTACCACGTACTACGGCTCTCAACGGGTCTTCAGCAATAAAGACAGGTAAATCTGTTTTTAGGGAAATACGTTTGTCTAACCCACGCAGCATAGAACCTCCTCCGGCAAGGTAAATCCCGGTATTGTAAATATCGGCAGCCAATTCCGGCGGTGTTTGGGATAACGTTTCCATAATCGCATCTTCAATACGCTGTATCGATTTGTCGAGTGCCTTGGCAATTTCCCTGGAAGAAACTTCAACCTGTTTCGGTTTGCCCGTAAGCAAGTCACGTCCCTGAACGGACATGTCTTCCGGCGGGGAATCCAGGTCTTCAATAGCAGCACCGATTTCAATCTTGATTTTTTCGGCAGTTGTCTCACCCACAAATAAATTATGCTGTGTACGCATGTAATAGATGATATCATTGGTAAAGACGTCACCGGCAATTTTAACCGATTTGTCACAAACGATACCGCCTAAGGCAATAACGGCGATTTCAGTTGTTCCTCCACCGATATCCACAATCATGTTTCCTTTTGGCTGCATGATGTCGATGCCGATACCGATAGAAGCGGCCATCGGCTCATGGATCAGGTATACTTCCTTACCATTCACACGCTCTGCGGATTCTTTTACCGCACGCATTTCCACTTCCGTAATACCCGAAGGGATACAGATCACCATTCGTAAGGCAGGTGTGAATAATTTTTTCTGCAAGGCAGGGATGCTTCTGATGAGCATTTTGATCATTTGCTCCGAAGCGTCAAAATCTGCAATAACCCCGTCTTTCAAAGGACGGATGGTCTTTATGTTTTCATGTGTCTTCCCCTGCATCAGATTTGCTTCCTTACCAACAGCAATAATTTTGCCTGTTATTCGGTCTCGGGCGACAATAGATGGACTGTCAATCACAACTTTATCATTGTGAATAATCAGAGTGTTTGCGGTACCAAGGTCAATAGCGATGTCCTCGGTCATGAAATCAAAAAATCCCATATTCAATCGGGGTTATGTTCGTTTATACTAAATTTTCTACAAAAGTAATAAAATTAATGTTTGAAATGACGAATTCCTGTAAATACCATCGCAACATTATTTTCGTTGCAATAATTAATGCT
Organism: Flavobacterium humi; assembly: GCF_004745595.1. Classification (GTDB taxonomy): domain Bacteria; phylum Bacteroidota; class Bacteroidia; order Flavobacteriales; family Flavobacteriaceae; genus Flavobacterium; species Flavobacterium humi. Next base: position 163,229 of record NZ_SRLH01000006.1, read on the forward strand.
CAATTCATCTTTTATCGATCCTCCAGGCTGAATTACAGCCGTAATTCCTGCGTTCCTCGCAATTTCCACACAATCCGGAAAAGGGAAAAAAGCATCGCTGGCCATAACTGCCCCAGTCAGGTCGAATTCGAAGGAAACCGCTTTCTGGATGGCCTGGTTCAAAGCGTCTACCCTTGAGGTCTGCCCGGTTCCGGAAGCACACAATTGCCTGTTTTTTGCCAGGACGATCGTGTTCGATTTGGTGTGCTTGCATATTTTGGAAGCAAACAATAAATCTTCCACTTCTTCCTGTGTTGGAGACGTTTTGGTGGCCGCCTTCAGGTGCGCTTTGGTATCCGTAACCAAATCCTTATCCTGTACCAAAATACCGTTTAGGCATGTTCTGACAGAAGTTTCAGGCAAATTCACTTCCTTTTGGACTAATATAATTCTATTCTTTTTTTCTTCTAATAAATCTACGGCAAGATCATCAAAACCCGGGGCAATGACTACTTCGCAGAATAGTTTGTTGATTTCTTCGGCTGTAGCCATATCAATGGTTCCGTTTGCAATCAACACACCTCCGAATGCAGAAGTCGGGTCACCGGCCAACGCATCAAGATAGGCTTCCTTCATGGTTTTCCTGGTAGCGATCCCACAAGCATTGTTGTGTTTCAAAATCGCAAACGTAGGTTTGTCATTCTTGAATTCGTTCATCAGGTTCACGGCAGCGTCCACATCAAGCAAGTTGTTGTAAGATAATTCTTTACCGTGCAGTTTGGTGAACATTTTGTCAAATTCGCCAAAGAAAAAACCTTTCTGATGAGGGTTCTCTCCATAACGCAAAACATTGCCTTTTATTTCACTAATCTTCAAAACAGTTTCTTCCTGGTTTTGGTTGAAGTAATTGAAAATGGCCGAATCATAATGAGAGGAAACATTGAAAGCCTTTGTGGCGAATGTTTTTCTTTCCTCAAAAGTAGTGGCTCCGTTGTTTTTTGTAATGCAATCCAGCAACAAAGCATATTCGTTTACGGAAGGAACAATTACCGTATCCTTGAAATTTTTTGCCGCAGCACGGATCAGTGAGATACCGCCGATGTCAATCTTTTCGATAATATCAGCATCACTGGCACCAGAAGCAACCGTTTTCTCAAACGGATATAAATCTACAATGACCAGGTCAATTTGCGGGATGTCGAATTCCTTCATCTGCTGCACATCGCTTTCATTGTCCTGACGGTTCAGGATTCCTCCGAAAACTTTCGGATGCAACGTTTTTACCCTTCCGCCAAGAATAGACGGATAAGAGGTCACGTCCTCTACGGGAACAACTGGAATGCCCAGGTTTTTAATAAAATCCTCGGTTCCGCCGGTAGAATAAATGGTGACTTTTTGTTCGTGCAGTTTTTGTACAATTGGTTCAAGGCCCGTTTTATCAAACACTGAAATTAGTGCCGATTGGATAGTTTTTGTAGTATTCATTGTGTTGTTGAAGTTTGTACTGCAAAAGTAGTTTTTTTGTAATTAATTTTAGGGCTGGATTGTAACAAAAATTTCATTTTCACTACTAATTTTTAAATTAGAATCCTGGTGGCTTTTTTTGGCCCGGAAAGATGCTTTGATCCAATAAACTTCCTCTTTATGATTGTATATGTCCGATTGCTGAAAGAAAGTTTCAGTTTTGCCATAAACGCGTTGCGAAACAACAAGTTGCGAACATTACTGTCGCTTTTGGGAGTTACCATTGGTATTTTCTCGATTATCGCGGTACTCGCTGCGGTAGATTCCCTGGACAGGAAAATCAAAAAAGATATCGGAAGCCTGGATAACAGTTCTGTTTTCGTATTCAAATATTGTTTTGGGCCAACGGATGTCCCGGACTGGAAAATGGAGCAGTTCCCGGATGTTTCGTACGATGAATATAAAATGCTCAAAAACGAATTGACCGATGTCCAAACGGTTTGTTTCCAGTTTTATGCCGGAAGGGAAAATGTGAAATTCGAATCCAAAACCATCAGTTCCATTGCCGTTATTCCGTGCACCTATGAATTTTCGGATATTGAAAAACTGGATTTTAAGGAAGGCCGTTTCTTTAGCGAGCAGGAATCCAATACGGGAGCCAATGCGGTTGTCATCGGTTACGAAATTGCAAAATCCTTATTTGATGGGCTTTCACCCATAGGGAAAGATGTCAGGCTCTACGGCCAAAGGTTTAAAGTGGTGGGTGTATTGAAAAAAGTAGGGGACAGGATGATTAGTTTCGGGTCCAACCCAGATACGACAATTTACCCAACAGTTAACAGGATACGGAGTTTGTTTGGTGACAACGCCGAAAAATTCACCCCAATCATTATTATCAAACCGGCCAAAACTATTGATGATGAGACTTTAAAAGCCCAGATTACCCAAAAATTACGAAATTACAGAGGGATCAAAACCGGGCAGGACGATAATTTCTTTATCAACTTCCTCAAAGGAGCCACCGAAATGATAGACCAGACCATTGGTTTTATGAATATGATCGGTTGGATCATTGCCGGGTTTTCACTTTTGGTAGGCGGTTTCGGAATTGCCAATATCATGTTCGTTTCGGTAAAGGAACGGACCAATCTGATAGGGATCCAAAAATCTTTGGGTGCCAAAAACAAATTTATTTTGCTTCAGTTTTTGTTCGAGGCGATCATCTTATCCGTTTTCGGAGGGATTATCGGGATATTCCTGGTATGGCTGATTGCATTGCTCCTGACCAACGCGCTCGATTTTGAGTTCGTGCTGAGTTTTTGGAACATTACCCTAGGTGCCGGCCTGGCTGCCTTTATCGGCTTGATTTCCGGTATCCTCCCGGCGATTTCAGCGGCAAGGCTTGATCCTGTTGAAGCCATTAGGAGCGGGATGTAGATGCCTAACTATTCTTCTAAAAAACAAACATAAAAAAATCCCGTCTTTTAGGCGGGATTTTTTGTTATCGTATTTCCTGGTTCAGGATCAAATCCAGGTACAGGTTTATTTTATCTTTCAGCTCTTTCCTTGGCGTAATAAAATCAAGGAAACCGTGCTCTAACAGGAATTCTGCCGTCTGGAATCCTTCCGGCAAGTCTTTTCCTGTGGTGTCTTTTACAACACGTGGCCCGGCAAAACCGATCAAGGCCCCCGGCTCGGAAATATTCACATCGCCCAACATCGCATAAGAAGCCGTAGTTCCTCCGGTGGTAGGATCTGTACACAAAGAGATGTAAGGGATTTTAGCTTCTGCCAATTGTGCTAATTTAGCAGATGTTTTGGCTAACTGCATTAAGGAATACGCCGCTTCCATCATACGTGCACCTCCGGATTTCGAGATCATCACAAACGGAATGTTGTTTTTGATGGAATGATTGATACCACGGGCAATTTTTTCACCCACAACAGCACCCATAGAACCACCGATAAAAGCAAAGTCCATACAGCAAACTACCAGGTCTTTCCCTTTTGATTTTCCTACTCCGGTACGGACAGCATCTTTCAGTTTGGTTTTGTTGATGGCGTCTACCAGACGGTCTGAGTATTTTTTAGTATCCACAAACCCTAGCGGGTCTTTGGCCGTCATATTTTCATCAAGTTCGATAAATTCGTTGTTGTCAAATAATATCTGGAAATATTCAGCACTTCCTATACGAACATGGAAATCATCTTCCGGGCTCACCCAAAGATTTCTCGCCAGTTCTTCTGCATCTACTATTTTACCTGTTGGAGATTTGTACCAAAGCCCTTTAGGAACATCCATTTTATCTTCGGTAGCCGTCGTAATTCCTTTTTCTTTTCTTTTAAACCAACTCATAATTTCTAAGTTTAGAATCTAAAATCGAAATCCAGGAATTGGCTTTTTATAGCAAACCCTGAATTTTCCTTTTTGATTTATAGTGTATTTACATTATTTAAATCGGCAAATGCCTGCTCTAATCTGGTATTGAAGGTCACTTCTCCTTCGCGGATCCATTTTCTCGGATCATAGTGTTTTTTATTTGGTGAATCCGCACCTTCTGGGCTTCCGATCTGGGTTTTCAGATAATCGATCTTGGCCGTGATATAATCACGGATCCCTTCTGTGTATGCAAATTGCAAATCGGTATCAATATTCATTTTAACCACTCCGTAGGTAATGGCTTCCCTGATTTCTTCCAAAGTGGAACCTGAACCGCCGTGGAAAACAAAATCCACAGGGTTTTGACCTGTATTGAATTTGTTCTGAACATATTCCTGCGAGTTTTTCAGGATTTTCGGCGTCAATTTCACATTGCCTGGTTTGTATACACCATGCACGTTTCCAAAGGCTGCGGCAATGGTAAAACGAGGAGAGATTTTCAATAATTCCTCATACGCAAAAGCAACTTCTTCCGGTTGAGTGTAAAGTTTTGAGCTGTCCACATCGCTGTTGTCCACGCCGTCTTCCTCACCGCCGGTAATGCCCAGTTCGATTTCAAGGGTCATGCCCATTTTGCTCATCCTGGCCAGGTATTCTTTACAGATTTCGATATTTTCGTGAATCGGTTCTTCAGATAGATCGATCATGTGAGATGAATATAACGGTTTTCCTGTTTCGGCAAAATATTTTTCCGAAGCATCCAGTAGCCCGTCAATCCAAGGCAAAAGGTTTTTGGCACAATGGTCTGTATGCAAAATAACGGTCGCGCCGTATGCTTCTGCCAAAGTGTGTATGTGTTTTGCTCCGGCAACAGCGCCCAAAATGGCAGATTGCTGGTTTTCATTGGACAATCCTTTTCCGGCATTAAATTGTGCTCCGCCGTTTGAGAATTGAATGATTACCGGGGCTTTTAATTTAGCTGCTGTTTCCAAAACACCATTGACAGTGCTTGAACCTACAACGTTTACAGCCGGAAGCGCAAATCCTTTTTGTTTCGCATAGTTGAAAATTTCCTGAACCTGATCTCCAGTTGCAACGCCTGGTTTTATGTTGTGTGCCATTTGTTTAAAAAATTAGATTGACAAAATTACAAATTTACTTTTAGAACGGATAGTTTATACCAATATTTAGCACAGATTTGCTCAAATTTAATTCTTTAAACCATCGTTCGTTTTCTGTTTTTGCCGGATTATAGGTCTTGAAACCAAAGTCTACACGGGCTACGAAGAACTTGAAATCATACCGGAAGCCTATTCCCGTACCAAGTGCCAGATCCTTCAATGATGAAAATCCGGTAAATACCTTCGTTTCGTCCGTTTCGTTGTCCAGGACATTCCAGATATTGCCACAATCCGCAAAAAGAGCTCCGTAGAAACTTCCGAAATAACGATAGCGGAACTCCGCATTCAGCGCGATTTTCATATTGGCCTCGTTAAAATCGTTTAGCCCTCCGGAACGGCCAGGACCCAAACTGTACGATTGCCAAGCCCTGTTGTCGTTAGAACCTCCGGCAAAATAACTTCTCGAGAATGGAATGGATTTCGAATTTCCGTAAGGAATGGCAATCCCAAAAAAGCTTCGAACGGCAAAAATATTATAGTTCCCCAAATCCCAGTGTTTGATATAGTCGAATTCGGTTTTGATATATTGCGAATACTGCAACCCGAAAACCGTCCTTGTCCCATCTTCGCTTTTAGGCTGGTTGGATAGGCTGGCCGCCAGCGAAAGTACATTCCCGGCAGATTCTATTTTCCCACGGAAACTGTAAAATTCCTTGTCAAAGAAATCGGTTTTGCTGTCTTTGGAATAACTGAAATTCGAAGCGAAAATCAAATTGTTTTCCGTAAGCCTGTCTTTTCGTTCCTTGATACTCTTGATACTCCTGAAATCTGTCCCGGCAGGATCCAATGAAGGGAATTCGTTGTTCAGCGCGCCTTCCAGGAACATATCGGCCCCGCCTTGCGCTATGGTAAGATTGCCAAATTCGTCCACATAATCCGGATTGGTATTGTACGTGCCGGCAAAGTCGTTTAGTTTGGTGTAAGAGGAACGGTATACGTTGAAATAATTCTTGGTATTGATGTTCTTGACATACTGAATGTTTACCAAATCGAACCGCGCGCTGGTATTCCTGCCCGGAGTCCAGCTGTAATTGATGGTTGTGGTAAAGTTTTCCTTGTCCAGGCCGATGTTCCGCTGCTTGGCAAAACCAACACTGATCAAACTGTTGGGAAACATGGTTTTAGGTACTATTTTTTCCGTCCCGAACGGAAGGAATAATCTTGGGAAACTCAGCCTCAAATCAGTACCGATTTCCGAGATGTTAAAAAACTGATCGTCTGGATTGGCTAAATCTTTGGAAGAACCGATATTCCCCCGAAGCCCAAGTTCCAGGATTTCGGCACCCCTGAAAAGATTTCGTATCGATACTGAAGTACTTCCCGAAATACCGAAATCCTGAATGTTGGAATGCGTAAAATCGGCATTGGCCCTAAAACTGAATTTGTCTTTCGAAACCAGGTAGATATTGGTCTTCAGTGTTTTGCTGATCGTGTCTTCGGTATACGTAATGTTCGGATAGTTGAAAATCCTTAAGTTGTTAAGGGAACGCAGCGTTTGAGTTCTTTTGGAATCACTGTACACACTGTCCTTATAAATAAAAACGGCATTGGTTATCGCTCTCGGCCTGTAGCGTAATTTGTTGCTGCTGTAAAGGTTGAAATTCCCGTATTTTGCACTGTCAGCAACTTTTTGCCTGTTTTTGGATACCGAGTCGGTAGTGAAAATATTGACTTCGCTGATGCGGTAGATATCATACGGTTTTGTAGTGGTACTGTCTCCTTTCCTTGCAATCTGATCGGTGATATTTATTTTTACCGGCGATTTTTTGCTGGCCGTGTCAATATCAAAATAGATGCTTTGCTGCTGGAAATAGTACACTCCGTGATTCCTGAAATAGGTCGTGATCCTGTTGCGTTCGGCATCAAAATTCTCGGCTTTGTACTGCTGGCCTTCTTTAATGATAGACCTTCTTTTGGAACGCAGATACAAAGAATCCAAGGCAGGTGTTTCAATTTCCCGTGAAATGGTATCCAGGAAAGTAGGCTGTCCCGTGCTAAGTTTGTACACGATATTACCGCGTTTGTTTTCCTCGTAATGAATGTCAAAAGAGGCTTTGGCATCAAAATACCCTTGGTTGAAATAGAAAGCCCGTAAGCGTTTTATCGATCTCCTGGTTTTTGCCGTGTCAATGATAACAGGAGGTTCTCCGGTCCTTCTTAAAAAACTGTGCCATCCGGAATACCAAAAAGATTTCCCAAGGCGGTCCACTTGTTTTTTCGAAAGCCATTTTATTTTGCGCCTGTATTTGTCAGGACGGGCAGTGTATTTTGCCCTAAAGATAGAATCCGTATTGTTTTTGGCCAGGTTGTACATGTTCAGCCGGAGTTTATACCCTAAAATAGAAGTATTGGGCTGCTGTATGATCTGGGCCACGACATCTTCCTGCGAATTTTTTTTATCATTGATGAGGATTTCGTTCTTTGTTAAAAGGAATTTCTTATCCGGGACTTTCTTAACAACATTACACGCTGAAATAAGTGTAGCGATTAGAATAAATATTGATATTTTTGCAGTACGATTGTTCAAACTATTCGGAAATTTATTTCAAAAATACACTTTTTTATGGTTAGTAAAAACCAAATAAAACTTATAACGGGTTTAGTTCAGAAAAAATACAGGAAGCAGCATCGATTATTTTTTGCCGAAGGCGTAAAAGTGATTGAGGAATTGTTGCATTCCGATTTTGAGCTGGAGCATGTATTTCATACGAAACCTATGTTTGTAAACGTTCCGGAGCACAAAAAAGTATCTGTTTCCGAATCGGAACTTAAAAAAATAAGTGCTTTGACAACGCCAAACGATTGCCTGGCTGTTTTCAGGATACCTGAAGAAAAACCGGTTGCGCCCGGCGGATTGGTACTGGCCCTTGACGATATCCGTGATCCGGGGAACCTGGGCACGATTATCCGTTTGTGTGACTGGTTCGGGATTAGCCAGATCATTTGCTCGGAACAAACTGTTGATGTGTACAACCCTAAAGTTGTCCAGGCCACTATGGGTTCCATCGGAAGGGTCAATATCAGTTATCTTGACCTGGAATCATACCTGTCTCAATCGGGAACGGCTGTTTTCGGGACTTTTATGGAAGGTGACAATATTTATAAAGAGGCATTGCCTACGGAAGGTATTATCGTGTTGGGGAACGAAGCCAACGGTATCTCAAAAAGCATTGAAGGATTGGTAACCAAAAAAATAAGCATTCCGCGTTTCGGCAACCTGCAACTGACCGAAAGCCTGAATGTAGCCACCGCTACCGCCATCGTATTAAGCGAATTCAAAAGAAACGCATAGCAACAAAAAAAGCAGCCTGTTTTCCAAGCTGCTTTTTTTTATTCTATCATTGGCTACAAAAGCCTTGTTTCGGATATTAATGGAAGGCGAAATTGATAAAGATCCCGCGTGTCATCATCTTGTTTACATTGCCTGTCCAGGGGCTGTTTGGGTCGTTATCGGGGATAAGTTCGTTTTTCATCCCGAAAACACCTCGTATGGAAGGCGAAAACTTAAAATATTCCATATACAAATCAATACCTAAACCAAGCTCGTAATTGCTGGTGTTTTTCAGCATCCGGAACCGGTTTGAGGAATTGTCGTCTTTCGAATTGGCATTGCTCGACAGATTCATATCGGATGAAATCCCACCCAAAACATATGGCCTTACGTTCCCCATCCTTTTGGAAGAAAATTTAAGGAGCAGCGGGAAGTGGATGTAGGTTGATTTTACCTCACGCAATGCATCTACAGCATTTGTCATATGCGGGAAATGCAAATTCCGCTGGCCGTAATACAATCCGGGCTCAAAACGAAGGTCTACATATTCGGTCAGGCGCAAATTGGTGATCAAACCTACGTTAAACCCCATCTGGCTGTCTACCAGGATGTCCTGGTCGTCGTATTTTTTGTCAATTTTGAAATCATAACTATTGAGTCCCAGGAAAAAACCAAAGTGGATCCGCTGTTTGTCAAAGTTCTCCAAATTGATGATGGGTTTTTTGGCAAACATGCTTTTGCTGAAAACCTGTGCATTGCTTATAGTTGACGATATAAGGATGAGTAAAAAAAATAGTTTCTTCATTGTTATTTTTTAGAAGCCGAATAAATAGTTGCTACTCCGAAAGTTTGCGGCAAATGCTTTACATCTATAAACCCAATTTTCCGCAAAATATTGTTCAATTCTTCACCGTACGGGAAAATTGAGGCAGAATCGGATAAATATTGGTACGCTACTTTGTCTTTGGAGAAAAGTTTACCGATAACCGGCAGTATGTATTTTGTATAAAAGCGGTATCCTTGTTTGTATGGGAAACGGTCCGGGACAGAAGTTTCCAGGATGACAAAAAGCCCTCCGGGTTTCAGTACACGCAGTATCTCGGCAAGCCCTTGCTGCAGGTTTTCAAAATTCCGGATACCAAAGGCAACGGTTACCACATCAAAAGACGCCTCTTCAAAAGGGATTTTTTCCGAATCGCCCAAAACCAGCTCGATCCTTTCGGATAAATTCTTATGGGCCACTTTTTGCTTCCCTACTTCGAGCATACCGGCAGAAATGTCAAGGCCGATGATTTTTTTTGCCTGCGTATTGGCCAGCAAAATAGCCAGGTCCCCGGTTCCTGTTGCAATGTCAAGTATGGTTTCGGGGTTTTTTCCAGCCACCATCTTCAGAATCTTTTTGCGCCATTTGATGTCCACTCCAAACGAGATAACCCGGTTCAGGCTGTCGTATTTTGTAGAGATGGTGTCAAACATTTTTGCGACTTGTTCCTTCTTTCCCAGGTCAGAATCTTTGTATGGTTTTGTGCTAATGGACATAAAATAAATTTCAACAAATATAAAATTAAATTCCGAATGTTTAAAAACAGGTCAATCATCGATGAATTTAAGATGTTAATCGTTTTTAGTTAATTATAAGTGTTTGGTATTGTGGTAATTAAAAATTTTTGTTAAATTTACTCCCTTGTAAAATGTCAATAGGTTCATTTACCGAGAGGTAAAAATAATGAAGCAAGTTGGCACAATTTGTCTCACTATCTTTAATCAAAATTTGCAATTGTCTTTTCAATTGTAGAAGTGCACAAACGTTCTTTGGGTTAAATTTGTTTTTGGAAATTTTAGTTTTGTTATATTATCTTAGTGGTATTTGGTAATATGACGTTTGAGATTCGTCTCAGTTATGTATTGGCCATATAACATGGTTGAACAATATATGGCAAAATAATTTTGATTCTAGAAATTTACCCTGGCATTTTATAAAGAACGCCTTCTGTTTGCAGGAGGCGTTTTTTTATGGTTTATAGTTTCGTATAGGTTTCAAAGGTGAAGTCGTAGGCATGTTTCTCATCCTTGCCGTGGCATTCGGAAGCCGATAATTTCCATTTTCCCGGATCGATTTCAGGGAAAAAAGCATCGGCATCAAAAGAATGATGCACCCTGGTCAGCTCGATGCAGTCTGCAATATCGATAGATTGCCTGTATATTTCCCCACCGCCAATAACATAAATAGTTTCATCATCCGGGCAGGCAGCAATGGCACTTTCCATAGAATTGACTACATAACAGCCTTCCGGGACTTTGTAATCCCCGTTTCTGGTAATGATAATATGGGTGCGGTTGGGCAATGGTTTTGGAAAGCTTTCGAACGTTTTCCTTCCCATAATGATATAATGACCCGAAGTAATGGCCTTAAACCGCTTAAAATCGTCGGGAAGATGCCAGAGCAGGTCGTTGTCTTTTCCCAGCTCATTGTTTTCGCCGGCTGCGGCAATCAGTGTAATCATGGAAGTATCAGTTATTGTTTTGGTCCAGGTCTTTTTGGAGTTGTTCTATTTTCCGTTCCTGTTTGGCGATAAGCTTGTCTATTTGTGTCCGCTCCCAGTTTTTGTTCATGAAACTGTCCGTGATAAAAACCCGGATAAAATGCAGAATGAACAAAAAACTCCAGATGGTAATTACCCATAGGAACCAATGCGTTTCAGGATATACGTTAAGCAGTTTGTTTACAACCAAAGAGAAAATACTTCCCAGAACAAAGAATACAAAGTGATAATACAAGCGTTTTTTTTGCTTCAGGCGTTGTCTCGCGTACTCGTATTGTTCGTGTAGAGAATTATCCATAAGTAAGGTTTTACGGATTTAAAGATAAAATTATTTTTTTGAATTTAAATGCGTGTTGCTAACTATTTGCAATCCGGGCCCAAAAAACGATATGGTTTTGTTCCTTATCCTTAAGCCATTATTCCTTATACCGCTACTGCTCCTTTTATATGAGGATGCGGCTCGTAGCCTTCCAATGTGAAATCTTCAAAGGTAAAGTCGAAAATGTCTTTTACGGCCGGGTTCAAAATCATTCTAGGCAATGGTTTCGGTTCCCGTGACAATTGCAGTTCCAATTGCTCATAATGATTGCTGTAAATGTGCGCATCGCCAAAAGTATGGATAAATTCACCGGCTTCCAGTCCGCAAACCTGCGCCACCATCATCGTGAACAGGGCATAAGAAGCGATGTTGAAGGGAACGCCCAGGAAAATATCGGCGCTGCGTTGGTACAACTGGCAGGATAATTTACCGTCAGCAACATAAAACTGGAAAAAGGCATGGCAGGGCGGCAAAGCGGCTTTTCCATTGGCAACATTTTCGGCAAATGACTTGGACGTATCCGGCAAAACGGAAGGATTCCAGGCGGAAACCAGCATCCTGCGGCTGTTCGGGTTGGTTTTTAAGGTATCGATCAATTCCTTGATCTGGTCAATTTCCTCGCTGTTCCAATTGCGCCACTGGTGTCCGTAGACCGGGCCCAAATCACCGTTTCCGTCGGCCCATTCGTCCCATATTTTTACACCATTTTCATTCAGGTAAGCAATATTGGTGTCGCCTTTCAAGAACCAAAGCAATTCATGGATAATAGATTTCAAATGCAGTTTTTTGGTCGTAACCATCGGAAATCCTTCACTTAAATCAAAACGCATCTGGTACCCGAAAACACTTTTGGTTCCCGTTCCTGTCCTGTCTCCTTTTTGGTTCCCGTTTTCCAAAACGTGCTTAACCAAATCTAAATACTGCTTCATTGTCTACTATAAATGATGGGTTTTGCCTATAAAATGATGCATTGCTGGTTGCCGTTTTACAGTTAAAATAATTTTTAGCTTTCCCTTTTCGAAATCTCGTCCCGTATTTTGGCCGCTTTTTCATAATCTTCTTCCTGGACCGCATTGTCTAAAAGATCATGAAGCTCCGAAAGGCTGTGCTTGGCGTAGGAACTCTTGCTGTCATTGCTTTCTTCCAGCCCGAAGGTTTCAGGGGAAGACAGGATGTCATCAATATTCTGCTGGTCCGGATTTTCGGTTTCAGGGTTTATCTTCAGGAAAATACCGGCTTTGTCCAGGATGTTTTTATAGGTAAAGATTGGGGCGTTGAAACGAAGTGCCAAGGCAATCGCATCTGAAGTTCTCGCATCAATGATTTCCTCAATCTTATCACGTTCGCAAATCATGCTGGAGTAAAAAACACCATCCACTAATTTGTGGATGATAACCTGCTTGATGACAATGTCAAAGCGGTCAGCAAAGTTCTTGAACAGGTCATGTGTCAGCGGGCGGGGCGGTTTGATTTCTTTTTCGAGCGCAATGGCTATAGACTGGGCTTCAAAAGCGCCAATCACGATTGGTAATTTCCGGTCTCCGTCCACTTCGTTCAAAATAAGGGCGTAAGCTCCATTTTGTGTCTGGCTGTAAGATATTCCTTTTATGGTAAGTTTTACTAAACTCATAGTTTTTGAGTGTTAAGCATGGCGTGTAAGGCTCGGGCTTAAAAATTTTGCTGGTGTAAATTGATTAACTGCAAAGCCTGGTAAAACGGCTTCCTTTGTCATTTCTGGCATTGCGCCGGGTTTTGCAAAGGTGTTGCCAATAGCAGGAAAGCGTATGCAAAGTAACGAAAAACTTTTGCTTCAAGAAACGGAAAACAAAAAAAATGAGCTGTATAATTTGAATTACACAGCTCATCATATGGATATCCTGTAAGGATTATGAGTTTTGGGCTTTGAAAGCTTTTAATTTCTCGGTTAATTTTGGAAGGATCTCGAAAGCATCCCCTACAATTCCGTAGTCGGCTACTTTAAAGAATGGCGCGTCAGCATCAGCATTGATCACAACCTTTACTTTTGAAGAGTTGATCCCCGCAATGTGCTGGATCGCTCCTGAAATCCCTACGGCAATATATAAATTCGTGGCAACCGGTTTTCCTGTTTGCCCTACGTGCTCGCTATGAGGCCTCCATCCTAAATCGGAAACAGGCTTGGAGCAAGCAGTTGCCGCTCCTAAAACTGCTGCCAGGTCTTCGATCATACCCCAGTTTTCAGGGCCTTTCAATCCGCGTCCGCCGGAAACTACGACATCGGCATCTGCAATGGTTACTTTGCCCGATCCTTTTTCTACCGATTGTACTTTTACGCCAAAATCTGCATCTGAAATAGACGGTGCAAAATCTTCCGCTGCGGCAGTACCTGCGTTTTCAAATATCCCGTAAGAGTTTTTACCCAAACACAACACTTTTACATCTGAAGAGATTTCAGTAATATTGAATGCCTTGTTTGAGAAAGCGTTTCTTTTCACCTGGAAAGGAGACATGCTTACAGGCAATCCTACCACGTTAGAGGCAAAACCGGCGTTTAACGCTACCGATACCAAAGGGGCAAGGTATAAACTATCTGTTGAAGAAGACAGCAAGATCAATTTGGCGCTTTCTTTTTCAGCGGCTTGCTTTACTGCATCGGCATAGGCTTTAGCCGTAAAATTGGCCAATTTGTCATTGGTTACTTTCAATACTTTATCGACACCATATTTAGACAATTCGGAAACGTCACTGATGTTAATGGTTAATGCCGTAACGGTCTGTCCGGTAGTCTCGGCTATTTTTTTGGCATAAGAAGCTAATTCGAAAGCGACTTTCTTGAATTTACCTTCTGCTGATTCTGCGTATATTAATATTGACATGATTTTATTATTTTGAATGTGAATCCTAAATTTTAAATGATCCTGAATCCAATCCCGTCATTTAAAACTCAAAATGTAAAATTAGATGACTTTTGCTTCGTTGTGTAATAAGTTGATTAATTCGTCAAGGTTATCCGGACTGATTAATTTCACCGCCTGTTTCGGAGCCGGTTTTTCAAACTTCACAGCTTTTGTGTTCGCATCGGCACTCACAGGCTCAAGGATTGTCAGGGCTTTTGTTCTTGCTGTCATAATACCTCTCATGTTCGGGATGCGAAGGTCTTTTTCTTCTACAAGCCCTTTTTGCCCGCCTACAATTAAAGGAAGGGTAGTGGTTACCGTTTCTTTTCCACCGTCAATTTCCCTGATGGCCGTAACATTGGTACCGTCCACTTTCAAATCGATGCAGGAGTTTACGAAGTTGTCTCCCAAAATCCCGGCAATCATTCCCGGAACCATACCGCCGTTGTAATCCAATGATTCTTTACCGGCAATCACTAAATCGTAAGAGCCGTTTTTGATCACTTCCGCCAATTGTTTGGCTACGAACATCCCGTCGGTTGGGTTGGCGTTGATACGGATAGCTTCGTTTGCCCCGATTGCCAATGCTTTACGTAAGGTTGGCTCCGTGTCCGGCCCTCCAACATTTACAACAGTTACGTTAGCGCCTTGCTGCTCCTGGAACCAGATGGCACGGGTTAAGCCAAATTCGTCATTTGGATTGATTACATATTGTACACCATTGGTGTCGAATTCTGAATCACCATTGGTAAAGTTAATTTTTGAAGTAGTATCAGGCACGTGGCTGATGCAAACTAATATTTTCATTTCTTCTGTATTTGGTTCTTAAAATCGGAATACAAAAATAGCATAATATTTCAATAATATACTATGCATGCATAATATTTTTTTCATTGCATTCAAAAGAAATCGGTTTTTAAGTATAGGGGAATGAATGCAGTAGCAGGATTTTGTAGTAGTATTGAAAAACAAAACGGTTGCTTTACTGCTATACCCTCAATTGCTGAGGTAAAGAAAAGAGTGTTTCTTTATTTCCCAAGTTGATTGGTTTTGGGTCTTAACAGCTGCATTCTTCAAACAAATCCATTCATGCAAGCAAATATACGGCACATTATTCTTCTTACATTTTAGTAAGAAACAAAGAGTTCTGGATTTCTAACAAAAATTTAACAATAACAATAACGGAACGTTCGTTCCATTATTATATCTTTGCCTTATAAATAATTACAAATAACAATTTAAATAATTACAAATGAATAAATTAGAAAACAAAGTGGCTATTGTCACAGGAGGGAACAGCGGTATCGGATATGCTGCTGCCAAAGAATTGAAAGCACAAGGTGCAAAAGTGATTGTGACCGGCAGAAACCAAGCGGCTTTATTGATAGCTGAAAAGGATTTGGGTGTTACGGGTATCGTGGCAGATCAGGCAGATTTGAAATCAATTGAAAACCTGGCGGCAGAAGTAAAAACCAAATTTGGTACAGTAGATGTTATTTTCCTTAATGCGGGCATCGCCAGTTTTGCTCCGTTGGAATCTGCTTCTGAAGCCCATTATGACAGCATTATGGATGTCAATGTCAAAGGAGTGTATTTTACATTGCAGCAATTATTACCTGTTTTAAATGATGGTGGTTCTGTGATATTCAATGCGTCAGTCAATGCCAGTTTGGGGATGCCGGGTTCCAGCGTGTATGCGGCCAGTAAAGCAGCCATTTTGGCAATAAATAAAGTTTTTGCCACCGAATTGGCACCGAGAAAAATCCGTGTGAATGCCATTTCTCCAGGACCGGTTGAAACACCAATTTACGGTAAGTTGGGTATGCACCAGGAAGAAGTGGATGGTTTTGGCGAAGTATTAGGTCAAAAAATACTCTTGAAGCGTTTCGGGCAAGCATCTGAAATTGCAAAAACAGTCGCTTTCCTTGCTTCCGATGACGCTTCATTTATCACTGGTACTGAAATCGTAGTTGATGGAGGTCTTTTGGTAAATCCTGTAGTTTAATTTTTTGCCCTAATTTTGGAACGAACGTTCTGTTTTTTGCTAACTTTGCAGGATACTTTAAAAGAATTATGTATGGCACGTACAAAAGAATTCAACGAAGAACAGATCTTGGATAAGGCAATAGATATCTTTTGGTACAAAGGATATAACGGAACGTCCGCTCAGGATTTGGTAACTCATTTGGGGCTGAGCCGTTCCAGCCTGTATGACACGTTTGGCGACAAACATACTTTGTTCGCCAGGGCACTGGGCCGTTACCAGCAAAAAGGAGTTGCTGATGTCAAAGAATTGATTGCCCGGTCAGGCGACATGAAAGAAGTGCTCAAGGGACTGCTCAAACAGGCAGTGCTGGAAAGCAGCCAGGACCGGAATACCAAAGGCTGTTTTGCCGTAAATTCGATGGTTGAACTCGCCTTGCACGATAAGGAAATAGCCAGGCTTTTGGACCAGAACCGACAGGATATGGAAATCGTTTTCCTTGAAGCGGTCAAAAAAGGGCAGGAACTGGGCCAAATCACAAAAGAACACAGCGCACTTTCCCTTTCTCGGTTTTTATATTGCACCTATTCGGGAATCAGGGTGCTATCAAGATCTAAGGAAACTGCAAAAGAAGTCTATGATGATATATTGAAGGTCTTCTTTTCCATCTTGTAATACCTGCCTAAAACCACTTAACAATAGTAAGTGGTTTTTTTATGGGTTGGGCTTCCGGGGGTAGGGTAGTCAAATAAAACAACAATCAGCAAAACCTTTTAATTTATGGCGCAAAACACACTTTAAAGACGATTTGCGACAAACAACACCTGCTTTTCCATTTTCTCTAGAGTGCAGTCAGAGTGCAGTTAGAGTGCAGTTAGACTACAGCAAGAGTGCAGGGCAACTGCTTTTTGCCTCCCGGATGCCTAATTTGTATTGTTGTCCTGCCTTTTGATTCAGGGAATGAATGCCAATTGCGTCCTTGGAAAATAAATTCATCTTTTCTATTTAAGATATAAGCAATAAGTGATTTAAAATTTTTATTTTTGCTGTTCAATTTTACAGAGAACACATATAATATGAGAACGATACAATTTAGAGAAGCTATTTGCGAGGCGATGAGTGAAGAGATGCGTCGCGATGAATCAGTATACTTAATGGGTGAAGAAGTAGCGGAATACAACGGGGCTTATAAGGCTTCCAAAGGAATGCTGGATGAATTTGGCCCTAAAAGAGTTATTGATACGCCTATTGCCGAGCTTGGTTTTGCAGGTATCGCGGTAGGTTCGGCCATGAACGGCTGCCGCCCGATTGTAGAATATATGACCTTCAATTTCTCTTTGGTAGGTATCGACCAGATTATCAATAACGCGGCAAAAATGCGCCAGATGTCTGCCGGGCAGTTCCCAATGCCGATGGTATTCCGTGGGCCTACAGCTTCTGCAGGGCAATTGGGTGCAACACACTCGCAGGCTTTTGAGAACTGGTTCGCGAACACTCCGGGGCTTAAAGTAGTGGTGCCGAGTACCGTTTACGATGCTAAAGGGTTGCTTAAAGCAGCCATCCGTGACAACGATCCTGTTATTTTCATGGAATCGGAGCAAATGTATGGAGATAAAGGAGAAGTGCCTGAAGAAGAATACATCATCCCGTTAGGGGTTGCCGATATCAAACGTGAAGGGACAGATGTAACCATCGTTTCCTTCGGTAAGATCATCAAGGAAGCGCATATCGCTGCTGACGAATTGGCCAAAGAAGGCATCTCCTGTGAAATCATAGATTTAAGGACTGTCCGCCCAATGGATTATGACGCGATCTTAACTTCTGTAAAGAAAACCAACCGATTGGTAGTATTGGAAGAAGCCTGGCCTTTTGCCTCTGTTGCTTCCGAGATCACCTATATTGTGCAGGAGCGTGCTTTCGATTTCCTGGATGCACCTATCCAAAGGATTACTACTGCCGATACACCGGCACCTTATTCCCCGACTTTGCTCAAAGAATGGTTGCCTAATGCGCAGGATGTAATCAAGGCTGTCAAAAAAGTAATGTATAAATAATTGACAATTTGTAATTCTTAATCTGTCAATTAATAAAATAACTATATTTGAAACTTCATCATAATCTGATGAAGTTTTTTTTTCCTATGAAGAATCTTTTTGCCCTTATAAGCCTTTTGTTCGTTTCTGCCGTTTTTGCCCAGACCAAGGTGAGCGGAATCGTATACGACGACATGAACCAGACCATTCCGTATGCCAATATTTGTTTTAAAGGCACCCGGGAATGTGTCACTTCCGATGAAAACGGGCGGTTCTACCTCGAATCTGCCGAATCCCGAAAGATCCTGGTTGTTTCCTATGTTGGTTTTGAAACCAAAGAAATAACCCTGGCCAAAGCCGTCAATTACAATATGAAGATATCCTTTGCTGCAGCCAATGTGCTCCAGGAAGTCAAGATCTATTCCGGGAAAACCTCCAAAAAGAACAACCCCGCCCTGGATATCCTTCGTAAGATATGGGAAAGAAAGCGTAGGAACGGTTTGCACCTGTTCGATCAATACCAAATGAACAAATACGAAAAAGTGGAGTTTGACATGAACTCCATCGATTCCGCCTTCATGAAAAACAAGGTATTCAAAGGGTTGGAATTTATTTTCAAGCAAGTGGACACTTCCAAGATTACCGGGAAAACCTACCTGCCGATCTTCATCAATGAATCCCTGTATGACGTGTATGGCGACAATACCAACGGAAAGAAAAAGGAAATCCTCAAAGCCAACAAGAATTCCGGACTGGGAGATGGCAACGGAGTGGATACTTTCATCAAGGATTTGTATTCGGAGTACGAC
The DNA here is from genome assembly GCF_004745595.1 of Flavobacterium humi. Lineage (GTDB taxonomy): Bacteria > Bacteroidota > Bacteroidia > Flavobacteriales > Flavobacteriaceae > Flavobacterium > Flavobacterium humi. The sequence continues at coordinate 182,068 of NZ_SRLH01000006.1, forward strand.
ATCTACAACAATTACCTGAACTTTTTTGACAAGAACTTCGTAAGCCCGCTGTCCAGGACCGGTATCAATACCTATAATTATGTGTTGAGCGACAGTACTTTTATAGACAACAAATGGTGTTACAATATCGTGTATTACCCAAGAAGGAAAAACGAATTGACCTTCAAAGGGGATTTCTGGGTAAACGATACCACCTTCGCTATCAAGAAAATCAACATGGCTGCTTCAAAAAGTGCCAATATCAACTGGGTGAAAGACATTTATATCGAACAGGAATTCGATGTGCTCAACGATTCGGTCTTCCTGCTCAAAAGAGATTACATGATGTCGGATTTCGCCTTAAACAAAAAAGAATCCTCCAAAGGGATCTACGGAAAAAGGACTACATTATACAGCGACCATAAATTCAATATCCCCAAACCGGATAAGTTCTATAAGGACGATGTCAATGATTTTGACCAGGATGTCTTCAATAAATCAGAAGAATTCTGGAACGAAAACCGGATGGAAAACCTAAGCAAGGACGAATTAGGAGTCTATAAAATGCTCGATACCCTTAAAACGGTCAAGAAATTCAAGCGCTTGTACAATTTAGGGACTATCCTGGCCAGTGGTTATATCCAAAAAGGGATTATTGATTTCGGGCCTATATTTTCCACCTTTGGTTACAATGATGTAGAAGGCCAAAGATTGCGTATCGGCGGGAGGACCTATTTCGGATCCAATGACCCGTGGCGGATCCAGGCGTATACCGCTTACGGATTCAAGGATAACAAATTCAAGTACGGTATTTCCGGAAAATGGATGATCGACAAGAAGAACAGGATCATAATCTCGGGAGGGAACCGGCGCGACGTGGAGCAGATAGGGGTGAGCCTTACCACTTCAAACGATGTGCTGGGCAGGAGTTTCGCTTCTTCTTCCTTTTTTGCCAGCGGCGACAACAGCAAGCTGACCAATGTAAACCTGACCTCTTTTGCCGCAGAAATAGAACCGCTTAAAAACCTGGTGCTGCAAACAGGATTCTCGTACAGGACCCTGGAATCGGCCTCGCCAACCTTCAGCCTGGATTACTATTCAAACGGAGGCATAAAATCCAATGTGAAACAGTCCGAGATTACCTTTGGGTTTGATTACACACCAAAACGCAAACTGGTCGGTTACGGCGTTGAGCGTTTGGAAGTGGACAATTACTATCCGAGGATTTTTGTCAATTACAGCCAAGGATTAAAAGGAGTGTTCAACAGTGATTTCAATTACCAGAAACTGCAGTTGTATTACCGCCAGCCTATATTCATGGGAGGCATGGGCCGTTTGTTCTCTACTTTTGAGGTAGGCAAGATCTTCGGGGAAGTGCCGTTGGGGCTTATGGCCGTTGTGCCCGGCAACCAGTCGTACTTTGTGATCGACAACACCTACAACCTGATGAATTATTACGAATTCATAACCGACCAATATACATCGCTGCATTTGGAGCATCATTTCAACGGCCGTATTTTCTCCAGGATCCCGTTTATGAAAAAACTCAACTGGAGGGAAATTGTCGGGGTAAAAGCAGTCTACGGCAGCGTTTCGGATCAAAACCGTGCCATTAACGCCTCCGGGCTCAATTATATGGCGCCTGTAAACGGCTATTGGGAATACCATGCCGGTGTGGCCAATATCTTTAAGGTTTTCCGGATCGATTTCGCCTGGCGCGGAAGCTACCTGAATCTTCCGGATGCCAATAAATTTACGGTCAAAGGATCGTTCGGGTTTTATTTCTAGGAGCTATTCCTGCTATCCACTGTATCTTTTCCCTGTTAAAGGAACAGGAAAAAGGATGCCGTTGCTATCAGGGCTAAAACTAACCGTATGCAAGAAGCCATTCAATACCTTTCGGCAAAAGACCTTATTTTCAGGCAAATCATCGAGACCTACGGGCTTCCGGTCATTCCGAGCCGTCCGCAGGGATTTGAAACCTTGGTACTCCTGATTTTGGAGCAGCAGGTTTCCGTCGATTCCGCCAAAGCCACTTTCCTCAGGATGCGGGAAGGGGTTTCCGCTATCGAGCCACCGGTTTTGATTGGCCTTACGGAAGAGGAATTCCGGGCCTTTGGCGTAAGCCGTCAAAAAGCAAAATACATCAAATGCCTCTCCGAAGCAATCCTGGAAGGAGCCCTCGACCTGGAAAGCCTCTCGGTCAAACCCTCTGAACAGGTCAGGGAGGAACTGATAAAAATAAAAGGCATCGGGAACTGGACCATTGATGTCTACCTGATGTTCTGCCTCAAATCCCCGGATGTCATTCCGCTGGGGGATATCGCGATTGTCAATACCATGAAAGAACTGCTGTCTATCCAGGACAAGCAGGAAATGGAAGTGTATGCCCGCAATTGGGCTCCCCACAGGACGTTAGCTTCGTTTTTGCTATGGCATTATTATCTTCAAAAACGCGGAAGGAAAATCACCTATCAATACTAATAAATTGTAAACTCTTTATACGGAATGCTTGCAAAACCATTTTTTTGCAGTACTTTTGCACCCTCAAAAAATGTAAAAAAGAGTATAAAATGACAGCTGATAAAGTAAAAACTTTCGATGTATTGGTCGAGATTCCAAGAGGTAGCAGAAACAAATATGAGTACGATTTCGATTTGAAAAGAATGCGTTTCGACCGTATGTTGTTTTCTTCAATGATGTACCCTGCAGATTATGGTTTTATTCCTGAAACATTGGCACTTGACGGTGACCCTTTGGATGTCCTGGTATTGGTAACAAAACCGACTTTCCCCGGATGTGTGATTGAAGTGAAGCCTATTGGTGTTTTCCACATGGCTGATGATAAAGGACCGGACGAGAAAATAATCTGTGTGCCTGTTTCAGACCCTATTTGGAACAAACTGAACGATCTTGGCGATATCAATTCCCACTTGTTGAAAGAAATCGAACACTTTTTCCAGGTATACAAAGATTTGGAAAACAAAAAAGTAGACGTTGAAGGCTGGGGAGATGTTAATGAAGCACTGCGAATCCTGGGAGAATGCGTAAAACGTTTTGAAGATATCCAGGACAAACCGGAAGGATTGTTCAGCATCAGATAATTGTTTATAATCTGGTTTAATAAAAAAGCAACATTTTAATTAAAATGTTGCTTTTTTATTTATATTGGTGGTTATATTTAAAAGATTAATTAACTAACCAACCAAAAACTAATTATGAATTCAATGATGATTTATGTGCCAATTGTCATGGCATTAATAGGCCTTGCATTTATGGCCGCAAAAAGGGCTTGGGTACTCAAGCAGGATGCCGGAGACGGTAAAATGAAAGAAATTTCAGAGCACATTTACGAAGGAGCCCTTGCCTTTCTAAAAGCCGAATACAGATTATTGACTTTCTTCGTTATAGGGGCAAGTATTGTTTTAGCGGGGATTACTTTTGTTCCGGGAGTTAAAACAAACATATTAATTGTAGTAGCCTTTATTTTTGGGGCTATTTTTTCTGCATTGGCCGGAAATATGGGAATGAAAATTGCCACTAAAACCAATGTACGAACCACACAAGCCGCCCGTACCAGCTTACCGCAGGCATTAAAGGTTTCCTTTGGCGGTGGAACGGTAATGGGATTAGGTGTTGCCGGTTTGGCCGTTTTAGGTTTGACAGGGTTCTTTATTTTCTTTTTTAATTATTTTATGCAAGGCACCTGGACTTCTTCAGAAGATATGACAGTTGTTTTGGAAACATTGGCAGGTTTCTCCCTTGGAGCAGAATCCATTGCCTTGTTTGCCCGTGTCGGAGGTGGTATTTACACCAAAGCTGCTGACGTAGGTGCAGATTTAGTCGGTAAGGTTGAGGCCGGTATCCCGGAAGACGATCCCCGCAATCCTGCCACCATTGCAGATAACGTAGGGGATAACGTGGGTGATGTTGCCGGTATGGGAGCCGATTTATTCGGGTCATATGTTGCTACGGTCTTGGCTGCGATGGTTCTGGGTAATTATGTGATTAAAGATATGGGAGGTAAGATAGAGGATGCTTTCGGAGGAATAGGCCCTATTTTATTACCAATGGCCATAGCCGGTTTCGGGATCTTATTTTCCATCATCGGAACGATGCTGGTTAAAATTAGCAGCAACGATGCAAAGGAAAAACAAGTACAAGGCGCATTAAATGTAGGGAACTGGGTTTCCATCGTTTTAACGGCGGTTTCCTGCTTCTTTTTGGTACGTTACATGTTGCCTGAAGTTATGACCATGAAATTCTTCGGGGAAGCAGCCCAGCAAATCTCTTCCATGAGAGTATTTTATGCTACCATTGTTGGTTTGATTGTTGGCGGGGTGATTTCTTCCGTAACAGAATATTATACAGGTTTAGGGACAAAACCAGTATTGGCAATTGTCCAAAAATCAAGCACGGGAGCAGGAACAAACGTCATTGCCGGTTTAGCAACGGGCATGATTTCTACTTTTCCAACAGTTTTAATATTTGCAGCTGCTATTTGGTCTTCGTATGCTTTGGCAGGATTTTACGGAGTGGCATTGGCTGCTTCTGCCATGATGGCTACTACTGCGATGCAATTGGCAATCGATGCTTTCGGCCCAATTTCCGATAATGCCGGAGGGATTGCAGAAATGAGCGAATTGCCAAAAGAAGTCCGCACCCGTACCGATATTTTAGATTCTGTCGGAAATACTACAGCAGCAACCGGTAAAGGTTTTGCCATTGCCTCTGCCGCATTGACCTCATTAGCATTATTTGCCGCCTATGTAACTTTTACAGGTATAGACGGAATCAATATTTTCAAAGCGCCGGTTTTGGCCATGTTATTTGTCGGAGGAATGATTCCAGTGGTTTTCTCAGCCCTGGCTATGAATTCCGTAGGAAAGGCTGCGATGGATATGGTCTATGAAGTGCGCCGCCAGTTTAAGGAAATTCCAGGGATTATGGAAGGTACCGGAAAACCGGAATACGGAAAATGTGTAGAAATCTCTACAAAAGCAGCCCTTCGCGAGATGATGCTGCCGGGTATTTTAACCATTGGTTTCCCCATTGCCATTGTATTGCTAGGATTAGTGGTGTATGGTGATAATCATCAGTTAATTGCTGAAATGCTAGGAGGTTATATGGCCGGTGTGACGGTTTCGGGAGTGCTTTGGGCTATTTTCCAAAATAATGCCGGAGGTGCCTGGGACAATGCCAAAAAATCTTTTGAAGCCGGTGTAATGATCAACGGAGAAATGACTTACAAAGGGTCAGATGCCCATAAAGCTGCCGTAACCGGTGATACTGTTGGAGATCCGTTCAAGGATACTTCAGGCCCATCAATGAATATCTTGATCAAATTAACTTGTTTGATCGGATTGGTAATGGCCCCGATTTTAGGTAACGGCCATTCGGAAGGAACTTCAAAAGCGGCTTGCTGCACTATGTCTGAAGTTAGGACAGAAATGAAATGCGATGCTTCCAAAATGCCGATGATGACCAAAGACGAATGCGCTAAAATGTGTGATGAAATGGGTTGCACCGCCGAAGAGAAAGCAGTTTGCATGGCTCATTTCGATCAAAACGGTAAATTCCAAAAAGTCAAAGACTGCAAAAAAGCATGTTGCGCAGCTCTTCCTTATAAAGAAATGACAAGCAATGTTTCCAAACAGGTTGCTATCGAGAAGACAAACGTTGACGGCAAAGTAAAAGCATCCGTTACGATTGCCACGACAGAAAACGGCAAAACAACCGAAGAGGTAAAAACATTTGAAGGAACAGAAGCAGAAGTAACTGCTAAAATTGAAGAATTCAAAAAGAAATAACCCACTTGTTATAAATTTTTTAAAGCCTTGCATTTTGTAAGGCTTTTTTTGTAGTTTTTTATTTAATTTTAGCGAAACTACTAACACCCAAATCACAAATGTTTAAAAGCAAGTCATTACTACTTTTATTGTTCGCTGCCGTTGCCTTTTCCCAGAATCAGTTGCCGTTAATCCCAAAACCGGCTTCCGTTGAAACAAAGCAGGGGAATTTTATCTTAAGCCAAAGCACGAAAATTATCCTTAACGACCCGGAATTCAAAAAGGAAGTAGACTTGTTCAACCAGTTTTTAAAAGCAAATTATGGTTTCGAACTCCAGGTGCTCGACAATTCGAAAAGCTCCATCAATACCATCAAAATACAAAAGAGCAATCTCACGGATGCATCAGCCGAAGCCTACCAGTTGAATGTTCTGCAGGATGAGATCCGGATCGCCTCTAAAAACGGTGCTGGGATATTTTATGCTTTTCAGACCCTACAACAGCTCATTCCTGTTCAGTCCCAAACATTGTCTATTGCGGCCGTTACCATCAATGACCAGCCAAAATACCAATGGCGCGGTATGCATCTTGATGTTGGGCGGCATTTCTTTCCGGTGGCATTCATCAAAAAATACATCGATTATATAGCGATGTACAAAATGAATACTTTTCATTGGCATTTAACCGATGACCAGGGTTGGCGTATCGAAATTAAAAAATACCCGGAACTGACAAAGGTTGGCGCCTGGCGTAAAGGGTCAATGGTTGGGCATTACAACGACCAGAAGTTTGATGATAAGCCTTACGGCGGTTTTTATACCCAGGATGACATAAAAGAAATCGTAGCGTATGCGGCAGAACGGCACATTACCGTTGTCCCTGAAATCGAAATGCCGGGGCATGCACAAGCTGCTTTGGCCGCATATCCTGAATTGTCCTGTACAGGCGGTCCTTTTGAAGTGTCCCGGAAATGGGGTGTTTTGGAAGATATTTTCTGCCCTAAAGAAGAAACATTTGAATTCCTCGAAAACGTACTGGCCGAAGTTATGGATTTGTTCCCGTCTCAATATATCCATATCGGTGGCGACGAAAGCCCGAAAACACGCTGGAAGAATTGTCCTCATTGCCAGGCCCTGATCCGAAAAGAAGGACTGAAAGACGAACACGAACTGCAAAGTTATTTTATCAAACGGATAGAGAAATTCATCAATGCAAACGGAAGGAAAATCATAGGCTGGGACGAAATCCTGGAAGGCGGGCTGGCTCCCAACGCGGCAGTCATGAGCTGGCGTGGCACCGAAGGAGGCATTTCCGCAGCAAAGCAACACCATTACGTAGTGATGACTCCCGGATCGCATTGTTATTTTGACCATTACCAGGGAGAACCTAAAAATGAACCTCTGGCCATCGGTGGTTATACGACAATCGAAAAAGTATATTCATACCAGCCAACACCGAAAGAACTTTCACCATCGGAATCCGGTTATATTTTAGGAGCCCAAGGGAACCTCTGGACAGAATACATACAGGAACCGGAACATGTGGAATACATGGTAATGCCCCGAATGGCGGCTTTGGCGGAAGTTGTTTGGGGAACTTCAGATGAAAATGCCTACAAAGACTTCCAAACCCGGCTGATGAAGCACTTCGCCTTGCTGGATAAAATGGGCATTCATTACAGCAAAGCCATGTTTGAAGTCACGGCCAAAGCAGGGCCTTCGGTACAAAACAAAGGAGTATCTTTCCATTTAAAATCGGCTTACGGCAATTCAGGCATTCACTATACGACAAATGGCAAAAATCCATCGGCAGGCTCCAAAACCTATTCCCAACCTATACTTATTTCCAAAAGCAGAACGGTCAAAGCGGCATATTTTGAAAACGGGAAACAAAAAAGCGCTACCATCGAACAGGCTTTCTTCATCACAAAATCTACCGGGAAAAACATTGTCCTGAAAACACCGCCACATGAAAATTATGCCATAGGAGGTTCTTTTACTTTAGTGGACGGAATGCGCGGCAATATGGGGAAATACGGCAGGGATTGGTTGGGTTTCTGGGGCAAAGACCTGGATGCCGTGATTAGTTTAGGGAAAAAGGAAACGATTTCAAAAGTAACCATTGATGTACTTTCCAACGAAGGCAGCTGGATTTATTATCCTGAATTTATCGAGGTCCTCATTTCTGAAAACGGCAAAGATTTCAAGAGTATCCAAAAAGTTTCTTTGCCTGAAATCATCAAAATGAAAGGGATCGTTACAATACAGTGCAACAAGCAACAAGCCAAATACATACAGGTAATCGCTAAAAACGCCGGTAAAATCCCCGAAGGGAAAGAAGGCGCCGGAGCAGATGCCTGGTTGTTTGCGGATGAAATTATGGTAGAATAAAAAACAACAATATGACAAATCGCAGAGATTTTTTAAAAACTGCCGCGATGGCTTCCGTTGCTGCGGCCTTGCCTTCGTTTACAGGCAAACCTGAAGAAGAAAATAACCTTGAGGGAAAAGGAAACAAACCCATAGTGCTGTCTACCTGGAATTTTGGTGTCCAGGCCAATGGTGCGGCTTGGGAAGTGCTAAAGAACAACGGAAGGGCTTTAGATGCTGTAGAAGCAGGAGTGAAAATCCCGGAAGGCGACCCGAAAGAACGCAGTGTAGGATACGGAGGAAGGCCGGACAGGGATGGCCGTGTAACCCTTGATGCCTGCATTATGGATGAATATGCCAACATTGGTTCGGTGGCTTGCCTGGAATACATCAAACATCCTATTTCCGTAGCCCGGGCCGTAATGGAAAAAACGCCTCATGTCATGCTCGTAGGAGATGGCGCCCTTCAATTTGCATTGTCACAAGGTTTTGTGAAAGAAAATCTACTTGTGGAAGAATCTGAAAAAGAATGGAAGGAATGGCTTAAGACAAGCCAGTACAAGCCCATTGCCAATATTGAAAACCATGATACGATCGGAATGATCGCCTTAGACAGCCACGGAAACCTTTCCGGAGCGTGTACAACCAGCGGAATGGCTTTTAAAATGCATGGCCGCGTCGGGGATTCGCCCATTATTGGTGCAGGATTGTATGTAGATAATGAAATTGGTGCCGCCACCGCCACAGGACACGGAGAAGAAGTAATCCGTATCGCCGGCTGCCACCTGGTTGTCGAACTGATGCGCCAGGGGAAATCACCTCAAAAAGCTTGTGAAGAAGCCGTGAGCAGGATTGTAAAACTGACCAAACTCAGAAATAAAAACCTCAAAGACATTCAGGTAGGCTTTATTGCCCTGAACAAAAAAGGAGAATTCGGGGCCTATTGCGTACAAGGCGGATTTAATTTTGCCGTAAACGATGCTTCTGGAAACCGGTTAATTGATGCGGATTATTTTTTAAAATAAATGAATACATACCAACTTGAAATTGCCTGCTTTAATTTAGAATCGGCCCTTATTGCCCAAAGCAATGGTGCTGACAGAATAGAATTATGTGCTAATATGCAAGCCGGCGGGACGACTCCGGATCCAGAAACCGTGAAGGCAGCAAGGAAACAACTGCACATTCCGTTATACGTAATGATCCGCCCTCGTGGTGGGGATTTCGTGTATTCAGATGCCGAATTCGAACAAATGAAATCTGAGATACTGCAATTCAAAACAATACAGCCCGACGGTTTTGTTTTCGGGATTTTGAATGCAGACGGAAATATCAATAAGCCAAAAAATGAAGCTTTAATCGCATTGGCAAACCCGTTGCCGTGCACCTTCCATCGCGCTTTTGATGTCGTGGGCGATGTATTCCGGTCTTTGGAAGACATCATTGACTGCGGCTTCAAAACCATATTGACCTCCGGCCAGGCCCAAGATGTTATGCAAGGCCTTGCGGTTTTGACAACCTTGAGCGAAAAAGCAGGCAACAGGATCACAATTATGCCCGGCGGTGGCCTGCGATCTTCAAACTGTAGGGCATTGAAGGCCAAAACGAATACCGGATTTTACCATTCTTCAGCCATTACGGACGGTTCTGAAACAGCTAATGGTGATGAGGTTAAAAGGTTGAAAGAAAATCTGCAATAATGGGCAACATTCTAAAATACATTGTATTCTTTTTATGGCCAGTAACACTATTGGCGCAAACAGCTGAAAGAAAGCTAAATGCGGAAAATTGGCATTTCAAAAAAACCGAAGATAAAAACTGGCTGCCGGCCACCGTACCCGGAACGGTCCATACAGACTTATGGAACAATAAAGTAATCCCAGATCCTTTTTGGGGTACCAATGAAAAACAACTGTTGGGAATCGAGAACGAAAACTGGGAATATGAATCTGTTTTTACGGTTACCGGTCAGGAATTAAAGCATGAAACCATTGAATTGCAATTTGACGGGCTGGATACTTACGCAAAAGTCTATCTCAACAACGAATTGGTACTTGAAGCGGATAATATGTTCCGTACCTGGAAGATTGATGTTAAAAATACGTTGAAAAAAGGCAAAAATAAGCTCTATATCCTGTTTGAACCGGCTGTAAAAAAAGGAAAAGAAGAAGCCCAAAAACTCCCGTACGTTTTGCCCGGGGATGAAAAAGTATTTACACGCAAAGCACAATACCAATATGGCTGGGATTGGGGCCCACGCTTTGTTACGGCGGGAATCTGGAAGGATGTGAAACTGGTTTCCTGGGATGCTGCGGTTATCACTAATGTGAAATATTTCCAGAAAAAACTCTCGGATGAAAAAGCCGAACTGGAGTTTGTTGCCGAAATCCAAAGCAATAAAAAGGATGTTTTTCAGTTGAAAATCAATAATGAATCCAAAACCATAGCGCTTAAAAAAGGGACAAACAACATTGCCATGAGTTATGTTATTGCAAACCCGAAACGCTGGTGGAGCAACGGATTGGGAGAAGCGTACCTGTATCCGTTTTCGATTTCACTTTCCCGCAATGCTACTGTTTTCAGCAAAAAACAAATGCACATCGGACTTCGCACCCTCGAATTGATACAGGAAAAGGACAAATCAGGGAAAAGCTTTTATTTCAAACTCAACGGAATCCCGGTTTTTATGAAAGGCGCCAATTATATTCCGCCGGATAGTTTTTTACCCAGGGTGAAAGACAGTGTGTATCAAAGTATCGTCAGCAATGCGGCCAATGCCCATATGAACATGCTCAGGGTTTGGGGAGGCGGTGTGTATGCGGATGATGCTTTTTATGAGGAATGCGATAAAAAAGGGATTTTGGTGTGGCAGGATTTTATGTTTGCCTGTGCCATGTATCCGGACGATGCCCATTTCGTGGCAAATGTGAAAAAGGAAGTGGCCGACAATGTAAAGCGATTGCAAAACCACCCGAGCATTGCTATTTGGTGCGGCAATAACGAAAGTGATGAAGGATGGAAAAACTGGGGCTGGCAAAAGCAATACCATTATTCCCAAACGGATTCCGCCAGTATCTGGAACGGATACAAAAAGCTGTTTCACGAAGCCATCCCGCAAACCTTAGACAGTTTGCTGGGAGCTGGTAAAAATATTTATTGGCCTTCGTCACCGTCTATCGGATGGGGAAGGAAGGAAAGCCTGCTCGAAGGCGATTCCCATTATTGGGGCGTTTGGTGGGGCATGCAGCCTTTCGAGGTTTATATGGAAAAAACAGGGCGGTTTATGTCGGAATATGGTTTTCAGGGCATGCCGAATTTGGAAACCTTCCAGGAATTTGCCCCTGAAGAAGAATTAAACTTTGCGTCCGAAGCTGTTAAAAACCATCAAAAACACCCAACAGGCTATCAAACCATCCAGACCTACATGGAACGCGATTATAAAATCCCAACCAAGTTTGACGATTATATTTATGTTTCCCAATTGCTGCAGGCAGAAGGAATGAAAACAGCTATGGAAGCCCATCGCAGGGCAAAACCCTATTGCATGGGCAGTTTGTTTTGGCAGCTCAATGATTGCTGGCCGGTCACTTCGTGGAGTGCGGCGGATTATTATGGCCGTTGGAAAGCCTTTCAATACCAGGCAAAAAGAAGTTTCGAGCCTGTCCTGGTTTCGGTACAGGAAGAAAAGGATTCCTATGAAATATTCATTGTAAATGATGAGCTGACTTCAAAAAAAGGCACATTGGAGTTGCAGCTTATGGATTTTGAAGGGAAAACATTGTGGCACAAATCGGCAACAATCCACATAGAAGAAAACAGCAGTAAAATTTACGAGACTGTCACTAAGACGCAATTGGCAGGTTTTAACCTGAAAGAAACCGTTTTGCGTGTACAATTGACAATGCCCGGTGCAGAAGAAAAAGAAGTGCTTTATTATTTTGAAAAACCCAAAAACCTGGCCCTCAAAAAACCTGTTGTTTCCGTTACTTATACAGATGCAAATACGATAGAAATAACGACTGATATCCTGGCTAAAAACATCTTCATTACTGCCGGGGATGCTTTTTTTAGTGATAATTATTTTGATTTGCTGCCTGGCCGGAAAAAAAAGATCGTCATTTCCAATACGGAAAAAGGGAAAGCGTTATCCATTAAGACCTTATTTGATACGCTGCCATAAAAAAAGCCTTGAGTTACCAAGGCTTTTTTTCTAAAATAATCCGTTTAATTCGGCGTCAATCCTGTTGAAAATCAAACCGAGGTCTTCAGGGTTGTCTACAAAATTGATGTTGTCTACATCTATAATCAGTAATTTTCCTTTGTCATAAGTTTGGATCCATGCTTCATAGCGTTCGTTCAGACGGCTTAAATAGTCAATGGAAATCGTATTTTCATAATCCCTTCCGCGCTTGTGGATCTGGCCTACAAGGTTCGGGATGGAACTTCTCAGGTAAATCAATAAATCAGGAGCTTTGACCAAAGATTCCATCAATTCGAACAATGAAATGTAATTTTGGAAATCCCGGTTGGTCATCAGTCCCATAGCGTGAAGATTGGGCGCAAAAATATGGGCATCTTCATAAATCGTCCTGTCCTGGATGATTTTTTTGCCGCTTTGGCGGATTTGTAAAACCTGGCGGAAACGGCTGTTCAGGAAATAGATTTGCAGGTTGAAGCTCCAGCGTTCCATCTGATGGTAAAAATCATCCAGGTAAGGATTGTCCACTACATCTTCAAAATGCGGTTCCCACTTAAAATGTTTGGCTAAAAGCTTTGTCAACGTTGTTTTTCCAGCACCGATATTCCCTGCTACTGCTATATGCATTATGGTAAATTGATTTTATAGTTGGTAATTCCTTCGGCTGTAAAAATAGTTAAATTTTGGTTTTTGTAATGAAAACTTAGATAGCTTTTTTCGATATTTTCAATAGCGGTTTTTTTATTTTTTTCTACATCGAACAAGTACAGGATGCTATCTTTTTGAAATAAAACGGTTTTTTCATCGGCAATGGAAACCGAATCGTATTCCGGGAGCTGCCCTAATACTTTCTTTTTGCCGAAAATGTCGCAGCTGTAGAATTGGTTTTTAGCATCAATCCAATAAAAATAGTTGAAATCGGAAGTGTAGTTTTTTATGTTTTTCTCAAATGGAAGCCCTATTGCCTGGTACGTATTCCGGATCGTGTTGTACAAACCCAGCTGCTGGTTGAGGTTGTTGAAGATCCAAAGGTTGTTTTGCGAAGACATGCCTGCCGCCGAAACGACGATTCCTTCCGGTTTTTCCGAAAAATTGATTTTCTGTACTTCGCTGAGCTGGTTGTCCAGGGCTACAACGGTGTTGAAGTTTTCGTAAAAAAGAACGATCCGCAGCGGGTTTTGGATGTCTGCCCTTGTGATTTTCCCCAAAGCCAGGTTTTTGTACTGCATAAATTCCGAACCTTTGATCTTGAAGAAAACGTTGTTTTTGATAAAATACTGATAGCCGTACGCATCTTCCCCGATAAAAACATCCGCTTTGATAAACTGCGAGCTCATTTGCGAAGCCACTGGGTTCGTATACTGGCAATGCACTGCAAAAGACACAAAAAAGACCGCTAAAAAAGTCACAAATTTCATAATAGCTAAGATAGGAATTAAACCATTTGCTTCTGTCAAAGTCCAATGTTTTATTTAACAATACTTTAGTAACAAAACCCAGATTCATTCGTCATATTTGTTGAATAAAAATCAGTTTATGAAAAAGATAATCACAGCTTTAAGCTTAATTATAGCTAGTTCGCTGTCACATGCCCAGGATTTTCAGGGAATGGCAGTATACGAGTCCAAAACCAGTACGGCCGATTTTAAATCGAGAATCGCGGAAAATAAAGATATAACACCCGAAATGAGGAAAACAATTGAAGAAAGGATGAAAAAAGCGTTCGAAAAAACGTTTATCCTTAATTTCGATAAAAACGCTTCGATTTATAAAGAAGAAGAAAGATTAGATGCTCCGGGATCCCAAAATAACGGTATGAGAATGATGGGTTCCTTTATGGGCGGCGGCGGAACCCATTACAAAAACATCAAGGACAAAACCTTTACCATCGATAAGGAAATGATGGGAAAAGAATTCCTGATACACGATTCCCTACCTAAACTGGACTGGAAATTAGGGCAGGAAACAAAAGAAATCGGCGGTTATATGTGCTTTAAGGCAACGGCTATGCAAAAGGCAAGCAAAACCGATTTCAGGAATTTCCGAATGAAAAAAAGAGACGAAGAGAAAGATAAAAAGGAAGCAGCCGCTGAAAAAAACAAACCTACCAATTTCATGAATGAAGGCGAAATGCCCAAAGAAGTTGAAGTCGTGGCGTGGTATACTCCCGAAATCCCTGTAAGCCAAGGACCGGAAGGCTATTATGGATTGCCAGGCCTGATTTTGGAAGTAAGTGCAGGCAAAACCATTATTTTATGTTCCAAAGTGGTCATGAATGTTAAAGATAAAAAGGAAATTAAAGCACCTACCAACGGAAAGCCTGTCACACAAAAAGAATTTGACGAAATCGTGACAAAAAAAATGGAAGAAATGCAGCAAATGTACCAGTCCAGAGGTGGAAATGGTGGCGGCATGCATATAAGAATGGGGAATTAAGAGTAAAACCGCAAAATAGTTATCGCCAAAATCGAAGCCTTTCATGAAAAAAATTACCATATTCTTTGCCTTGATGGCATCCATTTCACTATTTTCCCAAAATGTCAGGTTGGAAGGGATCGTAAAAGATACCACGAACGCTCCTCTTGAAATGGCCAATGTCATGGCGGTCAATAAAGCGACAAAAGCCGTCGACGCCTATTCGATTACAAACGATAAAGGGAAATACCTGCTAAACCTTAATCCCAATGCTACCTATAATGTTCGGATTACTTTTTTAGGGCTCAAAACCAAAAACCTTAGCATTGAGACCAAAACGGAAAATATTGTCCAAAATGTGGTCTTGAGTGCTGATGCGAATGAACTGGCAGCGGTTGAGGTTGTCCGTGAAATGCCGGTTTCCATCAAAGGGGACACGATTATTTATAACGCGGATTCTTTTAAAAACGGTACCGAACGCAAGCTGGAAGATGTCCTCAAAAAACTGCCGGGAGTTGAAGTGAACAAGGATGGAGAAATAGAAGTGGAAGGTAAAAAAGTCCAGAAAGTAATGGTGGAAGGCAAAGATTTCTTTGATGGAGATACCAAAATAGCAACCAAGAATATTCCTGCCGATGCCTTGGATAAAATCCAGGTGCTCCGGAATTATAACGAAGTTACCAACTTAAAAGGACTGGAGAACAACGAAGAGAATGTAGCCATCAACATCAAACTCAAAGAAGGCAAGAAAAATTTCTGGTTTGGCGATGTAACGGCCGGAATCGGTGTGGGAAATGAAGAAGACCGCCACATCATCAATCCGAAATTGTTTTATTACAGCCCAAAATACAGCATCAATGTCATCGGGAATTTCAACAATATTGGCGAATTGCCCCTGACCATGCAGGATTATTTCAAGTTTACGGGAGGGTTTAAAAATATGATGAAAAAAGGCGGGACCAGTTTTAATGTCACCTCCAATGATTTGGGGATTATGGGGATGCGAAATGACCGGGCAGCTGCGATTGATGCCAAATTCGGTGCGGCAAACTTCAGTTATAATCCTTCAAAGGCATGGGCCATCAGCGGATTCGGTATTTTTTCTGCCAATGAAACAGACCTGGAAACCAATTCCAGAACCGTAAGGACCGATAAACCGCAAGGTGGAAACCCGGTGGTTACCACTGAAGATGTCCGGAACCTTTCAAAGCAACAAAACAACCTGGGGATGTTCAAGCTCAGCTCCAGTTATGTGCCTTCCGAAAAAGTGCATTTTGATTATGACGGATTATTGAAAATTTCAGATCAGGATGAGCATGCGAGTGTTTTGTCGAGTATTTTCAATGATGTGTACACCACTAAAAAACAAAAGCCTTTTTCCTTCAGCCAGAACCTGAATTATTATTATACGATGGATGATAAAAATGTTTTTGCGTTCGAAATGCAGCATTTGTATCAGGACGAAAACCCGTTTTATAATGCCAATTTGTATAAAGATGCCTTGGTTAACCTGTTTCCGCCGCCTTTCACGGCATTGTCAGGATATGATAATTCCCAAAACCGCAATGATGTCAACCAGGACCGTTTCGTAAAAACCAATAAGATCGATGCCAAACTGGATTATTATTATATGCTGACCCCGAAAAGCAACATCAATATCACACTTGGGAATACCAATTCGTACCAGGATTTTGACTCGCATATCTTCCAAATACTGGATAACGGTTCCCAAAACACGCTGGACGGCCCGGAAAACAACAATGATGTGAATTATGCCTTTAACGATGCTTTTTTAGGATTGCACTACAAATTCATCAAAGGGAAATTCACGTTCAACCCGGGTGTTTCCGCACATGCTTATACGATGGATAACGAGCAGCTCGGAACCGATTACAAAAAGACATTTTACAGAGTACTGCCGGATGTGTATGCTTTATGGCAATTGAAGAAATCGGAAACACTAACCTATAATTTCTCCTTGTCCAATAATTTTACAGACATCAATAAATTGGCGCAAGGTTATTTGGTGCCTAATTACAATAGTTTGTTCCGTGGGAACAGGATGCTGGAGAACTCGCTTTCACAAGTACATTCGCTGCGTTACTTTAAATACAATATGTTCAATTTTGAAAATATTTTTGCCAATATTACCTATACAAGGCAAGTGGATGCGATTAAAAACAGGGCGATGTTCACCAGTGTAAACCAGGTTTCCTCTGCTGTGAACATGAATTCCAATTTTGCTGATGAAACCCTTTCCGGAAATGGTGCGTACGGACGTTCTTTCCTTCGGTATTACAAAGCGGGCACCAGGATTGGCCTAAACTGGAGCAAGTTCAATAACATCCGTGTCAATCCGGACAATTCGGAATTTTTCCAGACGACAAAATCATTCACGCAATCGTATAATGTGAATTTTTCGACCAATTATAAGGAAATCCCCAATATAGAACTGGCGTATAATTTCTCTGTCAATGATAATTTCAGTGATGTGTTTTATACCGATGCGCCTTCTGTCACATTGGAATATTATTTCTGGAATGCTTTTTCATTCACTTCCGAATACACTTTTTACCATAACAGGAATAAATCGAAAACCGTAAATAACGAATACGATTTCCTTTCCGCTAATTTGTTGTACCAAAGGAAAAACAGCAAATGGGAATGGAAACTTTCGGCGACCAACCTGCTCAATACGACTTCGTTAAATGACAGCAGTTTTAATCAGTTGGGAGGTTCGAGCAGTTTTTCAAGCTATGTGGTCCAGCCAAGATACCTCATATTGAGCCTGAAATATGCCCTGTAATAGTATAGAAGTTGCTTTTTAGCAGCTTTTTTTATGGATAATTGTTGAAAACGTTTGAGGCAAATGCTTTTCCTTTTGTAAAGTAAGACCTACATTTGAATGAAATATGCCGCACAAATGAAAAAAATACTGATTGCACTTTTGCTGGTTCCTTCCTTTTCCTATTCGCAGGAAAAAGAAATTAAAAACGGGACCTACATTTCCACAAGACAAACCGAAAAATTAAAACTGAATTTAGTAGACGGGAATAAATACGAGCTCGTTTTCCTGTATGGGAATTATGAGAAAAAAGGCGATACGCTTTTCCTGGGGAACCAGGTTGGCAAAAAATCGTATTTCTCCGCGAAGTTCCATTCCGATGCCGGGATTTCCAACAAGGTTACCGTAAAAATAAAAAACAAATACATCACTACGTTTATGACCCAGATCTATGTAGGGACACAAGACGGAAGCTTGCCGGTACAATACAAAAAGCTGTCGGAATTGGTCAATAACGAATCGCTGGATTATGAGGCTGAAGAGTTGAGTTTTACCATTAACCGGTCCCAATACCTGTATTTGGTGTATGAAAATTACGAGGGCAAAACGGCGCTGTCAAAATATACCGTTCCGAATAAGGTTTCCGGGATTGACGCAGATTTTGAAATGAACAATTTCGGGGATATCCAGCTCAAAGCGTATTATAATAAAGAAAATAACGAACTGGTCATCGCCGATCTTTTTGGCAAAAACCCATTGGCATTTAAGCTGGAAGGCAATATCGAAAGCGAAATCAAGTATGAAGTCCAGCCGGATGAAATCAAAAACCTGGCCTCCTGGACTTACGAAGGAAAAGACAAAGACGAAAGCGGATTGGGTTATGCCGTTGCCGATTCCGCGGCTGCGCCAAAATATGATTTCAAATTAAAAACAGAGAACAACTTGGCTGAAGCGCTTAAAGCTACTCAAAAAGCAGCCAGCAAATACCTTGTCCTGTATTACGATCCAAAGAATAAAAATGCCCAAAAAGAGTTTGACGGCTTTATCCAAAGCCAATCTACCGAGGTAAGTTACATGCTTTACGACGGATACGATGCAAAATACGATCTGTATAATTATTATAGGCTTACCGATAAAGACAGGAGTTGGATAAAAAAGAACCACATCAGCGAATCCCAGAATGTTATTGTGGTCAATTCCGATGGGATGGTTTTGAGTACATCCAAAGGAAACCTGGAGGCCAACAAGAACCTATTTTATTATTACGATGTCTTTTATTCAACCCTAAACAGGCTCAATGCATTGCTAACTTTTGATAAAAGCATCCATACCGAAAAAATATCCGACGCAGCATTACTGAAAGCTTTTGCACAGGTTTCCGCATTGGATACCTACGGATTATCAGAGGATTTGTATGCTCCGGAGCCGCCTGCTGCTGAAAATACGGACCTTGCGGCAACGGTGGTAACAGTTGACGAAACACCGCAATACAAAAAAACGGAAGTAAAGCTGGATAAAAACCAAGTGGATAAATATTGGCAGCGATTGCTCAAAGCCTATGGAAAAGAAGCAAATCCCAATATGGAACTGGTAGCGGTAATCTCTAAAGAAATTAAAAACGAAGGATTCAGCAGGCAGTTTTTTGGAACTGAAAAAACATTGAATGATACTGATTTTAACGCTATTGAATACCTTCTCAAGCATTACGATGCCATTAAAGCTGAGCAAAATAAAACAGCAGACAGCAGCTATTTAGCAGAAAATATAGGGAAGGTGATTTCCGATGCTTTGTACAAGAACAATACCTTGCCACAGGGAGAAATAACAACTGGACAACAGCAAAAATCCATAGAAATGTACAAACGGTTGGCGGCCAAAGAAAGCGATAACCTGGAGATAAACAGGAATTACTTTTATGTTGTAAGTGCCATGGCCGAGAAACTCCACGTGGAAGATCTGTATATTGACCAGTACAATGATTTCTTTACAAAATTGTTTGACGGAAAAACAGGCATAATTGAAAAAATAGACGAACTCTATACCCAAAAAGACAACTATAATTACGAAAGTTGGGGCGATTTTAAAAATTACTTTTCCAATTTATCCAATGAAGCTGCCTGGTTTGTTGTGACCAAATCGAATAACCCCGAGCATGTCAAAAAAGCCATAAAGTGGTCTGAATCCAGTTTGGCCATAGCCAAGAACAATGCGTATTACCTGGATACGCTGGCCCGGTTGTATTACAAAAACGGAGAAAAAGAAAAGGCTGTAAAAACCCAGGAACAAGCAGTGCGCTATTCGGAAGGCATCGATGAAGAAACGAAGGAAGATATTGAGGCAACCCTGCAAAAAATGAAAACCGGGACCTATTAAATAAAAAAAGCCTGACTGGATGAACAGTCAGGCTTTTTTTATTTTGATAGTATTACAACCCGAAAGCCGCTTTTACTTTATCTACATAATCCAATTTTTCCCAAGTAAACAACTCGACAGTTACTGTTTTAGGAGCGCCATTTGGCAATTGGAAAGTTTTTGTAACCGTTTCAGGTTTTCGTCCCATGTGACCATAAGCTGCAGTTTCGCTATAAATAGGATTTCTTAATTTCAAACGCTGCTCAATAAAATACGGACGCATATCAAATACGTTCTCAACAATTTTACTGATTTCCCCGTCAGTCATATTTACTTTAGAAGTTCCATATGTTACTACGTTGATAGAAGTTGGTTTTGCCACTCCAATCGCATAAGAAACCTGTACTAAAACTTCTTCGCATAATCCGGCAGCAACTAAGTTTTTAGCAATGTGGCGTGTAGCATACGCTGCAGAACGGTCCACTTTACTTGGGTCTTTTCCAGAGAAAGCACCACCACCGTGAGCTCCTTTTCCACCATAGGTATCCACGATGATTTTTCTTCCTGTTAAACCGGTATCCCCATGCGGCCCACCGATTACGAATTTTCCGGTTGGGTTAATGTGATACGTAATATTGTCATTAAATAAATGAGCATATTGAGGGTATTTTGCCTTAATTCTCGGAATCAAAATCGACACTAAATCACTTTTGATTTTAGCCAACATTTCAGCTTCTGCAGCAAAATCATCATGTTGTGTAGAAATTACGATAGCGTCAATCCTAGATGGTTTGTTATCATCAGAATACTCTAAAGTTACCTGTGATTTTGCATCCGGGCGTAAATATTTAATTTCGTTATTCTCTCTTCTTAAGTTAGCCAATTCAATCAACAAAGCATGAGATAAATCTAACGCCAAAGGCATATAGTTCTCCGTTTCATTTGTTGCATAACCAAACATCATTCCCTGGTCACCTGCACCTTGCTCTTCTTTGCTTGCTCTGTCTACACCTTGGTTAATATCGGCAGATTGTTCGTGGATAGCAGATAAAACACCACACGAATCAGCTTCAAACATATACTCGCTTTTAGTGTATCCAATCTTACGGATAACTTCACGCGCAATTAATTGCACATCAAGATAGGTGTTTGATTTTACTTCGCCCGCAAGGATTACCTGGCCTGTCGTAACCAAAGTTTCACACGCTACTTTCGATTCGGCATCAAAAGCCAGGAAATTATCGATTAATGCATCTGAAATCTGATCGGCTACTTTGTCCGGATGTCCTTCACTTACTGATTCTGACGTAAATAAATATGCCATAATAAAAATTATTTTTTAAATTAATTTTAGTGAAGAAAAAAATAAGATTGCAGGGAAAGGCTAAAGAAGTGTTTCTGCTTTAGCATTTTTTTTACGAGGTTGCAATCAGTACAAATTTTTCCTCACGGTTTTCGTCTGCAAAGGTATGAAACGAAATCGAATTCCAAATTAATCTTTGCTTTTTTTTGAAATCTTTATGAAAATCAATCTTTTGGGAAAAACTAAATACGTAGTATTTAAATATATAAACGGGTTTCTTAAATGTTAAATTTTGAAATTAAATTTTTTTAATCCGAAAATAGTTCAGAAGTTTGCTCCATCAAAATCAAGTAAAAAAATGAATTCAACAATGCGCAATATGTGTTATATGATGTGGAAAATTTCCGCAGGGGACACTATTGCATAATTTTGAATTTTTAAAATATACAATCAGACCCCTGCCCACCGCAGGGGTTTTTTTATTCCAAAACACAAAAAAACAAAACTTAAGTCAATACCGGATTAGAACCATGAAAATTACAGCAGCAAAAAATAATATGAACCGAGGAATGATGTGCATGTATATGTGCCGCATCCCGCATTATTGTTGCCGAAAACGGAAGAGTTAATCTCTAATTATAGTTCAAAACTGTAAAGCCCTTTTGGTAACATTTCCAAAAGGGCTTTTTTATTCCCAATACGCCCGGGAATGTAAAAACAGAATCATAATTCATTAAAAAATTTAAGTCATGTCAATACTAACAAAGAAATTAAGAATATTTCAGCCTTCGCCCGAAAAGCAGCAAACGGCTGAATCCAAAACAACAGAGAAACAGCTAACAGCCGAAAGCGGTATCACATTGGAAATTGCGGAATTCCTGCTTTTCCAGATCAATTCAGGTGAAAACGAAATTTTGTTTATCTAACTTTTAAAAACAGCCATCATGAGTAATACATCAGTGCATATAACAGGTTTTTCAGAAAACAGCAACCAGTTTGTGGTCCAGTCACAAGGGTTCAATGTCAGGATAAGCAACCATATTTCCAATGGGAATACAAACGATCCAAGCCCGGCGGAATTCCTGCTGGCCGGTTTTGCAGGAAGCATCAACGCGGTGGGCAAAATAGTGGCCAAAGAGCTTGGAATCGAGTTGGAATCTTTATTTGTGGAAATTTCAGGGGAACTGCAAACCAAAAAAGCCGAAGGCCTCCGTACCCGTTCCAGGGCAGGTTTCAGGAAAATAGAAGTAGTGGTAAAACCTATTTCTGATGCGCCCCTCGGGCTTCTGAAGCAATGGATCGATGAAGTCAAGGAAAGATGTCCATTAAGGGATAATCTAATCAATGCAACACCGGTCCAGCTTACCTTATTGAAAGAATTTAAAGCAGCGTAAGCGATACAAGTACAATTGATTTCTTTAATAGAGAATCTAATTTAGTTTTTGTTTTTTGTTTGTTAAGACTGTCTTCAAAGTTTAGGTTGAAGGCAGTCTTTTAAAAAAAATAGTACAGTGGGAAATTTACATACAATAGATCTTTTTGATATCGGTTTAGAGAAAGGGAAACACATCAAGCACCTTCCTCTTTTTTACCAGATTTTCGGCCAGCCTGCACACAAAGCACCGGTGGTATTGGTCAACCATGCCCTGACCGGAAACTCTCAGGTAATTGGCGAAAACGGCTGGTGGAATGACCTTATCGGGGATGGGAAAACAATCGACACCAGCCAATACTGCATAATAGCCTTTAATATTCCGGGCAACGGGTTTGACGGAGATCCAACTAACCTGATCCAAAACTATAAGGATTTTACAGCCAAAGACATCGCTGCCATTTTTTGGAAAGGATTACAGTCTTTAGGAATCACAGAACTTTTTGCCGCTATCGGCGGAAGCTTGGGCGGCGGCATTGCCTGGGAAATGGCTTTTTTAAAACCCCAAAGCATCCGTCACTGCATTCCTGTAGCCACACACTGGAAAGCTACTGACTGGCTCATTGCCAACGTCCTGGTGCAGGATGCGATCTTGAATAATTCTAAAAACCCCATACACGACGCCCGTTTGCATGCCATGCTGCTGTACCGGTCGCCACAATCGCTAAAGCAGAAATTCAATACTGAAAAAGAAAAGGACCGGGAACTGTACCAAATCGAAAGCTGGCTGGCCCACCATGGCAATAAGCTGCAAAACCGTTTCCAGTTGCCGGCATACAAACTGATGAACCATCTGTTGAAAACGATAGGAGAAACTTCCAGCCAGGACAGTTGGGAAACCTTCAGCAGGGAAACAAAATCGGAAATACACCTTGTGGGGATCAACAGCGATTATTTTTTTACGCCCGACGAAAATGCCGAAACCTATCACAAATGGAAAAATACAGGATTGAAAATCAGTTACCATGAAATCGATTCGATCCATGGCCACGATGCTTTCCTGATAGAATTTGAACAACTGGGACGCTTTTTAAAACCAATATTCAGCTAAATAATTACAAACATCATAAACATAAAACAAAACAAGAAAAAATGAAAATATTAAAATTTGGAGGAAAATCACTTTCCAATGGAGAAGGGATTGAGCAGGTGGTCAACATTATTGCGAAGCGTTTTTTTGACGGGGAACCTATTGCTGTTGTCGTTTCGGCACGTGGGAATGCCACCGACGAACTTATAGAAATACTGGACCTGGCGCAATCAGGGAAACCTTACGCGGCACGTTTTGATGAATTTACGGCTTATCAGCAAGAAGGTATCGCGCTTTCTTTTTTCGAAGAAGAATTCTCAACACTATCGAAATTATTCGAAGGAGTCAGCTTGTTGGGCGATTACAGCGAAAAAATCAAAGACCAGATCATAGCCTTCGGTGAGATCCTTTCGGCAAAATATGTCACCGGAATCCTGAACCAGAAAGGGCTTAAGGCAAAATATACCGATGCCAGGGAACTAATCAAAACCGATGCTAATTTCGGGAACGCCCAACCTATCGAAACCGTTTCCAAAAAAAATGTCCTTGGTTTTTTTGATTCCAAGGAAGAAATATATATCGTGACCGGCTTCATTTCATCTACCCTAAACGGTGAAACAACCACATTGGGAAGAAACGGCAGCAATTACACGGCCTCCTTGCTGGCTAATTATCTCGATGCGGAAGAATTCCAGAATTTCACCCACGTTGATGGGATTTACACCGCCAATCCGGAATTGGTTTCCGATGCGAAAAAAATTGAAAGGCTCTCTTTTAACGAGGCTAACGAGCTGGCTAATTTCGGGACCAACATCCTTCATGCCAAAACCATTATCCCTTTGGTCGAAAAAAACATCCCGCTCCGCATCCTCAATACTTTCAATCCTGATAGCGAAGGAACCCTGATTACTTCCGAACAAACGGACGAAGGCATCAAATCGCTTTCGGTCCTCAATAATGTTTCGCTGTTAAACCTTGAAGGAAGAGGATTGCTCGGCAAAACAGGTGTCGATGCCAGGATTTTTAAGGTAATGGCCGACAATGCGATCAGTGTGAGTATTATTTCCCAAGGTTCTTCCGAAAGAGGGATTGGCATTGTAGTCAATACTGATAAAGCTTCGGAAGCGTTGATCGGCCTTGAAAAAGAATTCGAAACCGATTTTTATACCCGGGATGTCAACAGGATTACGGTAGATGATAATATTTCGGTTATTTCAATCATAGGGCAGGACTTGAGTACTTTCCACAAGCCATACACGGCGCTGATCAAAAATAAAATCGTCCCTATTTTGTTCAACAATACAACCACGGGCCGGAACATCAGTTTGGTGATCCAGAAATCAGATTTAAAAAGAGCACTTAATGTCATCCACGGGGAAATTTTCGGTGTGACCAAAAAAATCAATATTGCCGTTTTCGGGCATGGCGTGGTAGGCGGGACATTAATTAGCCAAATCCTGGCTTCAGCCCAAAAAATCGAGGAAAGGAAAGGCATCAGGCTGAATCTTTTTGCCATTGCCAATTCTAAAAAACTGTTGCTGAAGAAAAACGGCAATACGCAAAACTGGAAGCAGGAAATTGCCGAAAAAGGCGTGCCATATACCATTCATGATGTGGTGAATTTTGCCAGGGAAAACCATTTGGAAAACCTTATTGCTATTGACAATACGGCCAGCAAGAATTTTGCCGAGAATTATTTTGAGTTGATTGAGAACAGCTTCGATTTGGTTTCTTCCAATAAAATTGCCAACACATTGCAATATGGTTTTTATAAAAAATTGCGGAAGGCATTAGCCAAAAACCAAAAGACGTATTTGTATGAAACCAATGTAGGTGCAGGTTTACCACTGATTGACACTATTAAATTACTGCATCTTTCCGGAGAGAATATCACCCGGATCAAAGGCGTTTTTTCCGGATCTTTGAGTTTTCTTTTCAATCATTTTTCAAACGAAGACAAGAAATTCAGCGAAGTGCTCAAAGAAGCCATCAGCAACGGTTATACTGAACCCGACCCAAGGGAAGATTTGTGTGGGAATGATGTGGCCCGGAAATTATTGATCCTGGCGCGGGAACTTGACCTGCAGAATGAATTCGACGAAATCAAGATCCAAAACCTTATCCCGGAACCGCTTAGGGATTTGTCAACACCGGAATTCCTGATTAACCTCCACGAACTTGACGATCATTACAATAAACTGAAAATCAGTCAAAAAAGCGGCAATGTACTGCGTTATGTAGGCGAGCTTTCCGGAGATTTGCAACAAGACAAGGGAACGCTTGAAGTAAAACTGGTGTCTATTCCTGAGAGTTCTGCCTTAGGACAGCTCAAAGGTTCCGATTCCCTTTTTGAAATCTATACGGAATCTTATGGTGAAAGGCCGATTGTCATCCAAGGTGCCGGAGCAGGTGCTTCCGTAACGGCCAGAGGTGTTTTTGGAGATATTTTAAGAATTGCAGATAAAGGATAACGTTATGAAAATCACACTCAAAAGAATCAATGAAAATTACCATTTCGAACTGCAGAACGAACGTGGCCATAAAGTGTATTTAGACAGCCGGGCCGAATTTGGCGGCAATGACCTGGCGCCAAGCCCAATGGAATTACTCCTCATGGGCGTAGCAGGTTGCAGCGCGATCGATATTATTTCCATCCTGAAAAAGCAACGCCAGGAAATTACAGGGTATTACGCTGAGGTTGAAGGAGAAAGAGTTCAAATTGAAGAAGCGAAACCATTTAAGGAAATAAAGGTTACCATATATCTTGAAGGCACAATTGACGAAGAAAAAGCCCAAAAAGCAGCACAGCTTTCGTTCGAGAAATACTGTTCCGTTTCCAAGACGATTGAGCCGACCGCCACGATCCATTACCAAATAAAAACAAACAACAAATAATATGAGCAATCCATCATCCGGGTTCGAAACCCAAGCCATCAGGACGCAGGCAGAGCGTTCGCATTACCTGGAGCATTCGGTTCCGCTGTACCTGACATCGAGTTTTATTTTTGAAGATGCCGAAGACATGCGCGCTTCTTTCGCCGAAGAAAAAGAGAAGAATATCTACAGCCGTTTCACAAATCCCAATACCTCCGAATTTGTAGAGAAAATTTGCCAGATGGAAGGCGCCCCGGCAGGTTATGCCTTTGCTACGGGAATGGCTGCGGTATATTCTACTTTTGCGGCTTTGCTAAATTCCGGGGACCATATTGTTTCTGTCGGAAGTGTTTTCGGCTCGACCCACACCTTGTTTACCAAATATTTCCCAAAATGGAACATCACCACGAGTTATTTCGACATTAACAAACCGGAAACGATAGAAAGCGCCATCCAGCCCAATACCAAAATCCTTTTTGCAGAATCCCCGACGAATCCTGCGGTAGATATCATTGATTTGGAATTACTGGGTGAAATCGCCCGCAAACACAACCTGATCTTGATCATTGACAATTGTTTTGCCACGCCATACATCCAAAATCCAATCCAATTCGGTGCCGATTTAGTCATTCATTCGGCCACAAAATTAATCGATGGGCAAGGACGGGTTTTAGGTGGAATTGCCGTAGGACGGGAAGATTTGATCCGGGAGATTTACCTTTTCTCCAGGAATACCGGCCCGGCTTTGTCGCCGTTCAATGCCTGGGTATTGTCAAAAAGCCTCGAAACGTTGCCGGTAAGGGTGGAAAAACATTGTGAAAATGCCCTCAAAGTGGCTGAATTCCTGGAAAGCCATCCTAATGTAAAACAAGTGAAATACCCTTTCCTGAAATCGCATCCGCAATACGAAACCGCTAAAAAACAAATGCGCCTGGGAGGTAATATCATCGCTTTTGAAATACAAGGAGGCATCAGTGCTGGGCGGAAGTTTATCGATAAAATACAATTGTGCTCCCTTTCTGCCAATTTGGGGGACACCCGGACAATCGTCACGCATCCGGCCTCGACCACGCACAGCAAACTGACCGAAGAAGAACGTTTGGCTGTCAGCATAACCGATGGATTGGTACGGGTTTCGGTAGGATTGGAAACCGTTGCCGATGTCATCAACGATTTGAAGCAGGCATTGGAATGATTTTTAACAATAAAAAAGAAAGAAACCGGAAAAATAATTTACAAATCATGTTGTAGGTAGTTTATAAATCTGTTTTGGAATCAAAAAAAGGCATTGTGTAGAAAATATTTCTAAATCTGATTTTTATTATTACATTTGCACCGTTCATAATCATGCTGATTGTTATCACGAAAGCTGGAGGGAATAGACCCGATGAAAGCTTAGCAACCCTTTACCACAAAGAAGGTGCTACATTCTAACCGGAAACCGATTCATTTCAGGAACCCGGACAGATAACCAAGAGGAATTTTTCTCCCTTTCCACGATAACAAATTATAGAGTATGCTGAGCTATCGAAGCATTTAAACGGCTGGTGCATTTTTGCTACCTGTTTCCCGATCCTTACGATTTCCTGCCATAAAGGCGAAATGGTTTCGGTCGGGGCCGAATGTCAAACGTTAAGAATCTCCGGATTTCTGGGTAAACCTTTGTGAAATAACAAATATGTCAAAAATAACCGAAGCAATACAGGAAAGGATCCTCGTCCTTGACGGCGCCATGGGAACCATGCTGCAGCGCTATAATTTTTCCGAAGAAGATTTTCGGGGAGCGCGTTTCAAGGATTTTCCACATCCCTTAAAAGGGAATAACGATTTGCTGTCCATTACGCAGCCCGAAGCAGTCAAGGAAGTGCACCGCCAGTATTTTAAGGCTGGCGCCGATATAGTCGAAACCAATACTTTTTCCGGTACCACGATTGGTATGGCTGATTACCATCTGGAAGATTTCGTATACGAACTGAATTTCGAATCGGCTAAAATTGCCCGCGAAGTGGCAAACGAATTTACAGACAGGCCCCGTTATGTAGCGGGTTCTATCGGGCCCACAAACAGGACGGCGTCTATGTCCCCGGATGTAAACGATCCTGGCTACCGTGCCGTGACCTTCGATGATTTGCGCATCGCCTACAAACAGCAGGCGGAAGCTTTGCTCGATGGCGGCTGCGACCTACTTTTAGTGGAAACCATTTTTGATACGCTCAATGCCAAAGCAGCACTTTTTGCTATTGAAGAAGTCAAGGAAGAACGCAACCTGGATATCCCGGTTATGGTTTCTGGAACAATCACAGATGCTTCCGGCAGGACATTATCCGGGCAAACCGTTGAAGCATTTTTAATTTCCGTTTCCCACATTCCTTTGTTGAGCGTGGGGTTCAACTGTGCCTTAGGAGCCGATTTGCTTAAACCGTACCTTAAAGTGCTCTCGCAGAATACTTCTTTTAATATATCTGCGCATCCTAATGCAGGGTTGCCGAACGCTTTCGGGGAATATGACGAAACCCCGAAGCAAACACAGGCACTCATCAAGGAATACCTGGAAGACAACCTTGTCAATATTATTGGCGGCTGTTGCGGGACAACCCCGGAGCATATTCGCATGATTGCCGAAATAGCTAAAGAATACAAACCTAGAAAAGCACAAATAATTGCCTAATGACTGAGGATAAGGATAGAAAGAATTTGGTATTGTCAGGATTGGAACCCCTGATTATTACACCCAACAGCGTCTTTGTAAATGTGGGCGAACGTACCAATGTAACAGGTTCCCGGAAATTCCTTCGGTTAATCAAAGAAGAAAAATACGACGAAGCGCTTGATATAGCCCGCCAGCAAGTAGAAGGCGGCGCACAAATCATCGATATCAATATGGATGAAGGTATGCTCGACGGCGTGCAGGCCATGACCAAATTCCTGAACCTGATCGCTTCCGAACCCGACATTTCCAGAGTACCGATCATGATCGACAGTTCCAAATGGGAAATCATCGAAGCGGGACTTAAAGTAGTACAAGGAAAAAGCGTCGTGAATTCCATCTCCCTAAAAGAAGGGGAAGAGGCTTTCATCCACCATGCCAAACTGATCAAACGTTACGGAGCCGCCGCAATTGTCATGGCTTTTGACGAAGTAGGCCAGGCCGATACGTACGAGCGCCGCATCGAAATCTGCCGTCGTTCCTATGATATATTGGTACATAAAGTCCAGTTCCCGCCACAGGATATTATTTTCGATTTGAACATATTCCCCGTAGCTACCGGAATGGAAGAACACCGGCTTAATGCCCTCGATTTTTTCAGGGGGACCAAATGGGTTCGGGAAAACCTGCCGCATGCACACATTAGCGGAGGCGTCAGCAATGTTTCTTTCTCTTTCCGTGGAAACGATGTTGTCCGCGAGGCCATGCATTCCGTTTTCCTATACCACGCCATCCAAAGCGGGATGACTATGGGAATCGTCAATCCGGAAATGCTTTCTATTTATGATGATATCCCAAAGGATTTACTCGAATATGTCGAAGATGTTATCCTTAACAGAAGGGAAGACGCTACCGAAAGGCTGCTCGATTTTGCCGAAAATGTAAAAGGAGATTTAAAAAACACCGAAAAAGCAATTCAGGAATGGCGTTCCGGTACTATCCAGGAGCGACTGACCCATTCTTTGGTCAAAGGAATCGACGAATTTATAGAAACCGATATCGAAGAAGCCCGTTTGGCCGCCTCAAAACCCATTGAAGTCATCGAAATCAATTTGATGGCCGGAATGAATGTCGTAGGCGATTTGTTCGGCAGCGGAAAAATGTTCCTGCCGCAAGTTGTAAAATCAGCCCGTGTCATGAAAAAAGCGGTGGCATACCTGCTTCCTTATATCGAAGCGGAAAAAGACGGAAGTTCCAGCTCGGCCGGAAAAATCCTCATGGCTACTGTAAAAGGAGACGTACACGATATCGGGAAAAATATAGTAGCTGTAGTATTGGCCTGCAACAATTATGAAATTGTAGATTTAGGAGTGATGGTTGCGCCCGAAAAAATCATTGCTGCAGCAATCGAACATAAAGTAGACATCATCGGCCTGAGCGGCTTGATTACGCCATCACTTGACGAAATGGTCTATCTGGCCAAAGAACTGGACAGGCAGGACATCAAAATCCCGATCATGATTGGCGGGGCAACTACTTCGCGTGCGCATACGGCCGTAAAAATCGCACCCCAATACCGGGAAACGGTCATCCATGTCAATGATGCCTCGCGTGCGGTAACCGTTGCCGGAAGTTTGCTTAACAGCGACAAGAAAATCTACGCCAGTACCATCAGGGCCGAATACGACGCTTTCCGCGAAACTTTCCTCAGCCGTTCAAAAGATAAAAATTTCCTGACGATAGAACAGGCCAGGCAAAACAAGCTTCAGCTCGACTGGTCACAATTTGAAGCAGTCACCCCGAATACCATCGGAGCAAAAACCATCGCCGTCGAATTGGAAGAATTAGTGCCTTACATAGACTGGACACCCTTTTTCGGATCCTGGGAATTGTATGGCAAATACCCTGCGATACTAACGGATGAGGTTGTAGGGGAACAGGCCACCGCCTTATTTGCCGATGCCCAACAAATGCTTCAGCAACTGCTCTCTGAAAAATGGCTGCAGGCCAAAGGAGTCTACGGGATTTTTCCGGCCAACCAAGTCAATGACGACGATATTGAATTGTATGATGAACACGGCAATGTGCTCGAAACCTTCCTGACTTTACGCCAGCAGGCGCAAAAAACAAAAGGAGCGCCCAATATTGCCCTGTCCGATTTCATTGCACCCAAAAACGAAGGCAAACCGGATTATATGGGAGCTTTTTGCGTGACTACCGGTTTTGGGGTCGATGCCAAAGCCAAAGCGTTCGAAGAACAGCTCGATGATTACAATTCCATCCTAATCAAAGCCTTGGGGGACCGTTTTGCAGAAGCCTTCGCTGAATACCTGCACGAAAAAGTACGGAAGGAAATCTGGGGTTACGCCTCCGATGAAAACCTCTCCAACCAGGACCTGATCCAGGAAGAATACAAAGGAATCCGCCCGGCACCCGGTTATCCCGCCTGTCCGGACCATCTGGAAAAAACCACTATCTGGAAGCTGCTGGATGTGGAAAAGAAAATAGGAGTTTCCTTAACTGAAAGCATGGCCATGTGGCCCGCATCCTCCGTTTCGGGCTATTATTTCGGGAATCCTGAAAGCAAGTATTTCGGACTCGGGAAAATCAAGGAAGACCAAGTTGCCAATTACGCCAAAAGAAGGAATATAAGCACCGAAAAAGCCACGAAATGGCTCAGTCCCAACATCGCCGATTAAAGATTTATGCAGTCCTTCAAAATACTCATATCTCCTAATTTATAACTCATAACTGATAATGAAAGTAACCCAACACATAGAAAACGCACAAGGAAAATCACTTTTCTCTTTCGAGATCCTGCCACCGCTCAAAGGCCAGAACATCCAGTCCATCTTTGACAGCATCGATCCGCTGATGGAATTCAACCCGCCGTTTATCGATGTGACCTACCATCGTGAGGAATATGAGTTCAAGGAATTGCCCAATGGCTTGCTGCAAAAGAAAATCGTCAAGAAACGCCCCGGGACAGTAGGCATCTGTGCCGGTATCCAGAACAAGTACCAGGTAGATGCCATCCCGCATATCTTATGTGGCGGTTTTACCAAAGAAGATACCGAAAACCTGCTTATCGACCTTGATTTCCTTGACATCGATAATGTAGTGGCACTCCGTGGAGATGCCTTAAAGAACGAAACCTATTTCAAGCCGGAAAAAGAAGGAAATCAAAACGCTACTGAACTTGTGAGCCAGATCCACAATTTGAACCAGGGGATTTACCTCGATGAAGATTTACAGAATTCCTCCTGTACCAATTTTTGTATCGGGGTGGCCGGCTATCCCGAAAAGCATATGGAAGCACCCAGCCTGGACAGCGACATCCATTTCCTGAAGCAGAAAATCAAGAATGGGGCCGATTATATCATCACCCAAATGTTTTTCGACAATAAAAAATTCTTTGATTTTGTGGCCAAATGCCGAAAAGCGGGCATCACCGTGCCAATTATTCCGGGACTAAAGCCAATTGCTACCAAGAAGCAGCTCAACTTGATCCCGCACCGTTTCAGCCTCGAATTGCCGGACGATTTAATCATGGAAGTGGTCAAGGCCAAAGACAACGAAGCTGTAAAACAAATCGGGATCGAGTGGTGTACAGAGCAAAGCAAAGAGCTCGTAGCCGCCGGAATCCCGGTTCTGCACTATTATTCTATGGGCAAAGCCGAAAACATCAAAGCCATCGCCAAACAGGTATTTTAAGGGAAACGACATTTCAAACTTCCGCCAACAACGGTAAAAAGCTCTGCAAGCCAAATGCTGGAACTTGCCAACTTGACTGTCAACCGCGACCATAAATTGTCAACCCTTTCTAATACTGCGACTACAAACTGAAACTGTAAACTGCTACTACTTCGTCTTCTCCCTGAAAATAGTCTCCAGGTTTTTGTTTTTAAGGTTGAGTTGAAGGGTTTTCAAGCCATTGGCCTGTGCAAAATCAAACACCGCAGGACGCATATCTTCTTCTGTAGCGAAAACCAGTTCCCAAATAGTGTTGGTAGTGTTGGTAAAATCCTTAATATGTGTCAGTTGGCTGAATAATTCCTTGGCAACCGCCTTGTCAAATTCCACTTCAATGGTCTGGACGGTCACTTCGGTCATCAAGTTGTCTATATTGTTGTCCGCAACAATCTTCCCGTGATTGATGATAATCACCCTGTCGCAGATGGCTTCCACTTCCTGCATGATATGCGTAGAGAGGAAAACGGTTTTGTCCTTCCCGATATTCTTGATCAGGTCACGGATTTCCACTAATTGGTTCGGATCCAACCCCGTAGTCGGTTCGTCCAATATCAACACATCGGGATTGTGCAGCAAAGCCGTGGCCAGTCCCACACGCTGGCGGTACCCTTTTGATAATTGCCCTATTTTCTTATGGCTTTCAGGAGTGAGTCCCGTCAATGCAATCACTTCCTCGATGCGGTCTTTGCCTACTTTGTATACATCGGCGTTAAAGGCCAAATATTCCCGCACATACAAATCCAGGTACAAAGGATTGTGCTCCGGCAAATACCCTACAGACCGTTGTACGTCTTTCTGCGCGGCTTTTACATCGTGCCCGTTTACGCTGGCCTGGCCTTCATCAGCATTGATATAGGTAGTCAGGATTTTCATCAACGTTGATTTCCCGGCGCCGTTTGGCCCTAAAAAACCTACGATTTCTCCTTTTTTTACCGTAAACGAAATGGCATCCAGCGCTTTTTGCGTGCCGTAATTTTTAGAAATATTCTGGACTTCAATAGACATATTATCGCGATTTATGGCAAAAGTAAGAAGAAAATCAAGTCTAATTTTTCTATTAAACTTAATTTTTTTGTAAAAATGTAGTTTGGTATTGTTTTTTTAGTAAGTTTGCTTTTCAAACAGCTCAAAAAAGCAATGATTTCAAATAACACATTTTATAGCAACAATTCTTTTTATTTCTTCTGGAAAGGCGAAAGGGATTGTCGTATGGTTATTTGATTAGAAAATTAAATTAATAATTATAAATATACAATCCCGTCCGCAAGACGGGATTTTTTTTTGTCCTATGGAAACAAAAATCGCTATTCAGGGTATCAAGGGGTCTTTTCATCACCAGGTCGCCGAAGAATTTTTTGCAGCACCCGCTTCGCTCGACGAATGTATGTCGTTCGAAAGCCTGGTCACAAGCCTTAAGGAAAACAAATCCGAAAAAGGCATCATGGCGCTCGAGAATTCCATTGCGGGTTCCATCATACCCAATTATGCCCTGATTGACCATAATAACCTTCATATCATTGGAGAACATTACCTGGATATCCACATGAATTTAATGGCGACCAAAGGCCAGAAAATAGAAGACCTCAGGGAAGTCCATTCGCACCCTATCGCCCTGTTGCAATGTGCGGTTTTCTTCAAGAAATACCCACATATCAAACTGGTCGAAAGTGCAGATACGGCAGAAACAGCCAGAAGGATCAAAGAAGGGAATCTGTTACGCATCGGGGCCGTAGCCAGTCCTATCGCGGCCAAAATGTACGATCTGGAAATCCTGGCTGCCGGCATCCATACGGTCAAAAGCAACAAGACCCGGTTTGTGATTGTCAAAACCCAAAATAAGGAACTTCCTAGAGAAGAAATTAATAAGGCTTCTGTCAAATTCGAACTGGACGACACGCCCGGAAGCCTCGCCACAGTACTCAATGTGATGAACAACTGCAAATTGAACCTGACCAAGATCCAATCCATGCCTATCATTGAAACGCCTTTCCAGTATTCTTTCTTTGTAGATGTGGTCTTTGCCAAATACAAGCATTACGAAAAAGCAAAAAAAATACTCGAACTCATGACCACGCATTTTAAAGTGCTTGGCGAATATAAAAACGGTAAATTATGATTACAACAGCAAAACGATTAGAGCAGGTGCAGGAATACTATTTCTCACAAAAACTGCGGGAAGTCGGCCGGTTGGTTTCCCAGGGAAGGCCTATTGTGAATATGGGCATCGGAAGCCCGGACCTCAAACCGGACCAGGCAGTTATTGCAGCGATGCAAAAAGCCATGAACGACCCGAAAGCCCATCAATACCAAAGTTATCAGGGTTTGCCGGAATTGCGCAGCGGTTTTGCCGCTTTTTACCAGGATCAGTTCCGTGTGAGCCTCGATCCTGCCACCGAAATATTGCCTCTTATGGGTTCCAAGGAAGGAATCATGCATATTTCCCTGGCTTTCCTAAACGAAGGCGATGAGGTCCTGATCCCTAACCCGGGCTATCCTACCTATATTTCGGTAACGAACCTGGTGGGTGCGAAACCCGTTTTGTACGACCTGAAACCGGAAAACAATTGGCTGCCTGATTTTGAAACCCTGGAAAAGCAAGACCTGTCAAAAGTAAAGATAATGTGGGTCAATTATCCGAATATGCCTACCGGGGTTCCGGGAAGCTTAGGCTTGTTGGAGCAGTTGGTGGCTTTCGCCAAAAAGCATCAGATCCTGCTTATCAATGATAATCCGTACAGTTTTGTTTTAAATAATAACCCAATCTCCATTTTGCAGGTTGAAGGTGCCAAAGATATCGCGATAGAATTGAATTCACTCTCAAAAACATTCCATATGTCCGGATGGCGTGTTGGGATGGTGGCTGGGAACGAACATTACATCGATGCGATACTCAAAGTAAAAAGCAACATGGACAGCGGGATGTTTTACGGGATTCAAAAAGGTGCCGTAGAAGCATTGAAACTTGGCGCCGATTGGTTTGAAAAACAGAGCAGTATTTACAAGAAAAGAAGGAGCCTGGTATTTCAATTAGCCGATAGATTGGGTTGCATTTATGATGAAAACACGGTTGGCATGTTTGTCTGGGCGAAAGTGCCGCAAGGAATCCAATCATCGGAAGGATATGTAGATAAATTATTGTACGAGAACGATTTGTTTATAACCCCGGGAACCATTTTTGGAAGTAATGGAGAAGGCTATGTCCGTTTTTCATTATGTATTGAAGAAGAAAAAATAGAAGAAGTTTTAGCAAGAATTTCAGTAGAAGAAGAAATTCATTTATAATTTTGTAACAAAGTAAGACTATGGAAAATAGCAAATCATTACGGACCTGGTTGGACGATTTCAAATTATCGCATCCGTTGGTAATAGCAGGGCCGTGTAGCGCCGAAACAGAAGAACAAGTAATGGAGATAGCCCGCGAGTTGAAAGATTCCGATGTGAGCATCTTCCGTGCCGGGATATGGAAACCGAGGACCCGGCCGGGAGGATTTGAAGGAGTAGGCGAAATAGGACTCAAATGGCTGCAGAAAGCCAAAGCGGAAACCGGATTGCTCATGGCAGTTGAAGTGGCTAATGAAGCGCATGTCAAATCAGCGCTCGAACACGATATCGATGTCCTCTGGATCGGGGCAAGGACTACGGTCAATCCTTTTGCTGTGCAGGAAATTGCCGATGCACTCAAGGGCACAGATAAAATCGTACTGGTCAAAAACCCGGTAAATCCTGATTTGTCCTTGTGGTTGGGCGGTGTGGAACGGTTGTACAATGCAGGGATTAAAAAATTAGGCGTCATCCACCGCGGGTTTTCTACGTATGAAAAAACCAAATACCGCAACATCCCGGAATGGCAGATTGCCATTGAGCTCCAAAGTCGTTTCCCGGACTTGCCATTAATCTGCGATCCTTCCCATATCACAGGAAGGCGGGATATGATCCTGGAAGTGTCCCAGCAAGCACTCGACCTGAATTACGACGGGCTGATTATCGAAACACACAACGACCCGGAACATGCATGGAGCGATGCGGCCCAGCAAGTAACACCAGATGCCCTCAAACAGATTTTTATAGATTTACGCATCCGTAAAATGACAGATGAGGCAGACGATTACAACCAGAAAATGGCGGCATTGCGTACCCAAATTGATGAAATCGACAGTAAACTGATTGAAAGTTTAGGCAAGCGTATGAAAATCGCAGATAAAATCGGAGCCTTGAAAAAAGAAAAGAATGTGGCTGTTTTGCAAAACAAACGCTGGAATGAAATCTTGGGCAAAATGGTACTGGAAGGTGAAGAAAAAGGCCTCAGCGAAGAATTCATCCTTAAAATGTTCAAAGCCATACACCAGGAAAGTATAAGTCACCAGGAGAAAGTCATAAATCATAAATAAGTTTTACCTTTGCGGCATGACAGGAACCGTTTATAAATCTACAGGAAGCTGGTACACAGTTAAAACAGAAAAAGGAGATTTTCTGGAATGCCGCATTAAAGGTAAGTTCCGAATGAAAGGAATCAAGAGCACCAATCCCATTGCCGTAGGCGATATCGTCGATTATGAACTTGATGAAACCGCCGATGTGACTACCGGTATTATTTCAAATATCCACGAAAGAAAGAATTATATCGTCCGCAAATCAGTCAATTTGTCGCATCAGATGCATATCATAGCATCCAATGTTGATTATGTTTTCCTGTTGATTACCATTAATAATCCGCCTACAACGACTAGTTTTATTGATCGTTTTTTGGTCACGGCCGAAGCTTATGGAATAGAAACCATCTTGGTTTTCAATAAAATAGATACGTTTGACGATGCTATGCTCGACGAGCAATTATACCTTCAATACATTTATGAGCAAATAGGTTATACCTGTTTGAGGGTTTCTTCCACCGAAGCCAAAGGTGTTGACAAACTCAAGGAAATGATGGTAGGCAAGGTTAGTATGTTCTCCGGGCATTCGGGCGTTGGGAAATCAACGTTGGTCAATGCCATGGAACCGAGCCTGCACCTGAAAACCAAAACAATTTCGGAGCAAAGCAAACAAGGGCAGCATACGACCACTTTTGCCGAAATGTACGATTTGTCCTTTGGTGCCCAAATCATCGACACGCCCGGAATTAAAGGATTTGGCGTTGTTGACATGGAAAAAGAAGAAATCAGCGGTTATTTCCCGGAATTTTTCAAACTGAAAGACAAATGCAAGTTCAATAATTGCCTTCACAAGGATGAACCCAAATGTGCGGTTAAGGAAGCGTTGGAAAAAGACGAAATTTCCTGGTCACGCTACAACAGTTACCTGAAAATATTGGAAGGCGATGATGAAACGTACCGTACCGACATTTACAACGCCGACAGGATTGCGAGTGATGAAACCCGTAATAAGCAATAATTTCCCTATTTTAATAATCCCATACCTGCCAGATAATGAAATCAGTTATTCAGAGAGTTTCCCAAGCTTCGGTAACCATCAATGAAAATAAAGTAGCCGATATCCGGAAAGGATTGCTGGTTTTAATAGGGATCGAAGACGCCGATACTATGGAAGATATCAAATGGCTGACTTCTAAAATAGCCAATCTCCGCATTTTCAGCGATCAGGACGATGTCATGAATTTGTCCCTTAAAGATGTTGATGGCGAAATGATCGTCGTAAGCCAGTTTACCTTGCATGCCTTGGTCAAAAAAGGGAACCGTCCGTCTTATATCAAAGCTTCCAAAGGGGAAATTGCCATTCCGTTGTACGAAAGTTTCATAAAACAAATGGAGGCCGAATTGGGCAAAAAAGTGCAAACCGGTGAATTTGGGGCTGATATGAAAGTTTCATTGTTAAATGACGGCCCGGTTACCATAGTAATCGACAGTAAAAATAAGGAATAAGATGAAGTTGATTTTGCTCAAGAGAAGCCTGATGAAAAAAAGTTTCACAATTGTATTTTTGGGATCTGTTTTTTTTACGGCACATTCCCAAACCATGGACTTGGCAGTTTCCGCTATTCCGGATAGTTTGAAGCTAAACGCGAATTCGGTAGTACGCCTAAGCCAATTAAACGTGACGATCCTTTCCCAGGGTTCCATGACCTTAAAATCAAAAAAAGCAATCACGGTACTCAATGAATTAGGACTCAGGGACCTGGATTTGATGGAATATTACGATAAAAACAGAAGGATTGCAAAAATAGAGGCCACGGTTTATGATGCTTCCGGAAAAGGGATGAAAACTTTCAGGAGGAAGGATTTCAATGACATGAGTGTTGCTGACGGAGTTTCCATTTTTAATGATAACCGGGCCTTGTTCCTGGATTATACCCCAATAACATATCCTTTTACAATGGTTCTTGAAACCGAAACCGAAACGTCCAACACCGCTTTTATCCCGGCCTGGAGCCCTGTGGACGGTTATCTTGTGAGTACCGAAAAGACTTCGCTGACGGTTAATTTCAAACCCGAATTGCATCTTAGGCTAAAAGAAGTCAATTTTTCTGCCAAATACCCGATAGAAAAAACAGAAACGCCAACATCTGTAAGCTATACGGCAAAAAATATCATAGCCAGGAAAAGAGAAGAGCTGAGCCCTATTTTTATGGATATTTTCCCAATAGTTTATTTTTCCCTGGAAAATTTCCAATTGGAAAATGTCAACGGAATGGCTGTTAACTGGAAAGATTTCGGGAAATGGTATTATGATTCCCTATTGGCGGATACTGAAGAAATACCGCTGGTGGCACAGGAAAAAATCAAGCAGCTTGTGGGCAATGAAAAAGACCCGAAAGAAATAGCCAGGATCATTTACAGGTTTGTCCAGGAAAAAACACGTTATGTTAGTGTCCAGGTAGGCATTGGCGGCTGGAAACCGATGCTGGCCAAAGACGTAGATAAATTAGGGTATGGAGATTGCAAAGCGCTGACCAATTATACCAGGAGTTTATTGAAAACAGTTGGCATACCTTCTTATTACACGGTTGTCTGGTCCGGTAATGAAACACGCGATATCCAGAACGACATCGCTTCAATGCAAGGGGACCATGTTATTTTGGCCATACCCGACAAATCAGGCTACCTTTGGTTGGAATGTACCAGCCAGACCCAGCCTTTTGGATTTCAAGGTGATTTTACGGATGATAGGAATGTTCTGATTATCAAACCGGAAGGTGGTGAAATTGTCAGGACCAGAACTTTTGCTGAGAGTGATAACCTGAAAATTATCAAAGGTTCTTATGCTATTCTGGAAAACGGAAGCCTGGATGGAAAAGTAAAAATGGTTTCCAAAGGACTGCAATACGATAGTGAATTCGGAAAGGAAAGGCTGGCGAAAGAAGAGCTGGTCAAAAGGTACAAGGAGGAATTTGGCAACATCAACAACCTGACCGTAAATAAGATTTCGCTGCAGAATGATCCCGTGACAATAGAATTTACAGAAAATTTGGAGTTCAAAGCTGAAAGTTACGCCCAAAATTCAAACGGGAAACTAATGTTCGCCCTGAATGCCTTCAATCAGAATTCGTACGTGCCTAAAAAATACAAAACAAGGGAATTCCCCTTTGAGATACAAAGAGGATATACGAATGAAGATGAAACGGAAATCACGATCCCAGAAGGATTTTCGGTAGAGGCAAAGCCCAACGGAATGGAGCTTAGCACAGAATTCGGGAACTATAAAATCGAATTTTCCGTTACTGGCCCCAGCACAATACTATGCAAAAGAAAACTGGTAATCAAAAAAGGGCTGTTTGACAAAAACAATTATGAAAACTATCGGAAATTTAGGGAAACAATAGCCAGAAGCGATAATTCAAAAATAATCATAGCAAAAAAATAAAAGTATGAAAAAGTACCTTATAGCGTTATTAGTACTGTCCGGCCTGTGTTTGAAGGCCCAGACAAAAGAATTGGGGAAAGTGACCATAGAAGAATTGAAACAGAAAACACATCCCAATGATTCTTCTGCCGCAGCGGCTGTTTTGTTCGAAGTGGGAAGGACTTCTTTTGAATATTCGCAGACCAACGGATTTGAAATAGTAACGGAAGTGCTGACCAAAATAAAAATCTATAAAAAAGAAGGTTACGAATATGCGAACAAGTCAGCGAGCTATTATATTGGCGGTTCTGCATCAGAGAAACTCGAATTTTCCAAGGCAATCACCTACAATCTGATGAATGGGAAAATCGAAAAAACAAAGCTCGGCAGCGATGGGGAATTCATTGAAAAGGTGAATAAGAACTGGGCAAGGAAAAAAATATCCATGCCTAATGTTAAGGAAGGCTCCATTATTGAATACAAAATGACCCTAAGGTCCCCTTATATTACCAACTTCCCTGATTGGCAGTTTCAAAGGGATATTCCAGTAAGTTATTCAGAATATACTACTTACGTTCCTGAATATTATGTTTATAATGTAAGGAATAAAGGATTCCTGTCCCCAGTTGTCAAAAAAGAGAACACCCAGAATTCCATAACATCCACCAGTAAAGAAAGAGGATGGGGAGTTACCACTAAATTTGACCAGAATGTGACTAATTATAAAGAGCTTAAGACTAATTATGTCCTGACCGATGTTCCGGCCCTTAAAGACGAATCGTATGTAAACAAT
This sequence comes from Flavobacterium humi, assembly GCF_004745595.1. Classification (GTDB taxonomy): domain Bacteria; phylum Bacteroidota; class Bacteroidia; order Flavobacteriales; family Flavobacteriaceae; genus Flavobacterium; species Flavobacterium humi. The sequence continues at coordinate 223,581 of NZ_SRLH01000006.1, forward strand.
ATCAATAATTACAAAACAACGGTTATTCATGAGCTGGCGGGAGAAAGATTTCCAAATAGGGCTTATGAAAACTATGCAACCGATTGGGAAACAGTAGTAAAGAAAATATACGAGAATGAGGATTTCGGGAACGAGTTGAACAAGACCGGCTATTTCGAAAAAGACCTCGATGCCATCCTAAAAGGAAGTACTTCCCTTGAAGAAAAAATGGCCGTCGTTTTCAATTACGTTAAAGCCAGGATGAACTGGAACGAATATTATGGCTACACATGCGACAATGGTGTTAGAAAAGCATATCAGGAAAAAACAGGGAATGCTGCGGAAATCAACCTGATGCTGACGGCCATGTTGCGTTATGCAGGTTTTGAAGCCAATCCGGTTTTGATAAGCACACGATCAAATGGTATTGCATTATTTCCTTCAAGAACGGCTTTCAATTATGTAATTGCGGGAATAGAACTCAACAACCGGGTGGTTTTATTGGATGCCACCGATAAAAATGCGTTGCCGGACATCCTGCCAACACGTGACTTAAACTGGCTCGGAAGGATTATTAGGAAAAACAACAGTTCGGCTGAAATTGACCTGATGCCAAAATCCAATTCGAAAGAAGTCATGTATATCATGGCCAATGTAAGCCCTGAAGGAAATGTTTCCGGGAAAATCAGGGATCAGTATTTCGATTACAATGCCTTTGTTTTTAGGGGAGTCAACAATAAAGTAGCCAAAGACAGCTATGTGGAAAAACTCGAAAAAAGGCACCAGGGGCTGGAAATAACCGATTATGCCGTTCAAAATAACAACGATTTGTCAAAACCCATTCAGGAAGAATATTCCTTTACCAGCAATAATTCCGTGGAGATTATAGGAGACAAGATGTATTTCTCACCATTTCTTTATTTGGCGATGACCGAAAACCCTTTCAAACAGGAAACCAGGGAATATCCCGTAGATTTCGTATACCCGCACCAGGATAAGTTTGTGGTCAGTATTACTGTTCCCGAAGGATATGCCATCGAAACATTACCACAGTCCAAATCTATAGGAATGCCCGACGAATTAGGGAATTTCAGGTATAATATTTCAAGTAACGGCAACCAGATCCAGCTTTTATATACTATTGATATCAACCAGGCTATCATCAGTTCCGAATATTACGAAAGTTTAAAAGGGTTCTACAAAGAGGTGGTAGATAAGCAAACCGAAAAAATAGTACTTAAAAAAGCATAACAATGAATATTCAAAACGCACAATTAGAGGTAGATAACTGGATCAAAAACCATGGTGTCCGTTACTTTAACGAATTGACCAATATGGCCCAGCTTACAGAAGAAGTAGGAGAGGTTGCCCGCATTATTGCCCGCCGTTATGGAGAACAATCTGAAAAAGAAAGCGATAAGAACAAGGATCTTGGCGAAGAACTGGCCGATGTGGTTTTTGTAGTCCTTTGCCTGGCCAACCAAACGGGAATTGACTTACAGGCTGCTTTTGATAAAAAACTGGATTTGAAGACCAATCGTGACCACGATCGTCATCACAATAACGACAAGCTTAAGTAACCGTGAACCTAGCTCTTATGCCATCTGCGGCCAGCCGGCAATCCCGCATCAGTATCTCCGGTTCCAAATCGGAAACAAACAGGTTGCTGCTATTGCAGGCCCAATATCCCGTTATTGCCCTGGATAATGTTTCCGATTCCGATGACAGTACAGCTATGGTCGAAGCATTGAAAAGCAAGGATCCGGTAATCGATATCCATCATGCCGGTACCACCATGCGTTTCCTTAGCGCTTATTTTTCGGCACAGGAAGGGAAAGAAGTAATACTGACCGGTTCTTCCAGGATGAAAGAACGGCCCATAAAAATCCTCGTGGAAGCCTTGAAGCAATTGGGCGCTGATATCCAATATGTCGAAAACGAGGGATTTCCGCCGCTTAAAATCAGCGGAAAAAAACTAACGCAACATAAAGTCACGCTTCCTGCCGATGTCAGCAGCCAGTACATTTCGGCACTGCTCCTGGTAGCGCCACAACTCGAAAACGGGTTGGAACTAACTTTAGAAGGCAAAATCACATCCGTTCCCTACATCAATATGACATTGGCCCTGTTGCATGAAATCGGGATCGAAACGGTTTTTGACGGAAATAAAATTTCAGTGGTACCTAAAAAGGAACTTCATGGCCCGCAGCAGCTTACTGTGGAAAGCGACTGGTCCTCGGCTTCATACTTTTATTCCATCGCCGCTTTATCAGAAGAAGGAACCGAAATAACGCTTTCCAGTTACAAGCAAAATAGCCTTCAGGGCGATTCCGTCCTGGCTGAGATTTACAAAAGTTTTGGTGTAATGACCCATTTTTCGGACAATTCCATCCTTTTGAAGAAAACAGTCAAAGGTATCCAAGCCATCAATTATGACCTGAATGCTTCTCCGGATATTGCCCAGACTATTGCCGTCACTTGTTTTGGATTAGGAACAGGCTGCCATCTGACCGGGTTGCATACCTTGAAGATAAAAGAGACAGACCGGCTCGAAGCCTTGAAAACAGAACTCACAAAATTAGGGGCCATAGTTGCTGTAACCGATTATAGCCTTACTTTGGAACCTTCATCAGGAATAATGGAAAATGTATCTGTCAGCACGTATCAGGACCACCGCATGGCAATGGCTTTTGCACCTTTGGCGGTAAAGGTCGGCATCAGGATCGAAGACGCTGAAGTGGTTTCCAAATCCTACCCGGCTTTTTGGAGCGATTTAAAAAGCATGGGTTTCCGTATTTCTGAAATATAAAGGGCCGGAATGGCAATGGTTTGGAGCTCTGGCACTTCTTTTTTAAAATAAAAGCCAAAACACTTGACAACGCCTGTTTCACAATAGTATATTTGCAGCCTTCTTTGCAGTAGAAATACAGCAAGGTTTTACAATCTAAATAATTACATATGAAGTTATCTAATTTCAATTTCAACCTTCCGGCCGAGCTTTTAGCCGAATTTCCATCAGAAAACAGGGATGAAGCCCGTTTAATGGTAGTGAATAGGAAAACACAAACTATTGAGCATAAACTTTTTAAAGATATCCTGGACTATTTCGACGAAGGTGACGTTATGGTTTTGAACAATACAAAAGTTTTCCCGGCGCGTTTGTACGGGAACAAGGAAAAGACAGGAGCGAGAATTGAAGTTTTCCTGTTGCGTGAATTAAATGCGGAGCAGCGTCTTTGGGACGTTTTGGTAGATCCGGCGCGTAAAATCCGTATCGGGAACAAATTATATTTTGGCGATGACGATTCATTAGTAGCCGAAGTTATTGATAACACCACTTCCCGTGGAAGGACCTTACGTTTCCTATACGATGGTTCCTATGAAGAATTCAGGGCGAAATTAGTAGAATTGGGCGAAACCCCGATCCCGAAATATATCAACAGGGAAGTAACCCCGGAAGATGCGGAACGTTACCAAACGATTTATGCCAAAGAAGAAGGAGCGGTTGCCGCGCCAACTGCCGGCCTGCATTTTTCAAAGCACCTGATGAAACGGTTGGAAATCAAAGGCATCAAATTTGCCGAAGTAACGCTGCACGTAGGTTTGGGAACTTTCAATCCGGTTGAGGTTGAAGATCTTTCAAAGCACAAAATGGATTCCGAAGAGCTGAAAATCACTCAGGAAGCCTGTGATATCGTAAATGCCGCCAAGCTGTCCAAACACCGTGTCTGTGCCGTAGGTACAACGACCATGCGTGCCATGGAAAGCTCCGTGTCCTCGGCAAAAACCCTAAATCCTTTCGAAGGTTGGACCAATAAATTCATCTTCCCTCCGCATGATTTCAGTTTGGCAGATTGCATGATCACGAATTTCCATACACCAAAATCAACACTGTTAATGATGATTTCCGCTTTCTGCGGACATGATTTAATGCGCAAAGCATACGACGAAGCGATCAAAGAAAAGTACAAATTCTACTCTTACGGAGACGCCATGTTGATCCTGTAATTTGAACTTCCCCAAGTTCAAAATTCAATCTCATCTGTTGTAAAAAGCAGATGGGATTTTTTTATTGCAATCCATATTTTTTTTCAAGAAGAGCAGGTATTGGGCGTGTCCCTTCATTCTTACGGGCCGTGCTGTCCGCTGCAATCTTTTTGCCTTGTTTGCAACAGGCAAAAAGGATTTCCGCTTCCATCACTCACGCAATCCCCTGTTCCGCCATAACCTTTTGCTTTTTTAAGGCTTTTTACGATAAACCTATATGCCCGGCAATTTATTTCGGCCATGCTAACTTTGCCTTGTGTAAGTTTGCCACATTCAAACTTTTATCTACTTTTACAGCACCAAATAAACCATAATAATGACGTTTGAAAATACCAGAGAATTTGCTCGGCAGCTTGACGCTAATGACGAATTGAGAAATTATCGCAACGAATTTATCTTTCCGCAGCACGAAGGAAAAAACGTAATTTACTTTACAGGGAATTCCCTTGGGTTACAGCCTAAAAGAACCAAAAAATATATAGACGAAGTAATGGACGACTGGGCGAACCTGGCTGTCGAAGGGCATTTTTATGCAGACAAGCCGTGGTGGGATTACCAGGAGCGTTTTGCCGAACCGTTAAGCCGCATTGTAGGGGCAAAGCCTTCGGAAGTTACCGTGATGAATACGTTAACGGTCAATCTTCATTTACTGATGGTTTCGTTTTACCAGCCTACCAAAACACGTTATAAAATCATTTGCGAGGAAAAAGCGTTTCCTTCAGACCAGTACATGTTCCAGAGCCAGGTTGCCTTCCACGGTTATAAAAAGGAAGAGACCATTATAGAGATAAAGCGCCGTGAAGGAGAGCATAACATCCGCCTGGAAGATATTCTGGCCAAAATCAATGAAGTCGGCGATGAGCTGGCATTAGTACTTATTGGCGGCGTCAATTATTATACCGGCCAGGTTTTTGATATGAAAACCATCACGGAAGCCGGTCACAAAGTAGGGGCAAAAGTTGGTTTCGACCTGGCGCATGCTGCCGGGAATATCAAACTTGACCTTCACGATTGGAACGTTGATTTTGCCGCCTGGTGCAGTTATAAATATATGAATTCCGGGCCTGGTAATGCTTCGGGATGTTTTGTACACGAAAAACACCACCATGCGAACCTGCCAAGATTTGCCGGCTGGTGGGGCCACAATAAAGAAAGACGTTTCAAGATGGAACCGGATTTCGATCCTGTACACGGTGCCGACGGTTGGCAGATAAGCAACCTGCCGGTGTTGTCTCTGGCCCCGTATCTGGCTTCTGTAGAGATGTTTGCCGAAGTAGGCATGGACAAACTGATTGCCAAAAGAGACAAAATTACCTCTTACCTCGAATTTATTTTACGTGAGATCGATGTTGAAATCCCTGGCACGGAATTTGAGATCATCACGCCTGCAAATCCTAAGGAAAGAGCTTGTCAGCTGTCTGTTTTTTTACACGGGCAAGGCAGGAGCCTGTTTGACTATTTAATGACAAATGGGGTAATTACCGACTGGAGGGAACCGAATGTTATCCGTTTGGCTCCCGTGCCATTGTATTGCTCTTTTGAGGATATGTATGAGTTTGGACAAATATTAAAGAAAGGCATAGTACGCCCATAAAGCTTAAAACAAGATGTGCTTATTTCTTAAGACATAATAATTTTAAAAAATGAACAAACAACAAAAAATAGAGAATTTCGATCCGTCGCAACCGGGTTTGGCAGATGCTACTATTTTCGGACTGCCATTTACCGCTGAAGAAAGCGAAATCATAATCATCCCTGTGCCGTGGGAAGTAACGGTAAGTTACGGAGCCGGTGCTTCAGAAGGGCCGGAAGCTGTCCTTGACGCCTCTTTCCAGGTTGACCTGCAACATCAGCAATTTCCGGAACTATGGAAATTAGGGATGTATTACGATGAAGCGCCGGAACATTGGGCCAAAAATTCGGCGAAATACAAAAATTTGGCACAGCCTATCATAGAAGCATTAGAGAACGGAGAAGACGTGTCTGTTTTTCCTGCCCTGCAATCGGACCTGGACAAAATCAACAAGGTTTGTGCAGAATTGCATGCAGAAGTTAAAGAACGTGTCCTTCATTGGATAAAAAAAGGAAAAAAAGTGGTTTTACTGGGTGGTGACCACAGTACGCCATTAGGATATTACCAGGCATTGGCAACCCTCCACGATGATTTCGGGATATTGCACCTGGACGCTCATATGGACTTGCGTATTGCTTACGAAGGATTTACCTATTCGCATGCGTCAATCATGTACAATGCTTTGCAAATCCCTCAGATTACAAAATTGGTGCAGGTAGGAATCCGTGATTTTTGCGAACAGGAAGTAGAAGTGGCCAAACAACAAGGCAACCGTGTTGCGGTACATACAGATATGGACCTTAAGGCCGAAACTTTTGAAGGAAAGACCTGGCAGCAGCAATGTGACGCGATTATCAATGCCTTGCCGCAAAAAGTTTGTGTCTCTTTTGATATCGACGGAATGTATTCCTGGTATTGCCCTAATACGGGGACACCGGTTCCGGGCGGTTTCTCTTTTGAGCAGGCTACGTACTTGTTCGATAAATTAACAGAAAGCGGAAAGGAGATCATCGGTTTTGATTTAGTTGAAGTAGCTCCTGGAGAAGATGACTGGGACGGGAATGTCGGGGCGAGGATGTTGTTCCACATGTGTGGGATGTTGGCTAAAAACAACGGATTGGATGTTGGTAGCAAAATCAATTTCAACAGAAAGTAAGAATATACAATAGATTTAGAAAAAAGGCGGACGTAAATGTTCGCCTTTTTTTTATATTTGGAATATAAACCGTCGCAAATGAAATCTTTCAGGAAATTACTTTACACCGTATTGGCTATTATCGCCTTTGTTTTCTTGTCTATTTACGGATATCTGCTGTACAGCAAACCCGATTACGAAGGAGAAGTGGCCATGCATAATATTTCGGGAGAAACGTCGGTCTATTTCGACACCTATGGAGTACCGCACATTTATGCGGCAAACCAGAAAGATGCGATGGAAGCCCTAGGGTATGTCCATGCCCAGGACAGATTGTGGCAAATGGAATTGCTGCGGAGGATTGCGCCGGGAAGATTATCGGAAATTTTCGGGACCAGGGCACTCAAAAACGATAAGTTTTTTATCGGTTTGGGGATTGATGAAAATTCGGAAAAAGCAATTTCGGAATTGGATAAAAACGGCGAACCCTATAAGATGGCCATGGCTTATCTGGATGGGATTAATCAATACCTGGAGGAAGGAAAGACACCTGTTGAGTTTTCCCTTTTAGGGATAAAAAAAGAAAAATTTACCTTAAAAGATGTATTCAACACTTACGGATACATGGCATTCAGTTTTGCGATGGCCCAAAAAACAGACCCTTTGATGACTGATATCAGGAACCAGTTCGGGGATGAATACCTTAAGGATTTGGGGATTGATTATTCTCACAATCCGACACGCTTAAAGATTTCCAGGGGAGAAGAACAACAGTACCTGGAGATTTCAAAATCGATCACTGCCTTGCTGGAGAATTCTCCCGTGCCGCCATTCATCGGAAGCAACAGCTGGGTAATTTCTCCTAAAAAAACCAAAACCGGCAAGGTACTTTTCTGCAACGACCCGCACATTGAGTATTCGCAACCGGGAACTTGGTACGAAGCGCATATCTCCTGCCCGGATTATGAAATGTACGGCTATTATCTCTCCGGGACACCGTTCCCGTTACTGGCACACAACAGAAAATATGCGTATGGGCTGACCATGTTCGAAAATGATGATGCAGATTTGTTCCAGGAAGAGAACAATCCGAACAATCCGAATCAATATAAAACGGCTGCCGGTTTTGCTACTTATACATCACGGACCAAAACGATCCGGGTAAAAGACAGTACTGCCGTGGTGTTAACAGTAAAAGAAACAGGGCACGGGCCTATTATCAATGATTTGATTGCTGATTTTAAAACCAAACAACCCGTTGCTTTTTCCTGGATTTATACGCAACAGCCTAACAAAATCCTCAATGCCGTGTATGGTTTGAGCCATGCCAAAAGTATCCCGGAATTCCAAAAATCGGTTTCTTATATTGTGGCGCCCGGTTTGAATATCATGTATGGGGATGCCCAAAACAATGTCGCCTGGTTTACCTCCGGAAAATTATATAAACTCCAGAAAGGCGTAAATGCCAACCTGATACTCAACGGTTCCAATGGAGTAGACGATCAAAAAGAATTTTTGCCGTATTCCAAAAACCCAGCCACTATAAACCCGGCCTGGAATTATGTATATTCTTCCAATAACATGCCTGAAAATATTGATGGTTACAACTATCCGGGCTATTACCTTCCGGAAGACCGGGCCAGGAGGATTTCTAATTTGCTGGATGCCAAAAATGACTGGGACAAAGAATCTGTCAGTAAAATGATGACCGATAACACTTCTCCGGTGGTTACAGAAATTGTCAAGGTGCTTATGGCAAATACCGAATCCGGGAAATTGAATGCCCAGGAAAAAGAAGCGCTTTCGGTTTTGAAAAGCTGGAACGGTTCCCATGACATCACCGGTGTTGCTCCAACGATCTACAACAAATGGATTTATTTTTACCTTAAAAATACATTTCAGGACGAAATGGGCGAGGTTTCCTTCAGGCAATTCCTGAAAACACATATTATGAAACAGTCCATTGCCTTTCAAACCCAAAACGAAAGTTCCGTTTGGTGGGATAATATAACTACCAAAAGCAAAAAAGAGACACGGAAAGATATTCTTACCCAATCCCTGAAAGAAGCTGTCGCTAGCTTAAATACTCAATTGGGAAGCGATGTCAGTTCCTGGACCTGGAACAGGGTGCATAAACTGGAATTCAAGCATCCGCTGGGCAGTGTGGCCTTACTCAAACCGTTTTTCAATGTTGGGATTTTTGACATTGCCGGCACGAATGAAGTCATCAATAACACAATGTTCGAATATTCGGATGAAAAGGAATATGTAGTAAAGGCAGGTCCTTCCACCCGCAGGATTGTTGATTTTTCGGATATAGAGAACAGCTGGAGCATTTTGCCGAGCGGGCAATCCGGGAATCCTATGAGCGAGCATTACAGTGACCAGGCCGAAATGTACGTGGCCGGAAAATTCAGGAAGATGATGCTTAACAAAGAAGAGATAGTCAAAACAGGTACCAAGCTTGTTTTTATCCCAAAAAAATAAATAATTGAATTATTCGTGGCGAACTTCTGCTTAAATAGATAAATTTGCAAAACTGTTTATAGAAAATTAATGCAAACTCCACAAAAAATTGCCATTGTCGGTTCCGGATTGGTTGGAACATTATTAGCAATCTATCTTAAGAAAATGGGCCATGACGTACATGTATACGATCGAAGCCCTGATATCAGGACCGTTGAGTTTTCGGGCCGTTCCATCAATTTGGTAATGTCGGATCGTGGCTGGAGAGCATTGGAAAATATCGGTCTTGACGCCGAAATAAAAAAAATAGGGATAGCGGTTGATAAGCGGGCAATCCATATGCAGGACAATAAGCTCAATTACCAATATTACGGTAAAGAAGGAGAGGTTATTTTTTCACTTTCAAGAGGTATCCTGAACCGGAAAATGATCGACCTGGCAGAAAAAAGCGGCGTTGTTTTCTTTTTCGAACATAAAATCTGGGATGTTACCCTGGCCGATGCCACCTTGCATAGCGGTGATTCCGAAAGAGGCGAGTGGCAGGAACTGAAATACGATAAGGTTTTCGGTGCCGATGGTGCTTTTTCAAGAATACGCCACAGGATGCAGCGCCAGAGCATGTTCAATTATTCACAGGAATTCCTAAATATCGGATACAAAGAATTGCATATCCCGGCCAATGCTGATGGTACGCACAAAATAGACAAACATTCCCTGCACATCTGGCCGCGCGGCCATTTCATGCTGATGGCCTTGCCCAACCTCGACGGAAGTTTTACCTGCACGCTATTTATGCCTTTCGAAGGCCAGAATTCTTTTGAAGCCTTAAAGGACCAAAGTGTTTTGGTGGATTTCTTTGCGAAATATTTCCCTGATACCGCAGCTGTAATTCCGGATTTGGTGGAAGATTTTTTCAAAAACCCGACCAGTTACCTGGTGATGATGAAATGTTTTCCCTGGACTTTTGAAGACAAAGTGGCGCTTATCGGCGATTCGGCGCACGCCATTGTCCCTTTTTACGGGCAAGGTATGAATGCCGGTTTTGAAGACATTACCGTGCTGAGCGAAATGATCGAAAAATACGGCAACGATTGGAAAACGATTTTTGAAGAATACGAACTCTCACGCAAACCCAATGCAGATGCCATAGCGGAATTGTCGTATCGGAATTTTATGGAAATGAGTTCTAAAACAGCCGATGAAAAATTCCTGTTGCAGAAGAAAATCGAAAAGTGGTTTTCAGACAAACACCCGGATAAGTGGCTGCCATTGTACAGCCGTGTAACCTTCAGTCTTCAGCCTTATTCCGAAGCCCTGGCGATAGGGGACATGCAAAATAAAATCATGGAAGAAATCATGGCGATGCCTAATATTGAGGAAAAGTGGAGCAGCGAAGAAGTGGAAAACAAAATCATTTCACTCCTGAAATAACCCTGGCAATCCGCAGCAGAAGCAATAATTCTTGCTTCTGTGGCTGAATTTCCTCAAAGATTATTCTTCCCTGTGTACTTTTGTGAAATCAAAAGCCGGCCTGCATATGGCAATATATTCGCAAGGTTCCTCAAACGGATTGGAATATTGAACCCTGACGTTTTTTTCTATTTTTATGGATTGACCTGCTTCCAGGATGATGGTTTCCCCGTCAATTATAAATTGCTTTTTACCCGAAATGATATAGGTATACTCTTCAAATTCAGGAGTCTGGAAAGGCTCGCTCCATTTTGGCGGTGCGACCATATGGGCAATGGAAATGTCAGGATTGTCGGTAGTGGCACGGCCGTGGTGCTCTTCGATAAGTTTTCCGTCGGTGGTAGGAACCACAAAAGGTGTTTTTTGGATAGAATATTTTTTCATAGCTTGTTTTTTAATCCCAAACATATTTCCAGGAGTTGTCTTTCTGTTTTTTCCAGACCGTATGGAAAATCCCCTTAAAATCCTTTTTGCTGCCCAGCGAGTCTTTGGTTGTCCAGATGTATGGCCCATAAGTATAAGCCAAAGTACCGTCGTTGGAAACTTCAATGAAATCGGCTTTCCAGGTAACCGTTGCTTTTGTGAACTTCGGCTGGCTGAAATGGTTCCTGATGCTTTCTTTTCCCTTAATCAAGGAATCGTTGTCCAGCTTGATCACGGCGCTGCTATCGGCGAAAGCATAAAACGCCTCGGCAATCCCTTTGGCCTGAGCCAGGTTATTAAAATCAACTTCGGTTTTGGAGACTTCCTCTTTCCATTGGGCGATGTTTCCGGTGCTTTCTTTTTTGGCACAGCCGAAAATCCCCAGGCAGCAAATGATGGCAATTGATTTTTTCATAATATGATGGTTCTATTTTTTGAAAATAAAATAAACGGCCAGGATTAGAAAACAAAAACCGACAGCGTGGTTCCACTTGAAGGTTTCGTTTTTGAAAAACAACATCGAAAACACAACAAAAACAATCAATGTTATCACTTCCTGGATGACTTTTAGCTGCATCAGGCTAAACGGGCCGCCATTGCCCTGGTATCCTATTTTATTGGCAGGGACCTGGAAACAGTATTCGAATAAAGCCAGTCCCCAACTGATGAGTACAATGGTGATTAATCCTGCATTTTCAAACCATTTCAGTTCCTTGAATTTTAAGTGCCCGTACCAGGCCAACGTCATGAATATATTGGAAAGGACCAATAAACCTATAGTGATGAAACTTCTCATTTGCTTTTCAATACTTTCATAAGGACATTAAATGCGCCGCGGATAAAGCTGGCACTCGTGACTACTTTCAATACCGATTTCCCAACTACTTCTCCCATTCCCGGCTCTTTGCTGGCCTGTTTTTCTTCTTCTTTTTCGGCAACTTCCTCCGAAATCTCGTCTATTTTTTTGGTCAGTATCTCGTAAGCACTTTCACGGTCAATCTCTTCTTCGTATTTTTCTACCAGTCTTGAGGCAGCATTGATTTTTTCAATTTCAGCTTCGGTTAGAATATCCATCCTGCTTTCAGGCGCGCGCATCATGGTAGCTGCGAGCGGCGTAGGGATTCCTTTTTCGTTCAAAGCCGTAACAAGGGCTTCGCCAATTCCCAGGGATGTAATTATTTCGTCAGTTTTATAATATTCGGACGTAGGGTAGTTGTCGGCGGTTTGTTTTATCGCCTGCCTGTCATTTGCGGTAAAAGCACGGAGCGCATGCTGGATTTTCAATCCTAACTGGGCCAGGACTTCCTTCGGCACGTCCATCGGGTTTTGGGTAATAAAATAAACGCCAATTCCTTTGGAACGGATCAGTTTGATAATGGTTTCGATCTGGTCGAGCAACGCTTTGCTGGCCTCATTGAATATAAGATGTGCTTCATCAATGAAAATAACTAATTCCGGTTGTTCCACATCTCCTTTTTCAGGCATCTGATTGTAAATTTCGGCCAAAAGGTTCAACATGAAGGTCGAGAATAATTTCGGTTTGTCCTGGATGTCAGTCAACCGTACAATATTGATATAGCCGCGGCCGTTTTCGTCAATACGCATCAAATCGTCAATTTCGAATGATTTTTCACCAAAAAAGACATCCGCTCCCTGTTGCTCGAGCTCGATTATCTTCCTTAATATAGTCCCTGTTGTGGCGGTGGAAATCTTGCCGTATTCCTGGGAAATCTCATCTTTGCCTTCTTCAGTACTATAATTCATGACTTTTTTGATGTCCTTTAAGTCCAGAAGAGGCATTTTTTTGTCATCGCAATACTTAAAGATAACAGCAATGACGCCGGCTTGGGTTTCGTTTAAATCCAGAATCCTGGAAAACAACACCGGACCGAACTCCGAAACTGTGGCACGCAGCCTGACCCCGTTTTGGGCCGATAAGGTCAATAATTCGACCGGAAAGGATTTTGGGGAAAACGGAATGCCTATTTTAGCATGCCTTTCGGTGATAAATGGCTGTTCGGTGCCTTCTTTGGCCACACCGGAAAAATCTCCTTTAATGTCCATCATCAGTACAGGAATCCCGTTTTGGGACAATTGCTCTGAAAGTACCTGGATGGTTTTAGTCTTTCCTGTTCCTGTGGCGCCGGCAATCAGGCCATGGCGGTTCATGGTCTTTAAAGGAATAGTAACGGGAATGCTTTGGGCTTCGCCGTCAAGGATGGCGCCTCCAAGGTTGATGCTGGCGCCTTTGCAGGCATATCCGGCAGTTATATCGGTTGTAAAGTTTTCTAATCTGCTCATTTTGTCCTATTATATATAGGTGCAAGATACTTATTTTTTAAGTAAAGTAATAAAGGGTGGGAAAACTTGTAAAATAGGCGTTATTTGTTATTTAAGTCAGATTTTACAGGGATTTACAGCCGATTATTTGATTTTCAAAGAAAAATCACATAATTTATGTATTTTGTAATAAAAATCTATTTTTTAAACTAAATAGTTAATAATCAAACAAAATCAAGCTAGTTTTTGAATATTCTGTAGGAGTATAAGTAAAAATAAATTCATACATTTACCGGGGCAGCCTATAAAATGTAAAAAAAGTTTTTTTATTACAAGTAAAAAATTAAATTTGCTCCCATTATTTAATAATTTCAACAAAAATTATAATCAATTAAAAAATTTAAATTTTAGAAAAATGGCAAACGTTAAAAAAGAAAGTAGTTCAAACGGAGGAGATATGTTCTCAGGAATTGTAATCGTAGCATGTATCGTTGTAGGGTTTTTGATTTGGCAATTTGTTATGGGTGCAGGTTCAAATTTTGAAGGAGAAGTAAATACAGGTCATCCAAAACCAGGGAATTATCTTGCAATGGTTTACAAAGGTGGACCAATCGTACCTGTATTGATGGGGTTACTATTAATGGTTGTTGTTTTCTCTCTTGAAAGATTCATGGTAATCTCTAAAGCAGCTGGAAAAGGTAACTTAGACGCTTTCATGAAAAAAGTTCAAGGAAATGTAACTGGTGGAGATATCGAAGGAGCTATCGAAGCTTGTGACAAACAAAAAGGTTCTGTGGCAAACGCTATCAAAGCTGGTTTGGTAAAATACCAAGCGGTTAAAGCTGAAGGATTCAGCAGCGAGGATGCTACTGAAACTATTCATAAAGAAATCGAAGAGGCTACTTCACTTGAAATGCCTATGTTAGAGAAAAACCTTACTATCATTTCTACATTAGTATCTTTAGGAACTCTTGCAGGTCTTTTAGGAACGGTAACAGGTATGATTAAAGCGTTTGGTGCGTTGGCTTCTGCTGGAACTCCAGACCAGGCGATGCTTGCAAACGGTATCTCTGAGGCATTGATCAACACTGCAACAGGTATTTCTACTTCTGCATTAGCAATTATTGTTTATAACTTCTTTACCTCTAAAATTGACACGTTAACGTACTCAATTGATGAAGCTGCTTCAACAATCGTGAATACTTACAGACGTTTCAAAGGAAGTTTAAAATAATATAAACGTGTTAAACGTTATATATAATATGACGTTTTTTCACATACAAAAATATAAATATGGCTAAAGTAAAAACGCAAAAAAAGGCGGCAGCTATCGACATGACAGCAATGTGTGACGTGGCTTTCCTTTTGCTTACTTTCTTCATCTTGACTGCGACCGCAAAGCAACCAGAGCCATTGCCAGTTGATACGCCTAGTTCTACAGTGCAGACTAAACTGCCTGAATCTGACTTGGCAACATTAACAGTTGGTAAAGGAAAAGTGTTCTTCGGGGTTACCGGAAAAGAAGTTAGAGTTAGGACATTAGAATTAATGGGAGTTAAGTACGGGGTGGCTTTTTCACCTGAAGAAAGACAAAAATTCTCTTTAATTGACGGTTTTGGTGTGCCAATGGCAAATTTGAAACAAGTAATTGCTATGACCAGCACTGAAAGGAATCAAAAAGATTTGCAGCCGGGTATACCTAAAGATTCTTTGGATAACCAATTGAAAGAATGGATTTATAATGCACGTATTGCTACTAAAGAAATAGCTGGTAAAGAGCTTAAAGTGGCAATTAAAGGTGATGCTAAACAAGAATATCCAGAGATCAAAAAAGTAATGGATATTTTACAGGACCAGCAAATCAACCAGTTCAATTTGGTAACTGGTTTACGTGGGAAAGATTTTTAATACTATAAAAAATAAACGATGGCAGAATTAAATACTGGCGACGGTGGCGGTAAAAAAGGCGATGGTAAGGTAAGAAGTAAAAAAGGCAATTCTAAGGTTGATTTAACAGCCATGGTAGATTTGGCATTCTTATTGATAACATTCTTTATGTTAACCACTTCGTTGTCTAAACCTCAATCCATGGATTTGGGTATGCCGGATAAAGATCCAGATCCAACCAAGAATACTACTATTGATGTAGCTGACAACAGGTCGATGACTATCTTGTTAGGAGATAATGATCAGGTAAAGTGGTACATGGGTCAGTTTGCAACTCCGTTGGAAGGGCCTGAACAAGTAGTATATGGCAAAGAAGGTATTCGTAAGGAACTTTTGTCAAAAATGACTTCAGTTCCTCAGGTAACTGGAGATCCTAAAAAAGGATTGATCGTAATCATTAAGCCGAGTAAAAAATCTACCTATAAAAACCTGGTGGATATCCTTGACGAAATGGCAATCTGCAAAGTTCCGACTTATGCAATTGTAGATATTACTAAGGAAGAGGTTGATCTATTAGAGAAACCAGAATAGGTTAAATTTAACCCTTAAAAAGAAATTATGAAATTAGATATATTCAAATCTCAATGGTTAGATTTAGTTTTTGAAGGCCGCAACAAAAAGTATGGTGCATACCAGTTGCGTAAAGAGAATCCTAAAACATCGGTTAAAGCGTTATTCATAGGAGCATCAGTTTTCGGATTGGCCCTGGCTTCACCTTTAATTATCGATATGATTCCTAAATCGGATGAAGCTAAAAATACACTTGATGAGAAAGTGGTTTTGGTTAATATGGAAAAACCAAAGGAAAATTTACCACCTCCACCAAAACCACCAGAGCCGCCAAAACCAAAGATCGACGAGGTAAAATTCGTGAAACCTAAGGTTGTTGAAGCTAAAAAGGTTGTTGAGGAGATCAAAACTATCGAAGAGCTAAAAGACAAAAACATTGCGGCTAAAGACCAAAAAGGAGATAAAGATGCAGAAATCGTAATCGATCAACCTACTGGTAATGCTGAAAAAGATGCGGAAATCGTAGATAACAATGTATATAGCTCTGCAGGTATCGAAGTACAACCGGAATTCCCAGGAGGACCGGCAGGTTTTGCTAAATACGTGCAAAAAAACTACCGTACACCGGAAGTGGAACAAGATCTTAAAGGACGTGTATTTGTGGAATTCGTTGTTGAAAAAGACGGAAGTTTAACAGATATCAAAGTAATCAGGGATTTAGGTTTCGGTACAGGAGCAGAAGCAATCAGAATGCTTAAAAATGCCCCTAAATGGAAGCCGGGTGTTCAAAACGGTAAAACAATCCGTGTACGTTACAGCTTGCCTATCATGCTTGACATCAGAACAGAATAATGGATAATTATAATTCAAATGATTCTCAGAAGAAATCGCTCAAAGAGCGATTTCTTCTCGTTATAGGTATACTGTTCTTTTTGCTTTACCTGGCTTTTGGCCTGGCAGTCATCTTCTGGAAAGGTTTGCCCCTTGCTATGCCGGACGGCTATAGGATGGCTTTTGGTATTATTATAATAATTTACGCTTTTTTGCGTTTTATTCGTTTCTTTCAAAAATCATGAGCATGAAAAAAATAACTTTTTACGCTGTTTTTTTACTTTTTATAATCGCCTTGGCCTGTGACAAAAAAGCAAACAGCAAGGATAAGGAAACAATCCTCAAAGGAAGGGCAACAATACTTGTGGATGAGACTTTGCTTCCGGTTATGGAAGACCAGGTTGATGTTTTTGAAAGCCAGTACAATGCCACTGTCACTTTAATAGGCAAGTCCGAATCGGAGATAGTGCAGCTATTGTCAAAAAACAAGCAGCAGTTAGCTGTTTTGCCTCGGGAACTAACTAAAAATGAAGCTGAAATATTCGAAGCGAAAAAGATTACGCCAAGGATTACTCCGTTGGCCACTGATGCAATCGCGTTTGTTTGCCACAAAAATAACAAGGATACGCTTATCGATTTGCAGAATGTGATTACCTTTGTGCAAGGCAAGGACCAGAGCGGTTTTAAAGGACTGGTTTTTGACAATCCAAATTCAAGTACGGTACGTTATTTTAAAGAATTGGCCAAAGTAAATGCTTTGCCTAAAGAAAAGATATTTTCCTTTGATACCAACAATGAAGTGATTCAGTTTGTTGCCAAAAACGAAGGGATGATTGGTGTTGTAGGAGTAAATTGGCTATTCCAGCCAAAACCTGACATGACAGATGTTGTCAAACAGGTAAGGATTTTAAGTGTTAAATCTTCCAAAACAAAAGGATATGTTTATCCTAGCCAGGAGAACATATTTACAGGAGATTATCCTCTTACCCGTGAAATTAAAATGTTAAATTATCAAGGATTTTCGGGTTTAGGCATGGGATTTGCTTCCTTTGTAGCAGGAGAGATTGGCCAGAGGATTATCCTTAAATCAGGATTGTCGCCCGTAAGGATACCGAGCCGGAATATTGTCATCCGAAAAGAAATCGAGAAGAAAGAATAAATTAATATCAACTAAAATGAATAAAGTTAAAGTTTTTAGTATCGCTTTAGTAGCCTTAGGATTTGCTGCCCATGCGCAGGAAGTGGAATCTGCTAAAAAAGCGATCGATGCAGAACAATACGAAAAAGCAAAATCTATTTTGAAATCAGCTGTAAGTGCCAAACCGGACAACGGAAAGGCGGCGTTCTTATTAGGGAATGTATATTTACAGCAAAACCAGGCTGATTCTGCTAAGATATTTTTCCAAAAAGGATTAACAGCAAAGGAAAATCCTGGATTTAATTATATCGGTTTGGGTCAAATCGACCTGGATAACGGAAACGAGGCAGGAGCACAGTTTAATTTTGACCAAGCCCTGAAAGACGCCAAGAAAAAAGATGTTGAACAATATGTTTATATTGGGAAAGCATTGATCAATTCGGAAAAACCGGATTACAAGAAAGCGATTGCCACGTTGCTGAAAGCAAAAACAATCCAGCCGAATGACCCGCAATTGCTGATAACTCTTGGAGATGCTTATTATGCGGATAGAAACCAAAACGAATCTTATAAGGCGTATAGCAATGCTTTCGATGCCGATCCTACTTTGTTGCGAGCTAAAATGCAATTAGGGGTTTTGCTTAAAGGGGCAAAAGCATTCCCTGAAGCAAAAACGGCATTTGACAATGTTGTGGCTTCCAATGCCAATTACGGCCCGGTATACCGCGAGCTTGCCGAAACGTACTATTTATGGGGGAATAACGACAAGGCAAAGTACAAAGAATACACAGAAAAAGCGTTGGGATTCTATGAAAAATACATGAGCCTGACCGATTATTCTTTGGCTTCGCGTATGCGCCATGCCGATTTCCTGATCTTGGCGAAAGATTATGTGGCTCTTGAGAAAGAAGCGAATGAAATGAAGAAATTGGATAATGTAAACCCTAGGATCTTACGTTATTTAGGTTATTCTTCTTATGAAAACGGAAATGCTGACGCTGCGATCAAAGCCTTGCAAGATTACACTGGAAAACCAACCAATAAAATTATCGGAAGGGATTACCTATACCTTGGCCTTGCCCAAATCAAAAAAGCGATCCCTACCATGGCGCCGGACAGCAAAGAAAAAATAAAAGTGGACGAACCATTGTTCAATACTGCGGTGGCAAACATCAGAAAAGCGGTAGATATGGACAAGCCGATGGCTAATGACCTAAACGATATCGGGAAAGGCTTATTCGACCAAAAATTATACAAATATGCTGCTGCGATCTACGAAGTGGCTACGTCCAATCCAAACTCTAAAAATTACCTGTATGATAATTTTTATTTAGGATATGCCATTTATTTTGAAAACGCTTACAAGGAAGCTGGCGAAAAAGTAGATGTAGTAAGTTTGAAAAAAGCGGATAAAGCGTTTGAAAACGTGACTATTGCTTCGCCAACAACCCAAGAGGCTTATATTTACAGAGCCAGGGTAAACAGTTTGATGGAGTCGGATGCGGCTGCACAGGCACAAATGGCCAAAAGCTACGAGGATTACATCAGGGTAGTTACTGAAAAAGGAGATGCCGAGCTTTCCAAACCGGCTAACAAAACTAAATTTATTGAAGCGTACCAGAACTTGGCCCTGCACAATAAAAAAGACAAGGCAAAAGCGTCTGAATATATCAATAAAGCGTTAACCCTTGATCCTACCAATGCGGATAGCCAGAATATCCTAAAAGCGTTGAAATAACCGCATTACAACACAAATATACAAACCGTCCTGATGAAAATCCGGGCGGTTTTTTTATGGGCAGCTTTTCCAGCTTTCGCCTTTATCTTGTTATGGCTGTGTTGCCACAACAGCCATAACAAGGATATCGGCTCTATCTGGGCTGCAACCTGGCTTTTTAATTGCCCGCCTGTCTAAAAAACAAACAATCGGATACACTAACCATACAAATTGACTACCTTTGCAAACTATTTTAAATACAGATGCTTACAAAAGAAATTCAAATTGCCGTTGAAAAAGGGGATATGCTTCCGCTGATGGAAGAATTCTATACCATTCAGGGCGAAGGATACCACACAGGAACAGCAGCCTATTTCATTAGGATTGGCGGTTGCGATGTGGGTTGTCATTGGTGTGATGTCAAAGAAAGCTGGAATGCCGAACTGCATCCGCCTACCAAAACAGATATCATTGTCCAAAATGCAAAAAAATACGCTGAAACCGTTGTGGTTACCGGCGGAGAACCTTTAACATGGGACATGGGCCTTTTGACTGGGAAGTTAAAAAAAGAAAACCTTCGGGTACATATCGAAACCTCCGGGGCATATCCCGTTACCGGGGAATGGGACTGGTTTTGCCTTTCTCCAAAAAAAAATAAGCTTCCGGTTGCCGGTGCTTATGCGATTGCCAATGAATTAAAAGTGATCATCTATAACAAACATGATTTTATTTTCGCGGAAGAACAGGCAGCAAAAGTGAATCCTAATGCCATACTCTTCCTTCAGCCGGAATGGAGCAAAAAAGAAGAAATGACGCCTCTTATCGTAGATTATGTAATGAATAACCCAAAATGGAGAGTATCATTGCAAACTCATAAATACTTAAACATACCTTGATTTTTTTGCCCATGCGATTGTTTCTTTTATTTTTTTTACTAGTTGCTCCTGTAGTGGCAAATGCCCAGATTTCAGGAGAAGATGAAGTATATCTAAATGGTGATTATGTCGAAGCCAGGTTTAATGGCGGCGGAATAGAGAAATTCCATGAATTCATATACTCCCGCCTGGATCGCTCCAAGATTACCAAACCCGGAAAAATAGTATTTACGTTTGTTATTTCCGAAACCGGTGAAATCAAAGACGTAAGGATAGTCGAATTTCCGTATGTGGAAATGGCAACCGAAATCATCCGTGTTATCAAAACCGCCCCGAAATGGCAACCGGCCAAAAGAGGAGGAAAACCTACCAGCCTGAACGTAAGGTTCCCTATGGAATTCGTCCAAAAAGGAAACAAAGAGCAAGGCCGGAAAGTGGAACCGACAGAGAAGGAAATAGATTCCGGGAGAAAGGAATGATGCGAAAAGGATGACAATGCTTTTGAGGGATTATTGCTGCAATCATCATATTTCCAATGTATGTTAAAATTTAACATGCATTTTTTTGTGGTTTATTTGGATTTGACTTATTTTTATCTTTTATTTAACAAAATAAATGAATTAAAGGTATTTTCGCCCCAAAGAAAATAACTTAACTACCAAGTAAAAGGTATAGCTTAAAATAAAATTTAACCTAAATACCACATTGTTATGAAAAGGAAATTGCTACTAATGTTGGCGTTGATTGTTACGCAGTTTATTTTTGGACAAGCACCATTAAATAATGTAAAAGGAATCCCGGTCCCATTTGAAACTGTGGAGAATCAGCCTATTTTCCCAGGAGGGAATAATGAATTCATCAAATTTGTCGGGAAGAATTTCAGGGCACCTGAAGTGGAAGACCTTTCCGGTGTCATAAAAGTTACTTTTATTATAGAGGCTAACGGCACAATTGGTGAGATCAAGGTAATCCAGGACTTAGGACATGGCACTGGAGAGGAAGTAAAAAGAGTTTTGCGTTCTTCCCCTCAATGGACTCCCGGAGATCAGGGAGGGAAACCGGTTCGGGTCTTGTATACGCTCCCGATAACAGTACGAAATTAAAAAAAACAGGCACCGGATTCACTCCGGTGTTTTTTTTTGCCCAAAACCCATTGGAAACCAAGTTGTGTAAGTAAAATATTGGTTTTTAGTACTTTAGTGGTATTTCGTCGATTATATTTTGTATGCTGACGAATCGGTTGTATCATTGTCGGCTTGAAAATTCTGAATTAGGATTGGACTAATTCGGTTTTATAGCCCGCAATGAGATTGATTTATGAGAAAAATTACCATTTTAGTATTGAGTTTTTTTATCGGGACACTGGCTTTTTCCAACGTTTTGGACACTACAGTTGAAATCCCGGTACAATATGAATCTGTTGAAGTTAAACCATTATTCCCGGGAGGAATTAGTGAGTTTATGAAATTTGTGATGAAAAATTACCAGGTCCCGGAAGAAGATGAAGGCGGGGCGACGGGAACAGTCCAGGTAAGTATCGTTATTGATGTTGACGGAAGTGTTACCCAAATCAACATCCTTAAAGATGTGGGCAATGCCGGTAATGAGATCAAAAGGGTTTTGGCAAAATGCCCGAAATGGACCCCCGGAAGGCAAAAAGGAACAAATGTAGCGGTAATGTACAATTTCCCGATTACGATTAAATAGTAGATAAAATCCCAAACATTGTTTGGGATTTTTTATTTTTACTGAAAACTAAACTATGAAGTCGCATTTTCAGATCAATCCAAATATCACTTTTTTAAACCACGGTTCTTTTGGAGCCTGTCCCAAACCAGTTTTTGAAGAATTCCAGAGGATACAGCAGGAATTGGAGTTCGAACCGGTGTATTTTATGCAAAAAAAGGCCGCCAATTATTTAAAGACTGCCAGGGAACGCTTAGCGGAATTTGTCGGATGCCAGCCGCAGGACCTGTTTTTTAGTCCAAATCCTACAATGGCTGTCAATACAATCATGCGAAGCCTGAAGCTGGAGGCCGGTGACGAAATCCTGGCTACGGACCATGAATACGGAGCCATGGACAAAACCTGGCATTTTTATAGCAAGAAAACCGGGGTCAACTATATCAGGCAAAAAATTACATTGCCAATTACCTCTAAGGAACAAATCCTGGAAGAATTTTGGAAAGGGTATTCTTCTAAAACGAAAGTGGTGTTTATCAATCAGATCTCGAGTGCCACGGCATTGATTTTCCCGGTAAAGGAAATTTGCGATAAAGCGCAGGAATTAGGGCTTATCACTATTGTTGATGGGGCACATGTCCCGGGGCATATTGATTTGAATATCACGGATCTTAATCCGGACTATTATACCGGAACACTGCACAAATGGATGCTGGCTCCTAAAGGAAGCTCTTTTTTGTATGTCAAAAAGGAGTTTCAGGAAGACCTGGATCCTTTGGTGGTCAGTTGGGGATATGAAAGTGACGCTCCTGGCGAAAGCCGTTTTTTGGATTATCACGAATACCAGGGAACCAGGGATGTTTCGGAGTTTATGTGTACCCCAAAAGTGATCGATTTCCTAAATGAAAATAACTGGAAAGAAAAGTACAGCGCCTGCAGGCAAATGGTCCTGGATAATTACCAGCGTTTTTGCGATTTGCTGCACACCAAACCGATTTGTCCTGTCACGACTGAATTTTTAGGGCAGATGGCCAGTATTCCCACTCGTACAGAAAAGCCATCTGAGCTAAAAGAATTATTGTATGACAAATATAAAATCCAAATTCCGGTAATGCCCTTAAACGGGAATATCTATTTGAGGTATTCTATCAATGTGTACAATTCGCAGGAAGATTTGGAGGTTTTATACAAAGCACTCCAGGATATTATAGCCACAACAGACTTGATCAAGATAGTGCCATAGCCCGGATGGGAGCGGCATCCTTTTAGCAAAACCGGTATTTTCTTTTTTAGCATGCCGGTTTTTTGCTAAAAGATATAGCGGACAGCCGGACCAGCTCCTAAAAAAGCCTCGCCAGGTAATCGAAATGTTCTCCTTCGCAAATTAATTCGCAGTGCAGCCCGTTAGCATTGGCGGCATTCTGCAGGGTGTTGTAATCAAGGTACAACCACGGAAAGGGCGCGTCCGTTTCGTTTTTGTATGAAATGGTAAACGTGAGCTCGCCATAATAGTCATCACCGGGAATCCATTTCCCGCCGTCTTCGTCTTCGTCAAACATGTAAATGATATCCGAAGAATCAATAAGGATCTGGCCGCCAGGGTTTAAAAGTGATTGTAAAGCCAACAGGTATTTTGATGTTTGTGCCAAAGTCCCGAAAATTCCTGTCCCATTCATTAAGAGCAAGATGGTATCGAAGGTTTCGCCACGGATATCCAAAACATCCTGGACACGGGCATTTTGCAATCCACGCAATTGGCAGGCTTTAATGGCATTTGAGGAAATATCTACGGGAAGTACGTCAAGATTCCGTTGGTTTTGCAGGAATAATGCATGGCTTCCGGCACCGCAGCCAACATCCAGGATTTTGCCTTTAGCTAAAAGCAAGGCTTCCTGTTCGAGTTTTGGCATTTCGTCAAAGGAACGGAACAGATAGGCAACGCTCATTTCATCCGGTTCCGAAATGGAAGTTTCGGTAATGAGGTCTTCCGGGGAATTATGAGTTTGGAAATCGAGGATGGCTTTTCCGAAAAGGTCTTTCATAGGTAGGATGTTGTTTGATTGTTTTCTGTGTGACTTCTGTATAAATTACACCTTTTTTTGCTTGAATTTGAGTAAATTTGTACCTGGATTTTCAATTAACCGATAATCCTTTTGCAAATGCTAAAGCCATCATTAAACGAAATTCAAAAACTAGCCAAAGATAAGCATAACGAAAACAAAAAGTATTTCGATAAGCTTAAAAAGAAAGCGCCCAAGAACCTGGATTACCTGATGCAGGAAATGCACGATGCCGAATTCAAGAAAACCGATTGCCTGCAATGTGCCAATTGCTGCAAAACGACCGGCCCGCTTTTTACTTCGGCGGATATCGAAAGGATTGCCAAACATTTCAGGCAAAAGCCACAACAGTTTATCGACCAGTACCTTCGCATCGATGAAGATAATGATTATGTATTGCAGCAGGTCCCATGCACTTTCCTGGATGCCGAGAATTATTGCATGATATACGACGTGCGCCCTAAAGCCTGCCGTGAGTTTCCGCATACTGACCGGAAAAAGTTCCAGCAGATTTCCAACCTTACCTTAAAGAATCTCGAAATCTGTCCTGCGGCTTATAATATTGTAGAAGAAATGAAAAAAAGAATACCGGTATGATGACCGAATACAAATCAAAAATGAATTATTGGCTGGCCTTGCCGATATCGTACCCTATTTGCCTATCGGTTTACGGCATGATAAAGGGAGAATGGCTGGGCGCACTGGCCTTCGTTTTTCTAATCGGTTCCATCCTGATTGTGTCTTATTTTACCAAATATAGTGTAGATGGCGCCACTCTTACGGTAAAGACGATGGCAGGCAACCGGAAAATCGACATCCGTTCCATCCGGAAAATTGAGAAGACCAATTCCATTGTAAGCACTCGGGCTCTTTCTTTGAACAGGATCTGGATACATTATAACAAATATGATGAGATAGTGGTTTCACCCAAAGAAAGACAGGATTTCATTGACAGGCTTCTGGCTATAAACCCCACTATAGAAATAAAAGTGTAATCATGGCAAGATTCCAACCCATCCGCCCGATGATCTGGACCAACGAATTAGACGAAACCATTGGTTTTTATGTAACTGTTTTGGGTTTCACTTGCGAAGAATATAATACGGAATGGGGCTGGGCAGCCTTGCAGAAGGATAAAGCGGAAATTATGTTGGCCAAACCAAATGAGCA
Source organism: Flavobacterium humi (assembly GCF_004745595.1). GTDB lineage: Bacteria > Bacteroidota > Bacteroidia > Flavobacteriales > Flavobacteriaceae > Flavobacterium > Flavobacterium humi. The sequence goes on from NZ_SRLH01000006.1 coordinate 248,885, forward strand.
TACCCCTTTTGAAAAACCCATGTTTACCGGCTCGTTCTATATCAATGTTGATGATGTTGACGCGCTTTGGAATATCCTGAAAGACAAATGCAGGATTTGTTACGAAATTGGCGACTTTGAATGGCAGATGCGCGAATTTGCAGTGTATGACAACAACGGCTACCTGCTGCAGTTCGGTCAGGAAATTAGTAAATAAGGTATTTAGCGCGTATTTTTTTAAAATCCTCGATCCCCTTTTTCCAGCTGTTCCGGATTTCAGTTTCCGGGATCCCGGCTTCAATTTGCTGCTGTAATTTCTTGGTACCGCTCAATTTGGTAAAAAAATCAGTAAAAAACTTTGATTTGTCGCTGGTGGTCCGGTACGCTTTTATAAGCCATTTCAATTCCAGCTGCTTTACCTTACCAATGGAAGACAAATCTTCACCATAACATAACTGGCCTTTAAGTGGAGGTTCTTTGGAACCAAAATTAGGTTGGGGAGTAAAGCTGAAAGCGCTCTTCGGCAAAGATGGAGAACCGTAAACCTGGAATTGTTTTTCCGTGCCACGCCCTAAACTGACATTCGTTCCTTCAAAAAAACACAAACTCGCATACAAATTGATGGCTTGGTCGTTGGGTAAATTTGGCGATGGTTTGACAGGCAGGCTGTAAGGCATTTCCCGACGGTAGTCCAGGCATGGAATGACAGTTAAGGAACATTGGATTCCATTTTTCAGCCATTTTTCACCATTGATCATTTTTCCGTATTCGCCTATTGTCATCCCATGCAATACAGGAATAGGGTGCATCCCCACAAAACTTGTAAATTCTTTTTCCAATACAGGCCCGTCAATTATGGCGCCGTTTGGATTAGGCCTGTCCAGTATTATGAGTGGCAAGTTGTTTTCCGCACAAGCTTCCATCACATAATGGAGTGAAGAGATATAGGTATAAAAACGGGCGCCTACATCTTGCAGGTCGAAAACCAGGACATCTATCCCTGCCAATTGTTCCGCTTTGGGTTTTTTGTTGCTTCCGTAAAGGGAAATAATAGGCAATCCGGTTTTGGTATCTTTCCCGTCTATTACATGTTCGCCCGCATCGGCAGTGCCCCGGAAACCATGTTCGGGAGCGAATATCTTCCGGATGTCCACTTTTTTGCCCAGCAGGAAATCGACCACATGGGTCTTGTCGGAAAGTATTCCCGTCTGATTGGTTACAATGCCCACTTTTTTGTCTTTCAGCAAAGGCATATAGGCTTCATAATTGTCTGCGCCGGTCTTAATAGCTGAAGTTGGGGTGCTTTTGATTGCTCCTTCTTTGTTTTGTCTCTTATCACTTACGTCTTTCTCCTTAATTGAACTTCCGCAAGAAAAAACTACCAATAAAAGGAATAATAATGTATTTTTGAAAACAGAATTGTAAATCATAGCCATTGAATTTAGAATATTTTATTGCCAAACGTTTATCTGACGCTAAAAACCATAAAAGTAGTATATCTGCGCCAATTATAAAAATTGCGATATCTGCTATTGCAATCGGTTTGGTAATGATGATTGTTTCGGTTGGCACAGGGGTAGGCTTGCAGCAAAAGATCCGTGAAAAAGTATCGGCTTTTAACGGGCATATCCTTATTTCTAATTTTGACGACAATGTTTCACAGGTAAGCCTGGCGCCGGTTTCCACCAACCAGGATTTTTACCCGAAATTCACTTCTGTCGAAGGAATCCAGCACATACAGGCCGTGGCCAGCAAAGCGGGGATTATCCGGACCGAAACCTCTTTTGAAGGGATTGTTTATAAAGGAGTAGGGAAAGATTTTCTTTGGAGCAACATCAGTGAGTACCTCGTTCAGGGACGAATCCCGAATCTTACAGGCCCACTCAACGCCGAAATCATCATTTCTGAATATTTAGCCAATAGGCTGGAGCTGAAACTAGGGGACAATTGCAATACATTCTTCATGAAGGAGAACGGAAGCCAACTGCCGAACCTGCGTGTTTTCAAAATCGTCGGTATTTATAATTCCGGGTTTCAGGAATTTGACGCTACTTATATAATAGGAGACATTCGCCATATCCAAAAAATCAACAAATGGAAACCTACTGAAGTAGGCGCTTTTGAAGTTTTTATCAATGATTTTGATAAGATTGACGAAAAGGGGCTGGAAGTGTACAACAATTCCCAGAATAGGGAAGACCCGAGCAAAACCCTCGATGCGCAGACCATCACACAAAAATACTACTACATCTTCGAATGGCTTAAGCTGTTTGATTTCAATATCGTGGTCATTCTTATCATTATGATTGTAGCCTCTACGATCAATATGGCAGTGGCCCTGCTGGTGCTTATCCTTGAGCGGACCCAAATGATAGGGATCCTGAAATCACTCGGAGCAAACAGCTGGTCGGTACGCAAAATATTTTTATACAACGCCCTGTACCTTATCACCAAGGGGCTTTTTTGGGGAAACCTGATCGGTGTGGGAATGCTCCTTATCCAGAAATACTTTGGCATCGTAAAGCTCAACCCCGAAAATTACTATGTCAACGTTGCTCCGGTCAACATTAATTTCTGGCATATCCTGACCTTGAATATAGGAACAATCATTATTTGCCTGTTGGTTCTGCTGATTCCGTCATTCATCATCACCAAAATTTCTCCTATAAAAGCCATCAAGTTCAATTAATCGTATTTTTTGTGCGTGTCCCTTCCCGCGTGAATTGCTAAAATGCTATTTTGTATGCATCGGGCCGGGCTCTTCGCTGCAATCTTTTGTTTCGTTCCTCCCCAAAAGGATTTTCTCTTCGATCCCTCACGCGGGCCTGATTAGCGAATGCTTCAATTAGCGAATTAGCGGATTTGTACCTTCCTTATATATAGGTATGTTTCAATTCGCTTATTCCTTCATTCGTCCATTATCTCCTTCCTTGATATATAAGTATAGTTTCTATTAACGGAGGATTTTTTAATTCGCCCATTCCTTCCTTATATATAATAGGTATGTTTTCCATCCGCCCATCTGCTCCTATATATATAGGTATGTTTTCAATTCGCTTATTCCTTTCATCCATTATCTTCTTCCTTAATATATAAGTATAGTTTCTATTAACGGAGGATTTTTTAATTCGCCCATTCCTTCATCCGCTCATTCGCTCATTCCCTCCTTAACATATAAATAGGTATGCTTTTTAATCCCCGGATCCGCTCCTTTTTTCATGGGCTAATCCGTTTTTGGGTGTTTTGGGCGGTTTTTGGGCTTTCCCAAACGGCCTTCAGGGCATCTTTGCACCTTGAAAA
>NZ_SRLH01000007.1:0-4669 GCF_004745595.1 Flavobacterium humi
AGTTCGCGTACCTGACTGCCACAGGCAGTCCTCCTCTTAATATCAAATCTTTCTTTAGAAAGTCCTTCACTTTACGTGAAGGACTTTTTTGTTTTAGATACTTTTCAAAGCAAAAATACCTTTTTACAGTAAATCCCGGGTGAGGGATAGCAGCGGAAATCCTTTTAGGCCCCCGTGGCCCTAAAAGATTGAAGCGAATAGCCCGGCCCGAAGGGACAACCACGAAAAATCAATAGAATTTTACACAGGAATGACAGGGATTGCCAGTTATAAGGTAATAATAAGATTGTTAAAAATGTTAAATTCGAGATAAAGCAATGTTAAAATATTGATAATGAGTACTTTTGTTGTACGGTATAAGAAAAAGATTGTAGCGTAAGCTCTTTCATAGTTTCTAATCTTCCATGATTTATTGTAATGATGATCTTATCATTATAAATACCACTTCGATATAATCAATAGCATTTGATTAATTTTTTGTAAACTTCAATTATTATATGTGAGCTTTATAGAATTTTGATTTCCAAGACCATATAAAAATTAACACATTTTAAAAACATTTCCCGAAAAACGAAAGTTAGGCTTCAATGCATTTTGAAGCACGGCAAACAGTACAAATTCAGATGAATTGATGCTGTTACGTTTTATAAGTTCATGTATTTTAGGTGGCTTGAATTTAAGTTAAGGATATGAAAAATATAATACTTTCTAATTTTCACCCTATTCAAGTAGGAAATTTAATTAGTCAATCAAAACTTAACCAGTATTCTAAATTTTTATACCATCATTTTCAGAATCATCCGATAAAATCCGTAGCGGGAATTGATGATGACGAAAATGAAGAGGAATCTATAAGTTTTGAATTTGTCTCCGACCATGTAGACAAATATGCAATCCTCCCCGAAAATATTAATAAAAGGCAATGTTTGGTTTTTGAAGAGGTAGAGAACTTTATTGTCAATGAAATGGAGCATACCATACCTTCTAAATACCATTTTCCTATTGATTTTGAGGTAAAAGGCGGAAACTTTTACGGGCCTAAAATCGAAGTCCGGATGGAATGGTTCAAAAGGAAAATGAGATATGTTTTTGATAAATTTTATACCGATACACCTCATAGCCCCGAAAATTTAATTCATGTAACGTGTTCGGGCTATTCTTCTCCAAGCCTGGCTCAAGAGGCCGTAATCAAAAGAAAATGGGAGACAGTCCATGTCACGCATTCTTACCATATGGGATGTTATGGGGCATTCCCGGCCATCCGGACTGGAAGCAGCTTGCTTTGTGCCAGCGAAATAAACGGAAGGGTTGATATTATCCATACCGAATTATTATCCGCGCATTTGAACTTAACTGATTTTTCTCCCGCCAACACCATGATTTGCTCGCTTTTTGCAGACGGGTTTATCGGTTATTCTTTGTATGAAGAGAATGCTTTTCACAATATTTATTCTACCAAGTTGAAAAGAGGATTGAAAGTTCTTTCCTCCCACGAAGTAATCATCCCGGATTCTTTGGAAGATATGTCCTGGGATTTAGGAGAGTATAATTTTTTGATGACATTATCAAAACGGGTCCCGGTTTTTGTACGCAAGAACATCAAGGCATTTTTAAGCAGGTTATGCGATAAGGCAAAAATTAATTTAGAAGAAAATAAAGCCGATATGCATTTTGCCATTCATCCGGGTGGCCCGAAAATTATCGATTATGTAGTGGACGAAATAGGTATTGAAAAAGAGCAAGCCTCCTGGTCCTATTATATTTTGCATGAGTATGGAAACATGTCTTCGGCAACCATTCCTCATATTTTTGATAAAATCATTAACGACGAAGAGATAGCCATAGGGACAAAAATTGTTGCCATGGCATTTGGTCCGGGACTTACCGCTACCGGATTGTTATTGGAAAAAGTGTAAATTAAGAACTAAACCAAACTCAAATACTGACGGTTCAATTGTTAGTTGTGATTGCATAAGCAATAAATACCTCCACAGAATCAATTTAAAATGTTGTCCTTTTTATTTTTATTATGTTTAAAATTTTAAAATTCAATTTATGATTGAAACGGCGTTTTTAAAAATCCCTTTGTCTATGTTGAATACCTGCTTAATAAAATGGTTTTTAAAATTATTTTATTATGAAAAAAATTATTACACGCTTAAGAAGTGAACAATGCGATTGTTGCACTTTTCCCTGTTGTAGCTTGACATTTTCTTCAGATTCCTTTAATAAGAGTATATTCAGTACGGTTCTTGTGTCTTTTTACCTGTTTTTATTCTTATTATCCGGTCAAACCAAAGTTTACGGCCAGCTTGTTGGAGGTGCTGTTGTGCAATCCAATTTTGGTGTTGAGTCTGATGCTTATGCAAACAGGCTCCAATTTGCTGTCAACCCGGTAGTACCGGCAATAGGTACTGACGACTGGTTTGTAAGTTCTCAATTTCCGGGATCTGGAAGAGGAGTGATCAATCAATCGACGGCTGCCAGTTTAAAAGCTTCAATACTGAATGATGACAATTTTTCCTTCGAGTTAAGACAATCTATCACAACACCAACCTTTCCGTTTCCGTATCCGATTGTGGATGGAAAACTCTGGATTGACGCTGTGTATGGTAGAGATAACAATACGGCTCAAGGGAATACTGATTTGAGTATTTTTACCAGTACTTCTGATAAAAATTCCGACAATCCAAGCACTTGGAGTTTAGGCTCTGGAAGTGTCCCTCAAAAAGACGACATCATTGACGTTATGGCGCATTTAAGAGGAGATGGCCCGAAAGAGCCAACGGTAGAAGATCCAAGACCTTTTACAACACTCTGGGCTTTCGCAGGAGCTACTTTGCGATCTACAGATGGTAGCAAACACATCGATTTTGAGTTTTTCAGAACCAAAGTAGGGTATACGCCCGGAGGTTCCGTTATGACCAATACAGGGCCGGACGGAGGACGTACGGCTTTTACTTTCAACGCTAACGGATCGGTAAATATTCCGGGAGCCATTATTGTTTCGGTTGACTATGAAAACGGTGGGGATAAACCCGATGTAAGAATCAGGGTTTGGATGAGCCAGGCAGATTTCAACAGCATCAATTCGAAACCCAACAGACCTTTTGATGTACTCGCGGGTTCTTTTATCCAGGGAGATTCAAGCGGTGTTTTCGGATATGCGAGAATTACGGCCAGAAACCCACTTGATACTTTCATATGGGGACGTGTTAATTTGGAAGCCAATACTCTAGCAACTCCTTGGGGTACTTTAGAAGGATCCGGAGCTACTTTTTTTGATGATTTCCAAGCCCAGCAATTTGTAGAAATCGGCATTAACCTGACTGCTTTTGGGTTAGACAGAAAAGGTGATTCAGATCCGTGCGCGAATATCTTAGGAAGTTTATTGGTCAAAACACGTAGTAGTGCCGGTGGGGGATCGGATTCATTTGTTAGTGAACAAAAAGATTTTGCCGGGCCTTATATTTTCGGGACTTCTATTGATCCTACCATAAACCTTATCAAAGACGGTGATTTAACGTGTTTGGATGGAAGTGTTACCCTTACGGCCGAGGTAAATAATATGGCCGGTTTGACTTTTGCCTTTTACGGGCCGGATCCGGGCGATTTAAATGACAATAATTATGGGCCTTTGCTTCCTGCAGATGCCGCCGAACCAGATTTAACCAGAGTCGTAACCGGAGCAGGAACTTATACTGTTATATTAGCGGCTCCATCGTTCCCGGGTTGCGAGAGAATATCCAAAGTAACTGTCAATGCCGAACCGCCGAACGATTTGACGGTAACCTGTCCGGCAAGTATTGAAAAAACCTGTTTCTATAAAACTCAGGCAGAAGTCGACGCAGCATTTGATGCCTGGAGAGATACTTTTGCAGTTGTAGGAGGCGCAGGATTGGTTCAAACACCAACACAAGCACAATTGGATGCTCTTGTAGCACCTTCTGTGTGTGGAGGTGAAGTTACAGTCAACCTAAAAGCCCATGACAATTGTAACCCGGAAGAAAGCTGTACCAGTACCTTTAAAGTTATCGGAGATGGTGAAGCTCCGGTTATTGTTGACAAACCGGATTACACTTTAGAAGGTTGTAATCCAGATTGGCCGGCAGTAGTCTCCACCACTTACACTGATAATTGTGACCCAGGTGGCAGCATTGATGGTGTAGCGGGGGATGTTCAAACCAGCCAAGACGGTTGTACACAATTCCGTGATTACACGTTCAATAAAACCGATAGTTGTTTGAACAATGCAGCACCACAAGTGACTAGAGTGAGCAGACATTACGATGTTACCGCTCCGGTTATTGTTGACAAACCTGATTACACCTTGGAAGGTTGTAACCCGGATTGGCCAGCGGTTGTTTCCACCACTTACACCGACAATTGTGATGCTTCAGGTAGTATCGATGGTGTAGCGGGAGATGTTCAAACCAGCCAGGACGGTTGTACTCAATACCGCGATTACACGTTCAATAAAACAGATAGTTGTTTGAACAATGCAGCACCACAGGTAACCCGAGTAAGCAGACATTACGATGTTACCGCTCCGGTTATTGTTGACAAACCGGATTACACTTTAGAAGGTTGTAACCCGGATTGGCCAGCGGTTGTTTCCACCACTTACACCGACAATTGTGATGCTTCAGGCAGTATCGATGGTGTAGCG
>NZ_SRLH01000007.1:4768-239635 GCF_004745595.1 Flavobacterium humi
CGCTCCGGTTATTGTTGACAAACCGGATTACACTTTAGAAGGTTGTAACCCGGATTGGCCAGCGGTTGTTTCCACCACTTACACCGACAATTGTGATGCTTCAGGCAGTATCGATGGTGTAGCGGGAGATGTTCAAACCAGCCAGGACGGTTGTACGCAATTCCGTGATTACACGTTCAATAAAACAGATAGTTGTTTGAACAATGCGGCACCACAAGTGACTAGAGTAAGCAGACATTACGATGTTACCGCTCCGGTTATTGTTGACAAACCGGATTACACCTTAGAAGGTTGTAACCCGGATTGGCCGGCGGTTGTTTCTACCACTTACACCGACAATTGTGATGCTTCAGGTATTATCGATGGTGTAGCGGGAGATGTTCAAACCAGCCAGGACGGTTGTACGCAATATCGTGATTACACGTTCAATAAAACGGATAGTTGTTTGAACAATGCGGCACCACAAGTGACTAGAGTAAGCAGACATTACGATGTTACCGCACCGGTTATTGTTGACAAACCTGATTACACCTTAGAAGGTTGTAATCCAGATTGGCCAGCGGTTGTTTCTACCACGTACACTGACAATTGTGATGCTTCAGGCAGCATTGATGGTGTGGCAGGAGATGTTCAAACCAGCCAAGACGGTTGTACGCAATACCGTGATTACACGTTCAATAAAACCGATAGTTGTTTGAATAATGCAGCACCACAGGTAACTAGGGTGAGCAGACATTACGATGTAACGGCTCCGGTTATTGTTGACAAACCTGATTACACCTTGGAAGGCTGTAATCCGGATTGGCCAGCGGTTGTTTCTACCACTTACACTGACAATTGTGATGCTTCAGGCAGCATCGATGGTGTAGCGGGAGATGTTCAAACCAGCCAAGACGGTTGTACTCAATACCGCGATTACACGTTCAATAAAACGGATAGTTGTTTGAACAATGCGGCACCACAGGTGACCCGAGTAAGCAGACATTACGATGTTACCGCTCCGGTTATTGTTGACAAACCGGATTATACTTTAGAAGGTTGTAACCCAGATTGGCCAGCGGTTGTTTCTACCACCTACACTGACAATTGTGATGCTTCAGGCAGTATCGATGGTGTAGCGGGAGATGTTCAAACCAGCCAGGACGGTTGTACACAATTCCGTGATTACACGTTCAATAAAACCGATAGTTGTTTGAACAATGCGGCACCACAGGTGACTAGAGTGAGCAGACATTACGATGTTACCGCTCCGGTTATTGTTGACAAACCTGATTACACTTTAGAAGGTTGTAACCCGGATTGGCCAGCGGTTGTTTCCACCACTTACACCGACAATTGTGATGCCTCAGGCAGTATTGATGGTGTAGCGGGAGATGTTCAAACCAGCCAAGACGGCTGTACACAATTCCGTGATTACACGTTCAATAAAACGGATAGTTGTTTGAACAATGCGGCACCACAGGTAACCCGAGTAAGCAGACATTACGATGTTACCGCTCCGGTTATTGTTGACAAACCGGATTATACTTTAGAAGGATGTAACCCTGATTGGCCAGCGGTTGTTTCCACCACTTACACCGACAATTGTGATGCTTCAGGCAGTATCGATGGTGTAGCGGGAGATGTTCAAACCAGTCAAGATGGCTGTACACAATACCGTGATTACACGTTCAATAAAACAGATAGTTGTTTGAACAATGCGGCACCACAAGTGACTAGAGTAAGCAGACATTATGATGTAACGGCTCCGGTTATTGTTGACAAACCGGATTACACTTTAGAAGGTTGTAACCCGGATTGGCCAGCGGTTGTTTCCACCACTTACACCGACAATTGTGATGCTTCAGGCAGTATCGATGGTGTAGCGGGAGATGTTCAAACCAGCCAGGACGGTTGTACACAATTCCGGGATTATACGTTCAATAAAACCGATAGTTGTTTGAACAACGCGGCACCACAAGTGACTAGAGTAAGCAGACATTGGGATAAAACAGCACCGATTATCGCTTGTCCTTCCAATGTTGATACTACAAATTGTGAACCATTACCACCATTTGTAATTCCAACTGCCACTGACAATTGTGAAGGAAATGTAACGGTCGTAGCTGTTCGTTCCGATGATCAGCCGCTCAACGCGCCATTCCCTGTTGGTCAAGTGATAACTGTTACGTATACAGCCACCGATGCTTGTAATAATAATGCCTCTTGTAGTTTTACAGTATTGGTAAGAGACTGTGTAAGAGGTCATATTTACCCAACACAAACGACTTGTTGTAACTATAACACAGGAACTGCCAGTCAATTGCAACAAGTATGTACCAAAGTTGTTGCGAAAAGCAAATTGGTGACCAATGCGATACCAGGTGTGTTCTTCTACTATTCTTATGTAACTGCTCCTGCGGCTAATTTCACACTTGAAGTGAGACAAACGAATGACGGCGACTTAAACAAACTGTTTACAGTTCAAAATGTTCAGAATATCCGTTTCTTCACTAAAGATTGTGACAATAACATTCCATTTGTAGCCAGTACATTTGGTAGTGGAACCCAGGCAAGATATGTCATAAGCGGAGCTATTCCGGGAGTAACTTATATTGTGTCTGTTAAATACGATGTGAAAGCCTTGCGAGACGCTGTTTACTCAGGTGCCGATTTGGTTAGTACCTATACTTTTGCCAGTTATACCAAAGTTGGCGCCGGGCAATTCGTCCTTGCTGACGGTACGACAGGTACTATAGATGCTGTTTCAGGATGTAAAGACGATACGCCTCTACCAGGAGATTGTCAACTTCCTTCTACTCAGCATCCGGTAGCGGAAACCTCAGATACACCATCTGTTTTTGATCCGGCGGCATTTACTGTATTCCCTGTTCCTTTTAAAGATGTCATCAATATCAGATATCAATTTGATTACAAAACAAATGTAACAATCCAGATTTTTGACATTAGAGGTTCATTGTTGCAAACAGTAGATGATAATAATGCTTACCTTGACAAAGAAGTTTCCATCACCCCGAGATTCAATATGGGTGAAGGACAGTTGTTCTTTGTTAAAATAATTACGAATAAAGGAGTTTCTACTCAAAAAATTGTTTCTCAAAACTGATAGGATAGCCTGTCAATAATGGAAAGGCCGATGCAATTGTATCGGCCTTTTTTAGTTTACAGTATTTTTGAAATAGTCACAACAATAATTTACAGGGCATTCGTTGCACTTCGGATTTGTAGGCCTGCAGATTTCCCTTCCCAAGAAAGAAATGGCCATTCCGATTTCTCCCCAAATAGTTTGGGGTAATGCCTGCATAAGTTGTTTTTCGACTTTATTGCCGTCTTTGGATTCCGTAACGATCCCAATTCTTGGAGCAACCCTGATAACATGTAAATCAGCAATGATGCCTTGGGCAGGAGAGCCCGCTTCCCGCATGATGACATTTGCAGATTTTCTTCCGATGCCTTTTAAAGCGGTTAACTCTTCCATGGTGACCGGTATATTGCTGTCTTTTTTTAAGGTTTGGGCAATTTCGATGAGCCATGATGCTTTAGTCCCGAAATTCCTGACTTTGCTGATATGGGAAATCAAGGCTTCGGTATTGGATACGGAAAGGCTTTCCATGGTAGGATATACTTCAAATAACGAAGGGGCAATTTTATTGATGTTTGCATCGGAATCCTGAGCCGATAAAACGACCATTACCAATAACTGATATAAGTTATGGTACTCCAGGGGATGCTTTTTTCCTTTATATTTCGACAAAAGAGGCTTCAGGTCCTCACTCCAGTGATTTGTTGATACCATAAGAATTGTATTTGTATAAAGTTATAAAAAAATCCAGCGAAAAGCCGGATTTGAATATTAAATGATGTCCAAAGTTCTTTCTAAGGCCATGCCTCGTGAACCTTTAATCAGGATTGCTTTATTTTGGGGTTTTGTGTTTTTGAAAACTTCCGCAAATTCTTCAAAGGTTTTGTAGAAATGGATATGGTCGCTGCTGATTTTATTGGCATAAAAATCCTTCCCGACAAAAATAGTTTTGATGCCGATTTCATTGCGTAACAATTCGACTATTTTCTGATGCTCTGCTATGCTTTCCGTTCCAAGTTCAAACATATCTCCTAAAATCGCAATCTTGCCTTCTGCGTCAATTTGGATGAAATTCGCAATAGCGGCCGACATGCTGCTCGGATTGGCATTATAAGCATCCAAAATGATGTCATTGGAGTTTTTCTTCATTAACTGCGAACGGTTGTTGGAAGGAATGTAATTTTCAATTGCGTTTTTGATCTCCGCATCGCTAACATTGAAATACTTGCCGATAGCAATGGCTGCATTGATGTTGTTGGCATTGTAAATTCCTATCAGGTGCGATTGTATTGTTTGATTATTGAATTGGATCTTGACCATCGGATTGGCAGAAGCCGATTCAATGCGTACATTTCCTCCTTCGCTTAATGTGAAAGAAAAATGGTTGATACCTTTGCTTTTTTCTAGCTGTATGGGATCGTCCAGATTGATAAAGGCAGTTTTCGCGTTTTCCCTCAAATAGGCATACAACTCACTTTTGCCTTTTATGACTCCTTCTATACCGCCAAAACCTTCCAGGTGGGCTTTTCCGAAATTAGTTACATAACCGAAATCCGGTTCGGCAATAGAACATAATAATTCTATTTCTTTCTGATGGTTGGCGCCCATTTCAACAATCCCGATATCTGTATCTTCATTGAAAGAGAGCAATGTTAAAGGGACCCCGATATGATTATTTAAGTTGCCGATGGTAGCTTTTGTGTTGTATTTTTCCGAAAGGACCGTATTGATAAGTTCTTTTGTTGTGGTTTTTCCGTTACTGCCGGTCAGGGCAATGATCGGTAATCCCAATTGTTGCCTGTGATGCCTGGCCAGTTCCTGCAGTGCTGTTAGGCTGTCCGGAACCAGGATCATCTTATCCTCATCGGTAAAGTATTGTTTGTTGTCTATGATTACAAACGCGGCGCCTTTGTTTAAAGCTTCCTGGGCAAATGTATTGGCATCAAAATTATCGCCTTTGAGTGCTACAAAAAGGGAGTTGGGTTCGATTTTACGAGTGTCTGTCGATACGGAATCACATTGTAAAAAACATTGGTATAGCTCTTCGATTTTCATCATACGAAAGTAATAAAAAAATAAAAGCCCTAAAAATAGGGCTTTTATATATTTTTCAAAAAAGATTAGTTTCTTGCTTTTTTCTTGAAGTCAGCTTTAGGACCAACTCTTGACATGGCACATCTGAATCCGATGTAGTCAGTTGCGATATCTTGCTGGCAGTATCTTCTTTGAGCAGGATCCAACCAGTAAGCTCTGTCTCTCCAAGAACCTCCTTTGTATACTCTTACGTCATCACCAATAAGTGTTGTTCTTTTTGGAGACTTATCGAATTTTCTATCCAAAGAACCTAAAGTATCTTTTGAAACTTTGTGGATAGGAGAGTCGTACATTCTTTTCTTGTCGCTTAATTTTGCGTCACCTTCTTCAGATCCTCCGAAATCATAGAAACGTGTAGATTGTTTTTCACCATCTCTGTAGTTGATCTCATTACTCTTGTCGAAGTTTTGTCTTAAGTATGTTTCGTTTTCGTCTACAGGAACCTGAGCAATTTGTCCAGGAACGTCTCTAGCGATGATTTTACCATTACTTAAAGTATCGTATTTGATGTTTTCAGAAGTTACGAATTCAATTTTACCTTCTTTGTCGATTTTGTTTTTTGTATAAACGTTACCACGGAAGTAGTTGAAATCATTTGCTTCATCATCTACGATAGGTCTGTAAACGTCTTGAACCCATTCGGCAACGTTACCTGCCATATCATATAATCCGAAATCATTTGGTTGGTATGATTTTACAGCTGCAGTAATATCTGCGTTATCATCAGACCATCCTGCAATTCCGCCGTAATCACCTTTTCCTTGTTTGAAGTTAGCCAATTGATCTCCTCTTGAAGTTCTTTTTCCTGAACGGGTATAAGGGCCTTTCCAAGGGTATTTTTTCTGACCTCTGTAAATGTTGTATTCTCTGTTTCCTACATCAGCAGCTGATGCATATTCCCATTCTGCTTCGGTTGGAAGTCTGTATTCAGGAAGAAGGATTCCAGATGTTTTTTGTGCGTATACGTTTTTAGGACCGTCAGTTCCTGCGTCTGCAGTTGCTGCTGCGTCATCGCCTTCAGCTTTTTTAGCTTTTTTGGCTTTACCTTTAGAACGGCCGGATTTTTGAAGGATGATTTCCTCGTTTCCACCAAATGAAGTAGAAGGAGAAGCTAAATAAGCTTCCGTATCGAAAGTATTTTGAGCATCAACGTCAACAACTTTCGCGCCTTTTTTCATATAACCTTGTCTTTCAAGGATAGATTCGTTCACACGGTTTGTTCTCCATTTTGCAAATTCAGTAGCCTGGATCCAGTTAACACCTACTACAGGATATTGTGAGTAAGCAGGGTGTCTCAAATAGTTGTTGGTCATAGTTTCGTTATAACCTAATCTATTTCTCCATACTAATGTATCAGGAAGAGCCCCTTCATATATATGTTTGTAGTTTTCGTCAGAAGGAGGGAAAACTCTTTTTAACCAATCCAGGTACTCCATGTACATGATGTTAGTTACTTCCGTTTCATCCATATAAAAGGATTGAACGTGTTGTTGGGTTGGCGTGTTGTTCCAATCGTGCATTGGATCATCCTGTACTTTACCCATTGTAAACGTACCACCTTCAACTAATACTAAACCAGGAGCAGTTTCTTGTTTTGTAAAATTTGAGTTGTACTGGAAACCTCCATTAGGGTCGTTGATCTTCCATCCGGTGGCAGATGAAGTGTTTCTTGAACTTGACTTTTTACTACAACTAGTAAAACCGAATAGTACTATTAATGAAAAGAGCACTCTTACAGTCATAATTTTGTTTACTTTCATACTTTCAGTAGGTAATTATTTTGTGGCGCAATATAATAATTAACCATTAAACTGCAACACCTTTTTTACAAATATTTAAAAAAATCTTAAAATTTAGTTTTTTGTTGATATTACTTAACGTATTATGCGTTTTTATATTGTATAAAATATTTATTTTTACTCGCTAAAATAAAACGATGCCTAGGGGCGTTATCTTCTTATATGAGAAAAACTGTCATAATACTATTACTATTTGTCATACAGGTTTCATTCGCTCAGGAAAATAATCAAGTGGTTATTAATTGGTCTGATGATGGATATAGTATAACTGAAAACGTTAAGGTCAACGTGCCGTATTTCAAATCGGATACCTATATATATAATGAAGAAAAAAAGACGGTTCTTTTCACCAAAAAAATAAAAGTCAATTCGTTTGTTGATGGTGAAACGCTCAAGATCTCAAATGTCGTGTTTGAAACCATCGGCAGGGAAAAATTAGGCAACCTCGATGTTTCCTCCATCCCTGCAAGCCTCAAGGCAACATTGGAAAACTCGCAGGCCAGGGATGTCAATTACGGAGTGCTGGCTTTTTCTCCTATTATAAAGGAAGGCGGCCTTTTCAAAAGAGTGAAATCCTTAAGTTATTCTTTTGCCCTGAGCAACACCGATAAAAACATCAGGATAGCCTATACTGTAAATGCTATAGAAAATTCCGTACTGAAAACCGGCAACTGGCGCAGGTTCTATGTTGAAAAATCAGGAGTATATAAAATTACAAAATCGTTCCTTTCGGAGTTGGGCATTGATGTGAATGCTGATCCGAGGACCATAAAGGTTTACGGGAACGGAGGAAGGATGATTCCCCTTACGAATTCAGTCCCGTATCCGAATGACCTGGCTGAAAATGCCATTTATTTCAATGGTGAGCAAGACGGTGTTTTCAATGACGCAGATTACATCCTGTTTTATGCCGAAGGAGTGGACAATTGGAACAAGGATAGTGAGACCCATTTAAATTTGTATGCCGACAGGTCTTATTATTATGTCACGGCTTCGGGTGCAAATGGTAAAAGGATAACGCCAATTGCAGAATCCCCGCAAGCACCGGATATTGTATTTACCGATTATGACGAATACCAGTTCCATGAAGTTGATAAAATCAATATTGTCCGTTTGGGCCGCAAATGGTTCGGCGAGCAATTTAACATAGAAAGCGATCAGAGTTTTTCATTTTCATTCCCTAATATGGACGTTTCAAAACCGGTTACGGTAAGAGTCCAGGCTGCTGCAGCTGCAGTTGTGGCTACATCGTTTAGGGTGAAAGTGAATACGCAAAATTTAGGGGATATCAATTTTCCGGCCATCAATAGCGACGGTCCTGTGTATGCTTTCGAAAATACCCTGGTGGCTCCGCTTACAACTGCCAGTACTACTATTCCGGTTTCCTTGAGTTATAATGATAATGGTGTTCCGAGTGCTATGGGATACTTAGATTATATCAGTTTGCAAGCCAAAAGTTTTTTAAAAGGATACGGGAAGCAATTCCGTTTTGCGGAAGATGCCGTAGCGAATTCAATAGGAACATGTGAATATAGTTTTTCGAATGCGACAGCAATCAGCCAGGTTTGGGACATTACCGATATTTACAACGTAACGGGGAAAGCAAACAATGGGCAGGCTCAATTTTCATTCAAGGCACTCATGGGAGAAGCCAGGAAATATATTGCAATTGATAATGCGGATATTTACACGCCTCAAAAAGATTCCAACGCATTTGTGGGCAACCAGGATTTGAAAGGGACTATTTTTCAGAACAGCCAAGGAGTATTCCAGAATGTGGATTATATTATTGTAACACCCGCGAACTTAAAATCACAAGCAGACAGACTGGCCGATTTCCATAGGTCTTATTCCGCACTGAATGTAAAAGTCGTGACGCTCGAGAATCTATATGTGGAATTTTCATCCGGGAAGCAAGATATCGGAGCTATCAGGAATTTTGTTAAATATGTTTATGAGAACGCCTCAACGCCTGGCCAAAGAATCAAGTACCTGTGTCTTTTCGGAGATGCCTCTTTCGATTTTAAAGACAGGATTCCGAATAACACAAACATTGTCCCTATTTACCAGTCCCTTTATAGTTTTTCGGTAGGGTCTTCCTTTATTTCCGATGATTATTTCGGGCTTATGGATCCAAGCGAAGGGAATATGCTCAGTTACCAGGGATTGGATGTAGCCGTCGGAAGGATACTGGCTTCCAGCCTGGCACAGGCAGAGCAATTGGTTACGAAAGTTATTGATTACCACAACGAAAAATCCTTCGGGAGATGGCGTAACAATTTAGTAATGATTTCCGATGATGTCGATAAAGTCAGTGACGCTTCGTTACAGCAGGATCTGGATGATATCGCCAATACGATTACCGCCCAGAAACCGTTTTTAAATGTGAAGAAAATATACGCCGACGCTTATGTGCAGGAAACCACTTCCGGCGGGCAGAAGTATCCGAAAGTAAGGGAGGAATTCGTCAATTCTTTCGGGCAGGGTGCCTTGGTGTTCGATTATTTCGGACATGGAGGAGAAGATGGTCTTTCTGCGGAGCGTATTTTTGAGAAAAGCGATGCTATCAATTTAAGCAACAGGTACAAATATCCTTTGTTTGTGACGGTTACCTGCGAATTTACCCGTTTCGATAACCCGTACAGGCCAACTGCCGGCGAATATGTTTATTGGAATCCTGCGGGAGGGGCTGTTTCTATGGTTACTACAACAAGGCAGATTGGGCAGTCTACCGGTTCGATTTTTAATTCGAACCTGGCGTCCAACCTGTTTTCATACGGATCCAATAATTATGTGCCCGTATCGGAGGCAGTCAGGCTGACCAAAGTGGCTTCGGCAAGCACGGGTAACAATGTGGTGTTTTATATTGGCGACCCAGCTTTGAAATTAGCAATCCCAAAACCGAAAATTATCTTAACCAAAATCAATAACGTTCCGGTTTCCCAACCTGTAGACACACTCGAAGCGCTTAGTTTCGTAAAACTTTCCGGAGAAGTGGTCGATGAGTTCAATAATCCGTTGCCTACTTATAATGGAGAATTGGCCATTAATGTGTATGATAAGGAAATAAACAGGACGACTTTGGGCAACGACGGGATTATTATTGGCGGCGTGGTCGATAAAATGAATTTCACGACCATGGGAGAAACTATTTTCAGAGGGAACGCTTCGGTAGCCAATGGACAGTTCGAATTCGGATTTGTTGTCCCGCGCGATATTAAAATCCCTGTCGGAAACGGGAAAGTAAGTTTTTATGCCAAAAACAACCTTGCCTTGCAAGACCAAACGGGTTACGATGTGTCTATAAAAGTAGGAGGCCTCAATGAAAATGCAGTAGCGGACAATATTGGCCCGAAAGTAAGGATTTACATGAATGACGAGTCGTTCGTGTCGGGCGGCATTACAAATCAATCACCGCTGTTTCTGGCTTTCCTGGAAGATGCCAACGGAATCAATACCGCGAGTGGGATAGGGCATGATATTATAGCGTACCTTGACGGAGACGAGACCAAACCTTATGTCCTGAATGATTTTTACGAAACGGAGCTGAACGATTATACCAAAGGAAAACTGAAATTCCCGTTCCGGAACCTGGCACTGGGATTGCACACCCTTACTTTTAAGGCATGGGATGTCTACAATAACCTGGTTACTGCCGAACTGCAGTTTATAGTGGTGGGCGATGAAACCTTGACCCTGACTAATGTGTTGAATTATCCAAACCCTTTTGTAAACCATACCGAATTCTGGTTTACGCACAACAAGCCTTTTGAGCCTCTGGAAGTACAGGTGCAGGTGCTTACCGTTACCGGGAAAGTAGTCTGGACAAAGAACCAGATGGTAACCACAGACGGCTTTTTGTCAAGGGATATTACATGGGACGGCCGCGATGATTTTGGGGACAAAATAGGGAAAGGAGTTTATATTTATAAATTGACCGTGAGGTCGACACTCTCAAATAAAAAGACTGAAAAGTTTGAGAAATTAGTGATACTTTAATAAAAGATATATATTTGTTGAATACTTTATAAAATTATATGAAAAAAATAGCTTTTATACTTGCCGGATTTTTATTCGTTCTTACTGTTTCTGCTCAAAATGAAAGGCCAATCACTACTGGGGTGCCCTTTCTCTTGATTACTGCCGATGCCCGGGCTGCCGGTATGGGAGATAATGGAGTAGCCACTTCGGCTGATGCTTTTTCGCAGCAATTCAACCCGGCAAAATATGCTTTCGCCCTTAAAAAACAAGGATTTACGGTGAGTTACACCCCGTATTTGACGGATCTTGTCAATGATATTTCGTTAGGACAGGTTACGTATTATAACAGAATGAACGAAAGATCTGCTTTCGCTACCAGCTTGCGTTATTTCAGTTTGGGTGAAATCCAGCTGACTGATGCCGGCGGAATAGACCAAGGGATTGTTAAGCCGAATGAGCTGGCACTTGATTTGTCTTACTCGCTGCATTTGAGTGATAAATTTGCTATGGCGGTTGCCGGAAGGTATATCCGTTCCAATTTGAAAATAGCATCTGCCAACAATGATGCTTCTGCTGCCAATAGTTTTGCTGTTGACGTTGCCGGATTCTTTCAGTCGGAAGAAATGGCGTTTACCGATTTTAACGGCCGGTACCGTTTAGGGTTCAACTTCCAGAACATGGGGCCTAAAATATCGTATGATGCAGATGTGGAAAGAAGTTCCAATTTCCTTCCTTCGAACCTGAAATTAGGAGGAGGTTTTGATTTTATCTTTGATGATTACAATAAAATAGGACTGAACCTGGAGTTTAACAAATTATTGGTGCCAACGCCGAAAAAAGTAATCGATACCAACGGTAACGGCTTCATTGACGGAAACGAATCACAGGCTGCTGCCGATGAATACAACAGTGTAGGATGGGCTTCGGGGATTTTCAAATCTTTCGGTGATGCTCCGGACGGTTTTAGCGAAGAGCTGAAAGAAGTTACGTACGGAATTGGCGCAGAATACTGGTACCAGGATTCGTTCGCGTTGAGGACCGGTTACTTTAATGAAAGCAAGGATAAAGGAGCACGGAAATTTGCGACGCTTGGTGCAGGTTTCAAATATACAACCATCACATTAGATGTTTCGTACCTTTTTTCCATCTCAAAAGTGAAAAACCCGTTGGAAAATACCCTGCGTTTTTCTTTAACGTTTAACTTTGGCGACGATTACGATCAATATTAAGAGTAACACATTATTCAATATACAATCCAAATTTCTCAATTGAAATTTGGATTTTTTTTCCCTTATAAAGCATGAAAGAAGTAAATATCAATACACAGCTTTTCGTTTTTGAATCGCTTGAAGAACTTACGCCCGAGGTACAAAATCTAATGCAAAAAGCTATCGAGGTGCGGAAAAAAGCCTATGCACCCTATTCTAAATTCCGTGTTGGTGCAGCTTTGCTTCTGGATAACGGGGAAGTGGTTTTGGGATCTAACCAGGAAAATGCCGCCTATCCTTCGGGCCTTTGTGCCGAAAGAGTTGCCATATTTTATGCCGGAGCGAATTTCCCGGACGCAAAAATCGTCAAGATTGCCATTTCGGCCACTTCAGACCTTAACCCGAATACCACACCAATACCGCCCTGTGGAGCATGCCGTCAATCTATCGCGGAATATGAATTCAAACAGGAGCTGCCTATCGAAATGTTTTTCATGGGAGAATCGGGAGCAATTTACAAATCGGAATCGCTTAAAAATTTATTGCCTTTTACTTTTGATAAGAACTTCTTATAAAATTCTTAAAAAGTACGGTTTAAATTTTAGTTCTAACTTTGAAAGTCTTATTTTTGCTTTCGCAAATTTGTGTGAAGCAAATATTGAGTATCAAGCCCAATGATTGCCCACGCAAAACTTTAAGAATAAGGAAGTCCTGCGCAATGCACTCTGGAAACGGCTCTTAAAACAGTCCTTCCGTTGCAATGCCGTGACTGGTGAAATAAAACAAAAATAACTCATGAAAGAAGTTACAAAAGAAGTTTACTTAAAGTGGTATGAAGACATGCTGCTTTGGAGAAAGTTTGAAGACAAACTAGCGGCACTTTATATCCAACAGAAAGTAAGGGGATTTCTTCACTTATACAACGGTCAGGAGGCTGTTTTGGCTGGAGCACTCCACGCTATGGACCTGACAAAAGATAAAATGATCACCGCTTACCGTAACCACGTACAGCCGATCGGGATGGGTGTTGACCCTAAAGCGGTCATGGCTGAACTTTTAGGTAAAGTGACAGGAACTTCAAAAGGTATGGGAGGTTCTATGCATATCTTCTCGAAAGAAAAAGGGTTTTATGGCGGCCACGGTATCGTAGGAGCTCAAATTCCTGTGGGAGCCGGTATTGCATTTGCCGATAAATATTTTAATACAGGTGGTGTAACGCTTACTTATTTCGGGGATGGAGCTGCAAGGCAAGGTTCGCTGCATGAAGCGTTCAACATGGCCATGCTGTGGAAATTGCCGGTTGTTTTTATTGTGGAAAACAATGGTTATGCCATGGGTACTTCCGTAGAAAGAACAGCAAACCATACCGATATATGGAAATTAGGTTTAGGATATGAAATGCCTTGCGGGCCGGTAGACGGAATGAACCCGGTTAAAGTGGCTGAAGCAATGGCTGAAGCAATTGACAGGGCACGCCGTGGCGACGGACCGACTTTCCTTGAAATGAAAACATACCGCTACAGAGGGCATTCTATGTCTGATGCGCAATTATACAGAACAAAAGAAGAAGTTGAAGAGTACAAAAAGATAGACCCGATCACTCAGGTCCTGGATGTAATCAAAGAGAAAAAATACGCTACCGACCAAGAAATCGAAGCGATCGATGAAAAGGTAAAGGATTTAGTGGAAGAGTGCGCGACATTCGCAGACGAATCCCCTTTCCCGGAAGTACAGCAATTGTACGATGTCGTGTACGAACAAGAAAATTATCCATTCATTCCTCATAAACTATAATCAATATGGCAACAGTAATCACAATGCCCCGTTTGAGCGATACTATGACGGAAGGAACGGTAGCCACCTGGCTTAAAAAAGTTGGGGATACCATTAAGGAAGGAGATATCCTTGCTGAAATCGAAACCGATAAAGCGACGATGGAATTTGAATCGTTCAATTCCGGTACCCTTTTGCATATTGGCATTCCGGAAGGCGAATCGGCTCCGGTCGATGCACTTCTGGCCATTATCGGGAAAGAAGGAGAAGATATTTCGGCTCTTTTGAATGGTGGAACTCCGGCTCCAAAAGCTGAAGTTGCCCAGGAAACTGCACCGGCTTCTGAAACAAAAACCGAAGCTCCAGCGCAAAAAACGACTACGGAACTTCCTGCAGGCGTTAAAATAGTTACCATGCCACGTCTGAGCGATACGATGACTGACGGAACGGTAGCCACCTGGCTGAAAAAAGTCGGGGATATTATTAAGGAAGGAGATATCCTTGCCGAGATAGAAACGGACAAAGCAACAATGGAGTTCGAGTCTTTTAATGCCGGAACTCTTTTGTATATAGGAATCAATGAAGGTGAATCTGCTCCGGTAGACAGCATTTTGGCTATTATCGGGCCAGCGGGAACCGATGTTTCAGGCGTAATCTCCGGATTTAAATCAGGAGCTCAAACTACTGAGGCACCTGCTGCCGAAAAACCGGCTGAAACTACAGTTCCGGTAGCTGCTAGTGTACAAGAATCGAATACCGCTACTTCAGGAAGGGTTTTCGCTTCGCCATTGGCAAAAAAAATAGCCCAGGACAAAGGAATCAATTTGTCCCAGGTAAAAGGTTCCGGTGAGAACGGACGTATTGTAAAAAGCGATGTGGAAGGATTTACACCACAAACCGCTGCTGCGCCTCAAGCCACAACAACCGCACCGGCAACTCAGGCTGCTGCTCCGGCAGTTAGGCCATTTGTTCCGGCAGGAGAGAAATTCTCGGAAGAGATCAAGAATTCTCAAATGCGTAAAACCATTGCCAAACGTTTGTCCGAATCTATATTTACGGCTCCTCATTTCTACCTGACCATCGAAATTACGATGGATGAAGCGATGAAATCAAGAGCGACCATCAATACTATCCCGGATACAAAAGTATCTTTTAACGATATGGTAGTCAAAGCATGTGCCATGGCCCTTAAAAAACACCCTCAGGTGAATTCCCAATGGAGAGAGGATGCCATGATCATCAATCATCACATCAATATCGGTGTGGCGGTAGCTGTGGAAGACGGCTTGGTGGTTCCGGTATTGAACTTTGCCGATCAGATGAGCCTTACCCAAATTGGGGCAAGTGTAAAAGACCTGGCCGGAAAAGCGAAAAGCAAAAAATTGACACCGGCGGAAATGGAAGGCAGTACTTTTACGGTTTCCAACCTTGGAATGTTCGGTATTACTGAATTTACCTCGATCATCAACCAACCGAATTCCGCTATTTTATCAGTGGGTGCCATTGTTGAAAAACCAGTGGTAAAAAATGGCCAGATTGTGGTAGGAAATACCATGAAAGTGACCTTGGCCTGCGATCACAGAACGGTAGACGGAGCAACAGGAGCGCAATTCCTGCAAACCTTAAAGCAATTTGTAGAAAACCCGGTGACCATGCTTGCGTAATGGCCTATCGGTTTCAAAATATAAAATCTCATCCGGAATTTCCTGATGGGATTTTTTTTATTCCAGTTAAAATATCAATAGCATGAAAAACATCATCATTACAGGGACATCCCGTGGAATCGGTTACGAGCTGGCGTTGCAGTTTGCCCAAGCTGGGCATGCCGTTCTGGCCATTTCAAGGAAAATACCACAAGCACTCCTGGAAAACACCAATATCACATGCCTTTCGGTAGATTTGTCCCATGAAGCGGATTTGTCCAAAGTAAGCGATTTCCTTTCCCAAACCTGGAAAAAAGTCGATATCATCATTCATAATGCCGGTTCGTTGCTGTTGAAGCCTTTCGGAGAGATTTCCGCTGCCGAATTCGAGGATGTTTATAAAGTGAATGTTTTTGGAGTCGCCAACCTGACCCGCATCTGTATCCCGTTTTTGGTAAAAGGAAGCCATGTGGTTACCATCAGTTCAATGGGTGGTATTCAGGGAAGTATGAAATTTGCCGGGCTTTCGGCATACAGTTCCAGCAAAGGAGCGGTTATTACACTATCAGAATTGTTAGCAGAGGAATACAAAGAAAAAGGGATTTCGTTTAATGTTTTAGCGCTTGGGGCCGTTCAGACGGAAATGCTCAAGGAGGCTTTCCCGGGTTATGAAGCTCCAATCCTGCCACGTGAAATGGCCGATTACATCTTTAATTTCGCCTTGACCGGAAATACGTATTTTAACGGGAAAGTGCTGCAGGTTTCCTCGACGACACCTTAACGCACTTTTTTATAAACAGATAAGCAATACGGTTTGCCATTTTTGGTAGTGGAAACTTCAACGGTACCGTTGGTATGATTCCTGATAAAATCGAGTTGGCTCTCTTCGATTTTTTCCGGGCTCCACAAATGGCAGCTGATGTTGTCTTTTTCAAAAGTAAAAGAAAACCGGATGGGGAAAGGAAAGGTGTTTCTGATCCTTAAATCCTTGTAACCATACACTACCGTAGCATCAGCTCCTAAGGGCGTGAAGCGTTCTTCTTCCCGGTAGATGTCTAAAGAATGGTTGAAGCGCTCGGTAATTTCAAGGTTTGCTTTTACGGCAGTGATGTAAATAATGCTGGAAAGCTGGCACAATCCGCCGCCAATTTCTTCGGAAAGCACGCCATTTACAATATTCCTGCCTTTCCTGAAATGGTTTTTTTCGGTAGGCTCGCCTACGGTTTTCCAAAAAGAGAACAACTGGTTTGGCTGTATGGCCACGGTTTCGATTTTTTGGGAAGCAATGGCAAGGTTGTGCCGTTTGTTTTCAAAAAAAGAACCTTTTTTGATTTCCTGTTCTGTCGAAACAGTATTCTTCAAGTCAAGTTGCCCATCGCTTTTTGTAGCAAATTGCACGTTCCTGTCCGAGAGGAACCGTTTGAAGAGCCGGATCTTTAGCCTGGCCTTTTGGGGAATCAATAATTTCAGCCTCATTTTTTCTCTAATTCTATAATAATATAAGACGCGTATTCTTTGAGGAAAGACCTGCAAAGCAAATTGTCGATTGCCATAAAAAAGCCTCTGGCGAAATGCGGCAAGCGGTGGATCGGTACAAAAAGGATCCCGCTGAATTGCTTTAGGTTCCAGTGGGAAGCAGTCATCTGCTGTATTTCTTCTATGGAAAAAGAATTGGTAGCATGCCAGTTTCCGGGAGCATGCTGGCGGTTTGGCCTTCTTTTTTTGGAAGGGAAATCAAAGATCAGCCGGCCTTTGGCATTCAGTTTTTTATGTGATTCTTTAAGGAAATCTTCCGTAATTTCTTTGTTTAAATGCATGATAACGTGCATCGAAAAGATAACATCGAAAAATCCGTCCTCAAAAGGAATATGGGTAAGAGAACCTTCTTTTATCTCTTTTTCCGGGAATTTGCCTTTGGCTACAGCCACCATATTAGGGCTAAGGTCCACACCAAAGCCAGCCAGATCCAAAAAACGCCCGGTTCCGCAGCCCAAATCCAAAACCCTGTCAGATGAACCTGGCGATAGGAATGAATTGAAAAGCAAACGCTCCTGGTAATCAATGTATTTTCCGTAGGAATTGTCAAAACGGTTGGAATCGTAAGTGTCGGCCAAATCGTTGTAATATTGTTTTATTTCTGGATTCATCGAATAAATATATAGCATTTCTGCCAAAAATAGATAAATTTGTAAAAATGACTGAAGTACTATCTAAATATCTCCCTGAGTATTCTGTACAACCGTGTTTTGAATTGATCAAGACGCATCATGTGCATCTTAAGATCGTGAATGAACGGCTTACACGCCACGGGGATTATCGGAAGGACGCGCAGGGATTTCATCTGATTACGGTAAATGCGAGCCTGAACAAGTATCGTTTTTTAATGACCCTGATCCATGAAATCGCACATTTGGTCGCTTTTGAAAAATACGGGCGGAATATAAAGCCCCATGGAGACGAATGGAAACTGACCTTCCAGCGGATGATGGTTCCCTTTATAAGGCCGGAAATTTTCCCAAGCCAACTCCTTCCTTTATTGGCGAGGCATTTCAGGAACCCGAAAGCCAGCAGTGATACGGACGCAACACTATCGCTTGCCTTAAAACAGTTTGACCCTTTAAACGATAAAAATTATATCTTTGAAATTCCTTACGGAAGCACCTTTAGGATACACAATGGCAAGATTTTTAAAAAAGTAGCGTTGCGATTAAAGAGGTACGAATGCCTGGAAATCAGTTCGGGCCGGATTTACCTGTTTAACCCGAATGCGGAAGTCGAGCTATTGCCAAATTAGAATTAGATACCATGAATAAAAATTATTACGCAATATTAATGGCCGGAGGGGTTGGTTCCCGATTTTGGCCGGTGAGTACAACCGATTTTCCCAAACAGTTCCACGATATGTTAGGGACGGGAGAAACATTGATACAAAAGACTTTCAGCCGTTTGTCACAGCTTATCCCTAAGGAAAATATACTGATCCTTACCAACGAAAGCTATAACGACATTATTTTAGAGCAGTTGCCACAGGTAAAACAGGACCAGATTATTTTGGAGCCGGCCATGCGCAATACCGCGCCATGCATTTTGTATGCTTCCTTGAAAATCAAGAAACAAAACCCGGAAGCGGTAATGGTGGTAGCCCCGAGCGATCACTGGATTGAAGACGAAGTACAGTTTGTGTCGAACCTTCAGAATGCGTTCAATTTCTGTGAAATGCAGGACACTTTAATGACATTGGGTATTTTGCCAACCTTCCCGAATACCGGTTACGGCTATATCGAATTTGACAAATTGGATTCCAGGCCTATAAAAAAAGTGGTGCAGTTCCGTGAAAAACCGGACTATGCTACCGCACGTAAATTTGTGCAAAGCCGGAATTACCTTTGGAATGCCGGGATTTTTATCTGGAGCGTGCAATCCATACTCAAGGCATTTGAAAAATACCAGCCGGAAATGTATGCTCAATTCATGAATGGTTACGATGCGTATAACACGCCATCGGAGAAAGAATACATCAGGGAGAATTACCCAAATGCCGAGAACATTTCCATTGACTATGCCGTGATGGAAAATGCCCAGAACGTATACGTGCAGCCGGCAACCTTCGATTGGAACGACTTGGGGACTTGGGGTTCCCTTTATGATAAATTACCGAAAGACGAACAGGAAAACGCCGTCGTGAATGCTTCGGTTTTCCTGGAGAATGCTTCCAATAACATCATCAGGACCGAAGGCAAAAAACTGGTGGTTATTGACGGTCTGAAGGATTTCATCGTTGTAGATAAAAACGATGTGCTGCTCATTTACCCGAAAAGCAAAGAACAGGATATCAAAGCGGTTGTTGCCAAGTTGAAGAAGGATTAATTCCCTTCTTTCAGGACGGCTTCCCGGACTTTTTTAAATAATTCAGAAGAATAGACAAAATCGGTAACGGCTTCGTTATCGGTTTTGAAAATCTGGGTTTTGTCTCCTTCCCATTCCTTCAATCCGTTTTTCAAAAAGACGATTTTGTCCCCGATTTCCATTACGGAGTTCATGTCATGTGTATTGATCACGGTAGTGATGTTGTATTCGGAAGTGATTTCCTGGATCAGGTTGTCTATGACTATCGCCGTTTTGGGATCCAATCCGGAGTTGGGTTCGTCGCAAAACAAATACTTTGGGTTGTTTACGATGGCGCGGGCAATGGCGACACGTTTCTGCATCCCTCCCGAGATTTCGGAAGGTTTCTTTTTATGGGCATCAATAAGTTTGACCCTGTCAATGACAAAATCTACCCTTTCCTTAATCTGTTTTTGGGTTTTGGACGTAAACATTTTTAGCGGGAAACCGATATTCTCTTCAACGGTCATCGAATCAAACAGGGCGCTTCCCTGGAAAACCATGCCTATTTCAGTACGCAATTCCCTTTTTTCATCGGCATTCAAATCAGAATAAATCCGGCCGTCAAACGAGATCGTCCCGCTGTCCGGAGTATGGATGCCCAATAATGATTTCAGGAAAACCGTTTTCCCCGAACCGCTCTGCCCGATAATCAGGTTTGTTTTCCCGGTGTCAAGAACAGTGGAAACTCCTTTAAGAACCATTTGGTCGCCAAATGATTTTTTGATGTTTTTTACTTCTATCATGGTCTATTTCGTTAAAAGGAGTTGTGTTAGTATGTAATTCACCAAAATAATGACCACCGAGGTCCAAACAAAGGCCACCGTACTGGCTTTTCCCACTTCGAGCGCACCACCTTTCATGTAATAGCCGTGAAAGGAAGGTATCGTCGCTAAAATCAAAGCGAAAACAAACGTTTTAATAAAGGCATACGCAATGTGGAACGGTATGAATTCTACCTGCAATCCGTTGACAAATTCATCTGCGGAAGCGAAACCACCGTAAACGGCCGCCATCCATCCGCCAAGGATTCCCAGGAACATACTGATCCCGATGACAAAAGGATATAACAATAAAGCAATCAATTTTGGGAAAACCAAATAGTTCAGAGAATTTACACCCATTACTTCAAGGGCATCGATTTGTTCGGTAACACGCATGGTTCCAATGCTTGAAGTGATAAAAGAACCCATTTTCCCTGCCATGATAATGGAGATGAAAGTAGGGGCGAATTCCAAAATCACTGACTGCCTGGTGGCAAATCCGATGAGATATTTCGGGATTAGCGGATTCGTTAAATTCAGGGCTGTCTGGATGGAAACCACCCCGCCCACGAAAAACGAAATGAAGGCTACGATCCCTAGTGAATCTATAATCAGGTCATCAACTTCTTTAAAGATCAGGCTTCGCATGACAGACCATTTGGTTGGCTTCTTAAAAATCTCTTTCAGCATTAAAAAATACCTTCCTATCTGCGATAAATATCGGACTAACATCATTGGATTAAAAATATTAGCGAAAATACAAATAAGTTTACAGTTAAAAGAATTTGTAAGAAACAAATACTCAAATCAGCCCATCAGCTTCTCTTTCATCTTCTTCCATCGGTATTTCCGGATGAATTCAGCTTGTTGGCCAGTCACCAGGAGCGGTTTTTTTTCGGACTTCGCCTTCCAGAATCCTTTGATGTAATCTATAAATAAAAGCGGTTTGCCTTTTCGCATGGCCAGCTTTAAAGAAGCTACTGCCGTAATGAAAAAGCCATAACCCAAAGTGTAGAAAGCTTCGCCTTGCTTGTAACGGGAAGCTTTGTTATAATTCGCTCCGGTTGGTTTGAGGTGTTTTACCTTCAGGGTTTGGTCGGTCAGAACTTTCCAGTGGTAAAATTTACACAGGAGTTCGTCTACCGTGTCCCAGCCCATTGCCGGTTTCAATCCGCCAATCTGCTCGAAACAGGCTTTCCTGTAAGCCTTGAAAGCTCCGCGGATGTGGTCTTTGTCGGTCAGGTTTTCCAGGATCCAATCCCCGTTTTTTTCAATATAGGCAAATCCGCCGGCCATGCCTGTTTCCGGATCATTTTCAAAATGCCCGATGATGGTTTCGAAATAATTTTCGGGGAAAATCAGGTCCGCGTCTGCTTTTACGATGATATCATAATGATTGTCAAGAGTTTCCAGTCCTTTGTGGAAAGCCTGTATTACCTTGCTTCCAGGCAAATGCACCGCTTCCGAGGTTTTATTTACCAGGGAAACCCACGGGTATTTTTCGGCGAAAGCCAATACGATCGCTTCAGTGCCATCTGTAGAATTATCATTGACAACAACCGCTTTTCCCGGCAAAATGGTCTGGTTGGCCAAAGATTCAAGCGTTAAGGCAATGAATTTTTCTTCGTTGTGAGCAGGAATTATGATATAATAGTTCATCGTTTCTAATAAGTTGTACAAACGTACATAAAATTTCAATATCAAAAATTTTGCGTAAAGTTCCCTCTTTCTAATGAAAATAAACATTTAGAGCCGAAATATCTTTATTTTTGTGTGATTAGAAAAATCTGTCACTTGAAAAAGAAGAAAATAGCCTTTATTGAATTGGAAACCCATTCGGCGCTTTTGGAGCAATGGTATTTTTTGCTGGCAGCGATGGAATCTGTTGATTTTCATTTTTTTGTAAGCCAAAAGGTCCTGGACAAGCTCTCGGCCATCCCTTCGCACCATCTGACTTTGATTGCCGATGCTACGGAAATTGACGCTTTTTCTTCAGGGTACGACGCGTTTTTAGTGAATACCCTTCATAGGGATTTTAAGGATTTTGAAAAGTTATTGGCCTTAAAACCTGCTTTGGTACTGGTACACAACCTTAATTTCAGCTTGTTTTTCCAATCCGTTTCATGGAAAAATATCTGGACAGAGAAACAGTGGCTGGTTTATTTCCTGAAATTGTATTTCCGGGAAAAAGTAGGCCAAAACCGAAAGGTCATCGGCAACGCTTCCCATTACGGAGTGCTTTCGCAGAGCCTTTTTGAGACCATCCAGGAAAAAGGAAAGGCAATAGCCGGTAAAACCAAAGTGTTGCAGCTCAATTATAATAAGGAATCCCGGTTTGAGGCTTTGGATGAGATCCGGATTGTCATGCCCGGGAATGTTTCCGGGAAAAGAAAAGACATCCGGTTGCTGTTTGGCTTATTGCCCAAGCTTGACCCGAAATCCAGGCTGCATATCATTTTTTTAGGGAAACCGGAATCCAAGCATGTATTGCATCGGATAGAACAACTCAAAAAAACCTGCTCTGAAAAGATAATCCTGACGCATTTCCCAGGGTTTATCCCTTGGGAAGAATATAGCACCGTGATTTCCAAGGCCCATTTACTTTTGTGCCCCATAAAAATAAAGACTTCTTTTTACTGGGTTACAGAATGGTACGGGCAAACCAAAGTGAGCGGGAGCGAAACCGATTGCATTTACAACGGAAAAATAGGCGTGTTCCCATCGGCTTACCCTAAAATGGACTGGCACAACCTGTATTACGATAACGAAAAAGAACTGGCCGGGATACTCAATGGCCTTGATTTGGAAAACCTGGAAAAAGAATATGGAAAATTACAGCCGTACCTGGAAAAATATACGTTCCAATCGGTGAAAGAACAAGTAGAAAATCAGTTGCTGCAACTGGCAAACACATAATAAGATGCTGAAAATATTAATAAAATTGGCCTATACATTTTGGCCTTCGCTGTATAAAAAACGTTTTTTCAAATCGCTGGATTCCTTGCCTACTGGCCATTTCAAATGTGAACCGGAATTGCTGTACCTCAACCAGGTGCTAAAGGATGATTCTGTTTTTATCGATATCGGGACCAATAAAGGGATTTACCTCTACCAAGCTGAAAAAATAATCACAAGAGGTGCCATCATAGGATTTGAACCGAATAAAAAACTGGTGGCATTTGTTTCGAAATTGTTCAAAACTGCCAAAGTATATCCTTTTGCCGTGTCTTCAAAATCAGGGGTTTCGGTGTTGAACATTCCCAAAAAAGGGAACGGTTTGCAAGATACGCGCGCTTCGCTGGAATCGTTGGGCGATGAGGTTGAAAAAATAGAAATAGAAACTGTCCGCCTTGATGATTGGGCAGCAAAACAGGGCATCACAAAAATCGATTTGATAAAAATTGATGTGGAAGGGCATGAATTTGATTCGATAAAAGGATGTGAGGTTATTTTAAAAACCATCCGTCCGGTTTTTATCATTGAAATCGAATTGCGCCATGCGACTTATCCGATTGAGGCCATTTTCAGTTTTATTGCAAATTTTGGTTATGATGTCTTTTATTTCGACAGGAAAAAATTGATGCCTGTCTCGTTTGACGTTTCCCAAATGGCCGATTTCCAGAAAGACGAATACCTGAACGATTTTAATTTGTATATCAATAATTTTATTTTTGTCCCGAAGCAATCTAATTTATAACTCATAACTAAAAATGTCACTAGTAGCCAGGCAAAGCATAAAATACAGTTTCGTTGGATATTTCAGCGTGCTGATCGGTGTTTTTTCCACGTTGTTCATTTATCCCAACGACCTGGAGTTTGCCGGTAAGTTGCAATTTATCCTGCCAACTGCTTTGTTGATTTTGCCAGTGGTGACCCTTGGGATCCTGCATGCCAATATCCGGTTTTTCCCACGGATGTCCCAAAGCGATGACCAGCATAACCTGCTGAAATTCTCCGCATTGTTCATTGTTTCCAATTTTGTCCTGGTCAGTGTATTATTTGTGGCGGCCTCTTTTGTATTCCCGAAAGTAAGGCAGACGGATTTATGGGAAATGGCGCAATATGTGTTCCCTGTTTTGCTTCTGTTGTCCTTAATCCAGTTGCTGTCCAAATATATTTCCATTAAGAAACGCATCGTTGTTCCCAATATTTTCGAAAACGTATTCCCTAAAATCGGGATGATTTGTGCCTTTGTGGCCTGTTTTTATTGGAAAGCAGCAGAAAGCACGGCTGTCTGGATCCTGGTCTTTTCCTTTTTGCTGGCTTTACTAGGAATGATCATCTATCTGCGGAAGCTGGACCCTATGCCTGTCAAAACTTCCTTTCAATTCCTTAAGGAAAACAACTTTCAGAAAGAACTGATGACCTATTCTTTTTACACCTTTTTAGGAAGTATGGGTTCGGTGGTTGCCCTTAATATAGATGCTTATATGATTGGTGAATTCCTGAGTTTTTCCGATGTGGCCATTTACAATACCTCGCTTAACCTGGTCAGGATGATTACTGTTCCGGCTTTGGGTGTGTACACGATTTCGGCCCCAATTATCGCCGGGTATGTAGAGGACAATAATATGGCAGCCCTGAAGGAGTTGCATCACAAAACCTCCTTGTATCTGTTTACCATCGGTGCAGTCCTCTTTGGGTTGGTGGCTGTCGGGATTGAAGATTTGTTCCTGCTGATGAAAAACGGGGATAAACTCGCCAAAGGCCTTAATGTCGTTTATATTACGGGTTTTGCTTTCCTGTTTGACCTGGCGACGGGTTTCAACGGGTATATCATTACGAATTCCAAATATTACAAATTCAATAATACGACAACGGTGGCTTTGGCTTTGCTAACGGTAGTAACCAACCTGTTCTTCCTTTTTTACCTGAAACTGGGAATTGTAGGGGTTTCCATTGCGTTTGCCATTTCGCTTACGGTGTATAACCTAATCAAGATTTGGTTCAACTACAGGAAATTCGGCGTGCATCCGTTCAGTACAAAATACCTGTACGTTTTAGGATTATTGATCCTGGCGTTGGTTGTTGGGAAATTACTGCCCGACTTCGATGCTAAATTGGTAACGCTTTGCTACAAACCGGCTGTTGCTTTTGTGGTTTTTGCCCTGGGTAACCGGCTTTTTAATATTATTCCGCTTAAGGAAGTGATGCCCAAATCGTTGTTCGGGAAGAAATAAGAAACATGCGTATAGGGTTGCATGCGATTTTTCTCATGGAAATTATGCAACAACCACACTTTCCCCTATAACATTAAATAGCAACCGTTTTATAATTTTACCCTGTTAAATGTACCGGAAAATGACTAGTACCAAACTATCAGATTATGGAAACATTAAGGAAAAATACCGCCCTGCTGTTACTGTGTTTAGGAATGATGGGAACAGTGCAGCACACCACAACAGCGCAGACTGCTGTGAGTTTTCAATTGTTTTATGATAATTTAAGTGTGCACGGCAGCTGGATCGATGATCCGCATTACGGCTACGTATGGTCTCCGCGATTAGGCCGTGACTTTGCCCCTTACCGTACAAACGGGTACTGGGCCTATACAGATATGGGCTGGACCTGGGTTTCCGATTACTCTTGGGGATGGGCACCTTTCCATTACGGGCGCTGGTTTTACGACTCCTATTACGGATGGTTGTGGGTTCCCGATACCCAATGGGGGCCTGCATGGGTAACCTGGAGGTATTATGACGGCTATTACGGCTGGGCAGCTATTGGCCCGGGCATCAGTATTGATGTTGCTTTTGGCAGCAGTTATTCCGTACCGTACAACCAATGGGTATTTGTCAGGGACAGGGATTTCTGCAGAAGGGATGTGAGCCATTACTACGTACGAGCTTCCAATAACGGGACTTATATCAAAAAAGCGGTAGTAATCAACAACATCCACAACGGAAATAACGGAAGGTACAATGCCGGACCGGACCGGGGCCATGTGCAAAAAAGGATCGGTACTGCCATTACACAGGTGCACCTGAAAGATCGTGACAAGCCCGGACAGCATATGACCAAGAGCGAATTGCAGCTTTACAAACCCCGTGTCGAAAAAGGCAATGCTAAAAAATCGATGCCTGAAAAATTCGTTACCCGGAAAGAACGTGGCATATTAAATAACAAAATGGAACAGCCCAAAAAAGAAGCGGCCCGCTTGCCCAGCCTCAATCAAAATACCGAACGGAAAGAGCCGCAAAGAGGGATCATCCGCGGGCAGGAAAAACCGGCTCAAAGAGAACAACGGGCCCCGCTTCCAGACCTGAGACAGGAGCAACCTGCGCCAAGGCCGGTGTTACCCCGCATGAATACGGAACAGCCCCGGAACAATCCAGGGAACCAACCGCTTCCGGACCTTCGGGGAACCAGGCAGGAAAAGCCTCATCATGAAAACAAAGGCAGGAGAGGGTAATAACCGTTTTTGCAGCGTTGCTATTCCATCCAATGGAGAAACCAAGCGTGTAATTTTCCATAACAAATTTTGTAAAGTATAGTTTTTGAAATACTTTTAAGCGATGGAACAGCACTACTTATTACTCCGAAAGCACATAGCGGAGATTTGCGAACTTACCGATGCCGAATGGGACATCGTTTCCCGGGTTTTCACTTATAAATCCTTAAAAAAACACCAATTCCTCATACAGAAAGAACAGTTGGTTCCTTGTGAATATTGGATTATCAAAGGATTGACAAAAGCATATGCCATAGACGGCAATGGGAAGGAGCACATCCTGCAGTTTGCCATGGAACAGTATTGGACCAGTGATTTCAACGCTTTCCAGAACAAAGTACCTGCGGCGATTTTTATTGATTGTATAGAAGATTCCGAATTTTTCTGCCTCAAATGGGAAGACCGGGAATACCTGTGCCATGAAATCCCGAAGATGGGGCATTTCTTCCGGATAAAGTCCCACCACGGTTATATTGCCCTGCAGCAAAGAATCCTTTCCTTGCTTATAGAAACCGCTGAAGAACGCTACAACAACCTTGTCAAAAAACTGCCAAAACTCATCCAGAGAGTTCCTAAAAAGTTGTTGGCCGCCTATTTAGGGGTTACCCGAGAAACCCTTAGCCGTTTTTAAAAAGCTATAAAGTGTGATCTACATCACTCCAAAACATTGACCTACCTCATCGTCTGTGAATGGCAACTAACGGAACTTTGTACCGTTAATTTTTAGCAACACAGATATGAAATCAACAATGTATACCGTTACTGCAGCCCAAAGCAGTGTTACCAAGAAAATACCGGCCGCTTTGTGGGCCCTGACTATCAGTGCCTTCGGGATAGGCACAACAGAATTCGTTATTGTAGGCCTGTTGCCGACCGTTTCGGCAGACCTTGCCATCAGTATTCCATCGGCCGGAATGCTGGTAAGCCTGTATGCCTTGGGCGTAGCTGTCGGAGCACCCATCCTTACCGCACTAACCAGTAGTATCCCCCGGAAAAAACTACTCATTTACCTCATGCTGTTGTTTATTGCCGGGAACGGATTGGCTTCTGTGGCACCTAGTTTTACTACCTTGGTCATTGCCAGGATTATTACCGGTTTTGCCCATGGGGTTTTCTTCTCCATCGGTTCCACTATTGCCGCGGCTTTGGTTCCGGCCCATAAGAGGGCATCGGCCATATCCATTATGTTTACCGGACTGACCGTAGCTATTGTAACAGGGGTTCCTTTCGGGACATTCATCGGGCAGCAGTTTGGGTGGAGGGCCACTTTTATCGGTGTAGCCTTATTGGGAGTGATCGGATTAATTTCCAGTTGGATCCTGGTTCCGGACGATATTAAAAGCGAAGGGAAAGTGGCTGCAAAGGACCAGTTCAAAGTCATTACCAATGGCCGCCTGGTTTTAGCCTTCCTGATGACCGCTTTGGGATACGGAGGGACCTTCGTGGCTTTTACTTACTTGTCCCCGATCCTTCAGGAAATTACCGGTTTTTCAGAATCGATGGTAAGCATGGTCCTGGTTTTGTATGGAGTAGCCATTGCTTTAGGTAATTTGGCAGGAGGGAAAGTGGCCAATAAAAAACCGTTGAAAGCCTTACTGTGGATGTTCGTCCTGCAAGCCATAGCCTTAGTGGTTTTTACTTTCACGGCGAGCGATCCGGTATGGGGCATCATCACGTTGTTCTTCATGGGAGCACTTTCGTTTTCCAATGTTCCTGGATTGCAATTGTATGTAGTGCAGCTTTCGGAAAAACATTTACCTGGAACCGAAGATGTAGCTTCTGCTTTTAATATTGCCGCCTTTAATGTAGGAATCGCTATTGGGGCTTATATTGGAGGAGTTGTGGTCGAATCTTCTTTAGGGTTGCCCGCCACTCCCTGGATTGGGGCCATACTCGTAACTGCCGCAATTGTTGTAACTTTAATAAGCTCAAAAAGAGCAAAATAATAACTTTGGTATCCATCCAAGATAATAGTAACAATCTTTTAAAATACATAACATGAAAACAACCACCCGCTTTTTGAAAACAATTGTAATGGTCGTCGCGGCAGGCATTTTTACATATCCTATGACCGATGCCACGGCGCAAACTAAAAAAAACAAAAATATGAAAAAGAAAATTTTATTTGTAGTCACCAGTCATGACAAAAAAGGAGCTACGGGAGAAGCTACCGGTTTTTACCTAAGCGAAGTGACCCATCCCTGGGATGTGTTGCAGCAAGCTGGTTATGAAATCGATTTTGTGAGCCCAAAAGGAGGTAAGGCACCCATTGACGGCTTTGATCTGACCGATCCCGTAAACAAAAAGTTCTGGGACAATGCCCAATACAGAAGCAAAGTGGAAAACACCATGAAGCCATCAGATGTAAACCCTAACGATTACATAGCCATCCATTATGCCGGTGGCCACGGAGCGATGTGGGATTTTGCCGATAACAAGGAACTGGCAAGCCT
The DNA here is from genome assembly GCF_004745595.1 of Flavobacterium humi. Taxonomy (GTDB): domain Bacteria; phylum Bacteroidota; class Bacteroidia; order Flavobacteriales; family Flavobacteriaceae; genus Flavobacterium; species Flavobacterium humi. The sequence goes on from NZ_SRLH01000007.1 coordinate 33,902, forward strand.
GGCCGCAAAAATATATGAGAACAATGGTGTTGTAAGTGCAGTATGCCATGGGCCGGCTGGCTTGGTCAATATCAAATTAAGCAACGGGAACTATCTGGTAGACGGCAAAAAAGTAAACGGTTTTACCAATGAGGAAGAAGTAGCGGTACAATTAGACAAAGTAGTGCCTTTTGCCCTGGAAACCCAACTGATTGCGCGCGGTGCCAAATTCGAGAAATCAGGCCTGTGGCAAGAGCACGTAACTGTTGATGAGCGTTTGGTAACGGGACAGAACCCACAATCAGCGCATGCCGTTGGCGTAGCGGTACTGAAAGAATTGGAATAGAATATGTGGCTTCGGCTTCGCTCAGCCACCGGAAAAGGTTCGTTCAGCCACCGGAGAAGCTTCGCTCGGCCGCTATGGTTTCGGAGATTGAGCGGAACGGAGATTGAGCGGAGCCGAAATCGGAGTGTGGCTTCGGCTTCGCTCAGCCACCGGAGAAGCTTCGCTCAGCCACCGGAGAAATTTCGCTCAGCCACCGGAAAAGGTTCGCTCAGTGACCGGAGAAGCTTCGCTCAACCATCGGTGGTTCGGAGATTGAGCGGAACGGAGATTGAGCGGAGCCGAAATCGGAGTATGTGGCTTCGGCTCCGCTCAGCCACCGGAGAAGTTTCCTAAAGAAACGCTGTGCTTATATTTTATTTTTCAAAAAATAAACACGCTTTTTGTGTTTAAAAAATATTTTTTAAAAAAAAAAGCACCATATTTGTGTTCGATTTTATTTATTTTTAAAATAAACACAAATGAAAGATACTACTATAAAAGACCATTTGGGCTTAACGCAAGAAGAAATGGCAATGCTTTTAAGGATAACCGTAAGTCAATGGTCTATGTATAAATCAGGAAAACGAAATATTCCTGCGGATGCTAAAAAGCAATTGGGCTTCTTATTAAAAGGTGTTCAAGAAAAAAAACAGGATTCAAAAATCACAGAACAGTTTTTAAGAACCGAAAAGGAAATAACAAAACAAAAGCTGAAGCAGGATTATTTGAAAGCTCAAATTAAAATATATCGTTTGGAAAAAGAAATCGAAACCGTCGAAAAACAACGATTGGAGTCCTTTGCCGCCCTTGAAGCAGTTCATTACCTGGAAACCCAACCTCAGGAAAAATATGTTCTTGATTTGCTAAAGATCATACAAAATAGAGCTGACAAGGCGCTTATCAAACATAGTTTATATAAATTGGAACAAATGCATTTGCAAAAAGAAGCTATCGAAATAGTGAAAGATAAAATCGGGAAGAAATTGTAGTATGTGGCTTCGGCTTCGCTCAGCCACCGGAAAAGCTTCGCTCAGCCACCGGAAAAGCTTCGCTCAGCCACCGGAAAAGCTTCGCTCAGCCACCGGAAAAGCTTCGCTCAGCCATCGGAGAAGCTTCGCCCAACCGCCATGGTTTCGGAGATTGAGCGGAACGGAGATTGAGCGGAGCCGAAATCGGAGTAATCGAAATGTAGTATGTGGCTTCGGCTTCGCTCAGCCACCGAAAAGCTTCGCTCAGCCACCGGAGAAACTTCGCTCAGCCACCATGTTTTAGGAGATTAAGCGGTACGGAGATTGAGCGGAGCCGAAATCGTAGTTGAACCTTCGATCCTACCTGTAAAAGAAAATAATAACATAAAAACAAAAAAAATATACCTTATTTAAACTCTAAATTTGCCTCCCTTAAAACAAAATAAAATGAGCACAATCTGGTACGAATGCAAAGTAAAATACAGAAAAACCGATGAAACAGGAATACAAAAAGTGACAACAGAACCTTATTTGGTAGATGCTTTATCGTATACCGAAGCCGAAACCAGGATAACCCAGGAGATGATGGCTTACATAAGCGAAGAGTTCAAGATTACCAATATAAAAATGGCAGGTTATGCAGAAATACATCCTTTTGAGAATACGGACCGTTGGTTCCGTTCGAAAGTATCCCTGACTGCTTATGACGAAGAAAGCGGTAAGGAACGCAAAACAAACCTCTATTTGTTAATACAGGCTAACGATGTCAAGGAAGCCTATGATAACACTGTTACAGCCATGAAAAACACGATGGGGGATTATACGATCCCGGCCATTTCCGAATCTCCGATTATGGATGTTTTTCCTTATTTCAGTGGAGAAGAAGACGGATTGGCGCAACTTGAAAAGTTCAACAGCCTAAAAGCTTCCAGGCCCGCAATGCCGGAAGAAACGGAAGACCACATGGAGTTTGACCCTGAAGTTGTAGCGTCATTTGAGGAATAGCTGGCTTCGACTTCGCTCAGCCACCGTGAATTACGGAGATTGAGCGGAGCCGAAATCGTAGTATGTGGCTTCGGCTACGCTCAGCCACCGGAGAACCTTCGCTCAGCCACCGTGGATTACGGAGATTGAGCGGAGCCGGAATCGTTCATTCTTCTGTTTGACGAATGTGATGTATTGGTGGTTGAGCGGAGTCGAAACCACCATTGTGATTATTAAAATGGGTATCATTCATGCATTGTGCAGCTTCTTTTAATGATTTTTCACAACCATCAATTAACGCTTCTTTCTTTTTTCTGCTCCAGCCCTGTATTTGTTTTTCTCTATAAAAAGCCGCGTCAATACGATCGTACTCTTCATAATAAACTAAATTTACGGGTAATCTTTTCTTAGTATGATTAGCTCCTTCGCCATTTTGATGTTGTTCTAACCGTCTTTCCAGATCAATTGTGCTTCCGGTATAATAGCTTTCGTCTGAACATTTTAAAATGTACATATATCCTTTCATAGATATTTTTTTTATCTAATATAAGAAAAGTTTTGGCTTCGGTGGCTTCGGCTCCGCTCAGCCACCGTTGATTGCGGAGATTGAGCGGAGTCGAAATCGTAGTGTGGCTTCGGCTTCGCTCAGCCACCGGAGAGGTTTCGCTCAGCCACCGGAGAGGCTTCGTTCAGCCGCCGAGGGTTACGGAGATTGAGCGGAGTCGAAATCGTAGTAATTGAAATGGAGTATGTGGCTTCGACTTCGCTCAGCCACCGTGGATTGTGGAGATTGAGCGGAGCCGAAGCCACCTATAGCGGAGCCGAAGCTAACAACGATATAAAACCGCATTGATATTCATACCGGCGCCAACAGAAGCAAAAAGTACGACATCTCCTTTGTAGAGCCCTTGGTTTTCTATTTGGCCCCTCATCAGCAGGTCATAAAGTGTAGGCACTGTCGCTACGCTGCTGTTCCCTAGTTTATGGATGCTCATTGGCATTACCCCTTCAGGAGGGCACTCTTTGTACAATCGGTAAAAACGCTGTATGATGGCTTCGTCCATTTTCTCGTTCGCTTGGTGTATGAGCACCTTTTTTACCTGACCGATAGTGATGCCGCTTTTGTCCAGGCAAGCCGCCATGGCTTTAGGAACCTGGTTTAGTGCAAACTCGTAGATCTTGCGCCCGTGCATCTTGATATACCGTACATCCGGATCATGGTCCTTATTAAAAGAATTCCCGAAGAATAAATAATATGCCTCATCGTAAGTGAAAGAAGCGCTTTCGTGTGCGAGGATACCGCCTTCCTCTTCCGTTGCTTCAATAATAGTAGCACCCGCACCATCGGAATAAATCATGCTATCCCTGTCATGGAGGTCTACCACACGTGATAAGGTTTCGGCACCAATTACCAGGCATTTTTTGGCCATGCCCGCCTTGATGAAAGCCTGCGCCTGGATAACACCTTCTATCCAGCCCGGACAGCCGAAAAGCATGTCATAGGCCACACATTTAGGGTTCCTGATCTTCAGGTCAAATTTCACACGGGTTGCCAGGCTTGGCAGGATGTCCGTTTGGATCGCTCCTTTTTTAACATTCCCAAAATTGTGGGCAAAAATGATATAATCGAGGGTTTCAGGGTCTATTCCTGCATTTTCAATGGCCTTTTTGGCTGCGATGGTGGCAATGTCTGATGTTAGCAGGTCATCCGAAACATAACGGCGTTCTTCAATACCGGTAATGTCATGGAATTTCTCGGTAATGGTTTCGTTTGGTAATGGAAAAGGAGAACCGTCATCATTTAGGAAAACATGTTTGGCAAAATCATGATTGGTTACGATTTCCGTAGGAATATAGCTACCTGAGCCGGTTATTCTGATGTTCATCTTTCGGGGGTTTATGGTACGAAAGTATCAATTAAATTATAAAAACCTGCTAAAAACTTAAAAACCCAAAGAATATTACAAAATATTCAGTTAACCTTCGCTTAATTTAGTGATAATATAAAAATTATCCCTTTTGATTTATAATCTTAATTTGCATAATGGTTGCAATACTCAGGGCCTGTGTCTTGATCTGTTCTGCTTTATGGCCTTTAAAATGCTCATCGACAGTTGTGTAAAAATGATTTAGCCATATTTGGAACAGTTCGGGGGTCAGGTGTTCTTTCTTGTTAATATCCAGATGAATCTGCGTTAGGTTACGGTCATAACCGCCGGTGCCCAAAATCCCCTGTGACCAGAAAGTGACCAATACCGGCAAATGCTCCAGTATCTTGATCTTGACAACATCTGTAAAAATATAACTAATGGCAGGATCCGCTAAAAGTTTCTTGTAAAATTCATCTACGAGCAAATAGAGGTCGTCCTGGTTCTGAATGTCTTTCATCGAAAAAAATGTAAACCCTTTCAGCGTCAAGCCAAAGCTTTTTTGTGCCGAAAGGATTTACAAAGGTAATCAAAACTGAAATGTATTAAGAGTTTACAAGCTTAAAAACAGCAATAGGATTTGTTAATTTACCTACAAACTGAAGGCTTTTGACGGGTTCTGCCAAATCAAGCATTTGTTTGTTGTTTTTCAGTTGCAGGCGGTTGAGGCAACAGCAATCGAATTCAGGCATAAACAGGTCGTATTTCCGGAAACGGTTCGCCAGTTGCGGGTTTTGTGCCTGGTAATCGTTAATGCAATCTGCTACCCATTTCCAGAAATAATGCTCTGGCACACCAGCCTGTTCATAAAGGATGTGTGCCAGGAAACGGAAATAAAAATCAAAGACATCATTAAAAATACACAGGATTTTCAGTTCTTCCGGTATATCTACATAGATGCGCTTTGCCTTTTCCGGCAATGGTATTTCAGGGTTGAAGACCATGACTTCTTCGGTAATATCCTTCATAATGGTTTTTACTGGTGTGTGGTTTTCCATGACCAAAATCAGGTTTTCCCCATGTGGCATAAAAACCATTTCATGATGGTAGAAACAATGGATCAGGGGCGAAAGATAGGCCTCAAGATATTTCTTGACCCATTGCCCGGCTGTCAGCCCTGATTTTTGTATCAGGTACGGAACAAGCGCTTTCCCTGACTGGTCCACATGCAATAAGGCGGCCATAGTCATGAGGTTTTGCCCTTTGTTGAGTTTAGGGATAGGGCTTTCGCGCCAGAGCGTGGCAAGCATCTTGTTGTGCGGGATGGACCGGCCCAGTTTTTCATACAAAAAATTACGGTACCCGAGGGTTGCTACTTCTCCGAGCAGTGTGAATCCTTTTTGTTGTAGGTACGGATCGTTTTCGACCAAGCCTGCAATCCATTCGGTAATGACCGGTGTGCTTTCCATATAATAAGGAGAAAGGCCTCTCATAAACCCCATATTCAGGATCGAAAGCGCGGTCTTGGCATAAAATTTCTCCGGATGGCTGGTATTGAAAAAAGTCCTGATAGATTGCTGTGCCGCATACGAGTCGCTTCCGTAACCCAGGTAAACCAAAAGGTTTTCGGCTATATCAGCGGCAAAAACCAGTGCAAGTTTGTTGTGCCATTGCCATGGATGGACGGGGAAATAGTAATACTCCGAGCTATCCAGGCCTTTTCCTGCCAACACCGAATCAAAGCCATCCACATCCTTCTGGTCCAGTTCCTGTTGGATCAAAAAAGAATAATCGACGGTTTTGGTCCCTGAAAAAACAGCCCTGCTTTTATGTCCTGCCAGCCAGAGCAGCTGGATAGGCTTAAACGCTTCGGGAGCATAGGTGTCATAATCGATGGCATTAAAACCAATCCGCCCGGAATTTGCGACAAAGCAGGGATGGCCTTCAGTCATAGCGTGTTCAATGGTTTGGTAGTCCTGGTCTGCCAGGGCTTCGGATGTAAAACCCTCCGATGCGATCATATACGCTTTGCTGTAAATCGTGCTGGTAATTTCCTCCAGGTATGTAGGCAGTAGTTCGGCGGCAATACCCAAGTTTTCCTGGAATTCGAGGATAAAATCAGGCAGGCTTACTTTGGCTTGTTGGCCGCTAACGTATTTTTGGATGGAATTGGTTTTTATATTCCAGTGGTTCAGGTTCAGGATTTGAGATTGGAAACGGTATTCGATTGTTTTGTCCACATTCCGGATTTTGTAATTCCCCCAGGAACCTTCCCGGCTTGTCAGTTCGGGCAGGAGCAGGAATTCGTGCGCAAATTCGCTAATGGTTTTCCGCAGCAGCAGCAGTGTAGCTTTGTCCCAGTTTTCGGTCGTGAGGTGCCGGATGCTTTCCGACGGCATATAATTGTTATGAGCAGTCATAGTTATGATTTTTGAAGCGCGTTATGGTAGTGTTCCTGTGTGCAAAAAGCCAAATGGGCTGTTTTGTGTGGGAGTTCGATGATTTTTTGGTATTCGAAACCTGCTTTTTGGTTGAGCAGGTGGATCTTGTCGTTCCTCACATCGGGTTCTACCACTATCCGTTTCACATCAGCATGGCTGAAAAGAAAATCCATAATGACCGTAAAAACATTCCAGGTAAAATTTTTGATAGGTGTTTTGGCAGGAGCAACAAGTATGTGCATGCCTTTATCGCCTTTGTCAACGGTATAATAATTCCCGATCAGGTCTTCCGACGGATTATAGCATTCCAGCAAAAAAGCAGTTTCCGAATTGAACAATCCCATATATACTTTTGAATGTTTGAGTATATTTTGGTAAGCGGTTTTTACTTCTTCCAAAGAAAATCCGGTCATGCCCCAGTATACGGCATAATCAAGGTTTACCCATTGGTGTACCAGTTCCAGGTCGGTTTCGGGATCTATCGGGCGCAGCTCGAAAAGACCTGTTTGCAGCACTTCCTTCTGAAAAACCACCGTTTGAGCAGTCGGGTTGGTATTTGTTGTCATGGTCATTTTTTGCTATACGGTTATTTTTTTAAAACTCGCTATCGGGTTTTGCAGTTTCCCCTGGAATTGCAAAAGGGCCACAGGGTCATCCAGGTCAATCATGGTCTTGTTGTTGTTTAGTTGAAGGCGGTTCAGGCACGACAGCTGGAATTCAGCAGTAAAAAGGTCGTAACGCTCGAATTTGCTTTCCAAATGCGGATGTTCCTCCTGGTATTCATGAATGCAATCTGCTACACCTTGCCAGAAATCCTCTTCGTTGTACGCAGCATGTTCCACTAAAATAGCTGACATAAAACGGAAGAAACCATCAAAGATATCAATGAAAACAGATAGCAATTTTACCTCTTCAGGCACTTCGGCATACATCCTGCTGAGGTTCTCCGGCAATGCAATGTCCGGGTTGAGGATTACGGCTTCTTCTGTAATGTCTTTCATAAAGGATCTCACAGGAATATTGTTTTCAAATCCTAAAATGATGTTTTCCCCATGCGGCATAAAGACGAGGTCATATTGGAAAAAACAGTGCAGTAATGGGCTTAAATAGGTCCTGAAATACTCCTGCAGCCAATCATAGGTATTCAGCCCGGCAGCTTTGATGATCTCCGGCAGCAAAGCATTTCCTTGCGTATCGACATGCAATAACGAAGCCATGGTCATGAGCCGCTCGTTTTGGTTTAGGAAAGGCACTGGGCTCTCCCGCCATAAGGAAGCCAGCATTTTATTGTACGGATTGTGTTTCCCGAATGCTTCAAAATAAGGATTGATGTAACTCACCGAAGCCACTTCGCCTAACATCGCAAAGCCTGTTTTGGTAAGGTAGGTATCTTTGGAAAGCAGGTTTTCGAGCCACTCGGCCATTTGCGGTGCAGAACCCAGGTAATATACCGGAAGGCCCCTCATAAAACCCATGTTCAGGATGGATACCGATGTTTTGGTATAATGTTTTCCCGGATTGCTGGTATTGAAGAGCGTCCGGATGGATTGCTGCGCCTGGTACAGGTCCGGGCCATAACCCAGGCAGACGAGTTTGCTGGAAGCCAGTTCGGGAGAAAAAAGATTAGCCAGTTTGTTGAACCATTGCCATGGATGTACCGGGATAAAATAGTAGTCGTTTGGCGAGAGGCCCCTTTCCAGCAATACGGTATTGAAAAGGGCAATAGTATCCTGGTCCAGTTCCTGGCGGATCAAAGTGTCGTACGGAAGGGCTTCTGTACCTGCATAAACTGTTCTGTCCCGATGGCCCGCGAGCCACAATATCCGGAACGGATTCCCGGTTTCGGGCGTATAAGCCACATAATCCATCGTGTTGAAACCGATTCGGCCGTTGTTGGCCACAAATCCGGGATGGCCTTCCGTCATGGCTTGTTCTATCGTCTGGAAATCGGCGGTGGCCAATTCTTTTGCCGTAGGGCTGGCCTTTAGGAGCTTGTAAGCACTGCCATACAAAGTGCTGGTGATTTCTTCAATATAAGAAGGCAGGATTTCTTTTGAAATGCCCAGGCTTTCCTGGAATTCGGTTATAAAAAGAACGGCATCTAAAGGAAGAACCGCATTGTTTTTTGTTTTGGTTATTGAAAGCGGCTCAATATGCCAATGGTTCAGCGCGAGCAGTTGTGCCTTAAACCGGTATTCTGCAGATTGGTCATTGGACAGTAAGGAATAATGGCTCCATTTGCCGTCCTGGTTTTCTTTTTTGGGCTGTACCAACAGTTCGTGCGAAAACTCGCAAAGGGCTTTGCGTACCAGCAAACGGTTTGCTTTTTCCCAAACTTCCGGCTGGATATGTGCAATGGCTTGGTGTGGGTGCTGTATTTGATTCTCAAGGTTCATAGTAGTGTTGCTAAGGATGTAATGATTTATTTTTTGGATAAATTGTTCTCGGGTGCAAAAGGCCAGTTTCGCGGTTTTATGGGGGAGCGATACTATGGCTCCGTCTTCGAACCCGACACGGTGGCAAATGGCAAACATCTTTTTGTTCCGGATATCCGGTTCCACGACGATGCGCTGTACGGTAAAATCACTAAAGACGAACTTCAGGATGGTGCTGAAAATATGCCAGGTAAACTGGTGTACAGGTTGTTCGGCCGGAGCCACAATCACATGGATGCCGCAATCGTATTTTTTTACAGTATAATAATTGCCAATCAAGTCCTGCTGAGGATTGTAGCGTTCCAGAAGGAAAGAAACCGTCCCGTTTATGGTTCCGGTAAAAACATCGGAATGGGTTATTATCTTTTGGTATTCGGCCCGGACTTCTTCCAGGCTTTTGCCCAACATTCCCCAATATTGCGCATATTCCTGATTGACCCAGTGATGCAGTATCGGGATGTCTTTTTCCATATCGAACGGGCGAAGTTCTATGGAGCCGAAACCGGCAATGGTAGCAGAGAAAACTACTTTCGTATTCATAGCTTTTTGTTTTAATATAGTGAAGAGGCCAGGGGTTCTTTTTTCAGGGATTTTTTCACTTGTTTCTTTATTTTGTTGTATAGGACCTGGATGCTGATTGAAAGGCTTATAATCACCGGAATCAGCAAAAGGATGGTCGTTTGCGTATGGCTCCAGAACCCGATGAGGTACATGCCCCAATTGATGGCCGTCCATTGTATGACATACAAACTGGTTACATGCTTGCTGCAGAAAATGAGCGAACGGAATATTTTATTCGGCTTGACCGAGGTTACCATAAGGTTCGTCAGCCAAAGGAAAATTAGGTTGAGCCCCATCAGTAAAATACTTCCGCCAGGACCCAAATGGTAATAATCCCCGAAATGGTAATCATAATTAAGAAAGTTGCATATGATTCCGATACTTAGGAAAACACTGCCCACGAGCAGCATTTTTTTGAAGAACAGCGGTTGGTTTCCTTCTAGTTCTTTATACCATCTTCCAAAAAACATGCCTAGCAGGATGAATGAAGCCCATGGGAAAACAGGGAAATAAACATTGAACTGGTTGCTGAAAAACAGGTCGCAGAGGTAATGCAAGCCTTCAACCCCAAACCTGAAACCGCTCAGTTCTTTCGAAATCGACGCGATAAGCAATGCGATGGCCAGCGGCACATATTTGTTTTGGCTGAAATGATTGATCAGTCCCATCAAAAAGAGCGTCAGTCCCGCCAATTGCAAGATATCGCCCAACAGCAAAAAGAAGACACCGGTCCTGAACGTCCCTGAAGCCAGGCCGTACGCTTGTACAAAAGCATCGGGCAGCCCTCCAAAGAAAAGCTCCGGAACCAGGAACTTTAAAGCATTCATCCCATAACCGACACCCAAAATATAAAGCCCCCGTTTGCATACTGATTGAAGGGATTGCCGTCTTGACAATACAAACGAAATGCCCATGGTCACCAGGAACATCGGTGTCCCTTTCCCGACAAGGAGGATGAATTTTCCCAGCAGGGATTCTGTTTGCGTTGGGATGTCCCCGTAAATTAGCATGGTATGGATCATCATCATCAGGATGACGCTCAAGCCCCTGGCTATGTCAATGGCTAAAATCCTATTGTTGTTGTATTCTTTTTCCATGGTTATGAAAGTGTTTCGATTGGTTCTTCGATTAATTCATGGTCAGCGATGCCAAATTGCTGGAAAGCGATTCGGGTTTCAATCGGATAATGCTCCACTCCGGTAAGTTCCCGGATGATATAGGAATTCCTGTAGCAGGCCATTCCCAGGTCCGGGGTTACAAAACCATGGGTATGCAATTCGGCGTTTTGTACAAAAATCTCATTCCCGGCCGTATCGATGGCATAGTTGCGATGGGCATCAAAACGTCCTTTTTCGTCCCAGCGGATGCGGGAAGCGATTCCTTTTATAAATCCCGGAAGCTGGTAATGGTAACCCGAAGCCAATACTAAAGCATTGGTGGTATGGCGATAACGCTTGTGTAGCTCATCATGGTAAAATTCCAGTTTAAAAGCTTCGGAAGTGGGATCATAAATAGCTTTGGTACATTCCGAATTGGTTTTTAGGCTGATTTTGATGTCATGGCTGATTTTTTTGGTATAAATCGAAGTGAAGATCCCGTCAATAAGGTCTTTGTTAATCCCTTTGTACAGATGCTTTTGCCTGGCCAGCAGATCTTCTCTTTTCTGCGAAGGCAATTGGTAAAAATAATCCACATACTCAGGAGAAGTCATTTCCAGCGTCAGTTTGCTGTAATCCATCGGGAAGAAACGTGGAGATCGCGTAATCCAATGGAGTTTGTAACCATGGATTTCTATTTCCTGCAACAGGTCATTGAAGATTTCGGCGGCACTCTGCCCACTGCCCATAATGGTGATTTCTTTTTGGCTTTGAAGATGTTCTTTGTGTTGCAGGTATTCGGATGAATGAATGGCTTTGCCTTTCAATCCTTGACATGATTTAGGGATATAAGGTACGGTTCCGGTCCCAAGCACTAGTTTTTTGGCCGTATAAATGGTGGCTGCTTTGGTTTGGGTGCACTGGGTTGTCACGATATAAAGTTTATGGATAGCATCATAGTCAATATGCGTTACTTCCGTATTAAAATGGATGTTAGGCAATTTGGCCGCAGCCCATTGGCAGTACTGGTTGTATTCATTGCGCAGCAAAAGGAAATCTTCCCGGATGTAAAACGAATACATTTTCCCTTTTTCCTTGGCATAATTCAAAAAACTGAAAGGGTTTGTCGGGTCGGCCAAAGTAACCAGGTCGGCAAGGAAAGGAATCTGGAGGGTGGTATCCTGCAAAAGCATTCCCGGATGCCAGTTGAAAGAGTCGTTTTTATCAAAAAACAATCCGTTGAGGTTTGCTATAGGTGCGGTAAGGCAGGCTAATCCAAGATTGAACGGGCCCACGCCAATGGCAATAAAATCGTATGCGGTATTTTTCATTGTAAATTAATTGTTTGAGGAATAATGCTGGCCGTGGTGTACAATCATTTCGATGATTTCTTCAATATCTGTTGCAGTAGTCAGCGGGTTTAAGAATGTAAACTTGAGGTATACGGTTTGGTTTACTTTGGTACTTGTAATAATGGCTTTCCCTTCATTGAAAATGGCTTTCCGGATGTAGCTGTTCAGGTTGCAGTACGAAGAATCATTGCCGTTATAAGGCGTGTACCTAAAAACAACGGCACTTATTTCGGGTTGGTTCAAAACTTCGAAATCGCTCCTGTTTTGAAGCAGCTGCGCCGTAAACTGTGCATTTTCAATAACCGAATCCATAAACTGGCCCAAGGTATCGGCACCCATCACCCGGAGTGTCATCCAGAGTTTCAGGGCGTCAAACCTGCGGGTTGTTTGTATGGATTTTTTGACCATGTTCGGGATACCTTCGTCTTCCTGTTCTTTCGAATTAAGATAATCCGCATGGTATTTGATATAATCCACGAACGATTTGTCCCTCATGAAAAAACCGCTGGAACTTACCGGCTGGAAAAATGTTTTGTGGTAATCAATCGTTACCGAATCCGAAAGGCCGATGCCCATAAGTTTCTGTTTGTGCTTTTTACTCAGCAGAAGCCCGCCGCCGTAAGCCGCATCCACATGGAACCATAAGCTGTTTTCTTTAGCAATAGGAGAAATGTCCGTTAGCGGATCAATCGAACCGAAATCTGTAGTGCCGGCTGTTCCTACAATGGCTATAGGGATATTGCCCAGTTCTTTTTGTTGTTGTATTGTTTTTTTAAGCGCGTTTACATCCATTTTGTAATTTTTATCCACCGCTACAGGAACCACTGCATTTTGCCCCAGACCTAATAAACTTAGGTTTTTCTTGAGGCTGAAATGACTGATTTCCGAACACAATACCTTAAATTTATTGGCCTCAGAAGGCAATCCGTCCATTTTAGGATCCATGTTGTAATGGGTTTTTATATAATGGTCCCTGGCCAAAAGCAGCCCCATTAAGTTGGATTGTGTCCCGCCGCTGGTAAATATCCCGTCGCCATTGGTAGGATATTGCAATTTCCGAAGGGTCCATTCGATAAGTTTCAATTCGATAAAAGTGCCGCCGGTGCTTTGGTCCCAGGTATCCATCGAGGAATTTAAAGAAGAGATAAAAGCTTCTGCCACAAGGGTTGGAGTCAGGATCGGGCAATTCAGGTGTGCAATATATTTGGGATGATGGAAATTGATGACATCGTTTACATACAGCTCTTTTAGTTCTTCCAATACATAATCGATTGAATGTTGCTGGTCGTCGTACAAGGAAACGGCATCGCATTTTTCCTTTAGGGAAGATAAGGAAGCGCCACTGAACGGTTTTTCATTTTCCAGAAGATGATTGCTGATCATCCTGACTGCTTTTGCCATACTTTCCTGGTAAGCAGCCACAGATTTTTTATTGTTTGAAAAGAGGTATGTGTGGGTTTTGTTTTCCCTGATAGACTTCTCCAAATCAATACTTAAAGGCTCTTGTAAGTTCATTGTTTCGTTTTATTTAGATTGATTCTAAAATATTAATGAAGCAAAATTACTGTCGGCCTCGACTATAGGCAATACTATAATTGTAGGAAAATACCTAATTTATATAAGGTACTCCACCTACTATAAATAGGGTAGGGGTATTATTTAATTTTGTTTTTTAGCGCATAAAGTATGATCTCTGAGGTAGAATTCACCCCGATTTTCTTCATAATGTTTTTTCTGTGTGTCCTAAAAGTATGAATGCTGATAAACAATTCGTTGGCGATGGAATTGCCTTTGTTTCCTTTGGCAATCTGCCTGACAATTTCAAGTTCACGGGGCGTTAAGTGCAAGCCTTTGCCGTTATCCATTTCAAAAAACCGATCCACCATGAGGCTGTACACTTCCGGGCAGACATAACGGCCGCCTTTTTCGATTTTGGCCAGGGCGTCAATAATAAATTGCTCTTCGCAGTTTTTGCTTACATACGCATTGATCCCGCTTTGCAGCAACAATGATATGTTTTGCTGGTTTTGACAATCCGTAATAATGATCACGCAGCACTCCGGATGTGTATTTTTGATCAGGCTGATATCAGAAGTTTGGAAACCGTGCACTTTTTGCGGATCGATAACCAATAAATCAACGGGTTGTTTTTTAAGCTGCCGGAACACAGTGGCCCGGTCATGCAATTCTTGAATTTGTGAGTGTTGGAGGTGCTTTTGCAGTACATGTTTCAAACCAATCCTATGGAGGCATTCCTTATCAGCTATGACGATATTCTTGAAGAACATTTGTATTAATTTAGACTGGATAAAAATAACAAATATTTGCCACCCGCTATATTATTTTTGGAAGTATTTTTCTTCAAATGTAAGATGGCGATAGATTACGGTTCCGGTTGAAGCATTGACCAAAAAAATAGCCCTGACGTTTCCGAAAGGGCTATTTTGAATGGTATGGGCTACAGATTAATGTTCCATGTAAGCCTCAATTGGCGCACAAGAACAAATCAAATTCCTGTCACCAAAAGCATCGTCTACACGGCGCACTGATGGCCAGAATTTGTTTTCCGCGATATAATCCAAAGGATAAGCCGCTTTTTCTCTTGAATAAGGTAAATCCCAGGTTTCGGCCGTTAACATGGCCAAAGTATGAGGTGCATTTTTTAATGGATTGTTCACATCTTCCGCAGAAGCCTGTGCGATTTCTTTTCTGATGGAAATCAAAGCGTCGCAAAACCTGTCCAGTTCTCCCAAATCTTCAGATTCGGTAGGCTCGATCATTAAGGTGCCCGCTACCGGGAAAGAAACCGTCGGGGCATGGAAACCGTAGTCCATCAAACGTTTGGCAATATCGGTAACTTCTATTCCGTTTTGTTTGAATTCGCGGCAATCCACAATCATTTCGTGAGCGGCACGCCCGCATTCTCCGGTATACAAAATCGGGAAATGCTCTTCTAAACGTGCTTTCATGTAATTGGCGTTTAAAATGGCATGTTCGGTAGCGCTTCGCAAACCTTCCGCGCCCAGCATTGAAATATATCCGTAGGAAATCAGGCAAACCAAGGCCGAACCATAAGGCGCTGCAGAAACAGCTGTAATTGCCTTATCTCCGCCTGTCGCCACAATAGGATTTGTTGGTAAGAAAGGCACTAATTTTTCGTTGACACAAATTGGCCCTACACCAGGTCCGCCGCCGCCGTGAGGGATGGCAAATGTTTTGTGCAGGTTCAGGTGGCAAACGTCTGCACCAATGGTAGCCGGATTTGTCAAACCAACCTGTGCATTCATATTCGCACCATCCATATAAACCAAACCGCCGTTGTCGTGGATCAGTTTGGTAATTTCAATGATTGAAGATTCGTAAACCCCGTGTGTAGACGGATAGGTTACCATCAAACAAGATAAATCATCTTTGTGCTCAATAGCCCTTGCTCTTAAATCTTCAACATCGATATTTCCTTCCGGAGTGGTTTTGGTCACGATGATTTTCATTCCCGCCATTGCTGCTGAAGCCGGATTGGTCCCGTGTGCCGATGATGGGATCAAACATACGTTCCTGTGGCCTTCGTTTCTTGAAATATGGTACGCACGGATAGCCATCAAACCGGCATATTCTCCCTGTGCACCAGAGTTTGGCTGTAATGAAGTACCTGCAAAACCGGTCACGACATTCAGTTGTTGCTCCAGTTTTTTAAGCATGGTCAAGTAACCTTGGGCCTGGTCTGCAGGAGCAAACGGGTGGATACTGTTCCAGTTCGGCATACTCAACGGCAGCATTTCTGCGGCAGCATTCAGTTTCATGGTACAGGAACCTAAAGAAATCATCGAATGGTTCAAGGATAAATCTTTACGTTCTAATTTTTTGATATAACGCATCAACTGGCTTTCGGAATGATGGCTGTTGAACACATCATGCTGTAAGAATGTTGAGGTTCTGATGGATTGTTCCGATAAGTGTACTTCTGTAGATGCATCCGAAACGTTTACGCTTTCTTTTCCTGTAGCTTCCGCAAAAATGGCAATAATCAGGTTGATATCGGCAATTGAAGTGGTTTCGTTGAAGGAAATGGAAACAGATTTGTTGTCCGGGTAGAAGAAATTCACTTCGTTTTTCTCAGCAATAGTTCTTACTTTGGCAGCATCGGCATGTACCAAAATGGTATCGAAGAATGCTGTATTTGCCTGGTTGATACCTATCGAAGACAGTGCTTTTGCTGTCGTAACCGCTGAAGCATGTACTTTATCGGCAATATATTGCAAACCTTTCGGCCCGTGGTAAACGGCATACATTCCGGCCATTACCGCTAATAAAACCTGCGCCGTACAAATATTGGAAGTTGCTTTTTCACGTTTGATGTGCTGCTCACGGGTTTGCAAAGCCATACGCAACGCACGGTTTCCGTTAACATCCTGTGAAACACCAATGATACGTCCCGGCATAGAACGCTTGTATTCTTCTTTGGTAGCGAAGAAAGCCGCATGAGGCCCGCCATAACCCATCGGGATACCAAAACGCTGTGAAGTCCCTACAACCACATCAGCCCCCATTTCGCCAGGAGAGGTCAATTTTACCAAAGATAAAATGTCAGCCGCTACGGCTACTTTGATTTCTTTTGATTTTGCAGTGCTGATAAAGCCCGCATAATCATAAACTTGTCCGTATTTGCCCGGATATTGCAGGATGGCTCCGAAAAAGTCTTCTGAAAAATCGAAAGTTTCATGGTTTCCTACCACCAATTCAATACCGATAGGTGTGGAACGTGTTTCCAAAACAGAAAGCGTTTGCGGCAATATTTCTTCGGAAACAAAGAATTTATTAGCGTTGTTTTTCTTTTGGTCGCGAGTCCTAACGTCAAATAATAAAGCCATGGCTTCTGCTGCAGCTGTCCCTTCGTCAAGAAGCGAAGCATTGGCTATTTCCATTCCGGATAATTCGATTACCGTGGTTTGGTAGTTTAACAAAGCTTCCAGACGGCCTTGCGCGATTTCTGCCTGATAAGGCGTATAGGCGGTATACCAGCCCGGGTTCTCAAAAATATTTCTTTGGATAACCGGAGGCACGATCGCCGGATGGTAACCCAAACCGATATAGGATTTGAATACTTTATTTTTTGCGCCTAACTGCGAGATGTGGGTTAAATACTCATATTCAGTCATGGCAGGATCCAATTGCAGGTCGTTTTTCAAACGGATTCCATCTGGAAAAGTTTCATAAAGCAATTGTGTCATGTCTGTAACGCCAATGGTTTTGAACATGTGTTGTTGATCCGATTCTCTCGGGCCAATGTGTCTTAAAGCAAATGCATCTGTTTTCATCAGTTTGTGTACTGTTTGTTATGTGTTTGAGGAAATTCCGAATTACCGCAAACGAAATTTTGTGTTGTGTTTTAAAGCGAACAAAAATAATTATTAATATCCTAATATTCTTGTTTTTTAACGCCAATTTTTGGCAGATTTTTTAACTGGAAATGGAACTTGTTAACAGATTGATTACTTTTGTAAGGATGCAACTACTTAAGAAAACCCTCGACATTTATATCAACGGAAGTATTCACGTGGCCCTGGCGGTTTATGCCCTGGTCCGGATGACTTTTTATTTCTTCCATATTTCATATGATGCCCCGATGGCCTGTTTTGCTTTTTTTGGCACTATCGTCGGGTACAATTTTGTAAAATACGATGCTTTGGCACGGGCCAAAAAGCTAAGGATGAGCAGCCAGTTAAAAGTTATCGTGGCGTTGAGCGTTGTCTCTTTCCTGGCGGCCGGTTATAGTTTTTTCCTGCTGGAAACCGCAACAAAAGGGGTTGCCATAGGATTTTTGGCACTGACCATGCTTTACACGTTGCCTTTTTTTCCGAAAATTGGCAATGCCCGGAATTGGGCCGGTGTAAAAATTTATATCGTGGCGTTCTGCTGGGCGGGAATTACGTTGTTTTTGCCGGTAATCAATGCGGGGCTGCCGCTCTCGGGCGATGTCTGGCTTAAGTTTTGCCAACGTTTTTTACTGGTTATCATCCTGATACTTATTTTTGAGATTATCGATTTGAAAAACGACGATCTTTCGCTTCAAACCGTTCCGCAACGCCTGGGAGTCCAGAAAACCAAGATGCTGAACCTGCTTTTACTGCTTCCTTTTTATGGACTGGAATTTTTTAAAAGCGATTTTCAGGTGCACCAGCTCTGGATCAATTTGATTTTAATAAGTGTTCTCGCGCTTTTTACGCTTTTCTCCAATCCCAAACGATCGGATTATTATACTTCCTTTTGGGTGGAAAGCGTTCCGGTTTTTTGGTGGTTACTGGTCATCCTGTTCCAATAGATCTGACATTTTGCTTGTTTTCCGGTTAACGGCGGGTCTTTTTACCTTCTATAAAAATAAAACCCGGGGCGTTTTGGCCAAAGGGCAAATAATTCCTACAAAACAATCGATATTTTAAATAAAAAAATTACTTTTAACTTCGAGTATTTTCCTTACAAACAGGACATTTATTAACCGCTAAAATTGAAATACCATGAATAATACTACTACAAATGAAACAACTGTTCTGCCTCCTTTAAAACTTGTCCAGATTTCCCGGATGAACGAGCAGGCCATCACTATTGAAGGCTTGATAAACCCGGAATGGCTTTTGTCACCATTGGTGTCTGCAGAGGTAGTAACCCAGGGAGATGTGCCATACATGAATGTTAAGATAATGGCTTTTTTGCCGGACGAACTGGAAAACGATTCTTTTGAGCTTTTTGAGCTTTCGCCAGAAGAAGCCCCTAATTTGGAACTTCTTTTGAAATATAAAAAGATACTGCCTAATGCTAAAAGTTATTTTGCCTGGTACATCTGTTACGAATACCAATTGTCGAAAGATATAATAGACGTTACCGTGATTATTCAAAATAACGATCCGGACAATGGGAACCCAAGGACATCAAGAGGTACGGTAACACAGATCATACAGAGTTACTGATGCAAATGGATATTTTTTGCTAAAACAAAAAAGCTGGATGAAATTCAAAATTACGTTTCTTATTATTTTGCTCCATCTGTTTTTTCCTTTTTCTCTTTTCCCCCAAGGGAAACCCAACAGTACAATGCTGCTGGAGGCCATCAGGAAAAAAGGAATTCAATATAAGGCGGAAGTAAATTTTTACAAGGCCCAGTCCTTTTTTTTGGAAAAAAACTGGGATTCTACTTTAGTGTATTCCATGAAGCAGCTTAGCCTGAAGGACAACAAGGAAGAGATTCGGGATTTTTGCCATTATTTCAGGGCTTTCGGTTTTAAGAATAAAAAGCTCCATGTGGAAGCCAGGAAGGAATTTAACCGGATTTCCGATAGGTTTCCCTTTCATTATAAAGTCAGGTTGTATTTGGGTGAAATTGCATTGGAATTGAATGAGTATCAAAATGCCATACGCTATTTTGAAGAAATCGAAAAATTGCCCGAAAACCGGATATATGATTTTAACAAAGGCGCATTATACCATAATTTAGGGATTTCGTATTTGCTCCTCAATAAATTTGATAAAGCGGAAAGCTATTTTTCTAAAGGAACGCAACTATTTCAAAAAGAGAAAGATACGGCTTCGATAATTGGTTCCTATATTAATATTGCCAATTTGTATTACGAACAATATAAAGATGACCTGGCCATTCCTTATTTTGAAAAAGCCTATCAGCTGTCACAAAAAACAAAGAATTTCGAGCTGAAACAAAACGCCGCCATGAACATGGCCGTAGTGGAAGAAAACCGGAAAAAACTGCCTTTGGCCTTGCAGTACCGTAAAGAATACGAAACCTGGAAAGATTCGTTAAACGACCAGAATAAGGTTTGGGCCATTGCCGAATTGGAAAAGAAATTTACCGTAAAGCAAAAACAAAAGGAAATAGATATCCTTGCCGCCGAAAACAAGTTGAAAATAGCCGAAAGGAACGGTTTTTTCTTTTCTTCGGTTTTATTGTTCATACTGTTTGGGACAGGGATTTATTTTTACAGGCAGAAGATAAAAAGCAATGCGATCATTCTTTCCCAGAAAAACGAACTCGACGAACTGAACGCCACAAAAGACCAGCTGTTCTCTATTGTAAGCCATGATTTGAGGTCTTCGGTAAGTGCCTTGAAAACCAGCAACGCCAAATTATTGGAAAACCTGGAAAACAAGAATTTTACGGAACTCGACAAACTGCTCCACAATAACAAAGCCGTGGCGAACGGGGCTTATAATTTGCTCGATAATTTGCTCAATTGGGCGTTGCACCAAACCCGTCAGATGTATTTCCATAAGGAATCGTTGCACTTGTTTTCCATCATCAGGCAAATAGAATACAATTACAAACCCCTGATGCTCGATAAAAACATCAGTTTTAAAAATGAAGTGCCCACTACCGTTTTCGTGTATGCTGACCAGGGTTCTTTAAAAATAATACTCAGGAATTTAATTGACAACGCCATTAAATTTTCGGAAGAAAACGGCATGATTTCCATTTATACCCGGCCGACAGAAGATGATTCCTGTACGTTGGTCATAGAAGATTCCGGATTGGGGATTAGTGAGAAAATGAAAGAGGAGCTGCTGAGCGAAAGTGTTTTGCTTTCGAAAAAAAGGAACGGCGAAAAAATAGGTACCGGATTGGGCATGCAGCTCTGTAAATCAATGATACGGAAAAATGACGGGAAATTAATGATTGAAAGCGAAGAAGGTATTGGAACCAAAATGATTGTACAATTGCAAAAAAACAAAAACAATGGATAATGTCAGTGTGCTTATTATCGAAGATACTCCGGCGGAAAGCGAGTCTCTGGTAAAAGTACTTACAGAAAACAATTATACGGTAGCCGGCGTGGCCACGAGCTACAGCGATGCCCTGGCCCAATTTTACAAAAAGCCTGTAGATATTGTGGTTATCGATGTTTTTTTGAACGGAATCCCGGATGGCATTGCTTTTGCCGAAACGATCAATATCACGCCCAATATTTCCAAACCTTTTGTTTTCCTGACCAGTTCCAATGACCGCCAGATTTTTGAAAGAGCCAAACTGACGCATCCTTTCAGCTTTTTGCTCAAACCGTTTAACGAACTGGAAATCCTGTATGCCATCGAAATGGCCGTGGAGAAATTTTATGCCCAGACGGATGTTTTTTTCAGCCCCGACCAGGATACTGTCATCAGTAACGACTGCCTTTTTATCAAAAAGAAGAATTCCCTCAAAAAAGTATTCATCACCGATATTTTATACATTGAAGTAGAAGAACGATACTGCAATATCATCACCGAAACTGAAAAATTCGTCATTATGATTTCCCTGACCAAAATAAGCGAGCTTCTGGAGAAAGACAAATTCGTCAGGACCCACAGGAATTTTATCGTAAACATCGATAAGATCGAAGAAATAATGATGCATGACAACCTGGTCATCTTAAAAGGAAACCACAAAGTGACCCTTAGCGAAAAACACAAGGACTTCATCAAGAAGTTTAACATACTCAAATAATTATACGACCTCTTTTGGCCAACCCTTCTCTTGCACGTGAAGGGTTTTTTGTTTTGCGCTCAATCTTCCATGGGTGCCTTTGATGCTATTCATGACAAGAATTCCATCCCTGATGACATTTTTTATGTAGCAGCTTGAAAATCACTATAATTTCACTTCATAAAACAAAAGAAGCTAGCACCATTTGTTTTTTGCGCTTTTATCGAAAAGATACATTTTCCATATAGAAAACCGACATGTGCTTACATGATTATATCAAGTGCTACAGGAATAATCTACCTCAAAAATAAAAGCGGAACACAACCGAAACTACTAATCATCAATGCAGGAAAAGCAAAGATGGAAACCTGGAAAAGTTTCGTCTTCAAAGGGAGTAAACCGAAAAACCCTAAAAAAGAGTAGGTGAAATAAATCTAAATATCATGTCAAATTCAGCTTTTTTAGAAACAGAAGAAAGAAAAGCGTATTCTCAGAATACGAAAAACCATGTGCCTGTTGAAGAAATTGAGGTTAAAACAACCCCAATGAGCCTGACAGTAGGAATCAGCCCGGATTCATTAGCGATCCCAAGACCGGACTTGGCGGGATTACGCCTCACTTCCCTAAAAGGAGGCCCGGTATATTTGGTAAATCCTGAAGGATACCTTCAAATGATCCCTAATCCGCAAACGTACAACAGTCTTTTCAGGGATTGGAGCAATATCATCAAGGCAGACTTGTTGAACATCGCTACGGGAAGCCCTATAACGGATGGTGCGGTTTTGGCTAAAGCCGATAACTCTGCTGCCGTATATATTGTTTCCAACGGAGTCAAAAGATGGATCAACAGTGCCGCTGCCATGGATAAGTATTACTTCAACTGGGATGCTATCCTAACAGTTCCTCACGTATTGGTTGATTTTATTCCATCAGGGCAAACCTGGTCATAAAATGCCGATTCGTCAATTGCTTGTAATGCAATTATCATAACTGTCTTTTTCAGACCAAAACAAATTGCGATTTAAAAAGAAAAGGCAACTCGCCAAAGAGTTGCTTTTTCGTGAACAGGTAGTTCTACTTGTATTGAAAATCAGGGGTTTATGCTCTATTTAATTCTAGTTTATCGTAATAGGTTTGTTATGTAATATTACAAAAACCACAGGGAAGAAAGCCGAAAAACCCTAAAAAAGAGTAGGCAAAATAAACAAAACAACAATCATGTCAAAATTATTAAACGTAGAAAATGGGGCAGTATACGAAGGATATGACAATTTAGCAGCTGCGGAATGGTGTTCACCAACCTTCCTGGGCTGTGGAGTGTGTGTATCTGCTAGTGCTGTTAAAGGTCAAGTAACAATTACCATCGGATTGAAAACGCCTTTTGGAAATGTGACCAAGAGCTTTAATTTCAATGCTAATGTAAGTTTCACTTGGCAGCCATTCAGTAAATTCAAAATCACGCTAAGCATCACTAATTTTAACGAAGCAGGTGGTGTCTTCAGTTTTGATTTAGGAGTAAACCCTTGTGTTGACATTCCTTTCTTAGGATGGAAATGCTTTAACTATAGCCATCATTTTGTGGTGCCTATAGCGCTTCCTGGTATTCAAAGTGATATAGACGATAGCCAATTTGCAAGTATCCTGGCATTGCATGCAGGAGGATCCCTAGGTGGTTCTTGCAAAGATTGCAATGATCAGGGAGGTTCTTCTTTATTGCAAGGAGATATTTACAACAACTACCTGAACAACCAGGCGGCTTTCCCAACTATTCCAATCACACAATGTTTGCCAATCCCAACAGTTCAGTGCGTTCCTACCATCACTTCATGTGTAACGGGAATTTCTCCGATTTGCGCGGCACAACAAGGTGGTGCTAATGCAAATGCTGCCGCTGTTCCGACATTGCCGGTTAACCAATGTGTGCCTACCGTACAATGTGTTCCTACATTATCTTGCATTCCTACAGTAAGCTGTACCGGAATTCCTTTTGTTTGTAGTGCAGAACACGGAGTTGGCGGAGCTGCGAATAATGCCGCTGCTTTCCCAACCATTCCAATCACGCAATGTTTGCCAATTCCAACAGTTCAGTGTGTTCCTACGATCACTTCATGTGTAACAGGAATTTCGCCAATCTGTTTGGCTCAACAAGGTGGTGCTGCGAATAATGCTGCTGCTTTTCCAACGATTCCAATCACGCAATGTTTGCCAATCCCAACAGTTCAGTGTGTTCCTACGATCACGTCATGTGTAACGGGAATTTCTCCAATCTGTTTGGCTCAGCAAGGTGGTGCTGCGAATAATGCTGCTGCTTTCCCAACCATTCCAATCACGCAATGTTTGCCAATCCCGACAGTTCAGTGTGTTCCTACAATCACTTCATGTGTAACAGGAATTTCGCCAATCTGTTTGGCTCAGCAAGGTGGTGCTGCGAATAACGCTGCTGCTTTTCCAACCATTCCAATCACACAATGTTTGCCAATCCCGACAGTTCAGTGTGTTCCTACAATCACTTCATGTGTAACGGGAATTTCGCCAATCTGTTTGGCTCAGCAAGGTGGTGCTGCGAATAACGCTGCTGCTTTTCCAACCATTCCAATCACACAATGTTTGCCAATCCCGACAGTTCAGTGTGTTCCTACAATTACTTCATGTGTAACGGGAATTTCTCCAATCTGTTTGGCTCAACAAGGCGGTGGCGCCCATGCCAATGCTAATGTAGCAGCTTTGCCAACATTGCCAATCAATCAATGTTTGCCAACAGGCCAGTGTGTTCCTACGATCACATCATGTGTGACAGGAATTTCACCTATTTGTGCATCACAACACGGTGGAGGTAGTGCACCGGCAGTTCCGACATTGCCGGTTAACCAATGTGTGCCTACTGTACAGTGTGTGCCTACATTGAGCTGTATTCCTACAGTAAGTTGTACGGGAATCCCTTTTATCTGTTAAGATAAATTGTATTGAGGTTATTTAATAGATCGCAGGGGCTTAAAATCCTGCGATCTATCTTTAAAAATTTTAAATGCTTTAGTTATGCAATTAGCACCAGATACGGTTTATCAATACTTACAAAAACGACAGCTTATAAATGAGGAAGCAGTTGTTAAAGGAAATTTTATGGTACATCCCGTAAAAACCAGGAATACTATTATGAAGATATTGGTACAGCCTGAAAATTCTCTTTTTGTAAAACAAATGGGGACTGATTTGGTTTCCGGGAATTTGTTCCGAAGAGAAATAAGCGCTCATCATTTGTTTAAAAACAGCAAGGAATTTTCGCCTATAGCAGCAATCGTTCCCTCGCTTTTGGATTATGATGACGAGCATAATATAATGGTTACGGAATTATTGCACGATGCAAAAAACTTATACGAGCATTATATGCTCACTAAAAATTTTGACTTAAACCTTGCCAAAGAGCAAGCCTCTATATTATTCACCTATCATATCGTTCCCGACGTAAAAACGAACACGACAATGTTCCCTAAACTACTGCCATGGGTACTGCAACTGGACAAATACAAAGCACATGAGTTTTTCGTAGGGAATGAATTCAGTGCGGAAATCATCAATCTCATACAGCAAAACCAGTTATTGCAAAACGAATTGATTAACCTGGCGAAATCCTGGCAGTTTACACACCTCATACATGGGGACATCAAATGGATCAATTTCCTGGCTGTAGAAAAAGAAAACGGTTTTTCCCAAAAACTGATTGATTGGGAATTGGCCGATATCGGGGATCCGGTTTGGGACGTAGCCGGGCTGATGCAATCTTATGTTACAACTTGGCTTTTGGGATTTGATAATAACAAACCACATAGCCAGGCGCTGCCGGAATACATGCAGCCGTATGATATTAAAAACATGCAGCCTTCGGCACAGGCTTTTTTATACGAATATATCCGGTTGCAGCAGTATCCTGAATCAGAACACGCTGCTTTTTTGACCAAAGTGATGCAGTTTACAGCGGCACGCATTATCCAGACCAGTGTAGAAGGAATCACTTTCAATTCTAAGATCGAAGCCAATAATATGCGTTGCATCCAGCTTGCTTTCAATGTTTTGAAAGATCCTTTGGCGGCATTGTATGAATTATTCAATATTAAATTATAACCTATGTTTCAGGATAAATCCATTCTTGAGGAGCTTACGCAGCTTATTGAGCAATTGCAGCTCTCTGACTCCACTATTACCTTTAGAGGAGAACAGTATGCCATTATGCCTGAAAAAGCGAAAGAAAGCCTGG
Organism: Flavobacterium humi; assembly: GCF_004745595.1. Taxonomy (GTDB): domain Bacteria; phylum Bacteroidota; class Bacteroidia; order Flavobacteriales; family Flavobacteriaceae; genus Flavobacterium; species Flavobacterium humi. The sequence continues at coordinate 59,627 of NZ_SRLH01000007.1, forward strand.
TCAATATACTTTATTCCGAATGTTATGCCTTGAAAGATTCCTATCAGAAAGGAATTTTTTCAAGAAGGAAAGAGGCAATGGCTGCAACTTCGGATGAATTTGTCCGCCTGCTTTCCGAAAGCAACCACAGTAAGGATAAAGAAGAACAGGGCTGGCAAATAAAAAACAATTATTCCAATGGGTTTCTTGAAGTGCAAAAAAACGGGCAAACCAAAACAGTACGTTACTCCGAACTGCGAAACCTGCCGGCAGGCTTCGTTCCTGTTGTAGGGCAAACCGTAACGGTGTGCTTCCCGAAAGAAGACAAGCAGAGACAACCTTCCTTTTATTATGTGTTCAGCAATTGGCCGCTTGACCTTACCGGTAAACTGACCCGCATTTATTGGAACATCACCAGTAATGGTGCGGCTGTACTGATAGACAATATCACCAGGAAATTGAATCATTATAACATTCCTTTTCTTTTTAAATGCCTTAACCATCCGGATTATTATTTTAGGCGGGACGCGGCGGTATTGTACATCGAAGACAATATGATGCCTATGGTCAATTTGCTGTTGCCCGAAATCTGCACCATAATGAGCGGATACCTAGAGGATGACGTGCCGCTTTTTACCTATCAGTACGGCAAAGGTGTCGGTATTGCAGAAAGCCCTAACACACAGGAAAGTTTCGGGATGAACAGAGTAGGGATAGTAGCCGAAACACTAATCGGTTCCATGCCTGGAGAGCAAAGGCCTGGAGTACTTATTCAACAAATCGGGGCAGCATTCCTTACAAAAGGAATACAGCCTTCTACGCCTTTTTTAAATAAAGGATCACGGATTTTATTCAATAAAAATTAATACATATGGATCAGATAAATAGAAATAATTTCCTTGAAGCCGCCTGGAATATTGGCTGCCAGTTAATGAAATCCAGCATTTGGCATGGCGATTCATGCAATTGGCAAGGTTATTCCATCGAACCTTTGGATGGACAATTCCAGCCTGTCATAAGGACTTTCGGGCCTGATGTGTATTCCGGTACTTCCGGCATTGCCCTTTTTCTTTCGGCCTTATATGCTGAAACCAAAGACCCTATTCTGCTCAAAACCATTGAAGGAAGCATCCAGCAAGTAAAAGATACGATGCATGATGCTCCTGATCACGGGTTTTATGCCGGAAAGCCCGGTATTGCCGCGGCATTGATTACTGTCGGAAAAGAAGTAGGCAGGACAGATTGGGTAGAAGAAGGGATCCGTCTTTTGGACAGTATTGCTACCGCTGCCCTTCAATCGCACCAAATCGATGTGATTAGTGGTGTGGCCGGGACAATACCAGTTCTTATCGATGCTCATAAAGAATTCAAAAAACAGGAATTCTTGGACAAAGCCATTGTATTAGGCAATTTGTTATGTGATGCCGCCGTCAAAAATAATGAAGTATGGTCTTGGGCTACAGTCCCTTCCCAAAAAAACCTGACGGGATTTTCCCACGGATCTTCAGGAATGGCCCTTGCCTTGCTGCAATTGTATGGCGTGACCGGAAATACTACATATCTTGAGGGAGCCACCGGCGGATTTAATTACGAAAGACATTCTTTTGATGCGACACAGCAAAACTGGCCCGATTTCAGGGATGGGGTTAGCCAGCCATCGGCAAATGTATGCGGATTGGCATGGTGCCATGGAGCGCCGGGCATTACCATATCGAGGCTAAAAGCGAATCAGATTAAAGCCGAAGACGTTTTTGTACAGGAAATGAATACTGCTTTGATTACGACGGCTAAAAATATTTACCATACGGTCATGGATAACCTGAACAATACCAATTATTCTTTGTGCCACGGTATTGCAGGAAATGCCGAAGTCCTGCTCGACTGCGGAGGTCCGGAATACCAAAAACTGGCCGAAACGGTAGGAACTGCCGGAATTGCAAAATACCAAAACAATGCTGTTTCCTGGCCTACGGGTTTGAATACCAACCAATATACACCGGGACTGATGGTCGGTATTGCCGGAACCGGTTATTTTTACCTGCGGTTGCTCAATAAGGACAAATATAAAACCTTATTGGCGCCGGGTTTATAAAATGCAGAATAGAAACTGCTTTGGATAAAAAATCAAAAGCGGTTTCTTTTTATTGCTGTTGCTGGCATTTCTCGGAGAGGTCTTTCAGGACCGAATTCCTTTCGGTAATAAAACGGCGCATATGTTTTTCCAGGAATAAAAGATCGAATAATTTTCCCGCAATCCCAAAAGGAGTTTTATACGCCAACTTGTCGGTCATAAGGGTAATTCCGTTTTCTTCCGAAAAAAAATGTTCGTGCCTGAAATACGAAAAAGCCCCTTCTTCCATTTCATCTGTAAAATAATCATAAAGCGACATGGCCGTAATCCGGCTTTTATGAGTCAGGTAGATGCCAAAATGTTTGCCTTTCCAAGTGACAGTTTCATCATAATTAATTACTCCGGAGGTTACACCGCCTATGGCTTTTTCATTTGATTGGCCTGCAGATTGCTGATGGATGTCAATATTCCTGGAAATATCGAAAACAATTTGTTTTGAGGCTTTTATGGTGGTGTGTATTTCGATTTTAGTCATTTTTCAAAAGATTTCGGAAGGTTTTTTGTAGCGTATCAAACGTAAATTCAAACCCGTTTTCCTGCAACCGTTTTGGGATCACATTCCTGCTTTTCAGGACCAATTCGGTTTCAGTCCCGATAATTTTAGCCCCGAATTCCAGCATTGATTTGGTAATCACTGTCCCGAAAGGCATTTTCATTTCTTTTCTCAATAACCTCATGAAATCTTTATTCCGGACAGGTTCCGGTGAAACAATATTCAGGATTCCGGCAATCTTTTTTTCGATAATGAAATGGATGGCCCGGGCAAAATCTTTTTCATGTATCCAGCTGATAAATTGATTTCCGTTTCCCTGTTTTCCCCCAAACCCTAGCCTTGTCAGGTTTTTTATAGGTAAAAAAGCACCTCCGTTTTTGCCTAAAACAATAGAAGTCCGCAAAGCTGTTTTTATTGTTTGAGGTGTTTCGGTCCCAAAAAAGGCTTCTTCCCATGCTTTGGCCACATTCATAGAAAAATCATCGCCTATTTCTCCATTGGTTTCATCCATTTGCTGGTCTTCAGAATGCCTGTATATGGTTGAGGTAGAGGTGTTCAGCCACTGTTTTGGCGGGTTTTTGCAGCCGATGACAGCCTGGTTCAGGATTTGGGTACTTTGTATCCTGGAAGCGAGGATTTCGGCTTTGTTCTCCTCCGTATAACGGCAATCCACAGATTTTCCTGCAAGATTGATTAATACGTCGGCATTTTCCAGCTCGGTTTCCCATCCGGTCATGGTTTGGGCATCCCAGTTTACATATCTTACCCCGCCGATTGTTTTTGATTTCCCTCTGGTAAGGATGACTATTTGGTCAAAAGCATTTTTGAAATGATCGGTGAGGACCTGGCCCAGGAAGCCTGTGCCTGCAGCAATTATCAGTTTGTTCATAGTGATGTGTTTAAGATGAAAAATAAAGCGATTAGACGGTACAGTATCCAGGTCAGGGAAAGGTATTTCGGAAGGTTAAGAAGCCCTATTCTTCTGTAATGTTCTTTTAGCATGAGCAAAACCGTTATTCCAAACCAAGCCAGGACAACATATTCGTTAACGGCGATTATGGTATTTAGCAGGAGAATAGGGAGCAATAACAATGATCCGAAAAGAGAGACGGTCATTAAATTGCCCCAATAGGCCACAATTGTTTTTTTGTCTTTTTTAAGCAGGAAAACGCCTTGGAAAATGAGTTGCCCAGCGGCCAGGATACATTCCCTTATATAATTGCCGTGAGGGAGCAACGGAAGCATTTTAAAATACTGGAATAAGGCAACACTGGTCATAACCAGGGCAAAAACAATATAAAGAAACCTGTACCCGAAATGGAAAGTTGGCTCACACTTCAATTTTGTATTTGTTGCATAAGGCCCCGGAATAATGGCTTTTCGGTTATAGGAAATAAAAGAATAGAATTTCCGTAAAGCCAGGTGAACAGGTTTTGTTTTCCCGATGGTTTCTACCAGCGGAAACGAATTGCCTATTACTTTCAATAAGCTGTCAATCCCGTAAAGGGCTGTTTTGTTTTGGGTGTCGATCAAGGCAATTTCATTGGCAGCCCTTTCAATATCAATAAAAAGGGATTCTTCCTGAGTAATTTCTGTGAACGGTTTTTTACCGTTTTTATCCAGCATCCCGGTTTTTATAAAACCAGAAGTATAGGCCTGGCAAAGAGGGCAGTCCTGGTCATACAGCAAGGTTTGGTGTTTGAGCGTTTTCATAGCGTTATTTTTCGTTTGTTTTCAACTGAAATTTCAGAACCGTCGACCAGAAAGACCGAATTGGGTTGCATTTGATTCAAAAATTCAAAATCACGGCCGTAAACAGCGCTGAAATCAACATTGATAGCATAATTCTTGATATGGTATTGATTCCATTTGGGATGTTTCACTTCGTATTCGTAAGTTGTTTTTGAATCGTATCGGGTGTACCCGAAATAATGTTCTGCGATGAATTCTGCTTCAGGATCTGCATCGATTGCCGTAGCGAAATCATATGCATTTACGCCGATGGAATAGTTTTCCCAATGATAGATAACCGTTCGTATTTCCGCTTCCAGCTTGTTTGTATGTTCCATGGAAAATGTCTGGTAATTTTCTTTGTAAAACGTATTGGCTATAAAAGTGACCGCTGCTTTGGGAACAATCTCCTTGATAAAGACAACGCCGCGTCTCCAGGTGCCGTTTTCAAATCGTTTTACATAAAACCGAAGGTTTACTTCTTCAAAATCAGTATGTTTTGGGATTTTAAACCCTAAAACTTTTGTGTCTTCAAACCTAAAACCGACTAAACTGACATAACATTTATTTTCCCATAAATCGATTTCAGTGCCGGCGGGCAGGTATTTTGTTACATGATCAGGATTGATGACATAATTTGCCATAATCAGGTTTTTCCATTTTGCAGATAAGAAACTCATGGTTTTAAATTTTATTGTTTATTTTAAACTTTCAGAAAAAAATGAAAGTTTGATTTAAATTTTTTTAGCAATAAGTTGTCAATACGAACTATTTCATGATTTTTACAACCAGCTTGGTCAGCCAATTGTCTTTGTATTCCGTGATTTTGTCCAGGACATTGTCGGCTTTTAAAACAAAATCATACAATTTTGTGGTTTGGGCTACAAAATGCCTTTCTTCTTCCGTTTGGTTGGCTTCAATGGAGGAAACTTCCTTGAGCACCTTAAGTGCCGGTTTGATTTCCCTTTTGCTCCTTTCCCGCGAAATTTTCACCGCCAGTTCATCCAAATCTTTTTCAGCTGTAAAAAACTCCCTGCGTTCGCCGGCTTTGTATTCTTTGTAAACAATGCCCCAATCCATCAAAGCCCGGATATTCATACTGGCATTTCCCCTTGAAATCTGTAATTCTTCCATGATATCTTCCATAGAAACCGGTTCGTTGGAAATCATGAGCAGGGCATGGATCTGGGCCATCGTTTTATTGATGCCCCATTGTGAACCTAGAGCGCCCCATGTTTGTACAAATTTATTTTTGGCTTCGTTGAATTGCATAAGTCAAAGGTAAATAAAAGTTTTTAAACTTTCAAAAAAAAATGAAAGTTAATTTGAAAAAATAAAGCCAAAGCACTAATGCCTTGGCTTTGAGTGTTATGAAGCGATCAGTCCAGCCCGTTTCAATAAGGCTTCCGGCTTAGGTTCCTGGCCCCTGAAGCGTTTGTATAATGTCATAGGATGGTCTGTGCCGCCTTGCGAAAGCACATTGTCTTTAAATTTGTCTGCTACTTCTTTATTGAAAATTCCCTTCTCCTGAAAATAAGCAAAAGCATCAGCATCAAGGACTTCTGCCCATTTGTAGCTGTAATAGCCAGACGAATAGCCTCCTTGGAAAATATGGGAGAAAGAGACGCTCATGCAGTTTTCTGCTACATCTGGGTATAATGCGGTATCTTCCATGGTGGTTTTCTCAAATGTTTTGACATTTTGAATGCCACTCGGGTCTTTGCTGTGGAAAGCCATGTCCAACAACCCGAAACTCAATTGGCGCAATGTGGCCATGCCTTCCAGGAAACTGGCGCTTTCCTTGATTTTTTCGACATATTCCTGCGGGATAATTTCGCCTGTCTGGTAATGTGTTGCGAACAAGGCCAAAGCTTCAGGTTCGTAACACCAGTTTTCCATAACCTGGCTTGGCAGTTCCACAAAGTCCCAATATACGGAAGTGCCCGACAAGCTTGGGTAAGTCGTGTTGGCCAGCATACCGTGGAGCGCGTGCCCGAATTCGTGGAATAAAGTGGTGACTTCGTTAAAAGTCAGAAGGGAAGGCTTGGTTTCTGTTGGTTTGGTAAAATTGCAAACAATAGAAACATGTGGCCTTTCGTTATGGTTGCCTTTTTTGTATTGAGGTTTGAAAGAAGTCATCCAGGCGCCGTTGCGTTTTCCTTTTCTGGGGAAGAAATCGGAATAGAAAACCGCTACCAGGCCTCCATTGGCATCGGTTACTTCAAAAGTATGCACATCTTCGTGGTATTTGTCAATATCGAAAACCTCGGTAAAGGTAAGCCCGAAGAGTTTGTTGGCAATGGTAAAAGCTCCATTCTGGACATTCTCCAGCTTGAAATATGGTTTTAGTTTCTCATCATCGAGGTTGAAAAGCTCCTGTTTGAGTTTTTCGGCATAATAAGCGCCGTCCCATTTCTGCAGCTGATCGATATTGTCAAGTTTTTGGGCAAAAGCGGTGAGTTGGGAGAATTCCTTTTCGGCAGCCGGTTTGGCCTTGGTTAACAAATCATTCAAAAAAGAGGTTACTTTTCCGGATGTCTGTGCCATGCGTTCTTCTAAAACAAAATGGGCGTGGGTCTCGTAACCTAATAAATTGGCGCGTTCGTGGCGAAGATTGGCAATCTTTAAGACATTTTCCTGGTTGTCATAAGCATTCCCCTGGAAGGCTTTGCTGCCAAAAGCAATGGCTATTTCCTTGCGCAGTTCCCGCTGGTCGGCGTAGGTAACAAAGGGTAGGTAACTTGGATGGTCCAGGGTAAAGATCCAGCCTTCTTTTTCGTGGCTTTTGGCCAAAGAACGGGCGGCTTCTACAGTTCCTTCGGGCAAACCTTTCAAATCGGCCTCGTTGGTAATGTGAAGTTGGTAATTATTGGTTTCAGCCAAAACATTTTCGCCAAAAGTCAGCATTAGTTTTGCCAATTCGGTATCGATTTCGCGCAGGCGGGACTTTTTTTCTTCCGCCAGGAGCGCCCCGTTCCGGGAGAAACTTTTGTAACTTTTGTCCAAGAGCATGTTTTGTTCGGTATTCAGGCCTAGGCCGTCTTTTTGGTTGTAGACTGATTTTATACGTTCGAATAAGGCGCTGTTTAAAGTAATGTCATTGCTCAATTCTGTTAGCAAGGGAGAAATGTCCTGGGCTATTTTCTGCATTTCATCACTGGTTTCGGCCGAATTCAGGTTAAAGAAAATGCTGTTTATCCTGTCCAGGGTTTGCCCTGAGAACTCCAGGGCTTCCACCGTATTTTCAAAAGTAGGCGCTTCAGGATTGCTGGTAATAGCGTCTATATCCTTTCGCGTCATTTGGATGGCTTCTGTAATGGCAGGGGCAAAATGTTCGGTTTTGATCTTTGAGAAAGGCGCCGTATTGTGCTTTGTATCAAAGTATTTGGTAAGAATATTCATAATTTTACGTATTTCATCGATTTTATTTGTGGCATGTCGAAAGTAATTTTATATTTGAATAATGATAGTCAATTCGTTACTATTTAATTACATACGAATCTAAAAAGACGAGTAGATACCGATTTAACCCATCGATATTTAGTTTGTGTTTCCTAAAAAGCTCCAATACCACTTTAGGAGCTTTTTTTATTATTTAAGGTTGGCAGAAGCCGTAATCACAGCTTGCTTGAGCTCTTCCTTATAACTGATGATCTTGTTTAAAACGGATGCTTCATGGCTGCCGATAATCTGTGCGGCCAATATGCCGGCATTCTTCGCGCCGTTCAGGGCCACTGTGGCTACAGGAACACCACCGGGCATTTGCAGGATAGACAGGACGCTATCCCAGCCGTCAATGGAATTGCTTGATTTTACCGGTACGCCAATAACAGGAAGTGGGCTCATCGAAGCGACCATTCCGGGAAGATGCGCTGCTCCTCCGGCTCCGGCAATAATTACCGAAATGCCACGTGTATGTGCGTTTTTACTGAAATCAAACAGTTTTTCAGGTGTACGGTGTGCTGAAACGATGTCAACTTCGGTTTCGATGTTGAAATTTTTAAGGATGTCGATGGCTTCCTGCATGACAGGCATGTCGGAAATACTGCCCATTATTATGGCTACTTTCATTGGCTTGTTTTTGAATTATAAATTTTTGAATGTAAAGATTCATTTAAAATTTAAAATGGATACTGGTTTTTAAGAAATGACTCTTATGGTGTTTTTTACTTCTTCGGCAATCTGCCTTGCTTCTGCCATATTTTGATTGACAATGGTTACATGCCCCATTTTCCGGAAAGGACGCGTTTCCCTTTTCCCGTAAATATGGGGCGTTACTCCGTCTATGGCCATGATCTTTTCGATATTCTCATAAATAACCTGGCCGGAAAACCCTTCGGCACCGACCAAATTTACCATAATTCCGGCAACTTTGCTATCGGTATTTCCTAACGGAAGGTTCAATATGGAACGCAAATGGTTCTCGAATTGAGATGTATAACTGGCTTCAATGCTGTAATGGCCTGAGTTATGCGGGCGCGGGGCCACTTCATTGACCAGGATGGCATCGTCTTTTGTCTGGAACATTTCGACTGCCAAAAGGCCAACATGCTGGAATGCTTCAGCGGTTTGCAAGGCTACTTTTTGCGCTTTTTCGGCGATTTCGGTACTAATCCTGGCCGGACAGATGACATATTCGACCTGATTGGCTTCGGGATGGAATTCCATTTCCACCACCGGATATGTTTTGATTTCCCCTGAAACGTTCCTGACTACGATAACTGCCAGCTCGTTTTTGAAAGGGACCATTTCTTCTGCAATGCACTCCACTTCCGGGAGATTGCTTAAATCGGCTGCGGTGCGGACAATTTTTACACCATTGCCATCATACCCGAACCGGGCACATTTCCAAACAAAAGGAAATGCCAAAAGGTTTTTATCAAGGGATGTTTTGAGATGGGATAAGCTCTCAAACCGCTGGTGTGGTGCGGTAGGAATGTTATGTTGGACATAAAAATCCTTCTGGGTGCCTTTGTTTTGGATCAGGCGCAGTGTTTTGGGAGATGGAAAAACCGGCAATCCTTCTTTTTCCAGCTGGTCTAAAGCGTCGAGGTTTACATTTTCAATTTCGATAGTAAGCAAGCTGGCTTTTTTGCCGAACTCGTAGACGGTATCGTAATCCATTAGGCTGCCTTGTTGGAAAAGGGTACAGCTAAAGCGGGAAGGAGCTTCATTACTGGGATCAAGGACAAGGGTTTGAATGTCCAGTTTCTGTGTTTCCGCCAGGAGCATTTTGCCTAACTGCCCACCGCCGAGTATGCCTAATTTGAAATCGGAAGAGAAATAATTCATTGTGTTGTTGTTTAGGCAAAGATACTTACTCCATTGATAATTAACAATTGTACCGGGATAATTTAGGAACATATTTGGATTTGGCTGATTGTTGGGGCTATTGGAAAAGCAGTTGGTTGGCAGTATGGATGCACTTAGGGATACTACATCCATACTAGATCCATACTACATCCTGCACTCTAAGTGTGCTTTAGCTGCATTCAAACGGCATTCTAGTTGCGCTTTAAGTGTAAGTTGTAATGTATGGTAAAAACGATGTGGGATTGTGCTGTTAGGGCGAAGTGGAGTGTTTGGAAAGATTGGGGAGTATTGTAAACTAAACTATCCATAATCTTGTGATGTTGATGAAGGAAACATCTCTTTACACTTGTCATTCCGACGAAGGAGGAATCTCTTAAAACTTATTGTTTCTTAATGATGTCCTCTTTCTTCTTGACTCTTTCTTCTTGACTCTTTCTTCTTGACTCTTTCTTCTTGTACTTTGTCTTGATACAAAGTACCAAAAATCAAGCCTGATTGTTTTTTATTTTTCTTTTGTCTTGACACAAAAGAAACAAAAGGTCAAGTCTTGCATTCTCGGCGGTCAGATACGTCTTGCATCCTAAAAGAAATGAACTCGCTTCGCTCAGACAGCATTTCTTTTTACGGATACTTCGACTTTCTGACGCTCGCCTACGAATGCGAGGACGAAAGGAGGACTTGGAAAGATTGGGGAGGTTTACCTCGTCAGTTCTTTACGCTCGTGCCTCCTTCGTCGGAATGACAAGATTACGCAACGTTTGTCATTCCGACGAAGGAGGAATCTCTGTAAACCTTTACTTTCTTGTACTTTGTCTTGATACAAAGTACCAAAAATCAAGCCTGCACAGCACAATCCTGAAAACTACCGCGTCATTGCGCTCCACGTCCCGAACCGCTCGTCGTTCCGACTCGACTATGCGGAACGCTGCCGCTTCATGACTTGTTGTTTTCTACGGATTATGCTGTGAGGGCGGGATGGAGGACTTGGAAAGATTAAGGAAGGAGCTATGTCTTTGTTCTTTGTTCTTTGTTCTTTCTTCTTCTTAAATGAAGAAAGGCAGGACCACCCCCATTAAGTGGCCCTACCTTCTGTTAAACACCAAAAATTATTTGTTAAACTACCCGGTGTTTTAGGGATTATCGTGAATGTCTGTCAGACAAGGACATTTTCGGTTGCAAGGCAGAATCCTTCTCCGTGGATGTTAAGGATTTCTACATTTTGGTCTGCTTTAAGGTGCTTGCGTAATTTGGCTATGTACACGTCCATGGACCTGGAAGTGAAATAATTGTTGTCTCTCCAGATTTTGATTAGTGCCAATTCCCGTACCATCAGGCTGTTTTCGTGAAGGGCGAGCATTTTTAGCAATTCGTTCTCTTTTGGAGATAATTTTACGGGTTCTTTTCCTGTAAAATGCAAAAGCCTGTTGCTTGTATTTAATACGAATTCACCAATCTTAAATTCAACATTATTCAATTTCCTCCTGGATTCCAAAAGTTTATATTGTATGATGGTTTTGATTTTTGTGACTAACACGTCAGAATCAAAAGGTTTGTTGATAAAATCATCGGCATCAGCCTTGTATCCTTTCAGGACATCTTCCTGTACCGATTTCCCCAAAAGGAAAATAATTGGCACTTCCTTGTTTTTTTCATGAACTTCCCGGGCTAATGTAAAGCCGTCTTTATAAGGCATCATCATATCGATAATGCATAAATCATATTTGTTTTTCCGAAACATTTCGAATCCATCCATTCCGTTTTTGGTTAAGGTAACGTCAAAACCTTTTGCTAAAAGATAATCTTGTAATGCTGAGCCAAAAATTGTGTCATCCATTACCACTAATAGTTTTTTGCTTATTTCCATGCTATTCTGTTTGATTTAATCCTGCAGGGTGTTTTTCTTAAGAAACCTGCAGGATTGGTCATTATATTTTAAAATGAGAAGCATCAGGAAAATAAGAATCTTCATTGATGCCCATCATTTTAGACACTAAAAAAAAATAAATTAATTTGATTTTACGATTTTCAGGGTTTTCTGCAAACCATCTGCTTCCGCTTTTACTAAATAGGTGCCGCTGGCCAGTTTCGATACATCGACCTGCGATTGAGCTGCATTAATGTCCTGCCTTAAAACTTCCTGGCCCAACAAATTGTATATGGCAATTTTTGAAATGGTGGAAGAATAGGATAGGTTCAACACGTCTTTCACAGGATTTGGATAAGAAGATAAACCAGGAGCATTGGTAAAGTCTGGAGTGCTTAAAGAAGCATCGTAGGCGGCAATCCCGAATTCTGCTACGTTATCGTTGAAGTATTCGAAGACACGGATATATAAAGTCGATCCGGGAGTTTGGCCTGTAAGTGATTTTAAGGAATACGATCCTGTATCGGCACCGTCATCGTCACAATCTATATGGGTTAACGATCCGCAAGTTCCGGAATATATTGAAATTACAGAATCAAATGCCGGGGCACCTCCTGCTGTGGTATCACCTGTTTCAATGGTAATATTGCCGCTTGGCGGAACAACAACGCTATACCAGAGATCTCCTCCGAACAATCCAAAACATGTAGTGCTTGCTTCTGAAGAGGCTGTCGCTGCCGCGTTGGATCCGTTTACGATATGGTCCAGGTAATTGGCGCCAGGAGTAAGGGCTATGGCATTGGAACATTCGTCATTTGTCGGAGGGCAAGCCTCGTAGCTGATTGTTCCCAAAGGGATATTGCAAACCGCATTGCTGCCATGTTGTAATGTTAATGTAACCGGTGTCCCGAAAGGGAAAGGACCTACCTGCATGTTGCCGGTTGCTGTTACCGGCCAGTTGGTGGTACCGTCGGTTATGGAAGGCGTGCCGCTTCCCAGTGCTGTGATATTTGCCTGAACAAAGAATTGATTGTTAGGGCAATCGAAAGTAACTGTTTTGGTTGCAGCGGGTGGAGTACAAGTGGCTACGGTTACATTGATGGTATAATCTTCAAAAGAACCGTAACTTTCATCATAGCAAGGGATTACCGGACCGCTGTCCTGGCCTCCAATCCTCATCCTGTGGTGGCCTAAAGGAGCTGAAGCAGGAATGATGTAAGGGACAGTCAGTGTGGTCGGGATATCTGCGGAAGAAGTGCCGGAATAGACTTCTTCACCGGCATCTTCAAAATCATAATCATTGTTCCAGTCAATCCAGATTTTTGTTTCATAGGTGTAGCCGGTCTCGTAAGTAATAGCGATTGGCATGCTTAAACCTTGGTATGCATCGGTAATCATGGCACTGTAATCCCCGTAATTATTGGTTTCTGTCGTAGTGGTGTTGTTTATGGTCCCCATGGTCACATTGGTTATCCCTGAACCGTCTACGGAACTTGGATTAGGAGCACAATAGCAAGGTGCTGCGGCTGTAGTAAAACTGTTGGCAGGGCATCCTGTTGACGGGCCGATAATGTTGTAAGGAACCGCTTTCCAATAATAGGTGGTATTGGGAGTTTGGTTGTTTAGTGTGTAGGTAGTGCTTAAACCCACGTCCTGGCTGTTTACAATATCCGTTCCTCCCGGAGTAGTACCGATAGTCAGGTAATATCCGTCTGCATCGGTTGACGCGTCCCATGCAATCGAAGAGGCAAAATTTCCACAAGTAGGATTTATGGTTGAAACCGGATTGGTAATGCAGGCAGGAGGGGCTAAAGGTATAGCATTGACCGTAATGTCGTCCAGGTACAGTTCATTCAGGTTGGTCGTAGTGGAACGAAAGGCGATATACACTGTTTGCCCTAAGTAAGCATTCAGGTTATAGGTGTATTTTTGCCATGTTTGTGTAGGAGGAGTAACTCCTGAGGTGATAATCCCGGCAAAATTAGCAGGGCTCGTTCCTGTTGTTGAAATCAGGATGTCGAAATTTTCAGGAAACGTATCGGAAAGATTACTGCCCCATAACGACAATTGGTTGCTTGCCGCCGTTACTGTAAATTGAGGCGTGATCAAATAATCATCGTGTGCGTCTGAAGAATAGCTTATCCGTACAATATGGCTCCCGGTATGGGCGCTAATTGGCAGTGTGTCATCTTCCCAGGCTTCCCATCCGTTTGCATCGCCACCGTTGATGACGGTCCAGGAGGAAAGGATCCCAGCCTCGAAGCTGTCGCTGAATTGTGCATAGCCATGATAGGCAAACGCCAAAAATGACGTCAACAATAAAGTAATTTTTTTCATAGTCTAGTTGGTTTCGGTTATAGTTGCCCAAATATTGAAATAACCAAACAAACAACCTTAACTTAGAGCAGTATAATTTGTGACACAAGGCCGGATAAATTGTGACTAATGTAGCGAAGCCAAGTAATCATAAAGGTTTACGCTGTCCGGCAATTCCATTTTTGAGGTGATCCTTTCCTTCCTTTTTCGGGAAGAATCCTGGGAAATATTAAGCATGGAAGCAATTTCCTTGTTGTTCAGGTTCATATAAATATACGAAATATAGCGGATATCATTTACGGAAAGATTGGTGTGTTTTGTTTTTAGGGCAGTGAGGAAACCTTGGTTGACTTCTTCAAAATGCGTTACAAAATCATTCCAGTCATTGTTAAGGTCAAGATGGCTCCTTAATGATTCCATTTGCGTAATCAGTACGTTGTTTTTGGAAACCTGTGCCAATCGTGAAAGCTCGGAGAGAATGTTCTCGATCATTTGGTTCCTTCCGGATAAATATAACGCTTTAACAGATAATTTCCTATTTTTTAGCTCTATTTCTTTTTTCAGCCGTTCTTGTTCAGACAGCAAAATGGTTTTGTTTTCGCTGCATTCTTTTTCAAATTGCAGGGATTCGTTGTTCTTTTTTATGAGTTCCAGTTCGAGAATCTTGCGGTCCCTTTCGGCAATGATTTTCCGCTGTTTGTATTTGATGGATAAACTTCTCAAAACCCAAATAACGGAAATCACGATAATTAAGATACCTGCAATGATAGAGTAGAATATTTTCCGTTCGTTGATCCGCCTGTTTTCATTAACGGTCAATTGGTTTTTATAATTGATGATCCCCAGCTTTACTTTGCTGTTTTCATAGAATTTGCTGTTTTTGGCCTTGTCGAGGTTTTTATTGGTCTTGATAATGGAATCTTTGTACTGAAAAGCAGTCTGGTAGTTCTTTTTCCGGAAATGGATTTCAGACATCACCCCAAACGCATCCAGTTTCATTTTAGGGCTTGGGTTAAGGGAGAGTACTTTGGCTACATAGGCCTGGGCTTTGTCAAGTTTGTTTTCATTAAGGTATGCTCTTGCGATGACTGTGTACAGTAAAATTCCGGTTTCATTGAAATCCAGGCTTTTGGCCGTTTTGAGTAATTCTTCCGCAGATTTCCTGGCCTGTTCCGACTTGCCGTCATTGAGGTCACAGGCGCAGAGCCCTATTTTTGCCAGGGTGAGGAATTCTTCTTTTCCGGTCAAAAGAGGCAATGCTTCATTAAAATAAGCCCTACCCAGTTTGTAATTGCCGGTACCGTTGGCCGAATTTCCCAGGTTTACGGCATACAACCCTATTTTTACAAAGTCTTTGCGTTCTTTGGCGATTTTGTATGCTCTTTTAAAATAATCATTGGCTTTGGGGTAATCTTCTTCTTCAAAATAAAGAATGGCAATATTGTTCAATACGGTCATTTCTTCTTTTGTCCCTAATTTTTTTATGGCCAAAGTATAGGCCTCCAGATAATAATTTAGCGCTTCGCCATGTTCGAGCAGCATATAATAATTTGCTCCAATATTGTTTAATGCCAGGAATTGCTGCCTGCCCCAATCGTTCTTTTTGGCCAGGTTAAGCGCATCTGTCAGTAATTGCAGTGAGCGGGAATACTGGTTTTTGTTAAGCGCTTCCTTGCCTTTTTCGATTAAAGCCTCGCATACTATTTTCGAATTTCCCTGCGCTATGGATATAGTGGGGAGCAATAGCAGGAAAACGAAGGTTAAGAACCTGAATTTGCATTTGTTTTTGAACATGACTTTGGGGTTGTAATGTTTCAGCCAAAGATACGGATAATTGAAAAAAAACAATAGTATTGAATAAAATGTTATTGTTATTTTAAAGAAAGAGCAATTTGGTTGCTAATTTACTTTTGTCAACAAAGTGTTTTGGAGTGTGTTTTGCCAGGATTTTTAGTACTAGGAGAAACCAGGATGTTTTTTCAGTGCGTGGGAAAAGCCTTGTTTTTTTTAACTCATTTTTAAGGCTCTATTGGTATAATTTTTCTAATTTTGTGTCGTTATTGGTACCAAATGAAAAAGTTTCACACCTTAGTATTGCTGTTGCTGCTGGCTGTTTTTTTGCTGCCCGGCGTGAGTTATGCGTGTGGGGCAAAAATCGAAAAATCCTGTTGCAAAAAAGAACAGAAAGCCACACCACAGAAAAAAGACTGCTGTAAAAAAAGCAAAGAATCCGGCCAAGGCCAGAAAGGCTGTGAAGGAAAATGTGGGCAGTCAAATTGCACAACTTCCACAATGCAGTATAGCGTACTATCTTTTAATGATATAGAAATCAAAGGCAATTTCTTTGGTTTCGTTACTGAGAAAAAAGTATTTTACCACCACGAAGCCACTCTTTCTTCCGGTTTCCATTCTCTTTGGCTTCTGCCAAAAATAGCGTAATTTTATTCCTGTACAGCCATAAGTCTGTCGTATTGAAGGTAAAACCTTTCAGAAAAACAATTACAAATAAAGTACGGAGCAGAAACAACTCCTTTCAAAAATTAAAAATAATGTATAGATCAATATCAAAAATATTGGTGGCAATGGTTGTATTGCTATCATTCACGGCATGCGAAGCCCAAATTAAAGATGCAAAAACAGCTACTGTAAAGATTTACGGCAACTGTGATATGTGTAAAGAAACGATCGAAAAGGCTGGGAATAGCAAAAAACTGGCTAAAGTAGATTGGAATACCGATACTAAAATGGCAACATTTACATACGATGCACAAAAGACTAACCCCGATGAAATCTTAAAACGGATTGCCTTGGCGGGGTATGACAGCGACAAATTCCTGGCTCCGGATGAGGCCTATTCGAAACTTCCGGAATGCTGCCAGTATAAAAGAGAAGTAAAGCCGGTAACCGCTACAGCGCAGCAACCAGTAAATCCTGAAACTCCAAAACCACAAATGCAGGAAAAAAATGAGTTGCAGCCTGTTTTTGAACGTTATTTTTCTCTGAAAGACGCTTTGGTAAAAACCGACGGGAACAATGCTTCCGAAAGGGCGAAAGAGCTGGTCAAAGCAATAGGTGCCGTAAAGATGGGGCAATTGGAAACAGATACCCACATGGTTTGGATGAAAGTAATGGCCAGCCTGAAAGAACATGCGGAGCACATTGCCGATACCAAAGATATCCAGCACCAAAGAGACCATTTTATGGACCTGTCCCAAAACATCCATGACCTGGTAAAAGCCTCAAAACTGCAGGCGCCGGTCTATTACCAATTTTGCCCTATGGCCAATAATGGCAAAGGCGCCCATTGGTTAAGCAAAGAAAATGCCATCAAAAACCCGTATTACGGAGCCAAAATGATGACATGCGGCAAAACCGTGGAAACGATCCGGTAATGAAGACGCTTTATATCAAAAATATGGTATGCGGCCGTTGTAAAATGGTAGTAAAGTCCGAGTTTGAACAACTCGGGCTTCCCGTTGTTTCGGTTGGTTTAGGCGAAGTCGAACTGGAAGAAGAGCTAACAGGAGAACAGAAACAGGCCTTACTGCAAAGGTTGCATGTATTGGGTTTTGACCTGATTGACGACAAGAAAAGCAAAACGATTGAAAAGATAAAAACGCTGATAATTGATTTGGTCTACCATCAAAACAACGAACTCAAGACCAACCTGTCCGATTATTTATCCAAAAACCTGCTGCAGGACTACAATTCGCTGAGCAATCTTTTTTCGGAAGTGGAAAATACCACCATTGAAAAATATTTCATCCACCAGAAGATCGAAAAGGTAAAAGAACTCATTATGTACAACGAGCTGACATTGAGCGAAATTGCTGATTTGCTGAACTACAGTAATGTGGCCCACCTGAGCAACCAGTTCAAGAAAATAACGGGTTTTACGCCTACTTATTTTAAACAGCTCAAGGACAAAAAACGCCAGCAGATCGAGCTTTTGTAAATCTTGTAAATCATTCCCAAAATTGTACAACACAAAAATAAGGGAGCTTCGGACATTTGCATTGTATAATTTAAAAACACAAAACAATGACTCACCGATATCAAATAACAGGAATGACATGCGGCAGCTGCGAAGCAAAAGTAAAATCAGCTTTAGTAATGGTTGAACATGTAACGGACGTGCAGGTTTCAAAAGAAACCCATTCGGCAACCATTACTATGGACAGGCATATTCCGCTATCGGATTTCCAGAAAGCACTGGACAGCAAATACCAAATTTCGGCTGACGGCCATAATGAAACTACCGAGCAGGCAAGGTCATGGCTGGAAACGTATGCGCCTATATTGCTGATATTTTTTTACATCAGTTTGGTCACCGTCCTGATCCAATATAAAAATGAAAGTTTTAACGGCATGGAATGGATGCGCCACTTTATGGCAGGCTTTTTCCTGGTGTTTTCTTTTTTCAAGATGCTGAACCTAAAGGGTTTTGCGGAAAGTTATGTCATGTACGATGTACTGGCCAAAAAACTTCCGGCCTGGGCCTATGCCTATGCTTTTGTGGAATTGGGCCTGGGTATTGCAAACCTTGTCAATTTCAATCCTATAGCGACCAACAGCATTACGTTTGTTGTGATGTCTATCAGTATCATCGGCGTATTGCAATCGGTACTGAACAAAAAGAAAATACAATGTGCGTGCCTTGGTGCTGTCTTTAATTTGCCTATGAGTACCGTCACTATTATTGAAGACGCTTTGATGATCGCCATGAGCGGTATCATGCTCTTAACACTACTTTAAAAATGAATAGTACAGAAAATAAAAATATAAGAAATAGTATTTTGATCGTCGTGCTGTTTTTGGTCCTGCCGGAATTGCACGCCCAAAAAACAGTACGGTACGATTTGTATGTCAGGGATACGATTGTCACTTTTTCTGGTGAAGCCAAAAGAGCGATTGCCGTCAACGGGCAAATACCCATGCCGACACTTACTTTTACCGAAGGTGATACCACAGAAATCTACGTCCATAACGAATTGGACGAAGAAACGGCAATGCATTGGCACGGTTTGTTCCTGCCCAATAAAGAAGATGGTGTGCCGAACCTGACACAAATGCCGATCATGCCGCATACGACACACAAGTACACTTTTCCGATTATCCAGCACGGCACTCATTGGTATCATAGCCATTCGGGTTTGCAGGAACAAATCGGGATGTACGGCTCTTTTATCATGAATAAAAAACCGGGCAGCCCGGATTTCAGGAAAGGTATCGATGATGTGCCTTCCATCCCGGTAATTTTGAGTGAATGGACCGATATCAATCCCGAAAATGTACACCGGATGCTCCATAACGCCACGGATTGGTTTGCTATCAAAAAAGGGACCACGCAAAGTTATGCCGAAGCCCTGCAGCAAGGGCATTTCAAAACCAAACTGACCAACGAATGGAAGCGCATGAACGCCATGGATGTGAGCGATGTGTATTATGATAAGTTCCTGGTTAACGGTCAGGCCGAAAGCCAACTCTTCCAATTTAAAGGTGGGGACAAGGTCAGGCTCCGGATCTCGAATGGCGGGGCGTCTTCCTATTTTTGGCTCACCTATGCAGGCGGTAAAATAACGGTCGTGGCCAATGACGGCAACGATGTAGAACCTGTAGTGGTAGACAGGCTGCTTATTGCTGTTTCCGAAACCTATGATGTCATCGTGACCCTTCCGGCTGATAAAACCGCTTATGAATTTTTGGCTACCGCCGAAGACCGCACCAAATCAGCCTCTTTATATATAGGAGCCGGCATTAAGCAATTGGCCCAACCGCTTCCTAAATTGAAATATTTTGAAGGGATGAAAATGATGAACGATATGATGAAAATGAACGGTGAACTGGATGATATGGGCATGCAGATGTCCCTGAACCAGATGGATATGAATGTGGTCATGTATCCTGAAATTACTGGAGAAGAAAAAAAGCAAGCCCATCAGCATACGGCAGATGCCATGAAAGCGGGAGCATCACAATACGACAGCAACGGCCTTTCGGACATGGTTACCCTGAATTATGCCATGCTCAAATCGGTAACAAAAACAAACCTTCCGGAAAATGTGCCCGTAAAAGAACTGCGTTTTGAATTATCGGGAAATATGAACCGTTATGTGTGGAGCCTGGATAATAAAGTGGTTTCCGAAACGGATAAGATCCTTATTAAAAAAGGCGAAAATGTCAGGATCGTACTCTACAACGGATCGATGATGCGCCATCCGATGCATTTGCACGGGCATGATTTTAGGGTGATTAACGGCCAGGGAGAGTATGCGCCGTTGAAAAACATCATTGATATTATGCCAATGGAAACCGACACGATCGAATTTAACGCTAATGCAGAAGGCGACTGGTTTTTCCATTGCCACATCCTTTACCATATGATGGCTGGGATGGGCAGGATTTTTACCTATGAAAACCAGGCGCCCAATCCTTTGATCCCGAATCCTAAAATAGCGCGTCGCAAGTTGTTTGCCGATGACAGGGAATTTCATTTTATGGCCGAAAACGATTTTGCCACCAACGGGAATGACGGAGAAGCCATGCTGGGCAATACCAGATGGAGTATCGGAACCGAATGGCGGTTGGGCTATAACGAAATGCACGGTTATGAAACGGAAACCCATATCGGGCGATATTTGGGGAAAATGCAGTGGATTATGCCTTTTGTCGGTTTTGACTGGCGGTACCGGAAAATGGACGAAGAGGAAATGGAGAAAAACCTGTTTAACCAATCCAATACCAAAGACAATAGGGCCGTGTTCAGCGCCGGTATCGAATATACGCTTCCGATGCTGCTTAAGGCCCAGGCTGAAGTATTTACAGACGGGAATGCCAGGATACAGTTCGAACGTATGGACATACCTATTTCCAAACGGCTGCGCATGGACCTTATGTGGAATACCGACAAGGAATATATGGCGGGGCTTCGGTATATTGTGCGGAGGAATTTCGGGATAACCACCCATTATGACAGTGACATGGGGCTTGGTTTTGGCATCAACCTCAATTATTAGGCATAAAAAAACCAGCTATTGTTCAGCTGGTTTTTTTATATACTATTATCCTGCAATTTCTTCCAGGTCCTTTTCGCCAATTTGCTGCCTCCACATGGCATAATACAAGCCTCGGAGTTTTACTAATTCCTCGTGGGAACCGTTTTCTACGATTTGGCCTTTTTCCAATACGAAAATATTGGTGGCATGCATAATGGTGCTCAAACGGTGTGCGATGACAATGGTCAGGTGGGTTTTGTCTACCGATACCTCGCGGATAGTTTCCGAAATTTCTTCTTCCGTTAAGGAATCTAAAGAAGAAGTAGCTTCATCAAAAACCAAAAGGTTCGGATTGCGCAACAAGGCCCTGGCAATGCTCAAACGCTGTTTTTCTCCTCCGGATACTTTTACGCCGCCTTCTCCAATGAGTGTGTCCAGGCCTTTATCGGCACGGTCCAAAAGCGTATGGCAGGCTGCTTTTCTCAATACATCCAGGCATTGTTCGTCGGTAGCGGCAGGATTTACGAATAGAAGGTTTTCCCGGATGGAACCCGAAAAGAGTTGTGTATCCTGTGTTACAAAGCCTAAACGTTTGCGGAACTGATCGAAATCGATTTCGTCAAAATTATGCTCATTGTACAATATTTTTCCTTCTTTAGGTTTGTAAAGCCCTACCAGCAGTTTTACCAGAGTGGATTTCCCGGAGCCTGAAGGTCCTACAAAAGCAATGGTTTCGCCCCTGCTTGCCTTAAAGGTAATGTTGCGCAGAGCATCTTTGGTCGCCGATTGGTGTTTGAATTTGACATCCTGGAATTCAAGAGTGTCGATATTGATGATAGGATACGGATTTTCCGGTTTGACTTCAACAGGGATTTTGAAAAGATTCTCGAAATTCTGAAGCGATACTTCTGCCTCGCGGTACGTATTGACCACATTCCCGATTTCCTGTAACGGCCCGAAGAGGAAAAAAGAGTAGATATTTAATGAATAAAATTCACCAAGCGTTATTTTTCCTTGGTAGATCAGGTAAATCAGGACCAAAACCATCAGCGTCCTCAATAGGTTCACACAAGTGCCCTGCACGAATGACATCGAACGGATGTACTTGACTTTTTTGAGTTCGAGTTTCAGGATTTTTTGGGTGGTGGCATTCAATTGTGCAATTTCCTGCTTTGCCAAACCTAAGGATTTAACCAGCTCGATGTTTCGGAGCGATTCGGTTGTGGTTCCTGCCAGGCCTGTTGATTCTTTTACGATCTGGATTTGTATGGTTTTGATTTTCCGGCTCAATACCGAACTGATCCAGGCAATCAGCGGGCCCGTAGCCAAAAATAAAGGCAGGATCGACCAATGCACAGAATAGGCATAAATCGAAATGAAAATCAAGGCGATGATAGACTGGAACAGGATATTGATCCCGACAGCGATTAATTTCTCAACATCTGTCCTTACTTTTTGAAGTATGCCCAAAGTTTCCCCGGAACGCTGGTCTTCAAAAGATTCATAAGGCAATTCCAGCGAATGGCTAATCCCGTCCGCATATATCTGTGCTCCAACACGCTGGGTTATCGTATTGATGTAATAGTCCTGGAAATTCTTGGCGATCCTACTAACAAAAGCAACCCCTACGGAAGCTGCCGAAAGAGGCAAAATGGCCCGGAAAAATTGGTCAGGGGTATGGATGCCAGCCTTGTATACGGTTGCCACATCATCGATGATTTTCCGGAAAATGAAAGGATCCAGCAAGGAGAAGATTTGGTTAATGGCAGCCAAAGCCAATGTCAGCAAAACGGTTGACTGGTATTTTTTGAGGTAACGGAGTAATATTTTCATAGTTTTTAAAGAGAAAAAATTCAGGGTTAACTGTTTTAGCGTAATGCATTATGCTGAAATAAAGATACTGTTTTGCCACTTTATCCCGACATGTCTGGAACATAAACCAATCAACCGGAAAAAATAATTGTATTGAAACCCTTTGATTTTATTGGGTTTTGAAAAAATCTGATGCAAATATAAATAAAAAAACATCTTTTTGAAACAATCGTTTCAAAAAATAATATATCTTTGTCCCAGAAATATCCATACCATGGGGCGCAGTGTAGAATTTAATGAATGTGAGATTATAGAGAAAGCGATGAATGTCTTTTGGGAAAAAGGCTATCATGCGACTTCTATGCAGGATTTAGTCGATGCTATGCAGATCAACAGAAGCAGTTTGTACAATACCATTGGTGACAAGCACTGCCTGTTTATAAAATGCGTCACTACATATGCCGAAGCAGGATTGCGTGAAACCAGGGAAAAAGTAGCTAAGGAAAAATCGGCGTTGCAGGCTTTGGTGAATATTATCAGGGATAAAGCTGCCTGGGTCGTGGATTGTGAAAAAGGCTGCCTCGGGGTGAAAACCATATTCGAAATCGCACCTGAAGATGTTGAGGTACGAAAAGTCCTGAGCCGAAACAACGAGATGTACCTGGAACTGTTTTCCGGGATCATTCAAAAAGCGATTAATGATGGCGAACTGGATGCTTCGGAAGATGCTTCCCTGATGGCCGAATATATCCTGACCACTTTTACCGGTTGGAAACAAGCATACATCCTGCACCAGGATCCTATCAAGATTAAAAAAATGTCAGAATACCTGATTAAGAATATTACGCGCAAGTAGTATTTTTTTTACCGAATTCTGGAATAAACATTTCAAAAAAACATACCGATAATTTTTATAACCAGTTCAAAATCAGCTTTAATTCTGAAATGAACGTTTCAAAAAAATAAAAACAAATGAGAAACCATCAAAATCTATCTTATTATATGTTAAAGTCATTTTTAATTCAAAACCAGCTCTAATTCTGAAACGTTCATTTCAAAAAAACAACAAAAACCATGGAAAAAACAGCAACAATCTCATTACAGCAACAATCAATAATTAACAACAAATCAAACATCATGAAAATTTTTATCACTTTAAGTCTCATCACAGTGTTATTAACGGGCTGCGGCAACAGTAACACAAACGCTCCAGCGCCTGTAGCGGCAACGCTTCCGGTATTAAGCATCAACGAAACCACAGCGCACACCGAGTCAGAATTCCCGGCAGCCATAGCAGGAACCACCGACGTGGAAATCAGGCCGCAGGTAAGCGGGACATTGGATAAGATATTTGTAGACGAAGGCGCTTATGTGACCAAAGGACAACCTTTGTTTAAGATTAACGACCGGCCTTACCGCGAACAGCTCAACAATGCCCTGGCCAGTCTCAATGCTGCAGAAGCAGCCGCTATAAACGCGCACCTTGAGGTAGAAAAACTTACGCCTTTGGTACAAAATAAAGTCGTTTCCGATTATCAGCTTAAAACTGCCAAGGCAAGCCTTGCCATCGCTAAAGCCAATGTGGCCCAATCCAAAGCATTGGTTGGAACAGCGCGGATCAGCCTTGGGTATACTGTAATCCAGGCTCCGGTAAATGGTTACATCGGAAGGTTGCCTAAAAAACAAGGAAGCCAGGTCAATCCTGCAGATCCTGAAGCACTAACCCAATTGTCGGATATCAAAGAAGTGCATGCTTATTTTTCTTTGGGAGAAAATGATTTTATTGCTTTCAAATCCCAATACGAAGGGAATACCATTCAGGATAAACTTAAAAAACTACCGCCGGTATCTTTAGTGCTAGCTGACAATTCGGTATACGCAGAACCGGGAAGAGTAGATATGGTTGACGGGCAGTTTGACAAAACAACCGGGGCCATTACCTTAAGAGCAACCTTTCCCAATTCAAAAGGATTGCTGCGTTCCGGGAATACGGGGAAAATAAAACTCAGCATGCAACACAAAAACAGTTTGCTGGTACCTCAGGAAGCCACTATGGAAATCCAGGACAAGATATTCGTATTCCTTTTAGACCAAAAAAATGCGGTAACCAAACAACCCGTTTCAGTAGGAGGAAAAAGCGGAAGCAATTACCTGATTACAGAAGGGATCAAAACCGGGGACAGGATCGTGGCCAAAGGGTTTGAAAGCCTTGCCGACGGCGCAGTCATCATTCCTGAAAAAGAGAAAAAGGCCATTGCCAAAATCTAATTACACTAATCACATACAAAAATTATGTTACAAAAATTTATTGACAGGCCCGTACTGTCAACAGTTATCGCTATAATCATAGTCATCCTCGGGACCATCGGGCTGACAACCCTTCCGTTGCAGCAATTCCCTGATATTGCACCGCCGGCTGTACAAGTTACCGCTTTTTATCCCGGTGCCAATGCCGAAACCGTTTTGCGTTCGGTAGCTCCTTCGCTTGAAGAAGCAATCAACGGGGTGGAAAACATGAGCTATATGAGTTCTACGGCCAGTAATGATGGTTCTTTAGTCATCACTGTAAACTTTAAGCTCGGTACCAATCCGGATCAGGCGGCCGTAAATGTGCAAAACAGGGTGTCCCAGGCAACCAGCCAGCTTCCGGTAGAAGTGGTACAGGCCGGTATTTCCACTGTGAAACAACAGAACAGCCTTTTAATGGTTGTGGATTTGTATACCGAAAATGAAAAACAATACGACCAGACTTTTTTGGCCAATTACGCACAGATCAACCTTGTTCCTGATATCAAAAGGATTCCGGGCGTAGGCCAGGCCTTGATTTTCGGAAGCAGTAAGGATTACTCCATGCGCGTTTGGCTGAATCCTTCTAAAATGGCCAGTTACAATCTGACACCAAGAGAAGTCATGGCGGCCATCCAGGACAAAAACCTGGAAGCGGCACCCGGGAAATTCGGCGAAAGCAGCAAAGAAGCCTTTGAATATGTAATCAAATATAAAGGGAAGCTCAACAAACCAGGAGAATATGAGAATATTATCATCCGTTCCAACAGCGACGGTTCTGTGTTGCGCCTGAAAGATATCGCCAGGATCGAATTCGGTTCCTATACCTATGGAAGTACCACACAAGTAAACGGTAAATCAGGACTGAATATCGCAGTATACCAATTACCAGGCTCCAATTCGAGCGATGTACAGATTGCCGTAAAGGAAATGATGGAAAAAGCTTCTAAAGATTTTCCGAAAGATGTCAAACACCTGATTTTATACAATACCAAAGATTCACTCGATTTATCGATCCAGCAGGTTAAATCTACGCTGATTGAAGCTTTCATCCTGGTATTTATCGTAGTGTTCCTTTTCCTTCAGGACATTCGTTCTACCTTGATTCCGGCTATTGCGGTACCGGTTTCCATTTTAGGGACTTTCTTTTTCATGGATATTTTCGGGTTTTCGATTAACCTGCTTACGCTTTTCGCATTGGTACTTGCCATCGGGATTGTTGTGGATGATGCCATTGTCGTGGTCGAGGCGGTACATGAGAAAATGCACAGCAAAAAGCTTTCGCCAAAATCAGCCACTACATCTGCCATGAGCGAAATAACAGGTGCGATTATCTCGATTACGCTTGTCATGTCGGCCGTTTTCCTTCCGGTTGGTTTTATGGAAGGTTCCACAGGTGTTTTTTACAGGCAATTTGCTTTTACACTGGCTATTGCCATCGTGATCTCGGCAGTAAACGCCTTAACCTTGAGCCCAGCTTTGGCGGCTTTGTTCCTGAAAGATACCCATAACGAAGAGCATGGAAAAAGTGAAGCATCCAAACCTAAAAATTTCAAGGAGAAGTTCTTTGTCGGGTTCAACAGCGGATTTGAAAAATTAACCAATAAATATGTCAACAGTGTCCGTTACCTGATAAAATTCAGATGGATCAGCCTTGGCGGATTGGTAGTAGTCATCCTGGCGACAGCTTATATGGTGAAAACCACACCAACCGGATTTATTCCTTCTGAAGACCAAGGTTTTATAGCTATTTCCTTGTCTATGCCTGCAGGCGCTTCCCTGGACAGGACAAAAACAGTAATGGCAGAAGTAGAAGAGGTACTTGGAAACATGGAGTCCAAAAAAACACTGATGAAACTTTCCGGATTCAATATGCTTACCCAATCGAGCAGCCCGTCTGCCGGAGTGGCGTTTGTTTTGCTGAAACCTTCCAAAGAAAGGGGAGAAATAAAAGACATCAACGACATCATGAATGAAGTACGTGGGAAATTAAGCAGCGTGAAAGGCGCGAATTTCTTTGTCTTTACCTTCCCAACCGTACCCGGATTCAATAATGTCGACGGACTGGATATTGTATTGAAGGATAAAACCGGAGGCAGCATCAGTAAATTCAGTGGCATCAGCAATGCTTTTGTTGGCGAACTGATGAAACAACCGGAAATTGCGGTGGCCTTTACCAGTTTCAAAGCCGATTATCCGCAGCTGGAAATGGAAGTGGACGATGTCAAGGCAGAGCAATTAGGTGTAAATGTGAAAGAAATATTGCAAACAATGCAAACCTATTTCGGAAGCACGCAGGTTTCGGATTTCAACAGATTTGGAAAATATTACAGGGTTATGGTGCAGGCTGAAGCCGAATCCAGGGCCAATCCGGAATCAATGAACGGAATCTTTGTCAAAAACAGGCTGGGGGAAATGGTGCCTATCAATACCTTGGTAAAACTGAAAAGGATCTATGGTTCGGAAACTGCTTCCAGGTACAATTTGTTCAATTCCATCAGTGTAAATGCCATTGCCAAACCGGGAATCAGTTCAGGAGCTGCTATCAAAGCGGTTCAGGATGTTGCCGAAAAAAGCCTGCCAGCCGGTTACACTATTGAGTTTTCAGGGCTTACAAAAGAAGAAATCTCTTCAAGCGGCCAATCTGCCATTATATTCGGGTTGAGTTTATTGTTTGTGTTCTTCTTGCTCGCGGCCCAATACGAAAGTTACATCCTTCCGGCAGCGGTTATCCTTTCAATACCTACGGGGATTTTCGGAGTCTTCGCCGCGATTGGCCTGGCGGGCATCGAAAACAATATATATGTCCAGGTAGCCTTGGTGATGCTGGTCGGGTTATTGGCCAAAAATGCCATCCTGATTGTAGAATATGCCGTTCAGAGAAGACAGGCCGGAAAATCGCTGTTGGCTTCGGCTATAGAGGCGGCAAAACTTCGCCTTCGTCCTATTATCATGACCTCACTGGCCTTTGTGGTTGGGCTTACGCCGATGATGCGTGCCACCGGGCCGTCTGCTTTGGGTAACCATTCGATCAGTATCGGTGCAGCCGGCGGTATGGTTTCAGGAGTTGTTTTGGGAATTTTTATCATCCCTGTATTATTTGTGGTGTTCCAATACCTGCAGGAAAAAATTTCGGGCAAACCGTTGGCAGTAATCCATAATGAAGAAAAATCCGGCCATTAAATCTTACGGATCACAAGATTCATTCTAAAATATATGATTATGAAAAAACAGATGAAAAAATATAGCGCCCTCTTTTTGTTACTGACGGTTTTTGGTTCTTTCGCCCAGGAAGTCAAAACTCCAGCTGTTCCTGAAAATTTCAGAAATGCAACAGTTCGGGATACGGCCACAATAGCAGGCAAGCCATGGAAAGAATTTTTTACCGAAACAGACCTGGTACAACTCATAGAAGGTGCCTTGGCCAAAAACAATAGCCTACAAGTCGCTGAAGAAAACATAAAAATTGCGAACCTACAATACAAACAGTCCAAATGGGGCAATGTACCGCAGGTGAATGCTTTTGTCAACAGCAGTTACAGCAGGTTGTCCGAGAATAGCCTCAACGGAAGGAATGCACAGCTGGCGTTAGGCCAAAACCATATTGAAGATTATTCAGCTGGGATCAACCTATCGTGGGAAGTTGGGATCTGGGGCAAAATCCGGAACCAGAAAAAAAACGCCCTAGCGGTGTATATGCAAACGGCCGAAGCCAAAAAAGCATTGCAAACTACTGTTGTAGCCAATGTTTCCAAAGGGTTTTACGATTTATTGATGTTGGATGCCCAGCTTGATATTGCCAAAAAAACACTGATGCTCAATGACAGTACTCTTTTTATGGTTACCCTTCAGTTTGAAGCAGGACAGGTTACCTCATTGGCCAAACAGCAAACAGAAGCCCAGCGACTGGCTTCTGCCCAACTGATTCCGCAATTGGAACAGAATATTCTGCTTCAGGAAAATGGGTTGAGTATCCTTACGGGGACATTTCCGGAAGCAAAGGAAAGAAACAGCAGGCTTCATTTACTTGAGGTAAAAGAAAACCTTTCCACAGGGATTCCTGCCCAATTAATCAGCAGAAGGCCGGATGTAAAAAGTGTTGAACTTGCCTTGAAAGCGGCCAATGCCAAAGTCGGGATCACAAAAGCAAATTTGTATCCTTCCTTAAATATTACTGCAACGGCCGGTGTCAATGCTTTTGAGGCCAGCAATTGGTTTACCATTCCGGCTTCATTGTTCGGTTCGGTGGCCGGTGGTTTGACGGCGCCTCTGTTACAAGGCAAAAAAATCAGGACACAATACGAAATCGCCAAAATACAACAGGAACAGGCTACTATCGAATTCAGGCAGGCTGTATTGGTCGCGGTAGGAGAAGTATCGGATGCTTTGGCTAAAATAGACAAGCAGTCTGCACAATATGCTATTGCCAGCCAGCGCGTGGAAACACTTAAAAAAGCGGTTGCCAATGCCCATATGCTTTTCAAAAACGGTATGGCAACCTATCTGGAGGTCATTGTTGCCCAAAGCAATCTTTTAGCCGCAGAATTGGAATTGGCTACTATTAAAAAAGACAGATTATCATCAAATGTCGAATTATACCGTGCGCTTGGGGGTGGATGGGAATAATTGATTGGAGATGAGGTTTGTTGTTGAAATCCCGGGGTGATGGCCGGGATTTTTTCGTTTTTATAAAATAACGAAATTTTGGATTCAATCATATATGTAAGTTTTTTCTGTTTAATTTTTTAACAATTTTTACGTGAAAACCACACACGCATGCAAGCTTATATGGTGACCTTTATGCCGTTTTATGCTTAAAATATATTTTGTATCTATTTGATTTATATTGATTTAATAGTTTGAAAATACACGAAAACATAAAATGGCAGACCCGGAAAAGCCTCAATAGAGTACGGAAAACCTAAACAAAACAACAACATGAAAAACGTAAAAATTTTAGCCACAGCTTTTTTTGTAGCTATGGCAGCCAATGGTGTAAAAGCACAGGTTATTACAGGATCGTCTCTTTTTTCTCCGTCTGCGGGTGGAGCGAGGATACTTTCTGCCCAAGGAAATACAGCGGCGAATCCGGCGATAGGATTTCAAAGTGCAGTGTCTACTCCGGCAACTGCCCAGAATGATGGTGGAGGCGGTAACGGGATATTTCGTCCTTTGGCGAATACCATGGCTTTTTCCACAGCAAGTGTAGAAAGGATGCGTATCAATTCCGGTGGGTTTGTAGGGATAGGCACTGCTAACCCGGTTCAGGCCCTTCATGTAAACGGTAACGGATATATAGAAAACGGTGCTTTGACCGTAGGTTTGTCGGCAGCCTCGAATACCTTTTCAAAATTCCAGGTACATAACGGAGCGATGATGGTTTCAGGTGCCAATGGAGCTGGGGGAGCGATGGTCGTTTTTAGTGATAACGTCGCACCTACTGCCTATCCAAATGGACGTTGGGGAATAGAATATGTGCCCAATACAGGTTTGAATTTCTGGAAACCCTGGAACCCAAGTACCGGTGGTGGCGGAAATTTTTTTATGCTTCTCAAGGATGATGGCAAGATAGGCATGGGAATCGACCCTGCAAGCTGTACCAATGCTTTTGCAGGCGGATACAGGCTGTATGTCAAAGACGGTATTTTGACCGAGAAAGTAAAAGTGGCCAATTATTGCGCTTCTAATTGGGCAGATTATGTTTTTGATGCGAATTATGCATTACGCCCGCTTTCAGAAGTGGAAGCTTTTGTAAAAGAGAACAAGCACCTGCCAAATATCCCTTCGGCTGCAGCTATTGAAAAAGAAGGCCTGGACCTTGCCGATATGCAGGCCAAACAAATGGAAAAAATCGAAGAGCTTACGCTTTATATGATTGAAATGAAAAAAGAAATAGAAATATTAAAAAAGGAAAACCAGGCATTAAGATCTTCTATTGTTTCACCTTCTAAATAATAGAACCATGAAAAAATATATCTTATATTCCATTATTTCGCTGCTGTATTGCTATTCGTTGTGGAGTGCGCCTGTGTCTCCGGAATCCGCAACCTTAGCGGCGAAGAATTTTGATATTTCCATGAACGGAAATACTCAAAGGCCAAATGTTGAATTGGCCTATACCGGAGTGACCCCAAGAGGCACAAATGCTTTTTATGTATTTAATATCAATAACCTGAGATTTGTTATAGTGGCTGCTGAAGACCGTCAGGAACCTATATTGGCGTATGATTTCAACG
This sequence comes from Flavobacterium humi, assembly GCF_004745595.1. Taxonomy (GTDB): domain Bacteria; phylum Bacteroidota; class Bacteroidia; order Flavobacteriales; family Flavobacteriaceae; genus Flavobacterium; species Flavobacterium humi. Next base: position 90,783 of record NZ_SRLH01000007.1, read on the forward strand.
CTCCTTTCGATGTTCGCAACCTATCGCCGGAAGTCCTTTATTTTTTTGAAAATTATGGTGAAGAAATACAATTTATCATCGATAATAATTCAGAGCCTGAAGCCACAACGGCAGAACAATGGCAAATCCTTCTCTCAAATTCAGATGTCCCTCCGGCAATCACGCATCGTTCCACTACGGTAGGTCCTTTATTGTCAACCTGCTGGGGACAAGGATGGCCGGATAATTCGCTTTGCCCGGTTAGCGGAAGCTGCCAGGCGGTTTCAGGATGTGTGGCAACAGCTATGTCCCAAATTATGAATTATTGGCAATATCCCCTTAGCGGAAACGGATCCAACTCTTATTCCATAGCGCCTTACGGGACTTTGACGGCTAATTTCGGTGCTACCACCTATGGCTGGACGGGAAGTGCGGCAGACCGCGGAAGAATCATGTCTGATACAGGTATTTCGGTAAATATGCAATACACTTGTTCCAGTAGTGGTGCTTGGGTATTGCTGAATGACCAGTCAGGATTCCATCCGCGGGCAGCACAAAATGCATACACCAGCCATTTCAGGTATGATACCGGAATCCAAGGCGTGCGCAGGACTAATTATTCGTACAACAACTGGAAAGACCTGCTACGCGACGAACTCAATAACAGCCGACCGGTGCAATATGCAGGCTGGGGCAGCAGCGGTGGCCATACTTGGGTATGCGACGGATACCACCAAAATTTCTGGGGTACAAAGTTTCACATGAATTGGGGCTGGAATTGCAGTAACAACGGGATGTACCGCTTGGGAGGCATCGGAGGGAACCAAAGTGATTTCCCGAGTAACGAACAGGCACTTATCAATATAAAACCTGCACCATGTCCTTCAAATGTTAGCATTTCAGGAACCTATTCCAACACAATTACACAGTCGGGAACCTGGATTGTCAGCAACAGCACCACTATTATCCCTTCCGGAGCTACGGTACGGTTGGATGCAGACCCGTCCAACGGTTTTGTACTGCTCAACGACGGGTTTGAAACACAACCTAATGTCTTGTTCATTGCCCAGGCTTTGGACGGATGTGGAGCAGCACTCCCAAGCCGCCCGGTTATAGAAGTGTATGATACGGCTGATGAAATCGCCTCTAAAGACATAACGGCTTCTACAATCAGGGTATATCCAAACCCAACAAACGGAATGCTGAATGTTGAATATCCTATGTCAGTGAAGGAATTGAAACTATATGATATTGTCGGGAAACTGCTCCTGGCCAAAACTGTTGGTAAAGAAGGACGCGCTTCATTGGATCTAACAGCCATTCCGCCTGGTATTTACTTCCTGAGTTTTGACGGGCAGACCACCAAGAAAATAGTAAAAGAATGATTTCAAAAGTGATTTTATAATCCTTTTGGGATTTTGAATAAAAAGGCAATTGCAACGATGGAATTTACCGTCTTGCAATTGCTTTTTTGCATTACTTTGGTAAAGATTCAAAGCGAAGGGAATGTCCTGAAAATAAAATACAGCAAGTTTCGGATTTCGATCCACGGAAAAACGACAGATCTTTGACTTGAAAACATAACGCCATGAACGAACAGCAAAATATCAATTACAACCGGATCGCAGAAGCGATAGAATATATCACGCAAAATTTCAAAGAGCAGCCTAATTTGGACGAAGTTGCCGAAAAAGTACATTTGAGCCCGTTTCACTTCCAGAAGCTTTTTACGGAATGGGCAGGGACAAGTCCTAAGAAATTCCTGCAGTATATCAGCATCGGCCATGCCAAGAAATTACTCAAGGAAACCCAGTCGAGTTTGTTTGATGCCGCTTATGAAACCGGGCTTTCAGGCACAAGCCGGCTGCATGATCTTTTTGTGACCATTGAAGGGATGACACCGGCCGAATATAAGAACGGAGGCAAAAACCTGCTCATAAACTATAGTTTTGCAGAAAGTATTTTTGGGAATATTATGGTGGCTTCGACGCCAAAAGGGATTTGCCATATGGCTTTTTATGAAAATGAAACCGAAGCACTCGAAGTCCTCAAAACAAGATTCCCGAATGCATCATTTAACAGGAAACCGGACCTGATACAACAGGACGCTCTTTTTATTTTCCAGAATGACTGGACTAAAATGAACGAGATAAAACTCCATTTAAAAGGAACTGACTTTCAATTGAAAATTTGGGAAACCCTGCTGAAAATCCCAATGGGGCAAATGGCTACTTACGGAACCATTGCCAGGCAAATCCACAAACCCAATGCTTCAAGAGCAGTAGGAACCGCCATTGGGAGCAATCCTGTCGCTTTCCTGATTCCGTGCCACCGTGTGATACAATCGACAGGAGCTATTGGCGGCTACATGTGGGGCACAACACGGAAAACCGCCATATTAGGATGGGAAGGAGTCCAAACAAACCCTCAACCATAAATCCAGGCCCAATGTCAGCTATACAATTAAAAATAAACAGCATTCGCTGGGCGGGGATCATGGAAGAAATGCATGACAAAGGATTTGCCATTATTCCAAAGTTGCTCGACGAAACCCAATGCGAAACCCTCAAAGAGAATTATACCAATCCGGTCAGTTACAGGAAGACAGTAGTAATGGAACGTTACCGCTTCGGTTTAGGGGAATATAAGTATTTTGATTATCCGCTTCCGGCACTTATCCAAACCATACGGGAAACGGTTTACCCATACCTTGCACCCATTGCCAATGCCTGGATGAAAGCACTGCATATAGATACTTCTTTCCCTTTGCAGCATGAGGAATTGCTACGGAATTGCCATCAGAACCATCAAAACAAAGCTACCGTCCTGATTTTGAAATATGGGCAAGGCGGATTCAATACCTTACATCAGGATTTATACGGAGAGGTGTATTTCCCGATTCAGTGTGTCTTGTTTTTAAACGAACCCGGCCAGGATTTTACCGGAGGCGAATTTGTATTGACCCAGCAAACACCCAGAGCACAATCGAAAGCTATGGTGCTCCAGCCTAAGAAAGGAGATCTGCTGATTTTTACCACCAATTTCCGTCCGGTAAAAGGAACGAAAGGCTATTATCGGGCGAATATGAAACACGGTGTAAGCGAAGTTCTTACCGGAGAACGACACACACTCGGGATTATTTTCCACGACGCATTAAGCTGACAGATGCTGTACCATTCTGAAAATAGCGATCGCGAGGTCCGCAAGCAAATCAGAGGCAAAGGCATTTGCTTTGGTGGCAACCTAAAGCTGAAGATTTATGGGATGCTGCACTGTAATTCGGGCAAAAGGATGAAAAGGGAAAACAGGGTCTTTTTTCTTTCGTCAGCAGAAGCGAAGGAAAACGGTTTCCGGCCTTGCGGGCATTGTATGAAAGCGCAATACCGGCAATGGAAGGGATTGCCGTGAATTTTAAGAGCGCTGTTTTTTCTTCAAAACTTCTCTCGCCGCCGCTTTATAGGCAGCTGATTGCTCTGCATAATCCTTATCGATAATAAGGTGCAATTCGTCTTTAATCCAGGGATGTTTCCGGGAAAGATGGTGCAGTGTTTTCATAGCGTATACTTTACAGGCCACACGTTCGTCCCGAATGAGCCAATCCAGGCAAATCTCAATGATTTTTTCCTCCTGTGTTTCGGTAAGGGTTATTTTTGTTGTCGTTCCGAGGAAAAATGCCACCCGTGATATACCTCTTATTGCGGAATCGTTTTTTATGGAAACAAAACTGCTGCAAATATGATCTACATAATCGGAGAGCAATTCAGTTTGTTTTTCGGCAATCATTTCCAAAATCCAGACGCCTTTGTAATGATTTTTATATTGGATGTCAAGGGCGATGGCACAAAGTTCCCCGAGGTATTCCGGATGCTGCAAGATAAAATCCCGCAATCCGTTCCTGCAATTTGTACTGGCATTACTGCTGTCGATCCTTTTAAAAAAAATAGTTTCCATAAATTACCTCGTCTGTCCGGGCTTTGGCCTTGAGCCAAAAATAAATAAAATCTCCGAAGGTAAGATTAACAACTGAACACTAATTTATTATCTTTGCGAATTATTCTATAAGATACATATGGAAATCAAACTACACGACAAATATTTTGTTCCTTTCATTTCGGCACAGGAATTGGATTTCGCCATTCAAAACATGGCCAAGCAGATTGAAGATGATTTTGCAGAGGAAATACCTGTTTTTGTTGGTGTCCTTAACGGTGCCTTTATGGTGGTTTCCGATTTTATGAAGCATTATACGGCTCCTTGCGAGGTGAGTTTCATCAAAATGGCTTCGTATGAAGGGACTTCTTCGACAAACGAAGTGAAGCAGCTTATCGGGATCAACCAGGACCTTACCGGAAGGACGGTTATCATTATTGAAGATATCGTAGATACCGGAAATACCGTAGAAGAATTAAAGGAACTTTTCAAAAAACAAGGCGTGAAACATTTTAAGATCGCCACACTTTTCTTCAAACCGGAAGCCTATAAAAAGGACATTAAATTAGATTACATTGGTATCCGCATCCCGAACAAATTCATAGTGGGGTTTGGACTGGATTACGATGGCCTGGGCAGGAACCTGCCGGAAGTTTACCAACTTAAAGACTAACACACAACTCAATTTATAATTCACAATTCACAGTAATGATTAATATCGTTTTATTTGGAAAGCCGGGAGCTGGAAAAGGAACTCAAGCAGAATTTTTAAAAGAAAAATACAATCTGACGCATCTTTCCACAGGGGATATCTTCAGGTTCAATATGAAAAACAATACGCCTTTAGGGGTTGAGGCCAAAAGCTATATCGACAGAGGTGATTTGGTACCGGATGAATTGACGACCAATATGCTTATCGCAGAAGTTGAAAAACACCAGGACACAGACGGATTCTTGTTTGACGGTTACCCAAGGACACTTTCCCAATCGGAAGCTTTGGATCGGTTTTTAGCCACTAAAAATCAGGAAATCACCGCTACTATTGCTCTTGAGGCTGATGATGAGATTTTAGTAAAACGCCTTTTGGAAAGAGGGAAAACATCCGGAAGGATTGACGATCAGGACGAAGAAAAAATCAGGAACCGTTACCAGGAATACAACGAAAAAACAGCTCCTTTGATCAATTATTACAAAGACCAGCAAAAATTCCATGCGGTAAATGGCATCGGGACCATTACTGAAATTACAGAACGGTTAAGTAATGTGATCGAAAATTTGTAATTTAGTAGCAACTATACAATAACCAAAACAAAATACGTTGGAAATACTCATAATTTTCTTTTTAATACTTCTTAACGGTGTTTTTTCCATGTCGGAAATCGCCTTGATTTCTGCCCGGAAAAACCGTCTGGAATCGGCAGCAAAAAAAGGAAATACCAGTGCCAAGACCGCACTTGACCTTGCTAATTCACCCAATAAATTCCTTTCAACGGTCCAGATCGGGATTACCCTGATTGGAATCCTGACGGGTATTTATTCTGGCGATAAGGTAACGGATGATGTGAAACTATTTTTGGACGGATATACTTTTTTCCAGCCGTATTCGGCAAGTCTTTCCGTTGGGATAGTAGTCGTGATCCTGACATTTTTCTCCTTGGTTTTAGGAGAATTGCTGCCTAAACGGATCGGCCTGAATTACCCTGAAGCAATTGCCAAAGGAGTTGCCGTACCCATGAAAATAGTTTCGATCGTAACGGCGCCTTTCATCTGGTTGCTGACAAGTTCTACGGATTTCATCTTAAACGTCCTGAAAATAAAACCCACCGCAGACGGTAAAGTGACCGAAGAGGAAATCAAGGCTATCATCAAGGAAGGAACCGAAGGCGGGGAAGTACAGGAAATCGAGCAGGATATTGTGGAGCGGGTTTTCCATATCGGTGACCGGAAAGTGAATTCCTTAATGACCCACCGCAAATCGTTGGTGTACCTTTCGATAGAAGATGACGATCTGAAGTCGCTTAAAGCCAAGGTTTTGGATGAATTGCATTCCGTTTATCCGGTTTGCGAGGACAATCTTGATGAAGTAGTGGGCGTTGTTTTGCTCAAAGACTTATTTGCCAGTTTCGAAAAAGGGAAATTCGACCTGCGGGCCATCACCAAGGAACCGGTTTATTTTATAGAACATACTTCAGCCTATAAGGCTTTGGAAATATTCAAGAAATCAAAAGTGCATTATGCTTTGGTTACGGACGAACATGGTATGATCCAGGGGATTATCACTTTAAATGACATCCTGGAAGCCCTTGTGGGTGATGCCTCAGATTTTTATGAAGAAGAATTCCAGCTGGTAGCCCGCGAAGACGGAACCTGGCTGGTTGACGGGCATTATTCACTGCACGACTTCCTGACGTATTTCGATATGGATGACCTGATTAACGATTACGATGTTACCACTGTCAGCGGATTGATTATGACCGAATTGTCGTATATCCCGAAAGTTGGTGAAAAACTCATTTGGAATAAAATGGAGCTGGAAGTGATTGACATGGACGGAATCAAAATCGATAAGGTTTTGGTGCGTTCCTTAAATAATAAGGAAGCGAATTAAAAGAAGCAGTCACGTGTGCTGAAATTAAATATTAAGAAGAAGAATACAATGACAGAAGATTTGAAATTAAAAGGAGGACAGCCGGTGGCTGCCAGGTACTTTTTAAAGTCTTTTGGATACTAATAAAGATTTGAAATTAAAAGAAGGACAGCTGGCTGGTGGCTGGCAGGTACTTTCCAAGTCTTAATAAAGAAAAGAATAATGACAGAAGGCAATTTCGTAGATTACGTAAAAATATATGTTTCTTCCGGAAAAGGAGGGAAAGGATCTACGCATTTACACAGGGAGAAATTCATTGAAAAAGGAGGCCCGGACGGAGGTGATGGAGGCCGTGGCGGACACGTATATTTAGTAGGTAATAAAGGATTATGGACGTTGTTCCACCTGAAATTCGCACGTCATGTCAAAGCAGGGCATGGAGGAGACGGGGGAAGTTCGCGCAGTACCGGCCATGACGGGGAAGATAAATTCATTGAAGTGCCTTTAGGGACTGTAGTCCGCGATAAGGATACCAATGAGATTTTATTTGAAATTACAGAAGACGGAGAACGAAAAATCCTTGCTGAAGGAGGAAAAGGAGGCCTTGGAAACTGGCATTTCAGAAGTTCGACAAACCAAACACCACGCTATTCGCAACCGGGAATGCCGGCACAGGAAGCCGATGTGGTTCTGGAATTAAAAGTCCTGGCCGATGTCGGTCTTGTAGGGTTCCCAAATGCAGGGAAATCTACATTATTGTCCGTGCTGACTTCCGCAAAACCCAAAATCGCCGATTATCCGTTTACGACTTTGAAACCTAACTTGGGAATCGTGGCGTACAGGGATTTTCAATCTTTTGTAATTGCAGATATCCCGGGGATTATTGAAGGAGCAGCCGAAGGTAAAGGTTTGGGGCATTATTTCCTGCGCCATATCGAACGGAATTCGACTTTATTGTTCCTGGTTCCCGCCGACGCAGACGATATCAAGAAAGAATACGACATCCTTTTGGACGAATTACGCCGTTACAATCCGGAAATGCTCGACAAAGACCGCTTGATTGTTGTTTCCAAGTCGGACATGCTCGATGATGAGCTCAAAGCGGAAATGAAAAAACAATTGGACAAGGATTTTAAAGGAATCCCGTACCTGTTCATATCATCTGTAGCACAACAAGGGCTGACAGAACTGAAAGACAAATTATGGCAAATGCTCAATACCGAAGCATAAACAAATAGGGTACCCCAAAGGGTGCCTTTTTTATTGGAGTTAAGTCTGGGTTATGTTTTTGAGGAATTAACATAAAAAGTTAAAATTTCCTTAACAAAAGAATTTACAGACCTTTATTTTTCAGCTAATTGCCAAAAAAAAGTATATTCGCACCACTAAAAAAATGAAACCAATTATGAAAAAATTACTTTTATCCTTAATCGTGGCCATTATGCTTGTTCCAACAAGTGTCAAAGCCGACGAAGGAATGTGGTTTTTAATGTTCATCGAGCGTTTGAACCACAGAGATATGGAAAAAATGGGATTGCAGCTTACCTCTGAAGAGATTTACAGCATCAATCACCATAGTTTGAAAGATGCCATCGTTCAGTTCAACGGAGGATGTACGGCAGAAATGATCTCAAAAGACGGTTTGGTACTGACAAACCACCACTGTGGTTATGATGCTATCGCCGAATTGTCTTCTGCGGAAAAAAATTATTTGAAAGACGGCTATTGGGCAGGAAGCAGAAAAGAGGAAATGAAACCGTCAAGCTTATTTGTCCGTTTCTTTGTCCGAATGGATGATGTTTCGAAACGTATTTTGTCAAAAGTGAACGATCAGATGACAGAATTGGAAAGGGAAAAAGCCATCAACCAGGAAATCGCAGTTATTGAAAAGGAAAACAATGAAGGTGGGAAATATACTGTTTCCGTTCGTTCTTTTTTTCAAGGGAATGAATACTATTATTTTGTTTACCAAGATTATAAAGATGTTCGTTTGGTAGGTACGCCACCTGAAAGTTTAGGGAAATTCGGCGGGGATACAGACAACTGGGAATGGCCTCGTCATACGGCGGATTTCTCTATGTTCCGTGTGTATGCAGATGCTAACGGGAATCCGGCAGAGTATTCTCCGAACAATGTTCCGTTACAGCCAAAACATTATTTGCCTGTAAATATCGGTGGTGTGAAAGAGAACGATTATGCGATGATTTTAGGATATCCTGGACGTACCAACCGTTGGATGCCGGCAAGCGGAATCGAACAAAACGTAAAATTTGCGTATCCTGCATGGGTTGAGGCCTCAAAAGTAGGGATGGACAATATGAAGAAATACATGGATCAGAGCGAAGCTTTAAACCTGGTATATGCTTCAAAATATGCAGGTGTTGCCAATTACTGGAAAAACCGCCAGGGAATGATCGATGCGTTGACTAAATTCGGTACTGCCAAAACAAAAACAGCACAGGAAGCAAAATTCAATACCTGGGCGAACCAACCTGAAAATAAAGCCAAATACGGAAACGTGGTGGCAACCATTAATAATTTCTACAAACTTACCAACGAGAAAGCACGCCATGATAATTACCTGAATATTTTATTCAGGACTTCAGCTATGGCTCCAGTTGGAAGGACTATCGGGAAACAATTGGAAAATTACGTAAAAGCAGATGTTGCCAAAAGAGCTCAAATGGCTCCGGCTATTATGGAAATGGCTGACGAATTTTTCAAGGAAATCCATATTCCTGCCGAAAAAGACATCCTTGCGGCCCAACTGCATTTGTATGCTACAAAATCTACAGGTTATGCCATTGCTCCTTTGGTTCAAAAAATGGGTGCAGCAAATGGCAATGATTTTGCTAGAGATGTAAACACGATCATTGACGGTAGTATTTTTGCTTCCAAAGAAAAAATCAAATCGTTCTTAGATATGCCAAGTGCCGAAGTATTGGAAAAAGATCCTTTATATGTGCTTTCTAACGACATGTTGAAACATTTGGTGTCAAAATCGGATGAAGTGGCAAAAGCGCAAAACGATTACGGAGCGGCTTTCCGTAAATTGGTGGAAGGTTTAAGAGAATCCAAAATCGGTGAAATCAAATACCCGGATGCCAATTCTACTTTACGTTTAACGTATGGTAAAGTGCGTTCGCTTCCGGCAGACAAGCGCAATGATGCCAAAATCAATAATTATACAACATTGCAGGGTCAAGTGAAAAAATACAAAAAAGGAGATCAGGAATTTGATTTGCCGGCACGTGTCCTTGAAATGAACAAAAACAAAGAGTTCGGGCGTTTTGGAGACAAAGACGGTTCCTTACACGTTAATTTCTTGACTGACAATGATATTACTGGAGGAAATTCAGGATCGCCGGTATTGAACGGAAAAGGCGAATTAATCGGTTTGGCATTCGACGGAAACATCGAAGCAATGGCCGGTGACGTTATTTTCGACAAAAAACTGCAAAGAACCATCAATGTAGATATCCGTTATGTATTATGGGTAATTGAGAATTTCTCCAATGCAAAACATATCGTTGACGAGATGACCCTTATAAAATAAAACCGTTTTTAATGGTAAAAGCCGCTGCGATGATGTCGTAGCGGCTTTTTTATTACCTGTATTTTTTTACCTTTACGGAGAAATTACTTCAGAAATAATGAAAAGAATATTAGTAATGTGCTGTTTTGCCTTGTTGTTTTCGTGCGGGAAAAAGCAATCGCCTGATGTATCGTTTTATTATTGGAAAACAGCATTCCGGCTTTCGGCTGCAGAAAAGGAAATATTGTCAAAAAATGAGGTAAGCAAACTCTATGTCCGGTATTTTGATGTCGCTTTGGTCGACAATAAACCATTTCCTATAGCGCCGGTACGTTTCGTGGAAAACCCCAAAAACTATAGAATTGTCCCGGTTGTATTTATCAAGAACGAAGTTTTCCTGTCCAGGGATATCTCTTTGGAAAAGCTTGCCGGGCATGTCTTACAATTGATCCGCCAGATTGACCAGGCCAATACGATTCAAAACACCGAAATACAGATTGATTGTGACTGGTCTTTAAACAGCCGGGATAACTTTATGGAATTCCTCCGGATATTAAAAAAGAAATACCCTAAAACAATTTCGGCAACCATACGTTTACACCAGGTGAAATATTTCAAGGAAACCAAAGTCCCGCCGGTAGATTATGGCGTTTTAATGTTTTATAATATGGGTAAGCTGGGAGATGGGGAATCAAATTCCATATACGATCCGGCCATTGCAAAACGTTATTTGCCGTCGTTAAAAGAATACCCGCTCAAACTGAAGGTGGCGCTGCCTGTTTTTTCATGGATCGTGCATACCCGGAACCATAAAATCGTGAACCTGATTTCGAAAATAGAAATGGAAAAATTCAGCCATAACCTTAATTTTGAACCGACAGGTGACAATGTGCTCCGGGTGAAGGAAAATACATTGTGCGAAGGGTTCTTTTTTAAAGAAGGAGACCAGCTGAAAGCGGAAAAAATCACACCGGAGGATTTGCATGAAATGAGCCGGCTGCTAAAGGCCAATCTTTCTCAAAAACCAGATGAAATCATTTATTACGATTTAGATAACAACAATATTAAAAGAATTCAAGATGAGTATTTTTTCAAAGCCAATAGTGCAAATTTCTAGTGCTGTTTTCGTAGCTGCCGTTTCCGTTCTTTCGTTATGTTCCGACGGTGACTGGGATTGGGTTGGCGGCTATTCCAGTTTTGCGCCTGAAGCCTATGTGCAGGATAAAAGTTATGAGAAACTGTTCTATACAACCAATATGTTTTATGGCGAAACAGGCTACGATGACGCGCATTCCGGCCGGTTTTCCAATACAGTTGCAACAGACTGGAAGCATTACCTGAACGGAAAAATAAGCGATAAACAGCTGGATTTCTTGATTTTGAATGATTCTGCTGACACAGAAGCCAAGGAAGTATTCAATGCCATTACCCGTAAAAAAGAAAATAAATGGTCCCGGAAATACGATTTGAAAAATGATAAGGTGAAGAATTTTTTCGTGTTCCTGAATTTGGCCAAAACCATAGAAACCTATGCAAACACAAGATTGAGTTGGAATTATGATGAAGGCGGTTACGGCCAACAAGAGCGTATGGCGACCGGCCAAGCCAAAAAAATCGAAGCGGTTTACGATGCGGCCAAAGATCCTTTCCTGAAGAACAGGTATTGGTTCCAGGCCATGAAGGCCCATTTTTACAGCGATAACAAGAGCAACGCCATCCTGTTTTTCAATAAAACCCAAGCCACATTGGACAGGAATGAACTCTACTACCGAGGTTTGTCTTATGTCGCAGGTGCTTTATATAAAGCTAAAGATTACAGCCGTTCCAATTTCCTGTACAGTATTGTTTTTGATAATTGCCCACAGCTCAGGACGGTAGCAACGTATTGTTTCCATCCGCAGCAACAGGCAGATTTCAACCAGTCTTTGGACCTGGCTAAAACCAACCAGCAAAAAGCCGCTTTATGGGCTTTGTATGGTTATTATGCCGATGAAGTTTCGGCAATCGAGAACATATATGCCCTGGATGCCAAAAACCCGCACCTGGATTACCTGTTGAGCCGGGCCATCAATATTGCCGAATCCAAAATGAATTCATCAGACTGGAATTACGGGTACGGTAGTAAAATCAACACTGATAAAAGCCGCCTGAATGATAAATTATACCAAATCATCAGTAAGGCAGCTACTGAAAAGAAAGTGAACAATCTGTATCTCTGGCAGATTGCCGTAGGCTACCTGGAAGTGATAAAAAGCAATCACACGGCAGCGTCCAATTATTTCAACCAGGCGGAAAAGAACATCCCAAATACCGAACTGGCTAAAGATCAATTGCACCTGTTTAAAGTGTTTAACGAAGTGGCTTCGGTAAAAAAGATTGACGCTGCCGCAGAAAACAAACTGCTTCCTCATCTGGAATGGTTGTTTTCGTTGGAAAAATCAAACGGCTACACTTCTTCCCTACGTTATAATTTCCTAACGAGCTGGACTAAAAATTACCTTTCCCTTTTGTATAAAAACAAGAAAGAAGATGTCCTTTCCGAACTGTTTTACAGGCAGAAGGATTTTTACCTGAACCCGAAAAGAGTAAAAGATATGGAAGCATTTTTTACTAAAAGCCAGAAGTCAGATTGGGAAAAATTAGCCATGTCCCTCTATACTGTCACCCTGGATGATATTTACGAGTTCAAAGCCATACAGCATACTTATAATAATGAAATCGATCAGGCGATAGTGCAGCTGGAAAAAACGATGAAGGCTAAAAACGATACATTGCCCGGGAATCCTTTTAACGGGAACATAAAAGATTGTAATGACTGTGATCATGTGGCGTATCAGAAAACCAAATTTACAAAATTGTCCTTCCTGAAGAAAATACAGGAAATGCAGAAAAGCTTGGCTTCCGGTACAGATAATTACAATAACAGCCTTTTGTTGGGCAATGCCTTTTATAATTTGTCCCACTATGGTAATGCCAGGGCGTTTTACGGCAACAAGATAGTGGACCAGTATGGCAATGATATCGAAGAACATTACCAACCGATGCTAATGAACAATCAGTTATCGGGTGTGTATTATCAAAAAGCATTCGAAAATGCCAAAAATGACGAGCAAAAGGCGAAAATGACCTATCTTTTGTCCAAAATTGAAAGGAATGAATTTTACAAAACATCGCAATTCAAACCGGATGAAGTAGATTTTACCGCCTGGAACGGATTCAAAAAACTCAAAAAAGAATATTCCAAAACGAAATATTATCAGGAAGTAATCGAGGAATGCGGTTATTTTAAGAAATACCTGGGGAATTAAAGGTAAAAAAAGGCCGGCAACAATAGCCGGCCTTTTCCTATTCGGAAGCTGTTACCCTGATACCTGCCGTATGACTGCTATATTCAGGGGCATACATGCTTTGTATCGTTGTAATGCCATTTGAGAAATTGCCAGCATTATTTACTCGGATTTCGTATTCCAAAACATAAATACCTTTGTTTATTTTGTCAAAAAATAAGTGGGTCGCTGTGTCTTTCGTACTCATATAATAGCCTAATCCGTTTTCATATTTATATTCGGATAAAACAGCTACAGGTTCAAAACAGGAGGCACGCATGTCTTTTAAATGGATGAATTCAACATCTTCTTTACTGGAAATAATTAATCTGGCAGTTACTAAATCTCCAACTTTCAATGAATTACCGGCAGTGATTTTTTGCAGCACATCTTCTTTGCCATTATTTTTTTTGAGGTATAATTCTTTTGAAACCGATAATGCTCCATCTGAATTGGTTTTTATTTTGTCCAGATCTTCAAAATATTGCCAATAAGCACCGCCAAAACCAGGAACTTTTGACTTGTTTTCAATTGTGATTGTTGCCATTTCTTTTTTAATCTCATCAGCTTTCCAGGTAAGTTTCAAATATCCGGTTTCTGTTTCTGTTTCGTTTTCGGCCATTTTTTTGGTAATTATTTTCTCATCGCCAATTTTTATAACGGTATTGTCTTTTACACTCAACCAATCGGTGCCTTGAAGCAATAGAGCGTATATGGCTTCTGTTGTGGATTTGGTAGTGGGCCAGTTTTTGGTCTGTTTGTTTTTTATTAACCAGACTTTCATGGCATCAACCGATTTGGTGTCATTGCTAACTTCGGAGAAAGCTTCTATCAATAAAGCCTGTGTTTCAATAGGAGCCTGATACCAGTAGCATCCTGATTTATTGGTTATCCAATACATTCCCCAATCCTCATTGTTTGAAGCGGTTTCTTTTAAACCTTCAATGATTTTTTTGGCCGCAGCTGCTTCGTCAAAACGATTCAGGATTAAAGCTGCCATTCCTTTTTCATACAAGGAATAACGGATCCAGTTTTCTTTAATATTCGTGATGTATACTGGTATGATTTTCCTCAGATTGTCAGAAAGCGGGTATTCAGCCAGGTAAAAGCTTCTGGTGTATAGATAATGCAGATCGGAATTCGGGTCAAGCCAGGTCAATTTGTTTTTTCCGTTTAATTGGTCGGTTCTTCTTTTGTGGGCTTCCAGGAATTTACCATCAATAAAGGAAATCCCGGTCTTTGCTATCTTATCTGCTTTGATTTTCAGATCCGTGTTTTTTGATAATTTTTTCAGGTGCCCAAAACCGGCCAGGATATGGCGTGTAATGTATTCATTTTCTTCCCCGCCAGTAAACCAGGCAAATCCTCCTGATGTTTCTTGTTTTTTTTCCAATGTGCCGAAAATCTCTTCTGACGAGTTTTTCATTTTATCTAAATCGAAAAGAAGCCCAAGGTTTGTTTTCTTTTCATCTTCGTCCCGGGCATCAAGCAGCCAGGGTGTTTCTGCAAGCAGCGCTGATTTCAATTCCTTATTTTGCTCTAGTTTGGAGGTAAGTTTCTCATTTTTTCTCCAGGATTCAAAAACGGAAGCGATCTTTGGATTGCTGTTGATGATTTCAGTAGCTAATGTATTGGCATAAAAACGGGCAAAAGTCTGTTCTGCACATTCGTGTTCGTATTTCATCAGATAAGGCAAGGACTGGATGGCCAGCCAGGTTGGGTTCGATGTGTATTCAAAGGTAAACTGATGGTTGCGTAATGTTGATGAAGTATTGTTTTTTAAATTTTCAAAAGAGTATTCTTTTTTACTGTTTTCACGAACCCAGACCGGAATGCTTTGTGTAACAAGAGTATTGTTGGTCAGGATTGGCAGTATGTTTTCTTCTCCATCCGAAAAATTGCCTGCTTTGGCCAAGACTTTATATTGAACACCTTGCATACCTTCCGGAACGGTGATTTTCCAGGTTACTGTGGTGTTGCCGAAAGCCGGGATGGTAAAGTTCCTTGTCGCATCGGAATTCTTCATTTTGTCATCAGACGATAATAAAGTTGAAGCATCAAAAAGCTGTAGCATTGCGATTCCGGTTTTGGCTTCAGCCGTAATATTTGCAACTTTAGCAGTCAGTATAATGGTGTCTTTTTCCCTGAGGAAACGAGGGAAATTTGGGGTAACCATGAGTTCTTTCTGTGTGAGGACAGTACTTTCGTAATATCCTGAAGTTGCCTTTTTATTGTGGGACAGTAATCGTAATTTCCATTGGGTCAAAGCTTCGGGAGAATGGAATACAAAATTAATTTTCCCTTCTTTATCGGTTTTAAGCTGTGGAAAGAAAAATGCTGTTTCGTTAAGGTTGCTCCGGGCTTGGATATGTGTTAATTCCTGTAGTGCTTTTTTGGTTGTGATGACAATAACCCCGTTTGCACCCCTGGCGCCGTAAAGGGATGTTGCCTGTGCTTCTTTTAAAACAGTGACCGAAAGGACGTCAGCAGCATTTATTCTGGATAATGCATCTGCATCGCTGATAACACCATCAATAACAGTCAGGGCTTCGTTGTTTTTCCCGACGGAACCCAAACCACGTATGATGATTTTTGTGGAAGCACCGGTTACTCCGTCTGGTTTTGATATTTCAATGCCTGCGGCCATTCCGGGAAGGGATTCCAAAAGGGTGGTGTTAAAATTACCCTGGGACAGCACCGTTGCCGTAGTGTATGACAGCGATTTTTTTGCTTTTATTGTGCTATAGCCCATTGCCACTACTACTTCAGACAATTGTACATTATCATCCTTTAAGGACACATTATGGACCTTGGAATTTGTTTTTATTTCTTTGTCAACCATTCCCATAAAAGAAAAAACCAATTCTTCTCCCTGCACTGCATCTATTTCATAAGACCCGTCAAAATCCGTTTGGGTTCCTCTGGCTGTTCCTTTAACGATGACATTTACTCCAGGAAGAGGTAAGCCTTGCATGTCAGTTACCATTCCGGTAATGGTCTGCGCATTGGAAGGGATTTTGGTTTTACCTTTTTTTAGCATCAATTCATATTGCCTCTTGCTGTAATAATTATTTGAGTTGGCAAGATTAAAGCCAAACCAAAGCAAGCCGGTTTTTGTTTCATTTATAGGATGATAATAAAAATCGTTATTTAAGTATCGTAAAGACATATGGAACGTGTCAAATCCTAATGCTGATTTTCCACTTGCACGATTGTTGTAATAACTGTTGAAATCTAAAAATTGCCAATCCTTTTTTGTGAATTGATCAAGAGAACTGTCATACATGGAAGCTAGTACTTCCGCTTCGTTTTTAGGGCTTCCTTTGATTTTGAAAATCCAGTTTTCCTTACTGTTCGGTTCTAGTTTGTTGCGTAAATTTTCTACTTCAAACTGAAGTTTTGCCGGTACTTCAAATAACGAAACTGGGAAATCCTTATTAATACTCTTGTTTTCAAAAACAGCCTGAAATTGTATTACGATCCCACTTTTAAAGCTGTTTTTAATGGGAATACGTATTTTGGCTTTGTGATCCTGTAATAGGATGCCTGTTGTGAAATATGCCGCATTATCATAAAAAGCACTTGAATTTATATATAAATTCCCGAAATTTGAATTAATTTCAAGCAACGCAAAACCATCTTTTTTAGGGTTTTCATTTAACAATTTAAAGGTAAAAAGCTCTTCAGAAGGAATTTGTTTGTCATTCTCTTGCAATAATTTAAATGTTGAAATGTGCTTTATAGGATTTCCGAAAGAATCGTTGGCAGAAAAAACCACTTTGTAATTCCCGGTTTTCCAATAAGACATAAAATCCAGCAAGATTTTTTTATCTGTTTCAGTATCCACGGATTTTGTGAATACCAACGTTTCCTTATAGTCAGTTTTTGCAGGATCTTTTTCATACGGGAATAATCGTCCGAATTCAGTGTCAGAAATAGCTTTGATTTCCGGGTATGCAAAAGCCCTATCCTTCCATTTATTATTGATTGGCCCGATAAAGAAAAATTGGAGCTGCCCTTTAACCGGGACAAATTCATTATTCAGGTTCTCGCTGGTCAGGAGTGCGGTTTCTTTTTTGCCGGTTTCGACTATTGCGGGTAATTCCGCCTTTAAATTCAAAGTATTGTAGCCTACTTTAACAGAAGTTTCATTCGCTCGGGTTTCCCCATTACTGTCTGTTACTGATACGGAAACAGCATAGTTGAAAACAGGTGATGATGCAGGTGTGAAACCTTCTTCGGGCTCAGCCGTAAAAACTATGGTAAAATTACCCAATGCATCTGTTTTTCCTTCTCCTTGCAATAGGGTCGTAGCGTTATCGCGATCGTAATCCCAGTAACTATTGTATGATTTCCGGTCTATTTTGTAGGTTATCTTTGCGTCAGACAAGTTACTTCCTGCAAAGGCTTTGGCGCTTCCGGACACTGAAACTTTTTGGTTAATAATATATGTTTCTTTTATAGGGTTAAATTTTATTTCGAATTTTGGGCGTTTGTATTCTTCTACTTTAAAAGTGATTTCCGATTCATAATTCTCCATATTGTCCCAAAAAGGATGCTCTTTTTCTTTTGCATCATACAGAAGGTCTTTCTCCACGTTGTCAGGTTCTTCCGCAATAATGCTAAAATCGCCGGTTAGGCCTGTTTTGGGTAAGATAAATTCCCCTGAAAAAGAACCAAATTCATTGGTGGTCATTTCTAATTCTTTTATATCGTCCTGGTCAGCGTCTTTGAGGGTGATTTTTACCCGAAGGTTAGGCATCACTTTTGATTGTTCTTTTTTCTGCATCAATGCAATGCCTTTGTAATACACGGTTTGCCCAGGCCTGTAAATTGCCCTGTCTAGATAAAACTCTATCTTTGATTTTATTTTTCCATCATCATCATCGTTGTCATAGAAATGCTGTATGTAAGGGTTTTTTATCGATAAAGAATCCTGCTCTTTGGAAGCCAAAATGTTATTTACATAATAGTGGTTTTTTTGAGTAAATTGAGCTTCGGCTTTTCCATATTCATCGGTCATTAAAGTATCCTCATCCGTTTGTATCTTGACGTCTTCAATTGGCAAGCCGCTTTTTCTGTCCAAGGTCTGAAAGTATATCTTATCGTTCTTGATATAGCTCAGCAAAGATAAATCAGTTACGGTAACTGTTTCATAAGCGAAAGGTTTTGTCTTTGTTGAATCGTTTTCCTGAGCACTTTCCATATATACTAAATAATGCCCGGTTTCCAGTTGTGGCAAAAGGACTTCGGTTGTATAAGTAAAGTAATCCTTCTTGTTTTCCAGAGTATAAGAAATCTTTTTCTCGGGTATTTTATTCTTGGTTAAGGTAGCCACAATACTGTCTTTTCTCCATGAGTCAGGCTCTTTGTTATTGAACCGGTTTTGATTTATTCTATAAAAGGAAAAAGTGATATTATCTACATTTTTATAAGAGATGAAAGCCCTTGTGTTTTCATTACGGTATACTTGTTTTAATAGTTTCAGGTCAAGGTGTTTCGATGTAACCTGGTTTTTTGCAAGTATCGCTTTTTTTCGTGTTACGGAATGGCTTAAGCTTAAAATGCTGTCATAAAGCCGGACCGCAATAATCTGGTTGTTGGGGAATTTGTCTTTCGATGCTGTACTTTGATATATTTCTGCTTTTTCGAAAAGCACTTTCTGAAGGACTTCATTATACAAATGGACCTTCTGAAATCGGGAAAGTGTTTTTAAGTAATAAGTATCGTCACTGTATATATGGTCTTTGCAAAACACTAATCTGTTAAACTGATGTTCTTGTTTTGTTTTGCCGTTTTTTTCGAGTTCTTGGTATAAGGAAAATATGCGTCTTACGTTTTTGTCCGGTATAAAATCGAAAGAAGCAGCTGTAAAAGCCCCTGAAGTGTCAAACAATAAATCTTTCTTGTTTTGGTAAACATCCTGATTATTAGCTTTGTTTGAAATGTTACTGGTGTAATATGATATTGCTTCGGTACCAAGAAAATCAAAAACTGTCAATTCTTTAAAATCGTCGTATTTTAGAAAATCAAAAATAGATTCGTAATTGAGTAAAGGTGTTTTTTGAATTATTTCTTTATTGGCAATGCTTTTCTCATAAGCATTTTTAATTTCGGATTCCAGGGTTTTTATGGGCCAGGTCCTAAAATCATTATTGTAAATACTGTCAGTTGCCGCTAGTTTTTTTATGTTGTAGTTGTTTTGTGACAAATGGCTCTCAAGGCTTTTCGCATAAATGTACTGTAAGATAGATTGGGAGGGAATGCTTAACTCCGCGATCTCTTTTTTTAAATTGGACATTATTTTAGCCTGGGCATCTTCATCTAGCTTTTGTAAATATTTTGAAGTATAAAAAAAAGTTTTGATCACTTCAGATTCTACTCCTTTCTGTTTTGCCTTGTCATAAATTTTTTGAACCTCTTCATTCGCTGACTTTATTTTATCGGCACTTTCCAATGCAATGACCTTACTCCAGTTTTTCTCAAAATCCTGAGCAAATAAGGAAGAAGAAATAAGAAAGAAAGTAAAAAATATATTTTTCATGAGCTTGTTTTAGACTATAGAGGCGTTATTTGAAAAAAAGGTTGGGAAGGGATATGGCTTTTTGCTACAAAATACAAATTCCGGATAAAAATAAAGCATACTTCCTGCATTTTCTTATTTTTGAAGCATGAAAAGACTGGCTGGGATTTTTTTGCTGTTTCCAATACTAATTTGGTCGCAAACCCCATTCCTTAAAGCGGAAAAACTTTTTGGAGAGGGAAAATATGCCTTGGCAAAACCTGTTTTTGAAAATTACCTGAAACAAAATCCCAACGATTCCAAAACGATGGAATATTTAGGTGACATTGCCGGCCATCAGAAACAATGGGACGATGCAATTTCGTATTATAAAAAACTGAAAACACGTTTCCCGCAAGAAGCCGGTTATTATTACAAATTCGGGGGTGCTTTAGGGATGAAAGCCAAGGAAAGCAGTAAATTTAAGGCATTGGGCATGATTGATGATATTGAAGAAGCCTTCCTCACGGCAGCAAAATTAGATGGCAAACACATCGAAACCAGATGGGCGCTGGTCATGCTATACCTCGAATTGCCGGGTATTGTGGGAGGAAGCGAGGCAAAAGCCAAAAAATATTCCGATGAATTGTTGAGGATTTCCCCGGTAGATGGCTATTTGTCCAAAGGCTATATTTTCGAATATGTCAAAAAATACAAAGACGCAGAAAAACAATATACCAAGGCCATCGAAATAGGCCAGTCAAAAACAGCCTATCAAAAATTAGCGGATTTGTATAAAAACAAAATGAATTCGCCCGAAAAAGCGAAACAAATATTAGATTTGTACCAAAAGAAAAAAACATAGAGGATGAGGACTCATTTCATAGCCATTGGCGGAGCTGCCATGCACAACCTGGCATTAGCATTACACGGAAAAGGATATAAGGTCACCGGAAGTGACGACGCTATTTTTGAACCGTCAAAATCACGATTGGAAAAAAAAGGCTTGCTGCCAAACGAATTTGGATGGTTCCCGGAAAAAATAACCTCCGACATCGAAGCAATCATCCTTGGGATGCATGCCAAAGCGGACAATCCCGAATTATTGAAAGCCCAGGAACTAGGCTTGAAAATCTACTCGTATCCTGAATTTTTATACGAGCAGTCCAAAAATAAAACACGTGTTGTTATTGGTGGTTCCCATGGGAAAACAACCATTACGTCCATGATTTTGCATGTCATGCATTATCATAACATTGAAGTGGATTATATGGTGGGAGCACAGCTGGAAGGGTTTGATACGATGGTACATCTTACGGAGAAAAACGATTTTATTGTGCTCGAAGGCGATGAATATTTGTCTTCACCAATGGACAGGCGGCCTAAATTTCATTTGTACCAACCCAATATAGCGCTGATTTCAGGAATTGCCTGGGACCATATCAACGTTTTTCCAACTTATGAGAATTATGTAGAGCAATTTGAGGTTTTTATCCAGAAAATAACCAACGGCGGGATTTTGGTTTACAATGAAGATGATCCTGAAGTGAAAAGAGTGGCGGAAGCTGCGGCTAACCCTATCCGGAAAATCCCTTACCACACGCCGGAATATACTGTTGAAAAAGGTGTTACATTGTTAGCAACGCCTGAAGGACCCATGCCGATCGAAGTTTTTGGAGCCCATAACCTGAACAACCTGGCCGGTGCCAAATGGATCTGCCAGAACATGGGTGTTGATGAAGCTGATTTTTATGAAGCGATAGCCAGCTTTAAAGGAGCGTCCAAACGATTGGAGAAAATTGCCGAAGGAAAAACCAAAGTAGCCTATAAAGATTTTGCCCATTCGCCAAGCAAGGTTTCTGCTACGACCAAAGCGGTAAAAGAGCAATATCCGGAGAGGAAAGTTGTCGCTTGCCTCGAATTGCATACCTACAGCAGCCTTAATGCTGCATTTTTAAAAGAATACGAAGGCGCATTGCAATATGCCGATGTTGCGGTTGTATTTTATTCGCCCGATGCCGTAAAAATCAAACAGCTTGAAGAGGTAACTTACGAACAGATTGCTAAGGCTTTCAATAGGGAAGACCTTATAATTTATACCAATCCGGCCGATTTTAAAGAATACCTATTCAACCTTAATCTGGAAAATACAGCATTATTGCTAATGAGTTCCGGGAATTACGGAGGCCTGAATTTTGATGATGTGAAAGGACTGATCGAATAGCATTTGGCATATCTCCATCTTGAGAAATATATAAAATCACCGGCGGTTTGCGTTTGGTGATTTTTTTTGCCGTAAAATGTAAAATGATTTCAGTATTTTAGTTTTTTCATACCACGATAAAATCAATATAATTATTAGCCATGGAACAAACTCCTTTCTCAATCAAACATTGGGCAGAAGACGACAAACCGCGTGAAAAACTAATCCTCAAGGGGAAACAATCTTTAAGCGATGTCGAGCTCATTGCCATCCTTATCGGTTCCGGGAGCCGCAGCGAAAGCGCAGTAGCCTTGTCCAAAAGAATCTTATTCAGCGTAAACAACAACCTTAACGCATTAGGTAAATTATCGGTAAACCAGCTAATGGCTTTTAAGGGGATCGGCCAAGCCAAAGCCATTACCATTGTTGCCGCTTCCGAACTGGGCCGCAGGAAAAGGGCAGAAGCAGCAACACAACTCAGGCAGGTAACCTCCGGAAAAGCCGTTTTTGATATCATGCAGCCCATCATCGGGGAGTTGCCGCACGAAGAATTCTGGGTGCTCTACCTTAATAATTCCAATAAGATCCTTTATAAATCCCAAATCAGCAAGGGCGGGATTTCCGGTACTTTGGTAGATGTCCGGATTGTCTTCAAAACAGCCCTGGAACACAACGCCACATCCATAATCCTGGCCCACAATCATCCTTCTGGAAAGCTACAGGCCAGCAGTGCCGACAAACAGGTGACCCAAAAGTTGAAACAAGCCGGGCAACAACTGGATATTCCTGTCCTGGACCATGTTATCGTCACTGAAAACCACTATTTGAGTTTTGCAGATGACGGAATTTTGTAAATAATTAGGTTTTTTGAGACAATTGTCGTAATATTACAGACAAATGTCAAAGTTATGTCAAAGTTAGTCGCAAATTCTGATGTCCAGATAGACAAAGCAGTCCGTCTTTATGTTTCTAAAGTTGAAAAAGATGCCAATTATCAATTGATTGATAAGGATATCACCTATAAGAAATTCCTGTCCAACAGGATGCTGATCGTGCATTCCATCAGAAGGGGCTTGCCTTATGAATTGTATGACCTGATCAAAAAAAGAACTCCTTTCAAAGAAGACGAATGGGCAGATTTTTTAGGTGTGTCTACCAGGACTTTGCATCGTAACAAATCAAGAAAAGACTTTTATTTTGATTCGATTCCTTCGGAAAAAATATTGGAGCTCGCTGAAGTGACCGCTTTGGGAATTGAGGTTTTCGATTCGGAAGAACATTTTTACAGTTGGCTCAATACGCCTTCGTTTGCTTTAGGCAGCCTGAAACCTATAGAATTGCTCAAAGATTCTTATGGTAAAGAAATGGTTTTGAACGAATTGTACAAAATCGACCAGGGGATTTTTATCTGATGGATGGCTTTAGGTTAGCGCGTAAAAAATATGCGATAGAATTATCGGGTAAAGGAGCTTCAATTGCCGGAGCCCGATGGAATTCAAAGGGAACGGAAATTATTTATTGTGCCGAAAGCAGGGCGTTGGCCATGGCTGAAGTGGTGGTCCATCTTTCCTTGGCCACTTTGCCATCGGATTTTGTCATGCTGAAAATTGATATTCCTGACGGTATTTCGATGGAAACCGTTGATGTGTCTGACCTGGAGCTTAACTGGAGTGTTTTTCCTTTTAGTTTTTCCACCCAGGTAATTGGAGATGATTTTGTGCGAAGGAACCAGGCTTGTGTCCTTAAAGTGCCTTCGGCTGTGGTTAAAGGCGACTTTAACTATTTGATCAATCAGTACCATGAGGATTTTAAAAAGATTGCTATTGTAGAGCAGATGGATTTTCCGTTTGACAAAAGGATATTTAAATAAATGACAGTGCAAAAAAACGCTATAAAACATATTTTTTTCGATCTGGACCATACGCTGTGGGATTTCGACAGGAATTCGGAGCTGGCTTTCGAGCGTATTTTACAAAATTATTTTCCTCAGGTGGAACTTCGGGAATTTATCAGGGTATATGCGCCGATCAACCAGGTTTGTTGGAAATTATACCAAAAAGATGAAATCACACACCAGGAATTGCGCTATAAAAGGTTAAAGGATACTTTTGATATCCTGGGCCAGGAAATTTCAACACAATTGATCGATGCGATTTCGGAGGAATACATTCAGTATTTACCCGATTTCAATCATTTGTTTGACGATGCGGTCCCGGTTTTGGAATACCTGAGCCAAAATTACGAACTGCACATTATTACCAATGGTTTTGCGGAAGTGCAATATAAAAAAATCAACAATTCCAACATTGGGCATTTTTTCAAAACCATTACCAATTCGGAAACGGCCGGCACCAAAAAGCCGAACCATGGTATTTTCAGCCATGCCCTGAAAGAAGCGAAAGCCTTTAAAAACGAAAGCGTCATGATTGGCGATTGCCTCGATGCAGATGTCAATGGTGCACTTGATTTCGGTATTGCTGCCATTTTTTTCAATTCCGGGCAAATCGATGTCGATAAAAATATCCGTCAAATAACTACCTTAACAGAATTAAAAAATATTTTTTAAAATGAAGAATACCTTGTCTTTACTTTTACTCCTTGTTTCGGCATTTGCCATAGGCCAAACATCGGTCAATGAATACAAATACGTCCAGATTCCTGCAAAGTTCGATTTCCTAAAAACCAAAGACCAGTATGGGCTCAATACGATTACCAAAGTCTATTTTGAACAAAAAGGATTTGGGGTTGTGTATGATAATGAGATCATCAACGATGCATTTTTGCTGGATAACTGCAATAAACTATATGTTGACGTTCTGGAAGACAGGACTTTTTTTGCCACCAAACTCACTGTTGTAATCAAGGACTGCACCAATAGGGTAGTGTATACTTCCGAAGAAGGTACCAGCCGAAAGAAAGAACATGCATTGGCCTATAATGAAGCGCTTAGGACGGCATTGAAATCTTTTGACAAGCAAAATTACACTTACACTGGCAAGGTCGCTAAAACACCGCTGCAAACGGTTCAGCCGGTTAAAACGGAAAATCCTGTGAACAAAACAGAAGCCGCAGGAAATGTTACAGTGGAAAAAGTAGTTACAATCCAAATGTCCATCCAGAAAACATCTGATCCTAATGTTTATATTGCTTCTTCGGGAAATAAAAACGGGGTCGTGCTGAAAAAAGGAAACGAATGGTTTTTCGAATACTATCAAAATGACCAATTGCTTTCCGAAAAAGTCAACCTGAAATTCTAACTAGTAACCGTATTTATCCTGCCAGCGGTTTTTTAAGAACTGCCGCAATTCTTTTTCCCTTGCGTTGTTCCCCGGTTCATAAAAGGCAGTATTGGAGAGGGAATCCGGCAGGAATTCTTGCTCAGCAAAATTATTGGCAAAATCATGCGAATATTTGTATTCATCGCCATATCCCAATTCTTTCATGAGTTTGGTAGGCGCGTTACGCAGGTGTATGGGAACAGGCAAATCCCCGGTCTGCTTTACCATTTGCTGTGCTTTATTGATGGCCATATAACTGGCATTGCTTTTTGCAGAAGTAGCCAGGTAAACAGCACATTGGCTCAGGATAATGCGGCTTTCCGGATACCCAATCGTAGTTACGGCCTGAAAGGTATTATTGGCCATTATCAAAGCTGTAGGATTGGCGTTCCCAATATCTTCCGAGGCCAGGATCAGCATCCGCCGGGCAATAAATTTCACATCTTCACCGCCTTCGATCATCCGGGCAAGCCAATAGACCGCACCGTTTGGGTCGCTCCCCCTTATCGATTTGATAAACGCAGAAACTATATCATAATGCTGTTCTCCGGTTTTGTCATACAAAACAGTGTTTTTCTGCACCAGCTGCATGACTTTTTCGTTTGTAATTTCAATGGAATCACTTTCAGAGGCATTGATGACCAATTCAAAAATATTCAACAATTTTCTTCCGTCGCCACCGGAAAGGCGGAGCAGGGCTTCCGTTTCCTTAAGATCGATGTTTTTAGTTTTCAATAGTTCGTCTGAAACCATCGCCCGGTGCAATAAAGCTTCCAGGTCGTCTTTGGAAAATGGGTTTAGGATGTACACCTGACATCTTGACAACAAAGCGGGAATCACTTCAAAACTAGGATTTTCAGTAGTGGCACCTATTAAAGTCACCCATCCTTTTTCAACGGCAGCCAATAAGGAATCCTGCTGTGATTTGCTAAAACGATGGATCTCATCGATAAACAAGATCGGGTTTTTGGCCGTAAACAAGCCACCGCTCTGTTTCGCTTTGTCTATCACATCACGAATATCTTTAACGCCTGAATTTATGGCGCTTAGCACATAAAACGGACGCTTGCTTTCCTGGGCCATGATCTGGGCCAAAGTGGTTTTTCCGGTTCCAGGAGGTCCCCATAAAATCAACGAAGGGATAATACCGCGGGCAATCTGGTGTGTTAAAGAACCTTGTTCCCCAACCAAATGCGACTGGCTGATGTATTCCTGTAAATTCTGCGGGCGTATGCGTTCTGCCAAAGGTGCTTCCATACTGTAAAAATAATATTTTTTATTTGAAGCCATTCCAGCTCTCCACTATATCTTTTTATTTTTAAAGGAAAAATAAAAAGGATGCCGTTGCGATCTGGGCTAGGGCATACCTATTTGGATGAACTATGACAAAAGTTCACGACATTAGTTTTGGTTAGGTTTTTGACATCTCTTTTTTATGAAAGATACAGATTTCAGGTTTTCACCGTCAGTCCTGGTATGGCCATTGTATTTGGTCTTGGCCTTATGGATCGTTTTTTGGATAGAAGTACAATTTAAGGTCAGCCTCACCGAATTTGGCATTTACCCGAGGACGTTGTCGGGCCTGAAAGGAATTGTTTTCAGCCCTTTCCTCCACGCCGATATATCGCATCTGTACAATAATTCGATACCGCTTTTTTTATTGGTGGCGGCACTTCGTTTTTTCTATCGAAAACAATCTTTGGAAGTATTGGTATACGGTATCTTGTTTTCGGGTTTCGGTACCTGGCTTATCGGAAGGGATAATTTCCATATAGGAGCCAGTGGCTTGATTTACGTTTTGATCAGTTTTATATTTTTCAAAGGTATCCAAACCAACTATTACCGGCTGGTTTCGCTGTCTCTTACCATTGTGGTCTTGTATGGTGGTATGATTTGGTATGTTTTTCCGAGTGCCGAAGCTGAAATTTCCTGGGAATCACACCTATCGGGTTTTATTACCGGTTTTTTGCTGTCCTTTTTTATGAAAACTTCAGTATACCAAAGGCCTATAAAATATGATTGGGAGCATCCGGATTTTGACCCGACCCAAGATGAGTTTATGAAACATTTTGATGAGAACGGTAATTTTGCGCCCAAGCCAAAAGAAATCCCGCAGGATGATGTTTCACTGTTTTTTACGTCCAATTATCCTATCGTTTACGAGATTGTTCCCGCTGTGAGTCGTCAAAGCAATCCCGAAGCTACTGAATTAAATGAGTGGAATAGGGAAGAAGAGTAGGGGATTGTTTTTACTAAAATAAAAGCCCGGATAAAAATTTCCGGGCTTGTTGTTTTATGCTATTCGTGTTAAGGAATTAACTCCTTTGTCTTACGGTTTCATATAAAAAGGCACCACAGGCCACCGAAACATTTAAAGACTCAATGGTCCCAAACATGGGTAATTTAGCTTTTTCATCTACAATTTTCAACACAGAAGGGTTTACGCCGCGATCTTCGCTTCCCATGATAATGGCTAGAGGTTCGTTTAGCTGCAGGTCGTAAATGTTGTTTTCTGTTTTTTCAGTTGCTGCTACCGTTTTTATCCCGGAACCTTGTAAATAGAAAATGGCGTCTTTGATGTGGTCCACTTTACAGATCGGAACATTAAATACAGCGCCGGCAGAGGTTTTTACCGTGTCGCCATTTACCGGGGCGGAACCTTGCTTTTGAATGATGATGCCGTCCACTCCGGTGCATTCAGCGGTACGGATTATCGCTCCAAAATTACGGGCATCTGATAATTGGTCCAAGATGAGGAACAATGGGACTTTGCCGCTTTCCACAACCGTATCGACCAAGGTTTCAAGTTTGTGAAACGTAATAGGCGCAATAGTCGCCACAGCACCCTGATGGTTGTTTGCCGTCAGGCGGTTTAGTTTTTCAACGGGAACATAAGAAAAATTGATGCTGTTTTTTTTCATCGATTTCAGTAGCTCCTGCATCAAATCACCTTGTGCATCACTTTGGATAAACACTTTGTCGATTTCTTTTTTTGCATTGATGGCTTCTATAATAGCCCTTATTCCAAATATCTGGTTCTCTTTTTCCATGCCGCAAAGATATAAAAAAAAACCATCGAACATTGTTCGATGGTTTTTTGAAATTGAATCAAATATATTGATTAATATTCATCTTCCAAGAATCCGGTTCTTTTGTGACCGTCAAAATGTATGATATTTCCTGGATCGTAGCTGAATTCTGCATCAAAAGTGATTTTGTCAACAGTGTGACCACCTCTTGAAACGGCACCACCTGAAATGATTTTACCGTTAGTAACAGTTACAGTTCCAGAATCACCAATGTTATCAGAATTTGTTACAGAGAAAGTACCATCCTGGTTCATGTTGATTTTACACTTAAGTGCCCAACCATTTCCATGGTCGTCAATCCACATAGTGTTGTCATTAGCAGATGTATTGTAAGTAGAATGCAAAGCATGCTCTACTTGATCAACTCCGCCTTCACTAACTGTGATAAACCAATCTCCTGCAAATTGTCCAGTGTTTGTTTTTCCTGGGTCTGGATCTCCACCCTCATCGCATGATGAAAAACTTGTGATTAGAATTAATCCAAAAACAACTTTTAGAAGTTTACTTTTTAATATACTCATTTTGGTTTTTAATTAAAGTTGAACTTGAGTTAATGTTGCAACAAAAGTGTAAGCTGTTGGAGCCAACCATGAAGTTGTCATAACTACTTTTTTAGTTGCTGGAGTAACAGTCAATCCTGTAATGTTAGCTGTACCTCCAAATCCTGTATTTGATAATGGGTTACCTGGGAATGTGAAAGTATTCGCAGGAATACTAACTGCATTGATAGTTCCACCAGGAGTGATGTATCCTAATCCAAGAGCTCTTCCATATTGGTACCATCCTCCGAAAGCATCAGAAATTTCATAAGTACCGTTTGCGTTTTTCCAGATATAAAGGTATTTTATGTTCATATAAGCAGCACTCGGAGTTGATCCATTTCTGCTGATAGTACAAGTGTAAACACCTTCAATGCTGTTAACTAGATCACCAGTTTTGTAAACGATAACTTTACGTGAAGCACTGGCTTTAAAGCCATCTTTATTGGTAGCAGTATACGTAATCGTGTACTCGTCAGTGATGTTAGTATTAAGTGTGGTTTCGTGTCTGTAATTACCCGCTACTGTAGTCGTAGTAGGAATAACAGTTTCTCCTTCTTTTGCAATAACTCCCGGATCGGTAAAAGTACCACCTTGAGGAACAAAGATAGGATCTGCTCCTAATACTTCAATTGTAGGGTAGTTAGTTACGGTAGATACATTGTCAGTATCTGTAGTACAAGAGGATAATAAACCGCTTGCAATAACTAATGTCAAAAATATTTTTTTCATAATTTTCAAATTTAATCCCACCAAACTGGTGAAGTGATAGGTTGTAAAGTCGGTGCGTTTGGATTTGCATTTCTTTCAGAAAGCGGGTATACAATTCTTCTTGGGAATAAACCGGCAGTTGTTCCGTTTACTGCATATGCAAATTGACCAGCTACGTAACCAGCATTAGATTGAGGAACAGCTGAAGTTACAGGGAATCCAGTTCTGTTTTTCTCGAAAAATCCTTCAAAACCATTACCAGGGAAACTTGCGATCCATTTTTGAGTGATGATAGCTTCTAATTTTTGGCTAAAAGTACCAGCAGTAGGATAAGCATAAGCTCCAGTTAATAATGTGCCAGGAGTAAGACCGTATCTTGCAAAGTTTGCAGTAACAGCAGCATTATATAATGCCTGAGCACCAACACCGCCGTTGTATCTCTCCATAGCTTCAGCTTGTAAGAACAAACTTTCTTCTTTACTCATGAAAAGTACCGGAGTAGTAGCGTGTAAATCTACAACTGCAATTGTTCCAGCTCCAACAGGATTTGTATAATCTCCTTGGTTAAGAGCATTACCAGCTAGGTAATATTTAGCTCTTCTTGGATCTGAGTTGTCATCTAATTGAGAGAACATTGTTGTACTCATTCTTAAATTAGTTGCAACGTTCAATCTTCTGTTGTTGTATTCAAAAAGTGGGTTACTTTGGTTGATTGCATCAGCGAATTGAGTCATTGCTGCATCTACATCTAAAAACGCAACACCGCTAGTTAACAATTGATTGATACCGGCATCAGCAATAGCAGATCTTGAACTGTTAGTCTGTCTCATGTAGATTTTCAACTTCATAGTGTTGGCGAATTTAGTCCAATTTGCCATGTTACCACCAAAAATGAAATCGTCAGCACCAGGAGTTTCACCTACTGATTGAGATAAATCTTTTGATAAAGCGTCATTTAAATCTTCGATCATGAAAGTGTATACTTCCTCACCAGTATTAAATGCTGGAGCTAAAATGTCCTTGTTATTGGCTTCTTTGTAAGGAATGCTACCATAGTAATCCGTAAGGATTTGAGAAGCCTGAGCCTCCAAAGTAGTTGCGATTAGGTAATATTTCCAGTTTCCTTCGTTTGCAGCTCTTCTTTTTACATTTCGGATATCTCCTAATGCATCATACATAGCATCCCAAGCAAAATTATAATCAGAAGTACCAATGCTGTAATTGTCAATGTCTTTGTATTGATTTGCAGCATTACTTTGTGTCCAATATTGAGACCACATACCTCCGATGATCGCTAACGAAGCACCTTCACCTCCGGCTAATCCAGAAATACCTGCAGGTAATTGAGCAGAAAAAGGAGCTTTATTTGGATCTAATAAATCCGGGTCTCTATTGATGTCTAGATCAGTACAAGCTGTAAATGTAGCTGATATAGTCAATAAACTTATTATTAATTTTTTCATGTTTATTCTATTTAAAATGTTAATTTGATGCTAGCGCCATACGATCTTTGTGAAGGATTCGCGCCAAATTCTCCTTGCTCACTTAATAAACCATCTCCAAATGTTGATAATTCAGGATCGATATAAGGATTTTCATCTGGTGTCCATAGCGCTAAGTTTTTGCCATAAACAGTGAACGAAATATTAGACATACCCATTTTATCAACTAATTTAGATGGGAAGTTGTATGTTAAAGATGCATCTCTTAATCTAACAAAAGTTTTGTCAATTACGTGACCTTGCTCAATTCCAGGGTTGTTACTTGGATTCCAGTAGTCAACATAGTTTGTAAGGCTAACTGGAGTTGTGTTCTCATCATAACCGATAACGTTACCACCACCGTCTAATACCTCTACAACAGAGTTAGGAATGATGAAAGGATTTCTGTCGTTATAAGTTGTTTCAATACCGTTTCCTGTAAAGTGAGAAAGACGTTTTGTGTAAGAATACATTTCACCACCTTGTTTCCAGTCAATTCCAAAAGAAAGTACTAAATTTTTGTAAGTGAATTTGTTTTTGAAACCCATTACGAAATCTCTTTGAGAATCACCAACTTTTTGCTCATCATCAGTTACTTTATAGTAACCTGTTGCAGCATCAACAATATATTGTCCTTGAGCATTTGTTTTAGGTACGAAAGTACTGAATACACCTAGAGGTTGGTCTAGAACTGCGTTAAAACTAACTCCGTAGTTTGAAGCCAATTGAAGTTTTTGTACATCACCAACGATGTGATCAACATTAGATTCGTTTTTAGTGAATGACGTTGTAAAATCCCATTGGAAATTAGTCATTTTCACAGGAACAACGCTTAATACTAACTCAACACCTTTGTTGCTTACATCAAGGATGTTAGCTGTTTGAGATAAATATCCTGTTGATGTTGGTAAAGGTCTTTGGAATAATAAATCCTTAGTTTTTTTGTTGTAAACAGAAGCGTCAAGGTTTACTCTTTTTGAGAATAAATTTGTTTCGAAACCGAACTCAATCTCTGTAGTTCTTTCTGGTTTTAAGTTTGAGTTACCTAAGTTTCCGGCAAATTCATAACCGTTAACTCCACCTACTGGTAAAATGATGTTACCAAAACCTAAACCTGCATTTCCTTGAACCATTCCTGATTCAGTAGCATAAGCTCCTGTATCGTTACCGATTTGAGCAAAACCTCCTCTTAATTTCAAGAAGTATGAATTGTTATCGATTACGATTCCACTTGCACTAACAGATGGATAGAAGTAAGAATTCTCACCTTGTGGTAAAGTAGAAGTCCAGTCATTTCGTCCAGTTAATGTCAAGAAAACTCTGTTTTTGTATGAAGTTTCAAAAGAAGAGAAAACTGCATATGATTTTCTGATTGTATTGTTTTGGAAAACAACCGGTTTGATTGATGAGTTAGATAACTCATAGAAATTAGGAATATCCAAGTTTGTGATAGAAGCTCCTAAAGTAGAGTTCAATCTTTGGTTGTTGTTGAAACCTACTAAAGCATTGAATGTAACATTTTCGCCAAAAGTAGTGTTATAGTTGAAGTTTAAGTTGGTATCAAACTCGATGTTCTCGTTAGTTTGTTCTGTAACCCCTCCAACTACTGCGTTAGCACCAGCTAAATCCTGGATAGATCCTTCTTCGAATCTGATAACAGCACCATAAGATTTTACTTTTTCAACTCGGTAATCACCCCCTGTTTGTAAACTGGCAGAGAATTTTTTGTTGAAGTTATAAGAAAGGTTGATGTTACCAAATAAACGGTTTCCTTCAATGTTTGTTCTATTTTCTTTTACAGACCAGTAAGGGTTACTAGTATATGGAGAGAAATAGTTACTGTTCGTGTTGAAAGGATTGTTCATGTCCTCTAAATCTACCACACTAATATCTCTAGGGATCTGAAGTAATTCCTGAGAAGCTGTATTTCCTTCACCTGCGTCAGCACCTTGTCCTGTATTTACTGCGTATTGGTCTTTTTTAACGTAATTTGCGTTAGCTCTGAAGCTTAGTTTTTCTCCAGTTACACCACCATTAACACTAAGAGTTCTTCTGTTGTATGAATCAGCATCCGTTGGCACGATACCATCTGAATTAACGTCAGTAAAGCTTAAAGAGAAGTTAGAGTTTTCTCCACCTCCACTTAATCTTACAGAGTTGGTATACGTGTGTCCAAGTTCGAAGAAATCTTTAATATTGTCTTTAAGCGCAACGTATGGTTTGATTTGCTGAGAATTGTTTACAATTGTTCCCCAAGGACGGATCTCACCGTTGAATGCAGGACCCCAAGAACCATTTTCGTTACTTGCAGTGTTTCCACTGTTACCGCCAGCCCAGCTAGACCATGATTGACCTGCCCATCCCTGACCGAATTGGTTTTGTAAGTGAGGTACTCTTGCAACTTGTGAGAAATCAGTTGAATGCATTAATTCAACTGCTACCTTAGATTTGTTTTTTCCAGATTTTGTTGTGATGATGATAACACCGGCACCAGCTCTAGAACCATATAATGCAGATGCAGCAGCACCTTTTAATATAGTCATGCTCTCGATGTTGTTCGGGTCGATATCACCGATACCATTACCAGCATCATAACTTCTTGTGTTTCCAACACCACTTGAGCTGTTGTTTGTAATTGGCGTACCATCTACAACATATAAAGGGCTACTTGCCCCGGCAGATAACGAGTTGAATCCACGGATGATAACTTTTGAAGATGCTCCTACCTGTGCAGGTGCAGAGATGTCAACACCGGCAACTTTTCCTGATAAAGATTCGAAAACGTTTGTGTTGGCTACCTCAGTAAGTTCTTTGTTGCTTACCGTTGAAGTCGCGTAACCTAATGATTTTTTTTGTTTTTTGATACCTAAGGCCGTTGTAACTACAACTTCGCCTAAAGCAACTGAGTCGTCAGACAATTTAACACTCATGTTTGATGAAGCGCTTAATTCTCTGGTTTTCATTCCCATGAAGCTGAAGACAAGGGTTTCGCCTTGAGCTGCTTGGATTTTAAATTTACCATCAAAGTCAGTTTGTGTCCCCTTGGCGGTTCCTTTAACTAAAACGTTAACACCAGGTAAGGGTAAACCGCTTACATCTGTAACTACACCAGACGCATATTTCTCTTGCGCCAATGCCAATTGTGATATTAGTGCGAATAATAGCACTAAAAATCGATTAAACTTTAATTTCATAGAATTTATTTTAATTTAGTTATGGCAAATATGAGAGTTATTTGTGTTTTTTCCTAATTAAATATTAAAAAAATGTTCAATTTTAGTTAAATTTTGCTCGGAAGCTGATGTGTAAAATCGAATTGGAGAGTTTTATGGGTTGATTTTTTGCGCTTCCGTTTGCGTAAACCAGATTTAAAAGGCCGTTTTTTGTTAAAATCCCAAACCCGAAACCGAGTCCGATCAGGCTGTTTGAAGTGTTTGAAGTTTTGTCCTGATAGTAACCGTAATCTATGATCGAATGCAGGTACATATTTGGTGTCGCGGCGTATCGATATTCGGTTAGAAGTGATGTAAATACATTGCCTTGCAGGCTGTTTTCGGTAAAACCCCTTATCGAATTGATTCCTCCAAAACGATGCAGTTCGTTGATGATGTAAGAATCGCTTTTAAGGTAGAAATTCTTACTTGTTATGTTAATGCTGTTTTTTTTGTTCAGGTAAAAATTATGGCTGGCATTCAAAGCGGCAAAAAATTGATCGTTCCCGTTGATTTTAGACTTTCTGTTGCCGGCACCTATTTTGAAATATAAAAGTGTTTTGTCGGGAAATAGAAAGTCGTCCGGATTGTAAACCGAAAAATCCAGGTGCGAAGTGAGGAAAGAATTTTTAAAATCGCTTATGCTGGAATTGTTACTGTTTTGGATGTCGCTCGACTCGGTGCTTTGATAGCCCAAATATACTCTTGTGTTGTAATTGAAATAATAACCCAGGTCAATCCCGGTTAAGGTGTTTTGGAAAATACTGTCCTGCTTGAAAATATTCAATTGCGCTTTTAATCCTAACGGGCTCTGGAACAAATAAGGAATTTCAATGGCGCCATTGAATGTTTTTTGGTTTTTGCCATCACTTTTCCAAAACACATTGAATTTTTCCCCGCCGTTTAAAATATTCTGGAGCTGCAAGTCAAGATAGCCGTTTATGACGACTTTTTTTTCATCGTCGTTATTGAAGCCGATAAATCCGTCAAAAGTATTGGGTTTTGCTTTTTCGAGATACACATATACTTTGGTAGAATCTTTGCTGAATAGAATCTCGGGATATTTTGTCTGGCTCGCAAATCTGAATTTCTCAAAATCGGCATGGAGTTTTTTCAGGTTTTCCTGATTGAATATTTTTTTGCGGTACAATCGCTGTATGTTTTTTGTGTGGCTGGCTGGGAATTTTGAATACCCGTTGATGATGATGCCGTCGAGTGTCCTGATTTTTTCGGCCTGGAAATTCAAATCGGCAAAAAGTTCATGGTCCCGGCTTTTGAAATTCACCAATTGCAATTTTGCCAGCGAGTACCCTTTTTTTTCCAATAATTGCAATGAGGAATCCATGAAGTTCCCGGTTTCGGAAATAGGCAGTCTGAGGCTGTCTTTTTCTAAATTCAATAACCTGAAATCTTTTCCGATGCGGATATTGATGAATTTTTTTTGTGGCCCAAGGCGGTACAGGAATAAAAAAGTAGTGTCATTTATTTTTTCGGCCTTGTCGTGTTCTGCTTCCAAAAAACCGTTGGCCAGCAGTTTTTCTGAAAAACGGTTGGTTTCGTCCAGGAGCGATTTGGTTGTGGTGTGTGTTTTGGAATACCCTATCGAATCGATTGTTTTGTTTTCGGCCTCCGAGCCGGATTGTATGCGTAAATATAAATCCTGCGCCGAAACACATTGACAGGCAATCGAAATAAAAAGTAAACAGAGGAATTTCAACTTGATTTTTTTAATTAATGAAACGCAAAAAACGATTGTTTCTTGTGAAAAATCAAATGTATAATAATATCCTTGAAAATTAATGAATTAAGGTTTGTTTCCTTAAAAATATTTTATACATTTGCAACCCCGTAAAAAGCGGGAATTTTATAAACAAGTAATTTTTAGTATTTAATTATGCCAACAATTCAACAATTAGTAAGAACAGGAAGAACCCAAATGACTAAGAAGTCTAAATCGGTTGCTCTGGATTCTTGTCCTCAAAGAAGAGGTGTTTGTACGCGTGTTTATACAACGACACCAAAAAAACCAAACTCTGCAATGCGTAAAGTAGCGCGTGTACGTTTGACAAATGGTAACGAAGTAAATGCCTACATTCCTGGAGAAGGACACAATCTGCAAGAACACTCGATAGTATTAGTTAGAGGTGGAAGGGTAAAAGATTTGCCAGGAGTAAGATACCACATTGTGCGTGGTGCGCTTGATACATCAGGTGTAGCAGGAAGAACACAAAGAAGATCTAAGTACGGAGCAAAACGCCCTAAAGAGGCTAAAAAGTAATTTTTAAAAACTTTTAAGAAAAAGACATGAGAAAAAGAGCGGCAAAGAAAAGACCACTTTTACCGGATCCAAGGTTTAACGATCAATTGGTAACACGTTTTGTAAACAACTTAATGTGGGATGGTAAAAAATCAACAGCGTTCAAAGTATTTTATGATGCTATTGACATCGTAGAGTCTAAGAAACAAGATGCAGAAAAATCATCACTAGAAATTTGGAAAGATGCCTTAACTAACGTTATGCCTCACGTAGAAGTACGTAGCCGTAGAGTTGGTGGAGCTACATTCCAGATTCCAATGCAAATTCGCCCGGACAGAAAAATTTCTATGGCGATGAAATGGATGATTCTTTATGCAAGAAGAAGAAACGAAAAATCAATGGCAGGAAAACTTGCTTCAGAAATTTTAGCTGCTGCTAAAGAAGAAGGAGCTGCGGTTAAGAAAAGAATGGATACTCACAAAATGGCAGAAGCTAACAAGGCTTTCTCTCACTTTAGATTTTAATTCATAAAGAAATGGCTAGAGATTTAAAATACACAAGGAATATAGGGATTGCGGCTCACATTGATGCTGGTAAGACAACAACAACGGAGCGTATCTTATTTTATACTGGAAAGTCACATAAAATTGGTGAGGTGCACGATGGTGCTGCAACAATGGACTGGATGGCACAAGAGCAGGAGAGAGGTATTACCATTACTTCAGCTGCAACAACTTGTACCTGGAACTTCCCAACTGAGCAAGGTAAAGTTTTGCCAGAATCATTACCATACCATTTTAACATTATAGATACTCCTGGGCACGTGGATTTTACCGTAGAGGTAAACCGTTCTTTGCGTGTACTTGATGGTTTGGTTTTCTTATTTAGTGCGGTTGACGGTGTTGAGCCTCAGTCAGAAACTAACTGGAGACTTGCAGATCAATATAGAGTTCCTCGTATGGGATTCGTTAATAAAATGGACCGTCAAGGGTCTAACTTCTTGGCTGTTTGCCAACAGGTTCGTGATATGTTGAAATCAAACGCTGTAGCGATTACTTTGCCAATTGGTGAAGAAAATGATTTCAAAGGTGTTGTGGATTTGGTAAAAAACCAAGCTATTATCTGGCATGATGCTACTCAAGGGGCGACTTTTGATATCGTTGACATTCCAGCTGATATGGTTGCTGAAGTAAAAGAATACAGAGATATCCTTATTGAAGCGGTTGCTGATTATGATGAGAACTTGCTTGATAAATACATGGAAGATCCGGATTCTATCACTGAAGAGGAAATCAACAATGCTTTAAGAGCTGCCACTATGGATATGGCTATCATTCCTATGATTGCTGGTTCTTCTTTCAAAAACAAAGGAGTTCAATTCATGTTAGATGCAGTTTGTAAATATTTACCATCTCCTTTGGATAAAGAAGGTATCGAAGGTATCCATCCTGATGATGCTGATTTGTTGGAAGAAGATCAAACTAAAATCTTGCGTAAACCAGATGTAAAAGAGCCGTTTGCTGCTTTGGCATTTAAGATTGCTACTGACCCATTCGTAGGTCGTTTGGCTTTCTTCCGTGCATACTCTGGCCGTTTAGATGCTGGTTCTTATGTTTTGAACACTCGTTCTGGAAACAAGGAAAGAATTTCTCGTATTTACCAAATGCACGCTAATAAACAAAATCCAATTGAATTTATTGAAGCTGGAGATATTGGTGCTGCTGTAGGATTTAAAGATATCAAAACCGGGGATACATTGTGTGATGAAAAGCACCCGATTATTCTTGAGTCAATGAAATTCCCTGATCCGGTAATTGGTATCGCTATTGAGCCTAAAACTAAAGCTGACGTTGATAAAATGGGTATGGCTTTGGCGAAATTAGCTGAAGAGGATCCTACATTTACTGTTAGAACAGACGAGGCTTCAGGTCAGACTATTATCTCGGGTATGGGTGAGCTTCACTTGGATATCTTGGTAGATAGAATGAAACGTGAATTTAAAGTTGAAGTGAACCAAGGTGAGCCTCAAGTTGAATATAAAGAAGCATTTACAAGAGCTGCTTCACACAGGGAAACATACAAAAAACAATCTGGAGGTCGTGGTAAATTCGGTGATATCGTATTTACAATTGAGCCTGCTGATGAAGTTGACGGTAAAGTTCCTGTTGGATTGCAATTCATCAATGCTGTAAAAGGTGGTAACGTTCCTAAAGAATATATCCCTGCTGTAGAAAAAGGTTTCCGTGAAGCTATGAAAACTGGTCCGTTGGCAGGATATGCTGTGGATAGTTTGAAAGTGACTTTAACGGACGGATCTTTCCACCCGGTGGATTCTGATGCTCTTTCTTTTGAATTAGCGGCAAGAATGGGTTATAAAGAGTCTGGAAAAGCTGCTGGAGCTGTTATTTTAGAGCCTATCATGAAAATCGAGGTTATCACTCCAGAAGAAAACATGGGTGATATCGTAGGTGACTTGAACCGTCGTAGAGGTCAGGTTAATGACATGGGTGATAGAAACGGAGCGAAAACGATCAAAGCAGATGTGCCTTTGGCTGAGATGTTCGGTTATGTAACTACATTAAGAACATTGTCGTCAGGTAGAGCAACATCTACAATGGAGTTTTCTCATTATGCAGAAACACCTTCTAATATTTCAGAAGAGGTAATCAAAAAAGCAAAAGGTAACGCTTAATTTTAAGAAAATGAGTCAAAAAATCAGAATAAAATTGAAATCTTACGATCACATGTTGGTAGACAAGTCTGCTGAAAAGATTGTAAAAACTGTAAAAAGTACAGGTGCTGTTGTAACTGGTCCTATTCCGTTGCCAACGCATAAAAAACTTTTCACTGTATTGCGTTCTCCGCACGTTAACAAAAAAGCGAGAGAGCAGTTTGAAGTGATGTCATACAAAAGATTGTTAGATATT
Organism: Flavobacterium humi; assembly: GCF_004745595.1. Lineage (GTDB taxonomy): Bacteria > Bacteroidota > Bacteroidia > Flavobacteriales > Flavobacteriaceae > Flavobacterium > Flavobacterium humi. The sequence goes on from NZ_SRLH01000007.1 coordinate 130,339, forward strand.
TACAGTTCTTCTTCAAAAACTATCGACGCTCTAATGAAGTTAGAGTTGCCAAGTGGAGTTGAAGTTGAAATCAAAGTCTAATTAATTAGATAAAAAGTATTTAGGGATTAAGTTTTGTTATTCAAAACTTAATCCCTACTTTTGCACACTCAAAAAAAATAAAGTTTTAGTAAATAATTAATAATTAGTAATATGTCTGGGTTAATCGGAAGAAAAATTGGCATGACTAGCATCTTTGACGAGAACGGGAAAAACATCCCTTGTACTGTTATTGAAGCAGGACCATGCGTAGTTACCCAAGTCAGAACCAAAGGTGTTGACGGGTATGAAGCTCTGCAACTTGGTTTCGATGACAAAAACGAGAAACATTCCACAAAAGCTGACTTAGGTCACTTTAAGAAAGCGGGAACTGTAGCTAAGAAAAAAGTCGTTGAATTCCAGGATTTCGCAAACGAGCACAAATTAGGTGATGTAATCACTGTTGATGTATTCTCTGAAGGAGAATTTGTAGATGTACAAGGTGTGTCTAAAGGTAAAGGTTTCCAGGGTGTTGTTAAACGTCACGGTTTTGGTGGTGTTGGACAAGCTACTCATGGTCAGCATAACCGTTTAAGAGCGCCAGGTTCTGTGGGAGCTTCGTCTTATCCGTCTAGAGTGTTCAAAGGAATGCGTATGGCCGGAAGAATGGGTGGAGACAATGTAAAAGTACAAAATCTAAGAGTTTTGAAAGTAGTGGCTGAAAAGAACCTACTTGTTATCAAAGGATGTGTTCCTGGATGTAAAGACTCTTACGTAATCATTCAGAAGTAATGGAAGTAAAAGTTTTAAATATCAACGGAAAAGAAACTGGAAGAAAAGTTCAACTTTCTGATTCAGTTTTCGCAATCGAGCCTAATAAGCATGCGGTATATCTTGATGTTAAGCAATACTTAGCAAATCAAAGACAAGGAACTCACAAAGCTAAAGAAAGAGCTGAAGTTGCCGGAAGTACTCGTAAGATTAAAAAACAAAAAGGTACTGGTACAGCTCGTGCCGGTAGTGCAAAAAACCCTTTATTCAAAGGAGGAGGTACTGTTTTTGGACCTAGACCTAGAAGTTATTCATTCAAATTGAATAAAACGGTTAAGCGTTTAGCAAGAAAATCAGCTTTCTCTATCAAAGCGCAAGAGTCGAATATTATAGTAGTAGAAGATTTCACATTTGAAGCTCCAAATACTAAAAATTTCATCAACGTTTTGAAAGCGTTAGGGTTAGAAAACAAAAAATCCTTATTCGTGTTGGGCGATACAAATAAAAATGTATATTTGTCGTCACGTAATTTAAAGGCGTCTAATGTGTTAACTAGCTCAGAATTAAGTACTTATGCGATATTACACGCAAATAATTTAGTTCTTTTAGAAGGATCTTTAGAAGGAATTGAAGAAAATTTAAGCAAATAATAGGCCATGAGTATCATAATTAAACCTATCGTAACAGAAAAAATAACCAAAGACGGTGAAGTATTCAACCGTTTTGGTTTCGTTGTAGACAAAAAAGCAAACAAAGTACAAATTAAGAAAGCTATTGAAGCTGCTTATGCTGTTAAAGTTGTAAATGTTAATACAATGAATGTACGTCCGGACAGATCGACTAAATACACTAAAAGTGGATTGATCACCGGTAAGTCAAATGCTTACAAAAAAGCAATTGTACAAGTACAAGAGGGAGAAACAATAGATTTTTACAACAATATCTAATAAAATAAGATGTCAGTAAGAAAATTAAAACCTATTACCCCGGGTCAGCGTTTTAGAGTTGTTAATGGTTTTGACGCTATTACAACTGATAAGCCGGAGCGTTCATTGATCGCACCGATAAAAAACTCTGGAGGTAGAAATAGTCAAGGAAAAATGACCATGCGTTATACAGGCGGTGGTCACAAACAAAGATATCGTATCATTGATTTCAAAAGAACTAAAGCTGGAATTCCTGCTACGGTTAAATCAATTGAGTACGATCCAAACAGAACTGCTTTTATCGCATTATTGGCTTATGCTGATGGTGAGAAAACGTATATTATTGCTCAAAACGGATTGCAAGTAGGGCAAAAAGTTGTTTCAGGAGAAGGTTCAGCGCCGGAAATCGGAAATACTTTGCCATTAAGCAAAATTCCATTGGGAACTGTAATATCTTGTATTGAGTTGCGTCCAGGTCAAGGAGCTGTTATTGCTCGTTCGGCTGGTACATTTGCTCAATTAATGGCGAGAGACGGTAAATACGCTACAATTAAAATGCCTTCAGGAGAGACAAGATTAATCTTGCTTACTTGTTCTGCAACAATTGGAGCTGTATCTAACTCCGATCATCAATTGATCGTATCTGGTAAAGCAGGTAGAACAAGATGGTTGGGTAGAAGACCTAGAACTAGACCGGTAGCGATGAACCCTGTCGATCACCCAATGGGTGGTGGTGAAGGACGTTCTTCTGGAGGTCATCCACGTTCAAGAAAAGGTTTACCAGCTAAAGGTTATAGAACTCGTTCTAAGCAAAACCCAAGTAACAAGTATATTGTAGAACGTAGAAAGAAATAATAAGATATGGCACGTTCATTAAAAAAAGGACCTTTCGTACACTATAAATTAGAAAAGAAAGTACAAGAAAACATAGAAGGCGGAAACAAAGGAGTTGTTAAGACTTGGTCTCGCGCATCTATGATTACTCCAGATTTCGTAGGACAAACAATCGCTGTTCACAACGGCCGTCAGTTTGTTCCGGTTTATGTAACTGAGAATATGGTAGGACATAAATTAGGAGAATTTTCACCAACAAGATCGTTTAGAGGTCACGCTGGAGCAAAAAACAAAGGTAAAAAATAAGAAGCAATGGGAGTTCGTAAAAGAGAAACAGCAGACGCAAGAAAAGAGGCTAATAAGACTCTAGCTTTTGCAAAGTTAAATAACTGCCCTACTTCACCTAGAAAAATGCGCTTAGTAGCAGATCTAGTAAGAGGTCAGAAAGTGGAAAGAGCACTTAATATTTTAAGATTCAGCTCTAAAGAAGCTTCAAGAAAATTAGAAAAACTATTATTATCTGCAATCAACAACTGGGAGCAGAAAAATAGTGAAGGTAATGTGACTGAAGCAGGCTTATTTATCAAAGAGATCAAAGTAGATGGTGGTATGATGTTAAAAAGACTTCGTCCAGCTCCACAAGGTCGTGCACACAGAATTAGAAAACGTTCTAACCACGTAACAATCGTGTTGGGAGCTATTAATAACACACAAAGCAATTAATAAAGATGGGACAAAAGACAAATCCAATCGGAAATCGCCTTGGTATCATCAGAGGATGGGATTCTAACTGGTATGGTGGTAATGACTACGGTGATAAAATCGCCGAAGACTACAAAATCAGAAAGTACATTCATGCTCGTTTATCAAAAGCTAGTGTATCTAAAGTAATTATCGAGAGAACTTTAAAACTTGTAACCGTTACTATCACTACTGCAAGACCTGGTATCATTATCGGGAAAGGTGGACAAGAGGTAGACAAGTTGAAAGAGGAACTTAAGAAAGTTACTGACAAAGAGGTTCAAATCAACATCTTTGAAATCAAAAGACCTGAGTTAGATGCTTATCTAGTTGCGACTAGCATCGCTCGTCAAATCGAAAGCCGTATCTCTTACAGAAGAGCTATTAAAATGGCTATCGCTGCATCTATGAGAATGAATGCAGAAGGAATTAAAGTTTTGATTTCCGGTCGTTTGAATGGTGCTGAAATGGCACGTTCAGAAGGTTTCAAAGAAGGAAGGATTCCTCTATCAACTTTCAGAGCCGATATTGATTATGCTTTGGCTGAAGCACATACTACTTACGGTAGAATGGGTATCAAAGTATGGATCATGAAAGGTGAGGTGTATGGAAAGCGTGATTTATCTCCACTTGTTGGAATGGATAAAAAACAAGCTTCAGGTGGTAAAGGTGGTGATGCTCCTCGTGGAGGAAAGCCAAACGGAAAACCAAATCCTCGTAAAAGAAAGTAATTTTTAAATTAAAGAAAAATGTTACAGCCTAAAAGAACAAAATACCGTAAGGTACAGAAAGGTAAAATGAAAGGTAACGCTCAAAGAGGGCACGAACTTTCTAATGGAATGTTTGGAATTAAATCTGTTCATGAAGATGGAGCTTTCTTGACGTCTCGTCAAATCGAAGCTGCTCGTATCGCTGCAACTCGTTACATGAAACGTGAGGGGCAATTATGGATCAAGATATTCCCGGACAAACCTATAACAAAGAAACCTCTTGAAGTACGTATGGGTAAAGGTAAAGGTGCAGTTGAATACTGGGCTGCTGTTGTTAAACCAGGAAGAATTATGTTTGAAGTTGGTGGAGTTCCTTTGTCAGTTGCAAAAGAGGCGTTACGTCTTGCAGCTCAAAAATTACCAGTTAAAACTAAATTCGTCGTTGCTAGAGATTTCGAAGCATAATCAATATTATTATGAAACAATCAGAAATTAAAGATCTATCTGCAGCTGAGTTACAAGCTAAATTAGTTCAGTTAAAGAAAACGTACGCCGACCTAAAAATCGCTCATGCTATTTCTCCAATCGAGAATCCGCTTCAAATTAGAAGTTTAAGACGTTCAGTGGCAAGAATTGCAACTGAAATTAGCAAAAGAGAGCTACAATAATTGTATTCTGCTGAAAAGATGGAAAAAAGAAATTTAAGAAAAGAAAGAATTGGTGTTGTAACTAGTGACAAAATGGACAAGTCTATTGTTGTTTCTGAGGTACGTAGAGTAAAACACCCATTATATGGTAAGTTCGTGTTAAAAACTAAGAAATATGTTGCACACGACGAAACAAACGACTGTAACATCGGAGATACGGTAAAGATCATGGAAACAAGACCTTTGTCTAAATCTAAATGTTGGAGACTAGTTGAAATCATTGAAAGAGCTAAATAATTATGGTACAACAAGAATCAAGACTAAGAGTAGCAGACAACACGGGAGCTAAAGAAGTTTTAACTATCCGTGTGCTTGGAGGAACGAAACGTCGTTATGCCTCTGTTGGAGATAAAATTGTAGTTTCTATCAAAGATGCAACACCTAACGGAAACGTTAAAAAAGGTGCTGTTTCAACTGCAGTTGTTGTACGTACCAAAAAAGAAGTACGAAGAGCCGATGGTTCATACATCAGATTTGACGATAACGCTTGCGTATTGTTGAATGCTGCTGGTGAGATGAGAGGAACTCGTGTTTTTGGTCCGGTTGCAAGAGAACTTCGTGAAAAACAATTCATGAAAATTGTATCATTGGCACCTGAAGTGCTTTAATTTTTCAGTAAGATGATAAAGCTAAAAATAAAATCAGGAGACGTAGTTAGAGTGATTGCCGGTGACCATAAAGGTTCGGAAGGTAAAGTTCTAAAAGTGGATCGTGAAAAGAACAAAGCGATCGTTGAAGGTGTAAACATGGTTTCGAAACATACTAAACCAAGTGCAAAAAACCCTCAGGGAGGAATCGTTAAGAAAGAAGCTCCAATACAAATTTCCAACATCGCTCTTATAGATCCTAAAACAAAGGAAACTACAAGAGTTGGAATTAAAGTTGAAGGAGATAAGAAAGTAAGATTTTCAAAAAAATCTAATCAAGTATTATAGTAATGGCTTATATACCTAGACTTAAAGAAGAATATAAGAGTAGAGTTATCTCTGCTCTTAAAGAAGAATTCGGTTACAAAAACGTTATGCAAGTTCCTAAATTGGAAAAAATCGTTTTGAGTAAAGGAGTTGGTGCGGCGGTATCTGATAAGAAACTTATCGATTATGCTGTAGAAGAGTTAACAAAAATTACTGGACAAAAAGCGGTAGCTACTATCTCTAAAAAAGACGTTGCGTCTTTCAAATTGAGAAAAGGAATGCCAATTGGAGCTAAAGTAACTCTTCGTGGAGAAAGAATGTATGAGTTCTTAGACAGATTAGTGACTTCGTCTCTGCCTCGTGTAAGAGATTTTAACGGAATTAAATCTACAGGTTTCGACGGTAGAGGAAATTACAACCTAGGAGTTCTTGAGCAAATTATCTTTCCGGAAATTGATATTGATAAAGTGAACAAAATCTCAGGTATGGATATTACTTTCGTAACATCTGCTACTACAGATAAAGAAGCACAATCATTATTGTCTGAATTAGGTTTACCTTTTAAAAAGAATTAAGATATGGCTAAAGAATCAATGAAAGCCCGTGAGGTTAAAAGAGAAAAAACGGTAGCTAAATACGCAGAGAAAAGAAAAGCTTTGTTAGAAGCTGGAGATTATGTATCTTTGCAAAAATTACCGAAAAATGCTTCTCCAGTTCGTTTGCATAATCGTTGCAAATTAACAGGAAGACCTAGAGGTTACATGCGTCAATTCGGTATTTCACGTGTTACATTCCGTGAAATGGCTAACAGTGGATTGATTCCAGGAGTTAAAAAAGCTAGCTGGTAATATAATAAAGTTTATAAATTGGTCAAAGGTTCAGCTAATGAGTATTAGCTGAAAACCATGACCGCAAATTAATACATATATGTATACAGATCCAATTGCCGATTATCTTACGAGAGTTAGGAACGCAGTGAAAGCAAACCACAAAGTGGTGGAGATTCCTGCTTCTAACATGAAGAAAGAGATCACAAAGATTTTATTCGATCAAGGGTATATTTTAAGTTACAAATTTGAGGACAACGCTGTTCAGGGTTCAATCAAAATTGCTCTTAAGTATGATAAAGATACTAAAGAGTCTGTAATTAAAGATATTCAAAGAATTAGTAAACCAGGTTTACGTAAATATGCAGGTGCATCTAACCTACCAAGAATCTTAAATGGTTTAGGTATTGCGATTGTTTCCACTTCTAAAGGTCTTATGACTGGGAAACAAGCAAAACATCTTAATGTTGGTGGTGAGGTAATTTGTTACGTATACTAATAATAGACTACTGAAATGTCAAGAATAGGTAAAAATCCAATTGCAATTCCAGCAGGAGTAACTGTTGAAATTAAAGACGCTGTAGTTACAGTAAAAGGAAAATTAGGGCAACTTACACAAGACTATACTAACAACGTAACCGTTAAGGTTGAAGAAGGTCAGGTTATTGTAGAAAGAGCTGCTGATAGCAAACAAGAGAGAGCTCAACACGGTTTGTATAGAGCTTTAATCAATAACATGATTACTGGTGTATCTACTGGTTTTACAAAAGAGTTAGAACTCGTTGGAGTAGGTTATAGAGCGTCTAATCAAGGACAAAAACTTGATTTGGCTTTAGGGTACTCTCACAACATTGTTTTAGAAATTGCCCCTGAAGTTACTTTAGAGACTGTTTCTGAAAAAGGGAAAAACCCGATTGTAAAATTAACTTCATTCGATAAACAACTTTTAGGTCAGGTAGCTGCGAAAATCAGAGGTTTCCGTAAGCCTGAGCCGTACAAAGGAAAAGGTGTTAAATTTGTAGGTGAAGTATTAAGAAGAAAAGCAGGTAAATCAGCTTAAAAATTAAGATTATGTCATTAACAAAATCTGATAGAAGACAGAGAATACAGTACAGAATTAGAAAGATTGTTAGCGGAACTGCTGCAAGACCTCGTTTATCTGTATTCAGAAGTAACAAAGAAATCTATGCTCAACTTATAGATGATGTAAACGGTGTAACATTATTGGCAACTTCTTCTCGTGAAAAAGGAGTAGATGCAAATGGTACTAAAATTGAAGTGGCTGCTGCTGTTGGGAAACTAATGGGAGAAAAAGCTTTAAAAGCAGGTATTGAAAATGTTACTTTCGATAGAGGTGGTTATTTATACCATGGTCGTGTGAAATCATTAGCTGAAGGCGCTAGAGCGGCTGGATTAAAATTCTAAGAAATTATGTATCATAAATACAAAAACGTAGAGTTAGTAAAACCAAGTGGTCTTGAATTGAAAGATCGTTTGGTAAGTGTGAATCGTGTTACTAAAGTTACAAAAGGTGGTAGAGCTTTCGGGTTCTCTGCAATTGTAGTTGTAGGAGACGAGAACGGAGTAGTTGGACACGGACTTGGAAAATCTAAGGATGTTTCTGAAGCAATTGCGAAAGCAGTGGAAGATGCTAAGAAAAATCTAGTGAAAATTCCTTTGAGCGGTCAATCTGTTCCTCACGAGCAAAAAGGTAAGTTCGGTGGTGCAAGAGTATTCTTGATGCCAGCTTCCCATGGTACTGGAGTAATTGCCGGTGGTGCTGTTCGTTCGGTTCTTGAATCTGTAGGTATTCACGATGTATTGTCAAAATCTCAGGGATCTTCTAATCCACACAACGTGGTAAAAGCTACTTTCGATGCATTATTGCAAATGAGAAGCGCTTACACGGTGTCAAGACAAAGAGGAATTTCGTTAGAGAAAGTATTTAAAGGTTAATTCAAGGAAATTATGGCTAAAATATTAGTAAAACAAGTAACAAGCAAAATCAATTGTCCTCTTACACAAAAGAGAACATTGGAAGCTTTAGGTCTTCGTAAAATGGGACAGGTTGTTGAGCATGATGCAAGTCCTGCAATCCTTGGAATGGTAAATAAAGTTAAACACTTAGTTTCTGTTGTAGAAGCTAAATAACAAACACTGTTATGAATTTAAGTAATTTACAGCCAGCTGAAGGGTCAACACACAATCAAAATAAAAGATTAGGTAGAGGAGAAGGTTCTGGAAAAGGTGGTACTGCTGCACGTGGACACAAAGGAGCTAAATCTCGTTCTGGTTATTCTAAAAAGATTGGATTTGAAGGAGGTCAGATGCCACTTCAAAGACGTGTACCTAAATTTGGTTTCAAAAATATCAATAGAATTGAATACCAAGGTGTAAACCTTGACAACCTTCAATTGCTTGTTGATAATGGTTTAGTTACTGATACTGTAGATATGACAGTATTTGTGACAAATCGTTTGGCTACTAAAACTGAAGTTGTTAAAATTTTAGGTAGAGGTGAGCTTAAAGCAAAATTAAAAGTTAGTGCACATAAATTTACTGCTACTGCAAAAGCTGCTATCGAAGCTGCTGGAGGAGAAGCTATAGAATTGTAATTTTCTAAACACGATGAAAAAATTTATTGAATCGTTACAGAACGTTTGGAAAATTGAGGAACTTAAAAACAGAATCCTAATTACATTAGGATTTCTGTTAGTTTATCGTTTTGGTACTCAAGTGCCGTTGCCAGGAATAGATGTTTCCAAACTGCAAAATTTAACTAACCAGACTGATAGCGGTATTGGTTGGTTAATTGATGTTTTTACAGGTGGGGCATTTTCTCAAGCTTCAGTGTTTGCACTAGGTATTATGCCTTACATTTCAGCGTCTATTGTAGTTCAGTTGATGGGAATCGCTATTCCTTATCTTCAAAAACTTCAAAAAGAAGGTGAAAGTGGTAGAAAGAAGATGAATCAGATTACAAGATGGTTGACAATCGGTATTACACTGGTTCAAGGGCCTGGTTATATCTATAATTTATATAGAACATTGCCGGCAGACGCTTTCTTGTTAGGGTTTAATTCATTCTCATTCTTATTTTCTTCAGTAATCATCTTGTCTACAGGTACAATTTTTGCGATGTGGTTGGGTGAAAAAATTACTGATAAAGGTATTGGAAATGGTATTTCGTTATTGATTTTATTGGGAATTGTTGCAAGAATGCCACAGGCTTTCATCCAGGAGTTCTCATCAGTAGTAACTAATAATAATGGAGGTCCAATGTTGATTGTACTTGAGGTTATTATCTGGTTATTAATAATCATCGCTTGTATTTTAATGGTTATGGCTGTTCGTAAAATCCCTGTTCAATACGCTCGTCGTTCGGTTTCCGGAGACTTGGAGCAGGATTTGATGGGAGGAAACAGACAATTCATTCCGTTAAAGTTAAATGCATCTGGAGTTATGCCAATCATTTTTGCGCAGGCAATTATGTTTATACCAGCTGCTGTTGCCGGATTATCACAATCTGAAACAGCGCAATCTGTTAGTGCAAGATTCAAAAATGTATTCGGGTGGGAGTACAATATATTATTTGCTTTGTTAATCGTTATTTTTACGTACTTTTACACCGCAATTAGTGTTCCTACTAATAAAATGGCTGATGATTTGAAAAGAAGCGGAGGTTTCATACCAGGTGTTAAACCAGGAGTTGAAACGGCTGATTTCTTAGATAGAATCATGTCTTTGATTACTTTTCCAGGATCATTATTCCTTGCTTTGTTAGCTGTGTTCCCAGCGATTATTGTAAGTGTAATGAGTGTTCAGTCACAATGGGCACATTTCTTTGGAGGAACATCATTATTAATCTTGGTTGGAGTTGCAATCGATACGATTCAGCAAATCAATTCATACTTGTTGAACAAACATTATGATGGTTTGATGAAAAGTGGTAAAAACAGAAAAGCAGTAGCTTAATATGGCAAAACAATCAGCAATAGAGCAGGACGGATCTATCATCGAAGCATTGTCAAATGCGATGTTCCGTGTTGAATTAGAAAATGGGCATATCGTAATTGCTCACATTTCAGGAAAAATGCGTATGCATTACATCAAATTATTACCTGGTGATAAAGTGAAACTTGAAATGAGTCCTTACGATTTGTCAAAAGCAAGAATTACTTATAGATACTAAACTAATATGAAAGTAAGAGCATCAGTTAAAAAGAGAAGTGCCGAATGCGTTATCGTTCGTAGAAAAGGCAGATTATACGTTATTAACAAAAAGAATCCTAGATTTAAACAAAGACAAGGATAATTATGGCAAGAATAGCAGGGGTAGATATTCCCAAAAATAAAAGAGGAGTCATTGCATTGACCTATATCTTCGGAATTGGAAAAAGCAGAGCTATTGAGATTTTAGAGAAAGCTCAAGTTAGTCAAGACAAAAAAGTACAAGATTGGAATGATGATGAGATCGGTGGTATCCGTGATGCAGTTTCATACTTCAAAATTGAAGGTGAATTGCGTTCAGAAATTTCATTAAACATCAAGCGTTTAATGGATATCGGTTGTTACAGAGGTATTCGTCACAGATCTGGACTTCCATTAAGAGGTCAAAGAACTAAAAACAATTCTAGAACAAGAAAAGGTAAGAGAAAAACTGTTGCTAACAAGAAAAAAGCAACTAAATAATAAGTAGTAATATGGCGAAGGCAAGTACAAAAAAACGTAAAGTTATAGTAGAGTCAACAGGTGAAGCTCATATTAGTGCGACTTTTAACAACATCATCATTTCTTTGACAAACAAGAAAGGTGAAGTAGTTTCTTGGTCATCAGCTGGTAAAATGGGCTTTAGAGGTTCTAAAAAGAATACTCCGTATGCTGCTCAAATGGCTGCTGAAGATTGTTCTAAAGTTGCATTAGAGGCTGGATTGAAAAAAGTGAAGGTTTTTGTTAAAGGACCAGGAAACGGACGTGAGTCTGCTATCCGTTCTTTGCACAATTCTGGAATCGAAGTAACAGAAATCATTGACGTTACTCCACTTCCACACAATGGATGTCGTCCTCCAAAAAGACGTAGAGTTTAATTTTTTATATTTAAGTATAACTAGGTAGGACATAGATTATCGGAGGATTTGACCTGAATTCATAATCTCTACCTTAATAATTTTTAGAAATGGCAAGATATACTGGTCCAAGTACTAGGATTGCTCGTAAATTTGGCGAGGCAATCTTCGGTGATGATAAATCATTCGAAAAAAGAAATTACCCTCCAGGGCAACATGGTTTGGCCAAAAAAAGAGGAAAAAAATCTGAATACGCTGTCCAATTGATGGAAAAGCAAAAAGCTAAATATTCTTACGGAATTTTAGAAAAACAATTCAGAAACTTATTTGAAAAAGCAGCTGCTTCAAAAGGTGTAACAGGTGAGATCCTTTTACAATTATGCGAAGCGCGTTTAGACAACGTAGTTTACAGAATGGGTATCGCTCCATCAAGAAGAGCGGCAAGACAAATCGTTTCTCACAGACACGTAACTGTAAACGGTGAGCTTGTTAACGTACCTTCATACCATTTAAAACCTGGTGACAAAGTTGCTGTTCGTGAAAAATCTAAATCTTTAGAAGCTATCGAACGTTCTTTATCAAATTCAAGTCATGTATATGAGTGGATTACATGGAATAACGACACAAAAGAAGGTACTTTTGTTTCTGCTCCTGCAAGATTGCAAATCCCAGAAAACATTAAAGAACAACTAATCGTCGAATTGTACAACAAATAATAATTGACATCAGTCGAAATTTATGGCAATATTTAATTTTCAGAAGCCCGATAAAGTTATCATGATCGATTCAACCGATTTTGAAGGTAAGTTTGAATTCAGACCTTTAGAACCTGGTTACGGATTGACTGTTGGTAATGCACTTAGAAGAGTTTTACTTTCTGCATTGGAAGGTTATGCTATCACATCTATCCGTATAGAAGGTGTTGATCATGAATTCTCTACTATTTCCGGAGTGGTTGAAGATGTTACCGAAATTATCCTTAATCTTAAACAAGTACGTTTTAAACGTCAAATTGAAGATGTTGATAATGAATCTGTATCCATTTCAATCTCTGGAAAAGATCAGATTACAGCTGGTGATTTCCAAAAATTCATTTCTGGATTTCAAGTTCTGAATCCGGAATTGGTAATCTGCAATCTTGATAGCAAAGTGAACCTTAACATGGAGCTTACTATCGAAAAAGGTAGAGGTTACGTTCCTGCAGAGGAAAACAAAAAACAAAATGCTGCGATAGGTACTATATTTACTGATTCTATCTTTACACCTGTAAAGAATGTGAAGTATGCAATTGAAAATTTCCGTGTAGAGCAAAAAACAGATTACGAAAAACTGGTTTTTGAAATCAAGACAGATGGTTCTATCCATCCTAAAGATGCTCTTACTGAAGCTGCAAAAGTATTAATTCACCATTTCATGTTGTTTTCTGACGAAAGAATTACACTTGAGGCTGATGAAATTGCTCAAACAGAATCGTATGATGAAGAATCATTACATATGAGACAACTGCTTAAAACCAAGCTTGTTGATATGGATTTGTCTGTAAGAGCTTTAAATTGCTTAAAAGCAGCTGAAGTTGATACATTAGGAGACTTAGTATCGTTCAATAAAAATGATTTAATGAAATTCCGTAATTTCGGTAAGAAGTCGTTAACAGAGCTTGACGAATTAGTTGCCGTTAAAAATCTAACTTTCGGAATGGATTTAGCCAAATACAAATTAGATAAAGAATAATTTGCTTCATATTTTGCTCTCCAAAGAGGATTGAAGCAAGATGAAGTTAAAAAAAACACGTCATGAGACACGGAAAAAAATTCAATCACTTAAGCAGACAGACTGGACATAGAAAAGCTATGTTGGCTAATATGGCTTGTTCTCTTATCGAGCACAAACGTATTAACACTACAGTTGCTAAAGCTAAAGCGCTTAAACAATTCGTTGAGCCGCTTATTACAAAATCAAAAGAAGATACAACTCACAATCGTCGTATATGTTTTTCTTACTTACGTAGCAAATATGCCGTAACTGATTTATTCAGAGACGTTGCTGCTAAAGTAGGAGACCGTCCGGGAGGATACACACGTATTATCAAATTAGGTAATCGTTTGGGAGATAATGCTGATATGGCAATGATCGAACTGGTGGACTTCAACGAACTATACAATGGAGGTAAAAAAGAAGAGAAAAAAGCGAAAAGCCGTCGTGGTGGAAAAGCTAAAAAAGCGGAAACGCCTGTAGCTGAAACTCCAGCTCCTGAGGCTCCGGCAGCATCTTCTGAAGAAACTACTGATAGTGCAGAATAATATGAATCTTACTTCATAAATATTAAGGATAAACTTTTACTAGTTTATCCTTTTTTTTTGAATTATTTTTGCAAAATAAATAACTACAATGCAACACACAACAAAACAAAAAGCCATTTTATTACTAAGCGACGGAACAATTTTTCACGGCATGTCCATTGGGATCAGCGGGACTACTTTTGGCGAAGTCTGCTTCAATACCGGGACAACCGGTTACCAGGAAATATTTACGGATCCGTCCTATTTTGGGCAGATTATGGTGGCTACCAATGCCCATATCGGGAATTACGGCGTTAATGCTGACGAAGTAGAATCGGAAAAAATCATGATTTCTGGCCTGGTTTGCAAAAACTTTTCCACCAATCATTCCCGACCAAATTCAGAAAGCGATTTATTCGATTATTTCAAAAAACAAAACCTGGTGTGTATTTCCGATGTGGATACCAGGGCCCTTGTGAGTTATATCCGTGATAACGGCGCCATGAACGCGGTCATTTCTACAGATGGTACTCCAGTAGAGGAATTGAAAAAGCAATTGGCCTTGATCCCGGATATGAACGGATTGGAATTGGCTTCAAAAGTATCTACGACAACTCCTTATTTCTTTGGAGATGAAAAAGCAACTTATAAAATATCGGCTTTAGACCTCGGGATTAAGAAGAATATCCTGAGAAACCTGGCCAAACGCGATTGTTATATCAAGGTTTTCCCGTATAACGCAACTTTTGAGGAAATGAAAGCTTTTAATCCTGATGGTTATTTCCTTTCCAACGGACCTGGAGATCCGGATCCTTTATTTGGGGCGATTGCTACGGCAAAAGAAATAATTTCGGGGAATTACCCGCTTTTCGGGATTTGTTTAGGGCACCAGGTTATTGCTTTGGCGAATGGTGTTTCTACATACAAAATGTTTAACGGCCACCGAGGCATCAATCATCCGGTGAAGAACCTGGTGACAGGAAAAGGCGAAATTACGTCACAGAACCATGGATTCGCAGTTAATAAGGAAGAGCTTGACAATCATCCTGACCTGGAAATCACGCACTTGCATGTCAATGATGAAACGGTTGCAGGAATGAGGATGAAATCCAAAAACTGCTTTTCGGTACAATACCATCCGGAAGCCAGCCCGGGACCTCATGATTCTTCTTATCTGTTTGATCAATTCATTGAGAATATAAAATCATCGAAACAATAATCAGGCATACATTCAATAGTATATCCAACATTTAAAATAATAAAATATGAGCATTATTATAAAAATACACGCAAGACAAATCCTTGATTCAAGAGGAAACCCGACCATCGAAGTAGATGTAATCACTGAAAACGGTGTTTTAGGCCGTGCTGCCGTTCCTTCGGGAGCTTCTACGGGAGAACATGAAGCGGTGGAATTGCGTGACGGAGGCAAAGCCTTTATGGGCAAAGGAGTATTAAAAGCTGTTGAAAATGTTAATGTTGCCATTGCCAACGAATTGCTCGGGACTTCGGTTTTTGAACAGAATCTTATCGACAAGACCATGATTGAATTGGATGGTACACCAAACAAATCAAATTTAGGGGCTAACGCTATTCTTGGTGTTTCCCTTGCAGTGGCCAAAGCGGCAGCAAATGAACTTGGATTGCCGTTGTACCGCTATATCGGAGGAGTTTCAGCAAATACCTTGCCTGTTCCTATGATGAATATCATCAATGGAGGCTCGCATTCTGATGCACCTATCGCTTTCCAGGAATTTATGATCATGCCGGTAAAAGCCACTTCTTTTACACATGCGATGCAAATGGGAACGGAAATTTTCCATAATCTTAAAAAAGTGCTGCACGACAGGAATTTATCTACAGCAGTAGGGGATGAAGGAGGTTTTGCGCCGAATTTGGCCGGAGGGACCGAAGATGCTTTGGATTCCATTAAAAAAGCGGTTGAAAATGCAGGATATACTTTTGGCGACGATATCATGATTGCCCTGGATTGTGCTGCTTCTGAGTTTTATGTAAACGGAAAATACGATTATACTAAATTTGAAGGAGAAACCGGAAAAATCAGGACTTCTGAAGAACAGGCCGATTATTTGGCGGAATTAACCCAAAAATACCCGATCGTATCCATTGAAGACGGTATGTACGAAGACGATTGGGCCGGCTGGAAATACCTGACAGAAAAAATCGGAGATAAAGTACAATTAGTAGGGGATGATTTATTCGTAACCAATGTACAGCGTTTGTCACGAGGTATCTCGGAAGGAATTGCCAATTCTATCTTGGTGAAAGTAAACCAGATCGGAACATTGACAGAAACCATTGCAGCAGTAAATATGGCGCATAATGCAGGGTACACTTCAGTAATGTCACACCGTTCGGGCGAAACGGAAGATAATACCATTGCAGATTTGGCAGTGGCGTTAAATTGCGGGCAAATCAAAACCGGTTCTGCCTCGCGTTCGGACCGTATGGCCAAGTACAACCAATTGCTCCGTATTGAGGAAGAATTGAATGATGTAGCGTACTTTCCTGGTGTAAAGGCTTTTAAAACGAAATAATCCCGGATTACAGATACTATAAAATGCACCCGTTAGCTCAAAAAGCCGGCGGGTGTTTTTTTTTATGTTTAAAATGAATGGAGCAATTAAAACTGTCTATCGAATTCTCATTCAAAACCGTCAAATTCTCATTTGTATTTTGCTGTATAGATCTAAAGGTTATTTTTGTTTATCCCATTTTGGTAAAAAACTAGTTATGAAATTATACCATTACCTTCTACTCCTATTCCTCGCCGGAAGTACCCAGGCCATTTCCCAGCACAAAGCTGCCGATAGCCTTATCAAGGCTTTCCAGAATGCCAAAAACGATATTGACAAAGCCGAATTGCTCAATGCCATTGCCAGCGAATACCGTGCGGATAATCCGAACCAAATGCTCAACTATGCAGGCAAGGCTTTGCAATTGTCGCAAAAAATCCAGCACAGGCTGGCCGAAGGGAACGCTTACCTCAATAAAGGGAATGCCTATATTATTATGGGTGATTATGTTTTGGCACTGCAGAATTTCTCCAATGCCCAGGCTGTTTTTGAAAATGAAGCCGAGAAAAGGGCCGGAGAAGAAAAAACGGAAGTCAATAATGGTTTGGCCAGGGCTTACGGAAGTATCGGGATTGTTTTTTCCGAGCAAAGCAATTATGCCAAGGCACTTCAATACCACCTGAAAGCCTTGAAGATTTATGAAGAAACCAAAAGCTATGAAAAACTTGCCCGGGTGTACAACAATGTAGGTATCGTCTATAAAGCACAGGGTGAAGACTTCAAAGCGTTGCAGTATTTTATAAAATGCCTCAAGATCCAACAAAAAATAGAAGACAATACGATAGGGATTACCATGACGAATATCGGGAACATCTACCTGAACCAGAAAAATTACCCGAAAGCTTTTGAATATTATACCAAAGCGGAACAGTTGTTCGGGAAATATCCTAACAGCAGAGGGCTTGGCGAATTGTTCAATAATCTTGGATTGTACTATAAAAAGAATGGCAACCTGCCAAAAGCATTGGAAAATTATTCGAAAGCATTAACGCAGTTTCATTCGATTGAAGATAAATTCGGCGTGTCCGACACTTATTTTTACATAGGCGAAGTGCATTATGAGCAAGGCAAATACGATGATGCTTTGGAAAACACCTCCAAATCCCTGCAACTGGCAAGAGCTCTAGAAATCACCGAACAGGTAGAACATGCCGAAAAAAGGCTGAGCGAGATTTATGAAAAGTTAGGCAAATCTGCGGAAGCGTTACAGCATTATAAATTATACAGCATTGCTCGGGACAGCGTGAGCAACCATGAAAGTATCCGGAACAGTGTGCGCGCAGAGATGAATTTTGAGTTCGAAAAAAAAGAAGCCATACAGAAAAAAGAACAGGAAAAGAAGGAAATCGTCTATAAGGAACAGGTAAAGAGGCATCGCCAGCAAATAGCTTTTACCGCACTGCTGATATTACTGTTATGCGGGATTGTGTTTTTGGTGTACAACAGGCTGCAGCTTAAAAAGCACCTGACCCTTCAGAAAGAACTTGCCGAATACGAGCAAAAAGCACTGCATTTGCAGATGAATCCGCATTTCGTGTTCAATTGCCTGGGGTCCATTTCGAGTTTTATTGTCCAGAACGGGACCGATTCGGCCATTAAATACTTATCCAAATTTTCAAAACTGATGCGCCTGACTTTGGAATATTCCAAAGAATCCCTGATTCCGATCGACAAGGAAATCGAAAGCCTTCAGAATTACCTGGAATTGGAACAGCTGCGGTTTAACAAAAAATTTGAATTCACCATTACCAAAAGCAACGAAATCGAAGATGATATGGGGCTGCCGCCCTTACTTTTACAGCCGTTTGTGGAGAATGCCATCATCCACGGGCTGATCCCGAAGAAGGAATCCGGAAAAATGGATGTTGATTTTTCACTCCAGGGCGAAAACCTGATTTGTACCATAACCGATAATGGGATTGGTTTCAATAAATCAAAAGAACTGAAGGAAAACCTGGTGAGCGTCCATAAATCCATGGCGCTGGATATTACCAGGAAACGTTTGGAAATGATGGAAGCCTATACTTCCAAAAAAGCCAAAGTAGATATCGAGGAACTTACAGGGAATGGAATTATTCTCGGTACCAAAGTAGTCCTGAACCTGCCGATACAGTTTGTCGGGGAAGAAGGCAAAGGGAAGAAATAAGAACTTCCGCAACCAAAAAAAACGAATAAATTAATGCTATTTAGCCTAAAACAACCATATGATAACAGCTTTATTGATAGATGACGATGCGAATTTGAGGAACGGGATGAAAAGCCTCCTGGAAAGATATGCACCGGAAATAAAGATTATTGGGGAAGCTGATAGTGTCAAAACAGGCATTGAGACCATGCAGTTGCTGAGTCCTGAAGTGGTTTTCCTGGATATTCAGCTGGGCGACGGCACAGGATTTGATATCCTGGAGGAAATTGCCAATAAGAAAGGAAAATCGACCTCTCATATCGTTTTTATCACGGCCCATGAGCAATATGCAGTAAAGGCTTTCCGGTTCAGTGCACTTGATTTCCTGCTAAAGCCGGTTGATCCCGAAGAACTGGAAAAAGTTGTGGTAAAGCTTAAAAATGTCCTGCATAAAAACGACAGTTATGCCCATATCGATTTATTGCTGGAAAATATCCGCAAGAAAGTGGATAATTTCAGGAGGATTGCCCTCTCGACTTCCGATGGGATTCATTTGTTTGAAATCAGCGATATTATCAGATGTGAAAGCGAAGACAATTACACCAAGTTTTACATCAAAAACAGCAAACCCATACTGATCTCGAAAACGCTTAAAGAATATGAAGACATGCTGACCGAACACGGGTTTGAGCGCATCCACCAATCACACCTGATCAATCTTTCTTACCTGAAATCCTATATCAAGAAAGACGGTGGTTATGTGGTCATGGCCGATAACAGCAATTTGCCTATTTCGCAGCGGAAAAAAGAACGATTGCAGGAATTATTAAAGACTATATAGCAAATTCTAACCGAAAACAACCGAATACTCAATTGCAGGAATAAACCATTTTGAAGTTTCTATTTTTACAACAGAGAACCAAAACAAAAAAACAACCAACCCAAAAAAATACCTTTATCATTATGAAAAAAATACTACTCTTGCTTTTTTTGCTAACCGGTATTGCCCAGGCCCAGATCGTAAATATTCCCGATGCGAATTTTAAGGCAAGGCTGTTATCGGCCAGCCCAGCGGTGCATGTAGGATCGAATGTGAATCCTGACAGTTCCGCAACTCCCGGCATTTATACTACCATCGATACAAACGGAGATGGGGAAATCCAGGTAACTGAAGCGCAAAACATCATCTACCTGAGATTGGCGACATTAGGCACCGGTGCCACGAACCACATTGCCAGCCTGCAGGGGATCGAAGCTTTTACGAACCTGCAGACGCTATATTGCAGCGACAACCATTTGACTACTTTAAACCTGGATGGAATGGCTAACCTGAAGTTTGTCAACTGTAGCAAGAACTGGCTGACTTCTATAAGTACGGTAGGCTGTACGGCGTTAACCGGGCTTTCGATACAGAACAATGCCCTGACCGGTATTGACGTGACCACTATCCCGAACCTGCAGACATTGACGATAACCCATAACAGCGTGACGTCCCTTGATCTTAGCAGCTTGCAGAATCTCTGGATCGTAGAAGCCGGATTCAATAATATGACTTCGTTTTCACTTTCAAACAAAAATTTCCTGACGACCCTTAATTTGGGATACAATCAGCTGACAAGCGTTCAACTGACGGACCTTCCGCATTTGTATAAGGTAAACGTCCAGAATAACCAATTGACAGAACTGGATTTATCCACAGTCGCTTACATGCCTTACATCAATAATATCCCACAGGCTTATTTGTATGAGATAGAATGCAATAACAATACGGGGCTTAACCATATCAACCTAAAAAACGGGTACCTGAACCAGGATATTGACCTGATGTCCAGCAGCCTTGCCGATAATATGCAATACATCTGTAACGATGATGGCGAAACCTTCAATTATTTCTTTGCCAATACAGGTTCTTTGGTGTCCACTTATTGCAATTATACTCCTGGAGGGAATTACAATACGATTTCAGGAAATATGATTTTCGATTCCAACAATAACGGATGCGACCTGGCCGATTTGCCTCAATCGTTCATTAAAGTGAAAATCAACGACGGAACAAATGAAGGAGCGGCTTTTGTAAATGAGTTTGGGGATTATATCTTTTACACACAAGCCGGTAATTTTACCCTAACCCCGGATGTGGAGAACCCGGCGTTCTATACTTTTTCGCCTCCGAGCGCCCTAGTGAACTTCCCGGATAACAATAACAATACGGCAACGGAATATTTTTGCATCACGGCCAACGGAATCCATCCTGACCTGGAAATTGTAATTGCGCCAATTACACCTGCAAGACCTGGTTTTGACGCTGTTTATAAAGTAGTCTACAAAAACAAAGGGAACCAGGTAATGGCACAGTCTTATGGTATCAATTTTATGTACAACCAGAATGTGATGAATTTTGTTTCGGCTTCACAAACTCCGGCTTCACAAGGACCGGGTGCTATCAGCTGGGATTATGCCAACCTGATGCCTTTCGAATCCAGAAGCATTACCATTACAATGCATGTGAACAGCCCTACGGCATCTGTCCCGGTAAATATCAACGATATCCTGCAACTAACAGCTACTGTTTTACCGATGGCGGGAGACGAAACAACGACAGATAACCTGTTCCAGTTCAATCAGACGGTTGTAGGTTCTTTTGATCCGAATGACAAAATATGTATAGAAGGCGTAAGCATTTCGCCGATAAAAATAGGAGAGTACCTGCATTATGTGATCAATTTTGAAAATACAGGGACAGCGCCGGCAGAAAATATCGTGGTAAAAGATATTATCGATACCGATAAATACGACGAGAAAACGCTACAGGTTTTAGATAGTTCCCACCCGGTGACGGCAAGGATTTCAGGAAACAAGGCGGAATTCATCTTCCCGAACATCAATTTGGGTTACGGAGGACATGGGAACATTCTGCTAAAAATCAAAACAAGGGATAACCTGGCAAATGGAGATGCAGTAGAGAACAAAGCCGATATATTCTTTGATTATAACGCTCCGATTGTAACCAATGTGGCCCGGACGACTTTTCAGTCATTAGGTATTGATGAAAATACGTTAGACAACCCAATAACGGTTTACCCTAACCCGACCGATCATATGGTTCATATAAAATCATTGAGCACGATCCAGAGCGTCCAGCTTTTCGATGTGCAGGGAAGGCTGTTGATGGCCAGGGTTTCGGGCGAAACACAAACGGCAATCGATCTGGCTTCAAGAGCTTCAGGGGTTTATTTTGTCAAGATCATTACCGAAAAAGGAACTCAAGTAGAAAGAATAGTTAGAAAGTAAATAATTTGTTTTAAGTTGGAAAAGGCTCAAGAGCATTGCTTTTGGGCTTTTTCATATTTTAGGCCATTATCAGCATAAAGTGCTTTTTTGAAAGAATTAACTAAAACCTTACGTCAAAATTTTTTTATTTGGTGAAGAATTTATTAGATTTGTTACATTATATTTTTTTAAGATTAATTCCCAAATTATATTATGTCAAAAACAGCAATATTAGAATTTGATGGCAATAAGTATGAGTTTCCGGTTTTAGTAGGAAGCGAGAATGAAGCAGCTATCGATATAGAAAAATTACGTGCCTTAACCGGCGCAATTACGCTTGATCCGGGCTATAAAAATTCAGGATCATGTCAAAGTGAGATCACTTTCCTTGATGGAGAGGAAGGGATCCTTCGTTACAGAGGTTATGCTATCGAGGATTTAGCGGAAAAAGCAAATTTCCTGGAAGTATCCTACCTGGTTATCTTCGGGGAATTGCCTACCAAACAAGAGTTGGCGCAATTTGAAACCGATATCAGGAAATACACTTTGGTAAACGAGGAGATGAAAAACATCATCGACGGTTTCCCGAAAACAGCTCACCCGATGGGCGTTTTATCTTCATTGACCAGTGCACTGACTGCTTTTAACCCAAAAGTTGTCAATGTTGAAAATGAAAAAGAAATGTATGAAGCAGTATGCAAAACAATGGGTAAATTCCTTGTTATCGCTACCTGGACTTACAGAAAATGCATGGGTTACCCATTGAATTATTATGACAACACCAAAGGGTATGTAGAGAATTTCATGCGATTGATGTTTGAGTTGCCTACAGGCCCTTATGCTGTAAACCCGGTAGTTGTTGATGCTTTGGATAAATTGTTCATCCTTCACGCTGACCATGAGCAAAACTGTTCGACTTCTACAGTGAGAATCGTAGGATCGTCGCATGCTGGCTTGTTCGCTTCTATTTCCGCAGGAGTTTCTGCGCTTTGGGGGCCGCTTCACGGTGGAGCCAACCAGGCAGTGCTTGAAATGCTGGAAGAAATCCAGAAAAACGGAGGAGATGCCGATAAATACCTGGCTAAAGCCAAAGACAAAGACGATCCGTTCCGTTTGATGGGCTTCGGTCACAGGGTATATAAAAACTTTGACCCTAGGGCGAAAATCATTAAAAAAGCCGCAGATGAAGTATTGGCTACTTTAGGAGTTGACGATCCGATCTTGGGAATTGCCAAAAGACTTGAGGAAGCAGCTTTGGTAGACGAGTACTTCGTGTCCAGAAAACTATACCCGAACGTAGATTTCTATTCAGGGATCATTTACCGTGCTTTAGGAATCCCTACCGATATGTTTACCGTACTTTTCGCTATTGGCCGTCTTCCGGGATGGATCGCGCAATGGAAAGAAATGCGTGTTAACAAAGAACCAATCGGTCGTCCTCGCCAGGTGTATACAGGACACCCGTTGAGAGAATTCACTCCAATGGATAAGAGGTAAATAATCAATTAAATATAAGAAAAGCTTCTCCTAATCGGGAAGCTTTTTTATCTTTGCTTGCATACAAAATGTCAGGAAACCGACAAGAAACAAAAGCCAAAAGCTATTTTATGTTACAATTAAATGTTAAAAACGAATCGTCTAGATTAAGGGCCGTAGTGTTGGGTTCGGCCGTAAATAACGGGCCAACGCCTTCCGCAGCCGAAGCATATGATCCAAAATCATTGGAGCACATCCTGGCGGGAACTTATCCGGTAGAAGCCGATATGGTTGCCGAAATGGAAGCCTTCAATACCGTATTTGAAAAATATGGCGTTACGGTTTTCCGCCCTCAAATGATCGAGAATTACAACCAGATTTTTGCCCGCGACATAGGATTCGTGATCGATGATATTTTCATCAAAGCCAATATCCTGCCGGACAGGGAAAGGGAACTTGACGCCATCCAATATGTGATAGACCAGATTGACCCGGTTAAAGTAGTCCGCCCTCCGGAGGAAGTCCATATTGAAGGAGGAGATGTAATTGTGCACAACGAATATATTTTTATCGGAACCTACAAAGGAAGTGATTATAAAGATTACATAACTGCCAGAACCAATATGCAGGGTGTGGAGTACATCAAAAACCTATTCCCTCATAAAATCGTCAAGGAATTCGACCTGGTAAAATCCAAAATTGAAGCCAGGGACAATGCTTTGCATCTGGATTGTTGCTTCCAGCCGGTAGGGAACGGAAAAGGGATTATCTATAAAAGCGGTTTCCGTGAAGAAGCGGATTATATGTTTTTAGTGAATCTTTTTGGTAAGGACAACCTGTTCCATATTACAAGGGATGAGATGTACCACATGAATTCGAATGTGTTTTCCATTGCGGCAGACGTCGTGGTTTCCGAAAAAAACTTCACCAGGCTAAACAATTGGTTGCGCGAAAACGGATTTACCGTTGAAGAAATCCCATATGCCGAAATCGCCAAACAGGAAGGGCTGTTACGATGTTCCACCTTGCCTTTAATTAGAGATTAATTGCCGCTTCACCACTGAAGGGTATTAAATATACTAAAATGAAACAAACTACAAATTCAATATTGATGATTCGTCCGGTGGCTTTCCGCATGAACGAACAAACAGCTGTAAATAATTACTACCAAAAAGTATTGGACGGACTGTCACCTGCTACAGTAAATGCCAAAGCGCAACAGGAATTTGATGTTTTTGTTGAAAAGCTCAGGTCTGTAGGTGTAGATGTAACCGTGGTTGATGACACGCTGGATCCGGATACGCCGGACAGCATTTTCCCGAACAACTGGATTTCATTCCATGAAAACGGGGATGTGGCTTTGTATCCGATGTTTGCCGAGAACCGAAGATTGGAACGCCGTGAGGAAATCCTGGACCTGCTGGAAGACAAAGGTTTTGTGATTGAGAATATCGTAGATTATACTTCTGCCGAAGAAGACGGGATATTCCTTGAAGGAACCGGAAGTTTGCTTTTGGACAGGGAAAACGGAAAAGCATATTGCGCCCTTTCACCAAGAGCTGATGAAGAACTGTTTATCGAGTTTTGTGAAGATTTTGAACTCACGCCAGTCATTTTTGAAGCCTTCCAAACCGTAAACGGAGAACGCAAACTAATTTACCACACCAATGTCATGATGTGCCTGGGTGAAACCTACGCGGTAATTTGTGCCGATAGCATCGATGATAAAAAAGAACGTAAAATGGTATTGGACAGCTTGCGCGGAGATGAAAAAGAAGTGGTACTGATTACCGAAGACCAAGTGAATAACTTCGCCGGGAATATGCTTGAGGTTAAAGGCGCTAACGACAGAAGGTATTTGGTTATGAGTGCTTCAGCGCATCAAAGCCTGACCAAAAAGCAAATTGCCCAGTTGGAAGAACATGTAACTATCATCAGTTCCAGCCTGGACACTATTGAAGCTTGCGGTGGCGGAAGTGCCCGTTGCATGATGGCGGAAATTTTCCTGCCTAGGGAAGAGGAAGAATAAAAAACGAAACATACAAACGCAAAAAAGCCCGTCTTTACCTAAAGATGGGCTTTTTTATACGATTTATATTCCTCTTACAATACTTAAGATAGAGCTGATAATGTATTGGATTCCAATGGCAATGGTCAGGAAGCCTACAATCCTGGAAATGGCTACAATTCCCGAAGCGCCTAATAATTTTGACAGGTAATGGGCACTTCTTAACACCAGGTATATCCCGAAAGATACCGCAATGATCGCCAATGAAGAAACAATCATTTCATTGGGCGCATGGTGTTCCTGGTAAAAAGCAATAAGCAGCGATATGGATCCCGGTCCGGCAAGCATAGGCATAGCCAAAGGAGTCAGGGCAATATCGTTACGGCTTTGGACTTCGGTAGTCACTTTTTTGTTGATCCCTTTCTTTTTGCTGAATTTTCCCGAAAGCAATGAAAACCCCGAACTGGCAATGATGATGCCTCCCGAAATCCTAAGCGCATTGATGGTAATCCCGAAAAAAGACAATACATATTGGCCGATAAAGAAAGAAATGATAAGGATAATGCTCACATTAATCGAAGTCCAGAGCGAAATGCGCGAACGTTCCTTTTTGTCGTCGTGCTGTGTAAGGCCCACAAAAATAGGGACTGTCCCGATAGGATTTAATACTGAAAATAAGGCGAAAAAGAGATAGATGAATAATTCCATGTTTTTTTGCAAAATTATAAGTTGGAATACGATTGGCTATTACGAAATTGTCAATAATTTATAAAGATATAGATTTTAGTTTAAAGCAGCAATTTTGAGTACTTTTGTAAAAAGAATAAAAGAAATGAAGAATAAGAAAACTGTAGTGCTTGGGGCTTCCACAAAACCGGACCGTTATGCTTTTATCGCCATCAACAAACTAGTCGAAAAAGGCCATTCGGTTATTGCCATAGGCCAGAATGCGGGTGAAGTGGCTGGTGTCACGATAAGGACAAAAAATATCCCTTTGGCCAATATCCATACGGTAACGCTGTATCTCAACCCGGTCCGACAGCGCGATTACTATAATTACATCCTGGAAACCAAACCCAAACGTGTCATTTTCAATCCCGGTACCGAAAACCCGGAATTCTATCAGTTGCTTAAGGCAAACGGAATTCAGGTAGAGGTTGCCTGTACCTTGGTTTTATTGGCTACAAATCAATATTAAAAGAGTTAGGAGCTGTTACTTCGTCAGTTCGCTTCGCTCGTGTCCTGCTATCGTTACAATCTGTTATTGCAGGGAGCCTGGTTTTTAAAAATTGGGCTTTTTTTGCACTAACAGGATTTCCACTACTATCAGGGCTAGAACCTGGTTTCAGAAGTGGCAGGTTTGCTAATAAGCAATAATCCGATAAAAGTGATGATTCCGTTAACGATGATGATTTCATACGAGAAAACATAACCGTTAAACCATTTTGCCGAATGGTCATTAAGGATAAAAGTCAGCATTGGCGCTACCACGCAAATCACGGGAACCAGTTTGTCAGTAACTGTTTTGGACTTCATAAACAACCCGAAGGCATACAATCCCAAAAGCGGCCCGTACGTATAGGTCGCGACCGTAAAAATCATACTCACCACCGAACTGTCGTTCACCATATTGAAAATCAGTATCACTAAAAACATCAGGAGTGAAAAACCGATATGGACAAAATGCCTGGTCCGTACGATATTAGGTTTGTTGAGGTTTTCCGCCTTATCCATCCCAAGGAAATCCACGCAGAAGGACGTTGTCAGTGCCGTCAGCGCCGAATCGGTAGTGGCAAAAGTAGCGGCGGTAAGCCCTAATAAGAAAACGATAGCCGGGAATAAACTCAAATGATGGAAGGCAATTTCAGGAAACAGCAAATCTGTCCTTGGTTTGCCTGTGACCAAATCTGTAGGGACTTCGATACCGTTTTTGGCAGCATACATATACAACAAAGCGCCCACACTCAAAAAGAAAATATTGATAATTACAAAAATACCGGTAAAAGTAAACATGTTTTTCTGTGCTTCGCCAATATTCGCGCAGCTCAGGTTCTTTTGCATCAAATCCTGGTCCAGGCCGACCATGGCGATTGTTACGAAAATCCCGCCCAGGACCTGTTTCCAGACATAATTGGCCTTGAGGTAATCTTCAAAAAAGAAAATCTTAGAATAATTACTGTTCTTGACTTGTTCAAATGCCGAAAAAATACCCAAATCCAAGCTTTGGCACACAAAATAAATGGTCAAAAATACAGACGATACCAGGAAAAAAGTCTGCAAGGTATCGGTAATGATGATTGTTTTCAATCCGCCACGGTAGGTGTAGGCAAAAATAAGCAACAGGGAAATCAGGACAGTAGCGGCAAACGGGATTTTATAATGGTCGAAAACATACCGCTGCAGTACAATAACGACCAGGTACAGCCTGAAAGCGGAACCGATAGTACGGCTGATCAGGAAAATAGTGGCTGCCGTTTTGTAACTCACTACGCCTAAACGATGTTCGATATAACTGTATATAGAGGTCAGGTTCATCCTGTAATACAACGGAAGAAGGACTTTGGCGATAATGATAAAACCGATGGCATTCCCTAAAATGAACTGGAAATATTTAAACTGAAGTTCAGGATTGCCCACTTCGCCCGGTACGGAAATAAATGTCACACCCGAAAGGGCAGTTCCGATCATCCCAAAAGCCACCAAATACCATTTGGAATTTTTATTGGCCTTGAAAAATGCATCGTTACCACTGTTTTTTTTGCTGACAACATGAGAAATAAAGAACAATAAACCGAAATAAATTACGATAAGTAACAAGATGGCAGCTGGCGTCATTTTGGATAAGATTTTTAGTTGTGCCAAAATACAAAAAATAACGTCATCAGGATATCGGGTCATTTGTTTATTTGG
The DNA here is from genome assembly GCF_004745595.1 of Flavobacterium humi. Lineage (GTDB taxonomy): Bacteria > Bacteroidota > Bacteroidia > Flavobacteriales > Flavobacteriaceae > Flavobacterium > Flavobacterium humi. The sequence continues at coordinate 158,518 of NZ_SRLH01000007.1, forward strand.
AAAGAACTTTGGCAGCGGCTTTTTTAAAATATAAAAACCTAGGTGTCTAACCATCTAAATAACTACTTTTGTACCATGGAATTTTCGTCAAAATTATTGGAAAACGCAGTAAATGAAATGTCCCAGTTGCCGGGCATCGGAAAAAGGACTGCCCTGCGGTTGGTTTTGCATTTGCTGAAACAGCCTAACGAACAAGTTAGTTTTTTGGCCGAATCGCTGCTGAAAATGCGGGAAGAAATCAAATTCTGCAAAAGCTGCCACAATATTTCAGATGTGGAAGTATGTGAAATTTGCCGCAACGAAAGCCGCAACCATGCCATTGTTTGCGTGGTCGAAGATGTACGCGATGTGATGGCTATTGAAAATACAGGGCAATTTAGAGGCATTTATCACGTTCTTGGTGGTAAGATTTCGCCTATTGATGGTGTCGGGCCGAGCCAATTGAACATAACATCGCTGGTGGAGAAAGTAAAATTGGGAGGCGTGGAAGAAGTTATTTTTGCCTTGAGTTCCACTATGGAAGGCGACACGACAAATTTTTACATCTATAAGCAGATCAAGGAAACCGGAGTGGCCACTTCCTCGATTGCCAGAGGGATTTCGGTAGGGGACGAGCTCGAATATGCAGATGAGGTAACCCTTGGCAGAAGTATTGTAAATAGAATTCCTTTTGAGAATTCTTTCAAAAATAATTAATTGAATTAAATAGATTTAGGGTTTTATTTTTGCAAATGAAAAACCTATATTTGTTTCCCAAAATTGTTGCTAAAAATGAATAAAATATATAGTTTTCTGGGTGTTGTTTTTCTTTTTCTGATTACATCGTGCGTATCGAACAAAGAGCTGGTTTACCTGCAAAAAACAAACGATTCCGGACAACAGTCAGCGGTTGAGCCTATTAATTTAAAGCCCTATCGCGTCCAGGTAAATGATATCCTGACCATAAAAATAAAAGCGCTTGATCAGAAACTGGTCGAAATGTTCAACACTTCCCAAGGCAATGCCGCGCAGGCTGTCACGCAGGATAAGTTGTATTTTGACGGGTTTTCGGTAGATGACCACGGCAATATACGCGTGCCGGTTTTAGGTGAAGTAGCCGTTATCGGACTGACATTGGACGAGATCCGGATTAAAATCGAAAAGCAACTGCTGGACCAATATTTCAACAAGGAAGCCGATATTTTCGTTTCTGTAAAACTGGCCGGGATGCGCTTTACCGTTAATGGGGAAATAAGCAGCCCGGGGACCAAGACACTCTACCAGGATAAAGTGACAATCCTTGAAGCGATAGCAAACAGCGGGGATATTACAATTGTAGGGAACAGGAAGGACGTGATGGTCATCCGGCAATATCCGCATGGTACCGAAATGCATTCGTTGGATCTGACCAATGCCGATGTCATGAAATCGCCGTATTATTACATCCAGCCAAACGATTTTATATATGTTAAGCCCCTGAAGCAGAAAACATGGGGTTTCGGAGTGAACGGGCTACAGTCGTTTACAACCATTTTAAGTGCTTTTACACTATTGGTAACCACCTATTTTTTGATAAAAAAATAATTTCATCTGATGCTTGACACAAAAGACTTTTCTTTTTTCGAATCACAAAACAGTTTTGATTTCAAAGCCTTTTTTACAAAAATACTAGGGTACTGGAGCTGGTTCCTGGTGAGCTTAATCATTGCTTTTACTATTGCGTACCAGGTAAATATCAGGAAACAGAAAATATATGGTGTTTCTACGACCATTGCCTATAAAGAAGAAAACAATCCTTTTTTCACGTCCAATACCAGCTTGGTTTTTAACTGGGGTGGAACGTCGGACCAGGTCCAAACCCTGACCACGACCATAAAATCCAGGTCACACAATGAAATGGTGGTAAAGGAACTGAATTATTTCATCGAATATTTAAGGCAAGGGAAATACAATATTGAAGACGCTTACGGCGAAGTGCCATTTTATGTAAATATCAATAAAAACCTGCCGCAGCTCAAAGGACATCTTATCAACATTCGGTTTGTAAGCCAGAATGAATATGAGATGACCATCAATTTTGAGGAACCTTCCGTTGCACTGCTTAATTATACTACCGAAACAGAAAGTAAGACAAATGTAGTGGTTGGCGAATTCAAGAAGCGATACAAAATCGGGGAGCAAGTGTCATTGCCTTTTTTGCATTGGAAACTGGAACTCACGGATAATCCCGGTTTTTATGACGGGTCAAGCCACATGGTACGGTTTGCAGATTTTAATGCTACCGTAAACAAATACAAAGACATCGATATCCAGACGGATGTAAAAGGTGGCGCCATCCTGGAACTGAACCTGCAGGGGACAAACAAGGCCCGTATGGTAGATTACCTTAACGGGACGGTAAAAAAACTCATCAGCAGGCAATTGCAAGCCAAGAACCAGTTCGCGACCAACACCATTGCTTTTATCGACAGTACTTTGGTGGCGATGGAAGGCCAATTGAAAAATACCGAAGACGAACTGAAAAACTTCAGTAAGGACAAAAATATATTCGAAGTCGAATTGGGCGGCGAAAAATACACCAGCCAGATTACAGATCTCGATGTTGAAAAAGACCTGATCAACCGCAAACTGGCCTATTACAATACATTAAAAACTTACCTGGTCAACAGTGTTGATTTTTCAAAGTTGCCTGCGCCATCAGTAGCCGGGATTGATGATCCTAATATCGTTGCCAATGTGGCAAGGCTTACGGCATTGTCGGCCGAGCGTTCGGAAATGTCCTATGCGGTTAAAAACGATAAGAAATTCAAAGACTTCGATTCGCAGATGGAAGCGCTTAAAAAAGTATTGCTCGAGAATATCTCCTCGGCAAAAGGAGCGATCCAATATGACCTTTCAGCGGTTAACAGGAAAATCGGGTTTGCGGAAAATACCATCAAGCGATTGCCGGAACAACAACAGGAATTGGTTAAAATCAACAGGAAATACGATTTAAACAAAAATGTATACAATTCGTTCCTGGAAAAAAGAAGCGAAGCAGATATTGTAAGGGCTGCCAATTTATCGGATATCCAGTTTATCGATTCTGCAAAGGATACCGGCGGTGGGCTCATGGGGCCGAAAACAAGCGTAAACTATGTGTTGGCTTTGTTTTTAGGACTGTTGGTGCCGCTTTTATTGGTTTTTGGAATTACCATAATAGACAATACCATTAAAAATACCGATGATATCACTAAACTGACCAAAATCCCTATCCTGGGTGTTGTAGGCAAGAAAAATACAAGAGGCAACCTGTCTGTGTATGAGAAGCCTAAATCAGCTTTGGCCGAAAGTTTCAGGGCAGTAAGGTCCTCATTGCAGTTCTTGTATAAAAGGCAGCAGGCAGGTTCCAAGACCCTGATGCTGACTTCTTCCATAAGTGGGGAAGGAAAATCGTTCTGTTCGATCAACATCGCTACCGTTTTTGCCTTGAGCGAAAAGAAAACCGTTATTGTCGGGCTTGATTTGAGAAAACCAAAAATCTTTGATGATTTCAATATTGAAAATACCATCGGGGCTGTCAACTACCTGATTGGCCAGAAAACACTCGATGAAATAACGCAAGCCACTCCAATCCCTTACCTGGATTTTATCCCGGCCGGGCCGATACCTCCTAATCCTGCCGAGCTGATTATGGGCGAAACCATGAAAGAGATGCTGGACGAGCTGAAAGAAAAATACGATTACATTATCCTGGATACGCCGCCTGTCGGTTTGGTATCCGATGCCTTGGAACTAACGCCGTTTTGTGATGCAACATTGTATATAGTGCGGCAGAATGTGACCAAAAAGGAAATGCTATCGTTGGTCAATAACAAACATAAAAGAGGAGAGCTAAACAATATCAGCATCGTATTTAACGATTTCGAGCAAAAAGCGAAATACGGTTATGGTTATGGCTATGGTTATGGTTACGGAAACTATTCGAATGGGTACCATGAAGTCGAAAAACCGGAAAACCCAATACGGGCGCTATTTGAAAGGCTATTCAAAAAAAATCGCTAATGCAGGAGATAAAGAGTACAATATTAATAACAGGCGGGGCGGGTTTTATCGGCTCGAACCTGTGTGACTATTTTTTAAACAAAAACTATAAGGTTATTTGCCTGGACAATTTTGCAACAGGACACCGCCATAACATTGAGCATTTATTGGGTAACGAGAATTTTACCTTAATCGAGGGCGATATCAGGAATTACGAAGACTGTAAAAAAGCGGTCGAAGGCGTTCAATATGTATTGCACCAGGCTGCATTAGGATCGGTACCGAGGTCTATTGCAGATCCGATTACTTCCAACGAGGTAAATGTTTCCGGTTTCCTGAACATGTTGTCGGCAGCTAAAGAAGCCAATGTGAAACGATTCGTGTATGCGGCGAGTTCTTCTACCTATGGCGATTCCGAATCATTGCCTAAAGTCGAGGGCATTATCGGAAAACCGCTTTCCCCTTATGCCATTACAAAATATGTAAACGAGTTGTATGCCGATATCTTCAGTAAAACCTATGGTATCGAAACCGTTGGCTTGCGTTATTTTAACGTCTTCGGAAGAAAACAGGACCCAAATGGCGCCTACGCTGCGGTGATCCCAAAATTCGTAATGCAGTTCATGAAGCACGAAAGCCCTGTTATTAACGGTGACGGCAATTATTCACGGGATTTTACCTATATTGACAATGTGATCCAGATGAACGAACTGGCTATGACTTCGCAAAATCCGGAAGCAGTCAATACGGTTTTCAATACGGCGTATGGAGACAGGACGACATTGAACGACCTGATTCGGTATTTACAGGACGAGCTGGCTGTTTTCGATCCAGAAATTGCCAATGTAAAAATAATTTACGGGCCTAACAGAGCAGGAGATATCCCGCATTCTTTGGCCAGTATAGATAAAGGAAGAAAAATATTAGGTTATAACCCACAATTCTCTTTACAGCAGGGATTACGGGAAGCTGTACAGTGGTATTGGGATAATTTAAAATAAAAAAATGAAAATAGGAGTTATAGGATTAGGATATGTAGGCTTACCGTTAGCCAGGTTATTTGCCACAAAATACGATGTGGTCGGTTTTGATATTAATGCCAAAAGAGTAGCGGAACTCAATTCGGGTTTGGATGCTACTTTGGAAGTCAGCGCCACTTTGCTTCAATCGGTTCTGAAAAATGAAAACTCATCGGAAATAGGCTTGTACTGCTCTACTTCCATTGACGATATAAAAGACTGCAATTATTATGTAGTGACGGTTCCCACGCCGGTAGACAAGAACAACAAACCGGATTTGACCCCGCTTTACAAATCGAGCGAAACGGTTGGGAAGATCCTAAAAAAAGGAGATATCGTTATTTACGAATCTACGGTATATCCTGGTGTAACCGAAGAAGAATGCGTGCCGGTCCTGGAACGGGTGAGCGGATTGAAATTCAATGTTGATTTCTTTGCAGGTTATTCGCCCGAGCGTATCAATCCGGGAGATAAGGAACATACTGTCGAAAAAATCCTGAAAGTGACCTCAGGATCCACTCCTGAAATTGGTATAAAAGTAAACGAACTATATAAATCGGTTATTACTGCCGGAACACATCTGGCGCCTACCATCAAAGTGGCGGAAGCGGCAAAAGTGATTGAAAATTCACAGCGTGATATCAATATAGCCTTCGTAAATGAATTATCTAAAATATTCAATATCCTGAATATCGATACCCAGGATGTTTTGGAAGCAGCCGGGACAAAATGGAATTTCCTGCCGTTTAAACCCGGATTGGTTGGCGGGCATTGCATTGGGGTTGATCCGTACTACCTGGCTCAAAAGGCCCAGGAAATGGGATACCACCCTGAAATTATCCTGGCCGGAAGGCGCCTTAACGACAGTATGGGAGAATATGTTGCTTCGCAGGTTGTAAAACTGATGATCAAAAAAGGGATCAGTATTAACGGGGCGCATTTGCTGATGCTCGGGATTGCTTTCAAGGAAAATTGCCCTGATGTCCGAAACACTAAAATCGTAGATGTCATTGCCGCTTTGAAAGAATACGGGATAGAAGTTACCATTTACGACCCATGGATAAATCCTGAGGAAGTCCTTCATGAGTATGGGCTGGAAACGACAACCAAATTGCCTTCGCAGACTTTCGACGCCTTGGTTTTAGGGGTTGCCCATAAAGAATTTCTAACAACCGATTTAAAATCGTTGCAGAAACAAAATTGTGTTTTATATGATGTTAAAGGGATTTTAGGCAGCCATGTCGACGGAAAACTTTAATTTTGCTGAAATTTTAAAATAAATCTGAAGTTTGCTTCAGAAGAAAATATACTGATGAAAATTAATTCTATTTGTTGTATTGGAGCAGGTTATGTAGGAGGTCCTACCATGGCGGTTATTGCTCAAAAATGCCCGGGTATAAAAGTTACGGTTGTCGATTTGAATGAAAGCAGGATCGCGGCCTGGAATGACACTAATTTAGAAAATTTGCCGGTTTACGAACCTGGCCTGGATGAAGTTGTCGCTGAAGCGAGAGGAAGGAACCTGTTTTTTTCCACAGACGTTGACAAAGCGATTGAAGAAGCCCAGATGATTTTTATTTCGGTAAACACACCTACTAAAAATTACGGAGCCGGAAAAGGGATGGCTGCCGATTTAAAATACATTGAATTGTGCGCCCGTCAAATTGCCAGGGTAGCCAAAACAGATAAAATCGTGGTTGAAAAATCGACTTTGCCGGTACGTACGGCTGAAGCGATCAAGACCATATTAGACAATACCGGAAACGGTGTGCAGTTCCAGATATTGTCCAATCCGGAATTCCTGGCGGAAGGAACTGCGGTGCAGGATTTGCATAATCCGGACAGGGTACTTATCGGAGGGCATCAGTCCCAGGCCGGTAAGGAAGCAATCCAGGCATTGGTTGACATTTATGCGCAATGGGTGCCACAGGACAGGATTTTAACCACTAATGTATGGTCTTCGGAGCTGTCTAAATTGACCGCTAACGCATTTTTGGCACAGCGTGTATCTTCCATAAATGCTATTTCTGAATTATGTGAAAAAACCGGTGCCGATGTTTCTGAAGTGGCTAAAGCTATCGGGATGGACGCCAGGATCGGTTCCAAATTCCTGAAATCGTCCGTTGGTTTCGGAGGGTCTTGTTTCCAGAAAGACATCCTGAACCTTGTGTATATTGCAAAATCATACGGACTGCACGAAGTGGCTGATTACTGGGAACAGGTTGTGATCATGAATGACCACCAGAAGAGCCGTTTTTCCAAAAATATTGTCAAAACACTTTATAATACGGTTTCCGGTAAGAAAATTGCGCTTTTGGGCTGGGCTTTCAAAAAAGATACCAACGATACCCGTGAATCTGCGGCAATTTCCGTAGCGACCGATTTGATCGCAGAACAGGCGCAGGTTGTCGTATACGACCCGAAAGTCTCTGAAGGACAGATTCTTTCCGACTTGAATTATTTGGAAAAAGAAGATTTACAACATATCAAAGTTATAGCCAATCCTTATGACGGCTGCAAAGAAGCTCATGCTATTGCAGTGCTGACGGAATGGGACGAATTCAAAACATACGACTGGCAGAAAATTTACGACAGTATGCTCAAGCCGGCCTTTGTTTTTGACGGAAGGAACATATTAGACAAGCAGCAAATGAAAGCCATTGGGTTTACGTATGTTGCCGTAGGAAGCTCTTCATAAATAGAAGGAATGATGAAAAATATACTAATCACAGGAGGAGCCGGTTTTATCGGTTCGCATGTTGTCAGAAGGTTTGTCCTGAATTATCCGGAGTATCATATTTTTAACCTGGATGCCCTGACGTATGCCGGAAACCTGGAGAATATCAAGGATATTGAAAATGCCCCGAATTATACTTTCCTGAAAGGGGATATTGTAGACGAGGCTTTTATCAATACTATTTTCGACAAATACCGATTTGACGGTGTCCTGCACCTGGCCGCGGAATCGCATGTAGACAGGTCCATAACCGACCCGTTGTCTTTTGTGAAAACCAACGTTATCGGCACCATGAATTTGCTTAACGCTGCCAAAAACCTCTGGAAGGATAATTTTGAAGGGAAGCGTTTCTACCATATCTCTACCGATGAGGTTTACGGTTCACTTGGTGCCGAAGGATTGTTTACAGAAACAACTCCTTATGACCCAAATTCCCCTTATTCGGCTTCTAAAGCCAGTTCGGACCATTTTGTAAGGGCTTATGGCGAAACCTACGGGCTTCCGTATGTACTGACGAATTGTTCCAACAATTACGGCCCTTTTCATTTCCCTGAAAAACTAATTCCTTTATTCATCAATAATATTATCCATAATAAACCGCTTCCGGTATACGGAGACGGGAACTATACCCGCGATTGGCTTTTTGTGAAAGACCATGCGGTGGCCATCGATTTGGTTTTCCATAAAGGGAAAAACCATGAAACCTATAATATTGGCGGTTTCAACGAATGGAAAAACATCGACCTGGTAAAACTCTTGTGCCATGTAATGGACCAAAAGTTAGGGCGTCAGGAAGGCGAGTCGGCACAATTGATCACTTACGTGAAAGACAGGCCGGGCCACGATTTGCGTTACGCTATCGATGCTTCCAAAATCAATGAGGAACTAGGCTGGAAACCGTCGGTGACTTTTGAAGAAGGCCTGGAACAGACCATTGACTGGTATTTAAGCAATACCGAATGGCTGCACAATGTGACATCAGGCGAATATGCTAAATATTACGAAAAACAATACAGTTAAGGTATGAAAGGAATTATATTAGCAGGAGGCTCAGGGACAAGATTGCATCCTTTGACCCAGGTGGTTTCCAAACAATTGCTGCCTATTTATGACAAACCGATGATTTATTATCCCTTATCGGTGCTGATGCTGGCGGGAATCAATGAAATCCTGATCATTTCCACACCACAGGACTTGCCTAATTTCAAGAGGTTGTTCGGTGACGGAAGCCAGATAGGACTGAAATTGTCGTATGTGGAACAGCCTTCCCCGGATGGTTTGGCGCAGGCTTTTATCTTAGGCGAGGAATTTATCGGTAATGACGATGTCTGCCTGGTTTTGGGCGATAACATTTTTTATGGAGCCGGATTGCAGACTTTGCTTACCAATTCTGTGAATATCGTTAAAGAAAAGCAGGAAGCCGTTGTTTTTGGGTATTATGTGGATGACCCGGAACGTTACGGAGTGGCTGAGTTTGATAAGGATGGCAAAGTATTGAGCATCGAAGAAAAACCGCTCGAGCCAAAATCTAATTTTGCCGTGGTAGGATTGTATTTTTACCCGAACTCTGTAGTGGAAATTGCCAAAAACGTAAAACCTTCGCACCGTGGCGAATTGGAAATCACTACCGTGAACCAGGAATACCTGGAAGACCAGAAACTAAACCTGCAACTGATGGGCCGCGGATTTGCCTGGCTGGATACCGGAACGCACGAATCCCTGACTGAAGCTACCGAATTTGTCAAAGCTGTGGAAAAAAGGACCGGGCTTAAAATTGCTTGTATCGAGGAAGTGGCTTTCAGAAAAGGCTTTATAGATGCGGAACAATTTCAAAATTGCGCCAGTAACCTCGGAAAAAGCAGCTATGCGGACTACTTAAGGAAGATTTCCAAAAAAGGTTAAAAAAATATACTCTTCAAAAAAGCTAATAATCATCGGTTGTTAGCTTTTTTTTTGCCTTGAAATTTTAATAATATGCAATGTTTTGATGAAAATCAATTGGATTTTTATCTTTTATGTATTTGTTTATAAATTTTATGATTTATTTAACGGGTAATAGTGGTATTCTTATTTTATTTTTATATTTTTCCTGCATGATTTATTGGGGTTGAATACAATCCTGAACGAAAAATAATCGGATTTCCTACTTCTTGAAGAAAAGGCTCGCTCCGGTCTTATTTTTTTAAAACACGATTAACCGATTGATGAATGAGTTGGATTAAGAATTTCTTTATGGTGGCGCTGATGATGGTTTCATCAGTCCATTTTGTTAAAATCTATGCCAAAGGCTCTGAAGGCAGTATAAAATGCCAACAACTTGTTCTGACAGGGTCCGGTAACAGGATTGCCCTATCCAATACAAACGGAGTCAAAGCCATTGAAAATGCATTGGATATTCCACAGGATGCTTTCCGTTTTTCAGATTTTATTATCGCTTCACAGGAAACCGGGGCTGTTTTTGGAAGCCAGGGATTCAACACATACTATCATCATTTAGCAAAGAAAAATACAAAGGTCAAGAGAAAAAGCAGCAAATTAAGCAAGGCAAACTTCCAGTCTTATGCAGGAAGCAGAGAGGATCTGATACGGGATGAAATTGCCGTTGAGATACCTTCGAGGCATGTGTCCAACCTGGAAGGGTATAAAATACAATTCGAACGTTTTTGTAGTATTGAAATTACACCTGATTAACCTACTTAGAAAAGCAGCGGCGTTTTAAATCGCTGTGATTCAATGGTGTGTTTCATTAAAATATTAATTGCAAATGAAAATTTGCTAAATATAATTACAATCTAATGTGTGGTATAAACGGTTTTATTACGAACCTCGAATTAAATAAAAGCAATGGGCTGTCGGTTTTAGATGAAATGAACCATCTGATCCGTCATCGTGGCCCGGACGAAGATGGGAGCTTTTTTGACCAAAGCGATTCTTACAGCGTAGGGATGGCCATGCAACGCTTGTCGATTATTGATTTGTCGACAGGAAAGCAACCCATTTTTTCAGAAGACGGCCAGAAAGTGATCGTATTCAATGGAGAGATATACAATTACCCGGTTATAAAAGATGACCTTTTAGAGCGAGGCGTCATATTTACAACTACTTCGGATACGGAAGTAATCCTTAAGCTGTACGAGCTGGAAGGACCTTCATCATTTTCGAAACTGGACGGGATGTTCGCCTTCAGCATTTACGACAAAACTATCGGGAAGCTTTTCATCGCCCGGGATTATTTTGGCGAAAAGCCATTGTATTATACGGTTCAGGGCCAATCGCTTTATTGGGCTTCCGAATTGAAATCGATTGTAAAAGTCCTGCCGAAAAAAATGGAAATCTGCCATAAAGGGCTAAACCTGTTCTTCCAGCTCAGTTATATCCCGGCTCCTTTTACTATTTATAAGGGAATCAAAAAACTCAATGTAAACCATTACCTGGAAATTGACTGTAAGAATTTATCGGTAAAAGAAAAGGAAATTCCGGCTGTTACACATACGGATTATAAAGGGATTTCAAAAATTGAAGCCATAAGCCTTACCGCCAGGAAGGTGCGCGAAAGCGTAAAAAGCCGTTCCATTGCGGATGTTTCCTTGGGGACATTTCTCTCAGGAGGTGTGGATTCTTCCATTGTATCGCTTTGCCTGGCCGAACAATCGAGCCAGAAAATCGACACTTTTTCCATTGGGTTTGAAAAAAAGGAATTTGATGAATCGGAAAAAGCCAGGGCCGTATCAAAACTTATCGGTAGCCAGCACCACGAATTGATCATTTCCGAAAAAGACCTGGAAAAAGACCTTTATAAAATCATCCTGAATTTTGATGAGCCTTTTGCGGATTCTTCGGCTTTGCCAACTTATCTGGTATCACAGCTAGCATCGGGAAGTGTTAAGGTCGCCTTGACCGGTGATGGTGGAGATGAGGTGTTTGGAGGCTATAATAAATATTTTATGGGCCGCCTGAACCAGAAGTATACGAACCTTGTCCCTAAAGCGGTGCATCATTTCGGTCAGGATAAAGTACAAAAATTACTAAGGGTACATGAGGATAGCCGGGGCATTAAGTTTAAAGTGAACCGATTGGTGAAAGCGATCAACTATGAAGGCGATTTTTACCTGAATATCATTTCATTGGCATTCCAGTCAAACGAACTGCCTAAAATCCTAAAGCCAGATTACTTACTGGAGGACAGTTTCAATTATTATAAGGAAAGTATTGGTGACCAGAACAAAACACTTACGGACTTCAGGAATATTGACCGAAGGATGAGCCTTGAAGGCGATTTGTTGGTAAAAGTGGACCGGACCAGTATGCTGAATTCCATCGAGTGCCGATCACCTTATCTTAATCAGGAGCTGTGGCATTTCACTTCTCAATTGCCAGAATCGTTCCTGATAAAAGGATGGGACAAAAAACATATCCTCAAGGAAGCCTTTAAAGAACATTTCCCTAATGATTTCCTGGATAAGAACAAAAAAGGGTTTGGTGTTCCGGTAGGGGATTGGCTGAGGACACATTTGCAGAAAGAACTGCTTTCCTACATTGATCCCGGATTTATTAAGAAACAACAGATTTTTCAGTTGGAAGCGGTTTCAAAATTAGTGGAACAGCATATTTCAAAACAAGTTGACAATACATTTAGGGTTTGGACATTTTATTGCTTTCAATTATGGTATAAAACTACTTTTCAAGATTAATTTTTACAAAAAAACAAGTGAATGAATTTCATTCTTCTTCCCGCATTATTGCTCTATATCGGTTATGTAACTAAATCGTATTACCAAAGCCAAAAACAGCCTTGCCAGAGGTTGTTTTTGGCTTTGCTTTTTATAATTCACTATTCCGGGGTTTATCTTGCTTACAAACATACTTACGGAGTAGTGGGTACAGATGCCTTTTCTTTTTATGTTAATGCATCACAAGCCGATTCCTGGTCTTCCTTGTTTAGTGTAGGCAGCCGGTTTCTTTCGTTCCTGATTTATCCTTTGGTTAAGGCAGGCGCTTCGATGTTTACCCTTACGCTTTTCTTCGGAACATTAAGCTACCAGGCGTTTTTGTGGTATTTTAGGCAAATGGCCAAAACCGCCACTACCTATTTTACAGTAATAGGCATTCCTGTTACACAATGGATTTTGCTGTTGCCATCGTTGCATTATTGGTCCGGTTTTTTGGGTAAGGATGCCTTGGTGTTTTTTATTTTAACCTATTTGCTGTTTCGGTTTAAAGAAGTATTATACTACAATTTCATAGATATTTTGCTTTTGTTGGTCCTTGCCGTTTTAAGGCCCCATGTTTTTACGGTAATGTTGGTGGTTTTAAGCGGATTCTATCTGACGAATCCCCAGATTGCGAGAAAAATCAAGCTCCGGCTAATGCTTGGAACGTTGTTGATAGCAATCGCCATTATCCCTGCCTTAATGCGGCTTATTAAGATGAAAGCCTTTACCTACGAGGCTTTTTTACAGAAATTAAATGATCTGAACACGGTTGCTGTTGGTAGTGGCAGCGGTATACATTTTTCGGATTCTTCCTTTGCGGAGCGAGTATGGCTATTGCTCTTCCGGCCTTTGTTTTATGATGCAAATACAGTATATCAGTATGTAGTTTCAGTGGAAAACACAATAGTGCTCTTATTTTTCTCCTGCATAATAATTATTTTATTTACGAACAGATATAAGGTTGTTTCTTCAAAAGATATTAAATTTGCACTGCTTTTAGGAATTGGAATATTCCTGATGATTGCCTCTTATATATATAATCTGGGTTTAGCCAGTCGTATGCGACTCATGTTTTTGCCTTTTTTATTTTATGCCATTAACCAAATGATTAATTTGAAAAGAACGGAAGCTGTGTAAAGATTATTTGATGTGGGTACTAAACAATGATTAAGTAAAAATTATATGATAATAACGAAACATGATGTGCTGTGGAATTACGGAGCCACTTTTCTTAAAATTGCATCTTCCATTATCATACTGCCTTTAATATTAAAGATGATGCCTCCTGAAACGGTGGGTATTTGGACCGTATTTACCACTATTACCACATTTGCCAATTTGCTTGATTTCGGGTTTAACCCTTCTTTTGCCCGAAATGTCACATATGTATTTAGCGGTGTAAAAGAATTAAATGTAAACGGTTTCGAGAAAATAGATTCCTGCGGTACAGTCGAAGTAAATTACGGATTGCTCAAAGGCGTGATAAGCGCCATGAAATGGATTTACCTGCGGATGGCTTTAGTATTGCTTGTAATATTGTCCACAGTGGGAACCTATTACATGTATACGATACTTCAGCATTACAAAGGCGATACCCGTGAAGTGTATATTGCCTGGGCTTTGTTGTGCATTATCAATACCTATAACTTATTTACGCTTTATTACGATTCGCTGCTCCAGGGAAAAGGATTGGTAAAAAGGTCCAAACAGATTATCATCATTGGTTATGTTGTGTACCTGGCCATCGCGATGCTTTTTATTTTGCTGGGCTTCGGGCTGATAGCCATAGTGACGGCACAGATATCTTCGACCATCATTATCAGGATATTGTCCCACAGGGCTTTTTTTACTGCCGAGATGAAGGAAAACCTGGCCCATTCGGTGCCAAGGGATAAAAAGCAGATTTTAGATATTATTTATCCTAACGCGCTAAAGGTTGGCCTGACTTCGCTGGGTGGTTTTGTAATCCAGAAATCGTCCATGATTATTGGGGCCTTGTATTTGTCGTTGGAAAATATAGCGTCATACGGGATTAGCATGCAGTTTATCGCAGTGATTTCTAGCCTGGCCAGCATTTATTTAGCTACATTTATACCCAAAATAGTCCATTTGAGAGTAATGGAAGATATCAGGGCCATTCGGCGTATTTATCTCCAGGGCGAATTGGTACTGATTCTTTCCTATGTAATCGGAGGAGGAATGTTCCTGTTGATAGGCCCGTTTTTATTACATCTAATCGGAAGCCGGACACAATTAATGCCTCTGGGCTTATTGGCCCTGGCCTTATTGCTTTCCTTTGTGGAAACGAACTTGAGCAACGCAGGGAATATCCTGCTCACGAAGAATGATGTGCCTTTTTTTGTCTCATCACTGGTTTCAGGGGTTTTCATCATCGTGGGGCTGTTTATTTCCCTTCGGTACATGCAAGCGGGGTTAATCGCTATTTTAGTGGTCCCTTTGGCGGTAAATTTATTTTACCAGGGATGGAAATGGCCGGTAGAGGTGATGAAAGATCTAAAAGTGGATATGCTAGGTTTATTTAAAAAATAAGAAAAATGGTTTTAAGTTTTATACTTTCCAAAATAAATACCATCCGGTTCCGTTTACAGTGGAAGCGTTTAAACCAGCACAATTATACTGTCCCGTGTGCTATTTTCCCCATGGAGAAAGTACGTGTGGGCAAAATGAGTTACGGCCCTTTGGATATCAAGTCTTTCGGGAATGCCCAGGAAAGCCTGACCATTGGGGATTATGTTTCTATTTCAAGCAATGTGGTCTTTATTTTGGGAGGAAACCATCAAATAGGGACTTTTTCAAACTATCCTTTGCATTCCAAACTCATTGGGCTTTCGCCTGAAAAGGATGCCGGGGTAAAAGGTCCGATTGTGGTAGAAAATGAAGTTTGGATAGGAACCGGTGCGATCATTTTATCAGGGGTGACACTCGGCAAAGGCTCAATTATTGCTGCCGGGGCAGTGGTTTCGAAAGATGTGCCGCCGTATGCCATTGTGGGTGGGAACCCGGCAAAAATCATCCGGTACCGGTTTGAAGAATCGCTAATAGCACAATTAAAGGATTTGTCTGTGTCCGATTTTGACCACGATACCCTAAAAGCAAATATGGACGAATTTTACAGGCCCTTGACCGAAGGGCAAATTACAATATTGAAAAACCTAAAGCAACAACAGAAGCAGTAATGACATCAGAGAATACTTTTATTTCGAAGGTTAAATGTATCGTCTTGGCTTTATTGCCCGTGCTGGGGATGTACCATTATTTGGCCGGGATTTCTTTAGGGCTTTTTATCCTGCTGCTTTTTGTTCCCATTGATTTTATTTTTGGAAAAGGGCAATGGAAGATGAACTGGAACATTATCGGTTTGGTTTCGGTTTTTATCATCGTGAATATTTTTTCGTACCATATCAACTATAAGCATATCCAGTACCAGGCTTTTATCAATAACCTGTTGTATTTGCTGTTTTTCATGCTTATTTCATCGTATTATACTTCAAAAGAGATCAATGTTGCCTTTTTTGAAAAAGTATTGCTCTTTCTGGGAGTGGCATTCAGTATCATTGTTCTGATCCAGGCTTTTAATTTCCTGATCCGCCATGAATCAATCAGTTTCCTGTTGCCCCTTGAGACAGACCTGGAGGAAAATGTAGATTCCATACAGTTCAACGGAAGACCGAATTCGGTATTCCAGGAGCCTGCGCACTTTGCTATATTTATGATTCCATTATTGTACAACGTGTTGAGTAAGAAGAAAGTATGGCTTACCGTCCTTTTTACGGTGAGTATATTTCTTTCCACCAGTACTTACGGATTAATGTTAACCTTGATTATATACCTGATATATGCTTTGCGGAATAAAAACGGTAAAATTTATTTCTTTTTGATCTTGATATTCTGTGCTTTGTTGTTTTTCTTTTTTTATGATTTCTTCCAGGCGGTGTTGGATACCAATATCAACAAAACCCAGGAATCAATGGATTTGACAGGGAATACCAGGTTTATGGGAGGAATAGAAAGTGTCGAATTTATGGATTTTTTCCAGCATCTGTTAGGCATCGGATACAACCAGACCAAAGATTTCATGGAATGGCATTACCTGGCAGGAGCTTCCAATTATTCGAATTCGTTCCTGTTTTCTTTTTATGCCGGAGGCCTGGTTGGTTTTTTGGCATTGCTTTATTTTTTAAAAAAAACGTATAAGATAAATATTGATAAGATTTATTTCCTGATATTTTTTCTGACCCTGTTGACTGACCAGATCATTTTCAATCAGAACTTTTTATACCTCTTGTTTGTTATTTATTTTATAAAACCTAATTATAATGAAAATTCTCCATCTGATAAATGATTTGGGATCCGGCGGTGCTGAAAAA
Source organism: Flavobacterium humi (assembly GCF_004745595.1). Lineage (GTDB taxonomy): Bacteria > Bacteroidota > Bacteroidia > Flavobacteriales > Flavobacteriaceae > Flavobacterium > Flavobacterium humi. Next base: position 175,376 of record NZ_SRLH01000007.1, read on the forward strand.
TTGCTTACAGACATATTGCCCATAATGAAAGAGGAAGGCCATGAGGTAAGCCTGATTATTTTGAATCAATACAACAGTTTAGGTGTTTATAAAGAAAAACTGAAAAATACCGGAGTTACTCTAATCGATTTTAAAAAATCATTTTACAGCCCGGTCAATATTTTTTACTTAATAAAGTTGCTCCGAAAGGAAGGTTACGATATTGTCCACGCACATTTATTCCCTTCTTTTTACCATTTGGCTTTAGCTTCACCGTTTCTACCTAAAAAAACGAAATTGGTCTGTACGGAGCATAATGTTCAGAACAACAGGAGGAAATATGGCTACCTGCGGCCTATTGACAAATGGGTTTACAACCGTTACAACAAAGTGATCTGCATTACGGATTTAGTAGAAGAAAGCCTGCACGAATGGCTGTCCCAATTCAGGAAGTCCATTGTGATTAATAACGGCGTGAATTTAAGGGAGATTTCATTGGCCCAGAAAAACATAGCAAAGGAAGACTATAATTTTATTAATTTTAATAAAAAAAATATCCTGATGGTCGGGCGTTTCAACCTGATCCAAAAAAACCATACCTCTTTAGTTGAGGCGGTAGCTTTATTGGGGAAAGAATACCACGTGTATTTTGCCGGTACCGGTTCAGATATGGATGCGATAAAGGAAATTGTTTCCCGGTTGGAAATAGAAGACCAGGTACATTTCCTTGGGCTCAGGACTGATGTGTATCAGTTGATGCACCTGATGGATTTAAATGTCCTTTCCACCCATTACGAAGGTTTGTCTGGAGTTACCCTGGAAGGGCTGGCCAGTGGCAGGCCGTTTATCGGTTCTGATGTGGAAGGCGTGAAAGATGTTGTGCCCAATGATGATTTTTTATTCCCTGACAATGAGCCTCAAGTCCTTGCCGATAAGATCCAAAAGGTGCTGAATGAGAAAAATGTCCAGGATTATTTAGTTTCGGAGGGATTGAAATTTGTTGAAAATTATTCGATAGATAAAATGGCATTGTCTTATCTTGCTGTTTATAAAGAATTTATCCATTAATTATTTAGTTTCAACCAAAGATGAATAAAGGTTTACTACTATTATTTTTGATGCTGTCTTTTTGTTCTTCACAAAAACAAGAACATTCAGACAAGCTACCTGCTAAATACCTTTCGCAGTTTAAGATTTCCGAAACAGAAAGAAAAACGGTAATCAGGAAGTTCAAACCTGTAGACCTAACCCGTTACCTCCCAAAAAAATACGTGACTGACGGTTCTGTAGACTATACAGAATACCTGCAAAAAGGCATAAATGAAAACCGGAATGTGCTGATGCCTGATTTTTCAATAAAGATCAATCAAAACGGGCTGCAGTTAAGGAGTAATTCCAAGGTCATTTTCAATAAGAAATCAAAGTTGGTCATCATGCCAAACGGTCAGACCAATTATGGGGTCTTGAGTTTGATAGAAAAGGAAAACGTATCCATCTATTATGCTACTATAACAGGAGACAAATTCTCTCATTTGAACCAAAAAGGAGAGTGGGGAATGGGCATCAATATCATCGGTTCTAAAAATATCACAATAAAATACCCCAGAATTGAAAAATGTTGGGGCGATGGGATTTATATAGATTCCCACAAAAATGTACTGGCCAAAAATATTACGATCTATAAAGGAATCCTTAATGATAACAGAAGGAACGGGCTGAGCATAATTTCGGGGGAATCCATACATGTCGATTACCTGCTGTCTGCCAATACCAACGGTACCAAACCAGAAGCGGGGATTGATATAGAACCGGATGACAATAACGGAATATTGAAAGACATCAGCTTAAACCATATTACGACCTATAACAATGGCAGTGACGGCATCCTGATCGCATTGGAAGCTCTGGTTGGCCCCGTTGCCAAAGATGTCAGGATCAATATCAGCAATCACCTGGACGACGGTTCTGCAACGGGAATGCATTTTTACCGTACCACTTACCAATTGCAGGAAAACGGCAAATTGCTCAATGGCACTATAAATGTCACCAATTCAGAATGGATAAACAACAGCAAATTACCTATTTGGTATGATACGGATAAGGTGAAAATGCCTCTTTCTTTTACATTGAAAAATACCAAATCAGGAAGCCGCATCCTTGATGATGCCTCAAAAGAATAGCATGGATGTTTCAGTAATAATAGTCAGTTATAATACCTGCGATTTGACACTCAGGTCAATCGAGTCGGTATACCAGTTTACCAAAGATGTCGCTTTTGAGATTATTGTGGTCGACAACGATTCTAAAGATCAAACCGTAAGCAAGGTAAAAGAACAGTTCCCTGATGTAATCCTGATAGAAAGCAAGACCAATGAAGGGTTCGGAAGGGCGAATAACCGAGGTGCCGCTATCGCGAAAGGTGAATTTGTTTTGCTGCTCAATTCAGATGCGTTCCTTACTTCCAATGCGTTGTGGGAATTTTGTCAATACATGAGAAAGCACGTGCAAGTAGGCGTTGTTGGCGGTGAATTGTCTACCGGAAGGGATTTTGAAACCGTTTCTTATGGCAACCTTCCTTCACTGTTGGAATATTTCAGTTATTTAGGGTTTAAAAGATTGTATAAGTCTTATTTTGATACCAAATTAGCCAGTGGCATTGTCAATAAAACCCCCGAAGAAAAAGAAGTCGGATATGTAAATGGCGCGGATATGTTCATCAGGAAATCGGTTTTTGACCGGGTAGGCGGCTTCGATAAAGATTTCTTTCTTTATTTTGAAGAAACCGAATTATCGTATAGGATTAAAAAAGCCGGGTATAGCTCCAGGATTATCCCTTGGGTTACTATCATTCATTTAGTGAGCTTTTACCGTGAAAAAGACGCTGATTTTAATTTCAACAAACACCGCATTTATTCCCAAAGCCGCTTTATGTATTTTAAAAAATGCAACGGGTTAATTACAGCGTATCTGGTCAATTGTATCATGGCTTTTATTTACTTATTGCAGGGAATAACCCATAAAAACAAGAGGAATGCCGTCAAGAAAGCATTCATCAGTTTTACGGCACACGCCTGATTTTCATAAAAACGAACAGATGCAAACCGAAAAAGGAAAAGATATAGTAATACTGGATAATGTAATTATTGGTAATAATCATTTGATTATCAATTCTTCCATGCTGGAAATTGCCCGTCAGTTGCTTGATGGTCAGCAAGGGAAAGTGCGGTATTACAGCGATCCCAGCCATTCCGAATCTGTAGTTGCCCTGCTTCCTGAAGCTTATAAAAATACGTTTGCCTTCAATGCCATACCGGTCATCCATCCGGGAGGAAGAGGCTTTGAAAAAATAGCCTTATGGCGTAAAAAACTATATCTCGACAGCCGGTATTTCAAAAAGGTATGCAAGGATGTGGCACATACCAAGCCGCAATTGTTCCTGATAACGACCATGATTCCTTTTAATCTGTACCGGTTTTTAAGCAAGCTTAATACATTGAAAAACCAACAGGTTTTGATAATCCTTCACGGGGAATTAGAAGCTGTATTTTGCAATAACCCATCTTTAACGGCAAGAATCAATGGGTATTTTTACAAAAAAATCCTGAAAAAGGCCGGAAACAATATTAAATTTTTGGTTTTGAGTGACTATATCAAGGATTCTTTGGCCAATAAAAAACTAATCGGGCAAGACCGCCTGATCAGCATCAACCATCCGTTATCGGAATACCAACGGAAGAACCTCACTGTTTCGGGACCGGTTGTCTTTTCGCATTTGGGAGTGGCAAATAAAAGGAAAAATTCATCGGTAATCTTTGACTTGGCCCGGGAAACCTTTCAGGAATTACCTAAAGATGCCCTGCAGTTCAATATCATCGGAAGAGTCGATTTATACGGCGCGGATTACTCCAAACCTGATTTTGTAACGATTAAATCAAAACACAACCAATCCATCAGCCAGGAAGAATACATTTCTTTTATTGAGGCTTCCCATTATTCCCTGATATTCCTGGACAACACTGAATATGTATACAGGATCAGCGGTTCGGTTTTGGATTCTGTCCAATACCAATTGCCTCTTATCGCCCTGGAACACCCTTTCATAAATGAACTTTTTGAAAAAGGAGGCGATATTGGTTTCCTATGCAAAGATTTGGAAGAAATGAAGCAAGTCGTACTGCGCCTGGCCCAAAAAGATCCGTTGTATAGCAGCCGGTATGAGACTCAAATCATCAACTTAAGAAAATTGGCGGCGAAATTTTATTCCGGCAATGTTGCTGAAATTATTTCCAAAGCAATAAAACCAGCGTAATCTGTTTTTTTTGTTTTATTTTGTTTAAAATTAAAATCCCGGGTTTGTAAAATGAAGCAAAAACTCATCAGAATCACTACCGTACCTATCTCACTTGAAAAATTATTGACGGGACAGCTGCGTTTTATGAATTCGTTTTACGATGTTATAGCCGTTTCTTCCGAAAAAGAAAACCTGGAAAAATTTGGCAAAGCCGAAGGCCTGCCCGTATTTCCCATTGAAATGACCCGGAAAATAACACCAGTACAGGATTTTATGGCCATTGTCAAGTTGTTTTTCTTCCTTAGGAAACAAAAGCCTTTCATTGTTCATACCCACACTCCAAAAGCCGGCCTGGTCGGTATGATAGCTGCTAAAATGGCCGGTGTCCCGCACAGGTTGCATACCGTGGCCGGATTGCCGCTTCTCGAAACCGTCGGTGCGAAAAGGAAAATCCTTGATTTTGTTGAAAAAATAATTTACGGGGCAGCTACGGCGGTATATCCTAATTCGCATGGGCTGCGTACCATTATTGAGGAAAACAACTACTGCAGTACGAAGAAGTTAAAGGTTTTGGCCAATGGAAGTTCTAACGGGATCGATACATCGCATTTTGACCCGGCATTGTTTACATCAGCACAAAATCAGAAACTAAAAGAGCAATGGCATATCGCAAAAGATGATTTTGTTTTTATCTTTGTCGGCCGGCTGGTTAAAGACAAGGGCATAAATGAGCTGGTTGAAGCGTTCGGGGTTTTGAATAGTGAAAACCAACATGTTAAATTGTTGCTCGTTGGTAATTTTGAAAACGACCTGGATCCTCTGGACGAGAGTACCATGAAACGGATCAGTGAGGGAAAAGGAATTATCGAAGCAGGGTATCAAAATGACGTAAGGCCATACCTGGCTATTGCCGATGCGCTTGTCTTCCCGAGTTACCGCGAAGGTTTCCCTAACGTTGTGATGCAGGCAGGGGCCTTTGGACTTCCGTCTGTAGTGTCGGATATCAACGGTTGTAACGAAATTATAATCGATGGCAAAAACGGTACTATTATCCCGGTCAAAAACAGCGGTGCGATTTATGAAGCCATGAAAAAAATGAGCAGCGCAACACCATGGATGGATTCCCTGAAACAGAATGCCCGTCCTATGATCGTATCCCGTTTTGAGCAAAAAGTAGTTTGGGAAGCCATACGAAACGAATATCGCCAACTTGAAAATAAATAAAAGTGTATCAGTATTTTATAAAACCATCGTTTGATTTTGTCATGGCTCTCATAGGCCTGTTGCTGTTTATGCCTTTTTTTATCATTGTTTACGTATTGCTCAAAATAGCAAACAAAGGCGAAGCGTTTTTTATCCAGCAACGCCCGGGCAAAAACGGCAAGATTTTCAAAATCATCAAATTTAAGACCATGACAGACGAAAAAGACAGCCATGGCGTTTTGCTCCCTGATGCCCAAAGACTGACAAAAATCGGGTTGTTTGTACGGAAGACTTCCCTGGATGAAATCCCGCAACTGATCAACATTTTAAAAGGAGACATGAGCCTGATAGGGCCGAGGCCTTTGCTGACGCATTATCTCCACCTGTATAATGATTTCCAAAACCGGCGCCATGAAGTCAAACCGGGCATAACCGGCTGGGCACAGGTTAACGGGCGGAATGCCATCAGTTGGGATCAGAAATTCGAATATGATGTCTGGTATGTAGACCACTGCTCGTTTTGGGTAGATGTCAGGATTTTGGCCAAAACCGTATTGAAAGTAATAAAGAAAGAAGGTATAAACGCGGCTGATGCTGCCACAATAGAACCGTTTAATGGACAGTAACATAGTTTTATACGGCGCAAGCGGGCATTGTAAAGTCATTATCGACATATTGCAATGCAATAACCAGCCTGTTCAGGCTATAATAGATGACGCGCCCAAATTAGGAACCATCCTCGATATTCCGATAATACATACAAAGCAGTTTGATTTCTCGACTGCGCAGAATATGATTTTGTCTATCGGAAACAACAAAGTAAGAAAGAGGCTGGCGGCAGAATTGCCATTTAATTTTAGTACAGCCATTCATCCCAAAGCGATCGTTTCAAACCATGCCAGCCTTGGCGAAGGAACCGTGGTTATGGGAGGTGCTGTGGTTAATCCTGATGCAACCATTGGAAAACACTGTATCATTAATACAGGAGCCGTTATAGAACACGACTGCCGGATTGAGGATTATGCACATATTTCACCCAATGCTTCCCTGGCAGGTGGCGTAACAGTTGGAGAAGGGACGCAGGTCGGAATAGGTGCCTCAGTCATCCAGGGCATAAAAATCGGCAAATGGGTGGTCATCGGGGCAGGAGCCGTAATTATCAACGACATACCGGACAATGTGGTGGTGGTAGGGAACCCAGGTAGAATATTAAAAAAATAAAGAATGAGCAATAATTCAAAAATATGGCTTTCATCGCCACATATGGGAGGAAGCGAACAGCAATTTGTAAAAGAAGCCTTCGATACGAATTGGGTAGCACCATTAGGGCCTAATGTTTCCGGATTTGAAAAAGACCTGGAGCACTATATAGGGGAAAATTCGCAAGTAGCCGCTTTAAGTTCGGGTACAGGAGCCATCCATTTAGGGCTGATCCTGTTAGGAGTCCAGGCAGGAGATGAGGTAATTTGCCAAAGCATGACTTTTTCGGCCTCAGCCAACCCAATTCTGTACCTGGGAGCCATTCCTGTTTTTGTGGATAGCGAACCCGAAACCTGGAACATCTGCCCTGAAGCTTTGGAAGAAGCTATTAAGGACAGGATAGCCAAAGGGAAAAAACCGAAAGCGATCATTGGTGTGCATCTCTACGGAATGCCTTTCAAAATAGACGAAATCAAGGCTATTGCCGATGCATATCAGATTCCCCTTCTCGAGGACAGTGCCGAAGCGCTCGGAAGTACCTACAAAGGAAGGAAATGTGGGACGTTCGGGGAAATTGGCGTTTTGTCTTTCAACGGAAATAAAATCATCACAACATCAGGAGGCGGGGCTTTGGTTACGTCAAAACCTGAAATTAAGTCAAAAGCTGTTTTCATGGCAACCCAGGCCCGTGACAATGCTCCTCATTACCAGCATAGTGAGATAGGTTATAATTACAGGATGAGCAATATTTGTGCAGGGATCGGCCGCGGCCAGATGCAGGTGCTGGATAAGCATGTCGGCCTCAGGAGAGGAATGCACCAATGGTACGCTGATTTTTTTGCAAAAATAGACGGAGTGACGTTGTTTTCAGAACCTTCCGATGATTTTTACTCTAATCATTGGTTGAGCGCTATTGTCATCGATCCTGAAAAAACGGGAGGCAAAACCAGTACAGACCTGCGTTTGGCCCTGGAAAGCGCCAATATTGAAAGCCGCCCGCTGTGGAAGCCAATGCACCTGCAGCCGATATTTGAACAGTATCCGTATTACGGAGGGAAGATTTCCCAGGATTTGTTTGAGAACGGCTTGTGTTTGCCTTCCGGTTCGAATACGACCGAGGAAGAAAAAAACAGAATATTTGCCGAACTTCAACTATTTTTTTAGTATTTTGCAAAACCTTTTAGTAAGGAATGGCAGGAGTCAATGGCTTATTATGAGTTGTTTATGAGATTGATTTTTTGAATAATGCGTTTTAAAGTGTATTTACTTTGGAGATAGAAGAGAGAGCTAAAATAAAATCTATTTTACATCAGATAGTGATGTTCAATACCAAAGCAGGATTAAGCTTAAAAAATTTAGGATACTTACCTCGTTGGGTTATTCTTCTTTTTGATATTTTAGCCGTGGGTTTTTCAGGAACACTGACGTTTTATTTGCTTAAAGGCATAGGACTGAGTTATTTCATTCCTTTTTACGGCTTCAAGATAGGGCTTTATTTCGGGGTTAATATTTTCTTTTTCTGGTGGTTTAAAACCTATTCCGGGATTATCCGGCATTCGTCGTTTTTGGATGCGATTAAAATCCTGCTCTCACAAACTTCCGTATTTGTAGTACTGGTTACGATCAATGTGGTTTTTTCTGTTTTTAACCGTGAAAACCTGTTTTTGACTACCGCTCTGTTGATAAATATTATTTTTTCCTTTTTCCTTCTGTTCCTTTACCGCGTTTTGGTAAAGCAGTTTTTTGAAGTATATATCAAAGGGTTCAACGAAGGAAAATTGGTCAGGGCCATAGTATACGGTTCCGATGCCAATGCTATTTCCGTATCCAATGCTTTGGTTTCGGAAGTGCCTACACGTTTTAAACTGGTAGGGTTTATCGACAAATACAATTTGAACGAATCCAAAAGGATCCTGGATTTGCCTATCCTGAACCTGAAGAAAAAGATATCGGTTATTATGCGTTCCATGAATGCGGAAGCCCTGATTATTGCAGATAAAGGGTTGTCAAAAGACGAACAGCTGGCCATTGTAGACGAATGCCTCGAATACAACCTGAAAGTTTATACCGTCCCGCTTATTTCCGATTGGGAGAACCAAAAAGAAATTTCGAAAAAAATCAAAAGTTTCCAGATTGAGGACTTGCTCGAACGCAAGCCAATTGTGCTGGACAACAAATCGATTTCATCGCAAATCAAGCGCAATGTCATCCTGATCACTGGTGCTGCGGGTTCCATTGGAAGCGAAATCGTGCGGCAGGTTATTGATTTCAATCCGGAACTGTTGCTGGTTTTGGACCAGGCGGAAACACCTTTGCACAACCTTACTTTAGAAATCCAGAAATTAAATTCCAAAACCAAAATCGTTTCCGTAATTGGCGATATCAGGGACAAGGCCGGCCTGGAAAAAATATTCCAGAAGTACAAGCCCAACCTGATTTACCACGCGGCGGCTTACAAGCACGTGCCGCTTATGGAAGAGAATCCTTCGCAGGCTATTTTTGTCAATGTGATGGGAACGAAAAACCTGGCTGACCTTTCGCTGCAATACGGCGTGGAAAAATTCGTGATGGTTTCTACCGATAAGGCGGTTAACCCAAGCAATGTTATGGGTGCCAGTAAACGCATCGCCGAGAAATACGTGCAATCCCTTTATTTTAGCGAGCTCAAGAAAAATTCCGATACGACTAAATTCATTACGACCCGTTTTGGGAATGTGTTGGGTTCCAATGGTTCGGTGGTGCCGCTTTTCTCCAAGCAAATCGCAGAAGGAGGACCAATTACCATTACGCACCAGGAAATCATCCGGTATTTTATGACCATCCCGGAAGCCTGCCAGCTCGTTCTGGAAGCCGGAGCGATGGGAAGGGGCGGCGAGATTTATATTTTTGATATGGGCAAACCGGTCAAAATTTATGACCTGGCCACAAAAATGATACGTTTGGCAGGATATGTCCCTGGAAAAGATATAAAAATAAAGATTGTTGGGTTGCGCCCGGGCGAAAAGCTATACGAAGAATTATTGAACGATACTTCCAAAACACTGCCTACGCATCATGAGAAAATCATGGTGGCGCAAGAGGAAATAGACAATCATCATTCCGTTGACGAATCGATTTACGATATTATCGAAGCGTCCTGCAAATATGACAATAATATAGTGGTTTCGAAGATGAAACTTCTTGTCCCTGAGTTCAGAAGCATGAATTCAGCTTTTGAATTTTTAGATAATTAAATAAAAAACCGTGCAAATAAGAAGCTTTTTTATTCAAAAATGTATCTTTGTATGCCAAATCAAAAAAAAATGAAAAAAAACTGCATTTATAACTACTTGCTTTTAGTGCCTATAATTTTACTTACTTTTTCATGTAGTCAGAATAAACAAATCGCATACTACCAGAATATCGACCATATGGCCAATGAGCAAAGCGCCATGTCTTATGAGTCAACCATCCAGCCGGATGATTTATTGATGATCATCGTTTCGGCACCTGATGCGGAAGCGGCCCTGCCTTTCAACCTGGAAACTACAAACGTGCCTTCCATGGCAGGACAGTCCGGTTTGGCACAACGCCAACAGCAATTATATCTCGTGGACAAGAACGGGATGATTGATTTTCCTGTTTTGGGATCTCTTCAGATTGGCGGCAAGACCAAAGTGGAAATGGTGGCGTTTCTTAAAGAAAAACTCAAATCCTATCTTAAAAACGCTATCATAAATGTCAGGATCATGAACTACAAGGTGTCTGTGCTCGGAGAAGTAGTCAGGCCGGGTTCGTTTAACGTAAACAGCGAAAGGATCACATTGCCTGAAGCGTTGAGTTTAGCAGGTGATCTGACCATTTACGGAAGAAGGGAAAACGTGATTCTTGTTAGGGAAGTCAACGGGAAGAAAACGTTCAACAGGATAGACCTGACCAAAGCGGATTTCATTAATTCCCCATATTATTACCTGGCCCAAAATGATTTGATCTATGTGGAGCCGAATAAAGCCAAATCAAATACGTCATCTGTTTTTAATCAGAATATACCTGTTTGGATATCCATTGCCTCTTTAGTGTCTTCGGCGGTTTTTTCCATTTTATTAATTAATAAAAATTAAGCATCCTCCATGCAAAACAATATTCCAAATCATACAGAAGACAATTCCCTACATTTACGTGACCAGCTGTTTAAATATTTAATACACTGGAAATGGTTTTTATTAAGTCTTTTGGCTTTTTTGATCCTTGCAAAATTATACCTGCGTTATTCGGTACCTGAATATATTGCCCAGACGACCATATTGATCAAGGATGAGGATTCGGGCGGGATTGCATCGGAGCTTTCGGCATTTAAGGATTTAGGATTGCTCTCGGGAGCCAAAAACGATATCGATGATGAAATCGAGATCTTGAAATCCAGGACATTGGCGGAAAAGACCGTTAAGGCAGGAGAATTCAATATTTCCTACATCTCAGAAGGGCGTATCAAGTCTTCCGACGCTTATGGGACAAGCTTTTTCAATATTGATTTTAAAAGAAAGAACGAAGACTTTTACGCGAAAGACACCATTATCAATATTAATGTATTGTCTTTTCAGAAATTCGAATTGTTCAATCAGGAAAATAATTCTTTAGGAGTTTACAAATTCGGGCAGCTCATTAAATCGAAAGTTTTAGGGGAATACGTCGTAAACAGAAAGGCCCTTTTGGTAGAAGACGATAAGGCGCTGGAGGAAGTAAAAGGGAAAACGATCGTTAGGCTATCGTCCTTGAAAAACGCGACGGACAGTTTCAGGAGCCGTATTAATGTTGTCCCGCTGAACAAGCTGACCAACGTTCTGGAAATTTCCTGTATCGATCAGGTAAGCGAAAGAGCCATAGATTTCCTGAATCTTTTGGTAACGATTTACAACAATGATGCGATTACCGATAAAAACATGATTTCTGAAAAAACGGCGCAATTCATCAATGAGCGATTGGGTATCATTACCAAAGAGCTTGATGGTGTCGAGAAAGATGTAGAGTCCTATAAAAAGAACAACAAGATTACAGATTTGCCTACTGAGGCTGAATTATACCTGCAGAATGCAAGCGAATTCAAAAAAAGTTCGCTGGCGGTTGAAACGCAATCACGCATTGTAGATATGATGATTGATTTTATGCATACCAATAAAGGATCGGATATCATCCCGGCCAATATTGTGCCGGAGGACAATGCTTCTGCCGCCCTGATCGCAGACTATAACGGCCTGGTTGTGGAAAGGGACAGGATCCTGAAAAGTTCCACAACGGAAAACCCGATTGTTGTAAGGATGAACGATAAGATCAAGGCATTACAGTCAAGTATCGGCGAAAGCCTTAAAAGACTCAAGTCTACGCTTGCTGTAAAAAGCACCGATGTGAACAGGCAAAGCAATATTTTGGGCGGAAGGATATCTCAAATCCCAAAACTGGAAAGAGAGTACAGAGGGATTTTCAGGCAACAGCAAATCAAGGAAGAATTGTACCTGTACTTGTTTAAAAAACGAGAAGAAACTGCGATAACGCTTGCCGGGACAGCACCTATTTCAAAAGTGGTGGATTCTGCCTATTCTTCGGATGCTCCGGTATCTCCTAAGAAATCATTGTTTTATATGATCGCTTTTATCATGGGGATTTTTGTTCCTGCAGCAGTTATTTATTTGCGTAATTTGCTGGATACCAAAGTAAAAACAAGATACGATGTGGAGCGCCTTGGTATTCCGTTTATCGGGGATGTGCCGCATTCGGATTCGCATAATGAAATCATCCAGTCTAACAGCCGTACGAGTTCTGCGGAAGCGATCCGGATTATACGCACCAATTTGGAGTTTATCCTTAATTCGGTAGAAAAGAACAGGGCCAAGACGATTTTCATGACTTCGACCCTTCCAAAAGAAGGAAAAACATTCATCGCGGTCAATTTAGCAGCTACCATTGCCATTTCAGGTAAAAAAGTATTGCTGATCGGAATGGACATCCGTAATCCGAAACTGGATGAATATATCAAATTACCATCAAGAGGTCTTACGAATTATCTTTCCTCAAGTGATGCGGTCCTTAAGGATTTTATCGTAAGGCAGAAAGATTACGAGCATTTTGACATCTTGCCGGCCGGGGTTATCCCTCCAAATCCTGCCGAATTGCTGATGAGCCAAAAGGTGGAAGCGATGTTTGAGCAGTTTAAAACCGAGTATGACTATATTGTTGTAGATACCGCGCCGGTGAGTCTGGTTACCGATACGTTGCTGATTTCTAAAAATGCCGATACTTTCATTTATGTGGTACGTGCCAATTATTTGGAAAAAGCGTTGCTGAAAACGCCGGAAGTGCTTTACAGGGAGCAGAAATTGCCGAATATGTGCGTATTGCTTAATGATACGGATACAATCAACGGATATGGATATGGTTACGGGCAGGAAGTGGTCAAAAAGCCATGGTACAAAAAGATATTCAGTTTTTCTTTCTTTGGATAAGAAATGAAAAGGAATCTATAAAAAAAAGAGGCATTTGCCTCTTTTTTTATGTAAATAACTGATTTTTCTGAATGGCCTCCTTAAGCGGCACTATGTCCTTTAGTAATACTTTTTTGTTAAAGGCTTCAATATGTTTTTTATGGTGGATGTCTGAACCTACAAAGTCGATCAGTCCTTTTTTTAGTAATTTCTTTGCTGTTTCCGCCACAGCTTCGTTATAATATCCTACAGTAGACAGTAAATTTACCTGGAACAGGCAACCGGCATTTTTTAGTTTGAGGTATTCGTCAAAATTCTGATGGTAAAAAGCGTAACGTTCCGGATGGGCCAAGACAGGCTTGTAGCCGGCAACCTGCAAATCAAAAATAATGTCATACAATTGGATCGGCGCATTTAGATAGGACATTTCAACCAGGACGTATTTGTCTTTCAGGGTCAATATTTCCCCTTTTTGGAATAGGGAAACAAAATGGTCATCCATTAAATATTCGGCGGCAGCCTTAACGGGGATATTGATATTGTGTTTTTCCAGGTCAGCGACCGTTTTGGTTTCGTTTGTCTGGATGCTGTCTTTCGAATTGTCCCAAAAACCGCTGAAGATATGCGGGGTTGTGATTACTTTCGAAAACCCAAAACTTTTCATGCTGTTTATTAGGAAAAGCGTGTCTTCAAAAGTCTGGGCGCCATCGTCAATGCCGGGCAAAATATGGGAATGGATATCGATATGGTTGTCGGGGATCAGGTCCCTGAGTATGGATTTATTTTTCTTGAAAAACAGCACTTTGATTTGGATTAAAATAGGTTTATTGCAAAAATAAGGTTTATCTCCGACATTCGGCCATGTTATTTTCAAGTTAACATTTGCCGGGTTATTTTTTGGATTTTTTGCTTCACTATTTCAATTAAAGTTATAGTTTTACCGAAAAAATATTTTAGATTTCGTGGTTACAAAAAATGATGATAAAGATGCGTGGTTGTTCGAAATTACGCCCAAGAATGACTTTTTTTCACTACATCTCAAAGAAGTGTGGCGTTACAGGGATTTACTGATGCTTTTTGTAAAAAGAGATGTTGTAACAGTGTACAAACAAACGGTTTTAGGCCCATTGTGGTACCTGATACAGCCTTTGCTGACCTCGGTGATGTTTACCCTAATCTTTAATACGGTCGCAGGGATCAATACCGGGACAACACCTCCTTTTTTATTCAACCTGGCCAGTATTACCATTTGGAATTATTTCACTTCCTGCCTCAATGATACGTCCGATACGTTCAAAAAGAACGCTTCTATTTTTGGTAAAGTCTATTTTCCGAGGGTAATCATGCCTATTTCGGTGGTTGTTTCCAACTTACTGAAATTCGGTATCCAGTTTATCATTTTTATCGTTTTCTATATTTATTTTTATTGCAAAGGAGCAGATATAAGCCTTTCGTTTTTGGTTTTGCTTTTTCCGTTGCTGGTTGTCCTGATGGGTGTTTTAGGATTGGGCCTGGGAATGTTTATTTCTTCTTTGGTCACAAAATACCGTGATTTTACGTACCTGATCGCTTTTGGGGTACAATTGCTGATGTATATTTCGGCGGTCGTGTACCCAATGTCGCTAATCCAGGAAAAAATCCCGGGCTACGGATGGGTGGTGCGTTACAATCCTTTGGCTTATATCGTTGAGACGGCCCGTTACCTGTTGTTGGGAGTCGGAGAAGTATCCGCTTTAGGGCTGGCCTATACGGTTGTAGTCACCATTGCCGTTTTCTTCGTAGGATTACTGTTTTTTAATAAAACGGAAAAACGATTTATAGATACGGTTTAAAAATAGGTTCAGGAAGAATGAACCAGCAGTTTAAGAATACATGAGCACAAAAGATATTATATTAAAAGTTGAGAATATATCCAAGCAATACCGCTTAGGGCAGGTAGGGACTGGCACGCTTTCCCATGACCTGAACCGATGGTGGCACCAGGTCAGGGGTAAGGAAGATCCTTATTTGAAAGTCGGTGAAGTCAATAACAGGAATATCAAAGGCAACAGCGATTATGTCTGGGCATTGCAGGATATTACTTTTGAAGTAGAAAAAGGAGAGGTTTTAGGGATTATTGGGAAAAACGGTGCAGGAAAATCCACGTTGCTTAAAATACTTTCCAAAGTGACCTCGCCTACAACCGGAAGCATCAAATCCAGAGGACGGATAGCGTCTTTACTGGAAGTTGGAACCGGTTTCAACCCGGAACTGACCGGACGTGAGAACATTTACCTCAATGGAGCAATTTTAGGGATGACCAAAAAGGAAATCGCTTCCAAACTAGACGAAATTATTGAATTTTCAGGTTGCGAACGCTACATCGATACACCGGTTAAACGGTATAGCAGCGGTATGACTGTCCGCCTGGCATTTGCAGTAGCGGCTTTTCTGGAGCCTGAAATCCTGGTGGTCGATGAAGTCCTGGCTGTTGGTGATGCCGAATTCCAGAAGAAAGCCATCGGGAAAATGCAGGATATTTCCAGGGGAGAAGGAAGGACCGTCCTTTTTGTGAGCCACAATATGGCAGCAGTAAAAAGCCTCTGTACCAAAGGAGTTGTTTTGGAATATGGCAAAGTTGTTTTTTCAGGTGATATTGATGACGCTATTGATGAATATTTCAGGAATGCAGACCAGACGGCCAGCAGGGAATGGCAAAAAGAAAACGCCCCAGGCTGTGATTTTCTGAAATTATTGAAAGTCAATGTGTTTGCTTCGGGCCAGGAAGTTTCGCTCAATCATTCCATTTCGGATGACATCAAAATTGAATTTACCTACGAAATCCTAAAGGAAGACCAGCTCTTTACGCACGGCTTTAACCTATTCAATAGTCACAATATCCATATTTTTAGCTCACACGATAAAAATTCGGAAACACTGACAACACCCTTGAAAAAAGGAATCCATAAAAAAACAATTACCATTCCGGGCAATTTCCTGGCTGAAGGCGGTTATACCTGCAGTTTCGCCATCATGAGGTACAATCCTTTCCATGTCGAATTCCAGCAAAGGGATATCGTGGCCTTCAATGTAATTGATGAAGTTAGTACAAATACAGTAAGAGGAAATTATTCCGGGCATTTTCCGGGCGTAATACGTCCTCAATTAAATTGGGAATAAAATGAAAAAAAAATGGACGGGAGAAAGATTGGAAACCTATGTATACACCAGGGATACCATAGATCATTTGCACAGGTACGCCATCATTTCCAAATATGTTGAAGGAAAAACAGTCCTGGATATTGCCAGTGGCGAAGGCTACGGGACAAACCTGATCAGCCAAAAAGCGGCATTTGTGTACGGTGTAGATATCGATGCAGCATCCATAGCGGCAGCAAAGCAGAAATACCAAAGGGAGAATATTGAATTCCTCGAAGGCAGTACCGATGCGATTCCTTTAGAAGACCACACGGTTGATGTATTGATCAGTTATGAAACGATCGAGCATCACGACAGGCATGAAGAAATGATGCAGGAGGCCAAAAGAGTCCTAAAACCCGGCGGGATAATGGTTATTTCTACGCCTGACAAATATTTTTACAGCGATAAAAGGAATTTTAAGAATAAATTCCACATCAAGGAACTTTATAAAAATGAGTTCTTGGATTTGATTTCAAAATATTTCAGTAAAACCCAGTTGCTGAACCAAATGTTCGTAAACGGGAATTCCATTATCAATGATGATGCGGCTTCCTTAAAATCGGAAGTGGTTACCGGCGATTTTTCGGCCATTACTGAAGAAGAAAAAGAAGGGACTTACCTGATAATAATCGCCTCCGACCAGGATTTTGTGCAACAGGGGCTTTCCATATTCAACGGAAGCAATGTAACAAAAATGGAAGAAAACAAATTGGCGGCGCATTTTTTAAACAGTTCCACATACAAAACAGGAAAATTGGTACTTGCCCCGTTTATGTTCTTAAAAAAGCTGGTAAAATAAAATGTTAGCTATAATTGTCCCTTATTATAAACGTACTTTTTTTGAAGATACACTAAAGTCATTGGCCCATCAGACCGATAAACGATTTAAGGTGTATATCGGGGACGATGCCAGTCCGGAGGATTGTTCCTCCTTGTTAGAGGATTATAAAGGCACTTTCGATTTCGTTTATAAAAGATTTGAGGCAAATATTGGCGGTAGTTCGCTGGTAAAACAGTGGGAAAGGTGCATCAGCCTTATCGGCGATGAACAATGGATTATGATCCTGGGCGATGATGATTTTATCGGGCCCAATCTCGTTAGTGCATTTTATTCGCATTTTGATGTATTCAACACGAAAACATCAGTAGTGCGTTTTGCCAAACAGCTTATTTTCGAAAAAACAAAAACCGTTGGCGAGGTGCAGCTGCATCCGGTTTGGGAAAAAGCTTCGGATTCTTATTACAGCAGGCTGACAGGACTTACCACAAGTTCGTTGTCTGAATATGCCTTTACAAAAGAAACCTACCAAAAGCATGGTTTTTTCGATTATCCTTTGGCATGGCACAGCGATGATCGTGCCTGGTTGGAATTTTCGGACGGACAACCCATCTATACCATAAATGAAGCCATCGTTACCGTGCGGAGTTCTTTTATAAATATTTCGGGGAAATCAGACAACAGGGAACAGAAAAGCCGGGTAGTGGTTACTTTTTTCTGGTTTTTGGTAAAAGAAAAGCAGCATCTGTTTGACAAAAAGCAATGCATAAGGATCATGAGGGAATACGAAAACGCCATCAGGAGAGTGGGGGCATTTACCGCTAAAGATGCCTTACGGTTACTGCCTTTTTATATTAAACATTTTGAAACAAGGACTTTTATAGCGTTTGTAAAAAGAAGTGTTAAATCGATTATTGGAAAGCCATAATTATCAACAATACTATAGTTAGCTCAGAATGAAATCAATCCTGCTGATACTGCCTTATTTTGGGAAATGGCCCGTTTGGGTTGATGCCTATTGGTTGTCTGTGGCCAAAAACAGCTCCATTGACTGGCTTATCATAACGGATTGCGACATTCCGGAAGACTATCCGAAAAACATACGCTTCGTGCCTTCCGCACTGCAGGAATTGAGCAGGCATGTCAATGAGGTGACCTGGGCAGATGTTCCATTAACACCCAGGAAATTTTGCGATTTGAAACCGGCATACGGGGATATTTTCAAGGAATACACACAAGGATATGATTTTTGGGGATTTTGCGATATGGATATTGTCTGGGGAGATATCAGGAAATTCATTACCGATGATGTCCTGGCACAATATGATATTATCTCAAGCCGGAAAGAAGCGGTGTCCGGGCATTTCAACTTGTTTCGGAATTCGGCTGGAATCCGTGAGTTGTACCGGGAAATACCCGACTATAAATCCTTGTTTGAACAACCTAAATTTATGTGGTTTGACGAACAAATACTAACCCATTACCTGTTGGCAGGTTTACAGGAAGGATCAGTAACACACAGGGTTTTTTGGCCTGAAATCCTGCTTAACCAGGAAAAAGGGATCGATTCCCGCCAGGAATACAGTTTGGATAGGTGGCTCTGGAAAGACGGGAAGATTTTCGAAGTAAAACAAAACAACCAGTTAAACGAGGTCATGTACCTGCACTTTATCAACTGGAAAAAAAGCATGAGAAGCTGTGAGGTGCGTTTTGACCATCCGGCCAACAGTTTTTATATTTCCTATACGAGCATCCACTTACACAAACATTCCGGTTTTGCAAAATGGGGCAATAAGGTCAAAAACCTTTACGATGGCTATTATGTCCGTTTGTGGAGGAAAGAGAACAGTAAAAAAATCAGGAAGATCAAAAACAAGATAAGCTATTATTTAAAACGGACCCGATAATGTTTGGAGTATTACGAACCCTACTGGCCATTTATGTGGTATTGCTGCATATATTCGGTTTTCCTACTTTGGGGAATTATGCCGTTTCTTTCTTTTTCATCTTATCCGGGTTTCTAATGACCCATGTGATGCAAAAATCCTATAGCTATGATTTTTCAGGGATACGATTATTTTGGGCCAATAGGTTCCTGAGGTTGTATCCAACTTATTGGCTGGTATTGCTATTGAGTTTGTTGGCTATTGTACTGTTACAGGGCCAAGGGCTGAACCCGGCCATGTTTTTCCCTTCGTCGGTTAAAGGATGGTTTTCGAATATTTCGATGCTTTATTTTGATATTGTCCCGCATAGGGTAAAGCCAAGGGTTGTCCCTACCAGTTGGGCCCTGACCAATGAGCTGGTTTTTTACCTCCTTATTTCCCTGGGGATATCAAAAAACAGGACAAGGACTTTTATTTGGTTGTTTTTCAGCGTGTTGTATTATGTAGGAACGTATTTCCTTTATGATTTGCCAACTTTCCGCTATAGTGCGATTCCGGCTTCTTCTTTACCGTTTGCCATAGGTGCGGCATTGTTTTGGATAAATGAAAGGCAAACTTGGATAAAAGGGAATATCAGTCTTATAATCCTGCTGATGGTGCTATTCAACCTAAATGCAATATACCTGGCCAATACGGGCGAAACATGGTATACCGAACTATCCATTTACATCAATTATATCCTTTCGGCCTGCATCGTATTGCTTTTGTTCCATATAAAAGCCAATGCGAAAACCAAACGATTGGATACTCTCATCGGCTATTTCAGCTACCCGGTGTATTTGTCCCATTACCTGATCTGTGCTGTTTATATTTATTTTTTCGAACACTACCATAATGGGGAATATAAATTGAAAACCGATGCGTTGGCAGGTTATTTCCTAGCGCTTTTTGCCTTCTGTGCCCTTATTGTTTATTTTGTAGATATTAAAATCGACAAGTACAAAAGGAAGCTGCATGCGGCCAGGAATTCAAAAGCAAATAATTAAGTCATACATTTGTAAAATGCTACAGAATCTTACCCATTACATAAAAGTCATACAACAGGAATTTATCATGTTCCCGCAGTTGTTCCGCTATACGGTTTCTTCAAAAAAGAAAGCGGTATACGTAGGATGCACAGGAATGGGGAACCTTGGTGATGAAGCGATCCTTACTGCCCTGGAGAACTATATATCCGGGAAATTCGTCCTTTATGAAATACCTTATAAAACCCCCAAAGCCGGCCATATACTACGAAAATGGTTCCTGAAAAAGCCGGACCTGATTATCCTGGGCGGTGGAACAATCATCAAAAAAGGCAAAAAGGAAAGCTACCTGAAAATCATAAACGACCAGATAAAATTATATCCCAAAGCGCAATTGGCTGTTTTGGGGCCGGGCGTTGCCGATGAAGGCTTTGCCGGGAATTTTGGGCTTTCCATCGATACGGAAAGCTGGAAAACTTTTCTGGATGCCTGCAGTTTTGTAAGTGTCCGGGGCATTTTATCCAAAAAACAGCTCGAAAAATGGAAGGTGAGCAGTGAAATCAATATTTTCCATGATCCGGCCGTATATTACGCCAGGACATCGGTCATGCCAAAAACGAAAAGTAAAAAGATAGGCATTAATTTCGCCTACATCGGCAACAGGATTTATGGAGAAAACCCGAAGCTAGTAGAAACGTTTGCCAAAGAAATCGTATTACGCCTAATCCGGGACAACTGGTCGGTTTATTTGTATCCTACCACAAAATCAGATTTGGACTATATGCTCAATGGGATTGGTTTGAAAGAATTGGAAGGAATTTCCATCTATGAAGACTACATTGATATCGAAAAATCGCTTTCTTTTATTGAATCCATGGATATTTTCCTGGGCCAAAGGCTGCATTCGATTATATTTGCGGCGAATACGGGTACTCCTTTCCATGCCATTGAATACGAGCCTAAAACAAGTGATTTCCTACTCACGACAGGGTTTGAGGGTTACACGACAAGAACTGATGCGCTCGATGTGGAAGAAGCCCTGCAAAGAATTTCAGCCCTCTATGCATCTATAAACCAGGAACAACAAAAAATTGCCGGCCTGATGCAGGCTGCTCAAAAAGAACAGAAGCAATGTGTCGAAAAATTGCTGTCCAAATATTAAAACACACATGAAAGTTACCTTATTACATCCATTTACACCAAAAGCAGCGGGAGTTGTCGAGAAAAGCGTACCTACTTACCATAGCCAGCCGCATGTGAAGGCGATGGCGAATTTGGCGCAGCAAAAAGGGTACAGTTGTGTGATGGAATATTTTACTTCAAAAATGTTCCGGTATTCCACTTCGGACGCTGTTTTGAAATGGGATTTCTATCCTGTCCGGTTTACGCTTAACGGCGATCATAAAAAATGGAAAAAACAAGTGTCCAATGCCTGTTTAAAACAATACGAAAAAGAAACGCCTGATGTAAGCATCATTAATATGTCCGGTCATTCAAGCCCGTTTTCCTACGAGTTGTCCAAAGTTATTTTGCAAAAAGGGAAAAAATACATTGCGATGCTCGGCGGCCAGCATTATACCGATAATGCATGGTCCAGGGAATATTACAAAAATGCCGACCATATTTTAGTGCATACCAACATGCAGAAAAAAACCATGGAGGAAATGGACATGTTCCGCAACCTTGATATTAGGGTTTTCCCGTTGGGTGTGGATTGCACTGTTTTTGTTCCTGGAAATCAATCTGCAAATGCATCGGATGCTCCCAAATTATTATATGTAGGAAGGATCGTAGAATGGAAAAGGGTACACTTGGCCATCAAAGCACTGCATGCCTTGGTGCAAAACGGTTTCCCGAAAGCAAGCCTGAACATAATTGGGCCTACCAGCTCGGAGAATTACCTAACAGAATTGAAGGAGTTGGTACAAAAATACGATCTTTCCAAAAACGTCCATTTCCTTGGGCATAAAGAACATGCGGATTTGCCGAGGTATTTCCAGGAGGCCGATTTGTTTACCCTGCCCAGTGATAAGGAAACTTTCGGGATGGTAATGATTGAAAGCATGGCCTGTGGTACACCGGTTGCCGGGATTGATTGCCCGGGCGGTCCTGCAGATGTAATTGCCAATAACAGAGATGGTTTGCTCGCTTCCCCGGAAGACTATCCTACTGCTGTCCTGCAATTGTTTAAGAATGAAGGATTGCTTAGGGAAATGCAATCCAAAGCCAGGGAGAAGGTTTTGGAAAAATACAGTATTGAAGAAACCACCCGGGTTTTGTTTGCATCCGTAAATTCAGCGTTGAGCCCAAAATGAGCCATATCCTTGTAAAAATATATACCCCTCAGGAATTAAACCATTCTTCGTATATCCAGACAGGTTTGTTTGAGCTGGAACGGGAATCTTTTTTAAAGACTGAAGTCGTTCTTTCATTGGCCAAACGCCTGGGAACCATTCGGGTTACCGAATCTGGGCTGAACCACACCAACCAACCGCATCCGAAAACTTCTTTTTATGAGTTGACCGATGTAAAATCAGGAAAGAAAATAACCTTTGCCACAGATTTGTACGATGCTTCAGATTCTTTTTCGGCCTATGCCCTAGAACATTGCGATTATGTGTTCAAGCGAAATTTCGAAGCCAAAAAAATCGAAAAACTGCCTGAAGAAGCAAGGCAAAAGATCCATCCGTTGGGTTTGGTTTTCGGAACCCATTCAAAATACCAAAAACAAAGTTATACGTTTTTGTTGGGATTATTGCTGGCCAATCTCAGGATTGATGCCAAACCGGACAGGAACTTTTTGAAAAGGGTTTGGTTTTCCTACCGCAAACAGATGAGCCACTGGAAGTTTACCCGGACAAGCCGTTTGATCGGGCAATTTGAAAAAATAACCCCTTACACCGAAAATTCGATTTTGTTCCAAACCCGTTGTTTCCAGTCGGAAGAACAGGAAGATGTGCGGCAGATACACGGGCAGCGTTATCGTATTATTTTAGCGTTGAAGGAAAAATTCCAGGAAAAATTCAAGGGAGGCATCATCTCTTCGCCAATGGCTGCTGAAAAATATAAAGAGGCACTTACCAATTTGCCAACCGACCCTGTTTCGTACCTGAATTTGGTAAAAAACGCCAAAATAGTCATTTATACCCGTGGATTGCTGGATTCGCCGGCTTGGAAGATGCCTGAATACCTTTCGCAGGGCAAGATAATTGTAGCCGAAAAGTTAACAGCAGAATTGCCTGTTCCGCTGGAACATGGAAAAGAAGTGTTGTTTTTTGACCAGGAAAGCCAGATAATCCCTTTGATTGAAGAAGCCCTGGAAAATAATGCCCTTTGTGAAAAACTGTCCCGAAATGCCAAAAAATATTTCGATACGCATGTGCATCCGAAGGAAAATGTGCAAAGAATCCTTACTTTTATGCTTAATTCGAAAGAGTAATGGAAAAAATTATCATACACCATCGCTCCTCACACCATGCCAGTAATTCCGGCTATGGGAGATTGATTGATTATATGGATGCGGCAACCATTCCTTCCGGGAAAAACAGCCTGCCATATAAGATCACAAAGTTTGTTTCCAAAAGAGCCGACCAGAAATCCGGGATGTACGATTCGACCAGCGTCATTAAAGATTGGGAATTGATCCGTAAATTGTCGTTTTCTAAAAACCGGGACAGGATGGTCCATTTCCTTAATGGCGAGCGGGATATTCGGTATGCATTGATTGTAAAGTCTTTGTTTTCCAGAACCAAGGTCTGCGCCACTTTTCATAAACCACCGGAAATTTTATCGGAAACCATACAAAATACACAATACCTGAAAAAACTTGACGGCGCCATTGCCGTTGGGATCAATCAGGTGGATTTTTTGAAAAACTGGCTCAATTCGGATAAGGTTGCTTTTATTCCCCATGGTGTGGATACGACTTTCTTTACTCCGGGCCAAAGCCCAAAAAAGGAAAACACAATCCTCTTCGTAGGACAGCATCTCAGGGATTTTGAAGCCTTGAATTATGCGATTCCACGATTGAAAGAACAAATTCCGGGAATAAAAATCAACGCAGTGCTGCGGCGTGATTTTGCCCATAAGATTGTGGCCAACGATGCTGTTACCGTATTTTCGGGATTGGATGATGAAAGCTTGAGAAGTTTATACCAGGAGGCGGCCCTTTTATTTTTACCTTTAAAAAACGTAACGGCCTGCAATTCCATCCTGGAAGCCATGGCGTGCGGTTTGCCAATCGTATCGACGGACCTCGAGGGCAATAAGGGTTATGTGAAAAATAATTCAGGAGTATTAGTGCCTGCTAACGATAATAAGGCTTTAGTAGATGCCACCCTAACGTTGTTAAGAAATAAGGAAGGCCAAATCGAAATGGGCCAAAAGGCAAGAATGGAATCCCTGTCTTTCGAATGGGAAAAAGTAGCTGGAGAGATTTCCGCTTTTTATGATGATTTGAAGAGTTAATTACAAAACAGCCATTACGCTATATGAATTTAAAAGTATCTGTAATCCTGCCTATTTACAACGGCGAAAAGACATTGGCCAAAACCCTTGAAAGTTTGCTGGATCAATCGTTTCAGGATTTTGAGTTGGTTGCCTGTATTGATGGATCCAAAGATAATTCGCTGGAAATCGTAAACAGTTTCAAAGATAAATTCAGGAAAACTACTGTTCTGATCAATGACAGCAACCTTGGGTTAGGGCCTACAATGAACCGATTGGTAGCTTCGGCACAAGGTGACTATATTGCGGTGGCAGAACAGGACGACTTCTATTATCCGGACAGGCTGGCTTTGCAAGTCGGGGTTTTGGATACGATGCCTCAGATAGGATTGGTTTCAGGGATTTCAGATTTTTGGGACGGTACTAAAATCGGGATGCGGTTCCCCGGCATGTTGGTCAGTGGGAAGCAATACCCGAAAAAAGAAGAAATGTTTTTGTTGAATTATAAAAAACAGATAAAAGTTGTCAATAGCGCCATGATGTTCAGAAAAGCCGTTCATGTCAATCATGGGCTGTATTTCTCAAAACATTATCCGAGCATTAGCATCGATTGGTCTTATATATTGCGGTTTTGCCTGGTTTCGGATATTCACGGAATACATCAATCGCTGGTTTTGCTCGACAGGAGGGATGACAGGAATTCCGTAACATCCAATAAACTAAAACAGTATGCCGCTTCAAGGGAACTTATCCGGTCGTTTTACTATGAATTTCCTAATCTGATCGGCAGAAAAGACTATAAATTTGCTATGACAACGCAATATCTGATGGAACTTTCAAGCTTTAAGGCCTATCAGTTCCCGTTTTATTTCCTCAGGTTTTTTATCCAAAACCCTACAGACAAAAGATGGCTGCATTATTTGTTAAAGAGGATAACAAGGGTTTTTAAATGATAAAATACACATCGAAAGTGTCAATAATAAGCATGGTTTGAATGAAAAGAAACGCGAAAAAAATTAAGGTACTGTATACCATACCCAACTTTGATACTGCCGGAAGCGGTAAGGTTTTGTATGACCTGGCCAAAGGATTGGATAAGGAAGGATTTGAAGTCGAAATTGCCTGCAACAGCACAAAGGGAGCTTTCTTTGCTGAAGTGGAAAAATTAGGATTGCCAATACACATTATCGAAATCACAAAACCTTTCCGCCCGTATTACAACCTGGTTTTCCGGATACGTCCATTTAAGGATTTTATCAGGAAAAACAAGTTCGATATTGTACATTCCTGGCATTGGAGCAGCGATTGGACTGAAGCCCTGGCAGCACGTTTAGGCGGAGCCAAATTTATCTACACCAAAAAGGCCATGACCTGGGGCAATATCCATTGGAAGATAAAGAGTTACCTGAGTAATTTCATCATTACCATCAATGAGGAAATGAGGGGTTATTTTCCAAACAAGAAGGAACAAAAACTTATTCCGCTGGGTTTGGATACACAATATTATGATCCTGGCCTGTTTCCAAAAAAAGAAAAAACCGCTGTTTTCAAAATTATTACCGTGGCCAACCTGGTCCCTGTTAAAGGAATCGAAGTATTGATAAAAGCGATTCATCAGTTAAACAATCCTTCGGTTTGCCTGGAAGTCTTAGGCGATGACCGTGACGGATATGCAGACGAATTGAAAAAAATGGTCAGGGATTACCAATTGGAAAACCAAATAGCTTTCTTAGGAAAACATACGGATGTAAGGCCGTTTTTGGCCCAGGCAGACCTCTATGTCATCCCAACATTAAATTCGGGAAGAAAAGAAGGAATGCCAATGGCGCTGGTAGAAGCCATGACTATGGGAATACCGGTTTTAGGCTCCGACATTTCAGGTATCAATTTTGTACTGAAAGATTTCCCCGAATTGTTGTTTGAGGCTTCCAATACGGAAGAATTGTGCCAAAAGATCAAGGATTCTTACGCCATGCCGGAAAAGGAACGTGAGGAAATCCGCGAACAGCTAAGGAATTACTGCATAACACACTTTTCCTTTGATACTTTTATAAAAGCGCATCAGGAACTTTACAATACCATTGCTTAATGAACAAAGAAATTACCAAAAGGATACCTTCTCTGGACGGTCTTCGGGCCATCTCCATACTCCTTGTCATTTATGACCATGCCTTCAGGCCTTCCTTGCTAAATGTCGGATATTTGGGAGTTACGATTTTTTTTGTCATTTCGTCGTACCTGATTATCCAAATCCTGCTTAGGGATATCGAAAAAAACAGGTTCAGTGTAAAAATGTTTTATTTTAAAAGAATCTTCAGGATATTCCCGGCATACTATACCTATCTGGGTGTCCTCTTTTTGGTCTTGAGTTTTTTAGGCTTATTTAAATGGTCCCAATTTTGGAGAGCTCCTTTTTTCCTGGTCAATTACCAGCCCAGGTCCGATTGGGCTTTTCCGCAATGGTTTGTCGGACATACCTGGTCTTTGGCTGTGGAAGAACAGTTTTATATTCTCATTGCATTGCTTTTTATTTTCGTGAATAAAAAAATCCTGGGCAAAGGGAAATTGCTGCTTATATTGATTGGTATTATTCTCATTGTACCCTTAATCAGGGTTTCCTACCTGTATTTTGATTGTATACCAGATATCCTTAAAGGCTCAAACCACCGCTCCTTCGAAACGGTAGCCGATGCTTTGGCTGTTGGAGGTATACTGGCCATAAAAGGAAATGATTTGAAAAACCATAAGTGGTTTCCTTTTTTCAAAAACAAGGTTGGGTTTTTAGTTTTAATCGTACTTTTAATGATGCTGTTAAACAGTCCGGATGTGGTTGCAATGTTTGGGTTAAAACCTCGTTATCTGTATAACCTGGTTGGGCTCACCACTATAAATATCTGTGTTGGGATCATCATTATGGTACTCGTACATTCGTCAAAAGAATCACTATTATCCGGATTGTTAAACCATAAAATAATGACTACCATAGGTTTATGGAGTTATTCTATTTATTTGTGGCAACAGATATGGCTTTATTCATGGGATTTTCCATTGGTTTTTAAATGTATCGGGATCTTATTGTGTTCCGTTGCTTCGTATTATTTGGTTGAAGTAAAATTCTTAAACTGGCGTGATGCTTTTTTAAAAAGAAATGAAAAACTGTAAAACACCAATCATTCCGCACCAACCTGTTTTTACAGGCGAAAAAAAAACATTCGACCGCAAAGCCATTTGTGTTTTTGCCGCTACCGGATTTTTTTTGGATGATGATACCTATTATAAAGAGCAAAAAGTGGTAAGGCCTGCCCATGAGTATACTATTGAAGGCAATGCGATTGTCACTGGCGCTCCGTATTTCAAATGGCATTACAATCCCATTGAACGGCCGCTGGAGCAAATCGTGCAGGAATTTGCCGTTTTGTTTGAAAGCATTATCAAAGAACAAGTAGGGGATAAAAAAGTAATCCTGCCTTTATCCGGAGGATTGGACAGCCGGACACAGGCTGCTGCATTACATTACCTGGGCAATGAAGTGCAATCCTATAGTTATGCTTTCGAAGGAGGCCATGACGAAACCTATTACAGCAGGAAAATTTCGCAGGCATGCGGTTTCCCGTTCCTAGAGTGGAGGGTGCCACAGGGCTATCTATGGGATACCATTGAGGAATTGGCAAGCCTTAACGGCTGTTATTCGGAGTTTACACATCCACGCCAAATGGCTTTTCTGGACCATTATGCCGCTATGGGCGATATTTTCAGCCTGGGGCATTGGGGCGATGTCTTATTTGATGATATGGGTGTTCCCGATGATTTGCCTTTTGAAGAGCAGGTAAAGGTACTTTCTAAAAAAATCATCAAAAAAGGCGGAATGGAATTAGCTGAATCCTTATGGAAATCCTGGAAATTGGAAGGTGATTTCAGCAGTTACCTAACGCACAGAATAGAAGATCTGCTTAAAGGAATTAACATCCCCACTAGCGCCAATGCGCAAATACGGGCCTTCAAAAGTTTGTATTGGGCTCCCCGATGGACCAGTACCAATCTTTCTGTTTTTGAAAGCCAAAAGCCTATTGCATTGCCGTATTACGATAACAGGATGTGCGAATTTATCTGTTCTGTCCCTGAAAAATACCTGGCAGGCCGCCAAATCCAGATTGAATACCTGAAAATGAGGATGCCGTCTTTGGCTAAAATAACCTGGCAGGAGCACAGGCCTTTCAATTTATACCATTACCAATGGGACAAGCGCCCTTGGAACTTACCATATAAAATCATCGATAAAATCAAACGTAGCGCTGCTCCCCAAACGTTAATACAGCGCAATTGGGAATTGCAGTTTGTGGGCCCGGCCAATGAGAAAAAACTCGAACATTGGCTTTTTGACAATCCTGATTTTTCAAAATGGATTGATCCTGAGGTAGTTTCCGGTTTTTATCATAAGTTTGCTAAAGAGAATCCTGTATACTATTCTCATTCGGTGAGTATGCTGCTTACACTTTCGTTGTCTACCAAACAAAATTCATAATGGCTTCAGGAAAAATCGCCATATATTCCGGAGAAATCCCTTCAACGACCTTTGTGGAGCGTTTGATTGAAGGCCTGGCAGCCTCTGGTTACGAGGTATGCCTTTTCGGACAGCTAAAGCGGAAAAAAGATTATGCAGGCCGGGTAACCACAATCGGTTATCGCAATACCTTAGAAAAGTTGTGGCATTTTGTATCCTATTCGGTTTTACTGACGGTATCCAAAAGCAAAAATAAAAAGAAACTGGACCAGCTCTTGGCCCGGCAAAAAAAGAATACCATCGCCCACAAGGCCAAATATTACCCTGTATTATACCATCACCCGGATATTTTCCACCTGCAATGGGCCAAAAGTACCGGCGATTGGGAATGGGTGCAGGAATTCGGGATAAAACTGGTGTTGAGTTTGCGGGGGACACATGTTACCATCAGCCCCATCGGGGATTCCCATTGGGCTCGTTTGTATAGGCATGCTTTTCCTAAAATAGATGCTTTCCATGCCGTATCCAACGCCATTGGCCATCTCGCGGAACAATACGGAGCGGATCCGGCCAAGATAAAAACGGTTTACAGCGGAATGGATTTCCAAAAACTGCCGTTTGTAGCCAAAGACAAAATAAATACACCGCTAAAAGTTATTTCCATAGGGCGCTCGCATTGGGTAAAAGGATATCATTATGCCCTTGATGCCTTTGCCCTTCTGCAACAGCAATCCTCTCTTTTTGAATATACGGTTATCGGTATTGAAGCGACAGAAGAACTGCTTGTCCAGCGCGCCCAGTCAGGCCTTGAAAATAAAGTCCATTTTGTAGGGCAGATCGCTTTCGATTCAGTTTTGCCAACTATCCGAAGCGCAGATGTTGTATTGCTTTCCAGCGTTGAAGAAGGCATCGCCAATGTGGTGTTGGAGGCGATGGCATTGGGGACATTGGTTGTCTCGACAGATTGCGGTGGAATGAGCGAAGTAATTACAGATGGCGAAAACGGGTTTTTAGTGCCTGTCCGGAATCCTTTGGCCATAGCCGAAGCCTTATTGAAAGTTTCGGGACTATCATTACATGAATACCAAAAGATAGCCGTGGCAGCCAGGAAAACTGTCGAAAACCAACATTCCCAGGCTAAAATGATGGCAGATATGGAAGCTTTATACCAAACTGTTTTAGAAGTATCACCATGAGAATAGGCTTAGTTTTACCCGCAATACCGGCATATTCCGAAACCTTTTTCGTAAATAAGATAAAAGGCCTGCAGGCTCATGGACATGAAGTGATCCTTTTTGTGCACGCTAAAACCGGACAGTCTTCTTTCGAAGGGGCAAAAATAAAAACTTCCCCAAAATACGGAAAATCAATATCGGGAACGGTAAAGGCATTAGGGCAACTTTTGCTGGTTTTAGGACATGTCCCGGCTGTTCTCCGATTTTATCGTTTGGAACGGAAAGGAGGCATCGCCGCACTTACCATATTAAAACGAATCGCAGCCAATAGCCATTTGCTTTCTGCACAACTGGACTGGCTCCATTTTGGTTTCGGGACTATGGCGCTCGAAAAGGAAAATATCCCCGGGGCAATCCGCGCAAAGATGGCAGTGAGTTTCAGGGGCTTCGATTATTATGTGTATCCGGTAAAAAACCCGGGGTGTTATGCCAGGCTTTTTTCCAAAACAGTTACCTACCATGTGCTTTCCGAAGGGATGAAAAAAGGCCTGATTGCGCAAGGCATTCCAACTGCAAATATCGTCAAAATCACACCGGCCATAGATGTGTCAAAATTTTCCGCCAACAAAGCCCAGCCTATACAAAAGCAAATTACCATCACCACTGTGGCCCGTTTGCATTGGATCAAAGGATTGGAATATACATTGGAAGCCCTGGCGCTGCTAAAGCAAAAAGGATTTTCGTTCCGGTATACCATTGTGGGCGATGGCCCTGAAAAAGAGCGTTTGCTGTTTGCGGCCCATCAATTGGGAATTGGCGAGAACGTAATTTTTACCGGGAAAATAACCCCGGATGAGGTGCGCCGGAAATTGGAAGAAAGCTCTTTATACCTGCAGTATAGCATCCAGGAAGGTTTTTGCAATGCCGTGTTGGAAGCACAGGCCATGGGAAAACTTTGTATTGTCAGCGATGCGGAAGGTTTGGTTGAAAATATAGTAGATGGCAGTACAGGATATGTGGTTGCCAAAAGAAATCCTGTATCTTTGGCCAACAAGATTGCGAAGGTTCTTTCGCTAACAGCCGAAGCACAAAAAGAGATTGCCGGAAATGCAGCCGATAGGATCAGAAAAGAGTTTTCAATCCAGGTACAATTAAAACAATTTGCCAGATTTTATGAAGGTCATTAAGAAAATTAAAAGCAGGTACACGCAATTTCAATCGCACCCCGTCACAAAAGGGGAGGAATGGAAAGGGTTGTATAAATATATAGAATTCAATATCAAAAACAGGATTTTTAAAGAAACCATCCACAATTGGATAGGCAACCTCAAATTCATTGCCAGAAAAGGTGATGCAGGCATTGTGGGAAACATCTATTTTGGGGTATACGAGTTTGAAGAATCCCTTTTTTTGCTGCATTTGCTTCAAAAACAGGACACATTTTTGGATGTCGGCGCTAATTTGGGCCATTACTCATTATTGCTTTCGGGTACTAAAGGTTGCCGGTCTATCACCATTGAACCCGTGCCCAAAACATACCGGCAATTGCTCAAACAGATTCAACTGAATCATTTGGAGGAACTGATCAGCCCTTTCAATATAGGCGTTTCTAATTTTGATGGGGCATTATATTTTTCAACCGATAAAGGGACAATGGACAGGATTGTAAGCGAAAGATATAGAAATGCGGTCCAGGTACCCGTTTTGAGCCTGGATTCCATACTCACGGAACAAGTGCCCCTGGCCATGAAAATTGATGTGGAAGGCCACGAAAAACAAGCCCTGGAAGGAGGTCAGGCCATCTTAAACGACGAGAGGCTCAAAGTCCTGATCCTGGAAATAAACCAATCCGGTGAAAAGTACGGCGTTTCCGATGACGAAATATATACCAAAGTCCTGAGCTTCGGATTTAAGCCCTATGCTTACGACGTCGCGAACAGGCAACTGGTAAAACTGCAGAGTTACAATAAAGCCCAGTTCAACACCATTTTTATCAGGGACGAAGAATTTGTCACCAACCGATTGAAAAAAGCAGACCTGGTGACCATCAGGGGCAGGAAATTTTAACCGAACCTATTCCATTGAAAATTTTTATCCCACATACAACCTATCCTGTTGCCGATAAGCGTGAATTATGCATTCTTGCGCGCCCGTTTTTTGCGGATAATGCATGGGGAGAAGGAACATTCGGGCCGGAAATCAAAAGGGTTGAGGTTATGGCCGATGCCGATTTTGTCCTGCTTCCTTTTTCGGTTAATTATTATGCCAAAGAAGGAAAAATAAAAGAACTCGAAGCCCTGAATAACGATTGCGTGCAGTGGCAAAAAAAAGCTTACGCGTATATCGGAGGGGATTTTGGAATGGCTTTCCCGGAATTCCCGCAAATAACATACCTTCGTATGAGTGGTTTCAAGTCACAATTGAGTGGTCTCAACAAAGGTTTTCCTGTAGGATTGTCAGATCATTTCCAAAGGATTTTCCAACAGGAATCCATTACACCTGTGGGCAAAAAACAATTGCCGGCCATCGGATTTTGCGGACACGCCACATTCTCAACGGTTAAAAGACTCAAAGAAATAGCCAAATGCCTTAAAGAAAATGGCCGCCGTTTTTTTCAGGATCCTTTCCGCCGTGACTGGGAACCTTTGTTTGCTTCGGCTTATGAAAGGGCCAAACTGCTGTCTTTTTGCGAAGATCCGCTACACATCAAGACTAATTTCATCTACCGGGACAATTACCGGGCCGGTGCGCAAACAGAAGCCGACCGTGACCGGACAACGCTCGAATATTACTCCAATATCGCGCAATCCGATTATGTCTTGTGCGTGCGTGGCGCCGGAAATTTTTCAGTACGGTTTTATGAAACGCTCATGATGGGCAAAATCCCTATTTTTGTCAATACGGATTGCCTGCTGCCGTTTGAAGAAACCATAGATTGGAAAAAACATGTGGTTTGGATAGAGTGGAAGGACAGGGAAAAGATAGCGCAAATCGTAAGTGATTTCCATACAAGAATAAGCGATGAAGCATTTGTGGAACTTCAGTTGGAAAACCGGAAGCTCTGGAAAGAAACACTTTCTGCCAAAGGAATGTTGGGCATGATACAGGAAAAAAATGATTTGTAAGGTATAAATTTTTCCTTGACGGAAGGTTTGTTTTAAGTTAGAGAAGGTTTATTCTAAATAGGAGGGACTTTGTTTCAAGTTGGAGAAGGTTTGTTTTAAGTTGGAGAAGGTTTGTTTTAAGTTGGAGAAGGTTTGTTTTAAATTGGAGAAGGTTTGTTTTAAGTAAAAGAAGGTTTGTTTTAAGTAGGTGAATCTTTGTTTTAAGTTGGAGAAGGTTTGTTTTAAGTTGGAGAAGGTTTGTTTTAAATTGGTGAATCTTTGTTTTAAGTTGGAGAAGGTTTGTTTTAAATTGGTGAATCTTTGTTTTAAGTTGGTGAAGGTTTGTTTTAAGTTGGAGGAGGTTTTTCTCATATGAAGGAGAAGATTTTAAAAATAATAGAATGTTGATATGTTTAATAAGGAATAATGATATTTAATTTTTTACAATATTTAAAGCCCATCTGGTATTTTAACGTAAAGCCATCTGTTGATTTTGGGTATTTCCTTACCGGAAAACAATTGGAAGAGGAAGGTTTTACAATACCTAAAGATCTTCAGTATCAAACCGATGAAGCGCAGATCCGGGATTTGGCATGGACGGCTTTTCAGCAGGGTTTCATCAGTAAAATAAACCGGCCGGGAGAAGATATCTGGCAAAAAACGACATTGCCGGTGCATGATGAGTATGTTTTCCTTCGGAAAAATTTTCATTGGGCTTGGGTGTATTATGTGTTATTGCTGCGTCTTATTACCTTTCACAATCCATTTGCCGAATGGCATGGTTTCCTTGTAACACGCAACGTAAAAAGAGTCGATTATTCCCAAAATGCGGTGGCCTATCCTGATTATGCTGCTTTTCAAAGCCCGCTTATAGCATCAAAGCCGTTGGTTTCCGTAGTGATCCCGACTTTAAACCGCTATCAGTACCTCAAAGATGTGCTTCGCGATTTGGAAAACCAGACGTATAAAAATTTTGAAGTAATTATCGTAGACCAGACCGATGCTTTCCGTGAGGATTTCTATCAGGGATGGAAACTGGACCTGAACTATTGGTTCCAGGAAGAAAAAGCCCTTTGGCGTGCCAGGAATGAGGCTATTCAATCTGCGAAAGGCGACTATATCCTACTGTATGATGATGATTCCCTGGTCAATGAGGATTGGATTGCAGAACATCTTAAAGTCCTTGATTATTTTAATGCCGATTTGTCTTCCGGCGTTTCCATCAGTACTGTTGGGGCCGAAGTACCGAAACATTACCGCTACTTCCGCTGGAGCGATCAGCTCGATACGGGGAATGTATTGCTTAAAAAAAGTATTTTTAAGGAAATTGGGCTTTTTGACAGGCAATTTGAGAAACAAAGAATGGGTGATGGCGAATACGGAATGAGGGCGTACCTGGCCGGATATAAAAATATTTCAAATTATAAAGCGCAACGGATCCATTTAAAAGTAAGCGAAGGAGGTTTGCGCCAAATGGGAAGCTGGGATGGTTGGCGCCCTAAGAAATTATTCGGGCCAAGACCTGTTCCGAGCGTGTTATACCTGTCAAGGAAATATTTCGGCAGCCGCCTTTCCCGCTTGTTTATAGTACATTCGATCCTGCCGTCATTGGTACCCTATAAATTTAAAGGGAACAGGCTTTTGAAAATGATGTCGTTCCTTTTGGTGCCTTTCCTGTTGCCTTTAGTGTGCTTTCAGGTATTCAAATCATGGCAGTTGGCATCGGCAAAATTAAAAGAAGGGCCTAAAATAAGTCAATTGTAAAACGATAGTAACAGGTATGAAAATTCTTCAGGTAATAGATACGCTGGATGTAGGCGGAGCTGAAAAGGTTTTTGTGGATATGTGCAATATCTTACATGAAAACCATCAGGATGTTACGGCTTTGTTTCTGTTGGAAGGAGGCATTTTAAAGAAAAATATGCATGCCGGGATTCCGTTTTATGAACTGCACAGAAATGGCAAATGGAGCTTGAAATCGATGTACAAATGCAGTACGATCCTTAAGCAATTTGATATCGTCCACTGCCATTCCACCCATGTTTACCGGTATGTTAGGTTGATAAGTCGTCTTTTTTCACTAAAAAACACCAGGATTATCTTTCAGAACCACCACGGGATTATCGCCATCAATAACAAAGTGCCGCTTTTTTTTACTTCGATCCTTAAGCCCGACTATTATATCGGTGTAAGCGACCTCCTTATCCAATGGGGCATCCATGAGATGAAAATCAGGAAAGACCGTACATTTCTGCTGGAAAACATCATCATCAAACAGGAAATAATAAAAAAAACAGGAATACTGAAACCCTATGACCTGTTGCTGGTATCCAACATCAAAGAAAACAAAAACCAATTGTTGGCCGTTCAGGTAGCGGAAAAACTGGATTTGTCATTGCTTTTGGTAGGGAAAGTACAGGACGAAAAATACAATGCCGTTTTGCACGAGGCAAGTACCGCGAAAGTGGCATTTGCAACAGATTGCGACAATGTCCAGCCTGTTTTGGGCGAAGCAAAACTCGGATTGCATACTTCCCTGTATGAAACCGGCCCGCTTGTGCTGATTGAATACCTGGCGCAAGGAATGCCTTTTCTTTCTTATGAAACAGGAGAAGTCGCAAAAATGCTCAAACCCTATTTTCCGGAATATTTTATAGATAATTTTGATTGCGGGCAATGGGCCGAAAGGGTTACAAAGCTTTTGTCGCAAGATGCCGATACGGAAAAAATGCAGCAAGTATTTGAAAAATATTTCGGGGCAGCACAGTATTTCAACAAACTTATAGCTATTTACCAGTGTATAAAAAATTAACAATCGTATCGGATACAGCCATTCTTAAAAAGGATGGAATCTATTATGCTTTCGGGCCTGTGGTAAACGAACTGGAAAGTTTTGAGCATTTGTTCGATGAGATTACCTGGATCGGGTTTAACAGGCCGGATAAAAAAGATGATTTGTCTATGAAAGCGATAACCTCGACAAAAGTTACGGTTATTGCCTTACAAGAAATCGGAGGGAAAACGTTGTTTTCTTCCCTGAAAATACTTTTGCGTTACCCGGTTATGTTTTTTATCATCTTCAAAAATATACTAAAGGCCGATGTTGTCCATACGCGGGCGCCGTCTCATCCTGCTTTTATTGCTGTTTTGATTTCATTTTTGGTCCGCAATAAGATATGGTGGCATAAATTTGCAGGAAGCTGGGATGCAGGATCATTGCCCTTTTTTTACAGGATCCAGAAAAATGTCCTGTCCAAAGCCAAACATACCAAAGTAACCATTAACGGATTTTGGGAAAACCAGCCCAAACATTGCCTTTCTTTTGAAAACCCTTGTTTGTCCAATGAAGACATCAAAAAAGGGAAAATAATTGCCGGCTCGAAAAACTTCAGCCCGCCGTTCGTGTTTTCTTTTGTAGGGCGTCTGGAAAATGCCAAAGGAACCGACAGGATCATTGAAGCGCTACAAGGTATTCCGTTGGAAAGTATTGAAAAAGTGCATCTTATAGGTGACGGTCCTTCTAAAGCAAGCTACCAGGCTGCCGCTGCTTTTTTGGGGGATAAAGTTGTTTTCCATGGTTTTTTGGATAAGGAAAAAGTACACGAGCTGTTGTCACGGTCCCATTTTTTATTGTTGCCGTCCAATTCTGAAGGTTTTCCTAAAGCCATTGCCGAAGGAGCGTGTTATGGCGCTATCCCGGTAGTTTCCGGCGTAGGGAGCATCAGTCATTATATTACCGGTCAAAACGGGTTCCTGTGGGACATCAATGGAAATATTCCTTACACATCCGTGTTGCAAAAAGCAATACAAACCGAAGAAAGCCGTTTAAAAGAAATGGCAACAAACGTTTTAGAGTTAGCGGAAAAGTTTACTTTTGACAATTATATAGCGCAATTGCAGCAACAGTTGTTTAATTGATGAAAA
The DNA here is from genome assembly GCF_004745595.1 of Flavobacterium humi. Lineage (GTDB taxonomy): Bacteria > Bacteroidota > Bacteroidia > Flavobacteriales > Flavobacteriaceae > Flavobacterium > Flavobacterium humi. Next base: position 212,523 of record NZ_SRLH01000007.1, read on the forward strand.
AATAAAAATATGCCAATCAGGACTAACAACTACTTAAATGTTATATCGCTGCATCTATTGTTAGGTGTTTTTCTTTTTGTATTTCGTCCTGTTTCGGTTGTATACGCCATATTTATCCTGGTAGGCGGATGTTATATCATCATCAAAAACAAAAACCGGAACAATGAGGTGCTGTTTTGCGCCGCTTATCTTGTGGGAGCTGAGGTTTTCCTGCGGATGACCAAAGGGAACATCGGAAACGAATTTGCCAAATACGGCGTTATCATCTTTATGCTGCTGGGCATTTATTTTAAGGGAATTTCCCGGAAAAGCATCCCTTTCTGGTTTTTTTTCCTATTCTTGCTCCCTGGGATTATTTACGGTGCCCTGAATTTAAGTTTTGATGTAGATATCCGAAAAGCTATCGTCTTCAATATCTTAGGGCCTGTTTGCCTGGCCATTTGCAGTATTTATGCCGTAGACAAACCTTTTAGGTTAACCGATTTTGAAAAGATGAGCCGCTGGATGCTCTATCCCATAGCCGCCATGCTGATTTACCTGTTCCTATACAACCCGAACATACGCGATGTGGTTACCGGAACCGATTCCAATTCTGCCACTTCAGGAGGTTTCGGGCCTAACCAGGTTTCTACCGTATTGGGTTTGGGGATGTTTTTGGTTTTTTCGAGGTTGCTGTTTTTCTCCAAAAATATTTTTGTTATCGTTTTCAATGTCTGCTTTTTACTTGCATTAAGTTACCGTGGCCTGATCACTTTTTCCAGAGGAGGCGTTTATACGGGCCTTATGATGATTATTGTGCTTCTTTTGGCGGTGTATCCTTTCGTTTCCCTCAAAGGCAGGTTCAAGATCAATCTCGTAGGGTTTTTCCTGGCTGTTTTTGGCGTTGGGGTTTTTACGTACAGCGTTTCGCAGACCGGCGGGCTTATTTTAAACCGTTATAAGGGAGAAGATGCTTTGGGAAGGGAAAAAGCAAGCAAGTTTTCCGGGCGGGAAGAATTGGCCGCTTCCGAATTTGAAATGTTCCTCGAAAACCCTATCACAGGAATTGGGGTAGGAAAGAGCAAGGAAATCCGAAAGGAGATGATTGGTATCGAATCGGCATCGCATAACGAAATTACCCGTATGCTTTCCGAACACGGTATGTTAGGGATTTTAGGGTTAATTATCTTGCTGGTAACCCCTTTGCTTTTCTATGTCAATAACAAACAGCACATCCTCCTGTTTTCCTTTTTCATTTTCTGGTTGCTTACCATAAACCATGCTGCCATGCGTATTGCAGCGTCGGCTTTTATTTATTCATTAACGTTATTAAAGGTCATACTCGTTGAAAAACCTGTTGTACATAGGGAATAAACTGTCTTCCCACGGATTGAACAAGACGACCATAGAAACACTTGGGCCTCTTTTGGAACAAGAAGGATATGCTGTTACCTATGCTTCCTCTAAAAAAAGTTTGCCGTTGCGGTTGTTGGATATGCTTTTGGCAGTGGCCCGCGGCAGTACATCAGATTATGTTTTGATCGATACCTACAGCACTTCGAGTTTTTGGTATGCCTTTGCTACGGCGCAGTTATGCCGTCTGCTCAGAATGCGGTACATCCCTATTTTGCATGGAGGGAATTTACCCGATCGGTTGGCTAAAAATCCATCGCTTTGCAAAATGCTGTTTGGGAATGCTTACCGGAATGTGGCGCCTTCAGGCTATTTGTTCGAAGCATTCAAGGCAGAAGGCTATGCTAACCTGGCTTTTATCCCGAATGTATTGCAACTGGAAGAATATCCATGTAAGGACAGGCCTTCGATACAGCCTAAAATATTATGGGTGCGGGCTTTTGCTTCCATTTACAACCCTAAAATGGCAGTTGACGTATTGCATCGGCTGCAGCAAAAATACCAGGACGCTTCTTTATGCATGGTAGGTCCCGATAAAGACGGCTCATTGGCCGAAACCCGTAATTATGCTGATGAGATAGGAGTTGTATCTGTCACTTTTACCGGGAAATTATCCAAAAAAGAATGGATTGCCCTATCGGAAGAATATGATGTTTTTATCAATACGACCCATTTTGACAACACGCCGGTAAGTGTCATGGAAGCCATGGCCCTGGGAATGCCTGTAGTGACAACAAATGTGGGAGGTATCCCTTTTTTGCTTAACGATGGCCAGGAAGCATTACTCGTAACAGACAACGATGCCAAAGGTATGGGCGATGCCATAATCAGGTTGATAGAAGAGAAAGGATTATCGGATAAAATTATTGGCAATGCCAGGGCCAAAGCGGCAAACTGGGATTGGGACACGGTGAAAGTAAAATGGGATGCAGTGTTAAAATAGCCTTTCTAAAGGATTATTGACTGCAATTAATTTCCATATTCCTTTAAATATTCGTTATTTTTGTCTCGTTATTTTTTGCCCTAAAATACAAAACCAATGAACAATGGAAGAAAAATACACTTTGAAATTTCTGAAAGAAAAATTCTTCTCAGGATTTTTGATGTGGTGTTTGTTTTGATGTTATTACACCTGTTGGGAAGCATTTTTGATTTCCATTATTTCAAGATTTCCACCACCAATTTTTATTGGACGCTGGTATTGTCTTTATATATTTTGTTTTTCGGGACGGTTTTTGAAATGTATAACCTGCAGGTTGCCAGCAATCAGTTCCAGGTGACTAAAAGTGTTGTGCTCGCCAGTACTTCTACCGTATTGGTTTACCTTCTCACACCTTTCTTTACGCCGGTTTTACCGGAAAACCGATTGCAGATACTATTGTTTTACCTGGCTATTTTATCGGCATTGCTGTTATGGCGCTTCTTGTATGTGAAATTTTTTGCTTCGACCCGTTTCCTGAAAAGTGTTATCCTGGTGTGTGAAAATGACGAGCTTTCCGAACTGGTAAAAGGGCTGCAGTCCGTCGATCCGCATTACAGGATTGTCGGGTACGTAAATTCCGGGACAAGCGGTAATGGTGGCCATTCGGTTGAAGCCATCGCATTAACGGAACTGGAGGAATTCATCAGGAAGAACAACGTATCGGAAATTGTCATCGCTTCCCAAAAAACAGAAGGGATTACTGTTGACCTTTACAATAAACTCATTAAACTCCTCGAAAACGGCTTGATTGTCCGCGAATATACACAGGTATACGAAAGTCTTACGCAACGCATTCCTGTTCAGTATGTTGCGAGGGATTTTTATAAATACTTCCCTTTTTCCAGAAGCAACCACAATCAATTGTACCTGATGCTGGTAAGGGCCGTTGAGATTTTGTTCGTTTTATCTGGTTTGTTGGCCGGGATGATGTTTTTGCCTTTTGTCCTGATTGGGAATGCCATCGGAAACCGGGGCCCGTTGTTTTATACTCAGGAAAGGGTAGGGAAGAACGGAAATGTGTTCAGGATTTATAAATTGCGTTCGATGGTCACCAATGCAGAATCTGCAGGTGCTGTTTTTGCTACGGTAAACGATTCCAGGATTACCCCGTTTGGTAAATTTTTAAGAAAATCCAGGCTCGACGAATTCCCACAGTTCATCAATATCCTTAAAGGTGATATGGCCGTTATCGGTCCGCGGCCGGAAAGGCCTGTTTTTGTAAAGGAAATTGCCGAAATAATGCCTTTTTACGAAACCCGGCATGTGGTAAAACCCGGATTGACCGGTTGGGCACAGGTGAATTATTCTTATGGGGAAACTATCGAGGACAGCCTTATCAAACTGCAATACGATTTGTACTACATCAAGCACAGGAGTATCTTCCTGGATTTCAACATCACCATAAAAACCATCAGTACCGTTTTATTTTACAGGGGGCAATAATAATATTACCGGTCTTTTTTCAGGAGTAATCTTGCCAGTTGTATTCCCGTGGCAATAATAAGCGGTAAGACGATGATCAAGTGCACTTTTGAGAACATATAAATCAGGTAGCCGCCTAATAAAAACAAACTGGCCCAGCAAATCTTTTTGATCCATTTGGTGTTGTTCCTAAGTATGAAGAATGCCAGCGGCAAAAACAAAGGATTGAAAAGTAGCACATTGTAATTCCATAATAACTCCCTGTGGTACGAATACATCCCGATCATCGAAAATAACAATCCGATAGAGCCCAATAGGGAAAAATAAAGGACGTTTGTCGCTTTTTTGTTCAGAAGGATAACTACCAGAAGAACTGCGATCAAAGAGTAAATACTGTCCAGGAAAGAAAAAGCTTCTGTCCTGTTGGCTTTAAAATTTGTAGTGGTTTGGGTCACCAAAGGCTTGTTTTTATACGAAGTGTTTTTTAGGACATTCATCAAATCCAGCGGAAGGAACAATGTTTCAGCCTGATGGTCAACTCTTTCCCCAAAAATAATATTGATGCCCAATTGCATGTAATAATGATGGTTGGCATACGGGAAAAGCACATTCCTGTAACTTTCGGTCTTGTGCAAGGTATTTTTGATTGGTTTGCCTTTCAAAACGGAATTGACCACATCTATTACTTTGGTGGTACAGTTCCTGTCAATGAATTTATAGGTGTAAAACCGCTCGTCAGAATACATGGAGGTATGGAGTTTCTCATATATCTCTTGCTTTTCGGCTAAGGAAATATTGAGGACCTGCTCGTAAACAGACCTGTTCTCTACTTGGTAACTGTACTCAAAATCAGCATACGGATAGGAAGCGGCGTAGTATTGCAAATCTCCTTTTACGAATTTCAGGATGAAATTTTCGGTCCTGAAATCGAACATTCCATAATTGTAAATCGCATCAAAATGAGTTACCGGATCCTGGATCCTTAAGGCGGTATGGCCGTAAAGCGTGTGGGATTCATCGGCGACATCGACCGTAAGGATACTTACTTTCGTGTTTTCCGTAATAGGGGAATGCTGCGAAAATCCGCTGAAAGAGGCCAAAATACAGAAAAGCAGCAGTAGTTTTTTATTCATGGGAATATTTTATCTGAAGATGCTTAAATCCACTTTCAATGAAAAAACATTGGAATATAAGGCGGCACTTTGGTTCCCTAAATCGGTCAAGGCATAATCTACGGAAATGCCCCTGTACTGGAATCCAACCCCGAAATTAGGCTGGAACCCTGTTTTGTTGGAACCGTCGAGTTGTTGTATTTTCTGGAAATTGCCAAATCCTACCCGTAAAAAAGCCAGGTCGTTATAACCGCCTTCAAATCCTATGGCCGGATCAATGCTTACGAAACTGGATGAAATAAGGTCGTTGGTCTGTTGGAACTGCATGTTCAGGTTTGCAGAAGCCAATAAGGACATTTCGTTATGGAATTCGAATTTTTTGGCCATTCCCAATTGTGCTTTGGGCAACGTGATCTCGCTGGTTTCAGGCAAATCCTGGTTTTGCAGCGGGTTTTGTGTCTGGGCGTCTTTTATTTTCTGAAATTCCTCCTCATCAATGTTCCAGATGTTGTATGTAGTGGTAATGTCCCGTACCATTAAGCCGAATTGCCAATTGTCCCTTTCAAACTGGAGCCCCACATCAAAACCGAATCCCCAGGAATTGGCAAAATCACCGATAATCCTCCTGATGACTTTGGCATTGACACCGTATTGAAACCCTTGTATTGGCAGTTTGCGGGCATAGGAAAACGTAAAACCGTAATCGGCTGTAGAAAATAAGCTGATGCGGTTGTAATCAATATTTCCGTTGGAATCGATTAATTCTGTGGTATTCAGGATGTCATCCACCCCAAATCGTATAATAGAAGCGCCCCAGGCACTCCGGTCGTCTATTTTTTTGGCAAAACCGGCATAGTCGTATTTGGCTATATTGGCAAAATAACTGGCATGCATAAGGGCTCCCTGGCTATCTTCGATCTTGAGCAGGCCCGCAGGGTTCCAATAACCGGAATTTACATCGGCCGTATGGGCCACCATTGCATTTGCCATACCAAAAGCCCGGGCATCTACACCAATATTCATGAATTCGTTTGAATATTTACGAATTGTCTGCGCTTGTGACACGCTGAAACCAAGTATAAATAAGAGAGAAACTAGTTTTTTCAACGGAAAATTAATTTTAGACAAAGATTAAATAAAAAACTGATATAATAAACTCTGGAATGTATAAACTTATTGTATTAAATTTGCCGAATCTATAATTCAAACTATTTTCCAGATGAACATTAAAAAGCACATTCCCAATATCATCACTTTATTGAATCTATTTTGCGGTTGCATTGCTTTGGTATTTGTGAGTGAATTCAAATTTGAAATGGCTTTCCTTTTTGTTTGCCTGGGCATATTCCTGGATTTTTTCGATGGATTTTTTGCCCGGCTGTTTAAGGTTTCGAGCCCTTTGGGACTGCAATTGGATTCGTTGGCAGATATGGTGACCAGCGGGGTTGTCCCGGGGTATGTGATGTTTATGCTGTTGAAGAATGATTATACCAATGCTCCTGCCGTTTCCTTTTTGCCTTATCTTGGATTTGTCATAACCCTTGGCGCCTGCTACCGTTTGGCCAATTTCAATATCGATACCCGCCAGACGGATTCATTTATAGGATTACCAACTCCTGCCAATGCGCTTTTTATGCTAAGCCTGCCCCTGATTGCCATGCACCACCAAAATTCCACGATTGTGGATTGTCTTGGGAATCAATGGGTTTTGATAGCGATCACTCTTTTAAGCGCTTATATCATGAATGCCGAAATACCGTTGTTTTCCCTAAAAATCAAGGATTTCAGCTTCAAGAAGAATACTTTGCAGATTTTGTTTCTGGCATCATCTATTATTTTACTGCTGGTTTTCAGGTATTTGGGGATACCGGTGGTGATAGTGTTTTATATCCTGCTTTCGATAGCTAATAATGCCATGGCTAAAAAGGCCAGTTAATGTATGGCAGTCAAAAAGAAGAAGCCGGCTGTTCGTAAACCGGTCAAAAAAGGGACAAAATCCTTTTCCCAATCCGGTATCTTTTACGGTATTTTCTTTGTTTTTGCGGTTTTGGTCGTTTTGTACAGCCAAAGAAACGTCCTGGCCTATTACCTGGGTTTCAAGACGGATAAAATCGTCTATGCCGAGTCCCGTATGGTTCCGTTGGATAAAGTGCTGGATACCCATATCGAGAAATCCTTCGGGATAGATATTTCCGAGTACCAGGACGAAATCGACTGGGAACAACTAAAGGAACTGGAGGGCGGCTATCCGATAGAATTTGTTTTCATCCGGGCCACGGTGGGCAATGACAGGGCTGACCGTAAGTTCAAAAAATACTGGAAGAAAGCCAAGCAAAAGAAATTCATCTGCGGGGCTTACCATTATTACAGGCCTAATGAGAATTCGGTCGAGCAGGCTAATAATTTTATCGAAAACGTAACTTTGGTCGAAGGTGATTTCCCGCCTGTCCTGGATATTGAAAAACTTCCAAAAGAACAATCCATAGAACGGTTGAAAGTGGGGCTCAAACGCTGGTTGTCCATCGTAGAGAAGCATTACGGCGTAAAACCTATCATTTATTCAAGCGAAAGCTATTATGTTGATTTCCTGAGGGATGATTTTGAGGAATATCCTTTCTGGATTGCAAATTACACTTCTGTTTATGAGGATATTGATGATGAATGGTCTATCTGGCAAATTTCCGAAAGCGCCAAAGCCGATGGTATAAAAGGCTGCGTGGATGCCAATATCTACAACGGGACTTCCGTAGGACTGAAGGAAATCCTGATCAAATAGTTTTTGGCTCCTGATGCGAAGCCGTAAGGAAGAAACATACGATCAATAAAACGCTGTACTCCATTCCTCCTGTAGAATATCCTACGACAAACCAGCCGTTGGCCGCATGTACCAAAACAATCCCCATGATCAACTGGAGGATAAAAAGAAAACAGATGACCTTTTTAAAGCGGTTCATCAGCAGTAAAAAGCCTCCGGTGATTTCAAAAAGGGTTATGGCCCATGCGATTATCCTTCCGATGAAAAAATGATTGTCATTTAAAAAACTTCCAAAACCATCCACCGTTCCGGCATATATCCTGATGCTTCCATGAGCCATCATAAATAAGCCCAAAGCGATTTGAAGGAGCAACAGCCATTTTGATGTCGGTAAAAAGGGAAATGATTTCATAGGATTGCTTTTTAGGTTCCTGATAAGATCCCTTTAGAAACTAAGGCGAAGGTTACCAGCATGATGAAAATAAATGCCAGTGTGGAATTCCTGTTGGCGAAATTTACCGTCCATCCCATCCAGGCTTGCTTTTTGGGAGGGAACAGCCTTTCATCTTCCGGATTGTAATAAAAAATCCCCCATTTCCAATTGTCCGGATCTTTATGCCATTTTTCAAGAGTTTGCTTGTCAGGGTTTTTCATTGTTTTTAAGAATAGTTCTTACAACGCTATATAATATAAATGTATTCCAGTCGTCTTTATAGCTGAAACATTGATTTATATCAGCAGGGTTTTTTTGTGAAAATATGGCAAAATACGTGTTGTAATCCTTTGTTTGAACAGCTTTCCAATCAATGACGACTTTTTTTCTTTTCAGAAAAGAATTGGTTTCAATTGTGATGTTTTCACTAGTAAAACGAACATTGTTAATTGTAAATTCTTCGTTGTCTTTAAATTTTTTAAAAAGAACGGAAGCTATTTCACCAAAATGATATTCCCATAATGCATTTGTAATGGCAATATATTTTGCATGGCTGCTGTTCGGATTGATGCCATAAAAACTTTTGAGGCTGATTTTGAGTGTTTTGCCTTTTTGATTTCGTATGAATATTTGATAATCACGCCCAATCGTGAATTTATAACCACGAATCCATTTAATGCCAAGCTTATATTCTTTTATTTCTGATTTATCAAATTGGATTGAATTATTTTTAAATAAATTCTTCTTTTTGAATAGTATATGCTCAGAATTTATACTAAGTTTTCCTTGGTAAGTATTCAGAAAACTTCCTTTTATTTCGATTTTAAATTCTTGATTGTCAATAGTTTCAGTCATAGGCTAAAACTCGATTTTCTTTCTGCGGAGCTCAAAATTCTGGCCAAGGTATACCCTGCGGACCATTTCATCTTCCACCAATTCTTCCGGGACACCTGCTTTTAGGATCCCACCTTCAAACATTAGGTATGTTTTATCGGTAATGGCCAATGTTTCCTGTACGTTGTGGTCGGTAATCAGGATGCCGATGTTTTTGTTTTTCAGTTGCGCCACGATTCGCTGGATGTCTTCTACCGCCACTGGGTCTACACCGGCAAAGGGTTCGTCAAGCAGGATGAATTTCGGATCGGTAGCCAGACAACGTGCGATTTCCGTTCTTCTTCTCTCACCACCTGACAATAAATCCCCACGGTTGGTACGGATATGCTGCAAACTGAATTCATCGATAAGCGATTCCATTTTGGCTTCTTGTTCTGCCTTGGACAAGCTGGTCAATTGCAATACGCTCAGGATGTTGTCTTCAATGCTCATTTTCCTGAAAACAGAGGCTTCCTGGGCTAAATATCCAATTCCGTTCTGCGCGCGTTTGTACATAGGATAATCGGTAATATTCATATCATCCAGGTAAATGTTCCCCGAATTTGGCTTTACCAAACCTACAATCATATAAAAAGAAGTGGTTTTCCCGGCTCCGTTAGGGCCTAATAAACCTACGATTTCCCCTTGGTTTACTTCTACGGAAATCCCTTTTACAACACTACGCCTTTTATAGGTTTTTATTAAATTTTCAGCTCTTAATATCATTGTTCCTTTTGGTTATTCGTCCGGTTTGGCTATTCGATTATCCGCAAAGTAACGAATTAACAAATAAGCAAATCAGATATTAACAATTATTTATTTTCTTCCAATGCTTCCCAAAACTCATACGCACGGCGCAGGTGCGGGATTACGATAGTGCCTCCAACCAATGTGGCAACGCTCATGGTTTCCATCATTTCCTCTTTGGTTACTCCTAGCTTATAGCTGGTTTCCAGGTGGTATTTCACACAATCGTCACAACGCAAAACGGCTGAAGCTACCAAACCCAGGAGTTCTTTGGTTTTTACATCCAAAGCGCCTTCCATGTAAGTATTGGTATCCAAATTGAAAATCCTCTTAATGACTTTATTGTTGTCGTTTAATAGCTTATCGTTCATTTTAGAACGGTAATCATTGAATTCCTTAACTAAGTTGCTCATTTTGTCTTTCTTTTTTAGCTACGAAGGCCGATAAGAAAATACTGGCTTCGTAAATTAATAACATAGGGATGGCTACCGTAACCTGGCTTACAACATCCGGAGGTGTTACAATAGCTGCAATGATCAATACGATAACGATGGCGTATTTCCGGTATGTCCGAAGGAAAGTGGCCGAAACCAATCCCAATTTGGTCAGGAAATAAATGATGATAGGCAATTCGAAATACAATCCGCTGGCAATGACAGAGGTTTTGATCATCCCGATATAGGAATCCAGGTTGAATTCGTTCTTGACCACATCACTCACCGAAAACGTCGCTACGAAATTTACTGACATCGGAACCACTACAAAATAACCGAACAAAACGCCCAGGAAAAACAAAAAGGACGCTATGAATATGAAAAGTTTGGCATTCTTGCGTTCGTGTTCGTATAGGGCAGGGCTGATGAACTTCCATAATTCCCATAAGATGAACGGAAAGGCAAGTATGAAACCGGCTGTGATGCACGTCCATACGAAAACATTGACCTGTCCTTCCATGCTGGTGTTCTGGATGGTAAAAGGAAGTTCCTCAATACAAATGCTGTCTGCAAAGCCTATGTAATGCGAAGCCTCGCAGAAAAAACGATAGGTATAAAAACTAGGGTGTGTCGGCCCGAATATGATCGTGTCAAAAATATAATCGCTGACAAAATATACGGCGGTCGATGCTACCAATATGGCAATAGTACTTCTTACCAGGAGCCATCTTAATTCCTCAAGATGCTCTAAAAATGACATTTCGCTTTTGTTCTTCTTCGCCATTATATGATTCCTTCTTTTAAAATGTCATGTAAATGCAGGATACCGATGTATTCGCCGCGGTCTTCTACTACCAGTTGCGTTATGGAGAAATCTTCCAAAATATTGAAAGCATCCACAACCATTGAATCCAACTGAACGGTTTTTGGGTTAACCGTCATGATTTCTTTGGCGGTAAGCCCCGAAATGGTTTCGGTTTTGTTCAGCATGCGCCTGATGTCGCCATCGGTGATGATTCCGATCAATTTGTCATTTTCGATAACGGCAGTTACTCCGAGTCGTTTTTCCGAGATTTCCACAATCACATCTTTTATGGATGAATCAGGTCTCACTACAGGTTTATGTGTCCTGTCTAGCATATCGGTCACGCGCAGCAGCAGTTTTTTGCCAAGGGCGCCACCTGGATGGTATTTGGCAAAATCCTCACTTTTGAAATTACGCATCTCCATAAGGCAAACGGCCAGGGCATCGCCTAAAACCAATTGAGCGGTTGTACTGTTTGTCGGAGCAAGGTTATTAGGGCAGGATTCGTGGTCCACATGGGCATTGATGACCACATCGGATTCTTTTCCCAAGTACGAAGTCAGGTTGGCCGTGATCCCGATAAGCGGGTTGCCGTACCGTTTCAATAAAGGGACCAATACTTTTATTTCCGGGCTGTTGCCGCTTTTTGAAATACAGATGACCACATCGTCAGGCTGTACCATTCCAAGGTCTCCGTGAATGGCTTCTGCCGCGTGCAAAAACATCGAAGGTGTCCCTGTGGAGTTGAAAGTAGCGACCATTTTTTGTGCTATGATCGCGCTTTTTCCTATCCCGGTGACAACCAGTCTTCCTTTTGCGTTAAAAATGTATTCGACAGACTTGGCAAAATCATCGGTAAGATAATGGGTTAATTTTGCAACAGACTCACTTTCAGACAGAATGGTTTTTTTGGCGGAAGCCAAAATATTTTCTTTTGATATCAAAACAGAAAAGTTTTAAATTTGTGTATGTAAAAGAAATTTGTATCTTTATGTTGTGCAAATTTATATAAAATACCATTACTAAAGAATGAATTCACACGAAATTGATATTCATAAGGAATTAAAAAAATATTTTGGTTTCAACCAATTCAAAGGTTTACAGGAACAGGTCGTAAAAAGTATTATCACAAGGCATAATACTTTTGTCATTATGCCTACCGGTGGTGGTAAATCTTTATGCTATCAGTTACCGGCATTAATCCAGGAAGGCACAGCCATAGTGGTTTCGCCTCTTATCGCCCTGATGAAAAACCAGGTGGATGCCATCAGGAGCTTATCTTCGGAACACGGTATTGCACACGTGTTGAATTCCTCCTTGACAAAAACAGAAATCGCCCAGGTAAAAAAGGATATCTCTTCCGGTTTGACCAAGTTGCTGTATGTAGCTCCCGAGTCGTTGACCAAAGAGGAATATGTTGCTTTCCTGCAAAAGGAAAAGCTTTCCTTTGTTGCCATTGATGAAGCGCATTGCATTTCCGAATGGGGCCATGATTTCCGCCCGGAATACAGGAATCTTAGGAATATTATAAAACAATTAGGGGATGTCCCGATTATCGGCCTGACCGCTACGGCTACGCCAAAAGTGCAGGAAGACATCCTTAAAAATCTCGATATGCCCGATGCCAATACTTTCAAGGCATCGTTCAACAGGCCCAATTTATTTTACGAAGTACGGACTAAAACTAAAAATGTCGAAGCCGATATTATCCGCTTCATCAAACAGCATAAAGGAAAATCAGGAGTTATTTACTGCCTTTCCCGCAAAAAAGTGGAGGCCATTACCGAAGTCCTGCAGGTAAACGGGATTTCGGCTGTGCCCTATCATGCAGGGCTTGATGCCAAAACCCGTGCCAAGCACCAGGATATGTTCCTGATGGAAGATGTTGATGTGGTAGTGGCTACGATTGCTTTTGGAATGGGGATTGATAAGCCCGATGTGCGCTTTGTGATCCATCACGATATACCGAAATCGCTGGAAAGCTATTACCAGGAAACCGGACGTGCGGGCCGTGACGGAGGAGAAGGGCATTGCCTGGCATACTACTCCTATAAAGATGTCGAAAAACTAGAGAAATTCATGTCCGGGAAGCCGGTTGCCGAACAGGAAGTCGGTTTTGCCTTGCTGCAGGAAGTGGTGGCATATGCTGAAACTTCTATGTCCCGAAGAAAATTCCTGTTGCATTATTTTGGTGAGGAATTCGATACCGAAACAGGCGAAGGCGCAGATATGGACGATAACGTACGCAACCCGAAACCCCAGGTGGAAGCCAAAGACCAGGTGCTTAAATTATTGCAGGTCATAAAAGAGACCAAATATATTTACAAGTCAAAAGAAATCGTGTATACGCTCATGGGGAAAATAAACGCCATGATCAAAGCGCATAAGACCGATACCCAGCAATTTTTCGGATGTGGCAAAGACCATGACGAGCGCTATTGGATGGCGGTGTTAAGATTGGCACTGGTGGACGGGCTTTTATCCAAAGACATTGAAACATACGGCATTATCAAAGTAACCCCGAAAGGGCTGGATTTTATCAAAAACCCGCAATCATTCATGATGTCGGAAGATCACGAATATAGCGAAACAGAAGACGAAGCCATTGTAACCGCTGCAAAAGGAAGCGGTACCGCAGACGAAACCTTAATGGTCATGCTGCGTGATTTGCGTAAAAAGGTAGCTAAAAAACTTGGCGTTCCGCCGTTTGTGGTCTTTCAGGATCCTTCGCTGGAAGATATGGCATTGAAATACCCGGTATCACTCGATGAATTGAGCAATGTCCATGGGGTAGGAGAAGGCAAAGCCAAAAAATACGGAAAAGATTTTGTCGAGCTTATTGCCAGGTATGTGGAAGACAATGACATTATCCGCCCTGACGACCTTGTGGTCAAATCAACAGGGGCCAATTCCGCTTTAAAGCTGTATATTATCCAAAATGTGGACCGCAAATTGCCTCTTGACGATATTGCAAAATCCAAAGGCCTGGATATGGATTTGCTGCTCAAGGAAATGGAACAGATCGTATATTCCGGCACTAAATTAAATATCAAATACTGGATTGATGAAATCCTGGACGAAGACCAACAGGACGAAATCCATGATTATTATATGGACTCCGAATCGGATAATATCAAAGATGCGCTCAAGGAATTCGACGGTGATTATGATACCGAAGAATTAAGACTCATGCGTATCCAGTTTATCAGCGAAGTGGCAAACTAATCTTAAACCCGTTTTCCTATTCAAAGACTTCGCCCCGGTGAGGCTTTAGGGCATCCCTTACCTGAACCATCTTGTCATCGGTTACGACCATATACGCTATGGCATGCATTTCATTCAAAACCTCGAATCCGGTAATGTTTATCGGGAATTTCTCTATTGCGATAAATTCTTTGAGGTGGATTTCATGATGTTCGGCGGTTTTTGCAGCAGCGGGGCCGCGAAAATCCCAAATCAGTTTTATTTTGCGTTGCATTTTTAACGGTCTTAAGTTCAAAGCTGCGAAGTTACGAAGGTAATTAGTATTTTTGCCATAGTTTTGGTTTCAAATGGCCAAACCGCATATTCACAAATCATTTATAATGCCAAAAGAACTTCTGTTACAAGTAACCCCTGAAATTGCTGCAAATGAAAATTTGCTCAAAAGCTATCTGTCCAAACAAATCAAGGTGTCTTCCAATGAAATACAGCATATTTCCATCCTGAAACGCTCTATTGACGCCCGTCAGAAAGCCGTTAAGATCAACCTGAAAGTATTGGTTTTTTTCCAGGGAGATGCCTTTTCAGAATCTCTTTTCCAACTGCCGGATTATAAAGAAGTGTCCAACGCTCCCGAAGTGATTGTCGTAGGAGCAGGGCCAGCCGGATTATTTGCCGCCCTTCAACTGATCGAATTGGGCCTCAAACCCATCGTAATAGAAAGAGGCAAAGATGTGCGGGGCCGTCGCCGGGACCTGAAGGCCATAAATGTAGACCATATTGTCAATGAAGATTCTAATTATTGTTTTGGGGAAGGCGGGGCCGGTACCTATTCCGATGGGAAACTCTACACGCGTTCTAAAAAAAGAGGAGACGTAGACCGGATCCTGCAATTGTTGGTGGCTTTTGGGGCAACTCCTGATATTTTAGTGGATGCGCATCCTCATATCGGTACCAATAAACTGCCTCAGATCATTCAGGACATCCGTACCAAAATAATAGAATATGGAGGCCAGGTGCTGTTTGAAACGCGTGTGGTCGATATTATAGTAAAAAACAATGAAGTCCAAGGTGTTGTGACTCAAAACGGTACTATTATAGAAGCTAAAAAACTTATTTTGGCTACAGGACATTCCGCCAGGGATATTTTTGAATTGCTGGACAGGAAAAAGATTATTATCGAAGCCAAACCTTTTGCCTTGGGAGTCCGTGCCGAGCATCCGCAAAGTTTAATTGACAGTATCCAGTATTCCTGTGATTTCCGCGGTGAATTTTTGCCTCCTGCTCCTTATTCTATTGTGAAACAGGTAAACGGGCGTGGTATGTATTCGTTTTGTATGTGTCCCGGCGGAGTCATTGCTCCTTGCGCCACCAGTCCGGGAGAAGTGGTTACAAACGGCTGGTCGCCTTCAAAAAGGGATCAGGCTACCGCCAATTCGGGAATTGTTGTCGAGTTAAAGCTGGAAGATTTTAAACCGTTTGCTAAATTCGGGGCGCTTGCCGGGATGGAATTCCAAAAAGCCATTGAGCAAAAAGCGTGGCACCTGGCCGGAGAAACCCAAAAAGTGCCGGCGCAGCGCCTGGTTGATTTTACACAGAACAAAGTATCGTCTTCCATACCCAAAACATCATACGTGCCCGGTACCACTTCTGTGGAATTGGGTGAGGTATTTCCCGGGTTTTTAACCCAAATCATGCGGGAAGGATTTGTGCAATTCGGTAAATCAATGAAAGGTTATTATACCAATGATGCTATCCTGCACGCCCCGGAAAGCAGGACTTCTTCTCCTGTGCGGATTCCTAGGGACAATGAAACACTGCAGCACCTGCAAATAAAAGGACTGTATCCTTGCGGCGAGGGAGCGGGGTTTGCCGGAGGAATAATCTCGGCTGCCATTGATGGTGAAAAATGTGCCCTTAAGTGCGCGGAATCATTCTAAAACCTGGCCCTAAAACTTTCTGGTGTGCCGATTGGGCCTAAATACAGCCATTCTCCAATTGAAACCATTTCTTTTTTGTATTTTTACAAAGCAATTTAATACTATGGCAGAAGAAAAAGTAATTTTAGTTAACCAAAAAGACGAGCAAATCGGCTTAATGCCAAAACTGGAAGCACATGAAAAAGCGTTGCTGCACCGTGCTTTTTCAGTTTTTGTTTTGAACAGCAAGAACGAAATCATGCTCCAGCAACGGGCGCACCACAAATACCATTCTCCCCTGTTATGGACCAATACCTGTTGCAGCCACCAGCGTGAAGGCGAAACCAATATCCAGGCGGGGACCAGGAGGTTGTTTGAGGAAATGGGTTTTACGACCGAACTGAAAGAACTTTTCTCTTTTATCTATAAAGCTCCTTTTGATAACGGATTGACCGAACACGAACTTGACCACGTGATGATCGGCTATTATAATGAAGCGCCCAAAATCAATGAAGAAGAAGTGGAAAGCTGGAAATGGATGTCTATTGATGCCGTAAAAAACGATATGGAGCAGCATCCGGCCATTTATACGGTCTGGTTTAAGATTATTTTCGATGAATTCTATCATTACCTGGAAGACCATAAATTGTAACATTCCCAATTAAAAAACAAACTATGAGAGTAACGGTTTCCAGAAAGGCCCATTTTAATGCTGCGCACCGGTTGTACCGTAAAGACTGGTCGGCAGAGCAAAACGATGCGGTGTTTGGCAAGTGCAACAACCCTAATTTCCATGGGCACAATTATGAGCTGATCGTAAGTGTAACGGGTCCTATAAATCCGGAAACGGGTTATGTTATCGATATTAAAGACCTGGCGGACATTATCTTTGAAGAAGTAGAATCCAAATTTGACCATAAGAACCTGAACCTCGATGTGCCGGAGTTTGAAAACCTGAATCCGACAGCCGAAAACATAGTCGTGGTCATTTGGGAGAAAATCCGAAAAAGAATAGTTCCGGAACACGACCTGGAAATCACATTATATGAAACTCCCCGTAATTTTGTAACCTATAAAGGCGAATGATGGCAGGAATTAAAGTAGGCGATGCATTGCCGCTGTTTGGCGCAAAAGACCAAAATGGAAAGGATTTCGATATTGCTTCTGTCTTGGGGGAAAAGATCTTGATTATTTATTTTTATCCAAAAGACGATACGCCGGGATGTACCACGCAGGCTTGCTTTTTCCGGGACCAGTTTGAGGATTTCAAGGAATCGGGTGCGGAAGTTATCGGGATAAGCAGCGATAGTACGTTATCGCATAAAAAATTCGAAACGGCGTACAAATTGCCTTTCGTATTGCTTTCGGACCAGGATAAAAGCTTGCGGAAACTTTTTGGAGTGCCGAATGCCGTGTTAGGGTTATGGCCCGGAAGAGTTACGTATGTTGTTGATAAAAAAGGAATTGTGCAGCTTGTTTTTAATAGTATGAAAGCTGGGAACCATTTTCCAAAAGTGCTTGAAGCCGTAAAAAGAATGATGTAGATGAAGACTGAATTATACCCTTTGGTTTTTGAACCAATACTGAAAGACCGGATTTGGGGCGGAATTAAACTCCAATCCCTTTTGAATAAAGAAATCCCGACACCTACAACAGGTGAAAGCTGGGAAATATCTACCGTTTCCGGCGATGTGAGCCTTGTTGCCAATGGCGTGTATTCCGGATTGTCCATCAACGAACTGATTTCAAAATACCCAACGGCTATTTTAGGGACCAAAGTAGAAAAGCAATTCGGGATTGTATTTCCATTGCTGTTTAAATTCCTGGACGCCAAAGAAGATTTGTCCATCCAGGTGCATCCTAACGACGAATTGGCTAAAAAACGCCACAATTCTTTTGGTAAAACCGAAATGTGGTATGTGGTCCAGGCCGATGAAAATGCCAGGATTATTGTAGGGTTCAAGGAAAAATCCTCACCTGAAGAATACCTGGGGCACCTGAAAGATAAAACGTTGACCACTATCCTAAAAGAAATACAGGTACAGCAAGGAGACATGTTCCTTCTGGAAACCGGGACCATCCATGCTATCGGTAGCGGAATTGTCATAGCCGAAATCCAGCAAACTTCCGACATTACGTACCGTGTTTACGACTGGGATAGGGTGGATGCCTCGGGCCATTCCCGCGAGCTGCATATCGATCTGGCGCTGGATGCCATCAATTATGACACTGTCCAGGCACAGAAGAACTACAAAAAAATACCCAATAAGAGCAATCCGGCCGTGCAATGTTCTTATTTTACAACGAATTTTATTCCGCTGGACGGGAATATCGTTTTCAAGAAAAACAAGGAATCCTTTACGGTCCTAATGTGTACTGAGGGCGAGTTTGAACTGGTCAGCCATGATGCAACCATCGTATTTAAAAAAGGGCAAACCGTTTTGATTCCGGCAATTATCAGTGATTTCGAATTAAGAGGGAAAGCCACATTGCTTGAAATTTACCTATAAGTGGCTTATTTGCAAAGATTATTTTGTATTTTTGCCCCGAATTACAAAAAATTCATTTAAAAGAAAAAAAAATGGCAAACGTTAAGAATTTAAAAAAAGACATCAACTACGTATTAGGGGATATCATCGAAGCAGTTTATTTGTATGAAATGACTACTACTGGAAAACCTACAGAAGCGACAAACAATTTAATTGATGAAGCTATCGCAACTTTTGATGCTTTGATCGTTAAAGTGAATGCTAAAAACGTTGAGAATAAAAAGGCGCATTTCAAACAAATCAACAAGGATTTGGAAGCAGCTGCTAATCAGTTGGTTGAAAAAATCAACGCTTTGTAGTGAAAAATAATTGCAAAAAAGTGCAAATTTATTTTGGAAATTAGAAATTCAAAATTATATTTGCACTCGAATTGAGACGCCGGTGTAGCTCAGCTGGCTAGAGCAGCTGATTTGTAATCAGCAGGTCGTGGGTTCGAGTCCCTCTATCGGCTCAATGTAAAACCATCACATTTATGTGGTGGTTTTTTTATTTTGGAAATAGTACGCAATAAAAAAGCCATTTAATTTAGAATGGCTTTTTTATTGGTGAAGGCTCTGTTATTTCTGTTCCTTCTTTTTTCTTTCTGCCAGGAACTCGTTTAGTTTCTTCCCGTATTTTGATTTTGATACCTGTGGGCTCATCGCTTTCTGGATGGTGTCAAGGTATTTAAGATTCATGTCATAAATATCGGTCAGGGCAATATAAGGTGCTACTTCGTGGTCAGCATTGGTCAGTGCGAAATTAGCGGCATACAGGTAGCGTCTTTTTAAAATGGCGTCCTGTTTCTTTTCGTTTTCAGGAGACACGCTGGTTTTGTTTTTAAAGGCCATTAATTCATCTTTCATTAATTCCAGCTGCTGGTCGTTAAATTGGGAAATAATCGCTTTGTATTGCTCGTACAGCTCCTGGTTTTTGGAACCGGTTATCTTGGCTTTCCCTAAAAAGAATTCCAAATCGGTATCAATGGTCATTTTTCCCGGTTCGGCAAAGAAAAGCAGGTTGTTGTCAATAGAATTGGAAACGCCACGGTCTAAAAATAAATACAGCATTTCCGGTGAATCCAGCTGTATGGTGCTTTCAAAAGTTGATTTTCCGTTAAGGATAATGGTGTCCAGGGCGACCAAAGTGGTGTCCTGAACCCGCTGAATGTATAATTTCCCTTTTTTAAGCCCTTTTACGCTTCCGGATATCTCAAGGTTGCCTTGCGTTTTTGTGTCGCTGCAAGAAGCGAAAATAGCCAACGAACAGAAGGCGATTATAAATTTATGCATGATTTTAGTATTTGCCGCAAAATAATAAAAAAATCCTCAAATTGAGTTACAAAATGAGGATTTAATATGAGATCGTTTTTTTAGGTTTATCCTTTTAGCCAAGCTTCTCTTAAAGCATTTTTGCTTGCATCGGTGGCCTGGTAGCCATCCACTTCTTCAAATGGCAATTTGACTTTTCCTTTTACTTCCGATTCCTTGCCGTCGCGTTTGATGGTAACAGCGATAGGATCGTTCTCTTTCCAGTTCTGGCTTTCCATAATCAAATCGTAGATATTGTCAAGGTTGTATTTTTTACCATTGATAGCCGTAATAGCATCTCCGTTTTTAATACCCAAAGCTTTGTAAAACTCAGGAAGGTCAATTCCCGGCAACATCATGATTTCCTTGGTATCCGGGTTTACGGTAATATAAGGTGTCTGCCCTTTTAGGAAAACATTGCCCGGTTTTTTGGTTTTAGCCTGTGTAATCCCCACTTTTGCGAAGTATTTCTCGTAAGGGATAGGTGTTGGGCCACTTACGTACGTATCCAGGAAAGTCCTTACTTCCGGATAGGTGAAAGCTTCGATTTTATCGAATAATTCATTGTCGTTAAAAGGTTTGTTCGGGCCGTACTCATTGGTCAGTTTTTGCATTAAGTCAAGGATGCCTCTCTGTCCGTGGCTGTTTTCCCTGATGATAATATCGATGCACATGCCGATCAATGCCCCTTTTTGGTATACATTCAGGTATTGGTCCTTATAAGGCTGTGTCAATACATTGGCACTCATAGTAGTAAACGGCATAGTGTCGTTCATGGCCGATGCCTGGCGGATTTTATCAGACATACGGTTGTAGAAATCCTCTTCGGAAATCAATCCCTGGTTTACCTGGAACAAATTGGCGAAATATTCCGTAACTCCTTCATACATCCATAAATGCTTGGACATTTTAGGGTTGTTGAAATCAAAATAATGAATTTCATTCGAATGTACTCCCAGTGGAGTCACAATGTGGAAGAATTCATGCGAAACCACATCTTTCAATTGCTCGGCCATTTCCTCGGTAGGCATCATTTCCGGCATCACCACTGTTGTGGAAGTTGGGTGTTCCAAAGCGCCAAATCCTTTTGCATCCTGTTTTTTCATATCGGACAGGTACAATAAGACAGCGTATTTTTTATTATTGTTGATAGGCCCTAGAAATTTCTTCTGGGCACGCATCATCGTTTCCATGGCAGGAGTGATATCGGCTGCTTTGTAAGTCCCGTTTGGCGAATAAACGCTAATAAGGATTTCCATGTTGTCTACCTTGAAGGTTGTGTAATTCGGTTTGGAATACATGATCGGGTGTTCCACCAGTTCTGCATAACGTGCCGTTTTGAACACATCCTTGCCCGCGCTGGCATCCAGATCATCCATTGATGTGGCTCCGAACAATCCTTCCGGGTGCAAGACCGTAGTAGTGTACGGAGTAGCCAGTTTATCTGAAAAATAACCGACAAACCCGTGTGTGTTCAACATATAATTTTCAGGGGAAATATTGGTTCCCGCCGGTGAGAATACATCCGAATCGTTTCCGAAACCACCGCCTTTTTCAGTATCATACGTATCATTTACCCAGTAGGTAACCTTGCCCAGTTTCTTCGCGCCTTCTATTTTCCAGGAATTTTGGTCAATATTGGTGATGGTAAGCGGATTGCCTTTGGTGTCGAATGCTTTTACATTTTCAATGTATTTTCCGTAATTATCTGTCGAATAGGTCCCCGGAACAGTTTTAGGAATGCTGAAAGTAACCACATCCTGGCTGCTTGGTGAAGGCATCAGGGTTACCATTACTTTGTCGTCTTTAGGATTGTTTAAGTCAATCGTAACTTGTACTTCCGGGTTTCCGGCAGCCGTGCTTGTCTGCGCTGTTTTACAGCTTAACAGTAAGCTGGCAATGGCAACCGAACAGATTAATTTTTTCATAGTTTAATGATATTGATTCTGTATTTGTATCGTTTTTGGGATTTATGTTACATAGAAAATCAAAAAAACTCCTGAAAGACAGGAGTTCGGATTTAATCAAATTTATTTTTCAAATAGTATTTTCCATCAAGGTCTTCATCGAATTCATCGATGTTGACTTGCTTCGGTTTTGGTTTAGCAGCCGTTACTTTTTTCTTCCAAAGTTCAAATTTGTCCTTCGGGAGTCGTTTTCGCATCAATTCGGTCACCTCATTTTCAGAAATACCGAATTCTTCCTTAATTGCTTCAAAAGGTTTCCGTTCCTCTTGCGCCATACTGACTAGTCTTTCTAAATTTTCTCTGTCTAGTTCAGCTATTTTACTTTTTCTCATTCCTCAACGATTAATTCAATAATAATAGTCGCAAATTGTATTCCAATATTAATAAAAAAGCTAAAATTAAAAAAAAATATTTTTCAATTTTTCGATTCTGTTGTCAAAGCCCGATATCCTTCAAGCGGTATTTTCAATAACTCCGAAAGCCTGTTATGTTCCTCGGGCCGCATGTGCGTATCCACGCCATATACGATCTGATGTGCCGGCAACACCAAAAAAGTCCCGAACAGCCTGTCCCAAATCGAAAAGATATTACCATAATTACTGTCGGTATACGGTAAAACATAATGATGGTGTACTTTGTGCATATCGGGAGAAACAATGAAGTAACTGATGGCGGTATCTAATTTTTTGGGCAATGAGATGTTCGCATGGTTGAATTGAGACAAAAACACCGAAACCGATTGGTACAGGAAGAACAGCCACATAGGTGCCCCAACGATTATAACGGCCAAAAGCGTAAAAATAAAACGGATAACACTTTCCCCCGGATGGTGCCGGTTGGCCGATGTGGTATCAATCCAGGTATCCGTATGATGAATTAAGTGGAAACGCCACAAAGCCTTTGTTTTATGCTGGACATAATGAGCGAGGTAAGCCCCGATCAGGTCCATCAGAAGCAAGCCTGCAACAGCCTGGAGCCAAAGCGGGCGTACCGAAAGCCAGTAGAGCAATCCAAAATGGTGTTCCGTAACCCACACCGAACCCCTGTACACTAAAAAAGCCAGCGAAAAATTGATCAGGATGGTTGTTACGGTAAAAAAGAAATTAATCCCGGCATGGTGCCATTTCCGGTAGGAAAACCTAAAAAGCGGAAACCCGTTTTCCAGAAGCCAGAAAAAAGTAATCCCACCTATTAAAAGCAAGCTCCTGTGAGAGGAAGGAATGGTTTGGAAATAAGCTATGATTTCGTCCATTTGGGATTAGTTTGTATCAAATTTAGCAAAAAATATTATTTGATTATCCTAAAAGTAAGATTAATTCTGCTCCCTACAGGTTTTGTGATCTTGGGTACCTGGTGTTTCCAAAAGTGCTGTGTAGTACCTTTCATGACCAGCAGGCTCCCATGTTGGAGCAGGATATTCTGCCGGGCTTCCTTAAGGGTGTTGTGCTTGAGCTGGAACATTCTTTCGGCACCGAAACTCACTGAGGCGATAATAGGGTCCCGGCCCAATTCCCTTTCGTTGTCTGCATGCCATCCGTTGCTGTCTCTCCCGTCCCGGTATTTGTTGAGTAGTACTGTGGTAAAGTTTTCCTGGCAGATTTTTTCGACTTCTTCCTTGATATGCATAATAAGAGGGGACCAGGTGTGAGGCTGCATGATAATGCCGGAATAGCCATAGGGTTTGCCTTCGTTGCCATAAAGGGCCGTTAGCCTAGGCTGCAGGTGCGTTTTCCCGAAAACGGTAATGGTGTCCTGTTGCCAGGGGATTTCGGTATTTAATTTTTCCAGCAGTTCATTGGCTTTTGCCGGCAAAAAGAAATCCGGATAATATTCGATAGCGGCATCCGGGAGGTCGAAGATGATTTTTTCTTCTGGAAATAAGGAGTTCATCTTCCAAAAATATAAAAAAAGCGGTAAAAAAATCACCGCTTGTAAAGTTTCTTATGTATAAGGAATCATTCTGTTTCGTTTTTCTGTAATAGGGTTTTGTACAGGTATCCGCCCAAAAGCGCGCCAGCTATCGGGGCCACCCAAAAAAGCCATACCTGGGACAACGGTTCACCGCCGGCAAAAACCGCCTGGGACAACGAGCGTGCAGGATTTACAGAAGTGTTGGTAATAGGGATGCTCACCAGGTGGATCAGTGTTAGCGCCAAACCAATAGCCACTCCGGCTACTTTCCCGTTTGCAAATTTATCCGTGGCACCTAAAATGATAAGCAAAAAGAACATTGTCAGGACAAATTCAGCTAAAAAAGCAGCTCCCATGCTGTATCCGTCCGGTGAGAAGGCACCGAAACCATTGCTCGCAAAAGCACCGGCCTTGGTATTATCGATGGCAAAGCCCGGTTTCCCGCTCAGGATTAAAAATAAAGTCCCGGCTGCCAGTATAGCGCCTGCACATTGGGACAGGATGTAGGAGGCCAGTTCTTTGGCTGAAAACCTTCCGCCAGCCCACAATCCTATGGATACTGCCGGATTGAAATGCCCGCCCGAAATATGTCCTACCGCATAAGCCATCGTCAAAACGGTTAACCCGAAGGCCAGTGCCACACCGGCAAACCCAATTCCTAAATCCGGATATCCGGCAGCAAACAACGCACTTCCGCAACCTCCGAAAACTAACCAATACGTTCCGAAAAATTCTGCAAATAACTTTTTCATAGTAATAAAATTTGATGTTGGTTAAAAAATAGTTTACGTATATACATAAGCCCATACGATCAATACGGCCTGTAAAGGCAATCGTACCAGGCGGAGCCATTTGGATAGGCCCAGGGCCGCATTTTCATTTTGGTACATGTACAAATTAGCCGGGAAAATAAAAACCAGCAAAGCCATAATACCCCAGGCGGCATATTCTGAAAGGAGGGGAATGCAAAGGCAAATGCCCAGGATTATTTCGGCAAAACCACTTATGCGGTTGAGCATTTCCGGGTTGGAAAAATAAGGAGGGATTATTTTCAGGTACAGCCTTGGTTTCCTGAAATGATTGATTCCTGCCATAATATACAGGAAAGCCATTACATACAGGTGCCAGGGTAAAGTCATGATGAAATGATTATTTCATACGAATTTACTTAAAAAATAGGTAAAAAATAAAAAAAGGTTTATTTCTTTTGAAACTGGATATTCATAATGGCAATTGCGAGAAGGATCAGGACAATCCCAAGCCATTGCGAAAATACCACCTCTTCCTTTAGGATAAAAAAGGCCATGGTTACCGAAACCGGCAATTCCAAGGAAGCCACGATGCTTCCCAAACCAATCCCCGTAAACGGAAATCCGGCATTCATCAGGATAGGAGGGATGACCGTGCCGAACAAGGCCAGCAAAATACCCCATTTGAAGAAAATATCGTAATTAAAGGGCGTTACCTGGGTACAAACCGCAAAAATGAAAACAATTACCGCTCCACCCAATAACATATACAAACTGCGTTGTGCCGAAGAAACGCTAACGGCAATGCTATTGGCCGTAAACATGGTCGTGGTAAACGAAGCTGCTGCCAACAACCCTAAAACAATACCGCGCCAGTCTAATGTGGCTTGGTTGTGAAGCAGGTTCGTAGCCAGGACAGTACCAGCCAGGACAATCCCAACGGCGGCCACCTTTATGGCAGAAGGTTTCTTTTTCTCCAAAAGGAATTCCAGCAGGACACCCATCCAAACGGTTTGCATCAATAATACGATCCCGATGGAAACCGGGATGTACCGTACCGCCAGGTAATAAAAAATACTGGTCAATCCTGTGGAGGTCCCGGCAATCATGAGCTGGGTGATGTTCTTTTTGGAAGCTTTGACCACTTCCTGTCCTTTTTTTGCTTTTTGAAAGGCATTGATGAGCAATACCATCAAAATGCCTAATATGAATTGGGCTGAAATTACTTCTGCAGGTGTAAAAGGAAGGCCCGTAACGCCTTTGTCGGCATACGCAAGTTTTACAAAAGTGGCTAACATACCATAACTGGTTGCACCTAACCCTACTAATAAAACTCCTTTAAATACACTATTGTTTGTCATTATCGTCTAAAATTAAAAAGCCGACAAAGATAGACTTTAGTTGTGAGTTATGAATTATCAGTAGGTTTTTTTATTCAAAAAAACGAAAGGAGGATTATCGCCTTCCCCTTCTCGGGCTTTTGACGGTTTTTATAGTGCCCTTCCTGTTTTTATGCATTACTGTGGTGCTCCTACGGTTTTTGACCACCAGTGTTGAAGAATGCCTTTTTGGCGCATAGATTTTCCCGGTCATTACAATGCGGTGCGACGGAGCCCTGTGGAAATATACCCTGTGAGGTGCGCATCTTTTATAGAAAAACCGGTGGTGGTATACTTTCCAGGGTTTCCACCAATGCGGGTAATAGCCCCAATGATGCGGAGAAACCCAAACGACATAACCCGGCGCATACAAAAAACGGACACTTGGCCAGAACCATACATTGACTACAATCCTGTTCGTGATTATTTCAGGGGCAGCCGGGCCCGGTTTCGAATTGCCGATGCTTTGTTCTGCTTCAAACGGTTCTACAATAGTATTGTCGGCATATAGTTCGTCGTTGCCGGTAATTTCGAGGATGGCTTCCGCTGCTGCAGTTTTTTCGATGCCAATAGTGGCAATGTCTTGTTTCTCATTAGCATTGAGGTAGGTACTCAATACAATTACATGGTTGTTGTTTTCTTTAATGTCTTCTACGACAATATAATCCGTTTCCCCGTCTTTGTTAAGGTCTAGGTTGTTTACATTGCTGTTTTCCTCATTGAGGCGCTTTTCAAATTCTTCCAATGTGCTGGAATTCTTAAAAACGGCCAAAGCGCCTTCCAGGCTAAAGTCATCTCCCGTATATTCAGGGTTTTCGCTTTGCTGGCTGTATCCCGAGGCCATTCCCAGAACGACCATTAGGGTGTAGGTTATTTTTTTCATAGTGTCTTGATTTAAGGATAAGACTTTTAAAATCGGGAAAGGTTTAATGAGGAGGGGGAATATAGAAAATAGAAAATAGAACATAGAAGAAAGAGGCAAGAAGAAAGAAACAAGATAAGATTTGTGGTTTGTGGTAAAATTTCTTCATGGAAACATTTTACCACAAAAGCGTGATAAATTTTCTTCATAAAAATATTTTATCACAAAAGTGTGATAAATTTTATCGCAACTATTTTTTTATCACAAAAGTTGTTTCAAATTTTTTTAAAAATATATTTTGAAACAAAAAGTATGATGATTTTTTTGCCACA
>NZ_SRLH01000008.1 GCF_004745595.1 Flavobacterium humi
AAAACGTTCTTTTTACATCGGTTTTAGCCATCAAAAAATGCCGGAAAATTACTTAATTCGACATTTTTATCTTTTTAAAATACCTTTCCAAGAGTAGTTAAATAAGCACATTGACATAAATTTGTTACTATCCTTTTGGAATGCTAGTGCCAAACAGGCATGGGTCAAGTAATACCTATCGTTACGGCTTCCAAGGGCAGGAAAAAGATGATGAGCTGAAGGGCGAAGGAAACTCGTTGAATTATACATTTAGGATGCACGACCCGAGGGTGGGAAGGTTTTTTGCCAGAGATCCTCTAGAAAAATCATTTGCCTGGAATAGTCCATATGCCTTTTGTGAAAACTCACCTATATGGGGTGTTGAGCTAGAAGGGCTTGAATTAGGAACTTATCTTGATAAAATTAAAAAAGCAGTTGAAGCCATAAAAAGCAAATCATCAGAATATGTTGAAAAGAAAAAAGATGCTGCTGTAAGAAAGACTTCGGAAGTTGTAGATGCTTTAGCTACTAAAAGCATAGTAGAATTTGCTAAAAAAATCTATCCTGATGTTGACAAAGCAACTGAAAAAATAAAACAGCAACAATTCAAAACCAATCCTAATAATTCTGTTGCCATTTTACTGTATGAATTTGCAACTGGAACAGGAAAAGATACTAGGGTTTTTAATCTAGGTAAGAATGATAACGCATTTGCCAATACTTTTTTAGAGGGTAGAGTTGCGAAAGAAGTTGCGACCAAGTTTTTAGAAAAGGCAGGAGAAATGAGTTATTCACAATTTAAATCAGAAGGAATGAGGTATGGCTTAGAGTTTAGCCCTGATCATGCCGGATTTTTAGAATCTGCTGAAAAACATATTGATTCAAACTTGCCTCAATTTTTTGTTGGTGGAGCTAATGTTCTAATAACGGCTTCAGATAAACCTAATAAGGTAAATGTTACTATAAGCAATCCAACCAGCAGGAGTTCGTTATTACTCCATATTGGAGATAATTACCCAAGAAGTGAAGAAAAGAATTACGAGAAGCCATTATCAACCATTCAACAACAATTTACTTTTGAAATGGAAGTTGATGTAAAACTCCAATCTCTCTTTAAAGTTGTTGAACCTAAAAAATAATTTTATGAAAAAAATAAGACTTATAATGCTATTAATAATGCCTGTTTTCATATTTAACTGTAATACCAATAAAAATGAAAATTTGCTTGGAAAATATTTCAATAATTATGAAAACAATGTTTTGCATTTTGTGGAATTAAAAAAAGACAATACGTATTTGCATTATTATGAGGGGAAAAATCATACTGTCAAAAGAAACATTGGAACATGGAAGTCAATAAAAAAAGGAGATGAGATTGAAATAATGTTCAGTTCATGGATAGATTATGGTTACCTAAATGAGCCAGTTTGCAATAGTTGTACTAATTTTGTGAAATTGGAAGATGGAGAATTGATATTTAATCAAGATTTGCCTAAAGAAACCAATTTTGTAAAGAGGGACTAATATTGCGCCCATAGCACCGATTTATTTCATCAGTTCAGCTAAAATTGCAATTCGTGCGCATTGCAACCAGCAAACAAAAAATCCTAACCATCAAGTTAGGATTTTTTTTAATGTAATATTACCATTAACCTGTGATAATTTTTTAAAAAATATTTTTTTGCCACAAAAGTTGTGGCAATTTTTTATAAAACATTTTTTTTGCCACAAAACCTGTGGCAAAATTTTAAAGGCGAGATTTTTTGCCACAAGAAAATAATAATGGTTATTCTTTTGAATAGCAATTTCAACAGGGCTGTGCATGGCCTGGAACAAATCTCATATAAAATTGTACTTTTGACGCTCAAATTCATTTCATGAAAAAGACCAATGATGTAATTCCCTTGTTCAAACAATTCATCAAAGAAACCGAAACCGGGAAAAGACTGAAGAAAAACGGAGAACGAATCAAAGCCGGTTCCATAGACAACTACAAATACGTATTGCAAAATTTGATACAGTTTTCGAGCGATACCAATTTCGAGCTGCGCATCTGCGAGGCGAATAAATTAAGCAAACGGGAACTGCAATCGGAAAAAAGCTATTGGAAAAAATTCTACCAGAAATTCACCGAATATTTATACAAAAAAGGCTGCCACGATAATTATGTTGGTGCTAACATCAAGGTGATCCGGGTGTTTTTCAATTACTTAAAGAACGATAAGGATTTTTTTACCGGCGATTTCCAACGGTTGTTTTATGTCCGAAAGGAAGAGATCGACATTTTTGTCCTTTCTCCCGAACAATTGAAATTCCTGATACACGACCAGGAATTTGAAGCCCAATTACTGAAAAGCGAGCTTCGTGTCAAAGATATTTTCGTTTTCGGATGCACCACCGGACTTCGTTATTCGGATGTTTTCCTACTGACCAATAAAAATTTCGAACAGCAGGATGGTGAATGGTACCTGAAACTAAAATCGTTGAAGACCAAGACTTTCAGCTACATAAAATTACCGCTTTATGCGATCGAGGTCTATCAGAAATACAAATCTAAAAATGACAGGGTTCCGGTTTTTGGAAAGATAAGCCTGTTTAATTTCAATAAAACACTTAAAAAAGTAGGCGAAAAAGCCGGTTTTACTTCTGCTGTGGAAGTGTCCCGGGAAAAGCAGGGCAAAACCAGCAAATTGGTAAAAAAGACCGATACCGCCCAAAATCGTTTTTGTGACAAAATGAGTTCGCACATGATGCGCCGTACAGCCATAACGACCATGCTTATTTTAGGGATGCCCGAACATTTGGTGCGGAAAATCAGCGGGCACAGCCACGGCAGCAGTTCTTTTAACCGGTATGTGCATTATGCCCAGGGGTATATGGATAAGGAAATCAGCAAAGTCCATAGTAAGCTGGAAAATTATTAAAATCAAAAACCCTAACTTTTTAAGTTAGGGTTTTTTCATATTCAATTATATCTAAAGATTAAAACAAAGAAATTAGTACGATAACGATCCTGTGCTTTGTTTGGACAGTAGAAATATTACGAAGCGAAACTTTTATCAACATCCTTCAGGGAAAATAACAATTGGCCTACTCTTTTGAATTATATAAAAGTATAATTCGTGAAAGCTATTTGGATACATTAATGAGATTAGTAATAATAGGATTAGAATTGAAGCAAGTATTCTTTCAAAATTTGAATTATCAAAATTTACTTTTACTACATACAATCTCATACATATAATAGAAATCAATATCCCAAAAAGGCAGCCTCTTAACCAATTTCCATTCATAGGCAATGCTCCATCACAATTTAAGGCAGGTATAGTGGGTTTAAATATGCTATCTATTACAAAATTGCCAACTATATTTGTGCAACTTATAAAAAGCGAAATAAACAATATAACTATACTAACTACATTTTTTTTCTTAAAAAGAATTGAAAATAAAGAAATGCCTAATAAGACAAAAATACTTTTCCAGATAGTACCTTTTAGATTAAAACTAAAAAAAATACAGAAATACAGAATGAAATAGAATGCTAGTAAAAACAATTTTTTAAACATAGTATTTTATTTATTATAATATATATACCAAACCCCCATTATTCCAGTACCTGTTTTTATTTTTTTAGTGCTTTCCCCTCCATAATCCCATACCGTCATACTATAGGAACCATCACTTTCCTTTTTGAAATCTCCTCTATATTGCATATAATGCCAATATTGGCTCATAAATTTTCCTTTGACCATTTGTGTATCGTACAAAATGATAACCAACCCATGTTTGTCAGCATATTCATTTGCTTTTTTTATGTCAAATATAGTTCCTAAACCTCCATTTACATCCTTAAAGCCCATTGATTTTGCAATTGCGTTTATTTGCCAAGGCCATGTAAACCCAGCTGCTCCTGTATCAGTGTTTGGATGATAAGATGACCAGTAGTTCATGCTGTTTCTCATAGAAGAAGCTAAAATCACGTCAACCGGGCTTTGCATTTTACCATCAACTTTCATTGGTTTAATGTCTTCAATTCCATCTGAACTTAATTCAATATCCCCAAGTGTTGCCGATCCATTTGAATATAATTCAATCATCGTTTTTGTGATTTTTTGCGGATAATAATCAAACGCCGGCTGGCCGGTGATTGCTGAAATACCACAAGTACTATCACATTGCAGGTTTTTATCGGGATTATTTATCAACTCATAAAGCGAATTTGCAAAGTCCTCCTTGGAAATGTTTTTGAAGTAATCTGAATCGCCAACATCTTTATTTTTTAAAAAGTCATCAACTAATTTAACAGCTTTGTTTTTATCTTCAGTACTCGCTGCTTCCAATCCTTCTAATTCAACCATATCAATTACCCTATTCTCACTAAAAGCATAAGGGCTATTATGAGGGTATTTAGGTGCCAACGGATCCACCGCAAAAAACCTTCCCACCCTCGGGTCATGCATCCTAAATGTATAATTCAACGAATTTCCTTCGCCCTTCAACTCATCGTCCTTCTCCTGTCTCTGGAAGCCGTAACGGTAGGCTGTGCCTGACCCATGCCTGTTTGGCACTAGCATTCCAAAAGGATAGTAACAAATTTATGTCAATGTGCTTATTTAACTACTCTTGGAAAGGTATTTTAAAAAGATAAAAATGTCGAATTAAGTAATTTTCCGGCATTTTTTGATGGCTAAAACCGATGTAAAAAGAACGTTTTT
The DNA here is from genome assembly GCF_004745595.1 of Flavobacterium humi. Classification (GTDB taxonomy): domain Bacteria; phylum Bacteroidota; class Bacteroidia; order Flavobacteriales; family Flavobacteriaceae; genus Flavobacterium; species Flavobacterium humi. The sequence continues at coordinate 4,695 of NZ_SRLH01000008.1, forward strand.
CAGTGCTAAAAATACTAAAAAAAATAGAGTAAGAATTAAAAACATGTGTTTTTTCCTACTGTATATAAAGGAGAGCGGCCTTGTAATTTTTTGTCCAAAATAGTTGTACTATATCAAAAAAAAATGGTTCTTTGCACACAAATTTTTTTGGGATGAAAAACCTTATAGTTAAGCAGTTACAGAATATTAAAAAAGCGTCGGTAAAGGCCTATTCCCTGACCGAGATATTGATCGTTTTATGTATTATCGGTATTTTGCTTCTGATGGTGCTGCCCAACCAGACTTCGGTGATAAGCCAGGCTAAGGCTATTGAAGCCCAGGCAATGCTCAATCAGGTCTATGGTTTGGAGAAAAGTTATTTCTACAGGCATTCCAAATATTCCAACAGCTTGGAAGAATTAGGGTTTGAGCAGGAAGCGACGGTCGATGAAGGAGGCCAGGCCGTATATAAAATCGAAATCACAGAAGCTTCGAGCGAATCTTTTGCTGCCAAAGCTACAGCTGTTTCTGATCTTGACGGTGACGGAAGTTTCAATACCTGGGAAATAGACAGTAAGAAAATGCTAACGGAAGTAACAAAAGAATAAGTTGGATTTACTGATTTTGGGTTTGCTGTTTTGCTGTTTGTCGGTTGTATTTTTCCAGGACTGGAAATACAGGCGCATCCATGTTTTGCTGCCTATTGCCATTTTCTCTTTTTCCTGGTACCTAATCAGCCAGAAAATCAATTCGGTCTTTACAATAATGGGCTGCAATATTCTTTTTTTTGCCATAACCTTAAGCGTATTGACTTTGTATATGAGCCTAAAAAACAAGCAGTTCCTTAACCCGTTCCAGCATTATTTCGGATTGGGGGATTTACTCTTCTACATCGCTATTACGCCTTTGTTCCTGCTTCAAAAATATGTCTTGTTCTTTATTTTATCAATGGTTTTCGCTATTGCGATGCAAATTGGGCTGCGGAAATTCATGAAGCATGAAACAGTACCGTTGGCAGGATTTTCGGCTTTGCTTTTATTGGCAACCATTGTAAAAGATACGGTATTCCATTTTCAAAAAATCACGCTTTTGTAATCATGCAGCACATCACAATCCTTCCTGAAAACCTGCATAGCATTTCCAATGATTTGGCAAACCACTACAGGATCTTACCGAAAACCGTACAGGGTGATTTCCTTGAATTGTATGTGGATGAAAGCCAAAACCAGCAGGATATTAAAGATGAACTGGAGCTTTTTTTAGGTAAAAATATCGCTTTTGAGACGCTTGATTCTTCAGAAATTGAAAAAGCACTTTCTATTTATTACAGGAAAGAAAGGCATGCTGCTTCCAATAAATCCCTGAATGTCGAAAAAGGGGATTTCCTGTCAACGCTCTTAACCGAAGCCAAATCGTTAAAAAGCAGTGATATCCATTTTGAAGTATACGAAGAATCTGCCAGGATCCGCTTTAGGATTGACGGCCAGCTGATGGAACGCTATAAGATTGAAAAAGACAACTATCTCGAGCTGGTCAACAAGATCAAGATAAAATCCAAACTGAATATTACCGAAAAAAGATTGCCGCAGGATGGCCGTATCACCAACGAATCTTTTGATATCAGGGTGTCCATCCTTCCCACATTGTTTGGAGAAAAAATCGTCATGCGTTTACTGGGGCAGGATGCCTCCAATATTGACCTCAATACACTCGGTTTCCAGGAAGAGGAAATACAGCATTACCTGGAGGCAGTAAAGAAACCCAACGGGATAATTTTAATCAGCGGCCCTACGGGTTCCGGTAAAACCACTACGCTGTATGCCACTTTACGATTGCTAAACGATTCCAGGAGGAATATCGTCACTGTTGAAGACCCTATCGAATATACACTGAAAGGCATCAACCAGGTGCAGCTTAAGGAAGATATCGGGCTGACGTTCGCCTCCGCATTGAAGTCGTTTTTGCGCCAGGATCCCGATGTGATCATGCTGGGGGAAATCCGTGATTCCGAAACGGCCTTAATGGCTATCAGGGCTTCACTCACAGGGCATTTGGTTTTGTCTACGATACATACCAATTCCGCCATCGGGACAATCTCAAGGCTAATCGACATGGGCGTGCCGTCCTACCTGATTGCAGAAACGCTGAACCTTTCCGTGGCACAACGCTTGGTGAGAAAGCTTTGCGATCATTGCAAAAAAGAAACAGTAGCTCATAAGGAGGATTTTCCAATGAATTTCCAATTTCCGTACGAGATCACTACATATAATAAACCGGTTGGCTGCAATACCTGTTTCCATACCGGATATAAAGGGAGAAGGGCCATTTATGAAGTGCTGACCTTAACGAATCCCATCACGGAAGCGATCAAAAACAATACCGTTGGCCAGCTGTTTGAAAACGACGAAAATTACAAATCATTGTCTGATAAAGCTTTCGATATTTTGGCCGAAGGAGAAACTTCATTAGAGGAAATATATTCTATTTTAATTAACGCATAAATATATAATGTTTACAAAAATAACCTACGCAATTATTGGTTTCTTACTCACCAACCTTGCTTTTGCCCAGCAGGATATCAATGAGTTGGGAAGGAAATTCGATGAGTTGGCGAAGCAGAAAAAAGGAATTAACGAAGTGCTGAAAATTGATGTTTCAGGATTGACTTTGCATGATTTTATTTCTTCAATCGCAGAAGAACACCAATTAAATATTGATGTGGATACTGATTTGACACAAGTTGTGGTCAATAATTTTTTCGACGTTACCGTGAAGGATGTTTTTATCCATTTGGTCCAGAAATATGATTTGGAAGTGGAGTTTATGAATAACATCATTTCGTTCAAAAAACGCAAACAAGTGATCGTTGTCGAAAAGAAATTGCCTAAAGTAATCGATGTCGAGTACAACCCGCAAAACGATTTCCTGTCGGTAAAACTGGAAAATGATTCCATACCGTCTGTAGTGAAGGCCATTATAGACAAATCGGGGAAAAATTTAGTTTTGGCACCGGATATAAAAGGGCTTAAAGTTTCTTCCTATATCCTGAACCGCCCGTTTGACCAGGTAATTGAAATGATGTCAAAATCAAACGATTTGATTGCAACCAAAGACGAAAACGGCTTTTATTTTATCGAAAAAAACAAAGACCCCAACAATCTTACGGCTTCTTCTTTGGGAAGCGGTTCCCCAAAAGCCAGACAGCCCAAAGCAAGCCAGGGCGCTCCGGGATATTATGAGGTAGATTTGAACAAAGCCGGATTTTTATCGGTAAAAGCCAATGTGGCCGATGCCTCGGAATTGTTAACCGAAGCGGCTGAAAAACTGCACATTAACTATTTCATGTACAACAAGCCGGAAAACGAGAAGACCACGCTTTCTGCTGAAAACATTACGTTTGATGAGCTGCTCGATAATGTTTTCAAAGGAAAAAAATATACTTACCGCAAACAAGACCACCTGTACCTTATTGGGGAACAAGCTACCGAAAGTTTAAGGGCTACCGAGATGATCCAGCTCGAAAACCGTTCCATTGAAGCGGTCCTGGCTTCCTTGCCTAAAATCTTTACGGAAAAACTGGAAATCAAGGAGTTCCTGGAACTCAACGGATTGATCGTGTCCGGTGCCAAGAACACACTGGAAGAGCTTAAGGTGTATATCAAGCAAATTGATAAAGTGGTGCCTATGGTCCAGATTGAAGTGATTATTGTCCAGTATAATAAAGGCCACGATGTTCAAACGGGTATCAAAGCAGGCCTGGACAAAATAAACAAACAAACAACGGGAGGTTCCTTGTTCCCTACGGGAGATGTTACTTTAAACGCTTCGTCAGTAAACAGCTTAATCAGTGCCTTTAACGGTTTCGGGATTTTCAAGCTCGGAAAAGTGACAGAATCGTTTTATATGAATTTGAAATTGCTGGAAAACAATTCGATCGTAAAAGTAGAATCCACCCCAAAAATAGCTACCATCAGCGGGCATGAGGCTAAATTGGCCATTGGGGAAACCAGTTATTATTTTGAACAGAACAATAGATTGATCAACAATGGTGGTATTGGGAGCGATGTCTTTCAGTCCGGCACCTGGAAATCTACCGATGCCAACCTGAGTGTCAGCATCAAACCATTCGTGTCCACGGACGAAAACGTGACCCTGACCATTGCCGTCGAGAAAAGTTCGTTCCTGGGAAGAGCCGGTGAAAATGCGCCTCCGGGGAAAGCAACCCAAAAATTCGAATCGCTGGTAAGGGTCAAAAACAATGAAATGATCTTACTGGGCGGATTGGATGAGTTAAGAAAAGAAGATTCGGGTTCCGGAACGCCTTTGCTTTCCAGGATTCCGGTAATCAAGTGGTTTTTCAGCAGCAGGAAAAAAGGGAAAAACAATTCCAAATTACATATTTTCATTAAACCAACAGTGGTCTATTAATGATAGCGTTTTTATCTAAAATAATCAAGATTAACAATTTGCATGTTGTTGGCGTCGTTAAGAATGATAACGGCGAAAGCTACCATGTGCTTACCATCCGGAAAAAAGGGAGCAAGATTGACATTGTTTCCCAAAGGACTTTCCAGACATTGGAAGACATGGTACAGAAAACGGATGCCAAACTGCCTGTTATTTTGGTTGCAAACGGAAAAGGTGTCCTGCATAAGAAGATTGATTTTGACAATGAATCGGATGTAAATTGGCAGAAAAACATTGACTATGCGGCTATTTATTACACCAGCTTCAAAAGCGGGAATAGTAATTTCATCAGTTTTTGCAGAAGGAATGCGGTTGAAGAAACCATTACAGGGCTTCAAAAGAGCCATTTCCATATTATAGATATTTATGTCGGCTCTTTCCTCTCGGCGTTATTGCAGCATGCTATCCAAAAGAAAACCTTGCATTCCGGTGATTTGGTGCTGGATTTTGAAGAGGAAAAACTGGTAGGGTTCTCGAAATTGCCGGAACCTGTCAAAAAAGAGGATTATACGATCGGGAAAGACTCGATTTCAAATAAGACCCTGCCGTTGTACGGTGCCCTGATCCATTTTTTCCTAAAGCCATCGGAGGTATCCAAGACTAAAAACGAATCCTTAAACGTGGAAGAAATCGTATACAAAAAAGCGTTTAACTTTTTTGGGGCGGCCATGCTTGTGGGTTTCCTGGTATCATTACTGACCAGCTACCTGCTGATACAGTATTACGGTTCAAAAAATGCAGAACTGAACCTGCAGAATGTATACTCAAACCAATCGTATCAGAAAATCCTGGATCTTGAACAGCAAAAGGAAAACAAACTCAGCATATTAAAAGAATCGGGGTTCTTATCGTCTAAATTCCTTTCCTATTACGGATACGAGCTCATGAAAGGGATTCCTTCCGATTTGTCGCTGAATGAAGTAAATATCATTCCTTCGAACAAAGAAATAAAGGCCAATAAAAAAATGCTCTTCGAGTCTAAAACCATAATTGTAAAAGGGGAAACTTTTAATGAATCTTCTTTCAATGACTGGATGGAAGGGTTGAAAAAGATGCAATGGATTGGGCATTTCGAGATCATAAGCCTGAAAAAGGACAAGAAGAACAAGTCTCAATTTGAGATAAAAATTACATTAAAAAATGTTTGAGCAATATTCCTATAAGAAAAAGTGCATGGCTCTTGCGGTGATTTTTGTCATGCTTTCGATTACGGCATACAAAAGATCTTTCAAAACATTATTGGAAGTGATAGGGGAACACAGGACGCTTACTGCCAAAGTGGACGACCTTAATAAAAAAGCCAGCAATGCCAATGGTTTGATGGAAGATGTGGCCTATTTGGATAAGATTATCGGAAAGGAAGGCACATCGAAAGAAATGGTGCAGCAGGGCCTGGTAAGTTTTGCTTCCCAAAAACCAAATGTATCGATTCATGATTTGCAGCCGATCCATGTTTTTTCAGACGAAAATTATACGATAGCCACCAACCAACTCGATGTGACCGGAGGTGCTAACCAGCTGTTGCAGCTAGGGTATGATTTTGAGAAAAACTTTAATCTCTCAAGAATGGTCAGTATGGATTTTTATACCACAAAAAAAAATAATAACGACGAAGTCTTACACTTAAAAATGATATTTCAAAACTATGAAAACAATAAATAAAATACTACTGGTTGCCCTTGCAATGGTTTCTTTTTCCTGTGACGATATCCTGGAAGACGATATCAGCAATGATACGGTTCAGACCATTGCTCCCCTTAATGGAGAAGAAATAGAGAGCAATGTGGCCAAATTCCAATGGGGCAGCCTTAAAGGAGCCGATAAGTACCGTGTGCAGGTTTTTGCCGCAAACCAAACTGTCGTCCTGGATTCGTTGGTGGAAAACAAAACGAGCCTTACTTACCCATTGTCGGAAGGTGTGTACCAATGGCGGGTGAGAGGCGAAAATTTTGCCTACCAATCTGCGTATTCCGTACAATCGTCCTTTACGATGTTTGTTTCGGATGACCTGACCAACCAGCAGGTGGTTTTGTCAAGCCCTGATGATGATATTTTTATCAATTTTACCAATGTTACCTTAAATTGGCTAACCCTGACCAATGCTACCAGCTATAGTATTGAGGTGGTGAACGTAGCCAACGGGCAGCAGGCATTTCAAAACCCGACTATCACAGGGACATCGGTAACGATGAACAATCCCGGATTGGCAGATGGCGTTTACGAATGGAGGGTTAAGGCCAAAAACGCCAACAACGATACTGAAACACTGCAATATAGTCACAGGAAATTTTCCCTGGACAGGACAGTTCCGAACCAACCGGGATTCGCACAGGGTTCAACACCTCCTGACAGCCTGACTCCGGTGTTGGCGCCTAACACTACTATCACTTTTACGTGGACAAACCCGGCGGATTCAGGATCTGTTATGTCTCCCGTTACGTATATGGTCCAGTTTTCCAATGACAATTTTGCTACTGCGCCTTTTCTGTCAGCAGATGCTCCTCAGACTACCTATTCGCAGTCCTTTAGCGCCGGGACTTATTATTGGAGGGTTGTAGCAAAAGATAAGGCCGGAAATACCAGCGTGCCAAGTGTGATACGTAAGTTTGTTGTCGGTTAAGAGGATTGCAATATGTCAAAAAAGAAAATCAATATTGCTTTGATACTGGTGGTTTTAGGACTGTGGGGTACCGTGGCTTATAGGGCGGCCAGCCAATATTTCTTTTCGGATGAGATGACTTTGAAAGGGATCCAGGACCAGGCGAATGTCAATTTCAGCAAAATCGAAAAGGATACATTTGCCCTGGAGGCCATCGGCAGGGACCCGTTTCTGAACAAAAGTACCGCTCCGGTTGAAAAACCTATTGATTTTAAACCATCGGTTCCCCGGAAAATAACACCTTCACAACCTAAAATCATAAAACCGAAGGAAGTGGTGGCATGGCCTGAGATTCATTATTACGGCTATATCAAATCAAGAGAGCGGAAAGAAGAACTTATTTTGGTCAAAATAGAAAACAGGCTCTACAAGCTAAGGAAAAACGATCAGGTTGACGGTATGTTTATCCGGAAGGTATACAACGATTCGGTGGAAGTGTATTTTAACAAAGAGAAGAGGATAGTGCATTTGGCACGGTAATACCGTACCGTTTTATATAAAAAAAAGCAACTCATTGGGTTGCTTTTTTCGTTACTGCAAGGCGTTGTGCAAACACTACACAAGGCTGTGCAAACGGTACACGAGGCTGTGCAAACGTTACATGAGGCTATGCAAACGGTACACAAGGCTGTGCAAACGTTACATGAGGCTGTGCAAACGATACACAAGGCTATGCAAACGTTACATGAGGCTGTGCAAACACTACACAAGGCTATGCAAACGGTACACGAGGCTATGCAAAACAGTCCTATAAAAAAATCCTAACTTTTTAGGGTTAGGATTTTGATTGTTGGCCGTTATTTTAGGCTTGGATTCTTAATACCCCAGTTTTTTCAGCCGGTTTTGAATTTGAATGCCTACGGACTTGCCGAAATTTTTGCCTACTTCATATAATTTTTCGGTGATGGCGGGCTTTGGCTTGTAGGCGTTAATGCCATATTTATCTACTGTAGCCATCAGGTCCTTGACTTCTGCCTCCGTATAATTTTCCTGAAAGACTTTTTTGACTTCCTTCAGGTACACATCGTTAAAATGCAGTTTTTTGATGTCCTGCCAAACCGCCGCAGGGATGTTTGGTTTTTGTTTGGCATACGCATCGATCATGCTGTTTACCATCATTTCCGATTGCTGTTTGATTTGCATTTTTGTAAGCAATTGATCATATTTATCCCGTTTTTGGGAGTAAACAACTATAGGCAGGAAAAATAATAGGACTAAAAACTTTTTCATCATTTGTTTTTTGTTAATGTATTGTAAAGATCCAAATCAAACACAGAAGCTTTGTATAAATTGTTGTAGAACAATAAATTAAGTTTGCTCTCGCTTATAAATATAGTATGATTGCCTTCTTCGGTAGTGCTTTTGAAGTCTATGTGAGAAGTTTCTAAAAAAGCAACAAAATCTGCATATGCCGTATTGAATCCAATACGGTAATTATTCTCTTGGTAATGAATAGGATAGCTTTTTTCGGTATCGTATTCAAAATCAAATGTGATTCCGACTATCGTATTCTTAATAGTGGACACCTGGAAATATTGCTCTTCATTAAGAACTTCATATAAGCCCGGTATATCCCCATCTTCTTCCTGAACTAAATCCAGGTTGGTTTTTCCATAAGTGGTACCCCCAACGCTCAGGTCACCTAACTTGCCATTAAATATAAAATCTGAAAAAGTCATTGCATTTTGGTTTTTCTGAATACTTACTAAAATAAGTAAATTATTATTTATGATATTTAAATAGAACCATTAGAGCTGTCCGCGGTTTATAGTTTATCTACTATTTTTTGCAATTTTTTCTCTCTGTCTTTTCCTTTAAAAGCCCCACTATCCAACATGTCCTGAGCTTTTTCTTTAAGTTCGCTTTTAAAACTTGGGTCTTTTAGCCGATCTTCAAAAGCCTTTTGAACTATTTTCTCTTGTTCTTTAGAGACTTTTTTCCCTACTATTTTATAAAATATTTCTCCTTCATCTGAAACTTCAAAACCAATTTCGGTTAACTTTTTGCCTTTATGGAATATATCTCCATGGATACTTTTAGTCAAAACATCTGTTAATACCGTTTTAGATTTTTGCCACATAAAGCCAAAGTCACAAGGCTTGCCATTATGCACCAACACATTTTGTTTCGAAACATAATAGGTATGGTATTGGTCAACCGTAAAGTTATATACTTTAGTGTTGCCCTCAACTAATTCTATTTTTGAAATAGCTTTGGTAGTGCCGTCATACAATGTAAGCAAATCACCTACCTTAAGTTCGTCGACTTTAAGCCATTTCCCTCCAATGAAGAAAGGATGTTCGTGTGTAGCCTCTAAAATCTCATCTCCGAAATAAATCCTATAAACTTGTTTGAATTCTCTCGTAAAAGTATCGATTACTTCTTTTAAGGCCAAATTCCCTGTCGCATCGTCATAGGCCCAAACTTTGTCGCCGACTTTTATGTCTTCGATATTCTTATACCCTTTTTCCGTATAAACCAGTGTTCCGGCAGTAAAACAACCGCAAGGCTTGAGCATTTTTACTATGGCCTTTCTTGATCTCCGAAGAAGTTTTAGTGCATCTGCTGAAAATTCCCCGGTTTTGACAAATGCCTTGACTTCCCCGACTCCGATAAACATTGATAAAACATCGAATAATATTTTTCCGTGCTGATATCCGGCTTCTGCTGGAGTTCCTTGGAACGTACTCTGATCGAACCAAACCCCGATTTCTTTCTTGATACTGGCATACATCTTGTCTCTTAAGTCACTGCTGCTAAATAGTTTGACAACCATTTGGCCCATTTCGATATGATCGGCCCTGACTTTTTTGGCGCTATCAGTCCATGCATATGGATTCCAAGGTGTCCAGGCAGCGCTTGACTGAACAGCTCCTGCCGCCATGTCTAAAGTTTCGATGATTCCATCACCCAAACCAGCAAGGAAACCTGTAACATACCAAGAGTCTTTCTTGAGTTTGTCTTTGAATCTGAATGGTATTGGCCCTTCTCCATCAAGGTCTTCGTAATAAATCGGATTGTTTGAGGCGAAAGCATAAGGTGACATCTGAGGGAATTGCTTTATCCTTGGATCTAAAGAAAGGAACCTTCCCACTCTCGGATCGTGCATTCTGTTCTCAAAATCCAGACTGTTTCCACCACCTTTAATCTCGTCATCTTTTTCCTTACCATTAAACCCGTAACGGTAGGCTGTACCTGACCCATGCCTGTTTGGCACTAGCATTCCAAAAGGATAGTAATCGTTGTAGCTGATTACGTCCGGTAAAACAGAGAATGTTGAAGCAGTAATCTGCTTGCCAAATAAAGGTCTGTCGGTAATAACTGAAAGGACATTTCCTAAATGGTTGGACAACTCGTATCGTTTATCTCCGACGTATCTGTAATACGCTTTTTTAGAGAAGATAGACAAAGAAGATCCCATTCCCTGGTCGTCGCCTTCACATATATCTCCAATACCGTTATTGTTGGTATCTGCCTGATCAGGATTTGCTTCTGCGGCACAGTTGTCGCACACATCACCATAACCGTCACCATCCGAATCCGCTTGTTCCGGATTGAATGTTGTTGCACAATTATCACAAACATCACCTACTCCATCATTGTCCTGGTCTTCCTGAAGTGCGTTTGCTGTTGATTTACAATTGTCGCAAGCATCTCCTACTCCATCATTATCCTGATCCTCCTGAAGTGGGTTATAAGTATAAGGACAATTGTCCAGTTTCGCTCCAGTAGTCGTATAGTCATTGATATTGTCACCATCTGAATCCAATACGCCCGAACCGCAATAATGGGAAGCGTCATTGTCAAATATATGGTTGTTAGGCAATCCAGGAGTATTGTTAGCCCCTACCGGAATGTTCATGACCATCGGATAAGTGGCACTGTACCCTTGTACTTTTTTACCATCAGTTAAGGTTTGCCCGTCAAATAAGAAAATATGCTCTCGTTTAGGGTCTTCCTCATCTTTTAGATGTTTGTCTATCGAATAACTGAAATCACAAACATTCGCCAATACAGAAGTTCCGTTGTATACTATATTAGATTCATCGTTTCTTCCATAATCTTTGGAGTAATCCCCCATTTTATTGTTGGCATAAACCGGAGCCGGGTAATTGGCATACGTATCTGAATTATACCCTTGTGCGTTACTTGTGGTGTCAAAGTCTTTATTTTCATAAAGATTTCCGTTAAGCATAAGTTCCGGATAGTACACTTTAGTGTTACTGTCGTAACTTAATCTCAGGTTCATGTTCCATTCATTTTCCGGAATACCCGTTTTTAGGGTGTACACAGTCCTTTTTATGTGGCTGCCGAAACGCCATACCCATCTGAATCTCCATTTACGGAATCTTTTTACCCTCCAGTAATTCCTGTGGTAAGTCTCTACGACCACCTGTGGTTTGTAGTTCCCGTTTTCTTTAATAATCTTGATCTGTACGTTACTGTTATAATATTGCCTTTCCGTAGGTTGATTGTCATTTTGAATGATTACAAAATCCCTTTTCTGGCCATCGGCAAAATTATTTTTATCAAATTGCAGGTTACTGTTAATGACAACCTCTTCAGTCATCGCTCCCAAATTGCTAAAGAAATTCAGGTTCGAATAACTATCCCAATTTACACTATCCGAATCGTTGTCAAAACGCAAGCCTCCTAAAACAGGTATTGTCGTAGTTACATTGTTTACTACATTAACCGGTGCTGATTTTTGTGCGCTTGCTTCCATTTTCATCAATGGTCCTTCAATAACACCATTGTTTGGCAATGCCGCTCCAACTGACTCGATACCCAATCTGGTGCTGCCGTAAATAGAATTTTCAGTCAAATACAATTTGCCATCTTGCTCATCGTAATCGTAAACCGACAGGACATTCCCCTGGGCATCACGCAGGTAATATGTTATCTTTCTTTTTCCTTTACCTTCAGATACGATTTTTTCGATCCTGTTTCCTAATCCGTCGTATTTAAAAGTAATTATTTGCCCGTTATCTTTTCGAACCTCGCTCACTTTTCCATCAACTCTCCAGTCGATATCCAGGCCTTCCTGCTCGTCACGAATTAACTGGCCAATCATATCGTACTTATAATTTCCGTCTTTCTGATTGTCTATATCCCCGTCAAACTCACCATCTTGCACATCGTCATTAATATGATCTAACCTGTTGTTATTGTTATCCGGATAATTATAGGAGAACGCATCCATCGCAAAGGTTGTACTGTAAGTGTTATCCTTAAAGGCTGAACGCTGTAGCTTTTGCAGGTTACCATTCATATCGTATGCATAGGAACTTTCAATTGAAGGCACAGATTGAATGTAAGCCTTATCAAAATCGTTAAAGATAGCCTTACTTCCCATTGAAGATATCCTGTTCAACTGATCGTAACGATAGTAGTTAAATTGCGAAGGCAGGAAGTTCTGGCCCTGGTCAAGAAGTGCCGTTGCCATTTCCTTTATATTTCCATTATACAAGTCATAGGAATTCGACATCCCTTGATCAATTGTATAACTAAACACCTTATTATCAATTGGAGAAGCAGTTGATCCTATCGATTTATAATCTTTCTGATAATAATTCAAGGCAAAACCGAAAGCATCCTGTGCTACATAATTTGAGCTCGAATTTGTGGCAACACCATTGCCGCCGGCATCATTAAGATATCCTATTTTTTCAGAATTGACTGCTTTAAGCCATCCTTGCAATGCGTAGATATAATCTAACCCTTGTACTTTTTTGTCACCGATAAGGGTTTGCGCCAAAGGCCCATGAGCATAATAATCGTATTTGGCCTCTTTTTCCCAAATCACATTATCCCTACTTGTCAGGACGTCGACAATCCTGTTATCTGCGTCATACTTGTATTTATGGATAAATTGTTCGTCCGAATCATTAGGTTGGTAAGTAACCGTATTTACATTACCGCTTATCAGATCATAATCATAAACAACTTTCTTTATATTATGGTTTTTACTCTTCAGGACCGGATCATTAATATCCATAACCAACTCTTTTACATTGCCATGAACGTCATAATCATAATAGATGGCATTGTTGTAATCGGTTTCTGCTATGGAAGGATTCAATTGATCGAAAGACAAGATACCGGTAACTCTTTTGAAACTGTTGCCTTCATTGTAATCAGAGAACCATTGGTCAGAACCATTGAATGGTTCATCGTATTTTGTCTTGGTTACTTCAACGAAATCAGTAGCCACATTATCAGGGAAAGGCGTAACCGGCACGCTCGGGCTTGCATCTACAGGGACTTCCTGGTTGCTATTGGTATACACCAGTTTTCCATAGTCGTTAATGGAAATCGGTTCCTCTTTACCTTCGAGCTGGCCTGCTTCAAAAATTCTCCCCAAACCGTCATAACGGGTATAACTGAAGATGTTTTGGGCATTCTTTTCAGAAAGTTCTTTCTGTTTCGCATTTTGGGAAGCAATGATCCTGCCCAATCCGTCGTAAGCAAAACGGGTTTCATCTCCATCCGGCGTGTATTGCCAAACCAGTTGGTTTAATGAGTTGTATTTGTATTTTGTCCCCATAGTATGGCTTGGCGAAACTGCCACACCTGTAGGATTGGTTATATAATCCGCAGCCGGGTCATTTTGCCTTACCGCATCAACCGCGTTATTGGTGGTTGATGTTGTTGCTAACCTATGCACTCCTTTAGGAGGAACCGTCTGGATTAAATTACCTGCCTGGTCATAGTAGTATAAAGTATATTGGTATTCACCATCGAAACCTTCTTTGGTAAAAGTTTCATTCACTGCCGCAATTGCAGCATTGATATAATCCGTTTTAAACTGTTGTTTTTTCTGCTCCAATAACGATTGCAATACTTGAGACGTATACGTATTCAAAACATTGCTGGCAAACTGGTTACACGGTTCGTTAATAGCAATAAGAGGCTGTGTTATCGTAGGGATTGGCGGAGCGACAGGACAAATGTCATTTTCCACAACATACACCTGGTCAACATATTGCATCCATGTCAAGGTATTCCCTTGAGGGTTTGCAATTTGCCCCGAAATATACGCTTGGTAAGCCGTAATGGCAGCGTAGGTTCCTTCATAACCGAATCTTAGTTTTGTGGAACCGAATTCAGCCAAGGTTATAAACAAAGGATCGTTCACGTCTGAAGCCTGATTGTCTAATCCGAAAGTGTTCAGGTATCTTAAATAATAAGTATACAGGTAAGCGTAATTGGCTTCGCAGAAATATTTGGCCGCGGCTTTCAAGTCTGACATACTGGCAATATCATCCGGGAAATTGGCCATGATGATTTCCTGGATATTTCCGTTAGGCCCGTTGTAGAAAGTAGAAACAAATTCGCTCCATGCTGCAGAACAGGAAACCGCTTCAATAGGTTTTGGGATACATGTTTTGCAAGGAACTTCTACTTCTTTATAACACTCATTTACCACCAGGCAACTCATAGTACCTCTGGCAATCACCGTTCCGTTGGTTGTTGAAACTTCAGCCGTAAAAGCATCCAGAGTCTCATTGAACGTAACATCATTGATACTGGTAATCTGTGAGATCTGCGTATTTGGTATTAGGAACGAAAGGTCACAGTTGGCTGTTTTCTTGAAATTAAATCCTATTTGCGTACCGTTTTCTGTCTGGTTGGCATAATAATTTTTGATCCCGACAGAATCTTGTGGCAAAATGGTCGGGTCTTGTGGTATGTATTGCGCATAGAAGTTAAACCCTTCAGGGACAAAACCGTCAGCTACGGAAGTTTGCACCACCAAATCGGCAAGCATTGCACGGGTAGCTTCTTTTAAGGTCTCCAGGATTTCACACTTAACATTCAAACAATTGACAGTTCCTGTAAAATATCTTTCTCCTGCCGGATAATTTGCCATTGGACTTCCTTGTCCTTTTATTCCACATCCTGAATAATAGCCGTTATAATGGGCTTTTATTTTAAAGGCATACTTGCCGTTACCCAGGTTTTGGGTAATTTCAAAATCAGTAAAATGAGTAACCTGCTGGCTGAAATCACTTGCCAAACAAGCCCTGTCCGGATAGTTGAACAAATCCAGGTTAAAGCGGCAATCCCCTTTTTTGTCAAAAGAAAAATACAATCCGTCGTGGGCTGTTGATGTAAAGTTCGTCAAGCTTGCATTGTGGATTCCTTCACAAGTGCTGAGAGAAGGACAAACCGGATCTAGTATTTCCTCTGAATATTCTATTCCTCCATATTCGTTGATAGTCTCTCTTTGGCTCCATAAATGATTGATAAGCGCCAGGAGGTTTACCTCTGCATTGTGCTTTGGCTTATACATACGTTCTTTACATACGCAGCCAAAATCCAGATAAGAAATAGTCCCGGTGAAGGATTGTAAAGTATTAGCCGAATTCAGGTAATAAATAGTAACCGGGTACGTATTGTTGCCTGTATCAAGCTGGTTTCCTATTTGAATGGAAGTTACCTTGCTGATTAGGTTCAGATTGAATCCCGGGGTATAATTTACGGTAAAACTGCTTCCGCTTGAAACCTGTAAGTTCAAGGAACTTCCGGAAACAAACCATGAAGCCGTTGTTGAGATATTATCAGCATGCAGGATTTCCGGAATTACGGTACCATCATAACAATAATTATTGGCAGAAACAGTAATTGGAGCTGTAGAAGTCAAAACATGGTTGGTACGCAATTCGTTCATCAGTTTGACCAATCCGTTTTCAAATCGGGTCTTATTGGCACATCCGCCTCCCGCTTGCGTTTCGCTATTACCATTTAAAACCGAACCATTGTTATCAATCAGACATTCTCCGATAGGGGCAACAGTAGTCCCTTCAATAATAATTTCTTCTGGAACACAATTATCTGCCGGATTGCCTGTTCTTTCTATTTTGGCAACGACCCTGAATTTATAAGGGTTAAGCGAATTGTAAGAGCCTGTCACATAATACAGGTTCTTAAATTCGGTTATTTTGAAGGCACTTGCCCCTTGCAGGTAATTATTCCAGTTTGGCGCCGCCAGGGTTGGATTACAAGGATGTACAAAAGTACCGCTTGGGGTGATGATCTTCAATGTGATTTTTTGGGATGCAGTTCCTACCGTAACATTCATTAAGGCAGAAGATACGATAGCACTTGATATCAGTTCTGTTCCGGCACCAGAATAATTCCCGGCGGTAAATGGCCCGCCTAAAGCATTGTAAAGATTCGTAGTCAGGTATTGCATCGAATTGACCGGTGTACTTGACAAAAGCGATTGAGTATTGCTATAACTTGTATTGCCGGATTGAACATTTAAAGCCGTATCCTGGAACCCTACCAGGCCGTTCAGGAAGTTTTCAAGGTCAAAAACCAATGGACATTTACCGGTTTCTGCAAATATCCCCGAAGCCGCGTCTGAATTTGCTCCTGCCGCGATAACATCATCAGGAAGCCCTGAGTTGTAGCCGTAATCCGCAGAAATGAATCTTTTGTTTTTTTCTTTGTAATACGCCAGGCTGGTTCCGTTGCACACATCGCCAGTCCAGGCTCCTGCAACCACTGCCGGCTGTGTCAGCGGGTAAAGCGTTGCAAAGTTATTGTAGAGTGCATCATTTTGTTTCAGGAAAATGGTCTGGAAAGTATCCGTGTTTTCCGGATTATTGATGCAATCGTTGTATCCTTTGTATTTTTTGGCATAAATATGCGAAAAGACAGTTTTTGTTTTTTCTTTGAAAGAAGTGTAGTAGCTTACAAAATTCTTCCAAAACATATTCTTCTGGTTGTTGTTTAAAGCATTAACCAATGTTAGGAAATTATCCACATACACTCCAGGGGAATTGGCGCCAATAGTTCCATACGTAGTGGCAAAAGCCTGAATGTTGGCCGCTGGGCTGAAGCCGTTGGAATATTTTGCAAAATAATAGGCCGTAGCCAATAAATTCAGTTTGTAGCCCTGCACTTTCATTCCGTCATAATTGTGGAACAAGGCTTCCTTCATCAGGGCAAGCCTTACTTTATATTCTGCCGCAGTTTCTACAGGATATTGTGTTTTATAAAAAGGGTCAACCGAAGCCGGGCTTGATGTTGAAGTCGCATTGGCAGGACCTATGTTCGTATAGATATCATCAATGAAATTTTTTGCAGTGTCATTGTATTGTTCGATATCGCGCAGCTGGCCGTCAAAAGTATCGGTATTGATTGTATTACCCTGTAAGTTACACAAACTGGTAAAATACTGGTAATAATGGTATTCCGGATGATGGATAACCAATGACTTGGCCCAATTAGGATCCCAGTTGGCATAAAAATCCGTGAATTCCTTTAAAAATTGAGGCCTTATGAAATAGTGCCCGGAACCTGCCGGTCTCTCTTCCACTTGAGAGTGGTGCAAGACTGCCGGTTCGTATGTGGTTTCATCGATTTTGGTTAGCGGTACCCATGCCTCATTGCCATTTTCGTCCTGGTATTGCGGAATCGGATTCCTCCAGCTGGCTTTAGAATAATTTACAGTTGCTGTCGAACTTGATGAACTTCCTCCATCCGAAGTTGGAGCGGCATATGTGGTAAGCGGCAAAGTACCTTCATAGGACAATCCGTTCTTATCATCAAAAACGGTTAAAGAACCTGGGTTGAACCCATCTACAGGCGTAGCCACCGGGATATCGTCGCTTTCGTCAGAATCAGGTGCATCCGTAGTCTCATCAGCCAATCCTTCAATACTACCATATTGTCCGGTAGGGCTTACATCGGATAACAACAATTCGTAATTTGATTCGCAAATAGAAACCGGGCTTTTGCATAAATCCCTACAAGCTTTCAGCACTTGAACGAATTCAGCTGCAAATTGTTCTGTCGCAAAAGTAATTTGCTCCTGTACTATCGGATCGGTTGCATTATTGGTAATGGTTGAGCCGCTTATCTGGAATGTCACACCCGGAAACAAAGCAGTCAAGGCCTGGTGCACATAATTCACTTCCATCTTAACAATGTAAGATTCTCGTAGTGAAATATTGCCCAACACATCCTCAGGCGTTACAAAAAGAGCATTAAATGCCGTAATATCAGCTGGAACAGTTAAATAACTTGCCGCTAAATTCTTTTCGCATTGGGAACAAGTCGTATTACAATCTGCAATACTGCTTAAAGAGTTGCTAAAAGAAAAAGTCGGCTTGCATGGCCCGTCTACTGAAATGGCCTGGATATAATCATTGGCATAATTCTCCAAAGTTTGCTGATTCAGGATCAGTTTTTTTGAAATATTATAAGTTCCGATGCTCAATGAGTTTGCCAATATGTTGTTTTGGCTTACTGACACGGTGCCTGAAGGAACAGTCCCATTTAAATTTTCTGCCCCTAAATTTAGGTTCAACGGACCTCCGGTTATTCTTTCGAAACCACAATCATCTTTTAAAGAGATGTTGATATTATAAACGAAAGGGTATTTTTTATCGGTACAAACAGCCTTGTAAAAAGAATTGGTCAAGCTGGCATTGTAAGACAATTTTAGGTTATCCTGCCTCGGGATTGTAATGACTGAATTAAATTGAATCCCGTCATTCAAAATACCGTTAGATCCCGTTGGAAAGGGATTGTTGTTTTCCAGGATATTCAAGGTTAACCTAGGCGAGTTGACTACTTCATCCAAAGCAATCAAATTTTTTGGTGCATCGCCTGCAAGCGCGGTGGCCACTGTCCTTCCCTGAGGATCCAGATAGCTCACACTTACCTGTCCATTCGGGTCAACAACCATGTTTTTCTTGTATCGCAGAGCATTACCAACTCTATACCCAAACAAGCGGTTCAACTCCTCCTGTGTAGGGGTTGCATAAAAATAAGTCATCTCATGGCTACTGCCGATTTGATGTTCTGGCCCAACACTTCCTTTTTTTCGTATCCTTCCAGTATTGTCCGGAGTATATTCGATTTGGGAAAAAGGATATTTTTTGGCATCCGGGATGAATTTCTGTAATCCGGTTTGATTTGGATTGAACTCCGAATAATACTTGCTGGCACCGGAGCTTTTGGACATTCCTTTAATTAAGCTTGGTACACAGGTAAGTGAATTTGACTTTTCCCAATCGAAATCATTGTGTGTAAACAATTTGTCGCTTTCGTTTAAGGTCAGGTCCTTGAAATATTTAAGCGCACCGCTCACTACAGGCGTAGGCAGTACTTCAATGGCCGCCCTACCCTGGTTGTCGTAAATTACTTCCCCAACAACGGTTTGATTATTGGTGTTTACTTTGGTAACGGTTTGCCTGTTGCGTAAACTTCCGTCAAAATAACTGATTACGTCTTTTTTCTTTCCTTCTTCAGCATAAGAAGATTGGAATTGCCAGTTTTTGCCTCCTTTTTCATGGGCAATATTGATTTCGGTAACATTCGGCCAGTCTTGCACGAATTTATAATTTTCCTCAAAGCTTGTGGTCCAGTTTCCATAATAATTCCTGGAAACATCCGATAAGAACCTGCCCACCGGCCTTACTCTGTAAATAAGGTACCCTTTATTATAAACCAAAGGAATCCTATACGACATGGTACTGGTTTGTATCCTGGTACTGTTCCTTAAAAAATCAGCTTCTGTTAGTGCTATTTGATTTTTTGGCAAAATGGTACTTAAGGTCGTATTGTAGTTGTCGATCCATGTCCATTCCAATTCGTATTCAACCGGAGGTTTTCCGTTGTTTAAAATCTGCCAGCTAATTTGCAATTCATTGGCATTACCGGTTTGACCGCCGGACAATGTTACTGTCGGTGTCAAGCTGTTAGTATAAGTAACCAGTTCTTCTTTCAGGCTAAGTTTCGTAGAAGCAATATTATAGTACCTGTCCGTTTCAAAAGTCAATTTCAAATACGCCGAATTCTCATTCGTATTTACCGTTATGGCAACATTGCTGAAATTAAGGTACTTAATATCTTTAATTTTAACGCTGATCTTGTGTGCCCCAGACACTTTTTGGATGGCAAAATCCTTTACCTTGAGCTCATCATTCACATTATTGTGTTCTGTTTCCAACACGATGGTTTCAACACTGCCTAAAAGGGCATTATTGATTCCGTAGCTGGAAACTTCAAGCGTAATCCTTGCTTTATAGACTTTACTGAATTTGATATTATCGAATACCGAATCATCAAAACCAAAATGAATTTTCGCACAAGAATTAACACTGGTAAAAGTTGTGGGATTTGGGTTTGAAAGTAAGGGATCCTGTACGCTGACAACTTGGTTCGTTACCAGAGTAGCCCCGCTTAAAATAGGAGAAGTTACTGTTATATGTTGTTTATCAATAACTGTGGTTTGCCCATTTGTCAAGTAAGAGATGAGTACTACTAAAATTGAAAAATATTTTTGCAATCGATTCATTTTTCCTGGTTTTTATAGAATTTTAACGATAATCTTCGATGTTGTATTGAGAATATTGTAATGATGGTTTTATGCCGGTCTTTTCAAATGAGACAAACTTCCCCAACGAAAAAATGCCGTCAGCTATTTTGTCCCTTTTATGGTTGGAATGGATGATTTCCAGTACGGGATAAGAAATATCATTTTTACGGTGGTCCTTTGAAAAGTCAATACCTGAATTGAAATAAAACACCTGCTTGGTTATAAAAAAGCTTTTACTCACCGTAACCACAATCTTGGAATACGGAAGATCTGTAAATTGCTTCGGCTCCAATTCAATTGTCCAAAAACCCGCATTGGATTTGAATTCTTTAACCTTACAATATTCAAATAAAGGCTGAATGGAAAACTCTCCCAAAACAAACGGCTCCGCTTTTGAAATTTCAATAAGCTTATCCGGATGCATTATCTTCAGGCAAACATTTCCTTTCAACACGAATTCGGTTTTATCGATTTTCTGGTAAACCGCGTTGGAAATGTTTTTTTGAAAAATACCTTTATAAGACTCATATGCCTTTTTATCCGTTGCTTTTTTATATAAGTTATAGCTCGAAGTATAACTTAAGCATTTTTTGCTGGTATATTCTGTATTGACTTTTTTCAAAACCTCTTCAACCGTCTGTGCCTGCAGGCAGAAACACGAGCTAAAGAATACGGTCAATAGGATATATATTGTTTTATATTTCATTTTACTCTTTTAAAACGTTACCCGAACGTGTTTCCTGGATTGTTTTGACACCTTTGGCCGTTTCTTTCTTAACCCTTATCAAACCACCTTCTTTGTCATATTCATAGAATGTGGCGTAATTGTTCTCGTCTAATTCGGACATCAATTTGTAGGTTTCAGGATCGTATACAAAAGATTTCATGCTACCGTCAATTGGATGGATGCGTATGTCATCAAAATACAAGGCCATCCCTTCGTCCTGATTGATAATGTTTATATTGAAGAATTCGGAATCCTGAGGAATCGTGAATTTCTTAAAAATACGCTGCCATCCTTCTATAATCTCACTGCTCGGATCTGGAGCGCATTCAATATTATTACTCAAATCTGTAGCATATGATGATGTTACATCCGGTGTCCCGTCTGCATTGGATTGCCTGAATTCCAATTTTATACCAATAAAAGCGCCCTGAGGATTTAAGGTCTCATAGGTAAGGGTTTGGTCTCTTCTTTCTTGTTTTACCCAAGCACTCAAAATATAGGTTTTGCCCGGAATTGGCTGGTAACCGTAACAATCGTCACAATTTTCCGTAGGCATCTTGTCTCCACAGGTTAATCCTGTTCTGACCAATTCGTTGTATAAATAATCTTTTTCATTACCTAAAAACCTGAAATCTTCGTGCCCGTAATAATCGGCACCTAAAATACCATACTTTGATGCTTCCGGATAAGAAGCCCCTGGGTAATTCAACAGATACTTCAATGATTTTTTCAGGAATCCGGCAGCCCTGGCTTCAGGTTCTGTTCTTGACAGGCTTGGATTCAGGTTAGGATTGTTTTCCGAATCCCTTTCAGTAGCAATACTCATTTTGTTGGCTACCGTCGACTCGTCAACATAGAAACCGTTTTCAATACCGATAACATAAAGCTGCGGCCCATTTGGGGTATTGTTGTTGTTTTTAAACTTACCCATGGTCGTTTTTAGAGCAGCTGCATTTGCCGTTTGACAACCGTCTGTGATAAGAATTACAATATCGGCTTTGATGGCAAGCGCCTTGGATAATCCACTGTTCCAATAATCGGAATTTGGGCCGGCTCCAGGATTAGGGATTGCTGTCGTATTGTCCCTAAGCCTGTACTTATTGATCCAATTGGTATAATTCGTTAGCCCTGATGGCAAAATTTTACTTGAACCGATAACATTGTCAGTCCTGATATCATTGTCTTTATCTGAAAGCCCAATAAGCGATACGTAAGTATTAGACCCTACAAGGAAATTGGCGTTGGCTTGTTCCGTTACAAAATTCTTGAGCTGTTTTTTGATTTTCCTGGCTTCGCTCTCATCAATTGAAGCCGATTCATCTACAACAATAGCAATATGTTTTTTACAGAACATCTCATCAGGACAAAACTCTACGTGCTTTATCTTGATTGTTTTTACGATCGTATTGTTGAAAATATTATCATTGATCTGCATATAGGCTGAAGAATCGGTATAACCGGTCAGGTTCAATTGATAATTGGTATCTGTTACGAATGCACTCTGCCAGCCTGCAAAATATACATCATAAGTTATCTCATTCGGTAAAAATGAAAATTGGATGGAACTCAATTGATTCCCCGGCTGAATAGTTGTCGACGCAAAATTATAAATCCCCGGAATGCCATCAGAAATATAAGGTGCCAAATAGGTCAATTCCGGAAGGGTGATACCATTCATGGCGGCATCTGTCATACCGCCGGATCTTAGCGTAATCAGCTTTTGGATAAGTTTTACCATCAAGCGGTTTACTTCGATCGAGTTTGGATTGATCACCGTACAAGAAGCAATAGGAGGACAGAAATTAATATGGCACACACGACGGATTTTAGTAACCAAACCGGCATTACCGGAATAAGCAACTCCGGTTGCTACATAATTATTTTGGGGCAAATATTCAAAAATTCCCATGTCAGTTATCAATGCTCCTCCAAGAACATTAGAGTCCATTATAAAATCCGGAGTACCACCATGATTGGAGAAAGAGAAACTAAAACCGTTTTCCATGTTAGGCGCATAGGAAAAATTATAGATCCCAATATTTGTATCGGTGATATAGGGTGCCAAAGCCTGTAGCTGTGGAGAATTATAAGCACTTGTAACAGTCCCACCGTTGTTTACAGTAGTAATGAGGTCATTTACCAAAGCAATGAGCAAGCCTGTAACATAAGTGGAATTGGGGTTATTCGCCATACAGGACACCGTATTAAGATTAAAGGCTTCGCTGACCCACTCGCTTTTGCTGCCCGCTCCGCAAACAGACCTCACATAAAATCTATAGGCCACATTTGGATTCAGTCCGGATACAGTATATGTTGGATTTTGGTTGACCGTAATGACTGTGCCTGTTGTTGGCGTAGGATTGCCATAACCGCTCGTTATTGGCTCAACAACCAATTCCCATGAAGTGGCCATTCCTATTTCATTCCATGATAAGGTAATTGAAGTTCCGGAATAACCTGATGTGGTCAAGTGGTTAGGCCCTGGACAAGCATTAGTAGGAGTGGTCGAAAAATGGAATGATTCCGACCAGTTACTCGTCAATTGGTTACAAGAAGGACAAACGGCCCTTACGTAAAATACATACGCAGTATTAGGCAATAAATTTGTAACTGTATATGGGTTGGAAGATGTCAGTACACCTACTCCCGTTGGATTACCACTCGCCGGAACGACTTCTACTTCCCATTGGGTCGCCGTGCCATTTTCTGCCCAGGATAAATTTACACTTGTTGATCCAATATTCGGTGTGTCAAGGTGGGTAGGTGCTTTACATTCCCGCACTACCCTAACATCATCAACAATCCACCTGTCTCCAATATTGGAGCTTGTCTGGGTAAATACTTTAACAAAAGCAACATATACCGATTGGCCTGCATAACTGCTTAAATCAACTTTTTTCTCTGCAAACACATTAAAAGGAGAATTAAGTGTTACTTCAGTCCAGGATGCCAGTGGAGCCGGATTGAACCCTGGCATATTATTTTGCAACGGATCCGTTGAAACCCTTACCTGATAAATCGTGTTACTATTTCCGAGAAGGGTCTGCTTTGCAAAAAACTGCAGTTCTCCATTGGTTGGTACCGTAAACCTTGGTGTTATAAGCCAATCTTCTGAAGTATTCCCCACACCAATGCCTTCATTATTCACATAGGCCGCTTTCGATCCCAAATGCACAAGAGAAGCTGTTGTTGTCTCGATCCAATTATTGGCCGTTCCTACTCCGTTATCCCGCACAAGCCATCCCGCCGGAGGGAAAGTCTGCCCTTCAAATCCTTCGGTACATTCCGTTAATGTAGAAACAATTCCAACATTAAGATGTATGGCTTCCCTTTGCAGTACCAGGTTGTGGTTAGAATTGGATGAATTCGTAATTTGCGGATGTTTTGACAAACAATAATAATCACCAGCATTAGCAGCAGTCAAATTGGACAAAACCAATTGCCTGTTTGCTGTTGAAAAACCGCTGTTAACCGCGACTCCACCAGGATACGTCCCTTTAAACCATTGAAAAGTATCGTTTGTAGTATACCTGTTGTCTGTACACATAGTAAGCGTTACGGAACTTCCAACAGACTGTGTTATAGTTACCTCCGAATCCGTCTTGCCCTGAGGCGAATAATAAAATCCGTAGAACGAATTTAAAGGCGTAGGGATATTCGCCATATAAGCCGTATACTGATTGTGGAAATCTACAAACCGGAATAAATTATCATTAATACGGAACTCCTTTAATTTGATCAATCCTGTTAAATTCGGTATAGTCCCTGACAGTTTGTTATTAAATACTATCAGCTGTTCCAGGTTTGACAAATTACCAAAAGTGGATGGGATTGACCCTGTTAACTGGTTATAACCTAAAACTATGTACTTCAGTTTTGTCATGTTCCCAATCTGTGCAGGAATGCTATCTGATAATTGGTTAAAACTAAGAGACAGGTGCTCCAGGTAGGCAAAATTGCTTACCTGTGTCGGGATCGAGCCTGAAAGATTATTACGGGAAAGATCCAGAACAAGCAGGTTATAATGCATTTGTGTTCCAAAAATAGGGATTGGGCCTGAAATCTGATTTTGGGACAAATACAAAAACTTCAGGGAAATAAAGCTCGAAATATCCCCAAAACCGATCAAGTTGGTCAGTTGATTGTCATAGAGGTTCAGGTATTCCAGGTTTACCAATTGCCCGACACCAAGTGGCGCGAATATTCCCGATAAGAAATTATCGCAAAGGTTCAAGGTTTTAAGATTGCCTAAAAGCCTTATTTGGGTAGGGATGCTTCCTGTAAATAAATTTGAATGGAGGTCCAGTACTTTTAAACGGATAAGCTGCCCAATTTGACTTGGAAGCACACCGCCAAGCTGGCCGTTATGGCTGTAAAAATATTCCAGATTTGTTAATTGCCCAATCTCAACAGGCAAGGATCCTGAAAGCGATGTTAAGGATAAGTCCAAAAACTTAAGTTTTATCAACTGTCCTATTCCGCCGGAAATGGTTCCGGTCAAGTGTGTAGAAGCTAAATTCAGGTATTCCAGTTTCGTTAAAGAGTAAACCTGCTGGATCAATGAACCGGAAAGAGTGAAATTCCTGGACAAGTCCAATGTATTCAAATAAGTCAATTGGCTAATTTGAGCCGGTAACGGTCCGTTCATCGCATTATAGGGCAAACGAAGGGAAGTGACGTGGCCATCTGTAACGGTCACTCCAAACCAACCTGTCTGGGTTACCGAATCCCAGCTTACAACCTGGGCACTTGAATTCCCAACCGGCCATACTCCTTTATTTTGAACGGTATTTGTCCAACTGCCACCATTAGTAGCAGTATACAAAGCAACCAATGCATCTCTTTCCGATTGCGGTATATTGTCTAAAGTCGTACGGCTTGCCGTTCCCGATTTCTGTACAGCGGCAGGTTGCATCTCTTTCAGCACATTTTCCTCATTCGCCTTTTTATCCAAATACATACGGCTGTACATATCACGCATCTTGCTTATTTCCTGCCCCGTATATTCGGCCTTGGCATCACGTCTTTTCAGCTTTTCGGTTTGCTTGGCAAGATCGAAACCAATTTCCTTATCACTGTAATTTTTAGAAATATCAGTTTGGGCAAAAGTGCCGGCAACAGCAAAAAAAGTTATAACTGTAAAAACTATTCTTTTTATGAATGGTATCATTTTCTTTCTTTATTTTTTTGTTCTGATAGCTTTTTTGATTGTCCTTGAAGTTCCGTTTTGCGGTGCACAAGTCACTACTTTCTTCGTGATGGTCGCTTTCTTGCCAGGAGACACCCTAATACTGTATCTGCCTGTGTGTGATTGCTTATCAGAAATAATTACCTCATTCTCTTTCAAACCATCTTTTCCATTAAAATTAAAATGGGCTGATTTATCACAAACATTCCCTGCATAATCTTCAAAACCATCGTACGCTAATTCTTTGTACTGTGTATTTGAGGCTACTGCCAAAGGAAATTTATAATTGAATCCATAATGAGCAGAAGAATACCTGTTTAATGCATCCCTGTTTTCTACTTCCTGGCCGTAAGGGTTGTATTGGGATATTTCCGATGCAAAAGTCCATTTATCTAGATAAGCCGTATTCTTGATCCATTTGCTTTGGGTCGTATTGAAGACATAATAAGGCCTGAAATTTTCAAAGAATCCTGCATTCCTAGGATTTGGATTATCGCCGTGATGCCTTCCTGTTAAGTAAGCGTGTGATTTTTTCGGTCTCCAATTGCCTAATACATTATACAAATAAGGATTGAATGATCTTTCCTGTTTGTCATCTATATCTTCATCTTCACCTAGCGGGACATTATATTCAAAAGCCCCGTCCAATCTCATTTTAGGCAAATTGCATTCACACTGGCTTGGCCATAGGTCATTGTATTCCACAGCCGAAGCATTGATGATTTTATAGCTGCTCCAATCATTCGAGTTGAACAAATCAGTCCTTAAGGTTGCATCGCCTTCCACAAGAGGGCTCTTCATCGATGTTACAGAAGCCATACTAGCTGATTGCATATTTCTGTGGCCGGAACGGATTACCTTTATTGTCCCGTCTTTTATTTTGAATTTATCGATTAACATCCCATCCTGACCAATCATTTGTATGGCCCCGTTTGAAGCAACGGTGGTTACCCAAGCTCTGTATGGTGATACGATTCTATTGTTCAATCGTTCATAATCTGATGGAATGACCCATAATTCGTCACCAGGAATTAAATACTTAGAAGCATTTTCCCCGCTTGAAAACACATAATTTGTAGTTGAAGGCAGGATATTGATTTTACAGGTCAGATCCAAATTGGTTGAAGCTTGTCCCATTCCGGTATAAGACCAATACGCCGGGTAATTGAAACTAAAATAATTATCCTTGTACTCATTAACGGTCTGGGTTAGTAAAACTTGGCCGGTTTCGGCATCCCACGCTAAATTTTTAGTGGAAACTTCTGCGTTATCCTGATATGCAATCGTTTCTCTCAAGATTCCTGAAGAATGGATCACTTTTGTGGTGGTTGCACATTTCAGTTTCGATTCGACCTGGTTGAAGGTTGGTAGCGGAGTAGGCACAATCAAATATATCAGTGCCAAAGGCAATCCAGCCGTATTGAATTTAAGGCCCGGTGTAATAGACTTAGTTCTATGTTCCCTGAAATCATTAATAACGTCATAATCTACACCGACGATACTTTTCTTAACATTCCCTTTGCTGTCAATAGTCGTTACCTCATTGTTGAGCAGACCTATATTGTTATCAGGATTCTGATTGTTCGAATAAATATATTTTGCCCCTGAAATCAATGTATTGTTTTCGGCATAGACATTTTGATTCCTCATCTTACCATCCATATCGTTTGTATGGATGACAAACCCCTGGGACATTGTCAGATGTTCTTTGGCATTGATTTTAATAATAGACCCCAGTGGAGACTTATCGAATCTTGAACTTAAAGGAGTATAATCAACCAGCGTAGGATAATCTTTTGAGGTAAAAAATTCCGTGACCGCTGTTCCGGTAGCATGTTTCTTAACTACATAATTATCTACTCCTATTGTTTTTTGCCTGGCCAGGTTCTTAACGGTTACTTTGCTGTACGTTACTTTTGGCGAAGGAAAGAAAGATTCCCCAAACGGCATTTCCACATAATTCTGATCTTTAGGCCCTAATATTCCACTTTTCTGCTCTTTATCATAAAATGGCATTATAAAAGGGTTTTCCTTACTTCCTAACGGTTCATAAGTGGCCACTCCTGAAGAGATGGCAGCATTGGTTTTCAAATCTGTTGTCTCATAAGAATATTCCTGTCCGTACGATTGCTCATACAACGGATTGTCGGTGCTCTCTGTCATTACGTCCCATTCGTCCACCAGCCTTATTTCTTTAACACGGCTTCCGCCTCCGATTTTCTTACCGTCAGGGCTCATTAGCCTGATCCAGGAATTCTGTGGTATAAACCTATCGGCAATGCCTTTTGCAAGCAATCGGCTATTTGGGCTTTTAAATATTTGCAATGCAGAAGGGATCGCTCCCAATATTTCAAAAACAGCCGATCTCAAATTGTTCGTATCGGTACTGTTGGACAATCCGAATACCAGTTTGCTTAAATAACTTCTACCAAAAAGCAAACCTGCTTTCGTAACAGGGTTGATAGGTGTATCCATAGAGAGGCCGTCTCCTTTTTTGACACTTCTTACTTTTATGGCTACCCTGCTTGTTGATCCGCTAAACTGAACCACGTTTTCTATATTTAAATAACCGGTAACATAGTCATACTGAGGATCTGTACTGGCACCCGGTAGCGGGCTCGGATCAGACATATTGACCAGGAACCTGAAGTAAATCTCCTTGGACATTAGGTCTTTTATGTATTTCTTTATGAATTCGTCACTGCTGGCTACAGGCTTATCCAATTGAAGGTACATGTAATAATTCTGGTTAAGGCCGTCATTGTGGTAAAACCTGTTCTCGCCGGTCATGCTGTCATTTATCGAAGTAGGAGCATCATGCGACATCCCTACCACCTTAAACATTTGCATAGCCTCCTTGTTTTGCACATAAGCATAATCATCGGCCTCATGCTTGAGCTTGATCTCACCACCGGATGGCAGTTTAATGGAATTCAGTTGCCAGGCTGTTGCATATTTATCGGCCAAAAGCCTGTCTGCCTGGCTTACATATGGATATTCTGTATTGCTAAGTCCAGCCCCATTGGCATTGCTTGGTTTGTAATTCCCCCATGCATCGTAGGCTTTCGCATCATAATCGTTATTGTTCTGGTAGTCAAAAGTATAAGGTGTAAATTTCCCCATGTTGGAATCACGGTACGTAAAATAAACTTTCTTCAACGTCAGTTTACCGCCCTGGTTTTCTATTTCATTGCCCACAATATTGGTCAATTTCGAGTTGTTTTCAACCCCTTTGCACAAACTATAATCATATATAAAATGTGCTTCTTTTATAGGTTTGGCATCAACTCCTTTAGCCAAATATTCCGGTTTGGAATACAAAGAGATTTTATCAAGTTTATACATTGGCAACGCACTGTTGAAACCTCCATTTTCGCCTTCAACCCCAAAACCGTCTTTTCTGGCCGATAACGTAAAAATGGCAATATGCGTTTTTGTCTCGATCTTTTCTATATACGAAAGTTCTTTCTCTCCATATGTATAACTCGCTTTATTGTCGTGCGGGTCTGACTTTAGGCCTTCATCATAATTGGCTACATATTTTTTGTATGGAATCCTCCATTTATAAAGTCCCTGGTTTTTATTGGTGTAGGTGAATTTGGTATAATTACCCAAATCGTCATCGGAAGGCCCGTCATTGCTTATATCCTGATAATCTGAAGACAAAACATTCGTCAGCAAATAGGTATGGGCATAGGCCGGAGTTGTTACTCTATTAAAATACCTGTCTCCATTCCTGTTATTGTTTGCACTGTTGTCGCCTTCCAGGTAATTGACCATACCGGTAATATTGCTCCCGTTTCTTCCGCTGACATCAAAAGTTGCTTCTTTTTTAGTCACGTTATATAAGGCACGTCCGAAAACATATCTTTCACCACCTTCGTTTATAACTCTTATTTCAGCTGTATGATGGTCTTTGGCATACTGGCTTATCTGTGTTTTAAAACCAAATTTCGCAGCTTCTTTTCGTGTCAGTTTTTGAATTGATTGATTTCTTTTGACACGGTTTTTCCGGTATATTTTCTCCGTACTTGACAATATCGCTCCTGAATTGTTTTGGTAATTTACCGAAGCCGATCTTCCGAAACTGCTTCCTCCAATACCAAATTTTACCGGTTGGTATCCTCCTGCATTTGTAAATGTACTATAGTCTGTATCTACATGGTTTCCTCCTATTGTCTTAAAATAAGTATCCTCATACGATGGATTGTTGTAAGAAACCGGTGTAAACCTGTTTAATGCATTATTGTTTCCGGCCCAAACACTACTTGAACTGTTGGTTCTTGTAAAATTAGCATTGAATCCCCAGTGATGGCCAGCTCCCATACCCAATTCTATACCAAGCGACCCGGCATTGCTCTGGTCGTTTTTGGTGTTATCATACACATAGCCTACCTGGCCCTTATATGGCCTGAATGTCCCTGAAACGCCTTGCCCTTGGATCGAATAAATATCGTAAGTATAGTTCGTTTGCGGTAAAGTTGTCGTGTTTTTGTTAACTGTCCGGTCCTTTTCCCTGTTAAAATCCAAAATATCATTATGAGAAGCATACTTTGTATTCTCATATCCATATCCTCTTTCTACCTTATATTTTTCAGAATCACTCAATCCCTGAACATTGACATATCCTGAAAATTTCGAACCCGGATCAATACCATATACGGCGCCTTCAACATTCATATTAAAAAGGAAACTGGAAGAACGCATCTCATTTCTTTTAGTCGGTGTAAATGAATTGTTCACAAAAGAAATATTGCCGGAAAGCCCTCCGTTGGCATCAGCATCTTTTCCTGCCTTATCTTTAAATTTTCTAGACAAATCGGACGAAAAAGTCATATTTTCGATTCCTTTCCTGCTATTGTAGCTTACTCCGACATCACCTCCTAAATTTACTTGCTTATCGGTACCGGCCTTGAATTTAGCATCGTAGGAAATAGTTGGCGAAGCAGATACACCTTCCGAAACGGAAGATTCCATTTGCATCCCAACCTTTACGTTGTCGTTCATCGCATAAGTAAAACCTCCGGTAACCGAAACGCCAATCCCATCATAATTGTTATATTTTACACCAAGCCCCAAACTTACGTTCCCTTTAGGCATTTCTCCACCTTCGGCAACTCCAAAAACCCCAACATGCAAACTCGCACTACCTCCAACTGTAACATTGTCTTTCATTGCGGTTTCATACACCATAGGATCTCCATTGAAATCATCAGGCAAACCTCTCATCTGACGATTGATCTGGCCGACATTCAAATTCCACCCCAAACCAGTCCATGAAGCTTCCTGGTCCATAGTAACTCCCGAATTGTACGCAAGATTGATAGGATATCCGCCTACATCCATAATAGGAATGTTATAATTGAAATCACCCGAACTCAAGTCTACCATATCAGAAGTCCCAATAGGTGTAAACGAATTAAATTCAGGCTGCGATGGTCCTTCTGTCAATGCATACATCTGCATTGGCTGTGTCACCTGCAAGGCCATCATTATCATTAGGTAATAGGCAATGATTTTTGAAAACTTACTTTCTCTAATTTGTCTCATAAGGCTATTTCGGTATATGGATCTTTAAATTTAAATTTCATCGTTCCTTTTTTGAAAAGGAAATCTTTGTAGACGAGCTGGATCTTGTCACTTGGGTCAATTCCAGAAAACATCAAAAGCACCTTCTGGTAAGGTGCGATTTTATAGCTTCTTTCATATAATGCGCCGGAACAGGATATCGTGTCTTTCTTTGAGGTTACGACATAAAAATCCTTTTCCAGTGCGAAGGACATATATTTTATCCCTTCTTCATATGGCATGCCGGTAAACTTCTGGTCGAGCAAATCCTTTTCTTCGTCCTGACGGAATTCAAATTCTATGATCCGTTCGGTTTTGTTCTGCTCATACAAAGAATCTACCAGGAACAAATCTTCATTCCCTTTGTCTTTTAATAAATAGTATTGGATTGGGACTTCGGTAGCGGTAAAATTTATGTGGTCAACCAGCTGATTGTATACTTTGGATTTCCATCCAATTTTTTGAAGCCTGTAATATTTGTCCCGTATTACAGAATCGTCGGTTACTTTATCGTCTTTTTTACAAGAAAATAAAACCAGGATAAAAAGCAAAGCATAAACCTTATTGAGCACCTTCATACTTTTTATTTATATAGCCTAACAATTCATTTGTAATATCCGTACGCTCGCTGGCATATAAAACCGCCTGTTTGTTTTCAGAACCGATAATCAAATCATAGTTTTTCTCTTTTGAAAAATCATCAACGTAACCTTGGATCCTGGACCATATTTTTGAAGATTCCTGAGCCGAGAAATTCTGATTGAACATTTCCAGTTCTTCCTTCCCCTGAATAAAATGCTGCATGAGGGATTTTCTTTCCGCATCGGCAATATTGCCTGACTGCAATTTTGAATACAAAGAATCCAGGATGGTTTTTCTTGCGTTGAATTCTTTTTCTCCTATTTTCTTCATTTCCTTAGTCATGTAGAAACCCTCAAATAACTTGGCGTTATCCACATATACTATTTTTTCAGAGTGGGAAAAATATTGAAAAACCAAGAAGCAAAGCACTAAAACTAAACCTCCTGCATTGACCAGAAAAAGAACCTGTAACTTATTTTTTAGCAAAACTATAGCTGTTAAAATTTTCGCAAAACTATGCTAAAAAAAATTGCTATACAATCGACATTCCGAATTTACGCACAGAATAATAAAAATCGAAAGCAATCATTTGACATTCAATTATTTGAAAAAGTGTTAAAATCAATAAAAAACTATTTTAACTACTTTTCCTACAAATTTCCAATACAATCTTTTTTTGAATATGAATGATGAAAATAGTACCTTGCGCCCGTTTTAAAAATAAACTTACCCTATTGAAAACAAAAGCTTTATCTTCGATCCTATATTCCTTAACAGCATTGTTGCTGGTTTCTTTTTCAGATCCTTACAGTATAAAACGTATTTCGGATACTAATTTCAGGTATGAATTCTATACTACGGACAAGAAAATAAAACCCAGAAACGACAAAACCTATTATTGGTTCAAGGGTGGCCTGATCCATAATGCCCAAGGCGGGCAGGCCGGGGAATTGCTAAACGATAAGTTTGTCAAAATGTACCACAGCAATCAATTGGCCGAACAAGGTATTTTCAAAAATGGCCTTAAAAACGGCTTATGGAAAACCTGGCATGCCAATGGTACTCTTGAAACCATTCAAAAATGGAAGTCCGGGCTCAGGACTGGTAAATTTTATCATTACGATCAAAACGGGATGGTGACGGAAGAAGGCAATTTCAAAAACAACAAAAAACACGGCATTTGGATTGATTACGTAACAAAAGACACCACCGCTTATAAAAGAGGGGAACTGTATGTTATCGAACCAAAAGTTTCCAAAAAAGAACGAAAAGAAAACAAAGAGCGCAATTCCATTACAAAAGAAGAGAAACGGGCTTCCGCCATCAGCAAAAAAACCGAAAGGCAAGAACGAAAGTCTCAAATGAAAAAAACAGAGGCTACGGAATACCCTTCTCAGGAAAACCATCAGAAAAAAGGCTTCTTCAGCAGGATATTCGGTAAAAAACAGCCTAATCAAAATACTATAAATGGTTAAGGCACATAGTTTACTGTATGCCATTTATATCTGCCTGATTGTTTCCCTACTTTGCGGGGCGTTGCTCTATTTTGCCAATTTGTACGGCCAGCTTAACCTGCATTATAACCTTCAGGAAGAAATGTATATCCACAATCAATCGGTTGTAAACTTTGCCTTGGGAAACAAAATGGACCAGGCAGATGAATACCCGGCAGATGAAAATTCAGGGATCCAGGGGAGTTACCAAACAAAAAGATACGGCCTGCTCACTTTATTATTGGCCAAATCTATTTTGCGTAACGATACTATTGCTTCCGCTCATATGGTAGGAAGTTATACTTCAGGCAGCACAGCCATCCACCTGGCTAATTTCACCAAACCACTTACCTATTCCGGCACCGTAAAATTAACCGGCGACAGCTTCTTGCCCTCCGAACGCATACTGACCTCCTATATCAACAACAAACCCAACCAGATTAGTGTCCTTGGGAAGGTTGCCATTTCCGACTTTAGCTTACCTGAGATCAATCCCGGCTTCAAAGAAATTTTTAAAGGCCTGGACGCCGAAAAAACCGAAATGGCAGCCATAGAAAAACCGAACGATTCCTTATTTTACAATTCTTTCCACAACCCTACCAAAGAAATCAATGTAAAGGCAAACCTAAGCCAGGTTATTTTTAAAGGCAACTTCATTTTACGCAATAAAGATTCTATCAGAGTCAAAAAAAATACGGTTTTGGAGGACGTCATCCTTATCGCCCCAAAAATTACTTTCGAAGAAGGCTTCAAAGGAACGGTCCAGGTTTTTGCCACTGCCGGCATCGAATTAGAGCAAAAAGTAACTCTCAATTATCCTTCGGTAGTGTGCCTTTATAATGAACAGGATACTGAAAGCCTGATTACTATCAAAAAAGAATGCCAAATTTCAGGAGCCGTTGTATTATTTGGGAATGACATGCAAAACATCAATAAAAACAACATCAAGATCGAGGAAGACGGGCTAATTTACGGAGACATTTACTGTACCGGGAGATTAGGCCTTAAGAGCAACGTCTATGGTTCGGTGTACACCAATCGTTTCTTCCTTACCACTTCCATGTCCACCTATGACAATACTATCGCCGATATCGAAATCAATGCCCGCAAACGGCCTGGCTATTACATTGCCATTCCATTATTTGAACCTAAAAAAACCGAATATGGCATCCTTAAGAAAGTTTTATAACCTAAGGGCCAACTCCATCCTGGAATCGGTCATAGCCCTGAGCATCATTTCCGTATGCCTGTATTTTGCCGTGATGATTTTCGCAGCTGTTTTTACGCCCAGGACTTCGGCTAAATTCTACAATACGCAAAATAAAGTGAATGAGTTGTTCTTTCTGGCCCAGTTACGAAATGATTCGCTCGCTTCCGAAAACCAAAACAGCAATCTCCTTATTGAGGAAGAAAACATAAATGAAGGCCTGAAGAAAGTCTCCGTCCAATACAAAGACAGCGCAGCTTTCCAATTCGACAAAACCTTTTACATCCAAACCAATGAATAGCAAACAGGCCGTAGCCGCATTTTCCATCATAGAAGCTATCGTAGGAATGGCCGTTACCGCTATTATCATGAGCATTGTGTTCGTTATTTTCTCCATCATTACCGAAAGGATGCTCGATTATAAAAACCAAAACCAGCTCGTTAACGATCTCAACCGTTTAACCTACAGCCTCAATAAAGATATTTTCGATAACGAAAAAATGGCCATCGATGACCATGAAATTGTTTTCAGCGGCTATTCCGGCGAATTGGTAAAGTATCATTTCACAGAAGAATACATCTTAAGGAACAGGGAAACATTCATCGATACTTTCAAAATACAAGTAAGGCAAATGGTCATCGACAGCCTAAAAAGCAATACCCGGAAAAAGGTGTTCCTGCAATTGAAATTACAAGTGGAAGTCAATCAAACCCCAATGCCCCTAAACTTCTACAAAAGAGTATATGCCAACGAATTGCTGCAAACAAAAACACAATAATGAGCTTAGACCTAAACACATACAAAACCGCAACATCCCCAAAAAGTGATTTCAAGACCCCAACCGGGCCCTCGCTTTTTTCATCCAAAAAACTTTCCGATAAAAAGAAGGAAATATTTTACCGGGAACTGGGGATGCTCTTAAAGTCAGGTGTCGATTTCAAGAAAGCCCTGGAAATAATAAGCAAGCAGTCCAGCCATAATTTCGAAAAGCAGATCATTATCCAAATCAAGGATAAAGTAATCGAAGGTCGCAGCATTTATGAGTCTATGAGGGAAACCAAACAGTTTTCCGCCTATGAATATTACAGTGTCCAGATTGGCGAGGAAACCCGGAAACTGGAAGAGGTCTTAAGCGAATTGCAAAAATACTTCAACCGGAAAATCCAGATGAAGCGCCAGATCGTCTCCGTACTCACCTACCCGGCTATCGTAATGATGGTCACCGTTTTAGTACTCTATTTCATGCTCAACAAAGTCGTGCCCATGTTTAGTTCTGTTTTCAGGCAATTTGGCAGCGAATTGCCCAAAAGTACCCAGGTCATCATCAGGATATCCAACCATTCGGGCGCCATATTCGGGGTGCTTTTCGCCTTATTGGCGGGCCTTTTCGTACTGCATGCGGCGCTCAAGGACAAACCGGCGTACAGGGCTTTCACCTCACGGATGGTCCTAAGGATCCCTTATTTTGGGAACCTGGTCCAGAAAATATACATTTCCCGATTCTGCCAGTCCATGAAGCTGCTCATCACTTCCAAAACAACCCTGATCAATTCCTTATCGCTTACCGCAAAAATGATAGGCTTCTACCCAATTGAGATGGCTATTGAAGAAATAAAGGACGACATCACCAAAGGCCTCTCGCTCCACGAAAGCTTAAGGAAGCACCATGTTTTCGAAAACAAAATGGTTTCCATGGTCGAAGTCGCCGAACAAGTAAACCAGCTCGATACCATGTTCGACAGGCTTACCGAGCAATACAATGAGGAAATCAGCCATCAGACCAAAATGATCGGTGTCATCCTCGAACCCATGATCATCATCATCATCGGGCTAATTGTAGGAGTTATTATGGTATCGATGTATGCCCCAATGTTCGATTTAAGCAAAATCATCAAAAGTTAATCCTGTTAGTATTGCAGCGTTTGCATAGCCACGTGTATCGTTTGCACAGCCACGTGTATCGTTTGCATAGCCTTGTGTATTGTTTGCATGGCCTTGTGTACCGTTTGCACAGCCTCGTGTAGTGTTTGCATAGCCATGTGTATCGTTTGCATAGCCTTGTGTATTGTTTGCATAGCCTTGTGTACCGTTTGCACAGCCTCGTGTAGTGTTTGCATAGCCATGTGTATCGTTTGCATAGCCTTGTGTAGCGTTTGCACAGCCACGTGTACCACATCGTCTTCTACAGTCCAAAAAAAATCCCATCTGTACAACAAATGGGATACTTGATTAAGCTTGTCCTGTAGGCCCGAAATTCAACGGGATCGGAGGCTGTTCGGTTTCTTTTATTTCTCCGTTGACACTTTCAAAACGGTGGATATTATCGGCAATGGCCTTCACCAATCGTTTGGCATGCTGCGGCGTAAGGACAATCCTTGACTTTACTTTTGCTTTCGGGACACCGGGCATAATGCTCACAAAATCCAGCACAAACTCCGTATTGGAATGGTTGATGATCGCCAGGTTAGAATAGATTCCTTCCGCCGTCTGCTCATCGAGTTCAATATTGATTTGGCCTTGCGGGTTATTTTTATCGTTCATAAAATAGTGGTTTAAAAAATTAAAATCCTAACAGCAAATAGTATCACTGTTAGGATTTATAAATATAATCAGAATAATTAATTATTTCAATTAATAATTAAACTCTTCTTTAGTAATCATTAATTCATCATACTCTTCTTTAGAACCTACAATCGTATTGTCGTATTCTCTCATACCGGTACCGGCAGGGATTCTATGACCTACAATTACATTCTCCTTAAGACCTTCCAAGTAATCCACTTTACCTGCAACAGCAGCCTCGTTTAATACTTTTGTAGTCTCCTGGAACGATGCCGCAGAGATGAATGATTTGGTTTGTAACGAAGCTCTTGTAATACCTTGCAATACCGGAGTTGCCGTTGCCGTAATAACATCACGGGCTACCACCAAATTCTTGTCGGTACGTTTCAGTAAAGAGTTTTCGTCACGCAGTTCACGTGGAGAAATGATCTGGCCTGGTTTCAGGTTTTCAGAATCCCCTGCGTCTTCTACCACTTTCATTCCGTATAATTTATCATTTTCAACGATAAAATCTTTCGTATGGATCAATTGGTCTTCCAGGAATAATGTATCTCCCGGATCCTGAACCTGAACCTTACGCATCATTTGGCGGATCACCACCTCAAAGTGCTTGTCGTTGATTTTTACCCCTTGCAAACGGTATACCTCCTGGATCTCGTTAACCAAATACTGCTGAACTGCAGCTGGCCCCTGGATCCTCAAGATATCATCCGGAGTAATCGCTCCGTCAGACAATGGCACTCCCGCTCTCACGAAGTCATTCTCCTGAACTAAGATCTGGTTGGATAGTTTCACCAAATATTTCTTAACCTCACCGAATTTAGATTCGATCACGATCTCACGGTTACCTCTTTTGATTTTTCCGAAAGAAACAACACCGTCGATTTCAGATACTACAGCCGGGTTTGAAGGATTACGAGCCTCTAACAACTCGGTAATTCTTGGAAGACCTCCGGTAATATCGCCTGTTTTTGAAGAACGACGTGGGATTTTCACTAAAATCTTACCTGCTTTAATTTTCTCACCATCGTCAACCATCAAGTGAGCTCCAACCGGTAAGTTGTACGAACGGATAAGTTCGCCGTCTTTTCCGTAGATCAATAAAGTAGGGATCAGTTTTTTATTTCTACCTTCAGAAATTACTTTTTCCTGGAATCCGGTCTGCTCATCGATTTCAACCATGAACGATTGTCCTTGCTCTAAATCTTCATAAGCCACTTTTCCGGTAAATTCCGAAATAATAACCCCGTTATATGGATCCCATTTACAGATCACCTCTCCTTTACCGACAGTCTGGCCGTCAGCAACGAATATGCTTGAACCGTAAGGGATGTTATGTGTACTTAATAATATACCTGTTTTGGCATCTACCAATTTCAATTCCGTAGAACGTGAAATTACGATATCAACAGTATTTCCTTCTCCGTCTTCACCTTTAACCGTTTTCAGGTCTTCGATTTCCAAACGTCCTGGGAATTTAGCGATAATGCTTGACTCTTCAGAGATACCTCCTGCAACCCCTCCAACGTGGAAGGTACGAAGTGTCAGCTGTGTACCCGGCTCACCAATGGATTGCGCTGCGATAACACCAACTGCCTCCCCTTTCTGGGTCATTTTTCCTGTTGCCAGGTTACGTCCGTAACATTTAGCACAAATACCTTTGGCAGCCTCACAAGTAAGCGGAGAACGAACCTCTACTCTTTCGATTGGAGATGCTTCGATATTTCTAACGATAGCTTCGGTAATCTGATCACCGGCGTGAACAAGGATTTCATTATTCAATGGGTTTACAACATCCTGTAAAGCCACACGTCCTAAGATTCTTTCGCCAAGTCCTTCTACGATTTCCTCGTTTTTCTTTAAAGCTGAAACTTCAACACCACGAAGTGTTCCACAATCAACCATATTAACGATTACATCTTGGGAAACGTCATGAAGCCTTCTGGTAAGGTAACCCGCATCCGCCGTTTTAAGAGCGGTATCCGCAAGACCTTTACGGGCTCCGTGCGTAGAGATGAAATATTCAAGGATCGAAAGACCTTCCTTAAAGTTGGAAAGGATCGGGTTTTCGATAATTTCACCACCACCAGCTGTCGATTTTTTAGGCTTGGCCATCAAACCACGCATACCGGTTAACTGACGGATCTGCTCTTTGGAACCCCTCGCCCCGGAATCAAGCATCATATATACAGAGTTGAAACCTTGCTGGTCTTCTCTAATATTTTTCATTGCTAATTCCGTAAGAAGCGCATTGGCAGAAGTCCAGATGTCAATAACCTGGTTGTAACGCTCGTTATTGGTGATAAGACCCATGTTATAATTCATCGAGATTCCTTCAACCTGCTCTCTCGCGTCTGCAATCAAACTTTGTTTTTGATCCGGAATCTTGATATCCCCTAATGAGAATGACAATCCACCTTTGAAAGCGAATTTATACCCCATATCTTTCATGTTATCCAAGAAACCGGCCGTTGTCGGAACATCTGTTACCGCAAGGATTTTTCCAATGATATCACGCAAAGATTTTTTGGTCAATACCTCATTGATATAACCGGCTGCTTCAGGTACTACTTCATTAAATAGTACTCTACCCGCAGTGGTTTGAATGATTTTATATACTAATTCACCTTCTTCGTTAAAATCCTTAGCTCTGATTTTAACACGGGCATTCAATTCTAATCGGCCTTCATTTAAAGCGATATTCACTTCTTCCGCAGAATAGAATGTAAGGTCCTGTCCTAAAATTTTATGGTCTTCTGTAGACAAACGTTCTTTGGTCATATAGTAAAGACCCAAAACCATGTCCTGAGAAGGTACCGTGATTGGAGCACCATTAGCAGGGTTCAAGATATTGTGTGAAGCCAACATTAACAATTGTGCTTCCAAAATAGCTTCCGGCCCTAATGGTAAGTGAACCGCCATCTGGTCACCATCGAAATCGGCGTTGAAAGCCGTACATACCAATGGGTGCAACTGGATCGCTTTTCCTTCAATCAGTTTTGGCTGGAAAGCCTGGATACCAAGCCTGTGCAAAGTAGGAGCACGGTTTAGCAGTACCGGGTGCCCTTTGATTACGTTTTCAAGGATATCCCAAACTACCGGCTCTTTTTTATCGATTATCTTCTTGGCAGATTTTACTGTTTTTACAATACCTCTTTCTATCAGTTTACGGATAACGAAAGGTTTGTACAATTCGGCTGCCATATCTTTAGGGATACCGCATTCGAATAATTTCAATTCCGGTCCAACGACAATTACCGAACGGGCAGAATAATCCACACGTTTACCCAAAAGGTTCTGACGGAAACGTCCTTGTTTACCTTTTAAGGAATCAGAAAGCGATTTTAACGGCCTGTTAGATTCTGTTTTAACAGCAGATGCTTTTCTGGTATTGTCAAATAATGAATCGACAGATTCCTGCAACATACGT
This sequence comes from Flavobacterium humi, assembly GCF_004745595.1. Lineage (GTDB taxonomy): Bacteria > Bacteroidota > Bacteroidia > Flavobacteriales > Flavobacteriaceae > Flavobacterium > Flavobacterium humi. The sequence goes on from NZ_SRLH01000008.1 coordinate 45,897, forward strand.
TTTTCGTTACGCAAGATCACTTCAGGAGCTTTAATCTCCATTAATCTTTTCAAACGATTGTTACGGATGATTACCCTTCTGTACAAATCATTCAAATCCGAAGTAGCAAAACGGCCTCCGTCAAGCGGCACCAAAGGACGCAATTCTGGCGGGATAACCGGTACAACCTTAAGAATCATCCATTCCGGACGGTTCTCGCGGTTTAAGTTCGACTCACGGAAAGATTCCACTACCTGAAGACGTTTTAACGCTTCGGTTTTACGTTGCTTGGACGTTTCATTGTTGGCAGCGTGGCGCAATTCGTAGGATAACGAATCCAGATCCACACGGGCCAATAAATCCATGATACATTCCGCACCCATCTTAGCGATGAATTTGTTCGGGTCATTATCGTCCAAATATTGGTTTTCCATCGGAAGCGTATCTAAAATATTCAAATACTCTTCTTCTGTTAAGAAATCTAATCTTTTCAATGATTCACCATCGGCATTTTGTGCGATACCGGCCTGGATTACTACGTAACGCTCGTAGTAAATGATCATGTCTAATTTTTTTGACGGCAATCCTAAGATATAACCGATTTTATTTGGTAACGAACGGAAGTACCAGATATGAGCGATAGGCACAACAAGGTTGATATGCCCCACTCTGTCACGACGTACTTTTTTCTCGGTTACTTCTACACCGCAACGGTCGCAAACAATTCCTTTATAACGGATTCTTTTGTATTTCCCGCAAGCACATTCGAAATCCTTCACAGGACCGAAAATCCTTTCGCAGAAAAGACCATCACGTTCTGGCTTGTGCGTTCTGTAATTGATAGTTTCAGGTTTTAGGACCTCACCTCTTGACTCAGCCAAGATAGATTCCGGAGATGCCAAACCGATTGAAATTTTATCAAATCGTTTTACGGTATTTTTTTCTTTATTTCTATTCATCATAGTTCCTACTATTGATATTAAAAAACACTAAAAATTGGGAACAACAGGAGTTGTTCCCATGAAAATTACTCTTCTAATCTTATGTCTAGACCAAGGCCTTTCAATTCATGCATCAATACATTGAATGATTCCGGCAATCCTGGTTCTGGCATAGTTTCACCCTTAACGATAGCTTCGTAAGTTTTAGCTCTACCAATTACGTCATCTGATTTGACTGTCAAGATTTCACGAAGTGTGCTTGATGCTCCATAAGCCTCAAGTGCCCAAACCTCCATCTCTCCAAAACGCTGACCTCCGAATTGTGCCTTACCACCTAATGGCTGCTGAGTGATCAACGAGTATGGTCCGATAGAACGCGCGTGCATCTTATCATCAACCATGTGCCCTAGTTTAAGCATGTAAATAACACCTACGGTTGCCGGCTGATGGAAACGCTCTCCGGTTCCACCATCGTAAAGATAAGTATGACCGAAACGTGGGATTCCAGCTTCGTCAGTCAATTCGTTGATTTGGTCTAAAGTGGCACCGTCAAAAATCGGGGTAGCGAATTTTCTACCTAGATTCATCCCGGCCCAACCCAGAACAGTCTCATAAATCTGACCGATGTTCATACGGGAAGGTACCCCAAGTGGATTCAATACGATATCCACAGGTGTTCCGTCTTCTAAGAACGGCATATCTTCGTGACGAACGATACGTGCAACGATACCTTTGTTACCGTGACGTCCCGCCATCTTATCACCTACTTTTAGTTTACGTTTTTTAGCGATATAAACTTTTGCCAATTTCAGGATTCCTGATGGCAATTCATCCCCAACAGTAATCGTGAATTTCTCTCTTCGTAAAGCACCCTGAAGATCGTTCAGCTTGATTTTGTAGTTATGGATCAAGTCGTTCACCATTGCGTTGGTTTCGTCGTCAGCAACCCATTGCCCTTTTGTCAAGTGCGCGAAATCTTCAACGGCATGAAGCATTTTCTGAGTGTATTTTTTACCTTTTGGCAAAACTTCCTCTCCTAAATCGTTCATAACACCTTGTGATGTTTTTCCGTTTACGATAGCAAATAATTTATCTACCAATTTGTCTTTTAATTCAACAAATTTTGTTTCAAATTCCATTTCAAGTTCAGCCAAATCGTCTTTGTCTTTTGAACGCTTACGTTTATCTTTTACTGCTCTTGCAAATAATTTCTTATCCAAAACAACACCGTGTAATGATGGAGAAGCTTTTAACGAAGCGTCTTTCACATCTCCGGCTTTGTCCCCGAAGATCGCTCTTAACAGCTTTTCTTCCGGAGTTGGATCAGATTCTCCTTTTGGAGTGATTTTCCCGATAAGGATATCGCCAGGCTTAACCTCGGCACCAATCCTGATCATACCGTTCTCGTCCAGGTCTTTGGTCGCTTCTTCTGAAACGTTAGGAATGTCATTAGTCAACTCTTCGTTTCCTAATTTGGTATCCCTAACCTCTAAAGAATAATCATCAACGTGGATAGACGTGAAAATATCGTCACGAACCACTTTTTCGGAAATTACGATCGCATCCTCGAAGTTGTACCCTTTCCAAGGCATGAAAGCCACCTTAAGGTTTCTTCCCAAAGCCAACTCTCCGTTTTGCGTTGCATATCCTTCACAAAGTACTTGTCCTTTGATTACTTTGTCCCCTTTTCTTACGATAGGTTTTAAGTTGATAGAAGTACTCTGGTTCGTTTTTCTAAATTTAATAAGGTTATATGACTTCTCATCCGCATCAAAGCTAACCGCTCTTTCAGTATCTGTTCTTTCATATTTAATGGTAATGATGTTTGCATCAACATATTCAACGGTTCCGTTACCTTCTGCGTTGATCAATACCCTGGAATCAGAAGCTACTTGTCTTTCTAATCCGGTTCCAACGATTGGTGCTTCAGGACGTAACAATGGTACAGCCTGACGCATCATGTTTGATCCCATCAGCGCACGGTTCGCATCATCATGCTCCAAGAAAGGAATCAGGGAAGCTGAAATGGAAGCGATCTGGTTAGGCGCTACGTCTGTGTAATGAACACTTGTAGGATCTACAACCGGGAAATCACCTTCTTCACGGGCAATTACCTTATCTGCGGTAATTTTTCCGGAACCATCCATCTCAATGTTCGCCTGGGCGATCATTTTTCCTTCTTCTTCTTCGGCACTTAAGTAAACCGGCTCGGAAACCAAGTCCACTTTACCTTCCGTTACTTTACGGTAAGGCGTTTCGATGAAGCCCATTCCATTTACTTTGGCATATACCCCAAGTGACGAAATAAGTCCGATGTTTGGTCCTTCAGGAGTTTCAATCGGGCAAAGACGGCCGTAGTGGGTATAGTGGACGTCACGCACCTCAAATCCTGCTCTTTCACGGGAAAGACCACCAGGCCCAAGGGCAGACAACCTACGTTTGTGCGTAATTTCAGCCAATGGATTCGTTTGGTCCATAAACTGAGACAACTGGTTCGTTCCGAAGAAAGAGTTGATCACGGAAGATAATGTTTTAGCATTGATCAAATCGATCGGCGTAAACACCTCGTTATCCCTAACGTTCATTCTTTCTCTGATGGTTCTGGCCATACGCGCCAAACCTACGCCGAATTGTTGTGACAATTGCTCACCAACAGTTCTGACACGACGGTTTGATAAGTGATCGATATCATCAATTTCCGCTTTGGAGTTGATCAATTCGATCAGGTATTTTACGATTGTAATGATATCTTCCTTGGTAAGCACCTGCTTGTCCATAGGGATATCCAAATCTAATTTTTTGTTCATTCTGTAACGGCCAACTTCACCTAAGTTATAACGTTGGTCGGAGAAGAACAATTTATCGATAATTCCACGAGCTGTTTCCTCATCAGGCGGTTCTGCATTACGCAACTGACGGTAAATGTGCTCAACGGCTTCTTTTTCAGAGTTTGTCGGATCTTTCTGTAATGTGTTGTGGATGATGGAATAATCTGCCAGATTGTTATCTTCCTTGTGCAACAAGATAGATTTCACGTTAGATTCTACAATCTCTTCAACATTGTCTTTATCCAAAATCGTATCACGATCCAAAATGATTTCGTTACGCTCGATAGACACTACTTCGCCAGTATCCTCGTCAACGAAATCCTCATGCCACGTATTCAATACACGGGCAGCTAATTTTCTTCCTACGTATTTTTTCAATCCTGATTTAGAAACTTTGATTTCTTCAGCAAGGTCAAAAATCTCAAGGATATCTTTATCTCTTTCAAAACCGATAGCACGGAAAAGAGTTGTTACAGGTAATTTTTTCTTTCTATCGATATAGGCGTACATTACGCTGTTGATATCGGTAGCGAATTCTATCCATGATCCTTTGAAAGGAATAACACGGGCAGAATATAATTTAGTTCCATTTGCGTGGAATGATTGTCCAAAGAAAACACCAGGCGATCTGTGCAATTGTGAAACAACTACACGTTCAGCACCGTTGATAACAAAAGTACCGCTAGGTGTCATATAAGGAATAGTCCCAAGATAAACATCCTGTACTATGGTTTCAAAATCTTCATGTTCTGGGTCTGTACAGTATAGTTTAAGTCTGGCTTTTAACGGCACACTATAGGTAAGGCCTCTCTCAATACATTCTTGAATCGTATAACGTGGCGGATCTACAAAGTAATCAAGGAATTCCAGTACGAATTGATTTCGTGTATCTGTGATTGGAAAGTTTTCCATGAAGGTATTGTAAAGGCCTTCGTTGCCTCTTTCGTCAGATTTCGTTTCTAATTGGAAGAAATCTTGAAAAGATTTTACCTGAACATCTAGAAAATCTGGATAATTCGGTATGTTTTTAGTTGAGGCAAAATTCAATCTTTCAGTCTGATTTGTTATCATCAATGGACAAAATTTTGATTAAAAAAAAGTAATTGTTTGTGTGTAAAACACTGTTTAATGTATACTTTTCCTTTTTATAACCGATACATCTTTAAAAATAAACCAGGAAAATTTAGTTGATTTTTTTCTTCGTATTGATTAAAAGCTTTTTCGTATTTTAAACTACTATGATAATAAAATTGGATATAATTTTATTATACGAAAAATGGTTTAGGCCCTTGAGCGCTACACTCAAGGCCTAAACCTGTTTCAAAAACTAGGTAAGCTTATTTAAGCTCAACAACAGCTCCTGCTTCCTCTAAAGATTTTTTAAGACCTTCAGCCTCATCTTTAGAAACACCTTCTTTAACGTTAGCTGGTGCAGCATCAACTAAATCTTTTGCTTCTTTAAGACCTAAACCTGTTAATTCTTTAACAGCTTTAACTACTGCCAATTTAGAAGCTCCTGCGTCTTTTAATACTACAGTGAATTCTGTTTGCTCTTCAGCAGCACCTGCATCACCACCTCCAGCAGCAACTACTACAGCTGCAGCAGCTGGTTCGATACCATACTCGTCTTTTAATATTGTAGCTAAATCGTTAACTTCTTTAACTGTTAAGTTAACTAATTGTTCTGCGAATTGTTTCAAATCTGCCATTTTTTCTATCTTTTAAAATGATTTGTAATTTATTATAATTTATTGTGCGCTTGATTATTCTGCTGCTTCGCCTTTAGATTCTGCGTTGTTCAACAATGCAGAAAGTACTCTCTTAGCAGGAGATTGAAGTAATCCGATGATTTCCCCGATAACCTCGTCTCTTGATTTAAGGTTCACTAACGAATCAAGCAAGTTGTCTCCAATGTAGATTTCCTGGTTGATGAAAGCTCCTTTTAAAACTGGTTTGTCAGATTTTTTACGGAATTCCTTGATGATTTTTGCAGGAGCGTTAGCAACATCTGCAATAAAAATAGAAGTGTTACCTTTTAATGTCGATGGCAAATCACCATAGTCATTAGTTGAGGCTTCCATTGCTTTTGCAAGCAAAGTGTTTTTAACAACTTCCAATTTGATACCTGCTTTAAAGCAAGCTCTTCTTAAGTTTGAAGTAGTTTCTGCATTTAATCCAGAAATATCTGCTACATAAACAATATTTGTACCAGCTAACTGTGCAGTTAAATCTCCAATAGCGATTGATTTTTCTTCTCTTGTCATATTAAAAATTATTAACTACCAATTATACGGCTTTAGGATCTAAAGCAATAGCTGGACTCATTGTACTAGACAAGTGAATAGACTTGATGTAAGTCCCTTTCGCAGCAGTTGGCTTCAATTTAATTAATGTTTGAATGATTTCGTGAGCATTTTCGGTAATTTTAGCAGCATCGAAAGATACTTTTCCAATTCCAGCATGAACGATACCCGTTTTATCTACTTTAAAGTCGATTTTACCCGCTTTAATTTCTGTTACTGCTTTACCAATTTCCATAGTTACAGTACCAGTTTTAGGGTTAGGCATTAAACCTCTTGGTCCTAAAACACGACCTAATGGACCTAATTTACCCATAACAGCCGGCATAGTTACGATAACGTCAACATCTGTCCAACCATCTTTAATTTTTTGTAAATAATCATCTAAACCAACATGATCAGCACCTGCAGCTTTTGCTTCAGCTTCTTTGTCTGGAGTTACTAACGCCAATACTCTCATGTTTTTACCTGTTCCGTGTGGTAATGCAACCACACCTCTAACCATTTGATTCGCTTTTCTTGGATCTACTCCTAGTTTAACAGCGATGTCAACAGACTCATCAAATTTTGCAGAAGCTATTTCTTTGATCAATGCAGAAGCATCTTTTAAAGAATATAATTTATGCTTCTCAATTTTTGAAGCAGCCTCTTTTTGTTTTTTTGTCAATTTTGCCATATCTATCTCTTATTTTAGAGGAGAATCTCCAGTTACAGTTATACCCATAGATCTAGCCGTTCCTGCGATCATGCTCATTGCAGCTTCCATAGTGAATGCATTCAAATCAGCCATTTTATCTTCAGCGATAGCTTTAATCTGATCCCAAGTAACGCTAGCTACTTTTTTACGATTAGGCTCTCCTGATCCTGATTTCAATTTTGCAGCATCCAATAATTGAATTGCAGCTGGTGGAGTTTTTACAACAAAATCAAATGATTTGTCTTTGTACACAGTGATTTGAACTGGTAACACTTTGCCAGGTTTATCTTGTGTTCTAGCATTGAACTGCTTACAGAACTCCATGATGTTAACCCCAGCAGCTCCCAAAGCAGGTCCAACCGGTGGCGATGGGTTCGCTGCACCTCCCTTTACTTGTAGTTTAACTACTTTACTAACTTCTTTAGCCATTTTTTAAAAATTTAGCACATCTCTCAATTGGAAGCGATTGATGCGAATTATATATGTAACAAAAAATTATACTTTTTCAACCTGCATGAAACTCAATTCCAATGGTGTTTTTCTTCCGAAAATTTTCACCATAACCTCAAGTTTGCGCTTTTCTTCATTTATTTTTTCAACTGTTCCGTTGAAACCATTAAACGGACCATCGGTTACCTTTACCGTTTCACCCAATGTAAAAGGTATGGCACCGTGATCTACAGTCACTGCAAGTTCATCTACTTTACCTAACATCCTGTTTACCTCAGACATACGCAAAGGCACAGGATCCCCTCCTTTTACTTCACCTAAAAACCCAATAACTCCGGTAATAGATTTGATAATATGAGGAATTTCTCCTGTCAGGTTTGCTTCAATCATAACATAACCAGGGAAATATACTTTATCCTTACTGATTTTCTTTCCTTCTCTTACCGTAACTACTTTTTCAGTAGGAACCAGTACCTGGGAAATATAATCAGCCATACCTAACCTATTGATTTCGGTTTCGATATAAGCTTTAACTTTATTTTCCTGCCCGCTAACAGCCCTTACAACATACCATTTTTTCACACTACTTTCTGCCATGGTAAAATATTAGGATTTTATCCAATTAAAAAAACCTCCGATTGCTTTTGCGAACAGCATGTCAATACCCCATGTAGCAAGCGCAAATATCACAGAGAAAATAGCAACCACTATCGTTAGTTTTTGCACTTCCTCCCATGTAGGCCAAGTTACATTTGATTTTAACTCCTCAAAAGCTTCAGATATGTAATTAGTAACTTTATTCATTATAATTGTTTTTTGCACGGGCGGAGGGATTCGAACCCCCATCAACGGTTTTGGAGACCGCTATTCTACCCTTGAACTACGCCCGTTTGTTAAAAACCAGTACCGCCATTTGACGATACTGGCTTTATATATTCAATATATGCTTATTCTACGATTTCAGTAACCTGTCCAGCACCTACAGTTCTACCACCTTCACGGATAGCGAAACGTAAACCAACGCTCATTGCGATTGGAGACAATAAAGTTACATCGATAGTTAAGTTATCACCTGGCATAACCATTTCAACTCCTGTTGGCAACATGATTACTCCTGTTACGTCAGTTGTACGTACGTAGAACTGTGGACGGTAGTTGTTGTGGAATGGCGTGTGACGACCACCTTCTTCTTTTTTCAAGATATAAACCTCAGCTTTGAATTTAGCGTGTGGTTTTACTGATCCTGGCTTAATGATAACCATACCTCTTTTGATATCAGCTTTATCAATACCTCTTAACAATAAACCTACGTTATCTCCAGCTTCACCTCTATCAAGGATTTTACGGAACATCTCAACTCCTGTAATTGTAGAAGTTAATTTTTCAGCTCCCATACCAATGATTTCAACAGCATCACCTGTATTAGCAACTCCAGTTTCGATACGACCTGTAGCAACAGTTCCACGACCTGTAATTGTAAATACGTCCTCAACTGGCATCAAGAATGGTTTAGCAACGTCACGCACTGGCTCTTCGATCCAAGCATCAACAGCTTCCATTAATTCAATGATTTTAGGAACCCAGTTTGGATCATTATTCAATCCACCTAAAGCAGAACCTTGAATAACTGGCCCATTATCTCCATCATACTCATAGAAAGACAATAAATCTCTGATTTCCATCTCTACAAGCTCTAATAATTCAGCGTCATCAACCATATCCACTTTGTTCATGAATACTACGATACGAGGAATACCAACCTGACGTCCTAAAAGGATGTGCTCACGTGTTTGTGGCATTGGACCATCTGTAGCAGCAACTACAAGGATAGCACCGTCCATTTGAGCAGCACCAGTAACCATGTTCTTTACGTAATCCGCGTGACCTGGACAGTCAACGTGAGCGTAGTGACGGTTAGCTGTTTCATACTCTACGTGTGAAGTATTAATAGTAATACCTCTTTCTTTTTCTTCAGGAGCGTTATCGATTTGATCAAACGACTTTGCTTGACAGTAACCAGCATCAGATAATACTTTAGTGATTGCTGCAGTCAAAGTAGTTTTTCCGTGATCTACGTGCCCAATAGTTCCAATGTTTAAGTGGGGCTTGCTACGGTTAAAATTTTCTTTTGCCATTTTACTTAGTTTTTAATCTTAATTATTATTAGTGTTCAAAATTATACTTTATTGAGCCAATGTCGGGATTTGAACCCGAGACCTCTTCCTTACCAAGGAAGCACTCTACCCCTGAGCTACACCGGCAAGGATTTCGGATTAGCATCTAATTTATCGCTAATCCAGCACCGCCATTCAGACGATGCTCAAAATTTTGCTCCGTACTTTTTCCGAAAGAAAACCTTCAAAAGCCGCTACAGGCAAAATTTTGTGGGGAGAGCAGGATTCGAACCTGCGAAGTTCTCACAGCAGATTTACAGTCTGCCCTCGTTGGCCGCTTGAGTATCTCCCCGTACTTTTCTTATTTTCAATCTGTTACGATTTTGAGCCGATAGAGGGACTCGAACCCACGACCTGCTGATTACAAATCAGCTGCTCTAGCCAGCTGAGCTACACCGGCGACTCAATAAAAAAAGTCCGCTATTTCTAACGGACTGCAAATGTATGTATTTTATTTATTAATCAAAACTTTTTTATAAAAAAAATCTTTATGCATGTGCCCGAATTTTTTCTTTTCTTTTCACCAACAATCTTTCCAGCGATTCTGACGCCAATTCTACTCCTTCTTCAAATGTTTTGCATTGCTTTTTGACAATAAATTCATCTCCCGGCACAATTAATTTTGCTTCCACAAATTTATTTTCCTTATCACTTGTTTTTTCAACTTTCAAAAAAACATCCGACGAAACGATCTTGTCAAAATATTTTTCTAATTTATTAACTCTTACTTCAATAAAATCTGTTAGTTTTTTGTCAACGTTAAAGTTAACTGCATGAACATTTACCTTCATAATTTAAATATTAATGGTTAAACATTAAGGGCTATTTCTGGTTTCGCGGATGCGCGTTCCGATATACATTTTGAAGTTCTGCCAAACTTGAATGGGTGTACACCTGAGTAGACGCAAGACTTGAATGACCTAATAACTCTTTGATAGAATTCAAATCGGCTCCATGATTGAGCATATGTGTCGCAAAGGTATGCCGAAGCATATGCGGGCTCTTTTTCACCTTTTCGGAAACATTACTAAAGTAATCATTTATTAATCGATACACAAACGTTTCACTGAGTTTATTTCCGTTGGACACTAAAAATAAAAAACCGGCATCCGTAATTTTCTCAAGCTCCTCTCTCTGTAGCAGATAGGTTTTAATCTGCTCGGCAATAACCGGCAAAAGCGGGATAATCCTTTCCTTGTTTCTTTTCCCAATCACCTTGATGACAGCACTTGACAGGTCTACATTTGAAATTTGAAGGCCGATCAATTCGGAGCGCCTGATCCCCGTGGTGTAAAACAAATCGATGATCAGTTTGTCCCTAAGCCCTTCAAAACCGTCTTTGTATTCTATGTGATGCAGGACATTGTTCAATTCCTCCTCCGAGAATGGGATCTGGATTTTTTTAGGCGCTTTCAAAGCCTTGTGTTTTGCCAAAGGATTGACTTCTATCTGTTTTGTCTTGAGCAGGAATTTATAAAACGCCTTGAGCGAAGACATTTTCCGGTTAACCGACGTAGCGCTCAGCCCATCGTCAACCATAGCGACAATCCAGCTTCTTATTAAGGTATAGGAAACTTCCTCCAGCGGAATGCCGTCAAAATCTTGTTCCAGGAATTGCCGGAAGAAATCCAGATCCTTTCCATACGCCAAAGCGGTATGCCATGAATAATTCTTCTCTTTCAGTAAATAATCCCGGAATTTTTGCTGGTTATCGTGCATAAAAAAATCGTTAGCATAAAAGTACAAAACTTCTATGACTAACGATTTATATTTTCAGAAAATTGGATATTAACTTTCTAAGCTATCTCTTAATCCTTGGATGTAAGCCGCTTTTTGAATTTGAGCTCTTCTTGTTACAGATGGCTTAATAAAAGCTTGACGACTTCTTAGTTGTCTTACAACTCCAGTTTTATCGAATTTACGTTTGTAACGCTTAAGCGCTCTGTCGATATTTTCTCCGTCTTTAATTGGTATAATTAACATAATCTAGACACCTCCTCTCATTTACGGGTGCAAACTTATAACTTTATTTTGGATTATGAAATAAAATAATCTGTTTTATTCTTGAAAAAAGAATTCGGTGGTAGTTGTGTTTTGAGCTTGATTCTCCGGGAAAACCATTGTTTTTGTTTTCTTTTTATAGTATCCATTGCTTAAAACTTCATACGTAGCATCTGATGCTTCCTGGTTTTTTAAATTTTTAGAGTTCTCGAAATCATTATTGTAAAGCATGGAATGCCATTCGGAACACATCAATCGGTATACTTTTTTACCATAAGAATTATAATTCAAAACCATAAAATTGTTTATTACATTCGAATATTCAAAAGTCAAAACCTCTCCATTGCTTTTTTGAATAGATGTTAAATTATCATTTGTGTAAAAAAACAGGTTTTCATTATCCATAACACCATTCAGGTCAGCATCTGTTCCCGCTTTGATTATATTATCATTGGAATCAAACTGGACTATACACCTTCTTTGTATTTCTGCCGCAGGATCATTATAAGGCAAACTTATTCTTTCCACAAAAACAATATTATTGGGGTGATGTGAAAACCTGTAATTTGCCAATAAATGGTATGTCCCGTCATTTTGCCCTAATTTGGCCCAATTAAGTCCGATTAAATTTTGATTTCCGTCATAAAAAAAATCTTTTTTATCATCATCCGCTTTTCTTGTACTTAAAAGATTATTGGAATAAAAATAATTTTGATGTGTTTGCACTCCTTGACTGACTCCATTATAAATCACTTCACTGTCCTCTGAAAAAAACTTGTTATCAAGAATGTTTCCAATGGTAATTTTTTGATAGGTCCCTGCTCCATTGGTATCTGGAAAAGTAGACAGGTAATTTATCTTATACCCGGTCATCTGCACGTTTGAGGAATGAGCACTACCCTCTTGAGAATCATGATCGCAAGAAAGAGAGATCAAACAAAGACTTACGCCCCAAAAAAATTGTTTTATCATTTTAATTAGTTTTATTAATACAATCCTTATAACGATAAAACACTTTCCTTATTGCTTGACTCCAATTCTCACGACAGTCGGAATTACAACGTTTTACAAAATCAACAAACCACAACGACAAACTCAAAAATAGAATCTAATTGATTAATTTTGTAGGTAAGTTCAAATTGCTTCATTATGGAAAATCACGTTGTCAAAGTATTACAGTCTTTTTACATTAATTACGATGTAAAATGTTTTGTTGTCGAAAAACCCAAGGATTATGATTTTATTCCCGGACAAGCTACCGATGTTTCCATTAACCTGCCCGGCTGGGAAGAAGAGCTCCGCCCTTTTACCTTCACCAGCTTAAAAAGCCAGAAATACCTCGAATTTACGATCAAGATTTACCGCGACCACGATGGTGTCACGAATATGCTCGGAAAGGTCAATGCCGGCTCCGAATTGATCTTACACGATGTCTTCGGGGCGATCCAATACAAAAAACCAGGCGTTTTCATCGCCGCCGGAGCGGGCATTACGCCTTTTATTGCCATTTTCAGGGATTTGCACAAGAAAAACAAATTAGGAAACAATAAGCTGATTTACACCAACAAAACTTCAGACGATGTGATCCTGGATGGAGAATTGTCGAAAATGCTGAAGAACAACTACCTTAAGGTATTTACCCGCGAGAACGTGATTGGCTATGTCGGAAAAAGGATCGACCGGAATTTCCTGATTGAATATATTGCCGATTTCAGCCAGCACTTTTACGTATGCGGCCCTACGGATTTCGTAAACAGCATCACTAAATACCTGCTGGAACTTGGCGCTTCACCGGATGCCCTTGTTATTGAAGAATAAAAAAGCCGGAAATAGCAATCCCGGCTTTAAAACATATTTTATCTCCTGCTTATTTGACAGAAATGCGCGCAGTATCGTAAAATCAAGGTTTCACGGCCGGCTGATAATTTTGTTTATCGAAAATCATTTTCGACAATATTTCTTTAAGGATTTCCGAAGTCCCGCCTCCGATTGGTCCTAAACGGCTGTCTCTTAACAAACGTGCTAGCGGATATTCTTCCATGTAACCGTAACCGCCCAGCATTTGCAGGCAGCTGTAAATGGTTTCGTCCGCGACTTTAGTAGATTTCAGTTTGGCCATGGTTGCTTCTTTAACCACATATTCTCCTTTGTCCAATCGAGCAACGGCCGCATAATTGAATATTTTGCAATGCTCCACATCCGTAGCATGCTCTACTATGGTATGGCGTAGCGCCTGGAACTTGTCTATTGTTGTCCCGAAAGCTTCGCGCTTGGACATATAATCGATTGTATACTCAAGAGCATATTCCGATCTCGCATGGGCATTGATAGCCATAATCAAACGTTCCAAGGCAAAATGCTGCATGATGTACGGGAATCCTTTCCCTTCCTCACCCATTAGGTTTTCTGCAGGAATCTCAACATTATCGAAGGCAATTTCAGCCGTATCCGAAGCTCTCCAGCCTAATTTATCCAGTTTTGTGGCAGTAATCCCTTTCAGGTTCGCATCCACCAAAAACATACTGATTCCTTTATTCCCGATATCCGGGGTAGTTTTAGCGGCCACGACATAATAATCGGCATATACTCCATTGGTAATAAATGTCTTGGAACCGTTGATGATATAGCTGTCCCCTTTTTTTACCGCTGTTGTACGCATTCCTGCAACATCACTGCCTCCGAAAGGTTCGGTAATGCACAATGCTCCTATTTTATCGCCCGAAATACTTGGCGCCAGGTAATCTTGCTTAATCCGTTCGCTGCCTTCCGCATTCAAATGGGTCATGGCCAGGTAAGCATGTGCCCACATAGCCGCAGCAAAACCGGAAGATTTTACTTTTTGAAGTTCTTCTAAAAACACTACAGTATAGAACAAATCCAGGTTCAGTCCGCCATAAACTTCAGGGTACCGCAATCCAAAAAAGCCCATTTCCCCGAATTTCTTCCAGATAAAACGCTCGATTGTGCCTGTTTTTTCCCATTTTTCGATATGAGGCACTACTTCTTTCTGTAAAAAATCCCGTAAACTCTCCCTAAATAATTGATGCTCTTCTGTAAAATATACTGAATCCATATAACTGCGACTGTTTAAAATATTTGTTGTGTTTTTTAGAAGTCCAAATATAAGGCAATAATTTTTGCTTTTTCAACAGGAAACCCCTTTATTTTTATTAAATCCTCAACCGAACGAATTCCTCCGTTCATGCTTCTGTAGGTTACAATTTCCTTGGCCAAAGCATACCTGAAGTAAGGAAAACGGGCCAATTCTTTCACCGCAGCATTATTGATGTCGATCTTCTGCGCTACGACTGGGCTAATGACCTTGAAATGTTTGTTCAATTCGGCGATAACTTCCGGCGACAATCCCCAGATATCCTCCATTTGTTCCATACTCACAATTCCGTTGAGGGAAACCTTAAATTTCAGGATCCTCTCCGAAATGCCTTCTCCGATGCCATAAATCCCGATTAACTGTTCTTTAGTTGCCTGATTGATATCGATTACAACTATTTTTTCTTTCTTTTCAAAATGCTTAAAAGATGATTTTTCAAAAGAAGAAAACCCCTGTTTTTTATTGTTCACCCAATCGGGGAATTTAAAATAAGGAGAAATGGCCGCCAGCAAAGAATCGGAAATTTTAGTAACCTGTTGGAATTCGAGCGCGGAATTCACATACCTGTTGGTTTTCCTGAACGCGAGCAACCGGTCAATTTCCGCTACTTTCATCCCAAGTTTGTAGCCTTTGAAATCTGTAATGAAATTGGGATTAAAAGGATACATCTTATACGAGGTTTCCCGGCTGGCGGTTTTGAGCGAATCGATCTCCGTTTGCAGCGAAAGCCATTTTTCCGCTTCCTTGGAAATGATTTCCTTTGGAGTAAAATCAACCAGGAAATAAAGCAATTGCAAAAAAACGATCAATCCGGCCAAGGTAGCCAGTCCCACACGCTGTTCTTTATTGAACGCGAGATACTCTTTAAGATTCATAAAAACAGTTATAAATCGAACACCGAACTTCTCTTGGCCCGCACCAAATCCTTCAGTTTAATCAAAAAACCCAGGGTTAAATACACGCCAAACCACAATCCTGCCGTCACAAATGATATATAGATGAAAAACAGTCTTACGTTGTTTGCCCGCATCCCCAATTTCTCGGCCAGGCGCGATGCAATATGGAAGCCTTGTTTTTCAAACAGGTATTTTAATTTGATAACGAATCTCATGTTTGCGGATTAGAATTTCAGTTGTCCGTAAAATTACGAAATTAATTGCTTTTCCAATAGGGTTGACCCAATGTATCCCGAGCAATTGCCGCCGCCATGTTTTCCCCTGAAGGAACCTGCACCTGCAAAAAAGCCATTTCGGCCATCAACGCCTTTTCCCGCTTCTTTTTATACAGGAAACGGAATGGAATGACCGTATTGAGCAACAGCGAATCAATAAAACTCCTCGATACCGTTTTGATCTTTTTTGGATTTTGTTCCCCAAACCGGCAATGGGCCTGCCAATAATCGCTGGCCGAAACCGAAAACACGGCATAGAGCTCCGCTATATTGTTTGCTTCCATTATTGTAGTGAACAAATTATGGTTCGAATGATACAAAGAAGCCAGTTGCGACAATCGCATGGTAGGAAAATTATCGGGTTGATGCCGGAAAAAAACAACCGGCCCGAGAGAAACCAAACCCAACAGATGCTTCTGCTGCAAATAGTTCCAGCGGCTCTGCAATCCTTTATAATAAATATCTTCCTTATCCGGCATCAGCAAATTTGCCCTGCCCATAAACAGTGCTTCGAGGTTTTCCCTTTCAAAGGCTTCTTTCCTGATTACAGCAAACGGAAGGGACTGTGCTATCTTGAAAAAAATGCCTTCATTCGTATCTAAACCGAAGTTTTTCATCAAAAAACAAAAAAATGCCGCTTCCCAATCGTTCCGGTTTTCCTGTAGCAGTTTTTCAATAGGCTTTGATTTCTGTTCCAGCCACTCAAAAAATAGCCGCTGCTGCCAATTTTCCATCCGAAACCCTGAAAAAGACCCGATATCCTTCTCATAGGAAAACCTCGGCTGAGGATTTTTAAGTTCCCGGTATTGTTTAATCAGCTCCGTAGAAACATAACCTTTAAGTTCCAAAACAGGAATTTCAGACTTATCTTTCCTGAAAACAGCCTCGTCTTTTTCCCAAACTACATACAAAATGATAGCGTCATACCTCGGATCCTGCTTGCAATGGCGAATATCCCAATTGGAAGATTTAAGGTCAATTTCAACATTTCCGGCCCATTTCTGGTTGGCAATCGTAAGTTGGGCATTGAAGAAAACCGGGCCTGATTGTTCTATGTAATATCCGGTGTGATGGATTTCTAACGGATCTCCCTGTGAAGTTTTCAATCCTGAAGAATTGGCGGGAGTGCAAAATTTTTTGTATAACCAAACGTGGTGAAGGAAGTCTTCTTTCATGGCGTGTAAATAAAAATAATAAAATGGCGTATAAATGAAGTACTAAAGTACTAAAAAAAGCATACCAAAATTAATTTTGTAGTAATTAACTTAAAAAAATAATATTTGATTTTTCCTCATTTCCCTATTGATGCATCCAAATTATTATATTTGCCGCACCAACAACCTACTTAACTTTATGAAAAAATATTACTTATTGGCCCTCATTGCCTGTATTACATGGACTGCACAATCCCAAAAAGGTCTTAAATCGGTACAAGTAACCTACAGCAGAAGTTCCAACGGATCTGTCCTAGAAAACCAAGATCCGATCGTGCTCCTGGCTTCGGACAAAACCAGCTTGGTTACTTCTGATAAAATCATGCACAACCAAACCGGTTTCCCCAGGGAACAGGTGTTTGTCGATTTTTCAACCGGTACCGTCACACAATGGGCCCAATTTGAAAACGGGAAATCAATAATAACCATGGATAGCCTGGCTTTGTCAAAACAAAAATTCGAACTGAGCAACGAAACCAAAAAAATCCAGGGCTTTAGCTGCAAAAAGGCAAAAACAATCATCAATTCCAACACCATCGAATTGTGGTATACCAATGAATTAGATTTTAAAGGTGCTCCAACGGTTTTAGGGCAAACCCTGGGATTGGTCCTGGAAATGGTCCGCAATGGAAACTACCAGGTCACGGCCACTAAAATAACACTATCCAAAACAGTCCCGGCATTGTTATCCGTACCAAATCCTCTTCCGAAAAAAGTAGACCAGTTATCTTACCGCGATATCTTATGGAAAAGCCGCTTCACAAATATTCCGGTATTTAAGAAAGAGGTTATCAATTTCTCTGACGAATCCAAATCCAACGATAGCATCCTGCGGTATGCCAATGGTACTATAATGGTCCGAAAAGTAAAATTCCCCGTCATTAAAAAAGGCAGCCAGATTTTTGCCGATGTAACCGAACAATCTAACGGAGATGCTTATGACAGGACCGGTTCCGTATTCCTGATCCCTACCGACAAACCCATTTCTTACCTTGATGGGCTGCAAAAAGGCGTCAAAACCTTACCGGTGTATGAAAATGGCAACGGCAAAAAATACCAGGGAGTGGTTCGGACAGGAAATTATGCTCCTTTATTGGAACTCATGCGTTTTTTCACTCCTTTTGGGGTAAAACAATACAATACCATCCAATTGAAAAACAAAGCCTGGCAGGATAGCGTTTATTACCGCCAGGACATTTCGGAAATGCTTCCCGCACTAAGCAACCAGGAAGTCTGGATTGGAATGAGTATCGGGAATTATGACAAAGGAGGCCACAAAGCCAGCCTGAATATTTCCATCCACCCGGAAGAAGACAGCAAACCGAAGAGCTCATGGCTGCTGCCGCTTTTCAACACTAACAATGTAATGGAAATGGCCGGTCAGGAATATGCGACTATGTTTGACAGTGAAAAAGGCCTTGAAGTGACTTTTGAAGTTCCCGAAGGACTGAAAAACATTCAATTACGCTACACGGCAACCGGGCATGGCGGCTGGGAGAACGGTGATGAATATTTGCCAAAGAAAAACACTATACTCTTGGATGGTGCTGCGGTTTTTGCTTTTACACCCTGGAGGACAGACTGCGGATCGTACCGGTTGAGCAATCCTGCTTCGGGGAATTTCCCTAACGGCTTGTCTTCTTCGGATTACAGCCGGTCCAACTGGTGCCCGGGAACGGTAACAAATCCTATTTTGATAGATTTAGGGAACCTTTCACCAGGCAAACATACGATGCAGATAAAAATCCCGCAGGGAGCTGTAGAAGGTACCAGTTTCAGTTCCTGGAATATTTCAGGATGCCTGATTGGGAATTAAGCCATGATTTATAAAACAAAATTCACGGGCCTTCCTTTTGAAAATAGGAAAACCCGTGAATTTACACTAAACTAAAACGTACTTTATTTTATCGAATTGATAATATCGTGCTTGGTGATGATATGGTGTTTGCCATTTCCTAAATCGACCAGGACCGCTTGATTTTCCTTATTGATCAATTTCGATACTTCCTCTACCGGAGCACCTAGTTTCACAATCGGGAAAGCTGCTCCCATTACTTCACGGATAGGTTTGTCGGCCACATTTTTATCACTGATATAACTTTGGAACAAATCCGATTCATCAACAGAACCTACAAAACCGTTGACATCTACCACCGGGATCTGTGAAATCTTATACTTGCGCATTCTTTCGATGGCATGCGAAACCAATTCTTCGGTACGAACGGTAATTAATGGCTTGTTGATGTGCTCCTTGATCAGGTCTTCGGCTTTGGTAATCACTTCTTCAAGGAAACCGCGCTCTCTCATCCAATCATCGTTAAACATTTTACCCACATAACGGCTGCCCGAATCGTGGAATAAAACGACCACTACATCTTCCGGTTTAAAATGCTCTTTCAGCTGGATAAGGCCTTTGATGGCTGCTCCTGCCGAATTCCCTACAAAAATCCCCTCTTCCAGGGCGATTTTACGGGTATACACAGCGGCATCCTTATCGGTTACTTTGGTAAATCCGTCAATTAAGGAGAAATCAACATTTTTTGGAAGGATGTCTTCCCCAATGCCTTCGGTGATGTAGGTATAGATTTCATTTTCATCAAAAATTCCGGTTTCATGGTATTTCTTGAACACAGAACCATATGTATCGATACCCCAGATTTTGATATTTGGGTTTTTCTCTTTCAAATATTTAGCCACTCCGGAAATAGTTCCGCCAGTACCTACACCCACTACGAAATGTGTAATCTTTCCTTCGGTCTGTGCCCAGATTTCAGGACCGGTCTGCTCATAATGCGCCGTAGCATTGCTTGGGTTGTCGTATTGGTTAACGTACCAGGAATTAGGTGTTTCCTCTGCCAAACGCTTGGAAACCGAATAATACGATCTCGGATCGGTTGGTTCTACGTCTGTTGGGCAAACAACCACTTTAGCGCCTACCGCACGCAGGATATCACATTTTTCTTTGGATTGTTTATCCGAAATAACGCAGATTAATTTATATCCTTTAACAATCGCACCAAGGGCCAATCCCATGCCGGTGTTCCCCGAAGTCCCTTCGATGATGGTCCCGCCAGGTTTAAGGCGACCGTCCGCTTCCGCATCTTCGATCATTTTTACGGCCATCCTGTCTTTTACCGAATTCCCGGGATTGAATGTTTCTACTTTGGCCAAAACCAAAGCATCTACTTCAGCGGTGACTTTATTTAATTTTACTAAAGGGGTATTCCCAATAGTTTCCAATATGTTTTTTGCGTATTTCATTTCACTTATAAGTTTACTGCAACCTGTTTGCAATTGCAAAGGTAAAAATAGAAATTGAATATTGCTATTTCAATTGCACCGAATTGCGTGAGGGATAGAGGCGACATCCTTTTGTGCCGCTGAGGCTTGAGCGAGAGCGAAAAGCCCGGCAAACAAAAGATAAAGCCGAAAGCCCGACCCTTGCGGTCACGCCCAATAACCTATTGGAAGAAGTTCCAGACCAAGCCAAAACGGATTACAAAATCCTTGTATGGGTAATCGGGTGCCGAATAATAATTCCGTCCTGTAAAACCGGAATTAAAATGTTCCGCCTTAAGGAAAATCCTGGTTTGGCGCACGCGGGCGTTGACAAAGAAATCGATTAGGGGGAAATCGCCTATTTTTTCGGTATCCTGGACATAGAACTCGCCTATGAGAGGATTGTAATTGTTGGCGTTGTATTTTGAAAAATACTGGAATGTGAATCCGGTTTGCAGGTATAAGGCTTTTTTGAAAAAATAATCCGTGTAATATACGGTATTGCGGGTTACGAATTTAGGCACATTCAAGACCGCATCTTCCTGCGACACTTCCTGGAACAAAACCGTGTTGTCAAGCCCGAATTTGCCCAGCCTGAATTCTTTCCTGACTTTTACCGACAGGTAATTGATGGTTTTATTGTATTGTTTCGGGGTGGAAATAACGATAGTGTCGGAAGCGTCATCATCACTGAAATACAGATGGTTGTCAAGTGTGCTCCATTGTGCTTCGGCGGTAAGCCATTGGGTAGCTGCTTTTAGCTTGACGGTACTGATCTTCTCATTCCTGAAATTATTCTTCCAGTTGTAACCGATAAAATCACTTTGGTACAACGTATAATTCAAATCCGGGACCTTGTTCAGGTTAAGGTATTGTGCCGAAAAACGGTTCTTTTCATTCAGCTCATATTTTGCCGAAATGTCTATTGTGGAAAAAGACTGTTTTGAAACGGAAGTGGAAAACAAGGCATAGCCGTTAACTTTATTGCCGGTATAAAAATACTTCCCTCCTGCCGCATTGAGTTTACTGTTGTTTGCGTGCGGAACCGAAACCTGGTTATTGGAAAGGACGTACTTGTCGTAAAAGTAATTGTATTGGAAATCCTCAACGAAAACATTAAAATTCCCGATTAAGGAATTCGAAAAAGTAGCACCCAACTTATTGTACATGATGTTGTTTTTGGTCAGGTCCCGGTAATCAGAAATAAGATAGGCATCCCCAAACCGGTCGGTTTCCGATTTCTTCTTAAACTCGAAGAACTTGGTTTCATAACTGAATTGATGGTTTAGCGAAACAGTATTGGCATTTTCATTCCTGTTGATGCGAAATGCATGGTCGATAAAATAGCGTTTTCCTTTTAAAAGGGAACTGGCATCTTCAAAATAAACATCCAGCCTTGCCCTTTCTGTAAATTGGGAATCCCCTGATTCAAAATCGCCACGCTTGATTATCCCGCCATTTTCGTTATTGAGTATATCCTGGCCTGTGAAATGGAAATTGGCGGCATATCTTTTATTTTTGGTAAAATAACTCGTGGTAAACCTGAAATTCCCGGTACTGGATAAGGAATTGAGGTATTTCCCTAACGAACGAAGCCCTTTGTAGGCAATGGAAAAATTGAGGTTTTCAGAAGTGTTCAACGTGATAAAAGCATCCAGGGACTGCCCTTGTTCCAAAACGGTTTTGAAATATAATTCCGTTAATGGGGTTGCCACGGAATAATAATTGATATCCTCCGCTTTGGCATAATTGAAATGTTTGGCCTTGAATCCGAATTCAGGATAAGCACTTTGCCGGTTTAGGCCGAAATCTAAAGTATTGTAGGTTTGCCCGTCATTATTAAAAGGCAACAAACCAAAATTGTCCTTCCGGAGGTAATTGAATTTATACTCTTTTTGGATTGTTAGTGACGTATCAACGTATGTAGTATCTTTTTCGAGTGTTACGATACGGTATTGATCAATAGACGCTTTGGGATTTTCTTTAGGCACATCTCTTAAAGATTTCCTTATGGTATCTTTCCCCACCGGATTTACTTCCTGGGAAAACCCAAAGGAACAGACAAGCAAAAAATAAAAAGCGAAAAAGTACTTCATGTTGTAATAATCAATTGCAAAAATACACATTTGAAATTACTAATATACAAAGTCGTCTTAAAAAAAAAGGCTGCCGAATGGCAGCCTTTTAAAATATATAGCACTAAAAATTAGTAACCAGGATTTTGATCAATGTTCGCATTTGCATTGATTTCAGAAGTTGGGATTGGCATCGTAAACCTGTGATCCGTGATAGGAATAGTTACTGGCATACCTGGAACTTCGTCATCTGTTGCATCTCTGTCAATAGATACTCCGGCAGCAGCTCCTAAACGCTTAAGGTCAAGGTATCTGTGTCCTTCGAAACATAATTCCAATCTTCTTTCCAAAAGAATATCTTTCAATGCGTCAACAGCTGTAGCATACACAGGCAATGCTTGTGGAGCTAAAAAGTTTCTTGCATCTCTGATAGATTTAACTATTGAAGCAACTGAATTAGAAGCACCATTTAAGTCACCATTGTGTTGGTAGCACTCAGCCAAGATGAAGTACATTTCAGACAATCTGAATACTTTCAAGTCATTTCTAAGTACAGCACCCGTTTTACCAGGGTATTTATCAACAATCAGTACATCTGTATTAGGGTAATTAGGATCTGTAGCATAATTAGGGTTAACAATAGATGTTGGATCCACATTAGCATATCTTCTTACGTCTCCAGATGTAGCTCTTAAAAGGTTGAATAATTTTCTACCTACTTCAAAGAATGGAGAACCTCCAGCCGTTGTAGTATTAGTCACAAAATGACCAGCCACATTATCCCAAGTTCCAACTGCAGGTCTATCTAAAGAGAAGATAACTTCAGCAGGGCTGGAATCATTGAACATTTTTCTGTACGGATTTGTTGAAGCAGTACCATAGAATGAATTGTTCCAAGCAGTAGAACCAGCAGCACCGTTGATTGGAGCTCCAGCAGGAACAGGAGTTGCAGCTGTTAAATTCAATCCTGAATTGGTAATAACATCCTGAGCGTATTGTTGTGCTAAAGTATAATTACCACGGTACAGATACATTCTTGCTCTTAAAGCATTGATCATATTTTTAGTGATGAATTTATACGTATTAGCTGTAGAAACATTGTCATACGCAAAATTCAAATCTGATTCGATTAATGCGAAAACCTCACCATTAGTACTTCTAGGCAAATCTTCCGTGAAAGCAGGAACTCTATCCATTAGGATAACACCTTCTGCATTGTCATTTTCCAAATCTGTTGAGAAATAACTTAACAATTGGAAGTGAGAAAACGCTCTGATAGCTCTTGTTTCAGCTACAATAGTATTGTATTGTGCTTCTTCAGCAGCATCAATAGGAGTGATTAAAGCAGCAGCTTTCAACAACCTGTTCGCTCTGTTGATCGTTCTGTAGTGACCGTACCAGATAGCTTCAGCATAACCATTGGCAGCAGTCAATTGGAATCTGTGCGTATCAAGGTTTTGTCCTCCAGTACCTCTACCTACTCCAGTTTCATCCGTGAAAATTCCCGTGAAACCGATTTCGTTAGATACGGATATTGTTGCGTATACTCCATTTGAGTAAGACTTCATGTCAGCGACATTCTGTATTGCCACATCTTCATTCAACTCACCATCCTGAACAATCTCATACGCATCCTGGCACGATACAAACATACCAGATGCCAATATCGATATTATAAGAAATTTTAATTTGTTCATCTTATTATTTTATTTAAAATTCAACATTTACACCCACAGAAATTGTTCTTGGAGAAGGGAATTTACCTAAGTTATTTCCATCAACACTATCTGCATCAAAACCTCTCCATTTCGTCCAGGTATATAGATTTTCTCCTTGAGCGTATAATTTCAACGATTTGATGAAAGTACCACTTAAGAACTGACTGCTAAAGTTATATCCTAATGAAACGTTTTTCAATCTGATATAAGAAGCATCTTTCAACCACATATCTGAATAGGTAGATCCTGCATCAAAGTTAGTAGCATCAAGAGAAGGAATGTTAGAATCTGTGTTTGTAGGAGTCCAAGCATTCAATAAGTCAGCAGACATATTTTGACCTCCGATGTAGCTAGGTCTTGATAACCATAACAATCCCCAGTCATATCTGTAAACATCTTGAACGAACGCAAATTGAGTATCCAAGAAAAATCCTTTGTAATCAGCATTTAAACCGAAAGCTCCCTGGTAAACCGGAGTATCGCTTTTACCTGTTCTTCTTCTGTCACTGTCACTTGGATTAGCCGTTAAGTTACCGTCAATATCCAAGAATTGTAAGTTACCGTCAGCAGGGTTAACACCAGCATAAGGAACTGTATAGAACTCACCAACTAATGAACCGTTTTCGTAGATTCTGTCTCCGTCGATAGTTTTTTCAATATCCGTGATCTCATTTTTATTGTAAGATCCGTTAGCGAAAACGCTTAATTTAAAGTCTTTTGAGTTTTTGATGATTTTATATTTCAACGCAAGCTCAATACCTTTATTAACGATTCCTCCGTTGTTACCGTCCATAGACGTACCGTTTCCAACACTAGCAGAAAGGTTGATATTGTTGAATAATTTAGTTGTCTGTCTTTTGTACACATCTAAATTTCCTGAGAATCTTCCGTGGTAGATTTCGAAATCCAAACCAATGTTAGACATTGCCTGCTCTTCCCACTGAAGTGTTGTGTTTCCGATCTGACCAACTACATAAGCTCCTGAGTTACCATATCCTGTACCAGAACCGGTTAAATCTCTAACTAGGTTGTTTCCTAGGTACAAAGGATTTCCTCCGGCAACAGCTGCCTGGATATTCTGGTTACCTTGAGTACCATAAGATCCTCTTAATTTCAACATGTCAAAAATAGAGTTTTCCATGAATTTCTCTCTGTCAATATTCCATCTTCCACCAACAGACCAGAAAGTACCCCATTTGAAATCATCAACGAATCTGTAACTTGCATCTCTTCTTACGATAGCATCCACAGCATATTTACCATCATATTCGTATCCTAATGTACCGAAATATGAGAATGAACCAGCATCAGCTTTAGATGCAGCAACTGTAGGTCTTAATGTAGCGTAAGTTGCTCCAACGTTTGTCCATCCTGTTCCAGCACCAAATGCGTATGTTTTAAGATCTAAACCGTTTTGTGTCAACTGACCTACTCTTCTGTGTGCTTTGATATACTCAGTATACAATCCTGCAGACACAGCGTGTTTTTCTTTGAATGTTTTGTTATACAACACTTTAGCAACTGTATTGTATCCAAAATCCCTGTCGTATGTTTGACGCTCCAATCCTCCGAAAGGAACAGCGTTTGTTTCTCTTACTGCAATTGCCAGGTAAGCCCATGGCGCTCTTGCAAATGTTCTTTCAGCTGAATTGTAATCAACTCCCATAGTCATTCCGGCAGAAAACGCATCCGTAAAGTTGTAAGTCAAATCAGCATTTGCCAAAACTTTGAAATCATTAACTCTGTTTGGAACATTTCCTTCTTTCAAGATATCCTGCATTACGAAAGTAGTAGTACCATACGTAAAGTTTGTACCGATCATATCGTATAATGCTTGTCCAGAACCTGGATAAACACGGTCATCATAACCATAATAAGGCAATCCTGTTAAAGATCCCAACAATGGGTTTTGTACAGTATTGTTATCGATTGCAGCTGTTTCCTGATCCAATTGGTGTCTTGTAGAATAAGCTACAGTAAGGTTTGTACCGTATTTGAATTTTCCGTTTTCACTTTTACCGTCAGTATTTGTTCTGAAAGTAAATCTTTGGAAATCAGTTGTTGGTACGATACCATCCTGATTCATGTAACCAATAGACGTAAAGTTATTGATGTTTTTTCCTCCCACAGTTAAGCTAAGGTTTTGGCTTTGCGTAACTCCAAGGTTGAAAAATTCTTTTCTCCAGTCTGTCGTTGCAAAACTGTCGATTTCTGCATCAGTCAATGGAACACCAGCACCAAAGAAAGGGTTGAATCCAGCTCCTCCACCATCACCATACGCTCTTTCGATACGCATTAATTGCTGAGAATTCGCTAAGTTATAATCGTCTTTTGGCAAAGAAGAGAAACCAGTTGAGCTTGAAAAACTCATTTTCAAAGGAGAATCAAATTTACCTGCTTTAGTATTAATGATAATAACTCCATTTGCTCCTCTATTTCCATAGATAGATGTTGCAATCGCATCTCTCAATACAGATGCAGATTCAATATCCTCTGGATTTAAGTTTCTGAATACCACTGAGTTTGTTGGCGTACCGTCAACAACATATAATGGCTCAGTTGAACTATTAAGAGTACCAATACCTCTAATCAACAAGTCAATTTTAGCAGAACCAGGTGATCCTGAAGAAGTTGAAACTGTTAATCCTGGCGCAGCACCTTGTAAAGATTGCAACAAAGTAACGTTAGGTCTGTTCTCAAAAGTTGCAGCACTAACTGTAGTTGCAGCTGTCATAGCTTTAGGCTTTGTTGCTGTTTTACCATATCCTTGTACCACAACTTCGCTTAATTGAGTAGCAACTTCATCAGACATCCTAACATTTATAGAAGCCGATCCGCCTACTTGCATAGACATATCTTTCATTCCCATGAAAGTGAACAATAAAGTTTCCCCTTCTTTAGCTTTGATAGAATAACTTCCATCAAAATTAGTTTGTGTGCCACGTTGCGTTCCTTTAACCACAACATTCACTCCTGGTAGCGGCCCTGTAGCATCGGTTACCACCCCCGTAATAGTTTTCTCTTGAGCGAAAGAAAACTGCATTGTAAACGCCAGTAAAAGCGTAAAAATCCATTTGAACTTTGATCTCATATTAATTTTATTTGAGTTAGTTATTCCGCAAACTTCTTAATAATTTCTTAAAAAACAAAATAATACCATCTATTATTCCATTTTATTTAAGTTAAAGTTTTTCTGGTGAAATTT
This sequence comes from Flavobacterium humi, assembly GCF_004745595.1. GTDB lineage: Bacteria > Bacteroidota > Bacteroidia > Flavobacteriales > Flavobacteriaceae > Flavobacterium > Flavobacterium humi. The sequence goes on from NZ_SRLH01000008.1 coordinate 73,041, forward strand.
ATCAAAATCGCAGAAACTCAATAAAAAGATGATCGATACTACAAAAGGTTGCGTCTAATTTTATAGTTTTGTAAAAACTGCAGAATGTTAAAAAACAATTATTCAGGAGAACTTCTGGAAGCCGGTACAGATGAAGCAGGCCGTGGATGCCTTGCTGGGCCTGTAACTGCGGCGGCTGTGATCCTTCCGGAAAATTTTGAATCTCTTTTACTAAACGATTCAAAACAACTATCCGAAAAAAATAGGGATTTACTAAAACCCATTATCGAAAAGCATGCTATTTCTTTTGCCGTAACCCATCTGGAACCCTTAATAATTGATGAAATAAACATTCTTAATGCTTCAATAAAAGCAATGCAGGAAAGCATTTGCAAGTTAAATCCTACTTCTTCTTATGTCATTGTGGACGGAAACCGGTTCAAACCCGTAAACAGCATTCCGTTTACGACTATTATAAAAGGAGATTCCAAATACATGAGCATTGCTGCAGCGTCAGTATTGGCTAAAACCTACCGGGATGAATACATGAACAGAATCCATGAAGAATTCCCTATGTACAACTGGAAGCAAAACAAAGGCTACCCTACCAAAGAACACAGGGAAGCCATTGCCAAGTACGGCACAACAAAATACCACCGGATGTCGTTCCGTTTGCTGCCGGAACAACTCCAACTGGAATTATAAAAAAAGAGGTCCGTTACTGAACCTCTTCGTTTTTTAATTGATCATCTCGGCGTCAAACAAATCCGAAAAGTGTTTTACGATTTTCCGTTTCACTTCCTCTTCATCCACTTCCTTTCCCAGTTCCACATGCATGGACGTTACCGCTTTACCTTTTATCCCACAAGGAATAATATTGTCGAAGTACCCTAAATCGGCATTTACATTAAGTGCAAAACCGTGCATGGTCACCCAGCGTGAAGCCCGGACACCCATAGCGCATATTTTCCTGGCAAAAGGAGTTCCTACTCCTAGCCAAACCCCGGTTTCCCCTTCACTCCTTGCACCTATAATATTGTATTCGGCTAAAGTAAGGATAATCGCCTCTTCCAGGAAACGCAGGTACTTATGGATATCGGTAAAAAAATTCTCCAGGTCGATAATCGGATAACCCACAATCTGGCCCGGCCCGTGATAGGTAATATCGCCGCCCCTGTTTATTTTATAAAAAGTCGCGCCTTTGGCTTCCAATTGCTTTTCGGAAAGCAGCAAATTTGAAATATCGCCACTTTTCCCTAACGTATACACATGCGGATGTTCTACATACAGGAAATAATTAGGCGTTTCTTCTTCCTGGTTATCCCTCCTGTTTTTTATTTTAACATCCACTATGTTTGCAAAAAGCTCTTCCTGGAAATCCCAGGTGGCTTTATAATCCTTGTTCCCCAAATCCTGGAGCTGGACTTTTTTATTCATCGTTGGTTATTTTGTAAATTCAACTTCAAAGTTCAATTTCTCGGGAGCGTCCATATATTCATTGAAAGGATATTCAATGGTTACCGTTTTCCTGTCTTCAGAAAACAAAGCGGCCGTATTCGATATACTTTTAACCGGTTTTGGAAAATGGTATTTGATAACATATTTGGACGATGCATAAATCATTTTATAGCTTTCCGCCAGGGAATCGTTTTCAACTTTCTTGATACGGCTTTTATCGATAACCGCTTTCCGGGTAAATTTCTTCCCGTTATACGAATATTTCAAAATGGAATTGTTGTTCCCGAAACTTTCCGGCGAAGCCATCGCATTTGCCCCTACTTTGTTCTTACCCATGCTTTGAAAGGCATTCATGTTAGCCATAGCGTCCTGCAATTCAGTTACATTTTTAAAATCGGTATTCATCGAAAACAAAAATTGCTGGGCTTTATAATCCATTTTCATCCTCATATTGAAATTCTCCAGTTTTTTCAGTTTTTCCTGTTCTTCTTTCGAAAGTTTGGCGATGCTGTCTTTTTTGGCTGCAAAAACTTCTTTAAAAGAGAAAACCGAATCAATGCTTTTTTCGTTTCGGACTGAATCTTTAGGAACCATGGCCATCATGCTCGAGCCGTCCATATCTAACGTATATTTCCCAGAACCGTCAGGATTAATGTAGATATCTTCGGTAAAGGTACAACTGGTCAGGCTTAAGATTGAAAATAATAGGAATACTGCTTTTTTCATTTTTTATGTAATTTTCCTCAAAAGTACAAAAAAGTTTGCCAATCGCCCTAACGGGAAAACCAACCTGCAAAAGCACGGAATAACCGCTTCGAAAAATTAAATTCATTTTCAAATTTTCAAAATTGGCTCATTTTCAAATTATAACTATCTTTGCACGCTTAAAATAACAATAGAATTATGCAACTTTCAGAACAAGAAATCATCAGAAGAGAGAAATTGGACAAGTTGAGAGAACTTGGCATCAATCCGTATCCGGCAAATTTGTTTCCCGTAAACCATACGTCGAAGCAGATAAAGGAAACTTTTGAAGAGGGTAAGAAGGTTGTTGTTGCCGGGCGTTTGATGAGTAACCGTGACCAGGGAAAAGCTTGTTTTGCCGAATTGCAGGACAGCGAAGGAAGAATCCAGCTGTATTTGAACAGAGACGTTATTTGTCCGGACGAGGACAAAACCCTATACAACCAGGTATTCAAAAAACTAACTGATCTTGGCGATTTTATCGGTGTGGAAGGTGAATTATTTACCACACAGGTAGGTGCGCAGTGTATCCGTGTGACGAATTTTGCCTTTTTGAGCAAAACCTTACGTCCTTTACCGATGCCAAAAACAGATGATACCGGCAAAGTATATGACGAGTTTTCGGACCCGGAACTGCGTTACCGTATGCGTTATGTAGATTTGGTGGTAAACCCGCAGGTGAAAGACGTTTTCATGAAAAGGACAAAATTGTTCACGGCCATGCGTACGTTTTTTAACCAGGCCGGTTATATGGAAGTGGAAACGCCAGTATTGCAATCAATACCCGGTGGAGCTGCGGCGCGTCCTTTTATTACGCACCACAACAGTTTGGACATTCCTTTATATATGAGGATTGCAAACGAATTGTATTTGAAAAGACTGATCGTTGGTGGTTTTGACGGTGTATATGAATTCTCTAAAAACTTCCGTAACGAAGGAATGGACAGAACGCATAATCCGGAATTTACTGCCATGGAAATATATGTAGCCTATAAGGACTACAACTGGATGATGGAATTTACCGAAAACCTGCTGGAATATTGCGCCAATGAGGTAAACGGTACTTCGGATGCTACTTTTGGCGAACACAAAGTAAGCTTCAAAGCGCCGTATGCCAGGGTAACCATGACCGATGCCATCAAGCAGTTTACCGGTTTTGACATTTCAGGCAAATCGGAAGACGAATTATTCGAAGCGGCAAAATCAATGGGAATCGAAGTGAATGAAACCATGGGCAAAGGAAAACTGATCGATGAGATTTTCGGGGCTAAATGCGAAGGGAATTTCATCCAGCCGACTTTCATTACCGATTATCCGAAAGAAATGTCTCCATTATGCAAATCACACCGTGACAATCCTGAACTGACAGAGCGTTTCGAATTGATGGTTTGCGGAAAAGAAATTGCCAATGCTTATTCTGAACTAAACGATCCTATTGACCAAAGAGGCCGTTTTGAAGCCCAAATGGCACTTGCGGCCAAAGGAGATGACGAAGCCAACGGAATCATTGACGAAGATTTCCTGCGTGCTTTGGAATATGGAATGCCGCCAACTTCCGGACTTGGTATCGGAATGGACAGGCTGATCATGTTCCTGACAAACAATCCATCCATCCAGGAAGTGTTGTTTTTCCCGCAAATGCGCCCTGAAAAGAAACAGGTTGAATTGTCTGAAGAAGAAAAACTGATTGTGGAATTATTAAAATCCGAAAACAACCAATCACTGGCCCAACTAAAAGAAAAATCGGCCCTGAGTGGGAAGAAATGGGATTCCGCAATGAAAGGCCTGGCCAAACACGGATTAACCAAAGTTGTCGTTGACGGCGAGAACAAAACGGTGGTTTTGAACTAATAATATAGTAAACTTCAATAAAAAAAAGGAACTCAATTGAGTTCCTTTTTTTTATCCGACACATTCATTACCTGCGTTTCAGAAGCAGTGACAATCCCAGGATACCAACTGTGAGCACGCCCAAAGCGGCCAAAACCATCGTCAGGTCCCGAATGTCCTTCCCGGCCCATTCCATAAAAAGGAATTTATGGAAAAAAGCGAACGAATACCCTTCCGCCCTGTCGCTATCGGTAATAAAAGCGGCCAAATGGGATGTCCCGGTTTCGACAAATGCGGTCTTGTTATTTTCAGATTCGAAAGCGACTTTGACCACAGGGAGCCTTTTGTTGACAAATCCGTAATCGTGGTTTTTGAAATCCGTGATGGATGCTGTTTCTTTTATGTGTTCTTTTTTATTTGAAACTGTTTCCGCAACACCATCCATTTCGCAACAGTTTTTATCTTTTCCCGAAATTTTACCATTGAAATAAGAAGCTAAAAATTGTGCATATTCCGTATCGGCTGTTTTGTTTTCTTTTTGGGAAACCGAATTGAAATACCGTACTTCATCCTGTTCTTCTCCTGCAAATTGACATCGGTAAAAAAGACTGTCCTTAAATTGTATTAGGGTCATATTTTTAAAGTGTTTCAACGCTAAAAACCCTTTCATTCCTGACGCATCCAAATCTTGAACTTTAAAAACCGGTTCGTAAACCATTTTTTCCACAGGAATCGGGTTCCATTTTTTAGTAGCATGGTAGGCGCCGCTAAAGGCAAATGTGAGGGTAAACAAGGCCAGCATCAATCCTGCCTGCCTGTGGTATTTCCTTCTTTTTGACGAGGCATCGGAAGTCTTTGCCTTCTTGAATTGCTTCCAAAACAAACCGTAAATCAGTATTCCCGAAAGCGCTGAAAAACCGATAATTACCAAAAGGAAGACCATCAAACAAATCCGGACCGCATTATTGCCGATCGCGTCTATAAAAGACCAATTATGGAATGTATCGAAAAACCAAATGAACCATTGTCGTGATTTTGGGTTGAAAGTCGCCAGTTTGCCTGTTGCCGTTTCCACATAAACCTGCATTTGGTCCGGCCGGTCAAAACTGATTTTATGCACCGGAAGGTATCGGTTCACATACTTATATTGGTTATTGAATTCGGTTATAAACTGCTGATTTGCAATAGGCGTTTTAGCGTCATCCAAAAAATAACGCGCAAGGCAGGCGGCGTACAATCCGTCTCCGTTTTTAAGCAATTTGCCATCGATGGTATTGAGGTAGACTAAATTATCTTCTATTGTTTTCACCTGGTAATATTGATGGCCTTCAAACGAAACAAACCTGAAATTCTTGATTTCCTGGATGTTATTTTGCAGTAGCGCTTCCTTCAGGCTGATCTTAATCCCGGAAGGATCGATGCTTTTGGCCTCAAGAATATCCCTTGCGATTTCGGGTTTGAAAAAATGGGCCATAAAAGGATGCATCAACCCGGACAAGCACCAGAATAAAACCGGGATTATCGTAATAAAAGCCAGTATTTTATGCCATTTGTATATTTTCTGCTTGAGTTTTTTTGTCAGCTTTTCACGGAAGCTTTTCTTTTTCGGTTGCTTTTCCATTTTAAAGTATTTTAGCTTTGTTTTTTAGCGAAAGGCTGTATTGCAGCCCAAACACAAAAGTTCGCGGAGCGGCGGCGGTATAACTTGGTGCAGCTGTGGCGGTATTTCCTTTGGTTACATTATAGGCATATAATTTGTCGGTGAGGTTCATCACATTGACATAACATTCGATTCCTTTCCAGCGGTAGCCCATCCTGGTGTTAAAAACAGTATATCCATTATATTTTACCGTGTTGACCTGGTCTTCAAACCAACTTGAGGTCATTTGGCATTCTATGGAAGCCCTGAAATCAGGCAGCCATTTCGGGTAATAGTTCAGTTCTGAATTCCCAGTCCATTTCGGAGCGGAAGGCATTTCAAAACCATTTAAATCCCGGATTGGGTCTGAAGGTTTATCCGAAACCCTGAAATCAACAAAAGTATGCTGGGCCGTTGTGCCTCCGATGCGGAACTTCCATTGCTCGTTCATGCAATACTGCAGGGCAAATTCGATTCCTTTATGGCGTGTTTTCCCTGCAGATTGGTAATCTGTGGAATTGTCGGGCTGACGGATGTTCAGCAATTCATTTTCCCCTTCCATATAATATAAGGAATACTCAATGCTGAGTTTGTGCTGAAGAAAATGCAACCAGCCTCCTACTTCATAATTGTCAAATTTGGCCGGTTCCAGGTTATAATAAAACGCTGCCGGGTTTCCTGTATTCCCACCTGTCCCCGGTTTTGCCCGGAAAACAGATGTTAGCCCCGGTGGGGAAAATCCCTGTGAATAATTTCCGTAAAAGCCTGCAAAATCCAGCGGATTATAATTAGCTCCCCATTTGAACGTGAACTGATCGTATTTTTTATCTCCTGAAGATTGATCGATGGTATTGGTATAATCCAGGCTCATATCATCGTAACGTGCTCCTGCTGTAAGTGTTACTTCCTGTAAAGGTTTGCAGCTTAACTGCACAAAGCCCGCTTTATTGTATATCCTGGCTTCGTAATCCGCTAATTTGATGTCCGGCCGTTCGGCGATGATCTCATAACTGCTCACCGTTTGCCCTCCTGGGTTTAGGTTCGCCTTCAGGTCAATTTGGTAGGCATTGTAATCTACCGGGGAATAATCGAAAAGCCCACCGGCAACAAGCGTTGACTGCCAGAACCGGAACGATTGATTGTGCTGCCCAATAACGCCGTAACTTTTGAAATTATTGGAATTGATTTCGCCCTTGGCCGTAGTTTGCCCCGGTGTCCAACGAATCCCGTAAGAAGGGTTCTGTCCTAATTTATTGTTTCTTGTAAAAACCGTAAAAGAAGTATGGGCCTTTTCGTTCCAATCCTGCTCCAGGGTTATCTTGCTTCGCAGCGCATCCGATTTCCGGTACGTGAAATCAGTGGTACTTTTGTATGTGCGGTTGTAAAAATCACTTTCGTTGACACTTCCGGTCATATCCGAATAATATTTTCCATAAAAAAGAGTACTGGTTAATCGGGTCCTGGGACTAATTGCATAATCTACTCTGGCATTGATGTTGTCTTTATTATAATCGGAGAATGTCATCCAGGAATCCTTTTGCAAGCTTGAAAGCCCTGCCACATAAAAACCTAATTTCCCAATAGTTGTTCCACCGGCGGCCTGAAATCTTTTATACCCGAATCCATCGGCCTGGATCCCCAATTTCAGTTCCGGCTCAAGAGATGGTTTTAAAGAAATCAGGTTGATTGCCCCGCCAACAGCTTCTGGTCCATACAGCGAGGAAACCGGTCCCTTTACCACTTCTATATTCTGAAGGTTGAATTGGTTTATTTCCAGGAGCGCGTTGTGGTTGAAGATGCCCATCGGCCTGATAGGCAACCCGTCTTCAAGGTATAAATAATACGCATTTGTATTCATAGGCTGCCGGATGGCCATCATATGCTGCTCGTTTCCTAAGTTGACCATCAAAACCCCTGGCGCTTTGTTGATGATTTCGGAAACGGTGGTTGCTTTGGTTTCATTGATGCTTTTTTGTGAGATTTTAGAAATCGCGACCGGGACTTCTCTTCTGAGCGAAGCACCACGGCTGGCGGTTACCACAATATCATCTAATTGTTTTGTGCCGGCAGTATCTTTTCTTTGGGCATTTTGTCCATACGACATAGGCCCTAAAACCAACACGGCAAGGAATATTTTTTTCATCTTAAAAATTTAATTATTACATACTATCGCCTGACGACAAGAGTCAACAAGGCACACTCGGCTGGAAATCAACCGAATTCAGAAAATAATACAATAATTACGCAGTTGGCGGATGGAAAACGGCCTTACCGGCCTGATGGAAGTATAAATCCGGAGAATCGAAGTCATTCTCTTTTTGGATTGGAAAATTTGGGTTTAGGATAACCACTGTGGCCCATTTTTCCAGGAACAAGACTTCAAATTCCTGTTGTGTATTCTTTTTATCCTGCGAAGTAGGGTTTTCTCCATCAGAAGCTTTGGCCAACTCTTTCATCAAATGGCATTTACCGTTACATTTAAGTTCGGGCTTGGCTTTGTTCTCACAAAGTTCCTTGGCAATATAATCGTAATGGAGAATGTATTCCAAAACCGGGAGGACCGGCTTGAGCACAAATAAGAATACTACTATTACAATTGCTTTCTTCACGCCACAAATTTACCCTTTAAAAAAATACTTCTACTAGGAAAAACACCCTTTTTTGAAAAACGGTTAAACTTTTTTGAAATCCCGCAGTCTTATATTCAAATCATAAATCTGAAAACATGAAAAAAATCGCATTGGCAATCGTTCTCACTGCAGGACTTGCATTAAACGGAATCGCACAGGAAAAAAAATCAGCAGCAAAGGCTGATACTGAAAAAATGTCTGCTGAACAGCGAAATCAGCTGCAATTGAAAAAAATGACACTGGAACTGGACTTATCCGCTGCCCAACAAAAAGAAATGGCTACCCTTATTGCCGAGCAAAGCAGCAAACGAGAAGCCAAAATGGCTGAAATGAAGGCCGGAAAAGAAGCCAAAAAGGAATTAACCGCCAATGAAAAGTTCGAAATGCGCAACAAAATGCTGGACGAGCAAATTGAACATAAGGCAAAAATGAAAAAAATCCTAAGCAAGGAACAATTTGAAAAATGGGAAGACAACCATAAAAAAAGAAGCGGGCATATGCAGAGAATGAGAGGTGCCCACAGGCAAAAAGCGAACAAGGAAGTTTCGGAATAATTTTTGCTTATTTAAAAAAAATGTTTAGATTTGGATTCTATAACTAAACATTTCAGACTATTATGAAAAAACTATTACCAATACTTATGATGCTTTTCGCATTTTCTTTCGGGGCAAATGCACAACAAGCAAAAGAAAGAAAGCCATTCCCTGAAGAAAAAGCAAAACAGGAGACTTTCGAATTAAGTAAAGCAGTAGAAGTTGACGGAGCAACACAACAAGCTTTATTCCAACTTTTCCTAAAAAAGCACAAAGATTTAGATAATGAAAATGTTAAATTAACAGAAGCTGACAAACAGCAATTATCTAGTATTATCGATGCAAAATTAAGAGCCACTTTATCTGACGATCAAATTCAAAAATTACAGTCAGTTGGTTTGTATGAAAAATTAATCCACTAAGATTAATTGCATAAAAAAATAAAAGCTCACTTGAACGGTGAGCTTTTTTATTTATAAATCTTTGGAGACTTTGTCAATGGCATTAATGGTAAAATCCAGGTCTTCATAAGTCAATGCATCGGTTATAAACCAGGTCTCATAAGCCGATGGTGCAATGTAAACCCCTTCTTTCAACAGGCCATGGAAGAACTTTTTAAAAGTATCGTTATCCCCGTTTTTGGCCGAATTAAAATCGAAAACCGGATTAGCATCAAAATGCACCGAAATCATAGACCCTACCCTGTTTATCGTATGGATGATCTTATTGTTGTTTAAAACCTTGGCGATTCCTTTTTCCAGATACGCTGTTTTTTCTTCTAACCTTGAGAAAATGGCCTTATCCGAATGCAGCGACTGCAACATCGCCAAACCTGCAGCCATGGCCAACGGATTTCCTGACAATGTCCCGGCCTGGTATACCGGCCCAAGCGGCGCAAGGTAATTCATAATTTCATTTCGGGCAGCAAAAGCGCCTACCGGCAACCCGCCTCCGATCACTTTTCCAAAACAAGCGATATCTGCTTTGATGCCCAGCAATTCCTGAGCTCCTCCAGATGCCAAACGGAAACCCGTCATGACTTCATCAAAAATCAAAAGGGTATTATTATCGTCACAAAGTTGTCTCAAACCTTCAAGAAAACCTTCTTTTGGCGGAATGCAACCCATGTTACCCGCAACCGGTTCGATTATGATAGCGGCAATTTCATCTTTATTGGCTTCAAACAACGAGGCTACATTGGCTAAATCATTATAATTGGCCAACAACGTGTCTTTAGCTGTTCCAGCCGTAACGCCAGGGCTGTTTGGTGAACCAAAGGTAATCGCACCGCTTCCCGCCTGGATCAGGAATGAATCGGAATGGCCGTGGTAACACCCTGCAAATTTGATGATTTTATCTCTTTTGGTATAGCCACGCGCCAGGCGGATAGCACTCATGCAGGCTTCTGTACCGGAATTGACAAAACGGATCTTATCGATGTTCGGAACCATAGAAACTGCTAAAGCGGCAATTTCCGTTTCCAAAGCGGTTGGCATCCCAAAGGATGTCCCCAGTTTTGCTTTTTCAACCAGTGCATTGACAACCGGTTCGTAAGCATGGCCCAAAATCATAGGTCCCCAGGAATTAATATAATCGATTAGTTTGTTCCCATCTTCATCAAACAGGTAGGCGCCTTTGGCACTTTTAACAAAAATTGGCGTTCCACCAACTGATTTGAATGCTCTTACCGGCGAATTGACTCCGCCCGGAATTACTTTTTCAGCTTCGGCAAAAAGCTGACTGCTTCTTTGGTATAACATGATTTATTTTATCTGATTATAAGTATCTGCCCGATGGAAATAGCATTGTCGGACAGGTTGTTTTTATTTTTTAAAACCTCAATCGGTATATTGTATTTTTTAGAAATCGAATATAAAGTATCTCCCTGGCTTACAACATGTTGATCTGCAGAAGGTGCTTTTGACGCTTCCGGCCTGACTTCTGCTTTAGGTTTAGCCTGATAGGCAATCCCCAGTGCTTCGGCATCATATTGTTGTAATTGGTATCTTTCGATAAGCCCTATCAATTTGTCCGGATATTTCGGATCTGTAGCATAACCTGCTTTTTTCAGTCCTTTTGCCCAGCCTTTATAATCGTCTTTTGGTAATTTAAACAAGGACGCGTACCATGGCCGGCTGGTTAAAAAAAACGAGTGGTCTCGGTAGGATTCTTCTGCGTGCTCATATTTCCTGAAACATTCCTGCAGGCTGTCATCATCATACCTAACATAAGGCCCTGTCCATTCCTTGTGGCATTTTATCCCGAAATGATTATTAGCCAAGCCGCACAACATCCCGGTTCCTGCTCCGGATTCGAGTATGCCCTGGGCCAGCGTGATACTTGCCGGAATTCCGTGCTTTACCATATTTTCTTTTGCCACACCTTTGAATTGATTGATATAAGCCAGCACAACTTCTGTAGTTACTTTTATTTTTGAGGTAGCTTCCAGCAGTTCGATCTTCTCTTTTTTCTCATCAATAACAACGGCAGTAGGACTTTCAACTTTATGCTTATAAGGCTTACTTTGTGAAGTTGCCACTTTTACAGTTGGTTTTTTAGTACTTTTAATTTTTGATTTTGCAGTACCGCAACCTATCAGTGCCGATAGTAATAAAAGTGCAATTAGTTTATTCATCAAATAGTATTTTAGTCATTTTTTTCTTCTCCAACATCTGGTTCATACCCCGGATGCCCTGCAAACCGCCCGTGTGGATCATCAGTATTTTTGAATGTTCCGTAAAATATCCCTTTTGGATCAAATCCATAACGCCAAAAACCATTTTCCCAGTATAAACAGGATCTAAGGGTATGCCCGTTTGCTCATAAAACCGATTGATGAAACCAATCAATTCCGGCGTTACTTTCCCATAACCTCCAAAATGATAGTCCGTACAGAGTTCCCAATGCTGATTTTTTGCAAACTTACGAATTTCATCAGTTAAAAAATCACCTTTTAACGCAGGAAAACCAATAACTTTTTGATGTGGCCCGGCACTGTTTATAATTCCTGAAATGGTTCCTCCCGTCCCTACGGCGCAACAAATGATATCGAAACCGGCATCTTCTTCAGTTAAAATCTCCTCACATCCTTTTATGGCCAGTGCATTGGTACCGCCTTCCGGCAGAAGGTAATGCCTGCCGTATTTTTTTTCTACATCGGAAATAAAAGCCGCCGAGTCTTTCTCCTGATAAGCACTGCGTGAGACAAACTCAAATTGCATGCCGCATTTTTGGGCAAAAGACAATGTCGGGTTTTCTTCGATTTTGGCAGAAAGCTCTTCGCCCCGGATAATCCCGACGCATTCCATTTTGGCCTCCTGGCAGGCAAACGCAACAGCGGCAATATGGTTTGAAAAAGCCCCGCCGAAAGTAACCAGCCTTTCATACCCGAGCTCCCCGGCTTTTTCCAGGTTGTATTTTAATTTCCTGAATTTATTGCCTGATACAAATGGATGCAGCAAATCTTCCCGTTTTACAGATAAGGTAATCTGGCTGTTGCCGAGTTTTATATTTTGATTGTATACTTCCATTGACTTATGCAAAAATACATTAAATCAAAAAAGCAGTCCGAAGACTGCTTAAAAAATTAGGATTGTTTTTTATTATTTTATTCCCTTGATCGTGATTTTTTGGGTAACCTCCCTATTATCTTCGGTGATAAGTTTTACGATATAGATTCCTTCACTCAATCCTGAGGTGCTGAATTCGTAATCCGGGTTAGCGCCCAGGTCTTTTTTCGAAAAGATTATTTTTCCTGAAATATCATACAAATAGCAAGATTCCAAAGCGATGACATTCGGGTTTTTAATTATTAATGTATAAGAGGCATTGTCTTCAAAGATTTTAAAATTAGCCGCTATAGCATCATCGGTGGAAAGCGTTGTGTCCTGAAGCGTGATCTCAAAACGGTTATTGCTTACTCCCGCCGGAAGGGAAAGCTGGAATTCGGTATTTTTTATATCATGGTATAATCCTGTCACCTTATCGTGAAGGAAAACCTGCGACACATCATGAAGGTTATCCAAAGAAGCCACCTGAATCTTAAAAACTGCAGCAGTATTGTTTTTGAAGCCGACAGGGAATACTTTATCCATTGCAAAGTTTGTGGCAGAATGCATATATTCGGTGTTATTCAAAAATAAATACATATCGTACGGCAAGTTGGAAGCAATATCACCGGATTTCGAATCGGCCTTATCCAACCCGTCCACGGCATTTGGTGTAAAAACCAATGCGATCTGGCGAACAGCCCTGCCGTTAAGAGAAGCATTTATCCGGATGGATGGTGTTATCGCTTTACTGATCTGAGTGTAATCAATACCGGCAACATTTGGGATTGCTTCGTAATTTCCTGCAGTATCATCTTCATTTGCATTTCTTTCAAATTGGGAATTATTTGGAATCCCTTCTCTCCTATATACCCGATGCGTATTTTTTATCTGGACATTCCCTCCTGAAATCCCTCTTAACATAAAACCTTGCCCGATTGGAGCAAATCTTCTTTGATACATGTTCATCGGTGTAGAATAAACCGGCCCTTGAGTACCACCTCCTGTATAAGTATAGAAAGTTGCCGGCGTATATACATTGGTGGCTCCGTTGTAAACCCCATATCCTCCCCTGTATTGTTCCGCATAATGGGAATTGACTGTTTTATCGTGTTCCCAATACAAAGCAGTTCCATCACAAAGCGACGTATTGGTAGGATCCGTCAAAAGCAATTGCATGTCAATGGCACTTGGATAAGGATTACCGGTCAAAGTCATTGTTCCGTTTGTTACCGGGACGTTGATAGTTCCATCGTTTGGCTTACCCCTGAAATCATATCGTTGGGCACTTCCTGAATTATTGGAACCTGCTCCGGAAAAAGGTATCGTACTATCCGAACCACTCGTCCCTTTCATTGTAAAACCTTGCCCGGCACCAATCGTGGAAGCAGCATTAACATAAATCCAGTCATTATAAGTGGTTCCTGCCGAATACCTGTAAATCCATCGGGCGGCAATTGACAAAGCTCCGGTTCCTGAAGTTCCGTTAGGGTTGCTGCTTGGCAAAATGGTTGCTGCAGTAGTGGCTGTCGCTGTTATCGGCACACCTAGTTGCGGGATCCCGAAAGGAGAATTCCCGGCTGCCGCCAAAGCTCCTCCTACAGGCGAACACCAATAGTTATATTGAAAATTATTAGTACTTCCTTCCTGGAAAACAGACAGGCTTCCCGTTCCTTTATTGATACCGGAACCTGTTGTCCCTTGCAATAATTGACCGTTGTTACGCAAATAAATAGTACTGTTTGCACTATTTAGTTCGACATCCTGTTTTACATAGACCATTTCGTCATTTACGTACATATACGAATTGGGTCCTACATACAATTGTGCATTGGCATAAATACAGCCAATAAAAAACATGACAAGGGTGTAAATGGGTTTCATAAGTTTCGGATTTTAACTTTAAAAATAATCAAAATAGTTTGATTATCAAAGTAATTGTCTTACAAAATTAAAGGCTTGTCAAATATAAGGCAAATATCCTGTAAAATAAACAGTGCCAGCAGGTTGTTTTAGCGTACGCTTCCTATTTTGAGGTCAATTTGAGAAAAACACGAAAAACCTTGTAATCTTTTCGCTTCTTTTTTATTACCTGCTCATGGTTGTTTTTATCCAATGGTTTTTCAACATCAAAATGACAAAAACAGATGGCTTTTTGTAAAAGCATCTCACTAAAAAAAGTGAGACCTTCTCACCAATTTTCTGCCTGCAAAAAATAAATTCAGTTAGAAGATCGTTTATTTTATACTATTTATCCTACAAATAACAAGAATTATCGATGAAAAGTTCTTTTAATAAGCTAACTGATATCCAAAATATTAGGCTGATTCAATATTTAAATATAATTTTACAGCGAATCTCATTAATTCATTTTAATGAAATTCTATCTCACTAACATATTTCTCTTATGGCGAAAAACTACTTCTTTCAGATGAAGGAGTGTGCTTTATTGGTAGCGCACACCCTCACTAAAAAATCATGGTTGGAAAATCCATTTTTCCCAACCCAAAAAGAAGAACAAAATCGAATCCCTTCCTTTTCGTGGGTTCTGTCTTTGATGATTTTATCTGCATTTTTCTTGAGTAATGATATTTATGCCCAATTTCCGGGTAATGACAACACACCAGGAGTGGGTAAAATTTTTAATGTCCCAGCAGGGGTAACTTCAGTTACGGCAAGTGCCTGGGGTGCCGGCGGTGGCGGTGGCGGTTCCAGCTCCAACAATGATGGTGGAAACGGCGGCGGTGGCGGTGGCGCAACAACCAGGGTTATTGCGGTAACCGGCGGAGTAACGACTTTTACCTACTCAGTGGGAACCGGAGGAACAGCCGGAGCTGCTGCTGGAGGTACGGGAGGAAACGGAGGTGCTTCAACCATTGTATCCATAGCCCCTTCAACAAACATGAACGCTAACGGAGGAACGGGAGGCCGCGGGAATTCTCTTGGCCTCAACACACCTACTAACAGTGGCGGAGGAACTTCATCGGGAGGAACAACAAATAATACCGGTAACGATGGTTCCAGCGGAGGGAATTCCGGAGGAAACGGAGGAAGTTCTGCAACAGTAATCTCTATTTTCGGGGCTGGAGGAACAGGAACCAACAACTCACCGGGACAAAACGGTTCTAATCCTGGAGGCGGTGCTTCCGGAGGAGAATATGCCGGGGGAGGAAGTGGAAACAGAGTCGGAGGTATTGGAGGTGCCGGTAGAGTAACTTTCAATTATATTAGTGTTTCAAGCGTTTCCCCTAGCTCACTTTGCACAGGGCAAACTATTACAATAACCGGGACGAATTTTAATTCCGGTGCGACAACAGTAACTGTAAACGGTACAGCATGTACAAGCGTTGTTGTGGTAAACTCAACAACAATAACAGCAGTGGTTGCAGCTGGAAGTACTTCAGGAACAGTACTTGTGACAAATCCTAACGGAACAAACAACGGACAAACATTGACCGTAAATACCCCTAGCGATCCTGGAACACCTACAAGCAATTCACCACAATGTAATCCTACAGGAGTTACCATAACCCGAAACGGAACACCTGGAGCAGGTATAACCTGGTATTGGCAAACAGTTTCAGGCGGTACATCTACAGCAAACAATTCTGCAACACCTTTAGTAGTAAATACTTCAGGAACTTATTATATCCGTGCCTACAATGGTTCTTGCTGGAGTGCAGGAGAAGGAAGCATCGCGGTGACCGTAAACAATACGATTGCTACTTTAGCAACCACACCTAGCCCGGCAACATCAGCGACTGGTGTTTGTTATGCCGGTTTGGGAGCCATAAGCTCAATAAGCTGGACAGCAGCTGCTGGAGCAACTTCTTACGATGTTTACTTCGGGACAGCATCAACACCTCCGTTTTTGACGAACCAGGCTGGAGTTACTTACAGCACAGGCACTTTGACAGCAGGCACAACATACTATTGGAAAATTGTTCCGAGAAATGCATGTGGCGCAACCACAGGAACCCCAATTACCTGGAGTTTTACAACAAATACCGGCGTGTGCCATTGTATCCCTTCTTCAACTACATCCGGAACTTATATTTCAGGGGTTACTTCCATTGGAACATTGAACGATGTAGCTAACGCGCCAACAGGTTATTCTACAGGCGGTTATGGCAATTATAAAAATATTGTTATCGCAACTCAAATTCCTGGTGGCGGTATAAACACCAACCTTAATATTGTTGGATCAAGCCACATGAGAACTTATGTAGACTGGAACAATGATGGAGATTTCGTAGATGCTGGTGAAAATGTATACGTGAGCGGCGCTGCTGCAGGAGACACTTCTTATGGTTTTATTGTACCGGTAGCACAAACTCCTGGTACGTATGTAATGAGAATCAGAACCAGATCATTTGGAGAATCCAGCACAATCGATCCTTGTACCACAGGATATACCACAGGAGAAACCGAAGATTACACCATTAGTATTGTAGCGGATTGTGTTGCAAAAATAACCAGTGTGACCAATGGCGCTTCTTGCGGAACAGGAAGTACTGTTACCCTTTCAGCCACAGCAACCGCGGGCACAACTCAATTCAGATGGTATGCCGCTGAAACAGGTGGGACTCCGCTTGCAACAACAGCTACAGGTTCCTGGACAACCGGGGCATTAGCTGCTACGACTACTTATTATGTAACGGCTTTTAACGGAACGTGCGAATCCTGGACAAGAACAGCTATCAAAGCCACTATCAATCCAACTACAAACATTACAATATCTCCAACAACACCTATATTTTGTGGGGACACCGATATCTTGACCATAAGTGCTACGGGTGATTTTACTGTAGATGATTTATTTGTGGATGATTTTGAAAGCGGTATAGGCGGGTTAACCGTATCAACTCCAATCAACACAAACGGTGGGGCAGATTCCGTATGGAGTGTCAAAACAAGTACTTATTCTCCAAATGGGACAGCCGTATGGCGCCCGGCGATAAGCTCAGGAACCATTGGCAATAAATTCGCCCTTACAACTTCAGATTATAGTGGCCAAAGCCTGGAAACAATCATGACCACTACAGCAAGTATAAACGCGACCAATTATGTTGACCTGACCTTAACCTTCAAACATTATTATTCCGATTATGGTTCAGATACAGCTTCTGTTCAGGTTTCAACGGACGGAGGGACAACATGGACCAATACTGCAGTTACTTACAATGCCGATTTCGGTTCTGCATCAAAATTCACTAACGCGTCATTAGACTTAACTGCTTTTGCCGGACAGTCGAACTTGAAAATACGTTTTAGATACGCAGCCGGATGGGCAGACGGATGGGCTATCGATGATATCCGTTTATTCGGGACAAGACCTTTGAACACTACCTTTACATGGGGCGGAGGAACTGTAGATGCTTATACTGATTTCGCTTGTACTATACCATATGTAAATCAGAGTTTGACCACTATTTATGTAAAACCTAATGCAACCCAATTAGCGACAACAACTTGGGGATTCACAGTAAGTGCAACATTAGGAAACGGATGTGTGGCTTCCAAACCAATCACAGTGACCAACAATACCAAAACATGGATTGGCGGAAGCTCAAATTGGTCAACAGCAAGCAACTGGAGCCCTGCAGGTGTTCCTACAGCAGCAAACTGCGTTGTAATACCAAGCAGCAGCAACACCGTTATTTCCGGATCAGGCTACAATGCTTTTGCTAAAAACATGAAAATAAAATCATCTGCTTCCTTAGAATTGCAGTCTGCGAATACGATAACTGTAAATGACTGGGTAGATGTAAACGCCAGCGGAAACTTTACCATCAGGAACAATGCAAGTTTAATACAGGTGAACAACGTAGCCAATACAGGAAACATAAAAATGGAGCGTACCGCAAATATCCGCAGATTGGATTATGTGTATTGGTCTTCTCCTGTTTCAGGTGTTTCGACAGCTTCGGTTTCATCACTAACTCCTGCAAACGTTATCTGGAAATGGTTACAAACAACTCCTAGAGCTTATGCAAGTAATTTTGGAAAATGGGTAAATGCCAATGAAACTATGGTAACCGGTAAGGGGTATATCATCCGCGGACCGAACGGATTTACCACAACAAGCCAACCGTTTACCGCTTCATTCACAGGAGTACCAAACAATGGAAATATCACTACTCCTATTATAAGAGACGTTTATAACGGAGTAAATTATACAGGCCCTACTGCAACAGCCGTAACGAAAGACGACGATAACTGGAACTTGGTAGGTAACCCTTACCCGTCTGCGATTAGCGCAACAGCATTGTTGGCAGCCAATACAAACATTGACGGTAATATCCGTTTGTGGACACACGGAACTGCTCCAAGCAACAGTAACGCCAGTCCTTTCTATCAGAATTATGCTTACAACTATTCCAGCTCCGATTATATTGTTTATAATTCAATGGGGTCAACTCCTCCTGGATTTAACGGATCAATAGGTGCCGGACAAGCTTTCTTCGTGTTAATGAACAATGCCGCTGCCACACCAGGCACCCTGACATTCAACAACAGCATGAGAAGCAATTCGTATGGCAACAGCCAATTTTACAGATCTGAAGCCAATGCAAATACTGTAAACAATGACGAAAACATTGAAAAACACCGTATTTGGCTGGATTTGGTTGCCCCTGGCGGAAATGTTAACCGAATTTTAGTAGGTTATGCACAAGGAGCAACACGTGGAAGAGACCGAAACTTTGATGCAACTGTTTTAGAAGGAGTGACACAAAATTTCTATTCTAAAGTGGAAGGGGAAAATATGGTTATCCAGGGAAGAGCCTTGCCATTTGATGCAAATGACCAAGTGCAACTTGGAGTGTTATTGCCGCAAAACGGGAATTACAATATCGCCGTTGCTACCACTGACGGATTATTTGCCAATCCGTCACAAGATATCTTTTTGGAAGATTTGACCACAGGCGTGATCCATAATTTACGTACTTCTCCTTATAGTTTCAGATCTGCCAATGGCCGTTACGACGATCGTTTTATATTGAGATTTACTCAGGCATCGTTAGGAAATGAGGATTTCGATTACAATAGTACCGTAAAAGTTTTTGCAGACAATCACATCAATGTAACTTCAGGAACAATGGCTATAAAAGATGTAGCAGTTTATGATATTTTAGGAAAAACATTGGTTGCAAAACAAAATATCAGTGCAAATGAGTTTATTGTAAATGAATTGAACCCTACACAATCTGCATTGATTGTAAAAGTAACTTTAGAAAACGATGCAGTGGTTACTAAAAAGGTAATCTTCTAATATTCAAAAAATTCACTTTTTTTTCATAGAAAAAGCCATCCTTAGGGATGGCTTTTTTTGTATGTATTTATTTACCAAAAATTATCATTTTCTTTAAAAATTAATGAATTTATAAAAAGAAAATATTCAAACAATTATGCTTTTTATCGATTATTTTACATCTTTCGTCGAAAAAAGATGCACTTTATCGATATTTATAACCAATTAAATGTTAATTTATTATTTTTCACAAAATTATCCAAAAAAAACTAACTAAACCATAACCATAACCGTGAAAAAAAATTACATTGCTAACCTTTCTTTTCTTCTAAATACCACAGAAAAGAAAAAAACAAATCTTACCACTAAGATTGACCTCAAAAAAAGCTATCGGCTTTTTATCGTATTCCTCTCTCTACTTGCATTCCTTCCAACCCTCAATTTTGCCCAAGGCACCAGCTGTGCGACAGCGACCTCGCTTACCATAAACGGGGCTTGTGGAGGCACTGCGACCATTAACGATACTTCGCAGGACGCGCCAAATGCCAGCGGATGTTCGTTTAACACTTTTCAAAGGGAAGGATGGTATACTTTTACCGTTTCCGGAGGGCCGTTAAACGTGACCATAACTGCGGAAGCGAACAATAGGAATTTATTCCTGCAACTGATGTCGTCTACAGCATCATGCACCGGATTGTCTCAGATTGCCTGTGCCAATAGCGACACAACCAACAACTCTCTTCAAACAGAAACGATATCTGCAACATCATTGGCCAATGGCATTTATTATATAAAAGTCATCAACAACGGAGGGAACAACAACATGACACTCAACAGTATTTGTGTAACGTCCAGTACTCCTTTTGACCCATGTTCGGCTATTACCAACATCGCTTCCTGCGGAACAACGGTAAATGCAACCATCGCTTCGGGCAACGGCTCCTATGGCACTTCTGCCTGCGGATGGACAACTGACGGTAAAGAAAAAATATACACTTTTACACCGGCAACATCCGGCAATTATGCCATACAACAAACTTCATCTTATGCCTATATAGATTATCAATACAAAACAGCTGGGACTTGCAATAGTACGGGATGGTCATGTTTTGATGACTTAAGCGGTACCGCAACAAGTCCGACAGTGGCACTTACAGGCGGGACCCAATATTATATTATGCTTGATCCGGAGAGCACGGCCGGCGGAAACATCAGTTTCAATATCGTTTGCGCACCGGCTCCGTGTGTTGCTCCTGCGAGCCAGGCATCTGCCTTCACTGCAGGGACAGTCACTTCATCCACAATTCCGGTATCATTTACGGGAAGTGCAAACGGATACCTGATCATCCAATCTGCTTCAAGCACACCTCCTACACAACCTGTAAACGGGACCACTTATTCTTCTGGTAATATCAGTTCTTTAGGGGCTGGGCTTACTTTTATCCAAAACAGTACGACAACAAGTTTTACCGCGACCGGTTTGTCAGGTAATACCAGATATTATTATTACATTTTTGCTTATAATGACACCAGTTGTACCGGAGGGCCGGTATACAAAACCGGAGGTTCTCTAACCGGAAACGCAATCACTTGCCCTGCTGTACCAAACAGTGTCAATTCATCAGCAACAGCCAACAGCATTACTGTAAACTGGACAGCCCCAACAGGAGGATCAGCATCAGCAATGTCATATACCATACAAGTAACAACAAATGCCGGTTATACTGCCAATGTACCGGGATCACCATTTATCGTGAGTGCTCCTACGGTAACATTGAGCGCAACAGGATTAACGGCTAATACAACTTACTATTACAGGATTTTGGCAAATAACGGTTGTAGCAGTGCCTATGTTACGGGAACTGCCGCAACAGGATATTGCGTTCCGGCACCTTCAAGTGTTGACGGTACCGGTATAACCAGAGTTGTCATGGGGACAATTAATAACAGTACGGGTGCAGAAGCCGGGAACTATGGGAATTATTCTGCCCAGATAATGAACGGACAGCAAGGTGAAACAATTCCGTTTGCCATCACATTCGCTACCGGATACACCTACGACACCATGATCTGGATTGACTGGAACAATGATTTGGATTTTTCAGACGCCGGCGAAGAAGTATACACAGGCGCTTCATTAGCAACCAACCCAACAACTCTTAACGGAAGCTTCATAGTACCAGCCGGAGCTTCTCTTGGAAACCACAGAATACGTATAGGCGCCGTAGACATGGGACCTCCAACACCTTGTTATACAGGAACATACGGAACTTACGAAGATTACACGATAAACGTCAGCACGGCTACTTGTGCCGGTACTCCTTCTGTAGCTGTTACCGTAACTTCACAAACAACCTCAACTGTCAACTGGACGGCTGCATCACCTGCTCCCGCCCTTGGTTACCAATATTATGTATCGACCTCAACGACAGCTCCAACAGCAGGTACTACGCCAACGGGATCAACCGCAGCAGGTGTAACTACTGTAAACCTGACCGGATTAACCATCGGAACTACTTATTACATTTGGATACGTTCCAACTGTAGTGCAGGATCAAAAGGATTCTGGATAGGGCCAACCAGTTTTTACCAGCCAAGCTGTATGCCTGGAAACAGCACAGGTACTTCCACATTGGGATGTCCTTCTGTAATTTCCGGCGGATTAGGCCTTAACGGAGCCGATCCTGCGCCCATAACCTGTTCGGCAGCTTCGAACTGCGTTGATCTGGAAGCAAATTATTTGGCTTTGGGACAAACAACCAACTATACCGTAGAATCAATACCATACAACCCTCCTTACCAGTTTGGCTGTTTGCAGCATCCGGTGAGTGTTAATATTGATGATGTTTGGTCTCCAACGATCAACCTTCCTTTTAACTTCTGTTATTACGGCAACAATTACAGCTCTTGCATCATTGGGTCTAACGGGGCTTTGTCCTTCAATACTGCCAATGCAGGAGGCGCTTCTGGGTATGCTTTCAGCGATAATTTACCAAGTACAACCGGAGCGCTGTTTGCCAATACCATTTATGGTGTGTACCACGATATCGACCCTAGTAAAGGTGGAGAAGTGGGATGGGAATTGATCACGCTTAATACAGGGTGCCGCGCTTTGGTAGCTTCCTGGAAAGACGTACCGATGTTCTCTGATAATTCTTTGCTGTATACCGGCATGATGGTGTTGTATGAAAACACAAATGTTATCGAAGTTTATATTAAAGAGAAAAAAGTAGACGGGACCTGGAATGGCGGAAATGCCATCGTAGGAGTGCAAAACGCAACCGGAACACAAGCGGTTGTAGCACCAAACCGAAATGGCCTTGATGCAGACTGGACCGTAAATAACGAAGCATGGAGGTTTGTTCCATCCGGCACATCCATAACTTCTGTAAAATGGTTTGAAGGCGCCGGGACTTCAGGGCCTGTAGTAGGAACCCAGGACACCTTAAACGTATGCCCTGCCACCACTACAACTTATACTGCACAGGTTACCTATTCGCTTTGCAATGGTACGACTTTGATTGAAACCGATCAGACTACCGTTACTATTGTCGGAAACAAAATATGGAACGGATCTGTAGATATCGATTGGAATAAAAGCAACAACTGGACACCGGTTGGAGTTCCAACTGCGGCAGACTGCGTTATCATCCCTAACACAACAACAGACCCAACCATTAATGGAACCGGAGGTTTAGCATTAAACTTAACGGTTTTAAACGGAGGCTTCCTAACAGTAGCTCCAAGCAATTACATCACTGTAACTGATTTTGTGAAGGTAAACACAGGAGGTGATTTCAATTTAAAAGACAAGGCGAGCTTGGTGCAGATTAACAACATTACCAATACCGGAAATATCAAAATGGATCGTATTTCAAACATCCGAAGGCTGGATTACGTCTATTGGTCATCCCCTGTAGCGAGTTTCCCTTTGAGTTCGATTTCTCCCCTAACACCATCAAATTTAGTCTGGAAATGGTTGCCAACCACTCCAAGGGCTTTTACCAGTAATTTTGGAGGCTGGACCAATGCCAATGAAAATATGGTTGTCGGAAAAGGGTACATTGTTCGCGGTCCAAACGGATTTACGACAGCCATACAACCTTTTACGGCTTCATTTATAGGAGTGCCAAATAACGGAAACCTTTCTGTGCCTATCAACAGGGATACATACAACGGTGTGAATTACACGGGGCCAACAGCCACAGCTGTTACCAAAGACGATGACAACTGGAACCTGACCGGTAACCCTTATCCGTCAGCGCTTCGTGCCACTGCCTTTTTAACGGCCAATCCTAATGTTGACGGTAATATCCGTTTATGGACGCACGGAACTCCGCCAATTGCAGGTAATTCCGATCCTTTCTATACCAATTATGCGTATAATTATGCAGGATCCGATTATATGGTTTACAATGCCATGGGATCAACCCCTCCAGGATTTAGCGGCTATATTGGTGCCGGCCAGGCGTTCTTCGTATTGATGAACCACACTACCGCTACACCGGGCACGCTGACATTCAACAACAGCATGAGAAGCAACACGTATAACAATGGCCAGTTTTACAGGTCTGAGGCAAATGTGGCAAATAGCGAAGAAGAAATTGAAAGACATCGTATCTGGCTGGATTTAGTAGCGCCTTCAGGTAATGTAAACCGAATCCTGGTAGGATATGCCCAAGGCGCAACCCAGGAAAGGGACAGAATGTACGATGCAACGGTTCTTGAAGGAGTCAATCAGAATTTCTATTCCCGAATTGCAGACGAAAACATGGTCATCCAGGGAAGAACCTTGCCATTTGACCAAAACGACCAGGTCCCTCTTGGGGTATTGCTTCCGCAGAATGGGGACTATAGCATCGCCATTGCAAAAACCGACGGTTTATTCGAGAATGAAAGCCAGCCTATCTTCCTGGAAGATGTAGCAACGGGCACTATCCATAATTTGCGTGATACACCGTATAATTTTACAGCTGCGCCAGGCCGTTTTGACAATCGCTTCATACTGAGGTATACCAACACAACATTGGGCAATCCTGATGTGAATGCCCTTGAAAATTCAGTAATTGTATTCAAAACCGATCGATTGAATGTGAAATCTACTTTGGAACCAATAAAAGAAATCATCGTGTATGATGTATTAGGAAAGTTATTGGTAAACAAGAAAAACGTAAACAAAAACGAATTGACCATCCAGGAGTTAAACCCTACTTCTGATGTTCTCTTGGTGAAAGTTATCCTTGAAAACAATAGCATCGTGGTTAAAAAAGTAGTGTATTAATTCCGATCCTGATTATAAACAAGCAAAAGGCCTCATTAGTTAGAGGCCTTTTCTTTTTTATCAAAATCAATATATTTAAAAATATTTCAGGAAATTCCAAAATGGCCTTTTTTGTAAATAATCAAGGTTTTTTTCATTTGCGTAGGCTTCCCTTTCAAAAGAAATATTCCTGTACGCCAAATGCCTGTTTTTGTATTGCATCCAGCGTCCTAAAAATTCCAGGCCATACCATAGGAAAAAAGGAATGACCAGCATTTCCTTCTGCTGGCAAATATGGATCCTTTCGTGATGGAGCATTACCGCATCTTCCCGGTCTTTCCTACTTACCAAAATAACGAAAGGAAACAGTGTAATCCCCCGAAATCCTTTTGGCGTTAAATATTTTAATACTAATACAATCATTACAGGTAAAGTTCCTAAATTTGTGCATATGAATGACCAAAATAAAGAAAATAAATTAGTCGAAGGAGAAGATTTCTATTACACTCCCGAAGGCTATAAATGTTTTACCGAAAAATACCATCTGAAAAGAGGCTATTGCTGCAAAAGCGGCTGCCGGCACTGCCCTTATGGTTTTGACAAAAAAACAGGAACCAATAAAAAACCCTAACACAGCCAACGCAAAAAATGGACATTCATTCGCTCAAATACAAAATTAAAATCCACAAGTCCTACCATAGGTCCGACATTCGCTATCCCTAGTTTTCTGTTCCCCGCAAATACAGAATACCGATAATCGAATAATTAAACACATACAATAATGACTTTTCAAGAACAAATAACACAAGGGATACCATCTGTTTTACCACAGCCGAAACCATATGACACCTCTATAAACCACGCGCCAAAACGCAAAGAGATATTATCAGAAGAAGAAAAAAAACTGGCCCTGAAAAATGCCCTGCGCTATTTTGAGGCAAAAGACCACGCCGAACTGATTCCTGAATTTAAAGAAGAATTACGCAACTACGGACGTATTTACATGTACCGTTTGCGCCCGGATTACAGAATGTATGCCAGGCCTATTTCGGAATATCCGGGAAAATGCGAGCAGGCCAAAGCCATCATGCTCATGATCCAAAACAACCTGGATTATGCCGTAGCGCAGCATCCGCACGAACTCATTACCTATGGCGGGAACGGTGCCGTGTTCAGCAATTGGGCACAATACCTGCTAACGATGAAGTACTTGTCCGAAATGACAGAGGAACAAACATTGGTTATGTATTCCGGCCATCCGATGGGATTGTTCCCGTCCCACAGCGAAGCGCCAAGAGTAGTGGTTACCAACGGAATGATGATCCCTAATTATTCCCAGCCGGACGATTGGGAAAAATTCAATGCTTTAGGCGTTACGCAATACGGCCAGATGACCGCAGGAAGTTATATGTATATCGGCCCGCAGGGAATTGTACACGGAACAACCATTACGGTACTAAACGGATTCCGTAAAATCAAAAAGAACCCTTCCGGGAACTTATTCGTAACCTCAGGTTTAGGTGGAATGAGCGGTGCACAGCCCAAAGCAGGGACTATTGCCGGATGTGTGACGGTCTGCGCCGAAGTAAACCCTAAAATTACCCGTATCCGCCACGAACAGGGATGGATCCATGAAATACACGAAGATATTAACGAATTGGTAGCCCGCGTACGCAAAGCCCAACAAGATAAAGAAATCGTATCTCTGGCTTATCTGGGGAATATTGTAGATGTCTGGGAGCGTTTTGACCAGGAAAACCTGCATATTGACCTGGGATCGGACCAAACCTCATTGCACAACCCTTGGGCCGGCGGCTATTACCCGGTAGGAATTTCTTTTGAGGAAGCCAATGCCATGATGGCCAACAATCCGGAGCAATTCAAGACAGAAGTACAAAAAACATTAAGGCGCCATGCTGATGCCATCAACAAACATACGGCAAAAGGCACTTATTTTTTCGATTACGGAAATGCCTTCCTATTGGAAGCTTCCCGCGCCGGAGCGGATATAATGGCACCAAACGGAATTGATTTCAGATACCCGAGTTATGTCCAGGACATTATGGGGCCAATGTGCTTCGATTACGGATTCGGGCCGTTCCGATGGGTGTGTACTTCAGGGAAACCGGAAGATTTGGCCAAAACCGATGCTATTGCCTGCCAGGTTTTGGAAGAAATGAAGAAAAATTCCCCTGCTGAAATCCAACAGCAAATGGCCGATAACATCCAATGGATCAAAGGCGCACAAGAAAACAAACTTGTAGTAGGCTCACAGGCAAGAATCCTTTATGCCGATGCCGAAGGACGGACTAAAATCGCAGAAGCCTTCAATCAGGCTATTGCCAAAGGCGAAATCGGGTACGTGGTTTTAGGCCGTGACCATCATGATGTTTCCGGAACCGATTCCCCATACCGCGAAACGTCGAACATTTATGACGGTTCCCGCTTTACTGCCGATATGGCCATTCAAAACGTCATCGGGGACAGTTTCCGTGGTGCTACCTGGGTTTCCATCCACAATGGCGGCGGTGTAGGCTGGGGCGAAGTGATCAATGGTGGTTTTGGGATGGTCCTTGACGGAAGCCCTGCCGCTTCAAGGCGTTTGGAATCCATGCTGTTTTGGGATGTCAATAACGGTATCTCCAGAAGAAGCTGGGCCAGGAACGAAGGAGCTATTTTTGCAATAAAAAGAGCTATGGAGACGCAACCTTTATTAAAAGTAACCATCCCTACTATAGTAGATGACTCATTATTATAATTTTAGGTGTAAAGTTTACGTTATTATTTAAGCTTTAGACCATCAAACGTTGAACTTAAATAACGAAATATGAAAGCAATAAAAATTATAACCGTGGTACTGGCATTTATTGTCACATCGTGCAGCACAGTAAGGGTAAATTCCGATTACGACAAAACTGTTAATTTCAGCCAGTACAAAACATACGCATTCCATAAAAACGGTATAGACAAGGCCGAGATTTCCGATTTGGATAAAAAAAGGATCCTAAAATCCATCGATGCGCAACTGGCTGCAAAAGGCATGACAAAAAGCGAAACACCGGATTTGCTGGTTAATATCTTCACCAAGGAAAGGGAGCGTATCGATGTAAACCAATTCAACGCCGGATGGGGTTATGGTTGGGGTTACGGATGGAATCCTTATTTATGGGGCGGAAGAACATACGTATCTTCTTCTACGGAAGGGACATTGTATATCGACCTGATCGACGCCAAGAACAAAGAACTCATCTGGGAAGGAATGGGAACCGGGTACCTAACGCAGGACACCCATAAGAAAGACGAAAGAATCAATGAATTTGTCACTAAGATTATTGCCGAATTCCCTCCTCAACCCAAATAATACAACATTCTATTTTTTCCGGGAAGCCTGTTTTGCAAACAGGCTTCTTTTTTTCGGCTACTTTCCTGCCTTGATAAAATACATTGTTAATTCGCATTGTATTCTCATCAAACATTTTGTAATTTTACCCGAAATACAACACCCACAGAAATCATGGATACCGAATTTCAGACCAATCCGCTAATAGAAAGACTGCCTAAACATTTAAAACAGTTTATCAAACCGCAAAATTACGAGGACTACACTCCTATCAACCAAGCGGTATGGCGTTATGTGATGCGTAAGAATGTCGATTATCTCTCGAAGGTAGCCCATGATTCGTACCTGGACGGACTCAAGAAGACCGGACTGGAAATCGAGAACATCCCCAACATGTACGGCATGAACCGTATCCTGAAAGAAATTGGCTGGGCAGCTGTTGCCGTTGATGGTTTCATCCCTCCCAATGCCTTTATGGAATTCCAGGCCTACAACGTACTGGTAATCGCTTCAGACATCCGTCAGTTGGAACATATAGAATACACACCCGCTCCGGACATCATCCACGAAGGTGCCGGCCATGCTCCTATTATTGCCAATCCGGAATATGCAGAATATTTGCGCCGTTTTGGGGAAATCGGGTGCAAGGCCATCTCATCAGCGAGGGATTATGAAATGTACGAAGCCATCCGTTTGCTTTCCATCCTGAAAGAAGCCGAAGGTACTCCTAAAGAAGAAATCCAGGCGATCGAAAAACGTGTGGATGATTTGCAGAATGATATGGGCGAACTTTCTGAAATGGCCCAAATCAGGAACCTGCATTGGTGGACGGTGGAATACGGTCTGATCGGTACGGTGGAGGATCCTAAAATATATGGCGCCGGCTTGCTGTCTTCCATTGGGGAAAGCGCATGGTGCATGACTGATAACGTTAAAAAACTTCCGTACGACATCCGTGCCGTAGACCAAAGTTTCGACATTACCAAACCACAGCCGCAATTGTATGTCACACCTGATTTTGCCCATCTGAACCAGGTGCTGGAAGAATTTGCCAACAAAATGGCCTTGCGTACCGGAGGGCTTTCCGGAATACGGAAACTGATCCAATCCAATGCTTTGGGCACCATAGAATTGAGCACAGGAGTCCAGATTTCCGGTGTATTTACCCATGTGATTGAGCACGAAGGCAAACCGATTTATGTCCAGACAACAGGAAAGACAGCCTTATCCAACAGGGAGAAGGAATTGGTGGGCCACGGAACAGAATACCATAGTGAAGGCTTTGGTTCTCCGGTCGGGAAACTGAAAGGCATCAACCTTGCTATTGAAGACATGAGCCCTCGTGACCTTAACGCCTATGCGATTTCCGAAGGGCAGAAAGTACAATTGGAATTTGAAGGTGATATTATCGTATCCGGCGAAATCATCACAGGTTCCCGTAATCTTCAAGGGCAGATTATCACGATCAGTTTTAAAAACTGCACCGTAACACATCATGATACCGTACTATTCCAGCCGGAATGGGGCACTTACGATATGGCAATAGGCAAGAAAGTGATTTCCGCTTTTTCGGGCCCGGCCGATGTGAGGAGTTTTGACCTGATTACGCATGTGCCATCGAGCAAAACCATTAAATCCAAAAAGACTCCGGAACGGGAGGAACTCGAAGGTTTGTACCAAAATATCCGTAACATCCGTGAAGGAAAAGCTGCCAATATGAGCCTGGAAGTTACCTTTGAGCAAGTCGTGCAAAACCATCCGAAAGACTGGCTTCTTACGGTGGAGATAACCGAGTTGGCACACCAGGGGCAAAATGTGGTTTTGGAACAAAAGGCCATCAAACACCTGGAAGCCCTTAAAGTCATCCGGCCGGAACTGGACAAGCTGATCTCTAACGGATTAGAGTTGATTTTCGATAAGGCTACTGCTTAAATTATAAAGCGAATTGCTTCTCTGAAGTGATTTCCTCTCCTTTATACTGAACTTTCCAGCCAACGGAATGGGTAACCAGCAAAAGTTTGGAAAGTTCGCTCACCAGGCGGTTCTGTGCATTTGCCTTTAATGTGGATTTTTCAATTTTGGCCGCCAGGTCCGCTTTGACTTTCCTGGTAATTTTATTGAAATCCTCTCCTGTAAATTCGTTGAGTTTGCTCTGTTCGATATCATAATAATGAATATCCGGGCTGATTTTGATTTCTTCTTTAGGGATATTGAGTATGGTAATCGTCTTGTCCTCTTCGCTGATGTCGTATTTCATCTGGCGCAGGTCATAGGCTACGGAAACATCGGAATTGACCACAACCAGTGCCTTTTTATCAAAAGAAATCATGCCGCCAAAATAACGGTCCTGGTCCTTGTAGGTAAGTACCTGGGAGAAATGGCCTTCGGTAACGACTAATTTGCCCACATTTTTGATCTGCTCCTGAATGAGGTTGGAATTGTATTCCGATGTGGCCTCGGCATCAGATGTAAAAGATTTGATGACAATAAAAACCAGTATACCGATGATCAGCAGGTAAAAGAGTTTCTTGTAGTTGATTAAATTGACCATATTTATTCAAATTTCATGTTGGGGAACCGTGATACTAATGTATTGATTTTTTGGTTCAGATGTTGCAAAAACTTCTGATGGCTTTCGGAATCCGGGTTGAAAGGCCGGTGTGCCAATCCTTTTTGAATGGCATCCACGGTTTCCATAACGGGAAAGGCAGCTGGAGAAACAGTTGTTTCGGTGAATCTTTTCCAGATATAATCTATGGCTACTGTGTTTGGATGCAGCATATCTTCGGTATAGAAACGATAATCGCGGAGCTCGTCCATCATGATTTCATAACTGGGAAAATAGCCCAAACGCGGTCCAGCAGAACCTAACACGGCGTGCAGGGCGGCAAAAAGATGTGACTTGCTGTGTTGGTTTTCGGTAAAGCCGTCTTTGATGTGGCGCACCGGGGAAACCGTAAAAACGATAACGGCCTTGCTATTGGCTTCAAATATCAGATCGGAAATATGTTGTATGCTTTTTTGGATGGCTTCTGTGGAAAGCAGTTCTTTGGCAAATTGCTTTTGAGGCACTTTATGGCAATTGGCTACGATTTCTCCCGAGGCAATATCCCGGTAAACCCACGCCGTACCTAACGTAATGAAGATATGGGTTGCTTCTGTTATTTGCCGGTTTGCCCTTTCGAGGGTAGTGTTGAGATGCTCCAGGAAATATTCCTTATCGGGGTGGCTTGCCTTCGAATGCACCTCGAAGCAATGCCACAACTCGTTATGGAAGAAGATGTCTTTTTCCGTAAAGGACTCTTTTTGGAGGATCCTGCGGATGTTTCTTTCCAGGGAAACCGGATTGAAGATGATCCCGAAAGGATTGATCGCGTTTTCGAAATGGTAGTATTGGAATTTCTCCCCTATGCTTTCGGCAAAACAGGAACCCAGGGAAACAATTTTGGAATCATAACCGATGGGATTTGCTGAATCCGGAATGGGAACTTTGGTGGAGAATTGCATAATGGCTGGTATTGGTATTCAAAAATAGTAAATAGTTTTTAATTTTAGAGTGGGTAGTTGCAGTTTGCAGTGGCGGTTGACAGGGCTGCTGCCGGAGCTTGTTCGCTACAGCCCGGATGGGAACGGCATCCTTTTGCTTTTTTCTTTAAAAAGCAAAAGATAGAGAGTACAGCCGGATAAGCTGCCTAAAAACATAAAAAAACCTCACGAAATGTGAGGCTTTTTATTTGTAAATTAATCAATCGCAGTGCTTAATACGTAAATTGAACGGAATTCCTGGCACCCGAAAGCGAAATCATGTTTATTTCTGTTGGATAACCTTCAGCATTAAAGGTCATTTGATTCGAAAAACCATTAACCAAATTACCCATGGAATTGTAATACTTATACGTTAGGATATTATGCTTGGCAAAACCAGAATTCGAATTAGGCACTTTTTGCATCCCCGCAGCATTTTCAAATATTGTTTTTTCAGTATCATAGGTAAATTCTTCCGTACTGAATAAGTACCCGTTCCGGTAGTCTTCAGTCTTTAACGTTTGCCCTTCGGAATCCAGCCACATTTTTCCTGTGTGGGTTAGAGTGGTTTGGTTTTGAAAGGTCCCGGAATACTCTTCATATGTTAGCGTATTATCAGGATTATAGGTAAATACTCTTCTGAAAGCTTGGGAAGTTGGATCCAGCCCTAGATTCTGATGGAATAAAAGTTTTTGGCTTATTAATTTCTGATTCGCATTATACTCATATAGTGTTTCTGTTAACAAAGTACCATCCGCATAATAACGAGCCGTTTTTGTGATTAAATTTCCATTATACGTATTTACAACATAATCACTTGCATTTATAGTTACCTGTACCAGTTTATTTCCGTCATACCGGTAGGTTGAACTGCCATTTTCCGAAGTTGCCTTTTTGACCAAAAGAAAACCAGGATTGGAGGAATCATCATTAGAACAAGAGGAAAAGAACACTGCGAAGAAACTAAAAACGTACATTAATTTTCTCATTGGGGTTTTTGATTTTTATGGAGAAAAGAAAAACGGAAACCGAAGCTTCCGTTTTTTGAATTTATTAAACAATGGATTACTTTACGAAATCAATGGCTTTTGCAAGTGCTTCGGTAATGCCGGCTGCGTTTTTACCTTTCCCTGAAGCGAAAAACGGCTGTCCTCCTCCATTTCCATCGATATATTTGCCAAGTTCTTTGATGACCACATTGGCGTTTAAACCTTTGGCCGCTACCAGTTCTTTTGAAATATAGCAATGGATGTTTGGCAACCCTTCTTCAATGGAAGCCAGGACTACAAAAGAATCCGGTGCAAAGCTTCCTATGGCCTGTGCCAGGTCTTTGGTCCCGCTCATACTCAAATCTACCTGTTTGGCCAAGAAATGGATACCGTTTATTTCTTTGCTTTCTGAAACTAAACTTTGTTTCAGGCTTTCGATTTTTTCTTTCATCAAAACCTCAACCTGTTTTTTAAGTTTTGCATTATCGTCTTGTAACGAAACAACTGATTTTAAGATATCCTGCGGGTTTTTTAGTGTTTCCTTGATTCCTGCCAGCGTACTTTCCTGAGTGGTGTAGAAATCTTTTACGGCATCGCCCGTGATGGCTTCGATACGGCGGATACCTGCGGCTACAGCACCTTCGGAAATGATTTTGAAATGCCAGATATCAGCGGTGTTTTTCACGTGGATTCCTCCGCAAAGTTCCATGCTGTCGCCAAATTTGATGGCACGCACGTTGTCTCCGTATTTTTCCCCGAACAACGCCATAGCGCCTTCTTCAAGTGCTTGCTGGATTGGAATACTCCTTCTTTCAATAAGAGGCAATTGCTCTTCGATCCTTGCATTGACGAAATCCTCTACCTGCCTGATTTCCTCATCGGAGACTTTACTGAAGTGCGAGAAGTCAAAACGCAAATAATTCGGGTTTACCAAAGATCCTTTTTGTTCTACATGCGTTCCTAAAAGGGTTCTCAGTGCCTGGTGCATAAGATGTGTAGCCGAGTGGTTCTTGGATGTTGAAGTCCTTAGGCTTGTATCGACTTTGGCCGTGAAAGCCGCATTTACATTTTCAGGAAGCTGCTTGGCAAAATGCAGGATCAGGTTGTTTTCTTTTTTGGTATCGATGATCTCGATGGTTTCATTGGCAGAGACCAAAATTCCTTTATCGCCAACCTGCCCTCCTCCTTCCGGATAGAAAGGGGTGTTGTCCAGAACGATCTGGTACAGGATACCGTCTTTTTTGGAATCGATTTTACGGATCCGCGTGATCTTGACGTCATTTTCTGTCTGGTCATACCCTACGAAGGTTTCCACATTGCCCGGAATAAGTACAGACCAGTCTTCTGTAGAAACTTCTGAAGCGGCTCTTGAACGGGCTTTTTGCTTTTGCAGTTCCGATTCAAATCCTTCTTCATCATAAGTCATGCCTTTTTCCTTTAGGATCAGGGCTGTCAAGTCTTTCGGAAAACCGAAGGTATCGTACAATTCGAAGGCTTTGGCTCCCGATACTTCTTTTGCATTGGTTTCGGCCACTACATTTTCCAGTAGTTGCAACCCTTGTTCCAAAGTTCTTAGGAATGAAGCCTCTTCTTCGCGGATCACATTGGTAACAAGTTGTTGCTGGGCTTTGATTTCCGGGAAAAATTCGCCCATCTGATCTGCCAATACAGCTACCAATTTATTGATGAAAGGTTCTTTTGTATTTAAGAAAGTAAACCCGTAACGGATGGCGCGGCGCAAAATCCTACGGATTACGTAACCAGCTCCTGTGTTGGAAGGCAACTGGCCATCTGCAATAGCGAAAGCTACGGCACGTACGTGGTCTACAATAACGCGTATGGCGATATTTATTTTGTTTTGCTCTTCGCTGATATCCTTGACATCGTTGGTTGTATATTTCAATCCTGTGATCTGCTCCACTTTTTCGATTAGCGGTGAGAAGACATCAGTGTCGTAATTCGAGGTTTTGTTTTGCAAAGCCATGCACAAACGTTCAAAGCCCATTCCTGTATCTACGTGCTGTGCCGGCAGTTTTTCCAACGAACCGTCTGCTTTACGGTTGAATTCCATAAAAACATTATTCCAGATCTCAACTACCTGCGGATGGTCATTGTTTACAAGGCTTTTTCCTGAAACCAACGCTTTTTCTTCCGCAGAACGAATATCTACGTGAATTTCGGAACAAGGCCCGCAAGGCCCCTGATCGCCCATTTCCCAGAAATTATCTTTTTTATTCCCCAAAATGATACGGTCCTCGTCTACCAGGGTTTTCCAGATATCCCATGCTTCCTGGTCGAAAGGCACATTGTCTTCTTTGCTTCCTTCAAAAACGGAAACATATAGGTTTTCTTTTGGGATCTTATACACTTCCGTCAGCAATTCCCACGCCCAGTTGATGGCTTCTTTTTTGAAATAATCGCCAAAAGACCAGTTCCCCAGCATTTCAAACATGGTATGGTGGTACGTATCAAAACCTACATCCTCTAAATCGTTATGCTTACCTGACACACGGAGACATTTTTGCGTATCGGCTATCCTTGGGCTTTTAGGTGTTCCGTTCCCTAAAAAGAATTCCTTGAACTGGGCCATTCCCGAGTTATTGAACATCAGGGTCGGATCGTCCTTAAGTACGATAGGCGCAGAAGGAACGATGGTATGTCCTTTGCTTTCAAAGAATTGCAAAAACTGCTTGCGAATGTCTTGTGATTTCATGGTATGTTGATTCGTTATATTTTAATATCTGTTTATTGAGCCACGGCAAAAAAACCAAACGTATAGGGTAATTCCGCATGGATTATTACTAAAGCAAAACCCGAAAAACTGCTTCAAAAAACTACAAATAGTTGAAACATTTTTTAAGTTATTACGTATAATAGTTGTTACTTTGTAATAATGAGTGCAAAAGTAGTATATTTTTAAGTTATGTCGAAAAAAGTTAAATATTATTACGACACCGAAAATTTAGCCTATCATAAGATCAAACCCAAGAAAGCCAAAAGTTTGGGTTATGCCGCTTTGTTTTTAGTCGCATCAGCTTTATTTGGTTTTCTGTGTTTTGTCGTATTATTGAACACCCCTTATTTTGAAACCCCGAAAGACAAAGCCCAAGCCAGGCAAATTGAAAACCTGAAACTGAACTATAAGATCCTGGACAAGAAAATGGATGAGCTGGACGCTGTTTTGGCAAACGTTGAAGACCGGGACAATAATATATACAGGGTATATTTCAACAATGCCCCGCTTTCCCAAATGCCGAAGAAAAAAGGGATTATAACCAACGAGCGGTTCAAAGAGCTTTTAAGTTCCAATAACGAGCAGCTGGTATCCAATACGACGCAACGCGTGGACCAGATTTCCCAAAGGCTGGCCATCCAGTCAAAATCATTGGATGAAATTTTGAAATTAGCCAAAGCAAAAGAAAAGTTTTTAGGGTCCATTCCTGCCATCCAGCCGGTAAAGAACGAACAGCTTAAACGCATGGCCTCCGGTTACGGATACCGTAGCGACCCTTTTACAAAAGCCCGGAAAATGCACAAAGGCATGGATTTTACCGCCCCGACGGGAACACCTGTTTTTGCCACCGGTGATGGCGTGATAGAACGCGCCGACAATACGGCTTCCGGGTTCGGGAACCACATTGTCATACGCCACGGCTACGGATATGAGACGTTATACGCTCATTTGAGCCGGTATAACAAAAGAGTCGGACAGCGTGTAAACCGCGGCGACATTATAGGATTTGTGGGCAGCACCGGACGAAGCGAAGCACCACATTGCCATTACGAAGTACATAAAAACGGAAATGCCATCAACCCTCTTAATTTCTATTACGGAAATATTTCGGCTGTGGAATATACGGCTATTGCCAAATTAGCAACTCAAGAAAACCAATCTCTGGATTAATGCATATCGAATTACCTGAAAATAAAAGATACTACAGCATGGGCGAAGTCGCGAAAGCCTTTGACGTGAACCAATCGCTTATCCGGTTTTGGGATAAGGAATTTGACATCCTCAAACCAAAAAAGAACGCCAAGGGCAACAGGATGTTTACGCCTGAAGATGTGAAAAACCTGCAATTGATTTATCATTTGGTCAAGGAAAGAGGCTTTACATTAGAAGGCGCAAAAGTACACCTGAAAGAAGGGCAGCAGAAAACACTGGACAAATTTGACATTATCCGCAAACTGGAAATGATCAGGACGCAATTGTTGAATATCAAGAACGAATTGTAACGAATTGCCTGTCACATCGACTAATTAAACAAAAACTAAACATTTAAAACAGATATTATGAGAAAATTATTGCCTATCGGAATTATCATTGCATTAGTTGTAATCATCGGATTTTGGGTTATTGGAATAAAGAACTCAGCGTTACGATACAGCCAGGCTACTGAAAAAGAATGGGGAAATGTAAATACGGCTTATCAAAGAAGAAATGATTTGATTGGCAATTTGGTAAATACGGTAAAAGGGGCCGCAGATTTCGAAAAAGGAACTTTGACGGCAGTTATCGAGGCCAGAGCCAAAGCCACTTCAATAAACGTTGACCCGAAAAACATCAGCCCGGAGCAATTGGCACAATTCAACCAGGCACAAAGCGGGGTTTCCTCTGCCTTATCACGATTATTGGTAACCGTAGAACAATACCCGACCTTGAAAGCGAATGAAAACTTCCTTAAACTGCAAGACGAATTAGCGAGCACTGAAAACCAAATTTTAACGGCAAGGACTCGTTTTAACGAATCGGTACAAGCGTATAACGGTTATATTTTGGCCATTCCTAACAGCTGGTTTTTAGGAAGCTACAAAGAAAAAGGGTATTTCCAGGCGGTGGCCGGAGCAGAAAAACCAGTTGAAGTAAAATTCTAATCGATACAAAAAATGTCAAAAGTAGAAGATTTTTTAACCAAAGAAGAAGAACAAGAAATTGTTGAAGCTATCCGCATGGCTGAAAATGAGACTTCTGGCGAGATTAGGGTTCATATAGAAAAAACAACTTCCATAGCCGCCTACGACCGCGCTATGGAAGTGTTCCATATGCTGAAAATGGATCAGACCCAGCTCAAAAACGGGGTTTTGATTTATGTTGCCGTAAAGGACAAAACATTTGTCATATGCGGGGACAAAGGCATTAACGATGTCGTTACACCTGATTTTTGGGACTCAACCAAAGACATTATGGCATCTCATTTCAAAAGCGGAGACTTCAAGCAAGGCCTTATTGACGGGATTCTCAGGGCTGGAGAACAGCTTCGCCATTATTTCCCGTGGCAGCATGGGGACACAAACGAATTATCAAACGAAATATCTAAAGGATAATGACTTTACTTAAAAAAAACTACTGGCTTTTCCTGAAGCTATCCGTTTGTTTTTTATTCACACAACTTGGTTTTGCCCAGTTTGACATTCCCGAAAAACCTAAATTCCAGACTTCGGTGTATGATTATGCCGATGTGCTGAATCCAGGCGAAGAAAAACAACTCGAAAAAAAACTGATCCAGTATTCCGATTCGACCACCACACAGATCGTTGTGATTACCATTGAAAGCCTCAAAGGCGAAGACATCGGGATCCTTACCCCAAAATGGGGGCACGCCTGGGGTATCGGCGGAACCGAACAAAACGATAACGGGGTTATTATTTTACTGGCCAAGGCCGAAAGAAAAATCTGGATTTCAGCCGGTTATGGGTTAGAAGACCGACTGACGGCCGGAATCGGAGGGGAAATTACCCGAAATATTATTATTCCGGAATTCAAGGCCGGGAGTTATTACAACGGACTGGACAAAGGTACCGATGCCCTTTTTGACGTTTTCAAAGGAAAATACAAAGGTTCCCGCAAAAAAAGCGGTGACGGCGGCGGCATCCCAATCATCTTTTTCATAGGATTATTTGTGTTCATCATCATTATCATTGCCAAAAACAAAAACAACGGCGGCAATTCGGGCAACCGTGGCGGTGGTTTGGACTTATCCGATATTATCATCCTGAGCAGTTTAGGCCGGGGCGGTTTTGGTGGTGGTTCTTCCGGCGGAGGTAGTTTTGGCGGCGGCGGCGGCTTCGGAGGTGGTTTTGGCGGTGGCGGATTCTCTGGTGGCGGAAGCGGCGGAAGCTGGTAATTTAAATTTACTGTAATGAAACAATTTGTTTTAATAGCATTTATTTTATTTTTCCAAAACCCAATCCAATCGCAAACCCCTGAAGAGATTTATGGTAAAAATTTAGATGTCAAGATATCCTATTATGATTCAATAATAAGGTTAAAACCTTTTTCAGGCGAATATTTCAATCGTGCTTATCTATATTATTTAAACAAAGAGTATGATAATGCATTGTCAGATTACAACAAAGCTATTTCGTTAGACAGTACAAATCATGAGTTTTTTTCAATCGGGCGCATCTAAAAAATGTCCTTAAAGATTATAAAGGAGCGCTCCTTGATTATTCGAAAGTAATCGCTTTGGATAAAAACAACTATAAAGCATACTATAATAAGGCTTTAATAAAAGAACAACTCAATGATGTCAATGGAGCAATTATTGATTATTCAAAAGCTATTGAATTTGAACCAAAGCACATTTCTTCTTATCTGAACAGAGGAAATTTGAAAATGAACGCTGAAAAATACAGTGAAGCTATTAAAGATTTTAACAAGGCAATAACATTAAACCCAACTCTTCTTCAAGCTATTCAAAACAGAGGCATTTGTAAAGCTACTATTGGAGACAAAACCGCTTTAGATGATTTTAACCGTTTAATCACTCTGGATCCAAGTGGTGAAGCTTACCTCAACAGGGCCCTTTTTTACATAAACAACAATTACAAGCAAGATTATTGTTCCGATTTAAGAAAAGCGGTCAGTTTAGGTTTCGATCATGCAAAAGAATTCCTTAAGCAATATTGCAAGTAAGTTTTTTCCTTACCTCACCGTACTCCTCAATACAAAATAATGCAGGAATTTAGGAAAAAACCGTTTCAGGTAAACCCCCATGACTTCCTTGCCTCCAATATAAGCTTCAAATTTGGACGCTTCAACAGCTTTGATGCATTTTTGAGCAAAAACAATGACCGGCATTCCGTTTTGGGTAGCCTTATCATCTGTAATTTGTTTTGAACCATCGGCGGTCAAAGCATTTTTGGCCACATTGGTCTGGATAAATCCCGGGCAGATTAGCGTAACATTGATACCGTCTTTCTGGTGTTCCATCCGTAGTACATCAAAAAAACCGTGCAGGGCATGTTTCGCTCCGCAATATCCCGAACGGTAAGGCGAACCGAATTTTCCCATAAGGCTCGTAACCGTTACAAAATGCCCGCTTTTATGTTGCAAAAAATGAGGAAGCAATGCTTTGGTTAAAGCCACTACTCCCAGATAATCCACTTCGATTAGTTTTTTATCTACGCTAAAATCGGTTTCTGCCAACAAGGATCGCTGGCTAATACCACCGTTGTTGATCAGGACATCAATTTTCCCGAAAGCCTCCAATGCTTTGGCAACATGATCTTTAGCATGGTCGAAATCAGCCAGGTCGAAAGGAAGGAGCGCTACTTCGGTATTGCATTTGGATTTCACTTCCTCCAATGCTTCCCGGTTTCGGCCGGAGAGGATAAGCTTGCAGTTTTTCGCGGCCAGCGCATATGCCAGCCCTTCGCCAATTCCTGACGAAGCTCCTGTAATCCAGACTATTTTACCGTTGATTGCTACCATTTTTTTATAAAAATACTAAAAACCTTTTATTCTTGTAAAAAAAAGACCCCGGTGCAATACTCCGGGGTCCTTTTAAAACCAAAATTAATAGGAAAAGCAATTATTATTCTACAATCATTTTTTGGATGAAAATATTTCCTGAAGATGTCGTTGCCTTCACCACATAAGTTCCTACTGCCAATCCGGAAACGTTTAATCTGGACGTGTTGCTTTCGATCACTTTCTGGCCCAGCAAAGAAAAAACAGCTACAGACTGGATCTGGGTTGTATCCGGTACGGAAAGCGTAACTTCGGAAACAGCAGGGTTTGGGTACAATCCTAAAGTGCCGTTTGATGAAGGATGCTTGATGCTCAATGGTAGGTTGATGATAGAATATTTAACCACTCCTAAATCGACAGCTCCGATATAAGCATCGATGGTAGTGCCTTCAAAACTGAAATCAACGGCACCTGTCGCGGCATAATTCAGTTGTGCTGCAGCAACAGTAGACCAGGTAAGACCATTATCGATAGAGTAATAGATTGCCGCCTCACCTAAAGCCGAAGTATGGGCTGCCGCTGCGATAACACCATCATTGATTGGCGAATATTTCAGCCTGTTCACGTTTGAACCCATAGACAATGTCCAGTTTTCGGCGCCGTCTGATGTGGTGTAAATCCCCGCATTCGTTGCTACTGACAATTGATTGGCATGGAATGGGTTTTTTACCAAATCGAAAATAATATCGTTTCCTTCATTAAGAGCCAATCCGGAAATCTTCTCTATCCAGTTCACACCGCCATCAACCGATTTAAACACTTTTGTGCCTTTAGCGATATACATTTCCTCAGAATTGGCACCGCCAACAATAATCCCCGTTACCACACCGTAACCAAACTCACTCACTTCCGGAGTGGTAATTTCGGTGGTAACCACATTGTTTAGGTCGCTAAAATCAATTTTATATACTGTACTGTTTTCGGTACTTCTCATAGAAACATAAATAACATTACTGTTGTTCGGGTCTATGGTCAATTCCTGCATATCATCGGCGAAAGCCTGTAAAAGATCAGTCGTTGTAGCACCATAATCATTGCTAACTTTTAAGTAACCACCAAAGAATCCCATAGAAGCATACGTGAAAACCCTTCCCGCAATAGTAGGATCGGCAACGCTGTAATTTCTTTTCGGGTTAAATGAATTCGGCAATTCCGTATCGTAAGCCGAGGTTACATTGGTTTGCAGGTTTTTGTGCAGACGCCCGCCCTGTGCATGGTAATACAAATGTGAACCGGTAGCATATTTCCCGATAGAAGTGCTAACGCAATTAAAAAAAGGTGCCCTGATTTGTGTTAATGTAGCTCCTCCGTCATTTGAAATCTGCGGGTATAAATCTGTGGTAATCACTACCTGGTTTTCATTAACCGGGTTGTAAGACGCGTTGATCCCATAATAATATACCATTGAAATCCCTACCGGGTATACTACATTTGTCCAGGTATCTCCCCCGTCATCGCTACGAACAATTTCATTTTCGTCAAGGACGATAATTTTATTCGGATTGGAATCATTGTATACAATTTTCGTAATATTATTTAGTGTTTCATCTGTCCAGGTAATTGGCAAAGCGTTCCAGCTAAGCCCATTATCTGTTGATTTGAACAAGTTTTCAGGGTGGATGCCAAAACCAATCGAAGAACCTACCAGGATTTCGTTCCCGTTAGCAGGGTTGAAAGCGATGGCTTCGGTTGAAACACCAGCTAAAGATTCCTGCCAGCTATTCCCTCCGTTTACGGAAATAAACAAACCGCCGTCTATGCCGCTGTCTCCCAATCCTCTGGCAAGGAACAGCATTTTAGGGTTATTCGGGCTGATGGCCACGTTATTGATAAATACATTATCGTTATTTACAGTATAATAAATTTCCTGCCAGTGAGCACCGCCGTCTTCCGTATAGAATGTTTTCCCGAAGCCCGCAAATCCGATTTTAAATGTCGTATCCACCAGCATCGTAGTCCCGGCAGCATCTCTTACATAGTAGGAACTTATACGGCTAAGGCCTGCTCCCGGCACACCGCTTTGCGGGACAGGAA
Organism: Flavobacterium humi; assembly: GCF_004745595.1. Taxonomy (GTDB): domain Bacteria; phylum Bacteroidota; class Bacteroidia; order Flavobacteriales; family Flavobacteriaceae; genus Flavobacterium; species Flavobacterium humi. The sequence continues at coordinate 115,555 of NZ_SRLH01000008.1, forward strand.
AAGTAGCCGTTATCTGGTTTGTGGCCAGATTGTAAATACAGATCGCACCTCCGATTGAAAACGACAAATCGTTATTGCCCGGAAGCATCCTTAAATCTTCGATAAACGCTGAAGAATTCGGATACGAAAAAAGCACATTCCAGTTTAACCCATTGTCTAAAGAAACAACAATATGATTGCCCTGCGTTGCCGCATATAGTTTATTCTGCACATTCGCATCATAGGTCACGTCTTGTAATTTTCCGTAATCTGTAGTGCCTTCAAGAATCATTTGGGCATTTGCGGAGCAGCAAATGAAAAACCAAATGGCCAGTAGTGTAATTTTTTTCATTTTTGTTTAGATTTTTAGGTTACCAAAGGTCAAAAAACCAAACAAAACCCAGCCATTAATAGCCGGACAAAGTGTGACATCAGCGCGGACAAAGTGTGATTACTGCATTGAAGCGAGGTAATCGTAAAGATTTACATCTTTTTCCAGCTCCATTTTAGTGGAAATCCTTTCTTTTCTTTTGCGGCAGGAATCCTGTGTGATATTGAGCATGGAAGCGATTTCTTTGGTACTTAAATTCATATAGATATACGACAGGAAACGGATATCATTCGAGGTCAGGTTGGGGTGTTTTGTTTTTAGGGAAGTCAGGAATCCCTGGTTCACTTCTTCAAAATGCGTAATAAAACTGTCCCATTCGTTGTCTGTCCTAAGGTGGTTCTTTAAGGTTTGTATGTATTCGATGAGCGAATTGTTTTTGGAACCGTGCAATAAATCGGTCAGTCCCGACAATACTTCTTCTATCATGATGTTCCTTCCCGACAAATACAAGGCTTTCGCCGAAAGCTTCCTGTTTTTGAGTTCCACTTCATTCTTCAGGCGTTCCTGCTCCAGTAATGACAATGTACTGTTCTCGTTGAATTGCTTTTCGAGCAATAGCAATTCCCTTTTTTCCTTTTCCAGTTCCAGGACCAGGATTTGCTCGTTCCGTTCTGCGATGAGTTTTTTCTGCTTGTGTTTAAGAGATAGGTTGCGAAGCGTCCAGACAACAAAAATGACAATTATGATAATCGATAAAAGCACCGAATAAAATATTCTCCTTTCACTGACCAGTTTGGATTCGTTGCGTTCCGACTGGTTTTTATAATTCTGGATTTCCAGCTTTACCTTACTGTTTTCGTATAGTTTGTTGTTTTTGATCTTATCCAGTTCCAGGTTTGTATTGATAATCGAATCTTTGTACTGCAGTGCCGCGGCGTAATTTTTCTTTTTGAAATGGATTTCAGACAGCAGCCCGAAAACCTGAAGTTTGGTTTCCAGGTTCGGTTTCCTTTCCAGCGTCTTTTTGGCATAATCCAATGCTTCATCCAATTGGTTTTCCTTCAGGAAGGCCCTTGAAATGATCATGCAAAGCGAAATGCCCGTATGGTTGAATTCCAGGTCTTTTGTGGTCCTTAACAATTCCGTTGCCGATTCCCTGGCACGTTTAGGATTCCCCAAAGCTATATCGCAATCCCCCAACCCTATTTTGGCGAGTACTAAAAACTGGGGCTGGCTTACCAAAAGCGGCAATGATTCGGTAAAATAATCCTTCCCTAACTTGTAATTATTGCTTTCATTGGCAAGATTCCCCATATTTAAAGCGTAAAGCCCCATCCGGAAATCATCTTTATTTTCCTTGGCTATCCCGTAGGCTTTGTTGAAATATTCATTAGCCTTATCGTATTTTTTTTCTTTGGAATACAGGATGGCGATATTATTCAGGACAATCATCTCATCCTTCGGTTCCAGTTTTTTTATGGCAACCGTATAAGCTTCCAGGTAATAATTTAGGGCTTCGCCATATTCCAGAAGCAGGTAATAATTGGCTCCTATGTTGTTTAAAGCCAGGAACTCCTGGTTGGGCCAGTCATTGCTCCTGGATAAGGCCAGTGCTTTGGTCAGCAATTCCAGGGAATGCATATGCTCGTTCTTATTGAGCGCCTCTACCCCAGACATGAGTATAGAATCACATTTTGCCGTAGCCTTGTTTTGTGCCATAGCACCAGCGGCAAAACACAGTAAGAAAACAGAAAACAGGAACCGGAGCAACCCTTTTGGTAGTAACATATTGTGTTGGTAATATTTTAGTCAAATATAAGATGGAATTGCAAAAAATAAAAACACCTTTCCTACTTGATTTCAGAAGCGAAAAACCATCGTAAAAAAACAAGCATTTTGACAAATTCCGGTATTTCTGCCTTGATGTGGCTTTCCTTTTTTTTAGACTCTTTCCTTTCCCTAAAAAACAGGATTTCCTTTTAGGAGCCAAAACACCGGTGAAATGCCTTTTTTACCGACGATTTCCACCATTTCAGAGGTGCGTAGGAAAAAGCAAATTGGGCCGTCATTAAATATAAGTAGGGAATAAAGGGGAAAATCACCCCTATAAAATGAGTATAAAACCCTACTGCTTTTTTCGGGCCTTGCCACATCTTTGCAATAACGAATTACACCATTGAAATAGTTTACAATCTAAAAATAAAAAATATGAAAAAGATTATTATTGCAGCGCTGCTTTTATTTGGGGGAATGACAAGCGGCCAATCCATCACCAACAGCAAATTAACAAGCGAGTTTCCTGAAAACGGATACAGCAGAAATGTTAATTGCGTTGGCGGGTGGAATGCAAGCCATGGTAATCCTTCAGTTCAAGCTACAACAGACGAAAATTCCTGGTTATGGATGTGGTCGCATTCCAATCTTGGAGAAGGCGTGACCACCGATTATGACTTCCAGGCTGGAAAAAGCTACCAGGTAACGTTTAAAATAAAAACGTCGTCCAATGTTTCCCATCCTAACGATGTCGTTTTGAATTCGACTGCAAATGTCAGAGCCGTTTCAGGAATGACTGCATCTGCCTCTAACGAAATCCCTAACATCCCTTATGCCAGCGAAGTTATCTGGTCCAAACCGGTAGGCATCGCCATGAACGGATGGAAAACGGTCAAAGTGGTTTTTACTCCTGAAAACGACAACAGCCAGCTTTGGTTTTATCCTTCGATGACAGCAAATGCCAATGAAAACGGCGGGGCACGTGTCCAAATGGAGATTGATGATGTTGTGGTTACTCCCATTGCAAAAACAGCAGCAAACAATTCTTTTACGGTTTTATCTTCCAATCCAATCAAAAAAGGAGAACTGATGAAGATAAAAACAAATCCCAATGAAGTCGTTGAAGTAGCGCTTTTCGATATGGCCGGGAATTTAAAAACGGTTCCTTTTGCAAAAGCAGACAATACGACTATTGAATTCCTGATTGGCGATAATTTCAAAAACGGGATCTACACCCTGACCATCCTCAATGATAATAATTCCGTTTGCAGTAAAAACATTATTATCAAATAATTTCCAAAATACTTCATTACAAGCTGTCTTATAAGGCAGCTTTTTTTATGCCCCGAAACCATCAGAAACGCTTCATAAAATTCTTTCATTTAAATTATAACTTATTGATAATTAATATTTTATGTTGCAAAAAAGGGTAAAATCACCCTATTATAAACGGGTTTTATCCTAACTGTTCTTTTGCAGGAATGCCGAATCTTTGCTGTATAGAATTCTAAAACAGGGAGCCTTCGGAAAATCCCAAAAAGAGTACGACAGCGAAGCCGAAAACTGATTAGAGTAGGCAACTAAAACAAATAATCATGAAAAATATTTTTAAAGGTTCCTTACAAGGATATTTATGTGAAGACTGTCTTGAAGTTATTTCCGATGTAGAAGTATTATTATACCTTCCCAATACAAGGGAAACGAGCCCGACCCATGCGTCCAACAATCCGAAAGAAGCATTCCACCTGGTAACAAAAGAAGAAGCCCAACAAAGAGAAGGTTTATTGCTCTATAGAAAAAGAACCGATAGCAACGGGAACTTTGAAATCGAAATTGACGAAAAATACATAGGTTCCGATTTTGACGTTGATTTTATCTGCGGTTCCGTGCCTCCGAAACATATCAAGCCAAGAGGCAACCAGCAGGTCCAATTCCATATGACTACCATTTCGATGAGAGCGGAACTTGCCCAGCAAGCGCAAAACGAAAATGCCAGATGGACCTATATCATTGCCCATAAATGGTGGTGCTATATCAGAGGGTATTTTTTTGATGCCTGGGTAATCTGCGGCCATTTGATGAACTGCAAAACAAATACACCGATCGCCAACGCGAAAGTAACGGCTATGGATGCGGATTTCCTTACCGATGACAATTTAGGTTCCGATACTACAGATGCCAACGGCCATTTCAGGATTGACTATTCTTCAGCCGATTTCAAAAAAACGTTTTTATCGCCATGGATCAATGTAGAAACCGATCCAGGCTTCCCGTTAACATTCCAGAGCGGGCCTGATGTGTATTTCAAAGCAGAATTGGGCGGGACAACATTAATTAATGAAACCAAAGACGATGCCCGGAAAAATGTAGGATATTGCCTGTGCCTGAAATTGTGTTCAGAAGTGACAGTAGGCGATCCTGACGAAACTTTCCCAAGTGCGTGGACCGGAATTGGAAATGCCTTCAGCTCGTCGTTTGGGGTCAACTCCTATGATTTTGATGCCGATGGGTATGCCGGATCAGGCAAACACGTCCTGTTTTCAAATATCAGGCTGACAGGGCAGGCCGCTTTAAAATCAGCTTCACAAAAACCTATCGAATATCGTTTTAGAGTGAGTGACACAACTGCTCCTAATAATGTGGCCAGTTTGCCGGAAAGCAATTTCACCAAAATCGTGGGTATATACCCTAATTTGTTCGTGCCGAGTATTGTTTCGAAACTAACCCGCAAAGTTTTCTCGTTTATCCTTAATGATATTTTCGTGTACAGCGACCAAAGTGATTTTGATGCCGAAGGATGGTTTGACGTAAACCATGCCATTGAAAGAACACTGATTAGCGTAGGGCTGACTCCTGCCGATTTATCCCTTTACAATATTATTGAAGAAGATACGCTGATTACCATAAATACTGCCGCCCTGACCAGCGCTCCTAATGTTCCTAACAGCATCAATGCCGGGCAGCCGATTCCGGCCGGAAATAAAATCCCGGTGGAGAAATTTGCGATCCGTTTTGAAATCAGGGAAGTAATCAACAAGCCTGCTAATATTTTCGGGGCTATCGGAGGAAACGGGAAAACGCTTAATTCGGTGATTATGAACAACAATCCGATTTACCGAAAATTAGCCATTGCCGAGTTGGAAAGCAACCTTTGCAGCCCTATCAGCGGTACTTTGCATGCCAAATATACGGTATACCATCCGCATCTGTCTTCTTGCTCAATGCACTTGAACAACAACAGCCATTCTGTAGAAAGGGATATTTCAGACGGTATTATCCCTTTGAGTGGAAATACCAATCCGGCGGTTACCGAAAGAACAAACAACAGTTCACAACTGAACAATCCGCCAAATGACATGACCCGTTGTACCTATGCACTGAAATTGTATTCAGGCACCAGAAAACATACCGGGGATTTTGGGGATTCTGACGGAAGTTCGCCATTGGAGCAACTTTTCTTCTATGACATCTAAATCATACCCATTCGGATACAACCAAAAATGCAACATTCCTGTTTTGAAATGTTGCATTTTTTTATGAAAAAAGAAAGGTTATTTCTCTCTAATATAAATATCGATCGGCACTCCTGAAAAATCCCAGTTTTCCCTGATTTTATTTTCCAGGAAACGCTTATACGGTTCTTTTACATACTGAGGCAAATTCGCAAAAAACACAAACTGTGGCGTTGGTGTTGGCAACTGCATACAGTATTTGATCTTTACATACTTCCCTTTTAATGCCGGTGGCGGCATATGTTCTATGATTTTAAGCATATGGTCATTGAATTTGGAAGTCGGGATTCTTTGGCTCCTGTTTTCATGTACTTGAACTGTTGCTTCCAAAGCTTTTAGCAAACGCTGTTTTGTCAGGGCGGAAACGAACAAAATAGGCACATCTGTAAACGGCTGCAATTCCTGGCGGATCTTGGCTTCATAATCACGGGTCGACATGGTGTCCTTTTCAATAAGGTCCCACTTGTTTACCAGGATTACGATTCCTTTCCTGTTCTTTTCAGCCAGCCAGAAAATACTCTGGTCCTGCCCTTCAAATCCGCGGGTCGCATCAATAACAAGGATACACACATCGGCATGCTCGATGGCACGTACGGAACGCATTACGGAATAAAATTCCAGGTCTTCTTTAACTTTTGCCTTACGGCGAATTCCCGCTGTATCGACCAGGTTGAATTCGAAACCGAAACGGTCAAACTTGGTATCGATCGCATCACGGGTCGTTCCGGCAATATCGGTAACCATAAAACGGTCCTTGCCGATTAAGGCATTTATAAAACTTGATTTCCCTGCGTTTGGGCGTCCTACGACTGCAAAACGGGGCAATTCCAATTCTTCTTTTGTAGGTTCAGGTTTTATAGGGAAAGACTCGATCAAGGTATCGAGCAGTTCTCCTGTTCCGCTTCCGGATATACTGGCAAACGTAAAATAATCCCCTAAACCAAGGTTGTAGAATTCTACGGCGTCTTTTTCACGCATGGCATTATCGACCTTGTTCACGGCCAATAAAACAGGTTTGGTGACTTTACGGAGCAATTTCGCCACTGTTTCGTCCATCGGTGTGATGCCTTCTTCGACATCCACGACAAAAATGATCACGTCGGCTTCGTCAATGGCCAATTCGACTTGTTTGCGGATTTCGCCTTCAAAAACATCATCGGAACCTTTAATGTACCCACCTGTGTCAATTACCGAAAACTCTTTCCCGTTCCATTCGCTTTTGCCGTAATTACGGTCACGGGTTACTCCGGAAACCGAATCCACAATCGCTTCTCTTCTCTGTATCAACCTGTTAAAAAGTGTCGATTTCCCTACATTGGGTCTTCCTACAATGGCTACAATATTGTTCATAATGTTTTTTCAAATATTTATTTGCATGCACCGGCCTTTTCAAAACCCGGGGTGCAAAGGTACTTTATTATTTTTGAATGTACTACCCGTTTTTTCGCGTGAAGGATAGTAGTGAAAATCCTTTGTTGCCATTCTTTTGGCAACAAAGATTGGAACGGATAGCCTGACCCTTGCGGTCACGCCCAAATCCTCAATTATTGGTTATAACCGAATCTTTTGAGCATATTGGCGTTGCTTCTCCAGTTTTTGTTCACTTTTACGTATAATTCGATGTGGATTTGCTTGCCGAAGAATTTCTCCAAATCGGCACGGGCTTCCATTCCTACTTTCTTTAAAGCAGCGCCTTTATGGCCGATAATGATGCCTTTTTGCGTATCGCGCTCTACCATGATCAGCGAACGGATCCTGATAATGTCCTCATCTTCAAAGAATTCTTCCGTCACGATTTCTACCGCATACGGGATTTCCTTGCTGTAATTGATCAGGATTTTTTCACGGATGGTTTCATTGACGAAAAAACGTTCCGGCTTGTCCGTTAAGGCATCTTTTGGGTAAAACGGCGGGGAAAGCGGCAATAATTCAATGATTCGGGCAAAAACTTCTTTTACATTGAAGTCCTGCAATGCCGAAATTGGGAAAATCTCCGCGTTGGGCACTTTTTGTGTCCAGAAACCTACTTGCTCTTCCAATTGTTCCTGGTTTGAGGTGTCGATTTTGTTCAACAACAGCAAAACCGGTATTTTGGCATGGATGATCTTATTGAAAAATGCATCGTCCTTGAGTTCCTTCTCTCCTATTTCGACCATATAAATCAAAATGTCCGCATCTTCAAAAGCCGATTTTACGAAATTCATCATCGATTCCTGCATTTCGTAAGCCGGCTTGATAATCCCTGGCGTATCCGATAGGATGACCTGGAAATCATCGCCATTGACAATTCCGAGGATCCTGTGGCGTGTGGTTTGCGCCTTTGAGGTGATAATGGATAATCTTTCGCCTACAAAAGCGTTCATTAATGTTGATTTCCCAACGTTTGGGTTTCCAATGATGTTTACAAAACCTGCTTTGTGTGACATTTATATTGCATTTATATTTTCTAATTCGGACATTCGGACCAAAGGTCTCCGGTGCAAAGGTAGTCATATCAAGTGAATAGAAGAAATAAAAAAGTTTTTTACACTTTTAGTTGCACGGACCGAATTTCGTCGTATATTTGCACTCGAAACATCGCGGGATAGAGCAGTAGGCAGCTCGTCGGGCTCATAACCCGAAGGTCACAGGTTCGAGTCCTGTTCCCGCTACTAAGAAAAGCTTTGCATTTGCAAGGCTTTTTGTTTTTACGGCTTTTTGTTTTTGAAATGAAGCGGTTTAACAGCCAGTATTACCTGCTAATCCGAAACAATTATTTTTTTTATCGCAATAACCTTTTTGTCAGTATCTGTGATTTTTAAAAAGTAAACCCCGGAAGGCAATCGTTTCTTATCTATTGCCATTTCATTTCCAGAGACATACTGAAGAGTTGCAATAGTTTGGCCATAGATATCGTTTATCTCGACTTTACAGTTATATAGTTGACGGTTAAAACGCAATACGCCATCAGAAACCATGGGATTTGGATATACTGTTATGCCACTATTGCCGAAGTCATTTTCTTCTGTATTTAGAGCAGAATCACAAACTTTCGCTACCCAATAATCAAATCCAAACCCGCCATGATCTGCTATAAATTTCCCGTTGCCTTCACCGGCAACTATATAACATCCCGGAGCGGCTTCCACAATAGATATCCCCTGCTCGTCCCTTTCAGTACCCAGGCTATAATTCCACGGAACCGTTAAAGCAGGAGTCAATCTTACCATCCAATAATCCCAGTAACCATTTGCGGCTGTTATGTCTCCGTCATTGGAATAGGACTCCCCATTGATTACATAATCTCCATTTGATGCTAAAGAAATCGTTCCGGCTTGTTCTTCTTCTGTACCGCCTAAAGATTTTTGCCAGATTATCGCCCCGTTTAACTTATTGATTTTCGTCACCCAATAATCTTGGGTATCGCTGTTCCCATGATGTCCTGTTACATCACCGTCAGTTGAAGATGATGTACTTAATAGCACATAGTTTCCGTCATTATCATTGATTATTCCACAAGCATACTCTTGCGAGGTTCCCCCATAGCATTTTTCAAAAATTTTATTTCCAGAACTATTAAGTTTTACAACCCAAGTATCGGTTTGTGCATTTACTGCATGTGTATTGCTTAGCACATCCCCATTTACCGAATAGGTTGTCCCACAAACCACATAATCATTTTCCGGAGTTTTTATGATATCAATCGAAGTGTCGTTGTCTGAACCTCCTAAACATTTTCCCAGAGCATGTTACCATTTAAATCAATTTTAAATGTCCAGACATCATAAAAAGCGACACTGTGATTCCCGCTGACATCTATATTATTTGATGAAGTAGCTCCGGTAATGACATATGAATTCCCGTCCTGGCAGGCAGAACCCCCTATATCTGTTCCGCTACCTCCATATGTTTTTTGCCATTGAAGGTTCCCTGCAACATCCAGCTTTAAGACCCAAACGTCATCCCCTCCTTTATTATTGGTAACATCGCCATCAACAGAATTAGTAGAACCAATCACAAGATAACCGTGGTCAGAAGTCTCTATTACTTTATTCGCCTGATCCTGATCACTTCCTCCATAACTTTTTTGCCATACCAGGTTCCCATCACCGTCAAATTTTACAATCCAACAGTCACGGCCTCCATTACTGTCTGTTATATCACCGTTGGTTGAAACGGAATTACCGGCAATCACAAATTTATTATCGAATGTCCTGATGACATTGGAACGTCCAAACTGTGTATGACGCAATCTTTCTTCGGAAGTTCCTCCAAAACATTTTTCCCATGTCATTTGACCATAAGAATTCACACAATTAACCAATAGTATTAAAAAGAGTCCTGTTTTGTTCATCATAATTATTTAGACTCCAAAAGTATCCATTTAAATAAATCTATAACTAGTATTCCCAAAACCTTAACACTTCCGGATTTATCATTTAAAACAGGTTAAAAACCAACATTCCTTAAAATATATTTAAAATAGTGCGTATTCTTAAAATAAGTGTACCTTTGCACCGAAAAAAATAAAGGCACGGTTTACACATAAAACACTGACAAACAGTGTTTTTACATAAAAAACAAATATGAAAAGAGTTATCGAATACAGAAAATTGCTTGAAGTTGACAAAAATGTTACCTTAAAAGAATTGAAAACCATTTACAGAAACAGCATGAAAGATTCTCATCCTGACAAATTCGTAAATGATGAAGCTGGAAAATTAGCAGCTGAAGAAAGAAGTAAGGCAATTATTGGCGCATATCACTTTCTAGTGAGCATCGCCCCTGAAACTGTTGAGAAAAACCTTCCGGAATATACTGACACCATCACGAATTCGAATATTCTTGATTTCCACCTTGAGAAACAAACTTTATTTGTGAAATATTTCAATGGGATGGAATACGAATACATCGGTGTTCCTAAAAATGTTTATGTGAAAATGGTCAATGCCGAATCTCCTAACCGTTTTGCAAAAAGGCATATCTACGGAAACTTCATCTACAGAAAATCTGGTGAAGCCGCTGAAGATTAATATTTTATCAATTACAATACACTAAAGACTTTCCTTACAGAAAGTCTTTTTTTATTCAGAATATTTCCTATATTTGAGTAACAAACCTTAACAAAACAAAACTATGGAAATTAATTTTTTAGCTTTATTGCTTGCTGCGTTATCCACACTTGTGGTTGGATTTATCTGGTATAATCCAAAAGTTTTCGGAGGCATCTGGATGAGGGAATCGGGAACGACTGAAGAAAAAATGAAAGGAGCCAATATGATGATGATTTTTGGACTTTCTGTTGTGTATGCATTCCTGATCGCCTTTATATTGCAAATGCTGACCATCCACCAGTTTGGGGCTCTTGGAATGGTAGGCGGAGATCCTTCGGTTGCAAAACCTTCTTATGCTGCTTTCATGGCTGATTATGGCGATGCTTTCAGGACTTTCAAACACGGTGCCCTTCACGGATTCATGACCGGCTTATTCCTGGTTTTCCCACTTACCGGTACTAATGCATTATACGAAAGAAGAAGTTTCAAATATGTAATGGTGACTTCCGGTTTCTGGATTGTATGTTTCACCATCATGGGTGGAATTATTTGCGCAATGAAATAATTTTAACATTTATTTATACCGTAATCGCTCTACATTTGTGGAGCGATTTTTTTTACTATTGGAAACAGCCTCTTTTAAAATCTATACTTCTATTTCGCAACTTCCAGCAAATTGGGACAAAATCGCCGTAAACAATGCTTTTCTGCAAACCGCTTACCTTAAAGTACTTGAAGCCTCGGCACCGGTAAATATGCAGTGTTTTTATATTGGCATTTTTGAAAATTCAGAACTCACCGGAGTGGCCCTGGCGCAATATTTAAACCTGAATCTTTTAGAATCTTTCGGGGAACGGGACAATTGCCTAAAGACGGTCATCCGGAATTTTGTTTTCAAGAATTTTGCCTCGCATGCCTTGTTTTTGGGCAACAACATGATTACCGGCCAAAACGGGTATGCTTTCAGTAAAGAAACGGATTTCAAGCACATCAGCGAATTGCTGTTGCAGTGTGCCGATGCCATTTCCCTTTATTTCAAGAAAAAGAAAACAACAATCCATATCGTTTCGTTTAAGGATTTCTACCAGCATTGCGCTGTGGAGCTTAAAAAATACAGCTTCTCGAATGTGTATGAATTCAATACGCAGCCCAATATGGTATTTGAATTGCGCCCCGAGTGGAACACCAATGAGGATTATGTGGCTTCCTTTTCCAAAAAATACCGGGATCAATACAAACGGGCACATAAGAAATGTGAGGAAATCGAAGTCCGCGAACTCCAGTACGAGGAAATAATCCTCCATGAAGAACGCATTTACGATTTGTACCATCATGTAGCCAAAAATGCGCCTTTCAATACTTTTTTCCTGGCGAAAAACCATTTTTCAACCTTCAAGAAACAGCTGCAGGACCAATTTGTAATCTGCGGGTACTTCCTGAACGGGAAATTAGTCGGGTTCCACACACTACTGATTAACGGAGATGTTTTGGAAACATACTTTTTGGGTTATGACGATCATATTCAGAAAGAAAAAATGCTGTATTTGAATATGCTGTACAACATGACAAAGTACGGCATCGAAAATCAGTTCAAAAAAATAATTTTCGGAAGGACGGCATTGGAAATCAAAAGCTCAATAGGTGCACAGCCTATTATGATGTCCGGCTTCATTTACCACAACAATCCTTTGATAAACAGATTTATCGATAGCATTTTCAAAAGATTGGAGCCTACGCTGGAATGGCAGCAAAGGCACCCGTTCAAAGATTAGCCTAACTGATCTATCTCTTCCTGTACAGTTTCCCAGTCTTCCAGGAGCTTGTCCAATTCTGTTTTTTTCTTGGTGTAGGCTGTAAAGAAATTGGCGTCTTCAGCATGTTTGTCATAATTTGACGCCAGGGCCTTGTCATCTGCCTGGATATCTTTTTCCAATTGCTGGATCTGGCTTTCGATTTTACTCAAACGGTTTTGAAGGGTCTTGTTTTTTTTCTGGTCTTCATACGACGTTTTTACTGCTTCTTTCGGGGTTTCTTTCTTAACGACATCCTTTTTTTCCACTTCACGCATGTTTTCCAGGTTGCGCTGTTCCAGGAAATAATTGATATCGCCTAAATATTCCTTGATTTTTTTGTCTTTGAATTCGTAAACGATGTTTGACATATCCTTTAGGAAATCCCTGTCGTGGGACACCAGCAAAAGCGTTCCTTCGTATTTCTGGAGCGCCGCTTTAAGTACATTTTTGGATTTGATGTCCAAGTGGTTCGTCGGCTCATCCATCACCAGTACATTAATCGGCTGCAGCAACAATTTACAAAGCGCCAAACGGTTTCTTTCTCCTCCGGAAAGGACTTTTACCTTTTTTTCGACATCATCGCCACGAAACAGGAAAGAGCCCAGCATATCGCGCACCTTCGAACGATTGGTGTCTGTTGCGGCATCTTCCATCGTTTGGAGCAGCGTAATTTCGCCGTCCAGGTATTCCGCTTGGTTTTGGGCAAAATAACCCACTTGCACATTATGCCCTAATTTGATGGAACCCTTAAATTCGAATTCGTTTACAATGGCTTTGATAAATGTTGATTTTCCTTGTCCATTCTGCCCCACAAAAGCAATTTTACTGCCTCTTTCCACTAAAAGCGAAATGTCTTCCAAAATGGTTTTATCGCCATAGGCTTTGGTCACATGCTCGGCTTCAATGACTACTTTACCAGGAACTTTCGACACTGGGAATGAGATATTCATCACGGAATTATCATCTTCATCCACTTCAATCCGCTCCACTTTATCCAATTTCTTGATCAGCGATTGTGCCATGGAAGCTTTCGAGGCTTTGGCACGGAATTTTTCGATCAGTTTTTCTGTTTCTTCAATTTTCTTGGCCTGGTTTTTTTGTGTTGCCAATTGCTTTTCCCTTATTTCATGGCGCAATTCGAGGTATTGAGAGTATGGTTTATTAAAATCATAAGCCTTCCCTAACGAAATTTCAATGGTCCTGTTGGTCACATTATCCAAAAACATTTTATCGTGTGATACGATTACCACTACGCCGGGATAATTGCGCAGGAAATTTTCCAGCCAGATGATACTTTCTATATCCAGGTGGTTCGTGGGCTCATCCAGCAGCAATATATCATTCGCCTGAAGCAATAATTTCGCCAGCTCGATACGCATGCGCCATCCGCCAGAAAAAGTTTCTGTCTGGTTGTTGAATACTTCCCTTTTAAAACCAAGGCCCAAAAGGATTTTCTCGGTATCGCCAACATAATTGTAACCGCCAAGCAATTCGAAACGATGTGTATAATCGGATAAATTTTCTATAATTTGGGAATACTCCTCGCTTTCATAATCCGTACGGGTAACCAGCTGATGGTTGATTTCTTCCAGTTTTTTTTCGACTTCTTTTATATCTGTAAAGGCCTGGTATGCTTCTTCCAAAACGGTCCTTCCCTGCTCAAAATCAATATCCTGGCGCAAAAAACCTATCCGGACTTCTTTCTCGGTGGCTATGCTTCCTGAATCCGGGGCAAAATCTTTGGCCAAAATCTTCAACATAGTCGATTTTCCGGCACCGTTTTTTCCGACAAGCCCCACTCTATCACCTGCACCCATCCTAAAAGTGACTTCTTCAAACAAATACGTTCCTCCAAACGAAACCGACAAATTATGTATATTAAGCATCTATCAAATAATTAAAAGTTTTGGCCGATTTAAAAAAGGAAAACAAGGTGCCATTCTTCTTTAAATCGTAAATTTGCGTTCCGTTTGACCGGTAACCCAAATTTTTTGCAAATGTTAAAAAAAGGATTGAAATTAAATAGCATTTTAACAGGAAGTTGTCCTAAATGTCAGGAAGAGAGCATGTATGTGTCTAAAAACATGTACAATCCTTCATTTACCATCAAAATGAAAGAAGAATGCAGCCATTGCGGCCTTCGTTATAAGATCGAACCTTCCTTTTTTTATGGGTCGATGTATGTGAGTTACGGATTGGGTGTTGCCTTGGGTGTAGCGGCTTTTGTAGTCTTTTATTTTTTCCTCAAGACCAATATGAAGACCGCCTTTATTGGCATCACAGCTACATTGATCCTATTGATGCCCGTTATCATGCGCCTTTCCCGCAATATCTGGATTAACATTTTCATCAGTTACGATAAGGATTGGAAAGAAAAAACAGACTCTCAACAGTCATAAAACACAAAGGTTTACTTTCCGGAATCGTTAGTTTTTTTGGTCTTTTTCACAAATCTTTTACTATCGATCTGCTCATCCAACGGTATGCCTTTTTCAATATTTTCGAATAAGGCTTTCGCCAAAGATGGGCCTAACATTACCCCTCGGGTTCCTAATCCGTTAAGGATATGCAGGTTTTGATGTTGTGCATGCGTTCCTACCAAAGGCCTTCTGTCTTTTACTGTTGGGCGTACGCCGGCAAAATGGGCCACAATTTCAAAATCACAATCGATGAGTTCCTTGAGGTTACCAATAAGTTCTTGTTTCCCTTCTTCTGTTGGAATGTCCGTTTTATCATCCCAGTTATACGTGGAACCCACCTTGAACAACTGATTTCCTATCGGCAGGATGAATACACTCGATTTCAAAACCACGTCAAGATCAAGGTCTGGCGCTTTGATGATTAGCAGTTCTCCTTTGGTACCATCCAAAGGCAATTCGTTAAAAAACGGGTTGTGTTGCAGCCCGAATCCTTCTGCAAAAATAATATGGCGTGCCTTAATGCCTTTGTAGTTGATATAATTGTCATGGAATTCCACGGCAGGATATTCGAAAGTTTCCTGAATGAAAAGATTTTCAGCTTTTAGATACGAAATATAATGATCCAACAAGGCAGCCGTATCGACATAACCCGTTTGCAACACCTCACCAAAACCAAAAGCGGCACTGATCGATTGGTATTCCCTGTGGACGATTTCCGTGGAAAGGAATGGCGCCAGGTTAGGTTTATCCGAAGCGTGGAACCAATTGTTCTGTTCTTCAATAGAAGCAAATTTACGGTAAATGGGAATTTTAAAATCTACTTTTGAACCAATACGCTTTTCAATCATCGCGTAAAAAGACAAACCATACACCAATTGTTCCTTTGCCTGCCATACCTGACTAAAACGCTTTAAAATAACCGGGTTATACAAACCTCCGGCTACTCTGGACGAAGAACTGGAACAATTATCCATAATCAAAAAAGATTTCTCGTTCTGCAAAGCAGTTTCCGCGAAACAAATTCCGGCTATTCCGGAACCTATAATTAAATAATCAATCATAAAGCAAAAGTATAGAAATAAAAAAACTCTCGTCTGTTAGACGAGAGTTTTTTATGAAATTGGAGAAATTTGATATTAGTAATTCCACATATCTTGTTCGAAATTACGAACTTTATCTTTTACTCTTTCAGATTCGATCAATTGCATTAATGAGTTATCTTTCATATACTCAACAATTTCTCTATCGTTGTAAACGTTTTCTTCTTTATAAGTAAGTGCATTGAAACGACGTGAGTTCAACAAATGGTCAAAAGAAATCGGCATAGATGAATTTTTATCGTTGAATGCTTTCCATTCGTGTAACAATTCACGTGCTCCAGGATAGAATACCCAGAATAATTCGATGTAATCTTTTTCCTCTTCTGATTTACCCATTGTATAAACGTCTGGAATCACAGGGCAAATACCTAAAATTCTGTAACGTAAATCCGATTGGCGTTTGTCAAAATACCATAGACCAACAATTTTGTAGTCTGATACGTCGATAGAAGCTAAATCTGTTTTTACAACAAACTCGTCTGAAATTTTTCTTGAAGCCGGAATAGTATCCGTTTTCATCTTTCCGGTTTTTTGCTTCACCATTTTCTTGCCCTTTTTAACCATAGTATACTCTGGTGTTTGAACAATTCTGGTTCTGAAAGCATCCGGGTCTTCATTCATTTGCTCTCTACCTGCATCACTTGTATCTGTTTTTGTCAAAGAAGCATTGATGTCTTTTAGCGTTTTCTTTTCTCTGAAATAGCTATCGCCATAAACTTCCGTGATTTTTCCAGATTTGATACCTTTTACCAACACATCGTATAATGAACGACGGTCACTACCTACACTGGCAGTATCAATTGGGTAATACAACGGGAAATTGATTCTTTCGTCAAGGTCAATTATTTCCCATGTTTTTTTAGACATTAAAACATCACGGTCATCGATATAACCGTATTCTAATGGCTTGTCGTTATCTTTTTGTTGTTGAGCTGCCGATTTAAGACCAATTTCAGCTGGCACTTTAGCGTTCAACAAGTTAGATTGTGCATTAGAAGCTGTACTTCCAGCAAAAATAGTAGCAAAAACTAATAATAAATTTCTCCAATTCATAATTTTATAATTCTAGCGTTTAATTATAGTTTAAACGAAAATTCATATTTTTTTATTGTACTTCGAAAGTACAAGTAGAAACTCTCTTAGCAACCTGATCGATTCCAGAGAAAGAAGCTTTGATTTCAGAGATAACTACAACATCGCCTCTTCCTGCTTTAGAAATAGCTGCTCTAGCTCTTGAATCCATTTTGCTACCTGAACATACGATTGTAGGTTGTCCAGGAACTTTAATGTTAAATTGTGTTACGTTTACAGTTACAGGGAAATCGAAATCTTCCATTACTGCAGTAATCGTACAGTTTTCCAAGTTTGATTTAGGACCTTTAGCCGCTACTTCACCACGGATTTTTCCGGTTGGAGCAGGCAATCCTTTGATACGGAATTCTTTTTTGTCACTAACTACTTTACCATCAGGTAATTTAGCAGAAACATTGATCATTACAGAAGTTCCAGCACCTGGTTTCAAAACGTATTTACCGTTTCCAACTTTAGACATACCTGTAGCGTTAGCGTTTACGTTGTTATCACCAACACCAGCGAAAGAGATAGACATTGGGTTAGGAACACCACGGTATACTACATTCATTTTATCAGCTGAGATAGTTGCAGAGTTAGGTCTTGGTACAACAACATAGCTTCCTTCGAATTTAAGTGGAATGTTTTTTCCATCTTCCAAGAAGCTGAATTGACCGTTGATTTTTTGCTCTCCAACAGCTCCTGCAGTTAACGAAATAACAGCTTGACCGTTTTCTAATTTACCAGGACCTTGGAATGAAGTAGGAACAGTAGATTCGTCATAACGACCTAAAACCACTTTACCTTTTACGTTCTCTCCTTGGAAATAAGCATTTTTCTCTAAAACAACAATTGCTTGATAGTTACTGTAAGAAGCAGTTTGAACCGCCGCTTTACCTAAAGCTGCACTGATTACATCAGATTCTGCTTTTTTAGCATCATTCTGCCAAGCAGTTAATTTAGCCAAAGAAGCAATTGCAGGGAAACCTTTGAAGTGATAGTTTAAGTATTTATCTTTTAATCCTTCTTTGTTTGCAACATCCGATAAATCGAATTTTTTAGTGATCTCAGCAAGAATCGGAGCATATTTTTTGTCTCCTAAAGCCGCTTTCATATCCGCTTTGTAAGCTTCGATTGCAGCAACAACTTCCTTACCTCTTTTAGAATAACCTTCACCTGTAAACCAGCTGTTATCTAAATTATCCGCTTTATCCATAGCCTCATAAGGTAATTTACCATTCTCACCTTTTTCAACTCCGGTTAAAACTTCATTTTTTAAAGTTCCAACGAAATCATAGAATTTTTTAGTAGCCGCTTCCACTTTATGAGCTGTAGCCGCTGCTCCAATAAATTCTCCTTTTGCCTCAGACGCCTTAGCATCTAAAGCTTGTAACATGCCAGCATTGTTTGTAGTAGAAGCTGTATTTGCACCTTCGAATTTTTCATTCATCAATCCGAAAGCTGACAAAACTTCTTTTGACATGTTCATTGCCAACATTGCGATGAAAACCAGATACATCAGGTTGATCATCTTCTGTCTAGGGGTTAATTTTCCTCCTGCCATTTTTTCTAATTAGTTTTTTGTTATTAAATAAAATTTATAGTTAAAAAAACTAATTATCCTTTGTTACTCATTGCAGAAAGCATACCACCGTAAACATTGTTCAATGAAGCAATGTTAGAAGTCATAGACTGCATTTGTTCTTTTAATTTAGATGCGTTTTCAGCAATTTCGCTGTTAGCTTGTGCATTACGTGAAGCACTTTCTAATTGTACTTTGTATAAACTGTTCAATGATTCCATTTGAGCAGCTGCCATAGTCATTTCTTCAGCATATTTCTTTTGAGAAGCGATAGCATCAACAGTTGGAGAAATGCTTTTAGCAGCTCCTTCAAAGTTTTTAATGCTATTTCCTAAGCTAGACATCAATTCTCCGTCAATTTTAGCTTCTTTCAACATAGCGTCCAATTTTTGAGAAAGTAATCCTTGCGCTTCAGTTGCGTCTTCTTTTTTTGTTTTTTTGTTAGCTTCGCCACCCGCTAATTCTGGGTAAACCAATGACCAGTCAAGATCTTTTTCAACAGGTTCGAAAGCTGATAAAGCAAAGATTAATGCCTCTGTTACCAATCCTATCGTCAACATCACTGTTCCAGTTAGAAAACCGAACTCGAAGTGAGCGATTTTAAATAATGCTCCAAGGATAACCACTGATGCTCCCATACCGTAAGCGAAATTCATTGCTTTTTTGCTTAAAATTGCCATAATAAATAATTTTAGTTAAGTTAAATATAAAAATAAAGTTTGGTTAGTTACTTATTTGCCTGCGTTTCCAGTTACGTTAGTACCCATATAATCTTGGATAGTACGGAAACCAATATAACTTCTTGCTGAATCTGCATACTCGAAATCACGGGTTCCAACTTGTAAGAAGTAAGAAACATCTTTCCATGAACCTCCGCGAATAACTTTTCTCATATTACTGTTGTCAGATACATTTGGGTTCATAGTCGACACGAATTCATATGCTGTAGGATCATATGATGAATCAGTCCACTCAGAAACGTTACCTGCCATGTTGTATAAGTTATAATCATTTGGCTCGTAAGATTGAGCTTCAACAGTATACAAAGCCTGATCTGCTGCATAATCCCCACGTACCGGTTTGAAGTTTGCCAAATAACAACCTCTGTCGTTTTTAGCATAAGGACCTCCCCATGGATATGTTCCAGACTCAAGACCACCACGTGCAGCATATTCCCACTCCGCTTCAGTTGGAAGCCTGTAAGTGCTTACGAAATCCTGGTGACGTCTTTTTCTTTCAGCATTATGGTATAAAGTTCTCCAAGCACAGAATGCTTTAGCTTGTTTCCAGCTAACTCCAACTACAGGATAATCCCCGTAAGCCTGGTGCCAGAAATAATCATTATGCATTGGCTCATTGTAAGAGTACGCGAAATCTTTGATCCAAACTGTAGTATCAGGATAGATTTTCACTTCTTCCTTACGGATAAACTCTTTACGTTTTCCAACTTTAGCTTTAGCAGCTGCCTGGATGTCCATCCAAGAATAACGGAATTTCAACTTATCCACATCAATAGTTCTCAAACCATTGTAAGCTTCTTCTGCAGGAATGTACATAGAGTCCATAACTTCAGTATAATAAGCATCAGGATATTGGCTTGTATTCCATTTCAATGCTACTTTTTTGTTTAATTTTCTACCTGCGTAAGGATCGTCGCCAGTACCTACACTATAGTAGTTGTCATACATATATTTATCATATACGCTCATATTAGTCGTATCAGCATCAACAAACGCATAGTCAGCAATACTTCCACCTTTTTTAGAAGATTTAGGATCGTTTTTCTCTCCTAATTCGTCAGCCGAGATAGCCAAACGCATTCTAACGATAGAGTCTCTCACCCAGTTTACATACTGTCTGTACTCGCTATTAGTAATTTCCGTTTCATCCATATAAAAGGAACGAACCGTTACTGTTTTTGTTGGAGCATCTTGTACGTTGGCTAAATCATCATCTGATTTCCCCATAATAAAAGCACCTCCAGGTACTAAAGTCATACCATAAGGCTTCTCCGGGTGCCAAGCTTTTCCTTTAACACCTACAAGCTGTCCGTTATCTTTCGAACCACAGCTGTACAAAAATGAAACCAATACTGTTAATAAAATGAACTTCTTCATATAAATTTGGGTTATGTATGTATTCATAAGTTTTAAGGGCGTAAACCTATTTATTTATTTTCTAAAAAACAATTTTTTTATTAAAAAAACCTTAAAAAAATTCTATTTAGACTTGTTACGCGTTAATTACACTGATACTTTATTATTTTAAATAAGATTTTTCCGTTGTGCTTTCCACCATCTTTCGGGAACTTCCCCATTACAGGCTGCCAAATAATCGTCATGTATACATGGCAATAACGTAGATTTCTTCAATTTATTATTGCTATTGGAAATAAACGGAATCTCGATCCACCATCTTTCTGTCTTATTACTCTTATAAAAGACAAGTTCGTCCTCAAGGGTCACTATATATTTTATATAATTTTCTTTTGTCCCAAACGGATATTCGTTAGACCTGTAATGAAAACCTTCTATAAAATACCAAATGATCTGGGCCACCAAAACAGATTCCTGCACAGAACCATGATGATTGAAAACCCCAAACGAAGCAACCTTATCGCTAATTCCGGCGTACCTTGACAAGGCACAAATTTCTTTGCCGGAAAAACCGTTGGGCACAAAAGTAGTAAAATTCCCCGAATCGGACGATTTTACCGCACTCAAATCCAAACTTACCAAATCGGCATCCCGGAAAACCGGTTCCGCAATGGCTGGATTGTTGCAAACTTCCCCCAGGCGATAGGCATCAAAATATAGTTTTTCAATCAGGTCAATCTCTTCCTGGGAATTAAAATACGTCTGATAGCCAATATTACTGTAATTGAAAAGGTTATTAGGTTCATCGACGATCATTCTTGACAAATAGGAGTGCGCAGGCAATCCTTCGTCTTTGGCAAAGTCGAATCTGCTGTCAATCGCAACCAGATTAACCATCTGCTCCAGGTTATCAAAAGCCCGGTACATGGCATAGGTCAAGTCTTGCGAACCGCCCAGGACAATCGGGACAATATTGTTTTTGATTAATTCCGCCATAGCCGTCTTTACCACAAAATAAGTATCCTCCAGACGGTTTCCGGCTTCGATATTCCCTAAATCGATAATTTGTGATTGCCAGTTGCCTGGAAACAAACTATAGAATTCCTTTCGGACAGCCGTCACATCGATAGCAACATCAGACAACCCTCTGTTTTCCAACACGCCAATAACGGCAATTGCAACATTTTCCAGACTAGGGAAATCGGTGTCGGTATGGAATACGACTTTTTTCCCTAAAGACTGCGGAGATAAGCCATGTATGAATTCTAAAAAATCCGCCTCTAACGGCTGAAGAAAATCAAATGCCATAGTCTATTTCTTTTTTGCTGCGGTTTTTTTAACAACTGCTTTCTTGGCCGCCGGTTTTTTGGCTGCCGTTTTCTTGGCAGGCGTTTTCTTTTCTATCAGTTCTTTTACCTGATCCAAAGTCATGGCCGCCGCATCTACATCTTTACTCAATTCGATTTTGATCTTGCCTTTGGTAATAACCGAACGGCCCCAGCGGGCTTTTTCAACCAAAATCCCTTCGGCTTCCCAGTTATGGATCACCTTATCGATGTTTTTCTGTAATTTATCCTCGATCAGTTCCACAACATCCGATTGTGAAAGATTATCGAAATTGTATTTTTTACTCACATTGATGAACAATCCGTTCCATTTGATAAAAGGACCGAAACGGCCTACACCTTTCTGAACAGGTTCATTTTTATAGGTAGCGATTGGAGCATCCGCTTTCGCTTTGTCATCTATAAGTTCCTGGGCTCTTTCCATGGTAACATCCAAAGGTTCTTCGCCCCTAGGCAAAGAAATAAAAACACTTCCGTGGCGTACATAAGGGCCAAAACGCCCGTTGTTTACCTCTACTTCTTCTCCTTTATATATACCTAAGTTTTTTGGAAGTAAAAACAAATTAAGTGCTTCTTCCAAAGTGATATTCCCAATATTCTGTTCGGTACGCAGGCTGGCGAACTGTTTGTTCTCATCTTCGGCGTCACCGATTTGGGCCATCGGGCCGAATTTCCCCAAACGGACACTTACCGGCTTCCCTGTTTTTGGGTCTTTGCCTAAAATCCTTTCACCACTTTCCCTTTCGGCATTTTCCTCTACATTTTTGACCGTTGGATGGAAATGATTGTAGAAATCCTGCATCATTTGCGCCCATTCAATATTTCCTTCGGCAATTTCGTCGAAATCCTGTTCTACTTTGGCTGTAAAATTATAATCCAATATCGTTTGGAAGTTTTTCACCAAAAAGTCAGTTACGATTGTCCCGATATCAGTAGGCACCAATTTGCCTTTATCGGAACCTGTGTTTTCTTTCAGCAGCTTCTCTGCCACTTTACCGGATTGAAGCGTTAACTGTGTATAATTTCTTTCCTGCCCTTCAAGGTTTCCTTTTTCTACATAATTCCTGTTGATGATTGTAGAAATGGTCGGCGCATAAGTAGACGGACGGCCAATACCTAATTCTTCCAGTTTCTTTACCAGGGAAGCTTCAGTATATCTTGCTGCGGCACGGGTATATCTTTCGGTGGCAGTAATGTAATTGTTGGAGAGTTTTTCATTCACTTTCATGGCCGGCAGCATTCCTTCCTGTTCTTCCTCGTCATCGTCGTGCCCTTCCAGGTATACTTTAAGGAAACCTTCAAACTTGATCACTTCACCAGATGCGGTAAATAATTCTTTATGGTTATCGGCTTCAATCTTCACATTGGTACGTTCCAGTTCGGCATCGCTCATTTGGGAGGCCAGCGTTCTTTTCCAGATCAGGTCATACAAACGCGCTTGGTCCCTGTCAATATCCACGGTGTGGCGTGTCATATCGGTAGGACGGATCGCTTCGTGGGCTTCCTGTGCTCCTTTGCTTTTGTTGGCAAAAGTCCTTGGCTTGGAAAATTCTTTTCCGTAGGAGGCGATAATTTCCGCTTTGGCAGCTTCCATCGCTTCATTGGAAAGGTTGACACTGTCCGTTCTCATATAGGTAATCAATCCGGCTTCATACAAACGTTGGGCCAATTGCATGGTAATCCCGACCGGCAGGTATAATTTCCGGGCGGCTTCCTGTTGCAGGGTTGAAGTTGTAAATGGAGCTGTTGGTGATTTCCGGGTAGGTTTTGTCTCCAAATCCGCTACCTTATATATAGAACCGATATTTTGTTGAAGAAATGCCTCAGCTTCTTTTTTGGTGCTGAAGTTCTTTGGTAATTTAGCTTTGAATGCTTTTCCGGCTTCGTTTGTAAATTCAGCCACTACAGAATACGAGGCCACTGCCTTGAAGTTCTGTATCTCGCGTTCGCGTTCCACAATAAGCCTTACAGAAACAGACTGTACACGGCCGGCAGACAACCCGCCTTTGATCTTGCGCCATAAAACCGGCGAAAGCTCATAACCTACAAGCCTGTCCAAAACACGGCGGGCCTGTTGCGCATTGACCAGGTTATAGTCTATCTCACGGGGATTATCGATTGCTTTAAGGATGGCATTTTTTGTAATCTCATGAAAAACAATACGTTTCGTTTTTTTAGGATCCAGTTTCAGTTCTTCCGCCAAGTGCCATGAAATAGCCTCTCCTTCGCGGTCCTCATCGGAAGCCAGCCAAACCATTTCGGCTGATTTAGATAATCCTTTTAATTTGGTTACCAATGCTTTCTTGTCCGGGGACACTTCGTATTTGGGTTTGAAGCCGTTGGTAACGTCTACCCCTATTTCCTTAGAAGGCAAGTCGGCAATATGCCCGTAACTTGACTCTACCTGGTAGTCGTTCCCGAGAAACTTCTCAATAGTTTTTGCCTTGGCAGGCGACTCAACGATCACTAAATTCTTTGCCATTTATTCTTTGTTTGAACCGCAAAAGTATGGGATTTTTTTAAATATAGCGGTTTTGTGCATTTTAAAAGTAAAAAATGTCGGTGAAATACGGGTATTCTTTGTTAAGAACAGACGGAATGAATTCCTTTTTGGAATCACGGATTGTAAGGATTTTCACAGATTGTTTACAGTAGTAGGCTAAGGTATGTGATGCAGGCATAGTTTATTTGTACTGCACTTTGAAAGCACTCTACCATACTACATCCATACTACATCCATACTAGATCCTGCACTTTAAACGCACTTTAAGAGCAAGCACCAAAGCCTTTTTTCCTACTTTGGCACCAACCGAAGCAGGAAGCACCTGCGCAATCATACTATAGATTAGCCCGGATTATGCCACACACTTACCCGACGCTCTTATATAGAGAAATAACGTATCTTTGGGAATACTGCGTAAACCCTAACGACATGAATACTCCAAAGCCTAAAAATATGGATGAATATATTGGTGGTTTTCCTGCTGAAGTACAGGAAATCCTGGAAAAAGTGCGTTTAACCATACGGCTTGCCGCTCCCGGCGCCGAAGAGAAAATCAGTTATTCGATGCCAGCTTTTGCACTAAATGGCATACTGGTTTATTTTGCAGCTTACAAGCACCACATTGGGCTGTACGGATTTCCTACCACTAATGATGCCTTTGCCAAAGAGCTTTCCGGTTATAAAACCGGCCGTGGATCTGTACAATTCCCGTTGGATGAGCCCATGCCTTTGGATTTGATCAGAAGGATCGTCCTGTTTCGGGCTGAAGAGAATTTAAAAAAGAAAAGGAAATCCTAAAGAAGCGCGATTTGCCCTGTTTGTGTATTGGTATACTTAGCCATCCTTTGCAAAAAAGGATATTGATTTACAATGGTTTAAACACTTCGTGCATTTTTTTGGAAATAACTCGAAATTCCTGTCACAAATGAGGGAAATTTTCGTCTTACGCTACATCAATTCCTTTTATGCCTTTAAGAAAAGAATACTACTAAATTATGAACCGGATCTTATTTTTGTTTTTTATACTCATTTCATTACCCACCTACTCCCAATCTCAGGAATATTATTTCAACAACTCATTGACAGGAACAAATGGAGGACAGCCCCTAACCCCGTTATTGTCCTGCGGCGCAACAACCGGCAGTTTCGGGTTAAACCCGATTATAACGTCGGATGGATTGTGCGGCAACCTCAACACCTATTGTTTTACTGCAGGTGAAGGATTCCAATATGATAACAGTACCATTACGGATGAATACAGCATCAATGTGTTTTTTAAGTTTACTACTTTGGGAAGCTATGCCCGGATCATCGATTTTTCGGATAGTACTTCCGACAGTGGGTTTTATTTACTGAACAACTGCCTCAATTTTTATCCTAACGGAAATGTAGGTACCTGCCCGTTCTTTCAGCCGGACATTTATTACCTGTTGACTTTTGTAAGGGACTCGGCCACGAATATCATTTCGGTGTATGTAAACGGTTCTTTATTCAGTTCTTATACTGATACGACAGGAATATATAAGCTGGCCAGCAATACCACACCGATTATTTTTTTCAGGGATGACAATCAGGTGCCTTGCGAAGTGAAGCCCGGCTGTGTAAAATACATTTCAGTAAGCCCTACCCAAATGACCCCGACAGAAGTCAATACCACCTGGATGAACATTTGTACTGTAGTGAACCCATGCCCGGTTTTACCAACGGCTTTGCTTTCCGGCTTCGGCAGTGTTTGCCCGGGATCAAGTACGGCCTTAAATGTAGCATTGACAGGAACCCAGCCCTGGAGTATTACGTATACAGACGGGGTAACCCCCGTAACCGTTAACGGGATTACCGCCAGCCCTTACCAGATAAGTGTTAGCCCGACTGCAACTAAAACGTATAGCCTTATAGCCGCCAATGATATCAGTTGTATAGCAACTGTCTCAGGATCGGCTACTGTTAGCGTAAACGATGTGCCGACAGCAACGCTTTCAGGTACTGCTTCCGTATGCCCGGGCACTAACACTACCTTAAGTGTAGCCTTGACAGGGACTCCTCCTTGGAGCATTGGGTATACGAATGGTTTTTATACAGCGAATGTTACCGGAATTACGGCCAGCCCTTACCTACTCAATGTAACCCCGGGCATTACCCAAACGTTTACCCTCACTGATATGATGGACAGCAATTGCATTGGAACTGTTTCGGGAGCAGCTGCCTTGACGGTAAACGATTTGCCAACAGCTGTGTTGTCTGGCACGACCTCTGTCTGTGCAGGATCAGGCACTCCTCTAAGTGTTACCTTTACAGGGACACCGCCCTGGAGCTTTAGTTATACAGACGGCTCTGTTCCGACAACCGTAAACGGAATAACAGCCAATCCTTATCTGATACCGGTTAGCCCAAGTGACGACACCACCTATACGATTACCGCAGTACATGATATCAATTGTACCGGAACCGTTTCAGGAAGCGCTTCTGTGGTCGTAAATGATTTACCTACCGCTGTCATTTCAGGCACCACATCTGTATGTTACGGAACAGAAGCTACAATTGTTTTTGCCGGTACACCCAATGCTACAGTTACTTATACTGTAAATTCAGGCAGCAGCCAGGCCATAACCCTTGACAACTCAGGCAATGCTACTTTGCCTACCGGAGATTTGACACAAGACAAACTGTTTACCTTACAAAATGTTGTTTTAGGCAGTTGCTCACAACCACTTACAGGATCAGCAACTGTGACAGTAAATGACAAACCAGTTATAACCTCACTGTCAGGCAACAATGTAATTTGTGTTGCATGGCAAACAAATGCGTTGTTAAGCGGATTGACACTGCATACCGACTTAAGTCCTGCCAGCTACACTTTCCAATGGCTATACAATGACACTATGATTCCCGGGGCAAATGGTACAGATTATACGTTGACTACCGCCTCCCATGGAAATTACAAGGTAATTGCCACACGTATAACACCCGGATCAGGATGCAGTATGGAATCTGAAGCTTATACGGTAATCCAATCCGGCCCTCCGTCGCTATCGGATCCCGGATATACCCTTAGTCATTTCTTTTCTGAAAACCAAAGCATTACAATATATGCGCAAGGATACGGGAATTATGAATATAGCATGGACGGAGGGGCTTTCCAAAGCAGCAATATATTCGAGAATGTACCCTCAGGCAGCCACAGCATCCAGATAAGAGATACGGGGCTGGATTGTGCAAGTGCCTTTATAAAAGATATCCAAACGATCAACTATCCTCATTTTTTCACTCCCAACGGGGACGGTATCAATGATACCTGGACCATTCCCGGTTTGGAAAATATCCCAGGTGCCCGAATTTGCATTTTTGACCGATTTGGGAAAATGATCAAAAACCTACAACCAACACAGCGCGGATGGGATGGTACCCTAAACAACAGGCAGCTGCCTTCCACGGATTATTGGTTTGTTGTAGAGTATACCGAAAACAACACCGTCAAACAATTTAAATCCCACTTTTCCCTGAAAAGGTAAAGTAGGTTGCACACATGAGAAAAATACTTGCCATTAGTGGAAGCACCCGCCATCCTTCTAGCAATTCCAACATCTTACAGTATATTTCAGGACTATTGCCCGCCGGTTATATTGTGGATTTTTTTGAAGATTTAGACAACCTTCCACATTTCAATCCGGACCTCGACAACGCAGAACTTCCTGTGGCAGTGGCCGATTTCAGGGCAAAAATCGCTACTGCAGACGGCATCCTGATTTGTACACCCGAATACGTTTTCAGTTTGCCCGGAAGTTTGAAAAATGCTTTGGAATGGTGTGTTTCGACTACATTGTTATCCCATAAAAATACCGGACTGGTTACGGCTTCCGCTTCGGGCGAAAAAGGACACGAACAATTGCTCTTAATCATGAAAACCCTGGAAGCCCGGTTCACTTCAGAAACACAGCTCTTGATACAAGGCGTGAGGGGAAAAATAAATCCGGAAGGCATTCTTACCGATGCTTCGACAGCACAGCAGCTTAAGGCTTTTGCCATGGCTTTTCAGGAACTGGTGGAAAGCAACGGTTAAAAAACACTACACTTCATCCAATTTTGAAAATACGATCGCCATTTATAGTATATCAATTATGCAGCATACAATAATTTGTTAAATCACAACTGTCATCTTGTCATATTTTCTGTTTTGCACTATATTTGCCAGAGAATTTGACTTATGGAAAAGATTATTGAAGAAGACAAGCAAGGCACCAGTCTTGTTTTGGAACATAAAGAAGGAAATACCAAGAAACTTTTTATTGAAAGTTACGGCTGTGCGATGAATTTTTCGGACAGCGAAATCGTAGCATCCATCCTGACCAATCAGGGTTACAATACCACCCAAAAGCTCGAAGAAGCTGATCTGGTCCTGGTCAATACCTGTTCCATTCGTGACAAAGCCGAGCAAACCGTGCGCAAGCGCCTGGAAAAATACAACGCCGTAAAGCGGATCAATCCGGGTATGAAAGTAGGTGTTTTAGGCTGCATGGCAGAACGTCTTAAAAGCCAGTTTTTGGAGGAAGAAAAAATAGTAGATCTAGTCGTAGGCCCTGATGCTTATAAGGATCTACCCAACCTCCTGGCCGAAGTTGAAGAAGGCCGGGACGCCATCAACGTTATCTTATCGAAAGAAGAGACCTATGGAGACATTTCGCCTGTGCGGCTTATGAGCAACGGCATTACCGCTTTGGTTTCCATTACCCGCGGCTGTGACAATATGTGCACGTTTTGCGTGGTCCCTTTTACAAGAGGGCGCGAACGAAGCCGCGAACCGCAAAGCATCATGGGGGAAATCCAGGATTTATGGGACAAAGGATTTAAGGAAATTACCTTGTTGGGCCAAAACGTAGATAGCTACCTTTGGTATGGCGGCGGATTGAAAAAAGATTTTGCCAACGCAACCGAAATGCAAAAAGCCACCGCAGTCGATTTTGACCAATTGTTGGAAATGGTTGCCAAAGGTTTCCCTAAAATGAGGATCCGTTTTTCGACTTCAAACCCGCAGGACATGCACGAAAGTGTACTGCATGTCATCGCCAAATACCCTAACATCTGTAAGCACATCCATTTACCGGTGCAATCCGGAAGCAATCGCATCCTGAAGGAAATGAACCGCCTGCATACTCGGGAAGAATACATGGCACTGATAGACAAAATCAGGGCTATCATACCAAACGCATCCATTTCCCAGGACATGATTGCCGGTTTTCCGACAGAAACGGAAGAAGACCACCAGGATACTTTAAGCCTTATGGAATATGTAAAGTACAATTTCGGGTATATGTATTCGTATTCGGAACGCCCTGGAACTTTGGCCGGAAGGAAAATGAAGGATGATGTTTCGGAAGAAGTAAAAGCAAGAAGGTTACAGGAAATTGTTGATTTGCAGCAAAAACACGCCTGGTTCCGCAGCGAGGAATTTATTGGGCAAACGGTAGAAGTATTGGTAGAGAAAGTTTCCAAAAAATCAGCCGAGGAATTTTCAGGAAGGAACTCCCAAAGCATCACGGTTGTTTTCCCGAAAGAAAATTATAAGATTGGTGATTTTGTGTTAGTGAACATCGAAAGCTGTACCTCCGGGACATTAAAAGGAAAAGCAGTCGGTTTGAGTGACATGAGTTAAAAATAAAAGCCATTAAGGACAATTTGCTAATTTCCAGGCAAATCCCTTCAATAGTAAAGACCTGTTTTACAATTCAATTAGGTGAACTGTAAATCATGCCGTCAGAAGTAAAAAAGAAAACAATAAATGGAATCAGTTCAAGCCATAAAACAACGGTTCGAGATTATCGGAAATGACCCGAAACTCAATCGTGCCATAGAAAAAGCCATTCAGGTAGCCCCAACCGATATTTCGGTACTGGTGGCCGGGGAAAGCGGTGTCGGAAAAGAAAGCATTCCCAAAATCATCCATTCGCTGTCACACCGCAAACACGGTAAATACATTGCCGTAAACTGCGGCGCTATCCCGGAAGGAACCATCGACAGTGAACTTTTCGGCCATGAGAAAGGCGCTTTTACCGGAGCCACAGGAACCCGCGAAGGTTATTTCGAAGTGGCAGACGGCGGTACTATTTTCCTGGATGAAGTAGGAGAATTACCGCTTACGACCCAAGTCCGGCTGTTGCGTGTTTTGGAAAACGGCGAATTTATTAAAGTAGGTTCTTCGCAAGTGCAGAAAACCAATGTACGCATCGTAGCAGCCACCAATGTGAATTTATTCGATGCCATCGAAAAAGGAAAATTCCGTGAGGACCTGTATTACCGTTTGAGCACGGTTGACATCACCCTGCCTGCCCTGCGCGACCGAAAAGACGACATCCACTTGTTATTCCGGAAATTTGCCGCAGATTTTGCACATAAATACAAAATGCCTCCGCTTAGGCTGGATGACAATGCCATCCAGGTGTTGCAGAAATTCCGATGGAGCGGGAATATCCGCCAGCTGCGCAATGTGGCCGAGCAAATTTCGGTCCTGGAAACCAACCGCGATATATCGGCCAATACACTGCTTTCCTATTTACCGCAGGAAGGGAATAATTTGCCTTCGGTTATCGGCAAAAAAGCGGAAAGCGATTTTTCAACCGAAAGGGATATTTTATACAAAGTCCTTTTTGACATGAAAAGCGACTTGAACGATTTGAAGAAACTAACGCTTGAATTGATGAAGAATGGCGCTTCCAAAGCCCATGAGATCAATCCTAACCTTATTCAGAAAATTTACGGCCCGAAAGAAAACGAAAGCGAGATTTCTTTTGAAGAAGAACCTAGGGCGGCCGTGCTTTCCAACCAGAACAATAACAATGATGATGATTTTGACGATGACGAAAATTATCTTTTTGCCGAAACCATTGAAGAAGAAGATTCCCTTCGGTTAGACCAAAAAGAAATCGAGCTCATCAAAAAAGCACTAGAGCGCAACAAAGGCAAACGAAAAGCGGCGGCAGACGAACTCGGGATTTCGGAAAGGACCCTATACAGGAAGATCAAACAATTTGATTTATAAAATACAGTAACTGCGAATCCGTTAATTATTTTTATATTCGCATGGGCTAAAAAGGCTCGAAAATACATTTTTGCAAAAACAGTTGCTTTAGTGACACATTTATGAAATACATCCGATACATACTGGCCTTAACGGTCTTTTTCACTTTCAGCGGCTGTTCGGTATATAATTTTACCGGGACAGGGAAAATTGACGCCAAAACGTTTCAGGTTAATTATTTCCAGAATGTTTCCGAATTGATCGAACCCGGCATTGACCGTGATTTTACCTTACGGTTACAGGATATGATCCAAAACCAGACCAACCTGAGCTTGACCAATACCAACGGGGATTTGGTTTATGAAGGCGAAATTGTCGATTACAGGGTTTCCCCAATGACGGCTACCGCAGAATTGACGGCCGCGCAAAGCCGTTTGAGCATTACGGTAAACCTGCGTTTCAGTAATAAAAACAAACCGGAGGAAAATTTTGAGAAACGGTTTTCCTTTTATGACGATTTCTCCGGAACCAGCTTGCCAACCGGCGCACAATTAAAAAAATCGCTGGACCTTATTTTTGAACGCATCACACAAGATATTTTCAGCGATACACTGGCCAAATGGTAAAACAAGCACCAAACCTATTATATAAAGGATGGGTTTATGCAATGGAACAAACAAAGACAATTTATTTTTAGATGACTGTTAGCGAGTATACTTATTTACTTAACAAACCTGATGCGATACATGACAAGCAGGTAAGCGACCTGGAGAAAATCCTGGACAATTTCCCGTATTTTCAAAGCGCGAGGAGCCTGCACCTGAAAGGGTTGTTCAACCAGGACAGTTTCAAATACAACCAGGCACTCAAAACAACAGCCAGTTATACCACAGACAGGACTGTTTTATTTGATTTTATTACTTCCGACGGGTTTAACAGCCATCATCACAAAAAAGCATCCGAGGAGAAGGAAGCGCTATTGGCAGACATTCCCGTTACAGCTGCCGATCTGGTTTTTGAAGCGGTAAACCCCGTTGCGGAAAACACTTTGGAGAAATCTATCATTTCTTCTATCAATGAGGCCGCTCAGGCGGAAGAGCCCATTACTGAAGAAACGCAAAACAACGCTATTGATACTGTTTCGGTTACAGAACCTGAACAGGAACCTTCTCCAGTTGTTTCTGTAAAAGAAGAAGAAATTGCACCAACAGAAGAAATACTTCAGGAAGAAATCCCAGCCACTCCTGCAGAAACTGAAATACCGGATTCGGCAGTAAAACTTGAAATAGGGAAACCGATACCGTTTGAACATT
Organism: Flavobacterium humi; assembly: GCF_004745595.1. Lineage (GTDB taxonomy): Bacteria > Bacteroidota > Bacteroidia > Flavobacteriales > Flavobacteriaceae > Flavobacterium > Flavobacterium humi. Next base: position 148,416 of record NZ_SRLH01000008.1, read on the forward strand.
CCGAAACACATTCGTTCCAGGAATGGCTTCAATTAGCAAAAGTAAAACCTATTATCAGGGAAGAAAGTGAGGAAGAAACAAAAAAAGAGGATACTAATTTAGCTTCAAAACTAGAAATAATAGACAAGTTCATTGAAGCAAACCCTAAAATACCTCCAGTAAAATCAGATGTTCCGGCGCCCGGTTTTATAGTCAAAGAGGAAGATACTTCGTACTTAATGACCGAAACTTTAGCCAAAGTATACCTCGAGCAAAAAAAATACAATAAAGCAATTCAGGCATATGAAATATTAATTTTGAAATATCCAGAAAAAATTACTTTCTTTGCAGACCGAATTTCAGACATTAAAGCGTTACAACAAAATAATAATAATTAGACAATGAGCACATTTTCAATTTTTTTAGTGTTAATCACTATAGTTTGTTTTTTATTAATCGTAGTTATCATGGTTCAGAATCCTAAAGGTGGCGGTTTGTCTTCCACTTTCGGAAGTTCGCAAATGATGGGTGGCGTACAAAAAACAACAGACTTTTTAGATAAAAGTACCTGGTACCTTGCAGGTGCGTTAATCGCGTTAATCTTATTATCAAGCTTAAGTTTCACAGGAACTTCAAGTGATACCGGTTCTAAGATCATAGATGAAAGTGCCACTTCCGCACCAATCCCTTCAGCTCCGCAAGCAGCTCCTGTTACTACTCCTGCAGCAGACGGGACAAAAACAGACACTCCGGCGGCAACTGAAGCTCCGGCAAAAGAAGAAGCTAAAAAATAATTTCATTTGAAATTCAATAAAAAGATGCCAGCATGACAACGCTGGCATTTTTTATAAGAAAAAATGTCAGTTTTCAAGGCTTGGCATAATTTCTGAAAAAAAGAAAACAACCATTATATAATAACATAAATAGATAGAGTTATGGCATTAAACATTAAACCACTTGCAGACCGTGTTCTGGTGGAGCCTGTTGCAGCAGAAACACAAACGGCTTCAGGGATTTTTATTCCGGATACAGCAAAAGAAAAACCACAAAAAGGCAAAGTGGTTGCTGTAGGCAACGGCAAAAAAGACGAACCTCTTACCGTAAAAGTTGGAGATACTGTCCTTTATGGGAAATACGCCGGATCCGATTTAAAATTCGAAGGCAAGGATTACCTGATCATGCGCGAAGAAGATATCCTGGCAATAATTTAAAAAGCAATATGCTTTATGCCATAAGCTATATGCCTACCGCTATAAAGTATTAAGACTCGTTTTCTAAAAATCTAAAATAATGAGAGATTTTAAAAAGTACGAGATTTGGCAAATGAGCCATGATTTTACTTTAGAAATTTATAAAATCACTTCTCAATATCCAAAAGAAGAGATTTATGGTCTGATTAGTCAAATCCGAAGGGCCTCTTCCTCTATTCCAACAAATATTAGTGAGGGATGTGGTAGAAATAGCGATAACGAATTTAATCAATTCCTGAACATAGCGTTAGGATCAGCAAATGAAACAGAATATCTAGGGACTTACAATATATAGATAGAATGATTGCTAAAGATTTTTTAGACAAAATCAATATTATAAAAAGTAAAATTTACAGTTTAAAACAAAAATTAATTTCACCAACAGCTTAAAGCCTAAAGCTTAAAGCCTAAAGCAAAATAAAATGGCAAAAGATATAAAATTTGATATTGAAGCACGTGACGGTTTGAAACGTGGTGTAGATGCACTGGCAAATGCCGTAAAAGTAACGCTTGGCCCAAAAGGCCGCAATGTCATCATCGGGAAATCCTTTGGTGCTCCTAATGTGACTAAAGACGGTGTAACCGTAGCCAAAGAAATAGAACTGAAAGACCCGTTGGAAAACATGGGCGCCCAAATGGTAAAAGAAGTGGCTTCAAAAACCAACGACCTGGCCGGGGACGGAACAACAACAGCTACCGTTTTGGCACAAGCCATCGTAAAAGAAGGTTTAAAAAACGTGGCTGCCGGAGCCAATCCTATGGATTTGAAACGCGGAATAGACAAAGCCGTGGAAGCTATTGTAGCGGATTTGGGGAAACAAGCGAAAGTAGTAGGGAGCGATTCAGAGAAAATCAAGCAGATCGCCTCTATTTCAGCCAATAATGACGATGTTATCGGTGACCTGATTGCCGTGGCTTTCGGTAAAGTAGGCAAAGAAGGCGTTATTACCGTAGAAGAAGCCAAAGGAACAGATACCTATGTTGATGTGGTAGAAGGCATGCAGTTTGACAGAGGTTACCTTTCTCCGTACTTCGTTACCAACACAGAAAAAATGGAAGTCGAATTGGAAAGGCCTTACATTTTATTATACGATAAAAAAGTATCTTCCCTAAAAGAATTATTGCCAATCCTTGAACCGGTAGCGCAATCGGGCAAACCATTATTGATTATTGCCGAAGATGTAGATGGAGAAGCTCTTTCTACTTTGGTAGTCAACAAATTAAGAGGCGCCTTAAAAATAGCTGCAGTAAAAGCTCCGGGCTTCGGTGACAGAAGAAAAGCCATGCTCGAAGACATTGCCATCCTGACAGGAGGAACCGTAATTTCTGAAGAAAGCGGTTACAACCTTGAAAACGCTACTTTGGAAATGCTGGGAACTTCCGAAAAAGTAACCATCGACAAAGACAATACCACTATCGTAAACGGTGCCGGTGAAGCGGAAATGATCAAAAACCGTGTAAACCAGATCAAAGCACAAATGGAAAGTTCAACTTCCGAATACGACAAGGAAAAACTACAGGAGCGTCTGGCTAAATTAGCCGGTGGTGTTGCCGTTCTTTACGTTGGTGCTGCCTCTGAAGTGGAAATGAAAGAGAAAAAAGACCGTGTAGATGATGCCTTGCATGCGACTCGTGCCGCTGTTGAAGAAGGAATTGTTGCCGGTGGCGGTGTTGCTTTATTACGCGCCAAGAAAGTTTTGGATAAAATCAAAGCGGACAATGCCGATGAGGCAACAGGAATCCATATTGTTTCCCGTGCCGTAGAAGCTCCTTTGAGAACCATTGTTGAAAATGCAGGCCTGGAAGGTTCTGTAATTGTGGCAAAAGTAGCGGAAGGAAAAGACAACTTCGGGTACAATGCAAAATCCGACGAATATGTAGACATGCTAAAAGCCGGAATCATCGATCCTAAAAAAGTAACCCGTGTAGCTCTTGAAAATGCGGCTTCCGTATCGGGAATGATCCTGATCACCGAGTGTGCTTTGGTGGAAATCAAAGAAGAAAACGCTGGAGGAATGCCAATGGGCGGAGGAATGCCTGGAATGATGTAATCCATTGACTTTAAATAAATTATAAAAAAAACCCGATTAGTATGAGCTAATCGGGTTTTTATTTATCCTTTCTTTTTAGAAAAATCAAAAGTAGTGATATACGATAGGCGGACAGTTGGATTGTCTTCCTGCAACGTATTGGAAAAATTCCAGATATGCTGATGGATGTAAGCCAATTGCACCTGGTGTTGCCTGGTAAACTGGTACCCTATTCCTCCTATGATCCTATTCTGATTTAAAAAAGTCTTTCCTGCATTGGCCCCCAAATTCATGAAAACCTCATCGCCCAAAATCGCAAAAACAGTGGTCATGTCTTCTTTTTTGACTAACGGATAATTTATCAGGAACATATACCGCAACCGATTGCGATACTCATAACGCCCTATTTCAAGCCCATCTCCCGCCGGGTCACTCACAGCTATGCCCACATACCGAAACTCGTCACGCAAGCGGTGCGTCAGTTTCGAAGCTCCCAAATACTGCGTATACGTCCCCTGGATCCAAAAATGGTCTTCCGGGGTTTGTATTTTGTTCAGGGAAGGATTCCCGTATACATACGTATTATAATGGCTGTAGCCGATGCTTCCCGCCAATGCTTTTGTAAACTGATAATCCAATGACGGACGGATGAACCATTGCTGTTTTTCCGAAAGGCCGCCGGTATATCGCATTGTGCCTTCAAGGGTCAGCGAAAGTTTTTGCGTCAGCAGGTTTTTACCCGAATAATGAAACCAGATGTTCTCATTAGTGGTTTTGGTTTGCGAATGTGAAATGACAGGAGAAAAACAAAGAAAAAGGAAAACGATTTCTATTTTTCTGATCATACTATATTATTCAATGTGTACTCTTTTCTTTAGTATTTTCCACAGCACAGGCAACGTTGTTACGGCCACAATCCCGATTACGATATATTCGATATAATGCTTGAGGTCTATCCCGAATTTATCCAGGAAGAAAGCATAGAAATAATGCCCCGCGAAAATCATGGAAAAGGACCACAATGCCGAACCCAGGATATTATAAAACATGAATTTCTTTTTATCCATCGAAACAATACCGGCAATTACCGGAGCAAAAGTCCTCACGATCGGCAGGAAGCGGGCAAAAACAATAGCCCTGTTTCCGTATTTTTCAAAAAAAGCCTTTGACTGGTACAGGTATTTCTTTTTGAAGAAAAAGCTGTCTTCCTTATTGAACAGGTAGTTCCCGCTTTTGGCACCAACCCAATAGCCGGCCATATTGCCCAGGATCCCCATCAGGGACACCAATAATGCGAATACGGTCACATTTAGGAAATCACTTCCCAAGGATACCTGGCTCATTAAGGTTTCGCTGTAAATCCCCGCTAAAAAAAGCAAACTGTCGCCTGGCAGGAAAAATCCGGCCAGTAGTCCTGTTTCGGCAAAGATGATAAACAATACAACGAATAATCCTATCTTGATTCCGCCGAATTCCAGCAAAATATAGAATTCCGGATTTAATAACTGCAGCCAATTGAAGTCTTCCATGCTGTAAATATACTCTTTTTATTAAAAAAACGAATGTACTACAATTAGTACATCCGCCCTATTTATTATAATTAAATTAATCTTAAATATCCAATTGGTATATTTCCGGCAAATCCTCATTGGAAGAATAATTCACTTCCAAATCTGTTACAAACCCGGAATTCAACCCGTACACCCAACCGTGCAGCGTTAGTTCCTGGCCGTTTTTCCAGGCACTTTGCACTATTGATGTTTTAGCCAGGTCTGAAACCTGCTCTTTGACGTTTATTTCGACAAATTTATTAAAACGTGCATCCTCATCCTGAATGGCGCCCAATTCCTTTTTGTTAAGGCGGTACACATCCTTGATATGGCGGATCCAGTTATCAATAATCCCGAAAGATCCGTTGGTCATAGCCGCTTTGACACCTCCGCAACCGTAATGACCGCAAACAATTACATGTTTGACTTTCAATACATTAACAGCATAATCCAACACGCTTAACATATTCATATCCGTATGGATGACCATATTGGCAATATTCCTGTGTACAAAAACTTCTCCCGGTTTTGCCCCGATGATCTCGTTGGCCGGCACGCGGCTGTCCGAACATCCGATCCATAGCAATGGTGGGTTTTGGCCTTTTGATAGATCTTTGAAGTAATTCGGGTCGATCGCTAATTGGCTTTCAACCCATTCTCTATTATTTTCTAATATTCTTTTATAAAAATCGCTCATAAGCTTCAATATTAATTGTTGTTGAATTTACACTATTTTCCCAATTCCTTCAAGGACAGGTGTGCATTTTGTTCGTCTTTGATAAAATCAGTGTCTGCATAGAATTCGACAAGGCCTGTTTCTACATTATACATGGCCCCGATGATCCCGATCTCGCCGTTCTCGACCATTTGCTCTAAGATGAAACTGCGCTGCAATATTGATTTCACAGTCCTTTTGACATTGATTTCGGCTACATTTTCAACAAATTCAGGGTTTTTGGAACTTCTTTCTCCTTTGGTTTGCTGTTCCTGGTAAACGGCCGGCTGCAATTTAGACAAAAGTTCAGTTAGATTGCCCATTTCCACATGATCACACGCGCCTTTAACGGCACCGCATTTGGTATGCCCTAAAACCACGATCAGTTTCGAACCCGCCACTTTACAGGCAAATTCCATGCTTCCTAAAATATCGGTATTTACGACATTTCCGGCTATACGGATGGAAAACACATCGCCTAAACCTTGGTCAAAAATCAATTCCGATGACGTGCGGCTATCAATACAGCTCAGGATAGTGGCAAAAGGCCATTGACCTTCGCTGGTCGCATTGACCTGCTCTAATAAATCACGGTGGAGTTTCAGGTTGTTTACAAATCGGCTATTGCCTTCTTTTAAAAGCCCAAGAGCTTGTCTTGGTGTTATTTGGGATTGTAATTCTTTATTTAAAGTTCTCATTTTTATTTATCTTGTTGTGTGTTCTACAAAAACATGTTTTTCTTCTTCGCCCGTATTCACTAAATCATAGGCTTTTTTGAAACCGACCAGTTTGACTTTGATATTCACTTCTTTTGACCGTATCTTTTTAAATTCCTTTATCAGGTCGAGTACATCATGGGCGATATATACGGTGTCTGAAGCATTGATAACCACTTTTGAATTTTCCGGTATCGCTGCCAAAGTTGATTTGATAGCCGCCTTGTTCAGAAAAGATACTTCCTGGGCCAGGTCGATATGGATCACATCGCCGTCCTGAAGCGTTTCCTTGCGAAAAAGGTACGCCCTTTGCATATTCCCTTTCAGAATAAAGATAACACTTATAATTATCCCCAAAGCTACGCCTTTTAACAAATCTGTGAAAACAACCGCTAATAAAGTACAGATAAAAGGGACAAATTGGTATTTCCCTTTCTCGTAAAAATGCAGCAATATTTTCGGATTTGCCAATTTATAACCTACTAACAGCAATATTGCGGCTAATGTAGCCAACGGAATTTTATTCAGTACGAAAGGAATTGCCAAAGCACTTGCCAGCAACAAAACACCATGTATGATTGTCGACATTTTAGATTGCGCCCCGGCATTGGCATTAGCCGAAGTCCTCACCACAACCGATGTCATTGGCAATCCTCCGAGCAAAGAACTGATCAGGTTTCCGATGCCCTGCGCTTTCAATTCCACATTCGTATCCGTATACCTTTTATGGATGTCCATCCTGTCTGCCGCTTCAATGCAAAGCAATGTTTCGATAGAAGCAACGATGGCGATGGTAAATGCCACGATCCAAACCTGTTTGTTCCCGATGGCTGTAAAATCCGGGGTAACCAAGATGGCGCTGAATTCTTCAAAAGTAGTAGGCACCGGCAATGAAACCAAATGCTCTGCCGAAATGGCCAGCGAACTTCCCGAACTGATAAACAATTCATTGATAATAATCCCGACTATTACGGCCACTAAAGCGGCAGGAACCAGTTTCAGGTTTTTAAGGAAGCTGATTTTATTCCAGGCGATCAGGATAAACAGCGAAACAGCGGTAATGATGACCGAACCCAAATTGATATGGCCTATTATAGCTGTGATTTCGGTAAACGTATTTTTGCCATCATTCTGGATGAAAGACAAATCTCCCAGGAAATCCTTGTCCATACCAAAAGCATGCGGGATTTGTTTCAAAAAGATAATGATCCCGATCCCGGCAAGCATTCCTTCGATAACATTGGTTGGAAAATAATTTGAAATACTCCCTGCTTTGAGGAAGCCTAAAGTAATTTGGATGGCTCCGGCAATAAAAGCCGCCAGCAAAAAGATCCTAAAATCCCCGAAGGCAGTAATTGCCGTAAGCACAATGGCTGTCAAACCTGCGGCAGGCCCGGAAACACTTAAATGTGACTTGCTCAGGCAACCTACTACGATTCCTCCGACAACTCCCGCAATAATTCCAGAAAACAAGGGTGCACCAGACGCAAGGGCAATGCCCAGGCATAAAGGTAGTGCCACCAAAAAAACCACTAATCCAGCTGGAAAATCTGAATTAAGGTTGGCAAAAAGATTTATTTTTTTTGTCATGACCTTTAAAATTTAAAACGATATTTTACCATAGGCTTATGCCTACAGCCTGAAATGCTATGTTTTAAACTTGTTCGGGCGGAAGGAGAAAAATAGTGGGATTTGTTACGTAGTGTTTTAACAAATAATAATCATGAACTTTTTTAGAAGGCATTTCATCGAAAGGAATGATCAACTTATGGTTAAGTACCACAAACTCTGACTTTACTTCCTTTACCTGTTTGGAGTGGGAATGCTCTTCTTCTTCCGTAATAGTATACGCGAAATTAGTCTTACTCCTTTCATTGATCACACAAACGATGACAGATGAAAACTGGAATAAGATAAAAATCCCTAATACTATCCTGGTCAAAAATTTCATGGTGCGAATTTAAAAAATATATTTTCTTTTTAAGGCACATTAACATTCATTTATAAAAAAAAACTCCCTGAAACCAATCAGGGAGCCTGTTCTTTTATTTTCTGTCGTATTTGCAGCAACTGTGCAGCTTTTCATAATCGCTATCTGTCGCTTTGACTTTTTCGGTATCGTGCCCAACTTTGGCCACAGCCTTTTCCACATCAGGTAAAGAACATTTTTCCTCATTCAGGATCAGGCTCAGCTGGTGCGTTTCCAGGTTCCAGGAGGCCGATTTCACACCCGGGACACTTAGCGCCGCTTTCTGGATCCGTTTTTGGCATTGTTCGCAATTACCGTTTACCTCAATGGCGTATTTTGCATTTTTGTTGGCCTGTTGCGCTTGAGCGGAAAAACCTGCGAAAGCCATTATCAGTACCAAAATCAAATGCTTGATTATTTTTCTATTATTGATTTTTTCAGTTTTCATATCTTATATTTTTGAATTAAAATTACTTATTTTATTTTAAACCGTAAGCCGGCGTAATACATTTGCCCGAAGACCGGAGCATATACAATAGTACTGTCAAAATTTGTTCCAAAAGGGTTTTCCGCCCCTAAAATAGCTTTGTCCTGTTTGTAATTACCGAAATTTTCAGCACCAAGGTACATTTCGAAAACAGAAGAAAACGTCCGCGTTACCTGCGCGTTCATCACCACTACCGAAGGAGAGAATTCCGGCAGCCTGTCTTGGTCAGGGTTCGATGCCGTATTGGGCAATTGCTGCTTCCCGATCCAGTTGAAAGTATAATCAAATTTCCATTGTTTTCCTTTTTCCTTGATATGGGTTGCAAATTCCAGGTTCCCGAAAAAACGGTGTTTGGCCTGCAAAGGACGCTGGAAACTGCCCGAAAGATAATCAGTCCGGACATCATAATATTTATACGCAGACCTCAGGTTCAGGTGTTTGATGAACTCAATATTAAACTCAACCTGCAAACTATTGGCAAACGAATCTCCTTTAAGATTGTAAAAATTAGCCTGTTGCGGGCTTTGGAACAAATCAACGACCACCTGGTTCTGGAAATCGGTCCTGTAAAAATCTACCGAAACATCGGCATTTTTAGAAAAAAGGCGGAACTTCTGCAAGAAACCGATACCATAATTCCAGGCTATTTCAGGATTTAAACCATAGATCTTTCCGCCCGTATCCAAAATGGCAAAATTCCTTGCACTTCCAAAAAGCTGTTGGTTTTCTGCAAAAATATTGGCCGAGCGCTTCCCTCTTCCTGCTGAAAAGCGCAATACGCCATCTTTCCAAGGATTATACCGCAGATGCAACCTTGGGGTAACGAAAAACCCGAGACGGTTATGGTAATCTGCCCTTCCTCCCAAAATCATGCTGAAATTGTCGGCATTATCATAGGTATATTCAAAAAAGGCACCTAACGAATTGTCCCTTCTGCTATAATCGGAAACGTTTACAAATTCCCGGTAATCATCGGAAGCAAAATTCAGCCCTGCCGTAAATTTATGGAGCGTATTGCTGATGATCGAATTGAAAATCAAATTCGAATAATAGCTTTGCTGCCTGATATTATACTGGTTCAGGCCAAAATACGAATGCTGGTTGTGCGATGTGACTGCGTTTTGGAATCCGATACTCTGATACGGCATTTCCGGCCAGACGTAGCCTATTTTTGAAGAAAAATCAAAACGTTCGGTGGTAATTTCCGAACCCCAGTAATTCGTCGTCAGTTTATCTCTATCAGGATTGAATTCAAGTTGCCCGGTTTGTTTTTCATCATTCATATACCTGAAATTCAAGAAACTGACCCAGCCTTTTTCGGCATTTGAATATTGCCAGCGGTTCATTACATTGATTTGATTGCCCAGCGGATTATCCAAAAAACCGTCTTTATTCATGTCGTTTTTGGAAACGCGGCTGTTTCCGTGCACAAACAGGCTTGTCGCCCATTTATCGGACACTTTTTTATTCAAATGGGTATTGATTTCAAAACGGGAATCCGTAGCGCCATAGATATTCAGGAAAAAAGGAATGTCGTTTACCGGTTTTATCAGTTCCGTATTGATTTGCCCGGAAATGCTTTCGTATCCGTTGATGACGCTTCCCGCACCTTTAGTGATCTGGATGCTTTCTACCCAGGTCCCGGGCGTAAAAGACAATCCGTAGGCTTGTGATGCGCCCCGGACGCTCGGCACATTTTCTTCGGTAATAAGAAGATAAGGACTGGTAAGCCCCAGCATTTTTATTTGCTTTGTCCCGGTGAGGGCATCGGAGAAATTCACATCGATCGACGGATTGGTTTCAAAGCTTTCCGCCAGGTTGCAGCAGGCCGCCTTGAGCAATTCCTTGCTGGACAAAACGGTTGTATTGGCTGTTTTAAGTAATGATTTTTGAAGTTTGCCCCGTTGTGCTTCCACCTTTACCGTTTGTAAAGTATCCTGGGAAAAAGCTGGCAACGAAACCAAAACAACAAAAAACAAAAAGGTATTTTTCATTGTAGCATTATTTTAATGTTCAAAATTCGGTTAAGACGATTGAAACAAAAAAATCAGGCGTAAAAAAGGTATTGGGAATATAGTTTATAAAGCGGCGGCGCATTGCTGTCACAGTAAAATGCATCTGCTGCATTGTTTTTGATGGAAACCGGAACCAGGGATTCAATAGGTTTCCAATCGTAAGAAGCCAAAGGGATTTCCAATTGGAACGAAAAAGCTTTTGCGAAGGAATGATCGGTTTTTTTCACCGGTTTTATCTCCCGGTCTTTGCAACAGGACGATTTCTTTTCCAGCTTGCCGCAACAAGATTTCTGTGGAGATTTTGCAAAAGAAGTGAAAGAAACGGAAGCGATTTTATCACCGCAATAATGCACCTGGAAAGCAAGCCCGGCATTGGAAACCAATACCAGCACCGCTACAAGAACCGCTATGTGCTTATTTATTTTCACGCAGCAAAGTTATACAATTACCGGAATGATAACAGCCAATGAATTGTTATTTTTTTTGGGATTGCACCTGGAAATAAAATCCCGGAAGGAAAAGCAATATAAAAAGAGGCTGGATCAGGAACCTTCGGATATAAAAAAGCACCATCCGGCAGCTTTCATCGCAATAATTCAAGCAGCCGTAAAAACCCACCAACAACACTACAAAAAAGATTCCGTACAAAACAGCCGAAAACCTGACCAAAGCCACATCTTTAAAAACAACATATAGGATAACAAGCGAAATAACCGTGTTGAGACAATACCTTAAAAACAGGGACAGGTACAATCGCAGGGAATCGGTTTGCGGATAGGGCAAAGTGCTTTCTCCTTTGAAATAATCCAGGAAAGGATCGTAAAATAATTGATGTTCAAAAGCCCTGACCATGGCCAACAATCCAATCAAGAAAAACAATTGGGCAATCAGGATCTTGTTATTGAGCAGTTTTTGAAGCATATTTTGAAAATTTATTAACCCAAATGACCCATAGGGCAAAAACCGTCCCGTAAATAATCAGTGGAAAAAAAACATCATGCAGGATATGTTCCTTCTCGGGAAACTGGTAGGTAAGCATCACTAAAAGTGCTATCCTGAAAATATTCAGGACATATACAAAAAGGCTTCCGCCGAAAATAAAAAGTAACGTAGCCTTCCTTTTCCCGGAAAAAGCCACTACAAACGAAATAAACAGTATGATGACACTTATCGCATTGCAGCCTTCTATAATCCTGGCAATGTATTGTTGTTTATAATAAATCTTAAAGTAAGACTGGCCGGTTTCTTCCCGGACATAAGAACCGGGGTCACTAAACTGCAGTACCTGCTGCGTAAATCCTGCCACGTTGTTTGTTACGGCATCCGTTTTGCCTTCAGGGAAACCGCCCAGGTAAAACTGATAGGCCGAAGCCAGCAGCAAATAGGTAAGGAAAAATTTCCCAAGGAAGAGCAAAAAAGGCTTATAAAGGATGAAATAGTTTTTCAAATTTGGATTTTTAACAAATTTATATAAAAATTAAAATCAACATTAAATACTTTTGCATAAAAATAGCCACTATGATTTTCGAGACATTAAAACCAAAAGTAACAGAAATTACAAACAATCCGGCATTTTCAAGAGATGAAAAGCTGCTTGCTGTTTGCGGGCTTTTGGAACAAAATATAGCATATTACACCTGGGTCGGGTTCTATTTTGCCAATCATGAAACCAAGACACTCCATTTGGGGCCTTATGTTGGCGCACCAACGGACCATACGGTAATTCCCTTCGGGAAAGGGATTTGCGGACAGGTAGCCGTTTCCAATGAAAACTTTGTGGTGCCGGATGTGGCAGCCCAGGACAATTATATCGCGTGCAGCTTTACGGTAAAATCAGAAATTGTAGTGCCTCTTTTCGTCAATGGGGAAAATATCGGCCAGATTGATATTGATTCCAATGTCCTCGATCCGTTTACCGAAGCAGATGAACGTTTTTTAGAGTTTGTAAATCAAGAAGTTGCAAAACTTTTTTAATGTAATATTAATATTATATTTGTCAATCTAAAAAATAAAACTACCTTTGCACACGAATACGAAAAACGTATTTATACATAATAATCATTTAAAGGATATTAGCATGTACTTAACTAAAGAAGTTAAAGCAGAAATCTTCGCTAAACACGGAGAAGCAACAAACACTGGAAAATCAGAAGCCCAGATTGCTTTGTTCACATTCAGAATTAATCACTTAACAGAACACTTGAAGAAAAATCGTCACGATTACAACACTGAGCGTTCGTTAGTGAAATTGGTAGGTAAAAGAAGGTCTCTTCTTGACTACTTGAAAAATACGGAAATCAACAGATACCGTGAGATTATCAAAGTATTGGGTATTAGAAAATAATCAATATAAAAAAGAGGTGCCCACGCGCCTCTTTTTGTTTTTACACATTTACAGAAAAAGTTTGGTTTTTCATTGGGTTTTAGACAACAACTACACACAACAACTACAACACAACTAGAACCCTTTGTTTAATTAAAGAATTACATTTTATGATTCCAAAAGTATTCCAAGAAGTTATCGATTTGGGTGATGGAAGAAGTATCACAATCGAAACAGGAAAATTAGCCAAACAAGCTGATGGATCTGTAGTTGTTCGTATGGGAGATTCTATGTTGTTAGCAACAGCAGTATCTGCAAGAACAGCAAATCCAGGTATCGATTTTCTACCTTTAACAGTAGATTATCGTGAAAAATTTGCCGCTGCGGGACGTTTCCCTGGTGGTTTTTTCAAACGTGAAGCACGTCCGAGCGACAGCGAAGTATTGACCATGCGTCTTGTAGACCGTGTGTTGCGCCCGCTTTTCCCGGATGATTATCACGCAGAAACACAAGTAATGATCCAGTTAATGTCCCATGACGAAGAAGTTATGCCGGATGCATTGGCCGGTCTTGCCGCTTCGGCTGCATTAGCCGTATCGGACATTCCTTTCTACAATTTAATTTCCGAAGTCCGCGTAGCGCGTATTGACGGGAAATTGGTTATCAACCCAAGCAAAGCGCAATTGGAATTATCGGATATCGATATGATGATTGGAGCTTCTTTGGATTCGGTTGCCATGGTAGAAGGCGAAATGAAAGAGATTTCGGAAGCAGAAATGGTGGAAGCCATCAAATTTGCCCACGAAGCGATTAAAGTTCAGATTCACGCCCAATTAAGATTACAGGAAGCTTTCGGTAAGAAAGAAATCCGTACGTATGAAGGCGAAGTGGAAGATGAAGAAGTCTACAAAAAAGTAAAAGCAGCTGCCTATGACAAATGTTATGCAATTGCACAGGAAGCTTCAGGCAAAAGCGAAAGAGGCGAAAAATTCGCTGCTGTAAAAGAAGAAGCAAAAGCTTTATTTACAGAAGAAGAATACGCCGAAAATGCTGATTTGTCTGCATTGGTTGGAAAATATTTCTACAAAACCAATAAAGAAGCAGTCCGTAACGTCATCCTTGAAAAAGGTATCCGTCTGGACGGAAGAAAAACAACGGAAATCAGGCCAATCTGGTGTGAGACCGATTATTTACCTTCTGTACACGGGTCATCTTTGTTTACAAGAGGAGAAACTCAAGCCTTGGCTACCGTTACTCTTGGAACCTCAAGAGAAGCCAATCAAATCGATTCTCCATCGGAACAAGGTGAAGAGAAATTCTACCTGCATTATAACTTCCCTCCTTTCTCTACCGGAGAGGCAAAACCTTTAAGAGGAACTTCCCGAAGAGAAGTAGGCCACGGAAATTTAGCGCAGAGAGCTTTGAAAAATATGATTCCTGCCGATTGCCCTTATACGATCCGTATCGTTTCTGAAGTATTGGAATCTAACGGTTCTTCTTCTATGGCAACGGTTTGCGCCGGAACTATGGCTTTAATGGATGCCGGGGTTCAAATGATAAAACCGGTTTCAGGTATTGCTATGGGACTAATTACCGATGGTGAGAAATTTGCCGTATTATCGGATATTTTAGGTGATGAAGATCATTTAGGAGATATGGATTTCAAAGTAACCGGAACAGCTGACGGAATTACTGCCTGCCAGATGGATATCAAAATCGAAGGATTGCGTTATGACATCATGGAACAAGCTTTAGGACAGGCACGTGACGGCCGTTTGCATATTTTAGGCAAACTAACGGAAACGATTGCTACGCCAAGAGCCGATGTTAAGAAACATGCGCCAAAAATCATCATGAGAACCATTCCAGGAAACTTCATTGGAGCCCTTATCGGACCTGGTGGAAAAGTAATCCAGGAATTACAGAAAGCTACCGGAACTACTATCGTTATCAACGAAGTGGATGAGCAAGGAGTTGTTGAAATCTTAGGAACTGATCCTGATGGAATTGCAGCAGTATTAGCTAAGATCGATTCGATTATCTTCAAACCTACAGTAGGTGAATCTTATGAAGTGAAAGTAATCAAGATGCTGGATTTCGGAGCAGTGGTAGAATATACCGCAGCACCTGGAAACGAAGTATTGCTCCACGTTTCAGAACTGGCTTGGGAACGCACTGAAAATGTTGCCGATGTTGTTAAAATGGGCGATGTGTTCATGGTAAAATACCTGGGCATCGATCCTAAGACAAGAAAAGAGAAAGTGTCCAAAAAAGCACTTTTGCCTCGACCTCCTCGTGAAGAGAAAAAAGAGAACAAAAAAGAGTAATCAGAATCTTATAGTTTACTAAAGGTAATTTTTATAGAAAACCCCGTTTCAGCCGAAACGGGGTTTTTGATTTTTTGCCGGATTCAGGTTTTCCAACCTTTTTTCGATTTTGAAACTATTATTTTGCCATAGCCGTGTTACTCTTGTGTGAAATAAGCATTACTTTCGCGGCTTTAATTTTATCTGATGAAAAAAAAATTACTATTTCTTTTAATTCCTTTTTTTAGTTATTCTCAAGTGCAGGTCCTAGACCCCAGCTTTCATGGTGATGGCTTGGAGATACATGCCGGGTCTGACTCGCCTTCAGCACAATATGCCTATGATGCCCTATTGCAACCCGATGGCAAAATAATATATGCAGGCCGGATAAACTCTCCGCAGATTGGTGCTTTTGTAGCCCGATACAATCCGGATGGCAGCAAGGACAGCAGTTTTAACCAATATGGTTTTAAAACGTTCAGTTCACCATCATTATTTCAAACAGTAGTGCTTCAAAATGACGGGAAAATATTGCTGGCAGGGCTCAACAGCCTTTTCCGACTTTCGCCTAACGGAAGCCTGGACCCTTCTTTCAACACAACAGGAATACTCTCAATTACCATGGGTGTTAACTCGTTAAACATTAAATGCATTA
Source organism: Flavobacterium humi (assembly GCF_004745595.1). GTDB lineage: Bacteria > Bacteroidota > Bacteroidia > Flavobacteriales > Flavobacteriaceae > Flavobacterium > Flavobacterium humi. The sequence continues at coordinate 164,411 of NZ_SRLH01000008.1, forward strand.
GCGTTCAATCCGATGGCAAAATTATCGCTTCGGGCTATATCAATAGTGGCACCACCACCTTTGCTGTGGCAAGGATAAACAGCAACGGGTCCCTTGACACTACCTTTGACGGTGACGGTATAGCTACCATCGCTATGAGTACCGGAAATGACGAGATTTATTCCCATAAAATTCAGGCGGACGGAAAAATTGTAGTCTTCGGAGCTGCCCACAATGGAACCGATTATGATTTTGCCATGGCCCGGATTACTACCACCGGAAGCCTGGACACTTCTTTTGGGACAGGAGGAAAAACAATTACTTCCTTTGTTGTAGGAAACGATTATGGACGTTCAGGGGAAATCCTCCAAGACGGCAAAATTTTATTGCTTGGCGTTTCAGGCGGTAAATTTGCACTTGCCCGTTATTTGGACAATGGTATCCTGGATACTTCTTTTAGCGGCGACGGTAAATTAACCCTAAACGAAAACCTTACCGTAACTACCACAACAACCAACGGTAGCAGCCATTTTATCCCAAGATTGAAAATACTGTCAAGCGGCAAAATTTTAATGGCGGGCAATTCAAACAATGACTTTAAAACCATTCAGCTTCTTGCAGACGGCAGTTATGACACTTCTTTCGATTTTGACGGTGTTGTTACCGTAAACAACAACACTGATACTTCTTCAATTTTATTGCAAAAGCCAGATGGAAAAATAATAACGGGCGGCAATAGTTACGTTAGCAATTTGAGTGATGCCAAAATAAAGCAGATAGAGCTGGATACAAATGGTTCTGTCCTATCCAATACAGACAAGAACATTTACACTTCTTATGACGAAAGCATTGGAGGTACACTAAAACTGAGCGATCAGTCTATCGTGGTCGTATCGAGTGTCTATATCAATTACCAAAAAACTTTGGTGGTAGAAAAATTCCTTCCGGACGGTTTCCATGATATGGATTTCGGTACTTTAGGCCATACTTATATTGCGGCAAGTGATAATGTAAATAAAATACTGCTTCTTTCCGATGATTCGATTATTGTGAATTCTGGTTTAAGCCTATACAAAATAACGCCGTCAGGCATATTGGACGCTGCTTTTGGAACGGCTGGTATTTTAAATGTACTGGAACTTACCAACTACCAGGCAAATTACATTGATGACATGTTAATATCCAACGACAATAAGATATTATTAGCTTGTGATTACATTCCGGATGGCAATTCAACTATTCTTACCGGAATACTAAAATTTAATCTTAACGGTACCTTTGACACTGCTTTTGGAACAAACGGGACAATCACTTATGGGTTTTCCAACTTGAACAATTACAACGAATGGCCGAACGCTTTCTTCCAGGATGCTAATGGCAAGATTATAGTCGCCAGTGTTACTTTCCCTCAGTCCCAATCTTATAGTTCAAAAATATCCTTTTCCAGGTTAAATCCTGACGGAAGTTTTGACAGTACCTTTGGCACCAATGGAAAAATAACCCATGACTACGCTCCTTCTATTTGGACCAATACCATTAGGTCTGGCACCGACAATGGTTACCTGGTTAGTTTCCATGAACCTTCAACAAATGGCCTAAATTCATCAACCTTGAAAATAAACAATGATGGAAGCATTTATACGTTATTTGGGAACAATGGCGTGGCTAGAGACATTACCGGAACTTATAATAACAATATGATAGTGATTCCTAATGGAAAATACCTCAAAGCAGGTTTGCACAATAATCAGTTTTCGATAAGCCGGTATAATACAGACGGGACTTCAGACAGCACATTTGGAACTAACGGCGAAATAAATACGACCATTGGATTTGCTTCCCAGATCTACGATATTGAATTACAGGCTGACGGCAAACTCCTGGCCATCGGAAGCTCTTTTGACGGAAACAGCAGGCTTATCACCTTGGCCAGATATACGAATGTCACTTTAGGCACATTGGATTTCTCCGAAGGCAAAAAAGCCTTGTTGATTTATCCAAACCCGATTGAAAATGAAGCCAATTTTGAGTATACTTTGGCAAATCCGGAAAAAATAACCATCACGATACTTGATTTTCAAGGCAAGGCCGTTAAAAACATCGTTTCGGGCCAATACCAGGATGCCGGAAAGCAAAAATTGCTTTTCAGTACGGAAGGACTCTCCAGCGGCAACTATATTGTAAGAATTGCTTCTGAAAGCGGAAGCCAATCTGTACACATCCTAAAAAAATAATCGGATAGTTTTTACAGCATCTCGATACAAAGACTTGCCCTTTGATTACAAAACCCCGTTTCAGCCGAAACGGGGTTTTTGATTTTTTGCCGGATTGGGCGCAACCTTTTTCCTTTTTTGCCGACTTTAAAAAAAACCTAAAACCTAAAATGATGAAAAAACGGCACAAACCAGCATTTTTTCTCCTGGCATTTTCCTTACTTATTTCCTGTACGGATCAAACGGATGAAATCCAGTCGGAAAATAACGAAAACCCGATGAGCTTAAACAAAATCGTTTCCAATTATTACACAAACGGTGTTTTATATTCCAGGAACGTCAAACATTACACTAACAATGAAGTTGTTGCTGACACTACCTTGACCCCGCCCACACAATGGATGTACAGAAGTGTCATCCTAACCAGCGGACTCACAAAAACATACAATACCTACGATACTAACGGAGATTTGACTGAATCGAGGGAAAAAACATATGACAGCTCCGGAAGGCTAACCGGCAGACGGGATATTATGCCGCCTTCAGCACTTACCTTTTCTTATACTTATAACCAGGACAATACCATTACCAGCAGTTATTACAACAGTTTAGACCAGCAGACAACGGTTTTCAGGACCTACTATAAAAATAATGACGGAATCATTTACAAGGAATTTGACCATTTGAATAACGAAACCTGTACTATGGCATATGAGGGCCAAAAGCCAATTTCCATGACATACCTGAATGCAAATATTACGTATGCTTTCAATTATTTCCCAAACCCTAAACCGTCAGGGACACTCAAATCAGCCAATCAGCTGAATAATGAAGCGGTATTGGGCAACAGCTTGTTGAAACTAGCGGAAAACGGTAATTATTACTATAGAGGCTTTAACAATAGCAACAGTATAAATTGCCTGTTTGACAGCAATAATTACCTAACCAGTAAAAAATACACCTCCGTAAACACCAATGTGACCCCAAACACCACCAACGTACTCGATATACTGTATTATTATAATTAAACATCACTTTTCAGAAAAGAACCCGTTTCAGCCGAGACGGGTTTTTGTTTTTTACGCAGTATGTAAAAAAGATTTTGCGCCGGAACTTCCCCGGAAATCATCTTTCATTTCAATACGTAAGAAAAGACTTATTTACGAATGGTTAATTTTTGGCTTTTAAAAGAAAAGCCCTTCCATTTGTGCGATTTTATTGTATTTTTAAATCTTTATCCAACCAAACCTAAGTAATCATTTACATGAAAAACAGAAAATACTTCTACCACATCCTGTTCTTACTTTTGTACCTTATGAGTCCGGCTTCTTTTGTTTTTGGCCAGGCCACTGAAAATATTTCCTTGTATAATTGGTTCGATACCAAAACAAATAAAGAAAACCTGCCAATCAGCAACGGGACACTTCATGTAAACTACGACCGCACCATTAATAATGGCAACCGGTATTATCTCTCGGATACATTTTCCAAAGGAATGGTCAGCTACAACGGCCAAAACTATTACGATGTCAATCTGAAATATGACATTTACAAAGATGCCTTGGTCATCAATCCTTATAAAGATTCTGAAAATGTGGGCATCAACCTGATCAGGGAAAAAACCGCAGGTTTTACCTTACAGGGAAGGAAATTTGCCAATTTAAACCTAAACGGCAACTTGCCCAATGATTTTTACGGAGGATTCTACGAAGAAAACCTTGTGGGAAAAGGCTTTGTGTTTTACATCAAATACAGGAAAGAAGCCAAGGAAATAGTAGAAAGCAAGTTTGTCAGTATCGATTATATCTTCAAGACCGAATTTGTGCTGTATTATAAAAACAATTTCACAAAACTGCATTCCAAGAGAGACCTGATCCAGCTGTTTCCGGAGTACAAAGCCAAAATTGATGCTTTTTATGAAATGAACAGGGCTCTGGAAAACGCAAATGAAGTACAATTTATGGAAAACCTAATGCGCCATATTAACAGTTTTCTACCAACCGAATCCAAGTAAAAAATGAGAAAACTTATCTTCACCCTATTCTTTTTGTTTGTTGCCCAACTGCTTTTCTCGCAAGACACTAACGATAGAATCTCGATAGAATACAACAATGCCAGCAGGAAATCTGTCCTGGAAAAAATAGAAACCCTGAGCGGCTATACCTTTTATTTTGATGAAAAATGGCTGGAAGCAGAAAACAGCCTTGTTTCCGGGAATTACAAAGATGAAAAAATCAAAAACATACTGGAAGACGTTTTCAACAATACCAACCTGAATTTCTTTTTTGATAAAAACAAAATAATCCTGACCCGGAACAGCATCATTTATGATAAGTTGCCTGACAATTATTTCCGCAACCAGCAAAATCCGGCAACAACTGCGGCTTCTCCAAAACCTGTTTTTTTCCAGCAATATGACAGTATCAAAAATCCGGCAGGCAAGGAAAACAGCGCCATTACCCTTGTAGGGCGTGAAACGGTACATCCGGATACAGATTTATACACTCTTTCGGGTTATGTCAAAAATGTCAAGACAGGGGAACTTCTTCCAGATGTGACCATCAGGGTAAAAAACAGCAATTCCAACACCAGCAGTAATGCCGAAGGATATTATATCCTACAGCTTCCGGCGGGCATCAACATTATTGAAACCGAGTCCTTAAACCATAAAAAAACCTCCCGTAAAATCATGGTATACAGCAACGGGAAACTCGATCTGGCCATTTCCGAGAAGATAAACCAGCTGGATGAAGTAGTTGTAAAAGGCAAAAAGAACAAAACTGTCAGGACAGCCATAACAGGTGTGACCACCATTGAGGCGGAAGGGATAAAAAATGTCCCTCTAGTCCTTGGAGAACGGGATGTACTGAAAATCGCCCTGACCATTCCCGGTATAAAAACAGCAGGGGAAGGATCGGCAGGATTTAACGTAAGAGGCGGAAAAGAAGACCAGAACCTAATCTTGCTTGACAATGCCACGATATACAACCCGGCGCATTTTTTCGGGTTTTTCTCGGCTATCAATCCTTATACGACAAACAAAGTAGACATTTACAAAGGTAGTATCCCTGCAGAATTCGGGGGAAGGCTCTCTTCGGTTTTCGACATTACTTCCAAAAACGGCAACATGCAGCAATTTGCAGGTGAAGGCGGTATCGGGCCCGTGACGAGCAATTTAGCGGTATCTACTCCAATTGTAAAAGACAAATCCAGTTTGCTGGTAGGCGGAAGGGCAACCTATTCCGGTTGGATCCTCAAAAACCTCGAAGATGAAAAACTCAAAAAGAGCGAGGCTTCCTTTTATGATGCTTTTGCGAAATACAACCACAATATCAACCTGAACAACAGTATAGAAACCACTTTATATTACAGCAGGGATGCTTACAGCATTACATCAGATTCGCTGTACAAATACAGTAACCGTTTGGTTTCCCTAAAATGGAAACATACTTTCAACCAAAAAAACAGGGCGGAACTGAATTTTACCAACAGTGAATATAAATTTGCCATTGATTATGATTCGGAGAATTTGAACGCTTTTGATTTCGGCTATAAAATAAATGAAACCCAGGCCGTGCTGAAATTCAGTTACCTGTTTAATGAAAAACACAAATTTACCTACGGTCTTTCAAGCAAATTATACGGCATCAACCCAGGGACTTTGGATCCTAAAAAAGACGAATCCTTATTGGTCCCGGTAAATATCGATAAAGAAAAAGGACTGGAATCCGCTGTATTCATATCCGATAATTTTAAAGTCACTCCAAAGCTTTTAGTGGATGTCGGGGCCCGTTTTTCAATGTTTACCGCGCTGGGAGCTTCAACACAAAGGATTTACCAGCAAGGGCTTCCGTTGAGTGATGCCACTGTTGTGGAAGAGAAAAAGTTCGGGAACAACAAAGCCATCAAAACCTACAACGGGTTCGAACCCAGGTTTGCGCTTCGATACCTGATCACCGATGATTTTTCGGTAAAAGCCGGTTATGACAAAACCTTTCAATACATCCATCTGTTATCGAGCAATACCACACAATCGCCTACAGATACCTGGAAATTGTCGGATTGGAACGTAAAGCCCCAAAACGGGCAGCAGGTTTCGTTAGGATTGTTTAAAACCATCGATTATGAAGATTTGGAACTAAGCCTGGAAGGATATTACAAAAAATCGCATAACATCCTGGATTATAAGGTCGGGGCCGAATTACTGCTCAATGAAAACATCGAGACCGAATTGCTCCAGGGAGAAGGAAAATCGTATGGAGTGGAATTTTTAATCCGAAAATCGGCAGGCAGGCTCAACGGATGGCTGGGTTATACTTATTCCAGGTCATTTGTCAAGCTGGACAGCCAGTTTAATGAAGAAAAAGTAAACAATGGGAAATATTTTGCCGCTAATTTTGACAAACCGCACGATGTTAGTGCCGTTTTAAACTACAGATTTACCAAACGTTACAGTTTTTCTGCGAACTTTGTATACCAAACCGGAAGACCCATAACCTATCCTATCGGGAAATACATGTATGGCGGTATTGAATATACCTTGTACAGCGACAGGAACAAATTCAGGATCCCTGATTATTACCGCTTGGACGTTGGGATAAATATTGAAGGAAACCATAAAATCAAAAAACTGGCGCACAGTTTCTGGAATATTTCGGTGTATAATTTATTGGGACGAAACAATCCTTATTCGGTTTATTTCGTTACAGAAGAAGGGAAAGTAAAAGCATATAAAACATCTATTTTCGGCATCCCGGTGCCTACCATCACTTATAATTTTAAATTTTAAACAATTATGAGAGATCGCTTTTTATATTACATTCTATTTGTAAGCCTGCTGGCGGCAAGCAGTTGTACAGAACCGTATGCCTTACAGACCAATACTTACGAGGATGCCCTTGTAGTAGAAGCTACCCTTACAAATGAATTTAAAAAACAGGAAATCAGGCTCACAAAAACAACACGGCTTGAAGAAAGCGCACCGGCCATTGAAACCGGAGCCATCGTTTTTGTAACCGACAACATGGGCAATTCGTATGATTTTGAAGAATCAAACGGAAAATACCTGTCCACCACAGAATTTGAAGCATTGCCAGGCAGGATTTATCAATTGCACATCACTACCGCCAATGGCAAATCGTATACCTCAACCCAGGAGAAACTCACTACGGTAAATGAAATGCAAAGTATTATTCCATCGGTTGTGACAAGAGACGGAGTGCGCGGTGTCGAGATGAACGTAAACAGCTACGACCCGACCAATACTTCAAAATACTACCGGTATGAGTACGAGGAAACCTATAAGATAATTGCCCCTCAATGGGATGATGAAAAAGCGATTTTAGCACCTCTTGTCCCTGGCCAGCCCCATCAGGGAATCCTTGTTGTCCCTAGGGTGGGAGAAACCAGGACTTGCTATACGACCAAAAATTCCGATGAGATACTGCTGGCCTCTACAACCGGGCTCTCCGAAGACAGGGTCACCTTCCCGATCCGTTTTATCAGCAACCAAAATTACATCATCACACACCGGTATAGCATTTTGGTCCGCCAATATGTTCAAAACCTGGCGGCTTATACCTTTTACAAAACATTGAAGAAAATCTCCGGCAACGGGAGCATCCTATCCCAAACCCAGCCCGGTTATTTTAACGGAAACCTGAAATGCACAGAGAACCCGGACGAAAAAGTCATTGGTTTTTTTGATGTCACTACTGTTTCGTCAAAAAGGATTTTCTTTAACTATTCCGATTTATTTCCGGGCGAACCCCTTCCTCCATATTTTACGGATTGTACGATACGGGAATTTAAATTTTGCTTTGACCAGACTGCAGATCCGGCCTGTAAAGGAGCTGCTTTAATTTCGATTGTAGGCTCCGGCGATTTAGTATATGTGGACAGCAGCGGAAATGATACTTTCTTTTATATGGTTGCCCCTCCATGCGGCGATTGTACCCGTTTTTCATCCAATATAAAACCTCCATTCTGGATTGATTAAAAAATAAAACCGATGAAACCACATTTTATCCATAAAATCACGATACTGCTCCTGTCCTGCCTGGCGGGAATTAGCTGTACGGAACCGTATGCCTTACAGACCAATACCTTTGAAGATGCGCTTGTCATTGAAGCTACCATAACCAATGAATTCAAAAAACAGGAAATCAAACTCTCCAGGACATACCGTTTCGAAGAGAACGGCCCTTCTTTTGAAGCCGGTGCCACCGTATACATCGACGACAACCAGGGCCATCAATATCCTTTTGAAGAAGTTTCGGGAAAATATGTCTCCACTTCCGAGTTCCAGGCATTGCCATCCAGGAATTACACCTTGCACATCACTACCAATGAAGGAAAAAGCTACAGTTCTGCTCCCGAAATGCTCACTGCTGTAAATGAAATACAAAGCATTGTTCCCGAAGTTGTTACCAAAGAAGGAATCCGGGGCGTCGAAATGAACGTAAACAGCTTCGATCCTAACAATACCTCCAAATATTACCGTTTCGAATATGAAGAAACCTATAAGATCATCACGCCGTTTTGGGATCCGGACAGGGCCATCGTTTTACCGCCTGCCGAAGAAGGAGGCCCTGAACAAATCGGGCTAATCCCAAGAGAAGGGGAATCGAAGGTATGCTACAGCACTGATCCTTCCAACAGCATTCTCTTGGCGAATACTTCCGGATTGAGCGAAGACAGGGTTCATTTCCCTATCCGCTTTATAAGCAATAAGAATTCGATCATTATGCACCGATACAGCATTTTAGTACGCCAATATGTGCAAAATCTGGCGGCTTATACGTATTATAAGACCATGAAGGAACTTTCGGGTTCAGGAAGCATTTTATCGCAGCACCAACCGGGATTTTTTAGCGGTAACATTCGTTCAGCAACTAATCCTGACGAAAAAATAATCGGTTTTTTTGATGTCAGTACGGTTTCGTCCAAACGGATATTCTTCAATTATGAGGACATCTTCCCGGGAGAACCGCAACCGCCTTATTTCGACCCTTGTGAAATCCGTGTCTGGGGCTTGTGCTTTGTTCCCGAGAACCCGGAATGCAAAGGCGCTCAATTACTTTCTGCCGTAAGGAGCAATACGCTGTTGTATTTGGATCACTATTACAATACGGCCGGAAACTATAATGTTTATAAAATGGTCCCTCCTGCCTGTGGTGACTGTACCACTTTTTCGTCTAACATAAAACCTTCATTTTGGATAGATTAACACACCGCGTGATTACCGTTTTCGTACTGTTGTATTCTTTTGCAATAGCCGCACAGGGAACCGTTTCTTCTAACAGCAACCTCAGTAACACTACTGGCGAGAGCTTGTTTGTCCATATAAACACCAGCACTTTCCTTACCGGCGAGACGCTTTATTACAAACTTTATTGTTTGAATCCGAAAGACAATACGCCCAGCCTGATCAGTAAAATTGGCTACATTGAATTAATAGACGCTAACAAACAAATTGTTTTCAAAAACAAGGCGTATTTGGACAAAGGCAAAGGTTATGGCGATTTCTTTATTCCAACCACACTCAAAACAGGGAATTACAAACTGATTGCCTATACGAAATGGATGCTCAACAAAGGGGAATCTCCCTATTACATTCTAGACATTACAATCATCAATCCTTTTACCGCTGATGAATCCGGCACTAAAGAATCTGGCGCCAGCACTGCGGTGGCAAAAAAAGACAGCCTAAAAACCGGGGCTCCGGCAATGGCACACACGACTTCTGAAAAGCCGCTGGTTTTGGAGCTTGATAAAAAAACGTATGCTAACAGGGAAAAAGTACAGCTTACCCTAAAATCATCATCCCCGGAATGGAAAACCGGAAACTATTCTGTCTCTATCCGGAAAACAGATGATTTGCCAATCCTAAAACAAAAAAACTCAGAAGAATTCGCCAGGGAGAAGCCGCTGGCCTCTATTGCCAATCCTTCAAATGCCGCATTCCTGCCGGAACTCAGGGGAGAATTTATTTCCGGAAAGATCATTTCGGCAAAAGGACAGGACGTCAGCAATAAACCGGTCTCTCTTTCGATTCCCGGGAAACCCTTTATTTTCAAGCTGATCAAAACCAATGCTCGGGGAGAATTCGCATTCATACTGGACAAAAACCCGGAAAACAGTTCTGCTGTCATACAAGTGGTAGATCCTTCAAAAGAAAACTTCAGCATTGTCCTGGACGATCCGGCTACAGTAGATGCGTCACGGTTGGAGTTCCTACCCGGATTTGAATTGCCTGCCATCCATAAGAAAGCAATAGAAGAGCGCTCGATAGCGGCACAGGTTGAAAATGCCTATTATTCCAAAAAGAAAGACACCATAGCACACCTATCAGATCCGGACATTTTTATGGGTTCGGATGCCAAAGAATATGTGCTTGACGACTATACCCGCTTCCCGACATTGAAGGAAACCGTCACCGAAGTCCTTATAGAATGCCATTCGAGAAGGAAAAACAACAAATTGATGATTTATTTATCCAATGACAAAATAAACCTGGACAATTACGGGCCGCCTTTGGTGCTTGTGGACGGGTTATTACTACAGGACACGAATGAGATTTTCGAATACAATGTGGCCAATATCCACAAAGTAAGCCTGATTAACCAGCCGTATATATATGGTCCGAAGACCTTTGGAGGAGTTATTAGTTTTGAAACGAAAACCGTTGATTTCCAAAGCAAATCGGAAGGGAGCTACAACAAGAAAACCACCCTTCTGATCCCTTCTTACGGAAAAAAATACTACGCTCCGGATTACCAGCCGGGCCATGATCTGAAAAGAATCCCGGACTACAGGTACCAGCTGCTCTGGAATCCGGAAATGACTGTAAAAAACAATGAAGAAGTGCTTACTTTCTTTACTTCCGATGTTACAGGGGAGTTTGAAATTACCATTGAAGGCTTTACAGACAGCGGAATGCCGGTATCATTACAGGAAAAATTCGAAGTAAAATAAAATAACTGTTTTTCCCACGCAACCTTTGTTTCTTTTTTTGACTATTGAATATAACCAGTTAAAAAAAGTAACAATGACAAAGGCAATACCGTTTTTCCGTTTATCATTACTCCTGTTTTTGGTATTTACCATCCATGGCTGCAGTGATTTAGATGATAATTTATGGAAGGAAGAATCCAATGAGATCCGGAAAGAAGATCTGATAGCGAAAGATTCCGAATTGTACAACCTGATCGCACAGGTAACAACCACTACAAACAATCCGATGGAGGATATTGTTTGCATTGATTTCGTTTATCCCCTGCAGCTGATTGTGTACGATGCAAATCTGGCTCCTATTACTACGGTTTCGATTATTGGCGATGCTAATTTCAGTGCTTTTTTAGGGAATTTGGCGCCGGACCAGTATATCAGTATCAGTTATCCGATGTCAACTACTTTAAGCAACGGAACCGTTTTTACGGTCAATAACAATACGGAACTGAAACTGGCCCTGGACAGCTGTACCGAAGAGGATATCCTCCTGCAATGCAACGGGATTTGCTCAGGCGGAGGCGGAGCCGGTTTTGGGAAATCCTTCTGGAAGGTCCCTTATACCGAAAACAGCGACAATACCTATACCAGCGGTGTTTTTAGCATGAACCCTGACGGAACGTTTACTTTTGAATATGATGACGCCAGTTATGCCGGGACCTGGAATTTCTTATTGATCAACCATGCGCTAAAAATCAATATCAATATGGAAGGCACTTCGGAAGTCGCACAATATTGGAATTTTAACGGCGGCGTCTCTTTAGGGCTCAATGAGATGTCCTTTTACAATCCGAACAGCGACAGCATCATCCGGATGGTGAAAGAATATGAATACACCACTCCTTACACCATTGGGGCAACTGGACCGGGCGGCGGGATTGTTTTTTATGACAAAGGATCGTACAGCAAAGGATGGCGCTATCTGGAAGCCGCTCCTTATGATACGTTTTATTTCGAATGGGGATGCTCCGGCTCTTCAATCCCAAAGGCCGAACACTCGGGAGTGGGCAGAGGGCTCTTCAATTCGGCGGCTATCGTGAATTACCACAACAGTTTGCAAAATTACTATACCAATCCGTCTGTGTGCAATGCGGCCAACAACGGAAGCGTCGTGGCCAAAAAAGCACTGCTTTTTACCAATAACAATCTTGGAGGCTGGTTTTTGCCTTCCCATGATGAGCTGGGCCTTTTGTACCAGAACCTGCATGCACAGGGATTGGGCAGCTTTGATAACGGGCTCTACTGGAGTGCAACCCAAACAGATGCCCTAAATGTTAAAGTGATTGATTTTGGCACCGGAAACAGCAACATCGCTCCTAAATTGCCACTTATAGAGAATGTAAAAGCCAGAGTTGTTAGGGCTTTCTAGCCTACTTATTTCTGCCTGCAAAACCGGGACAAAGGTTTTGCAGGCAGAGATATTTTCAATACGGCATGCATTCCTTGAAACATAGCATTATATTTAAACACTTTTTAAAAACAATTCTTTGGAATTAGACCAACTTATAAAAGGCTGCATCAAGCAGAACCGTAAGGCACAGGAAGAATTATACCACCGGTATAAGAAAGTCCTTTTTGTGCTGTGTCTCAAGTATTGTTCCAACGAAGCCGAAGCCGAAGACAACCTTCACAATGCCTTTATCGATATTTTTACCAACATCCGGAATTTTAACCATAAAGGCTCGTTTGAAGGCTGGATAAAAAGGATTACGATCAATAAGGCTATTGATAGTTATAAGAGGCATTTCCAGCTGGTTCCGATTAAAGATGATTTTACCCAGGAGATACAGGTTGATGAGGGTGAAATCGATTTTTCGCTGGACTCCATCTTACAACTGATACAGGAGTTGCCCAACCAATACCGCCTGGTTTTCTGCCTGTACGAATTGGATGATTACAGCCATCAGGAAATTGCTGAAATGTTGTCCATCTCAGAGAATACATCCAAATCCAACCTGCACAGGGCCAAAGTTATCCTGAAGGAGAAAATAAAAGCACAAAACGCATTCCATCATTATACGATACGACATGGAAAAAAATAAAGAAATAGGAAAAGCATTTAGGGAAAAACTCGATCAACTGGACCGGGTACCCAGCGATGCCTTGTGGTCAAAAATTGACAGCGACTTAGATTCGAAACAAAAAAAGAGACCTGTTTTCTGGTTCGTTCCATTATGGATTGTTTCCGGTTTGCTTTTGGGCGGCCTATTGTATACTTTTTACCTGGCGGAAAACAATTCGGATCCGGGAAGCTTGCAGCATAAAACTGTTCCGGGGGAAAACCAGCAAAGAAAAGAGCCACGGGCAGAAGGAAAAGAAGCATCTGCAGAAGCGAAAAAGGCAATTACAGAGCAGGAAAAGGCTTCGGGAGAAGGGAAAAAGGCTATTACAGCAGCGAAAAACACATTTACAGCTACAAAAAATGCTGCTACATCAGGAAAAAACACTTCTACAGCAGCAAAAAATACAATTACAGAGCAGGAAAAGGCTTCGGGAGAAGGGAAAAAGGCTATTACAGCAGCGAAAAACACATTTACAGCTACAAAAAATGCTGCTACATCAGGAAAAAACACTTCTGCAGCAGCGAAAAAAGCGCTTACCGAAAGAAACGGTTCAAAAACAACCCGCAGTTCTTCCGATAAAACCGTGCCTTATTCTGAAACGGTACGAACGGTCAAAAAAACAAAAAGGCTGGTCAAATCTACAGAGGAATATGATGAGTATGAAGTGGTTCAGAAGTACACCTATATTGTGAAAAAGAAAAAAAAGAATATCCGGGTTCCTGATAAAAAGCCACATTTTGTCACGAATAAGAAAAAGAAAACCTTTAGCCAGACCAAACCCAAAAACAAGCAGCTGCCTAAAACAACAAAGCAACCGGCAGAAAAAACCGTTCCCGTATTGGTGGGAAACGAACAAAAAGTGGCGGTGGCCGATGCGAAAACAGATTCTGTAGCAGTGGCGCCTGTTGTGGCAGTACTACCTAAAATTGTCCCTGAAAAAAAAGAAAAAAAACGAAGCCCGGAAGATAGTATTCCAGAGGAAAAGGAAAAAAAGCGCTTGTATATTACGCCTTATTTCAGCCCGACTTTATATGAAAGCTTTGCCAAAGGGAATTCGGTTTCGAGCCGATACCATGACGATCCCAAAAAAGCGGTCCTTACCTATAGTTTCGGTTGTTATGCACGGTGGATGTTCAGCCCCAAAGTAGGTTCCCGTTTGGGTATCGGGAAAACAAACCTGGAATATACTACCAATACCCACAAATCGAACAATTCGGTCATAGACCCCAAAAATATCAACCTGGCAGCCGGTGTAACGCCGGCAACTATCAATGCCACATTTGAAAATGACACCGAAGTGCTCCTGTCCCAAAAATTGAGCTATTATGAAGTACCGTTGGAAGCCTACTATGTTTTTTCGGACCGGAAAATAGGAATGGCCACTGCTTTCGGGCTCAGTTTTTTGATTTTGGATAAAAACGAGCTGACATTGCAATCCAATTCGGTCCGTGAATATACAATAGGCAGTGCCAAAAACATCCTGGACCAAAGTGTAACGGGCAACGTGAAGTTTATTTTCGATTATAAATTGTCAGATTCCTTTCAGCTGGAAGCCAGCCCGTCTTTCCAGTACCATTTCCTGGGATTTAAGAACGCTCCGGATTTCAAACCTTATATTTTTTCGTTGCAGGTAGGCTTTAGCTATAAATTGTAGTTGTTTGTTAGTTAAATAAAAAGCCCGTTCACTGGTTTGGAACGGGCTTTTGTACATTAGGCACTTAGGCTTTTTTGAGTAATATCTTCTCCTGCGTAAACTGGTAGGCGGCGTCCAGGAACTGTACCATTTTCCCCCAATTGCTATTGGGTTCAAAATAATTCTGGTATTGTTTGGACGTTTTGATGATTAATTTATTGCCGTTTAAAGTAGCTTCACTGATGAATTGCCCAGTCTCGTTGGAAACTTTCTTGTTCAGTTTTTCGATTCCTGAAACGGTATACCCGGCCGGGATGTCAAATATGATTTCGTTTTCGAAAGCCCTTGGGTACGACATATAAATGTTGTTCTTGCGTTCTTTTTCTTTTTTGTTGATCTCGATTTGGGAAGTAAGCATTTTGCCTATCTCCAGGATATAATTGTCCCCGGCTTTCTTGATCAGGTTATTTTTGATCAGGAATTCCTCTTCATAAACCATAGGCGATTTGCTGCCAAACCTTCCGGTATTTTTGATAACCAGCGAATGGTCTTCGATTTCGAAACCGTATTCGTTGGAAGTATTCTTTTTGAATTCCTCTTTCTGCCTGTCTTTCAGCTTATTGATCAGGGCATCGAATTCTTGCTGGTATTGTTTCTTTTTAGTTTTGTTTTTTACTTTTTCCAGCAAACGCACCGATTTGTATTTGTCGTAATCTTCATAAACATAATCGAAAAAGTAAAATTTATCTTTTTGCTCCGCCGGTTTAAATTGCCCGTAAAGCGATGATTCCCTTTTGATTTTCAAACCTGAGAAATCTTCATTGAAGGACAGGTTGGTAACTTCTTTGTTCACATTGTCCTTTACCGTTGTGGAAGGCAGTAAAATGCTTTCCGAATCGACAACTCTTTTGCCTTTTGAAACCTGGAGCGCATAGGCTTTGGTATTTTCCAGGTTGTAATTGAACTGGTCTGCGTTGGTAAAAGGAGTAAAAAATTCGAGGTAAATCGGGTTTGGTGTATTGATCTTTAGAAGCACCGTAACATTTTTCTGGATGAGCAGGTCATCGATCGAGCCATTATATCTTTCGGTACCGATAATGATGTCGTAATCGATTTTTTCATATTTTAAATACGCCATGAAATGATTGATAAATTCCCGTTCCGTCCTGAAGAATATCGGGTCGACATATAAGGCATAAGGCGAGAATATCTTCGCTTCATCGGCTACGAAAGCTTCAATATACTGGGTGAGGTAATTGTGCCTTGTAAAATAATACACTTCCCTGATTTTCTCTTCGTCATTGGCAAAAGTCTTGTCTTTGAGGAACATCCTAATGGTTGACAAATCCCCTTCCGGCCTGAATTTATCGTTATAATATTCAAAAATATCTTCTTTGGAAACTGTTTCTTTGATGATGCTTTCCTTTTTGGACAAAAAGGCATCGGCCCTTTCTTCAAACTTCCCTGAACGGGCAAAAAACACCTGGAATTTATAGCAGGGCATTTCGGCCAAAGGATTGAACCATTTCGGGAATTCATTCTTTTCGATGTCACGCGCTTCCAGTTCGTATTTCCTTTCCCCGCTTTTTTTGGTAGGAATTTCTTTTACCTTCGGGGCTCCGTTATAGGTATTGAAATTAACGAAGAAATCATTTTCGGTTTGGAAAACCAATTTCATTTCCATGGTTGGATAAATATCGCCAAGGGTTGTCTCTACTGGCTCGAAGCCCAATTCCAATGCAGATTTGAAAGGCTCCACAGAATAGAAATAATAATCGATTACATCCCCTACTTCAAGGTTTGCGATTGCGATTTTCTTTTCATTATCGGTTACTTTGGCTTCTTTTTCGACATCGATTTCAATCTCCTTGCCATCCGATTTTACAATTTTAACCCCAATGGTATTGGTTGCTTCTCTAAAAGAATAGCCTTTGTTGGAATAAAATTTGTCCTTGAACGAAAACTCCGAAAATTCTTTTACAGCCGCTGCATCTAACAATTTGATCCTTTTCCTGATCGCCGAAGTATAGGTCACACTAACCCCGAACTTATGGTAATCGTAAAATTCGTTCTTGTAGATAATGACCGCAGACTCGTTTTTCCATTTGTCGGGAACTGTATTAGCAGTCTTAAAATTGTCGGTTTTGCCCCAGAAAAATTCTTTTATTTCGGCTTTGTCCTGCGAAAAAACCTGTAGGGAAACCGATAAAAGCAATAGCGTAATTATTTTATTCATTATTTAGACAGCGTTATTTGTTGGTTATAATTATTGACAAGGTTTTTGATAAAAAGGTTCCATTTATCCATTTCGGAGGCTTTGATCACGCCGTTTTTGAACTGGAAGGACTTTTTGTACACGATGGCATTCCCGGTAATCTGGAAGGTAATGGCAATCTCGAAATCTGCTTCCTTAACCACCAGGTCCTGTGGCATTTTAGTGACTTTATACCCTTGAGGGATAGCCAGTGTGACTGTTGATTCGTAATCGGTTTTGTAATCAAACTCATAATCGGTCTTACGGTCTTTAAGTTCGAAATTCTTGTATTCGTTCATAAATTCAAGGTCAATGTAGATATCATTGTCAAAACCGGTCACTTTGTTGGCTACGGAAATATCATAGTCAATAGTCAGTTTCTGGTCGCGGTTTGTCAGGTCTGATGTTTTGATATTGTCTACGTTGATATTCTTGTCGCTTTTGGAAAGGTAATTCTCCAGGGTTTCGTTTTTCTTGTCGTTTTTGAAGGAATTGAAGATATACAGGAACTGAGCCGCACTTTCACCTTGGTAAGACCTGGAAACATTCCCTGTAAGTTTTTCATTTTCGATGGAAAGCGTCATTTTACGTATTTCTTTATTAAAACCCGGTGCAACAGCCGGCACTTTCTCGATTATGAATTTGTCTCCGTCTTCAATCATGACTTCCTTGTTCTGGATCCTTTCGGCATAATGCCCGAACGAATTGTATTTTTCGGTGCCGTCCAGGAAATATTTTTTCCCTTTATGAATCAGCGTGCAGATCATATGGTTATCCACAGCCAGTGAAGGCGTGGTGTAGTCGTAAGCGATGTGTTTGGTGCCAATCCAGGTAAGCCTTGCGTCAAAACCGGCCAGCGTGAGCATTTGCTTGATCAGGTTTGCCATTCCTTTGCAATCGCCGTATCTTTTCTGGAAAACATTATTCGATTCATCGGGTTTGAAACCGGCAATACCATCTTCAAAAGCAATATACCGGATATTGTCCTGGACCCAATAGTAGATGTTTTTTATTTTTTCTTCATCCGTTTTTGCTTTCGAAGTCAATTCGGTTACCTTATCCTTAAAAACCGATGTATCGTCTTTCATCAAATCAACCAGCGACTTATACCATTTGTACAGGTCTGCCGCCGAATTAAATAGCGTAATTTCTTTTCCGTTTTCTTTGAATGATTTGGCTATGATCAGGATATGCGGATACAGGTAACTTCTGCCCGGAGCGCTTTCCTCTTTATAATTGGCCGGGACGTTTTCCAGTACGAAAGTATATACGGTCGATTTTGTCTTAAGGTCTTTCTTTTGGGATTTGACGATCTTATTCCCTTGAAAATTAAACTCTTTCAATTCCAGCGTAAGCCAGTCCGGCACCGAAATATTGATTGTTTTTTTAATGACCGGAAATTCATCGTTAAAAAACAGGGACGTAAAATATTTCACATCCTCGTACTTTTTCTCCATTTCATACTTGTAAGTATACCCTTGGACCGGGAAATCGAAACTCACATGTTTAACGCGCGCATCGTTGTAGAACAAGTCATTGTCTTTGTAAAACTCATCCACAACGTTATAATTCGCGATCTTGTCGTTACGGTATTTGAGGTTGAAAGTCTCAATCCTGGATTCGCTGTCGTAAAACTCATATTTACTGATATCGGCGCGATGGTTGATATTCATCAATACTTCATTGATGGAATTGACAACCGTCACCTTTGATTTGTCCTTATTTAAACCGAAACTGATGTTTTCCTCGCTTTCCAGTATCGCAACATCATCCTTGGAATACGCATCCCGAAGGGTTTTCGCCTTCTTGACATCCTCGACTGTCGGCTCTACATTTTTCTGTGCAAACAACTGAGCGGCAAACAACAATGTAATTATCAGTTTAATAGGTAGCTTCATTATTGAGATTTTTCCGCAAACATACTAGATTTATTCAGTTTCAAAGAAATTTTAGTATAATTATTGATATTTTTTAACTTCTTTATCCTTTTTCGAGTCAATTCAGGATCGGATCCTAATTATTCCCTTCGTTCAAAAAACATGCCTAAGTTGTGGCGCCGGAAAATAACATCACCCGGAAAAGATATTATTCATTTTTTTTCATATTCTTGTAACTTTTTTGCAACTCATTACGTATAACCAATTCACACACTTTAAATTTAAGGAGAAACTTACATGAGACAACTTAAAATTACCAAGCAGGTAACTAATCGTGAAACTGCATCGTTAGACAAATATTTACAGGAAATTGGAAAAGTTGACCTTATTACAGCCGATGAAGAAGTAGAATTGGCACAACGTATCAAGGCTGGAGATCAACGTGCCCTTGAGAAATTAACCAAAGCCAATTTACGTTTCGTTGTTTCGGTAGCAAAACAATATCAGAACCAGGGATTGACTCTTCCGGATTTAATTAATGAAGGGAATTTAGGACTTATAAAAGCGGCGCAGCGTTTTGACGAAACCCGTGGTTTCAAATTTATCTCGTATGCGGTATGGTGGATCCGTCAGTCTATTTTGCAGGCTTTGGCAGAACAGTCACGTATTGTCCGTTTGCCTTTGAATAAGATCGGTTCTATCAATAAAATCAATAAAATGTACGCTTTATTGGAGCAGTCCAACGAGCGTGCCCCTTCGGCGGAAGAAATCGCAAAAGAGCTGGACATGACTGTTAATGACGTAAAAGAGAGCATGAAAAACTCCGGCCGTCACCTGTCTATGGATGCTCCGCTTGTAGAAGGAGAAGATTCGAACCTATACGACGTATTGCGTTCCGGGGAATCCCCAAATCCAGACCGTGAGCTGATCCACGAATCATTGCGTACTGAAATTGAGCGCTCTTTGGAAACATTGACACCAAGAGAAGCAGATGTGGTGCGTTTGTATTTCGGTTTAGGCGACCAGCATCCGATGACTTTGGAAGAAATCGGCGAAACTTTTGATTTGACCCGCGAGCGTGTGCGCCAGATCAAGGAAAAAGCGATCCGCAGATTGAAACATACCTCAAGAAGTAAAATTTTAAAAACATATTTAGGATAATCCTAATTACGGCAACAACAGTCCAAGACTGTTCGTTTTTTGATTGATGATTGAAACTCCGGCTGATTACCGGAGTTTTACTTTTTCAGTAAAAATCCGGTCAGTTCGAGCTTTGCTCTCGGGTTCTCGGAGTTTTACTTTTTCAGTAATATAGCAACTTTCCTCTTTTGGGCGTGACCCTCAAAAAAATCGGGTCGTGCTTTGCGCTGCAATCTTTTCCTTTTTAAAGAAAAAAGAAAAAGGATTTCCGCTACAATCACTCACGCAAACCTAAATTTTGCAAAATATTGGTTATTCCTTTCAAAATAAAGTACTTTTGCACAACAAACAACAACACAATGAAGAATACTATCATAGCACCGTCAGTGCTTGCGGCAGATTTTGCCAACTTACAACGCGATATTGAAATGATCAACCAGAGCCAGGCCGACTGGTTTCACATTGACGTCATGGACGGATTGTTCGTGCCTAACATTTCGTATGGGATGCCGGTAATCGAAGCCATTAAAAAACATGCCACAAAACCATTGGATGTCCATCTGATGATTGAAAAACCGGAACGCTATATTGAAACTTTCGCCAAAATAGGCGCTGACATCATTACCGTACATTATGAAGCGACAGTACATTTGCACCGTACACTGGCGCAGATAAAAAACGCAGGTTGCAAGGCGGGCGTTGTTTTAAACCTGTCCACTCCGGTATCTGTCCTGGAAGATATTTTGCCGGAATGCTATATGGTTTTGATCATGTCTATCAATCCGGGGTTCGGAGGCCAGAAATTTGAAGAAATGACCTACGAAAAAGTACGCAAGCTTCGTAAGATGATTACAGAACAAAACCTAGATACATTAATCGAGATCGATGGTGGCGTGACCAATAAAAATGCAAAACAGCTCATAGAAGCGGGCGCAGATGCCCTGGTAGCCGGAAGCTATATTTTCAATGCTGAAAATCCGGTGGAGACCATTGCCGACCTAAAGAAAATCACCTCTTTATAAAACCAAAAACTCCCTGGCAACCAGGGAGTTTTTTTATTTTAAAATTGTATGTTTCCTGTTATTTCATGTAAGGCGACTTCGGATATTTTCGCCTGGAACCTGGCATTGCTATTCCTAGCAACTGCCGTGATGTAGTTTTGCTGGGCACTTCTAAATTCTAAAGTAGAAATAGTCCCGATCCTAAATTTTTCCAGTGTAATCTCCAGGTTTCTCTTGGCTATAGCTTCATTGCTTTCCTCGAGTTTCACTAATTCTACATTGGTCAGGTACGTTTGGAAAGCCGTTGCCAGCTGGGCATTGATGGTTAATTTCTGCTGTTCTATGGCCAGGCTGGAATTTTCAATTTGCATTTTGGCAATCCTTACATTCCTGTTTTGCTGGAACCCGTTAAAGATGTTCATCGTAGCGGAAACTCCGTAGTTAAATCCGCGGCTGGATGATTGAGAGGTAAACCCCAGGCTCGATTCGGTTTCATTGAACATATATCCGGCATTCAGCCTAATGGTCGGGTAACGGTTTGCCTGCACCTGTTTGAGGTCCAGTTCCACAACTCTTTTGTTTATCAGTGCCAGCTGTAATTGCGGGTTTTGTTTTTCGACCAAAGCATTCAAATCGGCCAGTTGCAGTTTGTCATTCAGGACTACTTCTTCCACAACACTGAAATTAGTGGTCAAATCCCTGGCCATAAGTTCGTTCAGCCTGATTTTAGCCGTTTCAAAGAATTCCTTCTGCTTGACCAGGTTTGAAGTATCGGTATTTAAATCAACCTGCGCATTGAGTACTTCCAATTTGGCAGCTTTTCCGATAGTAAATCGGTTTTCAGCCGTTTTCAGCCGCTGCTTCGAAATAACGATCGTGGTATCCAAGGCCTTGAGCAATTCTTGTTGCTGCACCAAATCATAGTAAGCGGTCATTACATCGCCAACCTTGGTCAGGATGGTCATTTTAAGTTCTGTCTCGCCTTGTTTCTGCAATTCCTTCAGCTGGTCGTAACGGGCAAACATCCGCAAGCCGTCAAAAACGGTCCAGCCTAAGGTAACGCCATAGTTCAAACTGTTATTTTTGGCATTGTCCAATTCGCGGACTTCTCCGTTGGATTGTGTTTGTTTTGAGTTTTGGATGTTGTTGCTTTGCGTCAGTGTGGCGTCTAATTTAGGTAACATCCCGGCATTGGCAACACTCACGCCCATAGAATCGATTTTTACCGCATTGGACGCTATTTTGATGTCGTAATTGTTCTTTAAGGCGATAGTTATCGCGTCTTCTACTGTCAGGATTTCCTGGGCCTGGGCTTCGGCAAAAACGACAAGTAGCATTAAAAGTTGAAACAGGATTTTTTTCATATTATTCTTCCTTTTCATATTCGTTAATATGGTCAAATTCCGGCCTGTGTTTTTTCTCCCTGGACCACATAAAATAAATAGCCGGTATGATAAACAATGTCAGCAGTAATGAAAACAGGGTTCCGCCCACAATGACAACTCCCATGCCTATCCTGCTGGTTGAGGCGGCTCCTAATGACAAGGCAATAGGCAATGCCCCCAAAGCAATGGCCAAACTGGTCATTAAGATAGGACGCAAACGGGATTCGGCCGCTTCCATAATAGCCTGGTATTTTGATTTGCCCTGCTCACGGAGCTGGTTCGCAAATTCGACGATTAAAATTCCATTTTTCGTGACCAGACCAATAAGCATAATGGTTCCGATCTGACTGAAAATATTCCATGTCTGGCCAAAAAGCCACAAGGAGAATAACGCTCCGGCAACAGCCATCGGTACGGTCAGGATAATAATAAACGGATCGATAAAACTTTCGAATTGAGCGGCTAAAATCAGGAATATCAACAGCAATGCCAATCCGAAGGCAAAAGAAGTATTGGAGCTGCTTTCCACAAAATCACGGGATTCGCCACTTAAATCTGTGGTAAAACTATCATCCAGCACTTTTGTCTTGATTCTTTCCATGGCATCGATACCGTCACTGATACTTTTTCCGGGAGCCAGTCCGGCAGAAACAGTAGCAGACATATAACGGTTATTGTGGTACAATTGCGGTGGGCTGCTCTGCTCTTCGACGGAAACCACATTATCAAGCTGGATCAATTGCCCGGTTTTATTCTTCACGAAAATAGACGTCAGGTCCATAGGTGCATTCCGGTCTTTCTTATCAAACTGTCCCATAACCTGGTACTGTTTGCCATTCATCATAAAATACCCAAAACGCTGCCCGCTTAAGGAAAGTTGCAGTGTCTGGGCCACGTCAATTACGGAAACCCCTAAACTCTGGGCTTTTTCCCTATCGATAGTGACATGGATTTCCGGTTTGTTGAATTTTAAATTCACATCCGAATTGGAGAATGTTTCGTCTTTTGAAACTTCGTCCATAAATTGCGGGATTTTCTCTTCGAGTTTTTTGAAATTAGGTGCCTGGATGACAAACTGGATAGGCATTCCTCCCCTTCTGTTTACAGCAATGGTAGGAGATTCGGAAACGGAAACCTTCGCTTCAGAATATTGTTTGGTCCATTTGGTCAGGTTCTCGGCAATTTCCTTCTGGCTGTGCTTCCTTTCGTCCGGCTGTACCAAGGAAATCCTGGCACGGCCCGTATTGGTCGCGGAAGAACCGAACCCTGGAGACGTAATAATCAAACTTACCTTTTTCTCCGGGATGGAATCATTGATCAATTGTGTCAATTCGGTCATGAACCTGTCCATATAATCATAGGAAGCGCCTTCCGGTGCCGTAACATTTACACCTATAAAACTTCTGTCATCGTAAGGAGCCGTTTCTTTTTGTATGGAAGTGAAAAATAAAATGATCAATCCAACACAACCTACAAGAATAGGGAAACTCAGCCATTTCCGTTTCATGAAGCCTTCCAGTGCCTCAGCGTAGGACGTATTCATTTTTTGAAAATACGGTTCGGTCAAATCGTATATTTTTGATTTTTTCTGTTCGCCGCCTTTCATCAGGTAGGCATTCAGCATCGGGGTAAGTGTAAGGGAAACAAAGGCCGAAATCAATACGGCGGCTCCAATGACCACTCCAAACTCCCTAAAAAGCCTTCCCACGAAACCTTCCAGGAAAATAACCGGCAAAAATACCGCTGCCAAGGTTATCGAAATGGAAATTACCGCAAAGAAAATCTCGTTTGAACCTTTGATGGCTGCTTCGATAGGTGACATGCCTTCTTCTACTTTTTTGAAAATATTCTCGGTTACCACAATCCCGTCATCCACCACAAGGCCGGTTGCCAGGACGATAGCCAGCAATGTCAGTACATTTACCGAAAACCCGCATAAATACATGATAAAAAAGGTAGCGATCAATGATACCGGAATATCAATCAGCGGCCGGAATGCAATAGCCCAGTCGCGGAAGAAAACATAAATAATCAATACAACCAGGATGATGGACAGCAGTAAGGTCTCGGCTACTTCAAATACCGCTTTTTTTACAAAAACAGTGTTGTCTATGGCTATATTGAGTTTGAAATCTTTCGGCAGGTCTTTTTTTAACTGATCGTATTGTTCGTAAAATTTTTCGGCTATATCCAGGTAATTTGTCCCCGGCTGCGGAATAATCGCCATCCCAACCATTGGCTGCCCGGAATCTGACAATTTGGTTTCCAGGTTTTCGGCCTCTAAAGACGCTTTCCCGACATCGCTTAAATGAACGATTTTATCGCCTTCGGCACGGATAATTATAGCATTGAATCCTTCTTCAGTAGTGATGCTTCCCATTGTTTTAACCGTTAATTCGGTATTGGCTCCGGTTAATTTCCCGGAAGGAAGTTCTACGTTTTGCTTGTTCAGCGCTTCGCGGACATCTGCCACCGTGCAACCGTAAGAAGCCAGTTTTACAGGATCGATCCACAACCGCATGGCATATTTCCGCTGGCCCCAAATCTGGACACTGCTCACGCCCGGAATGGTCTGCAGGCGCTGCGCAATGACATTATCGGCGTAGTCGGAAAGTTCCAGTACATTTTTGTTGTCACTCTGGACGGTCATGGTAATGATCGGTTCGGAATCAGCATCTGCTTTAGAAACCACAGGCGGTGCGTCAATATCCTGCGGCAAACTCCTCACTGCCTGTGAAACTTTGTCACGGACATCATTGGCAGCTTCCTCCAGGTTTTTGTCCAGGTTGAATTCAATGGTGATGTTGCTTCGCCCCTGGTTGCTGGAAGAGGTTATGTTCCGGATCCCATCAATAGAATTAACCGCTTTTTCTAAAGGTTCGGTAATCTGTGATTCGATAATATCGGCATTGGCCCCGGAATAATTTGTCTGTACCGAAATTTGCGCCGGATCAATAGACGGGAATTCGCGGACACCCAAAAAAGTATACCCGATAATCCCGAAAAGGATCAGCATCAGGTTGAGCACTATGGTGAGGACCGGTCTTTTTATGCTTATAGTGGATAAACTCATTTCCGTATCTTACTTTATAGTTACTTTTACCGGCGAATCATCTTTCAAAGTCATTACACCGCTGGTAAGCAGCGTGTCGCCGGGTTTTAATCCCGAAAGCACCAAAACGTCCTTATCGGTCCTGGCACCTGTTTCGACCATGATTTCTTTGGCTTTGCCATGAAGGGAAACAAATACTTTTTTCCCATTCTGCACAGGGATCAACGCCTCTGTTGGAATTAAGAGCGCATCGTTTATTTTATCTAATGGCAACATCACATTGGCGAAGGTCCCCGGAATTAGTTTCCCATGAGCGTTTTCGGCAATGGCGCGCATTTTTAAAGTCCTGGTTTCGACTTCGATTTCCGGTTCTATAGCATAAATTTTTGCCGAATAGGTCTCTCTTGAACCTGCCACTGTAAAAGAAAGCAATGTATTGACTTTCATTTGTGCCGCATATTTTTCAGGGATCGAAAACGTAATTTTTACTTGTGAGGTATTGACCAGGTTGGCTACGACAGAAGTTGGGGTCGCATAAGCTCCTTTGGAAATGGAACGCAGGCCTATTTTCCCTGAAAAGGGTGCCCTAACCGATGTTTTTGCAATTTGGGCCTGGATTAATTGGGTTTGGGCCTGGGCGGAACGAAAATCGGCGCTGGCAATATCGTATTCTTCCTGGCTGATGGCTTCTTTTTGGAGCAGCAAGCGTGCCCTTCTTTCATTTTCCGAAGCCAAAGCCTGTTTTGTCCTAGCTTGCGAAAGCTGGGCGCGAAGTTCCAGATCGTTGATTTTAAGGAGCTGCTGCCCTTTTGAAACAACCGTTCCTTCTTCAAAATTAATGCTTTCTACAATTCCTGAAACTTCACTGCGGATTTCCACCTGTTCTTTAGCGTCAATGGAACCCGAAAGCGAAAGGTTATCCGAAAAAACACTGGTTTTCAAAACCACTCCGGTCACTTTTGCCGGTTTTTTATCTCCTCCTCCTTTGCCTTTCCCGTTACTTTCTTCCTTTCCTTTATTTTCAGATATCCTGTAAAAAATCATCGCTCCTAAAACTATTGCCAGTAGTAGGTAAATACTATTCTTTAATTTCATAATGGCCTTTATGTAATGTTATTGCAAACTATAAGATTATACAACAAAACTAATTTTTAATATCCATTATAGCTAAAGATTGCCTTTTATTTAACACTAAATTCAGAAATTGTACTTAAATGATTTATTCTTTATAATTGATCATCCGCTTGACATTTTGGTACAGTTCCGGGAAATACTGTTTGAACTTTTCAGGGGTTTCGAAAAAGTGTTCCAGGATAACGGCAATAAACTCCAGCTGGTTGGAAAAAGCATAATCCCTAAAATAACCGGATTGAAGCAATCGGTCGTGGTTTGGTTTGTGGTTGACTTCCCTTAACAGTTTTTCATAATTGACCCTATACAGTATGGAAGAGATGCTGGTGTTCTGCAGGCATTGGAAATGCAGGGTATGGGAAAACTCATGCAAGCCCAGGTTCAGGTTATCGTTTTCAAATTCAAATCCTTCCTCAAAATGCTTCCAGGAAAAAACCAGGGTTTTCAGCCTTGGATTGAACTCTCCTTTATGATAGGCCTTATTGGTCTGCGAATAGTAAATATCGGGGTACAGGATTATTCTATCGAAAACAGTATACCGGTATTTTTGCATCCCGAAAGTCAACATGGTGGAAGTCGCCGCGATTTTAACCTTCATTTCATCAGTGACCACTAATCCTTCCCTTCCGTAAAAAGGGTATTTTTCGAGAAAAACAGCCACACGGTGTTCAAAAAAGGTTTGCTCGTTTTGGGGTAGTTTTTTAAAGAATTCGAACTTTCCCTTCAAAATAACAAGTTGGTTTTCAGGTAATTTTTTTAAATTCAAATACAAATGGACAAAAAACGGTTTCTGGAAAATAGTGCCGTATACGCTTTCCAATACCAGGTAAAAAGAACCGAAAAAGAAAATCATCGTCGTTAAGATGAGAAGCAATGCAATAATTATGACCATTATATTGTCCATCATGAGGGGTTCTTGTATTGCTTGTTCTCAAAATCCTTTCCGAAATTCCGGGAGGGAAGCAAAAATATGATCGCTAATATAAAGTTTATTCCCGAAAGTAAAAACGCAGCATCAAATATTGCGTAACCTTGTATAAAAAGAAGGCAATAAAAAAAGCATCCGTAATCAGGATGCTTTTTTGTATTCTTACATGGCTGTGATGATAAATTCGCTTCTTCTGTTGAGCTGGTGCTCTTCTTCAGAACAATCCACACCGTCAGCGCATCGGTTTATCAGTTGTGATTCGCCATAACCTTTTCCTGTAATCCTATCGGATGAAATTCCGTTTTTAACCATCCAGTCGATAGTGGCTTTTGCCCTTTTATCGGATAGTTTCTGGTTGTATTCATTCGTTTGGCGGCTGTCAGTATGGGACCTTACATCAATTTTCATGGTCGGGTTCTCTTTCATTACTTCGACGATTTTGGCCAAATCAACAGCGGCATCTTTACGTATCACAGCTTTATCCAAGTCGAAATAAATAATCTTGATATCGAATGTTTTGGCTAAATCCGAACCAACGGTCACTTCCTTGATTTTCTTTTCCAAAGCTATCGGCAAATTGGTTTTCCCGGTAACATTCGGGATTTCAACCGGTGCTTCCTTGGTATTATAGTTTTCTTTTTCAGCCCTTACGTAATATTTCTTTCCGCCGGTAACATCAAAATGATACCCGCCATCCTTATCGGAAACGGCTTTTCCTGTTTCATTAAAATTGGCATCAAAGAGCGTAACCGGAGCATTGCTCAATATTTCTTTGGTTTCCATATCTGTAATCTGGCCTTCGAGTTCTTGCTTGATTTCAAATGACAATGGTTTTTTCTCTTCAAAGAAATAAATGTCATCGAATCCTTTCCCATTTTCCCTGTTAGAGGAGAAATAACCTTTTTTGGTCGTATTATCGATAATGAAGGCGAAATCGTCCAGGTTGCCGTTTACCGGCGCACCGATATTCAGTATTTGGCCCGGCATTCCGTTTTCATCCAATTTGGTGACGAAAATATCCAGCCCGCCCAATCCCTGGTGCCCGTCTGTGGCAAAATACAATTCGTTGTCCTTGGTAATGAAAGGAAATGTTTCACGCGCTTCGGTATTAATAGTACCGGTTAAGTTTTGTGGTACACCGTACGTATCGTTTTCCAGGATGGCTACTTTGAACAAATCCGATTGGCCTTTGGTCCCGGGCATATTCGAAGCAAAATACAATGTTTTTTCATCAGGGCTCAATGCCGGATGCGCCACACTGTAATTGTCACTGTTAAACGGAAGTTCCTTGATATCAATCCATTTACCGTCTGCCAAGGTTGCTTTATAAAGTTTTAAGAGGATGACACTGTTCTCATCCGTACCCGTTTTCCTTTTGTTGAAATTATTCCGGGTAAAATATACCGTTTTCAAATCTTTTGTAAAAACCGGCGTATCCTCATTGAATTTGGAATTGATGGTTTTGGAAAATTTCTCAGGATGGGACAACTCGCCTTCTTCATTTCTAGAAGCTACATATAGGTTTGTGAAGGAATGGTTGGTCCATTTGGTTTTCACTTTGGCAAAACCGATTGTATCCCTTGAAGTCGAAAACAATATTTTATCGCCATAAAAAGAAGTCCCGTAATCCGACATTCTTGAATTTATCCCGGTAGCTTTAATCTCATACCGGCCCGAATTCTTAGCAATGATATCGAGATAGTTTTTTTCATTGCTGTATTGGTTCCCACGGATGTCCGCAGCAGCCATTTGATGGAATTTGTCAAGGTATTCATTGGCCTTGGCATAATTTTCAACAGCTTTCAGAGTGATGGAATACCGGTAATAGTATTCCGGATCCACTTTTTCGTTCAACGCAAATAATTCCGTATACCATTTGTTCGCCTCTTTAAGTTTCGCATTGAAAAAATAAGAATTTCCCAGTTTTTGAAACAAGTCTACTGATTTATATCCTTTATTGGCTACTTTTTCATACGTGGCAATAGCATCAACATAGGCCAAATCTGCGTATTTTTTATCCCCTTTCTCTATCTTTTTTGTTTGTGAATGACCTTCAATGGCGAGAGAAACTACGAGTAAGATATATATAATTTTTTTCATACTGTGCATTTTTAGAAGAACCTCGGTGAAACCACTTTTTTATATTTTTTGAACAATTCATACCTCAAAAACACCTCATGCGATCCCGAGTTGAAATTACCCAGCCTGCTTGTATCTTTATCGTACGCATACCCTATCAGCCAGGAATCCGAAAGCTGGAAACCTGCCATACCACTAACTGCTGCGCTCCACCTGTAAGCAGCACCTATGGAGAATTTCTCAAAAAACCAGAAACTGGCCGACAAATCCACCTGCAAAGGAGCTCCTTTAACAATTTTGGTCAAAACTGCTGGTTTGAATTGCAGGTCTTCACTTAAATCAAATACATGGCCGGCAATCGCATGGAAATGCATCCTGTCGCTGGCAACATACTGAATATCATTATCATAGTAGCTATTCTCGAGCATATAAGGAATCGACAATCCGATATATGTTTTATTCGAATACCAATACACACCGGCACCCACATTAGGCGTAAACCTATTGTCAATGTTCTTTCTGTTCAGGTTGTCGCTAGGGTTGAATATCTTCAATTTGTTAAAATCGACATTAAAGAAATCCGCAGAACCTTTTACACCAAAAGCCAGCTTGAAATTTTCCGAAGTCGGAATAGTATAGCTAAGGTCTATGGAAACCACATTTTCATCTGAAGGCCCCAATTTATCGTTAACCACAGAAAACCCCAATCCGAAATTGCTGTTGTCTCCTAACGGAGAATGAATGGTAAGCGTATTGGTCACCGGAGCTCCTTCCAGCCCAACCCATTGGTTCCTATGCATTACCAAAGCACTTAAAGCACCTCTGGATCCTGCATATCCGGGATTTATATTAGCAGTATTGTACATATATTGTGTGTACTGAGCTTCTTGTTGCGCACTTGCCAAAGCGCTAATTAAAAAGAATCCGAATATTAAAAATTTTAATTTCATATTTTCTATTTTAAAATTTCCCCAAATTTACAAATCCGGGGAAATCATATTTACCTGTTAATATACAAATAACCTGATTTTTCTTTTGCTTCACCTGTAGGTTTTTTATATCTTAAAATATAATAATAAGTCCCTTCCGGTAAATTTTCAAGCCTGTTGACTGTTACGCGTCCTTCAGAGACGCCTCTAAATGCTTTATCAGTATTGTTATAACCTGCCACTTCATATACTAAAACACCCCATCTGTTGTAAATTTCAACGGTATTGTCAGGATATTTATTTATACCGTCAATAAAGAACACTTCGTTATCACCATCTCCATTTGGAGTTACATGGTTGTATATGTCGATATCCTCGTTAGTATTTACGATAATCGTTACAGTCGCAGTATCGCAATTCGCCGGAACCGCTCCATTTTCACAAATTTGATAGGTTATGGTATATGTTCCTGCCGGAGTTCCAGGCAATACATTTACGCTTCCATCAGGATTTAAGATGATCTGGCCTGTAGGATCTGGTGTCACTACTGTGAGCGTCACTTGCGTCAGATTAGTAGGATCTCCGCTTAAAGTATCGTTATCCAATACATTAAGAATACCGGTAACTCCTGTAGATCCCGCTGTTGTGGTTTCTTCGTCATCGTCTGCATCAATTGGATTTAACACAATCACCGTAGCGGTAGCCGTATCACAATTCGCAGGAACAATAGAAAGTCCTGTTGCCGGATCTGCTTCGCACAGTTGGTACGTGATAACATAGGTTCCTGATGGTGTATTCGCTGCCACAGAAACAATTCCGTCAGCATCCACACTTAGTGGGCCTGCCGCTGCCGGAGTGACATTCGTGTTGGCAATCGTTACCGGATTTCCGTTTAGGGTGTCGTTGCCGATCACACTGCCTGGAAGGATCGTCACTGCCGAGCCGGAGCTTACCGTCACAGCTGGATCGATTACTGCATCAATTACATTATTCACAATCACCGTTGCGGTAGCCGTATCACAATTCGCCGGAACAATAGAAAGTCCTGTCGCCGGATCTGCTTCGCACAGTTGGTATGTAATGACATAGGTTCCTGATGGTGTATTCGCTGCCACAGAAACAATTCCGTCAGCATCCACGCTTAGTGGGCCTGCCGCTGCTGGGGTTACATTTGTATTGGTAGTCGTTACCGGGTTTCCGTTTAGGGTGTCGTTGCCGATCACACTGCCTGGAAGG
>NZ_SRLH01000009.1 GCF_004745595.1 Flavobacterium humi
TTTTCAAGGTGCAAAGATGCCCTGAAGGCCGTTTGGGAAAGCCCAAAAACCGCCCAAAACACCCAAAAACGGATTAGCCCATGAAAAAAGGAGCGGATCCGGGGATTAAAAAGCATACCTATTATATATATAAAGGAGCTAATGGGGAACATACCTAATATATATAAAGAAGGAGCGGATTAAAAAACACACCTATATATAAGGAGAAGGAAATTGGCTTTCTAAAAATACATACCTATTATAGAGTATACCCGCGTGAGGGATCGAAGAGAAAATCCTTTTGGGAGGAACGAAACAAAAGATTGCAACGAAGAGCCCGGCCCCATACATCCAAAATAACTTTTTAGCAAATGACGCGAGAAGGGACACGCACAAAAAAACAAGGATAGCATAAGAATGAGATAAAATCAAAAAACATACTCTATATATATTGTGTGTGTTTTGCGAATGGATTATATTTGCGTTCATAAATTTATAATAATGATTAAGATTACATTACCTGATGGTTCGGTTAAGGAGTTTGCGAAAGGCACTACTCCTATGGATGTTGCGAAAAGTATAAGCGAAGGATTGGCGCGAAACGTGATTTCGGCTTCCTTTAATGGCACAACGATTGAAACCGCGACTGAACTAACCACCGACGGTTCTCTTATATTATATACCTGGAACGACAAAGACGGCAAGAAAGCGTTCTGGCATTCTACTTCGCACGTGATGGCGCAGGCGCTTGAGGAATTATTCCCGGGCATTAAGCTGACACTTGGGCCGGCGATTGACAACGGTTTTTATTATGATGTCGATTTTGGCGACAAGAAAATTACCGAAGCAGAATTCAAAGCTATAGAAGACCGTGTCCTGGAAATCGCGCGCGAAAAACATGAATTCAAGATGCGCCCGGTTTCGAAAGCCGATGCATTGGCCATGTATATTGGAAACGAATACAAAACAGAGCTGATTTCAAACCTGGAAGACGGTACGATCACTTTCTGCGACCATTCGACTTTTACCGATTTGTGCCGTGGCGGACATATCCCGAATACAGGGATTATCAAAGCGATGAAAATCATGAGCGTGGCCGGAGCTTATTGGAGAGGTGATGAAAAGAACAAGCAATTGACGCGTGTATATGGAATTTCGTTCCCTAAACAGAAAGACCTAACGGATTACCTGGAATTGCTGGAAGAGGCAAAAAGACGTGACCATAGAAAACTAGGAAAAGAACTGGACTTGTTCGCTTTTTCACAAAAAGTGGGACAAGGTTTGCCATTATGGCTGCCGAAAGGAGCTGCCTTGCGCGATCGTTTGGAACAATTCCTGAAAAAGGCACAGAAAAAAGCCGGGTACGAACAAGTGGTAACTCCACATATCGGGCAGAAAGAATTATATGTGACATCGGGGCATTATGCCAAATACGGAGCCGATAGCTTCCAGCCGATACACACGCCTGCCGAAGGTGAAGAGTTCCTGCTAAAACCGATGAACTGTCCGCACCATTGCGAAATTTACAATACAAAACCATGGTCCTACAAAGACCTGCCAAAACGTTATGCTGAATTCGGTACCGTTTATCGTTACGAACAAAGTGGCGAGCTTCACGGCTTGACACGCGTTAGAGGGTTTACTCAGGATGACGCCCATATATTCTGTACACCAGACCAGCTGGATTCGGAATTCAAGAAAGTGATTGACCTTGTATTGTATGTATTCGGTTCGTTAGGGTTTGAAAATTTTACAGCCCAGGTTTCGGTAAGGGACCTTGACAATCCTGATAAATATATAGGTAATGTCGAGAATTGGGAAAAAGCGGAAAATGCCATCATCAGTGCCGCCAGGGACAAAGGCCTGAATTATGTGATCGAAAGCGGAGAAGCGGCTTTTTACGGCCCGAAACTGGATTTCATGGTGAAGGATGCCTTGGGCAGAAGCTGGCAGCTTGGGACAATCCAGGTAGATTACAACCTTCCGGAGCGTTTCGACCTGACGTACAAAGGTTCTGACAATGAGTTGCACAGGCCGGTAATGATCCACCGTGCACCGTTTGGTTCGATGGAACGTTTTATTGCCATTTTACTGGAGCATACAGCAGGAAATTTCCCTCTTTGGCTGATGCCTGAACAGGCTATTATCCTTTCTTTGAGTGAGAAATATGAAAATTATGCAAAAAAAGTTTTAGAATTGCTAGAAAATCACGAAATTCGCGCCCTAATTGACAACCGAAACGAAACAATCGGGAAGAAAATCAGGGAAGCCGAAGTTCAGAAAATGCCGTTTATGCTGATCGTAGGGGAAGAAGAAGAGAAAAACGGAACGATTTCCGTAAGGCGTCACGGCCAGGAAGGAAAAGGCAATATCACCGTAACAATTGAGGAATTTGCCAAAATTGTTACCGAAGAAATAAGCAAAACGCTAAAAACATTTGAAGTCTAACTAAAAAATAAGAGCCATAGCAATTAGAAACAACAGAGGTTACCAGCCTCGAGTAGAAAAAAAAGACGAGCACAGAATAAACAATTTTATCCGTGTTCCAGAAGTACGCCTTGTAGGAGATAATGTAGAACCTGGAGTTATCAAAACTTCGGAAGCATTGAAATTAGCTGACCAATTGGAATTGGATTTAGTTGAGATTTCTCCAAACGCTGAACCGCCGGTATGTAAGATAATGGACTATAAAAAGTTTGTTTACATGCAGAAAAAGCGTGAAAAAGAACTTAAAGCGAAATCTACTCAAATTGTAGTAAAAGAGATTCGTTTTGGCCCTCAGACCGATGAGCACGATTACGACTTTAAAAGAAAGAATGCCGAGAAGTTCCTTAAAGAAGGTTCCAAACTGAAAGCGTTCGTATTCTTTAAAGGAAGGTCTATCATCTACAAAGAGCAAGGACAGATCTTATTATTGCGTTTGGCGCAGGATCTTGAAGAATACGGAAAAGTGGAAGCGATGCCGGTTCTGGAAGGAAAAAGAATGATTATGTTTATTTCTCCAAAAAAGAAAGCAAGCAAATAAAGATAAATAAGTAAGTTGAATTAAATAAATTAGGGAAATTATGCCTAAAATGAAAACCAAATCTAGTGCCAAGAAACGTTTTAAAGTGACTGGTTCTGGAAAGATTAAAAGAAAGCACGCTTTCAAAAGTCACATCCTGACTAAAAAATCTAAAAAACGTAAATTAGCGTTGACACATTCAGCATTGGTACACAGTACTGATATGAAAAGTGTAAAAGAACAATTAAGAATTATCTAATAATAATTCTTTAGGTTTAAAACAATTTAATAACCTTGGAGTATGGCCAATAAGTGTCCTTGATTAAATTCGGACCGCCTGCTACAAAAAAAATGTAAAAATTATGCCAAGATCAGTAAATTCAGTTGCTAAGAGAGCAAGAAGAAAAAAGATAATGAAGCAAGCCAAAGGTTTCTTTGGTCGTCGTAAAAACGTTTGGACAGTTGCGAAAAACGCGGTTGAGAAAGCTATGAGCTATGCTTACCGTGACAGAAAAGTAAATAAGAGAAATTTCCGTGCTTTATGGATTCAGCGTATCAACGCCGGAGCCAGATTGGAAGGAATGAGCTATTCTCAGTTTATGGGTAAAATCAAAGCTAACAACATCGAATTGAACCGTAAAGTTCTTGCCGATCTAGCAATGAACCACCCGGAAGCTTTCAAGACAATACTTAAAAAAGTAAAATAACGTTTAACAAACAATTTTAACTTACTTACTATAGGAAATCCCATCTGCTAACGCACGATGGGATTTTTTATATCCAGTCGACAATTAGAAACAGGGCGCTCTTAACGCAAGGACCGGATCACTTTAACAAAATTTTAAAGGATAGTCTTTTTTGTTTCTTTATTTTTATTCAAAATTTTTTAAACCAATGAAAAAAACTATTTTACCCCTTATTGCATTGCTGGGTTTTACCGCAGTCAATGCACAAACAGCTATAACAGAAAAGATGAAAGACTCACAAGGGTACACTTACGAAACCGTTAAGAATGACAAGACCGGAGTTCGTGTTTACACGTTGAAAAACGGCTTGAAAGTATATTTGGCACAAAACCGCGACGAACCGAGAATCCAGACCTATATCCCGGTAAGGACCGGTTCCAATAACGACCCTGCCGACAACACAGGATTGGCGCATTATTTAGAGCACATGGTTTTTAAGGGAACCAGTAAAATCGGAACACAGGACTGGCCAACGGAACAGAAATTAATTGCCCAGATTTCCGACTTGTACGAACAGCACAAAGCCGAAACCGATCCTGAAAAGAAAAAAGCGATTTACAAAAAAATTGACGAAGTTTCCCAAGAGGCTTCCAAATATTCGGTAGCGAACGAATACGACAAACTCATTTCTTCTTTGGGTGCCAAAGGAACAAATGCCCATACTTCGCTAAACGAAACCGTATACAAAAACAACATTCCGGCCAACGAACTGGAAAAATGGATGGTAGTCGAAAAAGAACGTTTTTCAGAATTGGTACTTCGCCTTTTCCATACGGAACTGGAAGCGGTATATGAAGAATTCAACCGTTCTCAGGACAATGACGGCCGTTTGGTAAATTATGAATTGATGAACGCTTTGTTCCCAATCACACCATACGGGCAGCAAACTACCATAGGAAAATCGGAGCATTTGAAAAACCCGTCAATGGTGGCGATCCACAATTATTTCAATACTTATTATGTGCCGAACAATATGGCGGTGGTTTTAGTAGGTGACCTGGATTTTGACAAAACCATAAAAATGGTAGACCAGTATTTTGGCGCTTTCCAATACAAAGAATTGCCAATGAAAAAAATGGTTGTAGAGCAACCGATGACTTCTATCGTGAGAAGAGATGTGAAAAGCCCTACCGCAGAAAGGCTAATGATGGCCTGGAGGACTTCTGGAGTGGGAACAAAAGAAGCTTTATTGGCCGATATTACATCCAATATCTTATCAAATTCAGGTGACGTCGGCTTAATCGATATCGACATCAATCAAAAACAATTGGCTTTGAGTGCCGGTTCTTTTGCCTCAACTTTTAATGATTATGGATACCATGGCCTGACTTTATCTACCAAAGAAGGACAAACACTTGAAGAAGGAGAAGGTTTGCTTTTGGCTGAAATGGCTAAAATCAAAAAAGGGGATTTTGACCAATGGATGATCCAGGCGATTATCAACAATATGAAACTGGACCGAATGAAAACTTTCGAATCTGCAGATGGCCTGGCTACCACTTTATACAATACATTCATTGAAAAAAGAAGCTGGGAACAAGTGCTGTCTGAAATCAACGAACTTTCAAAAATCACTAAAGAAGACGTTGTAAAATTTGCCAATGAGTTCTACAAGGACAATTATGTAATCATCTACAAGAGAAAAGGAGTTAATGACAAATTGGTTCGTGTGTCCAATCCGGGCATCACTCCTATCCAGCTTAACAGGGATGCGCAATCTGAATTTTACAAAACATTCTCAAAATTGACCACTACCGAACTGGCTCCTGTTTTTGTGGATTTCAAAAAAGAGATCCAAACTAAAAAAATCAAAAACACGACTGTAAGTTTCGTAAAAAACAATACGAACGAGATCGCGAACCTGTATTACATTTTCAATATGGGATCAGACCATAACAAGAAATTGTCATTGGCTATCGGAATGCTGGATTATTTGGGAACAGATCAATTGAGTTCTGAAGATGTTAAAAAAGAATTCTATAAAATCGGGATTTCCTATTCGGTTAATGCCGGAAATGATTTAAGTTACATCACCCTTACAGGTTTGGAAAGCAACCTTCCAAAAGGAATCGAATTGCTGGAAAACCTTCTTAAAAACGTAAAACCGGACCAGGATGTGTACAACACGCGTGTTTCCACTATCCTGAACAGCCGCGCCAATGCTAAAAAACGTAAGGAAAATATCGTAACTGCATTATCGAATTATGCGAAATACGGAAAAGAGTCCCGCTTTAGGGATATCCTTTCGGAGAAAGAGTTACGCGACATGAAAGCATCCGAACTGACAGACATCCTAAAAGGGCTTAACCAATACCAGCACCAGGTTTTCTTTTACGGAAACGACCTTAAGCCAATCGAAGCCGCTTTAGGAAAATACCATAACTTAAACGCTGATAAAGCCATTCCGGCACCTAAAAAATATGAGGAACCTGTAACCGAAAACAAAGTGTATTTTGCCAATTACGACATGGTGCAAGCTGAAATGAGCAGGATTGCCAAAGGGGAAAAATACAATTTCAATACCGTTGGAACAGTAAACGTATTCAATTCGTACTTTGGTTCAGGATTGTCTTCTATCGTATTCCAGGAAATCAGGGAATCGAAATCCCTGGCTTACTCTGCGAACGCTACCTACAGAACGGCTCCTGAAAAAGACCTGAGCGATTACATGCAGGTTTCCATCGGAACACAGGCCAACAAGCTTCCGCAAGCAGTAGATGCCCTTTCGGTATTGTTGAATGATATGCCAAAAATCGAAAAACAGTTTAACAATGCTAAAGATTCCTCTCTAAAACAGATTGCATCTTCCAGGATTATCAAAACAAATATCTTTTTCAATCAGTTAAATCTGAAAAAATTAGGTTTCGATTATGACATCCGTAAAGATATTTACAAAAATATCCAGGCGCTTACGCTGAATAATGTAAATGATTTCTTCAATAAAGAAGTGAAAACCAAAAAATACAATACCGCAATTATCGGTAAAAAAGAAAATTTGGATTTTGAAGCTTTGAAAAAATTAGGGACCGTAGAAGAAGTTTCTTTGGAAGAACTTTTCAACTACTAATTTATTTTCGATACCAACCGAAAAGCCATCCATTGATTTGGGTGGCTTTTTTTATGCTTTCGGTTTTTAAAATAGATTCCTATCTTTACTTTATGAATTCAATCCTGATAGCGCATATACGAAAATCCATTGATTTGAATGATTCCGAAGCCGAAATGGTCCTGTCTTATTTCGATCAGCAAACCATCCGCAAAAAAACGCTCTTACTCGAAGAAGGCCATATCTGCAACAAGCAGTATTTCATCCTCAAAGGCTGCCTTCGTTCTTATATTATCAATGCCAAAGGAAACGAGCAAACACTCCAGTTCGGGATAGAAAGCTGGTGGGTAACCGATTATATGAGTTTCCAGAACCAGAACGCTTCCCATTTCTTTATCCAGGCCATCGAAAACTCGGAAGTACTCTCGATTAGCAAAACCGCCCTCGAAGAATTATTGTCCCAGCTCCCTAAACTGGAACGTTATTTCAAACTGACGCTGCAAAAATCGTTCGGGGCCGCGCAAATGCGGATCAAATACCTCTTTACGATGACCGCAGAGGAAAGGTACCATCATTTTAATGATTCTTTCCCTGATTTCGTCCAGCGGGTGCCACAATACATGCTGGCTTCCTACCTGGATTTTTCGCCTGAATTCATGAGTAAAATAAGAGCCGGGAAAATCTAGCCTGATTTTCTTGAAGTAGATTAAGTTTTTTGAAACATATCTTGCTGAAATTTGTATCAAATCTTAAAAAAGAAATGAAAATGGAAACAAGAATCGACATGTCTAAAGTAGCACCTGAAGGATATAAAGCCATCATGGGATTAGAAAAATATATTGCTTCAACTGCTTTGGACCCTATCCACAAAGAATTAATAAAAATCAGGGCTTCCCAAATTAACGGCTGTGCTTTTTGCATTAACATGCACACCAAAGATGCCCGCAAACTAGGTTTATCAGAACAGCGTATCTACCTGCTCAATGCCTGGAGAGACACTAATTTGTATTCTGAAGAAGAAAAAGCAATCTTGGCCCTGACCGAAGAAGTAACCCTGATCAGTCACCATGTTTCGGATGCGACTTATCAAAATGCGGCCAAAGTTTTAGGCGAAGAATACCTGGGAGTCGTGATCATGATGATCATCACCATCAATGCCTGGAACAGGATCGCCATCACCACAGGAATGCAACCGGAATAACCCAAATTTTAAATACATAAAAAATGATCGCAGTAAAAGTATCGTACACCGTACCATCTAGTTTCGTAGCCCGGAATAAAGAGAACATAGCCCAATTCCTAAAAGATTTTCAACAATTGGACACAGCCCTTTTCAGTTATTCTGTGTTTCTTTGCGAAGATGGAAAAACATTTTTGCATATGTCAACCTATAAGAATGAAGAAATCCAAACCCGGGTTTTAAATGTTCCTTCTTTCAAAAAATTCCAGGAAGAACGGGATCAAAGCGGATTGGACGATTCCCACAAAGTGGAAATGCTGCATCCTGTCGGATCTTCTTTTAATGTATAAATAAAAACTGGAAATCAGTCGTAAAGCCATTCTTCGGAATGGTTTTTTTATTTTCCGCCAATTTTGACCACTTTCGCCTTTTCCTTCGCTACGGAAGATCCCCATTCTGCAATCAATTCCAACAGCGGGATGAGGGTTTTGCCAAAATCGGTCAAGGAATATTCTACTTTCAGCGGAGGTTTTGTTGTATGTACTTCACGTTTTACAATCCCGTCTTCTTCCATCTGTTTTAATTGGAGGCTCAGCGTACGTTCGGTAACCATTGGCATTATTTTCCGCAATTCGTTATAGCGTCGCACGCCGTCTTTCAAATGGTACAAAATCACCATTTTCCATTTACCTCCAATATATTCCATGGTAATGCTTGTGGTGCACGGATAGGTTTTTTCTTCTATCTGGTATAACTCGCTTTCAAAATGTAGGCCCATAATCTTCTCCTATCCTTTTGGATAGTTATTGCAAAGATAAATAACTATACTTAATTTTGTAACTATAAATTGTATAGTTTAAATATAAATCAAAAAAATTGCATTATGAGTAAAGCATTTGAATTAAAAGAAGCCGGTTCCATAGATCAGCTCCAGCTAATAGAAGTAGCCAAACTTATACCTTCGGCTAATGAAGTTATAATCGAAGTCAAAGCGATATCGATCAATCCTGTGGATGTCAAAACACGCTTGGGAAAAAGTTTTTACAACGATTTCAAAGAACAATACCACCCGATTATCTTGGGTTGGGATGTTTCAGGAATTGTAGAAAGTGTCGGGGAAAACGTAACGGATTTTAAAATTGGTGATGCCGTATTTGGCATGGTCAATTTCCCTGGCCATGGTAAGGCTTACGCCGAATATGTGGCAGCTCCGGCAAGCCATTTGGCCAGAAAACCGGAACAGGTTTCCCATGAAGAAGCGGCGGCAGCTACACTTGCTGCGCTTACCGCTTACCAAGTTTTAAAAAGGCATGTACATTCCGGAGATTCGGTGCTTATCCACGCGGCGGCCGGTGGTGTCGGGCATTTTGCCGTACAGATAGCCAAAATCCTCGGGGCTCACGTTACCGGGACCACTTCTGGAAAAAATATTGATTTTGTCAAATCTTTAGGCGCTGATATTGTGATCGATTATACAGAACAACCTTTTGAAAACAGTGTAAAAAACCTGGATTTTGCCCTTGATGCACTTTCCGGAGAAACCCTGGAGCGCACCATACAAACTGTACGCAAAGGCGGGACAATCATCACATTGCCCTCAGCCGGATTTAATGAAGCTGTGGTCGAAAAAGGAAAAGAAAACAACATTACCATAGCCTTTGAAATGGTGGAAAGCAATGGAGATGACATGCGCCAAATTGCAGATTGGTTACAATCAGGGAAACTCAAAGCAACTGTCGGGCATACCTTCCCTTTCGAAAAATTATCGCAGGCCCATGCCCAGGTAGAAACAGGCAAAACCCGTGGTAAAGTTATCGTAACGGTTCCATAATTTCCTAAATAAATAGGAATCGCTTGATTCTGACTCGGTAAAGACACAAAGGATAATGTTAATAGACTCTTAAAGTCTTAAAACATTGTCCTTTTTTTATACATTTGACACCATCAAAAAAACCACATTATGAATAAAAGGATATGGGTGGCATTAGGTATTTTCTTTACTCTTTTTGCTTCTGCTCAAAACAAAAAACTTACGCTGGACGAATCGGTCCTGCAACAAAACAGGCAATTTAAGGCGGACAAGCTCGATGGGTTCCAATGGATTCCAAACACCAGCAAATATGTCTATTACACAGACAATTGGAGCAAAATGGTTTCTGCCAGTGCTGCAGATTCGAAAGCGGCAGAATTAGTCACTTTAGCAGAAATGAATTCGGCTTTAGGGACAAAACTGAAAAATTTTGCCGGGATCACCTGGATTGACACCAATACCCTCCTTGCGTCGGAAGGCGGGAAATTCTATACGTATTCGCTGGCCACGAAATCCGGGAAAAACATACAGAATACTTCTGGCAGCGCAGAAAACATCACTTTCGATGCTTCAAAACAAAATGTGGCTTTTACAGAAAAAAACAATCTATTCTTTTTCAATGCCAATAAGGAAAAAATCGCGGTAACATCGGAAACAAACGAAGCTATCGTATCCGGTCAGTTTATTGCCAGAAATGAATTTGGGATCAAAAACGGAATTTTCTGGTCGCCGAAATCACGTTTTCTGGCTTTTTATCAAAAAGACCAAAGTGACGTAGCCGATTATCCTCTACTGGACATCAATGAAACTCCAGGCAAGTTAGTGAACATCAAATACCCAATGATCGGCCAGGCATCCGAAAAACCAAAAGTGGGGATTTACAATCTGGCAACGGGCAAAACCGTTTTCATTTCGCCGAAAGGCAACCAGGACGATTACCTTACAAACCTTTCCTGGACACCAGACGAGAAATATGTCATAATTGCTGAACTGAACCGCGGGCAAAACGACATGTCCCTGAACCTTTACGATGCCGCCACCGGAGCTTTTGTAAGAACCTTATTGAATGAAAAAAATTCAAAATGGGTAGAGCCGGAACATGATGCTTTCTTCCCAAATGCCAAGTCTGACAATTTTATCTGGATCTCTGAAAAAGACGGTTTCAATAATTTGTATTATTATTCTATTGAAGGGAAATTGATCAAACAGCTTACAGCCAATACGTTTCCTGTCCGTGAAATTATCGGGTCAAATGCTGCCGGAACTGAAATTTATTACAAGGCGACAGGTCCAAATGCCACAAATATGCTGGTTTACAAAGTTGATTTGAAAGGCAAGCAGGCTTTGATTACCCAAGACCAGGGAGTCCATACTGTGACTATCAGTACCGATGGAAATTATTTCTTTGACGAATATTCCAATCATGCTACTCCTTCTAAATCTGTGTTGTACGACAAAAGCCTAAAAGCAAAAATCTTGTTGGAAAGCCCAAATAAATATACCGGTTACGAGATGGGAACTGCAGACATAAAGACCATCAAAGCCGCTGACGGCACTACTGATTTGTATACCAGGCTGATCAAACCGAGTACTTTCGACCCTGCCAAAAAATACCCGGTTTTAGTCTATGTTTATGGTGGTCCCCATGCCCAGCTGATTACCAATTCCTTCCTTGATGGTGCCAATCTTTGGATGTACTGGATGGCCGAACAAGGCTATTTGGTCTTTACTGTAGACAACCGTGGTTCGGACAATAGAGGATTTGCTTTTGAAAGCACGGTACACGGACGATTGGGTGTAAACGAAATGGAAGACCAGTTAAAAGGTGTTGAGTATTTAAAATCTTTGCCTTATGTAGATGCCAACCGCCTTGCCGTACACGGATGGAGTTTTGGAGGTTTCATGACAACTTCGCTAATGCTTCGCAAACCGGATGTATTCAAAGTAGGTGTTGCCGGCGGGCCTGTGACCGACTGGAAATTTTATGAAATTATGTATGGTGAACGTTATATGGACACTCCGGCGGAAAACCCAAAAGGATTTGACGAATCCAGCACGTTGAATTATGTAAAAAACCTAAAGGGGAAATTCCTTCTTATTCACGGTACAAGCGATGATGTTGTAGTCATGCAGCAAAATTTTGCCCTGATCAAAAAATTTGTAGAGGCGGAAA
The DNA here is from genome assembly GCF_004745595.1 of Flavobacterium humi. Lineage (GTDB taxonomy): Bacteria > Bacteroidota > Bacteroidia > Flavobacteriales > Flavobacteriaceae > Flavobacterium > Flavobacterium humi. The sequence goes on from NZ_SRLH01000009.1 coordinate 11,939, forward strand.
AACAGGTTGATTTCTTTCCTTATCCGATGCACAAACACAATGTTCAAGGCAAAGACCGTGTGCATTTGATGCGAAAAGTCCTCGATTATGTAATCGAAAACAACAAATAAATACAAAAGCTGCAGCAGCTTTAAAACAAAAGCCAATCATAACGATTGGCTTTTTTATTTGGCCGAAAATGTCCTTTTATTGACCAATCAGTAATTGTTTAAGTGTTTATCTTTGTAAGGTAATTTATGATTGACAAAAAATGAAACTAAAATTTGCATTCCTGATTTTACCACAAATCCACCTTATGGATTTAGCCGGGCCGGACCAGGCAATCCTGGAAGCCATAGATTTTGGCGCTGATTTCGAAATAGAATACTGCTGCCTGGAAAATGGCGTCATTTCTACCGCAGGGCTGCCCATTGCCGGTTTGAAACATTTTTCGGAAGTACGGCTCAACAAAGGGGACTTCTTGATTATTCCAGGATCGAATGCGAGTTACCTGATTTCCGATACCTTCAAAAAAAACACTGATTTATTTCATTGGATCATCAAGAATTACCATTCGGGAGTACAACTGGTAAGCATTTGCGCCGGCGCTTTTGTATTGGCCGAATGTGGCCTACTGAACAACATTCCGTGTACCACTCATTTCAAAAGGACACAACAATTACAGGAATTATACCCAAAGGCCAAAGTGATAGACAATATTCTTTTCACCCAACAGGGAGGCATTTACACCAGTGCCGGAATTGCTTCGGGCATCGATGTGACCCTACATATTATTGAAGAATTGAAAGGAAGTTATTTTGCGCATCTTGTGGCCCGGGAATTAGTCGTTTACAATAGGCGGAACGGCAATCAGAAGCAGGAAAGCGAATTGCTGGGCTTCAGGAACCACATCCATTCGGGAATCCATAAAGCCCAGGATTGGATTGTTGAAAATATCAACCAAAAAGCAAACCTGAGCGAATTAGCAGAAATCGCCTGCATGAGCGAACGTAATTTCACCCGGATATTCAAAAAAGAAACCGACATTACTGTCAATGACTATATCACGGTAATCCGAAAGGAAAAAATCAAAGAATTCATGAAAAACCCTGACCTGACCCGATTAGACATAGCGTTACAGGTGGGTTTGCAAAGCGAAAGGCAACTCAGCCGTTTAATCCATTCCAATTAAAATCATCTCCAATCATCAATCAAAAATCGAACAATCATGAAAAATCTCAAAAAAACAACTGCTGCTGCTTTTTTCAATAGCGGCACTTACTGCAAACGCTCAAACTTCTAAAACAAAAACAATGGAACTGACATCAATCAAAAAAACAAAAACCTTAGACATCAAACCCTCAAGCACTTCTTCGGAAAATGATTTCGACTTCCTGCAAGGCAAATGGAAAGTACACAACCGGATGCTGAAATCCAGGCTCGCCAATAGTGACGAATGGATCGAATTTGAAGCGGAATTACACATGAAAAAAACTTTAAACGGCTTTGGGAACATCGAAAACTTCTATTCCAACAACAACGGAACGCCTTTTGAAGGAATGGCTATCCGCCTTTTCAATAAAGAAACCAAATTATGGAAAATATACTGGGTAGACAGCAACGGCACAACAATGGACGAAAAACCTGTAACGGGCTCTTATGAAAACGGCCTCGGACGGTTTTATGCGAATGATGTCTTTAACAACCAGGAAATCCTTGTACTGTACCAATGGGATGCCACAAATCCTCAGCAGCCGAAATGGTCGCAGGCTTTTTCAACCGATAACGGAAGGACATGGGAATGGAACTGGAAAATGGAATTAACAAGGATAGAATAATCCGGAATCAATCAAAAAACGAACAATCATGCAAAAATCAGCTATTTCAAAAATGCCGGAATATTTTGACCGGTACATCAATTTAACCGATGACCTTTCTTTCACGGAAGTACTTCAGATAAGCCTGGAAGAACTCGAAAACCTTCCGGTTGCCCAGTGGAAAGCCTTGGGGGAAGAAATATATGCACCCGGCAAATGGACAGCAAAAGACATCCTGCAGCATATGATTGATACCGAACGGGTTTTCAGTTACAGGATGACCGCTTTTTCAAGAGGCGATTCACAAAAAATGCTCGCTTTTGACGAAGATCTTTACGCCAACAATGCCGATGCAAACCGCAGGACTATCGAAGATTTACTGGCCGAACTTATCCTGGTACGCAAAAATTATATTGCCTTGTATGCCTCTTTTTCGCCCGAAATGCTGCTAAAATCCGGCCAAGGCTTTAATGGTTCCGAATATTCGGTGCTGGCGATGGCTTTTATGATCCCCGGTCACCAGCGATGGCATTTCAATATTGTGAAGGAACGCTATTTCCCTTTGCTTGCCGAATTAAAAAACCAGTCATCTTGATTGGTTTTTTTAATTTAAAATATAGACATACCTGTTTTCGTGGTCAAAAGTTCCAGGGCAGACATCCCTAACTCCGAATTTCCTTTTTCATTAAGCCGAGGCGACCAGGTAGCCACTACGAAATTTTTAGGGTAAAGTGCCGCAATCCCTCCTCCGATACCGCTTTTTCCGGGCAATCCCACTTTATAGGTAAATTCGCCGGACTCGTCGTAAAAACCGCAAGTCTGCATCAAGGCATTGAGCCTTTTCACCTGGCTTTTGGTTAGTATTTGCTGTCCGTACCGTGTTTTTCCTTCATTGGCAAAAAAGAAAAAAGAATGCGCCAGTTCCTGACAGGTCATTTCCAAAGAACACTGGTGGAAGTAAAAATCAAGTACCGTCTCGACATCATTGTTGATATTACCAAACGACTTTAAAAAATGGGCCAATGCGGCATTCCTGAAACCGGTTTCCTTTTCGGATTGTGCCACCTTCAGGTTAAAATCGATGGTGTTGCAACCGGAGATCATCCTGATGAAACCCAGGAAATCTTCTTTCGGGTTTGAAAGCTTTGAAACCAGCATGTCGGCAATTACCAAAGCGCCGGCGTTGATAAACGGGTTTCGTGGGATTCCTTTTTCATATTCCAGCTGGACGAGTGAATTAAAAGGGTTTCCCGAAGGTTCGACTCCTACTCTTTCCCAGATTTTTTCATCCAAAAAAGTAAAAGCCATCGCTACGGTCAGTGCTTTTGAAACCGATTGGATAGAAAATTTTTCATTGCTGTCGCCGATCCCGAAATCCTCCCCGTCAATAGTGGTCAGGTGGATTCCAAATTTATCGGGATTTACCGTGGACAATTCAGGGATTGTCGACGCGACATTTCCAATGACAGGGAAAGTTTTCGCTTCCTGGAACACTTCCTGCAAAATAGAATTAAAGTTCATGGGTAAAGTACGGTTTTGCGTTTTACTTTAAAGGAAGGGTGTTATGTTTTCATTTTTTTCTTTCTCGCAGCCGGGAATAAGACATTGTTCAAAATGAGACGGAAACCCGGTGAGTTCGGATGCAGGTCCAACACGGTCGGTTCATCCCCTACCCTATGCTGGAAATCTTCGGGGTCATGGCCACCGTAAAACGTAAAAAAGCCTTTTCCTTTTTGCCCATGAATGTAACGGGCTTCGCCATTTAGCTGGTTTTCCCCTAAAATCAATACATTGGATTTAATCAGGTCACGGTCAAAAGCAGTGCTTTGGCCCATAAAACCTTTAATCAACTGGGTATGGTCCTGGCACAACATGCTTGGGATGACGTCCCATTTTGCCGAAAATTCCATTAAGGTAAAATAATCTTTTTCGAAAGGTACCACTCTTTTTTCGGTCATATCGATATTGGAAAACTCATATTTTTCCGGCCTTCTTTCCAAAATAAAATCCTTGAAAGCAAATGTTTTATTGTAATCGATTTTAGACTGGTAGTTTCCATCACTTTCATCACCATCAAACATGGGTTCGCAAATATCCACTCCTTCTGCCGAAAGCGCGATATCGAAACTGTCCGTAGCCGAACACATGGCGAACATGAAACCGCCACCAATGACAAAATCCCTTATTTTTTTGGCTACTGCCAATTTTTCCTGGGAAACTTTACTATATCCCAGTTTTTGTGCCAGGGCTTCGGCATCTTTTTTCTGGTCAATATACCAGGGCGCGTTCCGGTAGGCTCCGAAAAATTTACCATACTGCCCTGTAAAATCCTCGTGGTGCAAATGCAGCCAATCGTAAAGCAGTAACTGGTCTCCGAGTACTTCTTCATCATAAACGGTCACAAAAGGGATTTCGGCATACGTCAGTACCAAAGTAACGGCATCATCCCAAGGCTGTTTGCCCGGCGGGGAATAAACGGCTACTTTAGGCGCTTTTTCCAATACGACGGTTTCCATATTTTGGGAAGGGCTGGATATTTCTTCCAGTATCTGATTGGCTTCTCCATCGGAAAGCACTTCAAAGCTCACACCCCTGATCTGGCATTCTTTCCTGATTTCCGGCGCATCGGGCAATAAAAAAGAACCGCCGCGGTAGTTCAGCAGCCAGCTTGCCTTGTATTGCTTATCCAGGGCCCAATAGGTTATCCCATAGGCTTTGAGATGGTTTTGCTGTGAAGTCTCATCCATCGGCAGCAAGATAAAAGAGGCTTTTGCTGCAAAAGAAATGAGAAAAAGTAAAATATATACTGATTTTTTGAACATCACTTTATATAATTTTAAATCAAAGATATAAAGGAAGAGCCTTAAAAATGTCTTTATAATCCGTTAAATTGCAAAAAAATATTTCCGCAAGCCCAAAATCATGTTCCTGAAGGAATTCAGGAATAATTATCGATGACTACGATCTCGTTTTGAATGGCATACACAACCAATCCGGCAATGTTCCTGGATTCGGTTTTGAGCAGCAGGTTGTTCCTGTGCCCTTCGACTGTCCTTGGGCTGATAAAAAGCTGATCGGCGATTTCTACCGTATTTTTCTGTTCGCAGATCAATTGCAGGATTTTGGTTTCGCGTGCCGTAAGGTAATTGGTATCAAAATTACTTTTGGTTTTTTTGCCTACCGAAATGTTATCGTGGATGATTTTCATCACATAATCATTGTAATAAAACCCTTTGGAAGCCACCTCATTAATAGTGGTTAGCAGTTCCTGCGGCGTTGTGTTTTTCATCAGGTACGAAACCGCTCCCACATTAATCATATTGGCCACAAAAGTTTTCGTATTGTAGCTTGTTAAGGCAATTATCTTGATATGCGGAAAATCATTGTGCATGATCTTTGTGGTTTCCACTCCATTGAGCGTCGGCATTTTCAGGTCTGTTATGACAATGTCCGGATGCTCATCGGTTTTGTGTAAAAATTCGATAAGCTCGCTTCCGTTGGAGGCTTCAAAAATAATCTTGATATTTTTCTCCCTTTCCAACAAAAAAGAAATCCCTTTCCTGAATAAAACTTCGTCGTCAACTAAAATTAGTTTAATAACATCACTCATAACTTAAAAATTAAAAACTACTTCGACACCTTTGTTTAGCAATGAATTAATAGAAATGGCGCCGTTTAAAAAAGCAATCCGGCTTTCTATATTCTTCATTCCGAGGCCGTTTTTGGAACCTTGGCTGTTTACATCAAAGCCGATTCCGTTATCTGAATATTTACAAATCCTCAACCCGTTTTTTTCTTCAAAAAGAATCGTGATTACCGTAGCCTTGCCATGGCGCAGGGAATTGTTCATCAGTTCCTGCAAAATCCTGAAAACATGCAAAAGCCTGTCGTTTTCCGAATTACTGAAATGGATCCGGTTCTCGTAATTGACCACCACCGATTTACTGCTGCTGAATTCCATGCACAATTCTTCAACACCGGCATGGAGCCCGAAATTATCCAAAGTCGGAGGCAACAGGTCGTGGGCTATCCTGCGCGAATTTTCCAATGCCTTGGCAGTCAGATTGATGATATTGGAAGTAATTTCAACCACTTCTTTTTGTGTCAGTTCCGAAGCCGCCAGCAAATAACTGTTGAGCGATACCACATTCAATTTTGAACTGATATCGTCGTGCAGGTCACGGGCAATGCGTTTGCGTTCGTCTTCCTGCGTGAGGATGGTCGCCTGGAGCAGGTCTTTCTGGTACTGCAGTTCCAGATTCTTTTTTTCCAGGGTGCTTTTCACGATTTTCTTCCTTGAAAAATAAAAAAAAAGGACCAAAACTAAGCTCATCAGCAAAAAACCGATGCACGTATAAATAATAACGCTTATTAATTCGTTTTCAGGAATTGCTCTTTCTGTCATAATGCTTCCTCCGGTTTCTTATGAGAAAAATTCTTCTGCCATTCAATCCAAACAAACAGCTGGTAGACGATGTATAAAAATGCATTCAAAATCCATGTTATCCTGTTCGTTTTCGAAACCAATGTAGCCACTAAATTACCTGCCAGGAACAAAACAGTGCTTCCGAAAAGGTAAATCAGGATCCCCATATTGATATAATAAAACTTCCTTTTCTCGTTCAGCAGGTTATAGAAGTAAAGCGTGGCATATATGATAAGCAGGAAGGACGTGATGAATATTTCAAATAAATTGAATGAATAGAAAGCGTCTTTATTAATGGCATATTGGATTCCCAAAGCCGATAATCCCAAGGCCAAGCCTATTTTGACTATTTTCTTCTGATACTCCTCTGTCAGGATAGTGATGTAAAAAAAACTCAAAATGATAAACTGGATGATAAAATAGAAATGAGACAAAAACAGGTTATTGATACTCAGGCATTTCAACAGCCAGGAAACCATCTGGATAATAAACATGACTCCTGTATATAGGGTAAAAATTCTAAAGGCTTTTCCAAATTTAGAAAAGCCTTTACTAAACAGTATTAGATTAATTACTAAAATTACATATCCAATATCAGCAAAAATCTCTATCATTTACGGCTTCAACGTATATAGAGGACTGTCCACATCGCATGTATTAGGGCATGGTTGCGTAAAGTCATATATGTATTGCTGATTGGAATCATTGATTAGGTCTTTTCCGTCAGCGTCAACGCCTACCAGCATTAATTTATTGACACCGTCATCATCAACCCCGATATAAGCACGTACATCCACCACATATTTTTCCGCCAGGAGCTCGTTGATGTCAACTCGTGGGATTAAATGGGCCTTAACCGTGTTTTCCGGATTCATTCTCCATCTTGCCGCCCATTCCTGAGCTGTTTCCAGAGAGATCACATTTTCTTCGATACTTTTGTTTGATGTAGTTTTCTGATCCATAATTTTTAGGTTTTTAGTTAGTATAAATATAGGCTAAAATTACTATTTTTCTTTATTTTAACAAAAAAAATACTAAAATTTAGCATAGATATAATGTTGCCGATTCAAAATATTGAAAGCATGCGATTTATATTTATGGCCAATAAATTTTCTTTCTTAAAAGCGATTCTTCAGCGTATTTTTTCGAGATTTTCTATTTTATCAGATTAATAGTATAAAAACTAAAAAAATCAACAAAAAACAAGAAACAATCAAGATATTTCTTATTAATAATCAAGCGTTTAGAAATATTTTTAAAAAATCACGTAGAAATACGTGCAGAAAAGTGGGCAATAAAAAGTAATTTAGCGCTTGATTTTTACACTAAAAAAGAGGTTAAAATTATTTTAACAAGTAAAGTTTTTAATTTATATCTTTATAATCATAAGACAACATTACGTATTGTTAAACAACTAAATATAAAAACTATGTCTACAGAACCATTTATTGGAGAGATTAAAATTTTTGGGTTCAATTTTGCCCCAAGAGGGTACATGACCTGCCAAGGGCAAATTTTGTCAATTGCACAAAACACAGCTCTTTTTTCATTATTAGGAACAACGTATGGCGGAAACGGCCAGACTACTTTCGCCCTTCCTGACTTACAAGGACGTCGTCCAATCGGGCAAGGACAAGGGCCAGGTCTTTCTCCTTACCAAATGGGACAAGTATCCGGAACCGAAAACACAACTTTAACTACCAATAATATGCCAATGCATGTTCATGGTCTTACTGCTGCAAGAGTGAATCTACCTGTAAATAACAACGTTGCGGATTCAAATCTTCCTGATGGTGCTTATTTAGCTGGAAATAATACTGCTGCCTTATATGCGGAAGGTCCTCAAGCAGGAAAAGCCCTTGCTCCTGGTACACTTACGGGAACCACAGATGTTGCAGGAGGATCACAACCTTTCAGTCTTCTGAACCCATACCTTTGCATCAATTATTCCATTGCTACTGAAGGTATATTCCCTAGTAGAAACTAATACAATTTATAAAAGGAAATTTTCCAGTTGGAAAATTTCCTTTTCTCATTTACAATATTATGCAAACAATAGGAATCTTATTAGTTCGCTCCACTTATTATAAAACAATAGGTTTTGACCTGTATGAAGGCTTGCGTTCCGGATTGCAGCAATTGGGGCGGAGTGATATCAGGATTGTTACAGAAAATATAGGTTTTGGCGCTGAAAAACAGCAATGTTACCGAAGTGCTGAAAAACTCTTATTAGAAGAAAATGCCGATATTGTAATTGCTTACATAGGGCACCGTACAGCTCAACTGCTTAGGCCGCTTTTCCTGGCTGCCAACAAAATGCTCATTGTACTGGATGCCGGGGCCAACCTCCCGCAGGAATGGTCTGTAAGCCCAAATGTTTTTTACCATTCACTCCACAATGCACTGGGAGCCTGGCTTTCATCAAAACAAGCAGTGAATGACGGATATAAAAAAGGTGGCATGGTAACCAACTATTATGATGGTGGCTATTTGCAAACTTATAGTTTATCCAAAGGATTTGAAGACGCCGGAGGAACCATTTGCTTTAACCACGCTACAGGCCATATAAAAGAAGAATTTTCGATGGCTCCGTTAAAAAAACACCTGGATGATTTCGAAGATGCTGCAGTATTGACGTTATTCAGCGGTGATTATATGCAATGGCACTTCAAAGAAATAAAAGAACATTTAAATCAGGACACACCTATTTACCTTTCTCCTTTCGGGTTTGAAGAAACCATGTTGGAAGAGGCAATCTATCCAAGCAATAATACCAGAGGAGTTGCGGCTTGGGCCAAATCCATTGACAATGAAGAAAATCGCATATTCATAGAAGCGATAGAAGCCACTGGCAAAACACCTAATTTATTCTCTTTACTAAGTTGGGAAAGTGCGCAAATCGCATTAAAAGCATTGTCACTTTTAAAAGAAAACAAAAATAACATCACTAAAACGGCTGAAGCGTTACATACTTTCGAATTTACAAGCCCAAGAGGGAAAATCACATTTCACGCTAAAACAAATACTTCCGTAAGCCCTATGTATAATGCCCGGATCGTTCCTACAGAAAATGGAATGTGCCAGGTAGAGCTGGATGGTATTATTGATAGCACGACAGAAGAATTTGAAGCCTTAGCTGAACTGGAATTGAATACTGTTACCTCTTCATGGTTTAACAGCTATACCTGTATATAATGGAAGAACAGAAAAAAATACTTGTATTGTGTGGCGGGAAATTTGCATTCAAAGCATTGCAATTGCTGGCGTATGAGAAGTTTTTATGTGGTGTTGGAATTGGTAAAGGAGATGATAGGATTATTGATGCATTGGAACAGGAATCGGAAGAAAACGGAATGTCTTTTAGGTCTTTTCCAGATAAAAAGAGTATGTCTTCCATGAAAGAATGGATTGAAGAAATGCAACCTGATTATATCTTTTCCATTTCTTTTCCATTTCTGATTACGGAAGACATTTTAGCATATGGAACAGAGAAATTCATCAACTTCCACCCTGCGCAATTACCCCAATACAGAGGCCCTATGCCTATTTTTGAAGTATTGAGGAACCAGGAGAAAGAAACAGCAGTGAGTGTTCATTTCATGAATTCAAAATTTGATGAAGGGAATATCATTTTCAAGGATATCGTACCTATAGATACCAATGACACGTATGGCAAGCTTACGGTAAAATTAAGCGAAAGAATGGCACACGTGGTATTGAATACTGCAAATATGGTACAATATGCCAACAAGATCCCAAACACTCCACAAGAGAAAGAAAAGGCGTATTATTTTGAAAAGCCTGATTTTTCAGACACCTACATTCACTGGAAAAGAATGAGCGCACAGGAAATAACGGCTTTAATCAATGCTTGCAACCCATGGAATATTGGTGCTGATGCTACCTTTCAGGGTGAACAGGTGAAAATCATTGCAGCTTCGGTACGGGACGAACCACATAACGGGCTGGCTCCCGGTATGATTGTTTCGATCGCTAAAGACCAAAGTTTAAATGTAGCCTCCTCAGATAACAAACAAATTGCAATTGAAATTATAAGCACAGAGGAAGGGATTATGACTTCCAAACAACTGAATACACAAAAATTTTTAATCGGAACCCAATTCAATTAAACTTATCCAGCGATGGATGGTATCTTTAAAATAATAACTTTAACTAATTACTCATGAGAAAAAAAATTACTTTTTTATTAATCATGTCGTGCCTCTTTTTTATAAGGGGCCATGCCCAGACGCAGTTCTGGAGCGACACTTTTGAAGACACCGGAGCTCCTTCGAGTGGTGTGAGGAATGCGCCGACCGCATTCACGACAAGTGTAGACAGAATTTTCAACCGCACAAATACAGCCGGTGTTTCAATTCAGGGAGGGCCAAGTGGCGGAGCTGTTTATACTGGAATGGAAGGAACTAAATTCTGGGCAGGTGAAGATACCGACAACGGACTTACACCGGTAACAGCAGCCAATGTGCTTAAAACCGTAACCTGGACAGTGAATATCTCCGGGAAATCCGGACTATCATTGAAAGGATTATTTGCGGCTGGAAATTTCTTTGGAAATGCTTATGACGACGGTACAGCTTCTTCTTCATTAGTTGATGATTATATGTCAATACAATACAAGATAGATGGAGGAGCTGTTCAAAATCTGTTGAGTTTTTACCCATTGGCTAATTCTAACAGTAATCTCTACCCTGATGCTGATTTTGATGGTAATGGAGATCCTGCAGCAACTGCCTTGACAAGTGCTTTTACTGAATTCACAGGAACAATTGCTGGAACAGGAACTACTTTGACACTATACATGAACATGTCCATGACCAGTGTTGTTGAAGAAGTGGCAATAGATAATCTTAGATTATTTGAAACACCACCTTGTACGCCTCCGGTGGTTTCCGTAAATCCTCTAAACAAGTCTATCTGCGCAGGGGGCAATACAACTTTCGGAATCACTGCAACCGGTGCAACCGGCTATCAGTGGCAGGTAAATACCGGTAGCGGATTTACAGATTTAACCAATACCTTGCCTTATTCTAATGTTACAACCAATACATTAACGATTACAGGCGCAACAGTTGGAATGAGCGGTTATGCATACCGATGCATTGCTTTAAATCCAACGATTGCTTGTTCTACAAACTCGAATCAAGGAACGTTAACCATATCGAATATCAATACTTCTTCAGCTACACAAACCAATGTGTCTTGTAATGGTGGAAGTAACGGTGTAGCTTCAGTAACTCCTACCGGAGGAATCGCTCCTTATACCTATTCCTGGGCTCCTTCAGGAGGAACAGGTGCAACAGCTACAGGTTTAATGGCAGGAAGCTATACTGTAACTGTGACTGATAATATAGGATGTTCAGCTATTCGTAATTATACTATTACACAACCTCCGGTTTTAAATGGGACAACCGTTGTAACCAATGTTGCTTGTTTCAGTGGAAGTAATGGTGCTATCAACCTGACTCCATCTGGTGGAACTCCACCTTATACTTTCAACTGGGGCGGTGGTGTAACTACAGAAGACAGAACAGGATTGGCAGCCGGAACCTACGCGGTAATTATTACCGATGCTAACTCATGTACAAAAAGTGTAACTGGAATTACAATAACACAACCGGCAGCAGCAGTAAGCGGAACTACAGTAGTTACCAATGTTGCTTGTAATGGTGGAAATACAGGGGCAGTCAACCTTACTCCAACAGGAGGAACAGGTCCTTATACTTTCAACTGGGTTGGTGGTGCTACTACAGAAGACAGAACTGGGCTTGTAGCCGGAAGCTACTCGGTAACGATTACCGATGCTAACGGATGTACCGGAACGGTAGCTGGAATTACAGTGACACAACCAACGTCAATAAGCGGGACAACCGTTGTAACCAATATTGCTTGTAACGGTGGAAATACCGGAGCAATCAACCTTACTCCAACTGGAGGTGTAGGACCTTATACGTTCAACTGGGGTGGTGGTATCACTTCTGAAGACAGAACAGGACTTTCAGCCGGAACATACTCGGTAACTATTACTGATAACAATGGATGTACCGGAACGGTAGCTGGAATTACAGTGACACAACCGGCAGCAGCAGTAAGCGGAACTACAGTAGTTACTAACGTTGCTTGTTTCAGTGGAAATACAGGAGCGATCAACCTTACTCCAACAGGAGGTGTAGGACCGTATACTTTCAACTGGGTTGGCGGTGCTACTACAGAAGACAGAACAGGATTGGCAGCCGGAACATACTCGGTAACCATTACCGATGTTAACGGATGTACAGGAACTGTAGCTGGAATTACAGTTACACAACCTGTAGCAGCAGTAAGCGGAACAACCGTTGTAACCAATGTTTCTTGTTTCAGTGGAAATAATGGAGCAATCAACCTTACTCCAACAGGAGGTGTAGGACCTTATACTTTCAACTGGGTTGGCGGTGCTACTACAGAAGACCGAACAGGTCTTGCAGCCGGAAGCTACTCAGTAACGATTACCGATGCTAACGGATGTACAGGAACGGTAGCTGGAATTACAGTGACACAACCTGCAGCCGCAGTAAGCGGAACAACCGTTGTAACCAATGTTGCTTGTTTCGGAGGGAATACAGGAGCAATCAACCTTACTCCAACAGGAGGTGTAGGACCGTATACTTTCAATTGGGGCGGTGGTATAACTACCGAAGACCGAACAGGATTAGCAACCGGAAGCTACTCGGTAACCATTACCGATGCTAATGGATGTACAGGAACTGTAGCTCCAATTATAGTTACACAACCATCATCAGCAGTAGCCGGAATGACAATAGTTACTAATATTGCTTGTTTTGGAGGAAATACAGGAGTAATCAACCTTACTCCAACAGGAGGTACAGCACCTTATACCTATAACTGGGGCGGTGGTATCACTACAGAAGACAGAACAGGCCTTACAGCCGGGTCTTATTCTGTTACCATCACTGATAGCAACGGATGTACAGGAACGATAGCTGTAATTTCAGTTACGCAACCTGCAGCAGCGTTAAGCGGAACTACAGTAGTTACCAATGTTGCTTGTAACGCTGGTAATACAGGAGCAATCAACCTTACTCCAACAGGAGGTACAGCACCATATACTTATAACTGGGGCGGTGGTATTACTACCGAAGACAGAACAGGGCTTGCAGCGGGAAGTTATTCTGTAACGATTACCGATGATAACGGATGTTCAACAACTGTAGGTCCAATCACAGTTACACAACCGGCAGCAGCAGTAAGCGGAACTACAGTAGTTACCAATGTGGCTTGTAACGGAGTGAATACAGGAGCAATCAACCTTACTCCAACAGGAGGTGTAGGACCTTATACTTTCAACTGGGGTGGTGGTATCACTACCGAAGACAGGACAGGATTGGCGGCCGGAACTTACTCGGTAATTATTACTGATGCGAACGGATGTTCAGGAACTGTTTCTGGAATTACAGTTACGGAACCGACAGCAATAAGCGGAACAACCGTTGTAACTAATATCGCTTGTAACGGAGGGAATAACGGAGCAATCAACCTTACTCCAACAGGAGGTGTAGGACCTTATACTTACAACTGGGGTGGTGGTATCACTACCGAAGACAGAACAGGATTGGCAGCCGGAAGCTACTCTGTAATTATTACTGATGCGAACGGATGTACAGGAACTGTAGCTGGAATTTCAGTTACACAACCTGCATCAGCTTTAAGCGCTACAGGAGCATCTCAAACCAATGTATCTTGCAACAGCGGAGCAAATGGTTCTGCTACTGTACTGGCAAGTGGAGGAACGGCTCCTTATACTTATTCATGGGCTCCATCCGGAGGAACAGCAGCTACTGCTTCTGGTTTATCGGCTGGAACATATACAGTAACTGTTACAGATGCTAACGGATGTACTGATAGCAATTCTTTTACACTTACAGAACCAACAGCAATTGCTGCAACAACTTCACAAACCAATGTGTCTTGTAACGGTGGCGCTAACGGAACTGCTACAGTAAACGTTACAGGCGGAACTCCGGGTTATACTTATTCTTGGATTCCTTTCGGTGGAACTGGTGCTTCAGCAACTGGTTTATCCGCAGGAAGCTATACTGTAATAATTACAGATGCTAATAATTGTACTAGTACACAAAACTTTGTAATTACTGAACCAAATGCTTTAGTAGCATCTGGCGCAGCACAAACCAATGTGTCTTGCAACGGTAATGCAAACGGATCTGCTACAGTAAGTGTTACTGGTGGAACTCCAGGATACACATATTCTTGGGCTCCTACTGGAGGAACAGCTGCTACGGCTTCAGGTTTATTGGCTGGAACATATACAGTAACTGTTACAGATGCTAACGGATGTATCGATACTGAAACTTTCACTATTACTGAACCAAATGCTTTAGTGGTAACTCCTGCAGCACAAACCAATATTGCCTGTAACGGTGGTACTACCGGATCTGCTACAGTAAGCGTTTCTGATGGAACTCCTGGATATACCTATTCTTGGGCTCCTTCTGGAGGAACAGCGGCTACGGCTTCTGGTTTAGCGGCCGGAACGTATACGGTAACTGTTACAGATGCGAACGGTTGTACAGGTTCGCAAAGTTTTACAATCACTCAACCTAATGCTTTAGTGGTAACTCCTGCAGCTCAAACCAATGTTGCTTGCAACAGTGGTACTAACGGATCTGCTACAGTAAGTGTTGCCGGCGGGACTCCTGGATATACCTATTCTTGGGCTCCTTCAGGAGGAACAGCTGCTACAGCTACCGGCTTAACAGCTGGAACGTATACGGTAACTGTTACGGATGCTAACGGATGTTCTGATACTGAAATCTTTACTATTACCGAACCAACTGCTTTAGTGGCATCTGGTGCGGCACAAACTAACGTGTCTTGCAACAGTGGTGCGACAGGTTCTGCTACAGTAAGTGTTACCGGTGGAACTCCAGGATATACGTATTCTTGGGCTCCTACTGGAGGAACGGCTGCTACGGCTTCAGGCTTAACAGCTGGAACGTATACAGTAACCGTTACAGATGCTAACGGATGTTCTGATACTGAAATCTTTACTATTACTGAACCAACAGCAATCTCTGTAACACCAAGCCAGACAAATGCGACTTGTAACGGTGATACTAACGGATCTGCTACAGTAAGCGTTTCCGGCGGAACTCCAGGTTATACTTATTCTTGGGCTCCTTCAGGAGGAACAGCTGCTACAGCTTCAGGTTTAGCTGCTGGTACGTATACGGTAACTATTACAGATGCTAACGGATGTTTCACAACTGAAACTATTACCATCACTGAACCATCAGTTCTTGATCCTTCAGTTACTTTGGTTGGAAATACTTTCACGGCCAATCAGGCTGGTGCAACATACCAATGGTTCGAATGTCCTAACACTCCAGTTGTTGGAGCGACAAGCCAGACATTTACACCTGCTACTAGTGGTTCTTACGGAGTTGTAATTACTATGGGTGCTTGTACTGTAACATCAGGATGTACATTAGGAAACGAAGAATTTGAAGCGAATCAAAGCTTCATGCTTTACCCTAATCCAAGTAAGGATATCGTAAATATCAAATCTAGTTTCGATGGTGAATTTGCAGTGATCAACCAATTAGGGCAAACTGTAAGAACATTCAAGGTTATTGCCAATAGTGTGAACACAATAAACTTAGACAGCCTGGCTGAAGGAGTATATTTCATACGCGGTGAGAACCAAACTAAGATTAAAACTCAACGATTGATTATTAAAAAATAATTAAATCTGAAAAGTCTTACAAAGAGGCTGTCTTTTGCGACAGCCTCTTTCTTATTTTTAAAAAATTTCTAATATTTGTATAATCACTAACAAAGAAACACATGGAGAGAAGATTATTTGTAAAGAATACTACCCTTTTAACTTCAGGGATTTTAGCCTTGTCAGGATCAAGCCTGTATGCTTCAAATGAAGAAAAGAAATCGAATATTATTGATTTGTCGCCTGTTTCAACATCAAAAAACACATTGCTCCTTAAAGGGATGATTTTAGATGCTGCTACATTTCAAAAAATCGATGTTCAAAAAATTGATGTTCAGGTAAAACGGAACAGGTTCTTTGCAACAAAACAATCTATTGAGAATGTAAACGGTTCATATGCTATCCTTTCCGGATTTACAAATAACGGTAAGGTTTATGAGAAAATGAACATACGTATAACCGCCAACGGATACAAACCATACGAAGGATGTGTATACCTGACCAAAGACGGTTGCCATGTGCATAGCGAAGAGTGGGCTTATAATCCTGCATTCAAACCTGAATATTGCCCAAAAAACAATACGGAAGGCAATCAGACACTATCGGAATTCAATTTCCACCTGGTGAAATTATAAAAAATCCCAAGGGATTTAAATAGAAAAGGCTCCTTAATCGGAGCCTTTTTTGTTTTTGCAGTATTCTTAAAACGGGACATCGCTGTCGTCGTCAAAATTATTCAGGTTACTTCCAAAAGCTTCATTGGCCGAAGGAAGGTTTTTGGTTATAAAAGGATTGTCGTCCAAATTCATTTTGGAAGGCAAATCGTCATATCCGGCGCTGTAGTCATCTAAATTGTCAAACTTACCAAACTGTCCGATAAATTTCAAACGAACGTTTTCCAAACTACCGTTACGGTGTTTTGCAATAATAAATTCAGCCTGGCCTTGTGTTGGCGAATGCTCATCGTCATCCCACTCGTCAATTTTATAATATTCGGGACGGTAAATAAATGACACAATATCCGCATCCTGCTCAATCGCCCCAGATTCACGGAGGTCGGAAAGCAACGGCCTTTTGCTGGCACCACGGGTCTCTACGGCACGCGATAGCTGGGATAGTGCAATTACCGGCACATCCAGTTCTTTTGCAAGGGCTTTCAAGTTCCTGGAAATCGTCGAAATTTCCTGCTCACGGTTCCCGCCGCCTTTACCGCCGCCACCCGCTGTCATCAATTGGAGGTAATCTACAATAATAATCTTGATGTCATGTTGGGATTTTAGCCTTCTGGCTTTGGCACGCAAATCGAAAATAGAAAGCGAAGGCGTATCATCAATAAACAAAGGGGCCTTTTCCAAGTCCTTAACCTTAACACTCAATTGTTCCCATTCGTGCTTTTCCAGTTTTCCGGTTCGTAATTTTTCGGATGACAAACTTGTTTCGGATGAAATCAAACGCGTTATCAGCTGTACAGAGGACATCTCCAGCGAAAACAGAGCCACCGCATGGTTTGTACTGATCGCGATATTTCGGGCCATAGAAAGTACAAAAGCCGTTTTACCCATACCAGGACGGGCAGCGATAATAATCAAATCGGAAGGTTGCCATCCGGAAGTAATTTTATCCAACATTTCAAAACCGGTAGCGATACCGCTCAATCCTTCTTTTCCGGCAATTTCCTCAATACGTTTTTTAGCCTGGATAACCAAACTTTGCGCCGTTTCGGAGCTACGCTTGATATTCCCTTGGGTTACTTCATATAATTTGGATTCGGCCTTGTCCAGCAAATCGAAAACATCGGTGGTTTCGTCGTACGATTCTTCAATGATTTCGGATGAAATCTTGATCAGGCTTCGCTGGATGTATTTCTGCAGGATAATCCTGGAGTGAAATTCGATATGCGCCGAAGAAGATATTTTTTGCGTCAGCTGGATCAGGTAAAAATCACCACCGGCCAGCTCCAGTTTTGCCATTTTTTTCAACTGGGCAGAAACTGTTAATAAGTCAATCGGCTGCGAATCGTTAAATAAAGTCACGATCGCCTCAAAAATATACTTGTGCCCTTCTTTATAAAAAGCATCCGGCTGCAGGATGTCAATTACTTCATCAACCCCCTTTTTATCAATCATCATCGCACCGAGCACGGCCTCTTCCAAATCGAGTACCTGTGGCGGCAATTTCCCTTTTTCAAGGTTTATAATAGTAGTTTTATCTACTCTTACAGGGTTAACGTTTCTGAGGTTTTCCATATGGCGAAGTTAGTTCTATTTCTAAATAAATTGAAAGAAAAACAATCATTAAAATGTTAATAAGCTCTGTTGACAACTTATATTTTGTGTTGATAACCAAAAAAAAATCCGAAACTGTAATGGTTTCGGATTCTTATAGTTTTTGTAAGAAAATTACTCCTTGAAGTGTCCCATTTTACTGTACTTATCCATTCTCTGCTCTATTAAATCGGCTGTTGATAAATTTTTCAGTTCATCAAAACCTTTTAATACATATTCTTTAACAGATTTGAAAGCAGTAGCCTTATCGTAATGCGCTCCACCCAATGGTTCCGGAATGACTCCATCTACCAAATTTTGCTCGGCCATATCTTTTGAGGTCAGTTTCAATGCTTCTGCAGCTTGTTCTTTGTGTGCCCAGCTTCTCCATAAGATAGAAGAGCAATTCTCAGGCGAGATTACAGAATACCAGGAATTTTCCATCATATACACTCTGTCTCCAACACCAATCCCCAAAGCGCCTCCCGAAGCTCCTTCTCCTACGATAACCGTAATGATAGGCACTTTTAAGCGGATCATTTCAAAGATATTACGGGCGATGGCTTCTCCCTGCCCTCTTTCTTCAGCTTCAAGTCCAGGATATGCTCCCGGGGTATCCACCAAAGTCAAAACAGGAATCCCGAATTTTTCGGCCATTTTCATCAAACGCAGTGCTTTGCGGTATCCTTCAGGATTGGCCATACCGAAATTACGGTACTGGCGCATTTTAGTATTGATCCCTTTTTGCTGGCCAACAATCATAAACGATTGCCCGCCTATTTTGCCCAAGCCGCCAACCATGGCTTTGTCATCTTTAAAATTCCTGTCCCCGAACAATTCCAAAAAAGTATTGTCGGTCAGGTTAGCGATATGCTCCAAAGTATAAGGACGGTTAGGATGACGCGACAACTGGACTCTTTGCCAGGCCGTCAGGTTCTTATAGATATCTTTTTTGGTCGCTTCTAATTTTTGCTGGATCTGCTCGCAGGTTGCCGTTACATCAACGTCTGATTCCTGTCCGATCACCTGGCATTTGTCCAACTGATCTTCAAGTTCTTTAATAGGTAATTCAAAATCTAAATATTCCATAAGATTTTTGTGTTTTAGTACTAAATTGAATCAACAAAGATAAAATTTTCAATTGAGTTTGAAAGTATAATTTGATATAATGTTCTTTTTAAAGCTTTCCGGGATGTAGCCCATTAAATTTCAAATTGTTACGGTTGCTTTATTTCTTCCTGTTCTTCAAAACGCCGTTCAGGATAACTGTCGATAAAATAATCAAAGCACCAATATAAAACTGGGCGCTCATCTTTTCCTTATCGCTGAAAACAACCAACGCCAGGAGGATTCCGTAAATAGGCTCCATATTAATTGTAAGCATGACCGTATATGGGCTTAGGTATTTCATCACGCCAACCGAGGCGATAAAAGCATAGGCCGTACAAACCGAACTCAAAATCAAGAGCCATTTCAGGTCATTGAACGACAAATGGAAAAAAGAAGCGGTAAAACTTTGGGTAAAAACCATAAAAACGCTCAAAAACAGAACTCCTCCCACGATTTCGTAAAAAGAAATAACCGTAGGATCGTATTTGTTGGCAAATTTTCCGTTAATAATCGAAAAAGAAGCCGACAGGAAAGCAGACGAAAGTGCCAGTAAAACCCCTTTCATGGTTCCGGAGAGATTGGAGGAAATGCTTTTCTGGAAAAAATCCTGTTCTGTGGAATTGATGACAAAATACAATCCGGCCAAAACGATCAATCCGAAGAATATCTCATACCAAACCATCTTTTTCTTATAAAAAATCGGCTCGAGTATAGAGGTAAAAAAAGCACCTGTAGACAAGCAGGCCAATGTAATGGAGATATTTGATTCCTTAATGGCCTTAAAGAAAGTGAGCCAATGCATGGCAATGACCAAACCGGCTACCAGGAAAATCATTATGGTACGCGGAGGAAGCCTGAGCGGGATTTTCTTGAAAAACATATACAGGTAAATAAACCCGACCGCAAAAACCATACGGTACCAGACCAGCGGCAAGGCCTCTAAAGTAATCAGGGCTCCTAAAACAGCGGTAAACCCCCAAATAAATACAATTAAATGAAGGTGCAGGTAACTGTTGAGTTTTTTATC
The DNA here is from genome assembly GCF_004745595.1 of Flavobacterium humi. Taxonomy (GTDB): domain Bacteria; phylum Bacteroidota; class Bacteroidia; order Flavobacteriales; family Flavobacteriaceae; genus Flavobacterium; species Flavobacterium humi. Next base: position 32,319 of record NZ_SRLH01000009.1, read on the forward strand.
GTTTGGCATTTCGAAGCAGGTAAAAGGCCAGGGCCCCATAAATGATATTCGGGGTCCAAACCGCAATTATAGGGTTTATCGAGGATTTTTCAGCCAGAGTACCGAAAATCTTATCCAGGAAAACATAACTGAAGGCCAGCGCGATCCCTATGGCAAGATTGATTCCCATCCCGCCGCGGCGTTTCATAGAAGAAACCGCTACAGCAATTATCGTCAGGATAAAAGCTGAAATCGGGATACTGTATTTTCTGTATTTAACAACAAGGTAACGGTTGATGTTGGATGAGCCTCTTTTCCTTTCCTTTTCAATGAATTTGTTTAATTCGGTAAGGTTCAATGTTTCGGCAATATAAATGACCGGCGTCAGGTCATCCAGCTCGAACTTGAATTTCATCTTTTTGGTATTCTCGGTCTCGATCTTATCGTTCAATTCCCCAATAGTCCTTTTGTTGTAGCCTAATAAAGTATAGGTGCTGTCTTTTGGTTCCCATTGGATGGATGTGGCCGAGATTTTATAGATCAGGCGTTCCCCGTCGAATTTTTCAAAAACGAAATTATACCCGGTTTTAGCAGCCTGGTTAAAATTGCTTACAAAAATAAACTCGGTATCACTGATCTGGCGGTAAACATCTTCGGTTTCCCGCATTTCGTTCCTTCCGTTACCAATCAGATACATATACCGGAAAGTCTTGAACCCTTCACTGGCTTTGGGCACCAGGAAAAAACCCATCAGCAAAGCAAACAACGATACTATCGAAGCACCTATGATATAAGGCCGCAAGAACCTCCTGAAGGAAATCCCGGAACTCAAAATAGCTATGATTTCCGTATTGTTGGCCAGTTTGGATGTAAACCAGATAATGGATAAAAACAGGAAAATAGGAAATAGTAAATTGGCAAAATAGATGATAAAATCCAAATAGTAAGAGGCAACCTTTACAAACGGCACTTTGTTTTCGAGGATCTTATTGATTTTTTCCGAAACGTCAACAATAATCCCTACAGGAATAAACAAAAGCAGCATCACCGAAAAAGTAGAAAGGTACCTTTTGAGGATATATTTATCTATAATGGTCAATTTCTTCATGAAAATCTGAATCTATACTTTAGGATTACAACCTTTGGCTCATCTGTTTTACCATTTTTTCCTTCCATTCACGGAAATCTCCCGCTAAGATATGCTTTCTGGCCTCACGAACCAACCACATATAAAACCCTAAGTTATGAATGGTCGCAATTTGTTTCCCCAAATATTCATTGGCGGCGAACAAATGGCGCAAATAGGCTTTTGTATATTCGGTATCTACATAGGTATGCCCCATTTCATCAATCGGTGAAAAATCGGCTTCCCATTTTTTGTTTTTGATATTGATGGTACCATAGGCCGTAAAAAGCATCCCGTTCCGGGCGTTACGTGTAGGCATGACACAATCGAACATATCGATTCCCAAGGCTATATTTTCCAAGATATTGATCGGCGTTCCTACACCCATAAGGTAACGGGGCTTGTCTTCCGGCAAAATAGCGGTCACCACTTCGGTCATCGCATACATTTCTTCCGCAGGTTCCCCTACCGAAAGCCCTCCGATAGCATTACCCTGCGCTCCGGCATTGGCAATATATTCTGCAGATTGCTCGCGCAGATCTTTATAAGTACTTCCCTGTACAATCGGGAAAAAAGTCTGTTCGTAACCATATTTTACAGGAACTTTCTCCAAATGCGAAATGCATCGGTCCAGCCAGCGGTGCGTCATGTGCATAGAACGTTTGGCATAGCGGTAATCACAAGGGTAAGGCGTACATTCGTCAAAAGCCATGATGATATCGGCACCAATGGTACGCTGGATTTCCATTACACTTTCAGGAGAGAAAAAATGGAACGACCCATCGATATGGGATTTGAACTTCACTCCTTCTTCCTTGATTTTCCTGTTGGACGAAAGCGAATACACCTGGTATCCTCCGGAATCCGTCAGGATATTACGGTCCCAATTCATGAATTTATGCAACCCTCCTGCTTTTTCCAGGATTTCGGTTTGCGGCCGTAAATACAAATGATACGTGTTTCCAAGGATAATATCCGGATTGATATCGTTTTTTAATTCTCTCTGGTGCACTCCTTTTACAGAAGCAACTGTTCCCACAGGCATAAAAATAGGGGTTTCGATCACACCGTGGTCAGTAGTGATACTTCCTGCCCTGGCCTTTGTTTGCGGGTCTTTTAGTAATAAATCAAACTTCATATAAGCGTTTTTCTTCCGAACATTCGGGAGGCAAAGATAAGTTATTTAAAATTTAAGGCACTTCAGAAGCTTAGAAATTTAACACCCAATCAATTGTTAATTTCAGCAAACTATTCCTATATTTATAAGAAAAAAAATATGAGGCTTTTTCTAAAACTTGATATCAACAGTATTTGCAAAACAATTATCCAGGAACAATGCGAAAAATTAGCGCTGGAATATGAAATATTGGGATTTGGGGAAGTGAATATCAAAAGTGCGGTGTCCGATGCGAAGTTACAGGAACTTTCCGAAAAACTCGCCGTATACGGCATCCAGATCATCGAAAACCAAAAAAGCATCCTGATCCAGAAAATAAAGGATACCATTGTTGAAATGGTTTTTTCCGACATTGACACTACCTTAAAGAGTTCGGTGTACCTGGCTGAAAAGCTCAACCACAGTTACGGTTACATCTCGAACCTTTTTTCGGAAGTCACGTATACGTCGATCGAAAATTATATCATCATCCAGAAAATCGAAAGGGTAAAACAGCTTTTGCTCATCAACGAACTGACCCTCACGGAAATCGCCTACAAACTCAATTATTCGAGTGTGGCCCATTTGAGTACGCAATTTAAGAACATAACCGGCCTGACACCTTCCGCTTTTCAGAGGATAATCGGAAAAAGGCGCAATAATATTGAGATTTAAAAGTTATCTTTAACAAACTTTTCAAAAACAATTTTGAAGCCCGACTTTATGCAAACAAACACTATTTATATATTATTGGCGGATGACGACGAAGATGACCGCACTTTTTTCAGGGATGCTTTCGCCGAAATAAAAATCAATGCAAACGTAAATGTCGTACATGACGGGGAAGAACTCATGTCTTACCTGAAAAGGACTGACATTATCCTGCCGCATATACTTTTCCTGGACTTGAACATGCCGCGCAAAAACGGATTGGAATGCCTGGCGGAAATTAAGCAGCTCGAGCATTTGAACGATATGGCCGTTGCCATTTATTCTACTTCTGCCAGCGAAAAAGACATTGAGGAATCCTTTGTCAGGGGAGCCAATATCTATATCAAGAAACCCAACGATTTTGACTCGCTCATCAAAACGCTCAACATTGCCACGACCATCAATTGGCAATACCATACGGACAGCCTGAACAAGGATACTTTTTTATTGCGTATCGAATAGCAAAGACAGAAAAATGAGGATTAAGGATTTTGTTTTCTCCAGCCCTTTTCTTAAAGTTCTATTTGTGAGCCTTATCTTCCTGTTGCTGTTCCTGTCGTCTATTATATACAAAAACACCCTGCAGGTCTCCAATTCTACCAAATGGGTCGTTCATTCCTATAAAGTACACCTGGCACTGGACCGTTTGATGCTTACCTTAAAGGACGCGGAAACAGGCCAGCGCGGTTTCATCATGACCCATGACAAAAATTACCTGAAGCCGTACCTGGGTTCCAAAATAAAGGTCAGAAGCACTTTAGCTCAATTAAAATGGCTTTCTTCCGACAATACCGAACAAGAAAAAAACATAGAAAAACTCGAGGAAATGGTTGAGCTCCGGTTTGGGTACCTGCGGTATTCGATGTACCAGGATTCGCTTGGATCCATGAACAAGCAGAATTTAAAGGAAAGCCTGGACACCGGAAGGAACCTAATGGATACCATTGAGGTACACGCCAATAAAATGATTGCCCTGGAACAGTATTACCTGGAAAAACGCAACGAGAATTACGTGAGCAAGACAACAGTCACGCCATTGCTGATTTTGTTGATTGTGTTATTCTCGTTAGCCATTTTTAGCATGGCCTACTTCAAAATCAATAAGGATTTATCGGTTATGGAGGAAACCAACAGGCAATTGATGATTACCAATGAATCGAACCGCCAGGCGGAAAAAATAGGCGGTTTTTGCACCTGGACCTGGGATTTGAAAACGGGAGAATTGAAATATTCCGACAATTTATACGAGCTTTTGGGTTGCGAACCGCAATCCTTTAAACCCACACGAAAAAGTTTCACCGCTTTTATCCATCCGGAAGACCGCCAGAAAATTACTGAAGAAGCTGCGGCACTCTTAATCGAAAACAAACAATTGATCCAGCATTTCAGGGTTATCAGGAAAGATGGCGCAATCCGTCATTTCAAATCCATTGCCCGGACCATCGACCATAAGGACAAAAGGACGGTTATCGGGATCATGAACGACATTACCGATCAGAATGAGGCGAATTTTGCCATAGAGCAGCGGAATTTCGAACTGGAACAAATTAATGGGGAACTCGAGTCTTTCAATCATGTGACCAGCCACGATTTGCAGGAACCTTTGCGGAAAATACAAACATTCATTTCCAGGATATCCTCAAACGACATGGATTCGATGTCGGAAACCGGCCGGGAATATATTGGCAAAATCCTGTCGGCAGCCACCAAAATGCGCACGCTGATTGATGATTTGCTTTTATTTTCAAGGACCAATAAAGCCGATAAAATATTTGAAAAGGCCGACTTGAACGAATTGTTCCAAAACAGCTTGCAGGAACTCGCACAAGCCATACAGGAGAAGAAAGCCACTGTAACGGCTGATCCGTTGCCTGAGTTGCAGGTTATTCCGTATCAAATCCAGCAATTATTCACCAATCTGATTTCCAATTCTTTAAAATACAGCAGGCCTGATATAAATCCGGCAATTACCATCCGGAGCGAGAAAATTTCCATATCGCAAATGGCGCCTTCAGAAGCCAAGCCTGATAAGATATTTTACCAGATTTCGGTTTCGGACAACGGCATGGGCTTCGATCCGCAGTTTTCGGAATCCATATTTACCTTATTCCAGCGGCTGCATTCCTCTTCTGAATTCCCCGGAACCGGAATAGGACTGGCCATCTGCAAGAAAATTATCGAGAACCACAAAGGCACCATCAAAGCGCAAGGGCGTCTTAATGAAGGAGCCGTTTTTACTTTTTTCCTTCCGGAATAAAACACAAAAAGGAAAGGCATAGGACACCATTTCCTTTTTTGCAACAATCATTGTCAGGGTATTAAAACCTACAAATCGCAATTACCCGGATGGGCAGGGCGGTCATCCTCCGGAATGCCGTCATCGCCGTTATCCTTTGGAATATCCCTCTGGGAATCGTTGGCAGAGGGCTGTCTTTCGGGCTTGTCTTCTTTATTTTCATTTTCCTTTTCTGAATTGTCATTCGATGTCAAATAATTATTGTCTTCCTTTCTTTCAAAATCATCCTCGTGCCTTTTATTCACTGAACTTTCATCTGTATTTCCATAAGGCAGCGGAATAAGATCCTGGTCATTGTCCTGTTCAGGCCCGCTGAAATCCGAACCTTCTTCCCGGCGTCTGTCGGCACGGTTGCCTTCACCGGTATTGGCATACTTCCTGTTTTCCATCGTTTCTTTTTTAGGGATTACTGTTCATTAGCTCCAAATACCCAAGTGGTATCTGGCACTTTAAAGGTAAAAAGGATCGCGGCATCCATTATTATACGATTTCGTTCCATACTTACATAATTGTGGGTTGAGTCAAAATCAGCACAATAAGTAACGGAAAAGCATTTTTCTACAGAAGTCCTGCAAATTTCTAAAAATCCGATAATCGAATACCTTAAAAAATCCAATTATCTGATTATCTTTGCGGAAGTTTAACTTTTACACATAAAATGAAGCCTAACACACAACAATTGAAAGATTTAACGATTCAGGTAAGAAGAGATATTCTTCGAATGGTACATGCCGTAAATTCAGGACATCCGGGAGGTTCTTTGGGTTGCACCGAATTTTTCGTAGCCTTATACCAAAATTTGATGGACCGCAAACCCGGTTTCGATATGGACGGAATAGGTGAAGATATTTTCTTCCTTTCCAACGGGCACATCTCCCCTGTATTTTACAGCGTTTTAGCAAGAAGCGGCTATTTTCCGGTAAAAGAACTGGCTACTTTCCGAAAACTGGACTCCAGGTTACAAGGACACCCTACCACACACGAAGGATTGCCTGGCGTACGAATCGCTTCCGGTTCTCTCGGACAGGGATTATCTGTAAGTATCGGTGCTGCACAAGCCAAAAAACTAAACAACTGCAACCACCTGGTTTACACACTTATGGGTGACGGGGAATTACAGGAAGGACAAAACTGGGAGGCAATCATGTATGCTTCTGCGAAAAAAGTAGACAACCTTATCGCTACTATAGATTTGAATGGTAAGCAAATTGACGGGACTACCGATGAAGTTTTGGCTATGGGAAGCGTTCGTGCCAAATTCGAAGCTTTTGACTGGGATGTGATTGACATCAAGGAAGGAAACGATATCGAGGCTATTATTGCCGGAATGACCGAAGCCAAATCAAGAACCGGAAAAGGGAAACCTGTTTGTGTTTTATTGCACACGGAAATGGGTAATGGCGTAGATTACATGATGTATTCACACGCTTGGCACGGTAAGGCACCTAACGATGACCAGTTAGCGGCGGCCTTGAGCCAAAACTATTCTCCGGACGAGCAGGATTACTAAAATCAAAGATGAATAAACGCATCGCAATCTTTTAAATTCAATAATGAAAAAATATACAAACACAGGAAGTAAAGATACCCGTTCAGGTTTTGGAGCGGGAATGACAGAATTAGGCCAGAAAAATGAAAACGTAGTAGCGCTTTGCGCAGACCTTATCGGTTCATTGAAATTTGACGAATTCAAAAAAAACCACCCGGAACGTTTTTTCCAGATCGGAATTGCTGAAGCCAATATGATCGGGATCGCGGCCGGATTGACTATTGGCGGGAAAATCCCTTTTACAGGGACATTTGCAAATTTCTCCACCGGAAGGGTGTATGACCAAATCCGTCAATCAGTGGCATATTCAGACAAAAATGTAAAAATATGTGCATCCCACGCCGGACTTACTTTAGGGGAAGACGGAGCAACACACCAAATCCTGGAAGATATAGGTTTGATGAAAATGTTACCGGGAATGACCGTGATCAACACCTGCGATTACAACCAGACCAAAGCGGCAACATTGGCACTGGCCGATCACCATGGCCCGGCCTATCTCCGTTTCGGACGTCCGGTAGTGCCTAACTTCACTCCTGCCGACGAACCGTTCGTGATTGGAAAAGCCATCCTATTAAACGAAGGGACTGATGTAACCATTGTCGCTACAGGGCATTTGGTTTGGGAAGCATTGATCGCTGCCGAAGCATTGGAAGCCAAAGGTATTTCTGCGGAAGTAATCAACATCCATACCATCAAGCCGCTTGATGATGAAGCTATTTTAAAATCAGTAGCCAAAACTGGCTGTATCGTTACTGCCGAAGAACACAACATCCTTGGAGGACTAGGGGAAAGCGTAGCCAGGGTATTGGCACTGCACAACCCAAAACCACAGGAATTCGTGGCGGTTAATGACAGCTTCGGTGAATCCGGGACTCCTGAACAGCTTATGGAAAAATACAAACTCAACCACCAGGCTATCGAGCAGGCTGTTGAAAGAGTTATCAAAAGAAAATAGCCTTTTTTCTCACTACATAAAGGTCAATAAAAAAACCCGTTCCATATTGAACGGGTTTTTTAATATCTTTTCTAACGCCTTAGTGGCAATTCTTATCCAAATGTTTCCTAGTCCTGGTTGGAGTTAGGTAATCTCCCGAGCAATTAGGAATCCCTTGAGTCTCATCAACCAATGTTGCAGGATTGTCTACCGCTGCGCCATTAAAAGGATAATAATAGGTAAATATTGTTCCAGGAGGATTTGGGTCTGTAATTTGGTGTTTGATCTCAAATTTCGTCGAATACCCGTCGCCGTCATCATCCGTATCCAGATAGTTCGGTTTCCCGTCACCATCGGTGTCATCATCCGTCAGGTCTCCGTTACCGTTAATATCCTCGTATCTTGAATCTATCCTGTCGAAATCATTGTCAACAAAATTTACTTTATTCAATTTGAAGTTGAAAATAAGCGGCGAATAGGCCGGAATAGAACCTTTAGTTACATTATAATAACCAAAAGCAGAAGGCAGGAACATTACACCCGCCCCAAAATCCGAATACGTAATAGAACCGTCCGAATTGGTAGTATGGCTCCCGGCTTTAAAAAGAGGCATAATTTCCTTCCATCCGGTAACCACGCTTGTCAACGGGAACCAAAGAGGCTCCTGGGCATTGTCAAAACTGGTATTATCAAGCAATCTTCCTTTGTAAGAAGTAAAAACCGAATCCACATTCGCAGGGGCATCCGTAAGGCCTTCCCTTAAAGGGATATAATAAATCTTATAATCAACACCGTCCCGTGTGACCATTTTAGTTTTCCCAACAGGGCTTGCACCGGTATAGTAATCTTCCTTTATAGAAGTCAGGTTGGCAGTATTTGGAGTAGGTATTTTTGTAAAATTCACATCATCATTCGCAAGCACATCCATATGATACTGATTCATAAAAGTTTCTATTTTTGATAAATCTATAGGATATTGCTGTGCAAAAGGAGCCGGCGGGTCAATCGTAACTGTGTCATCATCTTTTTTACAGGAAATAAAGAAACTGAAAAACAAAATTGCCGTTACCTTAAGAATTCTAATCATGATTATAGTATTTTTGAACGCGCAAGATACAATTTTGATTTATTTTTGTCCAAACTTTAACTTTGTTTTTTATTTTTTATGCGAATCGATAAGTTCTTATGGTGCGTCCGGTATTACAAAACCAGAAATATGGTAACCGAAGCCTGTAAAAAAAACCATATTACCGTAAATGGCCAGGTAGCCAAGGCTTCCAAGGAAGTTTTTGCGGGAGACAAAATCACTTTCCGAAGAGACCAGATTACCTATATGATATCGGTACTGGATATTCCGGACAACCGTGTTGGGGCAAAACTGGTCGATGTGTACCGCAAAGACGAAACCCCACAGGAATCATTTGCACACCTGGAGCTGCTCAAACTCTCCAAAGAGCATTACCGCAAAACCGGAACCGGGAGGCCTACCAAAAAAGACCGGCGTGACCTGGAAGATTTCGGAACAGACATCCATGAAGATGAAACTGAATAGCCATTATTGGGAAAACCGGTATCTTACCAATGATGCCGCCTGGGATGCCGGAAGCATCACAACTCCTATTAAAGACTATATCGACCAGCTTGAAGGCAAAAACCTTAGCATCCTAATCCCCGGATGTGGCAATGGTTATGAATTTGAGTATTTGATGGAAAAAGGCTTCCCTAACAGTTATGTCCTGGATTATGCCGAAAGCCCGCTGCGCAACCTTAAGGCCCGGAACCCCGGCTGTACTGATGACCGGTTTATACAATCCGATTTCTTTGTGCATGAGGGAACATACGACCTGATCCTGGAACAGACTTTTTTCTGTGCCCTGGATCCTGGATTACGAGCAGCATACGCAAGGAAAATGCACACGCTTCTTGCTCCCGGAGGAAAACTTGCCGGATTGCTCTTTCAATTCCCCTTAACGGAAAAAGGGCCTCCGTTTGGTGGTTCCGAAGCAGAATACCGCAGCCTGTTTTCGGAATACTTCGAAATAAAAACATTGGAACCCGCATATAATTCGATAAAACCCCGCCAGGGAAACGAACTCTTTTTTATCTTTACGAAAAAATAAAACCATGAGCCACAATACCATTTTAAACCATCAGGAAATAGCCTTCAAGATAAAGCGTATCGCCTATCAGATTTATGAAACCTTTATTGATGAGAATGAAATCGTGATTGCCGGCATCCATGGGAACGGAAGCATTTTCGCCCGTAAGATCGCTGCTGTGCTGCAATCCATTTCGCCGCTGGAAGTAATTTTCTGCGATGTGATGATTGATAAAAAAAATCCGCAGGCAGCCATTACGACTTCCATTGACAAAAGCAAGTACGAAGGCAAAGGGATGGTTTTGGTAGATGACGTACTCAATTCCGGTACGATTTTAATTTATGGCGTAAGGCATTTCCTTGACGTTCCATTAACCAAATTCAAAACGGCGGTACTGGTTGACCGAAACCATAAAAAATACCCTATCAAAGCTGATTTTAAAGGTATTTCCCTATCTACCTCCTTGCGGGAACACGTGCAGGTTGTTTTTGATGAAAACGGGGATTACGCGTATTTAGAGTAAATCGCTTCGACTTCTTCCGCAATTGCTGACGGTGTCTTGCCGTCTACCACCACGACATGTTTGCATTGGTTGTAATAAAAACTCCTGTCGAAAAGATGTTTGGCAATGTATTCCGCCAATTCTTCCTCGGACAAATCCTTGAGTAGCGGCCTCCCCGATTTGTTGTCGCTTAAGCGCTCCGTCAAGGTAGCTATAGTTGCTTTGAGGTACACCGAAACCACTCCTTCCGATTGCAGCAACAGATGGTTGTTGGCATAACAAGGTGTCCCTCCGCCCAAACTTAAGACAAAAGATGCTTCAGCATGTATCATTTCGGTGAATATTTCATGCTCTTTTTTTCTAAAAAACACTTCCCCATGTTCCGAAAAAATCTGATTGATACTTTTTGAAAGCCTGTTTTCGATAAGATGGTCCAAATCATAAAACGGAATTTTGGCGTTTTTGGATACCAATTTGCCTATTTCTGTTTTTCCGGACCCCATATAACCCACTAAAATAATTTTATTCATTTATCTAAACCCTTATAAATTAACCCATTGACGACAATTGCAAAAAAAAGGTAAATTTATCATTAATTTGCTTTGCAATGTTAATAATAAGGTATTATATTTGCACCCGCAATAAGGAAATGATTTAGACTTGGTAGCTCAGTTGGTAGAGCACATCACTTTTAATGATGGGGTCCTGGGTTCGAGCCCCAGCCAGGTCACAAAAACAAGATTACGATTTATTTCCTGAAAGCACGACTTGGTAGCTCAGTTGGTAGAGCACATCACTTTTAATGATGGGGTCCTGGGTTCGAGCCCCAGCCAGGTCACAAGAAAAAGTCGAACAGTAATGTTTGGCTTTTTTCATTTACGGCCACGTGGAGAAACGGTAGACTTGCCATCTTGAGGGGGTGGTGCTCGTAAGGGCGTGTGGGTTCAAATCCCACCGTGGTCACGAATAAATACAAATGGGTAAAAAACAATCAAGTTCACTTGAAATTGTTTTTTACCCATTTGTGTTTTCAAAGCGGAGCTTTGTTGGGAAAGACGGAGTCAATCCCACCGTGGTCACAACATTTACATAAAAACCCGCTAATTCAGCGGGTTTTTTGTTGTTTATACTTTATTACACAACATCTTAAATCTTTTCAGATAGGGCAGATTTGCAACTGGTTCAGTTTTCTCACACGGAAATTACTGTATTGAAATTTTATTTATCTTTAGGACTAATAATTAAACAACTGTCACGAAAACCAAGTAGCAGAATACTGTCAGGAATTCATTCCAAGCTTACGCAAAAGAAATCACTATGAAAAAAATAATTCTATTCTTATCAATCATTTTTTTCAGTTGCAAAAATGAGATAGTTTCCTACCCACCTGAAAACCTTGAAATTCTATTCCATGATCAAGGGCGTAATTATCCCATGCGTTTAGGATGTGGTTGGGTTAAAAATCCTGATTCAATCAATAAGGATTACAAATATTTAAGAGTTTACGATAAAGCTTCTGTTGATAAATTTTTAAAGCTTTACAGAAAGTATAAAATTGATACAACCAATTTTGGAGCAGATGTTCGCATCCATATTTTAGTACATCAAGGAATAATGACCGATACTCTTTGTTTAGGAGAACATTTTGGGGTGATTAAAAACGGACAATCTATGAAAGATTCGAAAGAGCTGCTCAACTTTATAAAATTGAGAGTTGAATATGATAAGAAATAAAGCTATAACAACCATTTGACACAATAACGGATTTGCCTATCCAGAAAACAATCAATCCGTTGGCTCTACTACTAAATTGATTAATTCAATACATAAAAAACTTCATAACTATTTATGAAACAATATCCCTTCCTAATTCTCCTAATCGTTTTGTTATCCATACACTCTTATGGACAAAACGATACCACACCCGGGCATTCCATCGGTAAAGTATCGGTAGCTGGCGATTTAATCGTGGTCGAGCTGGACAGCGCAGCACTCGGGCAACCGAAGCTGTTTGATCTCGCTGGCCGCACGTTGCGGTTTAGCCCGGCCAAATCCGGTTACCGTGTGACGAATCAGGTTTTACACTGGGAGACCAATTACGGTGAGGCACTCACAGGCACTAACGTCAATCTCCAACGGTTCCAGTTTCCGTTTTCAGGAAAAAGATGGCATTCCTTTTCCGTAGGAATGGCAGGATCCATTCGATTCGGTCCACCAAAGAATGTTAGTGATGTTGATGCGTACGGCCGCCCTGACGGTGGAATTGCTGCCGCCATAGGACGGTTTGACCAACTCGCTGACGTAGCCTCCAAACTGGGTGAATACGCACCAGCCATCTGCGTATTCCTGAAGCCCAGGATGTCCGGCCCGCAATATGTGCGTGAGCTGGCTGACCGCGTTGTCATAACCTGGGAGCTTACCGAACCGTTCGGAAGCTTTTTGGATTATTCCTGGCTCCCAACGTCCAATCTGTTCCAGGCGGTCCTGCATCGCGACGGCTCCATCGAAATGTCGTACAAAACCATGGCAGCGAAAGACGGCATCGTAGGGATTTACCCAATCTTACCGGCGGCCAAAAGTGCTCCATCCCTTGACCTGTCCAGCCTGAGCCCGAAGAGCGGTGCTTTCGCCGCATTATATGAGTCGTTCCATTACCAGCGGCCGCCCCGACCGGAGGATCTTTCCTGCACGGTCATTCAGGCGTTGGGTGACAAATTTGATTTCCTTGCCTACTATTCGGATTTCCGCTTCGACAGCCAGGAGGCCAGCAGCCCAAGCGATGGGCCTATAGGAGGCAACGTAACCGGGATCGGGGATAGCAAACACGATCAAACGAAACCGGTGTTGGAAAGCCGCTGCACGAACGGACGATTCCAGCTCGGCCTGTTTCAGCCCATCTTTGCCGGTGCGAACCAAATGCAAGAATACCCGCCCGACAATGCGCCAAGCGAAAACCCAAAAAATATCGCATTCTATACCCGTCAGCTCCAGCAGGCGGCACCCGGCGGGAAACCACGGCCGTACAATTATGCCATCGGGCACCTCGGCCACGAAATCAGTCACCGCTGGTCTGCGTATGTTACCGCCCGCGTAAATGGCCAGACCATCCCGCTCGGAACCTAGCCTCATTGGAATCCCGGATTGGAAACACACGTGGCGCATCCCTATTCGCTACCTCTGGAGGCTTCCACCCAAGGAGGAAGTGTATGGCAAGACAATCTTGACGGTACGTTCACCCAATTGCGCGATGGTTTATTCGTACCCGCCTCGGGGTACTCCTATCTCGATCTTTATTTGATGGGATTGATCGCCGCCGCTGAAGTGCCTGACTTCTACATTGTGAGGCCGCTTACACGGATTGGTACGGATGCCAACGGACACCCGGTCTTCAAAGGTGAACGAATAAAGATTACAATTCAGGATATTATCGCCGCGGAGGGCCCGCGCTTACCTGACGTTACTCATTCCCAACGGCATTTCAACACCGGGATCGTGGTGGTCGTGGAGCACGGGCAAAAGCCAAGTGCGGAACTCATCAGCCGGGCAAATGGCATCCGGAAGCAATGGATTGAGTATTGGGAGATTACGACGGGAGGCCGTTCGTCGATGACAGTTGATGTGAAGTGATGAAGTGGGGTTTACAATCTTTTTCATAACTTCGTTTTAATAAACAAGCCGACCGTATTGAGTCCCAAAGTCGGCAACTGATACGTAATTAAGGAATATTATGGATCAGTAATTAGCCAAAATATAAAAGAAAATAACTTTTAAATATCACAATATGAAAAAGATTATACTCTTATCAATTCTTACACTAACTACAACAGATGTTTTTGCACAAGATCCATCAAAAAAAGATAGTTCAAATTATAATATAGAAAGAAAACAAAGGGACACATCCGATGTTTATGAACTTTTTCCGACGCAAAATATCTGGACATTCATTAAATTGAATACTCGGAATGGAAAAATGTGGCAAGTTCAATTCAGCGTAAAAGATATCGGAATTGTAATTGACTTAAATTCAATTGCTCTTGTGTCAAATGGAATGGAAGTAAATGGTAGATTCACATTATATCCAACCGAAAATATTTGGACTTTCATATTACTTGACCAAATTAGCGGAGATACATGGCAAGTTCAATGGTCAAATGAAGATGGCAACAGAGGGATTATCAACATAAAATAAATGAGTTGTTTAACCTGATAGGGTGGATTTGCACTCGAGGCTTTAGCCGAACAGACGAAGTAATCTGTGCACAATCCAATTATAAAATATCTGATAACCTCTTTATCTGTTAAAAAACTAACTACAAATTTTTACAATTGCAGCTTCTTATTCTCTTTGTGGACACGGATTACACCCGAGGCTTTAGCCGAACAGACGAAGTAAATCCGCGCTATTGTGTTAATTCTAATCCCTCTTCCCAGAATTTTTTCAATGATTTTAAATTTTTCATATGATAATTAATTTAAAGTTTCTTTTTCTTATAAAACTCAGGAAAAAGGATGCGATCTTTCCATTGTTCATATCTAAACGCATTTAGGCCTATTTCCTTCCTCAATTTATTCATGTTTTCGGGATATTTCACCTGTTTTTGCTGTATCATGCCATAAACCGATTTATTTTTTTCTAAATAAGTTCTATCCACTATAATGGCATATTCCTCAGGAGATAATTTACCATGGATCATTAATTTGTATAAATCCTTTAAGTACCGCTTTTTGAAGTTATATTCCTGATGCATCATTAATATCATAAATTGAACCGGCTTATCCCCAAATGTTCCCATTTTTCCAATTACCTGATAATTGGGATAGCCATATTTTTTAAAAATGTCAACTATCATTTTTTTATGCCTACTGTCTACCGTTTTCATTTTATTTGTGTCGAGCGGATATCTTCGGACTTCTTGATCATCAATTGACATTTTTAAAATTGTTTTTCGTAGGACCGAGTCGAATTGTGAAAGATAAGCCTGTCTTAATTGTTGTTTTTCTTCTTTAGTAAAAGGATTGTTTGCATATACTATTTCATAAATACTATCATTTTTAGGATGATTAAATCCAATGCCACCAAATTTTAAATAGCCTTTCTTTATTTTTTCTTTAAAATTATCCATATGTCCAGTCAAAGCTGAACAGGTAATATAAGTGGAATATTCATTCACATTT
Organism: Flavobacterium humi; assembly: GCF_004745595.1. Taxonomy (GTDB): domain Bacteria; phylum Bacteroidota; class Bacteroidia; order Flavobacteriales; family Flavobacteriaceae; genus Flavobacterium; species Flavobacterium humi. Next base: position 47,849 of record NZ_SRLH01000009.1, read on the forward strand.
TCCAATTGCAAAGGCTCATATATCTTGAACAGACTATCTAAAATAGTATAACTCCTTTCGTAATTTTCAGTTAGGAATAAGCTGTCTGCTTCGTATACCTTTTGATAATAAGGAATATAATTAACCTTTGCAGCAATTGAGTTATTGTTATCAAGTTTAGATGTTTTACATGAAGTAAGAGAAATAATAAAAAGAAATACTATTAATAATGGAAAGCTGTTTCTCTTTGGAGTGTTGATGTTTGTTTTCAAGGTAATCTTAATTTTTCGCATCACAAACTTAGTACTATTTTATTTACAAAACGAGTTAACTCTTTTTTATATTGTATAGATTTAATTTGTTTTTTTATAGAGTTGCAGTTTTCAAAAGAACAAATTTTTTGTCAGAAAAAATCAAGTATTTATACGTAAAATTAAAAGGCAATTTCAACTTACATTGCAATGATTTTTAAGAGTGTTGCAATGTAAGTTGCAACTAAATTAGAAACTAGTTGCACTGTATTATTGATTACTCTAAAACAATAATAAAACAATGTGATTTGAGTATAGGAAGATAATAAACACAGGTTGCATCTGGTTTGCAACCAAAATGCAACTCAGCAACAACTTGATTATTAAAATTAATTTAGATTGATATCCTATAAAATAAACATTAGCAGAATTCTCAAGCTAATCGTTCATTTCTATTATAAACCAATTTGATTGTTGACTAGGAATCAAAATGATTTAAAAAAAATTATTACTTTAAAAGAAATCGAAATAGATTTTCTTAATATGATAAGGAGTACAAAAGAAAAGATCTATAACAAGTAAGGGACATAAGGAGTTTAAGCCTTTTTTTTTCGAAAAGTTAAAAAACAGTTGCATATTTTTATAAGTTACCGACAACCATATAGAACATCGATCTTAAAATCAAAATAGAATTATATGTTAAATCTGCAGAATATACAGGACGCTAAAAAAAGACTTCTTCGATATGACACCGCGACTTTCGGAAATACTGGTGATAGTTTTAGACTTTTTTTGAATAAAATCAAAGTAAATGATTTTAGACATATAACAAATTTAGAGATCTCATTTGATCATTCTGTTACTATAATATCCGGAACAAATAAAATCGGAAAAACTAGCTTATTACTTCTTATTGCATGTAGTCATGAAAATTTTTTTAAATACGATTCTACAAAACCAGACACCGTATTTAGGCAACATATTTGGCGGGATGTAATTAACTTTACAGCTCATGAATCAGCTGCAAGAAACTATTCATACGAACTATTTTGGAGAATAGCTGGAAATCATAGAACTGGAGAAGGTAAGCGAGCAGCAGGAACTGGTTCATGGACAGGTTTAGCTAAATCTAGCATTGCAGTTCCACGAATTAACGCAAAAATCCAAGATAGACATGTCAGAATTATTGATTTAGAAAGATTAGTTCCTGCACGAAATTTTTCAAATAGTTTGATGAGAAAAATAACTGGAGCTCCTGTTCGATTACATGAAGATATTGAACAAGCCTTTAATTATATTTTTGAACTTGCTGTTCCTGTGGAAATTCACAGTATTGGTTCACATATATATAAAACAGCGTATTTGATAACCACTCCAAATGCTGGAGGAAATGAATCTTATTCAAGTTATAATGCTGCCTCAGGAGAAGAATCTCTATTAAATATATTAGTTGACATTTTTGAAGCTCCAATAGATTCTCTTATAATGATTGACGAGTTAGAAGCTGGCATCCATCCTAATATACAAAGACGATTAGCCGATGTTATTCAATACATTTCATGGCATCATAGAAAACAATTTTTGATCACAACACATTCGCCTTCTTTACTCGCTGCATTTCCACAAAAATCAAGAAAATTTATTGAAAAAAAACATAATGGAAATTACAACGTAATTTCATCCATTTCAGTGAATGCAGCATTCTCTAAAATGGATTCACAGGCATATCCTTTAGTTCACTTGTATTGTGAAGATACTGAAGCAAAATTTATAATACAAAGTATATTAACAAAAATAAATACTACAAGAAAACACTTTGATAGATTAGTAAATGTTATAATTTCAGGCCCAATAAATCAGGTTCGAAACGACTATGAAACACATGAGAGAATTTATCCTCAAATGAAAATCAAAACCGGTTACTGTTGCGTATTTGATGGTGATTATAAAAATGACCCACAATATTCATTTTATCATGAACATCCAACTAAGCATTCTTTTTTTCTTTATCCTTATATTGCTCCCGAAAAATTTTTAGTAAAAGCATATTTAGATGCTAATCCAAATGTCTCATTGCAAACAGCTCTTAATTATTCAGATCATCACTCATTGTTTCATGAAATGGTAAATTTAGGTCTGGCTCCAGACGAAAGTCAAGCTAGAAATTTATGTTGGCAATCTTTTATTTTAACTCCAGAATATCGAAAACTGGAATCCGATTTAATCCGATTTTTACTAAAAACTATTTCTCATTTTTCATTACAAAGCGATTAAATGGTAGCCTGTAACAGCGGTTTTGTGAAATGGCGGGATTGGTGTATATTTGGAAGAACCAGCGCTTGCACTTCTCTCCTATTTTTCAACTTTTTTCTTTCAAACTTTTCGGTATATTTGTAATCATCAGTAACAAAAAATCCGTCACTTCACAAAGCGGAAAGAAATATCCTCCATAAATAGTACATATATAATCGTTATCTGCAATGCCTAAAAACCCTACGATGAAAAATATATTTTTTTTATTGCCAATTCTATTTTCGCTTATTTCATGTAAGGAACAAAATCAGAAGCATATCATTACAAAAACAAAAATTGATAGCTTAAAGACTACTATTGACGTCGAAAGATTTATTACTTCTATTGACACTAGTATTAAAAACTTTAAAATTCAAAAAATAAGTGACTTTAAAGATCGATATTCAAAATCAGACTTCTGCAAATCAAAAGCTGATTCTTTAAAAATAGACAAAAGTTTCTATACGGCCGACTTTGATAATAATGGCTACACTGATTTATTGACAATAATGGATTATTATGATTTTACTGTCCTTGTAATTTATGGCAATGCAAACCATAATTTTAAAATCAAACCCCTAACCAGGCGTGCATTCCAAGATTGTGTTTTTCCAAAAATCATAGAGATTGACGGAATTGCAGCAATAGATCTTTATCATGAGAATCATGATTGGGGAAATAAATCTAAAAATCAGTTGGTGAAAAACACTTTAGTGTATCAATATGGTGATTTTGTAGAATATAATCCTGAGATTACAAAACACGTAATTAAAAAAATAGAATTTAAAACCACTGGTTGCTTTGGAACATGTCCGGTTTTCAATTTAGTGATTGATCAAAACCGGGCTGCAAAATTTGATGCTCAAATGTATAATCGTCAAAAGGAAAATGTTAAGGAAATAAAAGGTGAATTTTCAACTGAAATTAAAGAAAAAGAATTCAACGAAATTGTAGATTTATTGAACTATATTGATTTTCCAAATCTTAAAAATGAATATTCAGTTCCTTGGACAGATGACCAAAGCTGTACTTTAAAAATCACTTATGACAATGGTTCAACAAAAACCATATATGATTACGGCATGATTGGAACGTATGGATTGGATAGAATTTATGGAATGTTGTATTCATTAAGGTTTAACCAAAGTTGGAAGTAATACCAAATAACCGATAGCGCGGATTTAATTAATTGCGAAAACAGATAATTTTTCACAACCAAAAAAACCCTCCCAACAAAAACAATCTGTGGCAAAATTTCTTCAAAAAAATATTTTGCCACAACTTCTGTGGCAATTTTTTCAAATCAAAATATTTTGCCACAAAAGTTGTGGCAATTTTTATCAATCGATTTTTTTTGCCACAACTTTTGTTGCAAATTATTTAAAATTATTTTTTTGCAACAAAAAAACCCGATAGCATCCTCTTAAAGAAAGGTGCCAAATCGTTCGAAATGACAGGTATAGCCATTAGGTTTTTTTACGAGGTAATCCTGGTGGTACTCTTCAGCGGGCCAAAACTTCCGGAATGGCTCGAGGGTAGTAACCACTCTGCCTGCCCAGCGTTTTGAATCCTCTACTATTTTTATTATTTCCATGGCATCGCGGCTTTCCTGCTCGTTTTGGATAAACAACGCCGAGCGGTAACTGCTTCCCATGTCATTTCCTTGTTGGTCCAGGGTTGTCGGGTCATGTACCCTGAAAAAATAATCTAACAATTCTTTATATGATGTTGCATTGGCATCATAAAGTATCTCAATACCTTCTGCATGTCCCGGATGGTTTTCATAAGTAGGGCTTTCATTTTGCCCTCCTAGGTATCCAACGGTGGTATCTTTTACTCCTGGGCGTACACGAAAAAGATCTTCCATACCCCAGAAACAACCACCCGCCAGGTATGCTTTTTTTAAATTTTCCATATTCTTTTTGATTTATGTAATAGTAACTGCATTTATAATTTTGTCCTCGAAACGAATTAATTTTCGAAATCCTTTAACGGCCTTCACAATCATGATAGCTTTTTCTTGAACATTTGAGCAGCTTTTGTATAACCTCCGTCTGCACCATCTACAAAATGGATATGGTCATCCTCAATATTCCGGACATAACAGGACATAACAGATGCCGTGCTGATATGGATGCCGTAAATGATTTTATTTTCAGCTTCCATTTCATCCAATAATTTTACAAGCTTAAGCCTTTGGCCCGCAGTTCCGGATATGACTGTATTTATCTTGCCGTCCAGAATCAAGGTATCGGACATTTCCACAAGGCTGTTTAAGTATCTTTTGCCATTTTTGGTATTAAAATAAAAACGGATATAGCCACAGGTAATCCATGCTTTAATAAGCGCAACGAGTTTTATTCCTCCCTCACGAATCCTCATTTCCGTACCCAATCGCTTGAAAGTCGTATGGAATCTAAGTTTAGCAACCGATATTGCCCTCCTGGCCTCCGCATCTCCATAAACCTCATCTATTTTTTGAAGGATGGCACTATAAACTGCCGCCTGTTCTGGGCTTTGTTTTGCGTTTACAAGCAAGGTAACGATCTCTTCCCCTTTTTTAGGTGCCTCAATAGTGTCCCAGCGGCATAACATCCCTTTTAAGTTAGGCTGTTGGTTGCTTTCTCCTGCGGAAGGCTGCCTAAAACCAGCAGACTTAACAACACGTTCAGCATAGGCCAGCCCATTGCCCAGGATTACAGGTAATGTCAATCGGGTTGAACCGCTAAATTTAGCGACGGTAATCTGATGCCCCTCTTTATAGATGTCTTCCACCGGAACAGTCCCGATGCGCAGGTTCAAATTAAAATTTCCCAAAATATTGGCACTATATACATCCAGTGCCTCTATTGATTTATGGACTACGCATGAGGGCACTATGAAAGTTGCGCCATCGCCTCCAAAGAAAAACGGGACATGGATATTTAATTCAAAAGCAATATTCAGTACTACAACAATGCTGCCTGTGGCAATAAAATTAATGTCATGGTGGCGTCCGTTGAGCACAGCCTCGGTAGAGTTGGTAATATCCGTTATAATGACATGCCAGTCTTTAGGGATATTCCTAAAAGCATCCTGATGTAACAATAAGGCACTAAGCGTGGTTTTAGTACTCTCCAAATTGGAATAAAATTGATCGTCACCAGTTGTCATCCGGGAAAATTTAAATTAGAAGTTGTAAAAGACAGATAAAAACACCCATAGTTCCAGCAAGGGAATGGCTATTTGTAAATTTACTAAACTTTTGTCCGATTAAAGCATTTTTCGTTGCATTTTCAGATAAGAGGCAAGAAGCACGAACTTACCCGATAGCGGGATTCTTGTTTCTTTTTTCTTTTTTCTTTTTTCTTTTTTACGAACAATGAAATTACAGCTCGTTATCCTTTAAATCTTTGGCCAAACTGGCGATTTTCAATTTTTTATTCCGGAGTAAGTAGGCAACATCCGATGCGTTATCAATCATCAGCTGGCGGTTGTAATAATTAATGTGTTCCAAAACCCCGAAAGCATTGGCTAAAATTCCCCAGAAAATCAAATTGCCCGGTACAACCTGCCAGTCGTTCCCGTATATCTGGATGCCGAAGATGATTGGGATCAGGGCTATGAGTACCAGGTTCAGTTTTTTGGAATTCCTAAAGACAGCCAAATTCTTTTCCTGATCGAAATCTTTGTCAAGGAGCCGGTACAGCTTCAATTTCCAGTAATGCTGCCCTTGCATCAATATGACGATACACAGCAAAAGCCCGTACAACAGGAAAAATACATCTGCAAAGGGGTTTTTATACGCGGCATAGGCCAGCATGAGCGGGAAGGTCACAAACGCGTGGAGCCGTTCCATCGGGTAATAGCCTTTGAGCCTTTTGATCAGTTTTTGTTTGGTCATCGGATGTTTTTGGGTTGAACCTGGCGCGCTCTTTTTTAAGGAAAGAGCTCTTCCCAAATATATCAATTTAAGAGAAGGTGTACAACTGCAAATTTTTTCTTCCGGCAATTTTTCGCATAAAAAAACCCTTCCGGAATCCGAAAGGGCATTTTCACTTTATAACTAACGCTTGTTTTTTTATTTGAGTAAATCCTGTAATGGTTTGAGCTGTTCCATATTGACATCGGCTTTTTGAAGCACGCTCATCATTTCCATGATATAGGTCGGGTTCATGTCTTTCCCGATGACACGTACCACCGCAAAACCGTTTTCCTCTTTGTTACCGAAGATCACGAATTCCTCGATGTGTTCGTCTTCGCCTACAAAACTGATCTGGGCGCCGCCTTTCCCAGAACCGAATTTCATCAGCTGCTGGTACTTTTTATCTTTTAAGATAGCCGTTACCTTCTCTTTCTCGGTTTGGAATTCCGCCTTGTTCTTATCGTTTACCTTAAAGCCCAGGATGTTGATCTTTTGGAAAGAGGCCAGTGCTTCTTTTTGGGAAACCGTCAGCTTGTCTTCTTTGATGTTCAGCATTTTAGGTGTTAGGTCGAGTGCGATAAAATCTTTGTTTTCGGTATTTTCGACAAAATATTTCTGTAAGCTCGGTTTTTGGTCACAGCTTGTAAACAATACCGCCGCTATTGCAATGTATAGGAAACGTTTCATGGTTACTTGGATACTTTTTTAAGTTCGTTGCCGCCAGGAAGTTTCATTTTTTCGGTCAGGGCCGAGATTTCATCCAAATCGAAATTCCCCGTCAAGGAAAGCAATACGGTTTCGTTTGCCTTTCCAGTACCTTCGATAAACATCAGCAGTTCCTTAACCTGGCTGCTTGAAGCGCCGGATTTCACGTATATCTTAACGTTTTTGCCTCCGTCATTGATTCGCATTAACTCTTCTAACGGATTTGATTTCAAGTAACTAAGCACTGTAGCTTTCATTTCGGAAGCCGGTTTGGAATTGTTAGTGGTAAACACCCTTAGGTTGTCGAGTTTCTTAAGCAGGTTCATGTAGGTTTGCGTGTCCTTATCGGTAGCATCCATTTTTACCTTGCTCATCAATTCGAACATTTTCTTGTTTACAATTACCGTGGTAACGTTCGGATCGCCGTCAAACTTGTCAAATGTGGTTTGGGCCTGGCTGAAAAACGGCAATAAGATAAATACAGTTAAAATGATTATTCGTTTCATGATTGTTGATTTTTTAAGATTAAATTTAATTTGTCCGGCTTCCTTTTCTTTTTAAAGAAGCCCGGTACCGCTTTGCGTCTTATCTTTTAAAGACTTTATCCTTGGCGGTATCGTATTCCTGGATATACTGTACACTTTCCATGCCAATGTTTACGTTCGATGATAACAATGCCAAAGCTTTTTGGGTTTCCCGTAAGGCTTTTTCAGGATCGTCATAAGTCCCAAGTTCTTCCTGGGTCACGGCCTGATTGGTATTGTTTACAAAAAAAGCAATCATTCCCAGCAGGAACACAGCTGATGCGGCAATAGACAACCACTGGACTTTTCGTTTTGTAGTGTGTTGTGGAATCTCCTGCACGAATTCCTGTTTCCCTGCTTCGGTAAAGTAACCAAACATTGCCCTGTACTGCTCTAAATGTGGCGCCACATCCGGAGATGAAAAGTAGCTGCGCAACTCCTTTTCTTCGGCAATCGAGGTTTCTCCCTGAAAGTATTTTTCAATTAGTATATCCATTTTATCCAATTCCATAATTATGGGTATTTGTCATTTTTTCTCTTATCGTTTTCCTGGCCCTGGAAAGAGCCACTCGTATTGCGGTTTCGTTCATGTCCAGTATTTCGGCAATTTCCGCAAATTCATATTGTTCGATATCCCGCATCTGGATGATCAGTTTTTGCTGTTCGGGCAAATCGTTGATCCATCTTTCGACCCAATGCCAGGAATCATTGTCTTCCACTTTTTGCTGCAGCCCGGCGTCTTTTTCAGCATAATTGTTGTGGACGATCTGCAAATTCGAAGCCCTTTTCGATTTTAGCTGGTCCAGGCAATAATTTTTGGTTATCGTCATGGCATAGGCTTCAAGGCTCCCGAATTTTTCCAGCACATCGTTTTTATTCCAAAGCTTTACCAACACTTCCTGAGTGGCGTCTTCCGCTTCCTCAGTACTTACCAGCAACCTTTTGGCCAACCTGAATACTTTGTCCTTAAATGGTTTTATAGTGTTTACAAATTCTATTTGGTTCATTGTAATGGTTGGTTATATAGTCAAGACGAATGACTTTTTCTTTTGTTACAAAGAAGCTGAAATTTACATAAAAAATAATAAAAAAGCTGCCTTAAGAAATTCCTAAGGCAGCTTCATGCTTATGAAAAGCTATTTATTTAACGATTATCCTTTTGGTTATTTTCTCTTCGCCAATGGTTACTTCAAACAAATAAGTTCCTTTAGTCAAATCAGAAACCCTTATTTCTTTATGTTCTCCGGCAGGCAGGTTTTTTACGATCCTTCCGGAAAGGTCATATACTACCACGGCAGTTTCTTTCTCGGTATTCAAGAACACGACATCTGTCGCCGGGTTTGGATATATGGAGAACAAAGCCATGTTTTCTTTTTCGTCGTTCATTTTCCTGAAACCGGCAGCCTGGTGGATCACGCCAACAGCATCCAAATCGAAACCGCCCGAATTAAAAGGCGTTGTAAAAGGATCGTTGATTTTATTGCCATAGCTGTCATAGGTAGCATAGGTTGCGTTTATCGACCCGACCACATCAATCACTTTTACATGGGTAATGCTGTTTTTATTCAGCAAAGCATTGTTGGGCACATCGTCCAGGTTAAAAGGTGTCCCGTAATTTATTTTGTATTTTCCGGCCAGGTTGTTGATATACCTGCAATCTACGGCACCAAAGCCTCCAATTTGTGTTGTTGTCTGGGTTTGGCTGTGGGAAGGGAACCTGAAGAAATTGACCCCGTCCGAACTTACCTCAACAAAAGCCAGTTCTAAAAACGTATCGGAAAAACTGTTTTCAAAAACCGCAAAATCATAACCTGTCTCGTTTGTGATAGGTAATGCAAAGGTAACCGTTGCGCTTCCTCCGTCTCCTAAACTCACCACATCCAGGGTGCTGCCGCTAGGGGCTCCTGTAGCCAAACTCGGTGTCCCGAAAGAAGCCAACGCACTGGAAGCGTTCGAGATATCCTGTTTTCCTCTTACTACTGTAGCTTCGGTTGCCCAGGCCACGATGGAAGGATCGCTTGCCGCAATGGCTGTAGATCCTGTTTGCCCTGCCGGCGGCGGGTACGATTGTGCGTTTAAAACGGCTGAAATTCCCAAAAGGGATACTAGTACTGCTTTTTTCATTTGTAATGTATTTAGTTGGTTTATATTTAGTTGTTATTCAATGATTATTTTTTTGACCGCTCTTTTGCCATCGGTGGAAACTTCCAACAAATAGGTTCCGGGGTTTAGGTCCGAGACGATGATTTTTTGGTAATTCCCTTTGGGGAAACGCTTGACAATCCTTCCCGGCAAGTCGTACAGGATTAAGGCCGCTTCTTCTTCCATCTCCAGGAAAAGAATGTCTTTTGCAGGGTTGGGATACAGTGTAAAAAAGATTTTATCAAAACCATCCACGCCTAATGATCTCTCATGGATGACCCCTACCGCCTGCAAATCGAAACCTCCGGAATCAAAAGGCGTGGGGAACGAATCGTTAATGGCATTCCCCTGGCTGTCATAGGTTGCATATTGCGGATCGATACTGCCCACCACATCGATGATTTTGATATGGGTGATGCTATTTTTATTCAATAATGGGCTATCGGGTATTTCGCTTATATCAAAAGGAGTCCCGTATGTACCGTCATATTTCCCGCCCAGGTTATTAAGATAGGCCGCCTGCGGTGTCCCGAAAGTCCCTATCTGGCTGCTGCTTTGTGTTTGGCTGTACGTGGGGAAACCGAAATAATGGACGCCATCTGAACTTACTTGTACAATCCCCAATTCCAGGTATCCTGTATTCCCGTTTTCGAAAACTGCAAAATCAAACCCTGGCCCATCCGTTACCGGAAGAAGGAAAGTGGCCACTGCTTCTCCCCTGTCGCCCAGGCTGACAACAGCTCCCGTAGGAAAGCCTGCAGCATTGGCAGGCAATCCCGTGGAAGCATAGCCAAGCGACGGATCAGAGATTTTCTTATACCCCCTGGTTACCTCGATTCCCGTCGCCCAGCTTACAAAAGAAACATCTGTCTTATGGATTGCCGTAGTGCCCAATTGTCCCGCTGCCGGCGGAAATGACTGCGAATAACCTTCCATCAAAAGCAAGAAACTGGCTGCAAACAATACCTTTTTTTTCATTACAATAGTTATTTAACCACGAGTTTTGTGGTTTGTTTTTGGCCTTCAAAACTCAATTCCACTACATATATTCCTTTGGACAGATCGGAAACATCGATCCCCGAAGGCGAATACGCTTCATTTTTCACTGTTTTCCCAATAAGGTCATACATTTTTACGTGGATGTTTTTATCCGATTTGAGGTAAAAAACACTAGCTGCAGGATTTGGATACACCGAAATACCGATTGCCGCTGCAGGCTGGTTTGCGCCCAACGCACTCTTTTTCGACTCATAAAAATGATTCGGGATATCGCCTACGCCATGGGTTGCGATAAAAGTACCGCCAATGGTATACATATGGGCAAATCCGCTGCCGCCAAAACCATTGGCATCCGCCACATAAATGGTATTGTCAATAATGTTCCATCCGTAAATACCCAGGAATCCCTGGTCGGGTGTATTCAAAAAAACCGATGCAGGCAAACTGGTATCCTGGACACTCATTTTATAAATACCGGAGCCCAATGTGTAATACAAGTCATTATTGTGCATCAGTAAATGTTTCGGGTGCTGGTTATTGACAAAAGGCAACTGGCTGGCAATGCTATTGTTGGCCAGGTTTATTTTGACCAATGCACCGCTGGTTTCCGATCCGCTCCAATCCGGCATTCCGCCGCAAAGCACGTAGAGGTAGTCGTCTTTGATTACCATCGAATTCGGAATGTCCCCTACAGGGATTGTAGTGACATTTTCGGTAACGATATCTACTACAGACAGCGTAGTGCCGTAACCGTAACCGCCCTGGTTGGCCACATACAGCTTGCCTCCGGCTGCTTCAATATGTTCCACGCCTTCGGGCATCGGGATGGTATCTTCCACCTGATAGGTATCCAAATTGACCACCGCCAGGTAATCATCCGTAGTTACCGTCCCATCTCCCCAGCAGGTCACATACCCTTTATTCTGGTAAAAAGCGATATACCTCGGATTGATCAACCCCGTCGCAATAGACGCCACAGCGGTAAGCGTTTCCGTATTGACTACCTTTATGGCATTGGAATAGTTTAAAACGATAAAAGCGTTATTACCGTGAAAACCCATGCTCTGGGCCACATCACCCAGCGGGGCATTGTTATTGGCCGCAGCGAAAATATTATTGGCAACCTCATGGTCTTTGTCGATAAAACTGACGGAGGCAGAATTGCTTCCCATATTTCCTTCATTTAAAACAAAAACGCCATCCAGGTAAGATTGGGAAAAGCCAAGAGAGCAGATGCATGCGAATGCAATCGATAAAATGTAATTTTTTTTCATTGTGCAAATTGATTTATAAAAATGCCCCGGTAACCAAACAACCGGAGCGGTTAGTACGATTTAATTGTTGGAATAAAAGCCGTTAGGCCCTTTGTTTACAGTTATTGTCTTGAGTACGGTTCCTGATGTCGAATAGACCGTCACCACACCGTCCTGCGTGAAACCATTAGCATCCCCCGAGTAGATTTTCCCATCAATGACCCCGAAACCGTAAAAAGTGGAAAAACTGTTGTCCGTTACCGTGAACAGAGGCGTTTCCGTGAAAGCTGCTGCATTCAAGCCCATTGAATACACCCCGTTCCCTTTGGTATAATAAATGCTATTCCCTTCAATATCCATATTGCGGGCATCCTTGAGTGTTTCAGAGGTGATGGAAACAGCGGTATCGGTAGTGGCATTGATTTTAAACAATTTGCTTCTGTTTGCATTGCCACACAGCACATACACCGATCCGTTTTTCTCTTCTATCGAATTCACGCCTTCTTCCACGGTTATGGTAGCGGAAACCGTATTGGTGGCAGGATTGATTACCGTAATTTCGTTCCCGGAACCGTAAGCGCCGTTCATTACATATAATTTCCCGTTGGCTGCGATGATTTTTTCTACTGTTTTATGGATCGCGACAGAAGCAAGATATGCGTAGGTATTGGCATCATATACCGTAACAGCTTGGGAAACGGCATTGGTAACATATAATTTCCCGTTTAAGGGAACACTATATCGGGGCTGTTCCAGGTGAGCAGTTATCGTGACAAGATTTTTAAAAGAATGCCGGTCTACCACTTCGATTTCATTCGAATTATTCACTACAATAAAAGCATTGTCTCCTGAAAAACTCATCGATTGAGCCACATCGCCCAGCACTTTAGGAATGTTTACAAGCCCGAATATATTGTTCTGGAAAGTGGCCAGGTCGTTTGAAACAAAAGACACGGAAGCATTGGGCGTCCCGAAATTCCCTTCATTCAAAATAAACACGCCCTTATCGTAAGCACCTAACGGGGTTTCCTTTTCCGTGAGGTCGTCACTGCTACAGGACACTAAAAACAATACGCTTGTAAAAAGCCCTACACAAAGATTTTTCAATTTCATGGTTCTAATAGTTAAGATGTAAGTAAACGGTTATATTCCGGCCCGGCATGGTCCGCTGGTCGAGGCATTCGTATTTTTCATTCCAGAGGTTCAATACCTTAAAACCCAGGAGCCATATGTTCTTTTTGCTGAAATTATAGTCAGCCCCTATATTGGAAATGTTGTAATCGCCGATGTTGTATTTGGGATTATTATCTGAAGTGGTAAATACTTCCCCGGTAAACAAGAGCTGGTAATACGCCGATAGCCTTTTATACGAATACGAAGCGGCTCCGGTCATTTTATGGTACGGCACATAAAACAGCTGCTTATGGCTTTTTTCATCCAAAGAAACCGTGTAGGAATACGTTCCGTTGCAACGGAAAGAATGGTTGTTGATTTTCCGTTGCCATTGCAATAAGGCTTCTGCTCCATAAACCGATACTTTGTCTGTGTTTACCGGTGACCAGTTCCCGGAATTAGTAGGCAGCCAACGGATCATGTCCTTAATTTTCATACCGAATCCTGTTGCTGTCATTTGGATATTTTTATAGGAGAATTGATGGCTTATTTCGGCTTGATAAGCGCTTTCCGGTTTTAAGTCAGGGTTTCCGCTGCCCACCCAATACAGGTCGTTAAAAGTCGGGATCCTGTAATTCCGGGAGATATTCCATTGTAACTGGTACCATTTGACAAAAACCATACGGGAGCCGGCCGCAAACAGAAGCGGGCTTTTATAATCGCTAGATGCTTCTTCCCTGGCACTGATTTCGGCATCCCATCGATTGGTAATACGATATTGCAACAACAGGCTGGCTCCGGAAACTTCCCTCATTTTCTTTTGGATGCCGGAACCCAAACCGCTATTCCTGCTATAATCCAGGATGGCATTTATTTTTATTTTTGAGGTTGGAAGGTACAGCAAATCATATTTCCCGATATAACTCTTCACGCCACCCGAAGAAAATCCTTCCCTGTTTATATCTTCAAAATAACGGTAATGCTCTGTAATGTGAGCCAGTTTTACATTGGAAACAAACTTGCCCAAAAAGCTCGTCCAGGCCAATAGGTTCCTGGTATTGAAATCCTGGTATTTTGTTTTTGTGGCATTCGGGGAAGTCAGGGAAAAATGCCGCTCTCCATCAAAAACCTGACTGTAAAACTTAAGGGTGTTTTTGGCATTGATTTTATATCCTGCAGCAAGATCGACGGTATTGTTGTAGTATTGGCCGTTCGTATTCCTTTCTTCTTTCCCGATAAATTTATAATCATTATCGGAACTGTTTTTGGTAAAACCGCCATTTACGCTCCATTTATTGCTGGCTGCCGTAATTTTATATGTAGCACTCGACGTATTGAAATCCCCGTAATACAACTGCAGGTCATTGTTGAATGATTTTGTGAATTTCAGGTCGTTGTTCAGGTGTATGGTCCCGCCAATGGCACCGCTCCCGTAAACCACGCTCCCGCCTCCGGCTTTGATGGCTATGGAATTGAAGCTCCTGGCGGATACCGTATTGAAATCGGTTTGGCCCAAAAGCTGCGAATTGATGTTGATCCCATTCCAGATAACGGCCGTCTGGCTGCTGGTCGTCCCTCTGAAAGAAGGAGAAGAAACCATCCCCAACCCGTGTTCCTTCATGTAAATCCCGGTCGTATATTCCAGCAAAGCGGTTAACGAATGGGCATTGCGCCTGATGACGGAATCCTGCAGTTTCAAAAGGGTTTGGGAAATGGTAAAATCACGAAGCTGGGTATCGGAAACTACAACTTCTTCAAGTTGCCCGATAGCAGTATGTTGCGCCAAAACACATGGGCACAACCATAAGAAGCACAATAATAATAGCTTTTTTGCTGTCATAATTCCTGAACCTTTTTTCCCGAAAGTCCGATATTCGTTACGAAAAAAGGCAGGTCTCCTGGCTTGCGTCTTGTTGTTGGCCTTCCCATTCCTTTTCAGGACAGTGGCATTGTAGATAACAACAAGCTGAATAGCTTACAGTTGCGGGTACAGCTTAGGTTTTGAACCTAATTCCCTTTTAATGTGATTTTTAAAATTCAAATCACAACCTTAATTCGGGGGCAAATATAGCTTATTTTTTATTTTAAAACATACTAAATAAAAAAAACAGCCGAATATTCTTTCAAAAACAACACGAAGCATCGACCGTCTTAAAACTAAAATCCCGCCCTGATTTGCATCGGGACGGGATCTTCAATCAACTAAATTATTCTAGAACAAAAAATTAAATCCGATTTTAAAATTCCTGCCCCTACTGCTAAAACCTCTGGTTTCAACAAAATCCTTGTTCAGGATATTATCTGCAGCAGCAAAAATATTCAGCCTGTTTTTAATCAGGTCGTAACGGATATTGGCATTTACCAATTGGTAATCTTTTAGTGTTTCGCTCATCAGTACAGGATCGAATGTTGGCGGAAGGTATACGGTATATTCAAAAGCGCGGTCCGCTACGAACTGGTACGCCACATTGAATCCTAAACGCTCTGTCGCCTGTACATCTACCGAAGCATTTGCTTTGTGCTTAGGGTTTAAGATCCTGGATTGCCTTGCCAGTTCGGTAAAGGTATAATTGGCATTGAACCTGATATTCTTGTTCCATTGGTAAGAAAGAGTGGTTTCGACACCTTTGGCATTATTGATTCCGTTTACATTAAAGTATTTATAGGTCATCAAATCAAAACCGATCGCATCTTTCTCTTCCCTGTGGAAGGCAACTGCTGAAAGCGTCAATTTCCCGGACAATAAACCAGCTTCGAAACCTACTTCGGCAGTAGCGTCTTTTTCCGGCGAAAGCTCCAGGTCTCCGTATGGGGAATACAATTGGTACAAACTTGGGGAAACGAATGCCGTGCTGTAAGAAGCCAATACTTTTACCGGAAGGTTCTCCAATTTATAGGACGGGTTCACGTTGTACACCAAATTATTGCCATAACGGCTGTGCAGGTTATAGCGGGCACCTGCATTCAGGTTCAATCCGAAACGGGACGTAAAAACAGCCGTTACATAAGGATCGATCATATTGAATTTAGCCAATTCTTTTTCGATATTGCCATATTGGCTTTCGTTGGACATCTCGTGGAACTGGAACTGGGCACCTGTTACAATAAAAACATCCGGCGTAACCTGGAATTTATTGAAAGCATCGGTGTTGACGCTTCTTGATTTGTAATTGGTCATAGACCCGTAACTGAAGAAATCCCTGCTGATGACATTCGCCGCCGAATGCATTACAAATTCTCCTTTGTTGTATTTGTATTTTGGCGAAAACCCAACCCTGTATTGCTCTGAAAGCAGGTAATTTTCTAAATCATCGGAGAAAGAACCGGCATCGAAATCATTTTTGGTACGATCGTAATTTGCAGAAAAATCCAAAGCCAGTTTCTTGGTCGCCTGCACCCCGAATTTTACCATGGCATTGACCCTTGAGAAATTATCCGGCTCGAAATGGTCTCCCTTTGCTTCGGAAATACCCGTAGATTCGGTACTGTTTAAGGTAGCAAGGTAATTGAATTTGTCAATCGTTCCGTTTACCCCAAACCCCTGGTTGAATTCCTGAGGCTCGTAATTATTGGTTTTTTCGGTAGTTTCCATGCTGCCCATGTTCATGTAGGCATTTCCCGCGATGTTTTTCTTACCGGCTTTTTTAAGTGTGATGTTGATAACTCCTGTGGCTGCTCCTGTTCCGTATAAAGTACTGGAAGCGCCTTTCATCACTTCGATGCTTTCAATCTGGTCTGCAGGAAGCAAACGCAAATCATAGGAAAGGTTGATTCCGGAAGCATCGGTTACCGGAACCCCGTCAATAAGGATTAAAACCTGGTGGTTCCTTCCGCCCCTAAGATAAACCCCAAGGTCTTTCCCGTTACGGCTTTGGTTCCCGTTAATTTCCACTCCGGCCACTGTGCTCAAAATTGAAGCTACGGACTGGCCTTTTCTTTTTTGGAGTTCTTCCGCAGTAATCTTTACAATTACTTTCCCTGATTTTTCTTTTGGCAGGGCGAATTTCGAATCGGAAACCACTACCTGGTCAAGTTTGTTGATCGAATCGTTTTCCTGTGCCAATGCACCAATCGATGCCAAAATAAAAGCACCTACAACAGTAATTTTTCTGTTCATTTTAAATAAAAACATTTTTAATACTAAAAATGGGAGAAAAGCATAGAATTTACCCATACCCAAACCTTTTTTCCCGAAAGTTTGATACTCTGATTGCTTGGGCAGGTCTCCTGGCTTGCGTCTTGTTGTTCACCTTCCCATCCCGTCTTATAACGGGACAGTGGTTTGTAGATAACAACAAGCTTGATAGCTTACAGTTGCGGGTACAGCTTAGGTTTTGATCCTAATTCCCTTTTAATGTGTTTTTGCGAAAAGCAAAGTCACAACCTCAATGCGGTTGCAAATATACGTGCATAATTATTAATTATGCAAAATCCATGTTCATTTAGATTTTTATTTTAAAAAAAAGACAGCAGTTCATTACTTTACTTATATAAATCGTAAGTATTTTCTGCGAAATAGCAAAGAAAAAGAGCAAAGAGCAAAGAAAGCTTGATAGTGAAAAAGGCATTTCACTGATGTAATTCCTATCAATCTTTCCAAGTTATCCACTTCGCCCTTTTGTTTTTTACACAAAAAATCAAGGAAGTATTTTGCGCGTTGGCAGAAAGGGAGGGAACCAAAAAAATGAGGAGGCACGACGAATGGCCTGGTTCCCGATAGGAAAATCCTTCCGTAGATTTTAAGTAAAAAATAATCAGGCTTGATCTTTGGTACTTTGTATCAAGACAAAGTACAAGAAAAGAAAGACAAAAGAAAGATAAAACCAGGAGGTTCCTCCTAACGTCGGAATGACAAGATTATAAATAATTTGCTCCACCTCTCACATTACTTATTACACCGATGTAATTGCTTACTTCACTGATGTAATTAAATATTTCGTGATGTAATTGCTCATTTCACTGATGTAACTGTCTATTTCATTGATGTAATTGTTCATTTCATTGATGTAATCGAATATTTCGTGATGTAATTGCTCATTTCACTGATGTAATTACCTATTACGCTGATGTAAATGCCTACTTCGCTGATGTAATTGCTCATTTCACTGATGTAAGAGCCTGTTTTATTGATGTAATTGAATATTTTGTAATGTATTTACACTTTTCACTGATGTAAATGCCTACTTCGCTGATGTAATTGAATATTTCGTGATGTAATTGCTCATTTAACTGATGTAATTACCTATTACGCTGATGTAAATGCTTACTTCGCTGATGTAATTGTCTGTTTCATGATGTAATTACCTATTACGCTGATGTAAACGACTGGCTACTGCTCACTGTGACTGTCTACTGCCTTCTGGGACTTCTTGCCTCTCAATTAACCTCAACCCTAATTACCTGCCCGAAATCGACTTTATTGGTAAAGGCTTCTGCAAGGGGCAGATTGGTAATCTTGCACAATAGGCTGCGGATAACTCCGGCGTGGGTTACGATAACAATAGGTTGGGATCGATTTTGTAATTCGGTTTCGATAAAATCAAGCACCCTGGCATGCAAATCAACGAATGATTCGCCATTGGGAACAGGGACATTTACGAAATCTTCCATCCATGGATTCAATTCTTCGGGCGCAATAAGATCCCATTTTTGCAGTTCCCAGTCCCCGAAATGCATTTCCATCAAACGGGCATCGGTACTATAATTGGAACCAGACAAATAATCGGCTAATAAAGTACAACGTTGCAATGGGCTCGAATAGTAGACTGCATTGGAGGGAAGCTGCGCTTTTATATCGGCAAACAACTGGCGGTAGTCTTCGCGCAGCCCAACATCGGACTGGCCATAGCAGATGCCTTTTTCGCAAACGGTTTCGGTATGGCGTACTAGATAAATTTCCATAAAGCAATAACTGACAGGTAAAAAACCACTTCGCATACTTGTTGCACAGCCCCAAGGCAATCGCCTGTATACCCACCGATCCATTTCTGGAAATAACGGGCCAGGAAAAACCGGAAGCAGAAAACCGGAAGCAAAACCAGTAGCAATTGCCATTGAAAATAGGACAAAACCACCAAAGGCAACAAACCGAAGAAGCCTGCTCCCAATACTTCGGCCCTGGTGTGGCTTTGCGCAATGGGCTTGCTCTTGCTGGTAGCGTCTTCCCGGGCATATTCGTGTGTGAAAACTATTGAAATGGCGGCCATCCGGCTGATCGAATGCGCGGCAACCAATACTAAAAAAACTATAAGGTATTTGTCCAGGCCTGGGATTCCGGTGTGGTTTAAAAGTGTGCTAACCACTATCCATTTTACGGTTAGAAGCAATACTACTCCAATGGCTCCATAGGCTCCGATGGCACTGTCTTTCATAATTACTAAGATTTTTTCCTTCGTCCAGCCTCCGCCGAAACCATCGCAGACATCGGCAAAACCATCTTCATGAAAAGCTCCGGTAACCAGTATGGAAGCAATGATAGAAAACACAACGGCAATTTCCGGTGTCATCAGGTAATTGAAAATACAATAAGTTATAAATGCCACACTTCCTACAATCCAACCAATTAAGGGGAAATAGCGGGAAGCCTTATTGAGGTAATCCGGATCATGGTTGATATTTTTCGGGCATGGGATCCGTGTGTAAAACATCAGGGCGGTAAAAAATATGTGCAGTTCTTTTTTCATTTTCTTTTTATTTGTTGCTGACTCCGGCGCTTTCAAAACTTGCCATTTCATTTAAGAATACCAGTGCTGATTGTATGATAGGAAACACGACGGCACAGCCTGTACCTTCCCCCAAACGCAAATCCAGCTGCAGGATCGCTTTGGCACCAAGGTAATCCAATAGTTTTTGATGGGCTTGTTCTGCTGAACAATGACTGAATACCGCATTGTTTTTCAGGTCTGGGTTTTTCATGAATGCGATCAGATATGCCACGGTAGCGATAAATCCGTCAATAAGGATCAGCATTTGGTTGTGGTGTGCTTCAAGCATTCCGGCTGCCATCTGTATGATTTCAAATCCTCCGAAATACGCCAGTTTGCTGTCCAGGTCATCGCCTCCTTTATAATCGTTGATGGCTTTTCGTAAAATCTCCCTTTTGAATTGTAGTTTTTCATCGTTGACACCTGTGCCTTTTCCGACACAATCCTCAATCGGGAAACCGCACAAAACGCTCATCAGGACCGAAGCCGTTGATGTATTGCCGATGCCCATTTCTCCAAATCCGACACAATTGCTTCCGGTTTTGGCAATGCCTGCCACAATTTGAGTTCCTTTAGCAAAACAAAACCCGAGCTGGCTTTTGCTCATGGCCGGCCCGCTTAAAAACGATTGGGTACCTTTGTCGGTCTTGGCCGAAATCAGTTTGGCGTTGGGAGGGAAATCGTAATTCACCCCTGCATCCACAATAGAAAGGCGGATACCGTTTTGCTTGCAGAAAACATTAATGGCGGCACCTCCTTCAAGGAAATTAGTAACCATTTGCCGGGTCACATCTTGCGGATAGGCACTCACCCCGTGTTGCGCAATGCCATGGTCGGCGGCAAACACAACAATATTAGGTTGTGAGATATGCGGTTCTGTGGTTTGGAACAATACCCCGATCTGTTTTGCCAATGTTTCCAAAACACCTAAAGAACCGGTCGGTTTGGTTTTGTGGTCGATTTTATATTGGAGCGTTTCCTTTATTTTCGTTTCTTTTGAAGTAGTATCTTGCGATATCAGGTCCTGTTCCAAAGAATTGCTTTCCGAAATCCCGTCAATAACAGCCACTGATGGTTTGGCGGCTTTCTGTTTCCAATTCAGCTGCTGCAGCATGGGTTGGTTGTCATAATCGGAAGCCGGTTTCCCGATGCAGAAATACCCCAAAGGCTCTATATGTTCCGGTAAGCCCAGTAATTTTTTGAAGTCGAAATAATTCAAAATCGAAACCCATCCCATGGAATATCCTTGCTCGGTAAGGGACAACCAGATATTCTGGGCCGCGCAAACCGCACTGAATTTGATCGATTCATTGCTTCCTACGGTTCCGATGGTAAAATTATTCAGTACGGAACGGTCGTAACAAATGACCAGCCCTACAGGTGCTTCTTCGATGGCTTCGAGTTTCAGGTTTTGGTATTGCTCTTTTTGCTGCGGGTTGTCTGTCTGGCCGGCTGCTTTCCTGTCGTAATCGATGAATAATTCCTTGACTGCTTTTTTCACGGCATCCGACTGTATCAGGTAATACCTTGTAGCATCGGTGAGCCCTACCGACGGAGCCAAATGCCCTGCCTGAAGTGCTTTTTCGATAACGGCGTCCGGAACGGCATCTTTTGTAAAATGGCGTGTATCCCTGCGGGATTGTAATATGGTATCGAGGTAGCTCATGTGTTTTCTCTTAAAAGATTAATCGGTATCTTTCCAAACTATGAAACAATAATCGTTATATGTCTTGACGGTAAATTCCGGGATTTCAAGGGCCGATGAAAACAGCGGGCAATTGATGACCAACGTATGGAATTCACCATTCTCCCCGCAAGGGTCGATTTGCTTTTCTTCCAGTTCCAAAGCCAATGCTTTCGTCATTATCTTCCCCAGGTAGGATTCGCCCATTTGCGTATTACAGGACACAATCATGGTTTCGATCCCGCTTTCGATCATTTGGTTGACCAATGCGATGCGGTCCTGTTGCCATAAAGGCAAAACGGCCTCCAGCGAAGCGGCTGCACATACTTTATCTTCCCAATCTTTATGCGCTTGCAGGTCAATATCCCCAAAAACCGCGGCTTGCAGGCCGAAATTCGTTTTGAGTTTTTGTAAAGTGCTGATAAAATGCGTTTCATAATCCGTCCATGTGGCAGGAACGGCTTCCAGCGGCAATTGCATTTTTTGCGCCTGCTGCTCAAGGATGGCCAATGGCAAGCCGTGCGACCGGGATATTTTCCCGTTCTCGTTCATCATATTGAGCAGTACTTTTGGGCTGTGGCCTTGTTCAATGGCCTTCATCATGGCATAACAGGAATCTTTGCCTCCGCTCCAGGATGTTACAAAATCCATGTAGTTAACTTTTAATGGTTACTGGAATCCCGGAAACCATGAGCACGACCTTGTCTGCTTTTTTGGCCAGGTACTGGTTCATCCATCCCTGGAGTTCGGTAAATTTACGGCCGATATGTGTTTGCGCGTGGACGCCCATCCCTATTTCATTGGTAATGATGATAATGGTTGTGTTTTCCTGAAGGGCGACGGCCTCAAATTCAGCTTTGGCTTGTTCCAGGGATAATTCGACATCATTTGCGGTATCTACGAAAAAATTGGTCAGCCAAAGCGTCACACAATCAATAATGGCGGTTTTTCCTGAAAAATCAATTTCACTGATATGCTTCTCTTTTTCAATATTGATCCATCTGGCATCCCTTTCCTGCTGGTGCCGGTCAATCCTTTGCTGGAAATCTCCATCCCATTTCCGGGCTGTTGCCACATACATTGGAGTTTGCGAAAGCTCCATCGCTATATTTTGAGCATAACTGCTTTTGCCGGAGCGCTCTCCTCCTGTTACTAAATAAATCATTCTTTTTAAATATTAATAAGGGCAATGCCTGCATCCGTTTTGGCAGCAAAACCCTCTTTTTAAATGGTACCATGGTTTGAAAACATAGTTTCCGTTTTCTATATAATAATCAATCCCTTCGAGAAGATTTGTGGTTTCCGGAAGGTCTTTGGCTTTATTTCCAGGAGCCGTTTGGGGCGAAATCCCTGCCACATATTCGTCAATTTTAGCAGCACAGGCGCTTTTGAAACAAACCGGGCAAAGGCAATCAATCACATCTGAAGGACTGAAAATAGGCGGAAAACCATTGCACCAGCATTGTATCCCGGCCGGAGTATCGCCACAGTCAAATGCTATCCCGCATGTGGAGCAGTTTTTAACTTTTATAACATTCATTGGGTAAAGATAGTAGTATTTCTCCTTTTTAGGAAGCGATAAAATCAGGTAAGAAATTTTCTAAAAATTCTGCTACCTTTGTTCCTGTTGAAAATAATACACATGAAAACCTTCTTTTATAAAATTATCCTTTGCACTTTTTTTGTTGCTTTTGCCGGTTGCAGGAAAAACGAAAAAACAGGGCAGGCAGCCATTACAAAACAAAATACCATCGAATATGCCAGCGGATTATCCTTGTATGAGTACGATGGTTACACGGTTGTAAAAGTGAGCAATGCCTGGCCCAATGCGGAAAAGGATTTTACGTATGTCCTAAAAGAAAAAAACGGCATTGTCCCGGACAGCTTGTCAAAATACACTTCCATTGCGGTTCCTTTAGAATCTGTCGTGGTCACTTCAACTACAAACATCCCTTTTCTGGAAATGCTGGGCGTGGAAAACAAACTGACCGGATTTCCGCATACCGATTATATTTCTTCGGAAAAAACCCGCCGACTGATTGATAAAGGATTGGTTAAAAATGTGGGGCAGAACGAAAAACTCAACATGGAGCAATTGATTGATATTGCACCGGAACTGATCATCACTTTTGGGGTAGACAACAACAACCCGATGATTGACAATTTGCAGAAAAGCGGGCTAAAAGTAATGATCCAGGCCGATTGGATGGAACAATCTCCTCTTGGGAAGGCAGAATGGATCAAACTCTACGGAGCACTTTTCGGTAAGGAAAAAGAAGCCAAAACGCTTTTTGACGGCATTGTGAAAAATTATAAAGACGCTCTTTTATCGGTTAAGGATTCCAAAGCTGAAACGACCGTCCTTTACGGATCGATGTACCAGGACCAATGGTTCGTGGCCAAAGGAAACAGCTGGGTTGCCCAATTCCTGCGGGATGCCAAGTCCGATTATCTTTGGAAAGAAGTAGAAGGAACGGGCAGTTTAGGCTTGTCTTTTGAAGACATCCTGGACAAAGCCAAAAACGCCGGATGCTGGATAGCGGCCGGGACCTACCAATCATTGGCCGAATTGGAAAAAACCAATCCCCATTACAATCAGTTTGATGCTTTCAAAAATAAAAACGTCTATACTTTCGAATCAAAACTCGGAGCTACCGGAGGAACGGTTTATTATGAGTTGGGGCCGAGCCGTCCGGATTTGGTACTGAAAGACTACATCAAGATCTTCCACCCTGAATTATTGCCCGGTTACACCTTAACTTTTGCCCAAAAACTAAACTAAATTGCCCAATAACACTAGAAATAAGGCCCTTTTCCTGATGCTTTCTTTAGGCACCCTGCTGTTGTTTTTTACCAATATCAGCTTGGGTTCCGTAACCATTCCGTTTAAGGAGGTTTTCCACAGCCTGACGGGAGGCGAAGTATCCAAACAGGCTTGGGAATATATTATCGTCAATTACAGGCTGCCGAAAGCCATTACCGCGATTTTGGCCGGAATGGGGCTTTCCATCAGCGGATTACTGATGCAAACGTTGTTCCGTAACCCTTTGGCCGGTCCTTATGTCCTGGGGTTGAGTTCCGGGTCGAGTTTAGGGGTTGCCTTTGTCATTTTAGGTTCTTCGTTTTTACCTCCAATCCTGAATTCCGTATTATTGTCTTCTTACGGTATCGTGCTTGCCTCCACCCTGGGCAGTTTTTTTGTCCTGCTAATGGTCCTGATCGTTTCACAACGGCTAAAGGATACTATGGCCATCCTTATCGTAGGTTTGATGTTCGGAAGTTTTACCAGTGCCATCGTAGGAGTGTTGACCTATTTTAGTTCGGCTGAGCAATTACAGAAATTTACCTTTTGGTCGTTAGGGAATTTAGGCAACCTATCCTGGACATCCATTGTGGTATTAACCATTGCCGTAAGTTTGGGCTTAACCATGGGTATATTCAGCATCAAACCTTTAAATGCTTTGCTTTTAGGGGAAAATTATGCCAAAAGCCTGGGTATAAATTATAAGAAATCCCGTTTTGTCATCATTTTTGCCACCAGCATCCTGGCAGGAAGCATCACAGCCTTTGCAGGCCCTATCGCTTTTGTAGGACTGGCGGTTCCGCATATGGCAAAATTATTGTTCCAGACCAGCAACCATTTCATTTTATATTGGAGCACGCTCCTTATCGGGGCTTCCATCATGCTGCTTTGCGATGTTATTTCCCAAATGCCGGGAACCAGTGTTACGCTGCCCATAAATGCGATAACTTCGATTATTGGCGCTCCGGTGGTGATTTGGCTTTTAATCCGAAAACGAAATTACAGCTAATATGGCCCAACCGAAAAACATCGTATCCACTTCCGGCCTGTCCATTGGTTACAAAACCAAAAAAACGGCTGTGGCTATTGCCGAGAACCTTACGTTCCAGTTCGGGGAAAGCAAACTCATCACCTTAATTGGAGCCAACGGGATTGGTAAATCGACGCTTTTGCGGACATTGACCGGACTGCAGAAACCGCTTTCAGGAGACGTCTTCCTCAATGGGAAAAACATCCAGGAATATTCAGCATCGGATTTGGCCCAAAACCTTAGTATGGTTTTAACCGAAAAATTACCGCCAAGCAATTTATCTGTTTTTGAACTCGTCGCTTTGGGAAGGCAACCGTATACGAATTGGATAGGAAAATTGGCTCCTTTGGATATCGAAAAAATCATCCGTGCCATCCAACTTACCGAAATTGAACATCTCGCCGAAAAAAAACACCACGAAATAAGTGACGGGCAATTGCAAAAAGTCTTAATCGCAAGGGCTTTGGCACAAGACACACCACTTATCATACTTGACGAACCGACAACGCACCTGGATTTGCTGCATAAAGTCTCCTTGTTCAAATTACTTAAGAAGCTAACGGAAGAAACCGGGAAATGCATTCTTTTTTCCACGCATGATATTGACCTTGCCATCCAGTTAAGTGATGAAATGGTGGTCATGACCCAAGGAAAAGTTGTCCAGGGACAGCCTTGTAATTTGATTGAGCAGGGTGTTTTCAATTCTTTATTCCAGGATGAAAATATTGTTTTTGACAGCCAGAAAGGGAAATTCCTTTTTAAATAATTAGTATTTATTTTACATTTTTGTGGGATTAAAGCTTTATTTTTATACTTCAAAATCCTTTTTTATGAAACTACTCATCACCACAATACTACTGGCAGCGGGGCTTACCGCCCAGTCACAGCTAAAACCTGTCCTTTATTCGGATGGCAATCAAAAACTGGAAGGCTTATTGGCCACTCCCGCAAAGGCCAATGCTCAAAAAGCCGGTGTCCTGGTCCTGCCGGCCTGGATGGGAATTGAAAACAATGCCAGGGAAAATGCTGCCAATCTTGCCAAACTGGGTTACATTGCCTTTGTGGCCGATATTTACGGAGTGGATAAAAGGCCTGCCAATACTAAAGAAGCAGGGCAAATAGCCGGTTATTTCAAAACCAATTACGCCGAATATCAAAAAAGGATACAACTGGCGTTGGACCAATTGATCAAAGCTGGTGCCAATCCTGATAAAATTGCCATTATCGGTTATTGTTTCGGAGGTAGCGGAGCCATTGAAGCCGCCCGTGCCAACTTTAAGGTAAACGGGGTCGTATCCTTCCATGGTGGTTTGGGCCGCGATGCTTCCCGTGCCATTGAACCGATAAAACCAAAAGTACTGGTCCTTCACGGAGCTGATGATTTTTATATTTCAGAAGCAGAAATCAAGGCTTTCCAGGACGAAATGCGGACAGCAAAAGCAGATTGGCAAATGAATTATTATGCAGATGCTGTCCATGCTTTTACCCATAAAGATGCCGGAAACGATAAAAGCAAAGGAGCGGCCTATAACGAAAAAGCGGCCAAACGTTCCTGGCAGGCCATGCTGGATTTTTTTAACGAGATTTTCGGGTAATTACAAAAACCAGGGGAATTTGCGGTTTATTTTTTCAATAAGCCACCAGGAAACTAGTGCCAGGAGGCTAATCAGGACATATTTGAGCACTATATATTCAAATGTTTTTTGAGGCAGGAATTCGTACACGAGCCTGATGCAATACGGATGGCAAAGATAAACACCAAGAGACAGAGTAGTATTGAATTGCAGGGTTGTCATGGCTTTCGATTCATTGACGATGCTGAATAAAACCATGCAAAAAGGGATCAGCAGCAGTAAAAAATCCAATGCTTTCACGTGGATCGAATAATAAAAATACGTTTCCGCGAGCAATCCGATACAAAGCGGGAAAAACAGCCCATTCAACCTGGCGGCGGTAGTTTTCCATTGTTCGTATAAAACCCCGATCAGCATGCACGGGAAAGCAAAAAACAGGAAGTTCCGGGTGGTTCCCATATACTGATAGATATCAGTCCATATCTTGTACGGTTTCAATACTTCCGACTGGACCAGGATTTGGAAGCCATAACCGAAAAACAACAATCCTACAATC
Organism: Flavobacterium humi; assembly: GCF_004745595.1. Classification (GTDB taxonomy): domain Bacteria; phylum Bacteroidota; class Bacteroidia; order Flavobacteriales; family Flavobacteriaceae; genus Flavobacterium; species Flavobacterium humi. Next base: position 75,362 of record NZ_SRLH01000009.1, read on the forward strand.
AGCAGCCCTTTCGTCCTTAGACTCCAATTCCGGGTAACATACAACAGCCCCACCGCTAAAACGGTAGCGAAAAGATACCACAAATGCCAGTATCCGAAAACAAGTTTCAAGACAGCGTCAGATAACGGAAACCTTCCCAAACGGTAAAAACGGATCAAGTCCGGCAGGTACAATAGCTGCCACACCAGATAAAGGAACAGAATCCGTTTGGCATATTTGGCCAGGTATATGGTATCATCGAGCTTATTCCGCAGGAAATACCCCGAAATGATAAAGAATGTGGGCACCGCAATACGGGTAATGCCGTTGGCGATTTCGTAGGAAAGGATACCGCGGATGCCTTCTAATTTAACAACGGGAAAGATATGCAATGCAATAACCAGAAAGGCCATCAGGATTTTCAAAACATCGATATTGCTGTTTCTGGCTGACATATAGTTGTAAAAGGTAAGGCAAGATAAGCAAAAGATTTATTTCAGCCCAATTTGCCTTCTTGCTTCCCCAACCACAAAAGCGACCGAGTTGGCGATATTGTAACTTCTGATCAGCGGGGACATGGGAATGGTCAGGTGGTTTTCGAACAAAGCCAATACCTCAGCTCCCAAACCTACACTTTCTTTTCCGAAAACCAGCCAGTCACCCTCTTCAAACTGCACATCATAATACGATTTGACAGCGTGGGAACTCATCAGGAAAACTCTTGATTTATCTGGGATTTGTTCCATCCATTGGGTTACATTCTGGTATTGATGCCAATCCAGGTGTACCCAATAATCCAATCCGGACCTCTTGAGGTTTTTGTCGTTGATTTCAAATCCAAACGGATGGATCAGATGGAGCCTGTTTCCGGTTCCTACGCACAAACGGCCGATATTTCCGGTATTATTAGGAATTTCCGGTTCTACTAAAACGATATTAAGCATATGATAATGTGGTAATGTTATTCGGGTATTTCAAAATGAGGCACTTCCAAAACTTCTCCGGCCTTCAAGTGGTGCAATGCTATGCTCCCTATACGGATCCTCACCAGCCGCAAAGTGGGAAATCCTACGGCAGCAGTCATCTTCCTGACCTGGCGGAATTTGCCTTCGGTTAGGGTAACGGACACCCAGCTCGTAGGCCCGTGGCGCTCGTCCCGGATCTTTCTTCCTTCCCCGATACTTGCCGGCAATTGGGTTATGATTTCAGATTCGCAGGGCTTGGTGGTGTAGCGGATGCCTTTGAAACCGATTTCGACTCCTTTTTTCAGGGTTTCAACAGCTTGTGGGGTGATGATCCCATCTACTTGGGCCAGGTATTCTTTTTCGATGGTTTTACTGCGGATGATCTCGCTCATCATGCCATCGGTGGTAAGGAGCAGCAATCCTTCCGAATCCTCATCGAGCCGCCCTATGGCCATGGTTCCTTCGGGAAAATCATACAGCTCTCCCAATTTCTTTTTAGGGCGCTTCTTTTCATAAACGAACTGGCTTAAATAGCCGTGAGGCTTGTGGAGGATAAAATGATGATGGGGTTTCATGGGGTAAAAATACGAATTCTTTCTTGTACTTTTTTCTTGCTTTTCTTTTTAAGGGCGAAGTGGGTGGCTTGGAAAGACTGTGCTTACAATCCTTGTCATTCCGACGTTAGGAGGAACCTCCGCAAGTATTTCTTTCTTGTACTTTTTTCTTACTTTTCTTTTGTCTTGACACAAACCGAAGCATGAGGTTCAGTGAACACCGATGAAAATAAATGTACGGTGAACTAAAAGAAACAAAAGGTCAAGCTTGATTTTCTTTTGTCTTGACACAAAAGAAACAAAAAGTCAAGCCTGCACATCATAATCCTGAAAACTACCGCGTCATTGCGCTCCACGTCCCGAACCGCTCGTCGTTCCTCCTCGACTATGCGGAACGCTGCCGCTTCATGACTTGTTGTTTTCTACGAATTATGCTGTGAGGGCGAAGTGGAGGGCGTGGTAAGATAGATATGGATAGATCACGAAATATTCGACTACATCAACCAAATAAAGAATTACATCAGCGAAGTAAGCATTTACATCAGTGAAATGAGCAATTACATCACGAAATATTCGATTACATCAACGAAATAAAGAATTACATCAGTGAAATGAGCAATTACATCAGTGAAATGAACAATTACATCACGAAAAATGCTCTTACATCAATGTAATAAGTAATGTGAGAGGTAACGTAAATTATTTATAATCTTGTCATTCCGACGAAGGAGGAATCTCAACTTACAAAGGTTCCTCCTTCGTCGGAATGACAAAGAGGACGTGGTAAGATTGGTTTTTAATTAGCGAATTAACTAATAATCAAATTCGCTAATCACACACCATCTTATTGTATTTATTGCGGTATTCGATTGGGGTCAGGCCGGTGATTTTTTTGAATGTGGTCCGGAAGGCTTTGGTATCGGTATATCCGACATCAAACATGACTTCGTTGATGTTCTTGCGGCTGGTTTCAAAACTGCGCTTGGCTGCTTCGACCTTGACCCGCTGGATGTATTCCAGGATGGAATTGTTGGTGGCCAGCTTGAACCTTCTCTCGAAACTACGGCGGCCTACGGCAGCTATTTCGGCTAATTCTTCGACGGTCATTTTCTCTTCTATGTTATTCTCAATATGCTCCTGGATTTTTTTGACGGCCTCATCCTGGTGCTCTTTTTGGCCTTTGAACATGGCAAAAGCGGACTGGCTGTTGCGGTCAATATCGATGGCAAAATATTTGGAGGCCAGGATTGCTGTTTCCCGGTCTGTGTATTTTTCGACAAGATGCAAGAGCAGGTTCCAATAGGAATTGGCACCACCGCTGGAATAAATACGGCTTTCTTCAGTAACGATGCTGCCATCCTGAACGATTACCTCGGGGAACATTTCCCGAAACTCGTTGGTAAAGCCCCAGTGTGTAGAGCATTTTTTGCCGTTGAGCAAACCGGTGGATGCCAGCAAAAAAGCCCCGACGCAAAGCGAAGCTACTTCTGTCCCTTTCTGGTATTGGTTAACGATCCAAGGCACAAAACCCGTATTGGCATTTACGGCCTGGGCCATATCCCCGAACAAGGCCGGGATAAAAATCAGGTCTGTCGCATCGGCCTGGTCCAAAAGCAAATCCGGGCGGACGGAATATTTGCCATCATTGAGACGGACTTCGTCTTTTAGCCCGACCAACTGTACGTTAAACAAGGGTTTCCTTCCCGAGACCGCCAGGAACTGATTGACGGCTGTGAAGCAATATTGTGGGTCGGCGATGGCTTGCATGACCGCATTTTCAGGAACAAGGATGGCTACGTTTTTCATCGGTTTGAACAAAATATAAGTGTAAAGTTACACTAAAAGAGATGGGGGCCAAAGGATAAATGCACATTTTCGGCATGACCCGGAACCTTTATAGGGCTGTTTTACAACCGGGCAACAATAAAAAGTCTATAAAAAAATACTTACACTTTAGAAAAAATACGTAATTTACATCGTAATTAATTGTTTCCAGACTAATTAGCAGATCCGATGACTGATCAAAAGACTATCGACAAACTAAAACTGCCCAACGTTTTTATTCTTTTGCTAATAATAATACTTTCCTGTGCCCTTCTGATTTTCATCAATTATTTTACCATTAAAATACTTTCGGCCAGCAGGGCTTATGTAAATGGAGAATCTTTCTATTCGAAAGGACAGAAAGACGGTGCCCGGCATTTGATTACGTATCTCTACACGCAGGACGAAAAACAATGGGAATCCTTTAAGGAAGAACTGAAAGTGCCACAGGGAGACGGGGCGGCACGGATGGCACTGCTGAACAATGAGGATACAGCCGTTATAAAAAAAGGGTTCCGGGCCGGAAGGAATAACGAAAAAGACCTGGATGAGCTGATCTGGCTGTTCCAGAATTTCAAATCTGTTCCGTTTTTGGCCAAAGCCATCAATGAATGGAAAATGGGCGATGATTTGATTAACCAATTATCGGTAATAGGCAACCAGGTCCACCAGACTGTCAGTACTTCCAACCTGAAACTGGAAGACCGGCTGAAAATCCACCTTCAAATTAGCGACCTGAGCGAGCGGCTGACCATAAACGAACGGAATTTCCTCAATACCCTTGGTGACGGCACCCGGAAAATAAAAGATTACCTGATTTATACCAATATTTTTTTCATCCTGATTATCATTAGCAGCGTCGGGACGTATTATTCCATGATGGTATACCGGCTGGTGAATTCGAAGATTGAAGTGGAAGTCAAAAACGAGAACCTTATTATCGCCAACCGGGAACTTGACAAATTCGTGTACAGTGCCTCGCATGATTTACGTTCTCCTATCACTTCTTTGAAAGGGCTTATAGAAATTGCCCAAATGGAAGAAGACCTTAACGAAATCAAGGTTTACCTGGCCCTGATGTACCAAAGCCTTAGCAAACAGGACCAGTTTATCAGCGACATTATAGATTATTCCAAAAACAAGCGGAAAGAGGTCGTAATAGAACCTGTAAGCCTGAAAAACCTCATCGAAGAATCGATCGAACAACTCCAGCACATTAAAAACGCTAACAAAATCAATATAGACAAGGAGATCTTGACCGACGCCATTTACAGCGATAACCTGAGGTTGAAAATCACGATCAACAACTTATTGTCAAATGCCATCAAATATGCCGATGAAGGCAAACAGGAAATGTGCATCCGCATCAAGACGTACAGTTCCGGGGGAAACCATATCATAGAAATAGCGGACAACGGCATCGGGATCAAAGACGAATTCCAGAGCCATGTTTTTGAAATGTTTTTCGTGACCAACAACAACAAAGGTTCCGGATTGGGGCTTTATATTGTAAAAGAAGCTATTGAGAACATCAATGGGACGATCGAAGTACATTCGGAAAGCAACATAGGAAGCACATTTACAGTAACTATACCCAAACGATATGAGACCTGATTATACTTTTTTACTTATTGATGACAACGCTATTGATCAGCTTGTAACGAAACAATTACTAAAAAAGGTATTGGACATACCTGAGGTAAATATTGCCAATAACGGCCGGGAAGCGATTGAATGGCTTATCGATCATGGAAAAGACCCGGATCATTCCCTGATTATCCTCCTGGATATCCAAATGCCGGAAATGAATGGGCTGGAATTCCTTCAAAAATACGAATCGCTGTCGGAGGAATTAAAAAACGGCAACCAGATTTTCATGCTTACTTCTTCCATGGATGCGGATGACATCAGGCGCGTCAAAAGCAACAAATATGTTACCGGCTTCCTGAACAAACCTTTCCCGGTAAATGACTTTGGGAAAATGATCTATTCCGAATAATAAACGTTTTTTTTTACGATTGTCGCAAATCACCTCCTGTTTGTCGTTTTGATGCATCATCGGTTTTGAAGGACTGCTGTACTTTTACACTATCAATTAAAACGAATAATAACGTATAATCAAAACACAATGACAACAACAGAAAAAACACCTATTACCGTAGTGGCGACCATAAACGCTACCGTAGAAAAAGTCTGGACTTTTTGGACAAGCCCGCAGCACATTACACAATGGAACAATGCTTCCGATGACTGGCACACGCCAAAAGCCGAAAACGATTTGCGCAAAGGCGGTAATTTCAGTACCCGGATGGAAGCCAAAGACGGTAGTTTCGGTTTTGATTTTGAAGGCGTATACACAGACATAAAACTCAATGAGCTGATCGCCTATACTATGGGTGATGGCCGGAAAGTGCACATCCTGTTTGAATCCGATGGTAATCGCACCACTGTTACCGAAACTTTTGAAGCAGAAGACACCAACCCGGTAGAAATGCAGCGTGGCGGATGGCAGGCGATTCTTGACAACTTCAAAAAATATACAGAAAACAATTAAAAACAACCTTTAAATTATACCTTATGAAATCACAGATTTTTATCAACCTTCCGGTACAAGACCTTCCTAAAGCGATGGATTTTTATACCAAAATAGGATTCAAAAACAATCCTCAGTTTACAGATGAAACCGCTGCCTGCATGGTCATCAGCGATGAGATTTTCGTCATGCTGCTCACCTACCCGAAATTTAAGGAATTCATCAAAAAAGAAATCCCTGACGCTACCAAAACTACTGAAGTCATCAATTCATTAGCGGTAGAAAGCGTTGCCAAAGTAAACGAAATAGCCGATATAGCCATTAATGCCGGCGGTTCGGAACCAAGTGAACCCAAAGATTACGGTTTTATGCAACAGCGAAGTTTCTCGGACCTTGACGGGCACCATTGGGAAATCTTTTTTATGGATATGAGCAAATTTCCGCAACAATAATCCTGTAAGCCATGAAAAATCCAATATATCCATGTCTTTGGTTTGATGGACAGGCCAAGGAAGCCGCCAGCTTTTACTGTTCGGTTTTTACCGATTCGAAAATTACCGACGAAAACCCTATGGTAACCACTTTTGAAGTAAAAGGGCAAAAATTCATGTGCCTTAACGGCGGGCCGATGTTCCGGTTTAACGAAGCTGTTTCTTTTGTGATCGATTGCGAAACACAGGAAGAAATAGATTACTACTGGAACAAACTGACCGAGGGTGGCGAAGAAAGCCAATGCGGCTGGCTGAAGGACAAATTTGGCGTTTCCTGGCAGGTAGTCCCTGTTGTTTTAGCGCAGCTGCTGAGCAATCCCGAAAAATCGCAACGGGTTGTGCAAGCCTTTATGAAAATGAAGAAATTTGATATCGAAACCTTATTGAATGCCTAGATTTTTTTTACACAAAAAATAACCCATGTCCGTGATTAATGCTTATTTGACCTTCAACGGTGACTGCCGCAAAGCCATGCTTTTTTACCAGAAATGCCTGGGAGGCGAGCTTTTTTTCCAGACTGTAGGGAAATCACCGCTATCGGAAAAGATGCCCCAAGAGATGAAAGAAGCCATTTTGCATGCCACACTTACCAAAGACGGTTTTGTTATTATGGCAACTGATATGGTTAGTTCCGGCGGACTCATAAAAGGCAATGCCATTTCCCTGGTGCTCAATTGCCGCAGCGAGGGAGAAATAAGGGAACAATATGCCAAACTTTCCCAAAACGGCCAGCAAACCCATCCGTTGGAAAAAACATTCTGGGGTGCTTTGTTTGGCGGCCTTACGGATCAGTTTGGGAATCAGTGGCTGCTGCAATACCAATTGCAGGAAGCATCATAAAAAAAATCCGCTGTAAAAAGCGGATTTTTTTATGGTTGTCATTGCCCTCCATAAACAGGCTTGCCTTTGTATTGCAGCACATACCCTTTCCAGGCCATAAGTTTGTACTCTTCAAAAGCCCAATTGCCTTCGCTTGTTTTGGATAAAAAGACGCTTTTGTCCTGATCCGGTAAAAAAAGTTCCGCTGTTTCCGTATCCTTCGAAAATAATACATATGCCTGTGGCCCGGCCGAAGCCATGCCGTCTTTCAGCGGATGCAAAACCGTAGCGATTGTTTTTACCGGCAGGCATTTTTTTTCCAGTGCCGAATACACAAACCCAAACCCAACCGGGCAGTCAGGCGTTCCTTTGCAATCTGTTTTGGTTAATGGCATAGCTTTGCTGAATTGTAACGTTTTGGTTTCCTTGAACCGTGTGCCGTCCGGAGTCATTTCGCCATATCCTTCCAATAATTGATTTTCCCCGGCCAAAAAAGCAACCTGGCGTGTACTTTCGGTTCCTTCCGATTGAAAAGTATAGTCGGCTATCAGGGTATCTCCTTTTAAAAAACCCTTAAAAGTCCCGGTATTGCTGTCCTTTTCATACAAATCATACTTCAGGAAGCCTTTTATACCATTGAGGGTATCTGTAACCCGCAAGAGGATTGTTCCGTAATCTCCTTCAAAAGCAAAACAACCAATGCTTAAGGCTGTACTTGTTTTTTCCTGTCCGGGTTGAGTTGGAAGCGGTTCTTCTTTCTTTTTACAACTCAAAACCCCCAATAATACAAAAGCGAGCAGCAGTGTTTTTTTCATAATGATGCGTATTAATTAATCAATTTTTTTAAAAACGAGCAACAACCCGGAAGGATTCGAAAGCCACAACCGATTGTTCTTTATTTCATAACCCGTGGCACTTTGAAGCGCTTTTAGGAACTCCCCTTCCTTATTCTTAGGTCCGCAGGCCATACGGGTAGTGGTAACATTGGTAAACCTTAACGTGTTTTTTTCATAAAACAAACGGCCATTCATCTGATTGCAGCCGGCGAAACCTATGAAAGTATTGGTCTGCGAATTGATTTCGATGATAGGTAGTTCCTTGCCAAAATCAGCAAGTGTTACTTTTTGCCCGTTTAATTGCTCCAGCGCCCAGATATCATACAGGCGGTAATCGGTAAGATAAGCACCGCATCCTTTGAGGATTGTAGCGTCTTTGTCTGTTTTGCGTTTTATTTCAATTGTTACGGCATAAGGAGATGCGGCTCCGGACATGGAATTTACGCATTCGGCCTGCTCAATCTGTATTTGGATATCGATATTCTCGGTATGCGCCCGGTACATTTTCACATTGGCATCCATTGCTTTGACCGGCGCAACAGAAGGTGCAGTAACGCTTTCAAACCCGGAAAGCAGCGATTCGAACCGTATGGCATCTTCCGAAATGCTGATATTCCAAAAAGGTTCGTTTCCGTTTCCTTTAAAATAAGGCATCCGCTCTTCCTGGATAGTTTCCGGCGGAGGCGGTGCCTGAACAGTTTTGCAGGCTGTAACGGCAAAAAGCCATGCTGTGAGGAAAATTATTTTTTTCATAAGCGGTATTTTATCAATAGCATGTCTTGCAAAACACATACCAATTGAACGTTTTTTATGGAAATGATAATTTGGAAGCCAGGATTATATACGGTTTATGGACATGATGGAGGAAAACATTTTTATCATTGGAAGGGAATTGCTTTTGGTACGCTTCATCCACAGGCAAAACAATCATGGCGCCGGTACGTACGTAATTCGCGGTAGGTGCATAATCCGGGACTTTCAGGTCTTTGAGGTATTTGGCCACGAGCTTGGAAGTCATCTTCCCGAGGAACTTTTCATAATTGCGCTGTGCTTTTCGGGAAGGATTGTCCATCCGGCTGAAAGCATAACCCAACGCTACATTCCTGGGGAATTTTTCTTTCCGAATGGCTTTTTTAGCGTCTTTGAACGGATTGGTAACGTTAAAATCATTTAGCGTCTGAACCGAAAAAGGGGTTTCCGGCACCCAATCTAAAGGATTCACCACATTATACGCCCAACCGTTTTGTGTCAGGGCTTCATATTCATAGGCAAAATAAAGGTTCCCAGGTTTAGGGCCTGCGCTGCAATAGGTCTTGAACCGGATATCTTCGGGCAGAAGGTGCTGGCGTTGCAATTGATACAAATAAGCCGTGAGCAAATAAGCAATCCCGCCACCCTGGCTGTGCCCCATGATCAGAAAGTCTTTGGTATTGTTTTGATACAGTTGTTCTATTTTCGGGACAATTTCCCTGGCAAGGAAAGCCATACCAACCAGCCAGCCCACGTGTACGGCGGCTTCGGGGTTTTCTGCCAACTGGTAGTTAAAAGTAGTATTTTTATCCAACTGCAGCGTGCCTTTTGCAGGAACCATGGCTGCATAAAAATTTTCCAGCCAGCTCTCTGCGCTCCGGGTTGTTCCCCGAAGGCTTATGACCGCTGTACCTTTATCATCCGTCCATAAATCCCAGGAATTCTCAAGGCCGATATTCCCTGACTGATAGAGCATCCGGTGGGTTTTGGGTTTTTCAAAATCACTGGCATATGCACTATCCCTGACACTGCAAATCGAAATACGCATCATTTCGAGGTATTCTTCTTTGTCAAACCCTGGCCGCAACTGGGCATAACCCGCAAAGGAAAAGACCAGGAACAGTATCAGGAACAGTCTTCTTGCCATACTGCTGTTATTTTATTTTTTTGAAACGCATCATCGGTACGTCATCCATCATAAGGTTTAATTTATGATCGCTATCGATGGTGAACTTGTTTATTTTTTCCATCGTTTTCAGGAAAACCTGCTCGCCGCCACCTTCACAATAGCGCATCGTCATGGCGCCGGGCTGTGCAATTTCTATGGCATTCCCATTGATGGTAAATGTAGTGCCGTACCCGTTGCAGCCGGTCGTACCGTTAATTGTCTTTCCGTTTTCCACGAAAGTGATCTGTGGCTTATTGTCGGGGAACAAGCCTTCAAAAGCGATTCTTGGCCCTGAAATATATTCGAGTTCCCAGGTTGCATATAAATCTTTAGTGACAGCCGTTTTCGAAGCCGTACAGCCATTAATCATACTGAATATAAAAACAGATAACAGCAACAGATACTTTTTCATAGAAATTTAGGTTTTAGAATGAGACAAACGAACTTGAATCCCAAAGTTACTCAAAATATACATTAAAAACTTTCGCTGCATACTATTTTTCTGACATCTATTTAACATCTTCGCCATAAGGAGTTACAAAAAAACAGTGTAATTTTACGGCAAAACAAAAACAATGAGCCGAATACATCTTTTCGAATTTGAAGACATGAACTGGTTTCCTGCCTTTTTACGAAACTATATTACCGATTTCCTTCAATTCCTGTCCAACAAGACCAATATGTTCCAAAAAGGCATCCCTATTATTGAAAAAGGCCTTGACAAAACCGGCACCAGCCTTATTGTAGACCTGGCTTCGGGCGGCGGCGGCGGCATGCTCCGGATTAATGAGGAACTCAGTAAAACCAACAGGATTTTCAAAATACTGCTTACCGATTATTATCCGAACCTGGCGGCTTTTGAGTATACCAAAAAAAAGTCTTCCAATTTCTATTCTATCGATACGCCGGTCGATGCCAGGAATGTCCCGGAAAACCTAAAAGGATTACGGACGCAATTTTTATCTTTCCACCATTTTAACCCAACCGATGCACAGCAAATCTTGCAGAATGCGGTAAACGCCAAAAGCGGGATCGCTATTTTTGAAGCACAGGAAAGAAGTGCCGCCAGTATCGTGTCAATGCTTTTTTCTCCCATAACTGTTTTTATTATGACACCGTTTATCAGGCCGTTCCGTTTGGGGAGGATCGTTTTCACCTACCTCATCCCTATTGTACCGCTCGTGGTGTTATGGGATGGATTGGTTTCTTCATTACGCACTTATTCTGTTGCGGAAATGAAAGCCTTGGTAGCCAAACTGGACAATGCAGATGGCTTTGAATGGGAAATCGAAAGGGTAAAATCCGGGCCGGCATACATTTTATACCTTTTGGGTTATCCGAAGCCTGTCAATTAAATATCTTTTTCCCGGAACTTATTTCTTTCAAAACAACGCTTGATTTTATTTTTTTTGCCCTAAATTCACATCGTAAAAAACGGCACAACGGCAAACAAAACCTATGGATCAAACCCTTTGGATAAAAATACAGGAATTCGATTTTGACCATCCTATAAGCGAATATGGATTTACAACACGGCTTGCAAAAGAAAATTATTGGACAGATGATTTTACCCTGAAAGCCATCCTCGAATACAAGAAATTCATGTACTTGGCAGGGACATCGGATTTTATGGTATCTCCTTCGGAAATCATTGACATTGTATGGCATCAGCATTTGATCTTTACGCAATCTTATGCTGATTTTTGCAAGTTGATTGGCAAAAACATCCAACATATCCCATCCACACACAACAAGGAAGATTTTGAAAAATTCAAGCAGGCAAAAGAACGTACCAAATCCCTTTACATTGTGGCCTTTGGACAGCAACCGATAGCTTTTTGGGAATATTCGGGCATGTATGAATCATTGCATCTGGAAAAATCAAAATTTAAAATCCGATCCTTTATCCTTTTTGGTGTTTTGGTTTTTTCCATCCTGACCTGGCCTTTTTATTTGCTGCTCAAACCTGTGTATATCCAAATTGGCAATCCAGATTTCATACGAAGTTATCTTTTTGGTGGCGCCTTACTACTTTTAGGATTGGAATGGTACAACCGATTTTACTTCAGGAGCATTATGGAAGGTTTTGAGCCTTTTAGTTTTATCCATCATTTGGAACCAATGGAACTGGTTTACCTGAAAACACAAAACCCTTCCGCTATCATCCACGGAAATGTAAACCAGCTTTTGGAGGAAAAGGCTATAATCCTAAACGATAAAAAAGCCCTGCAACCAAACCTGGCAAACAATAGTACAAGCAAGGAACGTTTTGCTATCATGGAAGTCCTGCAGGACATGGGCGGTTCTTTTTATCCTACCCTGCTAAAAAGAGTAATTTCCAAACCGGTTTTCAGTAATATCCCCAATGCTATGGATGCCTTCAAAAAATATTGGATAAAGTCGAGAGCCTTCGGAAAATTGTTTTACCTGAATTTTTCAGTTCTTTCACTATTGTTATTATTTGGCTTGACCCGGTTGGCAACGGGCATCATAAGAAGCAAACCGGTTACGGAATTGATTGTTTTGTTGGTCATGCTGTTTGTTTTTATACTTTTTTTCCTCTGGCGGCTATGCAAACAAATCTGTACCGATACCATTCCAAAGTTTTATAAGACTAAAATAGCCTCTGTTTCCAGCCCTGTGAAACCATTGGATTGGCAATGGAATTATTTCCTTATGGGAACCGCCATCTTCTCCGAATCTTTCATACCCTTGGTACGCTATACAGACGGGAATAGCAGTTCATCGGGCAGTTGCGGAACCTCTTGTGGATCCTCATGCAGTTCAGGTTGTGGAAGTTCTTGCAGCAGTTGCGGAGGCTGTGGAGGAGATTAAAAGCCAGCCAACAAGATCCTTAAAAACCAGTTTTTCTTTTTATCTTAGCCTAAACAATAAACAAATCGGCACGTTGGATAGTAAAAACCCGAATACTTGGTGGGGCCCACCCAAAAAGTTTTCTACCGAATACGAAGAAAGGAAAATAAGCTGGCTCGAGCTTTTTTATGACCTGGTGTATGTGATTGCCATTTCAAAGATAACGCACCTGCTTGCCTCCCATCTTACTCCTTCCGGATTGCTTGATTATATTTACTTTTTCTCCATGATTTTCTGGGGATGGGTCAATGGCAGCCTGCACCACGACTTGCATGGTTCTTCCGGTTTACGGACTATGCTCATGACGCTTTGGCAAATGATGATAGTCGCGGCCCTGATTGTCACGATAAGCAGCAACCCCGGGCATTTGCTCTTCAACGCTACCATAGCGGTCATGGCCTTGCAGCTGTACATCACCTATTTGTGGTGGAGCGTCGGGATTTATGACAAGGAGCACCGGAAATTAAACAAACCGTATACTTTTTTTTACCTGGCTTCGCTGGCGCTGATGTTCCTGACGCTTTTCCTGGAGCAGCCTTACATACGGATTGTTTTTTATATCACACTAATCCTCAACTTCATACCGCCATTCATTGTGTATAGGGTCCTTAGGAGGCGATCTGTGGATTTCAGCCTTTCCGGCAGTATGACCGAAAGATTGGGCTTGTTTACCATTATCATTTTCGGCGAAGTCGTTTTAGGGGTTATCAATGGTATCGGCGAACTCAATCAATTGGATTTCAATATCATCCTTCATTTTGCCCTTTCCATCCTGATTGTTTTCTCTTTATGGTGGATTTTCTTTACACTTATCTCTGACAAACCCTGCAAAAAAGGATTCCAAAACAGCAGCCTGATGCAGATTTTCTATATTCCTACTTTAATGGCTTTAGGTGGTATCGGAGTGGCATTTGGTGGTTTATTCAAAAGCGCTTTGCATGAAGGGGAAGAACCTGCGCACCTGATGAAAATCATCTTCAGCCTGGCCATCGGCATTTTCCTGCTGGGCATTAACATCCTGCTGCATTATTTGGAATATCCGCCGCATTACAAGGCCTTCAAAAAAAGGATCCGGCAAATCATTTTCATAACCATATTGCTCCTTTTTTCTGCTGTGGCAGCCACAAACCTCAGTCTTTTGGCTTTTTTGAGCACCATATGGATGCTGTTGATTTTCCTGATTATCGCCATTAATTACAGATGGTATACCATAGAAGGAAATCCGGGATCAAAACAACAGCAATCTTAATTTTACCATTCAACATAACAAAAAACATATGGCACGAAACATATCGACACTACACATCAAGGCATCTGCAGAAAACGTTTGGGAAGCTTTAACAAAACCCGAATGGGTCAGGCAATGGCAGTACGGCAGCGATTTGATTACAGATTGGAAAGCCGGCAGCGAGATCCGGTTCAGGAATCAGTGGGAAGACAAAATCTTCGAACAATGGGGCAGGATAATTGAGGTACAACCCTATTCCCTACTCCGGTACAGCCTGTTTTTCCCAAGGCCAGGCCTGGAAGACAAACCGGAGAATTATTTCACTATGAGTTATGTCCTCACGGAAGAAAACAAAGGAACCCTATTGGAAATCATTAAGGAAGACCATCGCCCTGAAGCTGTTCAGGAAGAACCGCAGGGTGAGGAAAATCCAGTCCTGAAAGGCTTGAAGGATCTGATCGAATCTCAATTATCTTAAAAACCAACTGACATAGGGTTGTCACTCCCGCTATTTTTCTTTGTAATCAAAAAAACATGGAAAAACTAGATTTGACAAAAGTGCACAAAACCTATTATAGCGCTAAAAGCAAACCCGAATTGATGTATAGTAAAGAAGCCCGGTTTTTATCGATAACAGGCAAAGGCGATCCTTCCCAACCTGAATATGCCGCTAAAATCCAGGCTTTGTATGCTGTTGCGTATGCCGTAAAGTTCCAAAACAAAGCTATAGGGCAGGATTTTGTAGTGCCCAAACTAGAAGGGTTATGGAGTTTTGACCTAAACAAGTATACTTCCTTCCCCATAGCAGAAATCCCTCTGCAGGTACCGCGGAGCGAATGGTCTTACCGGATGCTCATCATGATGCCGGATTATGTCACGGCACAACAGATTACCCAGGCCGTAGAAAGTGTCCTGGAGAAAAAACAGTTGCTACTGGCAAAGGAAACAGGACTTTTTACCATGGCCGAAGGAAAATCTGTCCAGGTACTGCATACGGGGCCTTTCGCCAACGAACCGGAAACATTGCAAAAAATCCTGGAATTCACAAAAGCCCATAACTTACAGCAAAACGGGCCGCACCACGAAATTTACCTTTCGGATTTTAGGAAAACGCCCCCGGAGAAACTCAGGACCATACTCCGGGAACCGGTCAAATAAGCCTTAACGTAAAACCAGTCAAACCTGATTCCTGCAAATCAGGTTTTCTTTTTATATTAGCAGCTTCAAAACATACTTGTAGTACCGAGTCAAATCAATATGAAGAACAAATCCCCTTTCCCGGCTTTTTTGGAACAGCCTTATCCTTATTATTATGAAGGGAAAAAACTAGTTCAGATCATGGGGATGATTTTTTCCATTGCATTGCTTTTCAACTACTTGCTACAGCCTTTTGATGTCAATGTATCGGAACAGAAAATGGATTATTTCTGGGTATGCTTCATACACTCGGTGAATCCGTTGCTGGTATTGCTGTGCCTTTCTTTCTTGTATAATTTATTCCCGAAAATAACAGACCATTGGAAAATCCGAAAAGAAGTTGTTTTTATTCTGCTGCTGGTGGTTTTTACAGGGATTTCACAGTTCCTGATTCGGGAGATCATCTATAAAAACCCTTTAAACTGGTCTTGGCACTATTTTAGGGAAGAAGTCCTGAACGCCTTCATTGCCGGCCTTTTCCTGGGCCCCATAGTCATATTGATCAATGGAAACAGGCAGCAAGCCAAAAACCAGCTCAAGGCAAGCCATATTTCAGAGTTGCTGGCCGATACAAAAGAAACGCATCCCAATACTACCCTGTTGATTGAAACCGAAGTAAAGTCTGAAAAATTCACTTTCGACAGCAATACTTTTGTGTATGCCAAAGCAGAAGGCAACTATACCGATATTTACCTTAAAAAAGAGCAAGGCGTCCAAAAACTCACCAAACGGATCTCGCTTAAGAACCTCGAAGCCCAATTGCAGCAGTTCCCGTATATCATCAAAACACACCGGTCCATTTTAATCAATAAGGATTACATCGAAAATGTATCCGGAAATGCCCAGGGCTATAAAGTAACCTTACAGGATTGCCCCGATACAATCCCTGTTTCCCGGAATTACATTCAATCTTTCGATTCGGAAACAGCCTCGCGGTAAAAAAACGCTTTGTCATTCGTCCCAAAACCTTGTCGTTCCTACCAAAACCTTGTTATCCGTACCATAATCCCGCCATTCGAAACAAGTAGTTGCAGGCTTGCTTTTTTGCCCCCACATTTGCAAAAAAAATTTAGAAACTATGCGTAGATATGATTTAGACTGGCTTAGGGTAATCGTTTTCGGGTTACTTATTTTTTACCACGTGGGAATGTTTTTTGTGGCTCCGGACTGGGAGTGGCATATCAAGAATAACATTACATATGAATGGATCAAGTATCCGATGAAATTCTTAAACCAATGGCGTTTGCCTATCCTTTTTGTGATCTCGGGAATGGGGACTTCGTATGCGCTTGCCAAAAGAAGCGGGGCACAATTCGCGTTTGAGAGAACGAAACGGCTCCTTATCCCGCTTGTTTTTGGGATGCTGGTCATCGTACCGCCTCAAGTGTACATCGAAAAACTCTCCAAAGGGCTCATCAAAGGAAGCTATTTCGATTTCTGGCCTTCCCAGGCATTTATCGGCAAATACCCCCAAGGGAACCTCAGCTGGCACCACTTATGGTTCTTACCATACCTGCTCCTGTTTTCTTTGGTCCTAATCCCTGTTTTCCTTTACCTTCGGAAACATCCTAACCATTGGCTTTTGAAAGCCACTGCCAGAATGTGCCAAACCAGGCTGGGCCTTTATTGGTTTGTATTGCCGCTATACTTAATCGAGGCTTTTATCGAACCTTTTTTCGAAGTGACACATGCCCTTGTCGGGGACTGGTTTGCCATTATCAATTACATTACATTGTTTTTTATCGGGTTTTTGCTTATTTCGGTTAAAGATGTTTTCTGGAGCGCGGTAGAAAAAAACAGGAGCTTGTATTTAAAATCCGGAATCGTTGGGTTTACTCTTTTCCTACTCATTACCAGCTTATACGAAGACGGTTATGTAAGGCATTTTACCGAAGCCCTGATTACCGTTGCTACTTTCTGGTCCTGGATCCTGACGCTTTTCGGGTATGCTTCCAAACACCTCAACAAACCAAGCCGTACCCTGGCCTACTGCAACCGGGCTGTGTACCCTTTTTACATCCTGCACCAAACCGTTACGGTAGTACTGGCCTATTTTATAAAAAACATGCCTTGGTCGTTTTTCTGCAAATTCTCCTTGTTGTCTTTGGGCACATTCTTCATTTCCTGGTTTATATATGAATTCCTGATCAGGCGATGGAAGGCAGTACGGCCGTTTTTTGGGTTGCAGTAGGGGAAAGAGAAAAGAGTCAAGAAGAAAGAAATATGTTTGCAGAGGTTCCTCCTGCGTCGGAATGACAAACGTTGTAGTAAAAGATTGTGCATAAACTAAGGCTATCCGCAATCTTGTCATTCCGACGCAGGAGGAATCTTTATAATCTTTCAGAGCTATTTAATTTATTGTAGGAAAAATCTTTACTATATATTGGATTTTAATGGCACTTATTATGTACTTTAGCATAAGTATGGCATACTACATCCATACTAGATCCATACTACATCCTGCACTCTAAGCCGGAGTAAGGCAGAAGGAAGCAAGGAGCAAATAGGGATTTAAGAAGAATACGAACCAAAAGGACAAACTATGGCAAAACTGAAAGGGATGCTGCAATTTACGGGTAATCTCGATGGGATTTCCTTTTATGAAATGGACGGTAAAATCATTGTCCGTAAAACGAGTGGGTTTACCGGAAGTGCAATCAAAACGCAGGATAATTATGTACGGACAAGAGAAAATGCTACTGAATTTGGCCACTGCACTATTGTAGGAAAACAATTGCGCCAGGCACTTGCGCTTTATATAAAGAAATGCAAAACACCCGATGTGCACAGCCGGCTGGTTGGGGTATTATCAAAAATCATGAAATGCGACAAGGTTTCAGAGCGTGGCAAACGGACTGTGGCTTTAGGCCTTGGTACTCCCGAAGGGAAACAGCTATTGAACGGGTTTGAATGCAATCCGGGCGTACCACTGCATCATATGGTTGCTACGCCTTACCATGTCCTGATGGCGGAAGGCAAGATTGTTTTTGACCCTTTTGCTCCTGAAGCAGTAATTTTTCCTGTTGCTGCCACGCACCTCTGCTTACAGTTTTTGATATTGCGCTGTGATTTTGAAAACGGAATCTTTACGCTGGGCGAAGGGGAAAAAGTTGTTGTTTCAAAAGGAAACACTTTACCTGGTTTAGAGCTCGTAGCCTCTAATCCTGAAGGAAACGGGATGGTGATAGGATTGGTATTTGGTGAGTTCCGGCAACAGATAAATGGGGAAATTTATGCGTTGGAAGGGTGTGGGTTGAAAGTCGTTGGTGTGGGGTGATTATGCTGCGTGATCTTGTCATTCCGACGAAAGAGGAACCTTTATAATCAACCCTAATTATTCCAAAGAAAATAGCAACAAAGAGTATCGATATGTTTGTGGAGATTCCTCCTGCGTCGGAATGACAAGATTATGGATAACTTTAGTTTTTGCACAATCTTTTACCACAACGTTTGTCATTCCGACGAAAGAGGGCACGAGCATATCGAACTGACGAAGTAATCGCTTTAATTTTTCTACGTAATCCTAAATTATTCAGAAGAAAATAAAAGGAAGAAATGATTTGCGGAGGTTCCTCCTACGTCGGAATGACAAGATTATGGATAACTTTAGTTTTTGCACAATCTTTTACCACAACGTTTGTCATTCAGACCTAGGAGAAATTTCTAAACCCTAACCTTTTTATTTAGAAGCAAAGGCAAAAAAATTTGCGGAAATCCCTCCTGCGTCAGGATGACAAGACTGCGTAATGTTTGTCATTCCAACGAAATACATCCCAATCTTTCCAAGTCATTCATTCCGCCCTTTTGTTTTTTACGCAAAAAATCAAGGAAGCATTTGCGCGCCGGCAGAAGGGAGGGAACCAAAAAAGCGAGGAAGCATGACGAGCGGCCTGGTTCCCGATAGGCAAATCCTTCCGTAGATTTTAAGTAAAAAACAAACAGGCTTGATTTTTTGTTACTTTTTTATCAAGAAAAAAGTAAGTAGAAAATAGAGGAAAAACACAAAACAAAACACAAAACATTTTTCCCTACATTTACACTATATAACAAATACCAGCACGATGTCACAAATCATTATCGTATTAGCCGCATTTATCATTGCCTTATTCCTCGGGATTTATTTGGGGAAACTTCTTTTTTCGGCGCAATCCAAATCAGCGCAATCAGGACTTGAGGAGCGCATCAACGGCCTTTTGGAACAAATAGGGCAATACAAGGAGCAAGCGCTTTCGGAACGCCAGAACTTCGAAAAGCAGTTACAGCAATCCAATACCGAGAAGGAAAACATCCGTAGCGAAAAAGAAGCCCTGGCCATCCAGCTGTCCAAAAGGGAGACTGACTTTGAGAACCTTTGGGAACGCAACAAAGAACAAAAAGAAGAGGTAAACCAGCTGCAGGAGAAATTCACCAAGGAATTCGAAAACCTGGCCAACAAGATACTGGAGGAAAAGACCAGCAAATTTACAGAACAGAACAGGGAAAACCTGAAAAACATCCTCTCGCCCCTGCAGGATAAAATCCAGTTATTCGAAAAGAAAGTGGAAGATACCCATAAGGAAAGCATTGATTACCATGCCGCCCTGCGCCAGCAGATCCTTGGTTTACGCGAGATGAACGAACAGATGAGCAAGGAAACCCTGAACCTGACCAAAGCCCTTAAAGGCGACAGCAAAATGCAAGGCAATTGGGGAGAACTCATCCTGGAGCGTGTATTGGAGAAATCCGGCCTGGAAAAAGGACGCGAATATGAAGTACAGCAAAGTTTCGTTACCGAAGAAGGGTCACGGGTCATGCCCGATGTGGTAATCAACCTCCCGGACGGAAAGAAAATGGTGGTCGATTCGAAAGTATCGCTAACCGCTTACGAGCGCTTTATCAATGAAGAGGATGAGGATGTGAAAACTTCTTTCCTAAAGGAACATGTCAACTCCATCAAGCGCCACGTAGAACAACTGGGCAACAAGAACTACCATGACCTGTACCAGATAGAAAGCCCGGATTTCGTACTGTTGTTCATTCCTATGGAACCCGCTTTTGCCCTGGCCTTAAATGAGGACAACACCCTGTATAACAAAGCTTTTGAAAAGAATATCGTCATTGTGACCCCTTCTACCCTTCTGGCAACGCTGCGCACCATTGACAGCATGTGGGCCAACCAGAAGCAGCAGGAAAATGCCTTTGAAATTGCCCGCCAGGCCGGAGCTTTATACGATAAGTTTGAAGGTTTTGTTTCCGATTTAGTGAAGATCGGCAAGAAGATGGATGAAGCCAAAGTAGAATACCAGGGCGCCATGAACAAGCTTGTAGACGGAAAAGGAAACCTGATAACGAGCGTGGAAAAACTGAAGAAGATGGGTGCCAAAGCCAAAAAATCATTGCCGGACAATATCATTAACAGGGCGGAAACCAGTGAAACAGAAACACTAAACTAAGGGACATATGCTACGAAAGATCCTCTTCATTACCATTATTACCTTTATCCTGGCCGTTGCAGGCTATTTTACCGTATTGTATTATGCTACATACAGCGAAGGCGACCGGACCGGCGAACTCATCAAGTTCAGCAGTAAGGGCTATGTGTTCAAAACATTTGAAGGAGAAATTTCCCAGGGTATTTCGGGAGCGCAGATCTTCCGTTTTTCGGTATTGGATAGTGATGCTGAAGTTATTTCGGACCTAAAAAAATACCAGGGGCAATATGTCAAGATCACCTATATCGAGCGCTACAGGACTTTCCCGTGGTGGGGCGATACGCGGTATTATGTGACGCATGTACAACAGGAAAAATCACCTCATTTTGCCCGATAACTATGGAAACAACATTCAAAACCGTACAATCTTCCAAAGTCACGATTTCCGAACTGATGCTGCCTTCGCATTCGAACTTCAGCGGAAAGATCCATGGTGGCTATATCCTGTCCCTGATGGACCAGATCGCTTTTGCAAGTGCTTCCAAATTCTCGGGGAATTATTGCGTGACCGCTTCAGTGGATACTGTTGATTTCCTGAATCCGATAGAAGTTGGGGAACTGGTTACCATGAAGGCTTCCGTGAATTATGTGGGGAGAAGCTCCATGATTGTTGGCATCCGGGTAGAATCCGAACACATCCAGACCGGAAAGGTAAAACATTGCAATTCGAGTTATTTTACGATGGTAGCCAAAGACAGTGACGGAAAAAATGCTTCGGTACCCGGCCTTATCCTGTCTCATTATGATGAGGTACGTCGTTTTTACAACTGCCTTAAGATGATTGCCGTGCGAAAAGACAAAAAAGACCATGAGGAAGCTTTTGATTATAAATCGGAAGAAGCGCTGTCAAACCTCTCCAATTATAATGTCCGGGTGGAGATTTGTTAAATATTTAACCTTAAATTTAAATATAGTTAACTAAATACACTCTATTATAGTTTTTTTCTTATTTTTGAGTTCCCCAATTTAAAAATATGAAAAAAAATTACGCATTATTAGTTACATTTCTGCTTGCAGCCCTTATTTTTCAATCCTGTTCAAAAGACAGTGAATATGAGGAAGTTGAAACATCGCCTGTCTCCGTAGATTTAACAAAGGTCCCTTACCAGAAATTATCCGATTACCATTTTTTTACTGGTCCGATGAAAGACCAGAAACCCGCTATGGACGTAGTCCCTTTTGAGCCTGCCAGTTCCTTATTTGCCGATTATGCCCATAAGAAGCGTTTTGTATGGATGCCCAAAGGAACCAAGGCCACTTATGTGAGCGACGACAATATTTTCAATTTCCCGGTAGGTTCCGCACTGATTAAGACCTTCTATTACAATAACGTACAACCCGGAAATGTCACAAAAATCATTGAGACACGTCTTTTGGTACGAAAATCAACTGGATGGAAAGCCTTCAGCTACATCTGGAACAACGAACAAACAGAAGCTACCCTGGAAACTACCGACAATGGGGTTTTTGTCCCTGTTACCTGGGTGGAAAACGGCGTTACAAAGAGCATCAATTACAAAACCCCTTCCCAGACAGAGTGCCTTACCTGCCATAAAATCAACCCGACCCATACAGCTGGTGGAGAAATTACCATTCCAATTGGTGTGAAACCCCAGAACCTGAATACCATGTATAACTATAGCGGTACGTCTAAAAACCAGATCTCCATGTGGAAAACAGCCGGTTACCTGGGTGATGATGTGCCTGCTACGATACACTCTACAGTCAATTGGGAAGACACCAGCAAATCATTGGAACTCAGAGCCCGCTCCTATATAGACATCAACTGCGCCCATTGCCACCGGGAAGGCGGCCACTGCGATTATGTGGCGATGCGCTTTAACTTCAGCAATACCGACCTTAGTACCTTTGGGGTGTGCATGACCCCTTTATTTGCTATAGACAACGGGCCTTTCGTCATTAATGGAGGCGATGCCAACCGATCTGAAATGGTCATCAGGGTAAGTTCGACAGAAGGTGCCGTCATGATGCCTATTATAGGAAGAAGCATTGCACATGATGAAGGTGTGCAACTTATTAAAGACTGGATTAACTCATTACCCGCAAATTGTCATTAACCGAAACAACTAACAAAAAACAGACTATGAAAAAAATTACTTTATTGGTTATTTTATGCTTTGGAGCCCATGTGTCCAACGCACAAAATACATGTGCTACGGCACTTCCTGTTTCCGTCGGTACTTTTACCGTAGGAACAATTGACGGCTCCCCGCCTCCTACTTTATGTGCCGGGACAGGGAATGCAACGATGGGAGAATGGTATACCTATACTCCTTCACAAAACTATACCGTAACGGTTACTACGGATTTGGTCATCAATACCGGGAAAGATACCCGTTTTCATGTATATACCGGAAACTGTGGTGCATTGACCTGTTTTACAGGGGATGACGACAGCGGTATCATTGGTACCAATAGTTACCTATCTGTAGCGACCTTTAATGTTACGGCAGGAACAACCTATTATATTGCCTTTGACAACAGATGGAGCGCCAGCGGTTTTGACTGCCAGCTGATTGAACAACCTTTTGTAGCACCGCTGATCAGTTTTACAAGCCAGTCTATTGCATCGAGTTCAACTATTTGCAACGTTGCGGATATGAACGGGGATTTCCTGGATGATATCGTAACGGTACAAGCCAATCAAATGACCGTATTGACCCAACAGGCAGCCGGAGGTTTTACCTCAACCGTTTATCCTTTGCCGGGATTGACCACCACTCCAAGCTGGAGTATTGCCGCGGGTGATTTCGACAAGAACGGTTATAACGACCTGGTTTTCGGGGGCGGCAGCAGGTTAACTATGGTAAAAGCAAATGCTACCGGAACCGGTTATACGGAAGTGCCGTATCCGCAAGGTATTTTTACGCAAAGAACTAACTTCATCGACATCAACAATGACGGGCACCTGGATTTATTTGCCTGCCATGATGTGGCGCAAAGTTATTCTTATAAAAATGACGGTGCAGGGAATTTAGTCTTTGACACTACCTTTTTCCCAACATTAGCCGTTGGAGGAAACTACGCTTCTATCTGGTCTGATTATGACAACGACGGAGATATGGACATGTATTTGGCCAAATGCCGCGGAGGAGCACCGGTGGGAGATCCGCAAAGAATCAATCTTCTGTACCGAAACAACAGAATAGGGACTTTGCCATCCAACACCTATACGGAAGTAGGAGCGTCTGCCGGAGTAAACGACGGTGCGCAATCCTGGTCTACCGCTATTGAGGATTTTGACAATGACGGCGATATGGATTTTCTACTTTCCAACATTTCAGACACAAATAAGTTATATAAAAATAACGGAGACGGTACCTTTACCGACATTTATGCTTCTACCGGCATTGATCCTCAGGTAGGTTCCTGGGAATTGCAGTCCGGGGATTTCAACAATGACGGCTGGATTGATTTCCTTTGGCAAAACAGCAAACAAATGTACCTTAATAACGGTAACATGACTTTTACAGGAGTTGCCCTGCCGTTCAGCGAAGGCGGAATTGGTGATTTGAACCATGACGGATTCCTGGATGTGCAATATAACAATATGGTATATTACAATGTCCCAAATGCCAACCATTGGTTAACCGTTAACCTCCAGGGCGTGCAAAGTAACAGAAACGGGATTGGAACCAGAATCGAAATTTATGGCGCCTGGGGAAAACAGATCAGGGAAATACGCAGCGGTAACGGTTTCAGCCACCAAAGCAGCTTAAGTGCTCATTTTGGTATTGGTGCGGAAACGGCTATTACGAAAGTCGTGATCAAATGGCCTTCCGGAATTGTGGATACGATTAACAACCCGACTTCTAACCAGGCTTTATTGGTATTGGAAGGGGCAACATTAGGCGTAGGTGAGTTTGCTAATTCGGATTTCAAGGTATATCCTAACCCGGTAAAAGACCTTCTTAATATCCAGGTGAAAGAAGGCAATTCCATCCAAATGGTGCAATTGTTCGACCTGAATGGTAAAATGGTCCTGAATACGAATGTAAAAGACAATACTGTTTCCGTACAATCATTAAGCACCGGAACATACCTTCTTTTATTGAGAGATGCAAACGGCAAGGATTATTCACAAAAAATAATCAAAGAATAATTATTTCTTTTATATGAAAAAGCCCGTTTGTACAACGGGCTTTCTTTATGGTAAATAGTTCGGTTTTTAAAAGACACGCACTAAATTGAATCCGAAGAAAATATCCCCTTCACCCCAATCTCCGGTAGTATTCCCCAGGAAACCGGCTTCATGTATGCCTTGCGAATTGGTGAAATGCATTTGGAACACGTGCCCTCCTGTTTCGATATCAACACCAACCGATAACGGGTTATGATAAGGAGAAGTCGAGGACCTGTTCATATGGGCCGCATAATCAAGGTTGATGGAAACCCTTTTGGAGATCTTGTATCTTCCACCCAGCCCCAAGGCAACCTGGCTGTTGTCCTGGTTATTATCGACAACAAAGTTTTCGTGGAAAAAGGTAGGCGCGAATTCCAACGATAATTTTTCCGAGAACTTTCGGGAAATCAGCAATTGGTTAACATAGATCAGCCTGTTTTGGAACTTCATCTTGGGATAGTTGGATTCTTTCAATAAATTATTGAACGCTATACTGTTGAATCCTGCAAATGTAAAAGGAAAACCATCCTTTTTTTGAGATGTAATGAGGTATTTTGCGGCAAAATCATAGGCCTGTTCGCTTCTTCCGGCTGACAAGGAGAACGTATTGGTAACCCCGTAGGCAAATTTGATTTGTGTAACCGCATTATCAAGCCCGAAGAAACCTTCAAAACCTTCTTTAACAGAAGCAAAACGGTGAGCCACAACAAAATACAATTCCTTTTTACCCAGCATTTTGGTAGACTCAAGGTTCACAATTTTCATGGCTTTGAAAGCGGAGACCACTTCTTTATTGGTGTCGGTGGTGTCAATTTGTGATAATAAATCGTCCTGGGAAAAAACGAATTGGGATAGCAGTACCGCTGCAAGTGAGTAAATTATTCGCATATGCTTGGTTTTAAAGTTTAATTATTCAATGATACAATTGTCCATTTTACATTCTTCGAGCAAATCGTCATAACCGATAAAACGCCCTTTTACAAGGACTTCTTCATCCATTTTTATGCCCTTGAAATCCTCTTTCTGAAAGGCGGAAAACAGTTTTCCATCAATCGTGGCCGTATTTTGCGCCTGGTCAACCTGGGTCACTTTCCCTTTAACCTGAATCACTTTGTCCAGGTACATTTTGTTGGCATTGGCTTCGTCTTTCTTGAAGGCTTCGGTTAATTCATCTACGGAAGTAACGTCAATTGGGTTTTCGCCGGCAAAATCCCTATGGCTCTTGTAAATGTAAGAATAGCCCCAAAAGCCCAAAACAGCGATAAGGACAATGATAATGATTGCTTTCTTTTTCATTTTATACGGTTTCTTACAAATTTAACTAAAAAACAATCTTAAATTCTGCGTTTTTCGTAAATTTAACCATAAAATATATAAAAAATCATGAAAGGAAATATTTCAATGCTTGCTTTTGCTTTTTTACTCATCGCCTCTTCCTGTACCAGTGACAGCGAAGCAGATTTGGTAGTGCCCGCTCCCCTTCTGGTGAAATATACTACCGATGTCCGGCCTATTATCCAGGGAAACTGCATTCCTTGCCATACCGATCCGCCGGTCAATGGAGCGCCTATGAAACTGACCACTTACGATGATGTAAAATATGCCGTAAACAACCGTGGTTTGCTTGACCGTATTTCCAGGCCTCAGGGAGCACCGGGAATGATGCCCAATGGCGGGACCCGTTTGCCGCAAACCAAGATCGATATCATCAAAAAATGGAAAGACGACGGACTACTGGAATAGTTTTTGCAGGTATCACAACCAACCCTTTTAAACCATGACACCATGAAAAATACAGCCTTTTTAATGCTCAGTTTGTTAAGCCTGGCAACAGCCTTTGCGCAAGACAAAGTTTTAACCAAAACCGGCAAAGTCACTTTTGAAGCTTCAGTGCCTTCATTTGAAGAGGTCAAAGCCAACCACAAAGCCGTAACCTGCATCCTGAATACCAAAACCGGTGAAATCGCTTCCCTGATTTTAGTGAAAGGATTCCAGTTTAAAGTAGCCCTGATGGAGGAACATTTTAATGAAAATTATATCGAAAGCGATAAATTCCCGAAAGCTACCTTTAAGGGGAAAATAGAGAATTTCGATTGGGATAAAATTACCGCCCAGCCACAGGACTATACAATTAAAGGCAAAATAGAATTGCACGGGAAATCCAAAGATGTTGTGCTGGCTTCCAAAATCAAAAAATCAGGCAACGGTATTGAAATTACGTCCAATTTTACGTTAAACCCGGAAGATTTTGACATACAGATCCCGAGTTTGGTCAGAGCGAAAGTAGCCAAAAACGTAGCCGTACGACTGGATTTTATTCTTCTGTAAGGACTTCCTCAAAAACGATTTCCGAAAAAGCATTCAGTTTGTTGACATGCAGGACAGTCCTTGAATTGTCTTTGCTGTTTTCGTACATCTGGACAAATTTAACGCCGTACACCACTTCTTCAAACGTATAAGAAGAACGGATGGCCACGGTATTGCTGTACATTTCATCGAAGGCTTTTAAGTAAATGATAATCTCTCCTTTATTGTTTTTGAAATCATCTTTGGAAAAACCGTAAAGCGGGCTGTCTTCGGTAATGGGATGCACCAAAGTCCAGCTTAACGTGAGCGCATTGATCTTGTCGTATTCCAGGTCGAGGGAGAAAAAACGGTTGACTTCTGTTCCTTTTTCCTTCACCCGCATCCCCAAGGTCACTTTGGCTTCCGCATCGGTGAGGTTTGTATTTTTATAAGGGGAAATCCGGATCATCAATGCCTTGCCGTCCTGAAAAGGGGCAATAACCGCATTTTCGGAAAACCGGATATGGGCTTTAGGCTTACTGAACCTTCCATAAAACAAACCGGTAGCAATGGCAAAACTCAACAACCCGAACAATGCTTCCACCGAAGCCACAAAACTGGCCCAAAAACCTGTAGGGCTGATATGGCCGTAACCAACGGTGGTAAAGGTTTGCGCACTGAAGAAAAAGGCCTGCCCGAATTTATCGGTAAATGAATTGGCGATGATCCCGTTTAGGTGTTCGACCCCAATAAGGCAATATATAGTGGCGAAAATGAAATTGACTATGCCGTAAAAAACAAAAATAATCGCCATGAATTTCCAGCTCGGGATATTGAGCATCGTATGGTACCAGCTGATGCTTTCAATAAATCCAATCCCGGTTTTCTTGATATTGGCCGAACCATCCTTGTTGATAAACCTTCCTCCGTAATTGGATGCGTTTGCCCCAAATCCCGTATTGGTGTCCGTTTTCAATTTTTTACCTTTTTTCTTTATGACACTCATAGCGCTTTTTTAAATAATATGTAAATTTAGAAATTATTATGCATACTATTTACCCGTAATATTGTATTGATGAAAGCAACTCGTTTATTCACCTCTTTTTTTGAAAGCGAAAAAGCAGGCGGCATTGTCCTTTTGTGCTGTACGCTTATCTCGATAGGCATTGCCAACTCTTATTGGCAGGAAGATTATGTCGCGCTTTGGCATTACACCATCGGCGGGCAATCCTTGGAACACCTTATCAATGATGGGCTGATGACTGTTTTTTTCCTGATGATAGGCCTTGAGTTGGAAAGAGAAATCTATATTGGTGAATTATCGGACATAAAAAACGCATTGCTGCCCATTTCGGGTGCTATTGGCGGAATCATGCTGCCGGCAATCCTCTATTATGTTTTCAACAACCATACTGATTTTGAAAATGGCGTAGGCATCCCAATGGCGACCGATATTGCCTTTGCCATAGGGATCTTGTCATTGCTAGGCAGCAAAGTCCCGACTTCGCTCAAGGTTTTCCTAACGGCTTTGGCGGTAATTGATGATCTGGGCGCCATCATTATCATTGCTCTTTTTTATTCCCAAACAATCCATTGGGGCTACCTCGGATTAGCCTTTGGTATTTTTGCCGTATTACTGGCGATGAATAAATTTAAAATCTATATTTTGTGGCCGTACCTTATTGGCGGTGTCTTTATGTGGTATTTTATGGAGCATTCGGGGGTACACGCTACTATAACCGGTGTCTTGCTGGCCTTTGCCATTCCGTTCCAGAAAGGGGCCGACAACTCTATTTCGCAACAATTGCTCCATTGGCTCCACAAACCCGTTTCCTTTGTGATATTGCCCATTTTTGCTTTAGCCAATACGGCAATCATTTTGGATTTTAGCGCAAATGAAACCTTATTGCCCACGTATGCGTTGGGAATTCTTTTAGGGCTGGTCGTAGGCAAACCCCTTGGTATTACCCTGTTCTCCTACTTATCTGTACAAGCCAAAGCAGCACAATTGCCGGCAGACCTAAATTGGAAACAGATCCTTGGTGCAGGGATATTGGGTGGCATAGGGTTTACGATGTCGATTTTTATCACTTTACTGGCTTTTGAGGACGAAACCATCATCAACAATGCAAAACTGTACATTATACTGGCCTCCTTACTGGCAGGAATCATAGGGCTGTTCTATCTAAAAAGGGTCTTGAAGGATTACAAATCTCCTGAAGCAGACAATTGATTATCAGGCATCATCATACTATTCAAACAAAAACAAATGAAAAAACACATCTTGCTCCTATTCCTCTTTTTGAACTTTTCGGTTTATAGCCAAAGTATTGCTTTTTTTGAAAAAAAGTTGAACGCCTTGATTAGCAAACGCAATTCAATCAGCGAAAGCGACGATGAAAAAGCATACGAAAACCTGGCCAAATACAATGCAGAACTTGAAAAATTAGTCCTGCAATTCACTTCCTCCAATCCCGAAACACTGACCTATTCCTTTAAAGAGATGCCAAACGGCCTGAATATAGTAACATCGGCAGACGGGCAATTCAGGATCTATACCTGGAATACCCTAGAAGGAGGTACTATGCAGTTTTATAAAAATGTGTATCAGTATAAGGCAAATGGGAAAGTGTATTCCAGACTAAGCAAAGCGGAAACCGATGAGGGAGACAGCGGTGTGAACTTTTACAATTTGAATGAGGTGAAATCAAACGGTAAAACCTATTATATCACCAACAGCATAGCCGTGGGCAGCAGTGCTGCATATCATTATGAAGCCAAGGTATTTTGTATCGAAAACGGGCAATTGAATGACAATGCCAAACTGATAAAAACCAAAAGCGGGCTAAAAAACACCCTCGGATACGACATTGACCTTTCCAGCTCCTCCAATCGGGACAGGACCGATGGGATTGAAGGCCGGGATTATATGACTATGGTATACGACAAAAAGACAAAAACCATTATCATCCCTTTACTGAACGAGGATGGGAAAATCACCAAAAAGAAAATCAGGTACCAATTTACCGGGAAGTATTTTGAAAAAATATAAGATGGTAATTTTACAATATTTTCCGGAAAACATATACAGCTAATCCAACAGCAAAAATGCAACTTTACCATCGCATAAATTTAAAAAATCAAATAACCCCTAAAACCTAAAAAGATGAGTAACAGAGTCGTGCATTTTGAAATCCCATGCGATAATCCCCAAAAAACCATGGATTTCTTTACAGAAGTATTTGGCTGGAGTTTCCAGCAGTTTGGTACCGAAGAGTATTGGTCCGTAATCACAGGCGATGAAGCTTCCCACGGAATAAACGGAGGCCTTATGAAAAAGAAAGACCCGGCCCAGCCTGTGGTCAATTCCATTGAAGTAGCCAGTGTTGATAAGGCCATAACCGATATTGAAAAAGGCGGCGGCAAAATTGTCGTTCCTAAAATGCCCATCCCAACCATAGGCTGGTTGGCTTATTTTACCGATCCCGATGGAAACGTCCACGGCATCTACCAAAAGGATGCCTCAGCAACTATGTAACTAAAAAAGCCCTCTTGACGAGGGCTTTCCTTTATTTGGTAAGGTACATTTTCCTTCTGGAATACAATTCGTAGAACTGATCGTCCTTTAAATCATCTATAAAAAGAATGCTTTCTCCGGTACTTTTCATTTCAGGCCCCAAAGCTTTGTTCACATTCGGGAATTTGCTGAAAGAGAAAACCGGCTGTTTGATCGCATAACCTTTCAATTGTGGGTTGAAGGTAAAATCAGTTACCTTATTCTCGCCCAGCATTACTTTGGTCGCATAGTTCACATAAGGTTCCCCATAGGCTTTTGCAATAAACGGTACTGTCCTGGACGCCCTAGGATTGGCCTCGATGATGTAAACCGTATCGTCTTTGATCGCGAACTGGATATTGATCAGACCCACCGTTTGCAATGCCAGGGCAATTTTCTTGGTATGGTCCTTAATTTGCTGCATGACAAATTCCCCTAAATTGAACGGAGGCAATGTCGCGTTACTGTCCCCGGAGTGCACCCCACAAGGCTCGATATGTTCCATGATACCGATAATATATACATTTTCGCCATCGCATATGGCATCGGCTTCTGCTTCGATTGCACCATCCAGGTAATGGTCAAGAAGGAGTTTGTTCCCCGGGATATTTTTCAATAAATCGATCACATGTTCTTCCAGCTCCTGTTTGTTGATGACAATTTTCATCCCCTGGCCACCTAATACATACGAAGGTCGTACCAACAGCGGGAAATCAAGGGAATCTGCCAGTTTAGAAGCCTCATCGGCACTTTCCGCAATCCCGAATTTTGGGAAAGGGATATTTAAATCTGTCAGCAATTCGGAGAAACGTCCCCTGTCTTCTGCCAGATCCAGCGCATTGAAGCTTGTCCCTAAAATCTTGATACCGTATTTTGAAAGTTTTTCAGCCAGTTTCAAAGCCGTTTGGCCTCCCAGCTGCACGATTACACCTTCCGGTTTTTCGTGGCGGATAATATCATATATATGTTCCCAGAATACCGGTTCGAAATATAATTTATCGGCCGTATCGAAATCTGTGGAAACGGTTTCAGGATTACAATTGATCATGATGGTTTCGTATCCGCATTCTTTAGCGGCTAAAACACCATGGACACAAGAATAATCAAATTCTATCCCCTGCCCAATCCTGTTTGGCCCGGAACCTAGTACCACGACTTTCTTTTTCGGTGTAACGATACTTTCATTAGCCACATAACGCTCTCCGTTTGCCTTTTCGATTTCTGCTTCAAAAGTAGAATAATAATAAGGCGTAAGGGCTTTGAATTCGGCGGCGCAAGTATCTACCAGCTTATAAACACGGTTGATCTTTTTCTCATCGCGCAATTTATACACCTGGCTTTCCAGGCAACTTATCATGTGTGCAATCTGCCTGTCGGCGAAACCTTTTTGCTTGGCTTCCAAGAGCAGGTCTTTTGGCAACGTATCAATAGAATATTTGGAGATTTCTTTTTCCAGGGCGTACAATTCCTCATATTGTTTCAGGAACCACATGTCAATTTTAGTGATTTCATGTATCCTTGACAACGGGATCCCCATCGCAATAGCATCGTAAATCACGAAAACCCTGTCCCAGCTTGCATGGGTTAGTTTGTCGATAATCTGCTCATAATTTTTGTATCCTTTTCCATCTGCTCCCAATCCGTTTCGTTTGATCTCAAGGGATTGCGTGGCTTTGTGCAGGGCTTCCTGGAAAGAACGCCCAATTCCCATTACTTCCCCAACCGATTTCATCTGAAGTCCTAAAGTCCTGTCCGATCCTTCGAATTTATCGAAATTCCAGCGTGGGATTTTTACGATTACATAATCCAGGGTTGGTTCAAATAAGGCTGAAGTAGATTTTGTGATTTGGTTCTGAAGTTCGTCCAGATGATAACCCAAGGCCAATTTCGTAGCGATTTTCGCGATTGGATAACCTGTCGCTTTCGATGCCAAGGCCGAAGAACGCGATACACGAGGATTGATCTCGATGGCCACGATATCTTCCTGGTCATCCGGAGAAACCGCAAACTGCACATTACAGCCTCCGGCAAAATTTCCGATGCTGCGCATCATCAAAATGGCCATATCACGCATTTTCTGGAACGTGGTGTCCGATAAAGTCATGGCCGGCGCTACCGTAATGGAATCCCCGGTATGGATTCCCATCGGGTCCATATTCTCGATGGTACAGATAATCACTACATTATCGTTTTTATCGCGGAGCAATTCCAGTTCGTATTCTTTCCAACCCAATAAAGCCTTGTCAATCAACACTTCATGTATAGGCGAAGCTTCTAATCCGCGAGTTAGCAAATCATCAAAATCTTCTTTTTTGTGTACGAAAGCCGCTCCGGTCCCTCCTAAAGTAAACGAAGGACGGATTACCAACGGGAACCCGAATTTCTGGGCTATTTCTTTTCCTTTCAAGAAAGATGTCGCCGTTTCCGCCGGTGCTGTCGGAACTTCTATTTTCTGAAGCAATTGCTTGAACTGCTCCCTGTCTTCGGTAATATTGATGGCATTGATATCGACGCCAATTAATTTCACGCCAAAATCCTGCCAAATCCCTTTCTCATCTGCTTCCAGGCAAAGGTTCAATGCCGTCTGCCCTCCCATAGTTGGCAAAACCGCATCAATCTGCGGATGCGCTTTCAGGATTTCGATAATTGATTTTGTAGTAAGCGGTTTCAGGTATACATGGTCAGCCATGGAAGGATCGGTCATGATGGTCGCCGGATTTGAATTGATCAAAATCACTTCGATACCTTCTTCCCTTAATGAACGTGCTGATTGTGAACCTGCATAATCAAATTCGCAGGCCTGCCCGATTACGATTGGACCTGAACCTATGATTAAAACCGATTTAATTGAATTGTCTTTTGGCATTGTGTGTAGTTATTGTTGTTTATTAATTTTAGTATGTTTTCATTTAAATATCCAGCGTCATTTCATATTGGCTGATAAATATGTCGAAACCGCTTGTTTTTAGAAATGCTTCCGCCCCAACGGCTTTTTTATCAACATTTATGACCGTCACGGGAACGCTTTCTTCTGTAAGGACATAATTCAGGAGTTGTTTCCCAAGGCCTTCCTTTCTTCTTTTTCGGTCCACGGCCAGCTGATGGATCCTTTTTGTGACCGGATTGAAAATAAGATACCCCATTAAATCCTCACCGTCGTAAATCCCGATAGATATGTTAGCCCCGAACAGGTTTTCAACCGCTGTTACCGAATTTTGCCAGGACGGTTCGCAATCCCAAAAAGACTGCAGCAGATCCCAATCATATCCTTTCAAAGGCTTTATAACCGCGCTATCCTTCACTTTCTTGCTTACATTTCCTTTATAACAGTCCAGTTCGCGGTTGGTCCTAAACCCTAATTTGTGATAGGTATGCTTTGCAACATGGTTTTCGGTAAGCACTTCCAGCTGGATTTGGCTTATGCCTTTATTTTTTAATTGAGGAATGATAAAATCATACAGTTTCCCCGTTATATTATTCCCTCTGCGGTTCGGGATTACTCCGGTTCCCGCGTTATAGGCTTTATTTTCCCCGTTAACGGTATCTTTTCCGTGGAGGATAAAACCGATCAAATCATTACCTTCAAAAGCACCTGCCGAAAGGGACAAGTCGATACTATCGCTTTTGATCTTATTTACAAATTGTTCTTCAGAAAGCCGAACCGGCACCAAATAGTCTGAAAAAGACAGGTTAAAAGCATCCAGGATCTGATCAGTACTTGTATTTTCTAATGTTCTTATGATCATTTCAACGTATTTATTTTTTTCCTGCTTCCTGAAATATCCTGTATAAAGATAAAAACTCTGTTGTTAAAATTTGAGGTTGTTTTTTTTAAAACCCGGCCTTTTTTAAACACGGTATAAAAAAAAGGCGATACTAATAGTAACGCCTTTAATATGTTTAACAGTCAAACATTATTTTTTGTGTCTTGGTTCGCAAGAAACAGTTAATTTATGTCTTCCTTTTGCTCTTCTACGAGCAAGCACTTTTCTTCCATTCGCAGAAGCCATTCTGTCCATAAAACCGTGCTTATTTCTTCTTTTTCTTTTCGATGGTTGAAACGTTCTCTTACTCATAACTGTGTATCTTTAAAAATCGTATATAATATCTTATTTTGGGTTGCTTAAAAACCGAGTGCAAATATACAACCATTTTTTTTTCTTGCAAGTGGTTTTATAAAAATAATTTTAAATCGTTTTACTATATTTGCAATTCATTATAAAAAAACAACTATGTTTCATAGAAATATTAAACTCGCAATAGCCGCATTATTAGTAATTGCTGGTATTTGGCAATTTACCGAAAGTAATATCGGCAATGGAATCTTCTTGATTTTACTGACTGTAATTCCAATTTTTCTTTATTTTAAGAATGAATATATCCTTTTGGCCTTCTTAAAATTACGGAAACAGGACTTTGAAGGAGCCAAAAACTGGCTGGATAAAATCAAAAACCCGGAAACGGCTTTGGTTCAAAAACAGCAAGGTTACTACAACTACCTGCACGGGTTGATGCTTTCACAGACAAACCTGACCCAGGCGGAAAAATATTTTAAAAAAGCCATCAGCCTAGGATTGAGCATGGACCAGGACCTGGCATTGGCCAAATTGAACCTCGCCGGCATTGCCATGAGCAGAAGAAGGAAGATAGAAGCGACCAACCTGCTCAATGAAGCTAAAAAACTCGACAAACAGAACATGCTCAAAGACCAGATCAAGATGATGAAAGACCAGATGAAAAAAATATAAGTTAACACAATATTCTTACAGGAGCCACGTTTTTAACGTGGCTTTTTTTGTCTGTTTTAAGTAAGTCATCGGGAATAATATACTTTTTATCGAATTAAAAAACAGACTTGATTATCAATACGATAGATTTATATCTTTGCATTGTAAACGTACTGGTTATGAGGAAAATTTACTTATTGTCTACCTTTTTTGCCTTCTGTTTTTTTGGTTACGGCCAAGAGGACGGGTCGAGTTTTGCCGGCGCCATAAAGTTACATTTGAAAAAATACAATGCGCAGTCTGACCTGGCATTTGAAAATAAGGACTGGGAAAAAGGACAGGTACTTTTTGATTCCCTGGTTTCCAATTACCTCATCGGGACAACTTTTGAAGATTATACTTTAAAGAGTTTTGAAAAAAGGAAAATAAAACTCAGCAGTTTTAAAAAACCCGTTTTCATCCTGACCTATGCTTCCTGGTGCATTCCCAGCAAAGGCGAAGTGCCGGCGCTCAACAAATTAGCACAGAAATACAGCAAAGATGTAAAATTTGTAATCCTGTTCTGGGACAAAAAACACAACGTAAAAAAAATCGCCCGTAAATTCAACCATAACATTACGATATGTTATGCCCATGAAACCTATAAAAACGATGCGAATATTGTAGCAAACCTAAAACACACTTTAGGATTCCCGACTTCTTATTTCCTGGACCAGGATTTAAAAGTAGTCAACATAAAACGTGGCGGTGCCCAGCCGGACAACAAAAGCACTTACGTGAAAGCCTATACCATGAACTATAATGCTTTCAGGGAAGGACTAGGCAGCTTGCTCATTGAAAAAAACATTACAGACGAGCAATTGACCACAAATTAACCGTTTTTATTTCTCCAGCAACATCTTTCCGGCCATAATAATAAGGACAATGCTAAAAATCTTCTTGAGCATTTTCTGATCGAGGTTTACCGCCAGTTTACTGCCGAAATAGCTGCCTACAACAAAGAAAACGGCAATGACTATGGCAAATTTCCAATTGATGTACCCTTCCTTATAATAGTTGAAAACCGCAATTGCCGTTACGGGTGCCAATAATACGGCCAAACTGGTCCCTTGCGCCTGATGCTGTTCAAAACCGACCAGCAAAACCAGGAGTGGCACCATGATTATCCCTCCGCCAACACCAACCAATCCACTTAGTATTCCAGCCAATAAGCCGATTATTATTAACGATGCAATAGTTGCTGTAGTCATATTTTTCATTTTAGTTATATCCTTTTAAAGGAATTTCTATGGCATATTTCTTTTTGGCCGGATTGTCTAATTTTTTATCACGCAGCCACGGATTGTGGTATTTCAGTATCTTATAGTTGATGCCTTGTGTTTTGGCAAACTGTGCCAGGTCTGTAATAGTGCTGTCTACCTCTATCTTTTTGGTAGGCAGGTTTTCATACAATTCAGATTTCGGGACATTGAACCCATATTTTACAGGATTTTTCATAATTTCCTTCAGAGCCAAAATCCTAAACACGTAACGCGAGGTTTCTTCCGTCAGCAACAAATCGTAATAATCATTTACCTGTTGGAATTCTATTTGCTTGGCAATCCCGTTCATCCCACCATTATAAGATGCAGCGGCAAGTGTCCAGGACCCGAATTTTTCCTTGGCAGAAAGAAAGTACTTGCAGGCCGCTTCCGTCGATTTTTCAAGATGGTAGCGTTCGTCAATGGTTTCCGTCACTTCCAGTTTTTTCTCTTTTGCCGTATCAGGCATAAACTGCCAAACACCGCGGGCACCGGATCCGGACACCGCATTCAGCAAAGAACTTTCTATAACGGCCAGGTATTTGAAATCATCCGGGACATTGTATTTTGCCAGGATAGGTTCGATGACAGGAAAAGCCTTGTTCGCCCTTTTTATGATTAGTATAGTAGAAGAATGCAGGTTTTCATTCACCAAAAGCTCCCTGTCCATCCTTTCCCGGACATCATAAATATGCAATGGTGTTTTTTCCCCGGCAAAATCAATAGAATCCGGAAGGACAGCCGAAACAACCTTATCCGGGTTTGTACTGAATGTGGTTGCGTTAATCAATATTCCGCTTATCCCGATCAACGAAACAAGCAATGCCGCTTTTTTTATCATTTCCATGTGCTTCTCTTTAAAATGTAAAAGTAATAAATGCCGGCCTTATTTCAGGATGATTTCGGGCAAATTGCTGTTAAACCACCGAAACCGGTTCAGGATCATCATATGTGTCCCGCCGTCAATCCTGATATAATCCTTGATGTTTTTAGCAGGGAAAACCTCATCCGCATCACCATGGATGTGGATGATTTCGCCGTCGGCTTGCTTCCGGTCCCAGTTCAGGACATTTTCAATCGCCCAGTCCAGGTATTTTTTATCGTTGACCGAAAGATAGGTTTTGTAAAGCTCCAACCGTTTTTTTATCAATTCGCCCTGTCCGTATTTGAGCAAAAACTCAACGTGCGAGATCAGGCTGGTCGGGATGAGTTTATAGGCTTTTGTATTTTTGGCCAGTTTCATCCGCATGGGGAATTCGGTATTGCATTTCACGCTCGAAATGATGATTGTTTTCCTGAACTTTTTTATCCTTGCCATTTCCTGCACCAGGATACCGCCAAAAGAAACGCCAATCAGGACGGCATCTTCATGCTTTATTTCGGCTGTCATCCTTTGGGCATAATGCGCAAGCGTCTCTTTGTTCTCGGGCAGGAACCATTCCAGCAAATGCATTTCAAAGTGTTCTTCAGGTAATTTTATCCGTTCAAAAATCTTGGAACTTGCAGCCATTCCCGGCATAAAATAGACGTGGGTCTTACTCATTATTTAACTCTTTTATAGCAAAGCCGGTTAATTATTCTTAATTTTGTATAAAAATAATCCATTTGACTGACTTGTCTCTATGGTCAATATTATTTTTTCGAAAAATATGGAAATTAAAGACAATACTTTCTCGAGGCAGTTTGAAGCCTTATCTGACGGCAAACTCGTTACCGTTGAATATTCTTTCCAGGAAAAGAAGATCTTTCTAACCAAAATGAGCGTTCCTGAAAATTTCGACAACGAAGAATTCATCACCGATTTCTTAAAAGACATCATGGCCATTGCTGTGGAAAGGAAATTAAAAGTAGTGCCTATTTTACCAAAAATAGCCGCTTTTTTCAAGAAAAACCCCGTCTACAAAGAATTGCTTCCTCCGGGGATCAGGATATAAATAAGCAAAGCCGTTCTGTTTTTGGAACGGCTTTTTTGTTTTTTGGAAAAAACATATATCTTTAGTCCATGAGTTCAGAAGAGACAAATCATAAAATCATCGAATTTTTCGAAAACATCGAAAAGTATTATGGCTGCAAAACCGAAATAACGGAAGGCCTGACTACCGAGGTCAATACCATTGACGCCGACCACACTACCTGGAACCTGTCGGAATTTACGCTGATCCGTTCCGCATACCGCAACAACGGCGGGAAATTCATGCTCGAAGGTGACACGACCTATTACGAAATAGATGCCACATCAATCATTGTGCTGAACGAACCGGGCCGCAACAAATTTGAGTTTATCGAACAATATGGGGACAATGTATTCCGGGTAACCAAAATCAGGTTCCACTATAAATATTAAGCTTCGACGTTCAGGAATTCCATCCTGACCATTCCGTCATCATCAATCCTGGTTAGGGTTATATCGTGCAAAGTATTGACCAGTTCAGGGTTCCAAGGTGTTTTTACCTTGACATAATTCTCAGTGAATCCGTGGATATAGCCTTCTTTATTTTCTCCTTCAAATAAAACCGTCCTGTCTGTTCCGATTTGGCTTTCATAAAAAGCACGTCTTTTTTTAACCGACAGCCCGCGTAGCATTTTGCTTCTTTTGGCACGGACATTCCCGGGCACAACCCCTTCCATGGCAGCGGCTTCTGTATTGTCCCTTTCGGAATAGGTAAAAACATGCAGGTAGGAAATAGGCAACTCGTTCAGGAAATTATAGGTTTCCAAAAACAACTCGTCTGTTTCGCCGGGAAAACCTACGATAACATCCACACCAATGCAGGCGTGGGGCATCACTTCCCGGATTTTTGCCACACGGTCAAAATACAGCTCGCGCAGGTAACGGCGTTTCATTTTCTTGAGGATCGTATTGCTTCCGGACTGTAGCGGAATATGGAAATGCGGCACAAAAGTCCTGCTTTTGGACACAAAATCTATGGTTTCGTTTTTCAATAAGTTTGGTTCGATGGAAGATATCCGCAAGCGCTCAATCCCTTCCACTTCATCCAGGTTCTGGACCAATTCGTAAAAAGTATGCTCGTGTTTTTTGTTCCCGAATTCCCCTTTTCCGTAATCCCCGATATTCACACCGGTAAGTACGATTTCCTTAATGCCCTGTTGTGAAATCTCTTTGGCATTTTTCAGGACATTTTCCATCGTATCGCTTCGTGAAATACCACGGGCCAAAGGAATCGTGCAATAGGTGCATTTATAGTCGCATCCGTCCTGAACTTTCAAAAAGGCACGTGTCCGGTCCCCGATGGAATAACTCCCAACGTAGAAATCCGCCTCCTCGATTTCGCAGGAATGCACTTCTCCCATATCGTTTTTGGACAAATCATTGATATAATCGGTGATTTTAAACTTCTCCGTAGCGCCCAGGACTAAATCCACTCCGTCAACATCGGCCAATTCTTCAGGCTTGAGCTGTGCATAACAGCCCACAGCGGCCACAAATGCCTTCTCATTGAGCTTCATGGCTTTTTTGACAATCTGCTTGAACTGCTTATCAGCATTTTCGGTAACGGAACAGGTATTGATGACATAGATATCTGCCACCTCTTCAAAATCGACACGTTCGAAACCTTCTTCCTGAAAGTTTCTCGCAATGGTTGATGTTTCTGAAAAATTCAGTTTACAACCCAAGGTATAAAAAGCAACTTTTTTCTTGTTTTCCATAAAAATCCTTAACCAATGAAATCGTTGTCAAAAAATTAAGTGCGCAAATTTAAGTACAAAAATCGGTTTGAAAAAATTAATAAAAAACTATATATCAATAATTTACATTATAAAAATCATCCAACAGCCATTTATTACGCCCCAAAACGCCAATTACCACGTTACCCGACGTGGTGTTTGGCGTTGGATAACGTGGTATTTGACGTTCCGGACGTGGTCTACCACGTTATAGGACGTGGTCTTTGGCGTTCCGAACGTCATTTTTGACGGTAGACAACGTGGTACTTGACGTTCCGGACGTGGTCTACCACGTTATATGACGTGGTAAATGGACCTATTTGAGTTCTTTGGGAGCCAGCATGTTTTCCGGGTTTAGGATATCGTCCAGCTGTTCTTTGGAAAGGATCTGGTGTTCCAACACCAAATTGTAAACGCTTTTCCCGGTTTCCAAAGCTTCTTTGGCAATTTTTGTACTGTTCTTGTACCCGATATGAGGATTTAAAGCCGTCACGATACCGATACTATGCAAGACCATTTCACGGCAGTGTGCTTCGTTTGCGGTAATACCATCGATACACCTGGTGCGCAGGGTATCCATTCCGTTGGCCAGTAAAGCCATCGATTCCATAATGGCATACGTCAGGACCGGCTCCATTACATTGAGCTGCAACTGTCCTGCTTCGGCCGCCATGGTTACGGTCAAATCGTTTCCTATAACACGGTAACAAACCTGGTTCATTACTTCGGGGATAACCGGATTTACTTTTCCCGGCATAATGGAAGAGCCCGGTTGCATTGGCGGCAGGTTGATTTCATTCAGTCC
This sequence comes from Flavobacterium humi, assembly GCF_004745595.1. Classification (GTDB taxonomy): domain Bacteria; phylum Bacteroidota; class Bacteroidia; order Flavobacteriales; family Flavobacteriaceae; genus Flavobacterium; species Flavobacterium humi. The sequence continues at coordinate 116,557 of NZ_SRLH01000009.1, forward strand.
GCATCTTGGCCCGGAAGAAAGCAAACGCAAATCATTGCATATTTTGGAAATCTTGATGGCCATTCTTTTAAGTGCCGAAGAATAAATCACGTAAGAACCTGTATCCGGTGTGGCTTCGATTAAATTGGGTGCCGAAACAATAGCCAGCCCGGTTACTTTGGCCAAATTTTCGGCACATAACTTCGCATAGCCCGGAGCGGCGTTCAATCCTGTCCCAATGGCCGTAGCGCCCATATTGGTTTCCAGGAACAAATTGGAATTTTGTGTCAGCCGGTCGATTTCCTCTTCGAGCGTAGCAGCAAAAGCCTCAAATTCCTGGCCCAATGTCATCGGAACCGCATCCTACAGCTGTGTCCGCCCCATTTTAAGCACATGCTTGAATTCTTCTCCCTTGTTACGGAAAGACTGGATCAATTCCTTAAGGTGCCCGATCAGTTTCATATTCGAATGGATGCCAGCCACACGGATGGAAGTCGGGTAAGCATCATTTGTAGACTGTGATAAATTGACATGGTCGTTCGGCGAGCAATACTGGTATTCCCCTTTTTGATATCCCATGAGTTCCAAAGCCCTGTTGGCCAAGACTTCATTGATGTTCATATTGGTAGATGTCCCGGCGCCGCCCTGAATCATATCGATAGGGAACTCCTTGTCGAATTTGCCGGTAATGACTTCTTTGGCGGCATCTACAATGGCATTTTTCAGTTTTTCTTCCAGCAATCCCAGTTGGAAATTGGTTTCGGCAGCGGCCCATTTTACATACGCCAGCCCTTTTATAAATTCCGGGTATTGGTATAATTTAACTCCCGAAATATGGAAATTGTCCATAGCCCGTTGGGTCTGAATACCATAGTAAGCATTGGCAGGAACCTGCATATCACCCAGTAAGTCGTTTTCTGTTCTGTACATGATTTTCAAAAATTAAGAGAATAAATTTACAAAAAAAACCACGACTGCCCGGGCAATCGTGGTGTTATAATTTGCTTAAAGTTTCGCTTATTCTTTTCGCCATTTTTTGGTTTCCTCGAAAACATGCTCCAGGATCCGGGCATCTTCTTCCGAGAATTCTACATGGCGGCGTGACATGACAACCTTGGCTACTTCAAATGCTTTTTTAGTCAGGTAGGTGGTAAACCCCGAAGCGCCTCCCCAGGAAAAGCTAGGCACGAAATTGCGCGGAAAGCCACTGCCGAAAATATTGGCACTCACTCCTACCACAGTCCCGGTATTAAACATCGTGTTGATGCCGCATTTGCTATGGTCTCCCATCATCAGGCCGCAAAATTGCAGTCCTGTCCTGGCGAAATTCTCGGTTTCGTAACTCCATAACTTCACTTCCTCATAATTGTTTTTCAGGTTGGAATTATTACTGTCTGCACCAATATTGCACCATTCGCCCAGTACGGAATTCCCTAAAAACCCATCGTGGCCTTTATTGGAATACCCAAAAAGCACCGAATTGTTAACTTCTCCGCCAATTCTCGAATGTGGGCCAACCGTTGTGGCGCCATATACTTTGGTTGCCAGTTTTACCTGAGCTTCTTCGCAGAGTGCAAACGGCCCACGGATTACGGAACCTTCCATTATTTCGGCATTTTTACCGATATAAATAGGTCCGGTGGAAGCATTTAATGTTACGAATTCCAGCTTGGCGCCTTCTTCGATAAAAATATTTTCCGGCGAAAGCACATTTACTGATTTAGGGATCGGTTGCGAGTTCCTTCCTTCTGTAATCAATTCGAAATCCTCGCGCAAAGCCGCATCGTTTTTGGCAAAAATATCCCAGGTATGCTCAATTTTGATGCAGTCCTCATTGAATTCTATGATTTCATAAGTGTCAAAATCGACTTCTTCCTGAGTATCATGGGTATAAAAAGCCACGACTTCGTCCCCACGGAAAATGGCCTGGTTCGCTTCCAGGCTCCTCACCATTTCCGACAAGACATCATTAGGCAGGAAAGAAGCATTGATCATGACATTTTCCTCCATTTCAACCATAGGGAATTTCTCCATCAGGTATTCTTCAGTCAGTGTGGTTGTGGTATAGCCGAGGTATTTTTCCCATTTCTCACGGATGGTAAGGATCCCGATACGGATATCGGCAACCGGGCGTGTAAATGTAAAAGGGAGCAGCGCGTTACGGACAGTGCCGTCAAAAAGTATATAGTTCATTTTTAGCGTGTTTGATAATTGGATTGTTTTGCCAACCGAAAACCAAAGTTACAAAGTTTTCCCACAGGTACAACTAAAAAAGCCTCTCGTAAAGGAGAGGCTTCTGTATAATGTGGAAACAGCGATTATTTGCTGAATTTCGCGTATTTGTTTTTGAATTTATCAATACGTCCTGCAGTATCGATAAGTTTAGATTTACCTGTGTAGAAAGGGTGTGAAGTTCTTGAGATCTCCATTTTGTACACTGGGTATTCAACACCTTCGTGAGTGATAGTTTCTTTAGTTTCTACTGTAGATTTAGTGATAAAAACATCTTCATTCGACATGTCTTTGAAAGCAACTAATCTGTAATTTTCCGGGTGAATTCCTTTTTTCATGATAAATCTTTTATTAATGGTTACTTTCGGTTTTGATGCTTTTTGTTTCAAAAAAGGTATCGACTTACAGTAACTTTTTGGTTTACTTTTTATTATTTCAGGGTGCAAATGTACAACTATTTTTTTAAAATCAAATCATTAAGTAACTTTTTTTGAAACACAGAGACTAATCGTAGATAGAGTAGAATTCTTATATTTGCAAATTAAACAAACCTAAACATGGAAAATCAAAAACCGACTTCGAAACCGCATATTGAATTTGGGCTTTTTTACGGATTGGCAATGATCATATCATTTGTGATCGTGTATACTTTACATATGGATCCGGTCGAAAACCCTTTAATTGGGACACTGACCAGTGTTTTTAGTTATTTTGTATTCCCGGTCGCCTTCATATATTTTGGGATTGCGGCTTTCAAGAAAAACAACCAGGGCTTCGCTTCTTTGGGTGAATGCCTGAAAACAGGAGTAGCCATCGCTTTCCTTGGTGCTTTGGTATTTTCTGTGTTTACCGTAATTTTCAACTATGTTTTTCCGGATTACATGGACGAAATCATAAACCAGACCAGAAGGATCATGCTAAAACAAAACCCGAATATGACAAGCGACCAGCTGGAAACTGCCATTGGAATGGTAAAAAAATTCTCTTCGCCGTTATTTGCAGTTCCGATCAGTTTGCTGATGCTGTCTTTCCTAGGGTTGATTTATTCGACAATTATTGGTCTTATTTTGAGAAAAGACCGACCACAATTTTTACAATAGATGAATATTTCCATAATTATTCCTTTACTCAACGAGCAAGAATCGTTGCCAGAACTGACTTCGTGGATCACTAAAGTCATGGATGCCCATAACTTCTCGTATGAAGTTATTTTTATCGATGACGGAAGCACCGACGGGTCCTGGCAGACTATCCAACAGCTATCGGATGAGAATCAAAACATAAAAGGCATACGTTTTTTGAGAAATTACGGGAAATCGCAGGCGTTGCATGCCGGTTTTGCCAAAGCTCAGGGAGACGTAATCATTACCATGGATGCTGACTTGCAGGACAGCCCTGATGAGATCCCGGAATTGTTTGCCATGGTTACCGAGGAAAATTATGACCTGGTTTCCGGCTGGAAAAAGAAACGCTATGATTCGGTCGTAGCCAAAAACCTGCCGTCAAAATTATTCAATTGGGCAGCCAGGAAGACTTCGGGCGTAGAACTGAACGATTTCAACTGCGGATTGAAAGCCTACAAAAAAACCGTCATCAAAAACATCGAAGTTTCGGGCGAAATGCACCGTTACATCCCTGTTTTGGCTAAAAATGCCGGGTTTTCGAAAATAGGGGAAAAAGTGGTACTCCACCAGGCAAGGAAATACGGCGAATCAAAATTTGGAATGAGCCGCTTTATCAATGGTTTCCTGGATTTGATAACCATTTGGTTTTTATCGAAATACGGCAAAAGGCCCATGCACTTATTTGGCGCTTTTGGCGTTTTAATGTTTATCATTGGTTTCTTATCGACCTTTTTGATTATTGGAGTAAAATTATTCCGGTTGTCTTTCGGTTACGAAACCATATTGGTAACGAGCAATCCTTTATTTTACATTGCGCTCACAGCAATGATCATAGGGACACAATTGTTTTTGGCCGGTTTCCTGGGAGAAATCATTTTAAGGACGAAAAACAATGAAGAAAGATATAAGATTGCCACGGAAATCAATCTTTAGAATAGCTTATCTGTACTTTTAAATTAAGAAAATGCACATCGAACAACATATTTTAGATCAGGTAAATATTTGGCTGACACCAACTTTTGACGAAAAGACGCACGAAGCCATCAAGGAAATGATGACTTCTTCGCCAAAAGAGCTGGAAGACAGTTTTTATAAAAACCTGGAATTCGGAACCGGAGGAATGAGGGGCGTTATGGGCGTAGGGACCAATCGCATCAACAAATATACATTAGGAAAAAATACGCAGGGATTATCCGATTACCTGAAAAAATCATTCCCAAACGAAACACTTAAAGTCGCGATTGCCTATGATTGCCGCCACAACAGCAATACGCTGGCCAAAACGGTAGCCAATGTGTTTTCAGCCAACGGGATCAAAGTATACCTATTTTCGGATATGCGGCCGACACCGGAACTTTCCTTTGCCGTAAAACACCTAAAATGCCACGCCGGGATTGTTTTGACAGCTTCGCACAATCCACCCGAATACAACGGATACAAGGTATACTGGCAAGATGGCGGCCAGCTTGTCCCGCCTCAGGACAATGAAATCATCCAGGTTATTGAAGCCTTAAGTTATGAACAGGTTAAGTTTGAAGCCGATGACAGCCTGATTGAATATATTGATGTGGAAATCGATGACGCTTTTGCAAAATCCACTATCGAAAATGCAAGCTTCAATACTTCGGCGGCAGCCAAAGAAAATTTAAAGATCGTATACACTTCCCTGCACGGGACTTCCATAAAGGCCATCCCGGGCGTATTGGCCAAAGCAGGTTATACCAACGTAAATATCGTTGCCGAGCAAGCCGAACCTAATGGTGATTTCCCAACTGTAAAATCCCCTAATCCGGAAGAGCCTGAAGCTTTGACCATGGCATTGGCACTGGCGGAGAAAACCAATGGGGATATTGTTATCGGTACCGATCCCGATTCAGATCGTTTAGGGGTTGCAGTCCGTAACACCGATGGAAAAATGATGCTGCTCAATGGGAACCAGACCATGGTTGTCATGACGCATTTCCTGCTTCAGCAATGGAAAAAACAAGGGAAGCTTACCGGTAAGGAATTTATCGGATCTACAATCGTTTCCACACCTATGATGCTGGAACTGGCTTCCGCTTATGCTATAGAATGCAAAGTTGGCCTGACCGGCTTTAAATGGATCGCTAAAATGATCAAGGATTTCCCTAACCAGAAGTTTATCGGTGGCGGAGAAGAAAGTTTCGGATTTATGGTAGGCGATGCCGTACGGGATAAAGATGCGGTGGCCGCGACCCTTCTGGTTTGCGAAATGGCAGCTTTGGCCAAAGAAAAAGGCAGCTCCCTTTACCAGGAATTGCTTCAGATGTATGTAGACTACGGTTTTTACAAGGAACATTTGATCTCCATCACCAAAAAAGGGATTGAAGGCGCCAACGAAATCAAACAGATGATGGTAGACCTTCGCGAGAAACCTTTACAGGAAATCAATGGCGAAAGGGTTGTCATGATTGAAGATTACCAGCAGTCAACTGCCCGGAACCTGTTTACCGGCGAGGTAAGCACTTTGGACATCCCAAAATCGAACGTATTGATCTATTACCTGGAAGACGGAAGTAAAATTTGCGCCAGGCCAAGTGGTACGGAACCTAAAATCAAGTTCTATTTCAGTGTAAATTGTGCCATTGAAAGCGCAAATGACGTTCCAGAAGCTGAAATTTACTTAGACACTAAAATAAAAAACATTATTGCTGGAATGCAATTGAACTAAATGAACAGTACCTTTTTTAAAATATTACGTTACGCGCTGCCGTATAAAAAGTATGCCTTTTTGAATGTTTTTTTCAACATTCTGTATGCGCTATTCAACACTTTGTCGTTTGTGATGCTGATCCCTATGCTGAATGTGATGTTCGACAAAACCAAAAGGGTTACCATCGAGCCGGTATACAACGGGCTGGCGAGCCTTCCGGGGTATTCGAAGGATTACCTGGATTATATCGTAACGACAACTTCCGATCAAAAAGGCCCGCAGCTTTCGCTTTTGCTGATGATTTCGTTGGTAATCAGTATGTTTTTGCTGAAAAACGTCTTCAATTACCTGGCCATGTATTATGTCACTTTCCTGCGTAACGGGACATTAAAGGATTTGCGCCTTGCCCTGTACGACAAAGTGATCCACCTGCCGCTTTCCTTCTATTCCGAAAAAAGGAAGGGAGATGTTATGGTCCGCCTCACGAATGATGTCGGGGAAGTACAGTTTTCCTTTTTATCCATCCTGGAAATCATCATCAAAGAACCCTTGACGATTATTTTTACGATCGTTTCGATGTTCTACATCAGTACCAAACTGACGCTTTTCGTGTTTTTCTTCATTCCCTTGTCCGGATTTTTAATATCCCTGATCGGGAAAAGCCTAAAACGGAAATCCAGTAAAGTACAGCAGGAATCGGGTGTTTTCCTATCGATCCTGGACGAAACCTTAAGCGGTTTGAAAGTCATCAAGAGTTACAACGCGGAACCGAATTTTCAGGGGAAATTTACACAATCTGCCCAAAACCTATACAAATTCTCGAACAGTTTGGTCAACCGAAACAACCTGTCCACACCTATAAGCGAATTCCTGGGAATTGTCGTGATTGCCATCCTGTTGTGGTTTGGTGGGAATATGGTCCTGATCGAAAAGACCTTGCAAGGAACCGAATTCATTGCTTATATGGGGCTTGCCTATGGTATCCTTACTCCTGCCAAAGCCATTTCAAAAGCCTCTTATACACTAAAAGGCGCCATGGCCGCCGCCGATAGGGTTTTGGAAATCTTAGGACAGAAAAATGATATTACTTCCAAAGAAGGTGCCATTATAAAAAATACTTTTGAAGACAAAGTCGAGCTCAAAAACATTAATTTCCGTTATGAGCAGGAAAATGTACTGAAGAATTTTTCCATAGAAGTGCCAAAAGGGAAAACAGTGGCTTTGGTCGGGCAATCGGGCAGCGGGAAAAGTACCATTGCCAACCTACTGACTCGTTTTTATGACGTACAGGAAGGAACCATAACCATAGACAATGTTGACATCAAGGACATGAACCTGCAGTCTCTTAGAGGTTTGATGGGATTAGTGACGCAAGATTCGATCCTTTTTAACGATACGATCAAAAACAATATCCTTTTAGGAAAAGAAGATGCAAGCGATGAAGAAATTATCGAAGCCTTGAAGATCGCCAACGCCTATGAATTTGTAAAAACCCTGCCTTTAGGCATTGAAACCAATATTGGGGATTCCGGGAATAAACTCTCCGGAGGGCAAAAACAACGTTTGTCCATTGCCCGTGCGGTGCTAAAAAACCCACCTATCATGATTTTGGACGAAGCCACTTCCGCATTGGACACCGAAAGCGAGAAATTTGTCCAGGTAGCCTTGGAAAACATGATGCAGAACAGGACTTCCATTGTGATTGCCCACCGTCTTTCGACGATCCAGAAAGCAGACAAGATCATTGTGATGCAAAGAGGTGAAATTGTAGAACAAGGAACGCACGAAGAACTTTTGGCCTTAAGGGGAACCTACCATAAATTGGTCATGATGCAATCTTTCGAATAAACTTCGGACCACATAAACCTAAAAAATGCCCTTGTTTCTATCATTAAAACAAGGGCATTTTTTTATTTAAGGTAGTAAAGAGAATGAGATTTTTTGGATTGGACAATTCCAAAGGAAAACAATTCAAACTATTAAATAGGAGCGTAATCTTCCACCAGCCAATCTTTTGAAAGAAGGTTCACATAGTGGTAATGTACTTTGTCGTTTTTGTCGAAGGCCCCATTTTTATTGATATCTTCAATGGTCCTGAAGTACAGCCTGTTTTGGGCTTCCACGATATTCCAATCAATCAGTTCCTGGAGTTCACCGGAAAGCTTGGTGAATTTCGCACCGCTAAACTCACTGATATATAATGATTTTATATCGTTTACGTCAATTTTTCCGTCCTTATTGGTATCGGAATCCACCAAGGAATACACCAGAATCTGTCTTTTGGTTTTGGCTGCGATGGTGTTTAAAAAAGTAGCCGTCTGAATCTGTATGTTCTTATCGGTTAGCGGCCGTAAGGCGGTAGAATCTATATGCTGGAATTTGATGTTCTCAAAATACCCGGTAAGTTCAAACCGGTTGTAATTGGACAAGGCATAACTTACCGAATTGGTTTTACTCGAGCCGTAACTTCCGTTTACTTCCGAAACTCGGACATCGCCAATGGCATGGAGCAAATATTTAGTCCCTTCCATGTGGATTGGCAAATCGGCGATTTCTATTTCTTCCGCAGCTTTCTTGATGGGTTCGGCCACTGTTTTGGAATCTTCATAAATTACCTTTGGTTTCTCCTGGTTCTGGCAACCGGCCGCCAAGATCAACAACGAAGAAGCAATATATAGCTGGATTTTTTTCATGAGTCAGAATTTATATCAAATATAGGACTTTTTGATTTACAACTTCATATTCAGTTTTAAACTAAAAACACGGGTCGTCAAATAATTAGGCACCCCGTACTGGGATTTTGTATACACATCCCGAACCCATGTATTGGTAATGGCGTTCTGATTGTTGAACAGGTTGAATATTTCCAGCCCTAACGACAGTTCCTTGAATTTTTTCAGCCAGCTTCCTTCTTCCTTGGCCCTTGCCCTATCGGTGAAAACATATGAAAAACCGGCATCCGCACGACGGTAATCCCGCAAACGCATCTGGTAATCATACGGATCGGCATAGGAAGGAGATCCTCCGGGCAATCCTGTGTTGTACACCAGGTTCAGGTACATTTTACAAGCCGGGATGTTTGGAATGTAGTCCTGGAACAATATCCCGAATTTCAGCCTCTGATCGGTCGGACGGGCTATATAGCCTTTGTTTTCGATGTTTTCTTCTGTTTTGAGGTAGCCGAAACTCAGCCAGGATTCTGTTCCCGGGACAAATTCGCCGTTAAGCCTTACATCCAAACCTTGTGCATAAGCCTTGGCATTGTTGTCTGCTTCGTACCGGATCCGGACATTGTCCAGTGTATAGGGGTTGACATCGGTTAATGACTTATAATAAATTTCGGAAACCAATTTGAACGGCCTCTCCCACATCTTGAAACTGTAATCGTTCCCCAAAACAATATGCACGGATTGCTGCGCTTTTACGTTCGGCCTGACTTTTCCTTGGGCATCCCTTAATTCCCTGTAAAAAGGAGGCTGATGGTACAATCCGCCCGAAATCCTGAACAGCATGTCCTTTTCCCAATCCGGCTTTATGGCAAACTGCGCCCTAGGGCTAAAGGTCGTCTGGCTCTTGCCATCGATATTATCACCGCTTACTTGCCATTGATGTGCCCTTACGCCGATATTGGTAAAAATATCATTATTCCCCCATCGTAAACGTTTGTTCCATTGGGCATATCCGGAAATCCGGTCTATGGTCGCATAATTGACCGCTCTTAAATTGCTGTAAGGCACCAATGGTCCAACGTACGGATTATAAGGTTGTTCGTTGATAGGAATATTGATAATGGGCGGATTCAATGAAAAACCGGCCGAATCAATCACTTCCCATTCCCGCATCCTGTCCCGGATGTCCTCACGGGTATATTTTATACCCCATTCGATCTGGTTGTCGTCTTTTTTATGCGATCCTTTCACTTCCGCATTGACAATCAAAGCATCCAAATCATTCCGGGCATGGCTCAACTGTGAACCGATAGCCTGGGAGAAATTGACATTCCCAAAAGTCTCGGAACCTAAATTGGAATCTACCTCGCCTAAGCGGTATTGGGCCAAAATATCGAAATATTCCTGCTCCGTGGTGTGGTAAGCCGAACCTATAAATTTTAAATTGAAATTATCATTAACCGTAAATATTGATTTGAAAGCCCCGAAAAAAGTGGTATACCTGTCTTTTTCCTGTCCTTCGTACAACACCAAAAGAGCAATCGGCTCACTGATTGTCCCAAAGTTCGTCTGGCGGCTCAACGGCCTGTAATCGTATTTGTTCTGGGAGATATTCCCCAGGAAACTGAATTGCCATTTCGTGTTTGGCGTAAAAGTGATATACGATTGCACATCTGCAAAACGAGGCCTGAAATTGGTTTCCGTTTGCTGGCTGTTTACCAATAAACTGTTGTCGCGGTACCTCACGCCTGTGATTGTGGTCCATTTCTGGTTGTTTGAAGCCGTTTCAACAGCAAGGCTCCCGCCAAGGAAACTCGCTTCGAGCGAAGCCCCGAATTTAACCGGGCGGCGATAGGTGATATCCAGCACAGACGATAATTTATCGCCATATTTCGCCTGGAACCCTCCGGCGGAAAAATCTATATTCTGGACCAGGTCGGTATTGGTAAAACTCAATCCTTCCTGCTGGCCGGAACGGATCAGGAAAGGCCGGTACACTTCAATTTCGTTCACATACACCAGGTTTTCGTCATAATTCCCCCCACGGACTGCATATTGTGTACTCAGCTCATTGTTGAAATTGACGCCGGGCAGCGTTTTAAGGATGTTTTCCACACCGGCATTGGCACCGGGAATCAGCCGGACGGTTTTAGGGGAAATCGTTGTCACGCCCTCTACCCTTTTGTTCCTGTTGTTTGTAATGACCACTTCGCCTATCTGCTCTACATTGCTTTTCAGGACAATATTGAATTCGTAATCTTCATTGGGCTTTAATTCCAGGGTGACCACGGCGGCCTTAAGCGAAACGTGGGAAAATTTCAGGTTCGATTTTACCTTGGCCGGAATGTTGAGCAGGTAAAAACCATTGGCGTTCGTAGTGGTTTTATTGTCTTGGAAGGAAACATTGGCGTTTTCGACCGGCTGGTTGTTCTCATCCAGGACAATTCCTTTGACCCTTGCCGTCTGGGCAAATGAAAAGAACGAAAAAACGAAAAATAATAAGGTGAATTTGGTTTTCAAGATAGTTATTTTGTTTTAAAAAAATATGATTCAAATGTAGTAGAATTTCCTAAATTATCTGTAACAATAATTTTAAAATCATTCCGGCCGTCATCAAAAACAGCATCGGAAAAATTATGGGTTAGCCTATGGGTCTTGGTTTCATACTCCATCAGGATCCATTTTCCGTTGAGATACGCATTGTATTCCTTAATCCCCGAGAGATCGTCATAAATGGAAACCTTAAGCGTTTTCTGCTTATCGAGCGTATCGCCTTCCTTAAAACTGGCCTGGTATATTTTGGGCGCCACCGTATCTTTCATCAAAAAGAATTTCCCCAGGCTTTTGGTCTTAATGGAAAACAGGCTGTCTTTTTTATACGTTGTCCGGTAGGTTGCTTTTCCGTCATCAAGGTTGGCTATAAACATTTTTGCCCTTTCCGCTTCCGGTATTTTGGAAACGTCAAAAGTAATGGTCATGTTTTCCAGCACGGCTACGGAATCATCATGCAGGAACAGTTCGTTATCCTTTACGTCGAAATCCAGGAAAAAATCCTCTTCAAAAGTATAAGCCGGGATAAACACCGAAATACCGTCTTTGGCATAACTGTTGTCAATCCTTGATTTTAGGAAATACCCGGGTTTCATGGTTTTTTCTTTTTGGATTACCGGCAATTTCGCATACGAGATTGGCACATTGATAACCGTACTGTTTCCGTTGAAATCCCGCACGACAATTTTATACGTTAGGGAAAAATTGGAAAAAACACTGATAATCCCGTCGTTTTTAGTCTCTTTCATGATGCTGTTAGCATAATGCGCGCCTACAAACAATTTCTGGTACCGCTGCTTTTGGGCCTGGTACCGCGGATAATCGATAAAAGTATTGACGTATTTGGTTTCATCGAAAGAAAAAGTCTCAAACTCAAACCCGAAATACGGCAATCCGTTCAGGAACGTATCGATTTCGAATATCCCGTTTTTACCATAATTGAAATCCGAAGTATCGTAAGCATTGATCCCAAAAGCCAGTTTGCCGCAAGCCGCCACCTGCTCCGCCAGGTAACTTCCGTCGCTTTGCAGCGAAAGGCTGATAAAAACAGGCCTGGAAGAATTATTCACCTGCGAGGAATCGCCTATCGGATAGGCCAAAAGCCCTGTAACCTGTGGCGCTTTGGTATCTTTTATTTTAGCATCGAAACCAAAAAAAAGCGGGTTGATTATTTTTTCCGTTTTGGTGTCCCGGAATTCAAAATGCAGGTGCGGGCCTCCGGAACTTCCTGTATTCCCGGAATAGGCAATGAGTTCGCCTTTTTTGATCGGGAATTCATCCGGTTTGGGGTATAATTCAATCTCAAAACTCTTCCTGGCATATTGCTGCTCGTTCATCATTTTCTGGAGGGAAGGGCTGTACGACTGCAAATGGGCATATACGGTCGTGAATCCGTTCGGGTGGTCAATATAAATGGATTTGCCGTAACCTCCGGTTGCTATCTTAATCCTCGAAACAAACCCGTCTGCGCTGGCATATATCGGAATGCCTTCTCTTTTTTCCGTCCGGAAATCAAGGCCGGAATGGAAGTGATTGGGCCTCAATTCCCCAAAAGAACCCGCCAGCGAAAGCGGAATGTCCATAGGCGAACGAAAGTAATCTTTAGGGTATTTGTCTTGAGCTAAAACGGAGTGGATACATAATAAGGCGGCGACTAAAAATCTCATACAATACATTTTGCGCTAATATAGCGAAAAATTCTACAAAAGCGGTTTCGAAAAAAGATTGATAACAGTAACATTTTAAATCAATTGAGGACTAAAATTGATAAAATTTATTTTTTTTTTCAAAGTTATTGTTATAATTGAATAGGAATATTAACTTTGTGAAGTTATGTAATGAATTTTTATTGGAATGAGCGAGATTGGTGGAATAGTTGATTCTCTTGAAGTTAGATTTCAAAGGCTTTTCAAAAAAATGGAGAGTTTACAACAGGCAAACCACGAATTGGCGGTGAAGTTGGAGGAATCTGATGCGGTTATAGAAAATCAGAACCAGGAAATTAAAAATTTAAGGTCCAATTTCGACTCTATAAAAATTACAAATTCATTACTTGGTAGTGACGAATATAAACGAGATACGAAACAAAAAATAAATTCATTAATTCGGGAAATAGATTATTGTATTGCACAACTTTCTGATTAGAAAGCATAATGAGTGAAAAACTAAAAATAAAAATATCAATTGCAGACCGGGTTTACCCGTTAACAGTCGATCCGAGCCAGGAAGAAGGCCTTCGAAGCGCTTCCAAGAAGATCGATGCAATGATCAAACAGTTTGAACAGAATTATGCCGTCCGTGACAAACAGGACGTTTTGGCGATGTGTGCGCTGCAGTTTGCTTCCCAGGTGGAACAAAAACAGATCGATAAGTCGACCATTGAGGAAACGGCGCGGTTGAAGCTTGAAAAACTGAATGAATTATTAGGGGAATATCTGGATCAATAACAACGTTCTTAACATACACTAAAATACTACCTACATTAGTACTTATTTGATAAACTCAACACTAACAAATTAAAATGAGCGAATCATCACAACTATAGCAGGCCTTTCAGTAGGAAGCTTGAACTGTGAGTTAGCTCAAAACTTGTCGATACGAGTTTATGCAATTCTCCTAATGTAGGTTTTTTTATACTTTAAACATAGAAAACAAACATGGACATTTTAACAATAATTATTGGAATAGCAATAGGAATGGCAGGCGGTTTTGGAATTGCAAAATTCCTGGAAAAAAGCAATGTTTCCAATTTAATTAAAAACGCAAAAAAAGAAGCCTCTTCCATTTTAAAAGACGCCAATCTTGAAGCGGAAAACATCAAGAAAGATAAAATCCTGCAAGCCAAGGAAAAATTTATCGAACTGAAATCGGAACACGAGCAGGTAATCCTTTCCCGCGACCGCAAAGTAGCGGAAGTGGAAAAAAGGGTGCGCGACAAAGAATCACAGGTTTCCAACGAATTGGCCAAAGCCAAAAAAGTAAACGATGATTTTGAGGCGAAAACCAACGAATACCAGGCAAAAATCGAATCGCTGGAAAAGAAAAGCGCAGAGATTGACAAAATGCACAAAAGCCAGGTGGAACAGCTGGAGGTTATTTCAGGCCTTTCAGCGGAAGATGCTAAAAACCAATTGGTAGAAAGCCTAAAAGCCGAAGCCAAAACCAATGCTATGGGCTACATCCAGGAAACTCTGGAGGAAGCCAAACTTACGGCACAGCAGGAAGCCAAAAAAATCATCATCAACACGATCCAGCGTGTGGGAACGGAAGAAGCGGTAGAAAACTGCGTTTCTGTTTTCAACATTGAATCCGATGACGTAAAAGGACGTATCATTGGCCGCGAAGGCCGTAACATCCGTGCCATTGAAGCCGCTACCGGTGTTGAAATCATTGTAGACGATACGCCTGAGGCGATTATCCTTTCCTGTTTTGACCCTGTGAGAAGGGAAATTGCACGATTGGCTCTGCACAAATTAGTAACGGACGGACGTATCCACCCGGCACGAATTGAAGAAGTAGTGGCCAAAACAACCAAACAGATTGACGATGAAATCATCGAAGTCGGAAAACGTACCGTAATTGATTTGGGAATCCACGGATTGCACCCGGAATTGATTAAAGTAGTAGGACGTATGAAATACCGTTCTTCTTACGGACAAAACCTGTTGCAGCACTCGCGTGAAGTATCCAAACTGTGCGGAATTATGGCAGCAGAACTGGGATTGAACGTAAAATTGGCCAAAAGAGCCGGTTTATTGCACGATATCGGTAAAGTTCCGGACACGGAAAGCGATTTGCCACACGCACTATTAGGAATGCAGTGGGCTGAAAAATACGGTGAAAAAGAAGAGGTTTGCAACGCCATCGGAGCACACCACGATGAGATTGAGATGAAATCATTGCTCTCTCCTATCGTTCAGGTTTGTGATGCCATTTCAGGAGCAAGACCGGGCGCAAGACGCCAGGTATTGGATTCTTACATCCAGCGTCTGAAAGACTTGGAAGATATCGCTTACGGATTCAACGGTGTGAAAAGCGCGTACGCCATCCAGGCCGGAAGGGAATTGCGTGTTATTGTAGAAAGCGAAAAAGTAAGCGACGACAATGCGTCTAACCTTTCTTTCGAGATCTCGCAAAAAATACAAACAGAAATGACCTACCCTGGCCAGGTGAAAATTACGGTTATCCGAGAGACGAGAGCTGTAAACATTGCCAAATAATATACATTTCAGATACTAAAAAAGACCGCAGTTGCGGTCTTTTTTTATTTAGTTTCCTTTGCTTTTTCTCTGATTCAACCATTCAACACTACTTCCCTATCCCGGGTGTTGTACAGGTTTTCGGGTATTTCCGCAAGTGTAGAAGCATGGACTTTGCTGCCCACCGTATAAAACTCCTGGAAACTCATGATCAGCGGTTTCCATTTGTCCGGATCCACCCGGTTCGGATTGTCCTCAAAAACAATGGACTCGTCCAGGTACACCCTTGTTATTCGCAATTCGACGGTTATGATTTTGCCGTGTTGGCTTGCATCATCTTCCGCCAATCCGTGGATGGCTTCCACTATGGCTTCCATTTGGACGGCGCATTCCTGCACCCTAAAAGGTTTTACGGTTTCGGAGGGTACTTTTCCAAATCCGGCCGTTTCAAATTTATGTTCCTCAAAACGATAGCCTTTCATTTTTTTGCCTTCCGGCACAGGATTGGAACCGGTGGTTTTGGCCAGCCGATTTACTGCTTCGGCCTGGTGTACCGAAGGAAGGTTGACAACGCATTCTTTGGTGCGTATCAGGTTTTGTGCGGTTTGCGATGCCGTACCTAGGCCTATGATACATCGCCAGCCTAACCAAAAGACGGAGGATATGGGCGCCAGGTTGCATGTCCCCACAGGGTTTTTAGTGCTTATTAGCGCGACTGGTGTCCCGAAATACAAAATGGACGGATAACTTTTAGTATGCATGATTGAGTGTTTTAAGTGACAAAAATCCTGCTTTTTGGTGTGTTGGGAAATCCGGAAGTTGCGGTGTTGTGGCAAAATTGTTTGGGATTATTTTTTTGCCACAGCAGAAAACAAGCAGCACAACTTTAGATATTATGACTGTAACCGATTTTGTATTTAATTACCTTAAAGAAACTGATTCGAGTGTATATATTTTTTGCATTCCTTTTATCATATCCGAATACTCCACAATCTCCAAAGGGTAATATTGTAGGATGATTTCCCGGTCGTTGATTACAGGATGGAAATCCGACTTGATTTTATCTGTAACCCACATTTCACGGGTAATTGTATAAGAACTCATGAAACTACTATAATCTGATAATTCCGGTTCGGAGAATGTGTAGGTAACTTTAAAACAACTATAACCATTGATATCCTTGGCCTGGTTTTTGAATTCATTTACTTCTTTTATGTTGTTTTCAGAATACTTAAAAACCTCATCTGCATCATCCACCAATCCTTTGGTTTTGACGTTAATCTCTAAAGCCATTTCTTCTAAATCATTACGGATTTTATATTTTTTCACTATTTTACCCTGGTATTCGAGGCAAAATTTCACATTATCATCTTCAACTGCTACATAGTCCAGTAATTGGGCAAAGGAAAATTCATTTGTTTTTATAGCTTGATTTATTTTAACTGTATCTACGGGGATTCCGGCAAATCTGCGTTCAATTATAGCGGATTCTTTCATGTCCTTTATAAATTCTTTTTGATACTCTTTCTTGGACTGATGGAATAATTCCGAATCTGTAATATCTATTTTACAGTGAAAGACAATTGCTCCTTTTTGAGGGACAATTGTTTTGGTTTGTGCTGTTCCCGAAAAGGCAACCAACAATAGTGCTATTACGATATTAAATTTTGTCAAAATGTCTTTGTAGTTTATAATGCTCATTTCTTTATAGGTTGATCCAAATTTTCTAATATCACGTATCAGTATAATAACGAACAGTAAAATGGGGAAAAATTTCATATTCAAATCAATTACTACTTTTCTTTTTACTCATTTCTTTGGCCATCAACAAAGCATTATAAACATTTACAACTTTTCCAGTTTTGGACAATTCTTTAAAAGGTTTCAAAATACCTTCCTTGTTGTCTGGTAATAATACTTGTAAATTATCAAATGAAATACCTGAATCTAATATGATTTTCTTTACTTCAGAAGCTTTTAATTTGGGGTAATAAGAGCGAACTAATGCAGCTACTCCGGAAACAACAGGTCCAGAGATTGAAGTGCCGTCGCGATAAGAATAGCCCATGATTGGGTCGGTAGTTTTTAGAAAATACCCTGGAGCAAAAATATCAACTGTTTGTTTTCCATAATTGGTAAAATAAGCTAGGAAGTATTTATCTCCATCAAGTGTAATAGCTCCTACTTTTATGAAATTATTACAGAATTCTTCTCCTGTTCTTTCATCATAATCAATCGGATAAAAGGGTTTAACATCATTATCTCGGGAATTATTTCCTGCTCCGGCAATTAATAAAACATCATGTTTTTCTGCATATAGAAAAGCTTCCTTCATCCAATCAGAATGATCTCCTACAGAGTTTCCAAAACTCATATTGATAATTTTCGCCCCGTTATCGACAGCATAATGAATTGCTAAATTTATATCTTTCTCATTTTCATAGCCTCCATAAGGAACTGCTAATATTGGCATAATCTTTATTTGATCACTAAACCCTTCAATTCCTATTTTATTTGCTCTGTTGGCACCAATAACTCCACTAACAATTGTACCGTGATACGTCCATTTTGCGTTGCCTGAAACATTATTGTTGCCATAATTTCTGTCTGCTAAATCCAAATCGTTATCACCTATAAGCTCCCTGTCATTATAATCTTCATTGTAACTTGTCCTGGCTTTATCCAATACTTTAATGCTATCATTTAGCAGTTCTTTATAATCTTTACCTAATCTTAAATAATTTCTAAGAGTTAAAACATCCTCGGTTACTGGTGATTTTTCTTTTTGACATTTTATATAAAGGTTGATGAGTTCATCTATAGTAAAATTACTTTTATGGAATTGGGCCTCTACTTTTTTTGAACTTTCTCTATATAATTTTAGATTCTCACTGGCATATCTTTTTAAATCATTTAAGTCTTCTAAATCATTTTGGAATTGTTTTTTTACCTTTATGTATAAAAGAGAATCTTCAATATTCCCATTAAAGACAGGAGAATGTGAGTATTTCTTTTTTAAATTCCTTAAAATCCTGATTGGCGTTGTATTAGCATAGGATATAGATTCTCCTTTACGATTTCCTAAAAAATTCCATCCATGAATATCATCAATATAGCCATTGTGGTCATCGTCAATACCGTTATTAGGGATTTCCTTTTTATTAATCCATATATTCGGTTTTAAGTCTTCATGATTGATGTCAATATCAGTGTCAATCACTGCTACAATAATCTCTTTCCCTTTTTTGTTTTTAATTATTTCTTTGTATGCCCGGTTTAAGCTTGTTCCCGCCAGCGTATCTTTTTCAATATCTAAATGATGCCATTCAGACCTAACATTGAGAGGCAATTCATTTCTATAAATAGTCAAAGGAGTTTTAATATAATTGAGTGTTGACTGTCCGTAATTCTTGGCACAAAAAAGAAGTAAAACTATGTAGGTATATTTTATCATAAAAGAAATTTAAAGTAAATAAGAATGAGACTTTCATTTTTTTGAAAGCCTCATTAAAAATTTAACGTCCACCGCCAGTTGGTCTAGTAGGAGGATCAATAATACCTCCATCACTCCCATCACCAGTTCCTCCTGTACCTCCCGTGCCACCTGTACCATCCCCCAGACCATTATTTCCTGTATTAGTACCTCCGTCACCTCCAACGATTACTTTACTATTTTCTATTCTAAATAATTCGAAACTAGAAAGATTCTTAATTTGGTTTTTTAATTTTCTCATTTGAATTGAATTTTTAAAAATTACGTTTCAAAACTACCGGTCTTTACATTAGTAAGCAAATACTTGTTATATCAATTCGCGAATTGATAGTTTATTTTATTGCAAATTATTGTTTCTTAATTCTTTAATAAAATCAGAAGGATTCATTTTTGTATGATTAGCGAAAGCTCTAGTAAAAGTTTGCACACTATTAAATCCACACATTTCTGACAAAGCTTGAATAGTATAGTTCAAATACTTTTTATCAGTTTCCAATTTCTCCAAGACATATTTAATACGAAGTGTATTTATGTATTGTATAAAATTAGTGTTTTTTGTTTCGTTGATTACTTTCGACAAATAGTTTGAATTCGTTTTAAATTCTAAAGAAAGTGAATCAATGGTATATTCATTATTGAGATATGATTTTTTAATTTCAAACTTTTTTAAAGAGTCAATAATGTGTTTTACGACATTTTCATCAATATTGGAAAGAGAACTTTTTCTTGTGGGTAACTTTAAGCTTTTGTCTTTCTCCTTATTTGAGATTTCTTTTTCTTTGATGTAGGAGTCAAATAGCTCCTTTTGCTTTTGAAGTTCTTTGTTCTTTTTGGTTTTATTTATAAATAACAGATAAAATAGCGTAACGATTCCCGAGAACAAAATAGAAACGATTATAATAAATTCAATCTTCTCTTCTTTTAGAGCTGAAATTGTATCCTGTTTCGATTTTATAACTTGTTGGATATCATAATTTTTGCTTATTTTATCAGTTATGTATTTGTAATTCTCATCAAGGACTTTGTCTGCCTTAATAAACTGCTCTGAATAGTACAATACTTTTTTATAATCACCTTGATTTTTATAATAGTCTATTAAACGATTATAAGCGGTAATTGTAAGCTGGTAAATATTTTTTCTAGCATTAAAAATTGAATCTACTTTACTATAATAAGAAATAGATGCACTATTTTGATGAAGTTTTTGATAGCACTCTCCTAAATAGAAACAGTTTTCAGCATAATTAGAAAAATCATCATTTCTTTTAATGACTTTTAGCGGACTTTCTAAATCAGTTATTGCTCTCTGGTATTGCCCTCGTTTAAAATAATTTTTACCTCTGTTTGAAATAAAATAAAAATTGTAGAAATTACCATCATTGTAATTTTTACAGGCATCCATACCTTTTTTTACATATTCTTCAGACAAACTAATATTATCAGTCCTATGGTATAGTTCACTTAAACCAAGAACATATCTTAAATAATTTGGAGAGTTATTGGTTTTAGCATTTCTCTCGCATTTTTTATAAATTGCAATGGCTTCATCGTATTTTCCCTGAGTACTTTTTATTGCGCCAATTTTAAAATTAATTCTATCTTCTAATTCTTCAGATACTTTCGGATATTCATTGGCAATTAAAAAGCAATTTAAAGCCTCTTTTGCATTTCTTGCATCATCATATATACATCCTCTTATCCAATATAGAAGCGAAAGGTCTTCTGGCCTGTATCGTTTAGCAATTGATATGGCAGAGTCGGAATATTTTAAATTTAAAACCAGATTATTAGTCGCCCTCCCTACAAAAAAATAACCATCAATTATTTCTTTTTTGTTATTCTCCTTTTTTGCCTTTATAAGATAGGCTTGGCTACGTAAACTGGTGTTTTTCTGATTACTGTTATCTTTTTCTATGATTTTCTTCAATTTATCATAACCATTTTTTTCTAACGAATCAATTGTTTGTGCGAAAGAAAAAGTGCCTTTCAAAAAAAACAAAGTGACTATTAATATAACAGGATATTTCATACAAATTACCGAATGTAACGGCAAAAATAATGTTTTTATACTAATGACCTAGTTATTAGAATACTTTATCATATCAATTCCCGAATTAGAAGATATCAATTCCTGAATTGATAAAAACAACATTTGGATTATGACAATTCTTACATTTAATTTGCCTGACAAACAATCAAAACATTCATTTTGAAAGACTTATAAATTCCAGTAGCTACGAATTTTGCAGGATTTGTCTTTTATCCTAAAGAAAATAAGAAGAGACATGCCGTTTACTTTTAAGTTGGATTATGTAAATGGCATTATGAGTAAATCTGAGAAAAAACAGTCATACTCTTATAATTGTTTGGACAACGAAAAATATGACTGCTAGTATTAAATAAGTTAAAACAAAACGATTTATGAAAAAAGCTATATTATTAAAGATATCAATGTGTTTTGCATTACTCACTCTTATGAGCTGTGAAAAAGATGCTGACATACAATTAGAAAACGATCAGAATTTAAGGGTTACCGAAAAAAGTTTTGATGAATTAACACAAGATTTGAAATTTAAAAGTGCTATTGCAAAAGTTCTTAAAAAAGCAAATATAAACAGTCGCACAGCTATGGAAAATCAATATGGTTTTTCAATTGCTGACTTACCGGCAAAAGTTATCACATCCGAATCAACTACTTCATATACGTTATTGATTGAAAGGGACAATCAAAGTGAATCGTATTTTGAAAATTTAGTAATTAAAGTAAATTCTCAAAATTCTATTTCGGCGAGTATCTTAAAATATACGCCAACAAAAATAACTGCATATCCCCAGCACAATTCTTTTACTTTTGAGGGAACAAGAAGTCTTACTTCAATAGAAGTTAATTCCCATTCTTTTGAGTCAAAACCTGAGAATAATTATGTCACTCAAGGTTGTTTAGAAATTACTACCATAATGTGTAATTGGGGAGGTACTGAGCATCCTGCAGGTCATAATTGTACGCAGACTTATCCAGTAACAATGTCGTTTTGTTGGGATGACCCGGAAAGCGATTCAGGTGGTGGTGATTATTCCGGTGGTGATACAAGTGGTAACGGAAGTGGTGGTGACTATTCAGGAGGAGGTGGAGCTGGAGACACTTCAGGTGGTAATGGAACAAACGATCCTATTGAAGGTGACACTTCTGAAATTAATGACCCAATGATGACTTCACCTATTAGTCCAAATCTTGGCTCGCCTCAAGCCATTCTCACTTCACAGACTAATGCTTATATTAATACACTTCCTAATAATTTAACATCGTTAGTTCAAGTGAACAATTTTATCTTTCCAGCCATTTTAAATTTGGTTACACAGGATGGATTGAACACCCAAACTAAAGAAATTATTAGAAATGCATTGCTGAAATTTAAGAAATTAGAACAATTCCAATCATCTACAATGACAACTGATGAACTAATTAAATTTAAAAAGAGTATCTTTCAATTTCTAATTTCGCATCCTGATTATGACTTTGAGATAGATAACAGTTTAACTGCACAGAACTCATTAAATCTTGATAGTATGAACGAATTTGAAAGTTTTTTAGATTCGTGTGAAGAAGAAAGTACTAATTTTGAATATATACAAAATCAATCTCAAAAAACAGCTAAAGTAAAATTAGCGATGGTAGGGCCTCTCGGAGGAATAAATTTTAATATCATTCAGAATATTTCACCAAGCTATTCAGTAGAGAATGTAACTTCAACATGTTATGGTTTTACGCTTGCATTTAGTTGGGCACAGACAGGTTTTGATAAAGCAATAGTTAATAATAATGCCATTATTAATGTTTATGGAGATATTAATTATAACGTTTTTATGGAAGGATTAGGAACAGTTTGGACGCAGCCCAAACAAATTAGAGTTAAAACAAATACAACAAACGGCCAAATAATTTCAGCAACAACAATAAAATAAAAAAATATGGAAAAACAGATAAATGATTTTAATTTACCATTACTTATATGGCAGATTATAGTAGTGGTAATAATAGTTGGCATTGTGCTTTTTGTTGCTAAGCTTGTCAGAAAAAAAAGGAATAACCTATAGTAAACCAAAATAATAATGGGGCTGAGCCCCATTATTATTTAATTTATCGCGTGATTTATGAAACTCATTATTTGTGGCAATTTTTTTTCTCTTAACCATTTTTACCACAGTTTTTGTGGCAAAATCTTTCGGGATTGTTTTTTGCCACAACTAAAGGAATCAATCACACCTGCTCATAAAAAAAGCTACTCTTTCGAGTAGCTCTCTTTTAATTTTATTTGTATTTAATGTTGAGACTTATAATATTGGAAACCATATTAGTTGTTTTTGTATAATGCCCATATCTCAGTTCGAGGGTATTGAAATGCCTAATGCCAAAGACCCCTTTTAGTGGTGTAAATTTCATGCCCATACCCAAAAAGCTGCTGTTGAATTTCGATAAATCATAATTGCTGGTATAGAATTCATCTGCTGCCGTATGTTCTGCGTAAGGTTTAAAATATTTAGTTCCCGTTTGGGTATAATACCTGTAAAACGGACTCACTGAAAATACTGCCGATAGTTTCACAGGGACTTCGACATCTGCCGTATGTGCCCTTAAGCTCCAATCATCAGAATAGTACCTGTAATAAGCCCGTATTATAACATTATCACCCATAAAATAACTGGCTCTTACTGCCAAAGGTATTTTTAGCCTTGAATCCGGCAGTTTTTCCTGATGTACAGAATTGTCAGCAAAATATACCCTGTGAAAAGGAAGGCTTAAGTAACCGCTCTGGGTTATTACATCTGCCAGGAACATGAGCTGAAAGTTTTGGTTTACGATCTGGGCATAACTCAGGGATCCTGCAAAAGTATTGCGCGAAGCTGTATCATACCCTTCTTTTGTCCGCAACTCGATTGGCGCAATTAATTTTACCTGGTCCAGGAAGGCCTGGAATTTTGCGGAAAATTCACCGCTGCGGTCTTTTGTTTTTTTGGAATAACTAATGTTTCCGCCGAAAGACTGGTAATCGAATTCTGTCGATGAAGATATACCGGCTCCAAAAGTATTTCCTTTGGCCTCATTTTCCATAGTATAGCTTACCGAAGGATAAAAACGGATATCGCTTGAGGATGCTGAGGAATTGGCACTAAGATCGATCATATCAGAAGAAGCAGAGGTATAATGGTCTATACCCGCTTCAACATCCCAGGTATGTTTTTTACCCGATTTACCGTATTTTACCAATTTGACATCAATAGTATTGGCAATATCCGTAAGCTTTTCAGAACCAATACCTCCCGTAACAACTGCATTATTGCCATTTTGCGAGTAATAGCTGGAGATGAGATTGACTTCCTCAACTTTTAATTTTGTGCTTTTGTACCCTGTAGAATCTGTTGGCGTATCCTGTGCACTCAAACGGAATATTCCGAGTAATGCAAATCCTGTAATGACTATTCTTTTCATCTTTACTTTTGTGGGAATTAATTACAGCCACAGCCTCCGCCGCTTTTTCCTGCATTAGCCCCGGAAGCTCCTTCTCGGTAGGATTGAAAGCTCAATTCTGTCTTTTCGATTTTCCTGTTGGAAAGGACCATTTCAGAATCGTTTATCTTTCCTTTTTGATATTCTTTTACCGAAGTGCAGGAGGTTAGCAAAACACTTGTCATGGCAAGGCTACAAAGCAGTGCTGGAATTTTTGAAACTCTTTTTTTCATTTCAGGTTAATGTTTTTTGAAGTGTAAATCGTATTGTTGTCGTCAATGATAATGCAATATATATCCGGGATTTGATCTATTAAATACAAACCTGCCTTGATCCCCATAACGGCTATTGGGGTTGCCATTGCATCTGCAAACTCGGCATTGGCTGCAATGACAGTGACACTTTTTATTCCGGTTATTGGCAATCCTGTTTTAGGATTAATCGTATGCGAATATTTTGTACCCTTAATAGTTACGAATTTTTCATAATTCCCGGAAGTAGCGACTGCTTTATCGGATACCTCCATATACGAAAAAGGAGCAGCCGGTGCATCAGGATCGGCTACACCAATGGTCCATTTTTTGCCATTAGGCTGGAATCCCCATGCGCTCAAATCTCCACTGGCATTAATAATTCCGCTTTGGACATTGTGCTTAAGCAACACTAGTTTGGCCATTTCAGCTGCATATCCTTTTCCTATTCCCCCAAAACCAATCCGCATTCCTTTTTCTTTTAAAAATACAGTTGTGTTTTCTTTGTCAAGGATAATATTCCGGTAATCAATAAGATGCACCATTTTTAAAGCTGTAGCAGCATCTGGCAGTTTGGTCATTGATTTGTCAAAATTCCAAAGACTCTTATCAATGCTTCCGTAAGAAATATCAAATGCACCTTGTGTTATTTTAGAAATCCCAATACATCTTTCAATGAGATTGAAAACTTCAAGACTTACTGTAACTGGTCGGATTCCTGCGTTTTCATTAATCAGATTGGTTTGGCTGTCATTCTTATAAGTAGTCAAAAGCTGTTCAATCCTCCTGATTTCTGCAACAGCAAGACAAATACTTTCATTTCCTTCCTTCTCATTTTCAGCCACAACTGTAATAGTAAACTGGTTTCCCATGAGCTTCAGGGATTGCGAGTATTGCTGCAATTGCACTATGTTATTTTTTGCTGTCACAAATTGCTTTTATTTCGGCAGTCCATTGTTCAGGAGTAGTTTCCGGTTTACCACTCCAGGTTTTTAGTACTTTGCCATCAGCGTTTAGAAGCAGGGTTAGAGGGAAACTCCCTTCTTTATTATATATTTCGGCTAAAGCCTCATTACGTCTGACCTGTTCAGGGGTTCCTATGTTTTTCTTTTTTCTTGGAAAATCAGCATTAACAAGCACCAGGTTTTCATTTGCCATATCAGTAAAAACCTGACTTTCAATGTATTCTTTGCGTAGTAGAATGCATGGCCCACACCAATCAGAACCGGAGAAGTTCAACAAAATCAATTCATTTTTTTCTTTTGCAATTTTTTTAGCATTATTAAAATCTGGCTCCCATTGTACCGGAAGTGCTAGTAGTAAAAGGAATAGTGCAATTAGTTTCATTTTTTAATTTTATTTTTAGATACTTACTAAATAACGGATTATACTCTATTTTGTTTTTTGCCTTTCTTAAGATTACATTAATTTTTTAAGAAGTGGAAACACCTAAAAAACGGTCTGCCAAAACAGATAAAGGCTCCACATTAAGCATTTCACTCTAATAATAACTTTTCGATTCCCATTGTATTTAATTGCTTACACTTATTCGGGATCATTGTTAATTTTCTTTACACCGCCGAAATTTGTTTTTAATAATTCCTTTATTTGAAACTGGGTTTTGTTACGGCAGGCATTCTTCCAATCTTTATAATCATAAATATGAATCTGTTGTGCATAAATATTGGTTGTAAATGCAATTCTGGAGATTAAAAACTTATATTGTTTTACCATATGGGAAATATGCCGGTCCGGAACCACAATAAGTATTGTTTCCCAAGTAAGATAATCTTTCGGAATATCCTCTCTTTGATTGAGTCCTAGGTATTCAAAAAAAGCAATTATTTTTTGATCATTCAGCTTATCAATCTTTGCATCTATATTTTTAATAACCTGTAAAACCTTTTCATCTGCAATACTATCCATTGCTGTAATTTCTACTTTTAGAATTTCCAAATAAAATTACCATAAAATAATATCCGTTATAAAAAAAACCGGTTAGAATGATTCTAAATTTTATACTGCTTTGTAGATTAGAATTGCTGAAGAAGTTATCTTCCATTTGTGGCAAAATTTTTTGAAATTATTTTTTTGCCACAACTTTTGTGGCAATTTTTTTCTGTTACACTTTTTTGCCACAGTTTTTGTGGCAAAATTGTTTGATTTATTTTTTTTGCCACAACTCAAAGAAAACAATCATTATCAAAAACAAAAAAACCCTAACTAATCAAATAGTTAGGGTTTTTCTTGTAGCGAAGACGGGAGTTGAACCCGTGACCTCAGGGTTATGAACTAATATTAGACGCGGTAATTGTTTGTATCGTGTTTAGTATTAGGATTTTTAAAAGCTAATACTGTTTTGATACGTTTTTAGCTTTTTTCATCACTCCATTTTGCAACTCCTTATTTTTCTATTATTATGGTAAAATTTACCCCTAGAATTATTGTTGTATACTCTATTTAAAAATAGCAGTTTCAAAGTCTTCTTCATTAATAACTTTGTTATTTTCAATCATGGAAACAACTAATTCAGCAAGTAAACTAAAAGAGCCAATTAATGCTTTTTCAATTTCAGATTCTTTTATGTTAGAGCCATGGACAACTTTTGAGCGCAAGCCGTATAGGCTTTTGATTTCTTTAAATTTTATAACTCTTTTCTCACCTCGTTCGCATAGTAATGATGATATACTTAATGATAACCGGTAAGTAATTTCTGTTGAAACATCAACTATACTTTCAATTGCTGCCCAAATAATTGCAATAGCACTTTTGATATCCACGCAATATCTCCAAGAATTTATTACTTCTATTGCATATCTAAATTTTTCATACTTAAATGCTAAAACATTGCATATCTCAAAATGCTTTCTAATCCAATCTATATCTACGTTGTGAATTTCGGTTTCTTGCAGGTTTTTTGCTTGAATCATACTAACGTGATAATCGCAAAGACCTGCTTGGATATCTTTAGGGTCTTTCAAATTGTTCCAAGAACGATTTAATAAAGCAACTGAATTGATTCCTGTTTTATTTCTTAAGACAAATAAAGTATTTAGTAGCCAAGCTCTATTTAAAATATCATAACCAAAAGTGGATTCATTTTCTGAGCTGACGATTTCAAATGTATTTTGTAGATAGCAGAAAGGTTCAACTAATGACCATTCTTTAAAACCTTTGGCTCCCAATCCTGCTAATTCAAATACTGATAATTTGCTAATCTTTCTGATGGTTAGATATGGTAATATTTCTATTTCATTTTCTTTGAAATAGATTCCATTCGCTAAGATAAACCATGTTTCTTTTATTGTCATTAGAAAAAGTGATTGATAGAGAAAATTATGTTAAAGGTTCACAGTATTCTTTATTTACTACCTTGTCTCTCAAAACTGCTTTGTTGCTAAAATTTCTTGTAATGTTTCTTACTATTTCACTGTAGTTGTCATTAGTTGCTCTTTTGTGATAGAAAGGCTTTATTGAAACGCAATTTTTATGTTCAAAAAGGGTACTTAAAAGTGTTCTGTCTGAATTTCCGCAGGAATGTCCAAAAATGAATATTTGGTAGTCGCCACTATTTAAAAACTCTAACAATTTTTTGTAATTATCTGTTTCTAAATACTTAATTGATTTGATATTTTCAAGATAAGTATTGTCGTTTAGATTTTCAATCGATTTATAATCTTCATCTATTTCATCTCCAAAGCCAAAAA
Organism: Flavobacterium humi; assembly: GCF_004745595.1. Classification (GTDB taxonomy): domain Bacteria; phylum Bacteroidota; class Bacteroidia; order Flavobacteriales; family Flavobacteriaceae; genus Flavobacterium; species Flavobacterium humi. The sequence continues at coordinate 144,941 of NZ_SRLH01000009.1, forward strand.
TGACATTATTATTATCTCTTTGGTTAGTAGTCCCATGAATATGAATTACATTTTTTTCTACATTTCTGTTAAAATTTCCCGAAAGGTCAAGCCAAGAAACGTTATAATATAAATTTTCTGTAAATGTATAATTGAAATTCAAAAATAAAATTTCAGTTGGTTGTAAGTTGAAATAATTAATAGCAGAATCAGAAAGTAATCTTTTTCTTATAGTGTTTATTGGGTCACTTTTTCCTATTGTAGATATTAGAGAACGTTTTTTTTCATTTATATCCTCCATCGTTATGTTTCCAGAATTAATAGCCTTAAGGTCATCCCTAATATTTTGATATTCAAACTCAACTTTTTTGTTAATGGATGCTTCTGTAAAATCTTTTAATTTAAAATCAGAATATACCTTTTTTGTAATAGCTTTTTTTAGATGGTTATTAGCACTGTCTCTGCTAAAGCTTTCATTGAAGGTATGTTCTATTTTTTGTAAATATATTTCTAATAGTTTTTGTATTTCGGTAAAATCATAGTTTAATTGAGCTATCTTATATTTGCATTTTTCATCTTTAAACGACTCTTTTAGTAATAAGTAATACTCATTTTCAATGTCAACCCAATTTTGAATTTGTTTTTTCTGATTTATTTTTTCAAGAAATCTATTTTTAAAAGTTATTAAACTTCCATGTGATTTTAATATTTGAACCAATTCCTCAAAATTAGTAATTGATGACAAATAAATACCTGGCGGTTTTCGGGTTATTTTAAGTTCTGAATTTTCAAAAGTTATTTCTGTAGATGAGCTAATATTCGATATTACATTTGTCCAATAATCGTTAATAAAATCATTATAGCTCGTTCTCATTCCATGAGCTAAATCAAATCCGTTTCCGATAAGTATTATTCTATTCATTTTTTCCTTATTAACCGAACTATTGTATTATCTTTTGTGAAAGTATGAAAATAAAATTGTAAAACAAACGCTAATAAATTTATGCCTATTCTTTTGTTTGGAGCAAGAATAAGGGCCGGGAAACTTATTAATTAATCCCCGATAGCGCGGATTTGCAATCCGTGCCAAGCGTCTAGAAAGGAAATATTTCAAAAAAGGAACTTCTATTAGGCAAATGATTTGTTTTAGAAATTAAGGTCTTGGAATAGTCCTCATTCCAATTCCTCACTTTAAAGCTGTATAGTTTGATGGGTTCAGAATCTAAAAACAACAAAAAAACCCTAACTAATCAAATAGTTAGGGTTTTTTCTTGTAGCGAAGACGGGAGTTGAACCCGTGACCTCAGGGTTATGAATCCTGCGCTCTAACCGACTGAGCTACCTCGCCATGTATTCGGTTATTGCATCTCTCAATGCGGGTGCAAATATAACACTATATTTAAAGGTTGCAAATATATTTTTAAAAAATATTAATGTTAAAAATATTTTTTTTTCAAATCATAATTGTATATATTTCGTAAAAATAAATTTTAAATGGAAACCAAAATACGCTACGAACTCGAATTCCCCATAAACTCCTCACCTCAACTTTTATACCAATACATTTCGACTCCTTCCGGCCTACAGGAATGGTTTGCGGACAATGTCAACTCCCGTGGCGAATTTTTTACCTTTATCTGGAACGATTCCCAGGAAAAAGCCAGGCTGTACTCCAAGAAAACCGGGGAAAAGATCAAATTTAAATGGATTGACGAAGACAACCACGATACGGACTACTTTTTTGAAATGCGCATCCTGGTGGATGAAATCACCAAGGACGTGTCCTTAATGGTTGTGGATTATGCCGAGGAAAACGATATCGAAGAATCAAAGCTACTCTGGGAAAACCAGGTGTCGGACCTGAAACATGTAATTGGTTCTGTCTAGCTTTTAACGTTTATAACCCGTATATTTGCCCTGTAATTTTTTTCAGGGCTTTTTTATGCAACATTCTTTCCTTCAAAACAACCGCGCGTTCCTGTATGGCGATGCCGTTTTTGAAACCGTAAAAATCATAGATGGTAAAATCCTTTTTTTGGAAGATCATTATTTCAGGCTGATGGCTTCGATGCGGATTTTGCGAATGGAAATCCCCATGAATTTCACTATGGAACATTTTGAGAGTGAAATTTTAAGGGCCGTGCAATCCGAAAGTGCCGAAGCTTCAGCCCGGGCAAGGATTACCGTATATCGCAACGATGGTGGGTTTTACCTACCTGTTGACAATACTATTTCCTACCAAATTTCGGTTTCAAAGATTGAAAAACCATTGTATGAATTTGAAAGACAGGCATACGAAGTGGATATCTACAAGGATTTTCATGTCTCGAAGCAACTCATTTCGACACTAAAGACCACTAATAAGCTCATCCATATCACGGGCAGTATTTATGCCGATGAAAACGGTTTGGACAATTGCCTTTTGCTTAACGAAGAAAAAAACGTGGCCGAGGCCCTGCAAGGCAACATTTTTATGCTCAAGGACGGCATTTTAAGCACGCCTCCGCTTTCCGAAGGATGTTTGAACGGCATTATGCGCAAACAAATTTTGACGCTGGCCAGGACCTTTGAAAACATTGAAGTGGCCGAAGCGCCGATTTCTCCTTTTGATTTGCAGAAAGCCGACGAATTATTCCTTACAAACGTGATAAAAGGCATCCAGCCGATAACCAAATACCGCAAAAAGGAATTTGAAACCGTTTTTGCCGGTCAGCTTATGGCGAAATTGAATGCGAAAGTAAGGCTAGGCTAATTGAAAATCGGGTTTTCGGGGGCATTGGACCAAATCAGGTAATCGCCGCCCTGCTCCATAATTTTCTCTTTCCAGAAATCGGTTGAGGATTTTCCAATAATTTTATTGCGGAGGCCGTTTTCGGAAATAATCCAGGAATTCGAATCGAGTTCGTTTTGCAGCTGTTCGGCATCCCATCCCGAATATCCCAGGAAGAAACGGATGTTGTTCCTGCTGATCTTGCCTTCGTTAATCAGGTCTTTGGTCGATTCAAAATCGCCACCCCAAAATATGCCGGAGGAAATCTCGATGCTGTTGGGGATTAATTGAGGGATATTGTGGATAAAATACAAGTTGTCCTGTTCTATGGGACCTCCGTTGTAAATTTTGAAAGTAGCTGTTATTTCCGGTATTAAATCCTGTATGGTGTAACCAAGAGGCTTGTTTAAGATAAATCCTACTGAACCTTCCTCGTTATGGTCAGCTAGTAAAACCACCGATCTATTGAAAGATAAATCCCCTGTAATAGAAGGTTCTGCCACTAGCAAATTTCCTTTTTTTGGCTTTACAGAAATCATGATATTAAGATTTAGACTTAAATTTAACAAAAATTTTAATTATCCACCAAATTAAATCGTTGAAAAGCAAAAAAAAGCCACGCAATGCGTGGCTCTATTCTTTTATAACAAACTATTATTTGTTAACTGATCCTTCTAATTCAGCACCAGCTTTGAATTTCACTACATTTTTAGCAGCAATTTTGATAGTTTTTCCTGTTTGTGGGTTTCTTCCATCTCTTGCAGCTCTAGAAGATACTGACCAAGATCCAAATCCAACAAGAGATACTCTTCCACCTTTTTTCAAAGTACCTTCAACATTTCCTAAAAATGACTCTAAAGCTAGTTTAGCTGCAGCTTTCGTAATTCCTGCATCAGCAGCAATAGCATCGATTAAATCTGATTTGTTCATAATAATTGTTATTAATTGATTGGTTAATATTAATACTTACACCTACAAATTTAATAGGATTTACTTACCATACAACACCTAAGCTATTTTTTTGCTGTTTTTGTTAATAACTTAAGTTCTTTGTTGATAAATTGAACTTGTTTTATATCAAATCGGCGTCAACCCTACCATTTGTTGGGTTTAAAATGCATGCGCATCGGTTGAGAAAGCCATTCCGTTAAGCAATTCGTGTATGGCCATTTTCTTTTTCCCCGGGAACTGCAATGACTTAATGTGGATATACCCGTCCGGAACAGCGATTTTCATCTCTTTTTTGGTGGTAATCACACTTCCGGCGGCATCAGTATGCGCAATAATCTCTTTTCCGGCGGCATAAATCTTGACATTCCACTCGTCGTTTCCATCCTTAAAATTGCAATAGGCGGTTGGGTACGGGCTCAAACCCCTGATCAGGTTGTACACCTCGGCGGCATTTTTAGTAAAATCGATTTTACAATTGTCCCTGTCTAATTTATAAGCTGTTTTAATACCTGACATATCTTCTTGTATTGTGGTCACCGCTTTTCCTTCCGAAATTAGCTGCAAGGTTTCCAAAACCGTTTCGCTTCCCAAATGCATTAATCGGTCGTGGAGCTCGCCCGCATTTTCCGATTCCAGGATTTCAGTGATTTTACTTAGAATCATGGCTCCGGTGTCGATCTTTTCATCAATAAAAAAGGTAGTCACCCCGGTTTTGGTTTCTCCATTAATAATAGCCCAATTAATAGGTGCTGCTCCGCGGTAATCCGGCAAAAGGGACGCATGCAGGTTGAAAGTGCCCAGTTCCGGCATGGCCCAAACCACTTTTGGCAACATCCTAAACGCCACGACGATATGAAGGTTGGCCTGGAGCGACTTCAATTCGGCCAGGAAAGATTCATCCTTTAAGTTTGTCGGCTGCAACAAAGGCAATTGTTGCCCGAGCGCGTATTCCTTTACGGCTGAAAATTTCACTTTTTGGCCCCGGCCGGCCGGTTTGTCCGGTGCCGTGATCACTCCTACTATTTCATGCTTTTTTTGTTTTACAATGGCATCCAGTATCCCAACCGCGAAATCCGGCGTTCCCATAAAAACAATTCGTAATGCTTTCATTTCTTATGTAATGTATATTGATTTTTTGTATTGAAACTGATTATTCCGTGTTCCAGCAATTGCTTCAGGGCTTCGAGCATTTCCGCTTCTTCCGTGGGAAGTACTGCCGCCAAATCCCTGGAGGTCATGTCTTTTCCTGCCAGCAGCCTTACTATTTCCGTCCGTATGGCTTCTATAGTAAAAGAGGAGGGCTTCTTTTGGGTGCAATAGGAGCAAATGCCGCAATCGGCTGTGTTTTTTTCCCCGAAATACCCCAGCAGCAGCCTGCTTTTGCAGCTCCCTTCATCCGAAACATACCGGATAACGGCGTCCAACTGCTTTTGCTTGACCTGGTTCTGTTTTTCCAGGTGTTTGGAAACCCTGTTGATGGTCCTGTCATCTTCCCTGACTTCCAGGAAAGTGATTTTGGATTCGTTTTGCTGTGAAAAATAGGCTACAATATTGAGGTTCTTCAGTTTCTCCAGCAAATGTAAAACTTTCGCTTCGGTTGTATTGGCTTTTTTAGCAATAAAAACAGTGTTGATATTGGTCTGAAGGTCGAAAATGCCGGGATACGATCGTAAAATGACCGAAATAACCGTGGCATCGTCCGGATTCAGGCTGCTGTAACGGATGACTTCCCTGGATTCGATTAAAAACTGGATCTGGACTTTCTCTGAAAATTCCTGCGAAAGCGAAAGGATGCCCTGCCGGTCCAAAAACTGCAAGGCATTGAAGGTTTTTACCGCCGGGAACTTATATTGGCCGCAAAACTGGTTCAGGCTGAAAGGAAATTCTTCGTTGATGCCTTCCCCATAACCAATGCGGAAATAATTGCAGAGCTTGACAAATACTTCCTTAAGGAAAGCCGTATCGGGCAAAACCGAAAGAAACTGGCTCTCCGCCCGGACCACATCCGACGGGGACGAAATCAGGACGGCAAACGCTTTTTCCCCATTCCGCCCTGCCCTGCCCGCTTCCTGGTAATAGCTTTCTAGGTTTTCGGGCAAATTGATATGGATGACCGTTTTTACGTCCGGCTTGTCAATACCCATTCCAAAGGCACTGGTAGCCACCATTACCGGCGTTTCGTCCTGCATCCAGGAAACCATATTCTTTTCCTTCTCCTTAACGGGCAGCCCTCCGTGGTAAAACGTTGTTTTGTGCCCCAAAGCCTTGAGCTGTGCGGCATATTCATGGCAGTTTTTACGGTTTCGGACATAAATGATGGCCGATTGCGGGTTTTTCGTCAGGATCTGGTTGAGTTTATACAGTTTGTCTTCGGCCTTGATGATAAAATACCCCAAATTATGCCGTGCAAAAGATTGCTGGAAAACCTTCGGGGCTTCCAAACCCAAAAGCCCGATGATATCTTCCTGGACAGGCGGTGTCGCCGAAGCCGTAAGGGCAATAAAAGGGATTTTGGTAAAATGCTGTTTTAAATTTTTTATTTTCAGGTAAGAAGGCCTAAAGTCGTGCCCCCATTGCGACACGCAATGCGCTTCATCAATGGCGATCAATGAAATAGGCAGGGCTTTGATTCTTTCGAGCACCCAATCCTGTTCTAAACGTTCGGGGGAAAGGTACAGGAATTTGTAATTGCCGAACTGGCAGTTGTCCAATAAGGCTATCAATTCGTCCGGTTTTATCGAACCTGTCAGGGCAATGGCTTTGATATCCCTGGCCTGCAGCTGGTTTACCTGGTCTTTCATCAGGGCTACCAAAGGAGAAATGACCAGGCACAGGCCTTCGTTAACCATAGCAGGAACCTGGAAACACAAGGATTTCCCGCCACCTGTCGGCATGAGCCCAAAAGTATCGTTCCCTTCCAGTACCGACCGGATAATGTCTTCCTGAACAGGCCTGAAAGCATCGTAATGCCAATATTTCTGAAGAATCTGTAATGCTTCCTGCATTTTCTTGATTTAGGGGTTTAAAGCTTGAAGAAACTTTAAAACATATAATTCATCCGTTAAAGATGCCCCAAGATAAAAAGAATTCTGTTATCAACCGTATCTTTTGGCACTTCAATAAGAGTATAGCCGTATTTCTCATAGGTTTCAACCAGGTGGTTGTAGATCAGTTTTGCCTGTTCGTAATTTTCATAACGCTCGTTATCGGCAATATAGATATCTTCCCAGGGCGGCAAGATGAATATTTTGGTGTATTTGTTTTCACGGCAGGCTGCATCGAAAAAAGCGGGATAACTGTCTCCTATATAATGCATGTAAGCCAGTACGTCCGGGATACCACGGTCCAGGAAAACAACGTCGTGCGGTTCTTTTTGAGCGTTGTTGAACTGTTTTTTCCTTCCTTCGAGCAATAATTCGCTAAAAAGCAACGGATTTTCAAGAAACAGCTGTTCGATGCCCTGTTTTTTGGCCTCAAGGATCACTTCACGCGAGATTTCAGGATAACAGCAATGTCCTTTGGCTACCAATTGGTCAATGATAGTGGTTTTGCCTGTCCCGGGCCCTCCGATGATAACAACAATTTCTTTCTGCACTTTGTAAAAAATAAAGGCGCAAAAATACTTAAACTTATTGGATTTGAAAAGTTTTTTTAAACAAGCCGCAACAAGGCATTGATTTCAATCGGCAAGGCCAAAAAAAGACCGGTTCCCTAGGCCTCGGAAAGCCAAAAAACGGCCCGTCGGCACATCCCTTATAAAAATATAGGCCGCTGCTCTTATTTCTTGATTTCCATAGCGTAATTCCTAAATCTAAAATTGTATATTTGCTTTTATTTTAATTTGAATATGGATAAGAAAACCACAGAGTTTTATGCGCGATTAAAAGAAGAACTCGACAACGCAAACGTTTGGCCGGCAAAATACTTGTTTAAGTTTATCGTCCCTACCGAAACAGAGAAGATCAAAGCCGTTGAGAATGCGTTCGACCGTATGGGTGCCGTTATTGACACGCGTCAGTCAAAAGGCGGGAAATTCACAAGTGTTTCTGTAGATGTACAAATGCCAAGTGCGGACAGCATTATTAAAAAATACCAGGAAGTTTCGACTGTTGAAGGTATAATTTCCCTATAAATGGATACAAAATACATAAAAGAAATCGCTGCGGATGTAGTGCAGAACCTAGAGTACAATTCTGAAAGAAAAGCACTTATCATTCCTGAATACGGCCGTTACCTGCACAAACTGATTGACCAGGCCACGGCTATCGAAGACCGTACCGAACGCAACAAGGCCGCAAAATACATCATATCGGTAATGGGGAATTTAAATCCTCATTTGCGTGATGTCCCTGATTTCCAGCACAAGCTTTGGGACCAGATTTTCATTATGTCCGATTTTAAACTGGATGTGGATTCCCCATACCCGATCCCGTCCCGGGAAGTGTTGAGGATGAAGCCGGATCCGCTGAAATACCCTCAGAATTTCCCTAAATACAGGTTTTACGGCAACAACATCAAATATATGATCGATGTGGCCAACAAATGGGAAGACGGCGAACTGAAAAACGCCTTGTGCAAGGTCATTGCCACCCACATGAAAAAATCGTACCTGAGCTGGAATAAAGACACGGTGACTGATGCAGTGATCTTCGAGCATTTATTGGAACTTTCAGGCGGAAAAATCAACCTGACCCAAAGCTCTGAAGAACTCCTGAATTCTACTGACCTGATGCGTACCAACAAACGCATGTCAAACAAAATCCAGAACAACAACAACGGTAATAACAACAATGGCGGAAAGCAAAAAATTATAAAAAACGGGAAACCGAAACCTTTTATAAAAAACAATAACAATCCGAAATAATATACATTACATGGGTTTTGGATTATGAATCGATGCCTGGCTAAACAGCATCATTCCTAATTCAGGCTTATATTCACTCATAAATCATACCTCAAAAAAATGGGAACTTTTAAAATTGAAGGCGGTATCCGATTAAAAGGAGAAATCACACCACAAGGAGCTAAAAATGAAGCATTACAGATTTTATGTGCTGTCCTTCTGACTCCGGAAAAAGTAACAATAAACAATATCCCTGATATTATCGACGTCAACAAACTGATTACCTTATTGGGCAATCTTGGCGTAAAAATCCAGAAAAACGGGCCGGGTTCGGTCACTTTCCAGGCAGACGAGGTCAATGTTGGCTATCTTGAAACGGAAGCTTTCAAAAAAGAAGGCGGTTCCTTGCGTGGTTCCATTATGATTGTGGGCCCGCTTTTGGCACGTTTCGGAAAAGGATACATCCCAAAACCCGGAGGAGATAAAATCGGAAGGAGAAGGCTCGACACCCACTTTGAAGGATTTATCAACCTGGGCGCTAAATTCAGGTACGAAAGAGAAGACCATTTTTACGGCGTGGAAATAAACGGGCGCCTGCAAGGTGCTTATATGTTGCTGGACGAAGCTTCGGTTACCGGGACCGCAAACATTGTGATGGCTGCCGTACTTGCCGAGGGCAAAACCACCATTTACAACGCCGCCTGCGAACCTTACCTGCAACAATTGTGCAACATGCTTAACTCGATGGGGGCCAAAATCACCGGAGTGGGCTCCAACCTGATCACTATTGAAGGCGTGGAAAGCCTTGGAGGATGCGAGCACAGGATTTTACCGGATATGATTGAAATCGGTTCCTGGATTGGCCTTGCAGCCATGACCAGAAGCGAGATTACCATTAAAGATGTAAGCTGGGACAACCTGGGAGTCATTCCGAACGTATTCCGCAAATTAGGGATCACACTTGAAAAACGCGGGGATGATATCTACATTCCGTCCCACGAAAACGGGTATGAGGTAAAAACGGATATCGACGGTTCTATTTTGACTATAGCCGATGCGCCTTGGCCGGGATTTACACCTGATTTGCTAAGTATTGTACTGGTTGTCGCCACACAAGCAAAAGGAGACGTATTGATCCATCAGAAAATGTTTGAGAGCCGTTTGTTCTTCGTGGATAAATTAATCGATATGGGCGCCAAGATCATGCTATGCGATCCGCACAGGGCCGTGGTTATGGGTCATGATTTCCAATCACAGCTTAAAGCGACCACCATGTCTTCTCCTGATATCAGGGCGGGGATTTCCTTGTTAATCGCAGCGCTTTCCGCCAAAGGAACCAGTACGATCCAAAACATCGAACAGATTGACCGCGGATACGAAAGAATTGACGAAAGATTAAGAGCAATCGGTGCCAATATTGTCCGTGCTTAATTATAATTTCAAATAGCATCACCTTACTAATCCCATCGCGAATGCCTTGGGATTTCTTTTTTAGACTATGGAAACCAGTATACTTCTTTTTCTTTGCATCGCCTCTTTTTCAGCCGGATTTGTAGATGCCATTGTTGGCGGCGGCGGGCTCATCCAAACCCCGGTAGCTTTAATATTATTACCCAACCAGGCGGTCTCGTCCATTATCGGGACCCTTAAAATACCGGCCTTCAGCGGTACGAGTTTTGCCGCTTCGCAATACCTGAAAAAAGTAGACATGAACTGGAAACTGCTCATCCTCATGTCGGTAATCGCATTTGCTTCGGCTTTTACGGGTTCGACCCTTTTGACCTATGTGAGCAACGATTTTATGAAACCATTGCTCCTGGTTGTCCTCTCGCTTTTGGCGGTTTACACTTTCGTGAAAAAGAATTTCGGGCAACATCAGGAAAAAGCCTTATCCTTAAAACAACAAATTACATATGCCGTAATCATCAGCCTTGCCGTTGGTTTTTACGACGGGTTTATCGGTCCGGGAACAGGCAGCTTTTTTGTTGTGGCTTTTATTTCCCTGCTTGGGTTCGATTTCCTCCATGCTTCCGCAAACGCCAAAATGGTCAACCTGGCCACTAATTTTGGTTCCATATGCCTTTTCATCCTAAAAGGGAAAATCATCTGGGCTATTGCTATTCCAATGGCGGTATGTAATGCACTAGGCGGTTTTATCGGGGCTAAATTAGCTATTGCCAAAGGAAACGGCTTTATCCGCATTTTCTTCCTGATTGTGGTCATCGGGACATTGATCCGTTTCGGCTACGATGTTTTTACCGGCAAATAAGCCCGTCAACAGCAAGAAGAATTGTTTTTCGTTACTCTAGGACATTGAGGAATTTCAGCCCAAAGACAAGCCCGTCTTTTTGAAACCCGCCTTGGTACGAGCGTACATAATCCAACCGGAAGATTTTGAATTTCCCAAACCCTAAATTATTCAATCCTACGGAGAACTCATGGTAAGGCCTTCTCTCCGGAACGGAAAGATTGTGGTACCCTACTATCAGGTTGGCTTTCAGCTTATCGAGCAACGGGATTTTGTTCATGATAAAACCTTTGTCATCATATTCCGAATGCGCTTCAAAAAAAGCATCATTGGTGCTGCTGCTGTAATACGGAAGCAGATTGAAAACGGCAAGATAATTGTCGGTTTGCCCGATATGGGTCTGGTTTCCTGCAAAATGTTTGTAATCCACAAATGAAATCCCGGAAGGGTTGTAGAATTTTCCAGCCGTAATATTCACTCCCAGGCCACCTTTATTGCCCAGGCTGAAGTCCTGTTCAACTTTTCCCGCCACAAAATCGAAATTATACCGATCCAGGTTTCCGCCTAATCCTTTTTCATAAGTAAAATACAGCGTCGGGTATTTGTCATTGGTGATATTGAACTTGCCGTCCGGCCGCGTCCAGTATTCCTGCCCGAAATTAATCCTTCCCGTAATCCTCGCCTTGACCAGGTTATGCTTTACAATAGCCGGTGTCATTTCATCAAAAGGCAACAAAGGATTATTGGACGTATACAGGTCATCGCTTTTAACAATACTAAAATCAGTAGTATTGAACAATGGCTTTCGCTGGGAATATTCAACATTCGCAAAAACCGAAAACCCGTTGATGACTTCCTGGCTGTAGCCAATCCTGGCAAAGCTTTTATCGAACATTTTCATGAAATTATTCTTGAAGAAAAGCGTGCTGACCGTATTGACAATGCTGGAAATCGGGTTTCTTTCATTAAACTGCGCAATGCTCCTTCCCCCGGAAACACTCAAGGTAGCATCGGTCTGGTTGCTGAATTTTTTAGAGAATTCTCCCGTGATCCTTAACTTCTTTTCTTCCAGTCCATAATTGAATGTTGTCCTGGCCTGCAGGTACGTCCTGTCTTCTTCCTTGGTTTTCAAAAATGAAAAACCGGAACTGAACGCATAACCCTGCACTGTATTGAACCTGGCGGAAAGCAAAGGCCCATTGTAGTTTAACGACCAGTTTTCATAGGAATTCCTATAATTATAGCCCATTAAAACATCAGCCAGTCCGAATTTATTGTTTTTCCTGTCGATAGAATCGAGGTATACTTTTGATTTCCTCAAGACCTGGATACTGTCTTTCCTGTGGTAATCACTGCTTTCCTCAAGTGTTAAAGGAATGGGCCTGATGGCATTCCAGAAATTGTCTTCTTTTTTGTTGGCTTCCTTTTCGAAGGTTAGCACTTCCCGCGTGAATGTCTTTTTATCGAATTTCGGCTCAAACTCAAAATTGCTGTATACATAGGTAAACCTTCCCGAAACATTGATTCCCATCATTCCGGCAATAAAATCGAGGCTTTGCGTGTTTTTGGTCCAGATTTTATCATTGGGGTTATAACTGAAGCTCTGTTTTAAGATCAGGTTATCCATAAACGGCATTTGTACCCTTGCTCCTTTTATAACAGCATCGAGGGCGTAAATGGCCCAGGAATCCTCTACAATGTAAATATAGCCTTCAATGACCGGTTCGGTGTCCCGTCTTGGGATTACCTTTATTTTATTGACCTGCTGTTTGTCTTCGGTATAAAAACTTCCTTCTATCTTAAATTTGTAATAGGCGAAGGCGTTATCGCTCAGGGGCGAAATAAGGTTCACCTGGAAAGGGATGTAATTTTCATAAAAATCAAAATCGACGGAAGCGGCATTATTGAAACTGAAGCCGTTGTCTTTCCCGCTTACTTTTGAAGCCACGATGGTTTCTTTCATTTTATCGGGCTTTTGGAAATTCAATTTTGAAACCGTTTCCGACAAATACAAAATTCCGGTCCTGGTAGAGTCCAGGGCTCCGTCAAAATCACCCAATTCCTGCCCCAGGATTTTTTTGGGCGCGTCCTTGATCCGGATAAGCCCCCGGGAATAAAAATCAGCATTGTACTTGGCTGTTTTTTCGGAGTTTTCCTTTTTGGCGGCTATGGCGTTGCGGATTATCTGCCTGGCAGGATCTTCCTGATTGCTCACCGTTACTTCATTCAAGGTAATATTTTCCTCTGCCAATTCAACGTTTAACTGGTACGGGAAAGCTTTTATTTCAACCGGGATCTTTTTGGTTTTAAAGCCCAGGTACTGGACCACGACCGTATAATTACCCGTTTTCTTAAGATTGAGTTCAAACAGGCCGCTTTCATTGGTGGAAGTTCCGTTATAAGTATTTTCAATGAGTATCGTAACTCCCGGAAGGCGGTTGTTTTTAGTATCGGTAATTAACCCTTTTATTTGTGAAAATGAAGCAGTTGCGCATAGCAAAAACAGGACCGGCAGTATTTTTTTCATTGGGAATTTTTTAGCATAAGACTATTATATCCGCAAAAAGTTACGTCCGTTTACAAAAAAGACTGCAATGCCAGTTCATAACTTTTTAGGCCAAAGCCGATTATCACCCCTTGTGCATTAGGGGAAATATAGGATTGATGTCGAAAATCTTCCCTGGAAAATGTATTGGAAATATGCACTTCCACAACCGGTGTGCGGATGGCTTTTATGCAATCGCCAATCCCGATCGAAGTATGCGTATACGCCCCGGCATTGAGAATGATACCGTCATGGTCAAAACCCGTTTCCTGCAGTTTGCTGATGATTTCTCCTTCCACATTGCTTTGGTAATAACTCATTTCAACTTTTTGGTACTTAGACTGCAACGTCTTGTAATAGGTTTCAAAATCCTGGTTCCCGTAAATTTCCGGCTCTCTTTTCCCGAGGAGGTTTAAGTTTGGCCCGTTGATAATGATGATTTTCATTTTGACATTTTAACTTTCGTAAAAGTAATTATTTTAAAATAAGCCGGAATTAAAATCTTTTATTAATTCTCTTTCCAAATAAAATGAAGCTTTCCAAGCATAAATGTTAAATATTTATAAAATTGTTAGTAAAATTGTTAATAACTAAAGGTAAAACCATGCGTGTCAACTATTTATAAGCTTTAAATTCACTATAGTAATTTTAAAACTAAACAAATGAAAAAAGTATTATTAACTGCAGCAGCATTATTCCTGTTTGGATTTGCTAACGCACAAGAGACAAAATTCGGGGTAAAGGCGGGGCTTAACTTAGCGAATTTGACTGGAGATTTAGATGACACTTCCATGAAAGCCAGTTTCCATGTGGGTGGTTTTGCCGAAATCAAGATTTCCGACAAGTTTGCCGTTCAGCCAGAGGTACTTTATTCTGTACAGGGAGCTGATGTAGATGGCGGAACGTATGAGTTCAGCTATATCAATGTGCCGATCATGGCCAAATTTTTCCCTATTCCGCAATTAAGCCTGGAAGCAGGTCCTCAGGTAGGATTCCTGACATCTGCTAAAGGAAAGCCGGATGACGGCCCGGATATTGATGTAAAAGACTTCTTGAAATCTACGGATTTTGGGATTAACCTGGGAGCAGGCTACAATTTCACAGACCATTTTTCTGCCGGGCTGAGATACAACTTCGGTTTATCTAACATCTCCGATGAAGATGGCGGTGATATAAAAAACAGCGTTCTGTCATTGTCTGTAGGATACAGCTTCTAAACCAGAACTAAGAAAATTCCTAAAAACCTCCTCTTATGGAGGTTTTTTTTTGCGAAATTGTAAAAAAAACAACAACAATTGTTAAAATAAAATTAACAAAAAAATACAAACCGTTAATAGCCAATTATTTACAAAAAAGTTACGGAATTAAGGGGTTTTTCCCCCTTTTTTAAAAGAAATTTTGTTTTAGATTTGCCTCCTAATTAAAAATTAAATAAAACAATGAAAAAAGTATTATTGACAGCAGCAGCTGTATTCGCCTTTGGATTTGCTAACGCACAAGAGGAAGCTAAATCTTTCGGATTTTCAAAAGGAAACATTATTGTTGAAGGAAATTTGGGTTTTTCAAGTGATAAAGACAATGAAAGTTTCAATGGAACTGACGTTGAAGAAACTAAAACCAACACATTCAACTTCAATCCTAAAGCTGGTTACTTCGTAACTGACAAAATCGCTGTAGGAGTTGAGCTTGGACTTGGTTCAAGTAAAGAAGAAAACACTGTTTTCGGTACACCAAACGTTACTAATGAAATCAAATCTAACTCTTTCGGAGCTGGAGTTTTCGCAAGATATTATTTCTTGGAATTAGGACAAAGATTCAAAACGTATACTGAAGCTGGTCTTGGTTTTGGTTCAACAAAAAACAAAACTAACGGTACTGAAACTTCAAAAGTTAACTCTTTGAACTTAGGAATCGATTTAGGTATCAACTATTTCGTAACTGATAAATTTGCGATCAACTTCGGTTTAGCTAACGTATTGGGTTACTCTTCTTCTAAAACTGAATTCCCAGGTGGTGGAGAAGACAAATCAAATGAACTTAACGGAAACTTCAATGTTTTCAATAACTTCTTCAATACTGCTCAATTCGGTTTGACTTACAAATTCTAATTTGTAAAGAACATAGCATTAAAAACCACGCCAATGGCGTGGTTTTTTTAGCTTTATAAACAACGGATTCCTACATTTTGAAACCGATACCTGCCTGGAAAACCATATTCTTCGAATCGCTGTCTTTTACCACTTCGTTCAAACTTTGCGTAAAACGGCCGGTCAGGAAAACCCCTCCGGGAAAATTAAACGAAAGCCCGGCGGCAATGGCCGTATCAAAGTTATTCACATTGTTTTCATCTGAAGAATTGTTATCGGATTCGGTTTTTTCAGAAACCTTCAACCCAAATTGCGGTCCTGCCTCGATACTGATAAACCTTCCCAAATACAATTTTGCCATCACGGGCACATTCACATAATCAATCTGGTAGGTTACTTTGTAATTGGAGCCAACAATCGGTTTGACAAGCGTTTCGAAACCTTGTCTTGAATAAACGATTTCCGGCTGGATGGCAAATACTTTCGGGACTATCGGGATTTCGCCTAAAAAACCAATATGGAAACTGGTCCTTGGGTCCGGCCCTTCTTCAAACTTGCCTTTAGATACGGTAGAATAATTCAATCCACCCTTAATCCCAAAATCCTGTGCGGAAACATTGCCTGCAAATGCAAATAAAAATGCACCTAATGTCAATTTTTTAATTAATTTCATATCGTTTATATTTTATACTTATTGAACGTAAAAATAGCAAGAAAATTATCCCTTACATGAAAAGCAGCTGGCAATCGTATATCAAAAACTTTCAATCGTACCTGAAAATAGAAAGAGGATTGTCTAAGAATTCCATTGAAAATTACACGCTAGACATCGAAAAACTCTGCAAATACCTGGAGGAACAAAGCATTGAAATTTCGCCGTTGAAAATCAAGGAAGAAACGGTCCAGCAATTTATTTATGAGATTTCAAAAGATGTCAATCCCCGTTCCCAGGCAAGGGTAATTTCCGGGCTGAAGAGTTTTTTCAACTATCTTATTTTTGAAGATTACCGGACAGACAACCCGATGGAACTCATTGAAACTCCCCGGTTAGGGCGAAAATTGCCTGATACGCTTTCTTTGGAAGATATTGACAAGCTTATTGCCGCCATTGACCTGTCTTCCAACGAAGGGGAACGCAATCGCGCCATGCTCGAAACGCTGTACGGCTGCGGGCTGCGTGTTTCTGAATTGGTAACGCTTAAGATTTCCGATTTGTTTTTTGCCGAAGGTTTTGTCAAGATCACCGGGAAAGGCAACAAGCAGCGTTTTGTGCCCATTAGCGGCCTTACGCAGAAATATATCGAAATGTACCGGAAAGAAAGCCGGGTGCACCTTCCTATCCAGAAAGGGCATGAGGACACTTTATTCCTCAACCGCCGCGGAAAGCAATTGACCCGCGCCATGATTTTTACCATTATCAGGAACCTTGCTGCGGCTATACAGTTAAAAAAAACGATCAGCCCGCATACTTTCAGGCATTCTTTTGCCACGCATTTGCTGGAAAACGGTGCCGATTTGCGATCCATTCAGCTGATGCTGGGCCACGAATCGATCACTACTACCGAAATTTACATGCATGTAGACCGGAAACACCTCAACCAGGTCATGAAGGCTTACCATCCGAGGAATAATTAAAAACCCTACGCAAGCATCGCCTTCAATTCCTCAAAGGATAGTTTGTGCTGTTCGCCTGAAACCAGGTTTTTCACGGAATAATTGTTGTTTGCTATTTCATCGCCACCTACAATTACGGCAAACGGAATGCTTCTTTTATCAGCATATTGGAATTGTTTCCCCATCTTAACATTATCCGGGTACATTTCCACTTTAATCCCTGCCCTTCTCAGGTCAGTAATGGCTTTCATGGCATATTGGGTTTCTTCCTGCCCTAAATTGAAAAAGAGGGCTTTTGAGGTTGAAGTAACCGTTTCCGGGAACAAACCAAGCTCTTCTATGACTAAGTAAATCCTGTCCAGTCCAAAGGAAATCCCTACGCCGCTCATGTTCTTGAGGCCAAAAATGCCGGTCAGGTCATCATAACGCCCGCCGCCGCCGATAGATCCCATGGAAACGCCGCTTGGCGGAGCAATTTCAAAAATAGCACCGGTATAATAATTCAGTCCTCTTGCGAGTGTGACATCCAGGTCTAAAATAGCTGAAGAAAGGCCCAAATCCATCACGTTTGAGCAGATGAACTGCAGTTCTTCCACACCTTTCATACCTTCTGCGGAAGAAGAAAGCAACGCTGATAATTTTTGTATTTTCTCGGTAATGGTCCCTGTAAAATGGAACAACGGCTGTACTTTTTCGATGGCTGTTTCCGAAATGCCTTTGGCGATCATTTCCTTTTTAACGCCGTCCTCTCCTATTTTATCGAGCTTATCCAAAGCGACCGTAAAATCGATCAATTTGTCCGAAGCCCCGATTACCTCTGCAATCCCTGACAATATTTTCCTGTTGTTGATTTTGATGGTTACTCCTTTGAGGCCCAAATCTGTAAAAACCGCATCATACAACTGCACCAATTCGACTTCCTGCCATAACGAAGTAGAACCTACCACATCGGCATCGCACTGGTAAAACTCCCTGAAACGCCCTTTCTGGGGTTTGTCTGCACGCCAGACCGGCTGGATCTGGTAGCGTTTGAACGGGAATTCTATGTCGTTTTGATGTTGTACCACATAACGGGCAAAAGGAACAGTTAAATCGTAGCGTAAGGCTTTTTCAGAGATGCTTGAAGTCAGTTTGTTGCTGTCTTTTTCTGACAAATAACGTTCATTTGCCTTGGCTAAATAATCCCCGGAATTTAAAATCTTGAAAATCAAACGGTCGCCTTCTTCTCCGTATTTCCCCATCAGGGTTTCGGAATTTTCGAAAGTAGGCGTTTCAATAGGCTGGTAACCGAAGTTCTCAAAATGCGTCCGGATTTTCTGGATGATGTATTGACGTTTTGCTACTTCTGAAGGTGAAAAATCACGGGTTCCTTTTGGTATGCTCGGTTTTGATGCCATAGTATTTAGACTGTTTTCTCTTTTGAGGATTAAATGTTCAGGTGCCGAAGCGATACAGGCCATGGTGTAGCCCTGATGGAAGCGGCATCCTTTTTCCCTTGGGCAAACTTGCTTATTACGCCAATGCGGCGTGGGGAAAAGATACAGCGTACAGCAGGAACAACAGCCTTCTGGAAATCCGGGCGATTCGCTCCTAAAACTTTGCAAATATCTTACTTTTTACCCTATTTATAAAAATTAACCTTCAAAACTTGTAACAAAAAAAGCACT
Organism: Flavobacterium humi; assembly: GCF_004745595.1. GTDB lineage: Bacteria > Bacteroidota > Bacteroidia > Flavobacteriales > Flavobacteriaceae > Flavobacterium > Flavobacterium humi. Next base: position 163,645 of record NZ_SRLH01000009.1, read on the forward strand.
TTGCTGTCCAATTTGTATGTTTGGATTATTCAGAGAAAATGTCAGAATCGCGCTGGGTTCTATAAAAACGCAGCTGCTCCGCACCATATTAACGGTGCTTATTATCGCTATTGGAATTACTGCTTTGGTAGGTATCCTGACAGTGGTTTCGGCCCTGGAGAACACGCTTTCCAAAGATTTTGCATCGATGGGTTCCAATACTTTTACGATAAACCAATACGACAATCTAAGCCGTACCGATGGCGATGGGGAACGGAAAATAGTCAATCCTATAATTTCGTATCCTGAAGCGAAGGCTTTTAAGGAGAATTTCAATTTCCCTTTCACGAATACTTCCATTTCCTTTACCGCAACCTCAACTGCGGAGGTCAAATATGAAAACGAAAAGACAGATCCTGAAGTTGCCGTTTTGGGTGTAGATGAATATTACATGCCCAATTCGGGTTTGGAAGTCGTGGATGGCCGTAATTTTACTGCTTTCGATATTGCCAACAACAGTTATGTATGCGTGTTGGGTTCCGATTTTGCGAAAGGGCTGCTGAAAGACGTAAACCCGATAGACAAAATTATTTCCGTAAGAGGCGCCAAATTTAAAGTCATTGGCATTTTAAAAGAAAAAGGATCAACTTTTGGAAACAGCCAGGATTTAAGGGTAATGATCCCTATCCAGGTGGCCAGGACCTTGTTTACAGCCCCAAACATCAATTATACCACCACGGTGATGGTCCAGAATAAGGAAATGGTAAGCCAGGCTGTTGACAATGCCACAATCAGCATGCGGAAAATACGCAAATTGAATCCTGTGGAAGATACTAATTTTGGTGTTTCCCGCAGTGACGATTTGATCAATAAAATACTCGGGATAACGGATTATCTGGGCATTGCAGCCATTATCATCAGTGTGATCACGATTTTGGGATCCTCTATAGCCCTTATGAACATCATGATTGTTTCCGTAACGGAAAGGACCCGGGAAATCGGGGTCAGGAAAGCACTCGGGGCCAAAAAATCGACCATTGCGATCCAGTTTTTCATGGAAACCATTGTGATTGGCCAAATGGGAGGACTAGTAGGCATTTTCCTTGGCCTTATCATAGGATTTGGTATTTCCGCCGCTATTGAATTTAATTTTGTGATTCCCTGGATGGCGATTTTCAGTGCTTTCCTTGTGAGTTTTTTGGTAGCGATTGTTTCCGGGCTGTATCCTGCCATTAAAGCATCGCAATTAGACCCTATTGAGGCTTTGCGTTACGAATAATTACGGTTTCACGGCCAAAGTCATCCGGTCGTTCCCGTACATGTCCTTTCGTAATTCTATGTTTTTAAAATTATGGTGCTCCAGCAATCCGACCATCTCTTTTCCAAGATATTGATTGATTTCGAAGTATAGTTGCCCATTTTCAGAAAGGTTCCTGGAAGCTAGTTCGGTGATTTTCCTGTAAAAAAGCAAAGCATCGGTATCTTCTACAAACAAAGCCAGGTGCGGCTCATATTCGAGTACGTTCCTGCGGATTTCCGCTTTTTCCAAATGCCGGACATAAGGCGGGTTTGAAACGATAATGTCAAACTGCTGCCCCAAGTCTTCGGTTTCCAATATGTTTTTTTGAAGGAAAGTAACCTCAGCCTGGTTTCTATCGGCATTCTTTTGGGCCGTAGCCAATGCTTTTTCAGAAACATCAATGGCATACACTTTAGCATCCGGGCAATTTTTAGCCAGGGAAACGGCAATACAGCCGCTGCCTGTTCCTATATCCAGTATTTTTAAGGGCAATCCAGATTTAGAAGCGGTTGCATTTGAAAGAATCCAGGCGACCAATTCCTCTGTTTCAGGCCTTGGGATCAGGGTGTTTTCATTTACGTAAAACGGTAATCCGTAAAACTCCGTTTCTCCTAAAATATACTGAATGGGCTTATGCTCCCTGAGTTGTGCCAAAACTGTTTCCCATTGGTAGAGCTGGATGGCATCCATTTCGATCATCGGGTCCAAAGCCAGGTCGATGCGTTTCATCTGATGGAAAGCTTCTAAAATAATATAGAAAAAACTCTCGATTTCTTTTTCGTCAAAATCAGAGGCCAATTCCTGGGCAAATTGCGACCGGTAGTTTTTCAGCAACATATTACAACTTTTTTATCATCCAGACCGGGCAGGAAGAATGGCCTGTGCAACCCATAGGCGTTTCAAGGTATTCAAAGCCGGTTTTTACATATAGTTTTTGGGCCGCTTCCATATACGGCATGGTTTCCAGGTAGCATTGCCTGAATCCGAGGCTTTTGGCTTTGCCAAGGCAAATATCCATCATTTTGGAACCCAATCCCAAACCGCGCGTTTGCGGCAGGAAATACATTTTTTGCAATTCGCATACATCGGCAGGGCCGTTCTCCAAAGGCGCTATTCCTGCTCCGCCAATGATTTTACCATCTTTCTCCACTATAAAATACATCGTTTGTGGCCCGGAATAGGCTTCAAACATATAATCCAACTGCGGATCGGCATAAGCAGTCCCTACTTTGGGCACATTGTATTCCGTTAAAACAGCACGGATTACCTGTGCAATTTCAAGATTATCAGTCTTTTGGATTTCTCTAATGACGGGCTCGCTCATTTTAGTCAGAAATGGTTATTTTTGTGATGTGAAGATACGAAACGCCAATGAAAAAACAGCCTTATTCCAAAATAGTTGAAGGCAATCCTGACAATCCTATGCAAAAAAACAATTCCTTAGATGAATTTTATATCCGCAGGTGTATTGAACTGGCTAAAAACGGTTTGGGAACCACTTATCCTAACCCTTTGGTTGGCAGTGTTATTGTCCATAACGGAAAAATCATCGGGGAAGGCTGGCACCAAAAAGCTGGCGAAGCCCATGCAGAAGTACATGCCGTACATTCGGTAAAAGACAAAACCTTATTACCGGAAGCTACCATTTATGTAAGCCTGGAGCCTTGCAGCCATTTCGGGAAAACCCCGCCTTGCTGTGATTTGATCCTTGCCCACAAAATCCCGAATGTTGTCATTGGAACACCGGACCCTTTTGCCAAAGTTTCAGGAAACGGCATCCGGAAACTACAGGAAGCCGGGACGAATGTCACCGTCGGTGTCCTGGAAAACGAATGCAATGAACTCAACAAGCGTTTTTTCACTTTCCATACTAAAAAAAGGCCCTACATCATTTTGAAATGGGCCCAGACATCGGACGGCTATATTGCCCCTGCTGTCCGGGAAGCTCAAAAACCGGTCTGGATCACGAATACTTATTCGCGCCAGCTGGTCCATAAATGGCGAAGCGAAGAACAGGCCATCCTTGTCGGCACGCAAACAGTCGTGGACGACAATCCAACTTTAAACGTAAGGGACTGGACAGGAAACAATCCTGTAAGGATAGTTTTAGACAAAAATAATCGAATTTCAAAAGAAAGTTTTATATTTGATAGTTCGTCCAAAACAGTACTCATTGATAACCAGGTTATTGATTTCGATAAAAATCCGGCCACACAAATAGCCGGTTATTTATATAAAGAAGGCATACAATCAGTAATCATTGAAGGCGGAAGGCAGACCCTGCAGACTTTTATAGATGCCGGTTTGTGGGACGAAGCAAGGGTGTTTTTCGGGGAAGCTTCTTTTTCCGAAGGAACCAAAGCGCCCGTAATTACAGGGCAGGCAGTGCAAAAAAGCAAAATAGGAAGTGACGAACTAGTAATCTATTCAAATTTATGATTAACACTATTATTTTCGATTTTGGCGATGTTTTTATCAATCTGGATAAAGGAGCTTCGCTTCATGCATTAAAAAAACTAGGGCTGGATTCCTGGAATGGGGAACTTGAACACCTCAACCATGAATTTGAGAGAGGGAAACTAACCGAAACCCAATTCATCATTGGCCTGAAAAAGCTGATCCCAAATGCTTCCATCGATGACTTGAGAATGGCCTGGAGTTCTGTTTTGCTGGATTTCCCTTTGCACAGGCTGGAATTTTTGCAGCGGCTTTCTATGAAATACCGGTTATTCCTATTGAGCAATACCGACGAAATACACATTTCAAAATTCGAGCATCAGGTGGGTGCCACTTTTGCCAGGGAATTTTACCAATGTTTTGAAAAGGTCTATTTTTCATGCGAAATCGGGTTACGAAAACCAGATCCCGAGATCTTCAATTATATCATCAAAAAACACGATTTGTCCATGAAACGTACTTTGTTTATTGATGACATGAAAGAAAACACCGATATTGCGCATTCACTCGGCATGCACGTCTGGAACCTTCAGGTGGGCCATGAAGATGTTGCCGACCTCATCGATAAAAAATTCATAAGCCGATAAATTCATTCTTTTTTGGAAATACAAGACACTTATCTCACCATTGCCAAAGCCTCTCCTGAAATTTTATTCAAAGAAAAAAACAGCAAATTTTTTGGCTATGCCTTTCCCATTGATTCAGAAGAAGAAGTAAAACCGCTCATAGACCAGCTCAAAAAGCAGCATTTTTCCGCCCGACATTGGTGTTATGCCTACCAGACAGGCACAATCAAAACCCATTACCGGGCAAATGATGACGGCGAACCGAACAATTCGGCAGGAATGCCTATTTACGGCCAGATCCAGTCTTTTGGGGTAACCAACACATTAATTGTAGTGGTTCGGTATTTCGGCGGTGTCAAATTAGGAGTGGGCGGGCTAATAAGTGCTTACAAAACCGCTGCGCAAATGGCCCTGGAAGAAGCCGAAATCATTGAAAAAACCATTGACGTCCATTTCCTGGTCCGGTTCGACTATAAAAACATGAATAAAGTGATGCGGGTCATCAAGGAAAAAAACATTGCCATCATTTCGCAAAAAATGGAAGAAAACTGTTTAATCGAAATTGCCACCCGTGCCAAAAACGCCAAAATGGTTTTTGAGACCTTTGAAGGCTTGTTTGAAATCGAAATTGAATACAAGGAATAAACCAGTCCAAAAAAAGTTACCGGCGTTTAAAAAAAATGCCAAAATAAATTTGACATTTTTAACGCTTTTTTTGATGAAAAAATTACAGAAATAGAACCCGAATTACAGATTCTTTAATTTTTCAATAACATACTCCGGCGGGAGTGTTGGGCGGCCGGTTTTCATGTCTACAAAAACCAAAACCGAGTACCCGGTTGTTAACAACTCATTGTTGATATTATAAATCTCATAATCAAAATCTATCTTCACCGAACTCTGGCTTTTGAAAATCGTTTTTACCGTCAATTCATCATCATAACGGGCCGGTTTTTTATAGTCCATTGTAAGGGAAACCACAGGAAGCATAATTCCGGTTTCTTCCATCCATTTATAGGAAAGCCCAAGGTTTCTAAGCCATTCCACGCGCCCCATCTCAAAATACTGCGCATAATTCCCATGATAGACAACACCCATCTGGTCTGTTTCCGCATATCTGACACGCACCTTAAATTCGTATTCTCTCATTCGTTTTACAACATAAAAATTAATAATTCTTTAACACTTACAAAATACCGTTACAACATTTTTTTTATAAAATCAATATCAAAAAAATTTTTTTTTAAAGATTTTATAACCCATATTTGCTATCCCAAATTACTCTAACAGAAACCAGTTTTTTTTATCAGAAAAAACCTTAATAATTTAACTATAAGAATGCAAACAATGAATAAAACTGCGGAATCGGTCTGGGATAACTGTCTATCATTCATAAAGGATAATATTCAGGAGCAAGCTTACAAAACTTGGTTTGAACCAATCAAGTCAGTAGAGCTTACAGACAACGCACTTTATATTCAGGTACCCAGTAAATTCTTTTACGAATGGTTGGAAGAACATTACGTTAAACTGTTAAAAGTAGCTTTAACCAAAGAACTTGGAAAAAACGCGAAGTTACTTTATAAAATCAAGATGGAAAACACTTATGGCAATAAACTTCCGTTTACGGAACAATTGCCGAGTGCACATCGTTCTCCTGTAAAAACACAGGAAATCGATGTTCCTGTACAGCAGAAAAACCCGGAATTAAAAAACCCGTTTATCATTCCAGGGATCCGGAACCTTAAAATCGAATCCCAGCTGAATGCCAATTACAGTTTTGACAATTTCCTGGAAGGGGATTCCAACAGGCTGGCCCGTTCTGCGGGTATGGCTGTCGCGAACAAACCCGGAGGGACTTCCTTTAACCCGCTATTGATTTTTGGAGGTGTCGGGCTTGGAAAAACGCATTTGGCCCATGCCATCGGTGTGGAGATCAAGGACAAATACCCGGACAAAACCGTACTGTACATTTCTGCCGAAATTTTCACACAACAATATATCGATTCGGTTAAAAAAAATACCCGGAACGACTTTATCCATTTTTATCAGTTAATCGATGTCCTAATCATTGATGACGTGCAATTCCTTTCCGGGAAAACCGGGACCCAGGATGTCTTTTTCCATATTTTCAATTACCTGCACCAAAATGGCAAACAGGTTATTTTAACTTCGGATAAGGCACCTGTTGACATGCAGGATATAGAGCAGCGCTTGCTGTCCCGTTTCAAATGGGGGCTTTCTGCCGAACTGCACCAGCCGGATTACGAAACCAGGATTTCAATCCTGAAAAACATCCTGTACCGTGACGGTGTTGAAATGCCGGAAGACATCATCGAATATGTTGCCCGCAACATCAAAAGCAACGTACGGGAACTGGAAGGCGCCATCATTTCGCTAATCGCCCAATCTTCTTTCAACAAAAAAGAAGTGACTATCGAATTGGCAAAGCAGGTGGTCGAGAAATTCGTTAAAAATGTAAAACGTGAAATATCCATTGATTACATCCAAAAAGTAGTCTCCGATTATTTCCAGCTGGACATTGACACGCTGCAGTCCAAAACCAGGAAACGACATGTTGTTCAGGCAAGGCAGTTGGCGATGTTTTTTGCCAAAAGGTTTACCAAAGCGTCCCTGGCCAACATCGGATCCCAAATTGGGGACCGTGACCATGCCACTGTGTTGCATGCCTGCAAAACGGTAGACAACCTGGTATCCACCGACAAACAATTCAAGAAATTTGTTGACGATATCAACAAAAAACTATCCCTGTAACTATGCCTACCCGGATTTTAATGGTCTGCTTGGGAAACATTTGCCGTTCTCCATTAGCCGAAGGTATTTTGCGTTCCAAACTTCCGGCAACAGCTTATATCGTAGATTCAGCCGGAACAGGGCATTGGCACGTAGGCAATCCGCCGGATGCCAGATCGGTTAAAATAGCCCGGGAAAGAGGCCTTGACATCTCCAATTTGCGCGGACGTCAATTCTCTAAAAAAGACTTTGCCGATTTTGACCACATTTATGTAATGGACAGCCAAAACTACCGTGATGTCATTGACCTGGCTTCGGATGAAACAGAAAGAGCAAAAGTACAACTGATACTCAACGAAATTTTCCCCAACGAAAACGTAGACGTCCCGGATCCTTATTACGGATTGCAGGATGGTTTTGAGAAAGTATTCGATATGCTTGATACGGCTTCGCAAACAATCGCTGAAAAACTCCTGAAAAACAGTCCCAAATGAAACCAATTACTTTTTTAGGCAAATTGTACCTCATCCCGACAACTTTGGGAGAAATGAATCCTGAAGATGTTTTACCGGCAACTATTAAAAGGAGCATTGAATTTATTGATGATTATATTGTCGAAAACGAAAAAACGGCCCGTCGGTTTATAAAAAGCGTCTGTCCCGAAAAAAAACAGCCGGAACTGAAGATTTCTGTGTTGAACAAACATACGCAAACCCAAGAGCATCTTGAATTCATCAAACCTTTATTGGAAGGTAAAAATGTAGGATTAATGAGTGAAGCGGGTTGTCCCGGAGTTGCTGATCCGGGAGCGGTAATTGTAAAATTGGCCCATGAAAAAGGCATCCAGGTGGTTCCGTTGGTAGGGCCGTCCTCAATTTTACTAGCTGTGATGGCTTCCGGCATGAATGGCCAGAGTTTTGCCTTTAACGGCTACCTTCCTATTGATAAATCAGAGAAAAAACAGGCTTTGAAAGGGCTTGAGAAATTATCATTCGACAAAAACCAGTCACAGCTGTTTATCGAAACACCCTATCGCAACAACAAACTCCTGGAAGACATGCTGCAGATATTGCAACCGAACACCAGCCTGTGCATTGCCTGTGACATTACCCTGCCTACAGAATACATCAAGACCATGACGGTTAGTTTATGGAAGAAACAAAAGGTCGATTTACACAACCGGCCAACTCTTTTCATCCTTCATAAAATGCATTAGTACTGCCTCGCTTTGGCCTTTTCGTTGGCAACGATAAAATAAGTGTCGTAACCGGCAAAATCCTTTAAATATTCTATTATGGATGTGCCGTAGCCATCTTTGAATTTTCGCCTTCCGTTTGTCCTTAAAAACCTTTTTACCGATCCGGCGCCGCCAAGATGAGCCGCCGCCAATATTCCTGATTCCGTAATCTCGATACCCCTGATTGTTTTTCCTGAATATTTTTCGATTTCTTTCCGCAGTTCCCATTTGTTCCTGGACAAATTAGCCAAAAAAGCCCTTTCCTGCATCTTTTTATTCCTTAAAAATGCCAAAGTATCCCGAATGCCTAAAATTTTAAGTGTGGCAGATCCGAATTGGTATTTCCCAAGATAACCAAAGGAATTTACTTTGTGGTACCTTCCCTGAGATTCACGGACGGCTAGGCTCTGCTGGAAGCCAATGAAGGTTTTTCCTGTAAAGGGGAAGTCAAAAATTGTTTGGTTAAGTTCAATTTCGGTAGGAACTGTACAAATCATTTCCTGTTTTTCGGGTATCCGGAACCAGGGATATAATTTTAAATAAAAAGGTGTAAAACCAGAACTTAGTATTATGATTGAGGCAAATAATCCGATATTAACTATCTTTTTCTTTGTCATAATAGTATATTTTCTTTCAATCCGGGCAGATTAAAAAATTTCTACACTACTAAAGTACTCATAATTTATAACATACTGACATTCAAATCATTGAAATTTATCAACAGGTTTATCAACCTTTATTTCGAGTTAAAAAAAAATCCCGGCCCTTTTTGAGAAAAGCCGGAATCTATTGTAAAAGATATTCTTTCTGTTTTGAAATTATTTTTCTATGCCCAATTTAGTAACCCATTCTGCATATTTTCTGGCATTCACCTGATGTTCCTCATAGGTTGTTGCAAAATCATGGTACCCAAAACGTTCCACACTGGCACAGAAGTAAATGTAATCGTGTTTTTCAGCATTCAGTACGGCATCTACGGCTGATATGTCCGGCATGGCAATAGGCCCGGGAGGCAAACCGATATTCACATACGTATTGTACGGCGAATTGATCCGCAGCATTTCCCCACGTACCCTTTTGATGATTTGGTTGAAATCACCGGAATTCCTTTTTACGGCATAAATTACCGTAGGATCGGCCTGTAACGGCATTTCCTGCTTAAGCCTGTTCAGGTACACTCCTGCCACACGCGGGCGTTCATCTGTTTTTACCGTTTCTTTGTGAACAATGGCTGCCAGGGTAATTACTTCTACCGGGGTCATCCCCAATTCTTTTGCTTTGGCCAACCTGTCGCTGTTCCAGAATTTATGGTACTCATCCGCCATTTTATCCCTGATTTTTTCGGCAGGCGTATTCCATTTCATTTCATAGGTATTCGGAATGAACATCCCTAAAATAGTTTCGTTATTGAATCCGTTTTTTTCCATAAAAACAGAATCCCTGATAGTATTGATTAGGGTCGTACTGTCTACTTCCATCTGCGAAGAAATGCGGGAAACCAGTTTTTCCAGGCTTTCCTGGTTGTTAAAAGCCAAATTCAAAGGCATATTATGGCGAAGCGCGGAAACCAATTGCAGGTTGTTCATCCCCTTTTTGAACAGGAACCGTCCCGGGAAAACATTTTCATCGTAGGAACGCTTCTCTGCGGCAAACTTGAATTTATCGATATCCTTGACATAAGGTTCAATAATTTTCAGGACATCTTCATACTTCGAACCCGTAGGAACAAAGACGTAGAGCTCTTTCTTGTCAAATTTAGTATTCCCCGAAAGCAGGTAGATGTAACCGTAAACGGCAACGGAAACCATTAGGGCCAAAGCAGCAATGATGGCGATTTTCTTTTTACTCAAAACTATTTCTTTTAATGTTTTCTATGAATCAACTGGAACAGTTCTTCATCAGTATATTTTCCCTGATGAAAGTTCCAGTCTTTTTTGGTTCCAATTTTTTGAAATCCAAAAGTAGTAAAAAGCTTCAAACTTGCTTCGTTATTACTCCCAATATTTGCAAACAATTGATGTAAATTTAAATGGTTGAAAGCATATTTTATCAAAAGTGAAAGGGCTTCGCTCCCAATGCCCTGATTCCTGTTTTTTTTATTCTCGATGACAATTCCTATGCCCGCCCGATGGTTTTTCGGGTCAAAATCGAACAAATCTATCAGCCCGATGGGTTCCAAAGTATCGTTTTTACAAATCGCCAGGCGCAGCTGTTTCGCCTGGTGGATATCCTGGTGGGCATTTTCAAGGTATTGCATGATCAGGAACCTCGAATAAGGGGTTTGCGTATTGCTCACTTCCCAGATGGTTTCGTTATTTTCAATAGCGAAGACAAAATCCAGGTCTTCCGGTTCAAGTGCGCGCAAATAGATTGTAATTCCTTTTAGTGTTACCATTGCATTTGCCCTTCAACTTTTCTCCGGGCGGTATTAATTAAATTTTATATTCCCTTCAAAGACAAAAGTCGCCGGCCCTTTTAGGAAAACCTGTGTAAAGAAACCGTTTTTCTCGGTAAAAGAAACCTCGAGTTCCCCTCCTGCTACACGCAGCTGGATAACGGAACTGCCTGTCTTACCGGTAGCTTTCATAGCGATGGCCACGGCAGTTGCGCCGGTCCCGCAGGAAAGTGTCTCATCTTCAACGCCACGTTCGTAAGTGCGCAGGGTAAATTTGTCTTCATCCGTTTGTGTTACGAAATTGACATTGCTCCCAGCCTTCCCGTACAAATCCCCGTAGCGGATTTTGGCCCCTTCGTTCCGTACATCAAAAATATTCAAATCTTCGACCAACTGGACATGATGTGGTGATCCGGTGTTCAGGAAAACATGGTTTTCATGCTCGTGCACCTCATCCACATCCTTCATTTGCAGCGAAACGATACCCTTATCATCGATGGTAGCATTATGCAAACCATCTACGGCAATAAAAACGGCCTGGTTTTCTATGATCCCCAGTTTTTTGGCAAAAGCCACCAGGCATCGCCCACCGTTACCGCACATCGAACTTTCGTTACCGTCGGAATTATAATAAACCATTTTAAAATCTGAAGATTCGTCATTTTCGAGCAGTATCAAACCATCGGCGCCAACACCAAAACGGCGGTCGCAAATTTTTTCGATTAGCTTTATATCATCTTTGGGAAATTGCAGCGCCCTGTTATCAATCATGACAAAATCATTCCCGGTTCCTTCGTATTTGTAAAATTGCATCTAATGTAAATTCAGTTGTGTAACAAAAGTAAATCTATACAAAGTTACAAATATTAATGATACGTTAAATGTTGTTAAACGGGCGTTAAACTCGATTTGCGAATACAACAAAATTTTAAATTTACGTTCAGTATTTAAAATCAAATAATTACACCATTATGAAAAAATTTGCAAGTTTATTTTTTGTGTCTTTGTTAAGCGGCGCAACAACGCTGGGAGCTTACAAATTATTTATGGACGAAGATTCTTCTCCAAAATCCAGATTATCAATCGCGGGCGGCAATTTTACAAGAACGGTCGGGCTTTCGGGTGAAAATACCGATTTTACCGTAGCAGCCGACAATGCCATCCATACTGTCGTGCACGTCAAGAACCTGACGGTTTACAATGTGCCGAATGACCCTATATTTGAATATTTCTACGGATCCAGGGCAGGCGGAGGCCAGCAAACACAAATAGGCACCGGTTCCGGGGTCATCATCAGCGAAGACGGCTACATTGTAACGAACAACCACGTGGTCAAAGATGCTACCGAGCTCGAGGTAACCCTGAACAACAACAAAACATACAAAGCCAAATTAGTTGGGACCGATAGCAAAATGGATATTGCGTTGCTGAAAATACAATCCGACGAGAAACTTCCGTATGCAACCTTCGGGAATTCAGACAATATCAAAGTAGGCGAATGGGTTTTGGCTGTAGGGAATCCTTACAACCTGACATCAACGGTTACGGCTGGTATCGTTTCGGCAAAAGCCAGGGATTTGTCCAACAACGGCATCCAATCCTTCATCCAGACCGATGCAGCGGTAAACCCTGGGAACAGTGGTGGTGCGTTGGTAAACACCCGTGGGGAACTGATCGGGATCAATACGATGATTTCGTCCCAAACCGGTTCTTATGTAGGGTATTCCTTCGCCGTTCCTTCCAACCTGACACGCAAAATTGTAGAAGACCTGATGGAATACGGCAATGTACAGCGCGGTGTTTTAGGTATTGAAGCAGGAGAATTAAACAGTGCTACAGCAAAAGAATTCGGAATCAAAGAAACTTCAGGTGTCTTAATTGGCAAGGTTTCCAAAAATTCCGGTGCTGAAAAAGCCGGTTTGAAAAAAGGGGACATCATTGTAAAATTAGACGATAAAAACATCATGTCCTTTACTGACCTGACCTCGTACATCAACACAAAACGCCCTAATGATGAAGTAAAGGTAGGCATCATCCGTGACGAGAAAAACATTTCGATACCGGTAAAGCTAACCAAGAAAGAATTAATCAATTACGACCTGAAAGGGCTTGAGTTGGAAGACATTGATGCCGCCGACAAGAAAAAATTCAAAATAAATTACGGTGTAAAAATCGACAATATCACCAATGAGGACCTTGCCGGTTATGCCGACCAGCTCAAAGGAGGCGTGATTTTGAGCGTAGACAACGTAAAAGCCACAGATATTGAAACCATAACCAAGGTACTATCCCGAAAAGGAGAAAACCAGCGTTCACAGATAGAATTGATTACGGCCAACGGCCAATTATTGAGGTTCTTATTATAAATGAAATGCTTACACCAATTAACCGGCCTTGTTTATTGCAGATAAGGCTGGTTTTTTTATGCAAAAAATCTCCTAAATAGTTGTATGAAAACATTTGAAATTGGTACTTTTGCACCATAAAAAATAATAACCTTTTTTACCTAAACGAATGAGCAACACAACGGTTTACGAAAAAGAAATAGCTTTTCAGGCTGACAGAAGAAGAGCTGGAGTAGAATTAATAAAAATCATCAGTGATTTGTGGTATGACAAATCTATCGAAATGGTATTATTCAGAAACCAGTTAATCGACAGAAATGTAAGCGATATCATCAACCTTCACGAATATGCAGGCGAGTTTGTAGGCAAGCCGATTTCAGTATTTGATTCTGTAGAAATTGCAAGAGCGATCCTTTCATTGGATTTGCCACCTTCCAAACTGGATATCGGGAAACTGACGTACGAATTCCACCTGGAAGACAACAAATACAACGATGCCAAAGCTTTTGTCATCGACAAATTGAAACACGCCAAAGAAACAAGCGACATCCAGCCTAAAGACGTGGTTTTATACGGTTTCGGGCGTATCGGCCGTTTGTTGGCAAGAGAACTGATGTCTAAAATGGGCAAAGGGAACCAATTGCGTTTGCGTGCGATTGTAACCCGCGATAAAAACGATGCCACCACTTTAGAGAAAAGAGCTTCCTTATTGCGTTATGATTCGATCCACGGGGATTTCCAGGGATCTGTAGTAGCCGATGTGGAAAACAATGCCCTAATCATCAACGGGACAACCGTTCATATCATCACAGCAAACCAGCCGGAAGATATCGACTATACCGCTTACGAAATCCACGATGCCTTGGTAATCGACAATACCGGTGCTTTCACAACACAGGAAGCTTTGGCAAGGCACCTAACCTCAAAAGGGGTTGATAAAGTATTATTGACAGCTCCTGGAAAAGGCGTTCCGAACATCGTTCACGGTGTCAACCAAAACGAATACAACCCGGACGAAGTAAACATCTTCTCTGCAGCATCTTGTACGACTAACGCCATCACCCCTATTTTAAAAGCGGTTGAAGACACTCTAGGCGTAGTAAAAGGCCACCTGGAAACCATCCATGCCTATACAAACGACCAGAACCTGGTAGACAACATGCACAAAAAATACCGTCGTGGACGTGCTGCCGCACTAAACATGGTTATTACCGAAACTGGCGCCGGAAGTGCCGTGGCAAAAGCATTGCCAAGCCTGGCAGGCAAACTGACTTCCAATGCAATCCGTGTTCCGGTTCCAAACGGTTCCCTTGTGGTTTTAAACCTTGAAGTTGGCAAAGAAACTTCTGTGGAAGACGTTAACAACATCATGAAAAAATACGCTTTGGAAGGCGAATTGGTAGAGCAAATCAAATATTCGTTAAACAACGAATTGGTTTCTTCCGATATCGTAGGAACATCCGCTCCGTCCATCTATGACAGCAACGCGACAATCGTTTCTGCCGATGGTAAAAACGTCGTATTGTACGTATGGTACGATAACGAATACGGATACAGCCACCAGGTAATCCGCCTGGCCAAATACATTGCTAAAGTAAGACGCTATACTTATTACTAGTATCAGGGTCTGATTTATATCACCGAAAATCCGCTTCATGTATTTGGAGCGGATTTCTTTATTATGTTGAAAACACTTTGAAACTGAATCAGGTTTCTTCTGAATTACAACGCTATGGAAATCATAAAAAAATTCTGGCCTTTGGTCCTTATTGCCTTTTTTGCACTATTTACCTTGCTCAATAGCATTTACCACGGGATTGAAGAAAACAAATCATCCTATAACTTTAAAATTACCAAAATCGAAACAACCCCTACCCGGTCATTGATTTTCTATAATGGCAAAAAAGAGGTAGTCCTTTGGAATTTTACTATCTCAAAAGGGCACGGTATTGCCATTGGTGATTATTTAATTAAAGACCGATGTGCTGAAATTTTATATATCAAAAGGAAAAAACCTGACGGCAAATTTATGCTGGTCCACAGCAGCAGGAACAACAGTTATTTTGCCAATTTAATTTGCGATTAGCCTTGACGCACTAATTGCCTGTATGCGATTGGGCATTTCACTGATGCAACTCCTTACTGCACTGATGTAATTACCGTCTGCAACGATGGAACTACCGTCTGCAATGATGAAACTCCTATCTGCAACTATGAAACTACCGCTTGCAATGATGGAACTCCTATCTGCAACTATGAAACTACCGCCTGCAACGATGGAACTCCTATCTGCAACGATAAAACTACCGCCTGCAACGATGGAACTCCTACCTGCAACGATGAAACTCCTACCTGCAACGATGAAACTACCGTCCGCAATGGTGGAACTACCGTCTGCACTGATGCAACACTACAACGCCGCGACTGCAACTGATCACTGAATACTGATACTGTCAACTGCAACTGAATACTGCAACTGAATACTGCAACTTATTCCTTATCTTTGATACAACCAATTCCTCTCTTTATGGAAAACACGCTGCAAATTACCAAAGCCACAATCGATGATATCGAAATCCTTCTGCTCATCAGCCAGAAAACCTTCTATGACACCTTTGCCGATGACAATTCGCAAGAAAACATGCAGTTGTATTTAGACCAAAACATAACCCATCCGAAACTCCGGGAAGAAATCAGCAATCCTTATTCTGAATTCTACCTGGCCAAAATAGACAATCGTACCATCGGTTACCTAAAAGTCAATTTCGGCCCGGCCCAAACCGAATTAAAAGATCCTAAAGCCCTGGAAATAGAACGTATTTATGTAACCAAAGACTATTTCGGGCAAAACATAGGCCAGTCGCTTTACAACAAAGCCATTGCCATTGCCAAAGAGCATCAGTTGCTGTACATCTGGCTGGGTGTTTGGGAAGAGAACAAAAGAGCCATCGGGTTTTATACCAAAAACGGTTTCGTTGCCTTTGACAAACATACTTTCGTTATGGGAAATGACAAACAAACCGATATTATGATGAAGCTCGAACTGCAGTAAGATAATTCCAGTCCTTTAAAAAACACTTTCAACAGTCGCTACATGAACCTGCAACCCACCCTTGAAAACGAATTGGTCCTTCTTAAACCGCTTCAGGAATCTGATTTTGAAGCCCTATACACTATAGCGTCAGATCCTTTGGTTTGGGAACAGCATCCCAACAAAAACAGGTACCAGAGGCCCGTTTTCCAAATTTTTTTCGAAGGTGCCATAGCCTCCAAAGGTGCTTTCCTGATTATCGACCAAAAAACCCAAACGGCCATCGGGAGTACGCGGTTTTATGATTTGGATGAAGTTGGCAAAAGCGTCCTGATCGGTTATACTTTCTACGGCCGAGCCTATTGGGGATCAGCCTATAACCCGTCTGTAAAAAAACTCATGCTTGATTATGCCTTTCAATTTTCGGACAACGTCTATTTCCACATCGGGGCAGAAAACATCCGTTCGCAAAAAGCTATTGAGCGGCTGGGAGCTAAAAAAACGCGGGAAATCAATGTGGCCTATCACGGTGAGCCCGAAAAGCTGAACTTCGAGTATGCCATAGCAAAAACCGACTGGGTATAAAACCTTTGTTTTGGGTTTAATTATTCAAAACCCTGTTTACCTGCACAAAACGCTTGGCATAATACGGCTCATTCACAGAAGAAATAATCACACCTGCACTGGTAGACGAATGTATAAACTTGATTTCGGTCTCGGTAACTTCCGTAATCATACCCACATGGCTTACGCGTCCGCGCCCCATGGTAGCAAAAAAGATCAGGTCGCCTTTCTGGGCCTGGCTCCGGCTTATTTTAACACCGGCTCCGGCTGCCATTTCGTGGGAGGACCTTGGTAAGGTCATTTCAATGTTTTTAAACGTGGCAAACATCAACCCCGAACAATCAAAACCTCCATTCCCTGTAGCTCCGCTTCGGTAGCGGGCGCCCAGGTTTTCAGATGCCTTGGCAATCAGGAAATCGGCTTTGGTCATGTTTTCAGGCGAAAGCGGCGCTACTTCGGCAACAGGTGTATTTTCAGAAGACTCCTTGATTTCCAACACTTTTATCTGTGAAGAGCTTGTTGCTATCACTTCCTCTCCTTCCTCTTCCTCTTCTTCAATTTGCGGAGCAACGACAGGAGCAGTCTCTTTTTTGGTCCCTTGACGGATAATCAGCTCATAACCTACAGGAAGCCCTTTTACGATTTCAGGGTTTAACCTTTCCAGTTCGGCAATGCTGACCTTATATTGTTTAGAGATTTTGTATTTGGTTTCTTTCGGCAGCACTTTGTGCACGATTTCTTCTCCGGACGCAGTCGTGTTTTCTACAGCATCGGCTACTTCCACCACAGTTGCAACGGCTTCTAAAGTGCCAGGAATTGTTATTTTACTGCCTAATTTCAATCCTTCGGTTTCAATAGCGGGATTGGCTTGTTTTATTTTATCAATACTGACTTTGTACTTTTTCGAAATACCGTATAAGGTTTCCTTGGCCAAAACTTCATGGATTACCGGTGTACTGCTTACTGTATTTTCTTCCGGTTTGTATCCTTTGTTAGGCACCAGCAAAACAGTATTGAGTTTTAATGTTTTCTTGGCTTTCGGGTTTAAATCGATAATCTCAGAAGGTTTCACCTGGTATTTTTTGGCAATGCTGTATACTGATTCTCCTTTGGTCACAGTATGTTTTATTTTTTCCTGAGAAAAAATAATGGTGGGCATTATCGCGAAAAGGAATAAAAAAAGCTTATAAAATTTCATTGGGGGGAATTTTTAGGCTTCAATACTGAAGAAGTTTAATTTTTTCACAAGATAAGAAATCAAAATAAAAAAACTCCCGGCTTTCACCGGAAGTTTGCATTTTATAATTAAAATTTAAATTACGCTTTACCTGCAGCAATCAAATTTAAAGCCGAACCTGCTACAAACCAACCGATTTGGCCTTCGTTGTAGGTATGGTTTGCCAAAATGGTATCTTTCGAGCCATCTTCATGGACAAACTCAAGAGTCAATGGCTTTCCTGGAGCAAATGTGGTCAGGTCAAGGAAATTGATCGTGTCGTTTTCCTGGATTTTATCATAATCCGCTTCGTTTGCAAAAGTCAAGGCCAACATTCCCTGTTTTTTAAGGTTTGTTTCGTGGATACGGGCAAAAGATTTCACCAATACCGCGCTCACACCTAGGAAACGAGGCTCCATAGCCGCATGCTCGCGTGAAGAGCCTTCACCGTAGTTATGGTCACCCACAACGATAGAAGGAATCCCAGCCGCTTTATAAGCTCTTTGTACCGCCGGAACTTCAGCGTATTGGCCGTTTAATTGGTTCTTAACGGAATTTGCTTTCTGGTTGAATGCATTTTCGGCACCAATCAGCATATTATTGGAGATATTATCCAAATGGCCACGGAAACGCAACCAAGGACCTGCCATAGAAATATGGTCGGTAGTACATTTCCCGAAAGCTTTGATCAATAATTTCGCACCGGTAATATTTTTCCCATCCCAAGGAGAGAAAGGCGCCAATAACTGCAAACGGTCCGATGTAGGCGAAACCACTACCTGAACTCCGCTACCATCTTCAGACGGCGCCTGGAAACCGGCATCTTCTACGTCAAATCCTTTGCTTGGCAATTCGTCACCTGTTGGCGGATTCAATTTTACAGCTTCACCTTTATCATTCAATAAAGTATCTGTAATCGGGTTAAAACTCAAATCTCCTGAGATTGCCAAAGCAGCCACCATTTCCGGAGACGTTACAAAGGCATGGGTATTCGGGTTGCCATCGGCACGTTTTGAGAAGTTACGGTTGAACGAGTGGACAATCGTATTTTTTTCTCCTTTATCGGCACCAGCCCTGTCCCACTGACCGATACATGGCCCACAGGCATTGGTAAATACTTTGGTTCCCATTTTTTCGAAAGTAGCGATGATACCATCTCTTTCTATCGTATAACGAACTTGCTCAGAGCCCGGGTTGATACCGAATTCCGCTTTTGGCGTAATACCATGCGCAACAGCCTGCTCTACAATAGAAGCAGCACGAGCCATATCTTCATAAGAAGAGTTGGTACAAGAACCGATCAGTCCCCACTCTACTTTTAGCGGCCATCCGTTTGTGGTAGCCTCTTCTTTCATTTTTGAAACAGGAGTTCCTCTGTCCGGAGTAAAAGGACCGTTGATGTGCGGCTCCAATTCTGAAAGGTTGATTTCGATCAGTTGGTCGAAATATTGTTCCGGGTTAGCATACACTTCAGCATCTGCCGTTAAGTAAGAAGCTACTTTATCTGCAGCATCCACAACATCCTGGCGATCTGTAGCGGCTAAATACCTTCTCATGGAATCATCGTAACCGAATGTTGAAGTCGTTGCTCCGATTTCAGCTCCCATGTTACAGATAGTCCCTTTTCCGGTACAAGACATATTCAATGCTCCTTCTCCGAAATATTCTACAATAGCTCCGGTTCCCCCTTTTACAGTAAGGATGTCCGCAACTTTTAGGATAACGTCTTTTGGCGCAGTCCAACCATTTAGTTTCCCGGTCAATTTCACACCGATAAGTTTAGGGAATTTCAACTCCCAAGCCATTCCGGACATTACATCTACCGCATCGGCACCACCAACACCAATAGCCAACATCCCCAAACCTCCTGCATTTACAGTGTGTGAATCTGTACCAATCATCATTCCTCCAGGGAAAGCATAATTTTCCAAAACCACTTGGTGGATGATTCCAGCTCCCGGCTTCCAGAAACCGATACCGTATTTATCTGAAACAGAAGATAAGAAATCGAAAACTTCTTTGGATTGCGAATTCGCAACGGCCAAATCCGCTTTTGCCCCTACTTTTGCCTGGATTAAGTGATCGCAGTGAACCGTTGTAGGAACAGCTACTTTATTTTTTCCTGCATGCATAAACTGCAACAATGCCATTTGTGCTGTTGCGTCCTGGCAAGCTACCCTGTCCGGGGCGAAATCTACATAATCAACACCTCTTTTGTAAACTTCCGAAGGATTTCCCGACCAAAGGTGTGTGTATAAAATCTTTTCTGTCAATGTAAGCGGACGGCCAACCAATTCGCGGGCTTTATCCACCCTTGTTGCCATGTTTGCATACACTTTTTCAATCATTTCTATATCAAATGCCATAGTATGAATATGTTATATTAGACTTGTTTGTTTGTTAAAATCAGACAAATTTACAAATTCCCAACGGAATAAAAAATTTTTAGTGATTTGATGTTTTTGAAGAATTATTATTTATAAACATTCTACTTTACTAAATAAACTTCAATAAAAAGTTAATTATTGGCTATAAATTTAAGAATCCTCAAAAATAATAATTTATATTGTTGAATTATGAATTTAGATTCTTAAAAAAGAGAATTCTATATTCGAAAAAACACTCCTCACTATTGGAATCTTTATCGCCCAATAAAAATTATTTGAAAACTTTAACAGATTGCCTGCCCGTATTGGTGTGGAGGTTTACAAAATACACGCCGGAAGGGTACGGGAAATCGAACGAGTATGTCTTTCGGCCGGCCGCGTTAATGGTGTCCACTTTCAGTTCCTTGATCCGTTTGCCCAATTGGTCGTACAGCTCGATTACCAGGTTATCAACATCCCTGAAATCAATTGAAACGTTGAGTTTGTCTGTAATAGGATTAGGCTGTACTTTGGCGATAAGCGGAATCCTTCCCGACTCTTCAAAATCGCCTGTTCCCAGGTTTTCATCATTATACTTGTAAATGGCAGTCCCGCAGGCATAAGCCAAATCATCATTGAGGATAAAAATCCGGTTCAGATTGCTGCCCACATTCAGGTTGGTCCAGGTCGTACCGCCGTCAAGGGTTTCGTAGAATCCGGTGTTATGCCCGCCCATCCAGCCGTGGTTTTCACTCACGAAGCCTACCGCCTGGATATCGGTTTCAGGTGCGTTTTTCGACACCCATGTTACCCCGGCATCCGTAGATTTAATTAGTTTTCCGGGATTAGGAGCAACCGATTCGATAGCGCCAAAAATAATGTTGGTATTGTTTTGCAGCAGCTGCATTTTCCAGACATATTCCCCGGCTATTCCTGAATTATAAATCGAGGTCCAGGTGGCTCCTCCGTCTGTTGTTTTTAAAATAACGGCCCCGGTATTGTTCTTACCGGAAACATATCCGACATTTTCATCCAGGAACATGATTTCCACTAAACCGGTCGCATACGCTGACATATTGATGTATTGCCAGGTTGCGCCGCTGTCTGTTGATTTGATGATAAAAGCAGGCCCGAAATACGCCCCGCATCCGTACACAGTCGAAGTTCCTACGGCATCCAGGCCGCAAATGGCTTTCGGTGCCGTGGGGATATTGGTCACCAGGTTCCAGGTCGTGCCGCCATCGATGGTTTTGAAGAATTTATTATTTATCAAGGTTCCTACGAAACCGATTTGCGGTGTAAGGAATTCGACATTGCGGAAATAATAGTTGGATCCTAAATTTCCTTCATTAAGTTGAGGAGTCCAGGTAACGCCGCCATCAATGGTTTTGTACACCACAGCATGGCCTCCGCCCATAGCCCATCCCAGGTTATTGTCCAGAAAAAAAACATCATCAAAGCGCTGTGCATCCGTGTTGGCCGGCACAGAAGTTAAAGGATACCAATGCAATTGTGCCGAAACGTGGAAAGAAAACAGGATCGACAGGCAAAAGGCAAGCCCTATTTTGATTGAAATATTATTATTTTTCATTCAACAATAATTAATATACTGATATAAAGATAGTTAAAAGAACAATCCCTGATTAAAACAATTTCTTAATAATCATTTCTTCAGAAATTCCTTCTGCATCCGCTTTATAGTTTTTAATAATACGATGACGCAGGATTCCGGTAGCAACCGCCTGTACATCTTCGATATCCGGAGAAAACTTCCCGTTAAGCGCCGCATGTGTTTTGGCCGCTAAAATCAGGTTTTGCGAAGCCCTTGGCCCGGCTCCCCAGTCAAGGTAGTTTTTGATGAAATCATTTGACAACGCATTGTCCGGACGTGTTTTTGAAACCAGGGTCACAGCATATTCGATTACGTTGTCAGCCACAGGGATACGGCGGATCAAATGCTGGAAATCAATAATTTCCTGCGCGGTAAACAACGGATTTACCTGTTCTGAAAAATCGTTGGTGGTGCTTTTTACTACCTGGACTTCTTCCGCAAAAGAAGGATAATCCAATTTTATGGCAAACATAAACCTGTCGAGCTGCGCTTCCGGCAACGGGTAAGTCCCTTCCTGTTCGATAGGGTTTTGGGTGGCCAATACAAAGAAAGGCAAGTCCAATTTATGATGCTGCCCTGCAATGGTCACCGATTTTTCCTGCATGGCTTCCAATAAAGCGGCCTGCGTTTTTGGCGGAGTACGGTTTATCTCATCGGCAAGGATGATATTAGAGAAGATCGGTCCTTTCAAGAATTTGAAATTCCTGCTTTCGTCCAGGATTTCGCTCCCTAAAATATCGGAAGGCATCAAATCGGGTGTAAACTGGATCCTTTTGAAATCAAGTCCCAAAGCTTGCGAAATGGTATTGACCATAAGTGTTTTGGCTAATCCTGGAACACCCACCAGCAAAGCATGCCCTCCGGAGAAGATACTCAGGACGATCTGGTTTACCACTTCTTCCTGGCCTACGATGATTTTAGCAATTTCCTGTTTTAATTCTTTCTGTTTCTGAACCAGATTTTGAATGGCGGCAACATCAGACATTTGACTATATTTTAAATAAAAAAAGAGTTAGCACTATGAAATCATAAAACTAACTCTTTTCCCTGAATTAATAAAAATTTATTTTTTCAACCAATTGTTGGTAAAAGCGCAGTCGCGGTATTCACCATTGATTTTGATGTACGTTTCCTTGATTTTCTCTTCAGACCATTTTGCAATGGCTTTGATTTGCTTTTCCTTCAGGGCCAATTCTTTCAAACGGCCATAATCTTTGGAATAATCGGCCGTATGCTCCTCATAACGATTGGTAACAGTCATTATTTTGTAAAATTTTCCTCCTGTACGGTCTTCATCCACCACTGGCAATGAAACTTCGTTGTCTTTCAGGTTCGCCACCTGGCTGTACAGGGAAGGATCCATTTTAGTCAGTTCAAAACGGGTATCGTGGGTTTTTGGGTTTGTTAAAATCCCTCCGTCGTTACGGGTTTCTTTCTCGTCGGACATTGTACGGGCAGCTTCGGCAAAAGTGATTTCCTTGTTTAAAATCCTGGTACGGATCAATTCCGCTTTTTCCTTGGCTTCCTTCAATGCTTCTGGGGTAACTTTCGGCGCAATAACAATATGGCGCAGGTCAATTTCCTGTCCTCTTATCTTTTCCAGGTAAATAATATGGAAGCCGAATTCGGTTTCGAAAGGCTCCGAAATCTCACCTTCATTCAAACTGAACGCCACATCCTTGAATTCCTTTACGAACTGCGTTCTACGGTCCATTTTATAGAAACCTCCATTGGAGCGGGATCCCGGGTCTTCGGAATATAAAACCGCCTTACTGAAAAAACTGGCGCCGTTCTCCTGGACGTCTTTTTTGAATCCTTTTAACTGATCTATCACTTTCTGCTTGGCCTCCTGGGAAACGGCCGGTTTTACCACAATTTGGGCCACTTCCATTTCCGCACCGAAAACAGGAAGTTCCTCTTTTGGGATTTTCTTGAAAAAATCACGCACTTCTTCCGGCGTTATGGAAACTTCGTCTACGATCTTTTTCTGCATTTCCGCGGTCAGTTTATTCTCTTTGATAATATCAAAAAGCTCTGCCCTGAAATCCTGCTCGCTTGTTTTCTTGAAATACTGGACTACTTTTTCCATAGAACCCAGCTGCTCAACCATATAGCCAATCTGTTCGTTAAGTTTCGTGTTCACATCAGCATCGGTAACTACGATACTGTCCTGAATGGCCTGGTGGGCGTATAATTTATCTTCCAGCAATTTGCCCAACATTTCACAACGTTTGATATCTTTAGTATCGACACCCTGGCTTGAAAGTTCAATATATGTTTTATCGATATCCGAATCCAAAATAACATAATCACCTACAACTGCCACTACGCCATCAACTTTTTGCTTCTTTCCTTGTGCAAAAACACCGAAAGAAAGCATCGAAAGTGCTATTATTAAATTGATCCTACTGTTTAAAATTCTCATTTTTTTTATTTACGTCGTTAATTATTCTTTAGTATTGAAGCTTTTACTTTTTCAAAGACCTCTTTATTTACTTCAACTTTGAATTCTTTTTTAAGCTCAGCCACCCAGTTGTCCTCAAGGTACTGCTGGTAATCATTGATAACTTTCCCACGCGCATCATCAATGCTTTTAGGGCCTGCTGGCAGTACATCTTTCACTTCCGTTACGAAATAGAAATCACCATCCTTATACACATCCGAAACACCTGTTTTGAAAGCGATGTTTTTAGGGGCATTTTCGGCACCTTCTTCAATCGTTTCCTGTTTTATCATGACATTTACCACATCATTGGTATTTAATGTTGTTTTGATAAAGTCCGGGGTTTTATCCTTTTTAAGCAACTTCCTGGCTTCTTTGGCAATTTCCATTTTGGTGGAAGAAGCGGTTAAAACCGTTGCTCTTTTTTTCCATTGGTACTTTGCCAGGTTTGCTTTAAAATAGTTTGACAACCCTACTGTATCCTGCTTGGCTTTGTTCCAGATTTCTCTTTCCATCAAATCGAAAAGCAGCAATCCGTCTCGATATTCATCCATAACATTTGAAAATTCCGGGAATTCCGTTTCCAGGTTTTCATTATAGTAATTATTCAACTGCGTATCCTCAAAATCTTTATAATACAAGTCTACCAGTTTCCCGATAGGCCTTACTTTTGATTCTGTTTTTTGCTGCGCATCGAGTACTTTTAAGAAGGCCATAGCCTTGACATTGTATTTTCCGTCAATAGTGACCAAAGGATCGTTAAACTCCCTGATGTTTGTTGGGAATCCCCACTCTCCGGTAAAATATTTATCGGTAACGATGGCTTTTATTTTAGCGTACATTTTTTCATCTCGTACTACCGTATATTTTTTACGGAGTTTAGAGGTAAGCGAATTTGTAATGAGTCGGGAACGGTCATCTTTCCTGATTTTCGTATCCAATTCTCGTTCCATCTCAGATAATTTCTTTATTGGGAATTTTTCAACAAGCTTCACAATGTGCCAGCCAAACTGACTCTCGAAAGGCGCCGAATATTCATTTGGGGTAGTCAGGCCGAAAGCCACATTCTCGAATTCTTCAGAACTAAGCTGTCCCGAACCGAAACGCGGCAAAACGCCTCCCTTGGAAGCAGAATTCTTATCCTGGGAAAATTGGTTGGCCAGGTTCTCGAAATTCTCGCCTTGCTTTAACTTGGTGTAAATATCCTGAATGGTCGATTTTGCTTTATCGATATCCGCCTGGTTGGTAGATGTCGGCTTTAAGATCATGATATGGGCTACCGAAACTTCACCGCGGTTTGCACGGGAATCCACTACCTTTATAATATGGTAACCGAATCTTGTACGTACCGGCATGGAAATTTCCCCTACTTTGGTCTTGTAAGCAGCTGTTTCAAAAGCATATACCATTCTAAACGCTGAAAAATACCCTAGGTCCCCTTTATTTTCCTTAGCGGAAGGATCTTGCGATAAGGCAACCGCCAGGTCTTCAAATTTTTCGCCGGCCAATGCTTTCTTACGGATATCCATGGCTTTGTGATAGGCTTTGAGAGTATCTGCCGGAGCAGCATTTTCATCAACAGTAATCAGGATATGGGATGCCCTGATTTCTCTTTGGTACCTGTCGTACCCTTCGTCAATTAAGGCTTTGGTCACCTTAACATCCGAAGTATAATTTTTTGTAAGCTGTGTCCTGTAGGATTTCAGCTCGTTTATGTATTTTGTATTGTACTGAAGCCCAATTTTGTTTGCTTTGTTAATCTTAAGCTTATAACCAATATAAAGTTCCAGGTACTGATCAAGGTCTTTTTGGGATTCGTCTTTCACCAAATCCAGGTTTTTCTTGTAAACCCTTGCAAACTCATCTGTATAATACGGCTTATCGTCAACAGTAAAAAGAACTTCCTTTTTTTCGGTTTGAGCAAAAGCGATGCAGTTCAAAGCCAGTGCAAGTCCTAAAATTAATTTATTAATATTCATTTTTGGTTTTATTTACAATCTTTTTTGGTCAATTTTTTAATAACGAACAAAAATAACAATTCGAACACATTATACAACTATATCACTATGTATTAACAAAAAATTATATCTGAAAAAAGAAATCCTTCAAGCAACCTGTCAATTTCAGAAACTTTAGTTTAAGTCCCTCAAAAAAATTACCGCTGCCAACTTCGCCTCAAAGAATAATGTATTTGTATATTTGCCAAAATTTTTAAACATGAGTTTCTTAAAAGAAATAGAGCGCAGGAGGACTTTCGGGATCATATCGCATCCCGATGCCGGTAAAACAACATTAACGGAAAAATTATTGTTGTTCGGAGGAGCTATCCAGGAAGCCGGTGCCGTAAAAAATAATAAAATCAAAAAAGGAGCCACTTCCGATTTCATGGAAATTGAGCGCCAAAGAGGGATTTCGGTGGCCACATCCGTGTTGGCTTTCAACTACCACGACAAAAAAATCAACATCCTGGATACTCCCGGGCATAAGGATTTTGCCGAAGACACTTTCAGGACATTAACAGCCGTAGACAGTGTTATTGTGGTCATTGACGTGGCAAAAGGAGTCGAGGAGCAAACCGAAAAACTCGTAGCCGTCTGCAGGATGCGTAAAATCCCGATCCTGGTTTTCATCAACAAACTGGACCGTGAGGGAAAAGATGCTTTTGACCTGATGGACGAAGTGGAAAAGAAATTAGGCCTGACCGTAACCCCAATGAGTTTCCCTATCGGAATGGGCTACGATTTCCAGGGAATTTACAATATTTGGGAGAAAAACATCAACCTTTTCAGTGGAGACAGCCGCAAGAACATTGAAGATGTCATTGCCATCAGCGATGTGGAAAGCCCGGAACTGGAAAAAATCATCGGACAGAAACCGGCAGATAAACTTCGGGAAGAACTGGAACTGATCCGTGAAGTATACCCGGATTTTAACCGTGAGGATTACCTTGACGGAAAATTACAGCCTGTATTTTTCGGTTCGGCGCTGAATAATTTCGGAGTCCGCGAACTGTTGGATTGCTTCGTTGAAATTGCCCCGACACCAAGGCCAAAAGAATCCGAAACCCGTTTGGTAGATCCAAAAGAAGAGAAAATGTCCGGATTCGTATTTAAAATCCATGCCAATATGGACCCAAAACACAGGGACCGTCTGGCTTTTGTCAAAATCGTTTCAGGAACCTTCGAAAGAAACAAACCTTATTTGCACGTACGCCAGGGCAAAAACCTGAAATTCTCCAGCCCGAATGCCTTCTTTGCCGAGAAAAAAGAGATTGTCGATATTTCTTATCCCGGTGATATTGTCGGGCTTCACGATACCGGGAATTTCAAGATTGGCGATACCCTGACGGAAGGCGAACAAATGAGCTTCAAAGGAATCCCAAGCTTCTCTCCGGAGCATTTCCGATACATCAACAATGCCGATCCGTTAAAATCCAAGCAATTGGAAAAAGGTGTTGACCAGCTAATGGACGAAGGTGTGGCCCAGCTCTTTACACTGGAAATGAACAACCGTAAAGTGATCGGGACCGTGGGGGCGCTTCAGTATGAGGTAATCCAATACCGTTTGGAACACGAATACGGAGCAAAATGTACCTATGAGAATTTCCCGGCCTATAAAGCCTGTTGGGTAAAACCGGAAGATCCAAAAAATGAGGAATTTGCCGAATTCAAACGTATCAAGCAAAAATTCCTGGCAAAAGACAAATACGGCCAGTTGGTATTTTTAGCCGATTCCGATTTTTCCATACAAATGACACAAAGCAAATTCCCGACGGTGAAATTATTCTTCACTTCCGAATTTGATTAATCATTTTAAAATTGCTATTTATAAAATCCCATCTTATTTACAGATGGGATTTTTTATTAGCCCTACCCCATTATTTTTTTGCTATTTTTACTGTTGGAAAACGTTCTTTTTACATCGGTTTTAGCCATCAAAAAATGCCGGAAAATTACTTAATTCGACATTTTTATCTTTTTAAAATACCTTTCCAAGAGTAGTTAAATAAGCACATTGACATAAATTTGTTACTATCCTTTTGGAATGCTAGTGCCAAACAGGCATGGGTCAGGTACAGCCTACCGTTACGGGTTTAATGGTAAGGAAAAAGATGACGAGATTAAAGGTGGTGGAAACAGTCTGGATTTTGA